>JAJDXE010000005.1 GCA_022825265.1 Dehalococcoidia bacterium
CTGGTCCCCGCGGGGTTTTCCCAAATAACCAACAGTTACCCGCCCCCCCCCCCCCCCCCCCCCCCACACACACACACCGCTGCCATCGCAGCGGCCCGGTCTGCGGCCTCTCCGATTGCGGATGCAGCCGACGCTCGGTAGGGGGGCAACATGCTGCTGAGTTTCTTCACGGACATCATCTGGATCATGGTGATTGCCGTAGCCCGGTTCATCCTCTGGCCTCTCCTGGCATTGCTGGACAGGTGGAAGGATCGAAAGCGGGCAAGGCGCGAATGCCCCCGTGAGATCGGAGGTATCGCCATGAGCAGAGCACTCAAGCAGGCGTACTACGCAGTCCGAGCGCTGGTCCTGATTCCGGCGATGATTGTCATGGGGGCAGCGCTCTACGTCTACGACCGGCTGATCCGCCGTTGACCACGGTCGATAGGCGTCGCCCCAAGGGTACGCCTCAGTTCCTCCGGCAACCACCCGAACTGCCCGATCCTCCTCCGCGAGGGTCGGGCAGTTTCACGTCCGGCGCGATGGCGGCTAGGCGAACTGGTCCTGACCGGGCGCCATCATGTCCTTGATCTTGTCGGGTTTGTCGACGTAGTCGCGGAACGGGTACGGGTGCTCGTAGCCGAGGATCTTGTTGAGCTCGGGGTAGCGCTCGAGCCGCTCGGGCGAGACGGCGCCCTCGTTCCACATGCTGAGCCGCTGCATGTAGGAGCGGATCCAGACAAGGACCATCGTGACGCGCAGGCCGGTGCTCTCTCGATTCATTGCGCCGTGCCAGGTGTTGCCGCCCCAGACGGCGAGCGAGCCGGCTTTGGCTTCGATCGGGACGGGTTCGAACAGCTTGTCGTCGCCCTCCCACTCCCAGAAGTTGGTCTCGTGCGGCGCCGGCGCGCGTCCCCAGCGATGCGAGCCGGGCACAAACACGGTCGGTCCGTCTTCACGCGAGGAGTAGTCGGTCAGGACCCAGCTGGTGTTGACCAGGTGGGTGTAGGCGGCCTGGGGCGGGGGCACGCCGTGCGTGTCGTTGTGGATGGCGAGGTAGTTTTTCTCGTGCGGCGGCTTGATGATTGATGAGGTGCCGCCGAGCAGGGCGCTCTGTCCGCAGTGCCAGCGCGCCATGGTCAGCACGACCGGATTGAGCACGGCCTCGGTGATCACGTCGTCTTCGTTGATCAGTTCCCAGGCGCGCTCGTTCGGGACCGGGAGATCGGCAGTGCGCCAGTCGTCGATCTCGACGTCGTGACGCTTCTGATAGGTGTTGAGGAGCGCGTCGCGCAGGCGCTCGGCGAAGCCCGGCGAGGTGCCCAGTTTTTCGGGCGGGATGACGGTGAAACCGTAGGCATCCAACTCGACGATGTGTCGAGCCAGGTCGTGCTCCATGATCGTTTTGACCAATGAGTCGGCGTTGGGCGACTTCTCCAATGCGGCGATATCCATCTCTGCTCCAGTCGGGTGGGACACACGGACGCTTCGAGTCCGCGTCGAACGCGCACAGTCTAGGACGGAGTAATCGAACTCGCTCGTCCTATTCGCAGACCGGCTCAAAGGCATAGCGCTGCGCTCGGAGGTAGGTGAGCGAAGCATCCAGCGCCTGGAGCATCTGGCTGCGATCGCCGGGGCCGTCGTGCAGCACCAGAATGACGTTTGGTTTCGCGGAGGCGATGATGTTGGCGGTGATCGCGTCGGCGCCCGGCCTTCGCCAGTCGGCGGTCTCACCCGTGTTCAGGATCATCGTTAGGCCGATGCTCGCCGCCTGCCTGACCGTCTCCTGGTTGAAGCGATAGTTCGGGGGACGAAAGCATGGCGTGGCGTGTTCGCCGAGCGCGTGCTGGGTGCGTTGCAGCGTCGCTATGACCCCTTGCTCCGACAGTCGGAGCAGGTCGTCGTGCGCCCAGGTGTGGTTGGCCAGCGTGTGTCCTTCGCTGACGATTCGGTCGATCACCTCGGGGAACGCGACGGCGCTGCGTCCCACGACGAAGAAGGTGGCTCGCGCGTTGTGACGCTTGAGTATGTCCAAGACGACCGGCGTGTTCTTCGGGCTTGGGCCGTCGTCGAACGTCAAGTGGATGGTCGCCGGAGGGATGGTCAGTCGCGAAGGACCGGACAGGCGATGAAGTTCGAGACACGCGGAGTCTCTTCCAGCGCAGTTTGGCGTCGTGTTGAGCGTCACGACCAGGTCATCGCTTGACTCTGGAATCACGGTCGCTTGCCAAAGATCGCTTCGGCCTCCGACTCTGCGGACTTGATCGACTCGGCCGCCTCGCACACTGAGGACCTTTTCGCCGAGGGTCCTGGTACTTATCGAGATTGGTTCGCTGAACGAGATTTCGAAGTCGACCCGATCGAGGCCGCTGTGGTGCTCCGGTGCGCCAGAGAATTCGGCGGTCACTGCGGGACCAGGCACCGTCACTTCCGGCCGGTTTGACAGGGGGACCTCATGTTGGGTGCAGATAGCGGCGTCTCTGTTGCAGTCTGAACCGCCGACCAGACGCACGCGAATACTGGAGCGGCCGTCTGGCATCACCCGCAGATTCCATAGATCGGATCGACCATCCACGCGCTGCGCCGAGATCGGATGTCCGCCGGTCACGCGCAGGGCGCTCATGCCCAAGGTGGCGGGGCCGGCTTTGAGCGGATCGCTGAAACGCAGCAACAGAGAAAATGCGTCGCCTCCGTGCTCCGACGGGACATCCTCGAATTCCGCGGTCAGCGCTTGAGATGCGCGAGGCGGGTGCACTGCTCGCATTGGCGGAGGTTCAGAGTCTCGCGCGATGGTGAGATCCACTTTCTGTCCGTCGCTCCAGTTCAGGTCGGCATTCGGCCAGACGAAGCGCTCTCCGATTGTGGTTTGCCGCCGGATGGCGTCGCAGGTTGAGAGATGAGTGACCTCCGACGATTCGGCATCCTCGATGCTCAGGGAGAAATCGCCGGAGAACGTCTGCCGACTGAACGATTCGAGCACGAGTCCATGGCGGGAGTTGAGGACGCTCAGCACTCCGAATTGTCGATCAGATTCGCGGAACTGTTGCTGTGCGGCCGCGCCCAGGCCGTCCTGAATCGAGTAGCCGACCAGACCTGAGCGTCGCTTGTGTTCTTCAATGACGATCGAAGCGGACCAGATTGTCGTGGGCTCCGCGTTGACTTTCGGTTCCAGATCGATGCGGGGAACCGGGACGACTTCCCACTCCAAGAGGTACGTGCTGACCTGTTCGGCCGGATCGGACCATTGCGACCAGCCTCTGCAGTTGCCGGCTCGGACTCGAAGCGCGTCTACGGTCGAATCTGATGGCAGATTGCTAATGATCGCCAGCGAGCCGTCGAACGTTGCGGCGACGCCGGCCTGCTCGTCGGGCAGATTGACCCATCCGGAAGGACGCCGGAGCTGGATCTCGTAGCGATCTGCTCCGGCGACATCGCTCCAGTCGACTTCGACGATGCCTTCGTGGATCGCTTGAAGGGTTGGCGCGTCCAGAGATTCGAGCCGTGCGAGCTGCGAGTTGAACAGGGTTGACCAGCCGAGTACCAGCCAGATCGCGGCCAGCGTTGCTGTCCCGCCGAGCATCGTCACGGGCGTCAGATTACTGGACTAACTCGAGGCACTCTTCGTTGGATGGTCTGGGCATCGCCTTGACGGGGGACAGTTCGACAGGTCGTTAGGGACTACGCATGGTAGTCTCAGCGCAGCAGTATTCGTTCAGGTGCCCGTCCCGGGAGAATAGGGAAGTCGGTGAGAATCCGACGCGGTAGCGCCACTGTAAGCGGGGCTCGCAAGAGCATCATGGAGAGCTGATACCCACTGTCGACTGACTTGACGTCGATGGGAAGGGTCCGGCACAACACCCACCCGCAAGCCAGGAGACCTGCCTGGACGAGAGGTGACAACTCTCCGCCATAGAGAGGTCCCTCGATCTCCGGGCGCCAGTTCTGGTAGTGCCGGGCAGGTCGAACACCGAACCTCCAGCGGAGCCGCTGGAGGTTTTCTTTGTTCACCGCAGTCCAGGTGATGAGGGGTTACCGCCAACTGGGCGTCAGCGCGCGTCTGACGATTGGCATGTCGATCCTCGCTGCGCTGGTGTTGGTGGTCGGTCTGATTTCGTTGACTCTCGGACCGGTGGACATTCCCGCCAGTCACATCGCCTGGATTGCGTTGTCCAGTATCGGTTTCGATGTCCCCGAGTTCGGTCGCACTGAACAACTGGTGATCGATCAGATTCGTTTGCCACGGATTGTCGTCGGGGCGGCTGTGGGCATGGCGCTCGGTGTGGCAGGTGCGACGATGCAGGGTCTGTTCCGCAATCCGATGGCCGATCCGGGAATCATCGGGGTCTCAGCCGGTGGGGCTTTGGGCGCTGTTGTGGCGATTGCGAGCGGCCTGACCGGGCTGTTCTTTCTCGCGCTGCCGGTGTTTGCGTTTGTCGGAGCGATGGGCGCCGCGTTGTTGGTGTATGGGATCGCCGTTGTCGGTGGACATTTTTCCATGGCGACCCTGCTGCTTGCGGGCGTCGCGGTCAACGCGTTTCTCGGCGCGATCGTCTCGGCGATCATCATCGTTCTGCCGGACAACGCGGCATTGCGAGAGATTCTCTTCTGGCTGGCCGGGGGGCTGGATTCTCGTTCCTGGGAGCACGTTCGCACTGCCGGACCGCTGATCCTGGGCAGCACGGTCCTGCTCCTGCTGCTGGCGCGCGACCTGAATCTGTTGATGCTCGGCGATGACGAAGCCCGCTCGATGGGTGTGCGTGTCGGCGCGACGCGGGTCGCCATGTTGCTGGCGGCCTCGCTGGCGACCGGCGCTGCTGTCGCGGTGAGCGGCACGATCGCCTTTGTTGGATTGGTCGTGCCGCACACGTTGCGGCTGATGCTGGGTCCCGATAATCGAGTGCTGATTCCCATGAGTGCGCTCGGCGGTGCTGTCTTCGTGATTCTTGCCGACACCGTGGCGCGGACCATTATCCAGCCTGCGGAGTTTCGTGTCGGCATCTTGACCGCATTCGTCGGCGCACCCTTTTTCATCTTGTTGCTGATCAAGAACAAACGACAGGTCTACTCGCTGTGAGTAGGCGTCGGGAGGAGGATCGATGTTGAAGTCTCGCATGCAAATTTTGACGCTGGGAATCGTGCTCGCCGTCGGCGTGCTGGTGGCCGCCTGCTCGGGCGACGGCCCGCCATCCGTTCCGGTGCGGGAGCAGCCGGACCAGCTAGCCGAGCGCTCACTGGCAGGCGTGCGCGGGATTGTCGATCCGAACAATTCAGGTTGGCCTCGATCAGTCGAGGGTCTCAACGGGATGGTCAGCATCCCGGCCAAGCCGGAGCGAATCATCACAGCATCGATCGGGCACGACGAGATCACGCTGGCGCTCGTGCCCAACGAGCGACTTGTGGCGGTGGGAGAGGTCACCAAGATTTTGACCTACTCGAATGTTTCCGATCTGGTTCAGGACAAGGCCGTCATTACTCGTGACCCGGAGACGATCATCGCCGAGGCTCCGGACGTCGTCGTGACCAGCCCGTTCTATCCGGCGGAGGGCATTGACGCGCTTGAGCGCGCCGGTATCGCTGTGATCCAGACTGAGTTGATTCAGACTCCAGAGTCGCGAATCAACGCGATCTTGCTGATGGGTTACATCTTTGGCGAAGAAGAGCGCGCCTGGGAGTTCGCCGATGAAATCCAGGCTCGGTTCGATGCGCTAGTCAGTGTCACTGCGGCCAAGGAATCGAAGCCAAGAGTGCTCGCGCTGACGCAATACTCCGACACGCTCTGGGTGGCCGGTGCGGATTCTACCGAAGGCGGCGTGATCGATGCTGCCGGCGGGATCAATGCGGCGGCTGAGGCCGGCATACAAGGCAATCAAACGACGAGCCTCGAGGGCGTAATCGCGATGGCTCCGGATGTGATCGTCATTGCCCAGCCGATCGAGTTTGGCGCCGAGGAGTTCCGTCAGAGCCTGTTCGACAACCAGGCGCTAGCCGAAGTGCCGGCGATCAAGAACGGCGCCGTCCATGTCGTAGAAAGCAAGCACTTCACGACGCTGTCGTTCTGGAACATTCGCGGAGCCGAGGACCTGGCGCGGATTCTCTGGCCCGACGACTTTCCCGATCCGCCCGTCGCAACCTTCAGTCTGGCCGAGTAGGAGTGGGATGTCGATGAGCAACAACAATTACTCGCCGGCGGTCGATGCGCAGTCGTTGAGCTTCAACGTTGATGCGACGAGGCTGCTCGACCAGGTTGACCTCCGCGCCGAGCGAGGTCAGTTCGTTGGACTGATTGGTCCCAATGGCGCGGGCAAGTCGACGCTGCTGCGTGCGATCTCGAACGTGCTCAGCTACCAGGAAGGGACAGTCTCGCTGCATGGTGCTGACTTGAAGTCGCTTCCGGCGCGGAAGGTTGCCGAGATTCTCGCGTTGGTTCCCCAGATCGCCCCGTACACCCAGGGGTTCACCGCGTTCGAGCTGGTGTTGATGGGTCGCTATCCGCACCTGGGACGCTTCCAGGTCGAGGGGCCGACCGACGACCGGATCGCCAGGGATGCGATGCGGCTGACAGAGACGGAGAACTTCTCAAGCCGAACGATCGAGACGTTGTCCGGAGGTGAGCGCCAGCGAGTGTTTCTCGCCCGCGCCGTGGCGCAGCAGCCGCAGGTGCTGTTGCTCGATGAGCCGACCTCCAACCTCGATGTTCTGCACCAGCTCAAAATCCTGACGCTGGTGGAGCGGCTCGTTGAGGACGGATTGACGGCCGTTGCGGCGATCCATGATCTCAACCTGGCTGCGCGATTTTGCGACCGGTTGGTCCTCCTGGCCGGGGGACGTGTCGTAACCGAAGGCTCTGCTCAAGAGGTGTTGACGCCTGAGACGATTGAGTCGGCGTTTGGCGTGAAGTCCGCGATTTATCGGGAGCCGGTGACCGGCGCGCTCGCGGTCAGCCTGATTGAGCCGGCAGATGGCGCTCCTACTGGAGTCGAACTACGAGAGGACGCTGTTCCCCTGCTCGACGATGAACCAGCCGCGGCGACAAGAAGTGAGGCTGCCAGTGCCATCCGCTAGCGATCCGTCGCAACGACCGGATCCTCTTGAGAAGGTCGGCCCGCGCAGGCGTCATGGCCTGGTGATCGTCAACACGGGGGAGGGCAAAGGAAAGACGACGGCGGCACTCGGCGTCCTGTTTCGCGCCTGGGGGCGCGACTTCAACGTTCGCATGTTCCAGTTCATCAAGCACTCGACTGCGAGGTTTGGTGAGCATCGCGCGGCCAAGAAGATCGGACTGCAGATCGAATCTCTCGGCGACGGGTTCACCTGGCTGTCGAAGGACATGGACGAGACGACTGCGCTAGCGGTGGCGCAATGGGAGCGCTGCCAAGATGCGATTCTGCATGGGGACGAAGACATCATCGTGCTGGACGAGTTCACGTATGCCATGCACTACGGCTGGATCCCTGTCGGTGATGTGGTCGAGACGCTGAAGCAACGGCCTGAGCAAATGCATGTGATCATCACGGGCAGGTATGCGCCAGAGGAACTGGTCGACTATGCCGACCTCGTGACCGAGATGAAGCTGATCAAGCATCCTTACGAGGAGCAAGGCATCAAGGCGCAGCCTGGCATTGAGTTCTAGAGGGCGCGGTCCGTTCACATGATCATGCTCGACGACATCCTTCGCATCATCGAACCACTCGACCGCGACGCCATGGCGGCGGCGGAGCGGCGCCAGCAGCAACTGACGAAACCACCCGGCAGCCTGGGACGGCTGGAAGAGCTGTCGATCCTGCTGGCCGGGATGCAGGGCGACGAGCACCCGCGCGGTTACCGCAAGCAGCTCATCCTCGCAGCCGGCGACCACGGCATCGCCGCGAGCGGCGTGAGCAGCTATCCCCAGGAGGTCACGGCTCAGATGGTGCAGAACTTCCTCGAGGGCGGGGCGGCCGTCAACGCGCTCGCCCAGCGAGCCGGCGTCGATCTGACCATCGTCGACGCCGGCGTCGCGGTGCCGGTGGGTCCGTCGGACGCGCTGGTTTCGGTGCGCCTCGGATTCGGGACGCAGAACATTGCCGAAGGGCCGGCGATGACCCTGGATCAGGCTGAAGCTGCGCTCGACGCGGGGGGCAAGATTGCGCGGGCGGCAGCGGCCTACGACGACATCATCGGGATCGGAGAGATGGGTATCGGCAACACGACCTCCGCCGCCGCGATCGTTTCGGTGCTGTGCGGGCGTCCGCCAGAAGCGGTGACGGGCCGGGGCGCGTCTCGGAGCGATGGGCAGCTCGCGCGGAAGGTCGCCGTGGTGAAGCGGGCAATCGCCGTCAACCAGCCCGACCCGACAGACGGTATGGACGTGCTGCGCACGCTTGGGGGATTCGAAATCGGCGTCCTGGCAGGCGTCGTGCTGGGCGCAGCCTCGCGGCGGACGCCGGTGGTCCTGGACGGGTTCATCACGGCCGCGGCGGCGTTGATCGCACAGTCGATTGTGCCGCTGAGCCGGGACTATCTGATCGCCGGTCACCGTTCTGCGGAGCGTGGCCATGGCATCGCGCTTGAACACCTGGGGCTCGAGCCGCTGCTCGACCTGGGGATGCGGCTGGGCGAAGGCACGGGCGCGGTGCTGGCGATGGGCATCGTCGACGCCGCGGCGGCCAGTCTGAATGAGATGGCCACGTTCACGGAGGCTGGCGTGTCGGACCAGGATGCCTCGCCGTGAGCGGACCGCGCGCGGCGATTGGCTTCCTGACGATTCTGCCCGTGTCCGCCAATCGCGCGCCGACAGGCGCTGATCGCGCCTGGTTTCCCCTGGTCGGACTTCTGTTGGGCGCGTGCCTCGTGGGCCTTGATGCAGCGGCTCGCGAGGGATTGCCGGCGATCGTGGTCGGCGCTCTGTTGGTTTCTGCACTGTTGATTCTGACTCGAGCGCTGCACACGGAGGGCTTTCTCGACTGTTGCGACGGGTTGTTTGGCGGCTATACGCCTGAGGATCGACTGCGCATTCTTCGCGACACGCATGTGGGCGCGTTCGCCGTGATTGGCGGCGCAGCATTGATCGTGACCAAATGGAGTCTGCTGGCCGGGATTCCCGATGGTGCGCGGATCGGTCTGCTGCTGGTCTTCCCCTGCCTGTCGAGATTCGGCATGCTGGCGACGATGTTGGCGTTTCCCTACGCGCGAGCGCAGGGTCTAGGCACGTCGTTCCAGGATGGCGGACGCTGGTGGCACGGGGGCGTCGGACTGGTGATCGCAGCGCTGACGGCCGGGCTCTTTCTTGGCGCTGGTGGGCTGGTTCTGTTCGGCGCGGCGACGCTTGTTGGGTTGGGATTGGGGCGCTGGATGACCGGCAAGCTTGGCGGGATGACGGGCGACGCGTATGGGGCGGTGAACGAGCTTGGTGAGGTCTCGGTACTGATCTTTGGCTTGGCGCTGGCGCCGGTGTTGCCTGAGCTCTTTGATGCGCCGTTCTGGTAGGAGTTTGCGATGAGTGACGACAGGGTGTTCGTTCCTTGGGATACGGGATGCAGCTGGTATCTGGTGCGGCACGGGGAGACGGAGTGGAATCGGGCGCGGCGGATCCAGGGACAATCCGATATCCCCCTGAATGAACGAGGGCGCGCTCAGGCCGGTCGGCTTGGGGGACGACTTGCGGGGACTGCGTTCTCGGCTGTCTATGCCAGCGATCTGGCTCGCACGATGGAGACTGCTCGGTTGGTTTGTGGGGAGTCGGGTGTTCCGATTACTGGAGTTCCCGCGTTGCGGGAGTTTGCGTATGGCGAGTGGGAAGGGTTGACGTTTGCTGAGGCGGAGGCTCGGGATCCGGCGGGGTTTGCGGAGCGGATGATGCGACAGAGCGCGGCGTATGCGCCTCCGGGAGGTGAGAGTTCGCGGGAGGTGATTGAGCGAGTTCGTGGGTTTCATGACCGGGTTCGAGCGGCGCATGGATCGGGCGAGCAGGTTTTGGTTGTGGGGCACGGTGGGTCTTTGCTGGCGTCGTTGATCTGTCTGCTGGACTTGCCGGTTGAGAGTCATTCTCGCTTTCGTCTTGACACGGCGAGCCTTTCGGTTGTGCGCACGTTTGGCGACTCGGGGGTGCTGGAGCTGTGGAACGACACGAGTCATCTGGCGTCGCTGGGGGAGGAGTGAGTTGTGGCGAAGCGATTGACGCTGATCCTGGGCGGTACGCGGGCCGGGAAGAGCACGTATGCGCAGCGACTTGCAGAGGGCAGCGGGCGGGTGCTGTTTGCGGCGACGGCCGAGGCGGGCGATGAGGATATGGCGGCGCGGATTCGCAAGCATCGGGACGACCGTCCGGCGGAGTGGGACACGCTTGAGGAGCCGCTTGACCTGGTCGGCTCGCTGCTGCCGGTTGTGGACGGCTATGACACGGTGCTGCTGGACTGTCTGACGCTGTGGGTGAGCAACCTGATGCACGCAGGGGGCGAGCGCGACGTGTTGGCCGAGACTGAGCGGTTGCTGGACTGTTACCGGGAGCAGGATGCGTCATGGATCGTGGTCTCGAATGAGGTGGGGCTGGGCATCGTGCCGATGACGAAGCTGGGTCGCGACTACGCCGACCAGTTGGGGCGGGTGAATCAGCTTGTCGCGTCGGCGGCGGACGACGTCTGGTTCGTGGCCGCAGGTCTGCCGCTGAATCTGAAGGCGCTGAGTCAGGACTCGACGCCGTAGCGTTAGGCTGAGATCTCCGGGGCCGTAGCTCAGTTGGGAGAGCGCTGCCCTTGCACGGCAGAGGTCAGGGGTTCGAATCCCCTCGGCTCCACCACCCCGGTTCCAGCGGTTCGGGACGACCGATGAGCGACGACGCGCCTGACCAGCGGCCCGGCCGGATTGGCTGGCAGGACCTGACGGTCGGGGACGCCGAGCAGGTGCGGGACTTCTACTCGGCGGTCGCCGGCTGGCAGTCGCAGCCGCTGAGCATGGGCGACTACGACGACTACGTGATGCTCACGCCCGACGGGGAGTCGGCGGTTGGAGGCGTTTGCCACGCGCGCGGGGTCAACGCCAACATTCCGCCGATGTGGATGATCTATATCAACGTGGAGGACCTCGATTCCAGCGTGGAGCGGGTGACGGAGCTGGGCGGCGAGATCGTGGACGGCCCGCGGGCGATGGGCGAGGGCCGGTTCTGCGTGATTCGGGATCCGGCGGGGGCGGTCTGTGGGTTGATCGAGGCGTAGGGCGTTCGGTTCTGTTCGGCCGGTTTGGATAGGCGCGTCTGCCTGTGGAGGCGGTCGCCCGGGTGGTTGGTAGAGATTTTTTCTTTCCGGCGGGGTGGAGGAAAAAACGGCGTCTGGCCGCGTAAAACACTGGGTTTTGGGCGATCTGGGGTGGTAGGAGGTGGTTGGGTTTGGTTGGCTTTGGTAAGCGGTGGTTGGGTGGTGAGGGGCCGGTTTGGTGTTCGGATCTGTCCAGATTGGAGCAGGGTCCATCTGTGTCGATCCAGGTAAGTCCTGGTCGATCCTGATAACATGGTAGGGGTTGTTGGGGTTGGCTGTCGGTCACTTTGGTCCGTCCGCAATGCGGGTGTTGGGTGATTGTATATGGACGAATGTGCGATGTTCGGTTGAGGGGCGAGTGTGGTGGCGATGTCGTAGCGCTACAGCTGCTGGTTCGAGATGACCGGCTCGGAAGCGAGGAGGTGTCGCAAGCCGCCGAGGTCGGGTAAGCCGAGCGCTTGCGACAAACCGGTGTCAAGGGCCGCTCGTACAGAGCAGTGTGCCATCTCTGGAAACGGTAAGAACTCGGCATCTGACTGCTTGGCAAAGAGATCAACCAGTTGTGCCAAGACTGGCGGGGAAAGACCTTGCACATCTAGCACATGAAGTCTTTCGAGATCTCCCTTCTTCAAATCGACCCACCCGCCCTCGGTTGTGTTTCGAGTCGCTAGAAGAGTGAGCAGGCCAAGACTGCTATTCAGCCACACCGCGAGAGCGGCGTCTACGTCGGCAGTCGCGGTCTTGGCAGGCCAGAAGGAATTTGATAGCACGGCTTGGCTTGCGCACATACCAACGACGCGCGCATTGGTCAACCTTAACCGTTCTGCGATAAGCAAGCGTCCCGCTTTCGGCCATAATGTGTGGATAGGCTTGAGCCGCCTACCGGGGAGCGGCTCGACCAAGGGAGCAAGATACTTGTCAGGATTAGTTGCCATAGTCCGGCGGACATCCGAATGATGATCTTCTACCATTGGATACGCTGTCACGGCGTCCGTGCGTTCAAATCCATCCCAGATGTCGCGACGGTCTGGCCCAATCTCAGCAATCGATCCCAGGGCGATCATGGGGACATTCGCGTGGTTCTGCGATCCGGGAAGCCACACTTCACCTCTATTGAGGAGGCGAATTGCGCTGCGGGTTAGGTCCGTTCGTGCAAACTGCATTCCTCGCCACTGTGATCCCAGATACTGCGACTCTGGTATAGACAGTGAGACACCAACGTGATCGCCGTCCACTGTCAACAGGCCCATGCCTGACTCTTCAATCGGCGCAGGCGTCGTGTTGCAGATTGCATCGGCTAAACGGCCGGCGTCGAAGATGCGACTTGGGTTTCGCCAGAGATTCACGAAAGTTGTCCGGTGCTCTTCTTCTTCATCGTCGGTACGCGACCGTCTGGTGGCGATAAGTAGGGCATCGGAGTACTTGGCATCCTCGGAGAACTTCCACCTCTTTGGGTCATGTGATGTTATGACCGTTTCCAGCCGGAACTCGCTCTCGATTAGTGTTCGCGTCTGGGACCATGATCGACCCGTGCACACTCGTACAGGCAAGACCAAGGCAAGTCGTCCTTCTCCAGGATGTAGCTTGGGAGCAACGGCCGCTACGAATGGTGCTCCGAGACCAGCGGTGGCGGTTGCAGAACGTGATTTGAGTCGATGCCGTAGTTCACTTTGGAGCTTCGATCGCTCGGGTCCCGGCACGCTACCGAATAGCAGATTACCGCCGACAGAACGTGTAAACGGTGGATTCATGATAGCGAGATCTAGTGGCGGCAGTACCGCAGTAGTCGTCTCTCTGGCGGGCCTACTGGTTGTCCCGGAGATTCGCCCTACGCCATGAGAAGTCGTTCCGGCGTAGTCTCGCGATAGTGCCCGTTGCACCGGAACTTCGTTGCTACCGAGAAAGTCAAGGGAACCGAGGGCAAGTCGATCGCTCGCAGCTCCAAGATCGAGTTGGTAGAGGTTCATTCGGTCGAAATCGATTTCTGGGTTGAGCGCCGCCAAACTGGTAGCAGCGAAATGGACTGCAGAGAGTTGGACGTCATAGCCGTGGAGAGCCTGCTCAACCATTGCCTTGTGCAGCTCGGCGGATTGCCTGCCTCCGGCTGTCTGGTGTCGGCGTTCGGCCTCGGCGGCGACGGCCATTAGGAGGGTTCCGGTGCCGCAGGCGAGGTCGGCAACATTGAGTGAGGCGGGAAACTCATGGTCGGCCCAGTCGATGTTGGGCGGCCAATTCTCGAAGACCAGCCGAGCCAGCAGGGTCGCGGCGGGAACCGAGGTGTAGTAGGCGCCGGTGAACTTGGCGTCGGATAGCAGAGTGTGGAAGAGACGACCGGAGAGATCATGTCCTTCAACGAGGCGGGTTTGTTCGACCGCTCGCAGCAGGGGCCTCAACACCATGCGCGCCGTCGGCGGCGGAGCATATCCAAGTATCTTGAGAAGGTCAGCGGCGAGCTCAAAGACCGGTACATAATCGATCTCGTCACAGATCGCGCGCCACGCAGCCTCAAGTCTCGAGGTGTCGTCACCGGTCACCTCGTTGAGCGAGGGCACATCGTCGCGAATGGTCGCCAGTCGGTCCTGGAAGGCGAGGGCGTTGAACAGGACCAAGCACCCGATTCGCTGTGCGGCGGCTTTGTCCTTCTCGTCGTCGGTCTCGGCGATCGCCTCTGCGATGAGTCGAGCGACACGAGCGTGCTTGCGCATTTCGGAGGCAGCCTGGTCGAGCCCGTAGCCGACTGCGCCAGCGGCCGCGACGACGCGGTCAACACCTTCGATTTCCAGCGGCAGTAGCCGCAGGTGGCCAGCGAACTGCTCAATGGTTCCTTCGCGCAGGGTGCGGTCATCGAAGACCCGGGCCCGCGAGCTGTGCAGGTACCACTGGAGGTTCAGAGTGTGTTCAAGTTCATCGTGGATGTCATCGACGTACTTGAGGTCGTCCGGATAGAGGACGCCGACCCGGGCGACGGCTTCGGGGAAGTCATGAACGCGCTGATCGAGCTGGTCGTCAAGGGCGGGCATATTGGATTCCCACTTGCACTCGATCAGGATGAGTTCGCCGGTGCGGAGTTCGAAGCGGATGTCGGGAGTATCGCCTCGGCTGCGGCGTTCGGCGCGAGCTTTGATGCCACGGGCGCGAAGCAGTTGTCCGAGGAGAGGGTTGACGGCTTCCTCGCGGGCGGTTTCGGTGGTCATAGGCTGGATTGTCGCACAGGTTTCGCGGCGACGCGGAGATCATCTAGGTGAGCGGCGGGGTCGTGCTACGATCTTTCTTGAGCTGGTGATTGGAGCGCGGTGGCACCACCCGTTCCCATCCCGAACACGGAAGTGAAACGCCGCAGCGCCGACGATACTGGGGGGGCAACCCCCTGCGGAAAATAGGCCATTGCCAGCTCGCTCTTGTGAATCGGCCGCCCGGCTGCCCTGTAGAGGCGCCGGGCGGTTTTTCTTGTTTGCGGGGGAGCCCCCCTCCGCCTTCGGCACCTCCCCCCAGAGGGGGGAGGAAAGAAGACAGGGAGGGACCCGTGTTCGAGGGGGGTCTGGGGGTGCTGTGATACGATTCGGCAAACCCCAGAAAGGAGCCGGGGCGGGCCATTTTGCCTCCTTGTTGAGGCTTTTCCGTCCCAACTCACCAACCCTTGACCACACCCAGCACTGACATCGATCCGAACGCGCCCGCGCCCCCGACCGCAACGGAAGTGGGGGCATCCGAACCGACCACCATGGATGAACTCCTGGCCGAACCTGGCCGGGAACCGCTGAACCCCAGACGGGGCGACATTGTCGAAGGCATCGTCGTCCACTGGTCGGGTTCGGCGCTGATCGTCGATGTGGGTGCGAAGTCGGAGGGCATCGTCCACTTCGAGGAGATGCGCTCGCTGACGGACACGGAGCGCGAGGCGCTGAAGACCGGCGACCCGGTGCATGTGTTTGTGACGGACTCGGAGTCGGAGGGCGGTTCGCTGGAGCTGTCGATCGACCGGGCGCGGGGCGAGCAGGGCTGGCATGAGCTGCAGCGCCGCTTCGACGAGAACGAGGTCTTCGACGCCCGCGTGACCGGCTCGAACAAGGGCGGTCTGCTGGTCAACGTGGAGGGCGTGAACGCGTTCGTGCCGCTGTCGCAGATTGTCGAGATTACGGGCGACCGCGAGCAGGCGATTGCGCAGCTCTCGGAGTACGAAGGCCGCACGCTGCGCTTCAAGGTGATTGAGATTAATCGGCGCCGAAACCGCGTGATCCTGTCGGAGCGCGCGGCGGTGCAGGAATGGCGGGCGGAGCAGAAGGATCGTCTGCTGGAAGAACTCCAGGAGGGCGAGATTCGCTCGGGCCGGATTACCAGCATTCGCTCGTTCGGCGTGTTCGTCGACCTGGGCGGGGCGGACGGCCTGGCGCACCTGTCGGAGCTGAGCTGGGAGCGGGACGTCGACCCGGAGTCGATGTTCACGATCGGCCAGACGATCGACGTGTACATCACGAAGATCGACAAGGAATCGAAGAAGATCGGCCTCTCGGTCCGGCGCGCGTCGCCGGAGCAGTGGGACGAAGTCGTGGCCAAGTTCGAGGTCGGCGACATCGTGCCGTCGGTGGTGACCAAGCTGGTCACGTTCGGCGCGTTTGCGCGGCTCGAGGGTCCGGTCGAGGGACTGGTTCATGTTTCCGAGCTGGCCGACCGGCGGATCACGCATCCGCGCGAGGTTGTGCTGGAGAACGACATCATTCCGGCGAAGATCGTGCGGATCGAGCGGGATCGACACCGGTTGGGACTGTCTCTGCGACAGGCTCGGACGGACGCCGAGCGCCTGGGCTGGATTTTCAACCAGGACGGCGGAATCATTCGTCTGCCGGACGATGTGGCCGAGCGCTTCGGCGTTGAGCAGGAGTCCATGCCCGAGCCTCCGCCGATGCCTGAGCCGTCGGAGGAACCGTCGCGAGCGGCCGAGGAAGCGCAGCCCGAGGCTGCTGCTCCGGAGCCGGTGCGCGCGGTCTCGGCGATGCAGGAGGCGCTGGAGCGAGCCGGCGTCACGGAGCAGGACTTCGGCGACAGTCGAGGGTCCGGCTAGCTCTGGTCGCGAGTCCACAGCTCCCACGTCCTGGGATGAACGCGACCTGCACACACGCTCGCAGCCGGCGTTGGGTATTCGCTGCTCTGATAGGCTGACCGTATCCCGCGAGCGGCCCGTCTGCGGTCGCATCGTGCACTGGAGACTGCCATGGCAGATCGATTTGACAAGTTCACCGAGCGCGCTCGGCGCGTTTTAACGCTCGCGCAGGAAGAAGCCCAGCGCTTCAACCACAACTACATCGGCACCGAGCACCTGCTGCTGGGTCTGGTGCGCGAGGGCGACGGCGTTGCGGCGAAGGTGCTCTCGAACCTGGGCGTTGAGCTGGGCAAGGTCCGTTCGGCGGTTGAGTTCATCATCGGCCGCGGCGACCGCGCCGTGCTGGGCGAAATTGGTTTGACTCCGCGTGCGAAGAAGGTGATTGAGCTGGCGGTCGACGAGGCACGGCGGCTGAATCATCACTACATCGGGACCGAGCACTTACTGCTGGGACTCGTCCGCGAGGGCGAGGGCATCGCGGCAGGCGTGCTGGAATCGCTGGGCGTGAATCTCGAGCGCGTGCGCGCTGAGACGACGCGGATTCTGTCGCAGAGCGGTCCGGCGACGGCCGGCGCGGGCGCGGGATCGAGCAGCAGCTCGGGTTCGCGTTCGGCGACTCGGACGCCGACGATTGATCAGCTTGGTTTCGATCTGACGGCGGCGGCTCGAGCGGGGACGCTCGATCCAGTGATTGGGCGCTCGAAGGAGATTCAGCGCGTTGTCCAGATTCTCTCGCGGAGGACGAAGAACAATCCGGTCTTGATCGGAGAGCCGGGCGTCGGCAAGACGGCGGTTGTTGAGGGACTGGCTCAGCACATTGCTTCGGGCGACGTTCCGGAGACGCTTCAGGGCAAGCGGCTGCTGACTTTGGACATCGGCTCACTGGTCGCGGGGACGAAGTACCGCGGTGAGTTCGAAGAGCGGCTGAAGAAGGTCGTTGAAGAGATCAAGGGCGCGGGCAACTGCGTGCTGTTCATTGACGAGCTGCACATGCTGGTCGGCGCGGGCGCGGCTGAGGGCGCGGTCGACGCGGCCAACATCCTCAAGCCGTCGCTGGCTCGGGGCGAGCTGCAGACAATCGGGGCGACGACGCTCGACGACTATCGCAAGCACATTGAGCGCGACGCAGCGCTCGAGCGACGCTTCCAGCCGATCGTGGTGGAAGAGCCGTCGGTTGAGGAAACCGTCGAGATTCTGCGTGGGATCAAGGACCGCTACGAGGAGCACCACAAGCTCGTCATCACGGACGAGGCGCTCGTCGCGGCGGCCGAGATGTCGTCGCGCTACATCTCCGACCGCGCGCTGCCGGACAAGGCGATCGACCTGATCGACGAATCTGCGTCGAGGGTGCGGATCCGGCGTTCGTACACGCCGCCGTCGCTGAAGGAAGCGACGGTAGGGCTCGAGGGCATCCGCAAGGAGAAGGAACAGGCGATCAATCAGCAGCAGTACGAGTACGCGGCTGACCTGCGTGATCGCGAACTGAAGTTGACCCAGCGCATCTCTGAGCTCGAGGAAGACCTCGACCAGCAGCGCGAGCGGGACTCTTCGGACGTGCTGGCCGAGGACATCGCCGAGGTTGTCTCGATGTGGACCGGCATCCCGCTGGTGCAGATTGCAACCGAGGAGTCCGAGCGGCTGCTGCGGATGGAAGAGGATCTGCACGAGCGAATCGTCGGCCAGCAGGAGCCGATTGTCGCGTTGGCCAAGGCCGTGCGACGGGCTCGGGCCGGGCTCAAGGACCCGCGCCGGCCGATCGGCGTGTTCATGTTCCTCGGGCCGACCGGCGTTGGCAAGACAGAACTGGCGCGCGCGCTGGCCGACTTCATGTTCGGCTCGGACGACAACATGGTCCGCCTGGACATGTCGGAGTTCATGGAGCGTCACACGGTCGCGCGTCTGGTTGGCGCACCTCCCGGCTACGTGGGGTACGACGACGGCGGACAGCTCACGGACACCGTGCGGCGCAAGTCTTACTGCCTGATCCTGCTCGACGAGATCGAGAAGGCGCACCCAGAAGTCTTCAACATGCTGCTCCAGGTCTTCGACGACGGTCACCTGACCGACGCCAAGGGCCGGCGGGTGGACTTCCGCAACACGATCATCATCATGACCTCGAACGTCGGCTCCGACCTGATTCGCCGGGAGTCGGCGATTGGCTTCTCGACCGTCAACGACGAGGAGCAGTCGGAGAAGCAGCGCTACGAGAAGATGAAGGACAAGGTTCTTCAGGAGATGAAGCGCGTCTTCCGGCCTGAGTTCCTCAACCGCGTGGACACGACGTTGGTCTTCCACCCGCTGAGTCGGGCTCACATCCGCGAGATCGTCGACATGATGCTGAAGGAGGTCGACTCGCGGATCAAGGAGAAGGAAGTCGATCTGGATGTCACCGAGGCTGCCCGAGATTGGCTCGGCGAGAAGGGCTACGACCCCGTCTTTGGGGCGCGGCCGTTACGCCGTGTGATCCAGGAGCGGCTTGAGGACTCGCTTTCCGAGGCGCTCCTGCGCGGCGACTTCCAGGCTGGCGACACAATTCGCGTCGACCTCTCCAAGGAACTCAACGAGAACGGCGTCGAGGAGGACATGCTGCACTACGAGCGCATCGAAGGCCTCTCACGCGCCGAGGAGATCGCCGCCGAGGTCGAAGCTGCGGCCGAGGCGGAGTCTGAAGAGGAAGAGGGCGAAGAAGAAGGCGAAGCGGTCGTCACTTCCTAGCTTGATTTCGACGGACGAAACCAGAAGCGCCCCTCCAGCAATGAGGGGCGCTCTGCTTTGCGTTTTGGGGAACGGGTCCCCGCTCAGAGGCGGGGCGGGACTTCGTACTGGAGCATTGAGCTTCGATTGTTCGATGGTCGGGCGTTGGACCAGCACCCAGCCGTTGCCGTCGGGGTCGTGGAAGAGGGCCTGAGCGCTCAGAGTTGTTGTGGCGTGCAGCGGTCAGAAAGCGGGGCCTCGGCGGGCATCGTCTTGCCAGGCGAGGACGCTCTGTAGCAGGCCCAGGCCGACGAAGAATACCAATAGCGAAGAGTTGCCCGTGCTGATGAAGGGCAGGGGGATGCCGGTGACGGGGATCAGGCGGATGTTGATCGCGACGTTGATGAAGACCTGGATCGCGATGATTGTCAGCAGTCCGACGGCGAGGAGCTGGCCTAATGGTTCGCCGGCTTTGTTGGCCACGCGGAGCATGCGGAAGAGCAAGAGCAGGAAGAGCGCGAAGAGCGCCATTGCTCCGACGAAGCCGAGCTCCTCGCTGAGCACGCTGAAAATGAAGTCGGTGGTCTGGATGCGGACGAAATCGAGCTGGGTTTGCGTGCCTTCGGTCAGTCCCTGACCCCAGAGGCCGCCGGAACCGACCGAAGTCTCGGCCTGAATCACGTTGAATCCGGCGCCTTGCGGGTCGGACTCGGGATCGATGAACGCCCTGATGCGGTCGCGCTGGTAGTCCTGCACGCCGGCGGCGAGCCCAACGGGAACGAGGCAGAGTCCGATGGCTGCGAGCATCGCGTAGTGGCGCAGTCGCGCGCCGGCGAACATCGTCATCACCAGCCAGAGCGCCATGAAGACGACGGCGGAACCGGCATCGGGCTCGATGAAGACGAGCGCGGCGGGGACCACGGCGATGCCCAGCGAGAGCAGGAAAATACGGAATTCCTGCAGGCGATCTCGGTAATCGGTGAGGAATTTGGCGAGACCGATGATCGTCATCAGCTTGCCGATCTCGGAGGCCTGCACGACGGTGAAGCCGAGGTCGAACCAGCGGCGCGAGCCGAACTCCTCACTGCCCAGGAAGAGCACGGCGACCAACACGATGATGCCGAAGCCGTAGGCGAGCCAGCCGAGGGCGTCGATCAGTCGGTAGTCGAGCCGGGTCATGGCGATCATCAGGACTGCGCCGACCAGCGCAAAGATGATGTGTCGTTGGACCGCGCTGGAGAGCACCACGCCTTCAGACCCGCGTGGTAGCGAGGCGGAGTAGATCACCAGCGCGCCATATCCGGCCAACGCGAGGGCCGCGATCAGGATGACGGGATCAAAGTGGCGCCACGAGTGTCCGAGCATCAGTGCGACCTCTCCCTGACCGCCTCATACAGGCGCTGATACTCCTCGTCGGTAATGGCGACCCTCGCGTACGGCGGGGGAATGGAGGTAGCTAGGGCGCCGGATGTCTCGGCCCAGGCGCGAAGAATCTCGCCGCCTGCGGAAGAGGCGAGGTAACCGGCGGAGAATTCGAAGAACACGACGAGCGCAATCTCCGGATCGTCGAACGGGGCAAAGGCGATGAACCAGCCGTGAGTCGGTCCCTCTTCTTCGCCGGAGACGGCCGTGCCGGTTTGATTGAACTCGGCGGTTCCTGTCTTTCCGCCGATGAGCATCTCGGGCAGCTCGACGAGCGCGTCGTGGCAGGTGCCCATGAGCGTGCAGAGCGCCATGCCTTCGCGGACGACGCGCAGGATCTCGGGATCGATATCGAGCTGGTTGCGGACCGATGGTTGCCAGGGTTGGACGACCTTGCCGTTGGTGTCGCGCAGCTCGCGCACCACGCGCGGTTCGTAGACGGTGCCGCCGTTGGCGATCGCTGCTGTGGCGACGGCCATCTGTAGGGGTGTGACCGTTGTGAATCCCTGGCCGATGGCCATGTTGTAGGTATCGCCGTCGCGCCATTCCTCGCCGAAGGCTTCCAGCTTTTGCTGGGCCGATGTGATCAGACCGGGCGCCTCGCCGACCAGGTCGACGCCGGTTTGGGCGTCGAAGCCCAGTTCGCGTGCCCATCTGGCCAGCGCCTCGTTGCCGACGCCGGTGAACTGCACGTCGCCGGCGACGACGCCCTCGTCGGCTAGATCGTCGAGTCGCTCCTGTTCGCTGGGGTGTCGGGGTGGATTTTCGGGATTGCGCACCGGCGTGCCCCCGGCGACGTAGTAAAAGAACACGTTCGAGGACTCGGCAAGCGCCGTGCGGATGTTGAACACGCCCTGCGTCGTGTCGCCGAAGCGGTAGATGATGCCCGGCGAGAGCTCGTTGTGGACCTCCAGGACTCCGGGCGAGTAGATCAGGGTTTCGGTGGAGATCTTTCCCTCGGCGAGCCCGGCGACGGCGGTGACGATCTTGAAGATTGAACCTGGAGGGAACTGATCCTGGATGGCGTGATTGATTAGCGGTTGGCCAGGATCTTCAAGCAGCGATTGGTATTCCTCGGTGGTCACTTCCTCGTAGATGTTGACGTCGTAGTTGGGCACCGAGACCATGGCCAGGACTTCGCCGGTGTGGATGTCGAGCACGACGGCAGAGGCGAAGAGCGACGCTCCCTGGTGTTCGAGCAGGATGTCCTCGATGCGTTGCTGGAGCTCGATGTCGATCGTCAGGACAGCGCTCAGTCCTGGGGAGGATTCGCGGTCGTTCAGGGTTCGCAGGACGTTCCCCACGGCGTCGACCTCGACGAGTTGTCGGCCCGCCGAGCCACGCAACTGGCGCTCGTAGGCGGCCTCGATGCCAGCGCGACCGATCTGATCGCTGTAGAGATATCGGGCGCCCGAGAGTTCGTCGTATTCCTGCTCGGTGATCTTGCCGACGTAGCCGAGGATGTGTCCGAGCAATTGTCCGTGCTGATAGCGCCGGATCGAGACGGTCTCGACATGAACTCCCGGCAGTGTGGCGCGACTCGAGGTCACATCGATGACCTGGGCCGGCGTTGGGTCCTCGTGGATCAGGATGGGCAGGAAAGGGTCGTTGGAGTACTTGCGATCCCAGATCTGTTGCTCAATCTCCCAGGCGCGCAGGTCGAACATCGCGGCCAGTTCCTCCGCGACGTTTTCAACGTCGTAGTCGGGAATCTCGGCAGCGATCAGGGATATTTGGTAGGCGGGGGCGTTCTCGACCAGCAGATTGCCATCGCGGTCGTAGATCAGTCCTCGCGCAGGCGGGATGTCGATTGTCCGCACCCGGTTGCTGGCGGCGCGCGCAACATATTCGTCATGCTGCAGGATCTGTAGTCTGACCAACTGGATCGTGAGGATGCCGAAGAGGAGCAGGATGAAGCCGCCGAGGATCCAGACCTTGGCTCGGACGGGGAAGCCCTCGCCGTGATCGAGGTGCTGCGAGTATTCCCGCGCGACTCCTTCGGACCTGTCCCCCCTCGGTCGGCGTTGCATTAGAACCCGGCCGATCTCGCTGATCTCGACGTGGCAGACGCCGCTGCCGAGCCGGACGTCGGAATCCGCACCAACCAATAGACGACCGCGCCGATGATCATGTTCCCGAGGACGCCGCCCAGCATCACCGTGCGCAAGGCGGCCAGCCAGTTGACGCCAGAGGTCGCGAGCTCAACCGAGATCGCGTGAGCGGTGAAGTGTAGGACTGAGGCCGCGCCGATGAGGACGATCGTCACAGCCCATTCAAGGGGCAACGGCGTGAATCCTCGTGATTCCTTCCATGCGTTCCAGCTCAGCGCCGCCAGGCCGATCGGCGCCAATGCGGCGACCGACTCGGCCATGCCCTGGAACGCGAGCAGTCCCAATCCGATACCAGCCAATGGGATCATGACCAGCGTCTCGACCGGCGGGCGGACCATGGCCCAGCAGCAGAGCACAATCAGGACGACCTGCGGACCGACGCCGAAGATCGGGAACGACGGGCCGGCCGAGGTCTGAAACACGACCAGGACAAAGAGTCCGAATAGCAGCATCAGCCAACGGAAGACGCTCATGGCCTAGCCTCCGTCGCTCTCTGAGGTCTCTGGATCGAGAATCGTGAGATCGGGCGGCGGGATCGTGAGCTGGACGAGGACCTGCTCTAACTGGTCGAGCGGAGCGATTGGTTTGAGCACCACGTGACGGAAGGCGTCCTGGACGGTTCCCTCGGCGGCTGAGACGCGCCCGACTGGTATTCCCTGTGGTAGCTGGCCGTCGAGTCCCGACGTGACGAAGAGGTGGCCCAGCTCCACGTCGGAGGTCCAGGGAATACGAGCCTCGAGATTGCCCAGCGTGTCACCGGTCGCGACGACTTCGCTGCGCGATGGCTGGTGCAGCACGCGGACGGCGCTGTCCGGGTCAGTGATCAGACGCACGAACGCTGTGTGCGGGCGGACCTCGATAATCTGGCCAATCAGCGTGCCGCCGGACGCCAGTACAGGCAGCCCAACACGGAGGCCGTCGTTGGAGCCTCGATCGATGCCGATGATTGTGCGCAATCCGGTCAGGTCTCGAGTCGTGACATAAGCAGTGAGCGTGACGGCATCGGTCTCGGCCTGTACCTCAAGCAGCGCCTGGCGGGCGCGGACCTGGATCTGTTGCTCACGTAGCCGGGCGTTGTCGGCTTCGAGCTGTTCAATGCGCGAGCGCAGCGCGCGGTTCTCCGAGTTCAGGCGGCCGAAATCGTCGAGGTCGGTGAGCAAGTTGGAGATTGGCTCGCCGGCTTGGCGGAAGGCTCTCTGGACGGGATTGAGCGCGGTGGCGGCCGTGTCCTCGATCGTCGCAGCCCAGCCGATTAGTCCCAACAGCGTGAGCGCACCGACGAGCAGTGAGATGCCAATGATCCAGCGCGTGCGCGCTCCAAGCAGCCGTACGAGTGCGCCGAGTATTGGCACGTCAACCTGCCAATCACCCCTGGCCCGCTAGCTCCGACCGGCCAGCACCTGACCGTCGGCCGCGGCGAGGGCTCGGGTCTCGTTCAACGCCTCAGCGCAACCGCGGACCACGCAGGTGAGCGGGGAATCGGCCTTGTAGACGGGGAATTTCGTCTCCTGCGACATGCGCCGGTCGAGGCCCGGGAGGTACGCGCCGCCGCCAGCCAGGGCGATTCCCTGCTGCATGATGTCTGGAATCAGCTCCGCGGGGGTGCTCTCCATGGTTTTCAGCACGGCGTCCATGATCGATGTGACGGCGCTCGAGATCGCGTCTCGTAGCTCGACGGTGGTCACCGTCACCACTTTGGGCATCGACGTCGAGAGGTCGCGGCCGCTGATCACCACGTCGCGCTCTTCTTCGAGTGGGAAGGCAGAGGCGCCGGCGATCTTGATCTTCTCTGCCGATGCCTCGCCGATCTGGATGTTGTGGACCTGCCTGGCATAGGTGATGATCGCGTGGTCGATCTCGTCGCCGGCGACGCGGGTCGAGGTGCTGACGACCATGCCACCCATCGAGCAGACGGCGACCTCGGTCGTGCCACCGCCGATGTCGACGACGATGCTGCCGGTTGACTCGAAAATCGGCAGGCCGGCGCCGATTGCGGCGGCCATGGGCTCCTCGATCAGGTGGACTTCGCGAGCGCCGGCTGAGCGGGTCGCTTCGAAGATGGCTCGCTTCTCTACCTCGGTAGCTCCGCCCGGAATGCCGACCATGACGCGCGGTCGTCCAATTCCGATGCCGCCACGCTGCAGCGCTTCGTGAATGAAGTGATTGAGCATCCGCGAGGTGACGTCGAAGTCGGAAATCACGCCGTCGCGGAGTGGCCGTGTGGCGACGATGTGGGCCGGGGTACGGCCGACCATGGTCTTGGCTTGCTTGCCGATTGCGAGGACCGAGTTGTCGATCCGGTTGATCGCGACCACCGAGGGCTCGTTGACCACGATCCCGCGCCCTCGGACGGAGACGAGGGTGTTGGCGGTGCCCAGATCGATGCCCACGTCGGGTGAGAATCGTCGGGCCAACCAGCCAAAGGGAGACCAGGCCATCGGGACTCCTCAAGCTCCGTCGGCGAGGTCGCCGACCTCAGGCGCGCGCGGATCAACAGACGCAGGGAACGCGATGCCGCGTCGATAGAGACCAGCGTACCCGTTCACCCCTCGGTACCTGTACCAGAAGAACGTCAATTGGGCTCGGCAGGTTCCGCTTCCGTCAACCAGATCGAGACCAGGGCAGGGTCGCCCAGCGCATCGATCAGGCGGTCCTCGTCCCAGATTGGCAGTCCCAGTGACTCCGCTTTGGTCCGCTTGGAACCAGCGGCATCGCCGGCGAACAATGCCGTGGTGTTCTTGCTGACGGAGGAGCCGACCGTTGCACCGAGCGATTTGAGCTGCGCCTCGGCCTGTGGCCGAGTCATCGCTCCGAATCTCCCTGTCAGGACGAATCGCATGCCGTCCAATGGCGTTTCCGACGGTTCCTCATCGCTCAGCTCGATCTCATCTTCGACGCCTGCCACTTGCAGTCGGTGGACAACCGACCAGTTTTCTCCGTCCAGCGCCCACTCGGCGATGCTCTCGGCAATGATCGGTCCGACGCCGTCGACGGCGGCCAAGGCTTCCGTCGGAGCGAGGAGAATGGCGTCGAGCGAGCGGAACTCGTCGGCGAGCAGGGTCGCGTTTTCGCCGCCGACGTGGCGGATTCCGAGCCCGACCAGGAGGTAGGAAAGTCCGCGGGTTTTTGACCGCTCAATCGCGCCGGCCAGGTTACGTAACCGATTGCCGACTTCGTAGTGATCTTCGCCCTTGCGTCGCTTGACCTGTCCCAGGCCCGGGATTTTGGCCAGTTCATCGAGTCGCTCTGGGATGGTGTAGATGTCTGCGGCGTCGCGAATCACGCCTTCACGTAACAAGAGGCGGATCATCTTCTCTCCGAGACCGCGAATGTCCATCGCGCCGCGCGCGGCGAAGTGTTCGATCGCTCGTTGGACGATTGCGGGGCAGTAACGGTTGTCGCAATAGAAGTCGGCGTCGTCGCCCTGGCGCGAGACGTTGCCGCCGCACCAGGCGCCCTCGCAAATGTCGACGATGCCCTGCTCGCCGCCGCAGTGCTCGTTGGTGCATCCGCGTTCGCCGCAGGTGGTGCCCGGACAGATCGTAGGCATCTCCCACTCGGCGGAGTCGTCGTCGCGACGCTCCAGCACCGGTCGGACGACCTGTGGGATGACTTCGCCGGCGCGGCGGATGACGACCGTGTCGCCCTCGCGGATGTCCTTGCGTCGAATGTCGTCCAGATTGTGCAGCGTCGCGTTGGTTACCTGCACGCCGCCGACACGCACGGGCCGCAGCCGGGCGTAGGGATTGATGCTGCCGGTGCGTCCGACGTTGACCAGGATTTGCTCGACGACGGTCGAGGCTTCCTGGGGCGGAAACTTCCAGGCGACCGCCCAGCGCGGCTCTCGTCCGACGATGCCGAGGTCGGCCTGTAGGCCGAGGTCGTCGACCTTGACGACGACGCCGTCCATCTCGAAGGTTTGCGTGTCGCGGCGCTGGGTCCAGTGCTCGCAGGCGGCGAGGGCATCGTGGATACCGTCGTGGTGGGCCGCCTCGGGCGTGGTCGGGAAGCCGAATTCGGAGAGCCAGCCGAGCGTCTCCCAGTGGGTGTCGGGCGTGACCGAGTCGTCGCACCAGCCGAGCTGATAGATGCCGATGCTCAGCGGTCGGATGGCGGTGACCGAGGCGTCCTTCTGGCGCACCGAGCCGGCGGCGGCGTTGCGCGGATTGGCATAGAGCGTTTGCACAGCTCGGCCTTCTGCGCGGCGACGTTCGTTCTCGGCGGCGATCTCGGCGTTCATCGCATCGAAGCCGGCCTTGGGCATGAAGACTTCGCCGCGGACCTCGAACACGGGCGGCGGATTGCCCGATAACTCGTTGGGCACGGCGTCAATCGCGCGCAGGTTGGCGGTCACGTCCTCGCCGGCGCGTCCGTCGCCGCGAGTCGCGGCCTGGACGAGGCGTCCGCGTTCATAGACCAGCGCGATCGCGAGGCCGTCGATCTTGGGCTCGGTGACGTAGGTCCATTCTTCGCGGTCGAGCAGGTCGACAGCCCTCTGTCGCCAGGCGAGCAATTCCTCGGCGTTGAAGGCGTTGCCGAGCGAGAGCATCCGCAGCCGGTGTTCGACGACGGCAAACGTGCGGCCCGGCGGCGCGCCGATGGTCTGGGTGGGACTGTCTGCCGAGGCGAGCTCGGGGTATTCGGTTTCGAGCCGCCTGAGCTCGGCGAAGAGTTCGTCATATTCCGCGTCTGAGATCTCGGGCGCATCGAGCGCGTGATAGAGATGGTTGTGACGCAGAATCTCGGCGCGGAGCAGCTCGACGCGGTCGCGCGCGGCGATGATTTCGCTGTCGCTGACTGTTGCTTCTGTTGACATCGAGTTCACTATACGAACGATGTCAGCGGGATTCCTACTGATACGCTCGGCCCGTGAGTGATCCTCGGCTGGCCGATCTTGACGTAATCATCCTGGACTACGGCGCGGGCAACCTGCGCTCCGTGGTGCGTGCGGTCGAGCGCGTCGGCGCAAAGCCTGAGGTGGCCTCGGTGCCTGCCGCGCTGGACGAGGCGGACGTGGTCATCCTGCCTGGCGTCGGCGCAGCCGCCGACACGATGCACAACCTGCGGGCGCGCCAATTGGTCGAGCCGATCCATGAGTACATCGCCGCCGACCGGCCGTTTCTCGGCGTCTGCATGGGCCTGCAGGCCCTGATGACCGTCTCGTTGGAGGGCGGCGAGCATCCCTGCCTGGACGTGCTCGAGGGCCAGGTCGTACGACTGCCGGAGGGTCGCAAGATCCCGCACATGGGCTGGAATCGAGTGGAGCAGCGCCGCTCGACGCCATTGTTCGACGGCATCCCCGACGGCGCACACTTTTACTTCGTCCACTCCTACTACTGCGACATGGCCGACCCCAACGACGTGGTGGCGATCGCCGACTACGGCGCGGACGTCACGGCGGTCGTTGAGCGCGGCCGGCTCGCGGCGACACAGTTTCACCCTGAGAAGAGCGGCGCCTACGGGCTGCGCATCTATCGTAATTTTCTGCTCGAGCACTCCGGCAACGGAGGCTCGCGATGACGCCCAACATGATCGACGTGCTGCCGGCGATCGATATCCGCGGCGGGCGCTGCGTACGGCTGGTCCAGGGCGACTACGACCGCGAAACCGTCTTCGACGACGATCCGATTGCGCCCGCGCGGCGCTGGATCGACGAGGGCGCGGAGATGCTGCACGTGATCGATTTGGACGGCGCGCGCGAGGGCCGGGCGGCCAATGCCGAGTTCGTCGAGCAGATCGCTGCGCTCGGCAAGCCAGTGCAGGTCGGCGGCGGGATTCGCAATCTCGATACGGTGCAACGCTACCTCGAGGCCGGCGTGACCCGAATCATCGTCGGGACGGCGGCCGTGACCGACCGCGACTTCTTGCGTGAAGCCGTTGAATTGTCCGGTGACGCGATCACGGTTTCCGTCGACGCCAAGGGCGGGCGAGTGGCGCTCAATGGCTGGACTGAGGCCTCGGAGCTGCCGGCGGTGGCGCTCATCCCGCAGCTCGAGAATCTGGGTGTGCGGCGTTTCATCTACACCGACATCGCCTCGGACGGCATGTTGGGCGGCCACGACGAGGCAGAGTTTTCCCGAGTGGCCGGCGTCGCGCGCTCTCCCGTGATCGCAGCGGGCGGAATCGCACATCCGATGCAGATTCGCCGTCTTGCCGCCAACGGGGCCGCCGGCGTGGTGCTCGGACGGGCACTGTACGACGGACGCCTGAAGCTGTCCGACGCATTTGAGGCGGCCGAGGCCGGCATCCGCGAGCGGACGTGCTGACGACATGTTGACGCCATGCTGACCAAGAGAATCATCGGCTGTTTCGACGTGGATAACGGCCGCGTGGTCAAGGGCATTTCGTTTGTCGAGCTGCGCGACGCCGGCGACCCGGTCGAGCTGGCCACTCTCTACGACCACGAGGGCATTGACGAGCTCGTTTTTCTCGACATCACGGCCTCGCACGAAGACCGCAACACGGTCGTCGACATGGTCCGCCGAACGGCCGATCGTGTGTTCATCCCATTCACCGTCGGCGGCGGTTTGCGCTCCGACGACGATATGCGGCTGATGCTCGAGTCGGGCGCGGACAAGATTACGATCAACACCGCCGCCGTGGAACGCCCCGAGTTGATCTCAGAGGGCGCGCACCGTTTTGGCTCGCAGTGCATCGTCGTGGCGATCGACGCTCGTACGGAAGCCGACGGATCGATGCAGGTCTACACGCACGGCGGTCGGCGACCGACCGGCATCGACGCGGTCGAATGGGCGAAAGAGGTGGTCGAGCGCGGCGCCGGCGAGATCATGCTGACCTCGATGAACACCGACGGCCACCAGGACGGCTACGACCTCCCACTCACCCGCGCGGTCTCTGAGGCGGTTGGCGTCCCGGTGATCGCCTCAGGCGGGGCGGGCAACGCCCAGCATATGATCGACGCGATCACCGAGGGCAAGGCCGACGCCGTGCTGGCCGCCTCGATCTTTCACTTCGGCACCCACCCGATCATGGATGTCAAACGCCAGATGCAGGCCGCCGGCATCCCCATGCGAATGGAACACGCGGACTATGACGACGTCCTCTGACCCGACCGAGTTCGCGCTCCCAGAGCTCAAGTACGACGCCAACGGACTGATCGCGGCGATCGTCCAGGACGATTCGACGAACGAGATCCTGATGCTCGGCTACATGAACGAACAATCGCTGCGGATGACGCTGGAGAAGCAACTGGTCACGTTCTGGAGCCGCAGCCGGCAGGAGTACTGGACCAAGGGCGAGACCAGCGGCAACGTGCTCGAACTCGTCGACATTCGCAAGGATTGCGATGTCGATGCCCTACTGGTCCGAGCCGTCCCGCACGGCCCGACCTGTCACACGGGCCATCGCTCCTGCTTCTACCGCGACCTCGGCGAGGATTGAACCAGCTCGACGTCGCCGCATAGCCAACCAGACAACAGTTGTGTTGATATCAACAGATCTGTTTCATAGTATGTGGTTGTGAACGCCTCGGAGCTGCGCCGCTGGCTTAAGAAACGGGGCTGCACCTTCGAAACCCACAAGGGCGGGAGCGGCCATGTCACCGTTCGGCGCGGTCAGCGCACCAGTCAGTTGCCGATGCACGGTGGACGCAAGGAGCTGGGTCCAGGACTCGTAGCGAAGATCAAGAAGGATTTGGAGCTGAAGTGATGCTCTCCTATCCAGTCATTCTCGAAGACGACGCGGGCAGCTTGCTCGTGACCTCGCCCGACTTTCCCGAGCTGACCACGTTTGGAGAGGATCGCGATGAGGCGATCACCCGGGCGATCGATGCGCTTGAGGAGGCGATCGCGGCGCGGATGTCCAGCCGGCTGGACATTCCGCCTCCATCGACCGGCGCGATCTATGCTCCCCTGCCGACGCTGACTGCGGTCAAGGTGATGCTCTACCAGGGGATGCGCGACCGCGGCGTCGGCAAGGCGGAGTTGGCTCGGCGTTTGGGTTGGCACCTGCCGCAGGTCGACCGGGTGCTCAACGTGCAACACAGTTCTCGACTGGAGCAGATTGACGCGGCCCTGGGGGCCATCGGACTGCGACTCGACGTCAGCGCTCGGGATGTGCCGGCTGGCCCTGTGCACAGCGTCGCCGACGATCCGCCTCGCTATCCCTAGCTGGTCGTCTCTCGGCGCGACCCCGGCGACCCCGTGGTCGGACTAGTCTTCTTCGTCGATGATTCCGTAGCGGCGGCGGAAGCGTTCCACTCGGCCGGCGGTGTCGACGATGCGCTGCTCACCCGTGAAGAACGGGTGGCAGGTTGAGCAGATCTCGATTCGGATATCGGGCTTGGTCGCGCGCGTCTGCCAGCTCTGGCCGCAACCGCAGGTGATCGTGGCGTCGACGTACTCGGGGTGAATCTCGGCCTTCACGCGCCCACCTCTTCCAACTCGGCAGGAATGACCGAGACCTTCTTGCGACGTCCGCGGGCATACGGAGAGAACTTGATGGTGCCGTCGGCCAGAGCGAACAATGTGTGGTCTCGGCCGACACCGACGTTGTCGCCGGCATGGATGCGGGTGCCGCGCTGGCGCACGATGATCCCGCCGGTCTGCACAACCTCGCCGTCGAACAGTTTCACACCCAGTCGCTTGGAGTTGCTGTCGCGACCGTTGCGCGACGAGCCGACGCCTTTCTTGTGAGCCATCGTGCTCCCCTATTCCTCTGATGCTTCGGTCTCGTCGGCAGGTTCCGCGTCCGCTGCTTCAGCGACCGCCTCGACCTCGTCGACGGGTTCTTCGACGTCCTCGATCTCTTCGGTTTCCTCAACTTCAGGCTCGGCCGGCGCCTCAGCGACAGGCGCGTTCCAGCTTTGCTCGCCCAGCGAGACCTCGTTTACGAGCACGGAAGTCTGTAGCTGGCGGTGGCCTCGGAGCCGTCGGTAGCGGGTCTTGTTCTTGTACTTGAACACGTTGATCTTGCGGCCGCGGCCCTGTTCGAGGATTTCGCCGCTGACGCTGGCTGACTCGACGATCGGCGTGCCGACAGCGACTTCGCCGCCTCCGCTGACCAACAGCACCTCGCTAAACGTGATTGCGTCTCCGGCATCACCGTCGAGACGTTCCAGCTTGATCCGCTGGCCGGGCGAGACCCGGTACTGCTTGCCGCCGCTGCGAATCACGGCGTACACGTCGGATAGCTCAGTGCTCATGGTTGTCTCGCATCGATCTCAAAGTGATCGGTTCTTGGTACCTGAATTACCCAGCCTAGTTAGCGCGGCAATGCCGTCAAGCGATCAGAGAACAGAGCCAACTCTACAACCAGTCTGAGCTAGTCGGATCTGAGCTAGTCGAGCGATGAACTGTTCTGGTTGCCGCCCCAGGCGAGGCCCGGCTTGGGCGGCATCAGTGGTTCGCGCTCTTCCTCCGAAGTCGTCTCGCTCGGCGGCGCCGGCGGTGTCGGGTCGGGCGCGGGCGGTGGAGGCGTCGGCTTCGGGATCGCGTCGCCGGGCTGCCAGGCGAGGATGGCGCGTAGGTCGTCTCCCTCGAGCGTTTCGACTTCCATCAAGCGAGTCGCCAGCAGGTCGAGCTGCTCGCGGTTGCGGCGCAGGATGGTCCGAGCCCGGTCGCGGGCCCGGTCGATGATCTCGCGGAGCTCCTCGTCGATCTGCTCAGCTACCATCTCGGAGTAGTCGCGCTGCTCGGAGATGTCGCGGCCGAGGAAGACCATCGATTCCTTCTTGCCGAAGGTGCGCGCGCCGAGTCGTTCCGACATGCCCCACTGGGTGATCATTGCTCGGGCGATCTGGGTGACCTTGCTCAGGTCGTCGTGAGCGCCGGTGGTCATCTCTCCGAAGACGACCTCCTCGGCGGCGTGACCGCCGAGCGCCGAGGCCATAAAACCCTCGTAATAGGTCTTGCCGGCCAGCCGGTGTTCCGATTCAGGCAGGTAGCGCGTGTAGCCGCCAGCCATGCCGCGCGGCACGATCGTGACCTTGTGCACCGGATCGTGTCCGGGAATGTGCGAGGCGACGAGCGCATGCCCGGCCTCGTGGAAGGCGACGACTTCCTTTTCGCGACCGACGAGCAAGCGCGACTTGCGCTCCGGTCCGGCCATCACCCGGTCGACCGCCTCTTCGACCTCGGCTTGAGTGATCTGCTTCTTCTGCCGCCGCGCGGCCAGGATCGCCGCCTCATTGAGCAGGTTGGCCAGTTCGGCGCCCGAGAATCCGGGCGTCTCCTTGGCGATCGTGTGCAGGTCGACCTCTTCGGCCAGCGGCTTGCCTCGCACGTGAACGTCGAGGATCGCGACGCGTCCCTTGACGTCGGGCGCGTCGAGCACCACACGTCGGTCGAAGCGGCCTGGCCGCAGCAGCGCCGGGTCCAGGATGTCGGGCCGGTTGGTCGCTGCGACCACAATCACGTTGGTGTTGGTGTCGAGGCCGTCCATCTCGACCAGGATCTGATTAAGTGTCTGCTCGCGCTCATCGTGCGAACCGCCGACACCGGCGCCGCGCTGGCGGCCGACCGCGTCAATTTCATCGACGAAGACGATGCAGGGCGCGTTGCGCTTGGCCTGTTCGAACAGGTCGCGCACCCTGCTGGCGCCGACGCCGACGAACATCTCAACGAACTCGGAACCGGAGATTGAGAAGAACGGTACGCCGGCCTCGCCGGCGACGGCGCGCGCGATCAGCGTCTTGCCGGTTCCTGGTGGTCCGACCAAGAGGCATCCTCTGGGGATGCGGGCGCCGAGCGAGGCGAAGCGCTCGGGAAACTTCAAGAACTCGACAACCTCTTGCAACTCTTCCTTGGCCTCGTCGCAGCCGGCCACGTCGTTGAAGGTCACAGTGGGGCGATTGGCGGTGACCAATCGAGCCTTGCTCTTGCCGAACGACATTGCCTGTGAGCCTTGCCCCTGGGCCTGGCGCAGAAAGAAAAAAATCAGACCGATGATCAGTAAGAACGGCAGCAGGTTGATGAATAGTCCGGCGATCGTCGAGCCGAATCCGCCGCCGCCGCCGACCTCAACGTCCGGGAATCCCTGTCCGCCGACATCAATGCCCTCGCGAGAGAGGAATTCGAAGAAGTCGAACCCGGTCTCCGGAACGTTCGTCTCGTACGACTCGGCCCCGTCTCGATATTCGAGCGTGACTTTGTTCGAGCCGACCTGGATCGTCTCGATTAGCCCGCCCTGGTTCTCGATTCGCTCGAGCAGCGACTCGGTACCGCCGGCCAGCGGGATCTCGTTGGAGCCACCGCCGCGCGGGAAGACCGAAAACACGACGATAATCAGAACCACAAAGATCAGCAGGTAGATCAGGAAGCTGCGTTTGAACCGTGAGCCGCCCATCGTCGCCGTCCCTCAATAGCAGCGCAAACCGTACACCGACGACCGCGCCGGGGTTGTATCCAGTCACTTTCGAGCATATCGCAATGCCGGATTGCTCAACGTCTGCGTTACGTGAATTTCGCGATCACGGGCTGCCTCCAGACGGCATATCGAACGAATGAGACGACATGCCCGTGATCGCTCCCTCTCGTCCTGGCTCGTACAGTGTTCCTCGCCGACGTGGTTATCAGAGTATGTTGGCTATTCAGCCTCCATCTGGCCTCTCATCTCACCCGGTCGAGCGAGACCTGTCCAGGTCGCCCGCTTGCGAGCGTCGAGCACGCCTCCCTCTGGAATCGGAGGCACGCCAATGGTGTTGGCGGACATCCAACCGCCATCGACCAGCAAGGTGTGTCCGGTCACGTAGCTGGCCATGTCGGAGAGCAGGAACAACACCGCCTTGGCGACCTCGTCCGGCATCCCCAGACGCTTGAACGGAATCAGACCCTCCGCGGTTCGCTTGACGCGTTCGGGAGAGGCGGGAATGCGCGGCGTCGCGATGCTCCCTGGCGCGACCGAGTTGACGCGAATGTGGTGCGGCGCCAGCTCGACCGCCATGCTGCGCACAAGGTTGATCAAGCCCGCCTTGGCCGCGCCGTACGAGGCGTGGTTGGGCGCAGACTGCACCCCTTCGACCGAGGAGATGCAGACGATGCTGCCCGGCGCGCCGCGCGCGATGATTGATCTGGCGACCAGTTGGGCGTTGATGAAGAAGTAGCGCAGGTTCATCCGGTGATCGCGATCCCACTGCGCCGTCGTCATCTCGGTGATCGGATTGAATGAGCCCTGGCCGATGATCGTGACCAGTAGGTCGATCCCGCCGAGTTCCTGTTCGGCGCGCTCGAAGACCCTCGCCGCCTCTACGTCGTCAAGCATGTCTGCGACGAGGGAGACCGACGGCTGGCCGCGCAGATCGACCTCGGCTGCCACGTGGATCGCTCGCTCGGCGTTGATGTCGGCGACGGCGACGCCGCAGCCTGCCTCTGCGAGCAGACGCGCCGTGCTCAGGCTAATGCCCTCGCCGCCGCCGACAAGCAGCGCCGATTTTCCTTCAAGCTGGAGCAGCGACGTTTCCATGTCCTGTCCTGTCGACTTCCGGGCAGACCGCCTTGGTGGAGACGGCGCGGGCCATCTGATTTCTGAGGACTTGCCGCCCGGCTCAACGTATGGCAGTGAACACGAGTCCCGGCCGGTGACAAGAACCGCAACATCAAGCAGTAGCCTAATCCTCGTGTGACCGGTCAAGGAGTAACGGCGCGGAGGTCACAGAGGGTGCGTCTTCAACGGCGCCAACGCCCTTACCTCAGCTGCTTCCGGCAAGACGGATGTCGCAGTAGGTTGCCACCCGTGCACGACGGTCCGTGCGCGGTCGTCGTGTGCGCATGGTCATCGATTAAACGCAGGCGGGCCTCCCTGCGAGCGAGCGAACGAATGGCTGGCTGTTGAGCAACCGGAGCGTCGAGCAGCCGATCCAGTACGAACCCGAAGAGGCGTGCCCTCCGCTCGTCGCGTTGGCAGTGGGATTCCAGGGCGCCGCGCTCGTCCTCGCGCCGACTGTGTTGAACGTCGTGATCGCGTTTCGCGCGTCGGGTCTCGATGACACCTGGGTCACCTGGGCCGTCTTTGCCGCCATGTTGATCTGCGCGTCAATCACGGCGCTGCAGGCGCTCCGCTTCCACCGCTTCGGCGCCGGGCACATCGTGCTCGTCTGGCCGGCTGCGATGTACATCGCCGTCATGGTGTCCGCCGTCGATGCGGGCGGACCCCAGACCTTTGCCAGCCTGTTGGTCATCTGCAGCTTGATTCAGATCGGGCTCGCCTGGTGGCTGCCGGCGATGCGACGCATCGTCACGCCGGTGGTCTCCGGCACCGTGACCATGCTGCTCGCCGTCAGCATCCTGCCAATCGCATTCGACAGCGTCCAGACGTTGCCTGCGGATGCATCGGTAAGCGCCGGCCCGGCGATTGCCGGAGCGACCCTGTTGGTCTCGGTGATCGTGACGTTGCGAGCCAGCGGACGTTGGCGTTTGGTCGCGCCGTTCATCAGCCTCCTGGTCGGCTGCGCCGTCGCCGCGGCGTTCGGTGTGCTTGACGGCGATCGCATGGCCGACGCAAGTTGGTTCGGCGTACCCGAGATGCCCGATCTGGGCTTCGAACTCTCCCCCGGCGGCGAGTTCTGGGCGCTGCTGCCTTCGTTTGCGATCATGACGCTGGTGTTGGGTCTCAAGACGATCAGCGACGGCGTCGTGATTCAGCAGGGCTCCCGGCGTCGGCCACGGGCGATCGACTTCCGTCGCATCCAGGGCATCGTCAGCGTCAACGGCATCGGCATGTTGCTCGCCGGTCTGGCGACCACGCTGCCGCCGATGGCTAACGCCTCGTACAGCCTGTCGCTGATCAACCTCACCGGCGTTGCCGCGCGACGCGTCGGCATCGGTGTGGCGGTCGTCATCCTGTTCCTGGCGTTTTTCTCCAAGTTTGCCGCGGTGTTGCTCACGATCCCGGGACCGGTAGTCGGCGCCTTCCTGATGCTCGCGATGGGGATGCTCTTCGTCAGCGGCTGGCAGACGATCCTGCGCGACGGACTCGATCCGCGCCGCATGCTGACCGTGGCGCTGGCGAGCGCCCTGGGTCTGGGTCTGCACGGTCACCCGATCATGGACGATCTGTTCGGCGATGAGCTGGGCGGACTGCTGGGTAACGGCGTCACGATCGGCGCCCTGATCGCGATCGTCATGACCGTCCTGTTTGATCTGTTCGGTACCCGCCGCTCGCGGCTTGAGGTGACGCTGGACATGGACTCGCTGCCCGCGATTGACGAATTCCTCTCCAGCCTGGGATCAAGGATGAACTGGGACGATCCGTCCACATTGCGACTGCGCTCGGCCGGAGAGGAGACCCTGGCCACCTTGCTGGTCCGCGACGAAGGTACGGTCGACGGCCAGCCGCAGGGCGACGAGCAGACGCGCCTGAGGATCGTCGCCCGGCCGCAACCGGGGATGGTCGAGCTGGAGTTCGTCGCCACGACCCGCCAGGAGAACATCGAAGACCAGCTCGCCTATCTGACCGACGAAGCCCCGATCCCGACGGCGGACGATCTCTCGCTGCGTCTGCTCTGGTACCACGCCGCGGCCGTGCGCCACCAGAAGTTCCACGGCGTCGACATCGTCACGGTCCAGGTCGAAGGCGCTCCCGAAGCGGCGCGGACCTGACATAACAGCGCGCAGGCTCTAGCCTCCTGCTGTGCCCCGACAACGTCCAACCCGACGTCGCGAACTGCAGCACTGGCGCAACGGCGCGAGTTGCGTCGCCGGCGTCGACGAAGTCGGACGCGGTCCGCTGGCCGGACCCCTCGTCACGGCGGCCGTGGTGTTGCCGCAGGATCGCCGCCCCGCGTGGCTTCGCGACCTCAGGGACAGCAAGCAGTTGACCGCGAAGCAGCGCGCGCGACTCGCTCCGCTGATCGAGGCCGAAGCCGACCACTGCGCGGTGGGATGGGTGTCCGCCGAGGAGCTCGACGAGCGCGGATTGTCGGAGGCGCTCAGGCTCTGTTTCTCCCGCTGCCTCGACCGGCTCGATCGCATGCCCGATGTCGTCCTCGCCGATGGTCGCGACGACCTGCGCTTGCCCTGTCCAACCGAGATGATTGTCAAGGGCGACGCCGCGGTAGCCTCGATCGCGGCCGCCTCGATCATCGCCAAGACGGCGCGCGACGACTGGATGATCAAACTGGACGAGCAGTACCCCGGCTACGGCTTCGCGCGTCACAAGGGATACGGCACCGCGGAGCATCTCCGAGCCCTCAGCGAGATCGGCCCGTGTCCAGAGCATCGACGCTCGTTCGCTCCGGTGGCCGCGCTGATCCAACCGCGGTTCGCATTCGATGCCGCAGCATCCTGACCGCTCATCCGATCGCCGACGAGCGCTCGGCGCAGCCGGAGAAGATCTGGCCGCCGCATATCTAGAAGCACGCGGATACGTAGTCGTCGAGCGCAACTACCGACGCCGCTGGGGCGAAGCCGACATCGTCGCACTTACTGACGACGGCACGCACGTCATCGTCGAGGTCCGCTCCCGCAGCGATCGCCGTTACGCGGTCGAGGCGGCGCAATCAGTCGGTCCGCGCAAGCAACGCCAGCTGTTGCGGCTGGCGCTCGGCCTGATCGCCGAACAGGAGCAGGAAATCGATGTGCGCGTGGACGTGATGATTGTCGCGCCCGACCGCAGCGGCCGGCTGTCCGTGGTCGCTCACATCGTCGACGCGATACGGAGCTAGAGGAAGGGCGACTAAGCTGAGCAGGGGCGTCCAAGCATGCCGATCTACGAATACTTCTGTTCCGACTGCGCGCGCACCGTCGAGGTGTTCCAGCGTCGCGTGCGTGCGGAGCACGATCAGTTGCCCGCCTGTCCCGAGTGCGAGGGCGGCGAACTGCAAACCCGATTCTCGCGATTCCGCTCTCGAACCGAGCTCTCGTTCCCCGGTTTCGACACGCTGGACGATGTCGACGCCGACGATCCGGAGTCGGTCGCGGCCTGGCGGCAATCGGCCGGCGCGGCCCCGGAGTTGCCCGCCGATCTGGTCTGAACTCCAGCCCCGAAGGAGCTGTCCGATGCCGATCTACGAGTACCGCTGCACCGAGTGCGGTCACATCCAGGAACAGTTCCATCGCTCCTTGGAGCGGGCTGTCGTGCCGTCTTGCGATACCTGCCCGTCCAACGAGATGGAGCGCGTGATTTCGCGGTTCGCTACGCCCAAGACGGAGTCGCAGGTGCTCGAACAGTACGGATCGCCTGGACCCGGCGCTGGTCCAGAGGCATACCGCGACCCACGCCAGATCGGCCGCTGGGCGGAGGAACGATTCGATCAGATGGGCGTCGAGATGCCGGCCGAGGCCAAGCAGATGATCGACGCCGCCCGCGACGGCGACCTACCCGCGCCGGTCAAGGACCTCTAGCGCTGTAAATCACTGAATTGCCGCGTAAACGGCATGGGCGGTAGCCTGCCGTCTGGCGGAGCGCCCATTCCGCCGTTACCGGAACCGCACGGGTTTGACCTGTTTCGCCTGTCTGACTTGTTCGTGAGGGGACCTGCATGGAAATTCTGATCTTCGCCATCATTGCCGCCGCGCTGGCGCTGCTCTTTGCTGCGGTGCGCGTGCGCGACGTCCTGGCCGAGGACGAGGGTAACGACCTGATGAAGACGATCGCTCGCGCGATCCAGGCCGGCGCCTCCACGTTCCTCCGGCGCGAGTACACGTTCCTGGCAGCCTTCGTGGCCGTCGTCTTCGTGGTCCTGTTGATCTTCATCGACCTCAATGTGTTGGATGTCGACCACTTCGACGACAACAAGCAGCGGTGGACCTCGATCTCCTACATCATCGGCGCGATCCTTTCCGCGTCCGCCGGCTACGCCGGCATGCTGATCGCGGTGCGCGCCAACGTGCGCACCGCCGCCAAGGCCCAGGAGGGACTCAACCCCGCACTCCGGGTCGCGTTCGGCAGCGGCACCGTGATGGGCATGACCGTGGTCGGACTCGGCCTGCTCGGACTCGTGATCATGTACCTGATCTGGCAGGACGTGGCCCCGCTGGCCGGATTCGCCTTCGGCGCATCCTCGATTGCCCTGTTCGCCCGAGTCGGCGGCGGCATCTACACCAAGGCCGCCGACGTCGGCGCCGACCTCGTCGGCAAAGTCGAAGCCGGTATCCCCGAAGACGACCCGCGCAACCCCGCCACGATCGCCGACAACGTCGGCGATAACGTTGGCGATGTCGCCGGCATGGGCGCAGACCTGTTCGAGTCCTACGTCGGTTCGATGGTCGCCACGATGGCGCTGGCCGCTACGGTCTTGGCCGCCAATATCAGCCTCGAATGGGACGACGGTCTCGTCGTGCTGCCAATGCTGATCGCCGGAATCGGCATCCTCGCCGCGGTGATTGGAACCTTCTTCGTTCGCACCGGCGAACAGGCAGATCAGGGTCGACTCCTGTGGGCGCTGCGCGCCGGCGTGTTCGGCGCGTCTGCACTCGTACTCATCGGAGGCATCGTAGCCATCGCCCTGCTCGACCTCGACTCGCTCGACGGCAGCAAGTGGAATCTCTTCTTCGCCATCCTCGTCGGTCTGATTGCCGGACAGATCATCGGCACCGTGACCGAGGGCTATACCTCTTCCGAGGGATTCAATCTCGGCGGCAGGCGTTACTCACCGACCGTCAACCTCAGCCAGCAAGCCGAATCCGGCACCGGACCAATCATCATCGGCGGTCTCAGCCTGGGCATGATGTCCACGCTGATTCCCCTGATCACGATCGTTGTTGCCATCGTCATCGCCTATGAACTCGGTGAGTTCTACGCAATCGCGCTGGCAGCGGTCGGCATGCTGGCTCCGCTTGGAGTGACCCTCGCTACTGACGCCTACGGCCCGGTCGCCGACAACGCCGGCGGCATCGCCGAACAGGCCGGTCTCGATCCGGAGGTACGCGAGCGCACCGACGCGCTTGACCAGCTCGGCAACACCACCGCCGCGACCGGCAAAGGCTTCGCCATCGGCTCGGCCGCTCTGACCGCACTCGCGCTGCTCGCGACCTACGCGATCACCGTGTGGGGCGACATCGGCAACGCTGTCTTCAACCTGCTCGACTACAAGGTGTTGATCGGCCTCCTGATCGGCGCGCTGATGCCGTTCGTCTTCTCTGCGCTCTCGATGGGCGCGGTCGGACGCGCGGCCGAGTCAATGGTCCAGGAAGTGCGGCGCCAGTTCCGCGAGATGCCCGGCATCATGGACGGGACCCAGGATCCCGACTACGAGCGAGCCATCTCGATCTCCACCGACGGCGCCCTGCGCGAGATGATCATTCCCGGCCTGATCGCCGTAATCGTCCCGATCTTCGTCGGCGCGGTGATCTCGGCCGAGGCGCTCGGCGGACTGCTGATCGGCTCAATCGCAGCTGGGGCGATGCTCGCGCTGATGATGGCCAACGCCGGCGGCGCTTGGGATAACGCCAAGAAATACATCGAAGAGGGCAACTTCGGTGGCAAGGGCTCCGACGCTCACTCCGCTGCGGTCGTCGGCGACACCGTCGGCGACCCGTTCAAGGACACATCCGGCCCGTCGCTCAACATCTTGCTCAAGCTGATGTCGATCGTCGCCGTGGTCTTCGGGCCGCTCTTCCTCTAGGCCGTTCGCTCAATCGAAGGCGGCGGCGGGTCACTCCGATCCGCCGCCGTTTTCCGTTCCAGCGGATCGACTCGCCCGCTCACCCTCGGCCTGCTCACGCATCTGGGCTTGCAGTGCCTGGCCGGCGTTACCGGTCGCGAGGATGGTTAACACTGCGCCGATCAGCGCGCCCAGGATCAGTCCGATCAGGAACCGCATAAGACACCTCCCCCATACGCTGGCACCAGCTTCCACCATACGACCGCCGATAGCCCCTCCAGAAAGGCGCGCCCATGTCCACCTCAACCGGCCAATCCACCGATGTCTCGCTCGACACGCTCGTCTCGCTCTGCAAGCAACGCGGGTTCGTCTTTCCCGCGTCTGAGATCTATGGCGGATTCGGATCGACCTACGACTATGGTCCGCTCGGTGTCGAGCTGAAGCGCAATGTCAAAGAGCTCTGGTGGCGCTCGGTCGTGCGCGAGCGTTCGGATGTGGTCGGCCTCGACTCGGCCATCATCCAGTCGCCGCGCGTCTGGGAAGCTTCCGGCCATGTCCAGAACTTCCACGACCCGATGGTCGATTGCCTCGAGTGCAAGGGCCGCTTCCGCGCCGACCACCTCGAAGGTCCGGATTGCCCGACGTGCGGCGCCTCCGAGTCGTTCACCGAAGCGCGAGAGTTCAATCTGATGTTCCGCACCCAGGTCGGCCCGGTCGCCGACGAAGGCTCCCAGGCCTACCTGCGTCCGGAGACGGCGCAGGGCATCTTTATCAACTTCGAGAACGTGCTCACCTCGACCCGTCGCCGGCTCCCGTTCGGCATCGCCCAGCAGGGCAAGTCGTTCCGCAACGAGATCACGCTGGGCAACTTCATCTTCCGCACTCGCGAGTTCGAGCAGATGGAGATGGAGTTCTTTGTCGCGCCCGAGGAATCGGATGAGTGGTACGGCCGTTGGATCGACCTGCGCGAGCAGTGGTACGTCGACCTGGGTATCGATCCGGCCAATGTCCGCCGCGACGTGCATCCGACCGAGAAGCTCTCCCACTACTCGGCTGGCACGACCGACCTTCAGTACCGTTACCCGTGGGGCTGGGACGAGCTCGAGGGCATCGCCAATCGGACGAACTTCGACCTGACTCAGCACGGCCAGTCATCGGGCAAGCGGCTGGAGTACTTCGATCCGCAGACCAACGAGCACATCGTCCCGCACGTGATTGAACCGGCCGCTGGCGTTGATCGAATCATGCTCGCTCTGCTCTGCGACGCCTACACTGTCACGCTGGACGAAAAGGGCGACGACCGCACGGTCCTCGCCTTCAGCCCGCGAGTCGCCCCAGTCACGGTCGCCGTCCTGCCGCTCTCGCGCAAGGAGCCGGTCGCCAACCTCGCCCGCGAGGTCTGGGGTCAGATCCGACCTCACTGGACCACGCAGTACGACGACACCCAGTCCATCGGCCGACGCTACCGCCGTCAGGACGAAATCGGCACGCCGCTCTGCGTGACGATCGACTTCGACTCACTCGACGATCAAGCGGTGACGATCCGCGATCGTGACACGCAGGAGCAGGTCCGCGTCAAGATCGACGAGCTGACTGACGCACTTCGCGATCGCCTGGGGTTCTAAACCCAATCAGCCAGGTCAAAGTGTTGTAGGGGCGGCCTCGTGGCCCGCTCTTACATTCATTTCGCTGGGAGTTTCCCGGACACCAAAACGCTGCCGCGATTGGTCGGCTCGCCAGCTACGTGGCGTCCAACCGATACGGCAGCGCTATGTGGTGAAGTCGACTGACTCGCCGCGACTATGGGGCGAGTTCGGCCACCTTCGAGCGCGCGGAGTCCTTGTCGTCGAACCACTCGGCGTTGATCTCAGTGAAGGCCTGCCACTCGTCCGGCACGTCGTCCTCGGCGAAGATCGCGGTCACCGGACAGGCCGGTTCGCAGGCGCCGCAGTCGATGCACTCGTCCGGCGAGATGTAGAGCATGCGGTCGTCGTCGTCAGCGTGGATACAGTCGACCGGACAGACCTCGACACAGGATTGGTCCTTGACGTCGATGCATGGCTCAGCGATTACGTAGGTCATCGATCCATCCTCTCGTCCACTCGTCCTGCGTTACGCCGACTCAGACGCAACCGCGACTACCCCACTTATAGGACGGCTATCCGATCTTGGCAATAGCGAATTGAGTTTGTTGCAAACACTGAGTGTTATCCAGGCCAGCCATCACGAGCCACCAAGTCGAGCGCTGGACGCCTAGGACGCAGCTACCGCTTCAGCGGGCGCTCGCCAGCCATGCTGAGCCAGGACATCGCGTAGGAATTGCCCTGTGTACGACCCTTCGACCAGTGCCACATCCTCAGGCGTGCCTTCGGCCACGACCTGTCCGCCACGGTCGCCGCCCAGCGGTCCGAGGTCGATAATCCAGTCCGCGTTCTTGATCACGTCCAGGTGATGTTCGATGACAACAACAGTGTTGCCGCCGTCGACGAGCTGCTGGAGCACCTGCAATAGCGCCTCAACATCCGAGAATGACAGCCCGGTCGTTGGCTCGTCGAGCAGGTAGAGCGTGCGCCCGGTTGAGCGCTTGGACAGTTCGGTTGAGAGCTTGACCCGCTGCGCCTCGCCGCCTGAGAGCGTCGTCGCCGGCTGACCCAGCCTGATGTAACCCAGCCCGACAGCCTGGAGCGTGCGCAGCTTGCGCGAGACGGTGGGATTGGCGTCGAACAGGACCGCCGCCTCGTCGACGGTCATGTTGAGCACGTCGGCGATCGTCTGGTCCTTGTAGCGAATCTCCAGCGCCTCACGGTTGTAGCGGTCGCCGTGGCAGACCTCGCAGGGCACCGTCACGTCGGGCAGAAACTGCATCTCGATGGTGTTGTAGCCGTCGCCCTTGCAGGCCTCGCAGCGTCCGCCCTTGACATTGAACGAGAATCGGCCCGGCTTGTAGCCGCGCATTCTCGACTCCGGCACCGAGGCGAACAGCTCCCGAACCGGAGTGAACAGACCGGTGTAGGTGGCCGGATTCGAACGCGGGGTGCGACCAATCGGCGACTGGTCGATGTCGATCACCTTGTCGATCGCGTCCAGTCCCCGCAGTCCGCGCATCGCGCCCGGTCGACGCCGTGCGCCATGCAACTGCTGAGCCGCCGAAGCATGCAGCAAGTCGTTGACTAGCGTGCTCTTGCCCGAGCCCGAGACGCCGGTGACGCAGATGAACGTACCCAGCGGGAAGCTGGCGTCAATCTCGCGTAGATTGTGCTCAGACGCTCCGACGACCGTGAGGTCGTCGCCGTTCCCGGGCCGGCGCTGCGGAGGCATCGGAATGCTGCGCCGACCGCTGAGGTACGCGCCGGTCATCGAGTTCGAGTTGTCCATGATCGCCGATGGCGGCCCCGCTGCGACGATCTTCCCGCCTGCCTCACCCGCGCCGGGTCCCATGTCGACGATGTAGTCCGCTGCCCGCATCGTGGCCTCGTCGTGCTCCACGATCAGCACGGTGTTACCCAGGTCTCGGAGGCGCTTGAGCGTACGGATCAACCGCTCATCATCGAGCGGATGCAGACCAATCGAGGGTTCGTCACAGACGTACAGCACGCCCATGAGCGAGGAGCCGATCTGGGTGGCCAGGCGGATTCGCTGGGCTTCGCCGCCGGAGAGTGTTGCAGCCGCACGGTCGAGCGTGAGGTAGTCCAAGCCGACATCGACCAGGAATGTCAGCCGCTCGCGGATCTCCTTGAGAATCTGTGTTGCGATCGCCGTTTCCCGCGCGGTCAACGGGGTGTGATCGCCGCTCAGTCGGTGCGCCCAGAGCGACGCTTCCGAGACTGACATCCGCGTCACGTCGACGACCGAGCGCTCATCCACTCGCACCGCCAGCGACTCCGCCTTCAGACGCGCGCCGCCGCAGGAAGAGCACGGCACCGCGGTCATGTAACGCTCAATCTCCGAGCGCGACCAGTCCGAGTCGGTCTCGCGATGACGACGATCGAGATTGTTGACGACGCCCTCGAACTGAGTCTCGTATCTCCGATGTCGGCCGCGGTGGTTGACGAAGTCCACGACGATCGGCTCCGGCAACCCGTAGAGGACGGCGTCAATCAACCCATCGGGAAGTTCATCGAACGGTACGTCGGTCTCGGCATCGAACTGCTCGAATACTGCTTCGAGCATCCGTCGGTGCCAGCCGGTGTTCGTCGTCGAACGAGACCACGGCGCAATCGCCCCCTGGTCGAGCGACTTCGAGCGGTCGGGGATCACCAGCAGTGGGTCGACTTCCATCGTCACGCCCAGCCCGGTGCAGTCCGGGCAGGCGCCGTGCGGCGAGTTGAAGGAGAACGAGCGCGGCTCAATCTCGCCCAGCGCGAACATGTCCCGAGGACAGGCGAGCTGCTCGGAAAAAATAATGTCCTCATCCGAGTCGAGCGGCCTAACACGCACAATCCCATCGCCGAGACCGAGCGCCTGCTCGATCGAGTCGGCCAGCCGATTGGCCAGGATGTTGCGATCCTCCTCCTCGATCTCCTCTGCGGGCAGCGCGACCCGGTCGATCACCACGTCGATCGTGTGATTCTTGTTCTTCTCCAGCTCAATCTCGTCATCCAGCGAGAGCACTTCGCCATCGACCCGCACACGCACGAATCCACGCCCACGCGCATCCTCGAACACGCCCTTGTGCTCGCCCTTGCGGTCGCGGATCACCGGCGCCATGATCATCAGCCGCCGACGCGTACCTAGCGACATCACCGCATCGACCATCTGCTGCACAGTCTGTTGAGCGATCGGATCGCCGCAAATCGGACAGTGCGGCCGGCCCGCCCGAGCAAAGAGCAGGCGCAGGTAATCGTAGATCTCGGTCACCGTGCCGACGGTCGAGCGAGGGTTACGCGAACCAGTCTTCTGGTCGATCGAGATCGCCGGCGACAGCCCCTCGATGTAGTCGACGTCGGGCTTCTCCATCCGGCCCAGGAACTGTCGGGCATACGCCGAGAGCGACTCGACGTAGCGGCGCTGACCTTCGGCGTAAATCGTGTCGAAGGCCAGCGACGACTTACCTGATCCCGACAGGCCGGTGATCACCACCAGCTGGTCGCGAGGCAGTTCGACGTCGATGTCTTTGAGGTTGTGCTCCCGCGCGCCGCGGACCAGAATCCGATCTGCCGGCACCTGTCACTCTCCAAGCTCACCCGACTCGGTCAGCCAAACCAGCGTAGCCCAACCACGAGTCAGCATTCGCTCAGGCTGAGGCTACCTATACTCGCTGCATGTCAACCAACACTGCCGAGTCCGAACAACAATCCGAAATGACGGCGCTCTCAGCGCCGGATGGCGATGTGACCGACCAGACGAAGCGGATCGTCATCTTCGACGCCTACGCCCTGATTTTCCGCGCCTACTTCGCCATGCAGCGTGCCAACCTGCGCACGACTGCCGGAGAACCCACAGGAGCCGTCCGAGGCTTCACGGCAACGCTGCTCCACATTTTCCGCACGCTCGAACCGACCCATGCCGCGTTCGCCTTTGACGTCGACGATGCCACAGTCTTCCGACGCGAGATTGACCCTAACTACAAGGCGCATCGAGAACCGATGCCGGAGGATCTGCCCTCCCAGATCGAGCGCTGCCGCGAGATCGCCGAGTCCTTCTCCGTCCCGATCTACCAGGAGCCGGGCTTCGAGGCTGACGATGTCCTCGGCACGCTCGCCGACCAGGCGGTCGCACAGGGCTTCGACACCTGGATCTGCACGCTGGACAGCGACCTCCTGCAGCTCGTGACGGACGACATCTCGGTCTACCTCTACAACCCCTACAAGAGCGAATACACCGCCTACGACGGACCTGCTGCCGTCCGAGCCAGGTACGAAGTCGACCCCATCCAGATCATCGACTTCAAGGCGCTGGTCGGGGACAAGTCGGACAACATCCCGGGCGTCAAGGGCGTGGGCAAGGTGGGCGCGGTCAAGCTGCTCAACCAATACGGCACGGTCGAGCAGATCTACGAGCACATCGATGAGGTCAAGCCCGCCGGCACGCAGAAGAAGCTGCTCGCCGACCAGGCCAACGCCTTCATGAGCAAGGACCTGGCCACCATCCGCCACGACGCGCCGGTCGCCCTTGACGTCGCCGCTGCCGACGTCACCGCCTTCGACCGCGACGAAGTCCGAGCCAAGTTCCAGGAACTCGAGTTCCGCACCCTGCTCGACCAGATTCCCGGACTCGACGACCAAGACGAACCCGTCATGGAGCAACCGACGGTCGAGGACTACGACCTCGTGACCGACGAAGCGAAGCTCCAGGAGTGGGTCGAGCGTGCCGCGAAGGCGCCGCTGCTCGCGGTCGACCTCGAGACCTCATCCACCGACACCATCGACTGTGAAATCGCCGGCTACGCGCTCTCCGATGAAGAAGGCCAGGGCTGCTACATCCCGGTCGCGCATCGCGGCGACGAACCACAGCTCGATCAAGAGTTGGTCAAGTCCGCGCTACGCCCGGTGCTCGAGAACTCCCTCATCCCCAAGCTGCTGCACAACGCCAAGTTCGACATGAAAGTGCTGCGTCGGCACGGCATCCACCTGCGCGGCCTGCACGACGACACGATGGTCGCCGCCTTCGTGCTCAACAAGTCGCACGTCGGGCTCAAGTCGCTGGCGCTGGGCGAGCTCGGCATCCAGATGACGCCGATCGAGGACCTGATCGGCAAGGGCCGCAACCAGCTCTCGATGGTCGATGTCTCGGCCGAGGAAGCGGGCAAGTACGCCGCCGCCGACGCCGACATCACCCTCCGCCTGGCCAACCTGCTGCTGCCGCAACTGGCCGAGAACGACGTCCTCGACAAGCTCTACCGCGAACTCGAACTGCCCTTGATCCCGATCCTTGTCGACATGGAACTGGCCGGAGTCACCCTCGATACCGACATCCTGGATGACCTCGACCAACAACTCAACGAAGAAATCGCAACCGTCACGACCCAGGTCTTTGAAGACGCCGGCCATGAGTTCAACATCGGCTCGCCCAAGCAACTCAGCGGCGTGCTGTTCGATCAGCTCGAGCTGCCCAAGACACGCAAGACTTCACAGGGCTACTCGACAGACGCCCAGCAGATGGAGCGCCTCGTCGACGCCCACCCGATCGTCAACCGGGTCCTCCAATGGCGCGAGCTGACCAAGCTGCGCAGCACCTACGTCGAGTCCCTGCCCAACGAGGTCCACGCCTCCACCGGCCGCGTTCACACCGACTACAACCAGACCGTCGCCGCAACCGGCCGGCTGTCGTCGGAGTCGCCAAACCTGCAGAACATTCCAGTCCGCACCGAGCAAGGACGCCAGATCCGCGCCGCCTTCGTCGCCCGGCCCTGGAGTGATCTCGACGACCAAGCCGACGTGAGCTTCGTCTCGGCCGACTACTCCCAGATTGAGTTGCGCGTGCTCGCGCACCTCTCCGAGGACGAAGGCCTGATCACCGCCTTCCGCAACGGCGAGGACATCCACGCCGCCACCGCCTCCGGCGCATACGGCGTCGGAATCGACGATGTCCAGCCGGAGATGCGCCGCGTCGCCAAGATGATGAACTTCGGCGTCATCTACGGTCTTTCGGCGCATGGCCTGTCGCAGCGCAGCGGCATGGAGCGTCGCGACGCCCAGGCCTTCATCGACGCCTACTTCGGCCGCTTCGAGCGCGTCGCGCAATGGATCGAAGAGACCAAGGAGACAACGCACGAGCGCGGGTATGCCGAGACCCTCATGGGCCGACGCCGCTACCTGCCTGAGATCAACTCACGCAATTTCCAGCGCCGCAACGCCGCCGAGCGCATGGCCGTCAACATGCCCGTCCAGGGCACAGCCGCCGACGTGATGAAGCGGGCCATGATCGAAGTCGACGCAGCGCTGCGCAAGCAGGAGCTGCGCTCGCGAATGCTGCTCCAGGTCCACGACGAACTGATCTTCGAAGTCCCCGACGAGGAAGTCGACCAGTTGGCGTCGCTACTCAGCGAAATCATGCCTGCCTCGCTCAACCTCGTCGTGCCGCTGCAAATTGAAATCAAGAGCGCGCCCAACTGGCGCGATCTGGAGCCGCTTGAGGTCAACTGACCGAAAGGACTCGAAACATGTTCCGCACCATCGGCAACACCTGGCAGATCACCAAGCTCTCCTGGAAGGTGCTCCAACTCGACCGCGAGCTGATCCTCTTCCCGATTATGGGCACGATCGGCGCCATCCTCGTTGGCGCCGTCGCGGCGGGGGTCTTCGCCGGCACCGGCACCTTCGACCGTCTCGGCAGCGCCGGCGAGGCCGAGTTCGATGTCGTTGACCTGATCATCGCCCTGGTCGCCTACTTCGGCGGCCTCTACATGGTCATCTTTTTCAACGCCGCGCTCGTCGCCGCCGCTCGCGAACGACTCGAAGGCGGCGACCCCAACGTCATGTCCGGCATCCGCGCCGTCCGAGGCATGTGGCTCGCGATCCTCGGCTGGACAATCATCACCGGCACCGTCGGACTCATCCTCCAGGCGCTGCAGAGCATGGCCCGCGAGAACAGCCACGGCGTCATGCGCATCGTCGCCGTCATCCTCGTCGCGCTGCTGCAGACGGCCTGGGCCTACATCACCTTCTTCGTCATCCCCGTGCTCGTCGTCGAACGGATCGGGCCGATCAGCGCCATCCGACGCTCAGGCAGTTTGCTCCGCCAGAGCTGGGGCGAGCAGCTCACGGCCAGCTTCTCCTTCTTCATCATCTACCTCCTGGCCCTGCTGATCGTGGCCATTCCCGTCGTCATTCTGATCTTCATCGCGCCGGTCGCCGCGATCATCGTGGGCGTCATCCTCGGCGGCATCGCGCTCGCCTCGGTCGCCGCGATGGAGGGCATCTTCAAGGCCGCGCTCTACGAGTGGGTCTCGGAAGGCAAGGGCAGCGAGTGGTTCGACCGCCAGTTGCTCTCCAACGCGTACGAGCACCGTAACTGAGCAAACCGAGTCGGCCTCATGCCCGAGCTGCCCGAAGTCGAAACCGTCCGCCGACAGCTCCAACCGCTCATCGCCGGACGCGGAGTGTTCAGCTTCCGTGTCACGCCCGGCGCCGAACGACTGCTGCGAGGCCGCTCAGGCGCTGAGGTCAGCGCACAGCTCAACGGCTGCGCATTCACGACCGTCGACAGGCGCGGCAAGTACCTCGGACTCAACCTCGACAACGGACAGGTCGTCGTCGTCCACCTGCGCATGACCGGCTCGCTCCGCTTCCGCCCACACGGACACGAGGAAGAACCCTTCACCCGAGCCGTCTTCGATCTCGACCGAGGCGATCAACTGCGATTCGTCGACGTGCGCAAGTTCGGCACGATCGACCTCGTCGAGCGGATGGAAGAGGCGCTGCCCGAGCTCGGCCCGGAGCCGCTCTCCGACGATTTCACTCCCGAAGCCATGTGGCACGCGCTGCGCGGACGCCAGCAGCCGATCAAGGCAGCCCTCCTCGACCAGCGCAACATCGCCGGGATCGGCAACATCTACGCCGACGAGGCGCTCTTCCTCTCCCATCTCAACCCGGAAGCGCCGGCCGGCTCACTGCGTCCCGCCGAGCGTCGAGCGCTCCACGCCGCCATTCAACAGACCCTGCAGGACGGCGTCAAGCACGGAGGCGCATCCTTCCGCGACTACACCGACGTCGACGGCGCCGAAGGCGAGCAGCAGTACTTCGTCCGAGTCTTCCGCCGAACCGACGAACCCTGCGACGACTGCGGTTCAACAATCCGCCGAATCGTCGTCGGAGGAAGAGCCACCCACTTCTGCCCCAAATGCCAGCCCGTCCGCCAGCGCACTCGGCTAGTCAGGTCGACTCGCCCGCCCCGAGGAGGAAGCGCCCGCAGTACCCTCAAGCCGACATGAGCAGGCACCAGCCGTCCGAGCCCTATCCCCGACAGCCCTACCGGGCCGACTCCGACAGCCCCCACGACATCGCCATCGCCAACTGCGAGGACTGCGGCGACGAGTTCGACCTTGCCCACTCCGACCCCCGCACCCGGGTCTGCGCCCCCTGTTGGGATCGCTCGCTCGAAGCGATCGAGATCGCCTTCCTCGACAACTACGCAAGGTTCGGAGCCAAGGCCCACCGCACGGTCGCCGAGGCCCTCTTCCGCTCCCAGGCCCTCGCCGACCCCGACGACCGCAAGGTGATCGGTATGCGCATCGTTGAGGAGTACCTCAACGCCGCCCAGGATCTGATGGCGCTCTATGTCGCCCTCAGGCGTCGACACGAGCAGCCCCTGATCGCCACCTTCACCAACTTTGAGCTCAGCGCCCCATCCGTCGCGGCCTTCCGCATCCTCACCGCCGGCCGCACCTCCGACGAGCTCTTGCGCGACCTCCAGCTGCCCACCCTCGCCGACGTTGACGCCGCACGCGGCGACATTCCGAAGAAAGAGTGGCGCCAGTTCGCCGGAGCCGTGCTCGCCATCTCCAACGGCATCGAGCGCGTGCAGAAAGTCGACCAGGGCGTCCTCCTCGAACTCGCCGACGGACTCAAGCAATCGACGGCGCTGACCCACAAGATGGACTGGCTCCCCGAGCGCGCCATGAATCCCGACCAGGTCGCGCTCGTCGTGCTCAATCAACGCCGCCGCGTGCTCATGACCCACACGCTCGCCGTGCACGAGCCGCAGCTTGAGGTCTTCATCGACGCCATCGACAAGATCACCGCTGCCGCCCGCGACCTGATCTGGCTGTATCTTCACGTCCGCGACACCGTCGCGCTCGAGGATCCGCAACCACGACGTTCCTGAGCAACTTCGAGGAGGCAGCGAGCATGAGCCAGTCCCCGTTCAGCCTCGATCGACAGGTCGTGCTCGTCTCCGGCGCGGGACGCGGCATCGGCCGAGCCGCCGCCGAACTGATCGCACAGATGGGCGCAAAGGTCGCCGTCACCGCCAGAACCGTGGCTCAGGTCGAGGAAGTCGCCCAGGGCATCCGCGACAACGGAGGCCGGGCCTGGGCCTTCCGAGCCGACGTCGCCGCCATCGAGGACCATGAGTCCTTGCTCGACGACGTCGAAGACACCATCGGACCGCTCACCGGCCTCGTCAACGTCGCCGGCATCTCGCCGATCCTTCAGCGCGGCGAGCGAATCACGCCCGAGGACTACGACCACATCCAGAACATCAACCAGCGAGGCACCTTCTTCCTCACCCGAAACTTCGCCGCCCGACTGATCGACGCCGAGCGTCCCGGCTCGATCGTCACCATCTCCAGCGTCGGCGCCGAGTACGGCCTGCCCCGACAGGCCGCTTACTCGATGACCCGCGCCGCCGTCGAAGCGATGACCAAGACGCTCGCCGCCGAGTGGTCGCATTCGCTCAGCGCTCCGCTGCGAGTCAACTGCGTCGCCCCGGCCTTCATCGACACCCCGCTGACCGAGCCGATGCCGAGCTGGTACCGGGAGCGCGTCGAGGCCCACACCGCGATGCGCCGCCTGGGCGCAGACGACGAAGTCGCCGGCGCGGTCGCATTCCTCCTCTCCGACGCCGCCAGCTACATCACCGGCACCGTCGTCCCCGTCACCGGCGGCTACGGGCTCTGGTCGCTCGATCCCCGCTGACCATTGTTGAGACGAGTCGATCCATGACCTATCTCGCCGCCGCCGTCCAACGCGCTCCCGGACTCACCCGCGAGCAAGGCGTCGACAAGGCAGTCGCCGCCATCGAGGAAGCCGGCCGCGAGGGCGCCAGCCTGATCGTCTTTCCCGAGACCTGGATTCCCTCCTACCCCTACTACCACGGCCAGTCGACCAATCGGCAAGCATTCACAACCCTCTACCAGCACACCTTCGAGAACAGCATCGCCATCCCCGGCGATGACTGGAATCGCATCGCCCAGGCCGCAGCCGACGCCAACGCCCACGTCGTCATCGGAGTCAACGAGCGCGAACCGCACGCCGGCACCATCTACAACACGCTCGCCTACATCGGCCCCGACGGCAGTCTGCTCGGCAAGCACCGCAAGCTGGTCCCGACGCTCTCCGAGCGCCTCATCTGGGGCTACGGGGACGGCTCCGACCTCGACGTCTACGACACCAACGTCGGACGCCTCGGCGGTCTGATCTGCTACGAACACCAGATGGCCCCGGCCCGCTACGCGCTCTCAACGCTCGGCATCCAGGTCCACGCCTCAGTCTGGCCCGGCTGGGAGCAACTGCATCCGGTGATTGACGCCGCCACCCGACACCTCGCCTACGAGAACGCCTGCTACGTGATCGTCGCCCGCGAGATCATGTCGCCCGAGCTCCTGCCCGCCGGCACGCCACTCGGTGAAGAACCCTTCTGGCACGCCTCGGGCGGCTCGGCGATCATCGCGCCCGGCGGCAAGTACCTGGTCGAGCCGGTGACCGAGCAAGAGACGATCATCTACGCCGAAATCGACCTGGAATCCACGATCGAATCCAAGCGCTGGGTCGACTCCGCCGGACACTACGCCCGCCCCGACGTCTTCCAACTGCATTGGGACAAGCGACCCAAGCCGCCCGTCGTAATCGATGACTGAACCAAATGGCTGAACCCAATGATTGAGTCAGGACCCAACGACGCCATCACCGACGTTCCCGGCATCGAAGCAGGCCATTACACCGACCTCGATAACGCCACCGGATGCACGGTCGTACTCGCCCGAGCCGGCGTCACCCCCGGAGTCTTCCAGCCCGGAGGAGCGCCGGGAACCCTCGACACCGACCTCGCCGTCGCCGAGAACGCAATCCAGGAGATCCACGCCGTCCTGCTGACCGGTGGAAGCACCGTCGGCCTCGACGCCGCCGCCGGAGTCCGCCGTTATCTGAAGAAGTCCGGCGCCGGCCTCACGCTGATGCCCGACCTGGATCCACTGCCGCTCGCAATGGGTGCCGTCGTCTTCGACCTCGTCATCGGCAACGCCGTACATCCCATAGGTGAAAGCGGATACGCCGCCTCGACCGCCGCCTCTAGCGGACCCCTCGATCAAGGCTCGGTCGGAGTCGGAACCGGCTGCACGGTCGCCAAGGCCGGCAGCCCGAACACCCTCCTCAAAGGAGGCGTCGGAACCGCCTCGCTGGTCCACGAGTCCGGCCTGATCGTCGGAGCCATCGTCGCCACCAACTCAGTCGGCGACATCGTCGACCCCGCAACCGGCAACCTCGTCGCCGGCGCTCGAGGCGAAGAACCGGGGACAATGTCTCGATCAACCGACGCGCTCCTCAACCGCACCGTCGCCGAGTTCGAGGAACAGCAGCAATCGAGACCAAACTTCAGCGCCGATCGAGCAGGAGCAAACACGACCCTCGCAGTGATCGCCACGAACGCCAAACTCCACAAGGGAACCGCAAAGCGAGTCTCGATCATGGGCTCCGCTGGACTGGCGCGAACGATCAATCCTGTCTTCACCCCCAGCGACGGCGACACCATCTTCACGCTGGCCACCGGCGAGATCGACGTCACCAGCATCCCCGCCATGCTCACCCTCACCGGAACCATGGCAGCCGAGGCCATCGCCACCGCCACCCTGCGCAGCGTCCGCGAGGCCTCGTCACTGGCTGGAATCCCCTCTGTCACCGAGTGGACCTCATCAACTCAGCAGAACGGCTGATACGCTCCCGCCATGACTGAACGCCCCCTGGTCCTGGCCACCAACGACGACGGCATCGAGGCCCCCGGCCTCTGGCACCTGGCCGAGGCAGTGCTCGAGTTCGCCGACGTGATCGTCGTTGCGCCCGCGTTCAATCAATCTGGAATGTCGGCCGCCTTCACCTTGCGACAGGACCTCGAGGCCGAACGCGCACACTCACGGATTGACGGAGTCGACGCCTGGCAGGTCAACGGCACGCCGACCGACGCCGTGGTGCACGGGATCAGGCACTTCGCCCCCAGGCACATCGACATGGTGGTTTCAGGCGTCAATCCCGGTCCCAACGTCGGACGCGAAATCCTCCACTCCGGCACCGTGATGTCCGCCATGCAGGGCTACCTGCGCGGACTGCCCAGCGTCGCCGCCTCAAGCGCCTCGTTCGACGACCACCACCTCAAGGACGCGGCCATCGTCGCCGGGCGCGTCGCCAACCGACTGCTCGGCAGCGGCCAGCTCCAGTTTCTCAACGTCAACGCGCCCGATCTGTCCGTCGAGCAGTTCACCGGCCTCCGAGTCGTCGCCATGGCCGACCTCGCCATCTCTCGAGTCGTCGACCTCACCGACGCCGCCGGCGGTACCCGACGCAAACTGGAGTTTCTGCCCGGCATTGACGTCCCCGCAGGCACCGACGCCGCGGCGATCATGGACGGCGCGGTCGCGGTCACCCCGCTGCACAACGACCTCACCTTCCACGAGCAACTGGCCGACGCCGCCAGCGTGATCGGCGATCCCGACGCGCTGCTCAACGGCGCGATAGACTGAGCTTCCCACCTCGAGTACTTGTTCGCACAGGAGTTCGGACGTGGCCGGCCATTCTAAGTGGGCCCAGATCAAGCGCAAGAAGGGCGTCACCGACGCCAAGCGCGGACAGCTCTTCACCAAGCTCGGACGCGAAATCGCCGTCGCTGTGCGCGCCGGAGGTCCCAAGCCCGAGGAAAACTCCGCGCTTCGACTCGCCGTCGAGCGTGCCCGCGCCTCCAACATGCCCAACGCCAACATCCAACGCGCCATCGAGCGCGCCTCCGGCGGAGCCGACGGTTCCCAGCTCGAAGAGATCCGCTACGAGGCCTACGGACCCGGCGGCGCAGCCATCCTGATCGACTCACTCACCGACAACCGCAACCGCACCGTCTCCGAAGTCCGAGCCACCCTCACCCGCGCCGGCACCGGCATCGCCGAGTCCGGCGCCGTCGCCTGGCTCTTCGAGCAGAAGGGCGTCATCGCCGTCGACGTTGACGAACAGATCGACCCCGACGAAGTCATGCTCGCCGCAATCGACGGCGGCGCCGAGGACGTCGACATCGACGAAGGCCTCGTCGAAGTGATCACCGCGCCCGCCGACCTCGAGTCCGCCCGCAACGCGGTCGAGGAAGCCGGCGCGCCGATCGCCTCAGCCGAAGTCATCATGCGCGCCACCAACACCGTGCCCGTCGACACCGACCAGGCGGCCAAACTCATGCGCCTGATCGACTCCCTCGAAGACCTCGACGACGTCCAGCGAGTCTTCACCAACGCCGACTTCCCCGATGCCGCACTCGTCGAGGCATAGCCCGCACCGCCCCAGTTCCCCGACTCGATCGGGGACCCGCTCGTCCCGGCACAACCCTCACAAGGCGTAAACTCCATCCATGACCCGCATCCTCGGCATCGACCCGGGCCTCAACGTCACCGGCTGGGGATTGCTGGAGGTCGCCGCCGACGGCACAGCCGGCCTGCGCTGGGGAACGATCCGCCCACCCGACGGCCCCTTGCCCGAACGGCTCAACGTCATCAACTCGCGAGTCAAAGAGCTGCTCAAACGTCACCACCCCGACGCCATCGCCATCGAGCGTCCCTTCAACCACAAGAACGTCAAGACCGCCGTCCTCCTCGGCCAGGCCCAGGCCGCAGCCATGATCGCCGCCGCCGCCTCGGGAGTCTCCGTCCACGAATATCCACCCAGACAGGTCAAGGAAGCCGTCGCCGGACTCGGCTCCGCCGACAAATCAGCCGTCAAGCAAGCGCTTGAAACCAGGCTCGGTCTAGCCGAGCTCGACGCACCCCTCGATGCCGCCGACGCTCTCGCCGTCGCCTTCTGCCACCATCTGATGACGCCCGTCAGCGAAACCTTGGAGATCACATGATCTCCCGCATCCGAGGCCGAGCCGTCGCTTGGCACGAGGAAACGCAGCGCGTCGAAATCGACACCGGTTCGGAAGCCGGGGGCCTCGTCTACGAGGTCCGCCTGCCGACCGCCGTCTGGCTCGCGCTCGAGGACAACCGCCCCGAAGTCCTCGACCTCTACACCCACTACCACGTCCCCGACCGAGCGCCGGTCCCCGTCCTCATCGGCTTCCTCCGGCAGACCGAGCGAGACTTCTTCCGCAAACTGATCGGCGTCCCCCAGATGGGAGTCGCCAAGGCCCAGCAGGCCCTCGCCGCCTCCGTCTCGACCATCGCCCAGGCCATCGAGGCCGAGGACCGCCGAACCCTCACCCAACTTCCGGGCATCGGCACCCGGCAAGCCGACCGCATCATCGCGGACCTCAAGGGCAAGGTCGTCGAGGAAGCCATGCTCGTCGACGAAGGCTTCGACGCCAGGACCCGCCGACCGCCCAGGCCAACCGACGACATCGCCGCCGACGCGACCGAAGCCCTGATCGGCCTCGGCTACACCCGCCGAGACGCCGACCGCTGGATCGCCGCCGTCCTCGGCGCCCCCGACGTCAACCCGCCCGACACCACAGAAGATCTGTTGCGCGCAGTACTCGAACACATCGGCTCAAGCCCATGACCGCTCGGCATCCGCTACACTTCGTAGAACACATGTATCTGTAGGATCGTCACGACGATCCTCCGGCGCCCGGAGACCCACGACAATGCCTCCGATCAACAACCGACAAACCTCCAATTCAATCCGGCAATGCTCGACGTTTCTCGAAGATATCCGATCGGATCCGATCAAACCCGATCAAGATCGAATGAAGCGGCTATGCAATCACCTGGGGACCCCCGAAAAAACCTGAAAAAACCTGAAAGAGATTTCAGCATGATCTCCAGTAAAACACTGGAGATCGTCGCGCGGGAACCCGCGAAAAAAGGTTCACCTGAAAACCTGAAACTCCTCCACGATCGGAGTCGCGACGATCCTCAAATGCCTCCAACCTCGCTAAGCTCTCACTCATGACCACTGTCTCCGCCCCCGTTCGCAACGCCAAGCCGTTCGAGCTCAGCGCCGACTACCACCCCACCGGCGATCAGCCCTACGCCATCGACCGACTCGTGCAAGGGCTGGAGGCGGGACACCGAGCCCAGACCCTGCTCGGCGTCACCGGCTCGGGCAAGACGTTCACCATGGCCAACGTCGTCGCCCAGCTCAACCGCCCGACCCTCGTCCTCGCCCACAACAAGACCCTCGCTGCGCAGCTCTGCACCGAGTTCCGAGATTTTTTTCCCAACAACGCCGTCGAGTACTTCGTCTCCTACTACGACTACTACCAGCCCGAGGCCTACATTCCCCGCTCCGACACCTACATCGCCAAGGAATCGGACATCAACGACGAGATCGACAAGCTCCGACACGCCGCCACGCGAGCCCTCTTCGAGCGCCGCGACGTTCTCATCGTCGCCTCCGTCTCCTGCATCTACGGCCTCGGCGAGCCCGAGGACTACCAGGGCATGGTGCTCAGCCTCGAAGTGGGCAAGCCCTACTCCCGCAACCTGATCCTCCGACGCCTCGTCGACCAGCAATACGAACGCGACGAACTCACCCTCACCCGAGGCAAGTTCCGCATCCGCGGTGACACCCTCACCATCCATCCCTCCTATGAGGATCTCGCCATCCGCGTCCAGTTCTGGGACGACGAGGTCGAGCGAATCGTCGAACTCGACCCGCTCACCGGCGAAATCCTCGCCGAGCGCGACCGCGTCGACATCTACCCGGCCAAGCACTTCGTCACGACCGACGAGCGCATGGCCGCGGCCGTCGAGGACATCCAGGCGGAACTGGCCCAGCGGCTCGAAGAACTCCGCCGCGACGATCAAATCCTCGAAGCCGCGCGCCTCGAAGAACGCACCCGCTACGACCTCGAAACCCTGCGCGAGACCGGCTACTGCCCCGGCATCGAGAACTACTCCCGCCACCTCGCCCGCCGCGCCGCCGGCTCCACACCCTGGACCCTGCTCGACTACTTCCCCGAGGACTGGCTGCTCTTCATCGACGAGTCGCACATGACCATCCCCCAGGTGCGCGGCATGTACGGCGGCGACACCTCCCGCAAGCAAACCCTCGTCGACTTCGGTTTCCGCCTGCCCTCCGCCATCGACAACCGCCCGCTCAACATCGACGAGTTCGAGCGCCACATCAACCAGGTCGTCTTCGTCTCCGCCACCCCCGCCGACTACGAGCGCAACCATTCGCAGGAGATCGTGGAGCAACTCATCCGCCCGACGGGACTCCTCGATCCGGAAGTGGAAGTTCGCGGCACCGACGGTCAGATCGACGATCTGGTCAGCGAAATCAAGACCCGCGCCGATCGCGGCGAGCGCACACTGGTCACCACGCTGACCAAGAAAATGGCCGAAGACCTCGCCGACTACCTGCGCGAGGTCGGCATCCGCACCTACTACCTCCACTCCGAGCAGGACGCCTTCCAACGAGTCGAAGTCCTGCGCGACCTCCGGCTCGGCGTCTTCGACTGCCTCGTCGGCATCAACCTCCTGCGCGAGGGCCTCGACCTGCCCGAGGTCTCCCTCGTCGCCGTGCTCGACGCCGACAAGGAGGGCTTCCTGCGTAACGAGAGCACGATGGTCCAGACCATCGGACGCGCCGCCCGCCACGTCAACTCGCACGCCATCCTCTACGCCGACCGCATCACCGACTCCATGCGTCACGCCATCGATGAGACCCACCGACGAAGACAGGCGCAGGACGAGTACAACAGGACGCACGACATCACGCCGGTCGGGATCACCAAGGAAATCCGCGACATCGCCGCCGACGTCGCCAACCAGGTCCGCGACGAGTTCGAGCAGAAGATGGTCGCCGAGGACGGCGCCGCCTACGACGACGGACTCGGCGCAAACATCCCCGAGGACATGACCCCCGACCAGATCGCCCGGATGATCACCGAGATCGAGTCGCGCATGAAACAGGCCGCCCGAGACCTCGAGTTCGAGAAAGCCGCAGCCCTGCGCGACCAGATCATCGAGCTCCGCCGCGACCAGGCCGCGCTGGGCGAAGACCTACAGCAGTGGAGCGATCAGGCCTACGGACGACGGCGACGCCCGCTGCGCCGCAAGGAGCCTGTGTCACGCCAGCGTTAATTGCCCTATCTGGTAGCTCGCCTCCCGTGTCCCGCGCCCCCTGGCTTGATACCGTCAAGCCGACGCCCAGACCAGGCGCGCGTACGCCCGCGCTGTTATCATCTGGCGCGCCTGCCGTGGCGGGCCCCGCGGTGAGCCCCGTGACGGGCCCCGTGGCGGGCGTTGTGAGAGTGAAATCCGGTGGCTGACGATCCCCAATACGAACGCTGGCGGCGCTCGAATGTCGACGCGCCGCCTTCCTGGTTGGGCGGACGTCCCGAAGAGGAGGAAGCGCGCGCCTGCGCCTTCTGCGGCGAAGTGCCGCCGCCGGCCTCATCCTTCTGCCCCAACTGCGGCCGAGCGGTCACCGCCGCCCTCCTGCCTCAGCAGGGCAAGTCGGCCACCGTCCTCTTCACCGACATCGAGGACTCCACCAACCTGACCGAGCGCCTCGGCGATCTCCAGTGGGAAACGATCATTGATGAACATAACGAGATCGTCCGTGGAGAGCTGCACCAGCACGCCGGGTTCGAGGTCAAGCTCACCGGCGACGGCTTCCTGATCGTCTTCGCCGACGGGATGCAGGCGCTCCGCTGCGCCGCCCACGTCCAGCAAAAGGTCACCGAGATCGCCGACCAGCGCGGCGCCTCCTGGCCCGTCCGGGTCAGGATGGGCGTCCACCGAGGCGATGTCATCCTCCGCCCCGGCGGCGACATCCTCGGCCGCACCGTCAACATGGCCGCCCGCATCATGGCCAAGGGACGCGGGGGATCAATCGTCGTCTCGCAGGCGCTGCGCGAAGAAGTCGGCCGCCAGATCCGGCCCGAGTTCTGGGTCGACATGGGCTCGCGCAGAATCCGAGGCCTCGATCGCCGCGAACGAATGTCGATGTTCCGCTGGCCCGAATACCTCGACTGGGAAGCCGGACGCAACAGCCCCGGCGCCGAACAGGTTCCGGCATCGGTCGAAGAGGTCGGCGCACCGCTCGACCCGCTCCCCATTCCCCTCTCCCCCCTCCAGGGGGGAGATGTCCCGTAGGGACAGAGGGGGGCTTCGTTAGTCGCCGCTGACCACCAACAACCCCAGATCATGCTCATGCAGGCCGCAGATGTGACCCTCATGCTCGGCCTCGACCGACTCCAGGACCACCCACTTCCCCGACCCCGGCAGGCAGACCGTGATCAGCGTCTCGTAGGGACCTTTGAGGCGACGGGTGGCGTTCACCGTCCGACCGTCGTACTTCCTCGGATACACCGCCCAGACCGCCAGCTTGACACTCGGACCTCTCGGACGGTTCACCCGCGCTCGCCCTTCATGTCGCACGTGCCGCGGCCGATCGGGAACCACCACTCGGTCGGGTGGTCGTCCGAGAGCGTGGCTACGAACCGGAGTTGGTCAGGTACGGCGGACTCCAGCCCCGGCAGTGGTCCCGCCGCCAGCGGCGGCTGTCGGCGCAGTATTCGCGGTACTCCGCTTCGGTCAGGTAGTGGCACTCGGTCTCGGTCCCGAAGTTGACGTAGCCCGCTTTGACGGGGCAGGCGTCGGAGACAAAGCCCGGCCAGACGGCGGGCGCTGGGTGGCGCTCGTTGTAGGTGCGGGTTTCGGGCGGCGTTGCGGACGGGGTGCGGCCGGATTGCGTGACCGACACCAAGGAGATCACCTCGACGGGCGCGGCTAGATTCTTCTTGTCGGTGATACGGATCGTGATCCTGACCTGAAAGCCCGTCAGCCGCTCGCCGGTGTAGCTGACCTGTCCGGTGGTCTTGCCGATCTTGAATGCGGGATGATGCTTGCCGACCAGCAGTGCATCCCCGACCTCATCGCCCACCTGGGCAAGATCGACCGCCTGGGTGATCTCGTAGCGGAACTTGGGGTGGCGGGGGAACTTGACGAGGTCTCCGTCGAAGGCGATGCCGTAGACGGTGCCGATGTTGTCGCTGGACTCTCCCGCCGTCACTGCCCAACCGTTGTAGGGAGCGCCCGAGGCGGCGAGCCGGGGCGGAAGCGGCTGCCGCACGGAGATGGGGATCTTCAACAGCACAGTCGCGGCCTTGGCTTTGCTGTCGGTGATCACAACGGAGAGGATGGCGAGGTTAGTGACTTCAGCGAACGCCGCGCCGGTGTAGCTGACCTTCCCATTCTTGCTTACCTTGAAGTTGTTTTCGGTGATGGTCTCTCCCTCGTGCATATAGCTCGCCCCGGCCGTTGTGAACATGGCGCGCTTGATGGGGATCGATCCGGGAGGTGGCAGCAGGCGGACGATCCCGACATGGTCTTTTTTGACGCCGTCGACAATCAGCCAGCCGCTAACCGTGCTCGTGTCGACCACGATATCTCGCTTGCCGGTCGAGACCATGCCGCCGACCGACGTGGTTGGGGAGACGGGTCCGGTCAGCGACAGTGCAACTTCGTCGCCGTCCGCCCATTCGGCGTCGAAATCCCAATACAATTCGTCGTCAAGATGTGCGTAGACGGTGGCGTTGCTGATGGCTAACGCGGAGTCGCCCACGTTCAGCGTGAGCGAACTGAGGGCCGTTTTCCAGGCGGTGGCCCCGCCGCTGGCGAATTTGAGAGTCAGTGGGTCCCCGGAGGCCTCCGGGTAGTAATAGAACTCGCTGATCGTGTAGGTGGTGCCGGCGAAGGTAAATGTCTCTTCGTCGAGCGCGTCTGAGCAGTCGTCTAGCCCAATTTCGGCGCCGCCGCAGCCGTAGTAGTCGGCGGCGACGTCGACGTCGACCGTCAGCGTGGCGGACCAGATCGTCGTGGCGGACTGGGCCGCGCCGCGATCCGTCGTGGCGAACAGCGCCAGCGCTGCAACGGCGATCAGCGCTCCAGCGAGGAGGAGACGGAGCGCTAAGCTAGTACAGAGGTTCGGGGGGGTGCGTTTTTCAGAATGTTCGAGGTGGTCACGTCACTGCTTCTCTCACATGGCGATCACGTAAGCAGTAGCGTAGCAAACACCTCCGCTTCAGCGGGCGACGGTCACGCGGGCGGGCTGGAACTAGCGAGCCAGCACCCGCCGCGAACGCCCGCCGTCCGACTGTTCGATCACCCCCGCCTCGGCCAACAGCTCGATCAGCCGCTCCGCCCGGGGCCGGCCAACCCGCATCCGGCGCTGCAACAGCGTCGCCGACACCCGCTCATACTCCCGCGCCAACTCCGTCGCCTCAGCCAGTCGAGTGTCCAGCTCCGTCCCAGCGATCGGCGCGGGCTCAACCACGATGTCCGCCTCCTCCGAGCCCTCGGCATCCAGCGCCGTCTCCAGCGTCGAGGTCAGGCTGCGCAGCTCCGCCTGCGCCGCCCGAGCCTGCGCCTCCTCGGCCGCCGTCGGCGACTCCTCGGCCAGCTCTTCGAGCGCCTCATCCAGCGAACTGCGCTCCGGCTCCGCCTGGTTGTGCGACATCCAGGACTCCAGCAGACGCTCAATCTCCGCGTCCGACACATACGCGCCCTGCACCCGGCGCGGCTTGATCGAGTCCGACGACATGTACAGCATGTCGCCGCGACCCATCAGCTTCTCCGCCCCCGCCCGATCCAGGATCACCCGGGCGTCGGTCTGCGACGTCGTCGCGAACGCGATCCGCGTGGGGAAGTTCGCCTTGATCAAGCCCGTCACCACGTCGACCGACGGCCGCTGCGTCGCGATCACCAGGTGAATCCCGACCGCGCGCGCCAGCTGCGCCAGCCGCACGATCTGTCCCTCGACCTCAGCCGCCGCCGCCATCATCATGTCGGCCAACTCGTCCAGCACCACGACCCAGTACGGCATCCGCTTGTCGATCGACGGCAGCGCGTTGTAGGCGACGATGTTGCGAGCCCTGTTCTCCTCCAGCTTGCGATAGCGGCGGTCCATCTCCGCCACCACCACGCCCAGCACCGAGACCACTTCATCCGGCTCGGTCACGACATGCGAGAAGGCCAGGTGCGGCGCCGTTCCGTAGTTGGTCAACTCCACCCGCTTCGGGTCGACCAGGATCAGCCGCACCTCCTCCGGCGACTTCTGCATCAGCAGCGAGGAGATGATCGTGTTGATGCAGACCGACTTGCCCGACCCGGTCGCCCCGGCGATCAGCACATGCGGCATCCGCGTCAGGTCGGCGATCACCGGATTGCCGGTCACGTCGCGGCCCAGCGCAATCGGCAGCCCGCCCTGCGCCGCCTGCTGATTGAACTCCTCGGACTCGATCAGCCCTCGCAGCGCCACGATCCGCGTATCCGCATTCGGCACCTCGACCCCGACGATCGGCTGTCCCGGCACCGGCGCCTCGATCCGAATCGACGGCGCAGCCAGCGCCAGCGCCAGGTCGTCGGCCAGCCGCGTAATCCGGTTGACCCGCACCCGGGTCCGCGAGACCTCCTCCGTCTGCATGATCTGCTGACCGTGCTCGTCCAGCAGCGGAGCGCCCGACTCATCCCTGGCCGGCGTCAGGCGAGTCTTCACTTCCCAGCCCGGCTCAACCCCGAACTGGGTGATCGCCGGCCCTTCGTTGATCTGCGTCACGCTGGCGTCGACGCCAAATGAAGCCAGGGTCTGCTCAATGATCCGGGCCTGGTCCTCTGCGATGGAACGCAGCGTGGCCGCCGGATCCTCATCCAGCAGGCTGATCGGCGGCAGCCGCCAGCCGTCGGCCGCAGTCCGATCAAGCGTCCGCAGCGTCGAGGGAGGAGCGGCGGCGACGTTCGGCGCCGGCGTGCTCGGTGGCTGCTCGACCGCCGCTTCCGGCTCTTCCTCAACCGACTCCGCCATCGGCGGCCAGGCAGGTTCCTCCGCCACTGGCGGCACAGGAGTAGGTGGGTTTGCCACAGCGACTGGAGGCTGATGTTGTTGCTGCGGTGGGTCTCCGCGCGACTCTCTCCACTGATCGCCAATCACGCCAATGGCCAACCGCAGCTCGCGACCAGCCCAGCGGATTGCCGCCCAGATCGCGTAGAGCAAGGCGACGAACCCGCGCCCGGCGGCGCGAGCCATCGCCGCCAGGACGCCGGGACCTTTGTCTCTGATCTCGCGTCCGGCATAGCGCAGCGACGCTTCCAATCCGCGCCCGGCCGCATTGGCGAGACTCTGAGCCGCCGATGGCGCGATCAGGACGAACGCTCCGACCAGACCGATCAGGATCAGACCCCAGCCCACCGGCGAATCGAGCCATCCTCCGACCTGGCCGCCCGCGCCATAACGCGCCAGCGAGACGCCGCCCAGCGACGCATCCGGCGTGATCGCCCCGGCGATCCCCCAGAGCGCAAGCGCTGCCAGTCCGACGCCGCTGCTCTGGCGGATCAGACGTCGATCCTGGCGCACCGTCGAGCGCACTCGCTGGATGCCGGCCAGCACGCCGAACACCGCCACCACCGCCGCCAACAGATACGCGCCGCCGCCGAACCAGTGGACGACCACTTCGCGCTGGTCGCCGAACGGCAGAGACGCCATCGTGACCCAGACCGCGAACACCGTGGCCACGGTCACGATCAACGATCCGGCGACCAGTCCGCCGTGCTCGGAAATCCAGAGGGTGATGCGATCGGGCAGCGCCCGCTTGGTCCGGCTAGAGGCCGCGCGTCTCGACATACATCAGTTCATCTACCCGTGGACAGGTCGGATGCTGCCAATCAGACCTGTACCGCCACCACTACCACCATAGGACGTTGCCGCGTCTCGCGTCGAAGGTAGGCTGAAACTTCCTGCTGGACCTGGCGCTGGCGCTTGTCCCAGGGCGCCGGACGATTCGCGTTGGCTCTCGACTTCAACACATCGCGAGCTACCTGTGAGGCCCCTGACTTGAGGCTGTTCGCCGCGTGGATCTCGGCGAATCCGCGCGCCGCGACCTCAATCTCGCCGGACAACTCGCCGGTCTCTTCATCGATCGGCACGGCGACCAACAAGAACCCGTCTCCGGCCAGCTTCTGCCGATCGCGGATGATCGCGCGGTCGACACCGCCGACGTTCATGCCGTCGACATAGACGTACTCGGCCGGCACCTGGTCGACCACTTCGGATCGGTCGGCTGTCAGTTCGAGCACGTCGCCGTCGAGCAGAATGTGGCGCTCGTCGTCGGCGACGCCCATCGATTCGGCCAGCTTCGAGTGAATCACCAGGTGTCGATACTCGCCGTGGATCGGGACGAATGCCTGCGGCTCAGTCAGCGAGATGACCGTCTTCAACTCTTCCTGCGCTGCGTGCCCCCGGACGTGGACGTGTTCGTGTCCGGAGCCGACCGAGAGCACCTCGACGCCGCGCCGGTAGAGGTTGTTAATCGTGTTGTTGACCGCCGATTCGTTGCCAGGAATCGGCGAGGACGAGAGCACCACTGTGTCGCCGGGCTTGAGATTGACCTCGCGGTGCGAGCCGGTCGCCATTCTTGATAGCGCCGCCATCGGCTCGCCCTGCGCGCCGGTGCAGATGACCACCGTGTTCTCGTCATGGGCGGACCCGAGGTCGGTGATTGGCCGCAGGCGTCGATCATCGGTCCGCACGTAGCCGAGGTCGCGCGACATGTCGATGTTCTTCTCCATCGAGCGGCCGGTCGCGTAGACCACGCGACCGGATTCGTCGGCGGCGTCGATGATCTGCTGGATCCGTGCGATCTGCGAGGCGAAGGTTGCGATGATCACCCGTCCCGGCGCGGTGAGCAGAATCTGTTCCAGCGCGTCGCCGACCACCGTCTCCGACGGCGTCACGCCGGACTTGTCCGCGTAGGTCGAGTCCGAGCAGAGCAGGCGCACGCCCTCCTGGCCGTAGGCAGCGAGCTGTTGCAGGTCGGTCGGTTCCGACATCACCGGTGTGTGGTCGATCTTGAAGTCGCCGGTGTGAACGACGAGGCCCGCCGGCGTGCGCAGGGCGATGCCGAAGGCGTCGGGAATCGAGTGCGCGACGGGGAAGAACTCGGCCGTCATCGTGCCGAAATCGAAGACTGAGCCGCTGCCCGCCTCGATCATCTTCGCGTCCAGGATTCCCGTCTCCTCCAGCCGCCAGCCGATCAGTCCCAGCGCCAACGGCGAGGCGTAGATCGGCGCCTGGAGCTGCGGGATCAGGAAGCGCAGTGCGCCGATGTGATCCTCGTGGCCATGCGTGATCAGGTAGCCGCGCAGCTTGTCGCGACGTTCGAGCACATAGGTGGCGTCGGGAATGATGTAGTCCACGCCGTGCATATCGTCCGAGGGAAAGAGCAGGCCGGCATCGACGACGACCATGTCCTCGGCCGTCTCGTAGACCATCATGTTGCGCCCGATCTCGCCCAGCCCACCCAACGGCACGACGCGCAAGGCGTCCTCGGCTATATCGGACACGTCTGCCACGGCTTCCTCACTCTGCTTCGTTCCGTTGCGGTGTTGCTATAGCAGTGATCGTTGTGAATCGTCATCCTCGGCCGGCGGACCATGCGTGTGGCCGACCCGGACCGGCACGACCTCGGGCCGCTCTGCGTTCGCCAGCAGCGGCGGAATGATGGCGAAGTCCTGGCGCATGGTCGACATCAGGTTCGAGTTCCTGAGCGCTGCGGCCGGGTGGTAGACGGGCAGGATCAGCCAGGGACCGGCCTGGAAGGGTTGGCCGCGGGCCTCGCCCATCTTCGCGTTGGGGAGGAAGTACTGCGTGGCGAAGCGGCCCAGCAGGACGATCAGCTTGGGCCGAATGCCCTCGATCTGTTCGCGCAGGTAGACCTCGCAGCAACTGATCTCGTCGGGCATCGGGTCGCGATTGCTCGGGGGCCGACACTTGATCACATTGGCGACGAACACATCGGGCCGCTGGAATCCGATTTCGCCCAGCAGCTCGTCCAGTAGTTGACCCGCGCGTCCGACGAAGGGCAGCCCCTGCTGATCCTCGTTGGCGCCGGGCGCTTCGCCGATGAACATCAGCTCGGCGTTGGGATCGCCGTTGCCGGGCACGGTCTGCGTGCGACCCTCGTGCAACCGACACGCGGTGCAACCGGCGATCTTCGCGTTCAGCAGTTCCAGTAGCTGAGCATCCACGGCGTCAGTCTACGACCACGGTGGTTTGCGACTCAGATTTCCGATTTCGGGCTCTTGGCGGAGAAATTCTGGCCGAAATGCCCGGATTTGCTGCTGTGGACTGAGGATTGTGCTGCGAGGTGTTCAGGTTTGTCTAGATTTGTCCAGATTCTTCTCGATTGGTCTGGATTCTTCCCGACTATTCCGCGGAATTCCGGGCCAATCCAGGCGAGTCCAGGTGTCTGGTTGAGTGTTGCGACGGTCATCGTGGACGCTCCGGTGCGTTGCGGTTTGTCGAGCGTTGGCGATTATATGCAGATGAATGTTCTGAGGTGAGGCGTGCTGTGTCGGGGGCAACAGGGGCGTGTGGGGACCCTCACCCCAGCCCTCTCCCAGAGGGAGAGGGGACCGGAGCGAGAGGGAATGGAGGGCTAGGCGGGCTGGCCTTCGGGCTCGTCATCTTCGTCGTCGAGGTCGGACTCGATCACCGGGATCACGGTGCGGTTCTCGACGAGCCGGACGAGCACCACTCCGAGGACGTAGAGGCCGAGCGTGGGCACCGCGACGAAGGTCTGGGTGACCGGGTCGATCGAGGGCGTGATCAGCGCGGCGAGCAGGAACGAGCCGATGATCGCCCAGCGCCACATACCGAGCAGCTTCTTTGAGGTGACGAGGCCAATCGCTCCGAGGCCCATCAGGAAGAGCGGCAGCTCGAAGACGATGCCGGTCCAGATCACGAAGCGGGTCAGCATGTCGATGTAGTTGTTGATTCTGACCTGGGGGTCGGCGATGTCCTGGCCGAAGTTGAGCAGGAAGGAGAGCGCCGGCGGCCAGCCGATGAAGAAGGCGAACGCGCCGCCGCAGGCGAAGGCGATCGTCGCCATGCCGACGATCGGCATGATCCACTTCTGCTCGGCGCGGGTCAGTCCGGGATGGATGAAGGCGTAGATCTGATAGACGATCACCGGCATCGCCCCGGCCAGACCGAGCATCAGCGAGATCTTGATGTAGGCCCCGATGAAGCCGAGCAGCTCGGTGTAAATCGGTCGGAACTCGGGCAGCGCCTCGCGGCCGGGCTCGAGCAGGAAATCGAGGATGGTCGAAGCGAAGACGAGGGCGAGCACGGTCGTCAGGACCATGGTCAGCACGGCGACGGTCAGTCGCTGGCGAATCTCATTAAGGTGTTCGCCCAGGGTGAGTTCGGCGCCCTCGGGATCGTCGGGCGGCGCGCCCGGAGGCATCCCCGGGGGCAGATCGTCGCCCATGCCCTCGTCGACCACGTCGAGGTCTTCGGCGACGACATCGAGTTCCGAGAGGTCGGGCGGTTCCGGCAGCTCGGACGGCGAGGGGACTGGTCGGGAGGCCATTAGCAGCCAGCCAGTCGTCGTGAACGCAGCCGTGAAGCGCAGAACAGCATGACGGGAGCGCTACTGGGCATCGCGATCGAGATCGCGACGTCGGCGGTTGAGCGAGATCACGTTGGACGGACGCGCGGGCTCGGCGGTATCCGCCGCCTCGGCATCGCCTGCGCCGGCGGTTGCGGCGGCGACCTTGCGCGGGCGGACCACCGGTCGACGCCTGCGTACGCGTCTCACCTGGCGCTGCTCTTGCTGCTGTTCTTCGTCAGAGTCCTCGGTCGTTGCTGTCGATGTTGAAGACTCCGCTGTTCCACCATCGCGAGCCGCCTCGATCGCTTCCTCGGTCATCACTTCGGCATCGCGCACTGCGCCGCGGACATCGGCTTCGGCCTGTTCGAGATCGGCCCGGATATCGGCGTCGATCTGCTGCAGTTCGAAGCGCTGTTCAATCAGCTCTTCGCGGACCTCCTCGAAGTCGGTCAGGTACTCGTCGCGGAAATCGCGGGCGTACTCGCGCAGCTCGCGGATCGCGCGGCCGAACTGTCCCGCGATCTCGGGCAGCTTGCCCGGCCCGAAGATCACTGCCGCCAGCAGCAGCACGACCAGGATTTCTGGGATTCCGACGCCGAAGATGTTCATCGGCAGTCAGCGTACCCGATTACAGAGGGATCGCCGTGTTGGTAAGACCCGCTCACCGTAACGGTGGAGAGCCTATTCGTCCGAGACGCCCTTGGAGACCAGGAAGTCGATCGCGTCCTGCACCGTGCCGATTCCTTCGGCGTCCTCGTCCGAGATCTCCAGGTCGGGCACCTCGTCGCGGAACTCGTCCTCGAAGGACATGATCAGCTCGACCAGGTCGAGCGAGTCAGCGCCCAGGTCGTCGACGAACGACGCTTCCGGATTGACGTCGTCGGGGTCGGCCGACAGTTGGTCGACGATGATGTCCTTGATCCGATCAAACAGGGCCATACTGCTTCCTCCAACTACTCCGCAGTCCCAGCCTGCAGACGGTTCCGTGTGACCGTGCCCAGGACGCCGCTGACGAATCGGCGACTGCCATCGTCGCCGAATCGCTTGGCCAGCGACACCGCCTGTCGGACGGCGGTGTTCGGGCGTACCGAGCCATTATCGAAGAGCATTTCAAACAGCGCAATGCGCAGGATTGTCAAGTCGACCAATGCGATCTGATCGAGCGGCAACCGATCGGCCAGGTTGTCGATCAGTGCATCGAGCTCTTCGCGGCGATTGATCACCCCGCCGACGAGTACGGCAGCGCGCTGAGCCTTGTCGTCCGACATCGGGACATCTTCGTGAGATCGCTGCAGCGCGGTCGTGGCCGGTCTGATGCCGAACTCGGCCTCGAAGAGCGCACAGAAGGCGCGGACCCTGGCGTTGTCCTCCGCGTCGGGGCGAATCCTCGGCGTCGTAGCCCGTCTGCCGCTAGCCGCCAACGCTCTCCCGATCGCTGATGTTGACCAGTGTGGGCGAGGTAGGCAGTTTGAGCGGTCGCAGCGTCGTGCGGACCAGTCCGGTCAGGACCTTGCCCGGTCCCATCTCGACGTAACGCGAGACGCCCATCTCGTGCATGCGCAGCACGGTGTCTTCCCAGCGCACTGGCCGTCGAATCTGCGCCGTCAGATCGGCGCGGACATCGTCGGCGCTGGTCAATGGCTCGGCGGCGACATTGCCGATCACCGGCGTCTTCGGATCGGAGACGTCCGCCTCGGCGATGATCGGGGCCATCGCGTCCGATGCCTGCGCCATCAGCGAGGTATGAAACGCGCCGCCGACATTGAGCATCACCACGCGGCGGGCGCCGCGCTCCTCGGCCAGCGCCGCCGCTTGCTCGACCGCCGGTACCGCGCCGCCGATCACGATCTGCCCGGTCGCGTTCAGATTGCAGACCTCAGCGCCGGCTTCGTCGCAGACTGCCTGCACGTCTGCCTCGGCCATGCCGAGCACCGCAGCCAGCGTGCCGGGATTCTGCTCTCCGGCCTCCTGCATCAGTTCGCCTCGCTTGGCGACCAATCGGACTGCCTCCGAGACGCTCAGCGAGCCTGCCGCGACCAGCGCGGAATACTCGCCCATACTGTGTCCCGCGGTGCAGACCGGCGCGGCCTCCAGCGCCTCGTGTCCGGCGGCCGTCGCAGCGCGCCAGGCCGCCAGCGACGTGACCAGGATGCCCGGTTGCGTGTTGACCGTCTGGCGCAGGACCTTGTCCGGGCCCTCGAAAATCACGCTCGACAGCGAGCGTCCCAGCGCCTCGTCCGCTTCCTCGAAGATCTCACGAGCCTCGGGAAAGGCCTCGTAGAGGTCGCGGCCCATGCCGACCTCTTGCGCGCCCTGTCCGGGGAAGAGCCACGCGGTCGGTGGGGCAGTCGGAGAGGTGGCCGGGTCGTCGGACACCGCTAGTCCTCCAGCTCGATCACGCTGCGTCCGCGATACATTCCGCAGGCCCAGCAGATACGGTGCGCCTGGTGGGTCTCGTTGCACTCCGGACAGGTGACCAGTTTGGGTCGCTGCACGGCGTGGTGCTGGCGTCGGAGTCGTTGTCGCGTCTTGGCATACTTGCGCTTCGGAAGCGGTGGCATCGGTTCAATCTCCCTCGGGATCAATCTTCAGCGCCGACAGCGCCGCCCAGCGAGCATCCACCAGCGGCTCCGTCGACGTGCTTGTGTCCAGTCCCGGACAATCCGATCCGCAGCGCGGACTCATCGGACGTCCCATTTCCACATATTGTCGCACGGCCTCCGACAAGTCGATTTGACCGTCGATCACCGCGAAGCCGGCGCGTTCGGGCGGCGGCTCGATCACTGTGCCGGTGATGAAGTCCATGGACGGCCAGAATTCCTCGTCGAAGGACAACTCTAGATCGAGTTCAATCTCCTCCAGGCAACCGCCGCAGAGGTCTGTCACGGAGCTCGAGAGTTCCGCTGTCGCCAGGATCGATTGATCGGTCCGCAACAGGCGCAATGATCCGTTCACTGCTCCGTTGATTCCGCTGCCGCGAGCGCCGTCGACGTCGAAGCGTCGCAACGACCCGATCGGCTCCTGGAGGAGCGTCGAGACGTTGATCAGCAAGGAAGTCGTGCGTCGGACCGGCGTATTCGCCGTCCCACCCTCGGCAGTCATCGTGGAGCCAGCCTATCAGCGCTGCCGGTCCCAGCAGCGCCCGCGGCCGACCATGTCTCGCGATATTGGCTATCGCAGTCGTCGGGCATACACTCGATCCGTCGCGTACTGCGACCGGCGCTCATCCCATCCGCGGCACTCGACCGCTCACCACGAAAACGAGCTGCTCCAATGGACCTCGAAGGGCTGCAGCAACTCCAGGAAGTCGACATCCAGCGCGATCAGGCCAAGCGCGAGCTGCAGGCGGTACTCGATCAGATCTCCGATCCGCCGTTCATCGGACAACTCGAGGCCGAGATCGAGGCCCAGGCAGAGGAAGCGCGCCAGGCCGACCACGCGGTGCGCGAGGCTCACGCCATCGTCCAGACCGCCCAACGCCGGATTGAAGTGACCGACAACCGGCTCTACTCCGGCTCGATCACCGATCACCGAACGCTGGAGGAACTCCAGCGTGACCTCTACGCGCAACGGCAGCAGTTGCCGCCGCTGACCGAGGCCGAGACCAGGGCGTCAAACGACGCTGAACTCGCCCACGAGGCCGGCGCCTGGCTGCAGCAACTGCGCACCAACGCGCTCGACGCCTGGAACGCCCGACAGTCGGAGCTCGAGGTCGAGCGCGGCGATGCCCAGGAACGTGTCGACGAGTTCTCCCGCCAGGTCGAGATCCTGCGCGACAAACTCACTGGCGACGATCTCGCCGCCTACGACCAGTACCGTCGTCGCCGTCCGCGAGTCGTCGCGACGGTCGCCGGCGGCGTCTGCGCCGAATGCCGGTTGACGCTCCCGACAATCGTCGTCACAAGGGCGCGTCGCGGCACGCGGGCCGTCGAATGTCCATCATGTGGATGCTTGCTGCGCGTTACCTAGTGCTCCCCTAGTACTCCTCATGCGGACGGCATAGCATCAATCTGTGCGCGCCATCGGATATCTCAGCCAGCCCAGCGATCACCTGACCAGATTGGAAGGGGACGGTGAGCCGGTCGCGGCGACCACCGCCGTCCGGCTGCCCTCGCTGGTTGAGCAGAATGTCGAATTCCTCGCCTACTGCCAACAACAGGGCTTCGAGCCGACCGCGACCTTCCTCGACACCGACACCTCGCACGGCCGCGAACGACCCGGCCTCGCGCAGTTGCTTCGGCACCTGAACGAGGAATCCCGCGGTTTTACGTTCGTGGTCACGAAGAGCTTCGCCAACCTCGGCCACGACGCCACGCAGGCGGTCCGAACCGTGCTCCAGTTGCGCGCCCGAGGCGTCCAGCTCATCTCGCTCGCCGACGGACCGATCGACGAGACCTCGCTGATCGACCTCTGGCGGATGCACAGCGACCCCGACACCGACGCCGAGCGTCGCCGTCAGCGCTTGCAGGAACGCGCCCGGCTCGGCCAGGCGATCGGCCGTCCGCCCTACGGCTACCGCGTCGGCGACGACGGCAAGTACGAGATCGACGAGCAAGAGTCCGCCGTCGTCCGGCGCATCTTTGAACTCTGCCTGCACGACGGACTCGGCATCCGACGGATCGCCCAGCGTCTGAACGAAGAGGGCTACCAGACCCGCCGAGGCCGCAACTGGAGCATGGTCACGATCCGAGACCTGCTCCGCAATCCCGTCTACATCGGACGCTACGACAAGCTCGGCGTGAGCATGCCCAACAATCACGAGGCGATCGTCTCCGAACCCGACTTCGCCGCCGTCGGCCAACAGATGGAACAACGCCGGACCGCCACGGGGGTCAGCCATCCCTCCGATTTCCTCCTCGCCGGCCTCGTCTGGTGCGGCGAGGACCAGACCCGCATGATCGGCGTCACCCGACGCCAGCAATGGCGCAAAGCCGGCGGCGACACGGCCGCCGCGACCTACCGCTACTACCAGTCCGAGGCCCGCACCAACCAGTCGGTCGGCGGCTACCACACGCGCCGCGCCGACGACCTCGAGGACGAGGTGCTCGCCCATATCCGCGGCGAGCGCCAGGGCGGCGAAGCGGCCGTGCTCAACATCGGCAAGGACGATACCGCGCTCGCCGCCGAGACCGCCGTCGCCGTCTCATCGGCCGAGGCTCGCCTGCGAGCTATCGATCGCAAGCTCGCCCAACTGCTCGAAGACGCCGCCGCCGGCGATCCGCCGCCCTCGGCGCTGCACGAGGCCGGCGCGGACATCATCGCCGAGTGGGAGTCGGCCAGCGCCGACCTCGCCCAGATCAAGAACCGGGCCCAGGCCCAGGAGCGGGAAGCCGAGCGCCGCCGCCGCCGCGATCAACGCCTGCAACGAGTCCGCGAAGACTGGAGCGACCTCGACTTCCCCCAGCAACGAGACCTGATCGAACACCTCGTCGACCGGGTCATCGTCTTCGACGACTCCGTCACCACCCAGCTCAAGGCGTAACCCGCTCCAGTCCCCGATTTATTCGGGGACCCGCTCGGCCTCCACCGACTCCAGGACCACCCACTTCCCCGACCCCGGCAGACACACCATGATCGGATCCTCGTACGGACCCTTGAGGCGGCGGGTGGCATTCACCGTCCGACCGTCCTACTTCCTCGGATACACCGCCCAGACCGCCAGCTTGACACTCGGGCCTCTCGGACGGTTCACCCGCGCTCGTCCTTCACGTTACGATCGCGGCGCTCACTCGCAGGGCGCGAAGAGCGGTTGCGTCGCGCTCGGCCTGGCCTTGTAGTACTTGACGCCCTGCAGGTTGCGTTCGGAGCGGTTGGTCAGGTTGTCGTTGTCTCGGTCCATGTCGAGCCAGACGGCGGGCAGGCAGGCGCGATGCTCGACGCCCTCGTTGTCGATGTATTGGTAGGCGTAATCGGTCGGCACGGGGCCATTGGGCAGCAGGCGGATGCGCTCCATCCGCTGGGGGTACTCGAACGTCGGCAGCATCGCCTCGGGGCTGGCCAGGGTGAGCCGGTTGTTGGCCAGGAACAGGGAGCGCAGCTGCGGCAGCCGGCCGATGGCGGCGGGGATCGGTCCGCCGAGTCGCTGGCCGGTGAAGTCGATCACATTGAGCGCGGTCAGCTCGCCCAGGACGTCGGGGATTCGGCCCCAGAGGGTCGGCTCGACCGAGGCGGTGGTGCGCACTTCGGTATTGAACGGAGGCACGAGGTTGACGTACTCGAAGCGGACGGTGTGGCCGCGCGGCAGTTCGATCCGCTTGATCCGCTGCTGGCCCTTGTAGTTGCCGACCGTGACGCCGAACCAGTCGGCGAGCGGCACGTCGGGCGACCAGTTGAGGGCGAAGTTGTTGATCTTGTTGCGGTGCACGGTGGCATCGCTGAAGCTGCCCCACTCGTTGACCAGGTGGGGCCGCGCCTTGAGCAGGGCGACGCAGTCGGCGAACAGCGCGGGCTGGCCGGTCTTGCTCGCGCCGCCGCAGTCGGTCAGCGCGTCCAGCGAGCGTTGCACGGCCTGCCCGACCACGCCGGCTTCCGGGCTCAGGGTGGTGGTGCTCGGGGTTGAGGCGGCGGATTCGGTCAGGGACAACTGCACGGTGGTGCCGTCAGCCCAATCCGTGGCCGGATTGTAGTTCCAATAGTTGCTGAACTGGCCACTAGAGCTTGAGAGGGTCAACGGGTGTCCATCAACGTTTAGCGTGACCGTGGCGAAGGTCGTTCTGGCCGTGGCGCCATCGACCTTTGACCCGCCGGACGAGAAGCCGATGAAAAGCTCATCCTGGTCGTTGTAACGGAGAACGAAACGGACTGAGTAGGTGGTGCCGCTGTAGTCGAAATCATCGTCCGTGAGGACAGTCGCGGTTGAGCAATTGTCGAGCCTCGGATTGGTGTTACTGCAACCGATTGCGCCGTCTGAGGCTCCTGTGTCTGCCGTCAGCGTGGCGGACCAGATCGTTGTAGCGGACTGGGCCGCGCCGCGATCGGTGGTGGCGAACACCGCCAGCCCCAGCGCCGCGACCAGCGCTCCCGCGAGGAGGAGACGGAGCGTTAAGCTAGCACGAAGGTTCGGGGGGGGGGCGTTTTTCAGAGTGTTCGGGAGTGGCACGTCGCTGCTTCTCTCACGCTTTCTCTCACGATTTGATCACGCAGACAGCAGCCTACCATAACACCTCCGTTTCAATCTCCTCTGCAGCCGCTAGCGGGGAAGAGCTAGGGCCCCGCTAACCTCACCCACATGCACCTCATCGCCTACGCCGACGGCGCCTCGCGCGGCAATCCCGGACCCGCCGCCTACGGCGCCGTCCTCTGCGACGCCGACGGCCTTGAACTCGACGCCTGGGGCAATCCCATCGGCCGCGCCACCAACAACGTCGCCGAGTACCAGGGCGCCATCGCCGCCGTCGAGGCCGCGCTCGAACGCGGCGCCACCGAACTCGAACTCCGACTGGACTCAGAACTGATCGTCCGCCAGCTCGAGGGTCGCTACCGGGTCAAGAACCAGCAGCTCAAGCCGCTCTACGAGCACCTCAGTGCATTGGTCGACCAGCTCGATTCCTTCCAACCCACCCACGTCCGCCGCCACCTCAACCAGCGCGCCGACGCCATGGCCAACGAAGCCCTCGACCGCTGAACTCAGCCGACCGCGATACAGTAAGTGTCGCCAGGCCGCCGGGCGGTCGCGGCTTCCGGCTAGTACGGGAGTCGAGGAAAGTCCGGGCTCCGCGGGACAGGGCGCTGGGTAACTCCCAGGCAGCGCGAGCTGACGGAAAGCGCACAGAAACACACCGCCAACCCGCCGACCATGTGTTGTTCGTGGCCGGCGGCGGTAAGGATGAGATGGTGCGGTAAGAGCGCACCAGCGGTCGGGCGACCGGCCGGCTGAGCAAGCCCCGCCCGGAGCAAGACCAAATAGAGAGGCCACGGCTCGTCCCGGGCCGCCTCCGGGTAGGTCGCTCGAGGCGGCGGGTAACCGTCGTCCCAGATGGATGACCGCCACCCGACGCACCACCGTCGGGTACAGAACCCGGCTTACAGGCGGCCTGGCGATCAAACACCGTTCATTCGCGTAGAAACCGCGATGAAGTGGGAAGAAAACCAGCCCAAGATCGAACAAACCCGATCAAATCCGATCAAACCCGATCGCTCGAACGGCCAAACTCCAGCAAATGACTACACCTTCGCCCAGATCACGGGAGATTCAAGAAATCTGCCACGCAGTTCCACACCAGGTCGTCCAGGGAGACCTCCAAGCTCTGGTCACTGGAGTCTGCCAGGATTCCCGCCGGCTCAGTCCCGGAAACGCATTCGTCGCCGTCCCCGGATTCTCCGTGGACGGCCACCAATACCTTGAAGCAGCCGTCGCCAACGGCGCGACCGCGCTCGTCGTCCAGGCCGACCGACGGGAACACTGGCAACCGATCGCCGACGCCAATCCCGACACCACCGTCATCAGCGTCGAGGACACCCGCGTCGCTCTCCCCCAAATCGCCGCCGCCTTCCACGACCACCCGGCCCGCAAACTGACCGTCGTCGGAGTCACCGGAACCGACGGCAAGTCGACGACCACCTATCTCATCCACGCGATCCTCACGGCCGCCGGACACCGGACCGGCCTGCTCAACGGCGTCGAGTTCCACGTCGGCGACGAGTGGAGTCGCAACGAAACGGGCGAGACCACGCCCGAAGCCGACGTCATCCAGGCCAAACTCGCGGAGATGGTCGCCGCCGGCGACACCCACGCCGTCCTCGAGGTCAGCTCCCACGCCCTCGAACTGCACCGAGCCGACCAGATCAACACTCAGGTCGCCGTCTTCACCGGCCTCTCCGACGACCACCTCGACTTCCACGAAACGCGCGAACAATATCTCGCGGCAAAACTCAAGCTCTTCCAGTCGCTCGACAACCACGTTCCGATTTTCTCCCCCCGCGAAGCGGGGGGAGATGTCGCGGAGCGACAGAGGGGGGCTCCCCGACAGGCCGCCGTCGTGCGAGCCGAAGACCCGCTCAACCCGACCATTGCCGCCGCCCACAACCAGCACACCACGATCGTTACCGCAACCCCGGACACCGCCGCCGACGTGAGCATCCTCGCCTCGGCGCAGGACGCGACAGGCTCAGACATCCGCGTCGTCACCCCCGCCGGCGCGCTCGGCGCGCGATTGCCGCTGCCCGGCGCCTACAACCTCGGCAATGCAGCGTTGGCGGCAGGAGCAGCCTGGAGCCTGGGCGTCGGACCCATCGCGATGCAGGCCGCGCTCAACGATCTGCGCCCGGTCCCCGGACGCATGGAGTCCATCGATGAAGGCCAGCCCTTCACCGTGATCGTCGACGCCGCCGCTACCGGTCCGGCCCTCGATCTCGCGTTGCAGACTCTGAAACCGCACGTCCAGGAACGTCTGATCCTCGTCTTCGGCGTCGCCGGCGAACGCGACCCGATTCGCAAGTCCAGCATGGCCGCCGCCGCAGCGCAGTACGCCGACCACACGGTGATCACCAACGAAAATCCCCGCTCCGAGGATCCAGTCGAGATGGTTAAGGAGATCGCCAGTCACTTCACCAACGCCGGCGGACGATCATTCGACGAGCAACCCGATCGCCGCCGGGCGATTCAGCGTGCCGTCTCGCTGGCGCAACCCGATGATCTCGTCCTGATCGCCGGCAAGGGCGCGGAGCCGACCCTGATCTACGCCGCTCATGTGGAACCGTGGGACGACCGCCTGGTCACTCGCGCCGCACTGAACAGTCTCAACAATCTGCCTACCAATCGCCTATCTCAGTAACGGTTCAGCGCATACTCTGCCGCCATAGAACCGCCGTATCCCCCGGAGCCCACCAATGGACAACGCCCAATACCGCGCGCTCGTTGAGGACGACCTCAATCACTGGGTCCACCCGCTCTTCCATCCCGACTTCCACCAGGAACCGGTCATGTTCGAGCGCGGAGAGGGCGTCTACATCTACGGAGCCGACGGTAGGCGCTACATCGACGGCCTGTCCGCCCTCTGGAACGTCGCCGTCGGTCACGGACGTGAGGAACTCGGCCAGGCCGCTCTGGAGCAGATGTCCAAGCTCGGCTTCGCCAACTCCTACGAGGGCTACACCAACGAACCGGCCATCCGCCTCGCCAAGAAGGTGATCGAGCTCGCCTACGACAACATGCAGGCGGTCTACTTCACCAATTCAGGCTCCGAGTCGAACGAGACCAACGTCAAAGCCGCTCGCTTCTACTGGATTCAGAAGGGCCGGCCCGAGAAGCAGAAGATCATCACTCGTGTCGAGGCCTACCACGGCAACACCGTCGCCATGACCGCCGCAACCGGGATGCAGGTCTTCAAGCCTCAGTTCGGACGGCCGGTCCCGGACATCATCAACGCGACCACGCCCGACGCGGTGCCAACCGGCGGCGGGCGGATCGACAGCGGCAACCTGATGATCGACAACATCGTCGCCACGATTGAGCAGGAGGGCCCCGACACGGTCGCCGCCGTGATCGCCGAGCCGGTCCAGGGCGCCGGTGGCGTCTACCCGCCGCCCGACGACTACTTCCCCCGCCTGCGCGAGGTTTGCGACCGTTACGAGGTCCTGCTCGTCGCCGACGAGGTGATCACCGGCTTCGGCCGCACCGGCAAGTGGTTCGCGCTCGAGCATTTCGACGTCCAGCCCGACATGATGTCGATCGCCAAGGCGATCACCTCCGGCTACGTGCCCATGGGCGCCGCCATCTGGTCGAAGGAAGTCCACGAGACGATCACCGACGGTCCCGGCAAGTTCATGCACGCCTACACCAACTCCGGCCACTCCACCGGCGCCGCCGTCGGCCTGCGCAACCTGCAGATCTTCGAGGACGAGCGCCTGGTCGAGAACGCCGCCGCCCGAGGCGACCAGCTCCTCTCCGGCCTCCAGCGCCTGACCGAAAACCCGCACATCGGCAACGTCCGAGGCCTCGGCTTCATGTGCGGCTTCGACATCCTCAAGGACCCCGAGACCGACGAAGCCTTTCCCGCCGAAGACGCGATGGGAGCCAAGCTCCTCAAAGCCTGCCAGAGTCGAGGCCTGATCAGCCGAGTCCGCAACGACGGCTACCTCCTCGCCCCGCCCCTCGTCGCCACAGCGGAAGAAGTCAACGAGATCCTCACCATCGTCGAGGACTCCGTCCGCGAGGTGACGGCTGCGCTCTAGGATTGGCGTAGCTGGAACAGGAGCGCAACACCATGGCGACGCAATCAAGCGACGAGGAGCGCAAGTCGAAGCTGCAGGAGCTGTTGCTGTCCGGCGAAACTGATCTCGATTTGTACGACGGTCTACTGCCTGACAACGTCCTTGGCGATCTCTGGCGAGTCAGCCTGGCGAACAGACGCGAGGACGACAAACGCCGCGACTACATCCTCTCGGTCCTGAACCAGCATGGCATCCGGCCGGACGAGGTGCATCGGCTGTGCCGGTCCTGATCCACGCGGACTTCCTGCTCGTCACCAGTCTTCGTGATCACCCCTTGAGGGACAGCGCGAGGGCCGCGATGGAGGCGATGCATTACGAGGCGTTGATTACGACAGAAGGCATGATCAGCCAGTTCCTTCACCAGACCGCGAACGAAGGATCGGGAGAGCGCGCCAACGCAGTAGAAGTAGCGCGCGCCCTTTTTCTGCGTCCCGGAACCGTCCACCGAACAGACTTCGCCCAGTTCACCGCCGCCCTCGACGCCTACCGCAACGAGTTTCGCGACTCAATCCTGACGCTCGAAGATGTGATCGCCGTCCTGCTCCTGCGAGAGACCGACTCGACCGACATCCTCAGCGCCAACCCCGAGTTCCACCGCTTCGGTCTACGCCCGCTCATGGTTTGATCGCAGAGGGAGCAGTCGACGACCTGCTACCCATGGACCCAACCGAGGAACAGCTCGAAGGAGTCCCCGATCATCGAAGGCTTCGTCCGCGAAGTCACTTCGGCCCTCTGACTGGGATTGAGGCCGCGCTCACTTCCGTGCTACCCTCCGAGGCAGGAAAGGAGGTGATGCAACTTGGGACATAGTCAGCTTTCGCCCAGGTACCGACGACGCAGCGCAGTGGAGGTGGGCGCCTCCTAGCCGCTGAGAACAAACGTCGCCCGGTTACCTGGGCGAACAACAACGACCCCGAGCCGCCCAGCTCGGGGTCGTACCGTTTAACTCGCTAGCCTCGCCGCATGACCCACCACGACCTGCTCCCGCCCGACCAACGCCTCGACATCGACCGCGTCCGGTCACTGCTCACGACCACCGAGTTCGGACAGGACCTCCACTACCTCGTTCAGACGACGTCCACCATGGACGACGCCCGCCGCCTCGCCGAAGAGGGTGCGCCGCATGGAACCGTGGTCGTCGCTGACGAGCAGACCGCCGGCCGCGGCACCAAGGGTCGGATCTGGGTCTCACCGCCCGGCCAGAGCATCCACACCACGCTGATCGTCCGTCCCTCAATCGAAGAGCTCAAGCGACTCAGCATCATCAGTCCCGTCGCCACGACCGATGCCGTCCGCCAGATCACACCGCTCCAACCCACGATCAAGTGGCCCAACGACGTCCAGATGGAGCACCGCAAGATGGGCGGCATTCTGATCGAGGCCGACTGGAGCGAGGGCCAGCCCAGCTACGCGCTGATCGGCATCGGTCTCAACGTCAACTTCGATCCCGCGCCCTGGGCCACGCAGATCGACCGCCCCGCCACCAGCCTGATGATCGAACTTGGCGAGCGCCAGCAGCGCGAGCCCGTCTTCGCAGCTCTGCTCAACGCCTTCGAGCAGCGATATCGCCAGGCCGGCTCAACCGAGCTGCACGAGACCTGGATTTCCCGCCTCAACACCTTGAACAAGGAGGTGACCGTCACTCTGGCGACAGGTGAGACGATCGACGGCCGAGCAGTCGGAGTCGACGACGCAGGCGCGTTGATCGTGAATACGGCCGACGGCGACCGACGCGCATTCATCGCCGGCGAAGTCACCCTGCGAGAGGCAACCGATCCCAGTTGAGCCCATAGGGCATCTCCCTGATCAGGATGAACGCAGGACCGACGATCGGTCTGCCGGCGGCAAAGGGTCGCCATTTCCCCGTGATCAGGTCGAGCACACAGACGCTGACCGCATGGAACCCATCGAAGGCGCCAACCAATCTGACCCTCACGCCAAGGTCCGTCGGCACACCTGGTAAATCGCTCTCGCCAACCCACCAGGCGGAAATCCCGTCCTCCGGCTCGCCATGCCAACAGCTCGGAGGAACGGACGGGAAGTGCTCAAGCATTGCCGACAGATCGTCAATCGGAGCAACGTGGATTCGGGTTGGACCATCGCCAATCCCGCCCGCATCAACCATCGCTTTCAACCGCCCCCGAGCTGCGCTCGTCCAACCATCACCTGCCGCCACATTGACACGCATCCCCTCGCCGGAAGCGAACCCGCGAACCAGCTCACGCTCAAGAGACGTCTCGCCGCTCGCCCGCAGCCGAGCACCCTCGACCTTCTCTTGCAGCGTCTTGGGCTTCGGCGTCTCGTTCTCCGCCCAGAACCGGAACTCGGCCAGGGTGTTCTGCGCTCGGTCGCGCACCTCCCGACCCTCGCCCGGCGAATACAGGAGCGCCACGGCATCCAGCGAGGTCACGCGCTCAGCCAATCTGAGGATGACGCCGGACTCCGACCATGCCAGCGACTCAACCGCAATCGTTCTCCGACCCGCAACCACGACGAAGTCAGACGGCAACGCGCCGTTGGCTTCGATGCGCTGGTCAAAGGTGACCTTCAGCCGCAAACCGTTAGCGACGGCCGACAACACGGACGGCGGTGTCTCGGTGTAGTTCTGCACGATGAACACCGAGTCGCCGACTCTCGAGCCCGTCAATCCCGCAAGCCCGCCGCGAGAACCGGCCAGATAGACGAGGCCGAACAGGTCGGGCTCGTCCCTCAAGCGTGAAGTCAGCTCCAGGTACACGGAGGAGCCGCCAACGGAGACGGTCTTCACCTGCTGGTCGAGCCCAGGCCCGCTCAGGATGAATCGCGAAGCCGGAATGTCCCTCGGAAACAGCGGCTGGTCGAACGTCAGAAAAATCGACGAACCGATGCCGTAGGCCGACTCCAACTCAGGCGGTGCCGTGTGGTCGGAGATCTCCACCGCGAACGGCCCAACCGTCAGCCCACCTCCCATCAGGTTGCTGCCCGAATAGCTCAATACCGTCTCCTGTCCAGCACGAATTCCGGGGCTGGACAGCCGCAGCGTGAGTACGGTCCCAGCGATTCCGTCGATTGCTTCGACTGTGACCTCGCCGCTCATGGTGAAGTCCGCTGTGGCAGGCACGGCGCCATCCAGCGCCGAATCAAACGTCACCGTCAACGTGACGCCATCAGCTACGGCCGATACCGCGCAGGGCGCGGCTCGGGAGATCGGTTGCCTGTGCTCGCGCGGTGCCATTGAGGAGGGGCGAATCCCGATGGTGTCGCCGGCGCAGACTGAAGGCGCCGGGGTCAGCGTCACCTTAGGTTTGTCTTCGTCTTGGGTGACGGCCACCTCGCGATCTTCCCCGTTCACTGTCAGTTCCCACTGGTGGCCCGGCCCAATCCCGATGTCGTTCTTGGACGCGAACGTCAGAATGACACGACCGAAGTCGGACTCGATACATCGCAGCTTCCAGTCCACGTTGATGAAGTTGTCGACGGGAAGCGAGAACGAATCAATGGCGCGCCCCAATCCATCCACCCAGTCGCCGACCTCCGACGAGTATTCGATCCTCACGTCCACGCACTCCGGAACCGTCGTCGACAGCCCGATAGCTAGCGTCGAGCCCTGCACGTCGATTCGATCAATGCCCAACGATGATTGACCGGCCAGCACCGAGATCCAGGGGCCGAGCGACAGCCCCTCATCAGGCAATGGCCCATCGAACTCGATCACGATCTGCGAGGACATCTTGCGATCGAACTCCACTGAGGATGGATGAGCCGGCGTGACATTCATTGCGTCAACCGGATCGAAAGTCAGAACAGGATTCCAGTCCGGTGAAGTGTCTCGCAGATTCCAGCGACCGCCATCTAGGCTCTCTGGCGAGTAGATCACTCTGATCGAGTCGTCTCGGGCAACGCGCTTCTTGAGTCCTAATGTGACGATGTTGTTAGCCACCCCAATCGACTCGAGTTCGATCCGAGTACTGACCCCGCGGTACACCTCAAACCAGGTGATGTTTGGATTCTCGTTGCAAGCATTTCGAACGGTCTCGTTTTCGAGTTGGCCACAGTTAGCTGGAGGGACATGCTCTGGATCTAGAGCCTGGTCAAACTCGATCGTCAGCACGTACCCCGAAACTGTAACCTTCTCCTTGCCTTCACTATCTTTGGCGAGTGCTGGGCTGACATCCACCAGATTGTCAACCGGCTTCGAGAACGAATCCACCAGGTTTCCCGAGTCGTCATGCAGACCACCGGTTTCTGGTTGCTCATAGCTCAAGGTCACCTCCGCTCCCTCACGAATCGGCGTCTCCTCGCTCAGGTCAAATTTCAGTTGGATGTTTCCGATCACGTCAGGATCGATGTCCACCGAGTGAATCACAATGTTCGAATCGAAGCTGAACGATGATGCGCGGAAACTGTTCGGAATGTTGATTGCTTGATCAAACGCGACGAAGACTGCCGTCCCACTCTTGTTCGTCGTGATGGCGTCCACGCTCGGCGCATAGTCGGTCGTGTTCTCTACCATCTGAGTGAAATCGACCACGTCGTTGCCGGTACCGTCGCTCAGACCGTCCATCAAGGGAGCCGTGTAGGAGAGCGTGTATTCAGCATCCTCGATCGCAGTCGACACGAGTGTGAGCGTCAGCGCCTCGGCATCGATCGTCAGAGAGGCAACAGCCGGCCCATCATCGGACAACGAGAACGCCGTCTTATCCGGTATTGAGTTGGCATCCAGTTCCTGATCGAATGTGACGACTAACGTCTTCCCATCGAGCGTCGCCGACTCCACGACCGGTGGGTGATCGGTCAGATTTTTCAGTGGGTAATTGTTGATCTCTGCTCGATTCTGGCCCGCGTCATCGTCGCGAATCGGAATGTTCCCGGTACTGGGGAGGTAGCGAAGCGTGAGCGAGTCTCCTTCATTGACCGCTTCGGATAACGTCAGCACGATCTTCCCGACCCCGCCTGGGCCTCCATTTGAGATTTCGATCTCCGTCACATCGGCGTCGGTTCCGCTCAACGTGAAGTGGTCGTACACGACACTGCCTTCCGCCAGCGGCGAAAAGCGAGGGTCGGCGTACAGCGCCTGGTCCAGGATGATGGTGATCGTGTCATCCTCAATGACCCCCGACACCGGAACCGGCGCAGTATCGGTCTGGTTGTCGATTGCGAGCGTGAACGAGTCCGTGCGGTTGTCACTCGAGTCTGCGATACCAGCCAGAGTTGGTTTTGAATAGATAATCGAAGCCACTTCATCCTCAGCGAGCGCTCGCGAGAGCGTCAAGTCCAACGAGTCATCGTCGAACGACACCGCGCTCACGCTCACCTCGGAATCCGCCGTGATGCTGAACAGGTCGGCAGCGACCGCCGAGCCCGAATCGAGCGACTGCTCAAACTCGATCGAGACCGTCGAACCGTCGCCCGTCGCCGACAGAGCCGTCGGCGCGACATCGGTGTTGTTGGTCACCGGCTCCGAAAACGCGGGAACCGTGGAACTGTCGGAGGTGGTCAATGGAGACGTCATCGGCACGGTGTAGGTCAGCGTGTATTCGGTGCCCTCTTGCAGCGCGCGACCGAGCGTCAACGCGACCGTCGTGCTGGCGAGGGTCACTGCCGTCACTGTGGGTTGATCAGCGCCCAGGGAGAACGCCGTCGCGTCGGGCATGACCATGGTGTCGAGGGTCTTCGTGAACGTGAGCAGGATGGTCGTTTCGTCGCCGACGACCGAGCGAAGCAACGGCTCAGGCGTCTCGTTTTCGATTTCGATTCCGCTGAAGGCGGCAACTTCGAGCGTCGAACCGTCGCGCCTGAGCTTCATCGAACCCGTGGCCGAATAGGAGACGCTGACCTCATCGCCATACGCCAGCGGCTCGGACAGCGTGAGCGTGACGGATGCGCCGTCGACATCCACGCCGCTGACGGTCTTGCCCGTGGGCGTGACGGAGAAGTCGGTCTTCGGCGGAACCGAGGAGTCGTCCAGCGCACGGTCGAACTCAAGCACGAGCGAATCCGCATTGCCGCTGCCGCCGAGCAGTCTGGGCACGCCGTCGGCGTTATTCGTCACCGACTCGTTGGACCAGGCAGCCGTCTTCCACCCGCCCTGAGCGCTCTGCAAGGCAGGGTCAGCCGAATTGTCGGGCGGCGTATAGCTAATCGTCGCTGTTTCGCTGATGTCGGCAGCGGGATCGAGATCGAGCAAGATTGTGGAATCACTAATCGAAACCGAATCGATTGCTGCGCCGGTCGTGCCTCCCAGCGAGAAGGTCGATGCCGCAGGAATCCCGGCCGAGGTCGCCAGCAACGGATGCGACATCACGATCGTCAAGGTCCGCCCGGTGGCGTCCACCGAGGCCGAGTCAAACGTTGGAGTCGGATCTCCGGTGTCGTTCGTCACCGACTGGCCTGAGAACGAGTCGACCAGCAGCGAGCTGCCATCACGCTTGAGCGGCATCTCCATCGGGCTGGTGTAATCGACCGTGATTGTGTCCACGTGCGTCACGGCAGAACTGATCGTCAGCGTCAAGCTCTTGCCGCTGATTGCGACATCGGACACGGTCGCAGTCACTCCGCCAATCGCAAACGCCGACGTGGCCGGCTCTGATTGGTCATCGAGGTTCCGGTCAAAGCCGATGACGACTTCGTCACCGTCGACCACCGCAGACACCGGCCGCGGCTTGCCATCGGCGTTGTTCGTCACCGCCTTGTTCAAGAACGTCTCGGCAGCTTTGCTATGCGCCGAGGACTGCAACCGCGCAGCCGTCGCATCGCTCGGTGGCGCATAGCTGACCGTGATTGTCTCGTTGATGTCGGCGATTGGACTCAGCGTTAAGGACACTGAAGAACCGCTAATGGACACAGATTCAACCGAGCCGGATGTCCCGGAAAGGGAGAACGTTGACTTGTCCGGCAGACCATCGCTCGTTGTGTCCAACGCCAGCGAGAAGCTGATCGTCAGTTCAGTCCCGTCGGCCGAGACCGTTGCCTGACTGAACGCAGGGGCCGGAGCCGCCGTGCTGTTGGTCACCGATTGCCCGCTGAAAGCCTCGGCATCGCGAGTGTTGCGACCTTCGACACGCGGTGGAGCGTCGGGCACCGTGTACGACACGGTGATCGTGGAACCAGTGCTCACCGCCGGCGACAACGTGAGTGTGACTACCGACCCGCTGTATGAGGTGGCGCTCACGGTGATCCCGTCTTCCCCGGCGACCGTGAATGCCGAAGCAGGTGCAACCGCCTTCAGCGGCAGGTCGAACGTGATCGTCAGCGTTGCGCCGTCAACCTCAGCCTCCTTGACCTTTGGTCGTGCGGTTGGCGTGCTGCTTTGGAACTGGAACGACGAGATGTCGGCGACATTGTGCGCGCCGTCGAGTTGTCGTAGCGGCGACTGATTCGGTTCCGAGTAGCTCAGTGTGTACGTAGGTGTGTTCGTGTTGTGCAGGATTGAGGAAGTCGTCAGCGTGACGATGTCCCCCGAGATCGCCACGTCATCGACGCTTGGTGCGTGTTGGACTCCTCCGATCGTGAAGGCGTCTCCATCAGGAACGCTGTCTTCGTCCAGCGCCTCGCTGAAGGTCAACGTCACGATGTCGTAGAGGGCAGATACAGACTTGAGCGTCGGAGGGCTGTCAACATTGTTGGTGACCGATCGCGCCGACCAACTCTCGACCAGCTTGTTGCCCTGATTCGCATCCCCGAACGGATCATCCTCGTTTGCCTTCGACGAGTCGTAGGCAACGGTGACCATCTCCCCCTCGCGAATCACCCGACTCCTGTTGTTGGTCAGATCGAGCCGTAGGCGTGTTGGCATATCCGACAAACGTCGAAGGTCGTTCACGGGAACACGGGTGCTGTCGCGCTGGATAGTGAAAGCAGAAAAGTCTGACCACTGAGCCCCAAATGCTGTGATCTCCTCGCAGAAGGTCACATAGATGTATCGGCCCGTAGAGTCCGTCTGGATCGAATCGATCTGCGGTGCCGCATCAGTGCTGTTCGTGACCGCCTGATCCATGAACGCGGCTACCGTTCCGCTACTGCCCGTGAGTGTGGAGCCGACCGCCGAATAGCTAACCGTGACGTCTTGATCGGTGCAATCGACGTCTGGCACCGCCTCCATCAATGTCAACGCCACATCCGTTCCGTTGATCGAGGCCGATGAAACAGTTCGCGACTCCCCGCCGAGCTTGACCGTGAAATCGGAAGCGACGGCGCTACTGGTCGAGGTCAGTTCCTCCGAGAACGTGATCGTCAGCGTGACTCCATCAACGCTGGCTGTCTCTGCGATCAAACCCGACTGCGCATCCGCCAGGTCTGTCAGCAGCCAGAGGATTGTCAACGACGCGAGCAACGCAGCCGCGATCGCAGTCGTTGGGCGCAACACCCGACGATACTAGGATTTGTACGTCCTCTGGTCATCAGTGCACGCCCGATACACGTATCAGGACCCGTATGCGTGCAGTTATCGTGCAGTCCAGTTCGGCGGCCGCTTCTCGACAAAGGCTCTGGGGCCTTCCTTGGCGTCCTCGGAGTTCAGCACCGTCCGGCTCACCCACTGGCCGACGCGGTACGACTCGTCGATCTGCAGTTGCCGCCACTGCTGCGCCATGAACTTCGTGCCCTCAACCGCCAGCGGCGCATTGGCCGCGATCATCTCCGCGATCTCGACCGCCCGAGGCATCAGCGCCTCCGGTTCGAGAATCTCCCGGATCAAACCCATCCGCAACGCATCCTCGGGCGAGATCCGGTCGGCGGTCAGCATGATGTACAGCGCGTCGCCGATCGGCAGCATCCGAGCCAGGTGGTGGATCGCATAGCCCGGCATGATCCCGCGCTTGACCTCGAACAGTCCGAAGAACGCCTCGGTCGACGCAATCCGGATGTCGCAGTCCAGCGCCCGCTCCAGCCCGCCGGCGATGCACAGCCCGTTGATTGCCGCAATGAACGGCTTCCGAGCACGAGCGAACGGCATCGACTCATCCAGGTCGTAGCCCATCGTGTTGCGCAGACCCTGGCGTCGCTGATTGCCCTCGTTCATCTCCTTGAGGTCGGCCCCCGCCGAGAACGCCCGGCCCGCGCCCGTTAGGATCGCCGCGCGCATGTTGGGATCAGACTCCAGGTCGTCAACCGCCTCCTGCATCAGCCGCCGCAAATCGCCGCCCAGCGCATTCAGCCGGTGCGGCCGATTCATCGTCAGGACGGCGTAGTGATCGAACTTCTCGTAGATCAGGTCCGGCGCGTCACTCGCTGGGTCGGCCATCGTTGGCTCCCTACAGGTCTGCCAGGATGTCGCGCATCTCCTGGTCGTCGACGATGTTGCCCGTGTAGGTCGCCGGCTGGGATGCGATCCAGACGCTGGCTCGAGCCATCCAGTCGGCCGACTCGAATTCGGTCTGCGGATTGTCCGGCGTCGTCAATGCGTACCAGTGCCCCGGCGTTTTGATCAGATAGCGCAGGGTCAGCACGTTGCAGGCGATCTGATACTGCTGCAGCTCCATCGCCCAGCCCTGCGTGATCCGCTCCAGCCCCGCCTTGACCATCCCGTAGAACTGCCCGCCCTCGCGAACATCCGCATACGGACCGGGACCGGGAAAATCGGCCGCGCCTGAGGAGATGTTGATAATGTCCCCGCCCGATTCCTTCATGTGCTCAACCGCGTACTTGGCCAGCAGCACCGGGCCGCGCAGGTCAAGCTGCCAGATCAAGTCAATGTGCCGGTCCTGGACGGACTCCAGCGTGCCCGGCACCAGCACCGCCGCATTATTGATCAGGATGTCCAGCCCGCCCAGCTCGGATGCGGTCGTATCGATCGCGCGGACGATCGACTCCGGGTCCCGCACGTCGAGCTGCACCGGAACCGCGTGGCCCCCAGCCTGCCGAATCTCCTCCGCAACCGTTCGAATCGTCCCAGGCAGCCGAGGATCCGGAGACGCCTCATCCGACCGCGCCGCCACCGCCACCGCCGCGCCATGCGCCGCCAGCCCGCGTGCGATATCAGCGCCGATCCCACGGCTAGACCCCGTTACCAGCGCCTTCCGTCCGTCCAACAGTCCCATGTGATTCCACTTTCTTGCAGGCCCAGAGCGAACGCGGTCAGTCTATACGCAGTCCGGCTCGGCGATACCATGCGCCTATGTCGACTCTCAGTGCGATCACTGAAGTGCCACTGATCGAACTACCCGGCGGCGCCTTCACCATGGGCGCCGATCACCAGCGTCGCGACGAGCGCCCCGCTCATCAGGTAAATCTCGCCCCATTCCGCGCGGCCGAGCGTCCAGTCAGCAACGAGCAATACAGCGCATTCATCGACCAAACCGACGCCTCGCCCCCGCCCTTCTGGTCTCACGACAACTTCCACATTCCCGAAGCGCCGGTCGTCGGTATCTCCTGGCACGACGCCGTCGCCTACTGCGAGTGGCTCTCGGAACAGACTGGGACTGGATTCCGCCTACCCACCGAGGCCGAGCGAGAATACGCCGCCCGCGGCGGACTCGAACACGCCGATTGGCCTGAACCATTTGACGCCTGGCCGAACGAGCTTGCCCGATCCTCGATCGCCACGGCCGAGCATCCACACGTCCCGCTCGAGGCCTGCCGCAACGGCTTCGGCCTCTACTGCATGGCCGACAACGTCCACGAGTGGTGTTCCGACTGGTACGACCGCAACTACTACTCGGTCTCGCCCTCAAGCGCCCCGACCGGTCCCGAATCAGGTATGCGCCGCGCCAGCCGAGGCGGCTCATGGCGCCATCGGATCAAGTTCACCCGAGTCAGCGCTCGCTCCAGCCTCTCGCCCAGCTATCGCTACAACGACTACGGCTTCCGCTTCTACGCCGACGCCGACTAGAGAGCCGAGGATCGATCATGCCCATCCGCACCACCGTCGTCGGCTCCTGGCCGATCCCATTCGGACAACGCCTCGAGCTCAAGCGATACTACGCCGGCGAGCTCTCGGACGATGAGGCTGACGGCGTCCTCCGGACCGCCGCGCGGATCGCGATGGACGAACAGATCGCCTGCGGACTCGATCAGATCATGGGCGGCGAAGTCTTCGCACCCGACTTTCTCCATCACATCCCGCCTCGGCTTGCCGGGCTCGAGACGCTCGCCCCGCGAATCACGTCGAGGGGGCAGCAGGGTGTGGGGCGCTATCGAGTGGCCGGCAAAGTTACCGCGCCTCGCGGCACCGGCCACGCCAAGGCCTGGCGCCGCGAACGCGAGATCGAACCGCGCCTGGACAAAGCCTCCGTGCCCTCGCCGTTGACCATCGGCGGAGGATTCGTCACCGACGAGGTTGGCAGCGAGGCCGGTCACCTGAATGATCTCATCGAAGTCGTCCAGGACGAGATCAGCGACATGGTCGACCACGGATTGCGGGAAATCCAACTCGACGCGCCCGGCGAAGCGATCAACCTGGTTTCCGAGCGCGAGACCGCAGATTCGCTGCTCTCGCTGGTCAAGGAACCCTTGGAGCTGGCCGCAGATATCACCAGGACGATCCACTTCTGCCTCGGCGACATCGCCCGCAAGCCTTCAATCGAGGTGCAAAACCTGCGCGCGTTGATCCCCTTCATCCAACGACTCGACGGCATCGTCGACCGAGTCCACGTCGAGTGCTCCTACTCGGGCCAGTGGGAGGAACACAGCCTGCTGGCCGAACTGCCGCAGAGCATGGAGATCATCGCCGGCATCGCCGACGTCAAATCGAAACCAGCGCCGGTCTCCGAGCTACGCCAGAAGATTGAACAACTCGTTGATGTGATTCCGCCCGAGCGCTTGCTCGTCTCAACCAGCTGCGGCGTCGGCCGTGTCCCCCACGACGAGGCCATCCGCCTGATGCGTAACCTCGTCAAAGCCGCAGCCCTCGTCGGCTAGTCCTAGTCCAGAGGAGAAATCAATGGAAATCAGACCACTCGGACGCACTGGCGTACAGGTCTCCAGCCTCTGCCTCGGCTGCATGATGTTTGGCCGGCGCACCGAGCCGGAGGAGTCCTACGCCATCATCGACCGTGCCCTCGACGCCGGAATCAACTTTCTCGACACGGCCAACGTCTATGCGCTCGGCCGCAGTGAGGAGATCACCGGCGAGGCGCTCAAGCGCAACGGCCAGCGACATAACGTCGTCCTCGCGACCAAGGTCCACGGTCAGATGGATGCCGAGGACCCCAACGCCCGAGGCAACAGCCGACGCCACATCATCGAGCAGTGCGAGGCAAGCCTGCGCCGCCTGCAGACCGACTACATCGACCTCTACCAGCTCCACCGGCCGCAGCCCGACATCCCGATCGACGAGACCCTGCGCGCGCTCGACGACCTGGTCCGCGACGGCAAGATTCGCTACATCGGCACCAGCAACTTCGGCGGCTGGGAGTTGGTCGAGTCGCTCTGGGTCGCCAAGGAGCTCGGCCTCAACCGAGTCGTCTGCGAGCAGCCCGCCTACAACCTGCTCGACCGCCGGGTCGAGAGCGAGCTCCTGCCCGCCGCCCAGACCTTCGGCATCGCCGTCATCCCCTGGGGCCCCTTGGGTGGCGGACTGCTCAGCGGCCGCTACCAGCGAGGCGAACCACTGCCCGCCGACGGCCGCTACGCGCTCAATCCGCGTCAACAGCAGCGAGTCACCGACGGCGTCTTCGACGTCATCGAAGGCCTCACGCCCATCGCCCAAGAGAAAGGCTGCACCCTCTCCCAGCTCGCCCTCGCCTGGTGCGAGCAACAGCCCGGCGTCACCAGCCCAATCATTGGCCCTAGAACGATGGAACAACTCGAAGACAACCTCGGCTCAGCCGACGTCGTCATCACCGACGAAGACCGGGAGCGAATCGACGCCATCAACCCACCCGGCTGGACCGTCACCCCCTACTACGAACTCCTCAGACGCCCGCACGAGTACCGCATTCTGTAGACGGAGATCAGTAGTAGATCCCCCGACCGACCCCACCACCCGCGGCGATCGTGTCGCCCGTAATCGCAATCGACTTCGGCGAGGCCAGGAACGCCACGATGTTGGCAATGTCGTCTGAATCAATGATCGTCTGCACCGAGTTGCCCGACGCCATCCGAGCCTCAGCCTCCTCCAGCGAGATCCCGTTCGACTCGGCAATCTGAGCGATCCGCTCAGGCGTCGCCTCGGTCCGCGTCAACCCAGGATGCACCACGGTCACATTGATCCCATCCGGGCCTAGCTCATCCGCCAGATTCTTGGTCATCGCCGCCACCGACACGTTGCGAATCGATCCCACCGTGTTTCCACTGCCGCGAGCCGCCAGACCCGACACATTGACAATCCGACCCCAGCCCTGCTCCTGCATGTACGGAGCAGCCGCCCGCGAACAGCGCAGATAGCCCAGCACCTTGACCTGCAGGTCGGCCAGCGCGTGATCCGCCGTCAGATCGGCCAGCTTCATCGGACCATGCACGCTGCCCGGCGAGGCCGCATTGTTGACCAGGATGTCCAATCCGCCCATCGCCTCCGCCGCGCCCGAGACCATCGAGTCCACCGAATCGTCATCTGCCGCGTCATATGCGAACCAGGCCGCTCCGCCCAACTCGTCCGCCGCTGCCGCCAGACGTTCCGGATCGCGTGCCGAGATCGCGACCTCGCAGCCTTCCTCGATCAGCACCCGCGCAATCGCCTTGCCGATCCCTCGGCTGCCGCCGGTGACCAGCGCTCGTTTGCCCTGCAGTTGCAGATCCATCTCAGGCTCCGTTCGACTCATGCGTGGGAATGACGCGCTCGTGCGGCGCTTTGAGGAACTCTTCCGGGCCGATCTCATGGCCATCGAGCGATGCCTCCACCACATGCCCATATTCGACCACCACATGCTGAGGACGAGAGGGATTCCGATGACCCTCAGACGGACCCAGCGCCACGATCTCCGCCTCCAGCCGATGCGGCGTAACCGTCAGCATCCCGATCGCCCCCAGCCTGGTCGACAGATGATGCGGCAACGACGGGCTGCCCGGATTGATCAGCAACACATCATCGCGGTACTCCAGCCGCTCCACGTGTGTATCTCCACCGATCAGTACATCCACCCACTCATCGTTCAGCGAGGCCGCCAGGATCTCGCCAATCGGCCTCGACTCGGGACGCAGTTCATGCGCCAGCCCAATCCGAAACCCTTCGACGTCGAGAAACTGATGCTCCGCCAACCGCGGATCATCGAAGATGTCGTTGTTGCCGCGCACCGCCAGCACCGGCGCGAACTGTTCACACCAGTCGAGCACGGCCGGCACCGTGATGTCGCCACCGTGCAGGATCAGGTCGACGCCGGACAGCGCCTCCCCCGTCTCCGGCCCCAGATCGTCCATGGAGTGCAGCAGTTGCGGGAGATGAGTGTCGGAAATCAGCCCAATGCGCATGCAGGCAGGCTACGCCTGAGCTGGAATCAGCGCTAGCCTGATCGAGCTTGCGTCTGTGGACGCTCAGCGTATCGCGTCTGTGGACGCTGAAAGGTTGTGAGATGGCACAGGAACGATTGGCGGCGATCGCCGGCATCCACGAATACCCCTTGCGAGTCGCCCCCGGCGTCTCCTCCATGCAGATCAAAGCCGATTCGATGAAGCGCGCGCTCGACGACGCCGGCCTCGACTGGGGCGACGTCGACGGACTCTACGACGCGCTCGACGGCGAAGGCGGCGGCGGGCTCGGTCTCGCTGCTTACCTCGGGATCAAGCCTCGATTGCTCGACACGACCCAGGTCGGCGGCTCTTCCTACGAGTTCCACGCCTCCCACGCGCTGCGAGACATCGCCGCCGGACGCTGCAACGTCGCCGTCACCACCTACGGCTCGACCGCCGCCTCGATGCGCGTGCCGATCGGCACCGGCGGCATGGGTCGCGGCGGCGCCTCCTGGCAGCAGAACATGGAAGCCCCCTACGGCGGGACCCTGATCAGCAACTACGCGATGGTCGCCCATCGGCACATGTACGAATACGGCACCACGACCGAACAGCTCGCCCAGATCTCCGTCGCAACGCGTAAACACGCGATGCGCAACCCCGAAGCGGTCAAGGCGATGACCGACCTGCAGTTCGTCAAGGTCGACGAGATCACCGTCGAGGATGTCCTCGAATCGCGAATCATCGCCGACCCGCTGCACCTGCTCGAGTGCTGCATGATCTCCGACGGCGGCGGCGCGGCCGTCTTCGTCTCGCCCGAGATCGCGCGCGACATCAAGAAGAAGCCAGTCTGGATCATCGGCGCCGGCGAAGCCACCAAGTACCGCGAGAACGACGGCGACATCACGACCTCGGCCGGAGCCCAGAGCGCGCCCGCCGCATACGGACAGGCCGGCGTCACGCCCGACGAGATCGACATCGCCATGATCTACGACTCGTTCAGCATCACCGTCGCCGTGATGCTCGAGGACCTCGGCTTCTGCGCCAAGGGCGAGGTCGGCCAGTTCATCGAGGACGGTCACCTCGCCTTCGACCAGCCCGGCCTTACCCTCAACACCGACGGCGGCGGACTCTCCTCCAACCACCCGGGCATGCGCGGACTCTTCCTCCTGCTCGAATCCGTCCGCCAGCTCCGCGGCGAATCCAACAGCCAGGTCGATGGTGCCAAGCTCGCCGTCGCCCACGGCAACGGCGGACTGCTCGGCGGCACCCACACCGGAGGCACCGTCATCCTCGCCGCCGACTAACCCGCCAACTCCGAAAGGCAGACCATCATGGCCAACCGACCACAACCAAGCTTCCCCGAACCCGACACCCAGCACTTCTGGGACGGCTGCAAGGCGGGCGAACTCCGCTATCAGACCGACTCCGACGGCAACGTCGTCTTCTACCCGCGCGGACACTCGACCGTCACCGGCGACCGCGAACTCTCCTGGAACGTCTCCTCCGGACTCGGCACCGTCTACACCTATTCGGTCGTCCGGCAGAACCGCATGCCCGGCTTCCAGGAGCTCGGCGCCTACGCCGTCGCCTACATCGACCTCGACGAAGGCTTCCGCATGATGAGCACCGTTGTCGGAGTCGACAACCCCGTGACCGACATTCACATCGGCCAACGGGTCAAGGTCGAGTTCGAAGAGCAGTCGGGCGAGGACGCCTACCCAATCCCCGTCTTCCGCCCAGTTTGATCGCGTGGTCTCAGACCTTCCCCTCTGGGGGAGGTGCCCTGGAGGGGCGGAGGGGGCTCCCCACGCCCGCGTAAACCATTTGTCGCTTCCCCGCACAGACCTTGCCTGAGTCGATACGCTCGCCAAGATGTCCAATCAATCGCCGACCGTCGCCGAACGACTCTGGCAAGAACTCGCAGCCCCGGCCCCGCAGCACGACCGTGACCAGGGCCTCGCAATCGAGGGGCACAGCCTGGTCAAGCATTTCGGCGAGATCAAGGCCGTCAACGGCATCGACCTGCGCGTCCGGCCTGGTCAGGTCTTCGGCTTCCTCGGACAGAACGGCAGCGGCAAGACCACCACCGTGCGCATGCTGACCACCTTGCTGCGTCCGACCGCCGGCAATGCCCGCGTCGCCGGATTCGATGTCCTCGCTCAGGACCGGCAGGTCCGCCGAGCCATCGGCGTCGCCCTCCAGGAGGCCGGACTCGACATCCTCCAGACCGGCCGAGAACTCCTGCGCCTCCAGTCCCGGCTCTACAACGTTCCCCGTGGACAGATCGAAGACCGCGTCGCCCACCTGCTCGACGTCGTCGACCTCACCGAGGACGCCGACCGCCGCATCGGCGGCTATTCCGGCGGCATGCAGCGCCGGCTTGACCTCGCCTCCGCCCTCGTCCACTCGCCCTCGATCATTTTCCTCGACGAACCAACCACCGGCCTCGACCCCGTCTCCCGACAGAACCTCTGGGAGTACATCCAACGGCTCAACCGCGAGGACGGCGTCACCTTCTTCCTCACCACCCAGTACCTCGAAGAGGCCGACCAGCTCTGCGACGAGATCGCCATCCTCGACGCTGGTGAGATCGTCCAGCAAGGTACCCCCGATCAGCTCAAGGCCACCGTCTCCGCGGACGTCATCTACGTCCAGGTCGAGGGCGACGAGCGAGCCCAGCTCCGAGCCGTCTCCGCGCTGCTGCCCCTGCCCAACGTCGAGGACGCCAACTGGGACTTCAGCGAAGGCATCGCCGTCTACAGCAAGAGTGGACACGACACCCTCCCCCGGGTCGTCCGCACCCTCGACGAGGAAGGCCTGCCCTTCAGCAACCTCCGACTCTCCCGAGCCACCCTCGACGACGTCTTCTTCAAGGCCACCGGACATCGCATCGAACCCGGCGACCCATCCGGCCAAACAGCTGGCCAAACAGCCGGCCAGTCAACCGGACAGCAAACGCAGGGCGGCCCGGCATGAGCACCGCCCAGGCCCCGACCGAACTCCCATCCTCGGCCTCACAGGACGCTGGACCGCTGCGAATCCTCACCGACGCCCGCTACCTCGCCATGCGAGCCATCCGCGAGTCCCTGCGTCAGCCCGGCGTCGAGATCACCAACATCTTCATCCCTCTCTTCTTCCTTGCCGTCTCCACCGGCGCGATCGCCAACTTCTCCGAGCGCGGCTTCGGCGTCGAAAACTACCTCGCCTTCCAGCTCCCCGTCGCCGTCCTCCAGGCCGTCGCCGGATCGTCCTCCGCTTCCGGGATCGCCATCGTCCTCGACATGGAGCGCGGATACTTCGACAAGCTGCTCCTCACGCCCGCCTCGCGCTGGTCCCTGATCATCGGCCGCGTCTGGGCCGACGCCGTCCGCGCCATCTTCTTCGCCTCGATCATGCTGATCGCCGCCCTGGTCGCCGGCTCCGGTATGGCCACTGGCGTCGGCGGAGCCATCCTCATCCTCATCATCGCCGGACTCTTCGGCGGCGCCTACAGCGGCATCGGCATCTTTATTGCTATGCGCACCGGCAACGCCCAGGCCGCCCAGGCCGGATTCCTGCTCTTCTTCCCCCTGCTCTTCATGGCTCCCGCCTTCGCTCCGCTCGCCGTCTTCGACGACTGGCTCCGCATCATCGCCACCATCAACCCCGTCACCTACATCATGGAAGGCATGCGCGGCCTCGTCATGGAGGGCTACGCCTGGCCAATCACCGAGGGCGGCCAAATCGTCTTCGGAGAAGACGGCCTGCCCAAGACCAAGGATCCCCCCGCCCTCCACTGGGCCTTCGTCTCCCTCGCCGGCTTCAGCGTCTTCACCCTCACCATCGCCTCCCTCGCCCTCCGAGCCCGCACCCGCGCCGACTAACCTCCACTCACCAAACCTCCGACAGATCCGCACTCCCTTTCCTCCCCCTCTCAGGGGGAGGTGCCGAAGGCGGAGGGGGTCGACTGCTCGAAACTCCTACTCCGATATCGTACCTTTCGGAGTTCCCCATAGAGAGCAAGAGGTCCCCATGCTCACACTCTTCAATCCCAGAGCGAAACTGTTCGCCCCCGTAGCCCTCATCGCCACGGCCCTGATCGCCATCACAGCCACCGCCCTGATCACCGCCGGCGGATCCGACACAACCACGCAGGACGTCCGAATCCTCGCCCGCAACACCACCACCGGCGCGACCGAGGTCGCACTCCAGGTCCGCAACGCCGACCAAACCTGGGGCGAACGAATTCTCCCCCGAGAGCGATTCCTCGCCGCCGACTCCGAACCCGGCCGCTGGCGATCCAGCACGACAATCCACATCGAATCGGAAGAAAGTGTCGTCCCCGACGCCGTCGGCGCAACCGCGACCGCCGAGATGCGCGGCCCCGACGGTGATTCCATGGGAACCGTCACCATCATCCAGGGACCGCGCGGCCTCCTGATCCAGGCGCGCCTGACTGGCGTGCCCGAGGGCTGGCACGGATTCCACATCCACGAAACAGGATCCTGCGAGCCCGACTTCTCGGCCGCCGGAGGCCACTACGACCCCACCGGCATCGGTCACGGAGTGCTGCACGAGGGCGGACATCACCCCGGCGACACGGTCAACATCTACGCACACTCCGACGGTGTCGCCAACGCCGACCAGTACACGGTCGACGCCACCCTCGGCGCCGGCACGACGACCCTCTTCGACGCCGACGGCTCCGCCATCATCGTCCACGAAGGCCCCGACAGCTACGGCGCAGACCCCGGAGCAGGCGCGCGCATCGCCTGCGGCGTCATCGTCCTCGATCAGCCGGACAGCTAGTACACTCTGTGCGGAACCAACCGCACCATTGAAGGAGCACCGCATGTCCTTGTTCGAAACCGCTTCCGCCCACTGCGACCTGCCCTGCGGCGTCTACGACCCCGCCCAGGCCAAGATCGAAGCCATGTCCGTCCTCAAGTCGATGGAGAAGTACAACGACTCCGACGACCACGACTTCAAGGCCCGCTGCACCATCGTCAAGGAACAGCGCGCCGAGGAAGTCAAGCACCACCTCTGGGTCCTCTGGACCGACTTCTTCAAGCCCCACCACCTCGAGGCCGACTCGTCAATCCACGAGCTGATGTGGAACGCCACCAAGGTCGCCGGCGAAGCCAAGAAGACCAACGACGTCGCCAAGGGCCAGGAACTCATCGACCTGATCGACCAGATCAGCGAAAAGTTCTGGGCCACCGCCGAAGGCCCCGGCGCCGGCGTCTACGCCCAGTAGCCCCCCAAAACCCACAGCAACCCAAAGCGGCCCGTCACCCGACGGGCCGCCTGCTGTGTGTTGGCTGGACAGGCCAGTCGTCGCTTCCCCAACTCCCGTCACTCCCGCGCAGGCGGGAATCTCGCCCTCTCACCGCCGCCAAACCGGCTCGCCAGGCTCACCGCCCCTCCGCGAATCGACTGAAATCACAAACCGCCGCATATCCGGGACCGCATAATCCACCGTCAGCTCGACGAGTCCCCGAAAGCCGGAACCCTCCCACCGCTCGGGCAAGCTCTGAAAAGTCGCCTTCGATCGTTTGGCTGGCCGCCGCCGCGCGTACCCCGAGTTGATGCGGGAAACGGTCACGTCGTCGGCGTACGCATCCAGTAATGCCTTGGTGTCCACTGTCAGGACATCATGCGTTTGGTTGCCATAGGCACCGAGCATCCCCTGCAGCTTGTCCTCGCAGACCCAGAAGAACACTTTTCGATTGAGGAACTCGTACCACTGCTCCGGAGCCATATCGATCAAGGCGGATCGCAACGCATTGGGTGGCATAGGCCGCTGATCGCGCACGACAGCCTCGCCGTGGATGCGGTGGCTGATCATCTCGCACTCGGCTCGCCATTGCGACTCAAGGGCCTCCCTCCGAGGGCCAGATTTCTCAAACAGATCGAGCAGAGCCGAAGTACTCAGCAATCCGTGCCGCTGGATGCTCGCCCAACTCCCCGACTCCGCCATGTGATACAGATTCGGGTACAACTCGGCGAACTCATGGATCAACGCTTCACGCATGTTGTGGCCTCTCAGAGATTGCTGCGTTCACCGTGTTGTTCGCCGATGAGGGCAGTGCAGAGCGAGCCAATCCCCCGGAGGTGCCCCTAACCCGCCTATCAGCAGTACTCTGCCCCCTCCGACTCAGCCACCCCGGCCGACATCGCCGACGCCCCCGGATAACCGCTCGCCTTGACATCCAGGTGGACGCCCTCGTGATCCTGGAGGCAGGCAATCACCTGAAACAGGTTCCGCGCCTGCGGATTGCCGGACGGACCAAACATCCGCATCAGGCCCTTCGGTTGTCTGGCCGTGAGCGAACCCAGCTCGTTGAAGCCGATCGTGGCGTTGATGTAGTCGCGGAGCACGAGCTTGCCCGTCTCCACGTCCCCGCTCAACAGGCATTCCACGCCCTCCTGCAGCAACGCCCGACGAAACTCCGGGTCGCGCTGCGCCCGCGCCCGCACCGTCTCCTTGAAGTCACGAGTCAGTGCCATCGTTCACTCCTCTCGTCGCTTGCGGGCTTTGTAGTCCTCCCACAGCGCCCGTGCGCGCTCAATGTCTCGCTGCTGCCTTCTCTTGGTGCCGCCGCCAAGCAGGATGATCAGTCGCTCGCCGTCGCGTCCGAGGTAGATCCGGTACCCCGGCCCCGAGTGGATGCGATGCGCCAGCACACCGCCGCCGACGGTCTTGAGGTTGGCTAGGTTGCCCAACTCCATTCGTGCCAGCGCCGTGTGCATCTTGGCCGCTGCGCCCGCGTCGAGGCCGTCGAACCAACGACCGAAAGGAGATCGTCCTCTCTCGTCGATGTACTCTCTGACCTCAATCACCTTCCCATAGTAACGTATCAGTTACCAAAACTGCACGCTTCCACGCCTCACCCACCATCCCCCAACCGCAAACCCCGACACACCATCCGCCTCCAAACCGCGCTAACGTTCGACAGAGAACAGGAGTGCGGCAGAATGAACATCTCACCCAGGCGACGCCGGCGCATGCAGCGCGAACACCAGCTCCGACAAAACGGACACACCCTCGAGTACATCGCCGACAAGCTCAAGGTCTCTGTCGCCACCGTCCACGACGACCTGCGCCTGCTCGAGACCAACTGGGACGACTTCGCACGGGCCACCCGTCACGACCTGCTCCTCCAACAGATCACCCGCGTCAACCGCCGCATCAGCCAACTCCTCAACTGGAAACCCCCTGGCCCGGAATCCAGAATCACCATTGACGAGTTCATTCGCATACAGGCCCTCAACGCCCAGAGCCTCAACGCCGCCAATCGCGAACTCCGCCTGCTCCTCCGCGAACTCCCGCCCGACGCCCGCCCCGGCAGCGGTGAGGTCATCGAGATCGAACTCGCCGACTACCCCGACCACGAACTCGCCGACCCTGTAGAAACCCGAAAAAACCTGAAAAAACCTGAAAGCCCACAGCCCGCGATCCCGCAGAAAACACAGCAGATCAGCGCCTCAGAGGTCCCGGAAAAAATTTTCCCCGAAAACCTGAAACCCGGCGAAGACCTGCCCCGCAACACCGGTCGCAACAAGCCCTGCCCTTGCGGCAGCGGCCGCAAACGCAAACACTGCCACCCCCAACACGAAAAATCTCCCCTGCTGGGGGAGATGTCACGGAGTGACAGAGGGGGCCTCCCGCCCGACATCGAAGCCGAGGTCCGACGCCTCACCCGCCAATTCGAAGCCGCCGACAGAAACAACGACGAGCTTGCCCAGGTCAGGGCACTGGAGAAGCTGGCCGCCCTCCCCGGCAAGTAACAACCCGTTGGCCACGCAAGCAGCCTGGTCCCCCCGGGAGGACTCGAACCTCCAGCCTACGGATTAGAAGTCCGTCGCTCTGTCCGGTTGAGCTACGGGGGGTCAGCTTTGCGGGGTCCCAGCCTCGTAGAAGGCGGCCCCGCGCTTGTCCAATGATATGTCGATGTTCTCCCTCTCCGACCTGCCGTCCGGATAGTGAAATTCCAGCACGATCCGCCCCCGATGCGACCCCTCCGGCACCCCGCCGGCCGCTGCCGAGAGCTGGATCACCGACCCCTGCGGCCCAGACGCAAACGAGTACCCGCTCCCCAGCGCCACCCCGGCCTGCAAACCCACCGACAGCCAGCTCGGAGCGCTCACCACCCGCCAGGCCAGCAATCCGCTCCCCGCGTTCTCAATCCGCAACCCAACCCCGCCCTGCGACAGAACACTCGAGGAAAGCTCAAGCTCGCGCTCCAACCCCGCCAGCATCGGCATCCCCAGCAAAGCATCCCGGTCCGCATCCACTCCGCCGTACGTCAAACTCGCCGACACCGCCCCCGACGGCAGACTCATGTGCATCCGTTCCCGAATCTGGTCAAACGTCTGCCAGAACACATCCGGATCCAGCGCCCCGCCCGGCGTGGTCAGTCTCGCCACATCGGGCAGCACCACCGGATGAGGATCCCACAACCGCTGACCCCCAACCACCGGAGGATTGATCACGCAACCCAGCACCCGCTCCTGGTACGGGTAGTCCCAGTAGTCGCTTCTGTCGGCATCGCAGTCGTACGGCTGTCGGCCAGGATCGTATGTCGGGTTGCCGGGATGGTTAATCCAGGCCCAGCCGTTGTACGCCCACAGCGCGAAGTACCACGACTCGATGAAGCTTGGATCGCTCTCGCCCACCACCGGGAAGTAGTCCTCGTTCCATTTCTCCGCCAGGATCCGCGCGCCTGCCGCAATGTTGTAGGCAAAGTGCGAGCCCGCCAACGCTTCGTAGCGCGACGGCAACCCGCCGTCATTGTGAATCGTGCTCGTGATCTGCATGATCCCGTACCCGCAGTCCGGCGAGAGCAACGGCGGCCCCAGCGTGCCCCAATCGACGTTCAACGGAGCCATCGCAATCTTGCTCTCAATCCACGCGATCGCGTACAGCAACTGAGCCGGGATCGTCGCGGAAGCGTCCGCTCGCCGCGGCTCACCCACGGTCAGCGTCGGCAATCGGAAGTCCTGGTCGTGGGGGAACAGCCGATCCGCTGCCGCGAGCCGCAGCGTCTCCAGATACGTTTGGCGCGACATTTGCGCCTCGAACGATTGCAACGCGAACGGAGGTCCGCCGCCGCTGTACCGGCAACTCGTCGGAGCCGCCTCCGCCCCGCTCCAGATCTCGATCGTCGTCGCCCCACGAGGCGCCAACACGCCGAGCAACGCCGCGATCAACACCACCAACCCGAGCGTCAACCAGAGCAGCAACCGTCGCCGGCGGCGTGGCTTGTACCTGGACCCATCCACTCGCAACATCAACCCGTCGGCCCCGCCAGGCCGTGCCAAGCCGCGCGGCAAAACGCGATGACGCGTGGCGCCACGCGTTCCGACTCTACCATGCACTCCCCTGCATCGACGCTGCGATACTGTGAGCGACAAACGAGGCGGAGCCCGCATTCGGACCGCCTCATCCAGGGCGTGGACAGGAGGTGCGCGTGGCGCGCATTGCGATTATCGGTCTCGGCTACATCGGCGGTTCCATCGGCATGGGACTGCGAGCAGCCAAGCTCCGCGACACCGAGATCGTCGGCTTCGACGACTGGCGCGCCGCTCGTCGTGCCGCCGATAAACAGGACGCGGTCGACCAGGTCGCCGGCAGCCCCAGGGACGCCGTCGACGGTGCCGGACTCGTCATCCTCGCGACTCCGCCGGCAGCAACCTCGGAGCTGCTCGAAGAGATCGCCCCGGCGCTCGGACGCGGCGCAGCCGTGACCGACACCGCCGCATCCAAGGTCAAGATTGAGGGCTGGGCAAGCAACCACCTGCCCAATGGCGTCTCCTTCATCGGTGGACACCCAATGGCCGGCGATGCCTCCGCCTTCGGCATCGACCAGTCCAGCCCCGACCTCTTCCGAGGCAAGCGCTGGTTCCTCAGCCCCTCGCCTTCCGCCTCCGACAGCGCCGTCAAATCCGTCCTCGGTATGGTCCGAGAACTCGGCGCGGCCCCACACTTTCTCAGCGCCGAAGAGCACGACTACGTTGTCGCCGGTGTCTCCCACCTGCCTTTGGTCGTCTCGACCGCACTGTTCACGATGCTGCGCAGATCAGACGGCTGGCCCGACTTTGGCCGCGCCGCCGGCGAGACCTTCCGCGCCATGACGGCCTACAACTCCGGCGACCCCAGCACCACGACCGAGATCGCGGTGACCAACAAGGAGCAGGTGCAGCACTGGATCGACCGATTCGTGGTCGAACTGAATCGCGTCCGTAACCTCCTCGACGAAGAGGAGGAACAGGTCTTCATGGAATACTCGGCCGCGCAAATCAACCACGCCAAGTTCCTCGGCGGCGACGACATGGACCCCGACGCCGGCGCCCAGCCTGACATTCCCGACGCCACCTCGCAGATGGCCGCCCTGCTCATCAGCCCGCGCCTCTACGACCGCGTGCGCAAGATGACCAAGCGCAGCGAAGAGCGCGAGAAAGAGCGTGAGGCCCGAGGCCGTCGCTGGGGACGCGGCTAGGGAAGCAAGAGCTCCGTGAGCGACAGCGTCAACGTCGAACCGAGCGGCCCGCTCAGGGGCGAGTTGCGAGTCCCCGGCGACAAGTCGATCTCGCATCGCGCCCTGATTTGCAATGCCCTCGCCGAGGGCGAGGCGCAAATCACCGGCCTGCTCGACAGCGCCGACTGCCGCTCGACCATCGCCTGCCTGCGTCAATGGGGCGTCGAATTCAAGGAAACCGGCGACCGCCTGATCGTGCGAAGTCCCGGGCAGAGCGCGTTCCACCCGGCCGCCGACACGCTCGATTGCGGCAACAGCGGAACCTCGATCCGCCTGCTCACCGGCGTCGCCGCCGGACTCCCCTTCCGCAGCGACTTCGACGGAGACGCATCGCTCCGCCAGCGACCCATGCGCCGAGTCCTCGACCCGCTCGCCCAAATGGGAGCGTCGGTATCCGACGCCAACACCGCCCCGTACTGGGTCGACGGCTCAAACGAAACCCTGCAAGGCTTCAACGGCGAAATCGCCGTCGCGAGCGCACAGGTCAAGAGCTGCATCGTCTTCGCCGCACTGCGAGCCAACCAGCCCAGCCGAATCGTCGAGCCTGGCCCCTCAAGAGATCACACCGAGCGCATGCTGATCGCAATGGGCGCAGACATCGAGGTCGACGGCCCCGCAATCTCGGTCCGACCCGGAGCAACCCTCCAGCCCCAGGACGTCCAAGTGCCCGGCGACGTTAGCGCCGCCGCATTCTGGATGATCGCAGCCGCAATGGTCCCCGGATCCGAAATCCTGCTCCCAAACGTCGGAGTCAACCCGCGCCGCACCGGAGTCATCGATGTGCTCCGAGACATGGGCGCGCAAATCGATCTGACCAACCAGCGCGAAATGTCGGGAGAGCCAGTCGCCGACATCGTCGTCCGGGGATCGCAACTGCGATCGACCGTCATCGACGGAGACACCGTCGTTCGAGCAGTAGACGAGATTCCCGCGCTGGCCGTCGCAGCAGCACTGGCCGGCGGCGTCACCGAAATCCGCGACGCCGCAGAACTCCGCGTCAAGGAATCCGACCGCATCGCCACGACCTCGGCGCTGCTCCAGGCAATGGGCATCCAGATCGACGAATGGAGCGACGGCATGCGAATCTTCGGCGGCAACCTGCGCGGCGCAACTGTCGATTCCCACGGAGACCATCGCCTCGCCATGGCCGCCGCCGTCGCGGCCCTCGCCGCCGACCCGGAGTCGGGTCCGACAACAATCAACGGCGCTTCCGCCGTCGACATCTCCTACCCCACCTTCTGGCAAGACCTCCATCAACTGCGTCATGTCCCGGTCTGACCCGCAGCCTGAGCCCGCACCGCTCGTCGTCGTCGTCTCCGGCCCCTCCGGAGCGGGCAAGGACACCGTGATCGAGGAAGCCCTCGCCCTCGACCCATCGCTCTCGAAAGTCGCGACCGCCAAAACCCGAGCGCCGCGGCCCGGCGAGATCGAGGGCGTCCACCACGTCTTCCTTAGCGACGACGAATTCGAGCGTTGGATTGCCGAGGACGCCTTCCTCGAGCACGTCAACATCTACGGTCATCGCAGCGGCGTGCCCAAGGCCGCCGTCGAGGACTTGCTCAGCCAGGGCCGGACCCCAATCCTCCGCACCGATGTCGAGGGCGCGCGCACCCTCAAGGCCAACCTGCCCTCGCCCCTGCTCGTCTTCGTCACCGCCCCAGACATCGATTCACTCGAACGCCGAATGCGCGCCCGCGCTGCCGAAACCGAGACCGAGATCGCCGCCCGCCTCGCCGAGGCCCAAGCTGAAATGGCCGCGGTCGACTGGTTCGACCTCGTCATCGTCAACAACGACGACTCCCACCACGCAGCGGCCCAACGATTAGTCAAAGCCATCGCTGCCGCAAGACGAGAGAGAACAAGACCTCCCCCTCTGGGGGAGGTGCCCCGGAGGGGCGGAGGGGGCGGCCGCAGTGCTGCCGCCGGCGACTCAGATGCTGACTCTGTCGCCTCCGACCTTTGACAACGCCCCCATCTCCCGTACCATTCGCTCAGGAACTGAACCGTACGAGGCCGACGATGCCAATCAGCAACTCAGGCATTTGTGGCGACGCAAGGACGCGAACGCGTCCGAGGGCGCAGTGTCACACCTCGGGCGGACAGGGGGTCTGGCGACGCGACATCTGATTCGCAACGCCTCGGGGCGCATCGACCGAATGTGCAACCGCCCCTGATCTCTGGAGTTCCGCTCATGCCCGCATCTGGCCTCACCACTCCCAGCCTGGAGGAGTTCAGGCAACTCGCCGCCGACGCGCGTGCGTCCGGCAGCGGCAACTACGCCGCCATCTACCGCGAAGTCCTCGCCGACCTCGAAACCCCCGTCTCCGCCTTCCTCAAGGTCAAGCGCGGCGCCTACTCCTTCCTCCTCGAATCGGTTGAAGGCGGCGAGCGTCCCAGCCGCTACTCCTTCATCGGTACCGAGCCCTATCGCATCTTCCGAGCCCCCTCAGGCGGAGCAGTCGATCCGCTGAACGAGATCGAAGCCGAACTCGATCGCTTCGATCTCGTCCCCAATCCCGACCTGCCCCCGTTTCACGGAGGCGCAGTCGGCTACCTCAGCTACGAAGCGATCCGCCACTTCGAGCCTCGCGTCCAGCCCGCCGACTCCGACCCGCACGGCCTGCCCGAGGCGCTCTTCCAGTTCGTCGACACGGTGCTGCTCTTCGATCACCTCAAGCACGTCATCAAGGTCGTCACCCACGCCCGACTCGACGGCGATGTCGACTCCGCCTACCGAGCCGCCGAGTTCCGCATCGATCAACTGGTTGAGCGGCTCCAGTCCGGCCCGCCGATCCCACCCACGGACGCGCCGGAACCGTCCGGCCACTCCGCCGCCATTCGCTCCAACATGGAGCGCGAGGCCTACTTCTCCGACGTCAAGCAGATTATCGACTACGTCATCGCCGGCGACATCATCCAGTGCGTCTACTCCCAGCGCTTCTCCCGCGACACCTTCGTCCACCCCTTCAACGTTTACCGGACCCTGCGCACGGTCAACCCGTCGCCCTATACCTACTACCTCGAGATGGACGATCACCAGATCGTCGGAACCTCCCCCGAGCTGCTCGTCATCGTCGAGGACGGCAAAGTCTCGACCCACCCGATCGCCGGCACTCGACGCCGCGGACTGGATGACGACGAAGACCGGGCCCTTGAAGCCGAGCTCCGCGCCGACGAGAAGGAAATCGCCGAACACGTGATGCTGCTCGACCTCGGACGCAACGACATCGGCCGAGTCGCCAAGCCCGGCACGGTCCGCGTGACCCAGGAGCTCGACGTCGAGCGCTACAGCCACGTCATGCACCTCGTCTCGCACGTCGAAGCAGAACTGGCCGACGGCGCGACCTCCTTCGACGCCGTCCGCGCCACCTTCCCCGCAGGCACGGTCTCTGGCGCGCCCAAGATTCGCGCCATGGAGATCATCTCCGAGCTGGAAGAAGACCAGCGCGGACCCTACGCCGGCGCGCTGGGCTACTTCGGCTTCGGCGGCAACATGGAGACCGCCATCACCATCCGCACGATCATCATGCAGGACGGAGTCGCCTCGGTGCAGGCCGGCGGTGGAATCGTCTACGACTCCAAGCCGACCTTCGAGTTCGAGGAAACCGTGAACAAGGCGATGGGCATGTTCACCGCGCTCGACCTGGCCGAAGAACGATCGCGTGCCGGCGCAGCCTCCGGCGGGTCACGGGGCTACTGATGCCGGAGTCCCTGATCATCGGCTACGGCGTCGTCTTCGACGACGCCGGACGCGTGCTGCTATTGCGCCGCCGCCAGCACGAAGCGCTCTGGCCAGGACGATGGTGGCTGCCCGGTGACGTCACGCCACTCAGCGAGGAGCCCGACGACACCGTCCCCCGTCTCTTCGAGCATCTGCTCCGTCAGCGAATCCGAGCCGGATACGCTCACACCGTCTACGGCGAGGAACCGTCCAGCGGCCGACACACCGTCCACAACGCCTACGTCGTCACCGTCGAGGAGTCGATCGAAGGCGCGCCCGCGGACGAGACCAATCCGTTCGACGCGATGGAATGGTGGGAAGTTACGGCCGCCGTCGCTGAGCTGCCAGAGCAGCAAGCAGAGTTGCTCGGAACCGTCGTCCAGCGTCGCGAGTCCGGCTGGGACTTCGACGCCGACTCAACCCTCGACACCCTCTTCGGCGGCAGGGAGATCGAACAGCCCGCGACGCAAGCAGCGGTCGGAGCGCTGCCGCCCGAAGGTCTCACGCCGAAGCTTGAAGCGCTGGTCCAACTCGCGCTCAGCGCCGCACTGGATTCGGACGCAAGCATCGAACGCGATCGGCAAGCCGCGCGCGAGCTGGGATGGTCGAGCGAGGAACTGGATCGAACCATGGAACTCGGCGCTCGCGCACGGGCGAGCCGACCGCCTGCCTAGAATGCGCGCCAACGAGCGCAAGATGAAATGAGGAACTGAAATGACGACTCACGCAGAACGACGCAAGGCGGGCAGTGAGTTGTTGGCCGAGATGACCGGTCAGCCGCTCGGCTTCGCCGCCGCCGCCGAGCAACGCACCGGAGCCTTCGGCAGCTACGTCGTCGACTACATCTTCGGCCAGGTCTGGCAGGGAGACGAACTCTCGCGCCGCGACCGCAACATCGTCGCGCTGGCCATGCTGGGCGCACTCGAGCGCCTGCAGGCCGTCCAGTTCCACGCCAGCTTCGGTCCCGCCAACGGCGTGACTCGCGAGGAAATGACCGAGATCGCGCTCCAGATCGCCGGTTATTCCGGGTTCCCTGCTGGCAACGAGATGATCAACGTCCTCGTCGGGGCCTGGAGCAAGGCCGACGGCGAGCCTTACCAGATCCCGCCGGCCGACTACAAGGATGACGACCAGCGCCACCGCGACGCGGTTGACGTGATGCGCACGCTCAACGGACGCGAGGAAGCCCAGGATCCGGCCGAGGCGCTGGCCGGAATGGAGAGGATCGGGCCGGTCGGCAAGCTCGCCTTCGAGTTTGCCTTCGGCGACCTCTGGTCCCGCTCGCAGCTCTCGCGCCGCGACCGCTCGCTGGTCGTCGTCTCGATCCTGGTCGCCCTGAACAAGACCGAAGAGCTGCAGTTCCACATCCCCGGCGCCCTCAATCACGGCGTTACCGAGACCGAACTCCAGGGCGTCATGGCCACCGCCGCGCCCTACTGCGGATTCCCTCGCGCCGTCGAGGGCTACCGCACCCTGGCGCGCATCCTGAGAGAACGGGAGGCTGCCCAAGATGGCGGTTGATACGTTACTGATCGACAACTACGATTCGTTCACCTACAACCTGTACCAGTACCTCAGCGAACTCGGCGCAGACGTCGTCGTGCATCGCAACGACCGGATCACGCTCGACGAGATCGCAGCCCTCGAGCCGAGCCGGATCGTGATCTCCCCTGGTCCGAAAACTCCGGCCGAGGCCGGCGTCAGCGTGCCGGTCCTCCAACGCTTCAGCCCGACGATCCCCACACTCGGGGTCTGCCTCGGACACCAGGCGATCGGAGCCGCCTTCGGAGCGACCGTTGGTCCGGCGGGCGAGATCATGCACGGTAAGGTCTCCTCGATCGACCACGACGGCACAGGCGTGTTCGACGGGTTGCCCAACCCGATCGAGGCGACGCGTTACCACTCTCTGATCGTCGAGCCGGACACGCTGCCCGACCAAATCGTCCCGACCGCCTGGTGCGAACGGCTCGACGGCAGCGGCAGAGTCCTGATGGGCATGCGCCACACCGAGTACCCGATCGAGGGCGTGCAGTTCCATCCCGAATCGATCCGCACCAAGACCGGTCACGCGATCCTGCAGAACTTCCTCGACCAGTCCGAGGCCTACGACCGTGGCTAGTGGAGATCTCAGCGCGGCCCTCGACGCCGTGATCGACGAGCAACGCAGTCTGTCCGATGCTGAGGCATCGGCCGCAATGGACGCCCTGATGTCCGGCGAAGCCGACGAAATCCAGGCGTCCGCCTTGCTCACTGGCCTCCGCATGAAAGGCGAATCGGTCGATGAGGTCGTCGGTCTCGCCCGCGCAATGCGCGAACACGCGCTGCGAGTCGACCTCTCCGACTTACCCCGTCTCGCCGACACCGCCGGCACCGGCGGATCGGGCAAGCACACCTTCAACTCGTCCACGGCCGCTGGATTCGTCCTCGCCGGATGCGGCGTGCCGGTAGCAAAACACGGCAATCGAGCCATGTCCTCCAACGTCGGCAGCGCCGACGTCCTCGAAGCTCTGGGTGGACAGATCAGCGTCAACCCCGATCAGGCAGCGCAACTCATCCGCGAGGTCGGCTTCGGCTTCCTCTTCGCCCAGGCATTCCACCCCGCCATGCGATTCGTCGCCCCCATCCGTCGCCGCATCGGCGTCCGAACCGTGTTCAACATCCTCGGCCCCCTCACCAATCCAGCCCGAGCCACCCACCAACTGATCGGCGTCGCCCGACCCGAATTGGGACCGTTGATGGCCACGGCACTGGGCAGGCTCGGCGTCCAACGCGGCCTCGTCGTCCACGGACATGAAGGCCTGGACGAGGTCTCTCCCTCAGGCGAGACAACCTGCTGGCAGGTCGACGGCGAAGAGCTCACCGAGTTCACCGTCTCCCCCCAGGATTTCCAGATTCGCCCCGTACCGCTCTCTGCCGTGCGCGGCGGCGGCACCGCTGAGGAATCGGCAACCATGATGCGAGAGGTCCTGGGCGGCAAGACCTCCGCGCTGACGGGCTTCGTCACGCTCAACGCCGCCGCCGGCCTGCTCGCCGCCGAGGAAGTCCCAACCTTCTCCGAGGGTGTCAGCCGAGCCGCCGAGTGCATCGACGATCAGCGAGCCCTGCGTAAGCTGGAATTGTGGGTGGAACGCTCTCAAGCCATCGCCGCCGAAAGCGAAGCGACAGAGGCGACATAATGCCATCCGTACTGGAACGCATCGTCGCCGAGACCCGAGACGCCGTCGCCGCGCGACAGCAGACCGTATCGATCGACGAACTGCGAGAACGCGCCCTCGCCCGAACCCAACGAAACGATTTCATCGCAGCCCTCAATCAACCGGACGTCGGCCTCATGGCCGAGATCAAGCGAGGTTCCCCGTCCAAGGGCATGTTCGCTCCCGACCTCGTACCGTCGGAGCTGGCGAAAACCTACCGCGACATCGGCGCAATCGCCGTGTCCGTCCTCACCTCGCCCGCCTTCTTCGCCACCGACAACGACCTCTGCGAAGCCGCGAGCGCGCTCAACGGAAGCGGTCTGCCCCTCCTGCGCAAGGAGTTCCACGTCGATCCCTACCAGGTCGCCGAAGCCGCAGCGCTGGGCGCCGACGCCTACCTCCTCATCGCGAAGACGCTCACCGCCGCCGAACTCAAGACACTTGCTCAAGCAGGAGACGAGTTTGGTTTGACCGCCTTCGTTGAGGTCACCGACGAAGCGGAGATCCAGATGGCGCTCGACGCCGGCGCAGCCGCGATCGGCATCAACAACCGAAACCTGCACACCTTCGAAGAAGATCTGGGCACGACAGAACGACTCAAAGACAGGATTCCGGCCTCGATCCCCGTGGTCGCCGCCAGCGGCGTGCGAACCCGAGCGGACATGAAGCGAATGCAAGCCTGCGGCGTCAACGCCGTCCTGATTGGCGAGGCGCTGTCCTCGGCCGCCGACCCGCACGCCAGGGCTCGGGAGCTGCTGGGACGATGACCTTCGTCAAGATTTGCTCAGTACGCGCCGTCGAACACGCCGAGTGGGCGCGCGAGGCCGGTGCCGACGCGATCGGCATGATCTTCGCCGACGCTCCCAGGCGGATTGACATGAGGGTCGCCCGAGCCGTCCGCCGGGAACTCGGTCCGCGCGTCGAGATCCTGGAGTCGAACACCGAAACGATCGAGCGCGAGCGTCGCGCCGCCGGCCAACCGCTGCTCGTCGGCGTATTCGCTCGCCAGTCGATCGACGAAATCGAGCGAGTGCTCGACCAGGTTGACCTCGACATGGTCCAACTCAGCGGAGGCGAACATCCGGCCCTCGCCGGTCGCGTCCGGCGAGCCGTCGTCCGCGCGGTGCATGTTGAAGAAGGAATGGACGCTCGCGCCGTACTCCGCGAGATCGAGCGCGCCCCGAACACGGTCACCCACCTGGAGCCGCACTCAAAGCAGGGCGGCGGCATGGGCCAGTCATTCGACTGGTCCCTCGCGGCAGAAGTTGCTGAAGCGTCTCCGTTTCTGCTTGCCGGAGGCCTCAACCCGGACAACGTCGCCGAGGCGGTCGGCCTCGTTCAACCCTGGGGAGTAGACGTCTCCTCCGGTGTCGAAACCGACGGTGTCAAAGACCGAGAGAAAATCCGCGCGTTCATCGCCGCGGCGAAAGGCGAGGAGGCGTCGTGACGAGAGAGAGTGGAGCCTTCGGACCGTTCGGTGGCCAGTTCGCGCCCGAGACGCTGATGCCGGCTCTGGCCGAACTGGAAGAGGCCTGGGCCGAAGCACAAGGTGATCCCCAGTTCCGCGCCGAACTCGACGAGATGCTGCGCGACTACGTGGGTCGCGAGACCCCGCTCACCCACGCCGCCCGTCTCTCCGAGCAACTCGGCGGCGCGCAGATCTGGCTCAAGCGAGAAGACCTCGCCCACACCGGCGCCCACAAGATTAACAACGCGCTGGGACAGGTGCTGCTCGCCAGGCGGATGGGCAAGCCGCGCATCATCGCCGAGACCGGCGCTGGCCAGCACGGCGTTGCCACCGCCACCGCCTGCGCCCGCTTCGGCATCGAGTGCATCGTCTACATGGGCGAGGAAGATGTCCGCCGCCAGGCCCTCAACGTCTTCCGCATGGGACTGCTGGGAGCCGAAGTCGTACCAGTCAAATCTGGCGCGCGAACGCTCAAGGACGCCATCAACGAGGCGATCCGCGACTGGGTCACCAACGTCCGAACCACGCACTACCTGATCGGCAGCGCCATCGGACCGCACCCCTATCCGGTCATCGTGCGCGAGCTGCAGTCCTGCATCGGACGCGAAGCCAGGGACCAGCTGCACGAGAAGATCGGCAAACTGCCCGACGTCGCCATCGCCTGCGTTGGCGGAGGCAGCAACGCAATCGGCCTGTTCCACCCACTGATCGACGATCCAGTCCGCCTGATCGGAGTCGAAGCTGCCGGCGAAGGCCTCGACGCTCGACACGCCGCCACGCTGTCCGCCGGCTCGCCTGGCGTCCTGCATGGCACCCGGTCCTACGTGCTCCAGGACGAGCACGGGCAGATCACCGAGGCGCATTCAATCTCCGCCGGACTCGACTACCCCGGCGTCGGACCCGAACACGCCTGGCTGATGCTGACCGAGCGAGCCGAGTACGTCTCCGTCACCGACGAGGAAGCGCTGGACGGCCTCAAGCTGCTCTCCGAGACCGAGGGCATCATCCCCGCGCTGGAGACAGCCCACGCCATCGCCTACGCCGCCAAGATCGCCCCGCAGATGAGCCCGGACGAGACGATCCTCCTCGGCCTCTCCGGCCGTGGCGACAAAGACGTCGAAATCGTCCGCGACGCACTGGAGTCCCGCGAGCACTAATGGTGGTGCAGCCTCAGAGCAATGGATCCCAGGAAGCGCCGGACAATGCTGAAGATCGAGGACTAGCCGGCTTCCGCCTCGTCGGCTGGGGACTGCTCTGCACACTGGCCTGGCTGGTCGTCCTCCTGGTCACGGGTGTCATCGTCCGAGCCATCGACGACGCCGACGAGGCGACCACCGAACTCGGCCTGCTCATCTTCGTCATCGGCCAGGGAACCGCAGGCCTGATCGGCTGGCTGATCCTGCCCAAGCTCATTCTCCGACGCAGGCGTCAGACTGCGGTGATCTCCTGGCGCCGACCGACCGGTTCGGACTTCGCCTGGGCGATCGGAGGCTTGATTGCGATCTACGCGGTGCTCTACGCCTACACGGCGATCGTCAGCGCCGCTGGACTGGAGTCGCTCGAGCCGCAGTCAACCATCGACGACGACCGGCTCTTCATCCATACCTCGGTCATGATCGCGCTGGGCGTCCTCGTGATCGTCTGCGCCCCGATCTACGAGGAAGCCTTCGCGCGCGGCTTCGTGCTCGGCGGACTGCGACCACATTGGGGACTGATCCCGGCGTTCGTGATCTCCGCAGCAGTCTTCTCGGCCCTGCATGCCGACCTGGGCAGCCTGATTCCATTCGCAATCGCCGGCGTGATCCTCGGTGTCGTCTACCTGCGGACCGAATCGCTGACCGCCGCCTCAATGGCGCATTTCGGCTTCAACGTAATCGGGTTTTCGGCGACGCTGGTGCAACAGCTCGGATGAGGGAGCCAGATGACTGAACCGGGACATCGATACCGCGAAGCCTTCGCTGCCTCTGCGTCGCGAGATGACGGTCCACTCGTGTTCCCATTTCTGATCGGTGGCTTCCCAACGCCTGAAGAAACGCCCGACTTAGTCCGAGCAGCCATTCGAGGCGGCGCAGCCGGATTCGAAATCGGCGTGCCCTTCTCCGACCCAATCGCCGACGGACCCGTGCACCAGGACGCCTATACCGTCGCGCTTGCCGCGGGAGCGACGCTGGACACCGCGCTCGACGCCGTGCGCACCGCCCGCGAGACCGACCCAGACGCTCCGATCACCCTGATGGGCTACCTCAATCCCTTCCTCTCCGCCGGCTCTTCGGAGGACAGCGAGACGGACGATCCTGGCGGTGCGGTCGGCGAGCCCTTGGAAGGGCTGGCGAAACGCGCCGCAGAGGCTGGAGCCGATGGCGTCATCGTCGTTGACCTGCCCGTCGATGAATCGGATGCTGCGCGCGAGGTCTTCGCCCAGCACGGCCTCTCGCTGATCTACCTGCTCGCTCCGACCTCGACCGACGAGCGAATCGCCGCCGTTGCCAACCGCGCCTCCGGCTTCATCTATCTCGTCTCTCTCACCGGAGTGACAGGCGCGCGCGATCAGGTGGCTGCTGACTTCGAGGCCTTCGTTGGACGGGTCCGGGCCCTGACTGACACGCCGTTGGCAGTCGGATTCGGTATCAGCCGCCGTGAGCATGTCGCCGAAGTCGGAAAATTGGTGCCCGCTGCTATCATCGGTTCAGCGCTGACCACGACGATCGCGTCGGCGCCGGTCGGCGATCGCGCAGCGGCCGTCGAACGATATCTTGAGGTGGTCACCGGCCACCGGAGTGAAGAGACCAGCGAGTGAACACCCGTAGCCCTCAGGCCTGGCCGTTGTTCATCGACTGCGTCTATATCTCCGCGGCCGGCGTCTTTGAAGCCGGTCGCTAGATCGCGTGCCGACGAAACCCGTCGCCTCGCTGATCGCACCGTTGCAGCATTCACCAGTCCAGTTCCCACTCACGGGAAACCACTGAGCACCTGACGATGGCTACACACGACTCCGAGCCTGAATGGCGATTGCGCGGTATTCGCGGGGCGACGACGGTCGAGTCCAATACGCGCGCCGACATCATCGAGGCGACCGAAGAGTTGCTGGCCGAGATGATCGTCCAGAACGACATCGAGTCGAACGAAGTGGCGTCGGTCTGGTTCACGACGACACCGGACCTCAACGCCGAATTCCCTGCCGTCGCGGCGCGCCTCACGTTCAAGTGGAGTCACGCCGCCTTGATGTGCGGGCACGAGATGCAGGTACCCGGCTCGCTGCCATCCTGTCTGCGGATTCTGTTGCACGTCAACACCCCGCTCCGGCAGAACCAGGTCCAACATGTCTATCTGCGTGGCGCCAGAGTGCTGCGAACCGACTTAACAGTTAACACAGAATCATCGCGTTCGGTCGGCGATCTACTGAAAAGATTCAGAGGAGATCCCGAGCCGTACAGTGAGTGAACGAGAAGGACGACGACATGCTGATTGTCATGAGAATGGGCGCGACCGACGAGCAGGTTCGGGGCGTGCTCGCGCGACTGAAGGAATTCAACCTCGAAGGCCACCTCTCTCCAGGTAAGGAACGCGTCGTGATCGGCGCAGTGGGCGTCATCGGGGATCCCGACATCCGCGCCCAGATGGGTCGGATGAACGGCGTCGACGAGGTCATCGCGATCTCACGCCCCTACAAGCTGACCGGTCGCGAGTTCCAGAAGAACGACACCGTGATCGACGTCGGCGGCGTCAAGATCGGCGACGGGACCATGGTCGTCATGGCCGGCCCCTGCTCGATCGAGAACGAAGAGCACATGGTCACGACCGCCAGGGCCGTGGCCGCCTCGGGTGCGCAAATCCTCCGCGGCGGCGCCTTCAAGCCGCGCACCTCGCCGTACGCCTTCCGAGGACTGGGCGAAGAGGGCCTGCAACACCTAGCCGCAGCTCGTGAAGCGACCGGTCTGCCGGTGATCACCGAGGTCATGGAAGCGCGCGATGTCGATCTCGTCGCCCGCTATGCCGACATCCTCCAGATCGGCACGCGCAACATGCAGAACTTCATGCTGCTCGACGAGGTTGGTCTGGCTCGCAAGCCGGTCATGCTCAAGCGCGGACTCTCAGCCACGATCGACGAGTGGCTGCTCGCCGCCGAGTACATCATGTCCAAGGGCAACCGTGACGTCATCCTCTGCGAGCGCGGAATCCGCACGTTCGAGACGGCAACGCGCAACACGCTCGATCTCTCCGCGATTCCGGTCGTCAAGCGGCTCAGTCACCTGCCGATCGTCAGTGACCCGGCGCACGGCACCGGTCACTGGTACCTGGTCGAACCGATGGCGCGAGCCTCAATGGCCGTCGGCGCCGACGGACTCATGGTCGAGGTCCATCCCAACCCCGACCACGCGCTATCAGACGGCCCGCAGTCGCTGACCCTCGAGAACTTCGACAGCCTTATGCGCTCCCTCGAGCGAGTCGGCGAAGCAGTCGGTCATCCGCTCGCGCCGCAGCCGCAACTCGCAGCCGTGGCCGACTAGAGACTCCGCAACGAGACCTCCAAAGCAACGGGGCGGCCTCAATGGCCGCCCCGCTTGGCGTTGCACCTGCCGAGCAGCTGCACTCAGCCAAGCGCGCGTCGGGCCGCTTCGTCGCGTTGATCGACAGCCTGCGAATGCTCGCCCTGCTCGACCTTGAGCTCGAGTTGGTCGACAGCGCCCGTGACCGATGTCTGCATCGTGCGTAGCTGATCGTTCAACCGTCGCAGCATCTCCAACGAATAGCGATCAGCCTCCAGCGCCTGCGACACGGCCTCGGTCGTCGCCTGGCCGCGCACCGTCGCCGCCTCCTGGTTGGCCCGGGTGATCGTCTCGTTCGCCGCCTGGTGCGCCTGGTCGACAATGCTCTGTGCCCGCGACTCAGCCGCCTGGACAAGTTCGTGCACGGAGACCTGCTGTTCAGCATCCTGCCGGGCCTGCTGCGCCAGGATCGCCGCCTCCTCCTGCGTGTGCTGAAGCAATCGCTCGCGTTCCTCAAGCAGGCGTTGCGCCTGGTCGGACGATGCAGGAGCGGCCATGCGCAGGCGGTCGATCAGGTCGAGGAGCTGTTCTCGGTCAACCGTCCAGCCCGACCCAAACCGGCTGCGCCGGCCAGCGAGCACGGCGTTCTCGATCTGGTCAATCAATTCGAGGAGGTCGATAATGAACTCCTGCCCAGAGTCCCGCCCGGGACCACCACTGTTTCGACTCTAGCGCAGGGTTGCGAAAACGGATCGGGTTCCTCGTCTAGCGGTGAGGAGGTCCATACTTCTCGACCAACGCTTCCGCGACGTTCGGCGGAACCAGGTCGTCAATCGGGTGTCGCAGAGACGCAAGCTCTCGGATCCGACTGGCAGAGATGAACAGGTGTTGATGACCAGCCATCAAGAAGACCGATTCAATATGCGGCGCCATCTTCTTGTTCATCAGCGCCATGTCGAACTCGGCCTCAAAGCCGGTCACCGCTCTGATCCCGCGAACCAGCACGCTGGCGCCCACTTCGTCGGCGAAATTGACCACCAAGCCGGTGAACTTGGCCGCGCGGACGTTGGGACAGTGCTTGGTCGCGCCTTCGATCAGCGCCAGCCGCTCGTCGACGTCAAAGGTCTCGCTCGAGCGCGGATAGATGGCCATGACGACCTCGTCGAACATGCCCGCCGCACGCTGCACAATGTCAAGGTGCCCGTTGGTGATTGGGTCGAAGCCGCCGGGGTAGAGCGCGATCGTCATGTCGGAGCCTCCGCGCGATAGGTATCGATAGCGCCGTCACCATAGCGCCGTTGATCGATCCGCACTAGTCCGCCGATCCGTTCCGGAGGCGGAGCCACCCCACCCGACGCCCTGGTCAGCCGACGCCACACCGCCAGCGCCCCATCAGAGAGGTTGGCCCGCCGAACGAACTCCTCAATCACCGGCAGCGCATCAACGCGATACGGCGGGTCAACAAAGATCAGGTCAGGATCGAGCGGGATTCGCGAAAAGCAGCGCTCGACAGGCAGCCGGTGGACCCGCGCCTGCTCGCTCAAATCCAGGGAGTCGAGATTACGCCTGATCACTGTGCAGGCGGGACCGTTGCGCTCGACGAAGTCGACGGTGGCTGCTCCGCGGCTCAACGCTTCGATCCCCAGGTAGCCGGCCCCGGCGTAGAGATCGAGGACTCGCGCATCTTCCACAAGGTCGCGAATCTCCGGGCGATCGAAGATCGCCGAGCGCAGAATCGCGGTCGCTGGTCGCGTGCCATTTGCCGGCGAGCGCAGGCGTCTGCCGGCCAGTGAGCCGCTCACCACTCGAGGATGCGACTGGGCCACTATTCCTGCCCCTCTGCCCGCACAGGGACGGTGATCACGTGTCCGACTCGGACGTCGCCGTCCGACACGACGAGTTGCGCCCGATAGTCTCCCGATTCCGTCGGGAGATCCCAGAACTGCCAACCGCTCCCGCTATTCCCTGACAGTTCGCCTCCTTCAACGCTGAAGATTGGATCGAACATGATCGCATTGGGCAGCCGCAGGTCAGGGATTCCCGACTCGAAGAAGGCTGCGATCGCAGGCCACAGGTTGGCATTGGCCCCATCGGCTTCGGCGGCATTGCTGACGTACACACCGCCAAGGCCCCAGTCCGAGACGATCTTCAGGTGAAACGCCGCACTGAAGCGATTGTGAATCCAAACCGTGACGGCCGACCCTGATTGGTCCGGGAATGTGAATGTCACGATGCGGTTCACGTTGTCCCAGCGCAAGCCGCCCGACAGATTGTCGAGCATGATCGAGTTGCCCTGCAGAGTGACTCGGACTCCTGGCTGGTAGGGTCCGGGCTCTCGAATACTGAGCCTGGACGCCACTTCGAGCGCGTCGCGCTGCGATAGCTCACTGAATCCCGTCACCGTGCGGACAACTGCGTTCGATCGCAGCGCCAGCAGCAGCTTGTTCGACTCGATCCGCTGCAGCAGCGTGGGCAGCGAGGCGTCGATCGCGGCCTGGAAGACGGTCGGATCCAGCGGCGGCTCGATAATCACGAAATCGGCAGATGCGCCGAGTTGCGACAGGTCGTACGCGCCCTCGCCGATCCCCCCCGACGCGTTGATCGGAATATGTACGGCCAGCCCGCGATTTTCTCGATGCAAGCGATCTGCCAGCTCGCTGATGAATGAGGTGAACTGCGATCGCAAGGCGGGAGAGACGTTGAGATAGTGGATGTCCACGCCATCGTGTTGGTGGCTCTGGATGACGTGCTGGATGTTGGCGATGTGCTGACGTCGCAGATCGTCCGACGCCAGGATGTCGTTGACCAGCTCCGCCTGGTCGGTGGTTGCGTAGACCGTCGGCCAGACGTTTTGGGCGATCATCGGAGTCGGCAGGTCGACCTGTCCCAACAGCGACCCGTCGCTGCCTGGTTGCCAACCGTCCGGGTGCAGAATGGTCAGCGATCCCGCAAGGATTGGTTGCGGTTCCTCGCCCCGGGGAACGCGACCAGCGATCACATCGCGGAACTGGAGTCGTCGCAGGATCACCAGATTCTCCGGCGCGTCAGAGAGCACGATGCGCGCCGACACGCCGTCGCTACTCAGAGCGGCGTCGCCGAGGCGAACCCACTCCTCGCCGTTCCAGGTATAGGCGCCCAGGTTGCGGGCGTCCTGGGTTGGGTTGGTCAAGCGCAGTGTGAACTCGAACGGGCCAATCCGACCTTCCGGCACCCGAAGCTCGTAGATCGGCGATGCGACGCCGAGAATGTCCGGAATGGTCGGCACCGGTTGCAACAGCCGCGATTCCGCGGTGATGGGTGTGAATGTCGACTCGTCCTGACTTGCGACCACTTCGTCATCGGTGGTGTTGAAGCTCGTGTCGATCAGTCCAGGCTCAAAGAAGAGCACAATGACCACTGCAACGAGCAGCGCCGCAATGACCAGGACCAGCAAGATTCCCAGTCCGCGGTTCGATGGTTGCGACGCGCCCGGCGGGACACGTCCGCCGGGACCGCTGGGTTGGCTTACCCGTCGAGGCGGCTCGGGAACGGGTGGCGCTGATGACGGAGGCGCCGGATCGAACGGAGCGGGCTCCGCCGGCCGACGCGCGCGACGCGTCCGCCGAGTTGGTGTTGGCGGTGCTTCACCGATTCGCCGAACTGGCCGCGGCTGCCATTCGCCGCCCTCTGGGGTCGTCACGGCGCTCGCAAGTCAGGTGCGATGCTCAGGTGGTACTCCTCGCCTCCACGGTGAATCTGGACGACCACCGGGACGTTCGGTTCGAGGGTCGCAAGTGCATTCAGGTACGGGTTCTCAGCGTTGATCCGGATGCCGTTCAGTTCACGCAGCACATCGCCTGGCCTGATCCCTGCTCTGGCGAACGCACCGCGACGGGAGAGCTCGATCAGGAACGATCCTTCGGTGACCTCCAGATCGAGCTGGGCGGCTGCTGTCGGAGTGAGCAACCGCTCGTCGACCACTCCAAATGAGGGGCGCGGAAAAAATCCGTCTTCAGCAATCGCACGCGCGACTTCCAACACTGCGTCGATCTGTACGGCAAAGCCCACGCCATCGACAAAGCCGCCATCGTGCGTCTCGCGTGCGATTACCGCCGTCATCCCAACGATGTTCCCGTCAAGATCAACCAGAATGCCGCCAGAGTTTCCGTGATTGAGCGCGGCATCGGTCTGAATCAGATTGTCCTGTTCGTATCGTTCGCGGAAAAATGTCGTGTCGGGATCGCTGACGACGCCGACCGTCACGGCAACCTCCTGTCCAAGAAGCGTATTGCCAATCGCCAGGACCGTCTCACCGGCTTCGACGCTCTCCGTGCGGCCGAAGCTCGGCACGAACAGGTTCTCCTCTTCATCCTCCAACTCAATACGCAGAACGGCCACATCGGAGAACGGCCGATCGTCGCCGAGGCGCTCCGCTGGTCGCCGATCGTCGCCGGGCAGGATGACGACGAATCTGGTCATACCTTCCAGCACATGCGCTGCGGTGACGATGTGCCCGGTGCCATCGAGCACGAATCCTGTCGCTAGCGCCGCCGGCACGATGGTGACGCCTTCGTCGTTGGTGCGTTCGGGACCTTCCGCGTCAATGATCACGACCGACCGAGAAATCCGCTCGAAAATCTCCGCGACCAGGCGACGTTCGCCCGTCGCTGTCTCGGCCAACTGCAGGGACATCTCATCGGTTGATTGCTGAATCGCCTGGTCGACCGCCTGCTCGACTGCGGATTCCACTGCCACCTGGACGACGGCGTCCAACTCCTCCTGCGACATTTGGTCCCCGGAAGAGAGCACCGACCAGATCGCAGCGCCGACGATCGCGCCCATCAGTGCCGAAACGACGACGATTGTGAAAGTGTGACGCACGTTACATGGATGTCTCCGTGCTGGAGACGGAATTCCCGAAGCTGAGTGCTATCGTAGCCTGCCATAAAGTTCTTCGACTTTACGTAGGATCGAGCGGTCAGGCAAAACTCGTGGTACTCAGACGGTCGGTGCCGATCACAGCGGATGGCCTGCAAAGGTTGCGAGAAGAGTTGGTCAAACTCAAGGAACGCCGCCGTGAAGCAGCCGAGCTCATCCAGCAATCTCGCGAGGATTCGCCCGGCGCCCGCGATGAGGGTGAAGGCGGCGAGACCAAGAATGAACAGGCCTTCATTGAGGGTCGAATTCTCGAGATCGAGGCGGTCATCTCCTCGGCCGAGATCATCGACGAGCAGGAGATCCAGGGCTCCGACATCGTCCGGCTCGGCTCGACGGTGACAGTCCGGCCGATGCCCAAGCGCACCGATGTGAACTACCGGATTGTCGGTCCGGCGGAAGTCGATCCGAAGAACGGATTCCTCTCCGACGAGTCGCCGGTCGGCAAGGCCTTGCTCGGCGCCAAGGTTGGCGACACAGTCGAAGTTGCAACGCCAACCGGCGTACGCAAGTTCAAGGTCAAGGCAATTTCGTAATCGAGCGCGGTCTCCGGCTGAGCGGCGGGAGGCCGCAGCCTGAGGAACGTGCTCACGATGACCGAATCTCAGCAAGCAACGTCTGATACTCCCTACCTCCGCGAGATCATTGCCGAGCGTCAGGCCAAGGCCGACGCACTTCGCGGAGACGGTGTCGATCCCTACCCACCACGAACCGGACGGACCCATTCGATCCTCGATGCGCTCGAGATCTTTGCCGAGCACGAACAGGCGTCACCGGAGACTGACGGCCCGCGCGTTACCGTGGCCGGCCGGATCTCCGCCCTGCGCAACATGGGCCGGATCGCATTCATCGACATCGAGGACGACTCGGGCCAGATCCAGATTTTGGCGAGCAAGCGAGCGCTCGGCGATGCGTGGAGTCTGCTGGACGCGTTCGACCTCGGTGACTTCCTCGAGGCGTCAGGTCCACTGATCCGTTCGCGCCGTGGTGAGATTTCGGTTCAGGCAGACGCCGTATCGATGCTTGGCAAGACGTTGCGTCCGCCGCCCGAGAAGTACCACGGTCTGCAGGATGTCGAAACCCGTTATCGACAGCGATATCTCGACCTGATCGCCAACGACGACGCCAAGGAGATATTGCGAACGCGCTCGAAGATCGTCTCCGCGATGCGCCGATTCATGGACGACCGCGGTTTCCTTGAGGTCGAGACGCCGGTCCTGCAATCCGAAGCCGGGGGCGCCGCCGCCCGACCGTTCCTCACCCACTTCAACGCGCTCGACGAACCCCGCCAGTTGCGGATCGCGCTCGAGTTGCACCTCAAGCGACTGATCGTGGGCGGGTTCGACAAGGTCTACGAGATCGGCCGGATTTTCCGTAACGAGGGCATCGGCAACCGCTGGAACCCCGAGTTCACCATGCTCGAGAGCTACGAGTCCTACACCGACTACTACGGCGTCGCCGAGATGGTCGAGGCTGCCCTCTCCCACGTCGCCGCCGAGGTCACCGGCTCGACCAGGCTGCCCTGGCGAGACGGCGAGATCGATTTCACCCCGCCCTTCGAGCGACTCACCATGGTCGACGCAGTGCGCGAGCACGTCGGCGTCGATTTCCGCGACTACCCGACCGTCGAGGCGATGGAAGGTCTGCTCCGCGAGAACGGCGTCGGCATCCCGCCCGATGCCGGTTGGGGCAAGCTGTTCGACGAACTCGTCTCCGAGCGCGTCGAGCCGCACCTGCAGCAGCCGACCTTCCTGCTCGACTATCCGCTCGCGATCTCGCCGCTGGCCAAGCGGACCGAGTACGACGACACGCTGGTCGAGCGCTTTGAGCTGTTCGTCGGCGGCTGGGAGTTGGCCAACGCGTACACCGAACTCAACGATCCCGTCGACCAACGCGAACGCTTCGAGGAGCAGTTGCGGCTCAAGGCCGCCGGGGACGACGAAGCCGAGCTGCTGGATGAGGACTTCATCGTGGCCCTGGAGCACGGGATGCCGCCGACCGGCGGGCTGGGCATGGGCATGGATCGGCTGGCGATGCTGCTGACCAACTCGCAATCGATCCGAGACGTCATCCTCTTTCCACAGATGCGCAAGCTGTCAGATTGAGTCTCGGGTCACGCCCGACTCGACGAACCCGTCGATCTCTGAGCCGTCAAAGTCCAGCTCGCCGAGGATCTCCCGAGTCTCGCTGGCGAACGGCTTGGTCGCGGGCGGCTGCTGGAAGCCGTCCCGGTCTAGCGCGACTGGGGGGGCGAGGATTCTGACTGGTCCCATCTGAGGATGATCGAGGTCGTAGAGCATGTTGTTGGCGTTGACCTGTGGATCGTCGAGGATCTCGAAGGGCATCAGGACCCTTGAGGCCGGCACGCCGGCCTCGGCGAGCACCGACTCCCACTCACTGGTCGGGCGTGTCAACATGATCTCTTCCGCTGCCTCGCGCAGCCGTTCGTAGTGCTCGGGATGATGATTCGGATCGTCGCCGGTGTATTCGTCCTCCAGCCCGATCGCCAGGCTGAAGGCGGCGCGCAGGCGTGTGCTGCCACAGGCCACGGCGAGCCAGCCATCCGAGGTCGTGTAGGTGCGGAAGTAGATGTCGGCCATGATCCGGGCGCGGGCTGAGGGCTGGGCCATCCGCTGCTCGACGTATGGAGCTCCGCGCGAGCGCATCTCCGCCAGATCCTGGCGTGACTCATCGTGGATCGGGCCGTCGGCCGACTCCACCCGCAACATCTGGTTGTTGTTCAGCGTCATCGCGGCCTGCATCAACGAAGCATGGACTTCGCCGCCCTCTCCCGTCGTCGTGCGGCGATAGAGGGCCGAAGCGATGCCGAAGGCGAGCGACATCGCGGCCATGTAGTCGGCGCTGACGGGGTCGCCGCTCAGCGGCCGCCCGTCTCCTTCGCGGCCGTTGGCGACCATCAGCCCGCTGCGGGCCTGGACGACGATGTCCATTCCGGCCAGTCCGGCGTCGGGCCCGTAGCGGCCGAACGGCGTCACGGTGGCGATGATCAGTCGCGGATACTTCTCCCGCAGCGTGCCGGCGTCGAGCCCGATCTGAGTGGCTAGGCCGGGACGGAAGTTCATCAATGCCACGTCGGCTCGGCCCAGCAGCTCATTGATGATCGCGGGCGCCTGCTCGTGTCGGAGATGGAGGGGCAGCGAACGTTTGCCTCGGTTGCGGGACAGGTAGATGCGCGACTCCATCGGCGCGAGCTGCGCCAGGCGGCGCGTGGGATCGCCCTCCAGCGATTCGATCTTGATCACTTCCGCGCCGCCCTCGGAAAGCAGTTGGGCGGCGAAGGGCACGGCGACAAACTGTCCGAACTCCACGACCCGAATACCATCGAACGGCTGCTCGCTGACCGGTTCGGATGCATCAGTGGGCATCGGCTCTCCCCCTCGTCAATCCTCAAGTGTCATGCTTCGATTGGACGCTACCACCTGGATCCGATTGAGATGACTGATCGATACGCGCAGGTCGCGGTGCTCAACGGCAGCCCCCAGCGAGGCGCGTTCACGTATGCCGTGCCGGCCGGCTTGGAGCTGCGACGCGGCATGTCGGTCGTCGTCCCCTGGCGGACGCAGTGGGCCATCGGGATCGTGCTTGAGGTGTCGACCGGCTCCGAAGTGGTTGACCCGCGTGAGATCGAGCGTCTGCTCGATCAGGAGCCGCTGCTTTCGCAACGGCAACTGGAGCTGGCCGGCTGGATCGCATCGCGCTATCTTGCGCCGATCTCGGCCTGCGTCGCGCTCTTCCTGCCACCGGGCGCCCCGTCGAGGCCGCGCGGCAGTGGGGCGGGCTTCCGTCCGATCGTTCCGGCCAGGCCGAAGCTGCCGAAGCGGCTGATAAGTGACATAACACCTCAGCAGCTTCGCGAAGTGATCGCACGCTGGCCGATGAGCAAGGCCTCGCGCCCGGCCAACTTGCTGCTAAGGCTGATCGAGACGCCGCTCGATCTCGACGAGGCGGCGCGCGCAATCGGCGGCGGGCGAGCGTTGGAGCGATGGCTCGCGTCGACCAGCATGGCGGCCCGCGACGGCGACGTCGTCCGACTCGCGATCGACGCCGAGCAGTCGCAGGCTGCGGCCGACTCGCTCAGACGGACGGTGGCTGAGCGACGCCGACTGTCCCTGTTGCGTCTGCTGGAAGCAGGCGAACTGGAGGAAACGGCGGCGAGACGGGCCAGCGGCGCGACGAAGAGGGATGTCGACGCGCTGGAGCGGCTGGGTTACCTGAAGCGGGAGACCGCATCTGAACCGGTTGGGCGCAACAGCCCCATCGCCCCACCTCGATTGAGCGCCGACCAGACCGAGGCCGTTCGCGCGATGGTATCCAGTGTCGACGCGCCCGGCGGCGAGACGTTCCTGCTGCACGGGGTGACCGGCAGCGGGAAGACCGAGGTCTACCTCGATGCGACGCAGCGGGCGCTGGATTCCGGCGGCGGAGTGATTGTGCTGGTGCCCGAGATCGCGCTGGCGCCGCAGACGATTGCGCGGTTCGAGGCGCGATTCCCCGGCCAGGTCGCGGTGCGGCACTCGCGTCTGACCCGCGGCGAAGCGCGCGAGCAGTGGCGGCAGGTGTACTCGGGCGAGAAGCGGATCCTGATCGGTGCGCGGTCGGCGCTGTTTGGTCCGGTTCGTGATCTGGCGCTGGTCGTTGTCGATGAGGAGCATGAGTGGACCTACAAGCAACAGGATCCGGCGCCGCGATATCGGGCGACCGACGTGGCGCGGGAGATGGCGCGGTCGTGGGGCGTGACGACGGTGCTGGGGTCGGCGACGCCGGACGTGGTCTCGATGGCGCGCGCCCGGGCAGGGCAGGAGCGGTTGCTGAGGTTGACCGAGCGGGTGCAGGTGGGCGGCGACGGGCCGGTGACGATTCCGCAGCCGTTCGTCGATGTTGTCGACATGCGCGAGGAGCTGGCGGCGGGCGTGCGGTCGGTGTTCAGCCGGGAGCTGGACGCCGCGATCTCGGACGCGCTGCTGCGCGACGAGCAGGTGCTGCTGTTCCTCAACCGGCGCGGGATGTCGGCGCTGGTCTGCCGTGCCTGCGGTGCGGCGGTGGAGTGCGAGCGCTGCTCGGTGGCGATGACCCTGCATCGGCCGGGGCCGTACCTGCAGTGCCACGAGTGCGGCGAGCGGCAGGCGACGCCGGTTCGGTGTCCGGCGTGCTTCGACGAGCGGGTGGGGGCGATGAGTTTCGGCACGGCGCAGCTTGAGGCTGAAGTGCGGCGGCGCTGGGGTGATGTTCCGATTACCCGCTGGGACCGGGACACGTCGGCGGCGAGCGGGTCGCATGAGGCGTTGCTGGAGGAGTTCGCCGCCGGGCGGTCGCGGGTGTTGATTGGCACGCAGATGATTGCGAAGGGTCTGGACCTGCCTCGGGTGACGGTGGCGGGCGTGGTCAATGCCGATCTGTCGCTGCGCGAGTCGGACTACACGGCGTCGGAGCGGACGTTTCAGTTGCTGTCGCAGGTTGCCGGCCGCGCGGGTCGCGGATCGCTCGGCGGGCGGGTGATTATCCAGACGTACTCGCCCGACCACTTCGCCGTCGCGGCTGCGGCAGCGCACGACTACGACGCGTTCTACGAGCCGGAGATGCGGATGCGGTCGCAGTTGGACTATCCGCCGTTTGGGCGCCTAGCTCGGTTAACCGTTTCCGAACCCGCGCTCGTGGAGGCTGACGCTGAAGCTGAACGAGTGGTTCGTGAGTTGGTCGAGCTGCGGGGCCGGACAGCGGGCGCGGTGGCTGATGTGATTGGTCCGGCGCCGGCGAATCCGGCACGGCGGCGCCGACAGTGGCGTCGGCAGATTCTGCTGAAGGGGGATGATCCGGTTGCGTTGCTTTCGCAGATTGAACTTGGTCGCGGGTGGTCGGTAGACGTCGATCCGGTTGGCTAGAAGGCCTCGAACGCGACCCTGACCGCGACGGCCAGCATGCCGAGGGCGAGGAGGCGCGAGAGCCACGACTCGCGGATCCTCGACGCGACCATCAGGCCGATCGGGTTGGCGATCATGGCTCCGATCAGCAGTGGTGGCACGTCGGAGAGCGGGTCTCCGAAGTGCTGGGTTGCCGTGTGGTAGACGACCACGACCAGCGCGATGCTGCTGACGATGGCGTGGGAGGCGGGGACGCCCAGCCAGGCCGGCATGCGCATCACCCGGATCGTGATGGTGGCGAAGAAGAGTCCGCCGCCGATGCCGGCGAGGGAGGTGAGCACCGAGGTTAGGCCGATCACGGTTAGTGAGCGGCGGACGGGGATCCAGTAGAGGTAGAGCTCGCCTCGGCGGTCGCGGATCATTCGTCTCCAACCTCGGCGTCCGACCTGTCCGGCGTCGCCGGTTGGTCGCCAGATCAGATACGCGCCGAGGCCGCCGAGCAGGACGGTGAAGCCTGCGGCGAAGATTTCCCGGGGAAGCTGGGCGGTGCCGGTGGCTCCGATCAGTCCGGCCGGCACTGCGATGGCGGCGGCCATGCCGACGGCTCGGTAGTCGATGCGTTTCTCGCGGGCGAGTCTCGCGGCGGCGAGTCCGGAGGAGGCGAGGACGAGGCACATCGAGGCGAGGGCGACCTCGGCGGGGCTGGCCTCGGCATGCCGGGTGAGCAGGACGGGGGCGAAGAGGAAGCCTCCGCCTGCGCCGACGGCGGTGGCGTAGACGCCGACGGCGATGCCGACTCCGATCAGGGCGACGAACTCAAGCCAGTCCATCGCCGCAGGCTACGACTCGGGCCGGCGGAGTCCGCTACTGCTTGGGGATGTGGGGGAGGAGCCAGTTGAGGAAGGCGTCCTGGCTTCGGGTTTGCATGTAGAAGCGGCCCGGGCCTTCGAGCTTGCAGACGAGGCCCTCACCGGAGAGCAGGGTGGTCTTCCAGCCTCCGGAGCGTCCGACGCTGTACTTGACGGAGTCGTCAAAGGCGACCATGTGGCCGGTGTCGACGGTGTACTCCTCGCTGATGTTGAGTTCCTTGAGGTGGATCGCTCCGTAGCTGGAGAGGAAGAGCAGCCCGTGGCCGCTACAGCGCAGGAGGATCAGGCCCTCGCCGGAGAAGAAGCTCTTGGCGCCTCCCCAGGAGGTGTCGACCTCGATGTCGGTGGTGGCGGCGAGGAAGGAGCCGGACTGGACGAGGACGGAGTTGCCGGTCATCTCGATGGCCTGGATGTCGCCGGGCAGTCCGGGGGCGATGGTGACCTCGCCGGACTGTTCGGCGGTGAAGGTGTTGATGAAGAAGCTCTCGCCGCCGAGGACGGAGCGTTTGAGTCCGCCGAGCAGTCCGCCGCGCATGCCGGTTTCGATCGAGACGCTGGCGGACATGGAGACCATCGCGCCGGCTTCGGCCTGGAGTTGCTCTCCGGAGGCGAGTTGGATCTGGGCGAGGGCGTAGGAGGGTCGGTGGAGGATCTCATACTGCATGGGGTAGCTCCTGTCGTGATCGCGCGCGTTGCTCTGACTGTATGTCAAGTTTGCGGCGGTCGGCGGGCCCCCTCCGCCCTACGGGGCACCTCCCCCAGAGGGGGAGGTCTTGGGATATTGCCTGCGGCACGCCCTCCAGAGGGGGAGGTCTTGGATCATCCGGTGTCGCGCATGAAATGGCGGATGGCGTCCAGGGTGTCGGGGAGTTTTTCGGGGGCGCGGGCGTCGACTTCCAGGCAGCGGGCGTTGGGGGCTTCGTTGCAGATTCGGTGGCCGATTCCGGTTGGGTGGAAGGGGTCGGCGCCGGGGATGACGAGCATGGGGGAGTAGGTGCGGGCGACGGCGACCTCGTTGACGGCGAAGTAGGGGGAGCCGGTGGGCCACATGCCGTCGCGGAACTCGACGACGAGGGCGATGTAGGACTCTCGGCGCAGGGTTCTGAGTGCGTCGGCGAAGAGTGGTTCGTCGTGGATTCGCTGGGCGAAGGGTCCGGCTTCGTTGTTCTGCATGAAGATCGGGTCGCGCTGGGCGGACTCGATGACGGCCTCGAGGCCTTCGGCGCGGCAGAGGCGGATGGTGGGGTTGAACATGTCGTAGAAGGTCTCGGGCGAGTTGGTCTCGTCGAGGCCGACGGGGTCCTGCATGATCAGGCTGGCGACGCGAGCGGGGGCCTGGTCGGCGATGCGCAGGGCGTAGGCGCAACCGATGCAGCCGCCCATCATGTGGGCTCGCGGGATGTCGAGGTCGTTCAGCACGGCGATCTGGTCGAGCATCGCCTTCTCGTAGCTGAACGGCTCGAGACCGGTCTTGCTCTGGCCGCAGTGACGCTGGTCCATGCCGATGACCATGAACTCGTCGGAGAAGGCATCGATGGGGTTGATGATCGAGCGGCGCCAGAAGCCGATCTGGGAGTTGACGCCTCCAGGCGCGAAGAGCAGGAGGGGGGTTCCGCCGTTGTTCTCGCCGAACACTTCGTAGTGGATGGTCGTGCCGTCAGGTCGCATCACTTCAGCCATCGCCGTGCTCCTCTCAAGCGGAGACAGTCTATCGGCAGCGGTTGGTTCGGCGAGATGGGGGCGGCGCCTGGGAAAAAAACGGGGGGCCTCATCCTGACCCCCGCGTCAAGCACGGGGCGAGCTCTCCCGGAGGGGTGGGGACGCGGGAATGCAACATGGTTGTCAGAATCTGTCATGGGAACTATTGTAGCGAACTCTTGTTTGGTATGGTTGAGTCGTTGAGGAGGTGGTGGATGTGAGGGGGAACAGAGATGTCATTTCCACTGAATTACCAGGCGACGATGACGATGGCGGCGGACGTGGCGATGGACAAGAACGAGCCGGGCTACGTGCGGGCTCGCGTGTTGTGCACGCTGATTCGTGAGCTGTCGCCGCTGAATGAGCGGCACGTGGAGGTGAAGCGGGAGCTGGGGATCGAGGAGGCTTCAGCGCCGGTGTTGATGATCGATCGCGATGCGGAGGCGCGCGCCTTCATGGCGGGGTTGGAAGAAGGGCTGGCCCGCGCGGAGGAAGCGCGGGCGGCTGAGGTACGTGTGGAGGAGGAAGAGGATGTCGAAGAGCAGGAGGACCCCCTATAGTCCGCTGCAGTGTCGCGGCGCGGATGATCGGCGCGCGCCACGCGGGGCGAAGAGTGCTTTAGCATTGCCCTCAGCAGGACTGAGAGGGCTGGACATGGTTATCGCTGAAGCGCCGGCACTGACGGTCGACACTCTGAACATCACCGATTCGGATCGGTATCGGGACATCGGGTATCCGTGGGCGGAATGGGACCTGCTGCGCCGGGAGGCGCCGGTCTACTGGTATCAGCGACCGGGGTTTGAGCCGTTCTGGGCGATTACGAAGCACGCCGATATCCGCTATATCTCGTCTCATCCCGAGTTGTTCTCGAACACGCAGATGCTGCGCTTGAACAAGGCGTCGAAGCTGGCCTCGGCTCAACGGCAGCGCGAGGCGGGGACGAACCGGACCGGCGGGCATCCGGACGATCCGCCTGACTTCATCTACATGGACCCGCCTGAGCATCGGCAGCATCGCAGCCTGGTGGCTCGGCATTTCACTCCGCGGATGATGAAGATGCTGGAGGACCACTTCGCGCACATGGCGGAGAACTACGTGTCGGATTTCGCCGACAAGGTGGTCGCCGATTTCGCCGAGCGGGGATCGACGTCGGCAGTCGACGTGGTGCATGAGCTCTCGGCGAAGTTGCCGGTGGCCGCGATTTGCTCGATGGGCGGCGTGCCGGAGGAGGACTGGGACCAGATCTTCGAGTGGACCGAGGTGCTGGTCGGGGCGGAGGACCCGGAGTATCGGCTGCCGGGCGAGACTCCGAGCCAGGCGAGCCAACGTATCTCGGTCGAGTGGTTCCACTACAACAACAACCTGATCGAGGAGCGCAAGCGGAATCTGGGCGACGACCTGCTCAGCGACCTGCTACGGGCCGAGGTCGACGGGCGGAAGCTCACGCCTGGTGAGATTCATGGGTACTTCGTGCTGCTGCTCGCCGCTGGGAATGAGACGACTCGCAACTCGATCTCGGGCGGGGTCAAGGCGCTGATCGATCATCCTGAGCAGATGCAGATGCTGGTCGACGATGCCTCGTTGGTGCCGTCGGCGGTTGAGGAGATCCTGCGCTGGACGTCGATCGTGATCCAGTTCCAGCGAACAGCGGTCGAGGATATCGAGCTGCGCGGCCAGACGATTCGCAAGGGCGAGTCGGTGGTGCTGTGGTATCCGTCGGCGAACCGGGACGAGGATGTGTTCGAGGACCCGTACAGGTTCGACATCACCCGCGAGGACAATGACCACTTCGCCTTCGGGGGCTACGGCGAGCACTTCTGTCTGGGCGCCAACCTGGCGCGCTGGGAGATGCGCTCGATCTTCCACGCCCTGCGGCCGATCCTGCCTCAGCTCGAGCTGACGGCGGAGCCGGAGCACGTGATTGGGTTCCTGCACGTGGGCGGGATCAAGCGTCAGATGGTTCGCTATCGGCCGGCGTAGCGTTCACTTCGGCGGCTCGAACAAGTATCTTCGTGGTGATCCCTGAACCGGGGATCGGCATGGAGGTTTGCAATGGTTACCGCTGAACGACCTGCACTGACGCTTGACACCCTGGACATCACCGATACGTCGCTCTACGTGGAGCATGGCTATCCGTGGGAGGCGTGGGACATCCTGCGCCGGGAGGCTCCGGTGTACTGGTATCAGCGGCCGAACTTCGAGCCGTTCTGGGCGATCTCCAAGCACGCGGATATCCGCTACATCTCGTCGCACCCGGAGCTGTTCTCGAACACCCAGCTGTTGCGGATGAACGACCACGACTCGATCGGGATCACCGAGCGCGGGCGCGAGGTCAACGCGAACCGCTACGGCGGGCATCCCTCGGAGCCGCCGGACTTCATTTTCATGGACCCGCCCGAGCATCGCGAGCATCGGCGGTTGGTGGCGCATCACTTCACTCCGCGGATGATGCGCAAGCTCGAGGATCATTTCGAGGAGATGTCGGAGAACTACATCTCGACGTTCGCGGATCGGATTGTGGCCGACTTCGCCGAGCGCGGCAAGACGAGCGCGCTCGACGTGGTGCACGAGGTCTCGGCCTTGCTGCCGGTGGCGGCGATCTGCGACATGGCGGGCGTGCCCGAGGACGACTGGGGCCAGATCTTCCACTGGACAGAGACAGCGGGCGGCGCGGCCGACCCGGAGTTCCGGCTGCCCGGCGAGGATCGCGAGCAGACGATCCGGCGGGTCAACCTGGAGTTCAACGTCTACAACGAGGGCCTGGTGCGCGAGCGCCAGGCGAACGGGCTCGGCGACGACCTGCTTAGCGATCTGATGCGAGCCGAGGTCGGCGGCGAGCACCTGACTCCGCGAGAGATTTCCTCGTACTTCCGGCTGTTGATCGGCGCGGGCAACGAGACGACGCGCAACTCGATCACGGGTGGGATCAAGGCGCTGCTTGATCACCGCGACCAGCTCGACGACCTGGTCGCGAATCCGGAGCTGATTCCGTCGGCAGTGGAGGAGATCCTGCGCTGGACGTCGATCGTGATCCAGTTCCAGCGGACCGTGACCGAGGACCTGGAGTTGCGCGGCAAGACGCTGCGCAAGGGCGACTCGATCGTGATGTGGTATCCCTCGGCGAATCGGGACGAAGAAGTCTTCGAGGACCCGTACAAGTTCGACATTCGCCGCGACCCGAACGACCACTTTGCCTTCGGCGGCTACGGCGAGCACTTCTGTCTGGGCGCGAACCTGGCTCGCTGGGAGATGCGCTCGATCTTCCACGCGCTGCTGCCGATCCTGCCGAACCTGGAGCTGGCGGGCGAGCCGGAGATGGTGCCGCAGTCGCTGCACGTGGGCGGGATCAAGCGACAGATGGTGCGTTACCGAGCGCAGTAGGAGTTGCGATCGATGCTTGCGGGGATTTCCCGTCAGTCGAACACGGCGATGACGACGGTCAGAATCGTCACAGTTACACCGGCGATGAGCACCATGCCAAGCAGGATCTGATTGCGGAGTTCCGCCATTTCTTTGCGCAATTCCGCCATCTCGCGCCGCATGGCCTCGAACTTCTGATCCTGCCTTGCGAGAAGTGCCTCGAATCGGGCATCGAGCAGGTCGCGGTCATAGGAGAGTTCCTGAATCGCATCGACTGCTTCGTCGGCTTGCTCCTCTTCCGCACCCATCGAGCGGAAGGCCTGGCGCAGTCGCAGGACAGGATTCATAGTCGCCATGAGCGCACCCCAGTCGACATCAGTGTATTCGACCCAGACGCAGTCGCTGCACGTGGGCGGGATAAAGCGACAGATGGTGCGTTACCGAGCGCAGTAGTCGCATACGCTGATGGGGATGCGCATCCCGATCAGCCGCTACGCCAACTCGGCCATCTCGGCGATCGCAGTTCTCGCACTGATCGGGGGTCTGGGGTACCTGTTCCTCGGACCCGCGTTGGCGCAGCAGCCGTCGCAGCCCGACGCCGACTATGAGCTCGGTGGGCAGATTCTGACCCGGGTCGACGAGGATGGCCGACTCGAACTCTGCCTGCGGACGGCCGACGGCCAGGTGGTTTGTCCCAGCGCTCGCTTCCTGTTGCCCGACCGTGTGCGTAGCGACCGCTGGATTCCGAGTAGTGCGGTCAACTGGGACGCGCCGATCGATCCGGAGCGGATCGTCTACTCGACGGACGCTCGGCGGGCGGCGGCGAATGGTCAGGGCTGCGCGGCCGACTTTGAGCGGATGCTGGCGGGGACGTGGAAGGTTGAGACCTCCAGGTCATTCGGGACAGCGTTTCATATCGGCAACGGCAGATTTGTCACGGCGCACCACGTCATCGAGGGCAAGCCGCCGTTCGTCTCGCTGATTCATGGCGAGCGGACGATTGGCGCAGTGGTGCTCGGATCGGACCCGCAGTTCGATCTTGCGCTGCTCGAAGTTGTAAGTCCCGATCTACTGGCGGATGTGCCGGCGATGCGACTTCGGGCTCCGACGCAAGAGGACGTTGGACAGCCGGTGTACGTCGTGGGCTATCCCGGCGGTGAGGCGCTGACGATCTCGGGCGGCGGACAGGTGATCCAGGTCTGGGATGACAACATCCAGACGTCGAGCGCGATTCGCGGCGGAAACAGCGGCGGTCCGATGTTCGACGAGTGCGGCGATGTGATCGGCGTGCTCTGGGCGGGCAGCTCGACCTGGGCGTACACGTACTCGGGCCGTCCGTTGCAGACGTCGCTGCGGCGAATCACGGAGCAGTGGCCGCGATGGCCGCAGATGCCGGAATCGGTACCTGCGGCGCTGCTGGCCGCCGACCGCCTGATCTGGCACTACGACTCAGAGCCGCCGCAGGATGTGGACTGCTCGGAGCTGGATGGAGACTGGTGGATTGCGGTCTCGGGCATCGCCGATGAGGCAGAGGTTCGTGCGGACCTGGAGCGGTCGGGTTGGCGTCAGGTTGGCGTCTGCGGTGCGGACGGTCCGGAGGATTTCGACAACGGGCGCACGTATGTCGCCGCGCTGGAACCGACCGGCGAGGTTCCTGAGTTGCCGGGCGACTGCTCGGAGGCTGAGCTCGCGTTTGTCGACACCGTTCTCTACGACGATCCGCAGACGTTCGGCGGTCTGCGGCTGACGACGTCTGGACTTGGTCCCGCTTGTCCGGATTTGCGGCGTTACTCCCTGCTTGTGGTCTTTGACGAACCGCAAACGGTCGGCACGGATCTAGGCGCGACGCTGGTCGGCTCAGATGGATCGCAGGAGGTCGGGAGTTGGCAGCGGAAGTCTTACCGGACAGTCAGCGATGCTCCCGATGCTCTGGTGACAACGTTCTGGCAGGAGTGGACGGCGTCGGTGGCGTTTGATCCGGTCGCCTTGCGGCTCGCGATTGGTCCTCAGCGTCTTCTGTTGCCGCTGGAGTCGTCGCCGCTGGTGGAGGCTGTCGAGGTTGTGAGCACATCGGCGCCGCAGAGTGCTGAGATCGTTGTGCGGGTCGATGGGGAAACTGGCCAGGTCCAGGCTTGTCTGCGGGCGGAAGGCGACATCCACTGTTCTGCCGATGGCGGTGTGGTCGCCTATCCGGCGGTTCCGGATCGGTGGCGCGAGACGGGGCCGATCGCGTGGACGGCGAGTTTGCCGGCGGACTCGGTGAGTCTGCCGGAGTATGTCAGCATCCTGGGGCCGACGTGTGCGATTCCCGGTCCTGAGACTCTGTACGCGTGGCAGTTCAACTCGCTGGCCGGAACCGGGACGGCGGTGCATGTCGGCGAGGGTCAGTTCATTGTCAATGGGGCGCGGGCGCCTGAGGGCGCTCCCTGGGGCGTGATCTCGCGCGGTGAGATCTCGCTGCCGGTGATTCGCGTGGCGCATGATGAGCGCAATGACCTGGCTCTGGTCGAGCTGTTCAATCCGGAGGACGAGACCAACCTGGGAGCGGTCGCGGAGTTTGGTCAGACCGGCGCAGGCCTGGTGGGTTCCGACACGCACCTGCTCATGAATCCGTCGGGGGATGCGAAACGCTATCACTTCGCGGTGCTCAATGTGTCGGAGATCAGCGATCGGGTGCTGCGCGTCGAGCCGACTGGCATTAGCCGGCATGGGGCTCCGCTGATCGACCTCTGTACGCAGGACGTGCTGGGTGTGTCGATCGGCGGCGACGATTTGCTGCGCGCTGAGACGGTTGCGGAGTCGCTGCGGCAGATGCGCAGCACGGCGGAGCGGCCGTACTCGCCGCAGAATGGTCCGCCGGCGCACGGGTCGGCTGCTGCGTATGGCGAGCCGCTCTATGCCGGACCGCTACAGCCGCAGTTCTCGGGTCGGATTTGCGATGTCCATCCGTCCGAGCGCTTTGTCACGCACTACGCGGTGTATGTCTCGAACATCGACAATCCCGATGTCTGGCAGGTCCGCGACCGCGACGGCAGCCGTCCCAACACCTGCGACTTCGGCGACAAGATCTTCATCGTCGAGTACCGCGCCGACGAGAAGCCCGAGGTGATGTGCATTGAGCCGCGCCGGCCGCTGTCGCCGGTCTCGACGGTCGAGTGGGAGCTGGAAGCGCCGGACGGCGTGGAGCTGTTGCTGGTCCGAGAGTTCGTGCGCGACGATTGCCCCGGCCTGTCGTCGCTGGAGCAGACGAGGTGGTTCTCGACGCACTACTTCAAGCTGAGAAACACCGGCGAGCACGAGTTCTCGGACTTCACGGTGCGCGTGATCACGGACGAAGACAAGCGGTTGATCCCGCGTCGAGATAGCTACACGTTCGCCGACTCGGACGTCTGGGCCTGGCGGGTGCGGGTGACGGAGGGCGAGGCGGTCAAGGTGTTGGTGACGGTGCGGTAGGGATCAGGGTCGGTCGGTTGGGCGCGGACTTCTCGCCGACATCCTGGTGATCGTGAACACTAGCGAGCGAGGTAGGGCGTTCGTTGTAGAGCGTGGTCTTGAGGCGCTTCTTCAGCTTCTTGGCGGCCTCGTCGTCGACGGACCATTGCCAAGCCTCTCTGAGCAACACCTCCGGCCTCCCGGGCAAACTTTGAATCGTGCGGGTCAGTGCCGATTGGATGCGCCAACTATGGGGTAGCAGGCCTGGGAGTACCTCTCATAGGCAACGCTAATCGTCTGTTCTTGGATCGCCGCAGGCGGACTAGTCCTCCACCGAGATGGCCGCTCGGGGGCAAGTTCGGACGGCTCGGGTGACGTTGGCTTCTTCTTCGGGGGGGACGGTGTCGACGAGGACGTGGGAGAGGTCGTCGTCGCGGACCTCGAAGACGACTTCGGTCGCTTCCATGCACTTGGCGTGGCCCTCGCAGAGGCTCGTGTCGATCTTGACCTTCATCTCGCCCTCCCCGTCCTGTGGTTGCGCTGGATCGCTGCTCCGGATTGCATCGCCATGTTACCGAAAGCGCGGGATGACCTCGCGGGCGAAGAGCTCGATGCTGCGCCGGGCGAGATCGCGCGAGGCCCCCGGCGGGACGGGCGAGGTGATGATGTGGTCGGCGGGGATCCAGTCGAGGGTGCGTTCGATCGCGGCGGCGACGTCGTCGGGAGTACCGGCCACGAAGCGGGCGCGCAGGTCCTCGTCGGTGTGGTGGAGGAACTGCCCGAGCGGATCCTGTTCACCCAGGTCGGAGGCGTCGTTGTACCACTTGCCGTAGGTGTCGCGCAGGTAGCGCTGGTGCGGCTTGAGCTCTTCCCAGAGCGCGTCGGGGTCGTCGGAGACGTAGCCGCCGGCCGAGAGCAGCACCTCGAAGTCAGCAGGGTCGTCGCCCTGCTCGCGCAGCGCGTCGGCCCAGGCGTCGTAGACGGGTCGGTCGGCGACGATCATCAGGTTGGCGCGGAAGCGGGCGGCGCGTCGGGCGGCAGCCTCCGAGCGCGCGCCGACCCAGAGCGGGAACGGCTGCTGGATCGGCGGCGGCGTGACCTGAACGTTCTTGACCTGATAGTGGCGGCCGTCGAGCGTGACCGACTCGCCCGCCATCGTGCGGGTGATGATCTCGAGCGACTCGTCCATGATTGAGGCGCGGTGGCGTCGGTTGACGCCGAAAGCCTCGAACTCTTCGATCTTGTAGCCAAGCCCCACGCCGAGGTCGAGGCGGCCGTTGGAGAGGATGTCGACCGTCGCCGCGTCTTCAGCCACGCGGATCGCGTTGTGCAGCGGCAGCAGCAGAACCCAGGTGCCGATGCGGACTCGCGTGGTCAGGCGAGCGATGGCGGCGGCGATGGGCAGGACGGAGGGCGTGTAGCCGTCGTCGATGAAGTGGTGCTCAGTGATCCAGATGTGGTCGTAGCCGAGCTCTTCGGCGTAGACGATTTCGTCCAGGATTTCGTCGTAGAACTCGGCCCAGGGTTTGCGCCACTGGGGCGGATTGCGGAAGTCGTAGATCAGGCCGAACTTCGGTTGTCCTGTTGACATCAGTAGAGGCCGATCCGTCCGCCGAGCGGGATGTCGAGCAGCTCGGAGCGCGGGGCGACGTGATTGAGCTCGTTCTTGACCGGGGCGAGCGAGTCGGGTCCGGTCATGTCGTGAGTCATCGGCGGCATCCAGTCGTCGTGGTGGCCGAGCACGATGCGCGGCGCGCGGAGCATGTCGGACATGCGGCCGACGAACTGGGCCAGCGAGCCCTGGATCGGTTCGCCGTCGATGTTGGGCCGTCCGGCCATCGCGACGATCGCGACGTCGGGGCGCATGTTCTGGACGACGCCGGTCCAGCAGCCTGAGGTGTCGTGGTAGAAGATCGATCCGTACGGCGTGTCGATCAGATAGGCGAGCGCGCCGCCGGTGTCGTTGGAGCCCAGGCAAGTGGCGACGTGGTCGACCATCTGAGTCTGAGCCTCAGGTCCGAGGTCTTGCGAGCGCTCGCCGAGTGATCCGCCGATGTCAATCGATCCGCGTTGGCCCCAGCGTTCCTCCTCGGTGAGCCCGTACTGGCCGAGGACGACCTTGCCCGGATCCCATGATCCGGTCGTCCAGATGCAGGAGTGGAGGCTGGGGAAGACCTCGACGGTGATGTCCTTCGAGATGCGATGGCGCTCGCCGCCCTGCGAACGGAGGAGTTGGTCTTCGGAGATGCCGGCTTCGAGCAGGACGCGGGCGGACTCGTTGGAGCCGATCACGGGCGCGCCGGTGTTGGCGGCGATCACTTCCGCGCCGGCGATGTGGTCGAAGTGGGAGTGACCGACGAGGACGGCGTCGGCGCGGGAGATATCGGCGGCGGTCAGGCCGACATCGGGCGCCGAGGGGACACGGTCGATGTAGGCGTCGAGCATGATCACGGTGTCGTCGACCTGGAGTCTGAAGGTCGCGCAGCCAAGCCAGTCGAGGGTGACGGTCATTGAGGGCCTCCGATGGTTGTGGTGGGAGGCTAGCGGGTGGGCATCTCGGCTACACCAGGACGGGCGTCGCCAAGAGGGGAATAAAGGGTACGAGTCGTTGGTTGTCGGAGTCGACTTCCAGACACAGCCCGGTCAGGGTGTACCTGCCCAGCAGCGGTGCGGAGTCGTCGTCTCCAAAGACGACGATGGTGATGCCCTGCTCATCGTCCAGCGCGACTTGTGCGTGTCCGATTTCCTGCTCGACGGATTGACCGTCTGCGAGGGGAACGTACCGTGTGTCGGTTGGTTCGATGCCGATTTCGTGCAGCAAGGGTCTCGGCAACGTCGTGAAAAAGGTGCCGGTGTCGACGCAGACCTCGACCTCGCGCGGTTGGCCGCCGTTGATGTCGGCGATGGTGATTGGGTAGTTGAAGGTGCTCATGGCGACAAATTATCCGAATCTAGGAGGGCCGTTCAGCGCTCGACGATGCGGTACCACTTGCGGCGGCCGACTCGGATGACTGCGCCGTTTTGGATTTCGGCGGTCTGGCCTTTGACGACCTCGTCGTCGATGCGGACGGCTCCTTGCGTGACGAGGCGCTTGGCTTCGGCTCGGCTGGCGGCGGCTCCGATGTCGTGGAGTAGGACCGGTAGGGCGACTTCGATTGCGTCTCCACCGGCGAAGTCGATCGCCGCGTCGGGGATGTCGTCCGGAACGTTGCGCTGCGAGAAGGTTCGCGTCCACTGATCCTCGGCGGCCTGCGCTGCATCGTCGTCGTGCCATTCGGCGACGATTGAGCGGGCCAGGCGGCGCTTGGCGTCCATCGGCTTGACCTCGCCGGACTTCAGATCTGATTCAATCCGGTCGACCTCGTCGTCGGCGAGGTTGGTGCCGTAGTCGAAGAAGTTGATGATCACGTCATCCGGGATCGACATCGCCTTGCCGTACTGGGTGTTGGCCGGCTCGTCGATGCCGATGTAGTTGCCAGTGCTCTTCGACATGCGCTGCTTGCCGTCGGTGCCGACCAGGATCGGCGTGAGCACGGCGATCTGCGGCGGCTGTTCCTCGCGCTCCTGCAGCGTGCGGCCGCACATGATGTTGAAGGTCTGGTCGGTGCCGCCGAGCTGAATGTCGGCCTCGAGCGCGACCGCGTCATAGCCCTGCATCAGGCCGTACATGAACTCGTGCACGTAGACCGGCTGCTCGGAGTCGATCCGCCGCTTGAACGTGTCGCGGCTGGTGAACTGCTGCACGGTGAAGTTCGAGGCCAGGTGGACGACGTCGCCGAACGACATCTGGCCGAGCCACTCGCTGTTGCGGCGAACTTCGGTGCGGACGGGATCGAGCAGCTTGAAGGCTTGATCCTGGTAGGTCTCGGCGTTGCGGTTGAGGATCTCGGCCGCCTGCATCGGACGCAGCGAGTCCTTGTCCGACGGGTCGCCGACCAGTCCGGTGAAGTCGCCGATCAGCAGGATCGACTGGTGACCGAGTTGCTGGAACAGGGCCAGCTTGCGCAGCGTGACGCAGTGGCCGATGTGCAGGTCGGGCGAGGTCGGGTCAACCCCGAGATAGACGCGCAGGGGACGGTGTTCGACCAGCGACTCGGTCAGGCGCGCGCGAAGCTCGCGGTCCATCGTGCGGCGCGTGCCTTCGTCGCCGTAGGCGGTACCGCGCATGATCAGCGCGTGTTGACGCTCGACTTCTGTCGCAATCTCTGCCGGGATTCGATCAGTCATGGGTTCGTTCCGATCGACATGCCCGCCAGGAGATCGCGGGCGGCGTCGCGGTCCTTGCCGATCTGCTTGACCAACGCATCGACGCCGTCGAACTTGCGCTCGCCGCGCAGGCGCTCGACGAACTCGACCCGCAAGTCGGTTCCGTAGATGTCCTCGTCGAAATCGATGATGTGGCATTCGATCGAGAGTCCGCCGCCGTCGTCGAAGGTCGGCCGGACGCCGATGTTGGTCACGGACGGCCTCGGTCCTGACTCGAGGTGGGCGATGGTCGCGTAGACGCCGGGCGCGGGGATCGCGCGGTCGTTGCCGATTGCCACGTTGGCGGTGGCGAAGCCGATCGAGCGTCCACGCTTGAATCCAACCACGACCGGACCGTGCAAGGAATAGCGACGCCCGAGCAGGTCGCCGACCTGAACGACGTCGCCCTCGGCCAGCGCGTTGCGGATTTCTGTAGAAGAGACTTTGTCCGTCGAGTCGCTGGTCAACAGCTCGATCACTTCGACTTCGTATCCGAGGTCCTCGCCCAGCGCCTTCAGGGTCTCCAGGTCTCCGCCGCGTTGACGGCCGAGGGCGAAGTCTTCGCCGATGATCAGGCGGGCCAACTGAAACTCCTCGACCAGCATGCGGACGAAATCGCCGGCGTCGGTCAGGGAGAAGTCCGAGGTGAACGAGACGGTCGCGACGCTGTCGAGGCCGGTCTCCATGATCAGCGAGAGCCGGTCTTCCAGCGAGGTCACGTACTCGGTGGTCAGGTCGGGCCGGAGCACCTGTCGCGGGTGTGGGTGAAACGTGATCGCGGCGGAGGCGAGGCCGTTCCGCTTCGCGCTCTCGACGACATGCTTGAGCACGATCTGGTGTCCGCGGTGGACGCCGTCGAAGACGCCGATCGTGAGCGCGGTCGGTCGTCCGAGCGCCGCGCGACGCAGCTCCCAGCGAGCGAGCTCAGTGACCACGAGATCCCGGCCCTTCATCCAGCCCAGCGGACAGGAATCTCAGCGTACCAGCAGGCCGTGCCTACTCCGGCTCGTCTTCGCCGCCTTCGCCAGGTGAACCAGGTGAACCGGGTGAGTGGGCCTCCGCGGCCGCCCAGGCGGAGTCCGGCGCGTCCGGCAGCTCGGTGATCAGGATGTCCTCGAAGTCGCTGTCCTGCTCCAGTTCAATCGCCAGCGACTTGTGCAACTCGAGCACGGCCATGAACGAGACGATCAGCTCCAGCCGAGACCGCGCGTCTGAGATCCATTGCCGGAACGAGACCGCGTGCGAACTGAACAGGCGCGCCCGCAGGTCGGCGGCGCGATCTCGCACGGTGATGCGCTGCCGCTCGATCGCGGCGTCGTGGGCAATCTCGGCCTGCGCCTCGCGCTCCGCCGCCCGATCAAGGACTTCCTGTGCAATCCGCGCCAGCGCTTCCAGAGTGAGCTGGTCCGACATCCCGACCGGCAGCGGCCGGTCGATCGGCGGCGCCGCGATCGGCGTGTACGAACGCAGTTGTTCGCGATCTCGCTCTCCGAGCTGCGAAATGCCGTCTCGGTAGAGCTTGTAGGCGCGAGCCATCTCGACCAGCTCTCGCGCATCGGCAGCCGACTCGTCGTCCTCCGCCGACTCGTCCGCCGACGGCAGGAGTTGCCGAGCCTTGAGCAGCACCAATCGTCCACCAATGCTGATGAACGCCGCTAAGGCATCGGCCTGCCCGGAGCTGATCGCGCCGTCGGGCGAAGACATCGCCGCGACCTGGGCCAGGTACTGATCGGCGACCTGGGCCAGTGAGAGTTCGGAGATATCCAGCTTGCGCGACTCGATCAGCTCGAGCAGCAGCTCCAGCGGACCTTCGTAAGCCGGGAGTCGGAGTTGGACCATGCGCTTATCGGTCGGGATCGGATTCGTCTCGGAGGAGCGCCTTGAAGCCCGCCTGGATGAAATCACGGTCGTACGCGAGCGCCTCAGTGATTCCCCGCTCTTCCATGACGAGGAAACTGTCGCAATCGGTCAGACTCCAGCGTTGGTCTGGGCGGTCGGCATAGCGTCCGAACGCTGCCCAGAATCGCTTCGATGATATGGGAGCGATTTCCACATCCGGATCTGCGTCCAAGACGTTCACCATCTGCGTCGCGAACACCCGGCGCTGCTCTCCGGTTCCTGCCATGCCATCCAGTACTTCGACCAAGACCAACTCTGTCGTGAGCACCGAATCACCTGCCAGCCGTTCCGCCAACGCAACGGCTCTTTCATGCAGGCTGTCTCGGGGGCTCCACAGTGCGATCCAATAGCCGGAGTCTGCGAAAACGAGACTCACTCGTCTTCTTCCCTGGGATGGCCGTACAAGTAGTGCTTCTTGTTCCTGGCCAAATCGGTCGGAAGATCATCCCAGGTGTGATCAGGGATGGACCGCTGCAGCTGCCGGGCTATCTCAGCAATGGCGGCGAGACCTCGCAATGGCGGCTCGGAAACATCGACTGTGACTTCGCAACCGTCCGCAAGGTTGAGCGGCTCTAGCGGGGTGAGGACACCGTTGGCATAGCGAGCTCGGATGGTTTGCGTCGGCATCGCCAACTCCTTGCCCCTCAGTGTATCCGCCGTCTTGAGGGACGGGAGAGCGCTTGGGCTAACTCGCGACGAAGTTGAGCAACTTGTCGGGGACCCAGATCACGCGGCGCAGCGTTTTGCCGTCGAGCTGGTCTGCGACCCGGGCTGACTCACGCGCGGCTGACTCTGCGTCCTCTTGCGAGGAACCCGGCGCCAGCGCCAGCTTCTCGCGCAGCTTGCCGTTGACCTGGACCACGACGGTCACCGTCTCGGCCTGGGCCAAGGATTCGTCGTACTCGGGCCAACGTTGTTCATGGACCGAACCGCTGTGCCCGGTCTGTTGCCACAACTCCTCGGTGATGTGCGGCGCCGACGGAGCCAGGCAGAGCAGCAAGGCGTTGATCGCCTCCCGCCAGGCGGCGTCGTCGACCGGACCCTGGTCGCGGATGCTCTGCAGCTCGTTGGTGAACTCCATCATTGCCGCGATCATCGTGTTGAAGCGGAAGCGCTCGATGTCCCCCGAGACCTTGCCGATCATCGCGTGCGTCGCTCGGCGAATCGCATCAGCCGCTCCTCCGCCCGTCTCAACATCGCCCAGGGCGAGATTCCAGACTCGGTTGAGCCAGCGCCATTGACCGGAGATGCCGCTGTCGTCCCAGTCGCCGCCGGCTTCCCACGGTCCCAGGAACATCAGGTAGAGGCGGACAGTGTCTGCGCCGTAGCGTTCGACCCACTCGTCGGGGTTGACCACGTTGCCCCGCGACTTCGACATCTTGTTGCCGTCTTTGGTGATCGTGCCCTGGTTGAACAGCCGGGCGAACGGCTCGTCGATCTCCAGGATGCCCATGTCGCGCGCCGCCTTGGCGAAGAAGCGGGCATAGAAGAGGTGCATCACCGCGTGCTCGGCCCCGCCGGTGTAGGTGTCGATCGGCAGCCACTGCCGAGCCAGGCCCGGATCGATCGGCGCATCGTAGTTGTGCGGATCGACGTAGCGGTACATGTACCAGTTCGAGCACATGAAGGTGTCCATCGTGTCGGTCTCGCGACGAGCCGCCTCGCCGCACTCGGGACAGTCGGCGTTGACGAATCCCTCGTGACGCTCCAGCGGCGACGCGCCGGTCGGCAGGAACTCGGCGTCGTCGGGCAGCAGCACCGGCAACTGATCGTCGGGCACTGGAACGATCCCGCAGGACTCGCAGTAGACCATCGGGATCGGAGCGCCCCAGTAGCGCTGACGAGAGATCAACCAGTCGCGCAGTCGGTACGACACCGTGCGACCGCCGAGGTCCATCTCATCGAGCGCATCGGCGACGGCCAGTTTGCCTTCCTGCCAGTCGGTGCCGTCGAATCGGCCCGAGTTAACCATCTTGCCGGGTCCCGTGTACGCCTCATCGAGGTCATTGCCGTCCCAATCCGGCGGAGCGATCACGACCGGAATCGGAATCCCCCGCTCCGAGGCAAAGGCGAAGTCTCGTTCGTCGTGCGCCGGAACGCCCATCACCGCGCCCGTGCCGTAGCTGAGCAGCACGTAGTCGGCAATCCAGATCTGGATGTCGTCGCCGGTGAACGGATGCTTGGTGTACGCGCCGGTAAACACACCGGTCTTCTCGCGAGTCGTCGACTGCCGCTCGATCTCGTTCTGCCGACGCGCCTGCTCGATGTAGGCCTCAACCTCAGCGCGGCACTCATCGGTGGTCAGCTCCGCGACCAGCGGATGCTCCGGCGCGAGCACCATGAACGTGCAGCCGAACAGCGTGTCGGGGCGCGTCGTGAAGACCGTGATCCGGTCCTCGCCGCCGACCTCGCGGCCCAGCGGGAAGGAGATTTCCGCGCCCTCTGAGCGGCCGATCCAGTTGCGCTGCATCAGCTTGATCGGCTCCGGGTAGTCGATGCCGTCGAAGTTGAGCAGTTCGTCGGCGTAGGCCGTCGTGCGGAACATCCACTGTTCCATCTGCTTCGCTTCAACGACCGATTCGCAGCGCTCGCAGACGCCGATGCCCTCGTCGTTGCGATTGACCTGCTCGTTGGCCAGGATCGTGGCGCAGCCGGGACAGAAGTTGCAATCGGCCAGGCTGCGGTAGGCCAGACCGTGCTCGTACAGCTTGAGGAACCACCACTGGGTCCAGCGGTAGTACTCGGGATCGGAGGTGGAGAACTCGCGGTTCCAGTCGAACGACGCACCCATCGTTTTGAGCTGCGCGGTCATGTTTTCGACGTTGGCGTAGGTCCACTTCTTTGGGTGCGTGTTGTTGTTGATCGCCGCGTTCTCGGCCGGTAGACCGAAGGCGTCGAAGCCCAGCGGAAAGAGCACGTTCTTGCCCTGCATCCGGTGCCAGCGCGCCGCGACGTCGGAGGGCGCCATCGCGTACCAGTGACCGATGTGCAGATCGCCGCTGGTGTAGGGAAGCATGGTGAGGAAGAAGTACGGCGGCCGCGGATCGTCGTTGTCGACTCGGTAGAGTCCGTCGATCTCCCAGCGTTCGCGCCAGCGCGGTTCAATCTCGGACGGGTCGTAGGCGGGAATATGCACAGCGGAAGGCGTCGTGGTCGTCATGGCCTCAGATTACACGGGGGTATCTTGTGACCTGACCAGCCAGCACACGCAGTGAACAGGATTTTGGCCCTATGACGGACGGACCGTTGGTCGGTGTGATGATGGGTTCGCACTCGGACTGGGACACGATCAAGAACACGGCCTCGACGCTGGAGTCGTTGGGCATTTCCTGGGAGGCGCGGGTGCTCTCGGCGCATCGCACGCCCGACGAAACGGCCGACTACGCGGCCGAGGCGCAGGGTCGCGGGATCGAAGTAATCATCGCTGCAGCGGGAGGCGCAGCTGCATTGCCCGGCGCCGTCGCTGCCAAGACGCCAATTCCCGTGATCGGCGTGCCGGTCAAGGGCTGGGCCACCGACGGACTCGACTCGCTCCTCTCGATGGCCCAGATGCCGCGCGGCGTGCCGGTCGCCACGGTCGCGATCGGACGTACCGGAGCGGTCAACGCGGCGCTGCTCGCGGGACGCATCCTGGCGCTGTCGCATCCCGAGATCGCCGAGGCCGTCAATCGCGACCGCGAACAGCGGGCCGCAGAGCAACTCAGCCAACCTCACCCAACCCTGGACTGAATCCAAGGCCGATGGCCGTCCACAAGATCACCACGCTCCCTCGAGACGCAGGCGTCCTCCGAACGCCGGCCAAGCGCGTCCGCAACTTCGATGCCTCGCTGCGTGCCCTCGTCGCCGACATGATCGACTCGATGAACGCGGCGCACGGGGTGGGGATCGCCGCGCCGCAGATCGGGATTGGCCTGCGCGTCGTGGTGATCGGCATGCCCGGCGAGCGGCCGTTCGTGATGGTCAATCCCGAGGTCGTCAAGCGCAGCGGCGAACGCGAGCTGATCGAGGGCTGCTTGAGCGTACCCGGCTATCGCGGTCGCGTGACCCGCTCGACCCGCGTCCTGGCGAAGGCGCAAGACCTCTCCGGCCGAGATATCCGGGTGCGGGCAGAAGACGATCTGCTCGCCCAATGTCTCGAGCACGAGATCGATCACATCAACGGTCGGGTGTACATCGACCATGTGCCCTCGATCGACCAGCTCTGGACGCTCGACGAGATGATCGCCGACGATGAAGTCGATGAAGTCGACGACGAAGCAGTTGATGACGACTGACGCGTTAGAGGTGCTCTCCGCACAGGACGCGGAGGGCGCCTGGGTGGTCGGTGGAGCCGTCCGCGACGCCCTCGCCGGCGATCATCACGATCGCTTCGATCTCGATATCGCCGTCGCAGATGCTGAGTCCTGGGCTCGAACATCCGGCGACGCGCTCGGCACACTGGCGGTCAAGATCAGCGCGCACTTCGACATCTGGCGCATTCCTTTGCCCGACGGCCAGATCGATGTCTGGGAACTGCCCGACAACGACATCGAGCGCGATCTGCGACGCCGAGATTTCAGCGTCAACGCGATGGCGGTACCGCTCGATTACTTCCTCCAGGGGCGAATCCTCGCGACGGTGATCGATCCGTTTGGCGGCCGCGACGACGTTGACCTGCGTGTCTTGCGCCTGGTCTCGGACGGCGCACTCCGAGACGACCCACTGCGCATGTTGCGCGCCGTCCGGCTCGAGGCCGAGCACGCCTGGCGTCCCGACGCTGAGTTGCGCTCGGCAATGAGGCGCGACGCCGGGTTGATCAACAACTCGGCGGCGGAGCGTCAGTGGGAAGAACTCCAACGGATCATCCTCAGCGACAACCTCCCGTGGGCGCTGCGCCGCCTTGAACAGAGCGGCCTGCTGGATCGCATCCTGCCCGAGCTGGCCGTCGGCCGAGGCGTTGACCAGCGCCCCGTCCATCGACGCGATGTCTTCTGGCACCAGATCGATGCGGTCCGCTGGATCACTCGGTTGACCTCATCCAGCGCTCCACGAGCGACGCGAGCATCGGCGATCTGGCAAGAGTTGGAACCATTGCTGTCCGTTGCGCCAATCCGGGATTCACTTGACGATTGGAGACTGCCGCTCCGACTCGCCACGCTGCTGCACGACATCGGTAAGCCCGAGACGCGAACCGTCGACGTCGACGGTTCCACGCACTTCTTCGGACACTCCGAGCTGGGGGGCGAGATGGCCGGCCGGCGACTGACGGAGCTGAGAGTCCCGTCGAAGACGACTCGCCAGGTCGAGCTGCTGATCGAGCAGCATCTTCGACCGGGACAGGTCAACTCGCCGGGTAAACCGCCCACCGATCGAGCGTTGCACCGCTTTCACACGGCACTCGGCGACGCCGCCATTCCGCTCTGCTGGCTGTTCCTCGCCGACTCGCTTGCGACGGCCGGCGCCAACGCCTTGCTGCCCCGATGGCGCGGTTACGCGGCGCATGTCGCCCGGATCCTCGCCTGGCAGCCGAAGCGAGCCACACAAACCGGACGAATCCTCGACGGCAACGCGATCATGGAAGCCACCGGACTCCAACCGGGTCCGCTCGTGGGAGAAATCCGTGCAAAGATTGACGAGGCCGCGGCGGTCGGTGAGATCGCCGGCATCGACGAGGCGCGCGACCTGGCCCGTCAACTGGCGCAGGCCGAGACCGTGTCTCCGAGTCGCTTGACAGCCGGCCGCTAACATAGTACGCCTGTACTGGTGCAGTGGTCGCAAGCGAGGCCTGACATGTCTGCTCTCATTGACCGATCAACGACAGTCGCAATGCTTCCAACATTGCCCCAGCTTCTTCGTCAAATGCCGATCAACCTTCAGAAAATTCCGACAAAATCCGATCGAATCCGATCAAATCCGATCGTACTTCACCTTCCAGGACGTTCCAACACCGACCACCCAGACCACACGATCTCCCGTAAAACACTGGGTGTTCGCGGTGATCGCCTCAGGAAAAAATCTCCTGCCAACCATCCATGTACTCGACATAACGCAAGTCACCCCCGCACGCGTTATCGCAAACCGCAAAGCAGCCCAATCGGGCGCTGGGAGTAACCCCGCATGACCGAAGTCATCCTGATCACGCTGCTCGTCGTGGCCTTGTTCTACCTTTTCTTCATCCGCCCGACCCGCTCGGAAGAACGCCGCCGACAACGCGATCTCAACGAACTGCGAGTCGGCGACACGGTGCTCACCCGCGGCGGATTGATCGCCGAGGTGGAAGGCGTCGAAACGCCGGAAGACGGTCCGATGGTCGTCCTCTTGAGGTTGTCGGAGAACGTCGTTGTCCGCGCCCGAACCGGCGCAGTCGAGGAGCGAATCAGCAGCGCGGAGCTTCTCGATGAGGACGAAGAGGAAGAACGGGAGGATTGATTCACGGCGACGCTCTTGGCTGAACACAACCGCCTACCTGCCTATGCTGAACCGACATAAGCGGGATAGAGTGCGCAGAACACTCGCAAGGCACTCACTATGCGACTCACCATGCGCCGACCGGCATCGGTGGCGCTCGCCAGCGGATGATCGGCGGTTTGGTCGGCAATGGACTTCATCCGACGCTTTAAGTTCCGCGACGCCTACATCTTCGCGGTCATCCTGATCCTGACCGCATTCGCGATCGCCGCCGCCTGGCCCGGCAATCCCGACCGCTACCTGCCCAGCTTCATCCCCTGGCCCGAGGGCGGCGGGGTCTCCGTCGGCGACTGGGAACGCAACGAGTTCCGACTCGGACTCGACCTCGCCGGCGGCGTATCGATCACCCTCGAGGTAGCAGGCGAAGCAGCGCCGATCCGTCGTGGGGAATCGCTCAACCAGTTCCTCGAGCGTGAAGGCCTCGAGCTGGACGAAATCCTCAGCCTGAATCCTGTACTGGCCGACCTCGAGGCCGAGTCCTACGATCTGCCCCTGCCCGACAACATCACCGAACTCGTCCTGCCGCTCAACGTGGACGACGCCTCGCTGGAGGAAGCCGTCGCCGAGTCCCAGCGCGTGATCGAAGAGCGCGTCAACGGCTTCGGCATCTCCGAGGCCGAGGTCACGGTTGTCGGCGCTGACCGGATCAACGCCCAGATCCCTGGCGTCGACGCGGACGAAGCCTCAGATCTGGTCGGCTCAACCGCGCTCCTGGAGTTCCGCTCGATCGACCCGGCCCAGCCCCAGCCCCAGCCGCCGCTCGACCGGCTCCAGATCGGCGCCGCAATCGACGACGTCTGGGACACCACCCTCCCTCGAAACGACGACCGATTCGTCCGCCGCGCCGATCCGTTCTTCATCCCTCCGCCGGATGAAGATGTGATCATCGCCAACGGTCTGCGCTGGCTGCCGGCGAACGGGATCAATGAGGAAGGCGCAACGGTACAGCTCACCGGCCGCCACCTGATCGCCAACTCCATCTCCCGCACGATTGACCAGGCCGGCGATCCGGCCCTGAACTTCGAGTTCGAGGACGAGGGCGCGCGCCTGATGGAGCAAATCACGCGCCGCCTGTTCGAGAGCCGCGGACTGCTCGGCATCTTCGTCGATGGACGGCTGATCTCCAGTCCGTCGGTCAATGCGGTCATCTCCGACAGCGGGATCATCAACGGACTCTCCGAGGAAGACGCCATCACCTTGCGCCGCCAGCTCCGCGCCGGTGCGCTGCCGATCAACCTCCGCGTCCTGCAGAGCACCGAGGTTGCCGCAACGCTGGGCGAAGACTCCGTCATCGACACGGTCCAGGCGGGCGTCGTCGCCTTCGTCGCGATCGTCGTCTTCATGATGATCTACTACCGCGTGCCCGGCGTCGTCGCGGCGCTGGCCCTGATCGTCTACGCCGCAGGGGTCATGGCGACCTTCAAGCTGGTGCCGATCACGCTCACCCTCGCCGGCGTCGCCGGACTGGTCCTCTCGATCGGCTTCGCCGTCGACGGCAACGTGCTGATCTTTGAGCGGCTCAAGGAGGAACTGCGGCTGGGACGCAGCCTCTCCGGTGCGGTCGAGACCGCCTGGGCCCGCGCCTGGCCGGCGATTCGCGACGGCAACGTCTCGACGATCATCACGGTCGCCATCCTCTGGCTCTTCGCCGACGCGCTCAACCAGAATCTGATCAAGTCGTTCGCGCTGGCGCTGCTCGTCGGCACCGGCTTCAGCTTCGTCACGGTCATCTTCGTGACCCGCAACTTCATGACCATCGCCGTCAGCACGGGCTGGATCCGTGGATTGCGGCCATTCGGCGTCCGACAGATGACCGTCCGCCCACGGGCCGGCGGAGCGGGCAGCGGTGAAGGAGGCGCGACCGCATGATCGACTTCGTCGGCCGACGCCGCTTCTATGCCGTGTTTTCGCTGCTGCTGATCGTGCCCTCGCTGATCGGTCTCGCGCTCTGGCAGTTCGAGGCCGGCCTCGACTTCGCCGGAGGACTTGAGACCGAGGTCCGCTTCCTCGGCGACACCGACCTCGACGATGTGAACGAGGCGATCTCGGGAATCGAGGGTGCGCCCGAAGGCACGTCGTTCTCGGCCAGCGAAGGCGACGAAGGCTCATTCGTCGTCAGTGCGACGCTCGATCCGCCGTCACTCGATGATGGGTTCGCTGTCGGGCAGCTGATTGGCAACAGGCTCAGCGCCGAGTTGCCGTCCAGCGTCAGCCTCGACCTCGATGTCGACGAGTCCGAAGTCCGCAGCGAGTTCTGGTTCCCCGGCAACGTGGCCCAGGACGAGGTCCGCTCAGCGTTGGAGACGATTGGGCTCGGCGGGGCCAGAATCCAGGCCACCGCCGATTCCGCCTTCCGCATGCGAGTCGAGCAGCCGTCGGACGGCGACCTCGAACGACTGCGCCAGCGAATCAACGAAGCCTTGCGCACCGAAATCGGGCCGATCGTCGTGCTGCAGAGTTCGTCCGTCTCGGGGACGCTGTCGGTCGAGATCGCGCGCGACGCAGGCGTCGCCTTGGCCGTCGCCGCGGTCGCGATCCTGATCTACATCTCGCTGGCCTTCCGCCGATTGCCGAACCCGGTGCTCTACGGATCCGCCGCGATCGTCGCCCTGTTGCATGACGTCACAATCGTGGCCGGCGCGTTCGCGATCGGCGGGCAGATCGCAGGCCTCGAGGTCAACGCGATGTTCGTCACCGCCCTGCTCGCGATCATCGGATACAGCGTCAACGACACGATCGTGGTCTTCGACCGAATCCGCGAGAATCTGCTGCTCGATCCGCGCGAAGACTTCCGCCGCGTCGTCAACGCCGCGATCACCCAGTCGCTGGGCCGCTCGCTCAATACCTCGATCACCGTCGTCCTGGCGCTGCTCGCGCTGCTGCTGATCGGCGGCGTCACGATCCGGCCATTCGTCGTGGTGCTGTTTATCGGAACCGTGGCGGGAACCTACTCGTCGATCGCGGTCGCCAGCCAGATCGTCTTCCTCTGGCAGGACGGCACCCTGCCGCGACTGCTCCGCTTGGGCGGAGAGCGCCGCGTCGTCCGACGGGTCGAGCGCCGCGCTTAACCGCGCCTCAGCACTCGCGCATCGCCGACGCGTCGTGTGATCCGATTCGTATCCAGGTGCTCGAGGAACGCCTGCGCCACCTTGCGGCTCGTGCCCAGCCGGTCTCGCACGTCGGCCAGTGTGGCCCGCTCCTGCGCCTCAAGCAGCGCCCGGGTCTCGGCGACCATCCCCTCGTACACCTCGTTGTCGAGGTTGACACCGCCCTGCAAACGAACGATCAGATGCCGAGCTTCGAGGTACTCTAGGAGCTCTGGATCGAGCGTCGGGTCGGTCTCCGGGCGGACGCCTTGCTCTGCCAGACGAGGCATCAGGCGATCGACCTGGGCCTGCTGTTCTTCGGACAGGGCCACGCTGCGTCCGGGCAGATCGAACGCGCCGGCATTGACGATCAGTCGGCCCGATTCGGTGAGATGCTGCTGCAGAAACACGAATGCGCGCTGGGCCAGGTTCACCCGGCTGCGCAGATCCTCGCGCGGTAGCCCGGCCCGAAGCGGATGTTGATTGACATAATCGGTTACTGTCGCTTCGGCCCTCGCAGCAAGCGCTCCGAGCCCAGCCTCGGACATCAGCACAGCCGACTCCGACAACCCGCTGTCGTCCAGCACGACGGCCGAGCCATCGTCAATCTGCCGCTCGACTGCGGCCAGCGCCTCCTCTGGGGCCAGCTCGCTGCGTGCGAGCAGGTCGCTCCAGCGGACTGGCTCCATGCGTTGCAGAACAGTCAGCAGCGTGTCGTCGGGCGACCCATCCAGCAGGCGCTGCAACGCCTCGAGCGTCGAAGCATCGTTGCGATGGTGTCGGCGCGGACGCGTATCGACGATTCGGCCGCCGGCGACGGTCGAGTCGGCCGAGCGAAGCACGAAATGGTCCCCACGCGCGGCGGCGATCGGTCGTTCCAGGCGAAGCTGCGCCCAGGTCGAATCGCCAGGCAACAGCGAGTCACCCTCCAGCAACCGGACCCGCGCCTGCACTTCATCCGCGCCGACATGGAGCGTCCGAGTCGCGTTGTGCGGTAGCGGCTTCGAAGCGTTGGCGACGGCGCGCAGGCGAATGTCGACCGCCGCGGTCGGCGCCAACCAGCCCGGCGAGGTCAGCACCATTCCTCGCTCGATGTCGTTCGCCGAGACGCCGCTCAGATTGACCGCCGTGCGAGCGCCGGGCGGAGCGGTCTCGAGCGACTCCTCATGTGATTGCAGCCCGCGCACCCGGCATTCGATCCGTCCCGGTTCGATCACGACCGGGTCGCCGACCGACAGTTCGCCGTCGAGCAGCGTGCCGGTCACGACCGCGCCGAAGCCTGAGATCGAGAACGATCGGTCAATCGGCATCCGCGGACGGCCCTGGTTCGGGATCGGAGGCAGGTCGTCAATCTGCTCATCGATCAGTCTCCGCAAGTCTTCGATTCCCGCTCCGCTGAGCGCCGAGACGGGAGCGATCTGCGATCCAGCCAGCGCGGTGTCGGCGAGCAGCTCCTCAATCTCTTCCTTGACCAACGCGGTCCACTCTTCGTCGACGAGATCGACCTTGGTCAGCGCGACCAGGCCGCGGTCGATGTCGAGCAGGTCGAGGATGTCGAGGTGCTCTCGGGTCTGAGGCATGACGCCTTCGTCGGCGGCGATCACCAGCAGCGCGAGGTTGATCCCGCCGACTCCGGCGAGCATGTTCTTGATGAAGCGCTCGTGCCCGGGCACGTCGACGATGCTGACCGCGCGGCCCGATGGCAGCTCGCACCAGGCGAAGCCGAGGTCAATCGTTAGTCCGCGCGCCTTCTCCTCGGCCCAGCGATCCGGATCGATGCCCGACAGCGCCTGGACCAGCGCGCTCTTGCCGTGGTCAACGTGCCCTGCGGTGCCAATCACGTACACGCGATTACCCTGACCTTCAGTCACCCGCTATCGACTGAGGATATGTGCGATGAGAGCAATTGTTGTTGATCCGCCCGGCAAGACTGCCGACTCCCTGCGCCTGGCGGAGGTTCCCGACCCGACACCCAGTGACGAGGAGGTGCTGCTTCGCGTCCACGCCACTGCGCTGAACCGGGCCGACATGATGCAGCGGATGGGCAACTATCCCGCGCAACACGGCGCATCGGAGATTCTTGGCCTCGAACTCGCCGGCGAGGTGGTCGAGGTCGGATCGCGGGTGCAAGGACTGTCGATCGGCGATCGTGTCTACGGTCTTTCGGGCGGCGGAGGCTACGCCGAGATGGCGACGCTGCACCAGTCGCTGGCGATGCCAATTCCCGACGAGTTCACATATCACGAAGCAGCCTCGATCCCGGAGGTCTTCTTCACCGCGAACACTGCCGTGCGCACGCTGGGAGAGACGTTGCCAGGTGAGCGCTTGCTGATCCATGCTGGCGGCAGCGGGGTTGGCATCGCTGCGATTCAGATCGGCCGGTTGATCGGTGCGGAAGTCTGGATCACTGCCGGTTCGGAAGACAAGTGCGAGCGCGCCCGAGAACTCGGCGCCGACATGACGATCAACTATCGCGAGCAGGATTTCGCCGAGGTGATCGCCGAGCAGACCGGCGGTCAGGGCGTCAACGTCATCCTCGACGTGATCGGCCGCGACTACTGGGACAAGAATCTGCGCTCGCTGTCGATGGCCGGCCGGTTGGTTCTGGTCGGTCTGATGGGCGGCGCCGTCGCCGAAACGAACCTCGGCATGCTGATGCAGAAGCGGCTGCGAGTCCATGGGACCGTGATGCGCTCGCGCCCGCTCATCGACCGCGCCGAGATCACCAGAGACTTCCAACAGCATCTCGAGCCGGCGATCGTCAATGGAGACATGAAGCCGGTGATCGACTCGGTCTTCCCGCTGAGCAAGGCAGCCGAGGCGCATCAGTACATGGCTGAGAACCGCAACTTCGGCAAGATCCTGCTGGACTGCATCGAGGTTGACGAGTTGTCGGAGGACTAGGCAGGTTTCGGCCCTCAGGCGTTTGTTGGCTCGAGTAGGCGGACGAAGATCTCGTTGGCTACGGCGTGGCCGCGCTTGGTCAGGCTCAGCCGTCCTGATCGTCGCTGCGCCAGTCCATGCTCCACGGCCCAGTCGAGCACCGGTCGGACCCGCTCGTAGACGGCGGGCAACGCACCTTCGTCGATGCCTTCCACGAGGCGCAGGCCCGATGTCAATGCATCGATCACGTTTTCGAGATCACCAACGCGCTCCGCTGCGGCGATTGCGGGTGAGGGGAGTCCCTCAGGAGCTTCTTCGGGTGAATTCGGTTCTCGCAACCGATCGATGTACGCCCTGGGGCTACGGACGACGTGGAAGCGGACTCCGTCGAGAAAGCCGTGCGCGCCCGGGCCGATCGCGGCGTACTCCTGGTTGCGCCAGTAGATCAGGTTGTGCTGGCACTTCAATCCTCTGCGTGCGTAGTTGCTGGTCTCGTACTGCTCGAATCCCGCCTGTTCAAGACGCTCAGCGGTCCAGTCGGCGATCTCCGCGACATGGTCCGGATCGGCCTCGATCACACGCCCCGAGGCGACGCGCGCGGCCAGCGGTGTGCCCTCCTCGACGGTCAGGGCGTAGCAGGAGATGTGGTCGGGACCATCGCCGCACCAGTTCAAGACCTGATTGACCGTCGATTGCCACGTCTCCAGCGATTGGCCGGGCAGTCCGTAGATCAGGTCAAGGTTGACGTTGTCGAACCCGGCCGCGCGAATCTCGGCGAAGGCCGCCTCGGCCCGGTCGGCGCCGTGAATGCGATCGAGGAACACCAGCTCGGCCGAGTTCAACGATTGCACGCCCATCGAAATGCGGCTGACTCCGGCTGCGCGGTAGCTCGCCAACCGGTCCGGCTGGACGCTTTCCGGGTTCGCTTCAAGCGTGATCTCGGCGTCCGGAGCCAGATGCATCTGCATCCTGATCGAGTCCAGCAACTGCTCGATCGAATCGCCCGGCAGCAGGCTCGGGGTGCCGCCGCCGATGAAGACCGTGGAGATCCTGCGGTCGCGAAGTCTCGGTGCCCAGAGCGAGAGCTCGGTCAACGCCGCCGCTTCCCACTCCGACTGCAAGTCCTCGATGCCTGCGAACGAGTTGAAGTCGCAGTAAGAGCACTTGACCGTGCAGAACGGCACGTGAATGTACAGGCCCAGCGGCTGGTGGCTCATATGCCGAGTCTATGAGGCCGGTTCAGTGTTCGATCTGATTGCCCGCGTTTCGACATGGTGACACAGTGGATCCGTGCAAATGCTTGGAGGCGCTGGTGCTGAAGACACACGGTTGCGGGACATTACGAGCGACGCACGCCGGGGAGTCGGTGACGCTGGCCGGCTGGGTTCACCGACGGCGCGATCACGGGCAGCTGATTTTCATCGACCTGCGCGACCGAGACGGCATCGTCCAGGTCGTCGTCCGGCCGGACGACTATCCCGAGGCGTACGCCATCGCCAATGAGGCGCGAGGCGAGTACGTCCTGCGCGTGGTCGGCGATGTGGTCGAACGCTCGGAGGCGACGCGGAATCCGAACATCGACACCGGCGACGTCGAAGTGGTGGCCACGTCGGTCGAGGTGCTGAACGCGGCCAAGACGCCGCCGTTCTCGGTCAGCGAAGACGACGATGTCAACGAGCTGGTGCGGATGCAATACCGCTACATCGACCTGCGCCGGCCGGCGATGATCGCCACGCTGGAGTTGCGCCATCGGCTGAACCAGTTCATCCGCGACTTCATGACCGAGCAGGGATTCCTCGAGGTCGAGACGCCGATTCTCGTCGCCGCCACACCCGAGGGTGCGCGAGACTACGTCGTGCCCAGTCGTCTGACGCCCGGCGCGTTCTACGCGCTGCCGCAGGCGCCGCAACAGTTCAAGCAGTTGTTGATGGTCGCCGGGGTGGAGCGTTATTTCCAGATCGCCCGCTGCTTCCGCGACGAGGACCTGCGCGCCGATCGGCAGCCGGAGTTCGTTCAGCTCGACCTCGAGTGGTCGTTCTGCGAGGAGGAAGACATCCTCAGGCTGCTCGAAGAACTGTTTGCGGGGATCGCGGCTGCGCTGCGCCCAGACTTGACCGTGCCGCGACCGTTCCCTCGGCTGTCGTGGCATGAGGCGATGGAGCGCTACGGGTCGGATAAACCCGACCTGCGATATGGACTTGAACTCTCGGACTGCTCAGACATCGCCGCCAGTTCCGGGTTTGGCGTTTTTTCTTCGACTATTGCCAACGGCGGCCGCGTGCGCGGCATCGTCATGCCAGGCGGTGCGTCGCTATCTCGGCGTGAGGTCGATGGCTTCACCAACCTCGCCAAGACGATGGGTGCGCCGGGTCTGGTCTCGCTGCAATTCAGCGCCGATCCCGCGGAGGCGACAGAGGACGATGTTCGCTCGCCGGTCCTGCGGCACCTGGGCATCGACGATGCGCGCAAGATTGGCGAACGCTGCGGCGCTTCGGCCGGTGACCTCGTCCTGCTCGCCGCTGGCGATTCCGGCATGGTCTCGACCGTGCTCGACGGCATCCGTCGGGAACTGGCGAGACGACTCGACCTGGTCGATGACTCGATTCTCAACTTTGGCTTCGTCACCGACTTCCCGCTCGTCGAGTGGGATGAGGATGGCCAGCGCTGGGACGCGCTGCATCATCCGTTTACGGCGCCGCACCCCGGGGATGTTCACATGCTCGACAGCGACACAGCCCGGGTTCGGGCTCGCGCGTACGACACGATCTGCAACGGTTTCGAGCTCGGATCGGGATCGATCCGGATCCACGAGCGCGACTTGCAGATGCAGGTGTTTGAGCTGCTCGGCGTCAGCGCAGAAGAGGCGCAGCAGCGATTCGGCCACATGCTCAACGCGTTCGAGTACGGGGCCCCGCCGCACGGCGGGTTTGCTTTCGGCATCGACCGCGTCGCAATGCTGCTGGCCGGCACCGAGAACATCCGCGAAGTAATCGCGTTCCCCAAGACGATGTCCGCCTCCGACCCGATGACCGGCGCGCCGATGAGCATCACCGAAGAACAGTTAGAGGAGCTTCATCTCCTGGTAAGAGAAGCCGTCGCCCCTGCGACTGGGTGATAATCTTCGGTTGATGGACGGGGTATGGGCGTTCTGGGTGAAACATGGAACAGAGGCTCGCTAGCGTGACAGTTGATCAAATCGTACGAGGGCTGAGCAGCGTCAGATTGATGAAAGCATGGTTAGCGGCTCTCGCCCTCGGCGCCGTGATTCTGCTCGCGGCGTGCGGCGGTGACGACGAGCAACAGCAGCAGGACCAGGCGCAGAGCGCGGCGCGAGCCGAGCGTGCGCAATCGGATCAGGATCAACAGCAGGAGGTCGAGCGGCAAGAGCGCCAGGCGACCATCCAGCAACAGCAGCAACAGCAAGTGGGTACGGCGCAGGCCGACATTGATGCAGAGCCCGCAGCTCCTCGAGAGCGCGGTGAGTTCCGGATCGCCCGACGCGAGCCAATCAACCTCGACCCGGCTCAGATCACCGATGTGAGCTCTGCCGTGATTGCCGTCGAGATCTTCGGTGGGTTACTGGTCCTCGACCGCGACCTGCGGATTGCCGCCGATCTGGCTGAATCGGTGCCTGGACCAACGATCAACGACGACGGGACCGTCACGTACCGCTTCACCATCCGCCAGAACGCCACCTTCCACGACGGCAAGCCGATCACGGCCGAGGACTTCAAGTGGAGCCTCGAGCGCAACCTGCATCCAGAAACGCTCTCGCCGACGGCGCCCGACTTCCTCGGCGACATCGTTGGCGCCTCTGAGTACGTGCGCGGCCGCACCGACGAGGTGCCCGGCATCCAGGTGATTGACGACGTCACGCTCGATCTGACGATCGTGCGCCCGACGCCGGTCTTCCTCTACAAGCTGACCTATCCCACCGCCTTCGTGCTTGACCGCGAGCAGGTTGAGGCGGATCCCGATCGCTGGGCGCTCGCGCCGAACGGGAGCGGTCCCTTCAAGCTGACCGAGTGGCAGCTCGGCGAGGGTTTGACCCTGGAGCGATTCGACGAGTACCACGTCGAGCCGGCGCGCGTGGAACGGATCGACGTGCGCTTCGCCGGCGGCTCGGTCGAGCAGTACGAGAACAACGAGCTCGATCAGGCGTTCATCGGCATCAACGACATCGAACGCGTCCGCGAT
>JAJDXE010000001.1 GCA_022825265.1 Dehalococcoidia bacterium
GCTGGCGGTCGGTTGGAAAAAACTTGCGCCCGCCGTGCAGCGTCTGGAGATGGCCCAGCCGCTGCATCAATTCGGGATTAGGGAGGTTCTGCTTCATCCGTTCCGCCTTCCTCTTCGTCGTCCGCGCCCGCGGTGAGGTAATCGCCGAGTTCTTCGGCGGTCACCTTGTGGGTGCCGTTCCTAATGGCCTCGGCCTTCTCGTAGAGGGTCTGGCCGGTTTGCTTCGCTTTGTCGACCATGTCGTTCACGCCCTTCTTGGCGTCGTCATAGAGGCCGATCATTCGGGCCAGGGCTTTGGTCGCTTGGATCTGGACGTAGGCGGGGCCGTTGGTGGCGTGGAACTGGAGGTGTTCTCGGATGGCTTTCTTTGAGAACTCGAGCGGCGGATTGGTCTTCTGGATGGCGTTGGCTGCGTTGAGTCCGGACATTGGTTCTCCTGTCTGATTGCTGAGAGGGGATCGATGATAGGCACATTCGTTCGGGATGTGTAGCGGGGTTATGTGTCGGAGGTTGCGGAGGGAGGAGCCCCCTCCGTCACTTCGTGACACCCCCGCATCAAGTGCGGGGCGAGCTCCCCCAGAGGGGGAGGAAAGGAGAGGGCGCGGGGCGTCGGAGGGGGTGTTGGTGGGGACTTGGTTAGACGGGGCCGATGCAGTCGCTGAGGTTTTCGAAGAACTCGATCGGGGAGCACCTGTCGAACCATTTTCCGGTGTGGAGGGTGTATTCGTGGAAGATTTTGAGGGCGGCGAGGAAGAGCAGCCAGCGGATGGCTTCGGGTCTGGTGAGGGGGGCGGGGGTACCGTCGGCGGCCTGGGCCCAGCCGGGACGGAGTTTGGCGGGCCAGTGCGGGCGGGCGGCGACGAAGAGGAACCAGAATTCGAAGACGTGGGGGAAGAAGATGAGGATGTCTCGGCCGGCGCCGGCGGCGAAGGCGATGAAGCCGATGAATCGCCAGCCGAAGAGTCCGAGGGCGACGCGTCGCTCCCAGCCAGACCACTGGAGGGCAACGATGAGGAAGAGCCAGATGTAGACCTGGTCGACCCATTTGTCCCACTCCTGGTAGTTGGAGAGTCCGCCGAGGTCGATGGCCTGTCGAATGAAGAGGTCGGAGAGGTCGACGAAGACGGCGATGAGTCCGCCGACGAAGGCCCAGCGCAGGACCGGCAGGGAGCCGGCGATGCGGATCAGGGCGATGACGAGACCTTCCATGGGGGAAGGCTAGAGGTCGGGGAGAAGTGGGGTCAGGGGGGACGTTACCCCCTCCGCCCCTTCGGGGCACCTCCCCCTCAGAGGGGGAGGAAAGGGAGAGGTGGCCCCTCCCTTAGGGAGGGTGAGGTTTTCTTCCGGCGTTAGTCGGTGCCGTTTTCGAGGGTGTGGTGGCGTTCGAAGCGGCCAGTGACCTGGAAGATGGTTCGTTCGCAGATGTTGAGGGCTCGGTCGCCGATTCTTTCGAGGTTGTGGGAGGTCCAGATGACGTGGGTGATGGCATCGGATTCTTCGGGGTTGCCTTCTGCGGTGGCGAGGCGTTCGATTAGGCGCTCGTGAATGTCGCTGTAGAGCTCGTCGACTTCGTCGTCCCGGTCGAAGGTTGTGCGGGCCAGATGTTGATCGCGTTCGAGGAAGGAGCGGGTGGCGGACTGGAGCATCTCGCGGACGAGGTCGGCCATTCGCCAGAGGTCGGGTTCGGTGCCGGCGACGGGGTTGTCCTCGAGGAAGATGGCGATCCGGGCGATGCCCTCGGCGTGTCCGGCGATTCGCTCGAGGTTGAGCGTGATGGGGACGATGGACATGAGCTCGCGGAGGTCGCTGGCGACGGGCTGCTGGAGGGCGATGATCGAGGTGACTGCTTCCTCGATGCCGTAGCGGACGAGCTTGACATCCTGGTCGGCGTCGCAGACGCGTCGGGCGAGGACGAGGTCTCGGCGGAGGAGGGCCTGCATGGAGTCGACGATGGAGCGGTCGGCGCGGGCATGCTGCAGCCGCAGGCGGTCGAGGACGTCTGCTCTGTCGGCGGAGTACGTCAGCCTGACGGTCGACATGCGATTCTCGCCGTTCGGCTTGGTTCGCTATGCACTCTACATAGCAGGTTAGCCATACCTGCCAGTAATGTAGTCTTCCGTGCGCTGGTCGATGGGGTTGGTGAAGATGTCCTGGGTGGGACCGAATTCGACCAGTCGTCCGACGCGTTCTTCGCCGGCGAGCAGGAAGGCGGTGTAGTCGGAGACTCGTCCGGCCTGCTGCATGTTGTGGGTGACGACGACGATCGTGTACTCCTCGGCGAGTTCTCGCATGAGGTCTTCGATCTTGAGGGTGGCGACGGGGTCGAGGGCGGAGGCGGGCTCGTCCATAAGGATGATCTCGGGCTGGACGGCGATCGCTCGGGCGATGCAGAGCCGCTGCTGCTGTCCGCCGGAGAGCGCGAGGCCGGACTTGTCGAGTTCGTCCTTGACTTCGTCCCAGAGGGCGGCTCGGCGGAGGGAGTCCTCGACGAGGCGGTCCATGTCGCCGGAGTAGCCGTTGATGCGCGCGCCAAAGGCGACGTTCTCGTAGATCGACTTGGGGAACGGGTTCGGCTTCTGGAAGACCATGCCGATCCGCCGGCGGACTTCGACGGCGTCGACGTTGGGGTCGATCAGGTTGCGTCCCTCGAACTCGATCTCGCCCTCGATCCGGGCGCCGGGGATCAGGTCGTTCATGCGGTTGAAGCAGCGCAGCAGGGTCGATTTGCCGCAGCCCGAGGGTCCGATCAGTGCGGTGACGCGGTTGCGAGGGATCGGCATGGTCATCTTGTCGATGGCCTGGAAGGAGCCGTAGAAGGCGGAGACGTTGCGCAGTTGCAGCGCTGTCTCGACTTCCTCGGTGAAGTCGTGGCGGACGGCCTCGAGGTTGGGATCGAGGTGGACGCCGACGCCGGCGGCCGCGTCCTGCTTCATGTTGGGCGGCGGCGCCGTCACCTGACCGGACGGAGTCTGGTTGGATGCCGGAGAGGCGGTGCGGGTCGGAGCACTCGACCTCATCACGGTGAAGAAGTTGCGCGCCATGGCGGGCTCCTTGTCTGTCAGCCAGTCTATCTACCAGTCGGTGCGGGTTCGCTGGCGCATGACGATCGCGGCGGCGTTCATGACCAGCAGGACGAGCATCAGGACGATGATGCCCGAGGCGGCGATCTCGTGGAAACCGGACTGGGGCCGCGTGACCCAGTTGAAGACCTGGATCGGCATGACGGTGAAGTCGTCGGTAGGCGAGTCGGCGAGGAAGGCGATGAAGGTGAGCGCGCCGATCGCGATCAGCGGGGCGGTCTCGCCGATCGCGCGGGACATGGCGAGGATGTTGCCGGTCAGCATGCCGCCGAAGGCATAGGGCAGGACGTGGAAGCGGATCACCTGCCAGCGCGTCGCGCCGACGGCGTAGGCGGCCTCGCGCATGGAGGGGGGAACGGTACGCAGGGCCTCCTGGGCCGAGACGATGATGATCGGCATGACCAGCAGGGCCATGGTGCAGGCGCCGGCGAGGACGGAGCGCTCGAACTCGAGCACGCGGACGAAGACCTGGAGTCCGAGCAGTCCGTAGATGATCGAGGGCACGCCGGCGAGGTTGGAGATGTTGACCTGGATCATGCGCGAGAACCAGTTGCGTCGGGCGTATTCCTCGAGGTAGATCGCCGCGCCGACGCCCAGCGGAAAGGCGACGGCGGCCGTGATCACCATCATGTAGAGGGTGCCCGTGATGGCCGAGAAGAGGCCGGCCTGGGCGGGCAGTCGGGAAGGGTAGGAGGAGAGGAAGAAGGGGTCGAGGAAGAGGTAGACGACCCAGGCGGCGGTCGCGATCGCGGGCAGCAGCAGGGACGGTCGGCGCAGCCGATTGGACCAGAACCATCCGGCGGCGATGATGCCGAGCGGCAGGATCAGGCCGGCGACGATCAGGCGGACGAACTGGAAGCCGGACGCCTCCGCGAAGAGCTGGAAGATGTTCCCGGAGGCTCCGTCGACGCCGATCGCCTTGGCGTACTCGATGTAGTAGGCGGACTCGAAGCGCACGTAGAGGATGTGGACGAACACGGCGACGGGCAGCGTTGTGGCGAATCCGATCGCCCGCTCGGCGAGCGCGGGAATGTCGGCGATCAGGCTGCGGACGACGCGCAGGCCGAGGAAGGGCAGCAGGATCGCGACCGGCATCGCCCAGGCGAGCCAGTTCATGTTCTCGGGCGTTGGCAGATCGATCAGGGTTTCGCCGCGCACCTCTTGCACGGTGGCCGATCCGTCGGTGAAGAGCCGCGCCGCGCCGTCCACGGCGATTTCCACGATCAGCGCGCCCAGCATCAGCATCGAGGCGGTGATCGCGAGCAGGGCGATCACCATGAACCCGACCGAGAGGCCGCGCCGGGCGCGAATGCGCGGCGCGTAGGGGGTGATCCCGGCCGTAGGGGTTGCGGCGCTCATTCGTACTCCTCCCGGAAGCGGTGCGACACCCACTGGGCGATGAAGTTCATCCCCAGGGTGAGAACGAAGAGCGTCATCGCGACGGCGAACAGGACCTTGAACTCAATCGACGTCGTCGGCGTGTCGCCCAGGGAGAGCTGCACGATCATCGCCGTCATCGTCTGCACGGCCTCCAGCGGTCCGACGCCGAACTGGGGGTTGCCGCCGCCGGCGATGGTCACGGCCATCGTTTCGCCGACCGCGCGAGAAAAGGCGAGGATGATCGAGGCGACGACGCCGGAGAAGGCGGCTGGGAGCACGACCCGAAGGGAGACCTCCATGCGGGTCGAACCGAGGGCGTACGCGCCCTCGCGCAAGGAGCGCGGGACGGCTCTCATGGCGTCCTCGGAGAGCGAGGCGATGATCGGCACGATCATCAGTCCGACGACGATGCCGGCCGAGAGCGCGTTGTATATGCCGACATCCTGGCCGAAGATGTCGCGGATGACGGGCGAGATCGAGAGCAGGGCGAAGTATCCGAAGACGACGGTGGGCACGCCGGCGAGGATCTCGAGGATCGGTTTGACGATCGCTCGCAGTCGCGGGGGCGAGTACTCGCTGAGGAAGACCGCGGCCATCAGCCCGAGGGGGATCGCGACAGCGAGTCCGATCAGGGCGATCATGCCGGTCCCCCAGACCAGCGCCCAGACGCCGAACTGCTTCTCGGCGAACAGCGCCGACCACTTGGTCGAGCCGAAGAAGTCGATGAAGGGAACTTCGCGGAAGAACTCGACCGTCTCGAAGATCAGGACGAGGACGATCCCGATCGTGACGAAGGCGGAGAGCGTCGCGGTGACGAAGAGCGCGCCGTGGATCAGTCGGCCGGCCGGAGTCTCGCGGCCGCTGCCCGAGCGCGACGGTTGGAGTCTGTCCCGCCAGAGCTCGGCGAGCAGAGAGCGGACCGTGTCCTGCTGTGGTCCGTCCGGTGTGCGTGCTGCCATGTCGGAACTCTTCGCTGATGAAACCGGGTGGGGTGGCTCGCGGAGGAGCGTCAGCGCGTTGCAGGCAAGCTACGAGCGACGCTGGCGGCGACGGTTAACACTCAGTAAGTCGTTGGGCCGTCTGACAAGCCGTGTGCAGGCGACGGCTGTGCATGAGATCGCCGCGCCCCGACCGGTCGGTGGACCGATCGGGGCGCGCTGGACTGAGTTTCCGGTGGCCGACCTAACCGGCCCCGGCGCCGAAGATTTCGGCGAGGGTTTCGCCCTCAGAGGCGTCGGCGATTGCCGAACCGGTGACGGCGTTCTCGACCCGGGACAGGGCGGCGGCATAGATCGCCTGCGGCAACTGCACGTAGCCGACCTCAGGCGTGTCAACGAGCCAGACGCCGTCGGTGAGGAAGTACTCAACGAAGGCGGCGACCTCTTCACGCTCGAGCGAGGCGACCGAGACGTAGATGAACAGCGGCCGCGAGAGCGGGTTGTACGAGCCGTCGTTGATCGTCCCGTTGGACGGGGTCACGGCGTTGCCGGCGTCGTTGACCACCGGGACGGCCTTGAGTACGTCGGCGTTGTTGGCGTAGTAGCTGAAGCCGAAGTAACCGATCCCGCCGCGGTCGGCCGAGACTCCCTGGACCAGCACGTTGTCGTCCTCCGAGAACGTGGTGTTGTCCGAACGGTGCACGCCGCCGTCGCCGTTGATCGCCTCGGTGAAGTAGTCGAACGTGCCCGAGTCGGCGCCCGGCGCGTAGAGGGCGATCTCCACGTCGGGGAAGCCGTCGCGAACGTCCGCCCAGGTGACGGCGTAGTCGTCCGGGCGGAAGATGTGGTTCAGTTCTTCGACGGTGAGGAAGTCGACCCAGTCGTTGTCCGGGTTGATCACAACGGTCAGGCCGTCGAAGGCGACCGGAACCTCGATGAACTCGATGCCGGCCTCGGCGCAGAGTTCAACCTCGGAGTCCTTGATCGGTCGGGAGGCGTCGGAGATGTCGGTCTCGCCGGCGCAGAAGCGCTTGAATCCGCCGCCGGTCCCGGAGACGCCAACCGTGACGCGCACGCCGCGCTCGGTCAGGATGCCGAACTCCTCGGCCATCGCCTCGGTGATCGGGAAGACGGTCGAGGATCCGTCGACCGCGATCTCACCCTCGAGGCTGGACAGGTCCATGGCCATCGGCATCGACTCGGCCCCGAAGATCTGGGCCAGCGTGGCGCCCTCGGGAGCGCTGTGGATCGCCGAGCCGGTCTCGCCGTTGTGGACGCGCTCGAGCGCGGCGGCGTAAATGGCCTCGGGGAGCTGGACGTAGCCGACCTCAGGCGTGTCGACGAGCCAGACGCCGTCGGTGAGGAAGTACTCGACGAAGGCAGCCACTTCATCACGCTCGAGCGAGGAAACCGAAACATAGATGAACAGCGGCCGCGAGAGCGGGTTGTAGGAGCCGTCGTTGATCGTCCCGTTGGACGGGGTCACGGCATTGCCGGCGTCGTTGACAACCGGGACTGCCTTCAGCACATCGGCGTTGTTCGCGTAGTAGCTGAAGCCGAAGTAGCCGATCCCGCCGCGGTCGGCCGACACGCCCTGGACCAGGACGTTGTCGTCCTCGGAGAACGTGGTGTTGTCCGAGCGGTGGACGCCGCCGTCGCCGTTGATCGCCTCGGTGAAGTAGTCGAAGGTGCCGCTGTCGGCGCCCGGGGCGTAGAGCGCGATCTCGACGTCGGGGAAACCGGCGCGAACGTCCGCCCAGGTGATGGCGAAGTCGTCGGGGCGGAAGATGTGATTCAGCTCTTCGACGGTGAGGAAGTCGACCCAGTCGTTGTCGGGGTTGATCACGACGGTCAGACCGTCGAAGGCGACCGGAATCTCGATGAAGTCAATGCCGGCTTCGGTGCAGAGCTCGACCTCGGATTCCTTGATCGGGCGCGAGGCGTTGGAGATGTCGGTCTCGCCGGCGCAGAAGCGCTTGAACCCGCCGCCGGTGCCCGAGACGCCGACCGTGACGCGGACATCGCGGTCGGTCAGGTTGCCGAACTCTTCGGCCATCGCCTCAGTGATCGGGAAGACCGTCGAGGATCCGTCGACCTGGATTTCACCCTCGACGTCCTCAAGCCGCTCGCGGGTCTCTTCTTGCTGCTGCTGGGTCGGGGCCGCCGTGGCGACTGCTTGCTGTTCCTGGCTCTGCTGCTGTTGTTCGGCCGGGCTGCTGGGTGCGGCCCGTTCCTGTTCCTGGTCTTGCTGGGCGACCGCCTGCTGCTGGTCGTCGTCGCCGCTGCAGGCGACGAGCAACATGGCTCCCGCCAGCAGAGTGACGATCAACAGCGGCAGCAACCGCGTCGACAGCCTGCCAAGCTTGTATTGCGCGATCTCCAAAACGACGCTCCTCTCGCTCTGCACGACCGGCCTTGAGATTGCCGGATACACAATCTGCGGCGCGCCCATCCTGAGCGCTCGCCACAACGTGCGCTGCACAGCATTCCGCTCCCCGGGTGGCGCGCGTTTACGAAGTGGATAACGGCCAGTTAATGGCCTGTTATTGCCAACAGGAACCGATCAGCTCTGTTGCGCGAGCGGCACGCTGAAGCCGAACGTCGAGCCTTCACCCGGCGCGCTTTGCAGCGAGACCGCGCCACCATGCACCTCGGCGATGTGCCGCACGACGGCGAGGCCGAGACCGGTCCCGCCACCAGACTGCCGGGCGCGGTCGATCCGATAGAAGCGCTGGAAAATACGCGCCTGCTCGGCGGGCTCAATGCCGATGCCGGTGTCGCGAACCCGGATCCAGACCATCGGCGCGGGATCGCCATCGTCGCCCGGCTCGGCCAACAGCTCGATCATCCCGCCCCCGGCCGTGAACTTGACCGCATTGTGCAGGAGATTGAGCACGGCACGCTCGACCAACACCGGGTCAGCCGTGATCATCGTCTCCGGCTCGCCGTGACGGCCCGTGTAGTGAAGCGAGAGACCCTCGCGCTCGGCCTGCGGCCTGATGCTGTCGACGGCGTCCTGGAGCAGCGATTCCATACCGACGACCTCCATCTCGGGCTCGGTCAGACCCGATTCCAACCGCGCCAGCGCGAGCATCTCCTCGACCAGTTGGCTCATCCGCTCAGCCTCGGACTGGATGATCGCCCGAAAGCGCTCCGAGTCTTTCGGCTTGCTGACCACCTCGAGCGTCTCGGCCGCCGCCGAGATCGAGGCCAGCGGCGTGCGCAGCTCATGCGACGCATTGATGAAGAAGTCCCGCCGCGCGATCTCGGCCTCGTAGAGGTCCGACAGATCGTGCATGGCGAGGACGACGGACCAGGGTCCGGACTGTGCGAGCGCCGAGACCGGCGCGACCACGGTGCGGAAGCGTCTCTCAGCTCGCAGGACGACCAGCACAGCGGGCGTGCCCTCGTCGATCGCCATTCGCACCGCGCCGTAGAGGTCCGGATCCTCGACCGCTTCGAGCAGCGGCGAGCCGATCATCTCGCGCTCGCCGGAGCGCAGGGTGAGTTCGGCGGCGGGATTGAGGTACTGGATCCTGGCGTCGGCGTCGAGCGCGATGACCATGTCGCCGGTGGACGCGAGGGCGCGCTCGAGTTGGTCGCGCTCGGCGGTCCGGGCCGAGAGTTCGTCCTGCAGTCGTTCGGCGTTCAGCGATTGACTCGCCGATTGATCGCGCAGATCGGCCGCTGCGCGAGCGGCGGAGATCAGTCCGAGCGCGCACAATCCGAGGCCAACCGCCAGGGCGATCGCGCCGCCGGTGATCGTCAGTTCAGAGGCGAGCAGCCCGACTCCGAGGAGCAGTCCAGCGACACCGACAGCGACCGTACGCACGGCTCAGCGCTCGAATCGATACCCCGCTCCCCGCACCGTGATCAGATGGCGCGGCGGGCCGTCCGGGTTCTCAATCTTCTTGCGCAACCAGCGTACGTGGACATCGACGGTGCGTGTGCCGCCGGCGAAGGAGATGTCCCAGACGTCGTTGAGCAACTGGTCCCGGGTGAAGGCGCGGCCGTCGCGCTGGGCGAGGTAGGCGAGCAGTTCGTACTCCTTCGGTCGCAGCGCGATCGGCTCGCCGTCCCTGCTCAGCAGGCGACGGTTGAGGTCGAGCGTGAATCGATCGTCGGAGGCGCCGAACTCGAGCACGCGCTCTTCGACCGTCACGTCCTGCTTGCGTCGCAGGTGGACGCGCACCCGAGCCTTGAGCTCGGCCAGCGAGAAGGGCTTGGTGATGTAGTCGTCGGCGCCGAGGTCGAGTCCCTTGACCCGGTCCGCCTCCGACGTCCGAGCCGTCAACAGCAACACCGGCGCCTGCGATTGCTCCCGGATCCCGCGCAGGACATCGAGACCGTCCATGCGCGGCAGCATCAGGTCGAGCAGAACGAGATCGGGCTGCAAAGCGCGGGCCATCGAGAGTCCCTCGACGCCGTCCTCGGCCGTGCGGACTCGGTAGCCTTCCATCTCGAGATTGAACCGCAACGTCTCGGCCAGCGGTCTCTCGTCCTCGACGACCAACAGGGTGCGCGACACGGCGGTCCTCCTCGACTCAGCCGCAGTCTATCGACGCGGCCGCTCGATCGGTTGCGATCCTGTTAACCGCGACGTTCGCTAGCCTGCCGCCACAACAGGTACACCATCGGCACACCATCGAAGGACAATCATCATGCGATTCGGATTCTGGCCAGGCGCATCCAACCCCTGGGCCGAGGTACTGACCGTCGCCCGACACGCCGAACGCACCGGCTGGGACCGGATCTGGTTCGCCGATCACTTCATGCCCAACAAGCCGGTCGGCGAGGACGCCTCCGACGAGATCATGCACGAATCGTGGACCACGATGGCCGCATTCGCGGCGCGCATCCCGAGGGTCAAACTGGGACACATGGTCTCGGGCAACACCTACCGCCACCCGACCGTGACCGCCAAGATGGCCGCCCAGATCGACATCATCTCCGGCGGCCGATTCATCCTCGGCCTCGGCGCGGCCTGGCAGGAGAACGAGCATCACGCCTACGGCATCCACTTCGGCACGCTCAAGGAGCGCATGGACCGCTTCGAGGAAGCCTGCCAGCTGATCACCGAGATGTTCCGCTACCAGAAGACCAACTTCACCGGCGACCACTACCAGCTCATCGACGCGCCGATGGAACCGAAGCCGATCCAGACCCCGCTGCCCCTGATGATCGGCGGCGGCGGCGAGAAGCGCACCCTGCGGATCACCGCCCAGTACGCCAACGAGTGGAACGTCTGGGGCACGCCCGAGGTCCTCATCCACAAGCAGTCGGTCCTCGACGCCCACTGCGCCGACGTCGGCCGCGACCCCGCCGAAATCGAGCGCTCCGCCTGCATGCTGCTCATGATGACCGACAACGAGGAAGTCCTCGGCCCCATCCGAGCCAGCGGCCGCCCCGTCCTCGCAGGCTCCAACGACGAGATCAAGCAAACCGTCCAGGCCTACATCGACGCCGGAGTCGACGAACTCATCCTCCCCGACTTCACCCTCGGCGCCAACGCCTTCCAGAGAACCGAGCAAATGGACCGCTTCATCGAGGAGATCGCCCCGGAGTTCCGGTAGGACCCTCCCGTCGCCGCTCTCTCTCCCTTCCGATCCCCTCTCCCCGAGGGAGAGGGCAGGGTCTATTGCCCCTTTTGAGGCCGTCTGCGTGCTTTCTCTTGCTCACGCTGTCGGGCTTCACGCTCCAGTTCAGTAGTCGCGGTTTGGGCCGCGTTCGCGGCCATCTCGATCAACGTTGTCCAAGGCACAAGATCGAAGCTGATCAAAGAACCGTGGCGTGCGAGTACCTGAGCCGTCCGCTGAAAGTGATCCGCATCGACCCCACCAGATTCGCGAGAAGCGTCGCGAAAGTGGTAGATCAGCGCCGCCCGAATCTCCGGACGGTTGTTGACCGTGACTCTGCGCACGGAGTCGCCGGCCAGTTTCTCCCATGCAGGGTTACTCGCATGAAGCACTCGATGAGCTGCTTCGCTCGTAAGGGCATCGCTTGAGTGCTCTGCAGCGAGCTGGCCAACGTAACCACGCCACCATGCGCGCCCGAGGGGACAGTTGACCAGAACTGATATCTTTCCCCGGACGTGGGCTAGCCCTCCTAGTCGCCTCAGCAAGTTTCGCGTTCGCTCCTCAACAGTGCTGTCGCGTCCGCCACTTAGTAGGGCGACATCAATCTGGTCGCCTATCAGCCCCTCTTCCAGCCATGCCACGTGCAAAACCGTCCAGTACAGAGGTTGAGATGCGAGGCCGGGTTGGACTAGTCCTTGCCAGTCACGGCAGATGTCTCGCTCAAGCTGAAAGCAGGGATCCCGATACTCCGATGGGGTCAGCTTGCGCGGCAACGGCGGCGCCTTAATGGACACATCCGTGCCAAGTCCAAGTTGATCGCGCAAGTATCCGGCCAGAACCGAAGGACCCTGTTCGACGGTGTGCATTAGCTCCTCTTGCCGTTCGATCATGTCCTCGTCGCGATCGCCCTTCTTCTTGGCCAACCCCTCCTGCCATGCCGAGAACAGTTGTCGGGTCTCTTGTGAGAGGATATCCATTAGTCATCGTCCTCATCTGCAACAATCTGAGAATCAAAGCGTTCCATGGCGGTCGCCGCCCGCGCAGGGTCAAACTCGTCTCCATCATCCAACCAAGTGGGGATTTCCAGCTCCCTTAGGCGATCAAAGATTCGCTGCATTCGCGGATACTGCGGAGATGCGCCATCGTCGGCTCCCTCTGCATCTTGCTTGTCGATCTGCGGAAACTGAGCGAATGCGGCTATGAGCGCTGCGACCTGTACGTTGCGCTCCCTGAGGCAAGTTTCGAGCATCTCCGCAGCGACGTAGACGTTAAAGTGCAAATCACCGCCGCCTGTGTCTCGAACCACTCGCATTTCGCCCGTTTCTAACGATACGTCAGGGTAGAACTTGAGCAGCGACGCTGCGAGTGAGTTCACGCTGCGGACATCTCCGCGGACCAGCCAACTACCAATGGGAACATCGACCGGTTGCTCTTTCCATACTTGGCTCAGTCCTTCCCCACTTAGCGAAAACGGCCCAGTACTGATCAGACCAGGCAAAATGTATACGTCACCATCTACCTGGTCCGGACTCCATTGAATCTTGCAGATCGCTGAATCGCTGTAAGTAACACTGGAGTACAGTGTCTTGGGACACCGCAACTCGACGGCCCACTGCAAGTGTCCTGCTGCAATCAGGGTCTCCAACTGGGGAGCGCCTTCCAGCACACTCTCAACTTCTGCGGACCGATCTGTCACAATCACTTTGACTGTGTATCTCGCGCTTGGCCAATCCAATGACTGACCGTCTTCGTGCAACAGCGGGATGGCGCCGGTGGTCATGACGGTTCCTGAGGTTTCGGTTTCTCGCGGCGAACAACCTCCACCTTGACCAAACCAGGGTCGGACACAGGCGCGCCCAGTCGGAGTTCGAACAGACTTGTGGTCGCAGCAAGGGGGATGTCCCGACCACCGCGCTTTTGGGGCACACCATCAAGCTTCGCGTTGGCTATCGAGACGCCTTGATAGGGGATCGGTTGGTCACAAGTGGCGTCAGATCCGGAGTCAATGTAGACGCGGAGTGCCAGTTCTTCCATTCGATCCCGGCACCTCGCTATCGTCAATCCGGAGGGTGCCTCTGACCCCGATGGCGCGACCATTGGCATCCAGTTGAGGATTCGCCGATGACTGAAAGCCAACTGCCGAAACCACTGTCCGGTCTCGATGAGTGCGCTTACTCGTCTTTTTCCCAGGAGTCGATCCGCCGCGTTGGCTGGTGCCTCGCTTCCTTCCCTTCGAGGGTTGGCGGACACCAGGAATGGCGCGAGCGTGCCTTTGGATGTCACCGTCGAACACGGCGAATCCAGTAGGTGACCAACCGTCTGAGTCGGAGAGCTTTCCTGCCTCGGACCGAAGCTGATCAGCCAGCAGTTGCAACATATCTTGTAGTTTGTCCTTGTCTGCCCGACTTAGTTCTCGATACTTGGTCAAATCGCGATGCTCCGGACCCTCGGAGTTGCGGATCAAGTCATAGAATTCAGTGTGATCGTCCGGATCGTAGTCCGTGAGCATGACGACAGCGTCGAAGGCCCGTACGCCGCCAAAGGCTCCTGTATCGAGACGCGGCGCGGAGTTGGTGATCCACATCCCGTCTCGAAAGACCTGGACCCGCGAACGCTCACCGGCACCTGCGTCCAAGGAGCGGAATCGAACTCCAATTGAGCGATCAACGGACTCGCTGAGCCAACGGCCACTATGAAGGGTGGTCAGCGCGCGGTATCCCTGACTGCCAGCAAGCCATCCCTTCGCCGGCGCTCGTTGCTGTTTCGAGATGGGCAATAGCATCGACTCCAGTGACCCGGCGTCGACTCGCTTTGTTTGGCCGGAAGCCTCGTCGGATACATGGACGACCATGAGGCCCTGCCAGATGGCACCCATGAAGTTCAACGCCGCAACTCGGCAAATCTCGTCTATCGCACGATCAGGAGGATCGTGAAAGTGGTTGAACCCCGCGATTGCGACTACCGAGCCTGATGTCGTGATTCTGTCCAGCTCTGTACGCAGCAGGTCGGGGGCCACTGAAGGAAACTCGCCGTCCTCCAGGCTGAAAATGTTGGCCTGATTGCGCCAGTAGCCATGGGCAGCGTGTCGCGTGCCACTTGCTTTGTGCGAGCCAAGGATCGCATGCCCGCTCGCAATCTCTACCTGCCCTCGCTTGCCTGCGTAGAGCACATAGCGGAGGTCTGATGCCGGGTATGCCGTGAGGTGGCCGAGACCATATGACCCCGCGCCGGCATTCGGCTTATGGCTTTGTCCCTCGGACAACAGCGCCTGCATGCTCTTGGCGTCAAGACCGATTCCATTGTCTCGACAAAACAGGACGCTCATCGTTGGCTTGGCCAGCGTGCTCTCGATTCGACGCACCGCGGAGCGCACATCATTGGTCACCGCTTCTGGAAGTTCTGCCCGCGCAGCCCGAAATGCATCGACGTACTGCTGATAGCCAGGCAGCTGTTCGATAGGTCGCTGAGCAATGGTGAAGTGCACTTCGGCGCGATCCCGCTTCGCCTCGCGCACAGCAGCATCAAGGCAGTTCTGCAGCAACTCCCGAATCACGGGGTCCGGATCGCCGGCTTGCCGGCTGGTCACATTGGTCGTGAAACCATCGATTCGGTAGTCCTCTGGAAAGATCAGTTCAGGGTTCGACATGGGGTTAGTCCGTGCAGTCGCAGGCAGGGGAACCACTGGCGTAACGTCCCGATAACTCGGTGGTGGGATCGGCGATCATTCCAAAAGTTGGGCCCTTGACGCCAAAGAACCCGAAGCGGCTTACACCGCAGCCATCCCGGGCAGGAGACTCGCGTCGATACCGCATCTCAATCTGATCCCACCATTCAATGTCGGATGGGGCGCCTGGCACTCGAGCCGGGTCGGGGCGCTGTGCCTGTCGCTGTAGATCACGCGTGCCCTTCATGAAGCAGAACACGCAGTTGCCCGCTCCTTCCGGGACATCGAGTCGAAAATCTTGCGACTGCCAATAGGCATCGACTTCCGCCTCGTCCCATCCCGCGTCAAACAGAGGAAAATAAGGGCGTTCGCCTGGTGGCTGGGTTCGAATCGAGCACTCACGACCGCCCGCTCCCTCCGCAAACAGACTGCGGCTAAGCACCCGATTGACTCGCCGCTCCTCATCCCCTCGCAAACCCAAAATAGTGACGAACTCGGTTGCGTCCACGCCCCAGATTGGCGCTTGGCCCGCTGGTCCCATGAACTCGCGAGTGACGATGGGCGCAGAAGTGTAGTCGGTCCACAGCTGAGATGGGCGGGACTGAGGTTGCTCGGTCATGAACTCGATGCGTCTGGTGTACGCCTCCTGCGTAGCCACGCCTCGATTCGCTCGATAGCGCCGTTCGGCGGCTTCAGGCGTCACGTATGACTCTTGGCCGTAGTGACCATCGTGGCTCGGCCCGTCGGCGCCGCCTAGCCACTCCGCCAGGAGCAGGTGCGCCGGATAGAGCTTGAGTTTGGCTGTACAGCTCCGGGAGTGCGGATTCGGCAGCATTCCCTGATAACTCAGCATCTCCTCAAAGACTTCACCCTGCGAGCGATAGCCGTTCGGATCTTCCTCGACTGGTCGTCGGGTCACTAGTCGATACGATTGCCGCCGTCTGTAGACTCCCCGCCAAGCGTCCTCCACCGTGCAAAACTCGTACCAGAAGCAGGGAAGCTGATGCTCCAACTCCAGGCGATCACAGCACTCTGCGGCGAACTCCCACGTGCCAGGATGCTCAGCAGATGTGTTGGCAAAGAGCACGACATCGCCGCGCTCAGGACGCAGTACTCCAGCTTCAGCTAGTGAGAGCGCAAGAGCGGCGGAGGAGCGACCGCCGGAGAATTTCACCACATGTGGCAAGTCGGCATGGTTGTCACTGCGGTATCTCAGCATCCGGCCTCCGTAGCGCGTATTTTCACCAAGGCGGAACGCTAAGCGATACGGACATCACGATCAAGCCATTATGCCTTGACACCAGGCGACAGACCGAGCCGGTCCCTGCGTGAAGCAGGGACGGGGAGGCTCAGGAGTTGAACGAGGAGATCAGCCGCGTGACGGAACGCTACACCCGCGACAGCAGCCGATCCGGCGACTCCGGCCTCGGGCCTCGGGCCTCGGACCCAGCGTCTGATTGAGCGGGTCGGCAATCAGGTCGAGCCGCTCCATCACGATCTGACCGACCAGCGCCTCGGCCTGCTCAGGCACGACGATGCAGTCCGTCGACATCTCCCGATTGCCAATCCGAATCGTCAACGGCCCGGCCACGGGCAGCTCGCCGCGCCACCGTCAGCGTCGAGACCATGAAGATCATCGACAACCTCCCGCCGCTCCGCGAGGCTGAGTAGAATGAATGTGCGAGGCACGCCTGCCGTCGAGGAGCGACATCGCTACACCCGTCCGAACACAGCCGAACACGACGAACGCGAGGGAACCTGGAGGAACCTGAAAAAAGCTGAAAGAACCTGAAAGCCCTCAGCGCGCGATCTTCAGCAATACACTGGAGATCGTCGGGGATGTTCCTTTTTTCCGGCCCAGAAAAAAAAAGTTGCCTGAATACCTGAAACCGCATGGCCGACCTGCGCAACCCGGACTTCCGCGAGCGAATGCGCGCCGAGTTCCTCGACGGCGCGGCCTCGCTGCCCTGGGACCAGATCTGGCTGCGCATGGCCAACGCCCGCTTCGCCCTGATCGACGCCATCCAGGGCGTCACCCAGGAACAGGCCGACTGGACGCCGGGCGAAATGGACGCCGAGGACGAGTCAACCTGGTCCATCGGCGAGGTCATGCGCCACATCATCACCGCTTCACCCAACATCGCCGAGATCATCGCGGCCACAGCCAACGGTGAAACGGTGGTCAAGGGTCCGCCGGGTCAGATCACCGCCCCCGCCTCGGATGTCGACGATCTCCGCCTCCAGGTCACGTCGGTCAGCGAACGCCTGCTCAGCGTCGGCAACGCCCTCCCCGAACACATCGACAACCAGACCACCGTCCCCCACGCCTTCTTCGGCCCCCTCCCCGCAATGGCCTGGCCCCTCTTCCAGGCCTTCCACGACGGTGATCACACAACCCAAATCCTCACCCTCAAGTCGCACCCGGATTTTCCAGCCTGAATCGCCGTCCGGCCTGGTGACTTGAATGTCTAGCCCGTTCTCAACCCGTTGCACCGACCACCTCGGGTCGGACTTCGGCCTCGGCGGTTGCTCTCTGGGATAGATCTTGGCTCGGTATGGAGCCGGAGCCTCTTCAACGAGCCTTGGTTGACGCTGAGAGCTGTCAGGCCTCGACCAGTCGAGATCTCTCGGAACTACGATGCAACCGTTCTGGTCGCCGATACCCTCCCAGCGATCAGGCTGGTTCCACATCATCCAAGCAGCGATTGCGCAAGTTAAGCCGTCTAGTGCGTCATCTATCCAGTTCAGTTCGACATGCGTAGAGCGCTGCCTGACGTTCTCGGGACTCAGCAAACGACGAATCGCCTCGCTATCCAGCACTCCTGGTGCCTCGCGTTCGATGAGTTCAGTCAGGTAGCGCTGATAGCGCTGGAACACTCGCTGGCGATAGTCGACGGGGCGATCACTCCCGCGCCGCTTGTACGGCAGCCGCTCATTAAGACCGAACAGACGCACATGAATCGTGTGCGGGTAGACCTCCACAGCCGACCGCCTTGGTCGGTTGCCGTGCAGCAGTTCAGAAGGTTCGGTGCTGAAGCCTTGCGATTCAAGCGCTTTGCCAAGATCGATGCCGGCGCGGTAACCATTCTTCCAGGCAGCATGCGCCGAGTGTGCACCTGCCTTGTAGCGATTGAATCGGCTGTTGAGTGCTCGTTCAGCCCAGCGATTGGGCGTGTAGCGGACAGGCGCGTCGATTGTAACTACGACGTCACCGTTAACGGTTGCAATCTCGTTAGCGAGGCTCTCGGTGTGTCGAGGCATCACCTCGAGGCGGGTGCAGTGCAGATTCTCGCGCGAGTCGCCCTCTAACCAACAAATGCCGCTCTGGTTCTTGCTGACCCAAGCGAGGTCGAGGCCGATGAAGGTGGGCATTGCCTAGCGGTTGCGGGGGGCCTGGGAGTAGTCGCCGAAGGGGCCGTCTCGCCAGGCGAGGGCTCCCTTGAGTCCTTCGTCTCGCATCCGGCGGGACCACTCGTAGTGCTGGCTCGTGAACGTGCCGACCGCGTCGAGGTCGGTCGAGGAACGCAGCGACGAGTAGATGCCCATGTTCTCGTAGAAGCGGTTGACGTGGACCTTGAGCTGGGCGAGGTGGTCGGCGGGCAGGTTGGAGACGCGCTCGGCCAGGGCCATCGTCTTCTCTTCCAACTCGTCTTTCGGAACCGCGTAGTTGATCAGGTTGAGCTCGGCCGCCTCGGTCGCGCGGATCGGGTCGCCCGTGTAGAAGAGCTCCTTGGCCTTACGCATGTTGGTCAGCAAGGGCAGGATCGCCGAGGTGCGCGAGCCGGCGAAGCGCAGGCCCGGGTGGCCAATCTGGGTGTCCTCGGCCGCAACCACCAGGTCGGCCATCATCGACAGTTCAAAACCGCCGGCGATCGCGTAGCCGTGGAGCTGGGCGATGGTGATCTTCTGCATGTTCCAGAAGTAGAGCCAGATGTCGGTCACACGGGCCATGCCGCCGCGGATACCCATGATCAGGCGGTTGCCGTCATCGTCGACGGTGCGGAAGCGCTTGTGGACGGCGTCGGCGCCGTAGCCGCCGGCGGGGGTCAGGTCGTAGCCGGCCGAGAAAGTGCGGCCGGCGCCCTTGACGATGATCACGCGGACATCGTCGTCCGCCTCGAAGTGCTCGCAGGCGTCGCGGAAGTCGTAGATCAGCTCCTGTGAGAGCGCATTCATCTTCTCGGGCCGATTGAGCGTGAGCACGCCGATCCGGTCGTCGGTGCCAGTGCGCTCGAGCAGGACATTCTCGAAGGTGGGAAGGGACATGGGTGGTTCTCCAGGTAAGAGCAGGACAAGCGGGGGCTAGTCCGAATCAGCGTAGCCGACGTCCATTGATAGGCTTTGGCTGATTCTGGAAATCAAGCGAGGTTGGTTATGAAACAGTTGTTGGGGGCGCTGGTCGCGGCCGCTGTGCTGCTGCTGGCCTGCAGTGACGACATTCCTACGGTGTCCGTGGATCCACTGGACGTGAAGCCGGACACCGTCTCCAGCCTCGTGGCGAATGCCGATGCGTTTGAGTACGAGATCGGCGAGTACGGCGGATCGCTGACCTTTGCCACGATCGCGGAGCCGCTGACGCTGAACCTGGCGTTGGCCAACGACGCGGGATCGTCGAGTGTGCTCGGTTATCTGTTTGAGGGACTGACCGACATCTCCTGGTTGACGGGCGAGCCGCAACCGAACCTGGCCCACACCTGGGATGTCTCGGACGATGGACTGACCTGGACGTTCTATCTGCGGCGCGACGTGCGGTGGCATGACGGCGAGCCGTTCACGGCGCGTGATGTCGAGTTCACCTTCAACGAGATCATCTACAACGAGGAGATCCCGACCTCGACTCGCGCGGCGTTTACCTTCCGCCTGCTGGACGAGGACGGCACGTGGCAGGTCGCGCCGATGACCGTGACGGCGATCGACGACTACACCATCCAATGTGTGCTGCCCGTTTCGTTCGCTCCGTTCCTGCGATCGATGGCGACGGCCATCTATCCGCAGCACATCCTGCAGCAGTACGTGGATGCCGGGACGTTCAATGAGGTCTGGGGGATCGAGACCGACCCCTCAGAGGTGATCGGCACGGGACCGTTCGTGATCGAGGAGTTCATCCCAGAGGAGCGCATCGTCTTCAGCCGCAACCTGGATTACTGGATGACGGACGACGAGGGCAACCGGCTGCCTTATCTCGATCGCGTTGTGCAGGTGATCGTGCCGGACCTGGATGCGGAACTGGAAGCGTTTCTCAGCGGCCTGGCCGACGTTCATGGTGTGCTTGGGCACGAGTTCGCGATGCTAGAACCGCTCGCGGAGGATGAAAACTTCACCATTCACCGCCGCGGACCCAACTTCGGCTCGACGTTTCTGACCTTCAATCAGAACCAGGGAACCAATCCGGAAACCGGCGAGGCGTACCTGTCAGAGGAGAAGCGGTACTGGTTCGGCAACCTGGAGTTTCGGCGGGCGGTGGCTCACGTCGTCGACAAGGACGCGATCATTGAGCAAGTCCAGCACGGACAGGGCTATCCGCAGTGGTCGCCGATCAGTCCGGCAGCGGGGGACTTCCACAATCCGGATGTCGCCACATATGAGTATGACCTGGACCGAGCCCGCGCGATCCTGGATGAGTTGGGCTGGATAGACCGGGACGGCGACGGGGTCCGCGAGGACGACCGCGGTAATCCAATCGCCTTCACGATGGCGACCAATGATGGCAACACCGTTCGCCGACAGGTCACGGGGATCATCCACGAGGCGATGATCGAGATCGGCCTGGACGTCAGTTTCGAAGTCATTGACTTCGGCGAGTTGGTTGGTCAGTTGACGAGTTCATATGACTGGGACGCGATCGTGATCGGCTTCACCGGCGGGCCCGACCCGTATAGCGGGATCGTGCTCTGGCACAGCTCGGAGAATCTGCATCTCTGGTACCCAAACCAGCCAGAGCCGTCGACGGCCTGGGAGGCGGAGGTTGACGAGCTCTACGTCCTCGGCAGCCAGGAGCTGGATCGCGAACGACGCATTGCGCTCTACCACCGGGCGCAGGAGATCATCGCCGAGAATCTGCCGCTGATCTACACATCTCATGCCGAGCGGCTGAGTGCGGTCAGAAACTTGTTTGGCAACACGACGCCGACTCTGTTCGGCTTGTGGGATGTTCGGTATCTGTATCGGACGGATTAGCGGGGCAGCATCGATCTAACAGGGATTCCGAGACTCCACCAAGCCTCGACAGTCTGAGCGTCAACCCTTTACCCTGTCTCCGACTATACATTTGCCCTGCGGCATGGGCCGCATGCGCCGGATTGCGGGACGGCCCGCTGATGTCTGAGGAGTCTGACGATGGTGACCGCCGACAAGCTGAACGAACTACAACTTGAGCCGGAGGTTCCTGAGCTGGATCTCTCCTGGCTGAACCTGGACACCGAATGGGGCGTGTCGGCCGAACCTGGCCGCAAGGGTCTGACTCTGCAGCAGATCAACAAGTCGCTCTATGGCGACATTCCGGCGACCTCCGAGGACAGCTCGGCCCGGCCGCGTGGTGCAGCGCCGCCTGAGGGCGCGACGCCAAGGATGACGCCATGGGTGCTGGGCGACGCGACCGAGACGTTCTCGGACTCCGCAGGGCTGCTTTACGACGAGGCTGTGTCGCGGCAGTGGTCATCGGCCACGGACATTCCCTGGGACACGATGGACGAACTGCCCGAGGATATCGAGCGCGCGATGGTACAGCTCTGCACCTCGCTGACCGAGGTCGAGTTCATCGCCGGTGATGTGCCGGGCAAGTGGCTGCCGCGGATCGCGGCCGACCACTTCGAATCGGGCCTGTTCCTGATGTCGCAGGTGATGGACGAAGCGCGTCACACCGATGTTTTCCGCAAGCGCGCGCTGGCCAACGGCGGCGGCCTGCTGCTGCAGGGCGGCGGGGGCGGTCTGCGCCAGATCCTTGAGGCCGAAGACTTCACTCAGATGTCGTCGATGCTGCACATCCTCGGCGAGGGTTTCGTCCAGTCGCTGTTCCGCCTGGGCGAGCTGATCGCGCACAACGAGGCGGAGAAGCGAATCTTCCGCCTGGCGGCACAGGACGAGTCGCGTCACGTGGCCTACGGCGTGACCCACCTCAAATACACGCTGGAGAACGACCCCGAGAAGGCCGAGGAAGTCCACTGGACGCTCGACATGTTCGAGAACACGCTGGTCGACCCGGACCAAGCCAACCCCGGCCTCGCCGGTGCGCTGGTCTACCTGCTCGGCGACGGCGATGTCGACGAGGGCTGGCGCCTGTTCTGGCACGTGCGTCGCAAGCAGGTGCTGGAGTACCTGCACCGGCTCGACGTTGCCGGCCTCAGTGGACGGCTGGAGAGCGGTCGGTTGCATCCGGCACTGGCGGGCGCGCTCGACGAGAACTAGGACCGTTCATCGGATCTCGCAGGCGGCGCGGGTTGCAGCCCGCGCCGCTTTTGTCTGTGGAGGAGGATCACCATGCCTGAGAGTGATGTCGTTAAGGCAGCGAAGGAACGCCTGGAGCAATCGGGGTTGCCCTCGGATTGGCTCGACATACCGGTCCACTGGGGCGTCAAGGCAAAGGAACAGGCGACGCCCGAGAACGGCGGCCTGCGGTTCGAGTACCTGAACGTCGATGTCTACGGCGAGGTCCCCGAGCACTGGGACAACAACACGGAGATTCCACGCGGCGCGGTTCCCGACACGCGGACCGAGCAGATGGGGTACTCGATCTTCGACAAGGCCGAGGTGTGGTCGGACCTCTGCGCCGGGCTGTACGAGGATGCGATCGCGGAGCGGTGGAACTCATCGGCCGACATTCCGTGGGACACGCTGGAGCCGATCGGCTCCGACATGGAGCGCGCGGTTTGCCAGATTGCCACCTTGATGTCGGAGTACGGCTGGACCAAGGCGCAGACCACGGGTCGCTGGCTGCAGGAGATTTCCTATGGCTACATCGAGGTCAAGCTGTTCCTGGGGACGGTCGTCTTTGACGCGGCGCGGCTGTACGAGGTCTGGCGGAAGCGAGCGCTGTCCAACGGCGGCGGGCTTGGGCGCGGCGGCCGCAACTGGAAGTTCCTGCCGCTGACCCAGTCCTACACCTTCAGCGAATTCTGCGTCGCGTCGATCATGCACGACTCGATGTTGCTGGCGCTGCTGCGCCACGGTGAACAGCTCGCCCAGACCGAGGCGGAGCGCTCGATCTACGAACTCTGCCAGAAGGACATCGAACGGCATTTGGCCTACTTCGTTGACCACATGCGCTACCTGATGCTGAAGGAGCCGGTGCGCCGGGAAGAGATTCACCGTTACATGAACAAGGCCGAGTGGTACCTGGCCAAGGACGGCGACGACACGCTCTACAGCGCACTCGGGGTGATCATGGGCGATGGCCGGGAAGGCGCCGAAGAGGCGATGGCCGATGTTGCCGAGTTGCGTCGTGAGCAGATTGAGACGTACCTCGGCTACCTGACTGAGTGCCACCTGGGCGACCGGGAGGATCGGCTGAACGAGGAGTTGCGGAAGTGGGCGGGGATCGCTCCTGAGGAAGAGGTCGAGAAGATTCCGGTCTAACGCTCACTCCGCGCTATGCCAGGCAGCGGAGGGGCTGGCCTCCGTTGAACTCGAGCATCTGGCCGAAGGCGGTGGCCATGTCGATCTCGGCTCCCCACTGCTCGCCTCGTAGCTCGCTGTAGGCGCGGTGCAGGTTGCCGACGATTCGCTCTTCATCGGTCCACTCAGCGAAGCGGCCGAGGTCGAGATCGCGGGCGGCTTCGAGCGGATCGACTCCGGCCTCGAAGGCCGCTCTGGCCGAGTTCTGGACGAAATCCAGGTAGGCGTCGACTTCGTCGAGCACGGAGGCGTCGGCGACGGGGCCGTGACCGGCGATGACGGTCTCGATCGGCAACTCCTTGAGGCGATCCAGTGCCGAGCGCCAGCCGGCGACCGAGCCCATCAGGGCGAATGGGGTGCCCTGGTTGAAGATGATGTCACCGGCGATCAGGACTTTTCGTTCGGGGATCCAGACGACGGTATCGGTGTTGGTGTGGGCTGGGGAGACGTAGATCAGCTGCAGTTCGAGGTCGCCGGCGTAGAGGGTCATCGTGTCGTCGAAGACGACGCTTGGCGCGACCGGCGTGACGTTTCCCCACTCGACGGTCGGGAACATTACAGAGACGCGCTCCTTCTGTCCCGGGGCTTCGAGGAGGATCTGATCGCGGCAGTTGCGATGGCCGACGATCACGGCGTCGTCGGTGAAGAGGCAGTTGCCGTAGGTGTGGTCCATGTGCGCGTGGGTGTTGACCAAGGTGCGCACGGGATTACTGGAGATGTTTTCGATGGCCTCGCGGAAGAGGCGGGTGCGACGCTCGTTGGCGCAGGCGTCGATCGCGATCACCTGATCGCCGACATCGATGAAGGCCGGATTGTTGAGGCACCAAGAGCCGTCGTGCTGGATGTAGGCAAAGATGCCGTCGGAGACTTCGACGACCTCGGGGTCGGGGAGGATGTCGGTTGGGGCGGTGTGTTCGGTGCTCATTGGGTTGTCCTTGCTTGTCAGACGCGGGGTTTTCACCCCCTCTGCCTTCGGCATCTCCCCCTCAAGGGGGAGAGCAGGATTAGCGGATTAGTCGTTGGCGAAGAAGTCGAAGTCCGCCATGATTCGTTGGTAGCGGCGCTCGACCTGATCTCGCAGTTCGGGGTGTGAGAAGATCAGCCGGCGGTTGGCCTTGACGCCTCGAATGACGACTCGTCCGACGTCTTCAGGGTCCATCTGTTGCGACATCGTGCCGGGGCTGAAGCCGCGCGCCGGTTGGTCGTTGGGGCCTCCGTACTCGGTGGGCCGGTTGCGTTCCGAGGTTCCGATCAAGGTGTTGACTCCGCCCGGGCAGAGGGCGGAGACGCCGATTCCTTCGGCCTCCAGTTCGTCGTGGAGGGACTCGGTGTAGGCGAGGGCGGCGTGCTTGCTGCTGCTGTAGACGCCGAGCTGGACGACTTCGTTCAGCCTGAGACCGGCCATCGAGACGGTGTTGACGATATGGGCGTCGCCGTCCTGAGCTCGCATGCGCGGCAGGAAGGTGTTGATGCCGTTGATCACGCCGAAGAGGTTGACGCGGAAGGTCCAGTCCCACTCGGCCTGCGTACCCTGGCTGACCGGCCCGGCCGTCATCACGCCGGCGTTGTTGACGAGCAGGTTGAGTTCTCCGAACTCGTCGTAGATGCGCTCGGCCAGCCATTCGTAGGCGACGGTGTCGGCGACATCGAGGTCGACGGCGAGCGCCTGCACCTCTCTTGTCTCGACTTCGGCCGCGACCGGCTGGGTCGTGCCTTCCTGGACATCGGCGAGGATCACGTGCATGCCCTCGTCGGCGCAAGCGAGGGCGATGCCGCGTCCGATGCCGGATCCGGCACCGGTCACCAGCGCCACCTTGCCGCTCAGATTGTCCATTAGGCGCCTCCTCATCAGTCCTCGTCAGTCAATGTGCGAACAGGATAGGGAGGCGGCTGGTGTCAGGCGTTCGGGATTTCGGGCACGGTAGGAACTGCGCGGGCGGAAATTGGCCGGCGCGGGCGTGAAAAAAACACGCGTGGGAGAGAAAAAAGAGGGATTACCCAGGCTCGTCATCGTCCTCCTGGCTTTCCTCCAGCGAGGGGTCGACGCCGTCTGGGTGGTCCGCTGATGGGTCGGTGGGCAGGTCTGCGTTGAGGGGCAGCGTGGGATGGAGGTGGAACCAGGCGCGTTGCTCGGGGCTGAACGGGGTGTCGGGCAGTGGAGCGTGCTGGAGTGGCCAGGCTCGCCAGATGGGGCCGAAGATGCGGGTGAGGATGCGTCCGGCGTGGCGGCGGACGTATTGCGGTCCGCGAAATGTTTCGACGTGGAGTTGCTTGAGGACGTCCTGCGGGCCGAACGGGAGGCGGGCGGGGGTGTGAGAGCGAGTGGCGACGGTCATGAGCGAGAGCCTTTCCAGACTACGATGATCGTCAATCGTATGTGTTCTAATGTTCTGTTATCAAGGTAGGCGGGTGTTGGAGTTGACATGGCGCAGACCTCGATCAGCGAGCGGAGTGTGGGGGACCCTCACCCTAACCCTCTCCCTCGGGGAGAGGGGCGGGCTTTATCCTCGGTGCCATGAGTGCTGCCGCCCTTGATGGGATGACCGTGCTGGAGGACGGCGGCGGGATCGCGGCGGCCTATGCGGGCAAGCTGTTGGCCGACCTCGGGGCGGATGTGATCAAGGTGGAGCCGCCCGGCGGCGATGTCGTGCGGCGCAAGCCTCCGTTCATGGCGGACCGCCCGGGGCGCGAGCGCAGCGGTCTGCACCTGTTCCTGGACACGAACAAGCGCAGCGCGACGCTCGATCTTGGGTCCGTCGCCGGACGCCGGATCTACCGGGATCTGGCGCGACGCAGCGGGACGGTGATCACGTCGCGGCAGATCGCCGAGCAACGTGAGCTGGGCTTGAGCTGGGAGGACCTCTCGGCCGAAGCGCCTGAGTTCAACCAGGTCACGATTACGGTGTTCGGGATTGGGACGCAGCGGGAGGGCTGGCAGGCGGAGTCGCTGATCGCGTCGTTGGCGAGCGGGATCTCGTATCGGATTGGCGACCCGGACCGGGCTCCGCTGGGGCTGCCGTACGACGCGCCGCAGTTCCAGGGTGGGATTCACGCGGCGATCGCCGCTCTGCTGGCGCGTCGGGCGACGCGCGAGGACGGGCAGGGGCAGCACGCCTGGCTGTCGATTATGGACATCATCAGCAACGTGATGGCCGGAGCGGGCGTGGCTCCGTTTGTGTTCACGGGTCAGTCGCGGGGTCGGGCGGGGACGCACATGAACGCGTTCTATCCGTGGCAGGTGACGCCGGTCAAGGATGGGTACTACGAAGTGATCACGATGGTCGACCGGCAGTGGAACCGGTTCATGGAGCTGATGGGCGACCCCGAGTGGCAGCACGACGAGCGGCTGCAGAATCGGTGGCTGGCGTTTCAGCACACGGAGGAGCTGGACGCGTTCTGGCATCCGTGGATGAAGGAGCGGACGAAGGCCGAGCTGATGGAGCTGTTCGGCGAGAACCACATCTCGTTTCAGCCGGTGCATACGATCGGCGAGGTGGCGGAGTCGGAGCATCTGGCGGCTCGGGAGTTCTGGGCGGAGGTCGAGCATCCCGAATCGGAGGAGCCGATCAGGCTGCCGGGCGCGCCGTACAAATTGAGCGAGAGTCCCTGGGCGATCCGGCGTCGGGCGCCGCTGCTGGGGGAACACACCGACGAGGTGTTGTCGGAGGTTGGGGTTGGCGGGTCGGCGTTAGCGCGGTTGCGTCGGTCGGGGATCGTCTGACTAGCTGAGCATGTAGCGGACGATTTGCTCGGCGGCGTCGGTGTGCCGGGCCAGAGACTCGGGGTCGACGCAGCGATCGTAGGTGTCCTGGGGGCTGTGGAAGTAGGGGTGGCCGCCGAGGAAGGAGGCGAAGCGGCCGTTGATCTCGCCGATGTTTCTGGCTTCTCCGAAGCCGGCGTTGCCGACGGGGAAGGCTCGGCGTTCGAGTCCCTGCGCGTTCAGGGCCTCAGTGGCGATGTTGAAGAGTTCGTCGTCGGAGGCGGCGTAGCTGGGCTGTCCGTTGCGGGAGCCGATTGAGGCTCCCAGGTGCATCCAGGCGTGGACATCGTGGGCAGTGTCGCCGAGTTCGCGGATGTAGTGGTCGAGGCCGAGGTGGTGGAGTTCGTGTCCGCTGGAGGCGACGAGGTTGAGGGTTCGGCGAGCGGGATTGGCGGCGACTCGGCCGGCGATTTCCAGCCAGATCGCGATGCCGCCGCCGCGCTCGGCGGCGCAGGTGAACCAGCCCGACTTCGGCGTCATCAGCACGACCGGCGCGGCGTCGGGATCCGCGCCGGGGATGGAGGCGACGACGTTGTCCGCGGGCGCGTCGACGCGGCCGCCGTCGACGATCATCGTGACCTCGGAGCCGACGGCGTCAAGCAATGGTCCGGCGTGATTCGGGGCGACCTGGAGCACGGGCAGCTCGATCGGGTCGAGCGGTCGCTCGGCGTTGCGCAGGACGATCTCGCCGTCGGGATCGCCCATGACCAGGATGATCCCGTCCGCGCCGTCCTGTCGGGCCAGCTCGAACGAGCTGTAGATGCCGGCGGCCATGCGCTCCTGGTCGTCGGGCGCGAACTGCCAGAGGACGATTCCGGGCCCGTTGTCAGTGCGCAGGGTTCCGGTGAGGCCGTGGTGGTCGGTGAAGGAGCAGTCATAGGTCGGGACGGCGGGGATGTCCCAGCCGCCGAATCGGATCGAGGCGTCGTGGATTTCGACGCGCGGCAAGCGCCAGGTTTGCGGCTCAGCTTCGACGCCGACTTTGCGCAGCTCCTCGATCATCCAGTGCGTGGTGCGGTTGTCGGCCTCGCGGCCGCTGCGGTGGATGCCCATCTCCTCGTAGGCGCGGATGCGGCGTTCGGCGTCGTTCATGGCTAGTCTGCGACGGCTGCCGTCTGTCGGGCAGCGGCGGCGTCTCGGCGGGCGACTTCCTGCTTGACCATGGGGATGAGTTCGTGGCCGTAGTCGACGGCGTCGGGCAGGGGTTCGAAGCCTCGGATGAGGATGGTGGTGACACCGAGGTCGACGTACTTGAGCAGGACTTCGGCGACCTGCTCGGGTGTGCCGACGAGGGCGGTGCTGTTGCCGGCGGCGCCGGTGGCTTCGGCGATGGGCATCCAGAGGCGTTCGTCGTGGATTTCGCCCTTGGCGGCGAACTCGAGCAGGCGCTGCGAGCCGCGCGACTGGGGGCGGAAGTCGAGCGGCTGCTTGGACAGTTTCTGCACGGCGGCGAGGTAGTTGTGGGCTTTCTCCCAGGCCTGGTCCTCGGTCGGCGCGATGATGGGGCGGAAGGAGACGGAGAGTCTGGGGTTGCGGCCGTGGTTGGCGGCGCCCTCCTGGACGCGCTCGATGGTGGAGGCGATTGAGGCGCGGGGTTCGCCCCACATCATGTACACGTCGGCGTGCTTGACTCCGATTTCGAAGGCGATGTCGGACGCGCCGCCGAAGTAGAGGGGGATGCCGCCGGGCTGGATCGGTGCGACCTCGGGGTTCTGGCCGACGACCTGGTAGAACTCGCCGTCGAAGTCGAACGGCTCGCGGCCGTTGGCGTCGTGTTCGAGCGTGCGGCGGAGGATGGTGAGGTATTCGTCGGTGCGGCGGTAGCGCTCGTCGTGGGTCTTCCAGTCGCCGTCGCGGCGCTGTTCGACGTCGTGACCGCCGGTGATGATGTGGACGGAGACGCGGCCGCCGGTGAAGTAGTCGAGGGTGGCGAACTTGCGCGCGGCCAAGGTCGGCGCGACGAATCCGGGTCGGTGGGCGATGAGGAACTTGATCCGCTCCGAGCAGGCGGCGGCGGCCTGGGCGACATGCAGGCCGTCGGCCGAGGCAGAGGTGTAGCCGACGAGGACGCCGTCGAAGTCGGAGTCTTCGTGGGCTCTGGTGAATCGACAGAGGTAGTCGTGGTCGATGCCGCCGCCGATGATGTGCATGGCGGCGTTGGACTCGGACGGCTTGACGCCGATCATTCCCAGGAATTCGACGGGCATGGGTCACCTCTCTCGGCTCAGAGGATCAGGATAGGGGAGTGAGCCAGTCGGGCGGTGCCCAAGATCAGGGCGCGTAAGGTTCGAGATACTTATCGCCGTCGAAGTGAATCAGATGATCAGGACTATCGGCAATCCACACCTCAGTCTCCCAGCTGATCTGCTTGGAGAAACGACCGAACGTATCTGCTGTGGCAAACGCGCTGATGAACAACCGCTCCGCGCTGCTTGACTCGGTCAGGCGCCGCAGCGCCAGATGCCTCATCTTGTCGATTGGATTGGAGCTATGGACAGCCTCAATCACATACAGCCAATTGCGCTCGGGCTCATGCGCCAGGATGTCCGGTAGGGTCTCTCGATCTAACTGGGCAATGCCAAGTAAAGACAGCCCGTCCTCGTCCATGTATAGCAACTTCTTCGACGCATCGCCGACGTACAGGACCTTTGCCCCGCGAGAGAAGCGCGGCAAGAACTCTTCAATGACGGCCTTCTGGATTTCGTTGTGCGGTCCAGGCGTCAACTTGTGAACGCTTCCGTCCGGCAGACGCACTGGAATCATTTGGAAATCTCTCGCCTTGCTGAGACGATCGGCGAGCACGCCGACCTCGTGCCTAAAGGCAAGTAGGTTGTTCTCCCATTCACTTGTGCCGAAGCTGTGGAGCAGGTTCATTGCCAGCAGCGAGAGGGCATAACCGCGCGTTCCGTCGTTCACCTCGGCGGTGGGATCAGCAGCGCTACGATCGACCAATCCAGCTTCGACCAGAAACACCAGGTCCCTGCGACGCACATCGTCATAGGACGAGTCAGCAATGCTCTCGCCGTAGTGCGAATTCCAGAATCCAATGATTTGCCTCGTGGTAATCGGATCCGATGTGCCGGCGTAGTGACTCGTCGCTGCTGTCCAAGGCTGGTCTGGTTTAATGCGAGCCACCGCAAGTAGGGCCTTTGCCACCCGCTCACGTCGTCGCTTGGTCATGTCTCGAACCGGAATACCCACTTGCTTGAGAATGCTCAGGGCCTGCTCAACACGCTCGCTGATGCGGTTGGAATCCAACAGATCGCTGGTCATCATCGACACCTTTCCACCTGGATTCGGCGACGTTACGACTTCCATCACTTGACGTGCAACAGCTAATCCCATGAGCGGAGGCACGGCGTTGCCTATCTGCTCGTACTGCTCGTACTCGTTGCCTGAGAAACTGAACCAATCGGGGAACCCCTGGAGTCTGGCCCCTTCGCGGACGGAGAGCATCCTGCGTTTTCCGTTGGGCATTTTGAGCCGCAACATATCGGCGGTAGCACCTCCCAGATTGCGGCAGGTCACGGTTCGGGCTGGACGGTCAAGATGGAGATCGCGCGGCGTCACACACTTACTCTTGGCTTCATAGCGAGCCACGTATGCGTCCATGCTCGGAGTGAGGTACTTTTCCTCCGGGCCTTCCTGAGAGGCCAATGTTCCGAGAGCAGCGCCAGCTGTCACATGGCCCAAGAAAGCAGGGTTTGGCCATTGCCAGCCAACCTGTGTGGCAATAACGAACACGCGCTCCCTCTTTTGTGGCACCCCGTAGTCCACAGCCTTAAGCACTCTTGCATCTACGGCGTAGCCGAGCGCGCGCATCTCCTCAACCACCTGGCGGAGGTATCCCTTGTTCCTGTATGCCAATCCTCGAACGTTTTCTAACACAGCAATCTTGGGCCGTAGTCGGCGCATCGCATCGACGAACACCGGCACGCCGTCTCTGCCATCATGTCTTCCTCGCTGATAGCCGAATTGGCTAAACGGCTGACATGGGGGGCCGCCTATGATGATGTCTGCCTCAATCTCTGGCAGCCCGATATCGAGGTACATCTCATGGCAAGGGCCCCAGAGATTGCGGCTGTAGGTATCAACTGCAACCGGGCTCATCTCGTATCCGACCGTGACGAAGCCGGCGGATTCAAACCCCAGCGCCAAGCCGCCACATCCCGCGAACAAGTCAACTGCTGTCGGCGCGCCTTCCTCAAGGGACGGCTGCGGCAACTGTTCATGCAGCCAAGACAGCCAATTCGCTTGTTCGGTTACCACAGGGGCTCTGTCTACTCGGCAGACTTTTGCCGAGTCTACCACCGTCCCGCCCACTCTTTGCACCGGTCAAGCCGCCTAAGCCTGCTCTCGTGCGGTTGCCACTCGGCGCAAGGCTCTGTATTCCGTTGAGAATCGACGATCTCCAGCTGTGGAGTCGCCGTTCTTCTTTGCGCAGTAATCTGGCGCCACATTGATTCGCAGACTCGACTCGACGCGGAGCGGTCACTGGAGCTGACAGCATGGCCGACAGCCTCACCGCGGTGCAACGTGCCTACTGCATGTCGCGGATCAGATCGAAAGACACGTCGCCGGAACTCACCGTGCGGTCAATGACGCATCGTTTAGGCTATCGATTTCGCCTGCATCGGCGCGACTTGCCGGGGAAACCTGACCTCACACTGCCCAAGCATCGTGCCGTGATTTTCGTTCACGGATGTTTCTGGCACTGGCATTCCGACCCGGATTGTCCCATTGCCGGTTTGCCGAAGTCCAATCTTGACTACTGGCTGCCGAAGTTCAGACGAACTCGTGAACGCGATTCAGAGCACCTAGTGCGACTGAACGAGCTTGGCTGGCGCACCTTAGTGATCTGGGAGTGCGCACTCCGTTCACCCGAGTCTGTAATGGGCAGCATCAACGAGTTTCTTGCTGCGGCCCATTCTCGGTCGCAGCAAGGGTCGGGATTCCCGCCTGCGCGGGAATGACGGAGTGGAGCGGGTTCCTGCGTGAAGCAGGAACTGGGGGTCAGGCGTCGCGGAACACCGGGCGGCGTTTTTGCATGAAGGCGGTTCGGCCTTCTTTGTAGTCGGCGGAGGCGAAGCAGGCCTGGACGAGGCGGTTGACTTCGTCGAGGTCTCGGTTGTCGGGGTCTTTGGGGATTTCCTGGATGGCGTGGCGGATGGCTCGGATGGTCATGGGGGCGTTCTGGGCGATGGTGGCGGCGAGTTCGTGGACGGTCGGTTCGAGGTCGTCGCGGGTGGTGACGCGGTTGATGAGGTTCCAGCGTGCGGCGTCGGCGGCGGGGAAGCGTTTGCCGGTGAGCAGGATTTCCTGGGCGGCGGCGAAGCCGACGAGGTCGACGAGGGTCTTGACGCCGGCGTAGCCGTAGCCGAGGCCGAGGCGTGCGGCGGGCACGCCGAACTGGGAGTCGTCGGAGGCGATGCGGAGGTCGGCGCGGAGGGCGGTGAGCAGTCCGCCGCCCATGCAGAAGCCCTGGATCATGGCGATGATGGGCTTGTCGAGCTCGCCGTAGGCGCGTCCGGCGGCGGCGCCGATGCGGTCGTACTTGGCGATGGTCTCGGGGTTGGAGCGCTGGGCCTCGAACTCGGAGATGTCGGCGCCGGAGACGAAGGCGCGGTCGCCGGCGCCCTTCATCACGACGACGCGGACATCGGGGTCGTCGCGGAAGGTGTGCATGATGGTGGGGATGGCGGCGTTCATGGCGACGCCCATGGCATTGAGCTTGTCGGGGTTGTTGAAGACCATCCAGCCGATGCCGTCCTCGGACCAGGCGAGCATCTTGTCGGTGTCGAGGGGGACGTGGTGTTTCATGGTTGGTCTCCTGTCGATATCGGGGCCAGACGGCCCTCACCCTAACCCTCTCCCTCGGGGAGAGGGGACTACACCACGCCTCGATCACGCAGGTCGGTGATGGATTCCGGGGTGTAGCCGAGGTCGGTGAGGACTTCGTCGGTGTGTTGTCCGAGGGCGGGGGTTCCGAGGCGCATTTTCTCGGGTTGGGGGGTTCGGGTGAGATTGATGGGTTGTCCGACGACGGTGATTTCTCCTCGGTCGGGATGCGGAGCCTGGCGGGCGATGCCGAGGTGTTTGACCTGTTCGTCGTCGAAGGTTCCGGGGATGTCGTAGATCGGCCCGCAGGGGACGCCGGCCTCGTTGAGGCACTGGATCCAGTAGTCGGAGGTGTTGGCGCGGGTTCGCCGGTTGATCTGTTCGTTGAGGTCGGCGCGGTTCTTGGAGCGCCGGACGGAGGAGGCGAAGTCGGGGTGGTCGAGCAGTTCCTCGGCCTCGATGGCTCGGCAGAGTCGAGCGAACATGACTCCGCCAGAGGCGGCGATGTTGATGTGCCCGTCGGCGGTCTCATAGACGCCGGTCGGCATCGAGGTGGGATGATCGTTGCCGGCCTGTGGCGGAACCTCGCCGTCGATCGTCCAGCGGGTGGCCTGGAGGTCGAGCATGGCGATCTGCGCTTCGAGCAGTGAGGTGTGGACCCACTGGCCTTCGCCTGAGCGCCCGCGCTCGATCAGGGCGATCAGGATGGCCTGGGCGAGGAAGCCTCCGGCGGTGAGGTCGGCGATGGGGATGCCGACGCGGACGGGTCCTGAGCCGGGCAGTCCGTTGACGGACATGATGCCGCCGAGTCCCTGGGCGATCTGGTCGACGCCGGCGCGCCAGGCGTAGGGCCCGTCCTGGCCGAAGCCGGAGATGCTGCCGTAGACGATGCGCGGGTTGCGGGCGCGGCAGGCGTCGTAGTCGATGCCGAGGCGTCGCTTGACGTCGGCACGGTAGTTCTCCACGACGACGTCGGCGCGTTCGACGAGGGTGAGGAAGATCTCGACGGCCTCGGGCTCCTTGAGGTTGAGGGTCAGGGAGCGCTTGTTGCGGTGCAGGTTGAGGAAGTCGGATGACTCGCGGCCGCCGGTCATGCCCTCGCCCTCTTCGGGCTGCTCGACCTTGAGCACGTCTGCGCCCCAATCGCCGAGCTGTCGGGTGGCGGTCGGCCCGGCGCGAGCGCGGGTGAGGTCGAGGACGAAGAGGTGGTCGAGGGGGAGGTAGGTCATGATTTTCAGGCAGGAATCGCGACTGGAGCAGTTAGTTCGGTGCGGTAGCGCTGGTCGACGTCGTTGCTGAGAAGGCCTTCGGTGGTCCAGTGCTTGAGCCGCTCGGCGATTCGGGCGTTGGCTTCGAGTCGGATGCTGGCGGCGTTGTTGCGGATGTCGAGGGCCTCGGGAAGGGGTTGTTCGAGGCCCTGGTCGGCTCGTTCGTGCATGAGGCGATGGTCGTCAATGACTTCGAGCGGTTGGAACTCGTCGCCGGGCTCGGCAGTGGTGGCCCAGAGGGTGTAGAGGGCGTTGCAATTCCAACTACAGGCCTCGCAGCGCCACTCCTCGAAGACGTTGAAGGCGCGGTGTTGGCCGCGTTGGACGGAGCGCTCGATGCGCAGGGCGAGCTCGACGATCTCTCCCGCGAAGGGGTCGTGCTCGCCGGAGCCGGAGCATCCGTGGGACTTCCAGACGAGGCCGTGGGAGGTGTAGAGCAGGGCCATGAGTCGGTGCAGGCGGTCGAGGTCGGGTCGTGGGGCGCGCCACTGGTCTTCGACGTCTTCTTGGATGCGTCGGAGGTAGCGGAGTTCGTTGAGGGATTCCTGGCTTCTCATGGGCCTGGTCCTTAACTGGGGCGAACGTTTGCAACGTGAGAATGCCCGCTAGGTCTCGTAGCGGAGTGCCGTTTCGCGTATTGCTTCCGCGTGGGTGTAGATATCATCCAGAGACTCGATTGCGTGACGCGACTCATTCTTCTCGGCGTCGAACAACCCGATCTGCATCGTCTTCGCTCCGAAGCGCAATCGGCAGACAGGCTTTCTGTTGTTGTCGTCCAGCAGAACCGAGGCATAGCTCTTCTGATCTCGGAAGGCTATTCGCTCAGGACTGAGCGCAGTACGGAGGATCGACTTGACGACGAAGTATGCCTCGATCTCCTCGACGGTTGTTTCGATTCCAGAGTCCTTCTTCGGTTCGGAGTCAAGACTGTCGACTTCTTCATTGTCACTTGTCTGATCTGTCGACACCGGTGCAGAGGTCGGTCGGTCATCCTGCTGCAATGCGGACCGGATAGCTTCGTTGGCTCGACCGGCAATGACATCGCGAAATGCAGCGCGAGATAACTCTGTGAACTTCTCTGTCCTCGCACCAGTCATAGGACCATCGAACACGTGCTTCGCCAGCCAGCGCACGAACTCCGGCTCTGGATCAGTTACTTGACGATCGAGCGTTTGGTGCATACCTCGCAAGTCCCTCAGGTTCGTGGCGGACTGAATCATTCCATCCAGGTCCAGCTCGTCCCTTGTGAGCAGGCGTAACTCTGAGACTGCTGACTCATTGATGTCCAAGAGGTTGATCTCAAGGAAAGGATCCTCATCCATCTTGTTGGCGGCGACCAAGTCACTGAAGAATCGATAGACGATGCCGTTGGTCAAGATTCCGACTTTCGCGTTGACCGCACCGAAGTAGCGGAACAACTGCGACTGATGCCGCGCAGACAGCTTCGTGGAGGGTTGCTTGCACTCGATGAGAATCACGGGCTGGCCGCGATGCATCAGGGCGTAGTCCACCTTCTCGCTGCGAATACCCGGTGCATCGGCGGTGAACTCGGGAATCACCTGGTGCGGGTCAAAGACGTCATATCCCAGCGCCTGCAGGAACGGAAGCACCAACGCGTGTTTTGCCGCTTCCTCATTGAGACTGTCCAGTTGAAGGTCTGGAACTCGTGAGGCAATCCGATTGAGGCTTCCGAGCGGGTCCATCACAGTCTCCATCGAGTCGATACGTCGTTAGAGGCTAAGGCTACTCGCCCTCGAACTCTGGCTTGGGGCCTTCGGCGAAGGCTCGGGGCCTTCATTGGAGTCGGCCGTCTGACTAGCCACCTCGTCCACTACCAGTTATCCACTTGCTTGGCGCGAATCGCGCGCGCCTCGTCGAGATACTCCAAGCCGGTCTTCCTGAGCCGACGCCCACCCATGAGCTTCCGTGAGAAGTCGGCTAGCCCCTCAAAGTCGTAAGGCGGGCCTGTCGTGACCGCCCGACCATCGCTCGCGGCCTCGAGTTCACGCACAACGAGTTTGCGGCAGTACGTTGGCAGGTCCAAGTCTTCCCGCTCGGCGACTTGGCAGAGGCGCCTGTGCATCGCGGCGTCAAGCTTGATGGTTACAGATCTGGAGTCGACTTCAGACATACTCACCTCAACGAAACAGTCTGATGCCAGCGTAACAAGGTTGACTCAGCCGCGGCGTCACTCGCCCTTGAACTCGGGTTGGCGGCCTTCGGCGAAGGCTCTTGGGCCTTCCTTGGAGTCGGCGGTTTGGCCGACGATCCAACGGAGGGAGCCACCGAAGCGGTTGGCCTGGGCGAGGGTCATGTCGCCCTGGGCGTTGATCAGCTCTTTCATGGCGCGGACGGCGATCGGGGCGTAGCCGGCGACCTGGGCGGCCATCTCCTGGGCCGTGGGGAGCAGTTGGTCCTGCGGCACGAGGCGGGAGATGAGGCCCCACTGCAGCGCTTCCTCCATGCTCAGGCGGCGGCCGAGGTAGAGCATCTCGTTGGCGTAGGCCTGGGGGATGGCGCGGGGCAGGCGCATGGGGCCACCGGCGAGGGGGAAGAAGCCGAGCGTGATCTCGGGCAGGCCGAGGCGGGCGCGGGCGTTCTCTGCGCCGATGCGCAGGTCGCAGACGAGGGCGATTTCGAAGCCGCCGCCGAGGGCGTGGCCGTTGATCGCGGCGATCAGCGGTTTCTTGGCGTCGAACTCGTCGAAGCGGTCGCCGGGGTTGGCGGGGAAGTGCCCGGCCGGACCGGCGGAGGCGGCGGGGCCGTCGCCCTGGGTCAGGTCGGCGCCGGCGCAGAAGGCGCGGTCGCCAGCGCCGGTGATCACGGCCGAGCGGATCTCGTCGTTGTTGCGGACTTCGACCAGCGACTCGATCAGCTGAGAGCCGAGCGCGCTGTTGATCGTGTTCATCTTGTCAGGGCGGTTGAGGGTGATCGTGGCGACTCGCTCGTTGACGTCGAACAGGACTTCATCGGCCATTTCGGGGACTCCTTGCGGCATTGCGGTTCGGTTCGTGGGTGCGGAGCAGATGAGGGCAGGATAAGGGGAGCGCCCGTATCATCGAGTCCAAACCTGGCTGGAGCATGTACGGGGAGAGGATCTGGCATGGCTGATTCACCGTTGGAAGCGTTGGCCGCGCTGGCTGAGTCGCTGGGCGCTCCTGCAAGCGAGTCGGAGCTGGAGCGGGCGCTGCCGATTGTGACTCGCACGCTGAAGAACACGCTGAGCAGTGATCCGTTGCCCGACCTGGGTGAGACGGAGCCGGCCTTCGGACTGCGTTACGACGTGGGCGATCTTCGCGGTGGAGCGGAGGACTGAGATGGATCATCGCGAGGCACACGAACTCTCCATCGTTGAGGCCGGCGCGGCGTTGCGGGACGGTTCTCTGACTGCGGTCGAGCTGACCGAGTCGGTGCTGTCGCGTGTGGATGCGACCGAGCCGCTGCTGAACGCCTACATCACGGTGACGGCCGACCTGGCGCGAAAGCAGGCGTCGGCGGCCGATGACGCGATGCGCGACGGGCGCGATCTTGGTCCGCTGCACGGGATTCCCGTGGCGCTGAAGGATCTGGTCGATACGGCAGGGATTGCGACGACCGGCGGCGGCGGATTTCTTCGGGACCGGATCCCGGACTCGGATGCGGTCGTGTACACAAAGCTGAAGGAAGCCGGCGCGGTGATGCCGGGCAAGCTCAACCTGCACGAGTTCGCCTTCGGCACGACCAGCCGCAATCCGCACTACGGCGCGGTCTGCAATCCGTGGGATGTGACCAGGACGCCGGGCGGGAGCAGCGGCGGTTCGGGCGCGTCGGTGGCGGTGGGTTCGTCGCTGGGGGCGCTGGGATCGGACACGGGGGGCAGCATCCGGATTCCGGCCAGCCTCTGCGGCGTGACCGGTCTGATGGGGACATACGGGCGGGTGTCGCGACGGGGCGTGCTACCGCTCTCGTGGACGCTGGACCATGTCGGTCCGCTGACCAAGACGGTGGAGGACGCGGGGCTGGTGTTGAATGCGATCGCGGGCTACGACCCGCATGATCCGGGCAGCGCCGACGTGCCGGTTGGGGATTGCACGGAGACGCTGGTCGAAGGCGTGGACGGGATTCGGATTGGGATTCCGCGCAAGATGCTCTGGCAGGGCTGCGAGGAGGACGTGGTCGAGCACTGCGAGATCGCCGTCGACCATCTGCGCAGCATGGGCGCGACGGTGACCGAGGTTGAGATGCCATTGCAGGAGGGTCGTCCTCGCGGACTGACGATCATCGCCGAGGCGGCCGCCTATCACGCCAAGTGGCTGAAGGAGCGCCGGGACGAGTACGGCGACATCCTGGAACGGGTCGAGGCGGGGCTGTCGGTGTCGGCGGTGGATTACATCAACGACCAGCGGCTGCGTCGCAAGTTCATCGACGAGACGGTTGCGGTGTTGCAGGACGTCGATGTGTTGATCTCGCCGACCTGTTCTCGGACGGCTCCGCTGATCGAGGATGGCGATCCGACGGCGGAGTTGGCTCGGTTGACCGCTCCGTATGACGTGACCGGGATTCCGGCGATCTCGATTCCTTGCGGGTATGACCGCAACGGGATGCCGATTGGCTTGATGATTGGCGGTAGGCACTTTGACGAAGCGACGGTCTGTCGGGTGGCTCATGCGTATGAGCAGTCGACGGACTGGATCATGCAGCGTCCCGAGCTCGAGCTGTAGGCGACCGCCGCGGGGCGATCAGCCGATGCTGCCCAGGAATGCGGAGAGCGCCTCGGCGACCGCCTGCGACTGCTCGACCACGAGGGCGTGACCGGCGTTGGGGATGAGCTTCGAATCTGCGCCGGCGGCTTCGGCGAGGAGCTGGGCGTGGTCGGGGAGGACAAGGACGTCTTCCTCTCCGTGCAGGACGAGCATGGGGACGCCGAGCGTCTTGAGCCGCTCGATCGGGTCGAAGATCAGGGCCGACTGGAGCGGACCCAGGGTGGCGATCATCGGCGCGCCCTGACTGCGCTTCTCGACCGCCTCGTCGAGCATGTCGGGGTGTTCGTCGATGAAGTCGGTGGCGAAGAGGATGTCCATCATCGCGGCGGCGGCCTGGGGCACGGGCAGTTGCGCGCCGCGCATCATGTGCTGCATCGACTCGGGCGGCGTCGGCGGGCCGGTGGGTCCTGCGGAGGTCGCGCAGGTCACGATGCCGCGCACCAGCTCGGGCGCGGCGAAAGCGACGGCCATGGCGACGGTGCCGCCGAGCGAATTGCCAATCAGGACGGCCGGCCCGGCGTCGAGCGTGCGGATCAGGTTGACCGCGTCCTCGGCGAACTGGTCGACGGTGTAGCCCTCGGTCGGCTGGTCGGACTCGCCGATCCCGCGCTGGTCGTAACGGACGACGCGGTAGGCCTCGGAGAGGGGCTCGGCGACCAGCGCCCACTGGTCCATGTCCATCATGCCGCCGGCGATGAGGATGACGAGCGGGCCGTCGCCTTGCTCGGCGACGTCGAGGGAGAGGTCGGGGGCGATCTGTAGTCGGGTCATGGTGCGGAGGGTAGCTAGCTCGTGACGGCGCCGCGTTCGGCTCCGGAGACGAGGGTGGCGTATTTGGCGAAGACTCCGTTGGCGTAGCTAGCGGGGCGGGGGGACCAGTTGGCTCGGCGGCGGGCGAGTTCGGATTCTTCGATTTCGAGGTTGAGTTCCCGGTTGGCGATGTCGAGGGTGATCTGGTCTCCTTCTTCGACCAGGGCGATGGGACCTCCGACGTAGGCCTCGGGGGCGACGTGGCCGGCCATGAGGCCTCGGGTGGCTCCGCTGAAGCGGCCGTCGGTGAGGAGGGCGACGGACTCGCCCAGGCCGGCGCCGACGATGGCTGCGGTGACGCCGAGCATTTCTCTCATGCCGGGGCCTCCCTTGGGGCCTTCGTAGCGGATCACGACGATGTCGCCGGCGTTGATCCGGTTGTGGGTGACGGCGTCCATGGCGTCTTCTTCGCGCTCGAAGACCCGGGCGGGGCCGGTCTGGAGCTGGCGCTCGTAGCCGGCGACCTTGACGACGCAGCCGTCGGGCGCGAGCGAGCCCTTGAGGATGACGAGTCCGCCTGTCTCCTTGAGCGCCTGGTCGACGGGCAGGATGACGTCCTGACCAGGGGTTTCCTGGGCGGCGTCGGCGGCCTCGGCGATGGTCTGTCCGGTGACGGTCATGGCGTCACCGTGGATCTTGCCGCCTTCGAGCAGCCGCTTGGCCAGAAGCGGGGTTCCGCCGGCGCGGTCCATGTCGAGCGCGACGTAGCGCCCGCCGGGGCGGAGGTCGCCGATCAGAGGGGTGCGCTCCGAGATTTCGTCGAAGTCGTCGATGTTGAGCTCGACGCCGGCCTCGCGGGCGAGGGCGAGGAGGTGGAGGACGACGTTGGTCGAGCCGCCGGTGGAGGCGGCGCAGGCGATGCCGTTCTCGAAGGCTTCGCGGGTGAGCAGGTCGCGGGGCTTGACGCCTCGGCGGAGGACGTCCATGACCAGATGGCCGGCGGCCTCGCCGACGTTGTGCTTGCGCGGGTCGGTCGCTCCGACGGTGGCCGAGCCCATCGGCGAGAGGCCGAGGAACTCGAGCGTGGTGGCCATGGTGTTGGCGGTGTACTGGGCGCCGCAGGCTCCGGCTCCGGGGCAGGCGTTGAGGGCGACCTGGTGGAGTTCGTCGTCGTCGATGGCGCCGGCCGAGTGCTGGCCGACGGCCTCGAAGACGTCCTGGATGGTGAGATCGCGGCCGTCGTGGTGGCGTCCCGGAGCGATGGAGCCGGAGTAGAGCGCGACCGAGGGGATGTTGATCCGGGCCATGGCCATGGCGGCGGCGGGGATGGTCTTGTCGCAACCGCAGATGACGACGGCGGCGTCGAAGGCGTAGCCGACGGCGCAGAGCTCGATTGAGTCGGTGATGATCTCGCGCGAGATGAGTGAGGCCTTCATGCCCTCGGTGCCCATGGTGATGCCGTCGGAGATGGAGACGGTGTTGACCTCCATCGGCGTGCCGCCGGCCTCGCGGATGCCGCGCATCACGTCCTGGGCGAGCTCGCGGTGTGAGAAGTTGCAGGGCATGGTCCCGATCCAGTTGTGGGCGACCATGACCAGCGGCTTGGAGAGGGCTTCGTCGTCGTAGCCGACGGAGTAGAGCTGGGAGCGCGCGGCGGCGCGGTTGGGGCCGTCGACGAGGACGCTGGATCGTTCTCTGAGCTTGCTATTGGGGTGGTCTTGTGAGGTCATGGGCATACCTGCTCTGGAGTGGGACTCGGAATCGTTCGCGGATAGCGTACCGGCAGGTCTGGTCAGGGAGCTTCGGGAGGCCGTAACATACGGTGAATTGGCAGGGGAATCGCGGATGAGTCAACGGGTTGACGTGGGGAGCAAGCCGCCGGGTTTCCTGTTGCGCGTCTTTCCGGCGATGGAGTACCTCGAGTACCGCCGGATGTTCTACGCGGCGGGGCTGTCGGCGATCTCGCTGTGGGCGATGATCACGGCTCGCGGATGGCTGGGGTATGAACTGACGGGCAACCCGTCGGGGACGGGGATTGTGACATTCGCGGCGATCGGTCCGTGGGTGCTGGCACCGATCGGCGGGGCACTGGCGGACCGCTTCGATCGGGCGAAGATCGTGATTGTCTGTCGATTCGGCGCGGCGTTGACGGCCGTGGCGCTGGCGATCCTGGCGTTTAGCGGTCTGATCGAGATGTGGAACCTGGTCCTGATCACGCTGGTGTCGGGGATCATTCGCTCGGGTGAGATGCCGTCGCAGCAGGCGCTGCTGCCGAACACGGTGAAGATGCACGCGCTGCTGAGCGCGATCACGATGGCCTCGATGATGCAGTTCGGGTCGAAGGTGATCGGTCCGGTGGCGGGCCCGATCATCAAAGCGTTCGGCCCCGAGTGGGTGTTCGCCGCGGCCGCCCTGTTGTTGCTGCTGTCGATTCTGCAGATGACCCGGATGACGACGCGCTCGACGGGCGGGATCCAGGGTCACACGAGCGGATTGATGCGCGACACCGCCGGGCACATGCGGGAAGGGCTGCGTTACCTGGGGAAAGCGCGGTCGGTGCGGCTGATGATCATCATGGTCTCGCTGCACTGCATGTTCACGATGGCGTTCGACTTCTCGCTGCTGCCGGCGTACGCGGACCTGATCCTGGGCGGCGGGCAGTCGGAGTACGGCTACATGCTGATGGCGATCGGAGGCGGCGCGCTGGCCTCGACGATTGTGTTGTCGATGCTGCCGATGGGCAGGGTTCGCGGCCGGGTGTTCATGGTGACCGGGGTGTTCTCCGGGCTGTCGCTGGTGTGGGTCGGCTTTGCGGACTCGTTGTTGATGGCGATGATCGGCGGGGTGATCGCGGGTGCGAGCCAGGCGATGTTCATGGCGCTGACCAGCGCGATGATCCAGGCGGTGGTGCCGGACTCGGTGCGAGGCCGGGTGATGTCGCTGTATGCGATGTTCGCCGGTGGGATTATGGCGGTGATGATCCTGGCCAACGGGCTGGCGGCGGACTACATCAGTATTCGTCCGTTGTTGATCGGTCCGGGCTTCATCTTCGCGGCGATCATGATCATTGCGCTGGTACTGCCGCGGATCCGATCGGTGATTCGCAACGGTGAGATCGTGCAGGAGGGTCGCCGGGTGGCGCAGGAGGTGGTGCGGACGGCGGCGGCGACCGTGAGCGCGGCGATTCGGCCGCTCGATCTCGCGGCGCGTCCTGCGCCTCAGCAGAGTGTGGCCGAGGAGCGGCTCGGTGCTGGCGGCGGTGGGGCTGGTGGTGGGGGCGGCGGGGGCTAGTCGTTCGAGGATTTGCGGACTGTTTGACTGTGTGGGGATCACTGCGAGATTCCCGTGGCAAGCGCGGGTTTGACGAGGATGTGTTTGGGGGCGGGCCCCTCAGCCGCTTCGCGACAGCTCCCCCAGAGGGGGAGTTCTTCAAATCAGGCTGTTGTCGATGGAGCGGGGAACTTCTCGGTGGTTTGAGTGAACGGACTCTAGTCGGCGCCGATGCGGAGGATCTGGCCGATGGTCATTCTCATGTAGAGGGCAACGATGACGGCGATGGCTCCGAGGAAAACGAGACCGAGGACTCCGTAGGCTCCGCCGATGGTGGCCCAGTCGGTGACGGTGACGAAGGGCGGGAGGACGGTTTCACCGGTCTCGACAAAGCCGACGAACTCCAGCATCATCGTGCCGAGCTGCAATCCGACCGCGGTACCGAGGGCCATCGAGACGGCGATGATGAGGATTTTCTCGATGCCGACCACCAGCAACACCTGGGGAAGGGAGAAGCCCATCGTTCTGAGCACGGCGAACTCGCCCTGCTGTTGCTGGGCCACGAGGACGGAGGCGACGAGGAATCCCAAGGCCGCCAGGAGCACGATCGCGATGAAGGTGAGGAACAGCAGCCCTTCCCAGCCGGCGGCGACGAGGGGATCCTCGTCCTGGAGGTTGCGGATCGCGTCGACGTCGTAGGCCTCGTGCTTCCAGGGCGGGGTGACTTCGAGGTAGGTGCGGAGCTGGCGCAAGCCGTCCTCGCTTGAGGGTTGGATCCAGACTTCGTTGGGGGCGGCTGCGCCGATCGTGGCCGGGTTGCGGTTGACTCGGTAGTAGAGGTAGTCGCGGTTGGCGATGATCAGCGATCGGGCGTCCTCGGGGTTCCAGGTGGGGAAGAGATCGAAGGAGCCGACGATCTGGACGGGCACGTAGATGCTGGCCATGCTGAGCAGGACGATCTGGCCTTCGTCAAGCGAGGCTTCAGTGAGGAAGTCCTGGCTGACAACGACGGGGACGGGGGCGTCGGGTCCGGCGAGGCGGATGCCTCGGGGGAGTCCGGAGCGGACATCGCGGTTCCAGATGTAGCGCATGCCGAACTCGCCGTCGCGGGCCTGTTCGGGGGAGAGCCGGGCGTCGTCGGGCAGCGCGCCGGCGCGTGTGGTGTCGGTGAAGACGGTCCAGCGTCCCTGCTCTTCGAAACTTTCGATGATTATGCCGTCGTCGAAGCCGACTTCGATGATGTTGTCGGGGATTTCGGTCGCCCTGGTGTACTGGATGGCGTCGTAGCCAACGGTTCCGGAGAAGTTCGCGGTGCCTCCGGTGCGGATGGAGACTCCCTGGAGGGTCCAGGGTCCGATGTGAGGGGCGCCGGCGCCGACGGAGAGGTCTCCGTAGAGGAAGCGCCAGCCCTCCGGCAGTTCGGCTCCGCCGAATCCTCGGCCTCTGGGCAGGCCTTGCATGGCAACGTCGCGGTAGCGTCCCTGTCCGTCCCGCATTCTGAGATTGGGCGCGATGACTCCGCTGGTATCGGGCAGCCAGAGCCACATGCCGACGTAGGTGGCGTCGGCGGGGATCACGATCTGTTCGACCTCGAACTCGGGGCCAGTGGCTCGATTGACCAGTTCGCGAACGTCGTTGAGGGCGAAGTCCTCGCGATACCAAAGGACATCGGTGAAGGACTCGGGGTCGATGCCGAGGATGGTCGCGTCGGTGACGTCGAGGGCTCCTCGTGAGAAGGAGGCGTTCTGTCGGACGACGTAGGAGATTTCTCCGATGCCGGGGGCTTCGGCGAGGTCCTGCTCGAGCATTTCGACGGAGGCTCCGCTGCTGCGCAGGTCGGCGAGTCGCAGTGCGGCTCCTGACTGGTAGGAGGCGCGGTCGTCGAAGGATTTGTCGAGGGTGGCTCCGAAGGTGCCTCCGAACATGCCGAGCGAGGTGGCCATGATCAGGAGGAGTGCGAGGCGTCCCGGTTGGACTGGGGCTCTTGTGAGGTGCCAGAGGACCATCTGGGTGGAGGCTCCGCCGATGATCCGGGCGATGCCTCCGAAGGCGGAGAGGAGCAAGGGGAAGAGTCGGAGGAAGAGCACGGCGACGGTGACGACGAAGACGGCGGGGGCGATGAGCAGCAACGGGTCTTGCTGAAGGCCGCCGAAGAGGTCCTCGGTGACCAGCGAGCCGGACTCCTGGAGCTGGAAGAAGAGGAGCGCTCCGACGCCGACGACGACGAGGTCGAGGTAGTAGCGCTGGAAGACGGGTTTGTCCTCGGGCCTGGAGGTGGAGCGGGCGAAGTGGACGACGGTGGCTCGGTTGGATCGCCAGGCGGGCCAGATGAGGGCGATGAAGCTGAGCGCTGCTCCGATGGCGGCGTAGATGTAGACCTCGCCGGTGAGCTCGACGGTGAGTCTTGCGCCGCCGGTGAGGCCTTCAAAGGCGGGCGAGTAGCCGAGTAAGGCGATCGCTTCGCGGGCGACCAAGGGTCCGAGGCCCATGGCTAAGGCGACGAGCAGGAGGCCTTCCAATGTGGAGATGGACATGATGTGTCCGAGGCCGGCGCCTCGCGATTTGAGCAGGGCGACTTCGGACGATTGGCGCTCGACGACCATGGTCGAGACGAGGACGAGGTAGAAGAGGACAATGCCGACGATCTGCAGGGTGAGAACGAGCAAGGGGATTGAGGAGAAGAATTCCTTGGTCTCGTAGTTGTTGAGGACGTTGACGACTTCGGTCTCGACGCGGGCGCGTTCGATTTCCTTGGCGATGGACTCGAAGGCGGCGCGGAAACGGATGGCGGCGAGGCCGGCTTCGTCGGCGACGAAGGCTGAACGGTCGACCTCTGCGTAGACCTCGAGGCGGGCGCGGAGCTCGGGCATGTAGCCGGCCATGGCGTCGATCAGAGTGGACCTGGGCGCGAAGAAGGCGAAGGCGTCGGTCTTTTCGACGGGGACGTGGAAATGGTCTCGGCGGACTCCCCAGTAGCGGGCGGTGTAGTCGATCGGCTCGACGAGACCGACGACCCGGATCTGTATGGGTTCGGCGTCGTCGCGCCAGGAGGCGTGGATGTCGCGGACTTCGCCGATGGTGAATCCGCCGGATGCGGCGGCGTCGGTGCCCATGGCGACGTCGACGATTGGCGGTTCGTCGGGCGTGGCGGCTGGGGCGGCGTCGGGCCACTTGCCCTCGACCAGGGTGATGTGTTCCTGGACGCCTTCGAACCAGAGCACGCGGGCACGGTCGCGGGGATCTTCTTCGGGTGGGATGCCTCCGACCTCGGTCATGAAGAAGGTGGCGCTGGTGAGCGACTTCTTGGTGTCGGAGATGTAGTCGCTGGGAATTCGCAGGCGGCGGTCGATGGTGTCGAAGGAGTCCTCGGCGAGGTTGCTAGAGAGTCCGTGGGCGGCGTTGAGGATGCGGACGTCGAGGTCGGCGTCGGAGACGCGGCGCAGGTCGGTCTGGAGGCCGAGGTCCTGGAGGGCGTTGCGGTAGATGGTGGTCGAAGCCATCAGGGCGACGGCGAGGATGACGCCGATGGCGACGGCGGCCATGAGTCGGCGGTTGCCGTTGAGGCGGCGCACGGCGATTCGGAACGCCGTGGGAAGGGAGCTGAAGATACCGGCCATGCTGCCCAGTGCCGCCTCGTCGTGCCTCGTGGTCCTGGGCGCTGCGTCAACTGCCGAGCAGCGGGGCCAGGGGTATGTTCGACCGCCTTGCCTTCGTAGACTACAAGGGATTGTGGAAATTCAATCGCAGCGCGGAGCAATCGGCGCGGGCGGATTCTGAGCAAGTAGCGGGGGTCTGGGTGGAGTCGTTCGGGGCCGTCCTGGGCTTTGTGCTGCGGCGCATGCGCGATAGCTGGCGCTTGCAGTTGGTGATCGCGGCCGGGATTCTCGTGGCCGCGGTGTTGATGTCGTCAACGACGATCTATACGCGGGCGGTCTCGGACCTGTCGCTGACCGTGAGTCTGCGTGAGGACCTGACCGAGCGCCGGCAGATGTTCACCTACCTGACCGGCGTGCCGCTGGCGGGCGGGCCGAATGACTCGGCCAGGGCCTACACCGAGGAGTCGATCGACGAGCGGTTCGGCGAACTGGAAACGCAGCAGTTGCGCTTCCGCTCGACGGTGCCGACCAAGATCGATCTGCCGCTGCGGCGGGGGCAGGTGATTCCTCCGAGCGCCTATTTCGCCTCACTGGACGAGGCGTCGTCCAACGTGACGTTGATCGAGGGTCGGTTCCCAGAGGCGCCGACGCTGAGAGCGGACGGCAGCCTGAGTGGGCGGATCGAGGTCGCGCTGCCGGAATTCGCGGCGCGCGCGTATGGGGTCGGGGTTGGCACTGAGCTGCACCTGGTCGACGGGTACGACGAATGCGACCGGGAGCCCGATCCGCCGCCGGGCGGTCCGCCGCCGCCGCCTCGACCGCCGTGTGAGCCGACGATGCTCGTGCAGCGAATCATCCCGATCGAAGTGACCGGCCTCGTCCAGCCGGACAACATTGGCAGCAGCTACTGGAAGCGGGTGCCCCGCGAGATTCGGACGGCCGTGTACACGAGCGGCCCACGCGCGCAGACCGTCTCGCTGATCGTCCCTCCGGACACGTTCGACGATGTGCTGAAGAGCGTGATGAGCGGCTACCTCGTCAGCACGCAGTGGATCTCGGAAATCGACACGGACCAGCTCAATGTCGCCGTGCTCGATGACACTCGCGAATCGTTTGATCTGTTGCGCGAGGACCTGCGTTCAATCGGCGGCGCGGTGCGTTCGCCAATTGAGCCTCGGTTGGAGTCGTTCGTCAAGGATCTGAACTTCACGCAGGTGCCGATCCTGATGTTGTTGGCGCAGGTGGTGGGGATCGCGCTGTTTTACGTGGTGATTGTCTCGGGCGTGCAGGTGGCTCAGCGGCGCGAGGAGTTGTTCTCGATGCGCTCGCGGGGAGCTTCGATCGTTCAGGTGATCTCGCACACGGCGATTGAGGGCGTCCTGCTGGCGATCATCGCTGCGGCGGTTGGGCCGTTCATTGCGATTGGGGTGATCGGTCTGCTGGGCTATACGCCGGTGTTTGAACCGCTGACCGGAGGCAACCCGATCCCGACGACGCTGACGGACATGGCCTTCCTGCTCTCGGCGGCGGGGGCGATCGTTGCGGTGCTGTTCACATTGGCTCCGCTGGTCATCGCCAGCCGGACGCGGGTGTTGTCGGAGCGGTTGCGCAACGTTTCGCGGCCGGCGGGTCCGAATGTGTTGCAGCGGTACTTCCTCGATGTCGCGCTGGTGCTGGTCGCGGTCGGACTGATCTTCGAAGCGGACCTGAAGGGCACCGTGTTTGAGCGCGACAGCGTGGGCGGCTTGTCGGCCGATCCGCTGTTGTTGAGCACTCCGATCCTGTTCGCGCTGGCGGCGACGCTGGTGATCCTGCGGTTCCTGCCCTACTTCTACCGCTTCTTTGCCTGGCTGACGTACGACCGGTTCCCGTTATCGATCGCGTCGACGCTCCGTTATGTGAGCCGGACGGTGGGACCAGCGGCTCGGTTGACGATTTTGCTGATGCTGGGCGCGGCCCTGGGGACGTTTGCGGCCTCTTATGCGGATACGGTCGAGCTCTCGCTGGCGGAGCGAATCGAGTATGACAACGGGGTCGAATTCCGGGTTGGGTTGGGTGAGAGTGGGTATTCATCGGCGAACGGGGTGCGGAGCCGGCTGGGGCCGATCGAAGGGGTTGAGGGGATTGCGTCGGTGTACCGGACTAAGGCGTCGGCCGGGCGGAGCGTGGGGACGACGACCAGCGTGACGGTGCTGGGTCTGGAACCCAAGGCGGCCGTGGACATGATGTGGTTCCGCGAAGACATGTCGTTGTTGACGTTCGAGGAGTTGATCGAGACGATCGACGTCCCTCCGGTTGGTCGCGGGGTCGGGATTCCAGCGGAGACCGAGACGTTGCGGGTCTGGGTGCGGATGGGCGAGGGCGAGACCGATCAGTCCTTCTGGATTCGCGTGCGCGATGGGGACGGCCGGTATCACACGGCCGGTGGTCTGCCGATGCCGCCTTCGGACTCGCCCTGGACCGCGATGGACATCGATTTCCAGTCGGAGATCGTGGGGAATGGGGCGACGGCTCCGTTCTCGTTGCACTCGCTGGTGATGAGCGAGCCGTTTGGGTTGTTCGCGTCGGAGCCGGCGACGATTTACTACGACGCGGTCACGGCGATCCAGCCGGACGGCCGCGAACTGATCATTGAGGACTTCGAGAATCGCGGCTGGATTGATTTCGTCCAGCGGCGTGGGACGGGTGATGAGATCGAGTTTGAGCAGGATGACGATCCGATCTCGGGCGAGCATGTGATGGCCTTCTATCCCGGGGTCGGTCAGTCGCCAGGGCTTCGGGCGGCGCACTTTGCTGATCCGTCCTTTTGCAGCAATGTTCGCTGCACCGTTCCGACGATCGTGAGCGCGGACTTTGCCGAGCGGCAGCGACTGGAGGTCGGCGACCGGTATCCGCTGCGGCTGGACACGTTGGTTGTGACCGCGCGGGTGGCGAGCATCGTGGAGCTGTTCCCGACGCTGCGTCCGGATGAGTTGTCGTTCATCGTGGCCGACTACGATGCGCTGTTCCACATGGGCTCGGTGACGGCGCTTCGGCCGGGTGTGACTCCGACGGAGGTCTGGCTGGATCTGAGCGATGATCCCGAGGTGCGAGCGGCCACGAAGGAGGAGTTGGATCGGCCGCGGTACTCGCTGGGCAAGTTCTTCGACCGAGATGAGCGGCTGGACGACAGCGGGCGCGATCCGCTGACCACGGCGGGCGGATCCGGGATTTTGCTGGTTGCCTTCATTGCGATCTCGCTGCTGCTGGCGCTGGCGTTCCTGGTGTCGATGGCGGTCTCGGCGAGGCAGCGCCGGCTGGAGATGGCGCTGTTGCGCACGGTTGGGGTGGGAAATGCGAGCATTCTGATTCAGTTGTTCCTGGAGTACGCGATCATTGTCGGGACGGGGCTGGTGCTGGGTGTGCTGCTGGGGAACCGGATCTCGCTGTTGTTGTTGGCTTATCTGGAGATCGACGAGACAGGGCGGACGGTGCTGCCTCCGTTCCAGGTTGAGACGGATTGGCAGATTCTTGGAGTTGCGTTTGCAGTGCTGATCGGGGTGCTGGTGATCGGGGTGTTGGCGACGTGGCGGTGGTTCCTGAAGCTGGAGTTGAATCGGGAGCTGCGGTTGACGAACTGAGCCGACGTATCCGCGGGCAGCCGCAGCCACAAGGTCCAACCACAGGGACTCCCCAGAGGGGTTAGGGGCTTCTGAGCGGTCGTTTGCGGCTGAACCAGCCTCGGATGTCGGGGGCGGCGAGGGTTGCGGCGGCGGCTGGGGTTCCCCAGGCGATGCAGGCGACTCCGCAGGTTGCTCCCGAGGCGGCGATGCCGAGGAGGGCGACGACGATGGCCATGGGGGCGAGGGCGTACCACGCGTTCCGGGGGGCGGCGTCCGGGCGGGTTCGGGCGACCTGGAGGAGCATGAGTAGGAGTCCTGCGGCGGCGATCATGGCGCAGACGATGTAGAGGCCAGTTGAGTCGTGGTTGAGGAGGGTGGCGACGAAGGCGGCGGCGATGCCTCCGGCGGTGAGGGTTCCGGCGAGGAGTGTCATGGGGTCATGGTAGCTGAGGGCCGGCGGAGAGCCCCCCTCTATCTGTCCCTACGGGACATCTCCCCCCGCAGAGCGGGGGGAGAGATGGGAAGGGAGAGGGAGCGGGCCCCTGTGGTTACAGGGGCTGGGAGGCTAGCCGGTGAGGCGGCGGTAGAGGGCGGGGAGGCGTCGGGGGAGGGACTCGATGTCGGCGACGACCTCGTAGGCCATGTCCTGACACATTTGCTTGAGGTAGTCGTGGCCGGCCCGGTCGACGGTGAGGGCGAACGGGACCATGCCTTCGCGGCGCGCCTCGGTGAGGGCCATCTTGGTGTCGTGGATGGCGTATTCCTTCTCGGTGCGGTCGCGTCCGTAGCCATGGTCCTGTGGGCGGCCGTCGGAGAGCAGCATCAGGATCTTGACCTTGGCGTCGGTGTTCTGGAGCTTCCAGATGCAGTGGCGGATCGCAGGGCCCATTCGGGTCGAGCGGACGGGCGCGATCTTGTCGATGCGTTCCTTGATCTTGTCATTGAACGGCTCGTCCATGTCCTTGTAGACGAAGAACTCGACGTTGTCGCGGCCGTAGCCGGAGAAGCCGTAGACGCCGTACTTGTCGCCGATGGTTTCGAGGGCCTCGATCAGGAGGACGGTCGCCTCTTTCTCGAGGTCGATGATCCGCTTACCGGGGTGTCGGGCGGCCTCGGCTCGGCGCTGGGCCCACCAGCTCAGGTACTTGCGTGGGTCGTCGTCGAACTGGTCGTCCTGGCGCTGGTCGTGGTGCTTCTGGATCTCCTCGTCGGTTGAGGCGGAGACGTCGAGCAGGAAGGCGACGGCGACGTCGCGGTCGACCTTGTTGCGCCGGTAGAAGAGCTTGGTCTCGGAGGTCGCACCCGCGATCTTCTCCGTGTACCACTCGATCACGGCGTCGAGGTCGTAGTCCTCGCCGTCGGTGAGGCGCTTCATCTTGCGGAACATCTCAGGTCGCAGCATTTCGAACTGCTTGCGCGTCTCCTGGACGAGCTGGGTGTGCTCGTGCAGGGTCTCGGTGTAGTAGTTGGAGGTGCCGGACTCGCCGCGCTGCTCCTGGACTCGGCACCAGCGGGGCTTGTAGTCGGCGGCGCGGAAGTCCCACTCGTCGTAGTAGAACGAGGCTGCCTCGACCGGGAGTTCCTCGCCGTCGTCGGCGCCGGTCGAGTCGTCGCCCATGGCCTGCTGGCCTTCCTGACGCTCGCCCTGGATCTGGTTGACTTCCTTGAGCAGGTTGTCGAGGAACATGCCGGAGGATTCGGCGAGGTCCATGTCCATGAGCTCGTTGATCGAGATCTCGACGGACTTCTCGAGCAATTCCTGGAGTTGTTCCTTGGAGAGCGGGATCGGCGGGGCGTCGCCGGAGCCGGTCTCGCCCTTGAGCTTCATCAGCAGTTGGACGAGTTCGGGCTTGAAGTCGCCGCGGAAGTCGACCGGGTCGGGACTGTCGTAGGGACGCTCCTCGGAGCCGGGCATGAAGGGCATGAACGACTCTTCGAGTCCGGAGGAGCCGGAGCCGGGCATCATGTCGGAGTCTTCGCCCGAGTCGGGGTCGCCGGACATTTCCTGCTCGAAGTCTGACCAGTCCTCGGTGTCGAGTTCGACGTTGGGAATCTGCGAGAGCCACTCATAGAGCAGCGCGGTCGCGGCAGCGCTGTCCTGGACGGTGGCGCCTTCGCTGCGGATGCGATTGAGGATGCGCAACGGGGCGCGCATCTCTTCGGCCAGCTCGCCCGGCCAGCGGATGCGTCCAATCTCGTCGAGCGAGGCGCGCAGCAGGTTCTCGACCATCGCCTGGCGGGCGGGCATGTCCTCCACCGGGCGGCGGCGTTCGATGGCGGCTTGCTGGAGGCGTGAGAAGGCGCGGCGGACGCCGGCGTACTCGCGCTTGACGATCGTGTCGATGCGCGTGTCCTCGACGATCGTGAAGAGATCGTGGGCGAGGCGGCGGTCATCGAACTGGTCGAAGAAGAGCTCCATGTCGGTATGGATTTCGCCCTCTTCGCCTTCGACGACTGCGGGAGCGACACCGTTGCCGTGGCCGTTGCGTGTACCGTTCTGGTCGGCCGGGAAGAGTTCCGGGTTGATTGCGGACTGGTACTCGAACGAGCCGAACTCGAGGCGTCCGGCCTGGTGGGTGGCAAAGACCTTGTAAACGGCGAAGTTCTCGTCCTTGGTCGGGTAGCGCTCGACGTTCTCGGGCAGGTAGATCGTGGTGCCCTCGGTCGTCGGGCTGCTTTCGTCGACCCAGCCGACGCCCTTGGCGGTGAGTTCTTCGGAGGCTTTGACGCCGACGTCGACGCCGGTCAGCGCCTTGCAGTACATGCGGATCAGCTCGGAGACGCGGTCGAGATCGACGCGGCTGCTGAGCGCTTCCATGACCTCTTCACCGCGAGCGGATTCGAGTCGGAAGAAGGCCTCGCCGCCGTCGCGGGACTGCTGGAGGATGTTGAGTCCGAATTCTTGCCAACGGGCGATGTCGTCGATGCCGAGGCGCTGGGCGACGCGCGGCGATGACTTGATGAACTCCATCGCGGCGTCGCCGGAGTGCCCGGCGAGTTGCTCGGAGAGTTCGAGCAGACCTTCGTGGATGTCCTTATCAACCTCGGAGAGGGCCTGGGCGGCCTCGATGAAGTACGGGTGGCCGAGGCGTCCGACCTGCATCGCGACCTGTCCGGCGAGGGAGAGGTAGCGGGGGCGCTGGTCCTCGGAGACCTGGCGCAGGGCACCGGGTCCGCGCTCAAAGTAGACGCGCGCGTCGACCCAGGCGGTGTGGGCGACGATGCCGCCGAACTCGAGGAATGGCGCGCGGTCGGTACGGTCGAGCTGGGAGAGAACGCCCGGTGCCATGCCGAGGCAGGCGGAGGCGAGCTCGTAGGAGTGCGAGGCGAGTGAGTCGATCAGGTCGACCAGGAGTCGCATCTGGGAGAGGGGCAGATGGGGGAGGATCTGCGGCGAGACATCGAAATACTGAGCTGAGAGGGAGCCGGACTTCCAGGTGCCCTTGTAGAGGGATTTCCCCTGGGCGGACCAGTCGTTGGCCTGGGAGACTGAGAGGTGTGGGAGGACAGCCGGAGAGGCGCGGAAGAGCGCGCCGGAGAGGGCGGGCGAGGTCTCCATGAGGTCGATGCCGACGGCGCACCATTCGCGCATGCGGTCGTAGGTGATCTGCTCGAGGACCGGGCCAGAGGCACGGAAGTATTCGGACGCGGCCTCCCAGCTGCGCAGCGAGTGACGGGCGATGTCGAGGCCGTCACGCAGCCATTGGTCAAGCTCGTCGGGCTCGAGGACCGGGAGCGCCGCCTCGAGGGCAGTCTCAAATTCCTGGCCCAGGGCAGGCGGGAATTGGCGCAGTCCCTCGCGGGCCTCTTCGACTAGTTGTGCGGTCATGAGCGTCTCGTTTCGCGGGGGCGGGTCGGGCTGGGGAGCGGCCCTCTCTTGTCACTCCGTGACATCTCCCCCCGCTGGGCGGGGGGAGCAGGCAACGTGCGGGGCATTACTGCGCCAAGCGGATCTGATGGATGTCCGCGTGATCATCGGAGGTATCGAGTACAGCATAGGTGAGGACCTGCTCGGTGCCTCGCATTTCACCGGCCGAACCAGGGTTGACGATCAGGGCGCGGCCGATTCGCTTGACCAGCGGCGCGTGGGTGTGTCCGTAGATGATGAAGTCGGCTTCTTCGTCGGCCAGGCGCTGGAGCTGCGGATCGTGGGGGAAGAGGTAGTCGCTGTACGGCGCCCACGGAGTCGCGTGGAACATGAGTAGCTTCTTGGAGCCGATCTCGGTTCGGATCAGGTGCGGCTGGTCTCGGGTCCACTCGAGGAGTGACTTGTCCACGCTGGGCGAGGCCTGGGCGCGGGCTCCGGCTTCGGAGAGGAGGATTTCCTCGTGGTTGCCCAGCACATAGCGGCCGCCGTAGCGCTTGAGCCGCTCGGCGACGTCGTTGGAGAAGCGGTACTGGTAGCAGGCGTCGCCGGCGCAGAGGAGCTCGTCGATGTCGCCCATTTGCTCAACGGCGCGATCGAGCGCTGCCGCGTTGCAGTGGATGTCCGAGACGATGCCAATCCGCACAATGAGTTCTTTGGGGGCTGTGCCCGGTCCTAGTCCTCGAAGATTGAGGAGACGACTTCCTCGATCGAGCGCTGGACTTCGCCGTCGTCGGTCAGCGGCCAGACAATGGAGACCTGGCAGGCTCGGCGCGGAGAGACGCCGGCGGCAATCATACGACCGGCGTAGATCAGCAGGCGTGTGGACGCGCCTTCGGCGAGGCCGTGCTCGCGCAGGTTGCGGATCTTCTCGGCCATCTTGGCGAGGTTCAGGGCGACTTCATATGAGCACTCGGCTTCGTGCTGGACGATTTCAGCCTCGGTCTCGCGGGGCGGGTAGTCGAACTCGACAGCAACGAAGCGCTGGCGGGTGGACTGCTTGAGGTCTTTGAGCGCCGACTGGTAGCCGGGGTTGAAGGAGATGACGAGAAGGAAGCCGTCGCGAGCCTGGAGGAGCTGCGATTTCTTCTCGACCGGCAGGATGCGGCGGTGGTCGGTGAGCGGGTGAATGAGGACGGTGGTGTCCTTGCGGGCTTCGACGACCTCATCGAGGTAACAGATGGCTCCGGCCTTGACGGCACGGGTGAGAGGGCCGTCGATCCAGACGGTCTCGTTGCCTTCGAGCAGGTAGCGGCCGACGAGGTCGGACGCGGTCAAGTCTTCGTGGCAGGCGACGGTGACGAGCGGCAGGTTGGATTCGGACTCGACCTCCGCCTTGCCATCGCGGACGACGGCGAGCGGGCGGTTGAGGTGGTAGGCCATGTACTCAACGAACCGGGTCTTGCCACAGCCGGTCGGTCCCTTGAGCAGCACTGGAATCTTGTTGTTCCAGGCGGCCTCGAAGACTTCGACCTCATCCGAAACCGGCACGTAGTACGGCTCTTCTTCGGCTCGAAATTCCTCAACAGCCCAGCTGCGATATTCGGTGATCGGTTCGGTGGCAGTGGTCATCAAACGCTCTCCCGCTCTGCCGCATCGTCAGCGGCGAGTGTGTGCTCAGGTGGTGGTGGTCCTTTGTGTCCGCCCAGTGGTCGACGCTATCGAGACTGCATGCCGGCCCAAGCGCGCGCGACGCGCTCGGATGCCGTTTCCATGTTGCAGTCGTTGGAGATCAAGACGTCGGCGTGCTTGAGACGCTCGTCGTTGGTGATCTGGGAATCGATCCGCTTGTCCGCTTCTTCGGCGGAGAAATTGTTGCGCGCCATGAGGCGCTCGCGGGCGGTGTCGCGGCTGACGGCGACGACCCAGACTTCGTCGACCAAGTCTTGCCAGCCGGCCTCGATCATGACGGCGGCCTCAAGCACGGCAACATCGGTACCGGCGGCTTCAAGTCGTGAGAGCTCGGCTTCGGCGAGGGCGCGGATGCCGGGCCAGACGATGTCGGTCAGTCGTTTCATGCCGTCGGGGTGGCCGAAGACCTTGGGGCCGAGCTTGGAGCGGTCGATGGTGCCATCCTCGGCGACGAGATCCTCGCCGAAGGCGGCGACGACCTGCTTGAAGGTCTCGGTACCGGGTTCATAAGTCTGGTGGCCGAGCAGGTCGGCGTCGATGGTGGCCGCGCCAAGTTCTCGGAGCTGATTGACGACGGTCGACTTGCCCGAGGCAATCCCGCCGGTGAGTCCAATTGAGCGCATCTTGGGTACGCGTCCCCGCAGCTTGGCGCCGTCCTAGCGCCACTAGCCAACTGCCTCAACCCGATCCTCGTTCTGGCCGAGGACAGGCCTCAAAACAATCAGCCACGCGGACGCACGCTGAGACCTCAGGCTATTGGTGGGGTCGGAAGTGGTCAACCGAAGCGGAAATGTGACGGGCTCGTTGTCAGCCTGGTGAGGAGTGCGAACTGTGTCACAGTCAGCAGGAGGCCTCTGACCAGATTGGTAGGGTTAACAACCAATTGACGATCTTGTGGATGTCGCCTAGATTTCCTCAGCCGGGGTCCACACTGCCGAGCATTGACGATTCGCGGAGACGTCGAGGCGCTGTTTCCGGCCTCTCCGGCAACCACCGCGCACTCTGAACCACGAAGTTCGTTGCGCCTTCTTGGAGTATGTAGGGAGCATCGATGGTTGCTGCGGGTAAGCCGGAAGAAGTCAAGTCAGACACCACCGACTGCACCGACGGGCGTTCGTGTCTGCTGGAAGCGGTTGAGGGGCTGCAGGCTGAAGCGTTCGACATCCCCAATGTTGTGGGCAGTTGGAGCGTCCGGGACTGCCTGTCGCATCTCGTCGGCTGGGACGCGTGGGCAGTGAATGCGCTGGAGCGCTCTGCGGCTGGGATGCCGCTGGGCCCATTTCCGACCGAGCGCGAGATCAACGATGCTGCACCCGGGGACTGGATCGACCGACCGATCGACGATCTGCTGCGTATGCTCCGCGAGATCCGGGATACGACCGCGGACCACGTGAGTCAGTTGACGGATGAAGAGCGGGACGTGAAGTCGCTGGCGGTTGAGGACGCGCAGATCTCTGTCAATGAGCTGGTTGATGCGCTGATCGAGCATGACATGGAACATGCCGGTCAGATCCGGACCTGGCGCAAGACGCAGGGCGTCTAGCCCCTGCCAATTCCGAGGTCGATTCGGGACGCCGACTAGTCGAGCGCCTCGGCGAAGGCGGACTCGAGGGCTGGGAGGACCTTCTTGTAGTCGTCGACGATGCCGAAGCGGGAGAAGGCGAAGATTGGGGCGTCGGGGTCCTTGTTGATGGCGACGATGTTCTTCGAGCCTCCGCAGCCGGCCATGTGCTGGCTGGCGCCGGAAATGGCGATCGCAACGTAGAGCGTCGGCGAGACGACGGTGCCGGTCAGGCCAACCTGCTGCGAAGGTGGGTACCAGCCGAGGTCGCAGGCGGCGCGGGAAGAGCCGACGGCAGCGGTGAGCACACCAGCCAGACTCTCGAGATCGGCGAAGGCTTCCGGACCACCCAGGCCGCGCCCGCCAGAGACGACGATCTCGGCGTCTTCGAGGCGGATGCCTTCGGACTCGGCCTGTTCCTTGCCGGTGGTGCGAGCGCGGAGCGTTGGCTCGGCGACATCGACGGCGATGACGTCGGCGGAGCGGGAAGCGTCGGCCTCCAGCGGGTCCTGGGATTTTGGTCGGACAGTGACGACCTGCGGGTCGGTCTGGACGGTGACGACCTGCCGGGCGTTGCCGCCGTAGCAGCTACGAGTGGCTTTGACGCGGTCACCCTCGACCTCGAGACCGAGGGAGTCCATGATCGCGGCCGTACCGAGTCGGGTGGCGAGCCGGGGCGCGAGGTCGCGGCCCATGCTGGACTGGGACATGAGGACGACGGCGGGTGAGTCCTGCTCGACGATGCCCTGCGCAACCGGCAGGTAGCTGTCGGTCTGGTAGGCAGCGACGGAGTCGGCATCGGCGGTGTAGACGGTGTCGGCGCCGGCTGGCCCGGCTACGGCAGCGGCGTCGGCGAGGCCGGAGCCGATCAGGGCGAGGGCGACTCCGCCGCCGAGGTCGCCGCTGAGACGGGAGGCGGCGCCGAGCATCTCGAGCGTGGGTGCGGTGAGGCCGGCGTCGTCGGTTTCGCCAAAGACGAGGATTGAAGCCATATCTGGATGTCCTAACGGGTTGGGCGCGAGATTCCCGCCTGTGCGGGAATGACGGGGTCGCTTAGAGGATTTTCGCTTCGCGGAGGGCGTTGACGAGGCCGGCGGCCTTTTCTTCAGGGGTGTCGCCCTCGATGATTTCGACTTCGACGTCGCTGGTGGGCTGGAAGAGTGCGTGCATCTGGACTCGGGCTCCGGCGGCGCCGACTTCCGAGGCGTCCAGACCGAGATCGGCGGCCGTCAACTCAGTGACCTGCTTGCGGGCGGCCTGCATGATCTGGCGGAGCTGCGGATAGCGCGGGTCGCCGAACTCGTTGGAGATCGTCAGCACGCAGGGAGTCGGCAGTTCGATGTTCTCGAAGCCGTCAGCGACGACGCGCGAGACGGTGATGCTGTCGCCGGTCATTTCAACGGCTCGGAGCACGGTGGCAGAGGGCAGGTCGAGCAGTTCGGCGACGATGCTGCCCACGGTGCCCTGGTCCCAGTCGGCGGCCTGGCGGCCGAAGATCAGCACGTCGGGAACGCCGAGGTGTTGGATCGCCTTGGAGAGGGCGAGCGCGGTGGTCCAGGCGTCGCCGCCGTCGAAGGCGTCGTCCTTGAGGTGGTAGCCCTCGTCGGCGCCCATGGCGAGCGAGTGCTTGATTGCATCGCGGGCGGAGTCGGGACCGAGCGAGATGATGTTCACGCTGCCGTCGCCGGAGGCGTCCTTGATGCGGAGTGCAGCCTCGACGGCCTGTGCGTCGAAGGGGGAGATCACGGGCGAGATGCCCTGAGCGGGCAACACCTGCATGGCCGCCTCGTCGACCTTGAAGGCGGCGGCGGGGGTTTCTGGATCGGGAATCTGCTTCACGCAGACGATGACATCCATCGGTTCCTCACTGACTGGAATGATGTGTTCGCAGCGGTCTCAGTCGGACGAGAATCTGGTCGCGCGTCCAATTGGCTATTGTGTCGCCGCCCGCGTACTCAGGCAGTCAGATGGGATACAGACTTGCTCTCTGGACAGCGGGTCCACGCTGTAAGTGGGTATTCGACCCCAGTAGTCCGCGGCGTGATGAGGAGATTGCCTCTGCCAGTTGGAGTCAACAGCTCTCGGCGTTCCGCCCCCCCTCAGTCACTTCGTGACAGCTCCCCCTGGAAGGGGGAGCAAAGGGGAAAAAGGTGATCGTTTAGTCGCTTTCGGCGACGGCTGCGGCCTGGAGGAGTTCGGCGACGTCGAGGACTTTGAGCTTGTCCTCGTCTTCAACGTCTAGTTGGACGGTTCCGATTCCGGAGTCGAACATCTGGATGCAGAAGGGGCAGGCGGTGCAGGCGGACTCCGCTCCGGTGGCGACGGCTTCTTCGACCCGGACCTCGTTGACGCGGCTCTTGCCCTGTTCTTCCATCCACATGTTGCCACCGCCGGCCCCGCAGCAGAGGCCTTGCTCGCGGTTGCGCGGCATCTCGATCAGGGTGACGTTGGGGACCTGCTCGAGGATGCGGCGCGGGGCCTCGAAAATGTCGTTATGGCGGCCCAGGTAGCAACTGTCGTGGTAGGTGATGGTCTGCTCCGGACCGTCGTTGCTTGGGACGAGTCGTCCCGCATCGACAAGCTGCTCCAGTAGCTGGGTGTGATGAATCACCTGGAATTTTGCGCCCATGTCGGGGTACTCGTTGAGGAAGGTGTTGAAGCAGTGCGGGCAGTGGGTAATGACGGTTTTCTGCTCGTCGTTGACGCCGGTCTCATTGAACAGCTCTATCAGTCCCTCGGCGAGAATCTGGTAGAGGTACTCGTGCCCCAACCGGCGGGCCGGGTCGCCGTTGCAGGATTCCATGCCCTTGATCACACCGAATGACACGCCTGCTTCGCGCAGCAGCGAGACGACGGAGCGGGTGATCTCCTGGGCGCGGTCGACGAAGGCTCCGGTGCAGCCGACGAAGTAGAGGTAGTCCTGCTCGCCGGTCCACTCGGGGACCTGGTCCTCGATGCCTTCCATCCAGGAGTCGCGGGTGTAGGGCGTGCCGCGCCAGGGGTGACCCTGACGTTCCAGGGTTTCGAGCGTGCCCTGGACGGTGTCGGGCATGCGGGCTTCTTCCATGACGAGCGAGCGGCGCATGTCGACGATCGTGGGGACGTGCTCGATGAAGACGGGACAGGCCTCAACGCAAGCGCCGCAGGTGCGGCAGGCCCAGAGCGACTCGTCGCGGACCACACCGCCGACCATCGGCGTCTCGTCGTCGAGGCCGAAGTTGAGGTCGTTGCCCTGAACCAGGTTGGCGACCTTCTGTTCACCGACTGCCGTCGCGTAGGACTTGAGGTCCTGGATGATGTGCATCGGCGAGAGCGGCTGACCGGCGATGTCGGCAGGACAGTTGTCGGTGCAGCGGCCGCAGCGCACGCAGACGTCGAGCTCGAAGAGTTGCTTCATCGAAAAGTGCTCAAGCTGCGAGACGCCGAAGTGTTCCTGCTCCTCGATGTTCTCGATCATGTCGAGCTTGCCCGGAGCGGAAGTGCGCTTGAGGAAGGCGTTGGCCGGAGCGAGCACGAGGTGGTTGAGCTTCGAGTAACCGAGCAGTGTGATCCAGGAGAGCGCGCCGATCATGTGAATCCACCAGAAGGTGGTGTGGATGTCGAGCGCGGCGGAGGTGCGGACTCCGGAGAACATCAGGGCCACGACGTAGCCGACCGGGGACCAGTAGGACCACTCGGGGTGTACGTCGATTTCGGAGGTGTGGATGCGCAGGCCCTCGACGATGAAGCCGGTGATCAGCAGCGCACCGAGGCCACCCAGGATGAGCCAGTCTTCCCAGGTCGGCAGCCAGGCGGTGCGCGGCCGGACCCAGCGGTGAGCGACGGCCATGGCGACGCCGATGATGCCGACTAGGCCGAAGATGTCGGCGACTAACGAATAGCCGAGGTAGCGCGGGCCGACGAGAATGTCGACGGGGATGTAGTCATCGATGGCGAGCAGCGCCGTGACGAGGAAGAGCACGATCATCGAGGTCATGATGCAGAGGTGCATGACGCCCGAGTAGGGGTCTCGAAGGACGCGCTCGGTACCGCCGCCGCCTTTGACCAGACGACCGAGTCGCACGGGCAAGTCGTCGAACGCGCTGCGCAGAGCATCGCCGGAGATCTGTCCCGAGATGATCGGCCGGCCGAGCCTCCACACTCTTGAACGTCGGACGAGGCCGTAGATGATGATCCCGATGACGAACGGGAGCAGCATGTAGAGCACCCAGAAGTGATCGATATTGAAGAAGAGTTCTCGGTGGGCGCCGGTCACACGGACGGTCTCGGCGCCGGAGACGAGGAGGATGCCGCCGAGCGGCAGCCAGGCGGGGATGGCGAGGGCGGAGACTCGCTTGCCTGTTGATGTTGCGCCAGTTTGGCGCTTGGCAGAATCCGATTTGACAGCCGATTTGGTCACCGCAGCACCCCTAACCGACAAGATTCGATTGAGGCATTATCGCACGTGGTGGTTCGGGGAACGATCAGCGGCCGCAGTTGTCGATGTTGGCCTGGACGGGCGTCTCGACCATTCTGGCGACTTCCGAAAACCAGAAGTCCAGTAGCACGCGAGCTTCCATGACGGGCCAGAGCCACAGGCCGTTCGCCCCACGCAGTGAATCGATTAGCGGACCAGGATCGGGCGAGGAGAGCACATCGGCGGTTCGGGTCCAGCGGCTGGTGCGGATCGGGCCCTGGTCGACACGCCAGTAGACACGGACATCGGCTGCATCGGCTAGTGCAGGATCGAGAGCGATCATGTCCTCCCTGAACTCGACGATGAGCCGATTGTGGATGCAGCCGATGATCAGGGTCCCGCCGGCGAACTGCCCAGGGAAGCTCTTCAAGGGCCGGGTAACGACGGCGGTATGTATGACGCCGTGTTGAAGATCCGTGACTGTTCCCCAGGCGAGCTCACCGCCCTCGTACGGATACGGGCCTGAGGGATACTCCTGAGCAACGTAAGTGTGTGGAGACGGGATCTGGAGGGGATCGCCGATGGCGAGATGGTCCGCACTCTCCAAGTCGTTTGCGGCAGCAAGGGCGTTCACATCTACGCCGTGCAACTCGGCAACATCGACGAGAGTATCGCCTTCCTTCACGGTGTACCTCTGGGTCAATCGAGATGCCTCATCGAACCGCCGGCGATCCATGTCGACCGCCCTGATGACCTCCCAATGCGACCGTTCCTGATCGGGGACATAGGTGATTGACTGCTGTTCCTCGGCTTCGCGATCAGTGCCGGCGTTGTCAGCTTCAGCTTGTTCGGCCACTTCGTCGTCCCGCAGTTCGTTCTCGGCAATCTCCTGATCCGTGTCTGCTTGAATCCCTTCCTGCTCGGGCAACTGCTGTTCAGCGTCCTCCCCATCTGGGCCGGGTTCAGGCTGCGTCTCCGGATCCTGTTGCTGGGATTGGTCTTCGTCGCGGGGCAGGTACTCGGCTCTCGGCAGCGGTTCGGGATCGGACTGGGCGACGATCGCGAGCCAGGCCGAGGCGGCGATCAGGGCCGCGACCGTCAGAGCGGCGAGGGCGGGCAGGCGGCGCATGGCGCCACGCTAGAGAGGACGCCCGCTCGCGGTCGTTAAATCAGTCGGTGGAGATGTTGACAGTGTGGGCAAGCCTCGGTGGGCGCAAGGCCGACCTGTCGTCGGCCATCCGCTTACCGAGGCCTCGCTTAGCCGTTCTTGGCTTCTCCATGGGTTTTGCGAAGGTCGTTCTTCAAGACCTTGCCCATGTGATTTCGGGGCAGGGTGTCGACCACGGCGAGGTAGCTGGGGGCCTTGTAGCTGGCGAGCTGACTCTTGGTGTGGGCGACGGCCTCTTCGAGGCTGAGCGACGCGCCCTCGTGGAGGATGACGCAGGCTTTGACGACTTCGCCCCACTCAAGGTCGGGCGCGCCGATCACGGCGGCCTCGGCGACGGCCGGGTGACCTTCGAGCACCTGCTCGATCTCGCCGGGGGCGATGTTCTCGCCGCCGCGGATGATCAGGTCCTTGGTGCGGCCGGTGATGAAGAGGTAGCCCTCGTCGTCGATGTAGCCAACATCGCCGGTGTAGAGGACGCCGTCGCGGATGGCGGAGGCGGTGGCTTCTTCCTGCTTGAGGTAGCCGCTCATGATGCGGTCGCCGCGGACGCAGATTTCACCCTCTTCGCCGGTCCCGACCGGTTTGTCCGAGGGGTCCATGATCAGCACTTCGATGTCTGGCATGACCTTGCCGACAGAGCGGAGGCGGTGTTCCTTGACAGCGATCTCGTCAGGAGTCCCATCCAGCCGGTGGTCGTCGGGACCGAGGAAGGAGATGGTGCTGGTCGATTCCGTCTGGCCGTAGGCGTTCATGAATCCGACATTTGAAGGGAAGACGTCGACAGCGGCGCGGATGACGTCATAGGGCATCGGCGCGGCGCCGTAGGTCAGCACCTCCAGTGTCTCGCCCTTGAAGTTGGCGAAATGCTCGTCTTCCATGGTCCGCTTGAGCATGGTGGGGACGACCATCGAGTGGGTAATGCCGTGCGTGTCGACCGCGTCGATCCAGGCGCCGGGCGAGAACTGCGGCAGAATCACCAGTGTCCGACCACCCCAGACCGACGAAATCATCGTGGTCGCGCCGGCGATGTGGAAGAGCGGAACTGAGAGCAGGGTCTTGTTGTGCACGCCGGTCGGGTCGGCCATCTCGATGGTGTTCATCGCGTAGCTGCTGAGGTCGCCATAGGTGACCTGCACGCCCTTGGGCATCGCCGTGGTCCCCGAGGTGTAGATGATCACGGTGGCGTCATGGTCTTCGACCGGGGCGTATAGGAAGTCGTCTGAGCCCGAGGCCATGAGATCTCGGTAATGCTGTTGGCCGAGCGGGATGTCGTTCTCCATGGCGACGTAGTGCTCGACAGTCGGGCATTCGTCCTTGATTGCGCGGACGAGGTCTTGGTAACGGTCGGAGACGAAGATCGCCTTGGCCTCAACCGTGTTGATCATGTAGGTCAGTTCTTCGCGCTTGGCGCGGTAGTTGAGCGGCACGAAGGTGACGCCGAGCTTGGCGCAGGCGTAATAGATGATCACGTACTCGGCCGAATTGACCGACATGACGCCTACGTGATCGCCATGCGAGAGGCCCAGGCCCTGGAGGGCGTTGGCGAGCACGGTGACATCGGCGGCGAGTTCGGCGAACGTCTTGCTGGTCTCGTCGCAGAGCAGGGCAACGCGATCGGGGACGTTGGCGGCTGCAATGTCGAGCATGTCGGCAGTGTTCACAGGAGGCTCCTTCGCGCTTGGTTGGACAAGCGAGTGGTCATGCGGTTAACGATCAGACAGTGTATTGGCCAATCGGCGTGCGGTCTGCGCATCCTGCTGGATCGCAGCTGACATAGGCAGATCGAGGCCTCGGCGGATGCTGCGTTTGACAGCGGCGGTCAGGTCGGGATGGGCTGCGGCGAGTCGGCTGGCAACTGCATCGACGGTTGCGTCGAGGTCGTCGGCTGGAACCACTCGATGCACGATTCCCCAGGACTGCGCGCGCTGCGCGTCGATTGGCTCGCCGCTGAGGATTAGACCTCTGGCAGCGCCGGCAGGGGCAATTCGGGGCATCAGTTGGGTGCCTCCGGCAGAGGGGATGTATCCGAGCGTGACTTCGGGCAGGCCGATTCTTGTGTCCTCAGCAGCGATGCGGAGGTCGCAGTAGAGGGGGAGCTCGACGCCCGCGCCGAAGCAGAATCCGTGCAGGGCGGCGATGGTCGGGATGGGCAGGTCTTCGAGCAGGGCCCAGAGGTCTCGTTGTCGGCGGGCTTCGCGCGATTCGTGGAGGGATGGGGCGGTGCCGAACTCGGAGATGTCGGCGCCGGCGGAGAACGCTCGGGGGCCTTCGCCTCGGAAGATGAGGACTCGGACATCGGGATCGATGAGCGCGGCGTGGATAAACGTCCAAAGGTCGTCGCGCATCGCCATGTTGATCGCGTTGAGCGCCTCGGGACGGTTGAGGGTGATGGTGGCGATTGCGTTGGAGGGTTTGTCGTAGAGGACGAGCGGATCGGGCATTAGCTGGATCGTAGTGCCAGCAGCGGGCTCGGTACGGGTGTTTGATGTCCGCGAAGGCAACAGAGCCCTCTGCGTCCTGTTACCAGGTCAGCGAAGGGGGTGCCTTGCCCCAGACTCCACCAAGGAGACAGGCCGCGGCAGCGCTGCAGACGAGGGGGAACACCGGTGACCCGCGCTGGCAAACCGGCGGGTTAGCGCCAGTCGGGGCGGCGGATTTCGCTTTTGCGGCGGACTTCCCAGAGCCGTTCGATGTCGTCGTTCATTTTTTCGTGGAGCGCGTCCATCTCTTCTCGGCCGGGACGCATCTCGCTGGACTTCCAGCGGCGGATGGCCGCCTTGTCGGACTTGTGCAGGTCGACCTCGTCGAGCATGTGATTGACGACCTGGCTGAAGACTGCCCAGGCTTCTTCGATGTCGAGTTCGACTTTGACCATGATCTTCTTCCCCTCTGCTTGCCTCGTCCTAGAGTGCTCGGGCTTGCCTAGCGAACGGTGCGGTAGTAGTCGCGGCGGCGGACCTGGCGGGTGAGTTCCTCGTCGATCTTGTTGCCGAGCGCCTCATTGACGCCGTTAGAGACGGCTTCCATTGCCGCGTTGCCCTCCACGACGGTGGCCCGCCAGTCTCGGATCGCTTTTGCTGCCTCGTCGGACAACTCGACCTGGTCGAGCACTTGCGCGGTGATCAAGGTCATCAACGACCAGGTTTCTTCTTCATCCAGAATCAGTCGCATCGTTTGGGCCTCCTGTGCGGGATCGGCACCCGCTGTGTTCGAATGGTTCAGGTTCCGCTGAATTGCGGAGCACGTTTGCTGACGAAGGCGTCAACGCCCTCGGCTCGGTCGGCTGTGTCCTGAAGCAGGATCGTCAGCTCGGTCTCGTAGTGAAGCGCCTGGGCCAACGGCATGTCGAGGCCGTGGCTGATGGCGTCTTTGGCGTAGCGCGTGGCGAGCGGGCCTCGCGACGCGATTGATCGGGCGATGTCCATCGCAGCTTCCAGTGGGTCGGCGGCGACGGCGTTGACCAGCCCCCAGTCGAGCGCTGTTGCCGCGTCGAGTTCGCCCTCGAGCATTGCCAGTTGCGTTGCTCGTGACCGACCGATGGCTCGGGTCAGTCGTTGTAGGCCGCCGGCGCGGGGAAACTCCTGCGCGAGTATGTCGAAGCCGAGAGTGATATCGGAACCGGCGACGCGCAGGTCGGCGGCGAGCGCCAACTCCAGACCGCCACTTCGCGTGGGACCGTCGAGCACTGCGATCGTTGGTTGGGCGAGATCGGCGAATGACGAGAACAGGTCGCCGAAGGTCGTCGGGCCCTCGAAGCCAGACCAGACTCGGCGATCAGGGTGGAGGATGACTGCCCGGGTGTCGTCGCTGATGGACTCGCAGACGTCTGCGAGTTGCTGGACGAAGTCGGCGTCAAGCATGACACCGCCGCTGATCGTGGCGATGTCGTCAATTCGCTCGAGGCTGAGCTTGGAGAGGGCGGGCATCCAGTTGATCGTCTCTGTTGCGTCTAAGTCAGTCAGTGTACCGAAGCCCTTGGAATGAGCTGCAGACGTTGAACTCGTCTGGCTGGCGTGGCCTTTGCCGAGGCCTCGATCTCGTCTCGATTGCGGAGCAGCGGCAAGTGCCGGTCCTTGAGCCAGGCGTCGGTCAGTGGTCCGTTGGCGTGCAGCGGATCGTGGATTTGCTCTCCGGCGAGGGCGAACTGCGCCTCGGGTGGGTCGCTCAGTTTGACGATCAGGCGGAGCGCGGGAATTGCGCTTGACGAGTCGAAGTGCCGTAATCCCAGGACTCCGGATTGAGAGATGGTGTCAGCTTCACCGCCGAATGGGAACGGGCCCGGCGAAAGCAGCGAACCGATCACGGGCGCGTCGGCGAGGCTGTGCTTGAGGATCAATGGTCGGCAGCGACCCCAGGTCCAGGTGGAACGGTCGGGGCCGAACTTGCGCCGCAACACGCGCAGTGCGTTTGCGTGTGCGTCGGTGAGACGCTGGCGGGCTGCGTCGGAATCAGCGGCGATCCGCTTGAGCGCCCATGAGGTCGCGTGCGCGGCGAAGATGTCCAGAGTGGGAATCGCCAGCAGCGGGTCCAGGAGTTCCTTGCCGCGTGGCCCCAAGAGGGCGGCCAACTCGAGGCGCCGAAACTCGATCAGCGTGGCGGCGACGATTGCGGCCTGGACCGAATCGGCTGCCATCTTGCCGTCCCAGTCGGCGAGCGATTGGTCGGGGATGTGGCTGGCGAACTCGTGTAATGGCAGGGATGTCCGATCCGCCTGCATCGCAGAGAACGTCTCCGGCGTGTGAGGGGCTGATTGCTCGAGCAACTCGCGGATGCGGGCGGCGCGGGCTGGGTCGAGGTATTCGGCTCCGAAGCAGCTGTCTTTGAACGGCGCCAACGGCGCGTTGGCGCTGACGACGATTCCTCCGGGTGGATTGACGACATGAGGCAGCTCGTTGGCGCTGAGGGCCTGGGTCGGCGCGCCGCCGCGATCAATGGGAGCCCAGCCGGCCGCGGGGAAGCGCAGGGCGGCTATGTCTCCGGCGGGGACGTCGGCGCTGACTCGGAGGCCGACCTGGTGCTTGTCGGCGTAGGCGTAGCAGAGGTTGAAGTCTGCCATGTCGGCAGTGGCGGCGCTGAACTCATCCCAGTTACGCGCGGAGAGCATGTCGGCGATGCCGCCGCCGCCGTGCCGGGGTGCGAGGATTCGTGAGTGCAAGGAGATGGCGCGGCTGTCATTCCAGCGGTCGTTGATGTCGGCCGGCAGGATGTCGCTGACGATCGGACCGTTGACTGTCGTTCGGAGCTTGATTTGCTCGCTGGGATGGGCTCGGACCTCGATCGTCTCCTGGTGTTCGGAGATGTCTAGCCAGCCGTCGGGGGTGAGCGATTTCTTGCCGTCGTCGGAGAGCTGTTCGACGACGGCGACGTTCATCGACATCAGAGCGGCGGTCGGACCCCAGGCGATGTGGTCGTTGAAGCCCCAGACAATTCCGGGCAATCCGGGAACGCTGGCACCGGCGGCGTTGAACTCAGGGCAGTGCAGGTGGACGAAGTAGGTGTGGGGCGGCGTGACCGGGTTGAGGTGGGGGTCGCAGGCGAACAGGGGGACGCCGTCCTCGGTGTGGCGTCCGTCGACGGCCCAGTTGTTGGAGGCGCCGTTCTGGAGTCCGAGCAAGTCCGAGGCGGATTTGGCGGCCTCCTGTAGTGGCGCAGCGAGTTCGGCGTAGGGCGCATCGGGCGGAACGGCGGCGGCCGTCTCAGGGGAGAGGGGCGGGTCTAACTCGTGCAAGGCATCGAGGCCTGCGACCTCGACGATTCGCGCGCGCATGAGTTGTTGTTCCCAGGCTGGCGTGAGCAAGCAGGAGAGGAGCTTGCCCCAGGCGATGCTGTCAGATGCCTGCCATGGTCCGATCCGGTCGCCGAGCACCTGCGCCTCGAACGGTCGCGGCGCGCGTGCGATGGCGGCGTTGATCCCGGCGATGAACGGCCAGAGTTGGTCGCGCTGATCGGCGGATGTCGCTTCCCATGCTGCTTCCGAGGCTCGACCGAAGCCGAGCGTTCGACAGAAACGATCGACAGGCAACGCCGCCGGACCTGCGATTTCGGCCACGCGACCCATCGCCGCGCGGCGACTCCATTGCATCTGCCAGAGCCGGTCCTGGACCTGCACGTAGCCGAGGGCGAACAAGGCGTCGTCTGCGGACTCGGCGAAGCAGTGGGGGATGTCGTATCGGTCTCGGATGATCTCGATCGGGGCTTTGATTCCGGCGACCGTGGTCTTGCCGCGCCGCTTGTGAGTCTGCGGCGCCTGAAGCGCATTGGAGAGGGTCGTACCGGCAAGGGCTCGCAGTAGCGAACCGCCCTGGCGCAGGGACAGCGATAAGGATCGCCAATCGACACCAAGGAATTGATTGAGGGGTGAGCCGCTCATTCTGTGAGCGTAGGCGGTCATAGAATGTTTGCCGACGATTTCTCGGTGAAATTGTGATGTCAGCGGAGGAGGCGGCTATGGATCTGGGATTGAAAGGCAAACGAGCGCTGATTACGGGCGCCTCGGAGGGCATTGGCCTGTACTGCGCGCTGTCATTGGCCTCAGAGGGAGCAGATGTCTCGATTTGCTCGAGGCGTCCTGAGGCGCTGGAACAGGCGGCCGCGAAGATCGAGGCTGCCGGTGGTGGTCGGGCGCATTGGACGGCTGCGGACCTCGGCGATGCCGACGCCGGGGACCGGGCTGTGGCGGCTGCCGTTGAAGCGTTGGGCGGGCTTGACATCGTGATCAACAACATGGGGGTCTCGCTGCGGGGCGAAGGCGACGAGGTCTGGCAGGACATGTTCGACCTCAACCTGATGGCCGCGGTTCGTACGACGCGTGCAGGGCTTCCTCACCTGGCTGAGGCGGCGTCCGGCGCGGGCGCGGATAGCGCGTCGATCATTCACATCGGCTCGATTTTCGGTCGGGAAGCGGGCGGATCGGCGCAGTACAACGCGATGAAGGCGGCGATGCACAGTCATGCGAAGTCGCTCGCCCTTGAGCTCGCGCCGCAGAATATCCGTGCCAATGCGGTGGCTCCCGGATCGATCGCATGGCCTGACTCTCGCTGGCAGACGCGGTATGAGTCCGATCCGGACGGGATCCAGCGCAGCGTGCTGGACACGATCGCGTTCAATCGCTTTGGTCGGCCGGAAGAGGTGGCGGACGTGGTCGCGTTCCTGGCCTCGCCAAGGGCGAGCTGGGTGACCGGCGCTTGCCTCAACGTCGATGGCGGGCAGACTCGCTCCAACATTTAGACTGGGTGACACGGGGACGAGTCGGGAGGACGTCATGGCCGAGCATCGTTACGAGCACAGTCGCACTCGCCTCGGCTCGCTGCCGTCTCGCGCTTGGGAGACTATGGGTCCGCGCATGTTGCGTCCCCTGGTCGGCGGGGCGGTTGGCGCGGCGATCGTGGTGCTGTTTCTCGCCATCCGCGGCGGCACAGCGGTCGAACTGAACGAGTTGACCGGCACTGCCTGGGGCGGCTGGAGCCGACACGCTGACGTGCATCTGTTGATTGTGGTCAATGCTGCTGTCGTTGTGGCGATTGCGGTCAACTTCTCGGCTGAGTGGATCCACAACTGGCTGTACATCTCGCTCGCCGTGGTCAGCGCGGGCGTCCTGATCGCGCTGCGTCAGCTTGCCGAGATTGACGGCGCCGGCGGCAACATCTTGCTGGGGCTGATCGCGTTCTCCCTGCTGGTCGGCGTGCTACTCGCGGCCTGGGACGTGCGTTCAGTCGGCCGTCGCAGCGGGTACTGATTCCTCATCTCTGTCGTAGATCGACTCCGATTCACGCACGTCCTGCGATCCGGGATGCTCAATGCCCTCGTATGCATCAGAGCGACGGCGGATTCGTCGGACCTGGATGTGTCGTTCCGGTAGGACTGAGTAAATCACGCGCCAGCGACGGCCAGCCCGAGCCCTCCAGAGGTTCTGTTGATTCTCCAGATACAGATCCTGCGCGCGATCTGGTCCCGCTCGCAAGCGTTTGAGTACCCTGTTGACCTCTTCCTTGGAACGTGGACTCAGGCTTTGCAGGCTTCGCCGGGCCTCGTCATCGAATCCCAGCGAGTAGTTCACAGCCCACTCAAGAGTTCGTCTGCCTCATCTGGGAACTCTTCGGCAAGACTGCGCATCACCTCTTCGTATGAGTGGCTGATCCCCTTCGCAGCCTGCTCCCGTGATATCCGTATGTCCTCTTCGTCCTCTTCGGGAGCGGACTCAAGGTCGAACTTCGCTTCGCGGATGATCTCCTGCATCTCGGGGTCACCCTCCCACTTGGCCAGACTTCGGGCTCGCCAAATCTCCGCCTCCTGCTCTCGCGACTTGGCGATGCGGAGCACCTCAAGCATCTCTGGATAATCGGCGAACACGCGCATCCGATGGGCACGCCAGTCTTCTCCTGGTCTCGGGCCCCACTCTTCCTTCGAGCGCTCCTCGGTCACCATAGTGAATCCCTGTTCCTGCTCACCACGGTACCGACTCCATCAGTCCTCGGTGACCTCGGTCAGTGAGTCTCGGCGGGTGATCGCGAGGTGGGACATGGGCGAGCCGGTGTCGGCGGCTCCGTGGTAGTGTTCCTCGCCCGGCGGGATGATGGCGAAGTCGCCGACTGAGATGGTGTGCTCCTCGTCGGCGGTGCCGACTTTGCCGATTCCGGAGACGACGTAAAGCATCTGCTCGGAGGTGTGGGTGTGCATCTTGGTTCGGGCGCCAGCGCCGAACTGGACGATGGCGAGATTAAAGTCGGCGTCGTCGGCCGCGTTTTGTCCGCCAATAGAGCCGGCCAGGGCTCGGACCCAGACGTTGCCGCCGGTGAAGATTGGGGCATTGGCCTGGTTGGTGTCGCCGTCGGATGATTTCGTTACGCGCATCAGAATCTGCCTTTCGCGTTTCCTCTTGTCGGACCCCCCTCTGTCCCTGCGGGACATCTCCCCCCGCAAGCGGGGGGAGAGAGGAGCGTTAGCTGTTGGCTGCGATGAATGCCTGGATTCGCTCCCAGGCGTCGTTGCAGGCGTCGACATGTTCGTCGTAGGAGCGGTCGAAGAAGCTGTGGGGCGCGCCTTCGTAGGTGACGATCTCACGAGTGACGCCGCCAGCCTCGAGTGCAGCGTCCCACTCAGCGACGGCGTCGGCTGGGATGCTCTCGTCCGCGCCGCCCATCAGACCGAGGATGGCGCACTCAATGTCGGCGACGGTGGCTGATGGCGCCGGGCCGCCGTTGAGGCCTTCGGCGGTGGGACGACCGTAGAAGCCGATCGCGCCGGCGAGGCCGTGACCGGCCGAGGCCTGGAGCCAGCTATTGCTGCCGCCGAAGCAGAAGCCGACGGTAAAGAGGGCGCGGTCGGCGTCGTTGGCGCGGAGCACGGCGGCGGCAGCTGCGGTGTCTGCGGCGATGCCTTCGGGCGTCGTGGCTCGCACGTGGGGCCAGAAATCGAACTCGGCGTCGCGCTTGGAAGCGCCTGCGGTGCGGCCGAAGTAGTCGATGGCGACGGCGTCGACGCCGATTTCGGCGAAGCGGATGGCGAGCTCTTCGTAGAAGCGGAAGAGTCCGCGCACGTCGGGGAGGATGACCATTCCGGGACCCGTCGGCGATTCCGCCCTGGCGTGGAAAGCAGCGAACTGGGTTCCGTCGGATGCGGTCAGGGTCAGATCTTCAACGTCGACGGCTGCTCCGGCGATTGGGGTGATCGCGGGCAGGGCGTCGTATCGGTGGCACATGCGTGGTGTCCTTTCAGGTTGGACTGCTCAGCGTTGCGAGGATAACCCGCTCGCCGGGTTTTCGGTTAGGGAACTGGCTCAGATGATGCCGGCTTCGCGCAGTTCCTGGCGTTCCGCTTCGTCGAGGCCGAGGAGGTCGCCGTAGACGTGGTCATCGTGTTCGCCTCGATTGGGGATTGGGGCAGTGATGGCGGCGGGGGTGCGCTCCATCTTCCAAGGGGCGCCGGTGTAGAGCGCGCCACCTCGGACGGGAGCGGCGGCTTCGGCGGTGAGGTCGATGTTGGCGTTGGTTAGGGCGGCGTAGTCTTCGTCGATCAGCAGCGCGGTGGGATCCATCATTGGGAAGGCAGGGACGCCGGCTGCCTGGAGCTGGATGCTGAGCTCCATGGCGTCGTGATTGCGTGTCCAGCTGGAGACGGCGGCGTCGAGCGCATCCTGGTCGTTGAGACGGCCGCGCATGGCCGCCCACTCAGGCTGGTCCAGGTGCGGCGCGAGTCCGCAGAGGGCCGACCATTCCTTGTCGCTGCGGACGACGATGGCCAGCCAGGCGTCGTCTCCCAATACGGGATAGACGCCGTGGGGCGCCATGGCGGAGCCTCTGTTGCCGCGTGGTCCGGCATCTCGGTCGTTGAGCAGCCAATCCATCAGCGGTTGCGCGGCGCGTTGGAGCGTGGCCTCGCCCTGGGCGAGGTCGATGAATTGTCCGCGGCCGGTGCGTTCGCGATGTTCGAGGGCGGCCAACACTGCAATGAAGGCGTGTCCGGCGGCTGTGGGGTCGAGGTCGGCGGTGTCCTCGCGCGGCTGTGGGTCGTCGGGATAGCCGAGCAGGGACTTGAGCCCGTAGAGCGCGGCCAGCGACGGGCCGTAGGTGACCAGGTTGCGCCACGGTCCTTCTGTCGCGCCGGAGGCAGAGAGGGCGACCATGATGATTCGCGGATTGACCTTGGAGAGCACGTCGTAGGAGAGCCCGAGCGAGGGCATGACGCGTGGGGAGAAGTTCTCCAGCACGATGTCGGACTGTTCGATCAGCTTGAGGTACAGGTCGCGGCCACGCGGGTCGCCGAGGTGGATCGAGATCGATCTCTTTCCGCGGTCGAGGCCGTGAAAAGCGCGTGGATCGTCGACATCGGTTGAGCCGCGGTCGCCGCCGATTGAGCCGACCGGGGCGCGTTGACCGCCGATCGAGACACCGGAGAGTCGGTGTGGGGCGCCAACTTTGATCACCTCTGCGCCGAGGTCGGCGAGGAACATGCCGAGGAGTGGTCCGGCCCAGACGTGGCCGTGGTCGAGGACTCGGAGTCCGGCAAGCGGCGGCATCGAGGAACTACTCCAGGTCATCAAGTCGACGTTTTGCCAAGTGCCTGAGGCGCTCTGCCTGAGTCAGTAGCGTCGTTCGCAAGCCCACCTGGACCCTACGCCTGCTGATTATGTCTGCAAGTCTGGCTATCGTTGCCGCGCGCTGTGCAACTCGAACATCTGGGTGTATTCGTCTCCGATAAACCTCGTCAGGAACGATGCGCACTCTGAGTGACCGCGGCAGTTCAACCAGGGGCGTTTCCGTCGGAACTTTCTCGTTGAGCACCGCCTGAAACTCTGAGTCCTCGAGCAACTGCGAATACGCTGTGAACTCCGCGGAAGCGAGCGGTCTTTTGGCCTCTTTGCTAATGGCCTCTCTCGCTTGTCGGCCATTGGCGGAATGCCAACGATCATGGAAGCTCCAGAATGGCCACATCTCTATCTCTAGTACCTCAAAAGGGTCCAACACACTCATGGCCACGGCATCGGTACGCTGGTTTGTCAAGTGTCTTCGGATGCGCGTCCTTATGCCTTCAACAGTCTGGCCGACATAGATCGGTTCGCCATCGTAGTCATAGAACGCGTACACGCCGAATCTCGCGTCGCCGATGGCTCGGCCCGTTGCATCCAGCTGTCGGAATGCTTTGTCCAGCTGCTTAAGGATGGAGGTAACGTCGTCAGGCGGACCTTTCTTGGAGGACATCAGACTGACCGATGCACTTCGATGCCTGGGGGCGGATAGGTCTCGAATCGACCTTGCGTCGCATCTTCGACGAAGTCCGCGATCACCGACACATCGCCAATGACAGCTCGATCCGTAACGCGGATCACGGTCCAACCGAGGTCGCCCAGCTCTCTATTGACGCGGTGATCTCGGTCCATGTTTCGCGCGATCTTGGTTCGCCAGTAATCGGTCATCTCGGCGTAGCGTTCGGCGGTGTGCTTCTTGCCGTGCCAGAATTCCCCGTCAACGAAGATGGCGAGTTTGCGTCCGACCATCGCGATGTCAGGCCGTCCGGGTGCACGAGGGTAGTCGACGCGGTAGCGAAAACCGCGACGATAGAGTTCTTTCCGCAACGCCAGTTCGGGCTTGGTGTCCTTGCGTCGAATGCGACGCATTGTTTCGGAGCGTTGTTCGGCGGTGAACGGATCGCGGCGAGTCGCCACTTGGCTAGCTCCCAGCCGCGACGGCGTCGAGTGGATCGTTCGCGAAACGAGTCTGAACCGGTTCGCGCTGAGGGAGATCCTGGAGCAGGAATCCGAAGGCGTGGTTGACCAGCCATTTGACGGCCGGCACGCAGACAGCATCACCAAATCCGCTTTGAGCTTGACGCCGGCCGACTGTGATGGGGAAGTCCCCGGCTCCCTGGAGTCGGGCGTACTCGCGCCCTGTCAAGGGACGGATCCGAGGCCTGCCAGAGCGGCAGTCCACGAGGAATTGGACGCTGCTACCACCATTCGCCGTTCGCAGGCATCCCGCGATGCTGTCGCTTCGAAGCTCACCGACCGTCCGTCCCTGGCGCACACGGCGATACATCGTTGCCACGCCGTCTCGTGTGCCAAGCAACAGTGCTCCGACCCGCGACGCATGACGGTCGTGCATGGCGAGAGTTCGTACCTGTTCCTCAGCCCACCAGGATTCGTGATTGGCCGGAATGTCATCCAAGATGTCGATCAAGCGCTTTGGTGATGTGTGCGGCGGCTCCGGCAAGGGCAGCTCAACTAATGGCAGACTGCGATGCTCGCCCTGGAATCTGCGAATCGCCGTGTTGCGTAGTCGGGTCACCTCGCCTGTTGGCGGGAATGCGTGAGTGGCGAGATCCTCGCGCAGCGCGATCAAGAACAAGCGCGGGCGGCTCTGCGGCGTGAACCATTTCGCGTCTACGACTGCGAGATCGATTCGGTAGCCCAGATCGCTAATGCGCCCGCAGACCTCGGCGAGGTCACGTCCGCCGTGTGAAGTGACGAACCCGGTGACGTTTTCCAGGAGCAGGGCCTTTGGCGCCGTCCATTTCGCCACGTAGTCGGCGGTGAGTTCGAGGAAGGGCCAGATGGTACCGGAGTGTTCGCCGTCGAGCCCGCGCCTGTTGCCGGCAAGCGAGAGGTCGATACAGGGAAAGGAGGCGGTGAGTAGATCGAGATCGTTGGGCAGGTCGTCGACGGTGAGGTTGTTGATGTCGTCGACAACCAAGTGGTCGTGGCCGAAGCGGTCGGCGTACATTCTCGCTTTGTCCGGGGCGATGTCGTTGGCGAAGACGCAGCTCCAACCGAGCGGCTCGATCGCCTCGCGAACCAATCCAATGCCAGAGAAAAACTCCGCGAACCGCTGCATTATGTCCCCTGTCGCCGCATGTTACTGCCATTAGCGCATTGTACAAGCGTTCTGTTGATGGACGCTACTCTGCGCTAGGAGGCCGATTTCATGCGCATTACGTTTTGTGGGTCGGGGGCTGGGGCGGCGGTGAATCCTCGTCGGGGAGCTTCATCGATTCATCTGGCTCATGGGGATGCTCGGGTGCTGGTCGACACGGGGCCCGGGTTCATGGAGCGGATGGCGGATGCGGGGTTGGATGCGGACGCGGTCTCGGGTGTGGTGTTTTCTCATCTGCACTTCGACCATGCGATGGGTGTGGTCGAGCTGTTCAGCCGGTTGATTGTGCGTCATGGTCCGCCGGTGACGGTGTATGGGCCTCGGGATACGGACACGTACATCGAGGCGGCGCTCGGTTTTGCGCGGGTCAATTCGACCAGCGACTTCATCCAGCGCTGGCTGGATGGGGTTTCCGTCGAGCTGACGCGGCCGGGCGACGAGCGTGAGATTGGCGGGATGGACGTGCGGTCCGTGGAAGTGCCGCATGCGCCCTACCTGGAATGTCTGGCGCGGCGGTTTGAGGCGGGCGGGCGATCGCTGGTGTACACGGGCGACACCACCTACGCGCCCGACGCGCTAGTCCCGCTGGCCGATGGGGCGGACGTGCTGGTGCACGAGGCGTACACGGAGTCGTGCCTGGCGCGGATGGCGGAGGGGCTGTCGGAGTCGGCGCGGGCGGGTCTGTATCGCGGGGTAGGGGGGACACACTCGACGGCGGAGTCGGCGGGTCGGATTGCCCGCGATGCGGGTGTGCGGACGCTGGTTCTGACGCATTTGATGCCGCTCGAGCGTGACTGGGAGCTGGTCGAAGATGCTCGGCGGGCGTTCGACGGCACGATCGTTGTGGCGTCGGACGGTCTCTCCCTGGATGTATGAGGTAGGCGATGGAAGTCCGCGAGCTGACGATCATGGTCGGGACCGACCAGCCGGAGGCGATGGCGCGGTTCTACGGGGAGACGCTGGGTCTGCAGCGGGTGTCGAAGTTTCGTGATCCGGTGTTTGAGGCGGCGGGAGGGTTCATTCGGATCCTGGACCATTCTGAGATCTCGGGACCGACCGTGGAGCCGGCGCGGATGCAGATCAATCTGTTCGTTGATGATGTCGGGAGTGAGTTTCGGCGCGTGATGTCGAGCGATCCGAGCGTCCGGGTTCACCGGGAGCCAGAACGGGAGTCGTGGGGCGGCGAGGTGGCGACGCTGCTCGATCCGGATGGGAACTTTGTGCAACTGCTGGAGCTGGTCGCCGACGAGTGACCGCGATCGAGGCCCTTGGAGGCTTGCTATGGCAAAGACAATCTCGGTCAGTGAGACGATCAATCGGCCGCCCGATGAGGTGTGGTCGGTTTTGACGGACTGGCCCAGGGCAGTTCGTTGGATGAACGGGATTGAGTCGATGTCGATCGAGGGTGAGACGGTAGCGGGTGCGCGTGTGCGATTTCATACCCGGGGTCAGGACCGTGACTCGGTGATCGCTCACTGCGAGGCTGGGCGATCAATCACCTTGCGTTCTCAGCAAGGTGGGGTGACTGCCGATTACACGTACTCGATTGAGGCGGTTGGGGACTCGAGCAGTCGGGTCAGTCTGGAGGCGGAGTGTCGGTTCAGCGGGCTGCAGTACCTGTTGCTGGGGCCGCTGATCCGGTTTGCGATTCGGCGGACGGACGGTGGGCAGATAGCGGCTCTGAAGCGGGTGATCGAGGGGGAATAGCAGCGCGGAGACCGGACCCCCTCAGGCGCTTCGCGCCAGCTCCCCCTGCGAGGGGGAGCAAATGATTCATCAGCGGATGTAGGTGGGGGCGTCGTCGGTGTCGGCGGCGATGAGGGCCATGTCGTCGGCGTCGAGGTCGTCGAGCTCGCCCTGGCGATAGGCGTCGTAGAGGTTGAAGAGTTCGGTTTTGTGGGGTCGCTTGCGGCCGATCGGGCATTCTTCCCAAGCCTCGTAGTCCTCGTCGCAGTAGCCGAGGCGACGCTCGCCACACTTGGGCTGGAGCTGTCGACCCAACTCCGGGGCGACCTTGACGACTTCGGCTCGCATGAGCGAGACGACCTTGCGGAACTCCCACTGGGCGCGGGTGCAGAGTCGGAGGTCGGAGATGTGGAGCAGCGAGGCGAAGTTGACCGTGATTTTGAAGTTGGTGTTGGTTGCGTTGGGCAGGAGGAAGCGGGCGTCCTCGGCAGGCACTCCAGCCTGGACCATTTTCTCGTAGAGCACTCCGGCCTGCTGGAACAGCGCGGTCATGTCGTCGCCGAGGCCGGCCTTTTCGACCGTTTTGGGCACGGTGTAGGGGAAGGCGCCGCCCTTGTAGGTGACGTAGCGCTGGCTCTGCTGCTCGAAGCTGATGCCGATGCGATGGCGCACGAACTGGTGGGAGAAGGCTCGGGAGACACCAGAGATGCCGAACTCGAAGTGGACCTGTTCGAGCGGCGACATGTGGCCGGTCAGCAGGCGCGCCTCGACGAACTCGAGCATTTTCTCGTGCGGGATGCGCTCGTCGTCGATCCGGTCGAGCACCTGCTGCGGCGTCAGGGCCGAGTAGCAGACGCGGTAGGCCATGTAGAGGGCGCGGACCGGGTCCTTGGTGTAGTCGATCAGCTTGACGGATATTGCCACGTCTACTCGTTCACCTGGGTTGTCAGAATGCCGCTGAATATGTCAACTGAATATAGCGGAGGATGATTCGAGGCTGGCATGGTTCGGTTTAGATATGCCTAGCCGTTGTCCACACATCCCAGCCGCTCTTGCGCCAGATGCGCAGGGCGTAGCGAGCGTTGTAGAGCGGTCGCATGGCGAGGACCGGATCGAGTGGTTCGCCGATCTCGGCTTCGCCGAAGTAGCTCCACCAGGCATTGATCTGGAAGAGTCCGTAACTGCCACCGGAGGGGTCGTCCTTGTTGATGGCGCGTGGGTTCCAGCGGCTCTCGTGGTAGGCGATGGTGAGGGCGTTATCCAGTTCATCCTGAGGCCAACCGGCGGCGCGCAGGATTTCACGCAGCCGTGGTTCAGCGATGGTCATCGATTGGACACTGAATCGGAGTCGGCCGCGGGACTAGACGAACGTCGTCTCGACCGAAGATGACGCATCGAAGAAGTCTTGCAGGGTCTGGTTGAAGCGGTAGAAGAGGTCGCGGCGGTTGTAGTCCTCGCCTTTGGCGAGCTCTTCCGGGCTTTCCAGGTCGATCGTGTTCAGGGTGTGGTGCAGATCGGCGTGGCCGTTGGTTTGAATGTTCTCGATCATCTCCTGCCAGCGCTCTTCCGGCATGACCAGAGTGAAGTCGAGGTCCTCTTTGTCGGCGGAGGCGGAGATGTCGGCGATTTCGGGGATCTCGAAGCCGTCGAAGACGAGTTTGATCGTGGTCTCGCCCACGTTGACGCCCATAGCGCAGTCCATCATTCCGAAGTCGCGCCAGTGCGGGTCGTCTTGCACGGTGTCGCGAAGCGCTTCAAACCACTCAACAGATGGGAACTGCGGCATCATGTTCTCCGGTTGGGTTCATTCATTCGTACGTCGCTGATCTTAGCAACCGCCTGCGTTTGCGCGGCATATTGTTACTCGGACTGGTTACTCAGACTGGTTACTCGGGCCATTCCTCGTCGTCGGACGAGCGCGGGGGGCGGAACAAATCGCCGATTGCGACAACGCCTGCAGCGGTCAGTGCGAGCAAGCCCAGCGCCTTGAGGTGCAGCCGGCGGGCGCGGCCGAGGTCTTCGATGTCCGGCTGCGGACGCTGCCAGCCGACCGAGCGGCCGTTCCAAGAGGCTCGCCGATCCAGGGCGACCGACATCGCGGTCACGGGGATCGGCGTCTCGGAGCCCAGGGCCAGTTCTTCCAGCTCGGGCGGCTGCAAGTCAGATCGTCCTCGGGCGGCCAGCGTCGCGGCGGCGGCAATGGCGTCGCGTCCGCGTCGCACCGAGACCAAGCGGCGTGCGGGGTCGAGCATGGCGGTGAGCGGTCCCTCGGAGCCGGGGCCTGCCATCGGTCCGCCGAGGGATTCGACGGCGGCGTAGGCGACCGCGCCCGAGAGATCGAATGCTGCGTAGGCCGCCCAGGGACCGACCACCGTTTCGTTGGGGGCGTTGGCGAGCCGACCGATCTCGGCCTCGATCCGGTCGCTATCCAGGGCGGCCAGTGGCCGACCGTCGTCGTCCAAGGGCGCGTCGGCCAGTTGACGCTGCACGGCTTCCGAGTCGCGCAGACCGCGCCACGCATCGAACGTGGCGGCCAATAGCACGGCCTGGAAGAGGATCGACATCGCACGTCCGCCACCTCCCGGACGTCCTCGTTCGATTAGCGCGGCGCCGCGGATCGCTGCGAGCGAAGCCGCGAAGGGGGCGAAGACTCGCAGACGGGGCGGCAGGGAAGCGAGGTGCCGACTCTTGGCCAGACCCCAAGCGAGCCAGGTCGTCCGGCCGTCGGGAGGCGGTCCGAGGACGTAGCTCAGGGCGGCCTGCAGCACCAGGGCCAGGGCGAACACGGTGAGTCGGTCGGTGGTGCGTCGCATCGGACTTTGAGCATATCCGCCATGTGGACCTGAACCTCTTTTGTGTCCTGGTTCACAAAGTTGTGGAAGGGCGAGTGGATTTTGGGCGGATGTCGGAGTCGGTGGGGCAGATTTCGCCCTGACTTCGTGAAAAAGTTGACAATCTCAATCCAACTCGCTCATAATGTGCATCGTTTCACAAACTCCCAGTTGTGCGGACATTCACAAAGTCGACCGCACTAGCCGCACTACTGGTCGAGTTGGAAAGCGAGTCGGACCGATGCCCGTTACTCCTCCTTCGAAGTGCCCGCGCTGCTCAGGCATGATGCTGGTCGAATCGGACGCCCACAGCGTCTATTCGAGCTGCCTGTCGTGCGGGTACGTCTACGAGAACAACATCATTTCGGTCTTCGAGCTTGAGCGCGAACAGGCTGTGGAGGAAGGCCGTCAGCGCCGCCGCCAGCCGTCGCACGGCAAGCTCCGCCTGTAACCACTACCCCCTACGACCCACCGGTCCCCTTGCGACGTCGCCTGTGCGTCGTCCCCTTGGCACCGCGCTAGCCTGACGCTGGCGCGCCGGCCACCCGTACCGCGCGTTCCCGTGATGTAACGAGAGCCGAACGCGTGGAAATCCGCGAGTATCGGAAAGCGACCCGCTGCGAGCATCGCGGCCGGCTGCGCCGTTGCCGGGATGCGATGATCGGGCAGTGCCAATACTGCGCGAAGGGCTTTTGCGCACAGCACGGACAGATCCAGGACGACGGCCAGGAAATCTGCGTTGAGGATCGTTGCGAGCGTCTGCGCGTTGATGTGGCGCAGCACCTCGTCTTCAAAGCCGCTGCCAAGGAACGCAACACGGACTCGCTTTGCGGTGAGCCGGACTGTCCACAGCCTCACACGTTGCTCTGCGATCGGTGCAGCTGCCGCTTTTGCGAAGATCACCTCAGACAGGTGATCATGACGATTCCTCGGGGCGGGGAGCTGCAGACCGAAGCGGTCGCGATCTGCGACCATTGCCGGGCACGGCTACCGCTCTGGACGGAGGAATGACTCCAGAATCTGGGTGTCGTGTGGAAAGACTGGCGGCGGCCTGCGCTCGTCACGGCCGAGCGGAATCCAGGCGGCGGCCAATGCCTCGGGTCCAGGTTTGAGCGTGCCGCCGCTGACTGATCCTCGGTAGGCGATTACGACGGTCTGATCGCCGGTTGTCGACCAGACGCCCAGGAGCGCTCCGATTTCGACCTCGATTCCCGTTTCTTCTCGCACTTCGCGCGCGGCGGCGTCTTCGACCCGTTCACCGGCGTCGACGAAGCCCGAGGGCCAGGTCCATTGGTACATCGCCGGCTCGTGGTTGCGCCGGATGTAGAGCAGCCGTTGCTGATCGTCGGAAACCAAGACGACCACCGCGACCTTTGGATCGATGTAACTGATCCAATCGCAGGAATCGCAGGCTTGCACCGTCTCCAGGGGCGCGGCGCATTGCGGGCAGAACCTGGGCGGTGGCGGCATCTCGTTGTGACCGAAGTCCCGGTAGTCGGCGGAGCGGGCCGCTAGAAGACAGGCAGCGAGACCCGTTCGAAGTGCTCGTAGAAGCGTCCGTCGGCGGAACTCCAGCGCTTTTCGACGTTGGCGATGAAGTCTTCGCCGCGGTCCCCGAACTGGGAGACGTGACGGGTCAGCGCGCGAATCTTGGTCTGGATGATGTCGGTGATGTCGACGTCGTAGTTGGCGGCCATGCTGCCCCAGATGAAGAGTTCGGCCACTTTGTGGCACTCGAGCCCTTCTTCGAGATGCTCGGGGAAGTTGAGCCGGTCGCGGGCGGTCGGGTAGACGGCGTCGATGGTCATTTCGCCGGTGCAGCGATGGTCTCGGTGGTTGATGAAGCCGCGGTACTCGGAGAGCGGGTCAGAAGGGTCGTTTTCCAGGGCTCGGCGGTGGATGATGTCGGTCGAGTGTGTAAACACGGCATGCGGCTGAATCTTGCGGATCGCCTTGACGATTCCGCCGAGATACTCGCGTGTGTATTCCAGTTCACCATCCTCGCCGCCGAGAAAGGTGCAACTGACGACGCCGAGTTCGTCTGCGGCGTTGCGCTGTTCGACCTCGCGCATGGGGACGAGGCGCTCGGAGGTCATCTCCGGATCGGCGGTGCCCTTGGCGCCGTTGGTCACGACCAGATAGTGCATCTCCCAGCCGAGCGTGGTCCAGAGCGCCGCAGTGCCGCCCGCGCCGAAGTCAGGATCATCGGGATGGGCGGCGATCACGAGGCCGACCTTGTTGTCAGTGTCGGGAGGCATCGTCATGTGAGTGTTCTTTCGGAACAGAGTTCGCAATCAGGGGGTTGACGTCACCAGCCTATACGTGCACAATGAATAGGAAAGGAGAGAACGTTCGTTCCGCACAACTGCTCGGAGCTCTGTTATACTCCGTTTATGTCTTTAAGACATGCAGATGGCAATCGTAGTGCAGGCGAACGATCGAAGGGAACACACCATGACTGAAGAGACCACAGCGAACAAAGCAGCGAAGGCGCCGCGCCGCGGCAAGCGAGGGCCACGCTCGGACAAGCCGGAACGCATCCTCGCGTTTCTCCAGGATTACTTCACCCGCTATCACTATCCGCCCTCGGTGCGGGACATCGTCGAGGGTTGCCAGCTCTCGTCGACGTCGGTGGCGGACTACAACCTCAAGATCCTGGAACGCGAGGGCCACATCCGTCGCGACCGTGAGCGGGCTCGGACGATTTCACTGACTCAGCCGGTCAACCCGATCCAGCCGACCCAGGTTGAGTCGGGCGTTGCCTCACTGGAAGTGCCGCTGATGGGATCGATCGCCGCAGGCACGCGGTCGCTGGTGCCCGAAGGGGTCGACGCGAAGCACGCCGAGAGCAAGATCGCCGTCACCTCGGACATGTTGGATGGCCGGGATCCAGAACGGGTCTTTGCACTGACTGTGCGTGGCAACTCGATGATCGACGCGCTGATCGCGAACAATGACACCGTGATCCTCGAAGAGGCGAAGAACATTTCGAACGGTCAAATGGCCGCCGTCTGGCTACGCGAAGAGAACATCTGCACACTCAAGCGGCTGTTCTATGAGCAGGGCAAGGTGCGATTGCAGCCTGAGAACCCGACCATGGAACCGATCTTCACCGACGAGTCGAACATGCAGATCCAGGGACGAGTCGTCTCGATTATTCGGCGACCGCACTGATCGGCGAGAACAGCGCGGTCGCGCTCGGGCAACGGGCACTCGACGTGTGCGTAGACTGAACTCGTGCCGCCTGTTCTGACCATCGACGACGTCAGTATCGAGTACAAGACTCGGGAAGGTCCGGTGCGCGCCGTTCGCGGCGCGTCGCTGACCCTGGAGCAAGGCGAGATCGTCGCTCTGGTCGGTGAGAGTGGCTCGGGTAAGACCACGCTTGGACTGGGCATCCTGCGGATTCTGCCTCGAAACGCTGAGCAGATCAACGGCACGATTCGCTACGAGCATCGTGACATCGGCGAGATGGATCGCTCAGAACTGCAACGCATTCGCGGCGATCAGATCTCGATGATCTTCCAGGACCCAATCGCCGGCCTCAACCCGATCATTACGGTCGGCCAACAGGTCGAAGAGGTCATCACCTCGCACCGAACGGTGCAAAAGGGAGAGGCGCGCGAGCGGGCGCTCGAGGCGCTCAACGCGATGCGGCTGCCCGATCCGATCCGGATCGCCAAGTCGTACCCAGGCGAGCTCTCGGGCGGGATGTGCCAGCGGATCATGATCGCGATCGCAACCGCGCTCGACCCTCAGGTGTTGATTGCAGATGAGCCCACCGCCTCGCTCGACGTCACCGTCCAGGCGCAGATCCTCTATGAACTTGAGCGGCTGCGCGATGAACGCGGCACCGCCATTCTCCTGATCACACATGACATGGGCGTGGTAGCGCAGATCGCCGAGCGCGTGGCGATCATCTACGCCGGGCGGATGATGGAGGTCGACGACGTCGTGCCGCTCTACCGCCAGCCTCGTCATCCATACACCTGGGCGCTGCTCGACACGTTGCCTCGGCTGGATCGGCGGCGGCGGTCTCGTCTGCGGCAGATCCCGGGTGGGCTACCCGACCTGACCAACGAGGAGATCGGGGAGCACTGCGCCTATCTCGAGCGCTGTCCCAAAGCGCTGACGCAGTGCCGGAACGACGGTGAGCCCGAGCTGGCCGAGGTGATCGGCGGGCGGATCGGCCAGCGTGTCGCCTGTTACAACCCAGTGCTTGAAGTTTAGCCTCGGGCGGCGCCAGCAAGTTCTGCGACCAGCAACTCGACGGCTACGTCTTCGGTCAATCCGCCTTCGTCGCGGCGGTAGTCGATGATTGCCGTTTCTGCTTCCAGGATTCGCGCCAACGCGGCATCGGCTGAGGCCTGTGTGTAGGCCTGCGCTTGCCGACGCAGTCGTCGGGCCAGCCAGGCGAAGTTGGCCTTTGCCGCTTTCTGGATATCCTCGTTCGAGCCGCCTCGATCGATCACTTCTCGGGCCACCACGATCTGCCGATAGGTTCGCGCCAGCATCTGGATGATTCGTTGCTCCGGCTCGCCTTCCGCGCGAACGCCGTCGAGCGCGCGCATCGCGTCGGCCAGGCGTCGTTCGGCGACTGCGTCGACGAGGTTGAAGATCGAGACCGAGCGCGTCGCCGGGACCATGGCTTCAACGATCGTCTCATCGACGTTCGCGTCGCCGGCGTAGAGCGAGAGCTTGTCGACTGCCTGGGTCAGCGCGCCGCGGTCGCCGCCGGCGCGGTCGACCAGTGCCTGCGCGGCATTGCGAGTCATGTGGAGACCACGGCGGCGCACTTCGCCGCGGAGCCACTCGAGCGCTTCCTCGGGCTTGAGACGGGCGAACTCGCGTACGTCGGCCAGTGGCTCGATCAGTTGGAGCATCGGGTTGCCTCGGCGCAGTTGGTCCTCCACGAAAACCAACACGGTCGTTGGAGGGACCTGCTGCAAGACATCGGTGAGGCCGTCCCACTCGCCCAACTGGCGTCCTCTGCGTCGTGGGACGCCGAAACGCTCGCACAGACCGTCGACCCGGACCCAGCGCACGCCGCCGAGGAATGGCGCTGCGGAGACCGCTGCGCCCAACTCGCCGAGCGAGACTCGTGCGCCGTCGAAGGCGGCGGAATTGTTGGCTAGCGCTCCGTCGGCGTCGTGCTCTCGACGCAGCGCAGCAACTGCTTCAAGCCGCGCGAACCGGTCCTCGCCGTGGAAGAGATAGACCGCCATACCATCACTCAGTTCGACGACCAACGCGATCCAGTTCACCAAGCTTGTTTAGAATATCTCGCCACTCTAAGATGAAGTCGGAGGCACCTTGTTCTGAGTAAATGTCAAATCCATCACTGTGTCCGAGCTCTAACTCCAGACATGCCTTTCTGACAGTCTTTCGTGTCAGTTCCTGCCCATCGCCTCTCACGCTAATATAAGTTACGAGCCTCCTGCCCGCTCGCTCGCGCATTCTTTCGATCTTCACCTGATTGCCTTGTCTCGACCGGTCCACGATGCAGCCGTGCCTCTCAAGAATACTTATGAACTTCCTCGCAACCATTGGGCGATATCTGCCATCTGTCGTTCCCTTAAGCCACTTAGCAAGGGTGCTTACCTCAGCATCGGGCTCCGCCGTCCACTCCAACGTGCCTCCGTGGCGTGCCAGCTCATGTCGCGCTAAGGCAGTGATCTTATCGAAGAGCTCATCATTCGTTGAGACCAATAGTGTCTTCTTGTTCTTGTTCAGAAAAGCTAAGAGGCTCACTGTAGCAGCCCTCTTGTTTCCATCCACAAAGGGATGGTTGTGAACTAGGGAATGCGTCAGGGCCGCGGCTGCCTCATGCACTTGCTTGTACTTTCTAACTCCTTCCCATGACGTCTGAGGTCGAGTGATTGCGGACGCCAGCAACTCCCCATCTCCGCGGATGCCAGTCTCGATGGGGTCATTGCTGTCTTGATACGCTTCCACCAGCGAGTCATGAATCATTTCAACGTCCGAGAACGACAAGTAATGAAGCAATGGGCCCGCTGCTCGAGAACTTCTCCGGCGTCGCGCCCTCGACGTAGTGCCAGGGGTTCCTGGCTGCCTCCTCTTGTTGGTTCCCACTGACTGCCTGTTGTCAATCGATCCTCCTGGCTCGATTTCGATCGACTGCCAAATCTCACCATGTGACGTCCGTAAACGAACATCTCCCTGTTCGCTAGAGTTTTCAGGCTCCCCAAGGAGGCTAGACGTGCTCCGATTATTGAGGCGGCTGTTGATGGCCAAAGTGTTAGCAGACGCCATGGAGCGAGCAACTTCTTTGGCGTTCGGCTTTGCGCGTCTGTGTTTTCTGGCCACCTGAACTGAACCTCTCTGCGCAAGGAACGACTAGACAGAGTCTACCTGTTGCCGAGTTTCTCTCGGGGCGGGGTCGTGCTCTCGACGCAGCGCAGCTACGGCCTCGAGCCGCGCGAACCGGTCCTCGCCGTGGAACAGATAGACCGCCATGGCCCTGAGCCTAACGAGACCCAATAGGGAGGTTCTGCCGGTTGCGCAGGACACAGATCGTGACGTGGTTCACATGTCGTTCACCTGAGGCAATGTGAGCGCAACTCCAGAGACGTAGGTTGGAGATGTCTGGAGCACCGGCATGGCTGTCAACAAAATCGAAGTCCTCAAGTCGGCCAAGGATGGTCTTGACGTCCTGCCGGACATCCAGCGCTACGCGGCGCTGGCAGCGGCCGGCGAGGATCCTCAGATCCCGGCTGAGGACTTCGAGCGATTCAAGTGGTACGGACTCTTCCATCGCAAGCCGACGCCGGGGTGTTACATGCTGCGTATGCGGATTCCGGGCGGCGTGCTGACCTCGGAGCAGATGGCAGCGGTTGGAGAGATTTCCAACGCGGTGGGGCGCGGTACGGCGGACATCACGACGCGAATGAACATCCAACTGCGCTGGCTCACGATCGCCGATGCGCCCTGGGCGTTGCAGCGACTGGCGGCGGCCGGTCTGAATTCGCAGCAGTCGGGCATGGACAACGTGCGCAACATCGTCAGTTGCCCGCTCTCTGGGCTGACGGCCGAGGAGGTGATCGATACGCGCTTGCTGGCTACACGGATGCAGCAGGCGATTGTCGGTGGCAAGCGATTCTCGAATTTGCCGCGGAAGTTCAACCTTTCGGTCACGGGCTGCCGCGAGGACTGCGGCCATGCCCAGACTCATGATCTCTCTTACGTGCCGGCGGAGCGGGACGGCATCGTTGGGTTCAATGTGCTGGTTGGCGGGGCGCTGGGCGGGATGTCGCCCGAGTACGCGCGACCGTTGGATGTCTTCGTGACGGAGGGAGACGCAGTCGAGCTGACCACGTCAATCCTCGAGGTGTACCGCGACCATGGTCTGCGGGAGAAACGCAAGGAGTCGCGGCTCAAATGGCTGCTGCGCGCCTGGGGGATGGAGCGGTTCCGCGATGCGGTCGAGGCTCAGTTTGGACGCGAACTTTCGCACGCGGGGCGACCACTCAGCGATCGACACGGGGGCGACCATATCGGCATCACGGCTCAGCAGGACCCTGAGCTGCGAACGGTGGGTTGCCTGGTGCCGGTCGGTCGAACCACGGGCGACGACCTGATCGGGTTCGCTCGCCTTGCCAAGGAGTATGGGACTGCGGAGCTGCGACTCACCGTCCAGCAGAATGTGTTGATTCCCAATGTTCCTGCGGCCCGAGTTCCGGCGCTGTTGGCAGAACCGCTGTTGCAGCGGTACTCGCCAACGCCGTCGGCCTTCATTCGCTCGATGGTCACTTGCACCGGTAGCGACTACTGCGCTTTCGCATTGATCGACACCAAAGGCGAGGCGCTCAGGCTGGCGGAGTCGCTGGACGCGCGTTACTCGTTCGCAGACGGGTCCGAGCAGGTTCGGTTTCAGATTTCGGGCTGCCCACACGCCTGTGGACAGCATCGGGCCGGTGAGATCGGGCTGCTTGGGGCTCGCAAGCGAATCGACGGAGAGAGCGTCGATGTGGCCAATATTTTCACGGGCGGTCGGCTTGGCGACGACGCTGAGCTGGGCGAGTTGGCGACGCCAAACGTGACGATGTTCGACCTGCCCGAGCAGGTCGCCCAGCAGGTTCGGGCGGTTCGGGGCGACGACGCGCTGATTGACCGGTCTGAACCGGTGCTCGCCGACTGAGGCTCTGATGCCCCGATTGCCGTTGCTCAGACGCGAAGGATGGAAACGCTCCATCTGCTGCTACTGCGGTGTGGGCTGTGGGGTCAAGGTGCAGACTCGGGACGGCGTGGTCTCGGCGGTACGGGGAGACGAGGATCATCCCGTGAACCGGGGCAAGCTCTGCGCCAAAGGCGCGTTGCTTCCGGACATCTTCGATCTTGAGGGGCGCCTGCTGCATCCGCAAATCCGCGAGCGGAAGGGCGAGGAGCCGCGACGCTCATCGTGGGACGAGGCCATCGAACGCGCCGCAGGGGCAATCCGACGGGCGGTCGACGAGCATGGCCCGCATAGCGTGATGCTGTACGGCTCCGGCCAGCTCGTGACTGAGGATTACTACCTGTTCGGCAAGCTGGCCAAGGGATTCATCGGGACGAACAACCAGGACACGAACTCGCGGCTCTGCATGGCTTCCGCGGTGACCGCTTACAACCTGACCTTCGGCAGCGATGCGCCGCCGGCCAGCTACAGCGACATTGAGCAGGCCAAGACGTTCCTGATTGTCGGGGCCAACATGGAGGCTTGTCATCCGATCCTGTTCGAGCGCATCCGCGCCCGGAAACGAGCGGACAAGGCTGGCGTGAGAGTGATGGTTGTCGACCCGCGCGGCACCCGCACCTCTGAGATCGCCGACATCCATCTCGCGCTTCGGCCGGGCAGCGATGTCGCGTTGTTGCAGTCGCTGTTGTCCGAGGTGCACCTGGCCGGGGGGCTCGATCAGGAGTATCTCGACAATCACACCAGCGGCTGGGAAGAGGTCGCTGCTTCGCTCTCCGGTTGGTCCGCAGAGCGGGCCGTGGAGGAGACCGGGCTCGATGCCGGTGAGATTCTTGAGGCGGCGCGGATTATCGCGCACAACGGACCGATGCTCACGTTCTGGACGATGGGGGCGAATCAATCGACCTCGGGTGTCGACAAGAACTTCGCGCTGATCAATCTCTCGCTGGCGACCGGCAACATCGGGAAGCCGGGCGCCGGGCCGTTCTCGCTGACGGGTCAACCGAATGCGATGGGTGGACGCGAGCAAGGCGGTCTTGCGACGACGCTGCCTGGACACCGACTGGTCGCCAACGCGGAACACCGAGCCGAAGTCGAGCGGGCCTGGGGGATTGCACCAGGGTCAATCTCTGATCAACCCGGCGTGACTGCGATTGAGATGGTCGAGCGGCTTGAGCGAGGCGAGATCAAGGTGGTCTGGGTCGCGGCCACGAATCCGGTCGCCTCGCTACCGAACAGTGAGCGCGTACGGGCGGCGTTCGAACGTGCTGAGACGGTGATCGTCCAGGATCCTTACCACCCGACCGAGACGACGCAAGTGGCGGACATCCTGCTGCCTGCCGCTCAGTGGTCGGAACGGGCCGGGACGATGACCAATTCGGAGCGCCGGATCTGTCTGCTCGAGCAGGTCTCGGAGCCGCCTGGTGAGGCGCTGCCGGACTGGCAGATCATCGTCAAGATGGCTGAGGCGTTGGGGTATGGCGACTCGTTTCGTTACGACGGGCTGGAAGACATCTTCCTGGAGTACCGCGAGCTGTCGCGCGGTCGAGACATGGACATCACCGGGCTCTCGTATCCGCTGCTGGCGCAGCATCGCGCGGGCGTGCAGTGGCCGTATCCCGTCGCTGCTCGGACGGGTCCGCCCGAGGACAATCGTCGCCTGTTCGAGGACGGGCAGTTTGGCACGGCCGACGGGCGCGCTCGGATGCATGTGCCGACCTGGACGCCGCCGGCGGAATCGCTTGACGACGAGTATCCGTTGGCGCTGATCACTGGACGGGTCAAGGACCAGTGGCACACGATGACGCGCACGGGGCGCTCGGCCAAGTTGATGAAATCGGAGCGCGAGCCGTTTCTCGAGATCAATCCGTCGGACGCGATCGGGCTGGGCGTGCGGGATCGGGAGCCGGTGCTGGTCTCTTCGCGTCGAGGGTCGTTCCAGGCAGCTGCGCGGGTGACTGATTCGATTCGCGCCGGTTCGGTCTTTGCGCCGTTCCACTGGGGATCGCTGTGGGCGGACAACGGCTCGTCCAACGCATCGGCTAGCGAAGCGATTGACCCGCGCTCGAAGCAGCCTGAGCTCAAGTTCGCGGCTGTTCGGGTTGAACCACTCGCTACGCAGTAGCTCCGGTTACACGACACCAAACGGCAATCTTCGGTTCACCGACGTGAAACATCGCGCAATCGAGGCGTAACCGCGCCTGCATAGCGTCTGTTCTCAGTGAGGCGAGTCAGGCCACCTGCATTGGTGGCATTGCTGGCATCGGAGGTGCGCCTTGAACACGAATGAGCTGGCCGGCAAAGCGACGTCGATCAAGCTGAAGAGCTTTGCCGCGCCACATATGCGTACGTTCCACCTGACGTGGCTGGCGTTCTTTCTTTGCTTCTTCGGTTGGTTTGGTATCGCCCCGTTGCTGGGCGAGGTTCGCGATGACCTCGGCTTGACCAAGTCGCAGGTCTTCACTTCGCTGATCGCCTCGGTCTTGATCACGATCTTCGCGCGGGTCGCGATCGGCTGGGTGTTGGACCGAGTCGGGCCTCGACGGACCTACACCGGACTGCTCATTCTCGGCTCGCTTCCGGTGATGTTGATTGGTCTGTCACAGAACTTCGAGACCTTCGTCATGTTCCGACTGCTGATCGGGGTGATTGGCGCGTCGTTCGTGATCACGCAGTACCACACGTCGGTGATGTTCGGTCCGAATGTGATCGGCACGGCCAATGCGACGACGGCCGGCTGGGGGAATCTTGGCGGCGGCGTGACCCAGCTGGTGATGCCGCTGGTGATGACGGGCGTGTTGTTCTTCGCGGCCAATGAGGCGGCGGGGTGGCGGATCGCGATGGTGATCCCCGGGGTCGCGCTGTTGCTGATGGGGATCGTCTACTACAAGTTCACCCAGGACGCGCCGGAGGGGGATTTCAAGGAGCTTCGGGCCCAGGGCAAGGTGACGAAGCAGACGGAGTCGGGGGCCTTCTCGAAGGCTGCTCGAGATCCTCGGGTCTGGTTGTTGTTTGTGATCTATGGGGCTTGCTTCGGGATCGAGTTGACGATCAACGGCATGGCTTCGCTCTACTTCCAGGACCGGTTCGGGCTCGACCTTGTTCTGGCCGGCGTGATTGCTTCGCTGTTTGGCCTGATGAATATCTTCGCCCGCACGACCGGGGGCATTTTCTCCGACAAGTTCGGGATTCGCGGCGGCCTGCGCGGTCGGACGATGTTCCTGGGCGGTGTGCTGTTGCTTGAGGGCCTGGCGCTGATTGCGTTCTCGCGGATGGACGTGTTGATCCTGGCGATACCGATGCTGGTCGTGTTCAGCATCTTCGTGCAGATGTCGGAGGGGGCGACCTTCGGGATCGTGCCGTTCGTCAACAAGAAGGCGCTTGGCGCGGTGGCGGGGATCGTCGGGGCGGGCGGCAATGCGGGGGCGGTCGCGGCCGGGTTCGTGCTGCGGGCCGAAGGCGTGGCAGTCGAGGACGCACTGTTCTACTTCGGCGTCTTCGTGGTCTGCATCGCTCCGCTGGCGCTGTTCGTGCGGTTCCCCAAGCGGGTCGAGGCGATCGAGCGGCGGCGGATGCGAGAAGCCCTGGAGGCTCCGAGGGCCCCGGCGGCGGTGCTGGACTAGGGCCAACTCAAGCTTCGCGGAGGGCAGCGGGGCATCAGGGCAGCGGGGCATCAGGGGGAGAAATTTTGGCTGATCTGGGCGGATCTCCTTTGCTGGGCTGCGAATCGTGGGTTCAGGTGTTCAGGTTTGTCTAGGTTTGGCCAGATTTGGCCAGAACTGTCCCGATTTTGCTCGATTTCGTCATGAATGATCCGGATGAGGACAGGGATGTCTCGGTTGCGATGTGGATGTCGTCGAGGCATGGAGTCCAGGCCTGTGTCTCTAGCGTTCATATGTTCTTAGGGTACCAGTTTCGGTCGCATCAGGTGGACCTCAAGAGTCAGCTGATCGCGCCGACTGGCGTGTTGAGGGTGGCCAGGGTTGCCTGGACTTCGCTGATTGCTCCGGGCAGGTCGAGAATCTCGCGTTCGTCGTTCGGATGCAGGAAGAGCAGGATGCAGCGCTCGACCTGGCGGCCTAGCGACTCTTGCAGGATCAGCGCGTAGGAGGCGGCCTGGAGGCGGTAGCGGTCGACGGCTGCTTCGACGGCTTCGCCTGGATGGAGGGCGTCGGTCTTGTAGTCGACGACGACGAGGTTGCCGTTGGGGAGTTCGTAGAGCAGGTCGATGAAGCCGTCGAGCAGGACGCCGTCGATTTCGACCGCGGCGTAGAGTTCCCGCCAGTAGCGATCTTCGGCCAGGGCTTCGCGGACCGCGTTGCTCTCGAGGGCCCGGCGGACGAGTCGCTTGACCTCGTTGGTCGCCTGTCGACCGAGCGACTCGGCGGCTGCCTGCGCCTCGGACGCGTTGTCGATGTCGGCGGTCGTTGGAGCGTCGAGATCGATCACTTGCAGGACGCCGTGGGTCGCTCGGCCGATGGAGGTTCCGGCTCGACCTCGGCGCCAGGGCGGCAAGTCTTCTGGAGGTTCGAAGTTGGGATTGGCGGCCGGCTCAGCCGTTTCCCTGGATGCCAGTTTGGCTACGCCGGTGGCCGACTCTCTCGGCAGCGTGCCCAGCCGTTGGACGGCCTCTTCGCGTTCGGCGATCCAACGCTCTCTGACTTCCCAGGTGTCCGGCTCATCTCTTGCGTCCGATGGTTGGGGCGGCATCGGCGGATCGGGAATCTGGTCGTGCACCAACCGCAAACAGGGAGCGCCGGCCTCCCGTAGCACTTCATCGATCAGCTTTGCGTCGCACTTCTGCTTGTCCTTGCGGTAAAGGCTGACGATGAGGTGATCGCGCGCTCGGGTTGCGCCGACGTAGTTTCGGCGGACGTACTCATCGCGTTGCAGCTTTTCTTCTCGCTCCCACAGTTCCGCGAAGCCGGGAGTCTGGAGATTGCTGCGCAGGCGGATTTCGGGTCGGCCCTGAGGACTCCAGAGGAGCGAGGGCGGCGTGCTGCGAGGCTGCGAGTTGAGGCCGGCGAAGACGACGATTGGGAACTCGAGGCCCTTAGCGGCGTGGATGGTCATGATCCTGACGGCGTCGTGATCTTCTTCGGGGACGACCGACTCGATGACCTGGGTGTCGGCCTCGGCCTGGTACTCGGCCCAAGCGAGGAATTCGCTCAAGGTCGAGCCTCCGCCGTCGCAGAAGGCGCGCGCCTGGTCGTGGAGGAAGCGGTAGCGGGCCCAGTGTTCGCGGGGCTGGCGCTCGACGACCGCCAGCTCCATCAGCCGGCGCTCGCGGATGACGTGACCGACGAGGGCGCTGACCGACATCTCCCAACGGCGTGAGGCGGTGTCATTGAGCCAGCTCATGGACTCGGCGACGGGATCGTCCTGCGGGACGGTTGATGGGCGGTTCTGCCGGTAGTCCCAGCGGCCGTGGGCCTGGCGCCAGCGATAGAGGTCGTCGTCGGCGCAGGTGAAGGCAGGCGAGCGCAGAGCGGCGACGAGGGCGATCTGGTCGGTGGGATCGTCGATGGCTCGGAGCAGGTTCAGGAGGTCTCGAATCTCGCGGGTGTTATAGACCAGCGAGCGGCTTTCCAGGCGATAGGGGATGTCTCGCTCTTCCAAGGCGGGGAGGAGATGGGTGAGGCCGGTCCTGGTCGGGACGAGGACGGCTGTGTCGGCGAACCGTGCGTCGCGATATCGGTCATTGGGCTTGTCGAAGATCCGCCAGTTCGACGCCGTGATGTTGGCGATCGTGCGGGCGAGCGCTTTGGCCTCGATGCTGCGGACGGCGCTGATTGAGCCTTCGAACGACTCGCCAATCACGGTGACGGCGTGCTCGGCATCCTCGATGTCCTCGCGGTAGGCGTTCAGGTCTTCCCACTCGGCCTGGTCTGAGCCTCCTTCGAGCATCAAGGGTCGGAAGACGGCGTTGATGAATTGGGTGACGCCCGGCGTCGAGCGGAAGTTCTGGGTCAGCCTGGTCAGTCCTGTCTGCTGCTCCCGTTTGACCTGGTTGAACTGCTGGATGTCGGCGCGGCGGAAGCGGTAAATCGATTGCTTCGGGTCGCCGACGAAGAAGGCCCGGCCCGGCTCGCCCTGGGTGATGGCGTCGATGATCCTGGTTTGGAGGGGGTCGTTGTCCTGGAACTCGTCGATCAGTAGCCGCTTGAAGCGGTTGCGGACGGCTGAGGCGACAGATTCGTCGCTTTCCAGCAGGCGACTGGCCCTGACGAGGAGGTCCTGGAACTCGAGCTCGCCTTCGCGGCGGCGCTCGTCGGCGTACTCGACCACGAGCCGACGGATCTGGTTGTAGACCGGCGCGCAACAACTGAGGACGATCTGGCATCGCAGTTGCTCGCGTTCCTGATTGAGTCGGGCCATCGTTTCGCGAATCGGGACGTGTGCATCTCCGGGCCAGCTTGCCTTGCGGCCGGAGCCGCCGACTCGGAGCGAGGTTGGGGTCGTGTGCTTGAGCAGGCGCACCAGCTTGCCGGGATCGTCGTGGGCATCTTCCAGGCTCTCCACGAACGGCTGGAGCTGGACGAGGCGCCCATAGAGCTTGTCGGTGTCGTCGACGCAGCGGCGCCGTTGCTCGATCACGTCTCGTAGATCGGCGATGAATGATGTCGGATCGAACTCTGCGCCCTGCATCTCGGCGCTAACTTGCTCGGCTCGGTCCCAGTCCTGGTGCACGGCTCTAGCGATCGCTTCGAAGTTCGCCAGTTCGATGCCGGCATCGAAGGCGGCGAGCAGTGGATCGGCCAGCGCTTCGTCCTCGAGGATCTCGTCCAGGGCCTGCTCCCAGCGCTTTGCGAACTTCAGCGAGGCCTGCGACTCGTCGAGGATTTGGAATCCCGGCGGGAGTCCGGCCTCGATCGGGTGGAGCCGGAGGATGCGGCCGGCGAAGGCGTGCAGGGTCTCGATGGCTGCGTGGTCGAGTTGCTCTGAGGCTTCTGCGAGTAGCTGCTGGCGCGCGGGGTCGGTCGCTTGTTCTCGCTGTTGGTCGAGTTCTTCGAGGACGCGGTCGTAGAGCTCGGCTGCGGCCTTTTCGGTGAACGTGATTGCGGCGATCTCGTTTGCCTGGACGTTGCCGTCGGTGATCAGGTTGACAATGCGCTGGACAAGCTGGTGCGTTTTGCCGGTGCCTGCGCCGGCCTCGACGAAGAGGGTCTCGTTGAGGCTGTGCTCAATTCGATCCCTGGCGGGTTGGTCGGTGAGGATCATGCGTCCTGGTCGTCCCCGCTGGGGCCTTCGGAGAGTTCGACATAGTCGGCGAGTTGGGGATCGAGCTTGATCTCGTCCCAGTGGCGGCGACGGTCGACGGGGCAGATGGCGTCGAAGCTGCAGAAGGCGCAGTTGGCGGCCCTGGCCCGGTGGTGGTCGCCGCCGGGATTTGCGGGGAACATACCGGCCTTGATGTAGTTGACGATCAGGTTGACGGCGTGCTCGAAGCGCGCGGTGTTTGCCTCGTCCCAGTCGACCGGGTTGTACCTGAACTCGCCGCGTTCGGTGATGTACCAGTAGGCCGACTGGACGGTGGCGTCCTCGGGCAGGTTGTAGACCTGTCGGGCGGCGTGGGCGTAGACGGGCAACTGGAGGAATCGTCCGCCGACGAGGACGTCCTTGTCCAGATCACGAGCAGGCGGGAACTCGCTGCCGGTCTTGTAGTCGATGACGATTAGCTGGTCATTGATTGCTGAGCGGTCGACGCGGTCGATGAAGCCGCGCAGCGGCAGGATGGCGCCGTCATCGAGCGGCAGGTTGACGAGCGCTTTGCTGTCGGGCAATTCGCCGAAGGCGAGCTCGCCGTCGATTTGTTGGGTCTGGAGCTTCTTGCGGTGGATTTCGTCCTGGTCGAGCAGCGTCTGGAGGTCGTTGAGGATGCGGCGGCGATCGCGTTGCCAGAGGAGGTCTCGACCGGTCAGGCCTTGCTCTTTGGCTTCGTCCAACTTCTCGGTGGCGATTTGCTGAAGCCTCTGACGTTCGGTCTTGGACCAGGGTTCGTCCGGCGATGGTTGCGATAAGGCCTGCTTGAAGAACTGCTCGAGGATGTCGTGGATGAGCGAACCCTTGTCGATTGGGGTGATCTGAAGTTCGTCTCTGGGGTCGTCGCGTTCCTCGATGCTCAGCACTCGGCCGAGGAAGTAGCGGTATGGACAGGTCGCCCAATCCTGGAGGGCTCCGGCTGAGTGGGGTCGGGCGGCCGCGTCGGGCGCGCCTTCGGCGATCAGGCCGTCCCAGCGGGTCATCTCGGTGCGCCAGCGCTCGGCGTGCTGCAGGAATCCGCGGCCCAGCGACGGGCAGTGGGCGGCGAGGTCGTGTTGCTCGGGGCGATTGGTTTGCCGGATGCTTCGGAGGTCAAACTCTTGAGGGTCGGCGGGCGTGTCGGCAGAGACGAGCGACTGCTCGAAGGATGGAGCGGCATGGACGATCTCACTGGGGACGCGGTCGATCTTGGAGGCGTAGATCCGTTGGCCCTGGTTGAGTTCCGAGGCGGACTCGAGCAGCCAACGGCCGGGCAGTTTGGGGCGCTGCTCGCGCAGGTCGGCTCGGGGATAGGTGAGCACCCGGCGCTTGCCCGAGTGCAGGGTGGCGAGGTAGTCGGCGCGCTCCCGGCGCATGTGGTCGGACGCTCCCGGCAGGGATGCCCGGGCTCGGAGTTGGTCGGAGAGCAGCGGATCTTCGGAGCGGGTTTGGGGTAGCGACTTCTCGGCGGCGCCGACGATGTAGATGACGTCCCACTGCATGGCGGCGGCCGAGCTCAGCGGGCCGACGTAGACGCCGTCGCCGAGGCGGCCGTGGTGTCCCGTCGGTTTCTCCAAGCCGCGCCGGGTGGCGGAGACGAAGCGCTCGGCCGTTGCTTGACTCAGGTCGTCGAGCCAGGACAGTTCTGTCAGCAACGCCTGGACGTCGTCCCAGCGGGCCAGCTCGAGGTCGTCCTCGCCGGCGGCGTTCGCGGCGAAGGCGTCACGGTCGCCGAGGAGTTGCGTGAGTTGTTCTCGGGCGTGAGAAGCGAAGTCCAACCAGTTGTCGGACGAGGGAGTGTCCGTCGCGAACTTCGCCAGGCGGTCTACGAACTCGGTCAGTTCTTCGATCTGAGCGATCTCGGCTTCGACCCAGGGCAATCGTCCGGGTTTGCTTTCGTCGGCGGATTTCCTGAGCCGCTCCAGATCGTCGAGGCAGGTTGCTCGGTATCGCTGGAGACGGGTTGGCCACTCACCGGGTCCTCGCTGCAGGTTGGCGCGACGCGCCAGTTGATTCCATCGGGCGATGGGCGCGAGGTCGCCGTCTGCGGCTCGGATCGGAGCGGCGGCGAGCCAGGGCGCGACATCGGCGGACCATGTGGTCGGCGCGTCCGTCATCAGTCCCAGTAGGCCGTCGAGGGTCCTTCCTGCTATCGACTGACCCAATGTCTCCGAGTTGCGGCCGTTCCAGGTGAGTCCGGCGGCGTCCAACTGCTCGGCGCAGATTCGCTGGTAGGGCTCTGGCTGTCGGTAGAGAATGGCGGACCGATGCAGGGGCGTGGGTTCTTCTGCGAGCAGGGACGCAGAGATCTCGCGGATGGCGTGGCGCACCTCTTCCTCGGCGTCCGGGGATTGGACAATTTGCTGCGCCGTCGGTAGCTGGTCGGCGAACTGGTCAACGGCCTGGTCCGGGTTTTCTCCCCAGCTCTCGAGTTTGTGTCGATCGACCGCTTCGGGGTCGCCGGTCATGCCAAGCATCACTTCGACATCTGTGTGAACAGCAAGCGCACTGAGGAAGGAGCGGGACGAAGCGGTCAGGTCTCCGGGTAGGTAGATGATGACCGCGCCGATGTCGCGCAGTACGTTGGGTTGGTGCTGCAGCGCCTCGGTCGCCGAGACGGCCAGGTCTCGTTGGGTGTAGAAGTCACTGGTCTGTGCGAGGTAGGCGTCGTAGCGATCGACCAGGTAGGCGGGAATGCCTCCCTGCCCGGCAAGGGTCTCGAGTTGACTTCGGTCGCAGTCGTCGAACTCGGCGAAGCGCTGAGTCAGCGTCCTGAGGACTCCGCCCTCGATTGGTACGTCGCCGAAGACGGACGGCCCTGACTCGGCGACTTCGCGGATGGCTTCGTTGCGGCGGACGTCCGGCAATGGACGGCGTCCCGCGTTGGTGAGGGAGGTGGAACCGATCAGCTCCAACAGCGCCTGGAGCGGCTTGACCTGCACGTTGACCATGCCGCCGGGTCGGCGTCCCAGCGAGCGTCGGATGTGATAACCGGCCAGCGACGAGGACACGACGATCGTGACGGCCGCGAGCGGATCGTGCTGGCCGCTGATCGTCTTACAACGATCGATGGCCTGGGCGAGCGCTTCCTGCGCCTCGCGACCGTACGTATGAGCCGAGACCGCAATAGCCAAGACGGCACCACCGTCCTTTAGCAACGCGGCAGCTGGGTCAGCAGATCGTCCCCGGCGTCGGGATGGCTGCGCACGATTTTGCCCTGCGATTCCACGGAGACGACTACCTCGACCAACTTGCCGAGGGGACCGCTGACCACGTACGAGTGTCGACCACCCTCAATGTCGTCGATCAGGTCGTGGATCCAGACGTTCCAGTTGAAGGGTTCATCGCCGCAGAAGGACAGGGAGTTGCCGGCGCGGTCGCGGCTAACTGCCTTGATCTCCCATTCAGCCACGATGCACCACGTTGCGAGCGAGCCGGCCTAGGCGTCTTCCCACTGGACGAACATGGGCATGAGCACGTGGACGTAGTTGTCGCGTCCGACGACGCGAAAGACGCCCGGATTGCTGGGTCCGCTGGTTTCCATCGCGATTTCCGCCGAGGCAGGACCGCTGGCGATTTGCAGGACGTCCTGCAGGTAGCGGACGTTGTACGCGATCTTTGAGCCGTCGCCCTCGATCACCGCATCGACGCGGCCGCGGTGGTTGCCGAGCTCTTCCGCGCGAGCGGTCAGGGTGATGTTCTGGTCGGATCCTTCGCCGCTGAAGATCAGTCGGATGATGCCGCTCGACTCCCTGGCGAACACGGCTGCGGAGCGCACGCCTCCCTGGAGCACCGCGCCAGGCAGGATGGCCCTGGTCTGGTATTCGGATGGGATCAGCTGGTCGTAGCTGGGGTAGTTGCCCTGGATCAGTTGTGCAGTCATCTGCACCGAGCGCACGTGGAAGCGGACGTAGGTGCGGTCGGCGTGGATGTACATCTCGACGGCTGAGTCGTCATCGGTTAACAGTCGCTCAAGTTCGGTCAGGGCGCGCGCCGGGACCGTGATCTCCAGCCGGTCGGACAGCTCGGAGGCGACATTCATGTCGTAGACGGCGAGACGGAAACCGTCGGCCGCCGCGAGCGTCATCTTGTCGCCCTCGAAACGGAAGTGGACTCCGGTCAGCACGGGTCGGCCATCGTCGGTCGCTGCAGCGAAGACCACGTGACGCAGCGCTTCTCGTAGGTCGCGGGCGACGATCTTGATCCAGTCGCCCTCGCCGATGCCGGGGATGTTTGGGTAGGTGGTTGGCGACATGCCGTGAATCGATGATTCGTTGGCATCGGAGGCGCGAATCTGGGCGACGAGGGAGTTTTCGGCGACGTCGATGGTGATTTCAGCCGAGGAGAGCGCCGAAACGAGGTCGTTGATGAATCGGTGTGGAATAGTGATCGCACCGGGCTCGGAGACGACGGCGTCGATGCTGCAGATCATGGCGATCTCGGTGTCGGTTGCTGTCAGGCGGACGCCTTCGTCGTCGGCTTCGAGGTGAACGTGGCGCAGCTGGTCAAGTGAGTGACGAGCCGCGACGGCCCTTGACACGACACTGAGCCCATGCTGCAGGGCCGCTTGTGATGTCTGAATGCGCATCGCGCCGCTCCCGATTCGAGTTGTCGAGTGCTCCCCAAGTATTGATCACTTAGGTTATCGATATGTACATATTGTATCTGATACGTGGACTACTTCAGGCCGCGGCCGAGAGCCGGTGGATAGCGTGTGGACAGTTGGTGCGTTGGGACGGCTAGGCAGGCGCCTGAGCGGGAAGCGCATCCAAGATCCCGGTGAGATCGGGACCGCTCCAGGTGGGATGTGAGCGCATCATCTTCTCGCGCTCGGGATCGGGATAGCGGGACACCCAGTAGACGGGCAAGCCGGCGTGGTTGGCTCCGGTGACGTCGGCCCAGGGGCTGTCGCCGACGTAGAGCACTTCGCAGGGCTCAAGATCGAGACGATCGCATAGCTGTTCGAAGAAGGGTTTACGCGGCTTATAGGACTGCGCCTCCTCGGACGAGAGCACCATCTCGACCTCGATCCCGGCCTTGTCCAGCGCGTGTTCGAGATGGTCGTCATCGGCGTTGCTGCCGATGGCGATTCGGTAACCGCGGCTCGCCAGTTCGGCAAAGACGGGCTCTACCTCTGGGTAGGCCGGAGCGATTGAGAGCACGTCCCAGAGGTGCTGGAACGCGGTTGCGGGTGGGATTGTTTCGACCGAGTGATGCTTGAACGCTTCGCCAAAGAAGTAGGGCCAGGTCTCGGAGAACGGCCGGAAGGTTGGTTCCGGGCCTTCGAGCGGGCGCTCAAGGTTGCGGCCTTCTCGCTTAGCCATCTCACGCGAAGCCTCGAGCCAGGCGTCCCAGACGTCATCGCCCGTGGCGTGATCAACGCCGTGCTCGTGCAGCATTTCCTGGATTAGCGAGGCGAACTGGCGCTCCTCGAGTTGAAGGAGGGTGCCGTAGCAGTCGAACGCGACTGCCCGGACGGTGTTGACGGCGGCGGCGGCAGCGACGGTCGGCGGAGCGGGTTCGGTTGGCGTTTCAGTGCTCGATTCGCTCATGCGTCTCCCTCGGGTATGGCGGTTCAGATTGAGTAGTGCGGTTGCGTCGGCTAGCCGGCATGGCGAGCATGGGGTCAGGCACCCTTACGGGCTAACCAGCGCGCAGCGTCCTTGGCGTGATAGGTCAAGATCAGATCGGCTCCGGCTCGTCGGATTCCGATCAAGGTTTCCAGCACGACGCGTTCTTCATCGATCCAGCCGTTCGCTGCGGCGGCCTTCAACATCGCATACTCGCCGCTGACGTTGTAGGCGGCGAGCGGGGCGTCGAATCGTTGTCTCGCTTCGCGGACGAGGTCGAGGTAGGCGAGGGCCGGCTTGACCATGACCATGTCGGCGCCTTCAGCGAGGTCGCGCTCGATTGCGCGCATCGCCTCGCGGGCGTTGGGCGGATCCATCTGGTAGGCGCGGCGATCGCCAAACTGTGGCGCGGAGTCGGCGGCGTCTCGGAATGGACCGTAGAAGGCTGAGGCGAACTTGGCTGAGTAGGCGAGCAGGGTTCGGTCGTCGAAGCCGCCTTGATCGAGCGCAAGGCGGATCACTCCGATGCGTCCGTCCATCATGTCTGAGGGCGCGATCACGTCGGCGCCGGCCTCGGCCTGGCTCAGTGCGGTCTGCGCCAGCAGCTCGACCGACGCGTCGTTGAGCACAGAACCGTCGTCGGCCAGGACTCCGCAATGGCCATGGTCGGTGTACTCGCAGAGGCAGACATCGGTGACGACGATCAGCTCCGGCTGAGCTTGCTTGAGCGCTCGCGTGGCCTGCTGGATGATGCCGTCGGGTATCCAAGCGCCACTGCCCTGGGCATCTTTTGACTCGGGAATGCCGAATAGCAGGATTGCCGGGATGTCGAGCGAGCGGAGCTCGGCAGCCTCCTGGGCAAGTTGGTCGACTGATAGTCGTGATTGACCGGGCATTGAGGGAATCGGTTCGCGGACACCGTGGCCGGTCGTGACGAACACGGGATAGATGAAGTCGGTCGGCGCGAGACGTGTTTCTCGCACCATGCGGCGGAGCCCCTCGGAGCGTCGGAGACGACGCATCCGATGCGCGGTGGGGATATCGGTGGTTTCGATGCTTGCCAGTGGGCGCTGAGTGGTGGTCATCGTGGTTCCCGTTCAGGGTTTGGGCGGCGATACCCGGCTGGCGATGTATCGCCCGACGGCCTGGACCAATCCCTCGATCGTGTGCGTCTCCGCGGTTGCGACAACGCGGAAGCCCAGTTGCCGCGCGGCCTCAGCGGTTACCGGGCCGATGCACACGGTATGTAATGAGTCTAAATCGACCGTGTCGCCGGCTAGCTCGGCCAGTCCGCGAGCAGTTGACGGCGATGTCAAGGTCACGACATCGACGCCGTTTCGCAGTTCGGCCAATGCATCTTCCCGGGCTGGAGGAATGACGGTGTCGTAGAGCGCTACGTCATCTACTTCGGCGCCGGCGTCTTGCAATCGATCTCTGAGCAGGGTTCTTGCTTGCGCTGCGCGAGCCAACAGTATTCGCCGGCCCCGGAGGTCCTCTTGCGTCAATACCGCGGCGAGCGCGGCAGAAGTGAACGTTGACGGCATGATGTCAGCCGTGATTCCTCGTTCTTGCAATGCACGGGCCGTCTCGCTGCCGATTGCGGCGACGCGGACATCGGCGAACGCTCGGGCGTCCAAGCCGCAGCGTCGGAGGGCATCCCAGAGATGGTGGACTCCGTTGACGCTCGTTAAGCCCACGATGTCATAGCGACCTGCTGCTAACTGTCGAATCGATCTGTCGATTCGTTCCTGGTCGGCCGGCCTGATCTCGATTGTGGGCAACTGCACGACGTCGGCATCGATCGCACGGAGACGTTCGACCAATGGTCCTGCCTGTGCTGCCGCCCTCGTGACGAGAACTCGATGACCCTTGATGTTCTGGGAAGCCTCGGGCGTTGCCAGCGAAGTGACCTCTCCGATCACGACCGTCACCGGAGGATTCAAGTCTGCTGCACGACTACTCAGTTCGCACAGTGGAGCGAAGATGGCTCGCTGGGATGAGGTCCAAGCCTGTTCGATCGCGGCGGACGGCGTCGATGGTGAGAGGCCGGCTTCGATCAGTCGACGGGCGATCTCGCCGAAGTTTCGCCAGCCCATCATCACCACGATCGTTCCGCCGACTCTTGCCACTGCGTCCCAGTCGATTGGCGGGGCGTCGCCGTCGCCTTCTGATCCTGTGACGACGGTGAAGGCGGATGCTGCTCGACGGTCGGTTACAGCGATGCCGAATGCGGCGGCGGCGGCGGCGGCGCTTGAGATTCCGGGGATCAGCTGCATCGGGATGCCCGCTGCGGCCAACGCCGAGGCCTCTTCCCCTCCGCGACCGAAGACGAACGGGTCGCCTCCCTTAAGACGCACGACGCGGTGTCCGCGGCGGGCAGATTCAATCATCCTCTGGTTGATCTGATCCTGGGGCGTTGACGGGCCATCCGGAGTCTTGCCGACATTGATTAGCTCGGCATTCCTGGCGAGTTTGAGCAGTTCGGGCGAGACCAGGCGGTCGTGCAGGACGACATCTGCTTGTTTGAGCGCCTCCGCTCCCGCGAGCGTGATCAGGCGGGGATCGCCCGGGCCGGCGCCGACCAGGGCTACCGGGTGAATCGTCTCGTGCGAGGCGCTCAAGCTTCGCCTTCCTCTTCCATCAGCCGTTGCCCGCCGCGCTCGAGCAGCGTTTCGGCGACCTCTACTCCGACCGCCTCAGGAGCGTCGCCTGAACGCTGAAGCTCAATCCGCTCCGATCCATCGGCGCTGAGCAATCGACCGGCAAGCAGGACCTCACCGCCTCGCATGCCGCCAAGGGCGGCTAGCGGGAGCGAGCAGCCTGCGCCCAGGGCTCGCAGCATGGCGCGCTCGGCTGAGATGGCTTGCGCAGTGGGCGCGTGATTGGCTGCCGAGACCTGCTCTGCGTCCTCTGTGCGGCACTGGATCACGAGCGCGCCCTGCCCAGGGGAAGGCATCATCAGGTCGATGGGGATCAGTTCCGAGGGATTGCGTCCGAGCCTTTGGAGCCCAGCCGCGGCGACGATCACGGCGTCATACTCACCGTCTTCGACTTTGCTGATTCGCGTATCGACGTTGCCACGGATATCGCAGACCTCGAGGTCGGGTCGCAGTCGCAGGAGTTGGGCGGCTCGTCGTCGTGACCCAGTTCCGACCTTTGCGCCTTGGGGAAGGTCGAGCAGGCCGACGCCATCGCGGCTGACGAGGGCGTCGCGGACGTCTCCGCGTGGCAGATATGCGGCGAGAGTGGTTCCCTCAGCTGTTGCAGGCGGTACGTCCTTGGCCGAATGCACGGCGAGGTCGATTTCGCCTTCGAGCAATGCCGATTCAACCGCTCGGACGAACACTCCCTGTCCTCCGATGACGCGCAGGCTCGAGGTTCGGTCACGGTCTCCTTGCGTCTCGATCGGAACGAACTCTGTTTCTATCCCTACGGCGGCCAGTGCCTCTGAAGCCAGATCGGCCTGCACCTTCGACAGCTTGCTGGCGCGTCCGCCGAGCCGCATGGTGCGGTGCATATTCATTCGTCGGATGCGGAGGCTGCCGCATGCAGTCGGGAGAGCAGAAGCGTCTTGGCCTCGGGTCGGCGGCGCTGGGCGAGCAAGATGCGCAACTGGGCGTCCATGGCGGCCTGCCATGCTTCGGACGGGATCGCGGCGAACTTGTCCTGCTGTCTGAGTTCGGTTCTGACCTCAGCGACCAACTCGGCCAGGCTGGACGTTTCGGCGTTGAGGTACTCGGTTAGTTCTTCTCGCACGCGGCGAGCCATGGCCGGGCTGCCTCCGCCGGTTGAGATTGCCAGAGTGAGCGGAGATTCTCGTACCACAGCGGGCAGGATGAAGTCGCAGTTTGCTGGATCGTCTGCGGCGTTGAGCGGCACGCCGATCGCGCGGGCGTCTGCGCGCAGGGCCGCGTTGCCGGCCGGGTCGTCGTCGGCGGCCATGACGAGGGCTCGGTCTTGCATGTCTCCGGTTTGGTACTCACGGGCCAGGTGCTCGATTTGTCCTGCCTCGTGCAGGTCTCCTAGATCCTCATTCAGATTGGGGGCAACCACCGTGACGCAGGCCTGTGCGGCAAGGAGGCCGTTGACCTTCTCCAGGGCGAGCCTGCCGCCTCCGATGACCAGTACGGAGCGGCCGTTGAGGTCGAAGAAGATGGGATAGTACTCGCGCGGCACGTCGACTCTGCGGACCTACCTAGCCGGCATCGAGCTGGGCGATGGCGATCCCGCGTTCGCCCTGGACGGTGTAGAGGAGGTAGGCGCTGCCATTCTCCTCGAAGATGGCCGGGTCGCGGAGCTCATGCACCGGATCGGGCGCGAAGCCGCGAATGCTGGGCGCGATCGGCAGCGATGCGCCTTCCCAGTCGTAGATGGGTCGCAGGACCTCACGGTGTTCTCCAGCGGTCCATGAGCGCCAGTCGCCCGCTAGCTCGATTGGTGAGACGTAGATTCGCTCTGGTGCGTCGCCAGCGTTTGACCAGAACACCCAGAGGGTTTCGCCACGGCGCATGAGGGCGCAGTGGCGCATGGTATCGGGGAAGAGTTGCGGCCCTTGCTCGAATCCGGACAGGCCGTCGTCGGAGTGATAAATGATGCCCGGCATGGACATGCCGTACCAGCCGGGTTCGGCGACGTCGTCGAGGCGGATCATTCTCAGGTAGCTGGTCGAGAGGATTTCCTCTCCGGCTTTGAAACTGATGCCGTCGCTGGATGTCGCGACTCGCGAGACCTGGCGTCCGTCGTAGAGCTGTCCATGGAAGTAGAGGCGGATCTGTCGACCATCGTCGTCGACGATTGCGTCGGGAGAAGCGATGTGGGGGTAGACGTGTCCCTTCTTCATTGCCGGGCCCAGGTTGGGGTCGAATTCGTCGCCCGACTTTGGAAACGTGGTTTGGATGAGCTGCAGCGCGCCCGGCTCGTGCGTGCGCCATGGTCCGAGCAGGTCATCGGCGACGGCGAGGCGAATGTAAGAGCCTTTGTGGTCGGCGAAGTAGAGGTAGAACTCGCCCAACCGATTGGGCAGCCATTCGGGCACCCGGATCAGGGAGGGGCCGTTAATGTTGTCCCCCATGCGAGCGTCCATGTCGGGGCGGATGATCGGGCCCTCGGTCGCCAGCCGCACTGCTCTCATCTCGGACGCTCCGTAAACACTCTCATGGGTTGCGTTCTTGCTCATCTTAGAGGCGGATAAGCTCGATCGCATGAGGCTGCAGTACGGGGCGCTGCGAGAGATCATCGAGACGGCGATCCTCGGTCTGATTGTGTTTCTCCTGGCTCGCGAAGCGGTGCAGAACTTCCAGGTCGAGGGGCGCTCGATGCAGCCGACGCTGGCCAGCTCGGAGCTCGTCCTGGTCAACAAGATTGGGTACTGGGAGGTCGACCTGGGTCCGTTCGACGCGCTCGTGCCGGGACGCAGCAACGGCGACTTCCTGCTGTCTGGTCCACATCGTGGGTCTGTGATCATCTTCCGACCGCCCTACCAGAGCGCGCATGATTTCGTGAAGCGGGTGATTGGCCTGCCCGGCGACACGGTGGAGGTGGTTCGCGGACGGGTCTTTGTTAATGGGATCGAGCTGGATGAGCACGACTACATCTTTGAGCCGCCCAGCTACCAGTGGGGCCCGGCTGTGATCCCGCCCGAGCATTACTTCGTGCTCGGCGACAATCGGAACAGCAGCCAGGACTCGCACGCCTTCGGTCCGATTCACGAGGACCAGATCGTTGGCGAGGTGATGTTCCGCTGGTTCCCGTTCGACAAGATCTCGAGCGATATCTCGACTCACGCGACCGACTACAACGGAGAGATCCTGCCATGACCGACTCCGCTCCTGATGCGATGACCTTGCTTGAGGAGGCCGGCGCAGTGCTCACGGGGCACTTCCAATACGCGTCGGGGCGGCATGGCGATACGTACATCGAGAAGTTCCGGTTGTTGGAGAAGCCTCATGTGACCGAGGCGTTGTGCCAGCAGTTGGCTGACCACTTCCGGCCTCTTGAGCCTGATCTCGTTGTTGGTCCGACCACTGGCGGCATTCTGTTGGCACACGAAACGGCGAAGCATCTGGGTGAGTCGATCAACGCATACTTTGCCGAGCGCGGAGAGAGCGGCGGACGTTACCTGGGTCGCGGCTTCACGATTGATGAGGGTCAGACGGTACTGGTCGTTGATGATGTACTGACGACCGGCGGCTCGGTCAGGGACACGCTCGATGCGGTGGTCGAAGCAGGCGGCACTCCGGTTGGAGTGGGACTGGTCGTCGATCGAACCGATGGAACGACTGGTTTTGGCGGGCTCGAGACCTTCTCTTGTCTGGCAATCGATGTGGCGAGCTATGCGCCTGACGAGTGTGAGCTGTGCGAGGCGGGTGTCGAGTTGACGGTCACCTAGCCAGCTTGGCCGACTTATCCAAGTGCGTGGACGAAGAGGCCTGAGCCGACGCCGGTGAGGTCGGCGAGCAGGGAGAGCACGAGGGCGTAGACGCCGAAACCGATGCCGACGCTGATGACTGCGGCTCGGTCGTCCGCCTCGGGCGCGGCGGCTCGGACAGCGAGGATGGTGAGCAGGACGCCGGCGATCGTGGTCACCAGCCCGATGGCGAAGCTGGCCGGTCCGGCGAGCATGAAGAACTGCCAGACGGCGAATCCGCCGACCAGCGCGAGCGGTCGCAGCAAGTTGGGCCAGTCGACGGAAATCTGAAAGATCGAGCGCAACGCGTGCCAGGTCACGGCGAGCCACAGGCCCCAGCCGGCCAAGGACGCCAAGGAGCCGAGCAAGAGCACACGCAGGGCGCTGTGGCCGACCACTCCGGTATCGAACAACACCCAGAGCCAGGCACCGAGCCCGGAGGCGAAGAGGCCGATCAGCAGCACCGCCAGCGCGGGGCGGGTGTCGGACTGGTTGCGGGCCGCTTCACCGATCACGCTCAGATCGCCGCTCAACAGGCGGCGTTGCAAGCTCAAGGCGCGGCGCCAGTCGACGGGCAGATGCCAACGAGGCAGGGAGCGGGCTGCGGGCGCGCCGCTGCGACGAGCGAAGGTTCGAGACAACATCGCAACCGGTTGTGGTCTGGTCAGAGTCATGGTGTGTCGCTTATGTGTCGTTGGGCGCCGCGCCGCTGTAGATTCACTATGGCCGAATGAGTGGGAGCAGCGATCCAGAAGTGCGTAAATTCGAGGCGGCAGAACTCGACCGCGAGGTCGCCGAGTGCCGGCAATGTCCACGCCTCGTCGAGTGGCGCGAGCAGGCCGCGGTGGAGAAGCGGGCGGCGTTTCGCGACGAGGACTACTGGGGGAGGGCGGTGCCGTCGTTCGGTCCGGCCGACGCGCGGGTCCTGGTCGTGGGGCTGGCGCCGGCGGCGCATGGGGCGAACCGGACGGGGCGGATGTTTACCGGCGATCGATCGGGGGACTGGCTGTATCGGGCGATCTGGCAGGCGGGGCTTGCGAACCGGGCGGAGTCAGTGTCGGCCGAGGATGGGCTGGAGTTGCGTGGGGTGCGGATCACTTCGATCGTGCGATGTGCTCCGCCTGCCAACCGGCCGACGGTGACCGAGCGCGACCGGTGTTTGCCCTACTTCCGGCGAGAGTTGGAGTTGCTGACCGAGCTGCGGGTGATCGTCTGTCTGGGATTGTTTGCCTGGGAGAACTGTGCTCGGGAGCTTGGGATTCGGCCGCGTCCGAAGTTTGGGCACGGTCTGGAGCACCGGATCGGTGATCTGACGGTGGTGTGTTCGTACCACCCCAGCCAGCGCAACACGTTTACGGGTCTGCTGACCGAGGAGATGCTGGGCGTGATCTTCCAGCGGGCGGCCGAGTTGGCAGAGATCGGTACCTAGCCGACGCAAAGGCCTCCGTCGGCGCAGCAGTCCTCGATGGCCTCGCCACCGGCGGTGACCTCGGTGAGGGGGATCAGGTTGGCGGCGCGGGATGCGTAGGATGCTTCGGGCAGGTCGTCGGTGATCGTGTAGACCTCCCAGCGGGTGCCGGAGGGGTCGGAGACCCAGACCTTGTCCTGCTCGGCGTGGCAGCAAACCACCTGGTCCTCGATCTCCAGGTCGAGTCCGAGTTCGCCGAAGCGCTGGGTCTCGGCGTGGACTTCGGTGGTGGTTCCAACCTCGACGCCGAGATGGTTGAGCGGCGCGGCGGCGGCCGGGTTTTCGATCAGCACCAACTTGAGGGGCGGGTCTGCGACCTCGAAGTTGGCGTAGCCGGGACGCACCTTGTGCGGTTCGGTCTTGAACATCTGGGTGTAGAAGTCGATCGCCGAGTCGAGCTCGGCCACGTTCAATGCGAGTTGCACTCGTGACATGTCCAGTCTCCTCAACTGCCTCAGTCGGCGACGGCCAAGGACGGCTCGTCGCTCGTCAGATTCACCCTATTGCGTTCGTGGACGATCGGCATGACCCAGTCGCCGAAGCGCTTTGCCTCGTCGTCGTGGGGGTATCCGGAGAGGCAGAACTCGGTGCAGCCGATGTCGATGAACTGCTGCAGGGTGTCGGCGACTTGCTGCGGGTTGCCGACGACGGCGAGTCCCGCGCCGCCGCGGACGGTGCTCAGCCCGCTCCAGAGATGGGGGGCAATGCGGTAGTCGTTGTCACTGGACTCATCGGCGAGTTGCCACATGCGGCTGTCGGCCTCGGACTCGCCGCGCCAGTTCTTGCGCAGCTCGCGCTGGCGATCGGTGGTGCCTTCGATCAGGCTGTGAGCTGCTTCCCAGGCTTCTTCCTCGGTCTCGCGGACACAGACTTGCATGCGCATGCCGAAGTTGATTTTGGGGCGACCGAAGCCTTCAGCACGGCGCCTGACGTCGAGCACCTTGACGGCGGTCGCTTCGGGGGTGTCGCCCCAGAAGAGGTAGCAGTCGGCATGTTTTGCGCCGACGTCTCGGGCGGCGTCTGACTCGCCGCCGATGTAGAAGCGGGGCCAGGGGTCCTGGTAGGGCTTGGGGTAGGCGTGGGCGCCCTTGAGCTGGTAGTGCTTGCCCTCCCAATCGATCCGGTCGTGCGAGGTCCACAGGGCTTTCATGATCTCGACGGATTCGTCCATCACCTCGTAGCGCTCGTCGTGGCTGTAGGTGATGCCGTCGCCGGCCAGCTCTCGAGGATTACCTCCGGCGATCAGGTTGATGTAGACGCGGCCCTGGGAGAGTTGGTCGAAGGCCGCGACCATGCGGGCCATCTGGGTGGGCAGGATGTAGCCCGGCCGGGCGGCGACGAGCATCTTGAGCTTCGTCGTTTTGGCCGACATCATCGCGGTCGAGATCCAGGCCTCCCAGCAGGTGGGCGTGACGGGGACCAGGGCGTACTCGAAGCCGGCCGACTCGGCGGCGAGGGCGACGCGTTCGAACATCTCCATGGAGGCGGGGATGAACTGGTCGGGGTCGGCGAAGTTGGTCAGGTCGCCGTGTGTGGGGATGTACCAGCCGAAGCGGATGGGTGAGTCGGGCATGAGGTCTTCCAAGTGATCGCCAGTCTGGCAAGTTTACGACAGGCGGGGGGCGCGTCGAAGCCGGGGGTCGGTTGGCCCCCAGAAAAAAGAAAACGCGAGAAAAAAGAGAGCGAGGCCGATTACCAGGGGTCGTCGTCTTCCTCGGGCGATTCGTCGTCTTGCGGGGAGCCCCCCTCTGTCACTCCGTGACATCTCCCCCCGCCTCCGGCGGGGGGAGAAAGGGAAGGGGAGGCGCGGTCGTAGAGGTCGCGGAGCTGGTGGCGGGCGACGTCGTAGGGGTCGGTGGCGAAGTAGAGCTGATGGTTGAGGCGGGCCCGTTCGGTCGGGGCGAACATTTCGCGGATGATGGTGTTGAGGGCCTTGAGACGGACGTAGCCGGGGTTGTGCGCCCCAGAGCGTCGCCAGAGGCGGTCGATTCTGGCTCGGAAGTGGAAGCGGTTGGGCATGGGATTTCTCCTTAGTTTTGAGTGGACGTATGTTCTGATGGTATCGGGGTTTGGGAGTGCGTGGGTGGATTGCGGGATGGAGTTAAGGGATGAGCAATGTTGTGTGGCTTGCGTTGCCCCCCTCTGCCTTCGGCATCTCCCCCCAGAGGGGGGAGAAAAGGGGAAGGGGAGACTGGCGTTGTTGCTGAGGGAGACGGTGTTGCCCCAGCGGAGGTCGGTGCTCTGGGCCCCGCGTCAGGCGCGGGGCATCGGAGGGGGGCGGATGGGGGATCCTCTGGAGCGCATTGAGCGGTGTGTTGCACCGATCTCCCTCGGTGGGAATCGCAATTGTGGGGATATTCGACGTTAGATTGGAGTGGTTCGCTGGCACGGAGTGAGGAGATTTCGATGACGCTGAATACCTACCTGACGTTTGAGGACAACTGCCGCGAGGCGTTTGAGTTCTATCGGTCGGTCTTTGGTGGGGAGTTTTCGGAGCTGCAGACGTTTGGCGACGGTCCGCCCGACATGGGTGTACCGGAGGAAGCCAAGAGCTTCATCATGCACGTCTCCCTGCCCATTGGCGAGAGCGTGCTGATGGGCAGCGATTCCAATCCTGCCTTCGGCGGCCCCGTCGTGGGCAACAACTTCTCGATCTCTTATTCGCCGCCGAGCCGCGAGGATGCAGACGAGAAGTTCGCTGCGCTCGCCGCCGGCGGGGAAGTCTCGATGCCGATGGCCGACATGTTCTGGGGCAGTTACTTCGGTTCCTGCGTCGATCGGTTCGGCATTTCCTGGCAAATCAACTGGCAACCACCGGAGGCGACTGAGCCCGACCACTGAGCCTGACCCTCGCTAGGATGATCTCAGCCCGCCGACCTGTGGAGCGGCGGGCGTCTCGACGCTTGGAGGATCGCGTGGGCAAGCTCGATGGCAAGGTCGCAATCATCACCGGCGGCAACAGCGGGATCGGCGCTGAGACCGGGCGGTTGTTCGCCGCTGAAGGCGCGAAGGTCATCCTGATGGCGCGCCGGGTGCCCGAGGGCGAGGCGATCGTCGCGGAGATCAGGGAATCGGGCGGCGAGGCGACGTTTGTCGCGTGCGATGTGGGGGACAACGACTCTGTCGTCGCGGCGGTCGAACAGGCGGCCCAGGCTTACGGTCAGATTGACCTGCTGTTCAACAACGCCGGTGGGGGCGGACCTGGCCAGTTCCCCAATGAGCCCAATGAAGACTGGCTGAGGGTGGTCAACGTCAATCTGACGGGGACGTTCTACGTCAGCCAGGCCGTGTGGCCGCACATCAAGGCTCAGGGCGGCGGGGCGATCGTGAACATGTCCTCGCTTGCTGCTCAGCGAGGTTTTTCCTCGCGGATGCAGGACGAGTTCGGCACGGCCTCGGCCTCGTACTACGCGGCGAAGGCCGGCGTCGACGCGCTGACGCGCTACATGGCGGGGGCGGGAGGCCGGGACAATATCCGCGTCAACTGCGTGCGACCGGGTCAGATCATTACGCCCGGAGCGACTCGCGGTACGTACAACGACCCCGACGGCGGGCACCACGTCTTCGAGAAGATGTTTGACTTCGCCCAGATCGTGCAGGGTCCGGGCTACTCGATTGACGTCGCCAACCTGGTGCTGTTCCTGTCGTGCGATGACTCGCGGTTTATCACGGGCGAGATCATCAATATCGACGGCGGCGTCGCGGCGAAGATCTAAGACGCAGCTTCGCTTTGTGCGCTGGCCGCGTTCTCGCCTGTGACCTGAGCGTTGATGTCGGAGTCGATCCAGTCGGTGATGATCTTGCGGTGGGCGAGCCTCCAGGCGCCGTCGACCCGACGCAGCCGGTCGACGTAGCGTCCCTGGAACGTGATCCGAGCGGGTTCGCCGAACGGATTGTCGCGGCTGCCGGCGCTGACGACGGTGCAGTAGGACGACATAGTGGCTTCGTCGCCATCGCCGTCGATGACGAAGTTCGAGGGCTGGTGGCGGGAGACGCGATCGTCGGGGCTGTCGTCGTCGCCGGCTGCCAGGTTCCAGAGGGCGTCGCCGGTGATCCAGAGTTCTTGCAGCTCCATTTCCATGACGGCGTCGTCGGTCCAGACGGCGCGCCAGGCCTCGGGGTCGCGGAGGTCGAGGGATTGGCTGTAGCGTCCGGCGAGGACGATGATTTCTGAGCGGTCGTCGGCGGTGAGCGACATGGTGGGCTCCGTTCTCATCTCAGATCCAGATTCGCACCAAGGCTAGGGAAGTGAACGAGGCTCAGCGCAAGTGGGAGAGGCGACCAAGCCGTCGATAGAAGTCGCGGCGATGTCCAACCTGTTCGATTCGAATCAGGTTGTCATCGTCGTGGAGGGTGTAGGCGATGCGATAGTCGCCAACCCTGACCCTCCAGACATCGTCGAAGTCTTCCAATCTCGTCGAACCTGGTCCTCGCGGAGCTGCCTGCAACCGAGTGATTCGATCCAGCACCCTGAACTGGGTGTCCATCGGGAGCCGATCAAGCGCCTGATTGGCGCGGTCGGCGAACGTGACCCGTGGAGGCACGGGCTCTACTTGAGGTCGTCGAGCGTGAGTCCGCGTTTTGCAAGGACTTCTTCGAGTGAAATGGTTGGTTGGACCTTGCCGCTCTTCCGATCTTCTTCCAGGTAGTAGTGAACAAGCGTGGCGAGCGCCGCGTCGTCCCAGTCGTCTTCGTCCCACTCGTCGATGGGTGGGAACGTGTCGGAGCTCAGGATTTCCCAGTTGATGAGTTCAGCCCGTGAGTCAGTCGTTATTGGCTTGAGCATCGCTCTTCGCTCTCTCCTGTCATCCTACGCGTTCAGCCCTGGTACTCGGGGTCGCGGCGCTCGGCGAAGGCTCGGGTACCTTCCCGGGCGTCGTCGGAGCTGAAGGCGAGGCGGGAGTACTCCTGGTAGAGGCGGAGACCGTCGGGGAGGGACATGTCACGGCCTCGGCGGGCGAGTTCCTTGGTCAGGCGAATGGCGAGGGGACTGTTGACGGCGATCTTTGCGGCCATGTCGTTGGCGGTGTCGAGCAAGTCCGATGGTTCGACGACCTGGCTGACGAGGCCGATGCGCAGGGCTTCGGGGGCGTCGATGAACTCTCCGGTGAGGAGCAGGCGCATGGCGTCGGAGGTGCCGACCAGACCCGGCGTGCGCAGTGCGCCGTAGCCGTGGAGGATGCCCCAGCGCGGCTCGGGGCAGCCGAACTGGGCGGTGGTGTCGCAGATGCGGATGTCGCAGTAGAGGGCGAGCTCGAGTCCTCCGGCGAGGCAGTAACCGTTGATCGCGGCGATCACCGGCTTAGCGGTTTCGAGGCCGTTGTCGAAACGTTCGCCCGACCATGGTTTCCAGGCCTGGCGCTCGCCGAACTGGAGGAGGTCGTGGCCTGAGGAGAAGGCTCGTCCTGAGCCGCTGAGGACCAGGCAGCGGACCTGTGGATCGGCGTCTGCTTGCTTGAAGGCGTCGCCGATGGCTGTGTACATCTCGTCGGTCATTGCGTTCAGTTTTTCGGGTCGGAGCAGTTTGACCGAGGCGATGTGTCCGTCAACTGTGTACGCGATTTCGTCCATTCGAAAGCCCTCCTATGCGTTCCGTCGTTTGCGCGGTTGATGGTCAAGATAAGAAATCACAGGACTCGGCTTTGGCGACATAGAATGAACGGCAATCAGCGGCCGCGGTGTCGCGGCATTGGCTACGAAGGAGAGAGCGATGCAGGTCAAGGAACTCGGTCACGCAGTCATCAAGGTCCGCAACCGCGAACGCTCCGAGCAGTTCTATGGTGAGGTTCTGGGGATGAAGCTCGCGGCTCGTCATGAGCAGATGCCGATGACGTTCTACACACTCGGCAACCACCACGATCTCGCGCTGCTCGAGGTTGGCGAGGAAGGCCCCGAAACCGCCGATCCGAAGGCGCCGGGTCTGTATCACCTGGCATTCTGCATTGGCGACACGCTAGATGAGTTGCGCGAGGCTCGGGACGAGCTTGAGGCGGCGGGGGTCAAGGTCTTTGCCACGATTGACCATGTGGTCTCGAAGTCGCTTTACCTCAACGACCCCGACGGCAACGGCGTCGAACTCTACGTCGACGGCTCGGACGTCTGGAAGACCGATCCGCAGCAGGTCGCCCAGGGCGAGCCGATGGAGCTCTAGACCCCGCTCTTCGGACAGTCGCAGGACCGTCCCGACCTGACGTCCGCGATTCATGAGTACCTCATTCGGCGCCACCTTGGAAGAGCGCGAGGCTCTGCTTGAAGCGGCCCGTTCAATCTCTCCACAGATTCAGAAGGCTGCTGACGAGATCGAAGCAGCCCGGCAACTTCCGAAGCACGTTGTCGACCTGCTGAGGAGTATTGGCGCGTTTCGTTTGATCCAGCCTCGCTGGCTGGGCGGCCATGACGCCGATCCGGTGACGCAGATCCTGTTTATCGCCGAGATCGCCAGGGCTGATGCCTCCGTCGCGTGGTGCGTGATGATTGGTTGCGATGGCGGGTTTGTGACGCGGGACCTGGAGCCTGAGCTGGCTCGCGAGATGTACTCGGATATTGAGGTCGCCACTTGCGGGGCGGCCTTTCCTCCGGGGACGGCGAGGCGGGTTGAGGGTGGGTATCTGGCGTCTGGGCGATGGCCGTACGCCAGTGGTGTTACTCACGCGGCATGGGTGCAATTCGGTTGCCGCGTTGTTGAGGGATCGGACGGGTCGGACGGACCGGGGTTTGTGAGATTCGTGGTGCCTCGCGGCGATGTAACGGTGCTGGACACGTGGCGCACGACCGGGATGTGCGGCACGGGCAGCCATGACATCGAAGTACGTGACCTGTTTGTGCCCGACGAGCGGAGTTTGCCTCCGCGTCCTTCACGCCGCTCGGTTCTGGGGGATCCGCTGCGCCATCCTGCCTGGCTGCTGCCGAAGCACCTTGGTGTTCCGCTTGGACTGGTCGAGGCGGCGCATGAGGAGGTGCTGGGGATGGCGAAGGACCGCGTTGCCGTGCGCGGGGCGCTCAAGGACGACGCCCTGACGCAGGCCACGCTGGGAGAGACTGCGGCGCGGATTGCCGCCTGCCGGGCCTACGCGCTCTCTGCCGCCGACGCTGCTTGGGAGGAAGTGTGTGAGACGGGTGAGATGTCGGACCTGAACCGGGCTCAGCTTCGTCTTGCGATCACGTTTGTCCATCGCGAATGCGTTGGAATCGTTGAGCAACTCTATGCGGTCGCGGGTTCGTCAGCTCTGTACACGGAACGGTCGAGCCTCGATCGACGCCTGCGGGACATGCATGCGATGAACCAGCATGTGGTGCTGGGCGAGTCTAACTATGCGGCCGCGGGGCGATTGCTGCTGGGCCAGGAACCGGCCGCTCCGTTCTGGTAGCGGCCGGTTGTCTGTTGTTCTGTTTCGCTAGCTGCGGTGCATTGGGGCCATGAAGAACCAGACGGGCTGGGGTGCGCCCTGGGCGGCGAGCGCTTTCCTGACTGAGAGGATGAGCTTGCCGGCTTCGGTGCGTTCGAAGAACCAGGCCTCGGTCTGATGACCGCCGGCGTTGGGCGCGCCAGCCAGTTCGAGCGCTGCCTCTTCGTAGTAGGCGCGAATGTCGTTGGCCAGCGCAGTGGTGTGACCGCCGGGGATGCCGGCTTCCTTCCACGGTGCGCCGTTGACGATGTTCTGCAACACGTCCAGGGCGTCGGGTACGCTATCGGCGTCGACCGCGTTGCCGACTTCACTGACGCCTCGGCGGGCGAGCGCTCGATCGTATGCCTTGCGCAGTCCTCGGGCTTCGTCGACGGCCGGGGCGAGTTCGGGATCGAATCGCGGCGGCACGGTGCAGCTCAGGGGCTCCTCCTCGCCGAGGACGACCTCGGGATGGTCTTCCAGAACAGGCCCGGAGTCACGCTCGAACAGGGAGAACGCTCGACGGAGGACGTCGTGCTGGAAGTCGGGATCGTTGGCTTTGCCCAGCGGCCGGCCGAGGGGAAACTCGCAGTGCAGGACTCGGGGCGGACGCATGCGTTCGCCGACTGAGCGAATGGCGGTGATCGTTACGGTTGCCAGACCGGCGGCCTCGAAGACGTGAGCGAGCGTACACACGGTACGCGAGCAGAGGGGTCAAACGGGGGTCAGGAAGACGACGTCCACGCCGTCGGCCTTGAGTTCGGCGGCGCAGGCCGGGCCGGAGTCGTGGCGGATGGTGGCGACATCGTCGGGCTGGTTCCCGGCGAAGGAATAATGCTTCGAGGCGACGGAGCCGATCAGGCCCTGTTCCACCAGCTCGTCCAGGCGGGCGAGGGGGTAAACGACGTTGTAGTCGATTCCGAAGGCCGAGCGGTCGAAGTTCGGACTCCAGTGCCCCATGACCAACTGCCGCTCGTCGTGGTCGAGGGCGCGATAACTGGCGTCGTTGACGGTGAATCGTTCGCCGTCTCGCGGGTGGAGGGCGGCCGAGGTGACGACCGCCACTTTGGCTTCGGACAAGGGCGGGGGTGTGGTCCAGGCGGTTTCGGCGAACTCGGGAACGGGCAGTTTGCCGATCTGTTCTCGGATTAGGGCGTCACCCGATTGCTGCTCTGCCATTGTGTACTTCCTCGCGCTGATTCTGCGTTGATCCAGAGTTACCACGTGTCGATGTTAGGGCGGCGACCTCTTCGGATTGGCTCGGGGTTCTCGCAGGCCATCAGACCGCGGACGATCCAGTGGCGGGTTTCGGCGGGATCGATGACGCCGTCATTCTCGTGGACTGAGGCGGAGTTGATCGCGTTGCCCTTCCAGTAGGAGCGGGCGACGAGTTCCTCGTAGCGCGCGGCTCGTTCCTCGATGTCCTCGATCGCTTCCAGCTCGGCTCGATTACCGAGTCGGACTGCGGCTTCAAGGTTCATGCCGCCGAGCTCGGCCGTCGGCCAGGCGAGGGCGAAGAGCGGCGCTCGCGAGCTGCCGGTCATCATCGCCTGCGCGGCGAGGCCGTACGACTTGCGCAGGATGATCGTAAATCGCGGCGACTGCGCGTTGGCGAGGGTGACGAAGACGTTGTTGCACTTGCGGGCGAGGCCGGTGCGCTCGATGTCGGGTCCGACCATCATGCCGGTCGTGTCGACCAGCACGAGGATGGGGATGTTGAAGCAGTCGCAGAGCTGGGCGAAGCGGCAGAGCTTGTCGGCGCCATCACTATCGACTGCGCCGCCCAGATGCTGATTGTTGTTGGCGATCACGCCGACCGGGTGACCTTCGATGCGGATCAGGGAGGTGATGATCCCGACACCGAATTCGGCGCGCAGCTCCAAGACGGAGTCGATGTCGGCCATTTGCTCGATGACCTTTTGGACGCTGAAGGGTCGCTTGCGGTTTTCGGGGATCGCGTGGCGCAGGTGCCGTTGGTCGACGCAGTCCCAGCTCGGGATTGAGCCCTGGAAATACGAGAGGTATTGCTTCGCCGCCGCGATCGCTTCGTGTTCGTCGTCGACGAGGATGTCGACGCTGCCGGCGGGACCGAGGTCGGACATGGGGCCGATTTCCTCGGGGGTGAAGAGTCCGAGGCCGCCGCCTTCGATGGTGGCGGGTCCACCCATGCCGATGTTGGCGTCGCGGGTGGCGATGATGCAGTCGGTGATGCCGAGGATGGAGGCGTTGCCGGCGAAGGTGCGTCCGGCGGTGATTCCGATCATCGGGACGGTGCCGCTGATGCGGGCCATCATGTCGTAGGTCGGCACCCACTGACCGGCGGCCGAGATATCGCCGAAGTCCGTGTCGCCCGAGCGACCGCCGGCGCCTTCGGCCCAAACGATCAGCGGAGTGGCCTGCTCGTCGGCGAGCTTGATCACTCGGTCGGTCTTCTGGTGGCCCATCATGCCCTGGGTGCCGGCCCAGACGGTCTCGTCGTACATCGCCACCAGCGTGGTGGCGCGCTGCTCATCGAACAGGTCGCCATTGACCGTGCCGATCCCGGTGATCATGCCGTCGGCGGGAGCGCGGACACGCATTTCCTCGATTGACATGATCCGATGCCGGGCCGGGAGGACCAGTTCGCCCATTTCGACCCAGGTGCCGGGATCGACCAACTCGGCCAGGCTTTCGCGCTGGGTCAGCTTGCCCTTGGCGTGGCGTCGGTCGACCCATGCTTTGCGGTTTTCGTCCTTGCCGGCGGCGAGGTTGTCGAGCAGCTTTTGCAGGTCGGGGCGGATGTAGTCGAGGTCGATCTCTTCTTGCTCTTCCGTGATCGCGTCGCCAACGTCGGCCTCTTCGATGAATGCGAGCGGGTGTCCTTCGTAGACGACATCGCCAACGGCCACGGTGAGCTGTCGCAGGAAACCGCCGATGTCGGAGTTGATGATGTGCTCCATCTTCATCGAGTCCATCACGAACATCTGCTGGCCGACGCGGACGGCGTCGCCTTCTTCAACGAGGATCTGGATGATCGTGCCTTGCAGCGGAGAAGGGATCGGTTCCGTACCCGGCGGTCCGACGATGTTCGGCGCGGGCTGCGTGCCCGGCGTCATGGTGGCGACGCCCTGCTGGGCCCGTGTACCGGAGCCCTCGCGGAAGTAGTTCAGTCCGGCCAGCGGATCTAGGGTGTCGAGCTGCGCTCCAGCCAGCCCAGCCTGTGAGTCGGAGGCGCCGTTCTGAGCTGAAACTTCGATCTCCGGCGTCGCGGTGAGTTCTGCAACGTGGTCGTCGACCCAGCGGGTGTATATCTCGCCGGAGATGAAGTCGTCGTGGGAGAGGGATTGTTCGAGGAAGGAGAGGTTTGCTTCGACGCCTTCGATTCGGAACTCGGCGAGGGCTCGTCTTGTCCGGGTTATGGCGTCGCCGAAGTCGGCCGAGGCGGAGTAGGCGATCACCTTGGCCAGCAGCGAGTCGAAGTTGGGGTTGGTGGTGTAGCCGGGATAGCCGTAGGTGTCGACTCGGACTCCCGGCCCGGAGGGTGGCTCGAAGGTGGTCAGGGTTCCGCCGGAGGGCCGGACGTCGCCGGTGGGTTCCATGCGCTCCATGTTGACTCGGGCCTGGATTGCGAATCCGCGGGGCGGCGGAACTTCGGACTGGGACAGGCCGATTCCGTCCAAGGACTCGCCGGCGGCGATTCGGAGCTGGGCACGGACGAGGTCGACTCCGGTGACTTCCTCGGTGACGGTGTGCTCGACCTGGAGTCGCGGGTTGGCCTCGATGAAGGCGAAGTCTTGCTGGTCGTCGAGGTTGACGAGGAACTCAAAGGTTCCCAGGCTGCGGTAGCTGTCGGAGGCGGCCAGTTGGACCGCGGCTGTCGTCAGGTTGTCTCGGGCGGTCTGTGAGAGTGATGGGCTCGGGGCCCACTCGACGACCTTCTGGTGCCGGCGCTGGAGACTGCACTCTCGCTCTCCGAGATGTGAGACCGCGCCGGTGCCGTCGCCGATGATTTGGACTTCCACGTGCCTTGCTCTGGACATGAGACGTTCGACCAGCAGGTCGCCATTGCCGAAGGCGGCTGCTGCTTCGGACTGGCAGCGCTCGAAGGCCTCTGCGAGCTGGTCCTCGGCGGTGACGACTCGCATGCCGCGTCCGCCGCCGCCCGCGATGGCCTTGAGCACCATCGCTCCGCCGTCGCCGAGTGAGCGGAAGAAGTCGGTTGCGCCGTTGAGGTCGATTGCGGATTGAGTGCCTGGGAGGACTGGGACGTCGAGCTCGACCGCGAGGGCGCGGGCGCGGGCCTTGTCGCCGAACAGTTCGAGTGACTCAGGGGTTGGACCGACGAAGGTGATTCCAGATTCGTCGCATCGACGCGACAGCTCCGCGCTCTCGGCCAGGAATCCGTAGCCGGGATGCAGCGCGTGGGCGCCGGAGTCGAGCGCTGCGCCGATGACTGCCTCGACATCGAGGTACGCCCGAGCGCCGACGCCGTCCAGCGCGACGGTCTCGTCGGCCAAACGGACGTGGAGCGAGTTCGCATCGTCCTGCGAGTGGATCGCGACCGAGCCGATGCCAAGTTCGCGCGCGGCGCGAATCACTCGGATGGCGATCTCGCCTCGATTGGCGATCAGGAGCTTGGTGATAGGCATGAATGCCTCCTGTCGCGACCGAGGGTAATGCCGATCGCCGAAGTCGATGTTCTAACCAACTTCAGGCAGCCGCCGATACCTCACGCGCTCGTCTCCTATCGAGACGAAAACCGTCATCCAGTCTTCTCTGTTGCCCAGCACCTCGAGCAATCGAGCCGTGTGGCTCTCGATCGAGCCCGTGACCCTCAACAACATGACACCTGCCCTGGCCGGCAGGCCGCGATTGAAGATCAGATCACCAAAGTCTGTGTCGTAGGTGATCAGCACACGCTGCCGTCTGCCCGCCAGTTCCAGTACATCTTCGTCTCTCAAACCCGGAGCCAACTCCTGTATCCACTCGACATCCATCCCCGCCGATCTCAATCCAGAGACCATACGAGGAGGCACATTCTCGTCAGCCAGGAAACCCGCCAACAGTCAGGCGTGCTTCCTGGCCAGGTAGTCCGCACGGACAACGTCGCTGGCAAACCGTAAGCAGGCCTCGATGTCCTCCCGCGTGATGTGCGAGTAGCTTTCGAGCAGTTCGTCCGTGGACCATTCGTCAGCCAGCCGATCGAGAATGAACTCCACGGACAAGCGGGTACCTTTGATCACCGGCTTGCCAACCAGGACTTCAGGTTTCTGCTCAATGCGATCTCGCCAACACATCTCGGGGAGTCCTCTCTGCAGATATCCATAGCCTAGCCAGAATCCCGTGAGCGGATGACCTCAAGAATCACCGACTGAGCGAGTTCAGCGGCCAGTTTTTAGCTTCTATCCGGTTCCCTTTTGCGCTCATCATCACGCTCCCGTGTTCCGTTGGTTCTGTGTTGTCAGAAGCGGAATGCATCCACGCGCTCGCAGGCGTCGGCGATGTAGGATTCGAGTCCTTCTCGGCGGCCTAGCTCGGGGCGCTCCCATTGCCAGCTGATCAGGACGAGGCGTCGAATTAGGAGAAAGAGAGGTAGGAGGGCCAAGGCCTCCTCGCTGAATGGGCGAACTGTTCGGTATCCCTCGACCAGTGCGTCGGTGATTGTGTTGAAGTAGGGAAGCTCCTCGAGGCCGAAGAGGACGACTGCGAGGTCGTATTGATGCCAGCCGAAGCCGGCATCGTCGAAGTCGAATGCCTGGAGGACGCCGGAGGGATCGATGAGGATGTTGTGGGCGTGGAGGTCGGCGTGGATCATCGAGTAGGTGCCGCGATCTTTGCCGTAGTTGGTCAGGGTCTCGCGGATGTGCTCTCGGGCGGTGGACAAGATGTCGCGTTGAGCTGAGGTCAGTGGCGGGATGTCCCAGAAACGGCCCCAGAAGGGTGACTCGCCGACGTATCCGGGGACGTCGAAGGCGTGGCGGGTGAAGGTCGCAGGCGGGGTCCAGGCGCTGGCCTGGTTGTTCATCTGGGCGAGGACACGACCAATCTGGCGGAAGTGATTGACGATCTCGGATTCTCCTGTTTCGTCCTGAATCACTGAGCTCAACAGCTCCCCTTCGAGCCAGTTGACCAGGCCAACGGCTCGGCTGGACTGGCCATCGGGCGTTGAGATGGTGGCGTAGCCGGGACCTTCCGGGGTGCGGACTCCGACCGGCACGTGGATGCCTGCCTGGTTGAGGGCCTGGGTCCAGAGCAGCTCCGATTCCAGCTCGGAGAGGGTGTGATAGCCGGGTCGGTGAATGCGTAGGGCGTAACGTTTGCCGTCCGGCATGTCGAGACGGAAGACCGTGTTCTCGCTGCGCGAGACGAGCTCGATTTTGTCGGGTTTGAGACCCCAGTGGGGTAGGGATTGCTCTGCGATTGCGTGGAGGTCGGCATCGCTGAGGTTGGTCGGCTCGGGCATTGTTCTGCGGGTCAGGCGGGCCCGGCGATCGCGGCCTCGAAGGCTTCGAGGAACATGTTTGCCTGTTCCCGCTTGAGCACGAGGGGTGGGCGGACCTTGAGCACGTTGCCGTGTTCGCCAGCGCGGCCCATGAGAAATCCAGCGTCTCGGAGGCGGTTGACGATCACTTCGGCGCCTGCGGGATCGGGCTCTTTGCTGTCGCGGTCCCTGACCCACTCCATACCGATGAAGAGTCCGTGGCCGCGTATGTCGGCCATTGGCTCGCAGCCTTCCTGGAGCGAGCGCAGGTTGTCCATCAGGTATCCACCGACGGAGGCAACGCTCTCGACCAGGCCCTCGTCCTCGATCACGTTCAGTACCGCCTGTCCGACGGCGGCCTGGAGCGGACTGGAGGCGAAGGTGTTGAAGTAGCGGGTCTTCCGGCGGAAGGTTTCGACCAGTTCCTGCGAAGCGACGACGCCGGCCAAGGGGAGGCCGTTGCCCATCGGCTTACCCATACTGACGATGTCAGGTTTGACGCCGGTTGTTTCGTAGCCCCACCAGTTGCCCGAGCGCGCGAAGCCGGCCTGGACCTCGTCGCAGATGAACAGGCCGCCCGCATCGCGGACTATCTCGGCCGCCCTCGGCATGAAGCGAGGCGGGATATCGGGCAGGCCTTCATTGGCGAGGATCGAGCAGACCAGCATGCCGGCGAAGGGGACGCCGGCGGCGGCGAAGCCGTCGATTTCGGTTCGCAGGCGGGCGAGGTAGGCCTCGGTGAGCGCGTCGTCATCGAGACCGTCCTCGATTGGCCGGTAGAGCTGTGGGACGGGGATCGAGCGGAACTCCGGTTCGTTCTCGCCGCGCAGGCGGGAGAGCTTACGGACCTCGGTCGAGTTGCCGTGATAGGCGGCCTGGGTGTAGATCAGGCCTCGGCCTTCGGTTGCGGCGCGGGCCATGAGGACGGCGACTTCGTTCGCCTCAGTGCCGCTGCAGGTGAAGACCGCCGTGGTCAGGTGATCGGCGTGGACCGACGTGAGGTGCTCGGCGTAATCGAGGATGCCTTCGTGCAGGTAGCGCGAGTGGACATTGAGCGTCTCGGTCTGGCGCTGCATCGCCTCGACGACGCGAGGATGCGCGTGGCCAACGCAGGGCACGTTGTTGTAGAGGTCGAGGTAGCGTCGGCCGTCGGCGTCGTAGAGCCAGACACCTTCCCCGCGGACGATGTGGACGGGATTGTCGTAGAAGGTGGCGACGCCTGCGCCGAGCAGTCGTTCGCGTCGGGCGAGCAGGTCTTGGGTGGTTGGAGTAGTCATGCAGGGATTGTGAGCGTTCGGCCCGACGGTTGCAAGCTCTGACGCGTAGACTCGGCCAAAACCGTGGCAGGGCATTGCTGCTGTTGAGGAGGCGAGCATGGCCGATGAGATCACGACGACCCCCGGCGCGAAGATGATGTTCATGATTCGTCGGCGTGAAGAAGCCTCGCGGGACGAGATGATCGCGCACTGGTACAAGAACCACATGCCTGGCGTGATCGAGGCGCAGGAAGCGGCGAAGGCCGCCGGCCGGCGGCCGGCGCGCAAGTACCTGGTCACGCTGTTCAACGGCCAACAGGGTGAGCAGAGAGCTCGTCCGGTCTACGACGGGATGGCGCAGCTGTGGTTTGACAAGCCGCTGCGCAAACCGGACGGTCCGATGTTCACCGAGCCGCGGGACACCTTCGACCAGAAGGTCGAGCCGTTCGTCCCCTGGGCGACGACCGAGCATGTCGTGATCGACGGGGCGGAGGATTTGCCCGTCGTCCCGTTGACGCTGAACGAGCCGTTCCCGACGACGCGCAGCAACCTCTACAAGGTCACCTTCCTGGTCAGGGCGAAAGCCGGGGTCGACTGGAACGAGTTCTTCGGCGTCTGGCTGGAGGACCATGCGCCCAACGTGCGCAATGTGATGAACCAGATCGGCGGTCTGCGATACGTGGTCAGCCACAGCATGGACCCGGACGACGAGCCCTACGCCGGCATGGCCGAGCTGTACTTCCGCGACCCGACCGGCTGGAGCAGATACGGCGAGACCATCACCCCCGACGCCTTCGGTCCGCTGGTCGAGCGCGACGGAACCATCTGGTTCGGCGCCGACACCGAGCTGATCGGGATTCCCTGATTCCAGCGGGACACCCACGCAATCAAACGTTAGCTGCCGGAGGCAATCCATGACCGACCACCTTGCGTACGCCACGATTGAGGAGCTTGCGCCTCGGATTGAGGCCGGTGAACTGTCGCCGGTTGAGCTGACGCAGGCGCAATTGGACCGGATCGAAGCGGTTGACGGTCGGCTCAAGAGTTACGCGACCGTGATGGCTGAGTCGGCGTTGGCTGAGGCACAGCAGGCGGCGGACGAGATTGCGGGCGGCGACTATCGCGGTCCGCTGCACGGGATTCCGATTGCGGTGAAGGACCTCTGCTACACGAGCGGCGTGCGGACGATGGGCGGGACCAAGGTGCTGGAGGACTTTGAGCCCGACTTTGACTCGACGGTGGTGGCCAGGTTCAGGGAGGCAGGGGCCATTCTGCTGGGCAAACTGAACCTGACCGAGGGCGCGATGGCAGGCTACAACCGCGCCCGTCAGGTGCCGGTCAATCCATGGAATGCGGGACGCTGGACCGGAGTGTCCTCAAGCGGATCGGGCGTGGCCACTGCCGCCGGGCTTTGCTACTCCTCGCTCGGTAGTGACACTGGCGGGTCGATTCGCTCGCCTTCGGCATCCTGCGGCATCGTCGGTCTGAAGCCGACCTGGGGTCGGGTTAGCCGCTATGGCGTACTCGACCTGGCGCAATCGCTGGACCATGTCGGTCCGATGTGCCGGTCGACGTGGGACTGTGCGGTCACCCTGGAAGTGATCGCGGGGAGCGACCCGAACGACCCGACGACGCTGCCGGAGCCTGCGCCAGCGATGCTCGACGGGATTGGCGCCGGCATAGCGGGTATGCGAATCGGCTACGACAGGCGCTATGCGACCGAGAGCGTGATTCCTCCGATCGCCGAGGCGGTCGCGGCGTCGGTCGAGACGCTGGCTTCGCTTGGCGCAGAGATCGTCGATGTCGAGTTGCCTGACTTTGTTCCGTACATGGCCGACTGGCCGACGATCTGCTCGGTCGAGGCGTATCACGCTCACCTGGAGAACTATCCCAGCCGCGCCGACGACTACGGAAACTGGTTTGGGACCTGGCTTGAACTTGGCGCGTCGATCAGTGCGGTTGACTACGCCGCCGCCTGCATTCGGCGAGACGAGCTTCGGGGCCTGATCGCGAGGTCGTTCGAGGGCATCGACATGCTCGCCTGTCCGGCCCAGGCCTCGCTGCCGCACCAGGTCACGGAAGAGATGATGTACGACGACAAGCCTGGCGACTTCCAGTGGGATCGTTTGCAGTACACCGCTCCGTGGGACATGAATCGGGCGCCCTCGTTGACCTTGCCCAACGGTTGGAGCGAGCAGGGGCTGCCGCTCGCGCTGCAACTTGTCGGTCCGCTGGGCAGCGAACAGGCGCTGTGCCGGGCGGGGTACGCCTACGAGCAGGCGACGGACTTCATGCGCAATCCGGAGGTCTAGTAGTCGGTCGACTCGCCGCGTTCCTGCTGGGCTTTGCGCTCGTTCATGAAGTCGCGCATGCTGCCGGCGCTGTCGGGCGGCGGCGGTGCCATCCTGAGCCAAGAGTTGAGGCTGGTGGTGTAGCGGAACTGCGCGCCCCAGCCGAGCATGTCGGCCTGGGTGTGCCACATCTCTTTCTTGGTGAGCAGACTGGCGAGGGGCGCCTCGGCGACGCTGGCCGCCATCTCGCGGACCGTGTTGTCGAGCTCGGCTGCAGGCACGCTTCGGGTGACGAGGCCCCATTCCTCGGCTTCTTTGCCTGAGAGGACACGGCCGGTGAAGAGCATGTCGTTGGCTCGCCGGGGACCGACGAGATAGCTCCAGAACGGGATCGAGCTGGCGCCGCCCATACGCATGAAGGGCTCGCCGATCTTGGCCTCGTCCGCCGCGACCACGAGGTCGCAGAGCATCGAGATGTACATCCCGCCGGCAATCGCGTGACCGTGAATCTGGGCGATGATCACCTTGGGGTTGTCCCAGATCGCCTCGTAGATGCCGCGCATGATCCGCTGATGCTTGTGTCCGTTGACGATGTTCCATTCCGTGCCGCCGTCGGGAGGATTGATGTACGGGCTGCCGTCGATGTCATAGCCGGCGCTGAAGGTCGGCCCGTTGGCGCGCAGGATGGCGACCTTGAGCGAGTCGTCCTCGGCGACCTCGTTCAGCGCGGCGAGCAGGTCGTCGAGCAGGGCGTGGTTGAGCGCGTTGCGCTTCTCAGGTCGATCCATCGTGACCGTGGCGATCGGTCCGTTGGTCTCGAACTCGATGGCGGTGTAGGTCATGTCTCAGCTCCTTCAAGATGGTTCGAGTTGATGGCCGAGGTCAACGAGACGGTGGTTGTCTACGTCATGTCGTGGATTTGCTGGCCGCGATCGTAGTGGGCTGCTGGGAGGGCTCGGCCGGGGCCGAGCAAGCGCAGGGCTCTTACGACCCACGAGCGGGTGTCGGCGGGGGTGATCATCTCGGAGACGAGGCCGAGATCGGCGGCCTCCCAGGGGCCATCAGAGGGAGGGGACTCCGGGTCGCGGGCGAGGTAGCCGGGGCTGTCGGTGACGCCGAGCCGAGCTGAGGGCCAGCACCAGATGAAGTCGAATCCGGTTCCAAGGCCGCCGAGGGCGAAGTCTCCGAGGGCGTGGCCCCAGCCTGTGATGATGGTGATCTTGGCTGCGTGCGAGGCTCGCAGGGCCTCGACGACGCGTGCGGCAGCGAACATGAACTCGGGCATCGCCGCGTTGGACATCTCATAGCCGAGCGTGTCCTGGGTCGAGAGGAAGGGAATCTGGTAGTCGGCGCTCCAGGAGGCTGCTTTGGCGATCCGCTTCATGTCCGCCGTCGTGAGAGGTGCTCGCGGAGTGCCACCGGTCAGGACGAACGCAACGGGGAAGCCTTCGATTCGGCCCAGACCAACGAGACAGCTCGCATCGATCTCGCTCAACAACACCGCGCCTTCGCCGTCGAAGATCGACTCGAACTGTTCCTCCGGCGTCGCATCCATGTACTCGTCGAGCAGGATGTTCGTCGGTCCGGCGGGACTGGAAGTCAGCGGCTCGAGCGGTGTATCCAACTCCTCCGGCAGCGTGCCCAGAAAGCGCTGGACCGCAGCGATGGCTTCGGCGTCGCTCTCGAGCACCACGTCGGCGACGGCGTCTGGAGACCCGTCGGACGCGCCGAAGCGCGCATGCGTGGTCGCGACGAGCAGGTCTGAGCGCACTGCGAGCGAGCCGTTCTGACCAGCGCAGAGGCCGCAGGCAATCGTGATCAGCGGGGCTTCGCGCTCGGCGATGTCGCGGGCGGGTAGTTGGTCGGCGACTCGGCTGAGGAGGAAGCCGCCGTGCATGTCGAACTCAGGCGACTCCTGCGCGGTGTCGTCGGCGAGGTAGACGATCGGCAGCCGGCGATAGATCGCGTTTGAGATCATTCGGTTGCGCTTGTTCTTGCCTACTTGAGCATCAGTGTTCGCCAAGGCAACCGGATCTTCGGCGAGCACGACGACGCGTCTGCCGCCGATTTCGGCGTATCCGGTAATGGCTCCGTCGGCGGGGGTCTCGGCTGCGGCGTCACGGTGCTGGCTCTTGGCGAATGCTCCGATTTCGAGGAACGAGCCTTCATCGACCAGCTCGGCGATGCGTGCGCGGGGGGTTAGCTGGCCTGGTAGTAGATCACGGTCGCGGTCGAACGCATCGATATGGGCCCGCTCCTGATCGACACGCTCCAGGCGTTCGGCCATGGTCAGGTTTTTCTCGGGACTGACGTGTCGCTTGAGTCTGGTCGTCACCTGCGTCCTCCTCGTCCTCGCGAGCCGGATTTGCGCCGCAGCGCGTCGAACGCCTGGATCACGCGCGGCCTCGTCTCGGCCGGGTCGATGATGTTGTCGATCGTGGCCATCTGGGCGCCTCGCCAGGGGTTCATGTTGCGGCGGAAGGGTTCGGCCAGTTCATCCAGCATTAGACGATGATCGTCCGGCTCTTCAACTTCCGCCAGCTTCTTGCGATGCACGACCGCCGCGCCGCCCTCGGGGCCCAGGTAGGCAATCTGCGTCGTCGGCCAAGAGAGCGTGATCGCCTCCGGATCGCTGCAACCCATGATGAAATAGCCCATGCCGATGCCTTTGCCGAGGGTCACGCAGACGGTCGGCACTTCCGATTCCATCTTTTCCGAGATGTAGACGGTCGTCTCGGTCAGCAGGCCCTTGTGCTCCTCTTCCTGCGTCGTCATGATCCCCGGCGTGTCGCAGAAGGTCAGCAGCGGCAGCGAGAAGGTCCGCGCCGTCTTGACGATCCTCCGCGCTTTGAACAGCGCGTTCATATCGATCGCTCCGCCGCGCACCTTCGGCTGGTTCGCCATGATCGCAATGGTGTGACCATCGAGCCGGGCGAATCCCGTCACCAGGTTCATCCCGAACTCAGGCTGCCACTCGAAGAAGCTGCCCCTGTCGACGACCCGCTCGATGATCTTGCGGACTTCGTAGGGCCGGTTCGGATACTTCGGCACCAACGTGCGCAGCTCTTCGTCGCAGCGGTCCTTCGGGTCGCCGCTCATGATCCGCGGCGCGGACTCAAAGGCATGGCCGGGCAGGTAGGAGAAGCAGGTGCGCAGTGTTTCCATTGCTTCGGCTTCGTCCTCTGCGCGACGGCAGATCTGTCCTGTCAGCTTGGTGTGGACGTCGACGCCGCCCATCTCGTAGAGGTCGGGGCGTTTTCCGGTAGCGAACTCGATGATGAACGGGCTGACAAACGTCGCGGTCGCCCGAGGCGTCATCACCGAAAAATCGGCTACCGACGCTGCCCAAGGCGCGAACGAGTTGCCCAGGATCGCCGTGAACACGCCGCCCCGACGCGGCACACTCGAGCGCGCGCCGACGTTCTGCCCTCCGACGGCGGAGAAGCCCGAAGACATGACGTGGTCTTCGATCTGACCGCCCGCGCCCTGGAAGAGGTAGAACATGGGCAGCGCGGCTTTGTCGACGATGTGTCCGACGGCGCGCATGTTGACCCGCGAGCGCAGGTTGTAGGCGCCCGCTCCAGCGGACGAATCGTGCGCTTTGTACAGCACCGGCCGACCGTGGATCTCACCGAACCCCAGTTGCAGCGGAGTCGGTCCCAGACCATAGCTGAAGGCCCACTGGCTGCCCGGATCGAGCAGCAGCTCAATCCGCTCATTCGCGGTCAGCAAGCCACGGCTGTGGGCGCGCTCGTCGCCTTCCGGATTGGGGGTGAAAAACTGATCCCGTCGACGCCGCAGTTCGGCCAGACTCTCCAGGTCCGCTTGGGCAACGGTCCCCTTGGGGCTAACCGTTGACACCGGTGCCCCAATCGATCGCGTTCTTGAGCAACTGCTCGTACGGCTCCGTCTCCCACGGCCCGCGGAAATGCAGCGGCACAGTGCCGTCAGGAGAGATGCTCTCGTGAACGGAGCGTTGGCCATTGGTCAGCGGCGTGTGGCAGTGGCCCGGCGAGATGTACGCGACTTCGCCTTCGCCGACCTTGCGCGCGAACCCGAGCGCGTGCGACTTGCCATCGGGCAGCAGCGAGAGGTCGCCGCCGTAAATCTCATCCACGTACGGCGGCGAGTCGATGTCCTCGGTCGTGAGCAGCACCTGCGTGTCGGGATGGATCACCTCGACCATGTAGGGCTCATCCTGGACCGGGAAGTTGGCTGGCAGGTTGTGGGTCAAGGGATGGTTGTGGTCGGCGACCTTCACGTCCATCTCGCGGATCGGCGGGTGGGTCATGAAGAACCCGCCCAGCGCCTCGTGATAGTCCATCTTCACCAGTCGGCGGCGACCGTCCTCGCGACCCATCCGTTCCGCCTTGCCACCCGACGAGCCGTGCAGCGCCAGCCAGCGGCCGCCGTCGCCGACCCAATCGCGAATCACCCCGGTCTGGTAATCGTCGGCGAACGGGCCGGCGACGTAGCAGACCAAGAGGTGCGCATCGCGGATCCACTTGTGGCAGTCGGTGAAGTCGCTGCTCACGGTCGTGTGGACGTTTTCGTTCGACTGCAACGCCATCAAAATGCGCATCCGCGCATAGTCGATGTCGTGTCCGGCGTGCTTGCCTGGCGGAAATCCCCCGGCGACAACGTGAACGCGAATTGGTGTACTCATCAGATGCTCCCTCAAACGGCTCAACCTGCTGCGATGCTAGCGCCAGCGAACACTAGCCTGCGCCGCAACCACGATTGGCCACAGGAACGGCGCAAGCGCACGAGGAGGAGCGAACAGCATGGAAGCACTGCAACCGATGGCGGCATCGATCGCCGAGATCCTCCGAGCACGAGAAGAAACCGTCGCGATCTGCGAGACGACCGCCGGCGGCCTGGTCTCGGCCGCGCTGCTCTCAATCCCCGGAGCCTCGCGCTACTACGCCGGCGCCGCCGTCACCTACACCGGGGTCGCCCGCTCGGTCTTCACCGGGATCAGCCTCGACGACTACCCCGGAGTCCGCTCCAGCAGCGAGCCGTACGCGAGGATCATCGCCGAGACGATCCGCGAGCGCCTCGGAGCCACCTGGGGCATCGGAGAAACCGGAGCCGCCGGCCCCGGAGGCAACGTCTACGGAGACGCCTCGGGCCACACCTGCATCGCCATCGCCGGCCCAACCGAGTACGTCGAGACGCTCGAAACCGGCCTCGAAGACCGCGAAGAAAACATGTGGCTCTTCACCAAGCGCACGCTGGAAGTGTTCGAGTCGGTGCTGCGGGAGGCGGGCTGAAGGCGGTGCCGGCGGCTAGTCGAACTGCTCGTAGATCTCCCAGGCGATCATGGCCACGCTCGATCCGAGCCAGAGCAAGACGACGATCCAGTACAGCCAGGGGTTCTCGTCGCGACTGATCGGCTGCACGAGATAGGTCACGCCGGTGAAGAGGCTGGGCACCGACCAGGTGAGGAAGAGCAGGGCCCAGAGCCACTGGAAGTTGAGGACCACGGCGGCGACCACGACGACCAGCGCCGCGATGGTCAGGCCTTGCGATCGTCCCGTGATCGCGGCGCTCCCGCGGCGGTCGAAGCTCATGCTGATTCCTCCACGTGCCTGGCCGGGGGTTGCTCACCGGTCAAGCGCCAGGCGAGGTAGTTGTGAAAGTCGGCGACGACCCGTTCGAGCGGGACCAGCCGGCCGCCGCGCGAGTGTCTGGAGGCCATGCCGGCCTGGGCGCGTTCGCAGATCCAGCGGTCTTCTTCGAGGAAGGCGGTCGCGTAGCCCTGGCCGATTTTCTGCGAGACCGAATCGAGCGGCTGACGGGTCAGCGTGCCCTGCAGGACCCGGGAACTGGTTGGTCCCACCGGATGCACGACGATCCAGTCCCATGAGTCGAGGGTCATGACGCCGACGAAGGAGGGCGGGATCGAGACCAGGACATAGTGATCCGCGCTCGGATTGCCGCCCATCAAGCTGTTGAATAGCTTGCCCACGACTCCGTCCCCACCGTACTGGACGACCTCGCCGCCGGTCAGGGTCCAGGGGGCCGAGCCTTCGATGTAGTAGGCGCCGCGAGTCGGCGTGACCTTCTCCAGCGTCTGTTCATGCACCTTGAACAGGTGGTAGCTCTCGATGCCATTTTCGAGGATCAGTTTCCAGTTGGCGTCCCAGACCTCGGGATCAGCCATCGGTCCGGCGACCGAGAACGAGGCCGGGTCGAACTCGTCCAGATGCGGCGCAATGCCTGACAATCGATCGGCGAGCGGCGGCGTGTCGGGGTCGAGACAGACGAAGACGACGCCCATCCAGGTCTCGGTGCGGAAGGCGGGCAGGCTGTGCTCTTCGGGGTCGATCTTGAGGCCGTGAGTGTACGGCGCACCTCGGAACGAGCCGGTGTCGTCGTAGCTCCAGGCGTGATAGGGACAGACGATGGTCCCTTTCTCGAGACAGTCGATCCCCGGCTCGAGCATCAACGTGCCGCGATGGCGGCAGACGTTGGAGAGCGCGCGCAGTTCGCCGTCGGCGCCGCGAACCAGCGCCAGCGGCTCGCCGCCGATGTCGATGGCCAGATAATCGCCGGCGTTCGCTAGTGCGGACTCGGCGCCGACGGCGATCCAGTCGCCGCGGAAAAGCCGCTCCATCTCGATCGCGAAGAGCGACTCGTCGCGGTACGCGGCAAACGGCAGCGCTCTCGCCTCTTCCGGCGCGGCCATAGCCGAGCGGAGCAGATCCAGTCCGCCGGCATGGACTTCGCTCAGGGTCGACTCGTCCGTGGACGTCACTGTGCCAACTCTCGGGAAACCGGGTGGGGACGCACAGTTTACCGCGAGCCCGGGACGATGCCGCGTACCGCCGTCTCGATGCTGAACAGGCTCGTCCCCGCCGTCATGTACAGCGTCGAGAAGTCGTCCCCGCCGAACGTGAGGTTGGCGGCGTGTTCGTCCATCTCGAAGACGCCGAGGTAGGTCCCATCGGCCGCGTGCGCCGAGACGCCGCCGGCGCCGGTCGTCCAGAGACGGCCATCTGCATCGACCTTCATCCCGTCGGGCGCGCCGAGGCGGTCGTCGTTGGACTGGTCGACGAACAGGATCCGGTCGCCCAGCGTCAGGTCGGCGTTGACCTCATAGCGCCAGATCAGCCCTTCCTGGGAGTCGCCGATGTAGAGCTGCGACTCATCCGGGGTGAGGGCGAGGCCGTTCGGATTGGAAAAACCGGTCGGCGCGACGCAGTGGAGCGAGCCGTCCGGGTCGATCCGGTACACGCCGCGGAAGTCGAGCTCGGCCTGTTGGCCCTCCCGCCCGAAACGCGGCGTGCGTCCGGTGTCCACGCCATAGGCCGGATCGGTGAAAAAAATCGCGCCCGACGAGTGAACGACCAGATCGTTGGGACTGTTGAGCTGCTTGCCGTCCCAGGTGTCGGCCAGCGATGTCTCGCTGCCCGGCGAGCCGTAAGGCGCGCTCGAGACGCGCCGGCCGCCGTGCTCGCAGGCCAGCAGGTTGCCGTCGGCGTCGAGGGTCAGCCCGTTCGACCAGCCCGACGGCTCGCGGTAGATCGCGGCCTCGGAGTCGCCGGGGCGCCAGATGTGCTGGCGGTTGCCGGGGATGTCACTGAACACGAGGGCATTGTCGGCGGCGATCCAGATTGGACCCTCGATAAAACCGAACCCGCCGCACAGCCGGGTCTCCTCACCAATCAGCAGTTCGGAGATGCCGTTGTCGTCTTCGATGCGCATGAACGCTGTCCTGATCTAGTCGTGATTCTCACGGTTCTCAGGGATGGTAGCCGCCCGAGCCGGTCATCGAGCCACCGATCGGTGGCATTCCAGATCCGATCCATGATCGGCCGGCCCTCGCCGGCGGGGTCGACGAACTCAGGGCGGTAGAGCCAGGGCAGCTCCCTTGAGTGAGCACGGACCACGACCGGGCGGACGCGATAGCCGAGCAGTCGATCCTTGCTGAAGCCCAGCTCCATCAGCATTCCCTGCGTCGTTTCAATCGACCAGTTCTGGTCGAAGATGAAGTTACCGAAGGAGTACGCAACCATCTGATCGTCAAAGTGCTCGATCGCCTGTACCGAGTGCGGATGATTGCCGAACAGAAACGTCGCGCCCGGCGTCGAGGCGACTCGCTCCGTCAGCTCCTCGGCCAGCGCCATGTGCCGCAAGTTCGCCTAAGGGAGTCGGGCCGCGCAGATGGTCCGTCTTGTCAGCGTCATCGACCTGCCATGCGTCACCCCAGTCGGCGATTCTACCCCGATACGCGCTCCGCAAGGCCGAAAGTCTCCTCCGACACCGGCAACGAATCGTCCGCCGCCGCCAGCACCTTTGTCCGCATATGCTCGATGGCGTCAACCTCAATCTCCAACGGGCCGGAACCTGGCATGAACACCGCAAGCATCTGGAACGACCCTCCCATTTCCTCGCAGGGCGCCGAAAAACACACGCGGAAACTGGCGAAATCTGGACGGATCCAGACAAATCTGGACAAACCTGAACACCTGGCAGGCCGATGCTCAAGCCACGGCTGCAAATGCGCCGGATCAGGACAAATTTCCCCCAGCTCCAAGCTGTTCAACGCCCCATCGACCTGAGAGGAACTCCAAGTGCGCATCGACATTGGTGATTGGCAAATCCGCAGCTACCGCCCGGACGACGCAGAGTCGCTGGCTGCGGCCGCCGATAATCGCAAGATCTGGCGAAACATGAACGAGGGCTTCCCCAATCCATACACATTGGCCGACGCCAATGGCTGGATCGCCCTGACCCGGCAGGAGTCGCCCGAACGGAACTTCGCCATCGCCTCTGGAACCGAAGTGATTGGCGGGATCGGTCTCAAGCTGCGCGACGACGTCTTCCACCGCTCCGCGGAGATCGGCTACTGGCTGGGCGAACCTTTCTGGGGCCGCGGCATCGCCACGGCAGCACTATCGGCCCTGACCGATTACGCCTTTGTGCAGTTCGACCTGATCAGGATCGACGCTGGAGTGTTCGAGTGGAATCCGGCGTCATGCCGCGTGTTGGAGAAGGCCGGGTACGTGAGGGAGGCGCGGCTGCGCAAGTCGGTGGTTAAGGACGGCCAAGTGATCGATCGGTTCCTCTACGCCAAACTGCGCGACTGACACGGGCAACTTGACGTTCGGCCTGGCGCGACTGCCTTAGCGCGAGGTTGGTGTTCTGGTTGTGCTCGGATTACGGTAAACTCATTATGACAAGAAGCAATGGTATCTCGTGTGGCCTCACACGAGCTGGCAACCATTTCGCGTGGGCGTTGCGTCATGATCGTATCTGGTGGAGTGCTGGCGTTGACGGGCATCATGCTGCTGGTCAATCTGAACCTGCAGTTCAACACCGCCTTCAACAAGCTCGAGGTTCCGCAGGCTCCGGTCGTTCACCAGTTGCATGACCGCACGGTCGAGGTCGATTGGAACGACGTGGCCGGGGCCGATCGGTACCAACTACAACAGTGGCATCCATCAGGCTGGATTGACTTGCCTGATGATGACCTGGGGATTGAGGTCGACTACTACGGTTCCCGTGCGGTCGTCAACAAGCGTTCTCCAGGGGCAATGATCAACACCTTTCGGGTCAAAGCGCTCGGCTGTGGCCGTGAGTCCGATTGGTCAGCTTACGGCCGGAAAGCTGATGCTGAATATGTCGCTCAGCCAGCCGAACCAAACGAAACTATTGGTTCTTACGACTCGCATTCGGAGCCTGATGTTATCTGGTCGGGCTTGCTGACGGCAGGGATGATCGGCAGCAGTACTCGTGACTACGGCTACTCACTTGATGGCCAGGTCGGACTGTTGTCGCCAGATGCGTTCACCTTCGAACGAAGCCCGCACCGGGTGGTCCGCGCGCTGCAGGCGAGCGATGGGTTCTTTCTTGAACTCCGGAATGCAAGTGGGATTCCGAACGAATTCACCCTGGCGATTCACAATGCAGAGGCATCGGATGTCACCAGGCTCTCGAGCTGCGACAGTGTGCACTTGCCGTCTGACCGTGGCGACCGATATCTCTGGCCCGGGGCCGACGTGCAGTGGGTCGAGGGTAGCCACGCGGCGTTGAGCATCAGCTTGACTCGTCACACTGCAGAAGTCACTGAGGAGCACCGGCTGCGTCCGATCCGTCTGCTGACTGCAGAGTTTGTAGAGGTCCCGTCGCACCATGACGGCGAAGAGTTTTCTCTGCAGGTTCGTTTCAGCAAACCGGTGGCCGTCGACGGTGACTCGCTCCGGCGCACTGGGCTGCAGGTGCGTGGAGGTGTGGTGACAGGGGTGGAACTCGCCGGAGAGCGCAAGGATCTCTGGGAAGTCAGGATCGCGCCCGACACTCGCCGGAGTGTGGGTCTGCGTCTGAGCGGAACCTTGCACTGCGCTGCGGCGGGCGCGATATGCACGCAACACCACCTTCGTCTCGTCAACCAACCGGAGGCCGTCATCCCTGGTCCTCCGATTACCGCACGGCTCGAGGCGGACCGAGTCTTTCACAGCGGATCTCCCGCGCTTCCTGTACGGATCCAACTCAGTGAGCCGTTGATGACTTCATCCCAGATCCTCAGAAGACAGGCACTTCAGGTGTCTGGCGGCTCGATGATGGACTTGCGGCGGGTCGAAGGGCGCAGTGACCTGTGGGAGTTGATCGTGTCGCCCCAGTCGGCCGCTGCGGTTGCGATCTCTCTGGACGCGACGGGCCTGTGCGTCTCGGATGGAGCCGGATGCCTGGAAGACCTCTATCGGATCGCCGCGCCATTGGAGTTGAGCATCCCACCGGCAGTCGTCCATTTGACGTTCGACGATGGACCACATCCGGTGTACACGCCTCAGATTCTGGACATCCTTGCCCGGCATGACGCGCGTGCGACCTTTTTCGTCACAGGGGAAAGCGCGACGCTCTACCCGGAGCTGATCAACCGGATCGTCAGCGAGGGTCACACGCTGGCCAATCACACCTGGGATCATGTCGCGCTCGACACGCTGTCCGCGGAAGAGTTTGAGGAAACCGTGCTGCGGACGCAACAGGCGCTGGGTGAATATGCGACTCCATGCATCCGGCCTCCGTACTACCGCGCCGATGAGGAGACTTACGAGCGCGCGGCTCGGTTGGGTCTGCGAGTGATCATGGGCAACGTGCGGCCTCGAGACTGGGCGCTTCCCGGCGCGATGGAGATCGCCGATCGGATTGTCGGCGGCGCAGCGAACAACGCTGTTGTTGTATTGCACGATGGCGGTGGTGATCGGAGTCAAACGGTCGAGGCTCTGAGATCGGCGCTTGCGAGCCTGAGTCCACAGAACTACTCGTTCGAGCCGGTTTGCAACTGATCTGTTGAGGATTGCGAGGCTCGGCTTAGCCCGTTGGAGCCGGCAAGATTGCCATTGCGCGCAGCTGTGGCTTGCGGTTTGCTCACTGAATTGAGCCTGAACACTAGTTGGACCTGCTCGCGTCCGTGGAGGACGCGCCAGATCAGGGCGAACAGGCCCCCTGCTCCGATCAGGAAGGCCAAGAGCAATCCAAATGAAGCCGGGAAGCCGGCCGCATCAGCGACTGTGCCGGCCTGAGGCACGATCGCGGCCATGACCAAGGCCGAACAGAGTTGGAACATCGACAGCACGGTCGCGCGCTGGTCGGAAGGGATACGTCGATTGATGTAACCAGTGGCGATTGGACGGACCATCCCGCGAATCACGGCCAGCAGGCCAAGTGCGACGACCACCCAGAGCGAGTCCCAGAGCGTTGGCGCGAGGAAGATCAGGGCGCCGATGATCAATGGAATGACCAATGAACGGCGCTCGCCGAAGCGGCTCGCCACCCAGGCTGCGAGCAGCGAACCGACGACCATGCCGGCGACCGGTGACATCAGCATTCCTGAATAGGCGAAGCCCGAACCGACGCCCGTGGCGGGGTCGACGCCGTGGTGGACGACGAATGGTTGCAGCAGGAACTCGCTGACCATGATCACGCCGTAGATCAGCGCGCCGAGCAGGATGTACCAGAGCAGTAGCTTGCTCCGCCACACGACCATGACGCCGCCGAACATGTTTCCCAAAATGCCGGGCTTGCGGCCTGTGATTGTGCTCGGCGATGAACCGTTCTGGCTTGAACGCTGGGCGGTGAACTCTGCCTCGCTTCGCGGCGGCTCTCTCAGGAACAGCGCAATCGCGCCGGCGGTTCCCATGGCGATCGCTCCCAGCAGAATGGTGGCGGAGTAACCGACCAGCGCGACGAGCGGTCCGCCGAGCAGTGTGGCGAGCAACATCGAGGCGAAGGCCAACGCCTCGGAGCGGCCGATGTGCTTCTCGTACTCATCGGTCCGCCCGATCTGGCGCAGCGTGTCGTAGACCAAAGCGTGGCCGGCGCCGGAGTAGAGAGTCATGGCGGTGCCGACCACGACGTAAGCGGCGACGAGCACCATGTAAGTCGAACTGAACGCGAAGACAACGGAGCCAATGCAGAAGCAGAATCCGCCCAAAACCAGGGAGACTCGCCGACCCCAACGATCGGCGACGGCCCCGGTCGGCACCTCGGCGAGCACCACGGTGATCCAGAAGATCGACTCGATCGTGGCGATCTGGGTGAGCGTCATGCCGCGCAGTTCCTGAAGGTAGATCACCCAGATCGGCATCCAGATGAGGAAGCCGCTGACGCCGTAGAACAGGTAGTAGACGGGAATGTTGCGGGCGAAGCGGCGGCGCGACTTCTGCAAGTCGCTGGCCGCGATCGTTGTCTCCTCCGGAGCGGTGGACATGATGCGTCGAGTCTAAGCAGGGGCAGACTACTTCGAGTCTGCTGCGCCAGGCACAAGCGTTTAGGAATCTGTCACTCCGACGTGCCGAACGAGCGCTACGCCCTTCCCGGTTCCTAAAGCGACTGGGCTGCCCCTCCGAGCCACTCTTGGCGACTCGCAGTTCATTGCCAGCGTTAGCTTGCTTCATTACATTGCGCCCACATGGGCAGATCACTTGACAAGCTGAGTTGGCTGATCACGGTTCGGCCGTACGTCACCCTCGCGGTCATCCTGATCATCACGGTTGTGCTGGCGGCTGGAGCGTCGCAACGCGCGGAGATCGACGAGACCGACGGGTTCCTGCCGGATGACAGTCCTATCGCTCAGGCGATTGATGACATCAGCGAGCTGTTCGGTGAGTCGGGTGGGATCATCACATCGACGATCATTTTTCGAGGCGAAGCGCTGACGCCTGAGGCGTTGGCCCAGATGGACTCGCTGACCGGTCGGATCCTCAGCGATCCGGCCGTATCAGACTTGCTCGTCAGCGGTCACCAGGCGGTTACGCCTGCCACGTTGATCGGGTCAGCGCTGCAGGTGGACGACCTTGGCGGAGTTCCCCAGGAAGCGATCGACCAGGCCAGCGCCGCGCCGGAGATTCGCGCAGTCCTGGATGCGATCACGGGAACGGATGAAGACGGCACCCAGGTCGCCATCTCTACTTTCCGCTTGCGGGACACGAGCGACGAGCGGCCGGCGACGGCGGAGCTTCGGATTGACGAGTTGGCCGTGGCGGACGAAGGGCCGCTGCGGGTGAGCACGGTGTCGCCGGCGGTGATTGAGCATGAATACACGGAGGCCAACCGGACGGGAACGGCGCCGCTGATCGGAATAGCGCTGGTCTTGATCGCTGCGCTGCTGCTGTTCTTCTTGCGCTCGATTTCGGATGTTCTGTTGACGCTGCTCGGGCTCGTGGTCTCGTTGATCTGGCTCGTCGGGCTGGAAGGATGGTTGGGTCCGAACGGGCTCGGGGTCACCGGCCGACCCAGTGGGATATCGGTGATGATCCCGATCATCGTGATCGGTCTCACGGTCGACTATGCGATCCAGGCGCTATCGCACTACCGCGAGCAGCGGGCCGGGGACCGGCCGGTGACCGAGGCACTGCGGGCCAGCATGCGGATCGTGATGGTCCCGCTCTCTCTGGCTGCAGTGACGACGATCGGCAGCCTGTTCGCGCAGCTGCTCTCGCCGATTCCCGCGATCGCCGACTTCGGGATCGTGGCAGGGCTCGGCGTGGGCATGAGCCTGATCGTGATGCTGACGCTGATTCCAGCGGCGCGCGCGATCTTTGATCGGCGACGAGAGTCCAAGGGCACCCTGAAGCGCCCAACCCTGGTTGCCGACGCGATTCCCCGCGTGGGGCCGATGGCGGCGGCGCTTGGAAGCTCGGTCACGCGGCGACCGATGCCGTACATCGCCGTGGTCGCGGCCATCTCGATTGGGCTGGGGATTGCTTCGACGGACATCGAGGCCAGATTCACCATCCACGACGTGTTGCCGAGGGGCGGAGATGGACTGGCCGATCTGAACACGCTGGAGTCGGCGTTCGGCGGCTCGACCGAAGTGGTGAATGTGCTCATCGAAGCGGAGGCGACGGACACACGAACCATGCTGAATCTGCAGGACCTGCGCCTCGCGTTCGAGGACGAAAGCCGCCGACCGGTGGCGGCGGCCGGGCCGATTGAGAACTCGTATGAGTTGCTGGTCAGCGACTGGGTCGACGACAGCGGTGAACCCGGCGATCGATATGACGCTGAGCTTGCGGCGCTCTACCAGGAGACGACGGCGGGTCTGCGAATCGTCCCTACTCAGATGCAGTCCTTCCTTGATCAACTCCAGGAGCGGCATCCCGGAATCGGAAATTATCTGGTCAGCGACCCGTCGGGGATCGACCAGATCCTCGTGCAGTTTCCCGCCTATGGGCTTGATGCCGACAGGGTGCGCCACCTTCAGGGAGACCTTGAGGAGATTTGGCAGGGTGACGATCGCACGATCACGGCGACGTCCGACGGCGTCGTGTCGGTGGCGGTGACCGACGAGATCACGAGCCGGCAGACTGAGTCGATCGTGGCCACGGTGATCGTGGCGCTCGTGATTTTGATGGTCTTCTACTGGACGACGCTGCGGCAGCCGGCGCTGGCGCTCGTCGCGGTGGGGCCGATTGTGCTGGTCCTGCTGTGGGTGCTCGGCACGATGGCGTTGGTTGGGATTCCCTACACGCTGACCACATCGATCATCACGGCGCTGTCGATCGGCATCGGCGTGGACTACACAATCCACGTGATTCAGCGGTACCGCGAGGAGTTCTCCCGTTCCCGCAACCCGGAGGACGCGGCGATCCGCACGCTGGGGACGACGGGTTCAGCGCTGCTGGGTTCGGCTTTGACGACTGCGCTCGGGCTCGGGGTGCTGGCGTTTGCTCCGACTGTCGCGACACAGCAGTTTGGCATTACCGCCGCGATCACGATTGCCTATGCGCTGATCATTTCGACGATCCTGGTGCCGCCGGCGATGACGATCTGGGGCGCGTATCAGAACATGCGGCTGCGGTCGGCGCTGGAGCGGTCGTGGGCTGAACTCGATGCAGCGCTCGAGGACTAAGCCGAACGCTGATCCGTTGCCGGCGACTCGGTCTGGATACCCGACGCTCAGACTTTGAACTCGTGCCGTTGTTCGACGATCCGGAAGAGGATCTTGTCGCTGGGCGACTGCGAGGGGAACGAGTTGATCAGCCGCTTGGGGGGCTTGGCGCCGAACTCAAACTTGAAGTAGTGGGCCAGCATCAGCACGTTGAGGGCCAACTGGACCTCGGACCAGCGGAAGCCCATGCAGGCGTGGGTTCCCAGTCCGTAGGGGGCGTAGGCGGTGCTGAGGTGTTCGTTGCGGGGCGGGAGGTAGCGGTCGATGTCGAACTTCCAGGGCTCGGGGAAGATGTCCTCCATGTAGTGGGAAGCTGTCGAAGCGACGACGACGCGGGCGCCGACCGGGAGCTCGAAGCCGTCGACGACGCAGGTGTTCATGATGTTCTTCATCGCCATGGCGACGATTGGGTACATGCGCAGGGTTTCCATCAGCAAGCGATGGGTGACGTCGATCCGGTCGGGGCGGATTGATTCTCCGTCGGCGTTGCCGTCGGCGAAGAGCGCGTCCGCTTCGGCGGTGACTCGCTCGTACAGGTCGGGATGCGAGAGCATCGCGTACATGGCGAATCCGAGTTGGTCGCCGAGGTACATGCTGGCCATCAGCATCGTGCCGAGGGGCAGGTTGAGGTCGGACTCGGGCAGGAACTGGGGGTCGCTGGCGTTGATTCCGAGGTAGCCGTCTGCGACATCGCGGGGCTTGCCCATTCGCTGAGCGGGCGTGTGGGTCCGCTGAACGCGCGCGATCAAATCGGTGACGATCTTCCCGTTTCGTCTCACACCCGGCATCTTGAGCATGAAGTCGGGCAAGACCTTGAGCAAACCGACATTGAGCGCGCGCACCTTGTAGTCGATCACCTGATTGATGATGTCCTGGGTCTCGGTGCTGATTAGCAACGGCGAGATCTGCGTGTTCATCAGCTCGCGGAGGTTGGTGCAGGCCTTGATGTTGTCGCCGACTTGCCAGGTCGCCATATGTTTGTGGGCGTTGTTCTGGACCTCGTCCAACCGATCGGTCAGGGCTTCACGAGAGTATGAGGGCGCCATGGCCTTGCGGTAACGGAAGTGGTCGGCGCCGTCCATGGAGTGGATTGAGCGGGAGACGCCGTAGATTTCCTCAAGCTTCTGGAAGTACTCCTTGGCACGGAAGTACATGCGGCCGTGTTTGTGAGCCCACTGGTTGGTCTCGGGGCTGGCCAGGTAAAAGGTTCGTTCCTTCTGGAACGGCGGGGTGATCTCGAAGACCGGGCCGTGTTTGGCGGCGAGCTCGGCGAAGAGGGCGGGGAGGTTGCCTTCGCGCATGTGGCGGTTGAAGAGCAGGTCGCGCAGGGGAGCCCTGGGAACGGGTTTGGTCAGGGGCGGATGCTGGAGCAGGGGCGTGGCGACGCTCTGGGTGACGGCGTTGCCGATCGAGCGGCCGATCTCGTCGAGGTTACTGATGAACTCGATCCGGGCGCGCGACTGTTCGTCGAGCTCGAACATGTAGCCGAAGACGCCGCAGGCGTTGACAAGGCTGATGATGATCATGTCGCGCGGGTCGGGCAGTTCGTTTTCGAAGATGACGCGGCTGATGCGGGTGCGGACGAAGTCGACGACGGAGCCGTCGCGGGAGCTCATGTACTCGTCGAGCTGGCCCATGTTTGGCGCGAGGGTCCAGAACTCGCCGGCGTGGTGGCGGAGGATTTGCTTGTCGACCAGGTGCTCGAGGCGTCGGTCGATGATGGTTTCGGCGCGTGGGGCGAGGCGTTCGACCCAGTACTGGACGTTGTGCTGCTCGGATTCTCCGGCGATTTCCTTGAGGATTGGGTCGAGGACCGGGTCGCCGGTCGGGGTGTTGTCGAGCAGGATGAGCGAGTCTGGGTCGGAGTCGAGGCGGGACATGAGCGAGAGCTGGGCGATGGCGGCGCCGGCGAGGGTACAGTTCAGGGCCCAGCCGGGGACCTGGTAGAAGAAACCGCTCTCCTCGTTGAGCAGCATGAGGATGAGGTCTTCGGTGAGGCTGAGGGTCTTGGTCGTGGCGGTATCTGCCGTGGCGGTGGTCATCGGTACGTCTCGCCGGAACTCGCTGGGTCGGGGATGTTCGATATTGCACACTCCAGCGTAAGCCAGCGGGGTTCATCGAGATGATTTTGGGGGCCGGGTTCAGCGCAACATAATCAGCGGTGTGTGATTGGGCTGAAAAAAGAAATCGGCGGTTTCAGGTTTCGGGGAGAAATTTTTTCGGGGGCTGTTCGGGCACGATCTCCCGCGAAACACTGGGGATCGTGGGGGTTTGGGCTTTCAGGTTCTTTCAGCTTTTTTCAGGTTTCTTCAGGGCTGTGTTGGACGGTCCTGGACGGACTTGTTCGGTCCTGGACGATTTTGGACGGTCGGTGTTCGGTCGTGGGCGGGATTTGGTTGCTGGTGGATGGTGGTGTTTGGGTGGGCGGATTGTGGCCAACCTATCTGATTGGCCCATTGATCTTCTTCCCCTCGAATAGCCTCACGGCGTCAATCTGCTCGAAGGTCTCCTGGCGCAACTCGGCTATGAGGCTGTTGAACGCCTCAGATGTTGCGACCAAGCAGGCGTCCAGTTCGGTCATGTGCTCCTTCACCATCCGCTCTTTCATGCGCTTGGCCTCGCGTCTGTCAAGCGTCACCAAGTAGCAGCGCGCCGCCGGGTACACGCCCTTTAGGATCACGGCCTCCAGGTAGGATTGCTTCCAACGTTCGCGCAGTGAGGTCTTCAGCGAGAACGACACTGGACGGTTTGGTGACTGGTAGAGCAGGACATCGAAGTCGATGATCGAGCGCGGCGTGAAGCGAACCTGATAGTAGAACGGGGTGATGCCTTCTTGCTTCAGCACCTCGCAGAGCGCTAGCTCGAACAAGCGTCCCCTACCGCTTGCACTATCAGGGAATCGCTCTTCAACCTGCCCGATGAAGTTGGATGGAGACCTATATCTATCAATATCCGCGACCAGCCGAATGTAGTGTTCCAAGCTGCCTATCTGTGAGCCAATCAGGAGGGATTCCACGGCCGGCCCTCCCTGTAAGCGCTCAGCCGCTCCTCGTACAGCGTCCTGTACGTGGGGCTGTGGTCGTTCAGGTAGTAGGGCAGGCCGAGAGACTCGGCGGCAATGCCGATTGTGCCGGATCCAGCGAACGGATCGGCCACTGGTCCGTCAATCGTTTTGACCATCCGCTCAGCAAGCGCCAACGGAAACGGTGCGGGATGTGGATTGCCCGTCTCGAACGGAATGCGCCACACGTCCCCCCACTTGCGCATCTCTCCCAAGTGTCGGGCAGGTAGCCGCCATTTGTTGCCCGCAATCACGTAGATCAGTTCGTAGATAGGCGGGAAGATGCTGGGAACTTTGCCGCCCTGGTTGTTGCTGCTGCCCCTGTTCCAGATGATCGTCTGGCGCACAGGGAAGCCTTCGATGATCCTTTGGCGGCGATCCTCACCGAGGTTCTTAATCCGCCTGCCGATGTTGTAGAGCACCACGCCTTCGTCGCCGACCGCCCGCAACGCCTCCGTGATGAAGCGCCGCTGCCAGTCAACATAATCGTCGTTGGGCAGATTGTCGTGATGCAGGTCGTAGTCAGACTCCATGAGGCGGCTGCTCGGCCAGTTGGTGGAAGCACCGTTCTTGTTTCGGCCCCTGAAACCCTTGTTGTACGGGGGTGACGTCGCGACGCCACTCAAGAACCCGTCTGACATCTGCTTGAGAAACGCGATCGCGTCCCCGACGGAGTAGGAATTCTCGCCAAGGAACGAGGGTGGGCACGGACCGTTCGAAGGACGTTCCTCGGACATCTGCAATGGGAGCTGCTGCGTCAGTACCTGAGACATCGGCGCCGATTCCCCGTTGTTGCTCGATTGGGCCTTCAGCGCGCGCTTGGGCGTGCCGGGGCTGCGCAGTTCCCTAGCTTCGGGCATGCCGGTCTCCAATCTCGTGTTGGCGATCAGATTATAGTACATATGGGCCGGCGTTAGGCTCGCGCAAGTTCAAATGGGGGATAACTCCGCTCCGAGACATTGCGGCCACTACTCAATTCAAGCCCCCAATAGAAGAACAGCCCTCAATCCGCGCCGGATTGAGAAAAGCAGGCTGCGCCACATGCGTCTCAACAGCGAGGAAAGAGTTTCCTGCTTGGAATCGATCTCGGCAGGCGTGTCTGCTTGAAGGCGAGCGATTCAAGGCACAGACCGTGATCGGCAAGCACTCGTTGGAGCCGAGAATACGGGGGCCACCTGCGTGATTGCGACATCGCGTCGGGAGCTCACAGGCCTGTTTGGTGGGCCCTCTGGGAATCGAGCCCAGGACCTTCGGACTAAAAGTCCGCTGCTCTGCCCACTGAGCTAAGGGGCCAGGGCCAGTTTAGGCGGGTCTGGGCGTCGCGGGGATCGGAGGGCCCTCACCCTAGTCCTCTCCCTCGGGGAGAGGGGACTCGCTATGCTGGGCGCAGGGCAGGCGAGCGGACGTAGGTTGCGGATGCGCCGTCCACTCGCCCTAGCGCGGGATCGTCTGTTACCGATTCCCGCGCTGCGCCCTACCTTATCGACGACCTCTGTCCCCGCGCCACTTGCTTGACATGCCGACAGGCGGTTGAGCGACTGAGCCGTCGTGGGCGTACTCCGCGCGGACGCTGAGTGGTGGGCCCTCTGGGACTCGAACCCAGGACCTTCGGATTAAAAGTCCGCTGCTCTGGCCAACTGAGCTAAGGGCCCAGGGTCAGTTTAGGGGGGATTCGGGCAGGCGGGACCCCCCCTCAGCCCCGATCAAGTCGGGGGCAGGCCTGCGGCAGCTCCCCCTGCGAGGGGGAGCGGGAATGGAATCGGTAGCCTTGGCGGCACTTGATAGCTGAAAGGCGACGGCGATGGCGGAGCCTCTGAAGGTTGGCTTGATTGGGGCGGGCGGGATTTCTCGGCAGCATTTGCCCGGGTATCAGCATGATCGGGAGCGAGTGCGGCTGGCGGCGGTCTGCGATATCCGCGAGGAGGCGGCGCAGGGGTTTGCGGCGGAGGCGGATCTGGGGGCGGATGCGATCTTCACGGATGCTCGGGAGATGTGCGAGCTGGCGGACATCGATGCGGTGGATATCTGCACGATCCACGACACGCACGCGGAGCTGGCGATTGCGGCGGCGCGGGCGGGCAAGCATGTGCTGCTGGAGAAGCCGATGGCGATCTCGGTGGACGAGTGCCGGGCGATCGTGGAGGCGACGGAGGAAGCGGGGGTGACGTTCATGGTGGCGCAGCATCTGCGTCATGTGCCGAGCTACGTGGCGCTGCGGCGCCGGATCCAGGCGGGCGAGCTGGGGCGGATCTGGTCGGCGCGGACGGACACGTTCCTGACGGCGGCGCTGGATGATCCGAACCAGCCGATTGCGCCGCGGGCCGGTTGGTGGGGATTCGACGGCAAGCGGGGCGGCGGCGGAGTGGTGACGCTGCTCTCGGTGCATCACCTGGACCTGATGCGGTTCTTCGTGGGCGAGGTGGTGCGAGTCGAGGCTCGGGCGTGGCGCGGGCATCCGAGTTTCACGAACGATGCGGAGGATCGGGCGGTGGCGACGCTGGAGTTCGCGAACGGTGCGATCGGCACGCTGACGGCGAGCCTGACGAGTCGGGCGCCGTGGCTGTTCCAGACGGTGATCCTGGGGGACGAGGGGGCGGCGTGGACGCCGCCGCCGGAGGAGAACACGCCGCTGATGTGGCATCGGGTGCCGATGGTGATGACGAGTGCGCAGCAAGAGGGTGAGGAGAGTTTCGATCCGGCGACGAGTTTCCGTCCGGTGGATACGAGCGAGGTGTCGCTGCCCACGGAGAATCCGTACGTGAACGAGATCATCCACTTTGCGGCGTGCTGCGAGGATGGGGCAGAGCCGGTGAGTGGGGGTCGGGACAACCTGGAGACGATGAAGATCGTGTTCGGGGTCTACGAGTCGGCGCAGACGGGTCGTGCGGTGGAGCTGGACGAGCTCTGATGCGGGAACTGGCGATCCTGAGTTTTGTCACGCTGGACGGGGTGATGCAGAGTCCGACGAGTGCGGAGGAGGATCCGTCGGGCGGGTTCACGGCGGGTGGTTGGGGCGCTCCGTACTGGGAGGATGTGATGCCTCGGGTGTATGAGGAGGCGATGTCGGAGCCGTATGACCTGCTGTTCGGTCGGAAGACGTACGACGTGTTTGCGTCGCACTGGCCGAGTGTGGGCGGGGACGATCCGGTGGCGGCTCGGCTGAATGGGGGTCGGAAGTACGTGGTGACGCGTTCCAGTACTCATCCTCTGCCGTGGTCGGAGTCGGTGCGGATTACGGGAGACGTAGCGGCCGAGGTCGCGCGGTTGAAGTCGGAGGACGGCCCGTTGATCCAGGTGCATGGGAGCGTGGAGTTGATTCAGACGCTGATTGGGCATGACTTGATTGATGAGTATCGGTTGTGGACGTTTCCGGTGGTGGTGGGATCGGGTAAGCGGTTGTTCGGAGACGGGTCCGTGCCGGGCGACCTGAGCCTGGTGCGGTCAGGATCGACAGGGAGTGGGGTGGTGATGTCGGTATATCGGCAGGTACCCTAGCTTCTCGTGTGGTCGAGGATGGCGGGGATGACGGTGTCCCAGGTGCCTCGGGGGATTTCGTGGCCGACTCCCTGGAGGGTGAGCAGGGTGGAGCCGTTGATGGCGGCGTGGAGCGCCTGGCCGTGGTCGTAGGGAAGGATGGGGTCTTCGTCTCCGTGGATCACGAGGGTGGGGAAGTCGAGCTGGTCGAGGCGGTCGTGCCAGCGCTCGGACTGGGCAATGGCGGGGCCGTGATTGAGTGAGCTGGGGAAGCTGATCGCGCGGTCGATCTCTTCGGCATAGACCTCTGGCGGCGTGCCGTCGTCCGGATATCCCGATCCCGCCAAGACCTTGAACATCTGAATCCGGTTGGCGAGCACGGCGTCTCGGTCGGAGTAGTCGAGCTCTGCGCTGGAGGCGATTGCGGCCAGGACTTCCGGCGTTGGTGGGGAGAGGGTTGCTGCGCCAGCCTCGCCTTCCATGGCGTCGAGGACGGCGTTGGCGTTGGGCGTGGACATGATCGGGGTCAGGGTCAGCACCCGTTCGGGATGGTTGAGACCGATGAGCTGGGTGATCATCCCGCCCATGGAGGCTCCGATGATGTGCGCTTTGTCGATGCCGTAGGCGTCGAGCACGGCGGGGCCGTCGGCGGCCATGTCGTCGATGGTGTAGTTCGGTTCGCCCGGCGGGCACGAGGTGGTCTTGCCGGTGTCGCGGTTGTCGTAGCGGATGACGAAGCGTCCGCCGTCGGCCAGACGCTGGCAGAAGTCCACCTCCCAGAGCAGCATCGAGGCGCCGGCGCCCATGACCAGGAGGATGCAGGGGTCGGCTGGGTCGCCGAATGAGTCGGTGCAGATGTCGATGCCGTTGCCCTCGATCATTCGCTCGCCGTGGTGGGTTGCCATGTCGCCTCTCCCTTGCCGTTCGTTGCTATTGCAATGCGCCCGACGCTACCAGTTCGACGATCCGCTCATCCGTGTAGCCGAGCAGGTCGCGGAGGACGGCGTCGTTGTCGGCGCCCATGGTCGGGGCGACCGTCGGGCGGCCGGCGGGGGTTCGGCCGAAGACGATTCGTGCGCCTTCGACAACGGACTTGCCCTGGGTTGGATGGGCGAGCTCGACGAAGTGGTTGCGGTGCTGGAGCTGGGGGTCGGCGAAGCAGGCGGTGGAGTCCTGGATGGCGTGGGCGGGTACGCCGACGGCGAGGAGCGCGTTCATGGCGTCCTCGGCGGAGCGGGCGGCGGTCCATTCCTCGAGCACCTCGCCGTTTAGTACCGACTCCAATGCGGCGCGGTCGACGTCGTCGCGGCAGGCGATGGCGACCCAGCGGTCCTCGCCCTCGGAGGGGAAGACGCCGTGGGGCGACATATCGGGGTCGGCGTTGCCGTTGGCCTGCCACTTTTCACCGGTGAGGCGGTAGCGGAGGAAGGCGGGGGTGAGGAAGTGAATGGCGGCTTCCATCTGCGAGACGTCGATGTACTGTCCGCGTCCGGTGCGGTCGCGTTCGTCGAGGGCGGCGAGCAACGCGGCCGAGGCGAAGCGCGGAGCGACGTAGTCGGTGTATGCGCCGAACGGTCCGGCCGGGGAGCGGTCGGGCCAGCCGGCGAGCGGAGTGAAGCCGGCGAAGGCGGCGGCGAGGTTGCCGAAGCCAGCGAATTCGGCCAGGGGTCCGTCCTGTCCCATCAGGCAGGAGGACATCATGATCAGTCGCGGATTGACCTCGCGGAGCGTTTCCCAGGTCAGGTCCCAGCCGCGCATGGCTCGTGGCGTGAAGGACTCGGTGACGATGTCGGCCCAGCGAACGAGGTCGAGGATCAATTCCCGACCCTCGGGATTGGCCGGGTCGACCGTGATCATGCGTTTGCCGGCGTTCATGTTGTGGAACATGGACGAGCCCTCGGGCTGGGTCGCTTCGTCGTCGATGAAGGGCTGCAGGGTGCGGGCGGTATCGATCCGGGTGCTCGACTCAATCCGGACTGTGTTGACGCCGAAATCGCAGAGGGCTCGGGTGCCGGCCGGTCCGGCCATGACCCACATGAGGTCGAGCATCTTGAGGCCGGAGAGCGGCGGCAGGTTCGGCGTGGCGGCGTTTGCTCTATTGAGAATTGCCGCGGAGTGGATCTCAGCGAGGACTTCGTCGGTGTGTTCGCCGAGCATTGGCGCGGGCCGGCCGTATTCGATCGGGGTTTCTGAGAGCCGTGCGAAGGGTCCGGGGAACTTGAGGGTTTGTCCGTTGCGTTCGACCTCGCGCCAGTAGGAGCGGGCGGCGAGGTGTTCGTTTTCGTCGAGGTCGTCCATCGTCGAGACGGGGACGAGCAGCAGTCGGCGTTCCTGAGCGACCTGAAACAGTTCGGCCTTGGTCTTGTCGGCGCAGAGCGCTCCGACGACGTCGCAGCAGCGGAAGTACTCGCTGATCGGTTCCTGCCCGCTGAGGATCAGGTTGGTGTAGTTGAGCCAGTCCTTGTCGCGGGTTTCCTGGTCGCAGTAACCCTCCTCGAGGGCGTACTGCATGAGTCGGTCGGTGAAGGGGCCGATGGCGGCGCCGAAGAGATAGGTGATCGCGACGTGGCCGTCCTTGCAGGGCCAGAAGAGGCGGATCTCCAACGGGCCGAGCGATGCGCCGACGGCGGAGCGCTCGAACTGTCCGGCGTTGTTGGGCGCGGCGATGATCCCGGACTGGGTGGCCTGGGCGTAAGCGGCCTGGGCGGAGACGTCGATGAACTGTCCGAGTCCAGAGCGCTTGCGCTCGTGGAGCGCCATGAGGATGCCAACGGCGGCCTCGGCACCTGCATGCAGGGCGGTCTGGGGCAGATCGACGCGGAGCGGCGGGCGGTCTTTGTCTCCGCTCTGGATCATGGGGCCGGCAGAGGCGGCGATGGTGAGGTCGGTGGCGGGCCAGCCGGCCTTGGGACCGGAGGAGCCGAATGATGTGATGCTCACGTAGATGAGGCCCGGGCTGACCTGGGACAGCTCTTGGTAACTGAGCCCTAGCTCGCTCATCTTGCCGACATCGGCCGACTCGACGATGGCGTCGGCGCTCCGCGCGAGCTCGATGAGTTGAGCTCTGCCCTCGGCCGACTCCAGGTCGAGGACGACAGAGCGCTTGCCTCTCGCGTAAGACTGCCAGACCAGCGAGTCTTCGATGTCGCCCCCGTAGGAGCCGTCGGTGAATGGTCCTCGGCGGCGGGCGGTGTTGCCCTCGGGCGGCTCGATCGCAATCACATCGGCTCCGAGGTCGGCCAGGATCATCCCGGCGATCAGACCGCGGTGGTCGGTCAGGTCGAGGATTCGATAGTTGCTGAGCATGGCGAACTCCTGCCCTTGTTCCGCATTTGCCGTCCAGTGTGGCGGATCGTAGCGAAGCGAGAGGGAGGATTGCTGCTAGGCCGCCCAGGTGGAAGTGAGGAGGGACTTCGCCGATTCGAAGACCTTGTTTTCGCCTTCATGGAGCGCTCCTCGCAGATCTCGAGGGTGTTCGTTCAACCAATCTGCGATGCCAACGGCATTTGCCTGGTGGAGAGCGGTGCCGACATTGATCTTGGCGACTCCCAACTCGACCGCGCTCATTAGCTCCTCGTCGGACAGGCCGCTTGCTCCGTGCAGGACTAGCGTGATGTTGACGGCCTCTCGGATGGAGCGCAGGCGGTCGAGCTGGAGGCCTCCGATTGCCGGGCCTCCGTGCGTGTTGCCGACGGCGACGGCCAACCAGTCGACGCCTGTGGCCTCGACGAAGCGGGCTGCTTCATCGGGATCGGTCCAGGATGCTTCACCGATGGTGACGCCTGCCTCGTCGCCGGCGACGTGGCCCAGTTCTGCTTCGAGCGGCAAGCGCGACCAAGTCGTCAGGCCTTTGGCCGACTGGGCCAGCGTTAGATGTTGCTGGAAGGGCAGCGTGGAGCCGTCGATCATGACGGAGCCGAAGCCGGCATTGATCGCCAGGGACAGCTCGTCAAGTGTGTCGGCGTGATCGAGGTGGAGGGCGATCTGCGCTTCCGAGTCGTCGGCGATTGTCTTGACGATCAGGGCGGCGACATCGACGCCGCCGATCAGCGAGAGGCCGGAGCGATTGAGCTGAATCAGCACGGGTCGATTGGTGTTTTCCGCGGCTCGGACGACGCCTCGGACCATCTGGAACGTTGAGACGTTGGCGCCGATCACGGCCCGACCGCGCTCACGCGCTTGTGCGATGATTGGGCCTGGATCGACGAGCGGCATGTACGCAGTGTCCCACAGGCGGTGCTCCCGCTCGTGCGCGGCTCGGTACGCTCGGGCCGCTCGCGGCAAGGGGAGAGCGCTGTGGTGAACCGTCCGGGCGGCCAACGCGACCTCGACTCGCTGGAGGACGACCAACTGGTCGCCGTGTCGCTCGACGGTCGGCTGGACGCATTCAATGTGCTCGTGCTGCGGCATCAGTCACGGGTCCGGGCGACCTGCCGGGGGATCGTCGGGATGGCCGAGGCCGATGACCTGATGCAGGAGTCGTTCATCAAGGCCTGGGATCGGTTGAGTACCTACAAGCAACGGGGGAAATTCCCGGCCTGGTTGGGCGTGATCGCTCGGCGCACCTGTTTCGATCACCTGAGGCAGCGTCAGCGGAGGCCGACGACGTCGCTGGATCGGCTGACGGAATCGCTGGGTGACCAGTTCACGCCGGAGTCGGGCGATCGGTCGCTGGACGAGCACATGATGAACATCGAGTTGAGCGGCACGTTGCGGGAAGCGTTGGCGTCGCTGCCGGAGGAACAGCGGCGAGCGGTCTTCTACCGGGATATCGCGGACATGGAGTACCGCGAGATCGCGGATGCGACGGGCTGGTCGATGGGTACAGTGAAGTCGCGAATCAGTCGGGGGCGATCGGCGATGCGGGATTTCCTCACGGAGCGTCAGGCATTGGAGGAGTCTCGTGCGAATCGCTGACCAGTTTCCGCGTCTGGGTCGATGCGGCGCTGCGCGTTATGTTTCCGCCAACTCCTATCGATCACTTGCTGTCGTGACGGTTTACGGAACCATCTCGACTCGATGTGCGTCTAAATTTGTAGATGGGCTGACTTCAGGGCGAGAAGTCGTCGCCGGCGGCGGGCTCATTGGCAGGACTGAATAGTCATGTTCTTCGGGATGCAGCTCCGTTCACTGATCGGTCGCCGCGACTGGCGCGAGGATGTGTCGGCCTACATGGACGGTGAGCTGTCCACGCGTGACCGGACTCGGATCGAGGCTCGACTGGCCGAGTCGGCGGAGATGCGGGAGTACCTAGCTGATCTTGAGGAGATGCGGTCAGTGTTGCGGGCCTTTGAACCGACGCCAGGCACCGTTCCATTCCAACTCACTACCGAGATGCTCAACGATCCCTCGCGACTGCCCTTGCAGTCTTCGGTCGCGAACCGTGCGATTCGGCTGTCGATGTCGACCGCTGCCGTCGGCGTGGCGACGTTCGCGGCGGTGATGGTGTTCGACGCGGTTGACTCGCCGACAGTGACCTTTACGACCACGGCGGCCGGCGACACGCAGGGCGGTGTTCCTACCGCGGCGGTGGTCACAGATCAGGTCGAGATCGAGACACAGTCGCAGCCGGTGGCTGATTCGTCCGCGTCGCCCCATCCCAGCAGATCCGAGGCAGCGGCGCAGGAGCAGGAAGCCGAGGAGTCGGCGACGGTGGCGTCGGTTGAGATTGACGAAGAGCAAGCAGAGGCTGAGGAAGAATCTGGCTGGCAGGCTCAGCAGGAGGCTGAGGAAGCCGACGCTGAGGAAGCGGCTGAAGAGCAAGCGCAGCAGTCGGCGGTCAGCAAGGATTCGGCGGCGGATGATCCGTCTCGGCGCGCGATCACGGCGGGTCGTGGCGGGTCCGACACGGATACGAGTGAGGCGCAGACCGTGACTGCCGCAGACGTCGTCCAACAGCAAGAGTCTGCGACAGAAGACGCGGAGCTGGATCAGGCTGAGTCGGCGGAGCCGGAGGTGGCTGAGGAGTCAGACTCGAGTGAGGCAACAAGCACTGATGAGTCGAGCGGAGCATCCGACGACGGCGCAGCAACGACGACGACGCAGACGGAGACCGTGACCCGCACGGTTGCGACCTCGGTTCAGCATTCTGAATCCGATTGGCCGCTGGAGCAACGACCGCGATCGGGGACCGTGCAACTGGCCCGAGATCCAAGCTGGGAAGGGCCAGTGCAGATTGTTCTCGCCGTGATCGCGATTGGGGCGACGCTGCTCTGGCTCGGGCTGACGATCGTGGATCGCCGCCGAAGGACATGAACACCCGTCCAGCGGGCAGTTCGCGGATGATGGCGCGAGCCTTCGAGCTGGCCCGCGCCGTTCGCGGCACGACGAGTCCTAATCCGGCCGTCGGTGCGGTCGTCGTCGATGGATCACAGATCGTTGGCGAGGGCGCGACCCAACCTCCCGGCGTACCCGATCCTTCCTCGAAGTTTGGGCGTCCGCAGCAGCGTGCCGGCGGGCCTCATGCGGAGGTGATGGCGCTGCGCGACGCCGGTGAACGCGCTCGCGGGGCGACGATGTACGTCACGCTCGAGCCTTGCGCTCACTTCGGCCGCACTCCGCCCTGTACGGAGGCGATCATCGAGGCAGGGCTGGCGCGGGTCGTGGTCGCGGTTGGCGATCCTGATCCTCGCGTCGCCGGACGCGGCCTCAATCGACTCCGCGAGGCGGGGACCGAAGTGAGTCTCGGCGACGGGGCGGCCGAGGGCGCGATCCACTACGAGGCGTATGCGCACCATCGGCGCAACGGGCGGCCGTTCGTGACGGCCAAGTTTGCGGCGTCGTTAGATGGCCGGATTGCTTCGACGAGCGGCGATTCGCGCTGGATCTCCGGCCCGCAAACGCTGCAATGGGCACACCGGAATCGGCCGCTGTTCGACGCGATGCTGGTCGGTGTGGAGACGATCATCGTCGACAATCCGCAGCTCACGGCGCGTCCTGAGGGCTGGCGAGGTTCGGTGCCGCAACCGTTGCGTGTGGTCGTGGACAGTCGTGGTCGGACTCCGCTGAATAGTCGGGTGCTGGAGGGCGTTGAGTCGTCTCCAACGTTGATCGCGACGACTGAGGCGGCTCCGTCGGACTTTCGAGCGGCGATGTCATCGCGAGGCGTTGATGTTGCGGTGCTGCCCGGCAACGCAGACGCAGATGGTCGCGTATCGCTGTCTGACTTGCTCGATCTGCTCGGACAAGAGTGCGGCGTGGTCAGCCTGTTGGTTGAGGGCGGCGGAGAGGTGCTGGGTTCATTCTTCGATCAGCGCTTGATCAACAAGGTGACGGCGGTTGTGGCGCCGATGATCATCGGTGGCGACGCACAGACCGCCGTCCGGGGGCGCGGAGCAGAGCGGATGCGCGATGTGCTGCGCCTGAACAATATGAGTGTGGAGCAGCTGGGCTCGGATCTGCTGGTGACCGGCTATCCGAGTCATCCCGAGCGCGATCTGGATGTGCGGATTCGTCCGGCCGGGCAGTCGGACGTGGACGCGGTGGACCAACTGTTGGCAGCGCAGATTATCGAGGGTGCGCCAACATGCGACGAGTTGCTTGCCGAAGCCCGTGCCGGGGACGCAGTGGTCTGGCTGGCGACCATCCAGACACTGCGGGTCAACGACAGGGATGAAGAGACCCAGATCGAGGACATCCTCGGCGTGGCGGCGGTCCATTTTGAGGTAGAGGGGCGGGCCTCGATCCGTTGTCTCGCGGTTCGACCAGACGCGCCGGCCAGTGTCGCTGAGCGGCTGTACGAGTCGTGCGAGGCCTCGGCCAGCGGGCGTGACGTTGCCTGGCTGGGGTTAACTGTTTCGACCTCGCCCGGAATGTCGGATGAACAGTATAAGTCGGCTGGTTATCGATACTATCGGCGCGATGCGGACGGTTCCGACGTACTGATCAAGCGCCTGCATTCATAGCATTCTGCGTGCTGTTCATAGCGTTCGTTCCACAATTGTGAGTGTCTCACACGTGGATTGGTGACTCGTTATGCGGGTCAATTGCTGCTCTGGGGTTAGCATTGAGCCGACAGAGCCGCAGTTGAGAGACAGGTGCGATGTTCACGGGGATCATCGAAGAGGTCGGCGAGATCACCGAGACTGCCGAAGGGCTGTTGCGGATCGCTGCGCCGATGATCCTCGAGGATGCGAATCTGGGCGACAGCATCGCGATCAATGGCGTCGACCTGACGGTCACGCATATCGAGTCGAGCGAGTTTCTGGCCAATCTGATGCCCGAGACCTACCGGCGCTCCAATCTGGGCGAGCTCAAAGTCGGCGACCGGGTCAACCTTGAGCGCTCGGTTCGGCCGATGGACCGGCTCTCGGGACACCTGGTGCGTGGGGTGGTGGAGGGTCGAGGCTCGTTCCGGAACACTCGGCCTGAGTCGGATGCGATCGTCGTGAGCTACGACGCGCCGACCGAGTTGCTGCGCCACATGATCGTCAAGGGTCCGATCTGCATTGACGGCGTGTCTCTGACGATCATCGAGAAGGACGAGTCGGGATTTGCCGTGTCACTCGTTCAGTACACTCAGCAGCACACCAACCTCCTTGACCGACAACCCGGTGACGCTGTGAATCTTGAGACCGACATCCTGGCGCGATACGTCGATGAGCTGCTGGAGACGAAGATCGATCAGCTCCTGGACGAGCGGCTCGCCGCACGGGAGTCAAGTGAAGGCGGAGAGCGATGACCGACGCTGAACCGACCGCCGAAGCGACCACGACCCAGGCTGACAAGCCGAAGCCTCGCCGTGCCCGACGCAAGTCCAGCGGGCGGCGGCGTAAGTCTCCATTCTGCTCGGTTGAGGAAGCGATCGAGGCATTCGCCCAGGGCGAGCCGCTGATCATCACCGATGACGAGGACCGCGAGAACGAGGGCGACCTGGCATTGCCTGCGCAATTCGTGACCTCGGACACGATCAACTTCATGGCCACACACGGCCGCGGGCTGATCTGTGTGGCGATGGACGGCAACATTCTCGACCGTCTCGGCCTACGTCTGATGGTCGAGCAGGGCTCCAACACCGCGCCGCTGGGTACGGCGTTCACGGTCTCGGTGGAGGCTCGCTCAGGCGTGACGACCGGCATCTCCGCGCCCGACCGCGCGCGCACCGTCCAGGTGCTGATGGATCCGAATTCAACACCTGAAGACCTCGTGCGTCCGGGCCACATGTTCCCGCTCAGGGCGCGCGATGGCGGGGTCCTGGTTCGCGCGGGCCAGACGGAGGCCTCGGTCGACCTTTGCCGACTGGCGGGGCTGCAGCCCGGCGCAGTGATCTGCGAGATCATGAAGCGCAACGGCGACATGGCGCGCTTGCCGGAGTTGGTCCGTTTCTCCAAGCGGCACAACATCAAGGTCGTCTCGGTGGAACAGATTATCCAGTACCGACTGCGCACCGAGCAGCTGGTTGACCGGGTCTCCGAAGCCAAGCTACCGACGCCGATGGGTACCTGGCGATTGCTCGGCTATCGGACACGAGATCACTCAGAGGAGCATGTGGCTCTGGTGATGGGCAACGTCGATGGCGGCGAGCCGACGCTTGTTCGAGTTCACTCGCAGTGCCTGACCGGAGACGTGTTCGCCTCACAGCGGTGCGATTGCGGCGAGCAGCTCGATATCGCGATGCGGATCGTCGCCGAGGAACGGCGTGGGGTGATCGTCTACATGGCCCAAGAGGGGCGTGGGATCGGGCTGCACAACAAGATCGCGGCCTATGCGCTGCAAGACCAGGGCATGGACACCGTCGAGGCCAATCTCGCGCTCGGATTCTCCGCCGATCGTCGCGATTACGGCATTGGGATGCAGATCCTGCGCGATCTCGGTGTCCACCGAATCCGACTGATGACCAACAACCCGGCCAAGCGGCACGGACTCTCGGGGTACGGCCTCGAGATTGTGGAGCGCGTACCGGTGATCGCCGCCGCCAACCCACACAATGTGCGCTACCTGTCGGTCAAGCAGGAGAAGATGGGCCATCTGCTGGACCCGGATGCGATCGAGGCGACCGAATCAGTCGACGACGGGCATCCCCCCACTCGCCGAGCGGCCATCGGCTAGGGCGCGAGCGGACCAGCATGCCCAGAGTCCACGACGGCGCGGCCAATCCCGACCCCGAGCACGGTCCCGCCAGCGGTCTGCGGTTTGCCGTTGTGGTCAGCAAGTTCAACGACTTCGTCACCAGTAAGTTGCTCGACGGCTGCATTGAGCATCTCGAAGAGAACGGCGCCGACACTGACGAGATCGACATCTATTGGGTACCGGGCGCGTTCGAGATTCCCATTGCGGCGCAGAAATGCGCTCGCATCGGGCGATTTGACGCCGTGATCTGCCTGGGCGCAGTCATTCTCGGAGAGACCGACCACTACCGATTGGTCGTGGACGGGGCCACGCAGGGGATCGCGAGGGTCGGGCTGGACACCGGGGTGCCGGTGATCTTCGAGGTGCTGGCCACGCAGACCGTGGCGTTGGCGATGGCACGTGCCGGAGGCTCAGCCGGCAACAAGGGCGAGGAAGCGGCGCAGGCAGCGATTGAGATCGCCCGTCTGTTGGCGACGATCGAGTAGCGACAGCCCAGCTCAGCCGAACGTGTTCCCGTGGCTGCGGAAGTCGTCGATGCCGAGGCCGGCTCGCCACTTCTCCGACTCCTTCTTTGAGAACGGGTCCAGGGGGATGCCGCAGCCGTCGGCGATTCTGACCATGCGCTGGAAATTGGCGATCGTTGCGGCGCAATCGACGACGGCGTCGGGGCCCATCGCCCTGTTGAGCGCTTCACGCGCGGACACGAGAGCGGGGGTGCGGCCGACTGCTGCGTCGGAGTAGCGCAGCAGAACCGCTCCGTGCTCGACGCCGCTGTCGACTTCGTTGTGCACTGTGCCGTTCAGGTTTAGTTCTTCGTTGCCTTCGCTGTTCCGACCGAGCAGCATCACGTGGGAGACCGTTCAATAGAAGCACTCGTTAAGCGCCGAGACGCGGGCCGCGACCAGCTCGCGCTGGGGGCGGGTGAGGACGCGGAATGGCTCCTGTTCCGAGGTGATCTCGATCCAGCTCAGGTAATGCGCGTCGAATAGATCAGTCAGCCAGCGCACGCTATCGGGGTGCAGGCTCATCGCTGCGCGCACGTTTGAGGCGCGCTCCAATCCGTTGTAGATGTCCGCTTCGCTCTCGGCCAGGTCTTCGGGAAGGACCGTGAGCGGCCAGCTGCCATTCGCTTTGATTCCGGCGGGACGACGACGCGTCGGGTCGCCGGGAATCGGATCCGGTAGAGGCTCCAATGCGATGTCGAGTGCGCGATGGAACTCGTCGATCGACCAGATATGGACGACGACGCCCAGCAGCTCGATGTAGTGGGTGTCGGACATGCCGACGGCGTTGATCGTTTCGTCGTACCACTCGCGGGTGACGTTGGGTAGGTCGCCGATCAGCTTGTGGACCGCGAAGACGGCCGCGTCAGGCAACTCCGCCGGACCCGGTCCAGGATCGGGCAGACCGTCGACCAGCGCAGAGGCGCGACGGCATTCGGCGGCGATGCTGATTCGCTGGGCGCCGGTCCACCACTCTCCGGGGCTGGCGAGCATCGTCCAACTGCGTCGGTGCGCTGCGGCCATACGCTCCAGCACGGGCCAAGTGGTGTCGGTATAGGCGAAGGTGGCTGCCGTGGTGGTCATGTCGGACTCCGAACTCTATGCGGTGTTAGCGGCGGAGGCGTATTCGTGCAGGCCGAGTTCTTCCCGGCAATCGTCCGTCGCATCCCTGGTGAATTCGTCCAGCGGGATGCCGCAACCGTCGGCGATGCGCACCATGCGCTGGAAGTTGGCCACGACGCCCGCGGCGTCGACCAACTCTTGCACTCCCAGCTCCGACACGATTTGCTCGCGCAGGCCTGGCAAGGCATCGGTCTGGCGCACGGCTGCCTCGGCGAACGCGGTTAGCAGGCTGCCGTGCGGGACTCCGGAATCGGCATCAGGGTTGACCGTGCCCTGGAGGTTGAGGCTGTCCAGGGCGTCGCTGCGATTGCTGCTCTCACGGAGCATGCGGACGTGCGAGGCGGTTCAATAGAAACACTCGTTGAGCGCGGACACTCGTGCCGCGATCAGCTCGATCTGCGGGCGCGAGATTGCGCGCAACGGGTCGGGCATCCGCATCTCGGCGAAGGAGAGATAGTGGCCTTCGGAGAGGTCGTGCAGCCAACGCACATTCTCGGGGATCAGGGAGAGCGCCGAGATCACATTGGCGCCCCATTCCATCGGGCCATAGAGCATCTCGTCGCCGTGGTTCAGACCGCTCTTGGGCACAATCGGCGGCCAGGAGGAACGCTGTTCGGCCTCAGCCGGACGTTCGCAGGTAGGGTTTCCGCCGACTGGTTGCGGAAGCGACTCAAGTTCGAGGCCCAGCGCTCGATGAAATTCGTCGATCGAAAGCGCGTGGACGACTACGGCGACCAACTCGACGTAACGATCCTCGGTCATGCCCTCGGAAGCGATGATCTCCTGATACCACTCGGGGTTCAGGTTGGCGTTGTCGACGACCAGCTTCTGGATTGCGAAGACGGCCGCCTCGAGCAGGATGTCGCTGCCGACGGCGTCGAAGTCGCGAGCGGCGCGTCCGATCCTCGCGATCTCGACGCGCTCGGCGCCGGTCCACCAGCGGCCGGGACTGGCGATCACTTCCCAGCTCATGCGATGGGATGAGATGGTCTTCTCTCGGATCGGCAGGTCGACGCCCAGGTACTCAAAGGCCATCTCGACACCTCACAGACTGCCAAAAGAGTAGCGTTTGTCTCGATGCGAACTCGAATCAGATCTCGATTCAAGAGAAGGAGTTGGCGAAATGGCGCAGACTTTGGATGTGACCGGCGGGCAGCTAATCTACGACGAGTTCGGCGAGGGTCCGGAGACGATCGTCTTCGTCCATGGCGCGGGAGGCAATCATCTGAGTTGGTGGCAGCAGATCCCGGTCTTCTGCGATCGCTTTCGCTGCATCACTTACGAGGTGCGTGGCTGGGGACGCAGCCGTGACGACTCCGGCGAGGGCCGCAGGGCATTTGCCCGCGACCTCGGCGAGTTGATGGATGCGCTGGAAATTCCCGAGGCGGTGCTGGTTGGGCAGTCGATGGGCGGATTTACGATTCTGCCGTTTGCGGTGCGCAATCCACATCGAGTCAAAGCTCTGCTGATGGCGGACACCTTCCTCGGCATCGATGCTCCTGAGTTGGTCGCGGAGATGCGCAAAGCGGTCGAATCGGCCCAGGTCAACCAGGAGCAGGGCGGATTGACGCGCATGGTTGGTCCGGCGTATCTCGAGCGCGAACCGAACGGCGTGTTTCTCTACAACCAGATCAGAGGCCTGAATCCGCCGCTGGATCCGAATACTCCGCTGTCGTTCGGCCAGGAAGATGGCGCGGTGTCGAAGGATGAACTCACGGCGCTGACGATGCCGACGATTTTCCTGGCGGGGGCGGAAGACGCGATCATCCCGGCCGAACTGATCGAGCGGGCAGCGCAGATGGCGCCAGGCGCGCAGTACATCCAGGTCCCGGAAGCGGGGCACAGCGTCTACTGGGAGTTGCCCGACGAATTCAACCACATTCTCGAGAACCTGTTGTTGGAAGCGTTCGTGTGACCCTAAGTGGCGCTGTTTTGGGCGCGCGCTGATAGCCTCGGTCTTGTTTCTCAGCGTGGAGCGGAGCATGCCATGACGTATCAGGAAGTGATTTACGAGCCCGGACCGGTCGCCCGAGTGATTATGAACCGGCCCGAGTATCGCAACGCGCAGTCGCGTGTGCTGCTGGAGGAGATCGACGCGGCCTTCCAGGAGGCGGTCGACGATCCTGGAGTGCTCGTGATCGTGCTGTCCGGCAATGGTCCCGACTTCTCGGCGGGGCACGACCTCGGCTCGCCGACAGAGATTGCGGACCGTGAGGTGCGCGGTTGGGCCGAGGACTTCGTCGGCGTCTTCGACCGTCAACGCGACACGCGGATCACGAACACGATGCGCTGGCGCAATGTGCCCAAGCCGACGATCGCAATGGTCCACGGCAAGTGCATCTTTGGTGGCTGGATGGTCGCGGCCTCGATGGACCTGATCTTCGCCTCGGACGACGCGCTGTTCCTGCCCTCGCATACGCAGTATTTCTCCGCTCCCTGGGATCTGGGCGTGCGCAAGGCGAAGGAGATCCTCTTCCAGAATCGCTTCATCCCGGCTCGCGAGGCGCTGGAGCTGGGCTTCGTCAACCAGGTCTATCCGGCCGAGGCGCTGGAGCGAAAGACACTGGAGTACGCCAACGAGGTCGCGCAGCGCACGCCAATGGCGCTACGGCAGATCAAGCACTCGATCAACAACATGCAGGACGGCCAGGGATTCACCACGCACATCAACGCCAGCTTCATGACGTATGCCGTCGGAGCGAAATTTGGCCAGCCGGATCCACGCATGGTGAAGGGCAAGCGGCAACTCTCGCCGGTCGGGGAGGCGCTGGCCAAGCTACAGAAGCCTGGTAAGTCGTAGGAGGATCCGTCCGGTGAGCGACGGCAACCTGCTGCGCGGTATCCGAGTCGTCGAATACAGCCATAACGTGCCCGCAGCCGCGTGCGCCCGCGAGTTTGCACGTTGGGGCGCGGACGTGAGCACGTTCGAGTCGGCCGACTCACTGCTCCGTGATGCGCCGCCAGTACTGGAACAAGATGGTGAGACCGTCTCGTTGTTGCGCGAGTCGCTGCTCGTCGGCAAGATGGTTGCGTCCGGGTCCTGGCGCAGCCAACTCGGTGAAGCGGATGTGTTTGTTACGGATGCGCCGCTCTCGGAACTGAGCGGAGTGGCCGACGACTTCCCGGGGCTGGTTGTCGTCCACTGCTCGCCATTCGGCACGGACGGACCCTACGCGGAATTTCTGTCTGACGATCTGATCATCCAGGCGCTGTCGGGGTTTGCCACCACGAACGGCCTGCCCGAGCGCGAGCCGTTGGCGGCGCCGGCCGCAATCATTCCCCGGACGATCGGCATCCTAGGCGCCGTCGCAGCCCTTGCGGCGTTGCTGGAGCGGCTTCACTCGGGTGAAGGCGAGTGGATCGAGCTTTCCTCGCACGAGGCCTGCTCGACGCTGATCATGTCGCTGCGCTCAGAGTTCCTGGGCGAGGCGCTGCCGCGCGTCGGCGGGACGCCAGGCTGGGCCGAGGTGATGCAGACCGCCAACGGATACATCACCCTCTCGCCCTGGTCCAAGGAGACGTTGCGCAACGCGCCGATCGCGTTTGGCTGCGATCCGCCTCCAGGGGAACTGTTAGAGGGCGACGCACGATTTGCCGAGCGGGAGCCGTCCAAGGCGTATGTTCGGCCGATCGTCGAGTCTCTGGATGCCGAGACGATCTGGACGAAGCTCTCCGAGCTGGGCAGCGTTATGGCAATGCATCGGTCGGCGCGGCAGTTGCTCGAAGATCGGCAGCTCAAGGCCATGGATTTCTTCCGTTCCGAGAACGGGCGAACCGGGGCGGGTCGAGCGATGCGGGTGAGGGCGGTGGACAACGATGCGGATCGGCAAGATCGCTTTGCCCAACGGGAGCGTCCGCAGCGTTCGACGGGCCCTCTGGACGGGCTGCGCGTGGTCGACTTCACGCATGCCTGGCTGGGACCCTATGCCTCGGGCTTGCTGAGTGACCTTGGCGCTGAGGTGATCAAGGTCGAGGGGCCGAAACGTCCGGACCTGTGGCGCTATGACGCCGGCGGTCCGATGCAGGTGGCCGCGCCGGATGCTCACCATTTGAACGTGCGGCCCAACTTCAACATGGCCAATCGGGGCAAGCGAACGATCTCGATTGCCCTCGATACGGACGAGGGGCGTGGACTGGCACTCGATCTGATCGCCAGGGCCGACGTCGTGTTGGAGAACTTCCGGCCTCGTGTGCTGCAGAATCTGCGGCTGACGCACGAGGACATGTGCGAGGTCAATCCTCACATCGCGTTGGTCTCGTTCTCGGGGTTCGGGACCGGCGGACCGTACGACAACTTCCGCGCCAACGGCGGCACGACGGAGGGCAATGCCGGCTGGGACTTGCTGCTCGGCTATCCGGGCGAGAAGCCAGTCATGCTCGGCACGATGCAGGCCGACCCGATTGTCGGAGCGCAAATGGCGGCCGCGGCGTTGGCCGCGTCACTGCATGCTCAGCACGGGCGATCGGCGCTGCATGTCGAAGGATCGATGTTTGAGTCAGCAGTCTCCTACATAGACGAGTACTTGCTGGCTGCTTCTGCAGAGCAGGAGATGCCGGCCCGCAATAGCAACCGTCTACCGGGCGCCTCGCCGCACGAGTGTTTCCGCTGCGCCGACGCTATCGACGGCAGCGACGAATGGATCGCGATCTCGGTACGGGAAGATGAGCAGTGGCTGAGGCTGGCGGAGATGGCGGAACTGGATCGTCCTGAGTGGCGGACGATGGCAGGCCGCAAGGCGGACGAGGAGATCCTGGAATCGACGATCAGTGAGTGGACACGCGGTTGGAACGCGCAGACCCTGCAGTACCGACTACAGACGATCAGCGTGCCGGCAGCGGCGGTACAGTCGACGCTCACTCATCTCCGCGATCCGCACTTGGCCGCTCGCAACTGGTGGTTGCATCTGACCCATCCAGATACCGGGACGCGCCAGTATCAAGGGTTCCCGTGGCGTCTGGCGAGACGGCCGGCACAGTGTTTACGACCGGCGCCGCGGTTGGGTGAGCACACTGTCGAAATCCTCCGGGAGACTCTCTGTATCGATGAGGCGGCGGTCGAGGGGTTGCTGGAGCGCGGTGTCGTTGCCGGGCTGACGGCGAGGCGGTCTCCGGGCGACCCGGCACCGAAACCGATTAGTCCGCGCTGACCAACGGCTAGTCTGCCAGGCCGAAGGCTTGTAGATAGAGCTTCCGGGCTTCTTCTTGCGATTCGCCCTGTCCGAGCCAGCCATCGCCGACACGGATCTCGAAGTGCAGGTGGATGTCAGTGCCGGGACTCGCATAGACCTCTTGCTGCCCGGACTCTCCAGGGTTGCCGATCAGTTGGCCCTGTTGGACTTCGACTCCGACAACGATTCCCACTGCGATCGCCGACAGGTGCGCATAGCGGGTCACGATCCCGCGGCCGTGGTCGATCCAGACCTGCCGGCCTCGCAGTTCGTCGAGGATGTCCTCGCCCTCCCAGTTGGCGTCGATGAACCGTTGCCAGTCCGCTGGCGTGATTTCGACGTAGTCGATGTCGGCACGGATCACGACGCCTGCTTTGGCGGCGAGGATTTCGGTGCCGTAGTCGACCCGTATGCAGGAAGCCCACTCGTAGAAGTCAAGTCCTTCGTGGACGCCGTCGTTGCGGTAGGTGCGTGGGGAGCCGGGCAAGTGTCCGGGGAACTCCGTGATGCAGGCACCGGCGATCGGAATGCTGAAGCCGCGCAGCGGATGACTGGCTTCGTCGGTCTCGGGGGCCTGTTGTTGCTCGTCTGCCTGTGGTTGCGCCTCTTCACCCTCGGTCGCCTCTTCGGCTGTTTCGACCTCGGGTTCCTGTTGCTGCTCCTGAGCTCGCTGCTGTTGCGCCGGTGTTGCCTGCTGTTCGACCTCGGTATCAGGCTGTTCTTCCGAGCTGACCACCTGTTGATCCGACTGTTGCTCGGCCGGAGTGACAACGGCTTGCTCGACTGTTTCTGGGTCGGTTGAGTCGCCGGAGCCGGTTGCCTGGACTACGGCGATCGCTGCTGCCGCAGCGAAGATCGCGATGGCGGCCAACACGTACAACCAGGTCGGGCCGATGAGCCAACCCTGATCCTGGTTGGAGTATGAGCGGCGAGCGCCGCCACGCGGACCGGGGAGACCTCTGCCCGGCTGTTGCTGTCCCCAGGGGCTATCGGAGCGGGGGATAGCCTTCCTCCTCGAGCGCGGCGTCAATCTGCTCAACCGACGCTGATGCGGCGTCGTACTGCACGTCCACGCGCTTCTCTTCGACATCGACGGCGACGGAGGCCACGCCCTCAAGCGCGTTGAGCGCACCCGTGATGGCGTTGGCGCAGTGCTCGCAGGAGATGTCGGGCGCGGTGCGGGTCAGAGTGGATGTCGCGGGCATGGCGATCCCTTGTTCTTGCGCTTACAGATTGACTTTACGTTATGCGAATCGTCGTCCGAGTGCAGATTCCCTGGCCGACAGTGCTGCATGCAACGCCTCGGCGTGGGCTCGCAGCGCGGCGCTGTCGTCGAGCGGGGTCAGATCAGCGGCCTCGGGTCCATAGCGGCGTTCCATGGCCAGTGAGATCAGGCGGTCGGCGAGGCGGGGATTCTTGGGCAGGACAGCCCCGTGCAGATACGTGCCGTAGGCGTTCTTGATCTTCGCTCCTTCGAGTCCGTCGCCGCCGTTGTTGCCGAAGCCGCTGACTACGTCGGCGAGCGCTTCCTGACCATCGTTGAGGTAGGTGCGTCCACCGTGGTTCTCGAAACCGACGACGGTCTCGCCCTCCCAGAGGGCGACGACATTGCCAACGCATCGCGCAATCCGGGGTCCAGGGTGCGCGGCGACGGCGTCGAAGATGCCGATGCCCTCCATGATCTCGCAGTCCCAGCCCCGGTAGTGGTGTCCGAAGAGCTGAAAGCCGCCGCAGACTGCAAGGACGACGCCGTCCTGGTCGACGTATTCGCGCAAGGCGTCGCCTCGCTGCTGCAGATCGGCCTGCACCCGACGCTGCTCGCGGTCCTGCCCTCCGCCGACGAGTACGATGTCCGCTTCCTCGGGCGACCAGTCGTCGCCGATGTCAACACCGGTGACCGTCGCTTCGATTTCGCGGGCGGCGCAGCGGCGCTCGAGCGCGCGGGCATTGCCGCGGTCGCCGTAGAGGTTGAGCAGGTCGGGATAGAGCACGGCGACATTGAGCTGATGCCCATCGGTATCGGTCATCAGGCGACGTCCCAGAGCCGCGAGGCACCCATTTGACCGAGCCGCTGGCGGACATCGAGCATCGCTGTGTAGGTTGGCAGAATTACCAGCTGTTCTGAATCCGGCACGGCGTCGAGCGCAGCGCTCAGCGCGAGACCAACGTCATTCGCGATCGGCGCACCGGGCGCCGGTAAGCCCGCATACTCGAGTCTGAGCGCCATGTCGGCGGCGCGGCGTCCGCCGACGGTGAGTGAGGCGCAGTGTTCGGCTTGCGACTCCCAATCCACATCCCAGATCCAGGAGACGTCTGTGCCGTCGGCGATGCCGTCGTTGAGCAGCACGAGGAGATGATGCCGTTCTCCCGGCCGCTGGAGTGTCCGCAAGGCCTGGTTCATTCCGGAGGGATTCTTGCCCAGCAATACTCGCACGCGGCGTCCTTCGACGATGACCTCTTCCTGGCGGCCGAAGGCAGCCTCGTGCGATTCGAGACCTCGACGGATCGTTTCCGGCGAGACGCCCAATGCCATTGAGGCGGCGGACGCGGCGAGCGCGTTGTAGACGCTGTAGAGGCCCTCGGCAGGGAGCGTGACGGCGATTGGAGCCTCCGGTAGCCGGAGCGTGAAGGTGATTGAGCCACTGCCTGGCTCGATCTCGTCCGCCGCAATGTCGGGACAAGGACGCTCCGCGCCGGACCTGGTGTGCCAGCGTCCGAGCTGGGCGAAGTAGCGGCGGGTGTAGCGGAAGTCATCCTGCGTCTGCGGGTCCCAGACAGCGTCCATGATCTCGCCGGCTGGAGCGGGTGGGACGTTCGGATCTTCGATGCCGTAGCGCAGGCAGCTCCCCTTCCAGTGCATAGCTAGCGAGGCGATCAGTGGGTCGTCGACGTTGAGGGCAATTGTCGAATCTCGGGGGAAGATGTTCAGGGCCTCGGCCCAGCGCAGGGCGATCGATTCAATCTCGCCGTAGCGGTCGAGCTGGTCGCGCATCAGGTTGGTGAACACCGCCACGGTGGGCGGGGCGGCTTCGGCGATGGCAGGCAGGGCGGCTTCATCGGCCTCGAGCACAGCGCTGCAGCTCGAGGGCAGCCGGCCCAGTGGGGTGGCAGCCTCGACCAAGGCCGCAGTTACGCCGCGCATCAGGTTGGAGCCGGAGCGGTTGTGCACGACCTCTCGGCCGTCGGCGCGCAGGATGCGGGCGAGCATCGCGGCGGTCGTGGTCTTGCCGTTGGTACCGGTGATGAGCGCGGTTGCCGATAGTCCGCGTGCGAGTTGGTCGGCGGCGTTCGATTGCAGACGTTCCACGACGAGCCCCGGCAAGGCGGTGCCGCCCGATCCGAGCGCGCGCATGCCCAGCCTGGCGGCCTTTCCAGCGAGGACGGCAGCTGTGAGTCGAGGTGATGGCATGGTTCGTGCCGCGCGCGTGGTCACGTCTCCGACTGTACCGCCCGCGACCGCTTGAGCTTCAGGCTCCCGAGGATGGATCCAGTCGCGGTGACGGTCCCTGTCCTAGCGCCTTGAGGATCTGTTCCAGGCCGACCACGCCTAGCAGTCGCCCTCGCTCGACGACCGGCAGGACGAAGGTGCGCTCCTTCTGGAGGCGGCGCAAGGCCTCGTCGGCGCCGGAGTCGGGTTCCAGGGGCTGCACCTCTCCCGCCTCGAGCATGATGTCTCGCAGGGTGTCGTTGAGGTAGCGCTCCTCCTCGAGTAGCAAGATCTGGACTGCGGAGGTGATACCGACCGCTGTCCCGCCTTCGGACACGATGAACACGTCCTGTTGGTCGAGTTGGGCACGAGAGGGGGCAAGGATATGGACTGGCAGACTGGCCTCGGCCATTCGTGCGATTGGTGGCTTGAGCATCAGCTCGCCGACTCGCAGCCGGGCGAGGTCGCGCTCCAGCTCTGCCGCCTTGACCCCCTGAGCGGCCTGGGTGATCAGCAGGAAGCCGATCAGCGCCACCCAGATCGGGCTGAAGCCGCTGCTGAAGATGGCGGCGTCGGTCAGGAGGCCGCCGATGCCGTAGATGATCATGATTGCGCCGAGGAGTTGGCCCAGCCGCGCTGAGGCTCTGGTGGCGCGGTGGCGCGATCCGGTCACTCGCCAGATCAGCGAGCGCATGACTCGACCTCCGTCGAGCGGGAAGCCGGGCAACATGTTGAAGGCTGCGAGGAACCCGTTGAGGACTCCAAGCGCGAAGACCAGCCGCTGCACCGTGCTGTCGGACGGGAGCGCGAAGTAGGCAACGAGGATGAAGCCCGCGCCAAGGATCAGGGAGGCGAGCGGTCCGACGACGGCGATCCAGAACTCCTGGCCCGGTCGCTGTGAGTCCTCACGGATGAGCGAGACGCCGCCGAAAAAAAACAATGTGATCGAGGAGACTTCCATGCCGTAGCGCTTCGCCATCAGCGAATGGGCGAGCTCGTGGATCAGGAGAGAGACGAAGTAGATGATTCCGGCGACCACGCCGTAGAGCCAGCGCTCGGCTCCACCGAGCCCATCGAGGGAATCGGGCAGGACCTGGGTCGCAATCAGGAAGACCAGCAATGCGAAGACGAAGAAAAAAGACAGGTCGAGGCGGATCGGGATCCCAAGGATCCGTCCGACCCTGATGCCCTGTCCGCCGAACATTCCGAATCTCATGTCTTCAGCATATGTATCTGCCAACGCCCGTGGCGCCAGCGCAGCGGGCGTGTGCGTCGCGGTCGACGGATTAGGCTGTCAGTCCCGCAGGTAGCCCCGTGCGCTCAGCTCGTCGGCGAGGCCTGTCAACGAGGGCAGCTCGATGTCCGGCACGATGGCGTCCTCGCCCTTGTTGCCAACCAATACCGAGGCCGCGAATCCGGCGTATCTCGAGCCGAGGATGTCTGCCTCGGGCGTGTCGCCGACGAATGCCGTGTCGTTTGCACTGGCTCCCAGCGCCTGCAGGGCGGCCTCAAAAATCGCCTGGCCGGGCTTCCAGCTGAGTACGTCGTCGGACCAGATCCAGTGATTGATCCAACGGTCGAAGCCTCGGCTGACGAGGGCGCGCTCGACGTAGCGACCAGGGGCGAGGCCGGTGTTGGAGACGACTGCCAAGCGCAGTCCACGCTGTTTCAGTTGCTCGAGTTCCTGTTCGACGCCTTCGATCAGGTCCGGCGGCTCCCAACTCGCGCTCTCGCAGACTGACCGGATCAGTTCGGCGCGTAGATCGTCGTCCTCGACGGTGTCGGGGCACTGTTCCAGCATCGATCGGTGGACAGCATTGACCCGATCCTCGCCGGAGAGGTCGATGTTGGACTGGTGCGCGACGACCAGCGCGTCGATCGCGTGGCGGATCGCTCTGGGCACGGCCTCGGCCGCGCCTGGACCTGCGCCAGCTCGTTCGTAGGCCGCGGTGAGTCTTGCTTCCCTGCGGCGCATGCGCCGACGCCCGCCGCCGGGTGCGTCGACGATCAGAGTGCCCCACAGATCGAGGGCAATCGCTTGCAGTCTGGGCAATGCTGAAAAATCGGCGCCGCGGCGTTAGCCGGATGAGGACGGCTTGTCTTCGTCGGCCGCATCGGCGGACGATACGGTGACTTCCTCGTCGGATTCGTCGTCTTCCGATCCTTCTGAGTCAGATGTGCGCGCTTCCTCGCGGAACTCGCGCAGGCCGGTACCGAGCGCCTTGCCAACGCCGGCCAAGCGACCCGCGCCGAAGACGACCAGGACCACGATTACGACGACAATCGCTTCGACAGGACCAAACCCGATCAGTGGCATACCGAACTCCTGCTGTGCCGCCGGCGCTCAGCGCGCGCCGCTCCCTGGGTGCGGCGCGTCGCCTCGGTCTTCCCCCTGCCCATGATGCCCGCTGGCGTTATGAGCGAAGGCCCGGTACGGGCGGCTGATTCCTAGCTTACCAGTGATCATCGGCTTGAGCGGCGACCTGCTTATGCTTCCAACGCCGCGACGCGGCGCGCTTCCGGCTCCTGGATGCGTCAGGATTCAAGCCGCTCGACGAAAATGCGCATGATCCCGCCGCAGATCTTGTCCTCACCGTCGACCGGCTCGGTTAGATCGACTGTGACCATGCGCGCGTCGCCATCTTCGAGGGCGTCCATCGCCTCCTGCCAGACTTCCGCTTCGCCACAACCGCCGCCGATGGTCCCGACAAACGTGCCGTCCTCGCGGACCAGCATCTTGGCGCCGGTCTTGCGCGGCGTCGAGCCGAGCGTCTGCGCGACTGTCGCCAACGCGACCGGCGCGCCATCGTCGAACGCGCTGGACATTGCCTCGTAGACCTCGTCGTGGGGCATCTTCGATCCTCGCTTCTTTCAGCACTCAGTCTAGCGCCGCGCCGACGCCAAGAACCGCCCATGTTCCGACATCGGCTGGGCGCCGCCGCCGCGCCGGACGAGAATGATCTCTCCGAGCACGGAGACCGCGATTTCCTCGGGGGTCTCTGCGCCGATGTCGAGCCCGATCGGCGTGAACACCTTGTCGAGTGCATCACGGTCAAGGCCCTCCTCGGCCAGGTGTTGGAGGACGGTGCGTGTGCGGCGTTTGGAGCCGATCATGCCGACGTAGCCGGCGCCTCGTTCGGCGACCGTGCGCAGGGCGAGTTCATCGACCTTGTGCCCCCTGGAGACGAGCACGATGTAGGTGTTCGCAGTGATGGGAAACCGTTCAAGCTCCTCGCCGAAGTCGCCGCAGATCACGTTGGCTTCGTAGGGGAAGCGCTCCTGGTTGGCGTAATCCTCGCGGTCGTCGATGATCGCGACCTCCATGCCGAGCATCGCCCCGAGCTGTCCCACGGCAAGACCGACGTGTCCACCGCCGACCACCAGCAGCGTCGCGGCGGGCTCGACGATCTCGACGAGGATCTCAACGATTGCGTCGGCCGCCTCAATCGCTCGGCGGCCTTCGACGAACTCACCCTCGGGAGTGAAGGCGCAGGTCTGGACAAGATGCTTCGGGATCGCTGAGCGGGCGAACTCGGTCACGGCCGCCTGCAACGGCCCCTCACCGATGTCTCCCAGTTCCTCATCTGCGTAGACCAGCATCTTCGCGCCGAGCGGGACCTCGACGCCTTCGGTCGCGCCCATGACCGTGCATGACGCGACAGCCGGGCCCTCGCGGGCGGCGATCAGCAAGGCGCGGGCGATCTCGGCGGAATTGGGCATGGCTAGAGAATAGGCGTCAGTCAGATGTTGAAGAGGATGTGTAAGACGTCGCCGTCCTGGACCTCGTAGTCCTTGCCTTCGGTACGCAACTGCGCGCGTTTCTTGGCTTCGGCTTCTGCGCCCGACGCGCCGACCGCGGCTCCGCAGTCGAGCAGATCGTCCCAGCGCACGACCTCGGCTCGGATGAATCCGCGTTCAAAGTCTGTGTGGATTCTGCCCGCGGCTTGCGGCGCGGTGTCGCCGGCGCGCACGTTCCAGGCCCGGCACTCGTCCGGGCCGACGGTGAAAAAAGTGCGCAACCCGAGCAGCCGGAACGTTTCCTGCAAGGCGGTCTCGACCGCTCCGGCGCCGACACCCAGTTCCTCCCGGTATGCGACCGCTTCCTCATCGTCGAAGTCGCGCAGCTCTTCCTCCAGGCACGCCGAGAGCGCGATGCCTTCGAACTGACCCGTCGCTGCGGCGTCCTCATCGACATTGAAGATGGTCAGCATTGGCCGTTCGGTGAGGAAGCGGTAGTGGCGAATGTCGGCGCGCTCGAGTTCGGATATCGGCGCGTCCAGCAGCGTGCCGCCGTCGCCGAGGTGTGCTTGCAGCCTGCCCAGCAGGTCGGTCTCACGATCTGCCGCGACCCGGTCGGCAGCTTTCATCGACTTGGTCTCATCGGCGATCCGCTGCAGGCGCTTTTCGATGAGTGCGAGGTCGGCGAAGGTCAGCTCGAGTTGCATCGCCTCCAGGTCGCCCTCGGGATCGATCCGCTCGGCCGGGTGGGGCACGGCGTCGTTGTCGAACGCGCGCACGACGTGAACCAGCGCGTCCAACTGCGACAGTTGGTCGAGCAGCTTCGAGGACGGAGGCTCGTTTCCGCCGCCCAGCGCTCCGGCGAAGCCTGCGCCGGGGAAGTCCATCACGTCGAGGACGGCCGGCGTGGTCTTCTTTGGCTGGTAGAGGTCGGAGAGTCTGGTCAACCGGGCATCGGCCGCCGGGACCACGCCCTCGTGCGGTTCCATGTGGGTGGTGAATCCGGTCGCTCGGCCGGCGCCCGTGAGGGCGTTGAACAGCGTCGTCTTGCCGGAGCGTTCGAAGCCGATGAGCCCGATGGATGTCATGGGCTCATCGTTACACGGTCGAGGTCGATGGTCAGTTTCGTACTCGCCAGTTGCGCAATGTTCGTCGTGGCCGCGCTCGGCGGGGCGGAGCTACTGTCGATGTAGCTCTTGTGGATCGAACTCCGTTACGCCCAGTCCGGGATGCGTGGGATCCTTCAACGCTTCCCCGACCCTCTTGATCGAGTCTTGCATCGCCGCCCAGTCGACAGTCTCGGCTGCATCCTCTGGACGTTGCCAGCGCCAGGCTTGATGCTCTTCCGAGATCATCGGCTCTGCGCCAGCGGCGACGAGAGCGGCGAAGGCGGGGACGAGATAGATCGTGTCGTTCTCGGGGTTGTAGAAGGTCTCGGGGCGATCGATGCGGAACCATCGCTCGACCACCAGTCCGGTCTCTTCGGTTAGCTCCCTGAGCGCAGCTTGCCAGGCTGTCTCGCCCTGCTTCTCCTCAATATGGCCACCGACAGTTTGCCAGGCGCCGGCGAATCGGTGGCCTGCAGGTCGCTGGAGCATGAGCAGTTCGACGTCGTCCTGACTCAGGGTCGGACGGAGAATGTAGACGGCGATGATGTTGCTGCGCAGGCGCGGCACGTGACGGCCTACTCCGCCCAGTTGGGGATCGTGGCGTCGAAGGAGTCGTAGAAGGTGACGTAGGGCTTGACGTCAAGCACGGGGGTGCCGTTGACGAGGTCGAGGCCGATCACCTTGGCGATGTTGCCGTCGACGGATTCGAGCGGACAGATCGAGATCGAGATCGGATTCGGACGATGCGCCGTCCGCGTGGCGAAGACTCCCACCTCGGGCGTGTCCTCGCCGCCCGACGGGTGCAGCTTGAGCAGCGCCCGGCCCTCGTCCGTGACCTCGCCCATCCAGCCGATCACGAAGAGATGGGAAAAGCCGGAGAGGCCGTCGAGCGCCGGCGCGAACTCGGGGCGGAAGACCAGCTCCGACCGGACCTGCGCCCAGACCCGTCCCGAGGTGTCGTTGATCCCGTTTCGCACCACAGCAACCGGCGAAAGGTCGTCGATCTGGCTCGGCAGACCGTGCAGCGCGGCGTCGCGCGCCACGCTGGGATTAACCAGCCGTAATCGCTCGCGCCAGCTCGTCATCTTGCATCTCTCCCGGCGCGGTTCAGGCGTTATGCCAGTGGTAAACTGGACGCATTCAGAGTATCGCCCGAGGCCTTGAGCCCCGATGCTCCCCGCGCGGCGCGGTTTGCTCTTGTCAGGACCCCCACATTGACCCAGCACGAACCTGGACAGCCTGAACTGCCGCTCGGCGGCGCCGCCACGGCGCCTGCACCCGAAGCCGACCTCCCCTCCGCCAACGGCACCGACAGCTACGACGCCTCCGATATCGACGTTCTCGAGGGGATCGAAGCCGTCCGTAGGCGGCCCGGCATGTACATCGGCTCGACCGGCCAGGCCGGACTCCACCACCTCGTCTACGAGATCGTCGACAACTCGGTCGACGAGGCGATGGCCGGCCACGCGACGCGGATCGACATCGCATTGCAGCCCGGCGGCTGGGTCCAGGTTCGCGACGACGGCCGCGGCATCCCCACCGACCAGCACGCCAAGACGGGCAAGTCGGCGCTTGAGACTGTCCTTACCGTGCTGCACGCCGGCGGCAAGTTCGGCGGCGGCGGATACAAGGTCTCGGGGGGATTGCACGGTGTCGGCGCATCCGTCGTCAACGCGTTGTCCTCGCAACTCGAAGTTGAGGTCCGCCGCGACGGGCAGTCGCATACGCAGAGCTACGTGCGAGGCGTCCCGACGGGCAGCATCGAGCGGAGCAAGCTTCCTCGAGACGCGTCGCCACCGACCGGCACGATGGTCCGCTGGGTGGCCGACGACGAGGTCATCGATCAGCTTGAGTACGACTTCTTCACGCTCGCTCAACGCTTCCGAGAGATTGCGTACCTAAACAAGGGGCTCTGGATCTGTTTTCGCGACGAGCGGGGCTTCCCACCGGACCTGAGCGAGGCTGATCGCCGGGCGCGGGAGCCTCGCGATGAGAAGAACTTCTACTTCGAGGGCGGCATCCAGTCCTATGTGCGCTTCCTCAACCGCGACCGCGAGGTCCTGCAGACGTTGCCCTTCCACCTCGATCGCGAGGTCGGGGTCAACGGCGCAGCCGTCGTCGTTGAAGTGGCGATCCAGTACAACGCGGATTTCCAGGACTCGGTCTACGCCTTCGCCAACACGATCAACACGCACGAGGGCGGTTCGCACCTGACCGGTTTCCGCTCGGCGCTGACTCGCGCAATCAACGATTTCGCCCGGCGCAACAAGCAGCTCGGCGACAAGGACCCGAACATCACCGGCGAAGACACCCGCGAGGGCCTCACCGCCGTGATCTCGGTCAAGCTCGGCGAGCCCCAGTTCGAAGGCCAGACCAAGACCAAGCTGGGCAACCCGGAGATCAAGGGCATCGTCGAGTCGGCCACCGCCGAGGCGCTGTCCGAGTACCTCGACGGACAGCCGCGCGAGGGCAGGCGAATCGTGGAGAAGTGCCTGACCACTGCTCGGGCTCGCGAAGCGGCACGCAAAGCCCGCGCGATCGTCCAGCGCAAGGGCGCGCTCGAGGGGGCGGCCCTGCCGGGCAAGCTGGCCGATTGCTCCGAACGCGACCCCGAACTCTCCGAGCTGTTCATCGTCGAGGGTGACTCGGCCGGCGGCTCAGCCAAGCAGGGCCGCGACCGTCGCACCCAGGCGATCCTGCCATTGCGCGGCAAGGTGCTCAACGTAGAACGGGCCCGGCTCGACAAGCTCCTCGGCCACGAGGCGTTCCGCACCCTGATCACGGCGCTAGGAACCGGCATCGGCGAGGACTTCGACCTCTCCAAGCTGCGCTACCACAAGGTCGTGATCATGACCGACGCCGACTCCGACGGCGCCCACATCCGAACCCTCCTGCTCACCTTTTTCTTCCGCCACATGCGCGAACTGATCGACGACCGCAAGCTCTACATCGCCCAGCCGCCGCTGTACCGCGTTCAGGCCGGCCGCCAGAAGGCCGAGTGGCTCTACTCGGATGCTGCCCTCGAAGAATTCATGGACAAGCAGAGCGAGGGCCAGAAGAAAGTGTCGGTCCAGCGCTACAAGGGTCTGGGCGAGATGAACGCCGACCAACTCTGGGAGACCACGATGGACCCCCAGATGCGCGTCCTCTGGTCGGTCGATATCGCCGACGAACACGCTGCCGATGACCTCTTCGTCAAGCTCATGGGCGACGACCCGGCCAAGCGCCGGCATTTCATCGAGCAACACGCCGATCTGGCCAGGATCGACGTCTAGACCGATGTCTCAGACCGCAGTCCCCTCGCTGGCCATCCCGCCGGCGCTCCGCCGCTGGTGGCGCGGCCAACCCCGGCTGGCGCTGGAGGACTCGCCCGCTGCTCAGTTGGTCAGCCTGACCACGATGGCACCAGTTGAGCGATTGCTCGTCCTGGGCCCAGATTCACCCGCGCTCGCTGCACTGATCGCGGACACGGCGGAGATCGAACCGACGCCAATCGCAGTATTGACAGACGATCGTTCGCCTATCGACGCAGCCGAGGTCCAGGTCGTGCGCGCTCAGCCTCATCGGCTGCCACTCGACGACAGTTCAGTCGACTTCGCCGTCGTTCCGCACCAGCTGAGGCACTGGGACGACGCCCGGGCGTTGCGAGTGCTCGAAGAGCTCTGGCGCGTCCTCGATCACAACGGTGTCGCCGTCCTCTGGGAGATCGCGCCCTCCCGGTCGCCCACCCTCAACGCCCTCTGGTCGACCATCCTCGCCGCCAACAGCGCAAACGAAGCCAAGCCGCACCTGAGAACGTTCGCCCAGCTCGGCCAGCTCGCCTACGACGCTGGCTTCGCCTGGATCCAGACGCTGCCGCTGCGCCCGTTTTTTTTCCCGCCGGGTCCGCGCCTCACGGTGTTGGTGCGCAAGGAGCACTACACGGCAGAGAACGTGGGCCGGGGGTAGGTCGCAACGACCCTGCTAGTAGAGGCGGTGCTTGTGGGTGTAGCTGAGCACCACAGAGGGCACGTCTGCGGATACATCTTCGCCTGCTCGAATCCGCTTCCTGAGTTCCGACGCTGAGAGGTCGATCGGCTCCATTGGGACCCAATCGAGCCAGCGTCCAAGTCCGTAGACGATGCGATCGAGCTGGCGGCGGTCGAGCTCTGCACCGGGCCTGACGGCGGCGGCGATGCGGGCGCAGGTGAGGATTTCGTTCGGCTTATGCCAGTTCGGCAGGTCGAGCACTGCGTCGGCGCCCATGATCCACCAGAGCTGCTTGGCTCCGCGATCCCGGAGTTCACGCACCGTGTCGAGGGTGTAGGTTGGGCCGTCTCGGCGAACCTCCATGTCGGTGACTTCCAGCCCGCCCTTGCGTTCTTCGACGGCTGCCTTGGTCATGGCGAGTCGGTGCTCGGCCGGTGTCACATCGCGGTCGCGTTTGCGCCAGGGGTCGCCCGCCGGAATCAGAATCAGCCGATCCAGCTCCAGCGCTTGGGCCGCGGTATCGGCCAGATGCAGGTGCGCGCGGTGCAGCGGGTCGAACGTGCCGCCCAGCGCGCCCACGCGCTCGTGCGGCTCGAAGCGAAGCTCGTTGCGCTCGCCCACGGAGATCAGCGCTCCCATTCCCACTTGATCCGCGACTGGCCGATTCGCACCACGTCTCCCGGCTGACACCCAGCTCGGTGCAGCGCCGAGGCAACGCCTCGCCGGTCGAGCCAGCGGTATGTCTCGGCTAAAGCCTCATCTTCATCCAGCTCCATCATCGAGACAAACCGTTCGACGGAGGCTCCGCTGACCTGGAAGAGACCGGAAGCGAGCTCCTCAACCTCGAATCTGCGCCCATCTTGCTTTGGCCGCACGACAGGGATCTTGTTGGTCCGGGGCGGCTCTTGTTCGCGCAGTTCGGCGAGCGCTGTAGCGCAGGCAGTTACTACTGCGTCTGTACCCTCTCCGGTCGCTGCAGAACAAAACAACGGTGGCGATCCAAGGTGGGAGAACTGCTCAGTGATCTCGTCGCGGAAGAGATCAACCTCCTCGAGATCAACTTTGTTGACTACGACGATCTGTGGTCGAGCGGCCAATTCGGCCGAGTAACTGGCCAGTTCGCGGTCGACCAGGTCTTTGGCGGACACCGGGTCGTCCTGTGAACCGTCGATCAGGTGCACCAGCAACCGCGTGCGCGAGGTGTGTCGGAGAAAGGCGTGGCCCAGGCCCGCGCCGTCTGCGGCGCCCTCGATTAGGCCGGGCAAGTCGGCCATGACGAACTCGTCCCAACCGACTGAGACGACGCCAAGGTGCGGCTCCAACGTTGTGAACGGGTAGTCCGCAACTCGCGGTCGTGCGGCTGTCAGATGGCGCAGGAGCGAGGACTTGCCGGCGTTGGGCAGCCCGACGATGCCGATGTCGGCGAGCACGCGCAGCTCGAACTTGATCCGACGGCGCTCGCCGGGCTCACCCTTCTGCGCGACACGCGGAGTCTGGTTGGTGGAACTGCGGAAGTACATGTTGCCCTGCCCACCGCGGCCGCCCCATGCGACCACCAACGATTGCCCGTCCTCCTCCAGGTCGACGAGCTGGTCGGTTGACGCGCCGTTCACCGCCGACACAATCGTGCCGACCGGGAGTTCCAGCTCAAGCGTGGCTCCCGCCCGTCCGCGCTTCTGGTTCGTTCCTCCGTTGGTTCCGGATTCGGCGCGGAATCGCCGCTGCCGGCGGTAGCTGCGGAGCGTATTCAGTTGCCCGTTGGCCACGACGACCACGTCGCCGCCGCGGCCGCCGCGGCCGCCATCGGGCCCGCCGCGAGGCACGAACTTCTCGCGGCGGAATGACACGGCGCCGCGGCCGCCGGCACCGCCTTCAACCTCGATCTCTACGGCATCAATCATGAATCGAGTTTATCCACACGCTCGACCGGCGCTCCGGATCAGGACAATTGAGGTCAGTGGTGAGGTATAGAGATACGTCGTTGTTGCTGTAGGTGCTGAGGGAAATGGGGATAAGGAAGGAAGGGCGCCAACTGTGCTGGCCTGATGGAGAGTCTCATTGTTGGGTTGGCGTGGAGCACTTGGCGACCTCGATGGATGCCAGGTTGAAAGCGTGTGGAAGAGACGGGCACCGGGACACGGAAGCGCTTTGCTTTCTGCATCAATGTTGGACAAGAGAGGAGAGGCTAGAGATGCAGGCGGGAGCGGATCTCGGAGATCTGCTGGATCCACCACTGGGCTTCGGCATCGGTGGAGTTTGAGAGCAGCTTCTCGACCTTGTCTCGGCCGTGGAGCACCGTTGAGTGGTCTCGCCCACCGAGCGCTTCACCAATGGCGTTGAGCGACAGGTCGGTGTGGTGGCAGGCCAGGTACATCACCAACTGGCGAGCTCGGGCAGTGCGCCGGTCCTTACGAGGGGCCGTGAACAGGTCGGGCGCGACCCCGGTGAGATCTGAGGTTGCTGCGATGAGTTCGGCTACGGTCGGCTTGGCCTTGCGCGACTCTTCAGGGATGTGGCCGGCCAAGGCGCGCATCACGATGCCCGGTGTCACTGGCGATCGTTCGCTCTCTGCGAAGACACGAACACGCTGGAGCGCTCCGAGTAACGAGCGGACGTTGGTGCCGCCGCGCTCAGCGATCATCAGGATCGTCGCTTCGTCGATATGCATGTCCCAGTCACGAATCTTGCGCTGCAGGATCGCCATCCTGAGTTCGACGTCTGGGGGATTGATTTCGACAACGAGGCCGCCCTCGAACCGTGTAACCAGCCGCTCGCCGAGACCAGTCAGGAGCCGAGGCGGCAGGTCGGAGGCAATCACGATCTGGCGCCCGCGCTGGTGCAGCGCGTTAAAGACATTGAAGAACTCGTCTTGCGTCTGGACCTTGCCGCCGAGCTTTTGCACATCGTCGATGATCAGGACCTCGGCCGACTCGTACTTCTCCTGGAAAGCGGCCCGCTCTCCGGCGCCGACACTGTTGACGAACTGGCGGACGTAGGACTCGGTGTCGACGAGCACGGTGTAGTGCGACTGCATCGTCACGTGGGCGATGGCGTGCAGCAGGTGGGTCTTTCCCAGGCCGGAGTTGGCGTAGATAAAGAGCGGATTGGTGTCTTCGCCAGGATGGAACGCGACTCGGCGCGAGGCGGTGACGGCGATCTGGTTGGATGTGCCCTCAACAAATCGCTCAAACGTTGCCTGGTTGAGCACTGCCGGACGACTGCGCGCCGGCTGGATTGGCAAGCTGCGATCGCCGGCGAGGGGACTGTCCGATACCGGCAAGTCGAGCGCAGGTGTGACCGGCTCAGGTCTCGCGGCGACACGCAGTTCGATCTCAATCGGCCGACCGGCTGCCTGCCGAACAGCCGAGGCAAGTTGCGGGTAGTAGCTGCCCCGCAGAGTTTCGAGCTTGATTACGGTCGGCACGCCGACATGCAACACACCTCCGCGAATTTCGATGGCGTGGGTCTCGGCGAACCAGGTTTCGTAGGTTTCTCGGTCGAGCGCATCCCGCAATACCTCAAGGGTGCGCTGCCAGATGGCTCGATGGTCCGAGTGGGGATCGTTGAATGAGCGGGCGGACCGGGTGACCATGCCGATGACGCCTCCTTATGGCAACGACCAACAACGTGATACACGCGACCCCGACGGTGAGCACCAGATTTGCCGCTCGGTGGAGGGGCTGCTTGAGGGAACATACTAACCAGCATCTGCGCACACAACAGCTACGCGCGGAACCTTCTGAAGCTGGCTCTCGACCAGATAAACCATCCACTGTTTCCGCAAGCTGTCCACATCGAGGATGCCGAGAGCTTGACAGGCGATGTCCTGTAATCAAGACGCCCAGGATCCCGCTCAGATCCGCTAGCTCTCATGCCGATAGCGATCCCGCCTAGAATGCGCGAGATACGTGGCAAGGATCCGATCGCGCACTCGAGCACCTGCTTGGGTCGGCCACGATGAACGGGCCGGGAAGGACAGCGAGTGATGTTGATCGCCATCGACATCGGCAACACCACCCTTCAAATCGGCGTGTTTAACGATCGTAAAATTGTTCATACTTGGCGACTGGCGACGCAGCATGACCGTCTGGCTGACGAATACGGCATCTTCGTCGCGTCGCTCCTGCGCTACGAAGGCATCCAGATTGCCCAGATTGATGGCGCGATCATCTCGTCGGTGGTTCCAGCGCTCGCGCCGGTGTTCCAGGAGGTCTGCCGCAAGTTCCTCCGTACCGAGCCGCTGCTGGTCTCCACGCATATGCGGAAGCCGGTCAGAATCGGCATCGAGCACACCGAGGAGCTGGGAGCCGACCGGATTGTCGACGCCGTTGCGGCACTTTCGCGCTATGGTCCGCCGCCCCTCATCGTGGTCGATTTCGGCACAGCCACGGTCTTTGATGCGATCAATGAGCACGGTGTCTACGTAGGCGGCGCGATTTCACCAGGCATCGGGATTTCGACAGATGCCCTCTTTGATCGGGCGAGCAGACTGGCGAGGATTGATCTCGACCGTCCGCCTGCTGCGATCGGCACGCGGACCGAGACGGCGTTGCAAAGCGGAATCTTGTACGGCTATGTGGGGCTCGTGGAGGGGATCATCGACCGGTTCCGTCAGGAGCTCGGCAAAGCGACTGTCGTTGCCACCGGCGGCTGGGCGCCGCGCATCGCTGAAGAAACGGACATCCTCGACATCGTCGACGAAGACTTGATCCTCTGGGGCCTGCGCGAGCTCTACTACTACAACGCCGAAGGCACCCCGTGATCTCCGAGGGAGAGGTTCCGGCTCCGCAACCGCTGCGCGGACGGCGTGTCACGCTCGGGGTAACCGGCTCGATCTCCGCCTACAAGAGCGTCGAGGCGGCTCGCCGCCTGGAGGACGCCGGGGCGATCGTCGATGTGGCGTTGACACCCTCGGCGGCGCACTTCATTCCGCCGTTGACATTTCGATCGTTGATCCAGGGAGAGGTCGCCGCCGACTTGTGGGATCCTGCTGCGCCTGCGGAGCAGCACGTGGCGATGGGCCGCCGATCGGACGCGATGATTGTTGCGCCGGCCTCGGCGACGACCATCGCCAAACTGGCACAGGGAATCGGCGACAACCCGGTGACGCTGACCGCGTTGGCGACCAGCGCGCCCCTTGTCGTTGCGCCGGCGATGGACTCGGTGATGTACAGCCAACCCTCGGTGCAGGCGAATCTCGAGTTGCTCAAGGCGCGCGGCATCTTCATCGCCGGGCCGGCGATCGGCCGCCTCGCCTCTGGGGGGCAGGGACTAGGAAGGTTGATCGAACCTGTTGAGTTGGCTGCGGCTGTCCGCTCGGCGATTGGCCGCACTGTTGGCGACCTACGTAGCCGGCACATCATTGTCACGGCGGGCGGCACGCGAGAACCGATCGATCCAGTCCGCTACGTCGGCAACCACTCCAGCGGCAAAATGGGCGTTGCGGTTGCCGAAGCGGCCCGCGACCAGGGAGCGGCCGTCACGCTGATCACGACTCAGCCGCCGCCCGAGGGCCGCTACGGCATCGTCGTCCGTTCGGTCGACACCGCGATCGAGATGCAGGAAGAGATCCAGAAGGCCGCTCGCGGAGCGAACGCCCTGGTCATGGCTGCCGCCGTCGCCGACTACCGACCGGCGGAGGCGGCGGAATCGAAACTCAAGAAGCAGGATGCCGAGGGAGCGGGGATGACGCTGGAGATGGTCGAGAATCCCGACGTGATCGCGTCGATCGATGCGCCCCATCTGCTCAAAGTCGGTTTTGCCGCTGAGACCGATGACCTGATCGCAAACGCCAAAACCAAGATCGAGAAAAAAGGCCTCGCCTTCATTGCCGCCAACGACGTCAGCCAGTCGGATGCCGGTTTCCAGGTCGATACCAATCGTGTGGTTCTGCTGGACTCGACAGGTGAGCCGGAGCGTCTGCCGCTGCTGCACAAGTACGACGTCGGCGTCGCCATCCTGGAGCGGCTGAAGGCGCATCCGGGGTGGCCGGCGCGCTCCAGCTGAGACCTCCCCTTCGGTGAAGGTCCCGAGAAACACTCACTTCAGCTTGATTGCCGTGCCGTACATGTAGACCTCGGCCATGTTCTGGCCGATGTCGGAGGTCATCATTCTGGTGCCGACGATGGCGTCGGCACCCATCGCGTTGGCGGAGGCTTCGAGCTTTTCGATCACTTGTGTGCGCGTGTCGCTCATCAGCTTCGTGTAGGCGTGAATCTCTCCGCCAAACAGGCTCTTGATACCGGCCAGGATGTCGCGTCCGACATTCCTCGAGCGCACGCTGTTGGCGCTGACCAACCCCAACACTTCGGCGACTTCTCGGTTCGGAACGGATTCGGTCGTCACGATCTGCATGGTCAACCCCTGTTGAACTGGATTGGCATCCTGAAGCTCAGCCTATTGAGAAGAGTCACGATCATCCACGCTGCCGCGCAGACGCCAATCCCAGCGAAGGCGTCGAGCGTCCAATGGTTGGCAGTCGCAACGACTGCCCAGGCCTGAGACAGGGGAATGGCGGCTGCAAATGCCCTCATTGCAGGATGCGTCGAGGTTTGCCAGACCGCCAGTCCTGCGAGGAGCGCCCAACCGACGTGCAACGAGGGCAATGCCGCGTATGGGTTGACGAACAGGCCAACTTCCTGAGCTTGGTAGGCGGGTGCGGCGCGGACGGCGAGGGTGTCGATGTAGCTCAGCTCGGGCATCAGGCGCGGCGGCGCAGTCGGGAAGAGGAAGTAGGAGGCCATCCCGATTGCCGCCGAGATCAGCAGTGCGTTGCGGAACCTGCGCCAAGTGTCGCGATGCGATCGCCAAAGCCAGACGGCCAGCACGATCAGGAGCGGCATGTGGCCCCAGAAATAGGTCCCGTTGGCGAAGTCGATCAACGCGTTCGAGCCGAGGGTCGCCTCGTGGATCGGGATTTCCCAGTCCAGCCAGAGGCTCTGTTCCAGGTCGAGGATGTCGCGTGCGCGCTGAAACGCCTCGTCGGCACGGACGGAAACCGCGCCGCGCACGAGGTAGTAGACCAGCGCCGCAGCTGCCACGGCGGCCAACTCGCTCAGAAACTCCCGCATTCCGCCACGTTATTCCCGCTTGTTTTTCGTGTTGATCGCTAGGATGATCTGCATTGTTCCGATCGGTTCCGGCCCAACCCCCTAGAGACCTGCTGAGAGACTTCCATGGACATCACTGCCAGCGGCCAGCCTGCACTCGAAACCGCCGCCGACCACCTGCTGATCTTCGCCACCAAGGATGACGACATCCTCGACGGCGGCGCCTTGCGCCAACTCAACGAGGCCCTCAGCGGCGGGCTCGAACCGCTCGTCAAGTCGGGCGAACTGTCGGGCGCCGTCAACGAGACCGTCGTCGTGCATACCTTCGGCCAGACCGAGGCGTCGCGGGTCATCGTCGCGGGTCTCGGACCGGCTGAGAAGATGGGGCTGGACGAGATCCGTCACGCTGCAGCCAACGGCGCGCGCAAGGCCCGTTCCCTGTCTTCGGGGTCGCTTGCCGTTGCAGTCGATGGCGAGGAGTGCGGCCTGACGACCGAAGAGATTGCCGGGGCAATCTGCGAGGGTCTTGACATGGGCCTCTATCGCTTCGATCGGCACCAATCGCCGAAGAAGGTCCCCAACGTGCTGGAGCGGGCGTCACTGCACTCGGGTAACGTCGCCGGCGTGCAAACGGGGATCGCGCATGGACGCTCGTTGGCCGGCGCAGCCAACTTCGCTCGCGACCTCGCCAACGAACCCTCTAACCTGCTCACGCCGACGGAACTCGCCAACCGTGCGGAGGCCTGGGCCGCTGACCATGACGTCGACATTGAGATTATGGACGAGGCCGCCGCGGCTGAGTTGGGTATGGGCTCGTTCCTCGGCGTGGCCAAAGGATCGCACCAGCCCGCCAAGTTCCTGATCCTGCGTCATCGCGGCGGGGCAGACGAGCCAGGGCTCGGCTATTGCGGCAAGGGGATCACCTTCGATACAGGCGGTATCTCGATCAAGCCGGCAGCCAACATGGAGGCGATGAAGCAGGACATGTCGGGAGCTGCAGCGGTTGTGGCATCGATGGGTGCTATCGCCGACCTCAAGCTCCCCATCAACGTGACCGCACTCGCGCCCTGCACCGAGAACATGCCCGGTGGCAATGCAATCAAACCCGGCGACCTGCTAACGGCGATGAACGGCGCCACCATCGAGGTGATCAACACCGACGCTGAAGGCCGCCTCGTGTTGGCCGACGCCCTGTCCTACGCCAATCACCTGGGACTCTCGCCGCTGATCGATGTGGCCACCCTGACCGGCGCTTGCGCTGTCGCTCTGGGCGATGTCGCAACTGGCGTTATGGCGAATGACGATGACCTAGCGGCCGAAGTGATCGAGGCGGGCAGGCGGGCCGGCGAAAAGTTCTGGCAACTGCCGATGTTCCCCGAGTACGACGAGCAAATCCGCAGCCAGGTCGCCGACGTGAAGAACACCGGCGGACGCCTGGCCGGAGCGATCACGGCAGCCAAATTCCTCGCCCGCTTCGCCGGCGACACGCCCTGGGCGCACCTCGACATGGCCGGGACCGACGACGCCTCGAAGACTCGCGGCACGCAGGTCAAGGGAGCGAGCGGCGTGCCGGTCCGCTCGCTGGTTCGCTTCGCCGCCGCCCGCGCCGAGGCCTCGGCCTAAACTGCAAGCGGCGAGCTAGCTAGGAAGAGGCCCAATCATGGCCGAGTTTGAACGCCTGACCGACCTTCCTGAGGAGGAAGAGCGCGCACTGCGGGACCAGTACCGGGCTGAAATGACGGAGCTCGCTGACAAGTTCTGCGAAGAGCGCGGCTACATCCTGATGAACGCCGATCAGACGATCGAAGACTTCGTCAACATGCGGATGCGCTTCGGCAAGTTCTATTGCCCCTGTCAACCGGCCAACAACGACGACACGATCTGCGTCTGCGAACCGGTCCTCAACGGCCTGGTTGACTTCGAGGGCACCTGCTTCTGCAACTTCTTCACCCTGCCCGAAGGTAAGACCGCGATCAAGGACGAGGTTGCCCTGGATCTCTAGTTGTGGTGCTGGAAGATCGGCAACGGCGCCAGCGGCGCATAGATCTCGACTGAGAGTTCGTATACCTGGTCGGCCCAGGAATCCCAGTCCCGGCGCGCGACCTGGGCTTGCTCGGACGAGAGAGCAGCCTGCACGACCGATTCGTCCTCGAAGGTGTAGCCCATCAGGTGGGCGCCGGCGATCGGGTCCGAGCCTCGCACGCGGAAGGCGGAGACGATTCCGGGAATCTCGAGCACATGCGGCAGGTGCGTACGTCGGTGCCAGTCCTCGAACTCCTCCAGGATCATCGGGTCGAGGCGCGCCCGGACGATCATGATCGGATGTGTCATCAGTACCGCCATGTTGCGCAGTGTCGCATACGTCACCGACGCTGAGAGGCCGTCCGAGGGTCGGGCCGCATGGGTCTGGTAAGGTCTAGGCAACGAGACGACACAGCGACACGATGCAGCGCAGCGGTCTCCGTTCAAGCCGGAGACAGGCGGGGAGCGGACGGCTTGGACAGCCGCCAGCCGCGACGACGAGAGTCACGACCCAATCCAGCCCGTCGCGCATCATCGCCACATGGCCCACGTGGATAGGTGCACCCATGCTGAGCAAAGATGAGAAAGCAGCCATTGCCGAGCGCTTCGGACAGCACGAAAACGACACTGGCTCGCCCGAGGTCCAGATCGCACAGCTGACCGAGCGGATCTCACGGCTGACCGACCACCTGCGCGAACACCGGCACGACTACCACACGCGGCGCGCCCTGATGAAGCTCGTCGGCCAGCGACGCCGCCAGCTTCGCTACCTCAACCGCGAGGATGTGAACCGCTACTCCACGCTGGTCAGCGAACTGGGTCTGCGCCGCTAATTCAGCACGGAGTGGACCACGCGGGCGCTGTGCTCCGTCCCGGAAGAACATCGGCGACGCGCTAACCGGGCGCCAGCGATCGACAGATCGCCGCCGAACAGACAGATCCTGTTGTTGAGGAAGCAGCGGCAGGGACAGCAAATACAGGGAAGTACAGGAACGCACCAACACATGGAAATCACTACCCGAACCGTCCAGCAGGAGATTGCCGGACGCACACTCACAATCGAGACCGGCAGGCTCGCCCACCAGGCCGGCGGCGCCGTCACCGTTCGCTACGGCGACACGATGATGCTCGGCACCGCGACCGCCTCCAAGCCGCGCCCCGGGATTGATTTTTTCCCGCTCTCGGTTGAGTTCGAAGAGCGGCTCTACGCGGCCGGTCGGATCCCCGGTTCGTTCTTCCGCCGAGAAGGACGACCGACCACGACAGCGGTGCTTTCGGCGCGACTGACCGACCGACCGATTCGCCCGCTTTTTCCCAAGGGATACAATGACGACACGCAGTTGATCATCACGATCTTCTCGGTCGATATGGAGAACCCGCCCGACACCATGGGCACGATCGCCGCGTCGGCCGCGCTCTGCGTTTCCGACGTCCCCTTCGACGGCCCGGTCGCCTCGGTGCGGATCGGTCACGTTGACGACGAGCTCGTCCTCCAGCCGACCTTCGCGCAGCTTGAAGTCTCCGACCTCAACCTTGTCGTCGCCGGCACCAAGGACGCGATCACGATGGTCGAAGCTGACGCGGGCGAGGTTCCCGAGTCCTTGCTGGTCGAAGCGCTGGCGCTGGGCCAGGAAGCGATCACCACGATTTGTGAAATGCAGGAGGCGCTCGCCTCTGAGGCTTCCACTACCAAACGCGAGTACACCCCTCAATCGGTCGACGCAGACATCCTTGCCGCGATCGAGGAGCAGATCGGCGAGGATCTGGTCTCTGCCCTTCGTGACGCGGAAGACAAGGCCGACCGGGATGCGCGCCGCTCCGCTGTCAAGGCGTCGCTGCTCGACAACCTCGATGAAGACGCCGACGAGGAGGCGCATCGCGACGCCTTCGACGCGCTGGAGAAGCGCATCGTGCGGCGCAGCATTCTCGACGACGGCGTGCGGCCCGACGGTCGCGGTCACGCCGACCTGCGTCCACTCTCGGCCGAGATCGACCTGGTCCCGCGCACGCATGGCTCCGGCCTGTTCCAACGCGGCGAGACCCAGGTGTTGAGTTTCACTACGCTGGCCGGCTCAGGCATGGCCCAGCGCATCGATGACCTCACACCCGAGGACTCGAAGCGCTTCATGCACCACTACAACTTCCCGCCGTTCTCGACCGGTGAGACCGGCCGAGTCGGTAATCCCTCGCGGCGCAGCATCGGCCACGGCATGCTCGGCGAGCGCGCCATGGCCGCCATCCTGCCGCCGTTCGAGGATTTCCCGTACACGATCCGGATCGTCTCCGAGGTTCTCGCCTCCAACGGTTCGACCTCGATGGCTTCGGTCTGCGCCGGGGTGCTCTCGATGATGGACGCGGGCGTGCCGATCAAGACGCCGATTGCCGGAATCGCCATGGGCCTGATCAAGGAAGACGACGAGGTGGCGATCCTGACCGACATCGTCGGCATGGAAGACCACCTCGGCGACATGGACTTCAAGGTGGCTGGCTCCCGCGACGGCGTGACCGCGCTGCAGATGGATATGAAGGTCAAGGGCATCGACCTTGAGATCCTGACCCGGGCGCTCGATCAGGCCCGTGACGCCAGACTCCAGATCATGGACGTGATGACCGAGTGCATCGCTGCTCCGCGCGAGCAGATGTCGCCTCACGCTCCGCGCATTTTGCGGATCGACGTGCCGCAGGACAAGATCGGCCAACTGATCGGTCCGGGCGGGCGCAACATTCGCGCCCTGCAGGAGGACACCGGCGCCGACATTTCGGTCGAGGACGATGGCGCGGTCTTCATCACGGCCGTCGATCAAAAGTCCGGCGAAGCCGCGTACGAACGCATCTCAGCCATGACCCGCGACATCGAACCCGGCCAGATCTACACCGGCAAGGTTGTCCGCATCCTGCCCTTTGGCGCGTTCGTCGAGATGGTGCCGGGCAAGGACGCGCTGGTCCACATTTCCGAGCTCGCCGACTACCGCGTCGACAAGGTCGAGGACATCGTCAGCGTCGGCGATGAGATGCAGATCATCGTGATCGAGGTCGACAATCTCGGCCGCGTCAACGCGTCGCGCAAAGCCCTGCTCAACGGCGACACTGACTCTGGGCCACGAGAGCCGCGAGAAGTCCGTGAACCACGTGAGCGGCGCAGCCGAGACGATCGTGGACCACGTCGCGAGCGCGAACGGGACCGCGAACCCAGAGATCTGAGAGAACCTCGCGAACCGCGACAGCGTCGACCTCGGGTCGCGCGTGATCCGGAACCGACTGAACCAGCAGAAGCTGAGGAGGTCGCTCAGGAGGAGCCGACCGTCGCCGCGGTTGAGACTCCGGAGCCCGAGGCTACTGAGGCGCCCGCTCCTACCCCGCTCGCTGCTGCATCTGCCGATGATGACTCGGCTGCCGTTGCGCCGCCGCGTGAAGGCCAGCCGCGACGACGCCGTCGACGGCGTCGCCGAGGCGCAGGGCAGCAGCAGTCCGGCGATGGGAACCAGCAGTCTGCGCCGGCCGACCCCAATCGTCAGCCGGAGGAACCGCGCGGCCAGCGTCAACCCAAGGGCAATGCGGAGGAGCAGGAAGAGCGCCAGCCCGACAGCAACGTCGCTCCGCGACGTCGCGGCGGCATCCTCTCACGCGTCAACATCCGCCGCGGGCAACCGCAGACCGAGGGTGACGGTCCGCCCCCGCCCCCGCCCCCGCCGCGCAGCGACTTCGGTGCCCCCAGCCGCTAAGGCGGCTGTGGATTGATCGTTGAGTAGGTGAACCATGACCCGCCCCAGCATCCGAGTGGTGATGAGCGGCGCCGGCAATATGGGCCGCCAGATCATGACCGCGATCGAGGCCGCCGACGACCTCGAGCTGGTCGGCGCGCTGGATGGCTTGTCAAGCGAATCCTCGGTTGAGATGGCCGGCCGACAGGTTCCGCTCAGTAACTCGCTCGATTCGCTTGCCGAGTGGTCGCCCGACGTCGTGGTTGACTTCTCCAACGCCGAGTGGACGATGCAACTGATCCCGGCCGCGGTCAGCGTAGGCGTCCGGCCCGTGATCGGCACGAGCGGCCTGTCGGACGACGCGATCGCCGACACCGAGCGACGTATCCAAGAGGCCGGTCTCGGCGGTGTGATCGCCGCCAACTTCGCACTTGGCGCGGTGCTGATGATGCATCTCGCCAACGTGGCAGCCCCGCTGTTCGACTCGGTCGAGATTATCGAGCAGCACCATGACGGCAAGGTCGACGCGCCTTCCGGCACTGCCGTTGCGACCGCCCAATCGATGCGCGAGGCCCGCGGCAGCGATTTCAACCGGAAGGATGCCGAGCGCCACAACGTCGAGGGCTACGACTCTCGCGGCGCTGCACTCGGCGGCGCGTCGCTGCACTCGGTGCGCCTGCCGGGTCTGGTTGCGCACCAGGTGATCATTTTCGGCGGCAATCACGAAACTCTGACGATCCGCCACGACTCGATGAGCCGCGCATCCTTTATCCCCGAAATCCTCCGCGCCGTCCGCGCAGCGCCGGAGCTCGATCATCTCGTGATCGGCCTAGACCGGTTGCTCGGTCTACGCATCGACTGACTCGAACCAAGTAACCAAGACCACGTACAGCAAGGAGTCGCACCGTGGGACGTGAACTGACCGTTGCCCTCGTCGGAGCTACCGGCGTCGTGGGGGCCGAATTCCTCAAGTGCATGGAAGAGCGCAACTTCCCCGTCAAGGAACTCCGGCTGCTGGCGACGAAGCGCTCTGAGGGACGCGAACTCAGCTTCCGCGGCGAGACTCACATCGTGCATGAGACCACGCACGACGCCTTCGATGGGGCCGATGTGGCGTTCATCTCCGCCTCGACGGCGGCGTCGAAGGAACTCTGTCCGGTGGCGGCGCAGAAGGGCGCGGTCGCGTTTGACGACTCATCCGCCTTCCGCCAGCAAGAGGGCGTGCCGCTGGTCGTGCCGGAGGTCAATCCCGAGGACCTGCGGCACCACAACGGGATTGTCTCGACTCCGAACTGCACCACGGTGCCGCTGGTGCTCTCCCTGCACCCACTGATCCGCGATCGCGCGGTAACCCGCGTGATCGCCGACACCTACCAGGCCACCTCGGGCTCGGGCGGCGCGGCCGTGGTCGAGCTCAAGCAGCAGAACGCGGCGCTCGCCGGCGGTGACTCGATCTCGGATGAGCAAATCTCCGAGTATCCGAAGCAGATCGCCAACAACGCCCTGCCCCAGGTCGATGTCTTCCTCGACGACGGGTACACCAAGGAAGAGTGGAAGATGCTGGTCGAGTCGCGCAAGATTCTGCACCAGCCGGAGTTGCCGCTGTCGGCGACCTGCGTCCGGATTCCGACCGAACGGGCGCACGCGATTGCGGTTCACGCCGACTTTGACCGCCCGATCACGCCCGAAGAGGCGCACGAGCGCTGGGCGGCGCAGCCGGGTCTCTCGGTGATCGACGGGCGAGCGGCCGGTGAGTGGCCGACGCCGCTCGATGCCGACGGGATCGACGACACGCTGGTCGGCCGGGCGCGAGTCGACGTGACCAACCCCAACGGCCTCGCCTGGTGGGTGGTCGCCGACAACCTGCGTAAGGGCGCGGCGTTGAACATCGTGCAGATGGTCGAGTGGATGCTCGACGACGGCTGCCTCTAGGCCTACGCCGCCGGCCGACGCGGCGCTATGTCGGCGTAATCGCGTCTCCGACCTAGTAGCCTTGATTGCCAGACTGTGACTGACGGAGAGACCGAATCATGACCGACTCCAACGATGCGCCCAACTGGGGGCGCCTCTATACCGCGATGGTGACGCCGATGACCGAGTCCGGCGGCGTTGACGTCGAGCAGGCGCAGCACCTGGCGGCGGCTCTGTTGAAGTCGGGCTCCGACGGGGTTGTCGTGGCCGGCACGACGGGCGAATCGCCGACCCTGACGCACGAGGAGGAGCGGGTGCTGTTCCGCGAGCTGGCCCCGGTCGTCCATGAGGCGGGCGGCACCCTAATCGCGGGGACCGGATCGAACAGCACCCAGACGGCGGTTGACGCCTCAGAGCAAGCGGCTGAGCTGGACATCGACGGCCTGCTGCAGGTCGTGCCGTACTACAACAAGCCGTCGCAGGAGGGTCTGTACCAGCACTTCAAGGCGGTGGCCGACGCCGTGCCCGAGACGCCGATCATGCTCTACAACGTGCCCGGTCGGACCGGGCTGAACATGACGGCGCAGACGGTGGTGCGGCTGGCGGAAGACTGCGCCAACATCGTCGGCGTCAAGGAGGCGTCGGGCGACCTGGAGCAGATCGCCGAGATCATCCGCACTGCGCCGCCAGGCTTCCGCATGTGGAGCGGCAACGATCAGGACAACCTGGCTCTCTTGGCGATGGGCGGATACGGCACAGTGTCAGTGCTGTCGCACCTGGTCGGCGGACAGCTCAAGGCGATGTACGACGCCTGGGAGCGCGGCGACACGGCCGAGGCGGGCCGCTTGCATGTTAAGCTGGCGCCGCTGGTCAAGGCGATGTTCCTGATCGGCAATCCGGCGCCGGTCAAGTGGGCGCTCAACGACATCGGCTTCAACGCGGGGCCGCCGCGGCCGCCGTTGGTTGAACCCGACGAGGAGATCCAGGCCACGATCCGTTCCGCGCTCGAAGTCGCGGGCGGCCCAGATCTGCTGAAGTCCTGATCTAGCTCGCTATGAAGTCTGAGGGCGCTGAAGCCTGGGGCTATGCCCTGCTGCTGACTCGCCGGGTACTGACGACTGCCTTGGCAGGCGCGACCGAAGATCAACTCCATCAGCCGACCTCAATTGGCTCGCTGGCCGAGTGCGCGTCGGCGGCCTGCGCAGCGGAGGCGGAGTTGATCTGGCCTGAGGATCTGCCGCCCGCCCAGCTCGATCCGCCGCAGACGCCGGTGCAAATGCTCTACGCGCTGGTTCGGCATCGCGCCGTGACCGAAGAGATCCTGATGCAGGCGAGCGACGCGACGATGCAATCAGCCTGGTGGACGCGGGCGAAGCGGCTGGCGCAGGACCCGGAGCAGACGCTGACCGAGTCGCTGCAGCAGCTTGCGTTGCAGGAGTTTGCGTCGGCAGTCAAGGCGACCATGATTCGCACGCGGATCGACACCGAGTGGTCACCGCAACTCGACCTCCAGGAACGCGCCCAGTCGGCAATCGCCGCCGCTCGCTAGTACTCTCCGCACCTGTCGAGATTCGGCTGGATCGGAGTGTCGAACACGCCTCTCAGATCGAAACTCATCTCAGCGACTCGACCCGGCAAGGGAACACGAACCCAGACTTCCTCGTGCCGCTTGGCTTCCCTCAGGAAGTGTGTGCCGTCGTAGATCTCCATCTGCAGCTCGTAGACGTCAAAGCCCCATCTTCGCCAGTTTCTCTGCAGCGAAGGTCCGAAGCTTGCCGTCGCCTCACGGGCCTCCGAAGGGCTCAGCGTGACCACTACTCCCTGCGCAGTCTCCGGATGACGACGAAACGCCTGGACGCCGACATGGACAGTTTGGGTCAGTCGCTGGGTGTCGCAGAAGAAGAAAAGAGTGGCCCACTCAGCCTCGGGGTCGTCCAGGAATGACTTCACACCCAGAAACGTCCGAAGACCAATCTCTTCGTCAATGTACGCACCTGCGGCGAAGTGCTCGCCCACGATTGGCTCTTCCGGCAGGATCGGCAGTGCGCTGGTTTCAATCTCAGCGGAAGGATCTTGCTTGTCCATTTGGCCGTCTTGCCCGCCTCGACAGGCGGCGCCAGACAGCACCAAGACACCGGCGAGCAGAATCAGGGTCCTCATCGTGCTTGTCTATCACAGGGTGCCAATACGCTACTCCCATCGCTCAAACCGAGACACGAGGCTCCGCCATGACGTGGGAACAAGAGATTGCCGAAATCGCCAAGCGCAAGGAACTCGCCAAGGCGCGGGGCGGGCCTGAGGGTGTGGCTCGGCAGCGTCGGCGGGGGAAGTTGCTGGTCAACGAGCGGATCGACGGGTTGTTGGATCCGGGCTCGTTGACGGAGTTCATGTCGCTGGTCGGGCGGCCCGACTACGACGAGGGTGGGGAGCTGGTTGGATTTACGCCCAAGGGGGCGATCGAGGGGTTTGGCAAGGTCAACGGACGGAAGGTCGTGGTCTCGGCGGGGGACTTCACGGTGCGCGGGGGGTCGGGCGGCGGCGACGGGTCGGACGGGCTGGGCTCGGAGAAGCGGTCCAACCAGCGGGCGCTGGAGTGGCGGGTGCCGTATGTGCGGATGCTCGACGCGGCCGGCGGATCGGTGCGCGGGTTCGAGACACTGGGGCGGACCTATCTGCCCGACGGCAACATGTGGTCGACCTTCGACACAGACCTGTTGCGGACGGTGCCGGTGGTCTCGGCGGTGATGGGCTCGGTCGCGGGTCTGCCAGCGGTGAATGCCTGCATGGCTCACTTCACGATCATGGTGAAGGGGATCTCGCAGCTCTTCCCCGGCGGACCGCCGGTGGTCAAGGCGGCGCTGGGCTACGACATCACGAAGGAGGACCTGGGCGACGAGCGCGTCCACGTGTACCAGTCCGGCTCGGTGGACAACCTGGCCGAGGACGAGGAGGACGCGTTCCGGCAGATCCGGCAGTTCTTGAGCTATCTACCGCAGAACGTCTATGAGATGCCGGAGCGGATTGAGCCGAGCGACGACCCGAACCGCCGCGAGGAGCGGCTGCGCCGCCTGGTGCCGCGCGATCGGCGGCGGGCGTACGACGGGCACCGGGCGATCAACTGGTGCGTCGACGAGGGCTCGTTCTTCGAGATCGCGCCGTTTTACGGCCGCTCGCGAATCACGGGACTGGCGCGGATCAATGGCTATCCGGTCGGCGTGATGGCGAACAATCCGATGCACGAGGGCGGCTCGACGGACGTCAAGGGCGGGAGCAAGGTGATCCGCCTGATCCAGCTCTGCGATACGTTCCATCTGCCGCTGATCTCGTTTGCGGACGAGCCCGGTTTCATGGTCGGGCTGGAATCGGAGAAGCTGGGGATCGAGCGTGCCGGCGCCCGGTTGGTGATGGCGACCTGCCAGTCGCGGATGCCCTGGGCGACGGTCGTGATGGGCCGGATTTTCGGCGTCGCGGGGCAGTGTCAGCACCGGCCGACGGGGATGTTCCAGCGCTGGGCCTGGCCCTCGGGCCGCTGGGGCTCGATGCACATCGAGGGCGGGGCGATGGCGGCGTATCGGCGGGAGATCGATACGGCGGACGATCCCGAGGCGAAGCAGGCGGAGATCGAACAGCGGCTGCAGGACCTGGCGTCGCCGTTCCGGACTGCGGAGGCGACGGGTCAGGACATCATTGATCCTGCGGATACTCGGCCGTTGTTGTGCGAGTTTGTGGAGGATGCCCAGGCGATCTTGCGGACGCAGTTGGGGCCGAGTCCGTATCCGTACATGCCGTGATCGCGCGGCGTCGGAACGCCTACCCTGAGCGCATCTGCGACCGAGAAGAGGGATGGTATGTCAGACCACATCACGATTCACATTGGCACGATCGGCCAGGGGCTCTGGCGTTCGCCGGACGGCGGAGGCGTCTGGCAGAAGGGGCGGGCTGTTGGCGAGCAGTCGGTGCGCTCGCTGGTGGTCTTCCCGGATGACCCGAACCGGTTGATGGCGGGCGCGGACGATGCCCTGTTGCTGTCGGACGACAACGGGTCAAGTTGGAACGTGGTCGACAGCTACGAGGCGGACCGGCAGACGTGGTCGCTGGCTGTCGACCCGACAGACTCGAGCACGATCTTCGCCGGCGGACGACCGGGGGTGCGGCGCTCGCGCGACGGCGGGCACTCGTGGGACGACCTGCCGGTCGACATCGTCGAGGAGTGCCCGGTGGGGATTCCTCGCACGACGGTGGTGGTGATCGACCCGCTCAACTCGCAGCGCGTCTACGCCGGGGTCGAGGTCGACGGGGTGCACAAGTCGATCGACGGCGGCGATACTTGGGTGCGGGGCAATCCGCTCGGCCCCGAGACCTTCCAGGCCGACATCCACTGCATGGGCCGCTCGACGGCGCCCGAGGGCGCGGCGACGTTTGCGACGAGCCCGTTCGGAATTGCGCGGTCGGACGATGAGGGCGAGTCGTGGCTGCAGCACGAGTTTCCGCCGATGACCGAGCGGACGCAGCGCTCCTACTGCCGCGCCATGATCGTCAAGCACGACGACCCCAACACCATGTTCGTGGCCAGCGGCGACGGCATCCCCGGCACGACCGGCGCGATCCAGCGCACGACCGACGGCGGCCGCACCTGGGCCACCTGCGAACTGCCAGAGCGTCCGAACTCGGTGATTTACTGGCTGGCCATGCATCCCGACGCGCCCGACACGATCGCGGCGGCGACGCTCTACGGCTACGTCTATCTGAGCGAAGACGGCGGCGATTCGTGGCGCAAGCTGGACCGCGAGTTCGGCGAAGTCCGGGCGTTGGCGATCACTACGGCCTGATAGAAACCCTCTCTGGCGGCATCGTCTGGAGCTAGGCGCGCGATAGAGTGAATCCCACACTGGTTCGTTCAGGGGAGGCACGTCTATGCGCGCATTGCTGCTGTTGCTGATCGCCGGTGTGGTTGCCCTGGGGATGTTGTTGGCGGCCTGTGGCGGCGATGAGGAGCAGCAGGGTCAGCAGGCGCAGGAGCAGACGGAGCAAGCGGAGCAGACTCAGCAATCGGCGTCTGGGGCGACCGCCGAGCGGGCGTCGACGGGTCAAGCACAGCAGGCGCAGGAATCTGCCGCTCAGCAGGTTGCGGAAGACGAAGAGGCCCAGCCCGAGCAGGACGATCCGGCGGAGGTCGCGGATCCGCTCCTGGCCGAGGCGTTGGCGGCGTATGAGGCGTGGTCGGCCGATCTCGAGACCCTAGAGATGGTGATTGACATCGATCTCAACCTGGGCGGACTATCCACGCAGCTTGTGACGAACGTCATGGTCCGGCTGGAGCCATTCATGGCGCTGACGACGATCGATGCCAGTTCTTTGTTTGCCATCGCCGAGGACCTCGCCGACGATCAGACTGACGATCAGCCAGTGCTGGACGAGCCGCTGCTGATGCAGGTGCTGATTTCCCAAGACACGGCCTACCTGTCGATGCCGCAGTTTGGCGGCTGGATCGACCTGAGCGATCAGTTCGAAGAGGCGTTGGCCGGGCTCACGGCGATGCTCGGTACGAGCCCTGATAATCTCGCCAATCCCGCTCAGTTCCGTCAGGCGTTTGACTGTATCGACGCGGTTGGCGGATCGGTCACGGAGGGCAGCCACGACGGGGAAGATGTCTGGTTGATCGAGTGTCTGATCGATGTGGACGCGCTCAATGATGTGGCAGCAGCGCAATTGCGCGCGCAGGGGATCGAAGTGACAGAGGCCGGGATAGAGTCGATGTACATGCGTCTGGGCATCAGCCAGGCCACCGGCGCGCCGGTGTTGGTGGAATCGGACACCACATTGCGCGATGCGTTTGGCCTCAGTGACGGCGAGTCGGACGACGATGACGATCAGCCCGGGTTCTACGTGTCGACCGTGGCGAAACTGGTCAGCTGGAACGAGCCGGTCGAGTTTCCCACGCCCGAGCCGTTGGTGGACGGCGCGTTCCTCGGTGACTTTGGCGAGTCGGACAGCGCCGAGTCACCCGGGAGCTACTCCGCTGGCGATGAGCCGCCGGAGCTGTTGACGCAGCAGGAGCTGCTTGAACTGGCCTCGGTCTGGGCGGCGACTGCCGACGAGCTGCACATCCAGTTCCTCGCGCAGGCGGTGATTGATGGCGAGCCGCGCCTTGCCTCGACCATCGTCCGGGAGTCGCGCACGCAGGGCGCGTTCGAGACGGTCGTCAATATCGACGACGCCAGCACATTCCGATTGTTGTGGAATCGAGACGGCATCTGGACGAGCGACTCGGAAGAGGACGGCGAGCCGGTCTGGGCGCCGTCCACTCCGGCGCTGCTCGGATTTGCCGGCATGACCGTCGATCAGTTCCTGGCCAATCCTGATCGGCTCAACCTCGGTCCGTTGCACTCGTTGCTTGAGATCTCTTGGTTGACCAGGACGGTGCAAGGCAACCTGCCGCCTATCTACGATCTCGTGATCGAGAGTGGACCGCTCGCTCCGGGCGATCCGCTGTTTGACCTGGTTGCTGAGATTCTGAAGGACGGGACCGCGGAACTACTGGCCGAGAGCGTCGTGATCGAGTCGATTGACCACTACTCGACGGTGCTCACGATCCAGGGCGACGACGGCGAGTTGATGAGTCAGGTCAGCACGGCGGAGTTCCAGACCGGCGCCGGCCGGGTGGAGTTGGTCGCCAGCCTGACGCTGGTCGACAGCGGCGTGCTCGAGTTTTCTCGCCCGATGAAGTAGTCGGCGACCAGATAATCCGCTTTCGTCTTCGAGGTGTCGTGTTAGCCTGCACGACGATCAGTCGGCGCATGTAGAGCGATGGCTGGCCGCTCCTCCAAGCGGTCGGCACGCGCCGAAAGAAAGGGCTTCCTAGATGACGACACGCAACTACTGGCAGCGGATGCGGCGCAACAAGATGTCGCGGCGTTCGCTCCTGCGAGCATCGGCGCGAGCCGGAGTCGGCGCAGCGGGGCTCGCGCTGGTCGGCTGTGGCGACGACGATGACGACGCTCAGCCCGCGGCAGTTCAGGTTCAGCAGCAACAGCAGGAGCAGCAGCAGGCGATGGCCGAGCAGCAGGCTCAGCAGCAAGAGCAGCAAGCCGCACCGGCCCAACAGCAGCAACAGCAAGAGCAACAACAGGCCACGGTCGCGCAGGCCGACACGGGCGTCGCCATTGCCCCACGCATCAACCCGGCGATCCACCTCAACACGACCTCGCTCGACCCGCAGTTCGGGACATCTGGTACGGACGCCTACTTCTTCCAGATGTTCCACGACTATCTGGTGATGCACGACAACCAGAGCAACCAGATCGGCGACATCTCACTGGCCGAGTCGTGGGAGTTCCCGGACACGACGACGATTGTGTTCAACCTGCGCGACGGCGTGCAGTTCCACAACGGTGACGCGTTCACGTCCGAGGATGTGAAACTCAACCTCGAGCGCGTGACCAGCGAGGGAGCGACTCCGGCGCCGAACTTCTCGGTGGTTCACACGGTCGATACCCCCGACGCCCTGACCGCCACCTATCTGATGTCCGAGCCCTCCGCCGGCGTCATGCACCTGCTTGGCGACCGTGGCGGCGCGATCGTCCACGTGCCCACCGCCGACGAGCTGGGCGACCAGTACGGTCTGCGGCCGCTCGGCACCGGGCCGTACGAATTCTCGGAGTGGGTTGACCAGTCGCACGTGCTGGGCAAGCGCAACCCGAACCACTGGATGAAGGGTCCGGGACCCGGCGCCGCGACCGGTAGCAACACGCCCTACTTCGACGAGATCCGGTTCGGCATCATCACCGAGAACTCGACCCTGATCGCCACAGGCCTGGCAGGCGACCTCGACTTGATGTTCATCCCTGAGCCGCAGTTCATCCCGCAGGTCGAGGACGACCCCAACTGGGACATCGTCAAAATGGAGGGCGCGTTCGTCTCGGAGATTCTGGTCTTCAACGCGAAGAAGTCACCGCTCGAGGATATGAACCTGCGCCTCGCGATCATGCACGCGGTGCACCCCGAGGCGGTCAACCAGGCCGTGCACAACAACCTCAATATCCAGGCGCTGGGCGGTCAGTGGCCGAACGGCACGCTGGCCTACAGCGAGGTCCCAGGCAACCCGCAGGTCGCCTACCCGAACATCGAGGATCGTCGCGCGCGGGCCAAGGAACTCCTGGCCATGTCCGGGGCCGATGTCGAGGCGATCAACGCCGCCGGCGGTCTCAAGCTGACCACCTACGTCAACCAGGTCAAGATCGACGCCTGCCAGATCTACGTGCAGCAGATCAAGGAAGTGCTCGGCATCGACGTCGTCTTCGAGCCGCTGGAACTGGTCCAATTCATCCCCGCCTTCATGGACAACGGGGAGTACCACATGACCGTGACCGGCTGGAGCCGCTACCCGGAGCCCGACTGGATTGCCTCGCTCGCCTACACCGAAGGCGGCACGTACAACCCCGCCGACGAGAGCGGAGTCAAGAGCCCGATCCACCCGGATCTGGACCAGCTCGTCGCCGAGGGCCGCCAGGCCTATGACCTCGAGGAGCGCCGCGCGATTTACGCCAAGGTCAACGACATCATCGTCGGCGAAGGCCACTTCTACACGATGCTCTACGGCGTCAACTTCACCGGCGCGCGGACCGCGATCCAGAACGCACATGAAACCCTCTTCAATGGAGAGGGCAAGTGGCAGACTCGCTGGCTGTACAGCGACGAGGTCTAGCGACAATAGCGTTCCTCCTGGGAGGGAACTGTCGCGGAGCGGCCGAGGGTACTCCCCCGTCTGCGCTGGACAGAACCCTCACCCTAACCCTCTCCCTCTGGGAGAGGGGATCAGAGGGGGAGGTCTGAAACAGAGCCATGTGGACGTACGTCTCGGTCCGTGTGCTCCAGTCGATCGTGGTGATCATCCTCGTCGCGATCGCATCATTTGCGATCTTCCGCGTCCTCCCCGGCGACCCGGTTGCGGCGCTTTCAGGTGAGGGAGAAGCAATCTCGCCGGAGCGGCGGGCAATCATTGAGGAACGTCTGGGGCTGAACAAGTCGGTGCCCGAGCAGATGGTCAGCTGGCTCGGCGACATCATCACCTCGGGCGACTTCGGACAGTCGACGTTGACCAACCGCGACATCGGCCCCGAGCTGTTGCAGCGGCTGCAGAACACCCTGCACGTCGGCGTGGCGACGATCATCGTGGGCATGCTGATCGGCGTCCCCGCCGGCGTGCTTTCGGCGATCAAACCAAACTCAATCGCTGACCGATTGGTGACGATGCTCTCGGTCGGCGGCGTTGCGATTCCCGACTACCTGACCGGCCTGATCCTGATCCTCTTGCTCGTGGTGACCTGGAACGTCCTGCCGGCGGCGGGGTTCGAGCGGATCTGGGTTGATCCGGTGGCCTCGATCAAGTCGCTGATCATGCCGACGATTGTCGTGGGATGGGTGCTGTCCGCGATCGTCGCGCGACAGACACGATCTTCGATGTTGGAGGTGATGCGGCAGGACTACGTCCGTACGGCGCGGGCCAAGGGTCTACGCGAGCGTCGCGTGATCGCTCTGCACGCGCTGCGGAACGGTCTGCTGCCGGTGGTCACGATCGTCGGTCTGCTGCTTGCTCGCGTCTTCGCCGGCGCCGTGATCGTCGAGCAAATCTTCAATATCCCCGGCATGGGCCGCTGGTTGGTCCAGGCCGCGCTCCAGCGGGACCTGTTGATCGTGCAAGCGATGATCCTCGTGATCGCCCTTGCCATCGTGGTTGCCAACCTGCTGACCGACATCTCCTACGGCGTGCTGGATCCGAGGATCCGCTATGGCTGAGCAGGCGACTGCCGACACGACCGTCGGGGGCTACGCGGTCCCGGATGATGGCGGACGTTTCGAGCCGTTGCGCATCTTCATGCGCCGTTTCCTGCGCGTGCGGCTGGTTAAGCCGGCCCTGCTCATCCTGGTGGCGTTTGCGATCATCGCCGTCTTCGTTGACGTGTTCCCGATCCCCGGATTCGAAGAGCAGGCGACCGACGAGAACGGGCTCTATGTTTCCTGGCAATCGCCCAACGCGGATCACCCGTTCGGCACCGACAAGATCGGCCGAGACACATTGTCGCGGGTGCTCAACGCGACCCGGGCGGCGCTCGCCGTCGGCTTCGGAGCGTCGTTGTTCGGCGCGATCTTCGGCCTGCCGATCGGGATCGCCGCCGGCTACGCGCGCGGCATCGTCGACGAGGGGCTGATGCGTCTGATGGACGCGGTGCTCGCCTTCCCGGGACTGATCCTCGCGCTGGCGCTGGTCACCGTGCTGGGCCGGGACATCATCAACATCATCATTGCCGTCGGGATCGCCAATATCCCCTGGGTCGCGCGGATCGCGCGGTCGATGGCGCTCTCGGTGCGTGAGCAGGACTATGTGCTCGCCGGCCAGACGATTGGCGCGAGCAACCTGCGGATCATGATGCGCTACGTGCTGCCCAACAGCTTCCAGCCGGTCATCGTGCAGGTCTCGCTCGGCGCGGGGTTCGCGATTATCGCCGAGGCCGGGCTCTCATTCCTGGGACTTGGCATCCGCCCGCCCGACCCGACCTGGGGCGGGCTGGTCTCCGAGGGACGGCAGGTGATCATCACCGGCAGCGGTTGGTGGCTCTGGGTGTTCCCCGGGGCATGTATTGCGCTGTTGGTCTGGAGCCTCAACATCATCGGCGACGGCCTGCGCGACGTCCTCGACCCACGGCTGCGAGGCGCGCTCGAAGGCGACTGATCGCGTCAGATCCCTGAAATCGCCAGCATCCGCCAGGCACCGTCTCGGATCCCGAGGAGCGCCAATGCCTCCTGGACGACGCCGTCGCGCTCGATCTGGAATGCGACGTTGGCTCCGCTGTCTCCGCAGTTCACCATTTGGGCGGAGCCGGACGGGGCGTCGAGTCGGTCGTCGCCGACGCTGCGCATGGCGGCCGCCATCTCCGCGGCGGACTCGATCTGGATGATCACGCCCGGCGGGCCGATCAGGGTGAAGGGATAGGTGAGTGCGGCGCAGTATTCGTCGATTCGACCCGGGCCCAGCAAGGCGAGGGTGGACTCGACGGCGGCCAGCACTGCGGCTTGCTTAACGGAGTAGTCGCGGCCATCGACGAAGCTGTCCGTCTTGAGCTGCGCTTGCAGACCCCAGCCGTCGCGGGTCCTGGTTGCGACGTAAACGACACGATTGGACGCCATTGCCTGGCCGTCGGCGTTGTAGCGGGTCCAGCCGCCGGCAATGTGCGCCTTGACCTTCGAGAACTGCACGATTCGCGGCGGCGAAGACTCGGATCGGGCCCAGCCGGTGGCTTCGAGTTCGTCCCAGAGTGGGGCCGAGAGGTACTCCCCGGCGTTGGCGAAGATTCGGGTTGGCGGACGCCAGTGGATGGAGCTGTCTGACGCGGCGGCCGAGACTCGGGCGTGCGGCCACGAGTTCACCCCCGCCCAGCCGTCGGCGTCCCGAGCATTGAACGTCTCGAGGAAGGCGAAGTAGGCCGCCTCTGGAGACTCGTAGTGCCCCACAGGTCGCTTCCTACCCGTAGGGCCGCACAGCCGAGACGGCCGACGCGGCCCAGACGCCTTCGCGCTCGACAACCAGGAAGCACTGCTCGAAGGTGTCACCGCCGCGCGTGATGTGCTGCTCGATCAGCGCGCCGCGCGGTCCGACGGCGAAGACGGAGGCGGTCTGCTCGATCGGGTCGGCCATGGCGACCCAAGGGCCGTAATCACGCTCTGCGTCGGCGCGCGTCTGCAGGATTTCGGTCATGCCCGGCGCCAGGATCAGCGCCGACGGATAGTGGAAGCAATCCAGCCAGTTCTGGATGTCGCCCGCTGCCAGCGTGGACATCGTCCGCTCAAGCACCTCCATCGCGGCCGCAGCTGGCGCGGCTGCCTCGTCGCCTGTCAGCGCCCCCTCGACGCCGAACGCGGCTTCCGTACCCCAGCCACCGTCCATCTCGGTGACGATGTAGAGCAAGCGGTTGCGCGAGATTTCCGAGCCGTCGGCGCGGTGGCGGGTCCAGCCGCCAGCGAAGTGGACCTTGTCCGGCGAGCGGTGTACGACGCGCGGTGTGATCGGTTGCGTGTAGGCCCAGCCCTGTTGCTCGACGGTCGACCAGTTGTCGAGCTGCTCGTACTCGGCGGCTGTGTTGGTCACGACGGGCTCGTCGCGGCCAGCGGCGACGCGGACGTGCGGGTAGCTCATCGCCTCGGCGCGGCCTGAGGGGGAGCGGTCGTTGTAGGTGGTGAAGAAGCGCCAGTAGGCGGATTCGGCGTTCTGCGCACGGGTCATCGACTTGCTCGATTCTCTAGATGGCCGAGACGGCGGCCAGTTGCCACTCATCGCCGTGTTGAACCATGAGGAGGATTTCGTCCCGCTCGACGCCATTTGCCCGGCGTCGGGCTGCGACATTGACGCCGCTTGTTCCTGCGTTGACAACGCTGACCGAGCCGGGCACTGCTTCAATCGGCTGCGCCGCCGAGACGGCCAGGAACTGCTCCGCCGATTCAATCCGATGTACCTCGCCGACGCCGACGATAATGATGGGGTACAGCAGGCACTGCGCGAAGGCCTCGAAGTCGCCGGCGTTGCGCAGCTCGCCGAGCCTCTCTGCAGCGGCGACCGCAGCCTCGCCCGAAGCGTCGGCGTTGAAGCTGTCGACGCCGAAGCGCGCCTGGATGCCCCAGCCCTCGTCCGTCCTGGTCAGCACGTAGAGCACTCGATTGGTGATGATTTCGGAATCGTCTGCGCGATGCCGCGTCCAGCCGCCGGCCAGATGCACTTTCTCGTCCGAGGCGTGGACCACGCGCGGAGTGATTCCCTGCGTCCGCACCCAGCCGGTGAGTTCGAAGCGTTCCCAGCCGGCGTTGGCGGCCATCGATGCGTAGTCCTCGGGCGTTGGATAGAGCCCCGAGGCCGTGCGCGGACCAGGTTGCGCGTCCTGTCTCCTCGGCGGCGCGGCCGAGACGCGGATGTGCGGATACGACATCGCGCCGGCCCAACCGGCGGGGTCCTTGGCGTTGAAGTGCTCGAAGAATGCCCAGTACGCCGCGGTCGGGGTCGGATGTGCTCCCATGGCGGACCTCCTGTCCGCCACAGAGGATAAGGCTCGTCAGGACTTGGTCCGGGTTACTGTGCCCACTGACCGTAGTTCTCGTGACCCAGCGCGTCGTTGTTGGGGTCGACCAGCGGATCGACGGCGGGCAGCGTTTGCAGCCAGGTCCAGATGTCGGCGATGTCTTCGACCGAGACATCATCGGCCGAGAACTCCTGCATGATTCCGCGCGGCTGGCGGTACTGCGAGATCACGCCCTGGATGTCCAGGCCGGTCTGCGCGATCGTCGGTCCGACGATGCCTTCGCCGACCTCTCCGTGACAGACCTGACAGCCGTTGGCGACGTACAGTTCGGCTCCGCGCAGCGCGTTGGCGTTTGCACGGACCGCGTCTTCTCCGCCGTACTCGTCGTCGCTCAGGTTCTCGATCGGTAGCGGCGCGGCCTCGGCACAGGTCTCGGGCGGACGTTCAGTCAGCGACAGCGAGGGATGGTCTTCTTTGCCCTCTTCGATGCAAAACAGGCCGGTCTCCCAGCCCTCGGCGCCGGCTTCCTCGGAGAGGGCCTTGGCTTCGATGATGTGGCGGTCGGCGCCCTTGTACACGGCGAAGCCGACGAGTGCGAAGATCCCTGCGGCCATCAAGGCGAAGACCATGATGATGCCGAAGGACTGCGGAATCCCGGTGCGATTCGGCATAGACCTCTACTTCATCTCGCTGCAGATTTGCTCCGGACAGCGCCGCCCACACACTCGCGCGCGACTCCGACGTATCCTACCGCAGCATCTGGTTAGGCGGAATGGTCGACTGACGCGGAGCGGCTCTGCGGGCGCGCTAGCTCGTCGGTGCCGAGGGGCGCTTCTTGGCGGCGCCGTAGTCCTGGAAGGGACCGTCGCGCCAGTCGAGGGCAGCCTTGAGGCCCTTCTCCTGAGCGATTCGGCCGAACTCGCCGGCGGACTTACGGAAGGTGGAGAGCGCCTGGATGTCGGCGCCGACCTGCAGCGCAGTGCGGAAGCCCATGACCTCGTAGGCGCGGTTCAGGCCGCGCTTCGACATCATCACCATGTCCGGTGCGATGTTGGCGATCCGCTCGCCCATCCGCTCGGTCTCTTCGGCCAACTGGTCCACCGGGAAAGCGCGATTGGCCCAGCCCAGCTCGACCGCCTCGAGGCCAGTCACCGAGTCGCCGGTGTAGCAGAGCTCGCGCGCCTTGCGCATGCCCATGTGCCAGGGGTGGTAGAGGATGTCGACCGTGGTCATCGCGCGGACGGGCGGATAACCGATGATCGCGTCCTCGGCGACGTACATCAGGTCGCACATTGAGGCGAGCTCGGAGCCGCCGGCGAGCGCGTAGCCGTGAACCTGGGCGATGACCGGCTTGGCCAGCTCCCAGATCTGCCAGTAGCCGGAGAGCAGGTGCTGCGGCCATTGGCCCTGCCCCGGGTGGATCGGTCCAACCGAGGGCAGGCCGGAGCGATAGTCGAGGTAATCCGACTCGGACAAGTTGGGCACCGGCGTGATGTCGTAGCCGGCCGAGAAGGTTCGGCCCGAGCCGCGGATAATCACGACGTGGACGTCGTCGTCCGCCTCGGCCACCTTGAGCGCGTCGAACAGTTCGGCTCGCAGCCGATGGCTGAGCGCGTTCATCTTCTCGGGCCGGTTCAGCGTGACGATTCCCAATCGTCCCTTGGTTTCGTACAGGATGTCCTCGTACTCGCGCATCGTGATACTCCTCAGTAACGCCTTGTGCCGCGTGCTGATTGCTCGGATCTGTCCCGTGCAGATTATCCGACCCCGACGAGGCAATCCCCGCCGACCTTCGCCGATTCCTACTCGACGCCGTAGATGGCGGAGAGAATCTCGGTCAGCGGCGCGGCGCCGCGGATCACACCGCGGTAGACGCCTTGGGAGTCGAGCACGAAGAGCTCGGGCACGCCGTCGACTCGGTAATGATGAGCCACCGACCCGTCGACATCGACGAGATGTAACAGGCCGGTCCCGTAGTTCCGGCTGAAGGCCTCCCGAGCCGTCTCGTCCACTTCATACACGTTGATCCCGATGACCAACACATCTGGCTCCGACGCGGCCAGATCGCCCAGGACCAAGAGGGTCTCACCGACGAACGGCGCCCACGACGACCAGAACACGATCAGGGTGAGTGATTCTCCGCCGCCTCTCGCTTCCGACAATGAGATCAGGGAGTCGTCCTCGCCGCCGAGCGTGGGCAGCAGGAATTCTGGCGCTGCTCTGCCGACCTCGAGCCGACGTGCGCCGACGGCGATGCCGGCGTCGGATTGCCACAGTTCCGGATGCGGCGCAGCGGACAATCGCAGCGGGGCGGTCGTGGTCTGTTGCCATCGCTCGGTCGGCAAGGAGGCCCAGTCAACGACCCAGCTGGTGCGCCTGATCCCGCGCGCGCGGCCCTCGATCGTCAGGGCCAAACCCAGCTCCAATCGCTCGCCGATCCGCCGGACTCTGATCCAGACGCCGGTTTCCGGGCCGATGTAGGCGGTGTTCGTGCGTAGCCATCGATTCTCAGGCGCTCTCTCCACACGGAGCATGCGCCGGTCCGGGCACTGACGGGTCTCGCCGGCAATCGGGTCGCGCAAATCGAAGCAGAGCTCGAGGACGCCGTCTGCCGACATCCAGGTCGCGATCCTAGCGTCGAGCCTGAACTCCTGGGCCTCGGCATCGGCGGTCGACTGGAACAGCGCCAGCGTCGCGGCTGCGGCGATCAGGACGAGAATGCCGGCCGTTCGGATGGCCACGATCGCCGGACCTGGTATCACGAGGGCAGCATCGAGAAGTTGTGATTGCCGAGGAAGGCTCCGGCCCCGGCGACCAGCAGGGTCATCAGCAGACCGGCGATCGAGAGCGCGATCGTGATGAGGCGGACACGTTTCAGTTCGGGCGTGTCTTCGTCGGAGTCCGCGGTCTGTCGCGCCAGTTCCAGTTGTCGCGGTCCGAAGACGAACTGGTGCAGGCCGATCAACGCGATCATCACCGCCCAGAGAGCCATCTTGATCACGAAGATGTAGCCCCAGCGCGCGTCGTAGATGTCCGGTCCGAAGTTCTCGGCCTGATCGAGTCGTGGGTCGACCATCGCGCCGCCGGTGATCACGATGATCACCATTGCGGCGATGCCGACCCGTCCGAATCGCTTGGTAAAGCCCTCAAGCGCGTTTAGCCAGATCGTTCGGTCGCCGACCGCGCGGAGAGCCGGAATGACGCAGGCCGCGGTGATGATCTGTCCGCCGAGCCAGATCGCCACGCCGATCACGTGCAACCAGACGAGAATCGAGATGACCGTTTCCGACATCGCCGTCCTCCGACCTCTATTGGACCCAGGCGGATGCCCGGGTACTACAGGATCGGGTCAACGATAATCGCTTGGTCACGCTCGGGGCCGACGCTGACGAGAGCGGCCGGCGCGCCGATCAGGTCCTCGATCCGTCGCACGTAGCGCTGGGCGTTGGCGGGCAGATCGTCGAAGCGACGGCAGTGGCTGGTTTCTTCCCGCCAGCCCGGCAGCTCCTCGTAAATCGGCTCGGCCGCCTCGAGCGCCAGTCGCGAGCTGGGGAACGCGTCCACGCGGCGGCCGTTGATGTTGTAGGCGACGCAGACCTTGAGCATCTCGAAATCGTCGAGCACGTCCAATCGGGTCAGAGAGATGCTGTGGCAGCCGTTGAGCCGAATGGTGTAGCGCCCGGCGACCGAGTCGAACCAGCCGCAGCGACGCGGTCGACCCGTAGTGGTCCCATATTCCTGTCCCGCATCCCGCAGTCGGTCGCCTTCGGCGCCGTGCAGCTCGGTCGGCATTGGGCCGTTTCCGACCCGGGTCTGGTAGGCCTTGTAGACGCCGATCACGCGGTCGATGTCGCGCGGCGCGATCCCCGCGCCCACGGCTGCGCCGCCGGCCATTGAGGTCGGCACCGATGAGGTGACGTAGTCGTACGTGCCAGCGTCGAGGTCGAGCAGAGAACCCTGCGCGCCCTCGAGCAAGATTCGGTCGCCGCGGCGCAGCGCCTCGTGGCAGATCAGCGAGGTGTCGGTCACGTATGGCGCCAGCCGCGCCCAGAACTCCCGGTACGTCTCGTAGACCTGGTTGAAGTCGAGCGGCTCGATGCCGTAGAGCTTGGTCAACAGTTCGTTCTTGTAGTCGAGCACGAGCCGCAGCCGCGCCATGAAGCCCTCAGCGTCGGCCAGTTCCGACATGCGGATCCCCCAGCGTCCGACCTTGTCGGAGAAGGCCGGGCCAACGCCCTTGCCGGTCGTCCCGACCGCCGCCTTACCGCGGAACTGTTCTTCCTGCTGGTCGATGATCGGGTGCCAGGGCATGACGAGGTGGGCGCGATCGGAGACCTTCAGCCGGTCGGTGCTGACGCCTCGGGTCTCGAGCATCGTGATCTCGTCGATCAACGCCTGTGGCTCGATGACCAGGCCGTTGCCGATGATCGCCGTCTTATCCGGATAGAAGATGCCGGCCGGGACGAGATGGAGGGCGAACTTGCCCTTCTCGTTGACGATCGTGTGTCCGGCGTTGTTGCCGGCCGAGTAGCGCACCACGATCGAGGCATGCCGCGCCAGGAGGTCGACGACCCGACCTTTGCCCTCATCGCCCCACTGCCCACCAATCGCCACAACTGCCGGCATCTCTGCGCACTCCAACTCGGGCGCTCGGCCTCTGTCGGCGAGCGCCGCAACTAAATCGCACGTGCTAAGCACGACGGTGAAAAGGAGGACCACCGCGATCCGCAGGCAAGCGTAGCACGCTGTGGAGCGCTCAACCGGCCCCTGGGCGCTGGCGGTAATCTGCCCACATGAGCGAGTCCGCCGACTGTCTTGAGCTGCCGCCCGCCCCGTCTGAGACCATCACTGAGCGCAAGGTCGCGCTGGACGGTCGCATCCTCGAGTTTCCCCTGGAGCGCTGGCTGGCAACGCCGGAAGTCGTCGTCGGGCGCTGGGTCGCGGACAAGGATCCGCGGGCCATCGATCGCTATCCCAGAGCCAGCGGATTCACCAGCTGGGGTGTCTGGTGGCCGGGCAAGCCGTACAGCGCCTACCGCCTGCACCGACCGGACGGCTCGCTGCGAATCTACCGGCTTGACACCGTCGACCATGTCTTCTTCGACGGCCAGACGATCGAGTTTCACGACCTGCTGCTCGACGCCCTGATTCGCCCCGACGGCGAAGTCACCATCGAGGATGAAGACGAAGTCGAGGAAGCCAACGCGGGACACCAGCTCAGCCTCGAACAGCGCTGGCGAATAGACTGGACTCGCAGTCTTTACCAGAACAAGGCCGACCTGCTGATGCAACGAATCGACGCAGCGATCAAGCAGGCAATCACAGCCGTCCAGGATGGCGGTTGAGATGGCCAAACCGTTTCTCAAGTGGGCGGGCGGCAAGACGCAACTACTTCAGCGCTTGACGTATGAGGCACCAACCGAAATCGACACATATTACGAACCGTTTCTCGGTGGAGGGGCTCTTTTCTTCGCGCTTCAACGACAGGAGCGGTTCAAAAATGCTGTCCTCTCGGACGTGAATTCGGAACTGATCAACTGCTTCCTTCAGGTGAGAGATTCAGTATCGGATGTGATTGAAACGCTGGGAGTTCACGAGCGTGGTTACGGCTCAGGATCGAAGAAGCGCTCCGACTATTACTACGAGGTTCGTGACGACAAGAGGATCCGGTTTCCGGTCGAGCAAGCCGCCCGAATGATCTTCTTGAACAGGACCTGCTTCAACGGTCTGTACCGGGTCAATAGCCGGGGCGAGTTCAACGTCCCGCATGGGCGTCATTCGAACCCAAGGATCTGCGACGCAGAAGGTCTCATTGCGGCGGCTACTGCCTTGCAAGGGGTTGAGATCGTTGTGTTGGATTTCGAGGAGGCGGTCGCCGATGCTGTCCATAGGGATTTCGTCTATTTTGACCCCCCCTATGTGCCGCTAAGCGACACGTCAAACTTCACCGCATACACGGCAGACTCGTTCGGAATAGATCAGCAGAAGAGGCTTGCTGATGTTGCGGTAGACTTGGTTAGTCGAGGCGTTGACTTCTTGCTATCGAACTCGAGCCATCCCAGCGTCCAAGAGTTGTATGAGTCCCGGGGAATGTCTCCCCAGACCATCGCAGCAGGCAGAGCGATCAACTCGGTAGGTGCCTCTCGCGGACGCGTTGCCGAGTTCTTGATCGGTGTGACGTCGTACAGCCTGCGAACTCGACGAACGCCTGCTTCTATTCGAGATCGCGCCCGAAAAACATCTTCAACCACACATCCAGTTCGTCAAGCTCGATTGCCAGGCCAGTCGCGCGCAAGAATCCTTTGAAGTCCTCCGCGAACTCCTCGCCAGCAAGAACGACTATTCCGCGAATAGGCCACGCGCGGATGTCGTCGATTTGAGCTGGAGTCTTCTCATACGTTGTTCCGCTGCTGCCTTGATAACGACATTGGATCCCGAGTCGCTCGCCGGTATCGGGATCTGTGGCCACAACGTCGATGGTGCGGTTGCTGCCCCAAATCGTACGGCCGACGTTGGTTTTTCGCCGAGCCAAAAGGCCCAGGCCTTCTATTGCCTCGCAAACCTCGGCCAGAAGTTCATTGTGTGACGAAACCATAGGCACTCCCTATTCCGGCCGCTTCGGGATCATCACAGCGCGATGAAATGAGAGTACCTCAGTCCCGTCCTGGTTGGCCGCCGTCGTGTGGACCGTGACGATGCCTCGGTCGGGTTGACTCTTGCTCTCGCGGACCTCCAGCACCTCGGTCTGGGCCTGGAGCGTGTCTCCGTGGAAGACGGGCGCGGTGTGGCGCAGATCCGTCGTCGCCAGGTTGGCGATTGCCTTGCCCGAGACGGTAGGCACGGTCATCCCGAAGACGAGCGAGTAGACGAACGGCCCCGAGACCACCCGCTGGCCGAACTGTGTGTCCTCGGCGTACTGCTTGTTGGTGTGCAGCGGATGATGGTTCATCGTCAGCATGCAGAACATCAGGTCATCGGCCTCGGTCACTGTCCGCGAGGGCCAGTGCTCAATCACCTCGCCGACCTCAAACTCGTCCAGGTAACGACCAAACATCTCCCGAGTGGGCATTTCGAACCTCCGGTTGGTTGGCTTACTCGACCGCGTACATCTCCAACAGACGACGCGCGATCACGATCCGCTGGATCTCGTTCGTGCCCTCGGCGACGGCCATCAGCGGCGCGTCGCGATAGAAACGCTCGACGGGCAGCTCCTTGGTGTAGCCGACGCCGCCATGCACGCGCATCGACTCGAGGCTGCATTCCAGCGCCACCTCGGTCGCGAACAGCTTGGCCATGCCGACGTCGAGGTCGGAGCGCTGCCCCGAGTCCTTCTTGCGGGCGGCGTCGCGTGTGAGCAGGCGGGCGGCCCGAATCTTGGTCGCCATCTCGGCCAGCTTGAGCTGGATCGCCTGGTGCTGCGCGATCGGTCGGCCCATGGTCTCGCGCCGCTGGGCGTAGACGATCGCCTCGTCGAACGCCGCCTGCGCGACGCCGGTCGCCCGCGAGGCGACGTTGATCCGGCCGATCTCCAGACCGGAGATCATCTGTTGAAATCCGCGGCCCTCAGACCCGCCGAGCAGGTTGTCTCGCGGCACGCGGGCGTCTTCGAGGAATAACTCAGCCGTCTCAGGACCCTTGTAGCCAAGCTTGTCGATCGTCCGCGCGACCGAGAAGCCCGGCGTGTCCTTCTCGACCAGGAACGCGGAAATCCCCCGATGCCGCGGCTGCGCAGACGGGTCGGTCTTCGTCATCGCCAGATAGACGTCGCCACGGTCGCCGTTGGTGACGAACAGCTTGTTGCCGTTGAGGATGTAGTCGTCGCCATCGCGCGAGGCGGTCGTGCGGATCGCCTGGGCGTCGGAGCCGGCGTTGGGCTCGGTGATCGTGAAGCAGCCCTGCTTCTCGCCGGTGGCGAGCCCGGGCAGGAAGCGGTCTTTCTGCTCCTCGGTGCCGTGTTCGTCGATGATCCAGCCATCGATCACATTGGTATTGATGATCCCGGCCAGCCCCATCCAGCCGCGCGAGATCTCCTCGATCACGGCTGAATACGTTTCAAAGGACAGCCCAAGCCCGCCGTGCGACTCGGGGAACGTGATCCCGAAGATGCCCATCTCGCACATGTCGGCGTGGATTTTGGACGGGAATTCGCCGGAGTGTTCCAGTTCAGTTGCGTTGGGGATGACCTGTTCGTCGACCCAGCGCCGTACATTGCGCGTGATCTCTACCCCGGTCTCGCCGTCGCCCGCAATAATCTCCCGCACGTCGCTCACGCCGGCCATCGCTGTCTCCAAGTCTGGATGTCAAGGTTGACCGCCAGTTTATGCGCAGGCCCCGATCTCACTGGAAGAAACACCGCATGTCTAGGAGCTGAGCAGCGCCACTGTCAGCCGAATCAACGCTCCCACGCCCCACATCACCCCGATTGTGCCAAGCACAAGATGCGTACGCGAAGGCCAGATCGCCGCGCCAAGTGCAGACAAAGGAATCGCTGCAGGTGCGACGAAGACGCCGACCGTGAACATCGACAGCAACGAAAAGAGCCAGACCGCGGCGGCCAGCACCAGCACGACTTGTGCCGCACGGTTTCGTCGAACCGTCATCGAGCCGACTCGCCAGACTTCAGCACGTCTCATGGGTTCAGCGTATGAATCCTCGTAGGCTGTGCGTGCCGAACTCGGCGAGAGCACCATGAATTCGAGCACATTGGCCGACCAGCGGCGCGACTGGCGCGAACGGACCGAGTCAATCGACGCCATTCTGCGCGCGGAAGCCGACCGCAGCGAAGAACTCCGGCACCTCTCGCCGGCGACGATGGACGCCTTGCGCAGCATCGAGGCGTTTGGCATCTGCACCCCAGTCGACCTCGGCGGGTCGGATCTGCATCCCGTGGCCCAGTTCGAGACTGTTGCAGCGGTCTCTGCGTCGGCTCCTTCTGCCGGGTGGAACCTGATGAACGGCTGCCAGGAGTCGGCCTGGCTCGCGACGCGGCTGCTCGACGAGACGGCCCAGCGGTTATTCGACCCGAAGCGAAGCGACTGGCGCTTTCCGATCGCCGCTGGAGGCCTCGCGCCTGAGGGCGAGGCGCGGCCGGTTGAGGGCGGCTGGATCATGAACGCCCGGTCCGCCTGGGCGTCGGGCATTCACACGGCCGATTACGTCTTGATCCAGAGTTTCCTGACCGGCGACGAGCCCGAACCGGCACGCCCCAGACCGACAGTGACCGTCGCCGCCCGCCGCGAGGAGGTGGTGATCGAGGACACCTGGCACACGCTCGGGATGCGAGGTACCGGCTCGGCCCACTATCGCTTCGACGACCTGTTCGTGCCGCAAGAGATGAAGCTGGAAAACCTGGAACTGCCGCCGCTGCGCGGCGAGGGCTTCGTCACCCGACCGAATCCGATCTTTCTCGTCCCGGCGATGTACGCGACCAGCGTCGGCATTGCCCGCCGGGCGCTCGAGGAGTTTGCCACGCACGCGCCGTCGGGACATCGGCGCGCTTACCGAGGCTCGATCGCCGAACGCGAGCGGGTCCAGCACGACATCGGCGAGGCGCAAGCCATGCTCGACGCGATCGAGGGTTACGGACGCGACCTGTGTCACCAGCTTCACGACACGCCGATCGACTCGCCTGAGCAGGCGGTCAAGTTGGGCGATCACGCTCGCTCCGCCTATCGCTGGTGCAATCAAACGACGGAGCGAATCGTGAAGACCGTTCACGATCACATGGGCGGCGCGGACGTGTTCGAGAGCAGCGTTGTCCAGCGCCTGCTCCGGGACATTCAGACCTCGTCCCAACATGTCATGCCCGGTGACAGCGCCTACGTCCGCCTGGGCCGGCACCGGCTGGGCCTGGAAGTCCGCCCGGGGATTTAGGGCACCCGCGTACCCTAAACGCAGCCAACGGAGCGAGGGCGTCCATGACCACCAACCTGTCCGATCAGCGAGCCGAGTGGCGGGAGCGCATCGCCGGTATCGGCGACACGCTCCGCGCCGAATCCGCGACCAACGAGGAGTTGCGCCAACTCTCGCCCGCGACCGAGACCGCGCTGCGCAGCGTCGACGCCTTCAATCTTTGCTCTCCGACCGAACTGGGCGGCGTCAACGCCCATCCCAGACTCCAGACCCAGGTGATTGCCGACATCACGGCCCACGATTCCTCCGCCGGCTGGTGCGCCCTGATCGGCGCGCACGAGTCCGCCTGGCTCGCCTCGCGCCTGCCCGACAGCGCAGCCGAGCGAATCTTCGCCGATTCCGCCGCCCGCTGGCCCGTGACCTGCGGCTCGATCGCGCCTGAGGGTGAGGCCGAGCAGGTCGAGGGCGGCTGGATGGTCACGGGACGCTGGGGCTGGGCCTCGGGCATCCACCACTCGGATTTCGTGCTCTCGATGTCGCGGATCACCGGACAGGATCCGGAACCGGGCAAACCGCCGCCGTTGCTATGCGCGGCGGCGCCGAAAGCCGATGTCCTCGTCGAGGACACCTGGCACACGATGGGCATGCGCGGCACGGGCAGCACCCATTATCGCTATGACAACGTCTTCATTCCCGACGAGATGTGCCTGGCCGGCTTTGAGCGGCCGCCGCTGCGCGGCGACGGCTGGCTCGCTCGCCCGACCGTCACCTTCCTGACCGCCGCGGGCTACGGATTCCCGCTCGGCGTGGCCAAACGAGCCGTCGAGGAAATCACGATGCAGGCCACGAGCCATACCCGCACCGGACAGCGAACCTCAATCGCCGAGCAGCAGCACTTCCAGGGCGACCTCGGACGCTGCCTGGCCCAGCTTGAAGTCATGGAGGGTTACGGCCATCACCTCTTCGACGAACTGCTGACCGCGCCCGTCGGCTCGCTGGAGGACGCCGTTCGCATGGACGATCGCGCGCGCGCAGCCCTGCGCTGGGCCCACCAGACCGCCGAGGAGATCGTCCGCACCGCGCACGAACATGCCGGCGGGCCCGCCGTCTACAGCGACAACGTGCTCGCACGCCTGTTGCGCGACATCCAGACCGTCAGCCAGCACGTGATCCAGACCCAGTCCGCCTACATCCGCCGCGGCCAACATCAGCTCGGCATTCCGGTTCGACCGGGATTGTAGGGCGTTTGCCGGAGGGAGCCTCAATGGTTATCGACATGGACAGCCGGCTTAAGCGCGAACTCGCCGACTGGCGCGAGCGTGTCGAGTCGATCGCACCCACCCTGCGCGCGCACTCTCAGGAGTCGGTTGAGCTGCGCACGCTCGCACCCGCCTCGGTCGCCGCGCTCGAAGAAATCGAAGCGTTCAAGCTCTCTGGCCCGCAAGAAGTCGGCGGCCTCGACGCCCACCCGACGACTCAGCTTGAGGCCTTCGTCGACCTCGCCCGCGCCGACGTCTCCGCGGGTTGGTGCACGATGGTCCAGTCGATGGTCGCCGGCCTGGCCGGTGCGCACCTGAGGGACGGCGAAGTCCTCGATCGGGCATTCGGTTCTTCCTATCCAAAGTTCTCCGGCACGACCAATCCCGAGGGCACGGCGCAGCCTTGCGAGGGTGGATATCGCCTGAATGGACGCTGGTCCTACGCCAGTGGGATCCGCCACTGCGACTGGGTCCTGGGCGGCGTCCGCCTGCTCGACGAGCATGGCCAGCAGCGAACCGACGAACAGGGCGGCCCGCTCTGGACCGCGATGGCGATCCCGACGGACGGAATCGAGATCGAGGACAGCTGGCACGTCACCGGTCTGCAAGGCACCGGCAGTCCGCATTACCGGGCGAATGACCTGGTCCTTTCCGGCGACCACCAGATGCCGTTCGGCGGAGCCAATCCGCGCAGAGGCAGCGCCTGGTTCGATATTCCGATGACGACCTTCCTGGTGGTGGGCGTGGCGGCCTCGTGTATCGGCATCGCCGAGCGTGCGCTCGAGGTATTCCGAGAGCACTCGACCCGGGTTCGCTTCTCCACCGGCAAAGCCGTCGGGATGCGCTCCGCCGCTCGCAACGACTACAGCGTGGCTGCGCACAGCGTCGAGGCCGCCAGGGTCTACGCAGGCCACGTGCTGGCCGGCGCCTGGGAGCAGCGCCAGCGAGGCGAGCCGATTACCCGGGTGGATGAATCGCGAATCCGCGCGATGGGCTCCTGGGTCGGCGACGTCTGCCTCGACGCGGTCCGATCCTGCTACCGAGGGCTGGGCGCCGCCGCCAATTTCAGCGACCATCCGATGGACCAGATCAACCGCGACATGCTCGCCGCATCCAATCACGTCTTCATCTCGCAGATCAACTACGAACTGGACGGCGCACGCCGCCTCGCTCCCGACTAAGGTGCTCTTATGAGTCGCACTACCCCGGAGCGGCAGCGTGAACGCTCAGACTGGCTCGAGCGGGCCGAGTCGGTCGGACCCACGCTGGCGGCGCAGGCCGAGCTCTCGTCCGAGCTCAAGACGCTCGCGCCGGAGGCAGTGGAAGCGCTGGAGCGCGCGGGCATGTTCGGCATGGCCTCGCCGCTGGAGGTGGGCGGGTTCGACGTCCATCCGGCCACGCAGGTCGAAGTGTTCGAAGAACTCGCCAGCTCCGATGTGTCCGGCGGCTGGGTCGCGATGATCCAGGCGGAGACGGCCGGCATGGCCGGATCCCACCTGTCCGATGGCATCGGTCTGGATACGATCTTCGGCGATCAGTTCCCCCGCGTCGCGGGAACGGCGAATCCCGAAGGTCGCGCCACGGTACTGCCCGACGGATCGTTCAGGCTGAACGGCCGCTGGTCATTCGCCAGCGGCATCCGCCACTGTGGCTGGGTGCTGGCCAATTCGGTCGTGACCAAAGAGGACGGCTCGCCGCCGACGCCCGAGGATGGCTTGCCACCGGTGATCGGCAGCGTCGTCGAGCAATCGAGCGTCGTCGTCGAAGACACTTGGGACGTGATGGGTCTGGAAGGGACCGGAAGTTGCCACTACCGAATGAGCGACGTGGTGGTCGAGCCTGCGTTTACGACGCCGTTTGGCGGCGTCCACTCAAATCGCGGCGGGCCATGGTTCGTCAATCCGACGATCACCTTCCTCAGCCCCGGTCACACTGGGATCGCCCTGGGATCGGCGCGGCGAGCGTTGCGGCTGCTGGACGGTGACATCAGCCAGCGCACTCGCTTCGGCCAGTCTGAGTCGATCGCCGACCGAGGGGCGTTTCAGCGCGACTACGGCGAGATGTGGTGCGCATACGATGCCGCGCGCGCCTACGCGCTCTCGACGCTGGACGAGGCGATGGCCATGCGCGAGGACGGAGTCGTCACGTCCCACAGCGAGGACGCCCGGATCCGGGCGATGGTCACCTGGGTCACCGACACCTGCGTCGACGTGGTCCGCTTCGCGCTGCACAACGGGGGCGGTGCGGCCGCGTTTCAGCACAGTCCGCTGCAAAAGCTGATGCGCGACATCCTCGTCGCCAGCCAGCACGTCTACGTGTCCGACTCGGCCTACGAGCGGTCGGGAGCCTTCCGCTTGGGTCGACGACCGTCGAACATCCTTTAGCGCGCCGACTCCATCGCCGCAATCTGCTCCGACCAGGCGAGGACGTTCTCGGCCTGTTCGAGCACCGGTTTGTCGATCATCTGCCCGTCCAGCGCCACTGCTCCGAGATTCTGTTCGACGCCCTCCTGATACGCGTCGACGACCCGGCGGGCCCAGTCGACGTCGTCGGTCGGAGGACTGAACACCCGGTTCGCCGGACCAAGCTGATCCGGGTGGATGCAGAACTTGCCCTGGAAGCCAATCTCTTTCATCCGCCGCAGCTCGTCCTCGTAGCCTTCGGGATCCCGGATATCCGTCCACGGAGTGTCCAGGGGCGCAATCCCCGCCGCATGCGCCGCATTCACCGACGCCCGACGCGCAAGTTCCAGCTCCGCGCCGCCCTTGGTCCGCCGCACGCCAATGCTGACCGCATAGTCCTCGCCGCCGACGCAAATCCCGACCAGCCGCTCTGATGCGGCGCAGATCTCATAGGCATTGGCGACGGCGTGGGCGTTCTCAATCCATGCCGCGATCCTCACCTGCCCATCGTCCAGGCCGCGAGCCCGCTCCAGCAACGTCAGATAGTCGTCAATCCGTTGCACGTCGCGAGCCGTCTCGATCTTCGACACGCTGACACCGTCGAGCCAGGGCTGCACGATCGCGTCGAGTTCCTGCTCGATCAGGCCGGTGTCGTATCCGTTGGTGCGGACAAACACGCTCCGGCCGCGTTTGGGGAAGTCGGGCAGGACGCGGCAGAGCAAGTCCCGGGCGGTAGGCTTGTCGTCCCAGGCGACCGAGTCTTCGAGGTCGAAACAGAGCACATCCGCCTCGGCGTCGCGCGCTTTCTCAATGAATCGCTCGCGGATGCCCGGTACCGACAACATCGATCGCATCACGGTGGCTGCCACTACGAACCCTCCTCATCCTCGTCTGGCGTTGGTTCCGGTCTGGGAAAGACCGTTCTGAGCTGTTCAAGATCACTCGGATCGCCGGTCGCACAGCCGCGGAATCCAAGCGACGCGGCATATTCGGCATCCGGCGGCGATCCGTAGACGACCGGCAGGTCGAACGCCGCCGCCGTCATCACCACCTGCGAGCTGGCAAATGCGACCGTCGCGCTGTCCGGCTGAACCCCCATCGACTCCGCCATCTCGACGTGATCGAACGCAATCCACGTCATCCGCTCGGCCGAGTCCCGCATCGCCGAGAGGCAGTCGGACATGATGTTGATCGACCGAGGATTGTGGAACCCAACCGCCATCGCGGTCAGTCCGGGTCGGATGCCCGCCCGAATCTCAAGCTCTTCCAGCACGCCCTCGAGGTAGCGCAGCTGATCGACGCTCGCCGCCGCTTGCAGCGCCACGCCGTAAACCCCCGGCTGCAGCGTGGACTGCAGGTAATTCCGAGCCAGGCCCGAATCGAGCGGCGGAATCACGACGTAGACCGGCGGACCAAGCTCGATCGCGGACGCCACGCGCTCGCCCGCGGCCTCGTATTCGCTCTCGTCTTGAGGAAACACGATGATCAGCGCGTCGGCATGCTCGACTTCCGCCTCGCTCGGCAGCGGCGCATCGGGCAACACGGCGAGCAGGGCGCGGACGTCATCCATGGCGGCGATCCAGGTTTCCGTCGTCAGTTGGGGCTGAAGTTCGTGACTCGTTCACGCAGATCGTCGACCGCTTCGAAGGGACCGACCACCGCGCCGGCCAGATTCCCCTCGCGGATGACTCGCTGGGCGACACGCTGAATGTCGGCAGCAGTCACCGCTTCGTAGCCGGCGATCGTCTCCTCAACCGGCTCGATGAACCCGTTCGAGAGCAACATCCCGCCGGATCGGTGAGCCCAACTGGCGGCAGAGTCAAGGCCGAGCCGGAACGAACCAATCGCATACGCGAGGACCCGCTCCAGCTCTTCATCCGTGACCGGCTCCGAGGTCAGCTTGTACAACTCGCCCAACGCGACATCCACCGTCTCCAGCACGTGCTCCGCGGTCACTCCGGCCATGATCGACAGATGACCCGCGTCGTCGAACGCCGTCGGATGCGACCCAACCGAATACGCCAGCCCGCGCTTCTCGCGAATCTCGGCGAACAACCGCGACGTCATCCCGCCGCCCAGTACTTCATTCATCAACGTCATCGCGTAGCGGTCGGGATCGAGACGATGAATCGCCCGAAGCGCCAACGCCAGGTTGCACTGTTCCAGATTGCGAACCTCGATCTGTGAGATGTCCTCGGACATCGATGCCTGCGCGCTCGAACGGCGCGGGGCCGACCCAAACGCCTCCGCAGACCAGCCATCGCTCCAGTGGCGATCGGCCAGTTCCACCACCTCGTCACGCTCGACATTGCCCGCCACCGAAAGCACGATATTCGACGGTCGATACCAGGTCGCGATGTGATCGGCCAGGTGCTCGCGCGTGACCGCCCCGACCGATTCCAGATCTCCGGCGATCTCCCAGCCGAGCGGTTGCTCGCCATAGGTCGCCTGAGTCAACAACTGACTCACACGCTGCCCTGGCTGATCATGCGCCCGACGAATCTCGGAGCAGATCACCGTGCGCTCGCGCTCGATCTCCGACTCCGCCAGCAGCGAGTGGCGCACCGAGTCGGCAAGCACATCCATCGCCAGCGGCAGCCGGTCGAAGGGCACCCGGTTCCAGTAGCAGGTCAACTCGCGCGAAGTGAACGCGTTCAGAGAACCCCCGGCGCCTTCGATTGCGGCGGAAATCGCCGTCGGCTCCGGCCGCGACTCCGTGCCCTTGAACAGCATGTGCTCCAGGTAATGCGACAGCCCCAGCGTGTCGCGAGCCTCATCGCGCGACCCAACACCCACATATGCCGCTAACACCGCCGCCTGTGAATGCGGAATCGACGTCACCACGACCCGCAGGCCGTTGGGCAGCACGTCGATCGTCGGCTCGACGCTCACCTGGCTGTCGGAGGCATTCGGCATGAACTGTCTCAGCATACCCGCGCCTCCGTATGCTCAAGCCACCGCGCCGGTCAGCATCGGAATCCACAAGTGCAGGCATTCGTCGACGCCCGTTACGAGTACCACTGGGCCCCGCTGCTCGGCTGTCTCGTCGGTCAACTCAACCACCTCGGCGCCGCCCAACCCAGCCACCTCATCGGAGCCGTCACCGGCATCAGCTATCAGCCGCCCCAGGACGCTGAGCTCCCGGCTCTGCTTGAAGACGGGCTCCGGGCGCTCGGTGTCGAGCCGCAGATCACCCGGCAATCATTCCCCAATCGCCTCCAGCGCTACCGCGCCCGCCGACGAATCCGCAACGAGCTCCGCGCCGACCGACCGGTCACCGCCTACGGAGTCGGCGTCTCCGCGTTCGGCCCCGCCTGGGGACTGATCGTCGGCTGCGACGATGAGCGCGACGACAAACGTGGCGCCTGGCGCCGAGATGGCCCCATGACCGAACAGGTCTCCCCCTGGCTGGCTGAGTCCGAGTTCAATGCATCCCCAGCCCTGATCCTGATCGCCGCCCGCCGACTCGGCGAGCCCCAACCCGACCGCATCACTACCGTTGCCGAACACGCCCTCACTCGATCAACCGACCGGGTCCAACAGCATCTATTCGAACAGATCCAGCTCTTGGACAGCGACATCGAGATCGAACCCCAACGCTTCGCGCACGACGCTCAGACCCTCGCCGCCAACTGGGGAGAAGCCGCAGCCTGCTGGCGCACCTTCCCGCACCACAACTACACAGCGCTCAGCCAGCAGATCGCCGTCACGCTCTCGCGCTACGCCACCCTCTTCCCCTACCCGATGGGCGGACAACCCAACAATCCCGGAGTCCGAAGTGCAGCCGTCCACATTCTGCACGAGGCCGCGACCGCTCTCGACACAGCCCATTGATACACTCCCAACCAACCAGCGACGGAGACCGCGATGGCCATCAACGTCAAACTCTTTATGACCCTCGTCCCGCTCTCCAAGTCGAAGAAGTCCAATCTCGCGGTTGACTGGTTCGACGGCATCACCGCCCAGCACATCCTCGAATCGGAAGAGTTCTCGGAGCAGGATCAGGAAGCGATTGCGGTCGTGATCAACTCCGTCCAGGCCCAGCCCGACGACCCGCTCAACGACGGCGACCAGGTTGACCTGCTGGTCAACCTCCAGGGTGGATCAGCAGGAGCGACATCGAGCCAGTGAGTAGCGACGAACCCTCACCGAAGTACATCTTCATCACCGGCGGTGTCATCTCCTCCGTCGGCAAGGGCATCACCACCGCCTCACTCGGACGACTCCTCCAATCGCGCGGACTCTCCGTCACCGTCCAGAAGCTCGACCCCTACCTCAACGTCGACCCGGGCACGATGTCGCCCTACCAGCACGGCGAGGTCTACGTCACCGACGATGGCGCCGAGACCGACCTCGACCTCGGCCACTACGAACGCTTCCTCGACCAGAACCTGACCGCCGCCTCCTCCGTCACCATGGGTCAGATCTCGGCCGAAGTGATCGAGCGCGAGCGCCGCGGCGACTACCTCGGCGGCACCATCCAGACCGTGCCGCACGTGACCGACCTGGTCAAGGAGCGCGTCCGCGGCCTGGCCGAGCGTGAGGGCGTGGATGTCCTGATCGTCGAGGTCGGCGGCACCGTCGGCGACATCGAAGGACAGGCCTTCCTCGAAGCCATCCGCCAGATGCGCTACGAGGAGCCTCGCAACGGCACCCTCGCCATCCACGTCACGCCGCTCTTCCACCTCAAGGCGACCGACGAACTCAAGACCAAACCGACCCAGCACTCCGTTCGCACCCTGCGCAGCATGGGCATCCAGCCCGACATCATCATCTCCCGCACCGATATCCCCGCCGACAGCGGCATCACCGACAAGCTCGCCCTCTTCTGCGATGTCCCGGCCGAGGCAGTGATGACCCTGGAAACGGCCTCCTCGATCTACCAGGTGCCGGCCATCCTCGAACGCGCCGGCCTCACCGATCTCACCCTCGAGCGTCTCGGCCTCACCGCTAGGCCCGCGCAGCTCGGACGCTCGATCGACAGTTGGCTCGAATGGACCGACCGCCTCGCCGAGACCGATCGCGTCTGTCGCGTCGGGATCGTCGGCAAGTACGTCGAACTGCGCGACGCCTATCTCTCGGTCAAGGAAGCCCTGATCCACGCCGGCGCGCAGCGCAGCGCCAGCGTCGACATCACCTGGATCCAGTCGGACGATCTCGACCACGCCGACCAGCCGGAAATTGCCGCCGCCCTGGCCGATGTCGACGGCGTGATCGTCCCCGGCGGATTCGGCGAGCGCGGCATCGAGGGCGAAGTCGGCGTCGCCCGGTTCGCGCTCGAGCAGGACATCCCCTACCTCGGGCTCTGCCGAGGGATGCAAAACATGGTCATCGCCTTCGCCCGTGAACGGCTCGAACTGCCCAACGCCAACACCACCGAGGCCGACGAACACACCGACGCACCCGTCATCGCCCTGCTCGACGAGCAACGCGAAGTCACCGAGATGGGCGGCACCATGCGCCTCGGCAGATACCCCTGCGAGCTCATGCCCGAGACCCTCGCCTACCGCCTCTACCAGTCTGAGTTCGCCTACGAGCGACACCGACACCGCTGGGAATTCAATCCCCAGTACCGCGACCGCTTCGAACGAGCCGGACTCCTCGCCAGCGGCACCTCGCGCGACGGCGAGCTGGTCGAGATCGCCGAGGTCTGCGACCACCCCTTCATGCTCGGCTCGCAGTTCCATCCCGAGCTCAAATCCCGCCCCGAACGCTCGCACCCCCTCTTCCTCGGCTTCATCGACTCCGTCCTGGCAGAATCCGAGACCGCGCTCCGGCACCCCGTCGGCGCGACCAACTCCAGCCACTGATGAGCAGCCGACTCTACCAATGACCCAGGTCAACCTGCTCACGCCCGCCGTGGATACTGCGACACACTCAGCCCATTGGCAGAACACAAGAGCGATATACTCATCGTCATCGGCCCGCAGCCTCGAGGCCGAGTCTGCAACGAAGGAGCGAACAGAGGCCATGTCGCGCCCGGTGTACGAGCTGTCCAACCAGCCCCGACATTCCTCAGCGATCCGTGAACAAAGGCCAAACGTCGCCGAACGTCGACCGCACTTGTTCGCACAAATCCGAACAAATCCGAACAAATCCGAACAGGCTGAACACAGAGCGCTCCTGAAACCACCACGAGACAACCGAAAAAACCTGAAAAAACCTGAAAGGATTTGGCCCACGATCCCCAGTAAAACACTGGGAATTCGTGTTTCGCACCCCCGAAAAAAAATTGTTCACCTGAAACCTGAAAACCGCCGATCTTGCCGGCAAACACCGGGTTTCTTTTTTTCAGCGGCCAGATGCCCGGATCGCGACGCGACGCCCGCCGAGTGCGCCCGTGAGTGAAGACGACATCTTCCGTTTCCTCACCACGGTCGCCGCGCTTATCTACGCCGGTGGAGTCGCCGCCCTGGCCCTCGCCCTCACCCGCGCCTGGCAGACCGATGACGCCACCGAGCGCGACGTCCTCTTCCGCTCCGCCGATCGCGCCCACACCCGCATGCTGCTGCCCGGCATCATCGCCACCGGCGTCCTCGGCGCCGTCTGGGGCATCCGCGCCGAGGCTGTCGACCCAATCGAGACCGGCTGGCTGCTCGCCGTCGAAATCCTCTACCTCGTCTCCCTCTTCGTCCTTGTGCCCGGCATGTTCGCCGGCGTCCGACGCGTCCGCCTGCTCTCCCTCCAGGCACGCAAGACCGGCCAGATCTCCGACGAACTCACCGACGCCCTCAACGACCGCGGCCCGCTCGTCTTCGCCATCCTCATGGCCATCATGCTGCCCATCCAGGTCGCGCTCGTTACCGTGCAGCCATAGCTGCACCGTCATAATGCAGCCATAGCTGCACCGTCATAATGCAGCCATAACTACCGGTAAAGGAACCCGCCCGACATGAAGATCTTCCTCGACACCGCCCGACTCGACGAAATCCAACAGGCCGTCGACTGGGGCGTCTGCGATGGCATCACCACCAATCCCTCGCTCCATTCCCGCGCCGTCGCGCACGAGGGCGACGCTGCCATCGGCTACCGCGAACGCATCCTGCGCATCGCCGACATCGTCGACGGACCGATCTCGGCCGAGTGCGTCACCCGCACCACCGACGAACTGATCGTCGAGGCCCGCGAACTTGCCAGCTGGCACCCCAGCGTCGTCGTCAAGATTCCGATCGACGGCCCCGGCCTCGCCGCGATCAAGGCCCTCTCCCAGGAAGGCATCCGCATCAACACGACCCTGATCTTCTCGCTCAACCAGGCGTTGCTCGCCGCCCGCGCTGGCGCCGCTTACGTCTCGCCCTTCGTCGGACGGCTGGACGACATCAACGAGAACGGCATCCAGCTCGTCGCCGACACCGTCAACCTGCTCGACCGTTTCAACCTGCCCGCCCAGGTGATCGCCGCCTCATTGCGCAACACCAACCACACCGCCGAAGCCGCGCGCGTCGGCGCGCACATCGCCACCATTCCTTTCCCCGTGCTCGAGCAAATGCAGCAACATCCCCTGACCGGCAAGGGCATTCAGGCCTTCCTCGACGATTGGCACAAGGCCGAGGCCGCGCTGCGCGCCCAACCGGTCTCCTAAATTGCTCCAGTTGGACCCAGTTGAACGCAGTTGACACTCGAAATCGCTTGCCAAGCCGCGAACTGCCCGACTAGGATTGGATTTGTCCCCCTGAGAATGGTTTCCGCGCCCCGCGCCCGTTGAACAGTCTGGCGTCGTAGAGCGCAGGAACCCGGTTCCACGCAGACTGAGTCTGTACCTATTCCTTCCGCAACGACGCCTGAGCCCCGTAGCCGTGAAGTAACGAACACGCGATGCGCCGACACCAGAGGTAGCCGATGACGACCCTGAACATCCCCGAACTTGAGCATCTCACCCGCGAGCAACTGCTCGCCAAAGCACGCGAACTGAATGTCCCCGGACTCTCGGGGCTGAAGAAACAGGACATCGTCCTGCGCCTCCTGCAGGCCCAGTCCGAGGCCGAGGGCCACATCCTCTCCGGCGGCGTGCTCGAAGTCGTCGACGATTCCTACGGCTTTCTGCGCGGCGAGTCGCTGCTGCCCGCCCCGACCGACGTCTACGTCTCACAGAGCCACGTGCGCCGCGCCGGACTGCGCACCGGCGACTACGTGATCGGTTCCGTCCGACCGCCCAAGCAGGGCGAGAAGTACTACGGACTCTCCCGCGTCGACCTCGTCAACGGCGCCACCGCCGCCGACGCAGCCGCCCGGCCAAACTTCGAGAACCTGACCGCCGTCTTCCCGCACCAGCGCTTCGAACTGGAAACCGACGACCCGGCCGAACTCTCCGGCCGCGTCATCGACCTCGTTGCGCCCATGGGCCGCGGCCAGCGCGGTCTGATCGTCAGCCCGCCCAAGGCCGGCAAGACGATGCTCCTGCAATCGATCGCCAACGGCATCGCGGTCAACCATCCCGAAGTTCATCTCATGGTCGTCCTGATCGGCGAACGCCCGGAAGAGGTCACCGAGATGAAGCGCTCCGTGCGCGGCGAGGTCATCGCCTCCACCTTCGACGAACCCGTCGAGGAACACACTCGCGTCGCCGAACTCGGACTCGAGCGCGCCAAGCGGCTGATGGAGATGGGCCGAGACGTGGTCATCCTGCTCGACTCGATCACCCGCCTGACCCGCGCCTACAACCTTGAGATGCCATCCACCGGACGCACTCTCTCCGGTGGCATCGACCCCGTCGCGCTCTACCCGCCCAAGCGCTTCTTCGGCTCCGCTCGCAAGGCCGAAGAGGGCGGCTCGCTCACGATCATCTCGACCTGCCTGGTCGACACCGGCTCCCGCCTCGACGACGTCGTCTTTGAGGAGTTCAAGGGCACCGGCAACTGGGAAGTCCGCCTCGACCGCAAGCTGGCCGAGCGCCGCATCTACCCCTCAATCGACATCGCTGCCTCCTCCACCCGTCGCGAGGAACTGCTGCTCTCCGGCGAGGAACTCCAGCGAGTCTGGCTGCTCCGCCGGATGATGTCCGTGCTCGCCGGTTCAGGCGGCAGCGCCACCGAACCGACCGAGCGTCTGCTCGATCGCCTCGCCAAGACCAAGTCCAATACCGAGTTCCTCGAAAACCTCACCGCCGCCGAGGCATAATCGTCGAGGCATAGGCATCGAGGAGTCATCATGGCCCGGATCGAAACCGTCCTCGGACCGATCGACGCCGCCGACCTCGGCTTCACTCTCTCCCACGAACACGTCGCCATCACGCCCAGCGTGATCACCCATCACTACCCCTGGCTGATCGACAAGGAAGCCGTCCTCGAGCGGGCCAAGGAGGAACTGACCGAGGCCAAGCAGGGCGGCGTCGACTCCCTGATAGAGCTCTCCACGCCCGACCTCAACCGCGACGTCGAAGCCATGCGCGCCGCGTCCGAGGCCTCCGGCGTCAACGTCATCTGCGCGACCGGCATCTGGCGCGACGTTCCCCGCTGGATGTGGGCCAGGGACCCCGACGAAATCGCCGACATCTTCGTCCGAGAGATCGAGGTCGGCATCGCCGACACCGGGATCAAGGCCGGCGTGATCAAGGTCGCCAACGACGCCGAAGGCGTCACGCCCGAGGGCGAGCTCATCCTCCGCGCCGCCGCCCGGACCTGCAAGCGCACCGGCACGCCGATCTCGACCCACCACTGGGCACCACTCGAGGTCGGCCGCCGCCAGGCCGAGATCTTCCAGGAGGAAGACGCGCCGATGGATCGGATCTGCATCGGCCACACCGCCGACACGGTCAACGCCGACTACATCGAGGACCTGCTCGACACCGGCGTCTACATCTCCATGGATCGTTATCCCGGCCCCGAGGATGGCGCAGAGCGACCCAACTGGGTCGCTCGCAACGCGACGGTCAAGGAGCTGATCAATCGCGGCTGGTCGCACAAGCTGATGCTGGGCCACGACTACGCCGCCTTCCCCGGCTCCCCGCGCGACTACCCCACGCGCTACCTCTTCCTCACCACCACCGCCATCCCCGCGCTCCTCGCCGACGGCGTCCCGCAGGAAACGATCGACCAGATGATGGTCACCGTCCCGCGCGAATTCCTCAGCGGAGAGACAGCATGAATCGCGACGACGTCGCCGACCTCTGCGAATCGCTGCCCGGCTCCTGGCCCGACTCGCCCTGGGGCGAAGACGATCTCGTCTACAAGCTCGGCAACCGCAACGCCGACGGCAAGGGCGGCAAGATCTTCTGCTTCGTCGGCGGAGGCACCACCGAGGGCCAGCCCCACGCCATCTCGCTCAAGGCCGACCCCGCCATCGTCCCCGCGCTGCACCAGCAATACGAGGCCGTCACCTTCCCCAGCTACCTGAACAAGTCGCACTGGGTCGCGATCACCCTGGAGTCGGACCTCCCCGACGACGAGCTGGAAGAACTGATCGTCGATTCCTACGAGAGAATCCTCAGCGGCTTCAGCAAACGCCAACAGCGCCTGATCCGAGGCGAAGAGTAGACACCTTTCGGCCGAGACGTATCAGCGAGGCACCACCGACAGCTCCACCCGCGACGCCCGATCCGCGCTGTGGTGCACGGTGTTCAGCGCCGTCCGAGTGTGCGTCTGCCGTCCGATCGGCTCGCCCGTGTTCGGGTTGACGTCGAACCTGGGATAGTTGCTGCTGCTCACCTCGACGCCGATTCGATGGCCGGCCTTGAACACGTTCGAAGTTGGATACAGCTCGATCGACACCTCGACCACGTCGCCCGGTGAGACCAGGTCTTCGCGGTCGTAGCCGTTACGAAAGCGCAGCCGCTTGATGCTGTCCGTAATCCGCAGGTGATAACCCTCCGGATAGTCCGCGTTCGGCGGGTAGCAGTCGAGCAACGCGGCGGTGAAATCGGTGTCGGGCGCACTGGTCGAGACGAACAGGCGGACCGTCACCGGACCGCTGACCTCGACATCCCTCGCCAGCGGTTCCGTCCGGAAGGAAAGCACGTCCGAGCGCGACGCGGTCGGCAGATAGGGCGGCTCCGCGCCCATGACGTCCGGTCGGGTGCGCTGGTCGGCCCCGCCCGGCAGGATCAACTCCCGCGAGCGCTGCGTCGGCGGCCAGATCTGCGACTTCAGCGTCGGATCCTCGGGCGCGTACTCGCGCAGCGACGACACGTTGGCCGAGATCGAGGGAACTGGGTTCTTGGGATCGAACTGGTAGCTCGACGACCCGCCGTCTTCGCCCGCGGCCTCGGCCGTCAGTCCGCCTCCCGGTTGCAGGAACCAATCGACCTGCGCCGATAGCGCCGGCGGCCAGGCCGACTCTTCGCGCCACTCTCCGCCGTGATCCATCCGCCCCGATGCGATCCGCCGCCCGCTGCCGCCGCCCATCACAAACATCGTCACCGGCGGTCGCTGATCCCAACCGCTGTCCAGACCCTTGAGCGTGTGGTCGAAGAACTCCAGGCGCAGGTCCGAAATGCTCGGCGCCAGATTGCCCGATGTCGGCGCGGTCGGACCGAAGTCGACGTCCCCTGACCAGGTCCGGTCGAGCGTCACCTCGCCATGCGTCCAGGGACCCATCAGCAGGTATTGCGGCGACGACATCGCCTCGGAGAAGGCCATGAACGACTCGGTCGTGGCCCGCGTGTAGCTGTCGTACCAGCCGCCCGAGTAGACGCTGGGGACATCGGCGGTCTGCCCGATGAAACGCTCGAAGTTCATCGATGGCAGTTGCCAGAGCCAGTCGTCCTCGCGGGCAAGGGTGAGCAGATCGATGGCCCAGCGTTCATAGTCTTGGGTGAGCGAGAGCGGTGTGTCGCCGTCCCGCCAGGGCAGGTTCTTGAAGTAGCCGCGCAGGTCGACCGCGGCCTGGTCGAGCGCCGCGTAGAGCGCTGCGTCTCCAACCGCCTCAGGACTGACCGGCGCGTTCCAGAAGGCCCAGGCGAGCCAGCGCAACTCCAGCGCGCCGCCCTGTCGCAGCGACGACGTCAGCCCGTTGTAGGCACCCTGGTTGACCCACATCGCCGAGAGGTGCGGCGGATTCTGCGTCGCCGCCGCCGACTGTACCCAGCCCATGTAGGAGGTGCCGACGGTGCCGACCTTACCCGTCGACCACGGCTGCTCGGCCAGCCACTCAATCGTGTCGTAGCCGTCCTCGGCCTCGTTCTTGAGCAGGTAGAAGTCGCCCTCTGAGGCGAACCGACCGCGCACGTCCTGCATCACGCGCGCGTACCCGCGGCTCGCCCACCATTCGCCGTCGGCGGCGAAACCGAGCTTGTCGTACGGCGTGCGAGTCAGCAACGTCGGCCAGGGACCTTCGAGCGCGACGCCGTCTCGTGCGGGCAGATACACATCCGTCGCCAGCGTGACGCCGTCGCGCATGCCGATGCGGCGGTTGCGCTGAATCACGACCTCGTACTCGGCCAATGAACTCTGATGCGAACTCTGTTGACTCATCTCACGCTCCTCTGGCCAGCAGCGGGGTCACGGTCGGCGCGGTGGGAATCGACGAGCGCGTCACGTTGATGTGGTTGTCGGACGGCGGATCAACGGTCACGCCCATCTCGCGCAGGAAGTTGGCCAGCGGCTCCAGTCCGGTCGAGACCTCATCGGTCGCTTCCGGCTGATAGAGCATCGGGATCACCAGCGGCGCCGCAATCGCGCTGGCGATCCCCGCCGCCGCCTCAGGAGACAGATGCGATCCGCCGCCGCAGGGCAGCAGTAACACATCCGCTCGCTGCAACTCCTCCAGCGCGGCCCGCTCGGGCATGTCCTGCAGATCGCCCAAGTGAGCCACGATCACCTCGTCGATCGTGACGACGAACGCGACGTTGCGCGAGCCCGCCGGTCCGGGCGTGCGCACGCCGGTCGCGAGGACCCGCTTGATCTCATACTCCCCCGGAGCGTCCAGCGTGCGCTGCAGTCCGGATGACTCAAGCGTCACGCCGTCGACCCAGTTATGGGCGGTGTCCTGTCCCCGCGAAACGGTCACGATGTCGGCCGCCGGCCGGTTGAGGCGAAACCCGGTCTCGGGCGAACAGGGATCCATGACCACCGCCGCCTCGCGACCGCGCAGTCGGAAGGCGGCATGTCCGTACCAGGCGATATCCATACCCACAGCCTACGGAGCGGGTGACATATGCGCTGATATGGATGCCCCTGCAGATGCCTCGCTAGTTCACCAACAACGGCAGTTCGTCGCCCGGTTCGGCTCGGTGCGGCATCAGGATCAGGGCGGCGTTCTGACCGTGAGCCCCGTAGGCAGCCGTCGCCGCGCCGACGATCCGGTCCTCGTAGAGCTTCGGCACGAATCCCAATTGGCAGGCGATGTCCTCTTCCTCGAAGGTCGCGTGCGGAGGAATCTTGCGCTGGTCGACGATCATCGCCGCCGCCACCGCCGAGAGCGCGCCCGACGCGCCGACGGTGTAGCCCACGTTCGGCGTCGTCGTGGTGGCGTACATATCGAGCGTCCGCCGTCCGAAGGCCCGCTCGATGATGTCGGTCTCGCGCTCGTCGCCGAGCTTGCTGCCCAGCCCCGCCGCGACCACGACGTCGACTTCCGAGGGTGAGATCTCACCGCCCAGCAGCGCGTCTCCGGTTGCGCGCCGGGCGACCTCGACATCGGTCGGCGCCTGGCCGTCGCCCATCGGCCCGGAGGTCATCGCTTCGCCGGCGATCTCGGCGTACACGTGAATGCCTCGTTGGGCGGCGAGCTGCCGATCTTCGAGCATCAAGGCAGCGGCGCCCTCACCGAGCACCATGCCCTGCCGGTTGGCGTCGAACGGTCGCTGTGCGTTCGCGGCATCCGATTGGTCCAGCAGGCCGGATGACTCATACGCGTTCCAGACTTCGGGACGCAACGGCGCTTCCGCGCCGATCGCGATCGCCGCGCGTATGACCCCTGAGCGGATCAGCTGGGTCGCAAGCACGACCGCGCCAAGCCCTGATGCCCCGCCCATCGAGACGGTCATCACCGGGCCGGCGATGTTCAGCCCCAGCGAAGCGCCCGAGAGTCCCGAACCCATCGCCGCCCAGCCGTCGCCGTCGCCGGGATGTCCAAGGCCGGTGACCGCACCGACGGCGAAGGCATTCTGCTGATTGAACTCGATCCGTGCGTCGGTCTGCGCCTGGATCGCAGCGTCGAGCGCTAGCTGCGAGGCCCGATCCATTCGACCCAGCAACCACTCCGGCGCACCCGAGGGTCCGCGCCAGGATTCATCGACCTGGCCGGCGGCGGCTGCACGCGGCGCCTCAAACGCGGTGAGCGGCGAGGTGCATACTCGACCGTCGCACAGCGCCGACCAATAGTCGGCGGCCGTGAGTCCGGCAGCCGTGACCGCTCCGACACCGGTGATCACCACGCGTCGGCGTTCGCCTAGATGCTCATCGAAGGTGCCTCGAAGCGGTCCGCCACTGACCATCGCTCGACCCTCTCTTCGCGCTCATTTGCCTCGTCGTTGAGGTGTTCTGTCGACCACGCTGGAGCTGTGAATTCCTTTGCCGATTGCCGGAAACGCTGCTACGATTACCCCGTTAGCACTCTCGCTAGGAGAGTGCTAAGTGCAGCCTAGCGGAGCTTTCCGGACGGAACACGACTCGGTACGAGCCATGACCTCCGAACAGTTGTCAGACCGACGCGCCGGCATTCTGCAGCTCGTCATCCAGGACTACATCGAGACGGCAACGCCGGTTGCCTCGCGTCACGTCGTGGAGAAGTACGCCCTGCCGGCGTCGCCAGCCACGATACGGCACGAGATGCACGCGCTCGAACAGGGCGGTTACCTGACGCACCCGCACACGTCTGCCGGGCGCGTGCCCTCGAACCGCGGCTATCGACACTTCGTCCAGTCGCTCATGGGCCACGCCGAGCTCGGCATGGCCGAGCAGGCCTCCGTCCGTCACCAGTTTTTTCAGGCTGCGCCGGCCGTCGACGAGTGGGTCGAGCTGGCCGCGACGGTGCTTGCCCGATCGCTGGGCCTGCTGGTCATCGTCGCGCCGCCACACCCGGAACGACTCCGCGTTCGACAGCTGGAGCTGATCTCGTTGAACGAACTGCTCGTCCTGATGATCGTGGTCGTCCAGGAAGCGCGGATGATCCGCCAGTTGATGCCCCTGCCTCAGCCAATCGAGGTCGATGAGCTCGACGATCTCGCAACCCGGCTCTCCTGGATGCTGCGCGGCCAATCAGCGCCCGACGTCCGCGAAGCCGCGCGCCAGGCGATCGATGCGCCCGACACGCACCCAGTCGAACACTTCGTGCTTGACACGTTGGCCCAGGTGCTCGACCGCGACGCGCAGCGCGCGGGCGTGCCGGCGATCGCCGGTCTGGGCGGCATGATGGCGCAACCCGAGTTCCAGCAGGAACCGGAGCGCTCACTCGAATTGATCGAGCTGGTCGATCAGCACGCCGCCGAAGACCTGATCCCACCGGGCGTGATCGACGACGTCACGATCGACGGCGCGATGCACGTGCTGATCGGCGACGACCATCCGACCAAACTGTTGCAGGACTGCTCGCTCGTGCTCGCGCCGTACAGCTCCTCAACCCTCACGCCGGACTCCCCTGAGATTCCCGGCTACGTCGCGGTCATGGGCCCCACGCGAATGAACTACCCGCGCAGCATCGCCGCCGCGCGCTTCTACTCGCAGCTCCTCCAAGAGATGATCGACGCCGTCTATGGAGTCAGCCGATGAGCCATGACAGCCAGTCCATTGACCAGATTGATGAAGTGCTTGAATCAGACCCCGAAGCCGATCCAACCGTAGAACCAGCCGATGAGCTGGAAGCGCTGCGCCAGGAGTCGGCCCGCAACTATGCCGGCTGGCAGCGAGCCCAGGCCGACTTCGAGAACCTCAAGCGGCGCTCCGCCCAGGATGTCCGCGATCGGGTGCAGCAATCGCAGCGCGCAATCCTCTTGGACCTCCTCGACCTGGCCGACGATTTCGAACGGGCCAACCGCGAAGCGCCCGCCGACGACTCCAACGCCGACGATCCCTGGCGGCAGGGGGTGGAGCTGATCTCGCAAAAGCTCAACGCCTTGCTGCTGCGCCAACAAGTGAAGCAGATCGAGACGCTCGACCAACCATTTGATCCTGAGTTCCACGAAGCGGTTGGCCATCTACCCGGCCAACACAACGAGATCGTCGCCGTATTGCGGACCGGTTACACGGTCGGCAGCCGAATCCTGCGGGCGACCCAGGTGATGGTCGGCGACGGCTCGATCGAACCACCCCAATCCACCGACGAAGCAGAAGACGAAGCTACTGAGTAGGAGAATCTCCATGCCCGGACGAGTCATTGGCATCGACCTCGGCACCACCAACTCCGCCGTCGCCGTTATGGAAGGCGGCGAGCCGACCGTGATCCCCAACGCCGAAGGCAACCGCACTACCCCGTCGGTCGTCGCGCTGACCAAGACCGGCGAGCGCATCGTCGGCACGGCCGCCAAGCGCCAGGCGGTCACCAATCCCGAGGACACGCTGTTCTCGGTCAAGCGGCTCATGGGCCGCCGCTTCGAAGATGCCGACGTGCAGGGCGCGGTCGGCCGCTTGCCCTACACCGTGGACGCAGCGGAGAACGGCGACGCCCGCGTGACGATGGGCGGCAACTCGTATTCGCCGCCCGAGACCGCGGCCATGGTGCTGCAGAAGCTTAAGGCCGACGCCGAGGCGTACCTGGGCGAGACCGTCAACGAGGCGGTGATCACCGTCCCGGCCTACTTCAACGACTCGCAGCGCAACGCGACCAAGGACGCCGGGCGGATCGCCGGGCTGAACGTGTTGCGCATCATCAACGAGCCGACCGCGGCGTCGCTGGCCTACGGGCTCGAGAAGACCGAGGACCACTACATCGCCGTCTACGACCTCGGCGGCGGCACGTTCGACATCTCGATCCTCGAACTGGGCGAGGGCACCTTCCAGGTCCGCTCGACCAACGGCGATACCTTCCTCGGCGGCGACGACTTCGACCAACGCCTGATGGATTACCTCGTCGACGCCTTCCGCAAGGAGCAGGCGATCGACCTGTCGCAGGACCGGATGGCCTTGCAGCGGCTGAAGGAAGCCGCCGAGCGGGCCAAGGTCGAGCTGTCGACCACGCAGTCGACCGAGATCAACCTGCCCTACATCACCGCCGACGCCTCCGGCCCCAAGCACTTCACCCATACGCTGACCCGCGCGCAGCTTGAGCAGCTCGTGCTCGACCTCGTCGAGAGCACGCTCGAGCCCTGCCGCAAGGCGCTCGACGACGCCGGCATCAGCCGCGATCAGATCGACGAAGTCGTCCTCGTCGGCGGCCAGACGCGGATGCCGCTGGTCCAGCAGAAGGTCGAGCAGTTCTTCGGCAAGGAGCCGCACCGCGGCGTCAACCCGGACGAGGTCGTGGCGCTTGGCGCCGCGATCCAGGCTGGCGTGCTGCGCGGCGAGGTCAAGGATGTCCTCCTGCTCGATGTCACACCGCTGACCTTGGGCATCGAGACGCTGGGCGGCGTCTCGACCCCGCTAATCACCCGCAACACGACCATCCCGACCTCGAAGTCGCAGGTCTTCTCGACCGCCGCCGACAACCAGTCGCAGGTCGAGATTCACGTCCTCCAGGGAGAGCGCGAGATCGCCGGCGGCAACAAGTCGCTGGGCAAATTCATCCTCGATGGGATCCTGCCTGCCCCGCGCGGCATGCCGCAGATCGAGGTCACCTTCGACATCGACGCCAACGGCATCCTCAACGTGGGCGCCCAGGACAAGGGCACGGGCAAGGAGCAGCGAATCACGATCCAGGGTTCCTCCGGTCTCTCCGACGACGAGATCGCGGCGATGCAGCGTGATGCCGAGGAACATGCCGAGGAGGACAAGAAGCTGCGCGAACTCGCCGAAGTCCGCAACCGCGCCGAGACCACGGCGTACGAGGCGGAGAAGGTGCTCAGCGATCAGGAAGACAAGATCGACGAAGAGCTCAAGACTGAGATGCAGGGCAAGATCGAAGCCCTGCGCAACACGCTCGAGTCGGAGGAACCGAGCACGATCCAGACCGCGCTTGATGATCTCAACACGACCCTGATGAAGGTCGGCGAGAAGATCTACGGCCAGCAGGAACCGGCCGGAGCCACTGCCGACATGGGCGGCGCTGGAGGCGCAGCTCCGCCGCCCGACGACGACACGGTCGAAGGCGAGTTCCGCGAGGTCTAGGCGCGAGCTCCAGGTCTGTTGGTCTGTGGCTCGTCTCGCGGCTGCGCTTGACGGTACCCTGATCGCACTTCCGCGCCCAACGACGAAACTGCCTGATGGCTCAATCCGACGACTTCTATGAGATTCTCGGCCTCTCGCGTGAGGCGTCGCAGGACGACATCCGTCGCGCCTTCCGCAAGCTGGCGATGGAGCACCATCCCGACCGCGTGACCGACCCGGCGCAGAAGGAGGCCTCGGAGGCCAAGTTCAAGCGCATTGCGGCGGCCTACGAGGTGCTCTCCGACCCGGAGAGCAAGGCCAAGTACGACCAGTACGGCTCGGTCGGCGCGTTCGCCCAGGGGACCGGGTTTGAGGGCTTCGACTTCGGCGGCTTCGGCGACATCTTCGATGCCTTCTTCGGCGGTCGACGCGCGGCCGGACCGATCCGCGGCGGCGACTTGCGGATCCGGATCGAGCTCGAATTCGAGGAAGCCGTCTTCGGTTGCGAAGAGGAGATTCGAGCGTCGCGGTTGGAGCACTGCACCGTCTGCGGCGGTTCGGGCGGCGAGCCCGGCACCCAGCGCGTGCCCTGCGAAGTCTGCGGCGGCTCCGGCGAGATCCGCCGCACCCAGAGCAACGTCTTCGGACGTTTCGTCAACGTCGCGCCCTGCGAGCCCTGCGAGGGCGAGGGCGCGGTAATCGAGCACCCCTGCAAGTCCTGCGGCGGGATTGGCCGTGAACAGCGCAACCGACGACTCAAGGTGAAGATTCCCGCCGGGGTCACCGACGGCGCGCAGATGCGACTCTCGGGCGAGGGCGATGCGGGATTGCGCGGTGGACCAGCGGGCAACCTCTATGTCGACATCGCCGTGCGACCGCACGAGTTGTACCTGCGCGACGGGAACGACTTGATCCTGCCGCTGCACCTTAACGTCGCCCAGGCTGCGCTCGGCGCAACGGTCAACATCCCCGGGATCAACGGTCACGACCAACCGCTCAATGTGCCCGCCGCGACACAGCACGGCCACGAGTTCCGACTGCGAGGCGAAGGCGTTCCACATCTGCGAGGACGTGGGCGCGGCGACATGCGCGTGCAGGTCAATGTCGTCGTGCCGACCAAGCTGACCAACGAGCAGCGTGAGCTGTTCGAACAACTCGCCGAGCTGCTGGACGAGCCGACTCATCGCGGCGGAGACGACGACGGCGTGTTCTCGCGCATTCGCGGAGCGTTCACCAATTAGTCGGTCGCCGAAGCTGCTCCGGGTCGCCATCAGCGTCGATGCGGCACAGGCCGAACTTGCTGTCACCGCCTGGGAACTGGCCGGCGTCCACAACTCCAGCGTTGAGTATCTGCTCGACGAACCGGCCGAGGAACCCTGGCCCGGCCACGACAACCGCCCGCTGCGCGGCGGTCGAGCGGAAGTGGCGGCATATCTGACCGACGAGCGGTGGCGGGAGATCGAGGACGCTGCGCGGGGGTCGGCGGCCCGTCTGCTCGGCGGAGAGCCGACGTTTGAAGCCAAGCGGTTGCCCAACCGCGACTGGCGCACCGCCTGGCACGACCACTTCGACCTCGTACGGATCCCCGGCGCGAGGCCGATCATCATCCGTCCGCCGCACATTCCTTATGAGGCCAAACCGAGCGAAGTGGTGATCGACCTCGTCCCTGGACTTGCCTTTGGCACCGGTCAGCACCAGTCGACCAGACTTTGCCTCCGCCTCCTTGCCGACCTGATCGAGGGCGGCGAGCGGGTGCTGGATGTGGGAACTGGGAGCGGCATCCTGGCGGTGGCTGCCGCCAAGCTCGGAGCCGAGTCGGTACTCGCGACCGATATCGACCCGCTGGCGGTCGACGCGGCGCGGCAGACGGTTCGGCAGAACCGGCTCTCGGAACGGGTCGAGGTGCGGGAAGGGTCGATCCCGTCGGACGAGCAGTTCGATGTCGTCGTCGCCAACCTGACGGCGGACATCCTGCAGTACCTGGCGAGCGACCTCAGCCGCGCCTTGGCGCCGGGTGGCCGCATGATCGCAAGCGGGCTGATCGCCGCTCGTCAGGATGAAGTGACTCAGACACTGACCGAGGCTGGACTCACACTTGAGTCCGTCCGGGGCGAGGACGAGTGGGTCGCGTTGTTGCTGTCTCGATCCTGAGTCGGTCAGCGAACGCGGCTACCAGGCTGGTGAGGCGCCGCCGTCGATGTTGATGGCGCAGCCGGAGATGAAGCTGGCCGGGCCGGAGGCGAGGAAGACGATCATGTTGGCCGCTTCCTCCGATGTTCCGATCCGTTTGACCGGGATGCGCTCGCCGACGCTGTCGAGGAACTCTTCGTAGGTCGCGTCGGGCATCTGCGCCTGGTGGAATCCGTGCCACTGGGCCGAGTCGACCGAGCCGATGCAGGCGGCGTTGACCAGGATCTGGTCGGACGCGACCTCCTTGCTCAGGGCCTTGGTCATGGCCAGGCCGGCGGCTCGCGAGGCTGCGGTCGGCATCGAGCCGGCGCCGGGCGTCTTGCAGCCGATGTTGAGCAGATTGACGATCCGTCCGCCGCCGCGCTCGCGCATCGAGGGGATGCAGAGCTTGGCCAGGCGGATGCCGCCGTAGAGCTTGAGGTCGAGGTCGACCGCCCAGGTCTCGATGTCGTGCGATTCAATCATGCCGGAGGACGACTGGCCGGCGTTGTTGATCAGGATGTCGACGCCGCCGAAGCGCTCGACGGTTTCGGCGACGAGGCGTTCGCAGTCGGCGTCGGAGGTGACGTCCATGGACATCGCCAGGCACTCGCCGCCGGCGGCTTCGACGGCCGCCTGCGCTTCGTCCAGCGGCCCCTGGCGGCGGGCGCCGATCGCCACCTGCGCGCCTTCCCGGGCGAGCAGGATCGCCGTCGCCCGGCCGATGCCCTCTGAGCCACCCGTCACGATCGCCACTTTGCCGCGCAAGCCGAGGTCCATGATCAGCCCGTCCGTTCTATTCGATTCCTGTATCGTTCGTTTCCCAGCGGAGTCTAACGCTCGTCTTGAGGGAGGCTCGGCGCGATGACGCGGCACGACGACTCGCAGCAGGACGTTTCCGAGGCGCTTGGGCTGGTGCCGCGCTACTTCCTGGACGAGTCGGCGCGGGTCGAGGACGAGCGGATCACGATCAGCGGGGGGAAGGCGAACCGGCTCAAGCGGGTGATGCGGGTGCGGCGCGACGACCGGCTCGAACTGGTGCATCCCGCGACCGACCGGCTGTACTGGGCGGTGGTCGAGCGGGTGACGCGCGATGACGTGATCTGCGAGGTGATCGAGAGCCGTCCGCGGCGCGCGTTGCCGCCGCCGCGGATCGTGATTTCGGCCTCGCTGATCCGGCCGCAGCGGTACGACTTCATGATCGAGAAGGCGACCGAGCTCGGTGTGGACGAGATTCGTCCGGTCTGGTCGCAGCGGGCGATCATCCGCGGCGACGCGGCGCAGCGGCTGCATCGCTGGCGTCGGCTGGCGACCGAGGCGGCGGAGCAGTGCCGGCGCGAGTACCGCCCGGAGATCCACGCGCCGATGGAGGTCGTGGACCTGATCCAGGAGGAGCCGAGCCCGAACTGCGTGCGCTTGCTGGCGTCGGCGCTTGAGCCGGACCAGCGGATTGCGCCGATCTTCCAGTCGCGGCGCGAGGACGGGTTGCCTGAGCCGGACCCGGTGCACCTGCTGATCGGTCCGGAGGGCGGGTACACGCCCGAGGAGGCCGAGCTCGCCCGAAGACACGGCTGGCAGCCGTTCTCGCTGGGCAACCGGCCGTTGAGAGCTGAGACCGCGGCGATTATTGCGATCGCATTGACGCTGGAGGCTGCTCGGTCGTAGGGGCGAGGGGGACGGTGATGCTCCGCTCGGCGATCGAGGTCTGGGCCCCGCGTCCCTGGTCAAGCCAGGGGCAGGCAAGCACGGGGCATCGGACTGGGAAGACAGGCCGAGGTACGGCGGGATCGTGAGCGCGGTGGGCCCCCTCCGCCCCTTCGGGGCACCTCCCCCACGGGGGGAGGTCTTGAGGGGGTTAGCCGGCGGCTTCGGCGTAGGTTTGGGCTGGGATCTCCTTGGCCTGGGCCTCG
>JAJDXE010000013.1 GCA_022825265.1 Dehalococcoidia bacterium
TCATCCGGAAGTAGGTTGAGAGCACGGCCACTGTTGCGGATGTCTCACTGCGCAGCGATAGAGGAGTGGCGCCAGGTTGTTACCCAAGTTGATGAGTTGCTGGGTACATTGACTGCATGACTGAGGGTGACTCGGCGACGGTGCTGACTCGGTTGAGGCTGCGCGAGCAGCATCTGGCTTGCGGGGCGAAGGTTGCGCCGTTCGCTGGCTGGGAGATGCCGCTGCAGTACGAGGGCATCGTGGCCGAGCACCTCGCCGTTCGCGAACGCGTCGGCGTGTTTGACGTGTCGCACCTGGCCAGGGCGTGGGTCGAAGGACCCGAAGCGGCCGAGCTGCTGCGCTTGGTGACGACCTTTGATGTCACCGCATTGCCCGAGGGGCAGGCGCACTACTCGCTGTATTGCAACGAGGCCGGCGGGATCGAGGACGATGTCTTCATCTATCACCTGCCCGGCGATCGCTGGCTGGTGATCCACAACGCCGCCAACGCCGACCGCGACTTCGAGCGGCTGCAAGCGGCGGCCGGCAGCGCGGCGTTCGAGGTCACTCCCGAGACCGTGATGCTCGCCGTTCAGGGACCAGAGGCGATTGCGCTCCTGGGCACGGTCCTGAGCGAGGACATCCCGTCGATGCAGCCGAGGCATTGCGCCGAACTGAACTGGCGGGGAACGTCGGTGCTGTTCGCCCGTACGGGCTACACGGGCGAAGACGGCGGCGAGTGCATTGTCGACCGGGATCATGCCGGCCTGCTGTGGGACGCGCTGATCGCAGGCGGCGGAACGCCGGCCGGACTGGGCGCGCGCGACACGCTGCGACTGGAGGCGGCGCTGCCGCTGCATGGCAGTGACATCGATGCGTCGACCCATCCCTATGAGGCGGGACTGGGTTTCGCGGTCAGCCTCGACGACGGCGCGCCGTTTACCGGACGCGAGGTATTGGCCGAATTGAAGGCGCAGCCTCGAATCCGTCGTCTGGCGCACCTGGCGGCCAGGGCACGCGGCGTGATCCGGGCCGGGTTCGACGTGCGAACGCCCGGTGGGACGGAAACAATCTGCTGCTTGACCAGCGGCGCGTACAGCCCGAGCTTGCGTCTCGGAATCGGGATGGCCTATCTGCCCGTGGAACAGGCCAAGCGCGGGACCATGCTTGAGGTCGATGTCAGGGGACGGGCGCTGCCGGTTGAAGTGGTTCGCCGCCCGTTTTATCGAACACCGGAGGAGTGATGACGATGGAACATGAGGCGCCCGAAGACCTGCTCTACACGTCCGACCACGAGTGGTTGCGTCGCGACGCCGACAGTGAGGACGAGGTCACAATTGGCATCACCGAGTTCGCGCAGGAGCAACTGGGCGACGTGGTCTATCTCGAACTCCCCGCCGTGGGGACCGAGCTGACGGCCGGCGCGCCGTTCGGCGAGATCGAGTCGGCCAAGACGGTGGCAGAACTGTTCGCGCCGGTCAGCGGCGAGTTGATCGGCGTCAACACGGAGTTGGAAGAGCGTCCCGAACTGGTCAATGAATCACCGTTCGACGAAGGCTGGATCGTCCGCGTGCGAATCTCCGACTCCGGCGAGCTGGACAACCTGCTTGACGCCGACGCCTATCGGGCGTTGATTCCGGAGGACTAGCGGTGTCCTCGCCGCACCCGTACATTCCCGCCACCGAGGCAGACCGGGCGCGGATGCTCGAGCGCATCGGCGCTGATGATCTGGACAGCCTGTTCGCCGACCTGCCTGAGGCGTTCCGCGATCCCTCGATCGACCTGCTGCCCGCGCTGACCGAGCCCGACCTGATCGCGCTGCTCGCCGATCGCGCGGGACAGAACGCGGCTCCCTCTCGGCCGAACTTTCTGGGCGCCGGCGCCTATCGACGCTCAGTCCCGTCGATCGTCTCTTATCTGGTCAGCCGCTCGGAGTTCTCAACCGCTTACACGCCATATCAGCCGGAGATCAGCCAGGGCACGCTGCAATCTGGGTTCGAGTTTCAGTCGGTCGTCTGCGAGTTGACCGGTATGGACGTGGCCAACGTGGGACTCTACGACGTCGCCAGCGCCACGGCAGAAGCCTGCTTGATGGCCTCGCGCACGACGAAGCGGCAGGCTGTTTGCTTGCTGGAACCGATTCATCCGGGAACCGCCGACGTGGTCAACACGTACGCGCGCGGGGCGGGCCTGCGGGTCGACGCCGTCTCGATGGCCGAAGAGCTGAGCGATGAACACGCCTGCCTCGTGGCGCAGCAGCCCGACTTCCTCGGAACCATTGTCGACCTGGAGCCGCTCGCGAACGCGGCTCACGAGGTCGGCGCGCTCCTGGTCGCGGTTGCCGATCCGTTTGCATTGGGCATGTTGAAAGCGCCGGGAGACGCCGGGGCGGACATCGTCACCGGTGAGGGTCGCGATCTGGCAGGAGCACCCGCTTTCGGCGGACCATCGCTGGGACTGTTCGCGGCCGGCTTGCCCTACCTGCGCCAAATGCCCGGTCGCATCGTCGGTCGGACGAAGGAGCTGCATCCCTCGGACGGCGGCAAAGCCCGTACCGGTTACGTGTTGACCCTGCAGGCACGAGAACAGTTCATCCGCCGCGAGCGGGCGACATCCAACGTTTCGACCGCGCAGGCGCTAATCGCGCTCGGCTTCACGATCGCCGTGCAGGCGCTCGGACCCCACGGACTGCGCGAGTCCGCGGAACTCTGCTATCAGCGAGCTCACGACGCCGCTAGGCGAATCGCTGCGATTTCCGGCTACAAAGTTCCCGAGCGTGGACCCTGGGTTCAGGAGTTTCTGGTGCGTGGCCCTGTCCCTGCGGCCAATCTCTCATCCGAGTTGTCAGAGCGAGGCATCACCGCTGGACTCGATGTCTCCGATCGACCGGAACCCGAAGCTCACAACGCGCTGCTCTTCTGTGTGACCGAAGCCACGCCCGACTCACACATCGACGCCCTGATCGAGGCGTTGGCCTCGATCGGAGATGAAGTATGACGGCGCCCGGGCCTCGCAGCGAGGATCTCGGCGCTCGCCTGAGCTTCGACCGAGGTGAGCCCGGCCGCCGTGCCGTCGACGTGCCCGTTTGGAACGGACAGAAGACTCCGCTTCCCGATGCCCATCTGCTGCGCGACTCGGTCACCTTGCCGGAGATGGGCCAGGGGGAGCTGGTCCGCTACTACACCGCGCTCTCGACGCGGAACTACGGCATCGACTCAGGCACCTACCCGCTCGGCTCCTGCACGATGAAGTTCAATCCCAAGGTCAACGACCTGATCGCATTCCTGCCCGGCTTTGCCGATGCCCATCCGCAATCGCCGGAGCACGAGGCGCAAGGCACGCTGCGCACCCTCCTGGAGCTTCGCCAAGGCTTGGCGGAGATCACTGGCCTGCCGCACGTCAGCCTCGCGCCGGCCGCTGGTGCCCAGGGAGAGCTGGCCGGAGTGCTGATGATCACAGCCGCGCTCGAAGATCGCGGTGAACTGGAGGCGCGCCGGCGCATCCTCGTCCCCGACTCAGCTCATGGGACTAATCCCGCCACCGCCGCGATGGCGGGCTATTCCGTCACCCACCTGCCGACAGCCGAGGACGGCTCCCTCGACCGAGCCACCATCGAGCAGGAGTTGGACGAATCCGTGGCAGCCGTCATGGTCACCGTGCCCAACACGTTGGGACTCTGGGAGAACGGAATCGAACAGGTCGCCGAGCTCATCCACGACGCCGGCGCCTACCTCTACGCGGATGGAGCCAATCTCAACGCGATTATGGGCCGCGTGCGCTACGGCGACCTGGGCTTCGACGTCGTCCACCTGAATCTCCACAAGAGCTTCAGTACCCCGCACGGCGGCGGCGGCCCCGGAGCCGGGCCGGTCTGCTGCACAGAGGAACTGGCCCCATATCTACCCACGCCGATCCTCGAGGAAGGCGATGACGGACTCGTCCGCCTCGCAGCGCCGGAGCGAAGCATCGGACGCCTACAACAGTTCCACGGCAACGTCGGAGTACTCCTGCGCGCATACGCCTACATGCGAGCGCTGGGATTGGACGGACTACGATCGGTCTCCGGTCAGGCTGTCCTGAATGCGAACTATCTGCGCGTCTTGCTGCACGGACACTACGATCTCCCTTACGACCGGCCAGTCCTGCACGAAGTCGTGTTTTCCGGCTCGCGCCAAAAGCGCGAGCACGATGTCCGCACCTACGACATCGCCAAACGCCTGATCGACTACGGCTTCCATCCACCAACGGTCTACTTCCCCCTGATCGTCGAAGAAGCGTTGATGATCGAGCCAACCGAGACCGAACCGCCCGAAGCAATCGAAGCCCTGGCCGAGGCGCTAATCGCCATCGCGGAGGAATCCGCAAGCGATCCCGACACCCTGCACGGAGCCCCCTGGACAGCCCCTATTGGTCGGCTGGACGAAACTACCGCCGCTCGTCGGCCAGTCCTCAGCTGGAGAGGACCGAGACAAGATCGCTAACTCATCGCAATGCAAGCCAATCAGAGCTTCCCGAAGCACGACTATGATCATCGCGCTGGTTGGCAATCTGCTCGGCGACTGGCTGTATGGCACGGACAAGGAGCGCTCGGCAAATGGAGCTTGAAGGCAAGATCGCGGTCGTGACCGGTGCCGGACAAGGCATCGGTCGAGCGATCGCGCTGCATCTCGCTGAGGCTGGCGCAAACGTGGCCGTCGCCGATATCAACAGCGCCACCGTCGAAGACACCGCCGCCGCCATCTCAACGTTGGGCTGCGAAAGCCTTGCCATCCACGCCGACATGGGCAGCGTCGAGGAGATTGACCGCATGGTCTCTGAAGCGACTGACGCCTTCGGACGAATCGACATCATCGTCAACAACGCCGGCGTCACTCGCTATCTCTACGTCATGGATGTTGAGGAAGCCGACTGGGATCGCATCCATCGGGTCAACGCCAAGGGCGTCTTCTTCTGCATGCAGCGCGCTGCCCGCGAGATGATTTCTCAGGGCGACGGCGGGCGGATCATCAACATCGCGTCGATCGCCGGCAAAGGCTACCGGGGAACGTCCAACGCCGCCTATGCGGCCAGCAAGGGCGCAGTGCTGGCGATGACCATGATCGCTGCCGATCAGCTGGCCCGGCACAACATCAACGTCAATGCGATCTGTCCCGGCGTGACCAACACTGAACTGTCCCTGACGAACATGCGCAATCGAGCCGAACGCACCGGCGCGAGTCTCGCCGATCTCGAACGAGAGCGTGCCGCCCGAATCCCGATCGGCCGAGCCAACACGCCTGAGGACATCGCAGACATGGCCCGGTTCCTGGCCGGGCCCGGCGCTCGCAACGTCACCGGCCAGGCGTTCAACGTCGATGGCGGCCTCGTGATGCACTAAGCGATGCGTTAACCGCGGCCGAAGAGCGGCATCTTCGTGGCCATCACCGTGATAAACGGCACGTTCGCGTCGAGCGGCAGATTGGCCATGTACACGATCGCATCGGCGACGTGCTCGACATTGAACGTTGGCTCGACCATCCGCTCGCCGCTCGGCTGGGGCACGCCTCGTCCCATCCCGGCGGTCATCTCGGTCAGGGCATTGCCGATGTCGATCTGCCCGCAGGCAATGTTGTACTTGCGACCATCAAGCGCGGTCGACTTCGTCAGTCCGGTCAGCGCGTGCTTGGTTGCGGTGTAGGGCGAAGAGTTCGGACGCGGTCGGTCGGCAGAGATCGAGCCGTTGTTGATGATCCGCCCGCCTTGCGGATCCTGATCTTTCATGATCCGGAATGCCTCCTGAGTGCAGAGAAACGCTCCGGTGAGGTTCAGGTCGACAACCCGTTGCCACTGTTCCAGAGTCAGCTCTTCCAGCGGTACCGCAGGTGCACCGCTGCCGGCATTGTTGAACAGCAGATCCAGGCGTCTGTATTCCGCGCGCACCCGCTCGAAGAGCGAGGCAATCGCATCCGCATCGGACACGTCGCACGCGATGGCCAGCGTCCGCACTGCGTCGTCGCCGGCCATTCGTTGTGTCTCTTCAAGACGCTCCATGCGCCTGCCGGTCAATACGACGGTCCAGCCTTCACGCAATAGCGCCAGAGCCGATGCCCGTCCGACGCCCGATCCACCCCCGGTCACCAGCGCTACACGATTCGAGGTTGCTTCAGTCATGTCACTCTCCACACTCACTCGCGTTCAGCGGAACTCGACACACCGTACGGCAGCGCCCAATCGAGCCCGGCCAATGTGTCGCCTCGCGGGCGATACTCACACCCGACCCAGCCGTCGAATCCGAGTTGGTCGATCAGCGACAGCAGGAACGGATAGTTGATCTCCTGGAGCGCATCAGGCTCGTTGCGACCCGGCACACCGCTGATCTGGATGTGTCCAATGACATCAAACTGGGCCGTCAGCGTCTCTGCCAGGTGCCCCTCCATGATCTGCAGATGGTAGAAATCGCACTGCAGCCGCACGTTGTCCCGCTCGACCTGGTCGATGATTCTGCGCGCCTGTGCGCTGCCGGTCAGGAAGTAGCCCGGGTTGTCAACCGTGTTCAGCGGCTCGAGCAAGAGTCGAACGCCATGCGCTACAGCCTGGTCGGCTGCCCAGCGAAGATTGCGAATGAAGGTCGATTCTGCAGCGGGGTCATCGGTCCGGCCGGCCAGGCAATGGATCTGTTCACAGCCCAAGGCGATCGCGTACTCGAGGGCGTGTTGCATCCCCTTGCGGAAGGCGCGTTCCTCACCCGGTACAGCCGCCAGAGCAACCGGAGTGTTGATCAATACGGCTTGTAGGTTGGCGTCCTGGATACGCTCGGCCAGCGATGACGCCGGCTCCGAGTAGGGCGCCTGAATCTCTACCGCCCGGAAGCCTGCCGCCGCCACGAGCACGAAACGATCCAGCAACGCCGCTTCCCCAAACATCCACGACACGCTCGCGGCAAGAGCTGGCATGGAGGCATGCTACGGGGTGCTCAGATCTTGGGCATCGCGTCGGACAATGATGCGATCTCAAGACTGGTGTCAGCAGCTCTCAATGGCGTCACAGATGCATCACTGCACGGGAGAGGTCTCGCCGCGCGGATGCCAGATCGGCCATCGCTCCACATCGCGGTACCCTTGCCGTACGTTCGCTGAGACTCAATCACTCTCAAGCCGATCAGGGATAGCGCTCATGGCAGTCAAACTCTCCGATGTGCTCAAGGACAAACAGGCAACCACTGGGGTCGCTCCAGGCATCAGCGAGTATGAAACAAACCTGACTGAGGCCAGGAGCGGCGACCTGGAGGTCAAGCGAAGTGAATCACGGAGAATCGCCGAGCTCTACTACGACCTGGTAACCGACTTTTACGAGTTCGGATGGGGCAGATCATTTCATTTCGCGCCTCGTGTGCCCGGCGAGAGCTTCAAGGCATCGCTGGCGCGACATGAACACTTCATGGCCCACTCCTTGGACCTCCGAGCGGGGATGGTCGTGGCCGATATCGGTTGCGGAGTGGGCGGGCCGTTGATCGAAATTGCCCGCTTCACGGGTGCCAAGATTGTCGGGATCAACACGAACGGCTACCAGATCGAACGGGCACGAACACTCACCGAAGAGGCCGGCCTTGATCATCTGGCCGAGTTTCTGCAATGCGACTTCGCGGACATCGATGCTCCCGACAACACCTTCGACGCCGTCTACGACATCGAGGCGACCTGCCACGCGCCGGACAAAGCCGCCGTCTACGGCGAGGTGTTTCGAGTGCTCAAGCCGGGAGCCTGCTTCGGCGCCTTCGAGTACTGCATGACGGAGCGGTTCGATCCCAATAATGCCGAGCATCTCAGGATCAAAGCCGACATCGAGTGGGGAGGTGGCCTCGTAGATATCGACGACTACGAGACGGTGGACGAGGCGTTGCGCACTGTTGGGTTCGAGGTGCTGGAAACCCGGAACCTCATCAACCAACCTGGCCCGCAGATTCCCTGGTATGAACCGCTGACCGGGTCGGGCGTCTCCTTCGCCAGTTTCCGCAGTTCGAGATTCGGACGCGCCATGACCACAAACACATTGCGGTTGCTCGAAACGCTCCGCATCGTGCCTCGCGGATCGGTCGATGTCTCACAGAAGTTGAATACCTGCGCGGCCGCGATGGCGGAGGCGGGCAGGCTGGGCATTTTCACGCCGATGTACTTCCTCCATGCTCGCAAGCCCTCGTAAGGCGCTCGAGACCTGAGTCCAGGCCGCAGGTAGACCCGTTCGGGTACTCACACTTGTGTTCAGTAGGCTGACCAGCGATGCCCATTGACCGCTTCAGGCGAATGAGAGGATGCATGCAACATGAAATCACGACAGATTCGCTCCAAGGTCACAAGCGAAGGCCAACTAGAGCTCTCAATCGCCGAGGTCGATGTTCCATCTCCCGGCCCAGATGAGGTCGTCGTACGCGTCGAAGCGTCACCGATCAACCCATCTGACCTGGGTCTGCTGGTCGGCCCGGCGGACATGAGTCAGGCGCAGGTCTCTGGCTCTCCGAACAACCCGGTTCTGACCGCGCCAATTCCGCCAAAGCTGGTGGCATCACAGGCCGACCGCTTCGACCAATCTCTGGCGGCGGGCAACGAAGGCGCCGGCGTCGTGGTCGAGGCCGGCTCGGGTGCTGCCGCCCAGGCGTTGAAAGGCAAGATGGTCGGCGCGATCGCGCGCGAGATGTACTCGCAGTACCGCGTGATGAACGTCGCCCAGTGCCTCGAACTGCGTGAGGGCACCACCGCAAAAGAGGGCGCGGCCTGTTTCGTCAACCCGCTGACAGTATTGGGCATGGTCGAGACGATGCGGCTCGAGGGGCACGCCGCGCTTGTGCACACGGCGGCCGCCTCAAATCTGGGACAAATGCTGCAGAAAGTCTGCAACGACGAAGGCATCGATCTGGTCAACGTCGTCCGACGGCCCGAACACGTTGCCCTGCTGAAAGGCCTCGGTGCAAAACACGTCTGCGACACCAGTCAGGACTCGTTCGAGGCCGACCTGACCGAAGCATTGATCGAGACCGGCGCCACGCTCGCGTTCGACGCCACCGGCGGTGGTCCGCTCCCCACCCAGCTGCTCAGCTGCATGGAAGCTGCCGCCAAGACCAAGGACCCCGGATTCAACCGCTACGGCTCCAACGTCTACAAGCAGGTCTACATCTACGGAGGCCTCGACACCTCGCCGACGGTCTTGCATCGCAACTTCGGCCTCGCCTGGGGTCTCGGAGGATGGTTGCTCACCCCGTTCCTCGAGCGAGTCGGCCCCGAGGCTGCAGAGCGCTTGCGTCAACGTGTCGCCGACGAGGTCACGACCACCTTCGCCAGCCACTACGCCAAGGAAATCTCGCTGGCCGAGGCGCTCGATCCGGAGAACATCGCCGTCTACAACCGGCGAGCAACAGGCGAGAAGTACCTGATCAATCCGAACAAGGATGTTGGCTGAGGCGAACGGGCGTCGGTTAAATCTCTATCCTCGTGCGGACATCGTTCCCACCTGGAGACCAGAACATGACCACCACGACCGAATCTCCCTCTGCCGCAGTCCGCGCGCAACTGGACCACCCAATCATCGACGGCGACTCGCACATCGTCGAGTTCATGCCGACGTTTTTCGATTACCTGAAAGATGTCGGCGGGTCGGAGATCGTCAAGCGTTATCGAGACTCCAGCGTGAGCCGCCGCTGGGCCGCAATGAGCTGGGACGAGCGCCGCGCCGAGCGGATGACCGTCCCGCCCTGGTGGGCGCTGCCGACCGAGAACACGCTCGACCGCGCCACGGCAATGATGCCGAGTCTGCTGCACGAGCGGATGGACGAAGTCGGCATGGATTTCGTCGTGCTCTACCCGACGATCGGCCTCGGCTTCCCGCACATGCAGGACGATGAAGTGCGCCAGGCAGTCTGCCGCGCCTTCAACGAATTCACAGCCGAACAGTACGGCGGGTACTCGGATCGCATGACTGTGGCCGCTGTGATCCCGCTCCATACTCCCGAAGAGGGCATCACCGAACTCGAGCACGCTCACTCACTGGGTCTCAAGGTCGCCCAGATGCCTGCATTCGTCCGACGTCCCGTGCCCGCGGTCGCCGAGAAGTATCCCGAACTCGCGAACCAGGTCACCTGGCTGGACTCATTCGCAATCGACAGCGAATACGACTACGACCCCTTCTGGCAGCGCTGTCTCGATCTCGGCTTCGCCGTCGCCTCACACTCCTCCGGCATGGGCTTCATCGACCGCGCCTCCATCTCCAACTACATGTACAACCACATCGGCCACTTCGCGGCAGCCGGCGAGGTCCTCTGCAAGTCGCTATTGATGGGCGGCGTCACGACCCGCTTCCCCGAGTTGCGCGTCGCCCTGCTCGAGGGCGGCGTCGCCCACGGCGCCCGCATCTACGCCGACATCATCGCCCGCTGGGAGAAGCGCAGCCCGGATCAGCTCCACAATCTGAATCCGGCCAACATTGACATCGAACTCGCCCAGGACCTCTTCACCCGCTACGGCGGCGAGTTGACCGAGGGCAAGCTCGACAATCTGCCCCGCACACTGGGCATGACCGCGCCCGACATCGAAGAGCGCCTGCGCGACAACTTCAGCGAGATGAACATCGAGCGCGCCGAGGACTTCTACGACCGCTTCGTGCCCTCCTTCTACTTCGGCTGCGAGGCCGACGACCCGATCACGGCCTGGGCCTTCAACGACCAGGTCAACCCGTTCGGCGCGAAGATCCGCGCCTTCATGAGCACCGACCTCGGCCACTGGGACGTGCCCGACATGTCGGAAGCCGTCGCCGAAGCCTACGAACCGGTTGAGAACGGCTTAATCAGTCCCGAGGACTTCCGAGACTTCGCCTTCACCAACCAGCTCCGCCTCTACGCCCACAACAACCCCAACTTCTTCAAGGGAACCATCGTCGAAGACGCCGCCGCCGAAGCGCTGGCCCAGGAGTCAACAAACGGCGCCTGAGTCGTTAGGGCAAGTCTTCCTCATCGATCACAACACAACAGGGGATTCAGATGCGTATCTCAGTGCTTGGCGGAAGCGGATTTATCGGGCCGCGCGTGATGCGGCAGCTGGTCGAGCATGGACATGAGGTCCACTGCATGGACATCAATCCCAATGCGCCGGTCCTCGACCCGCTGCGCGACCGGATCGAGATCATCCACGGCGACATCACCGTGATGGACGATGTCGTGGAAGCACTCGTGGCGGCCAAACCAGACCGCGTGCTCAATCTCGCCTACGTGCTGGGCGCGTCCGAGGCCGACCCGCATCCTCAGGTGAAGATCAACATCCTGGGCATGGACAACTGCTTCGAGGCGGCCCGCCTGCTCGATATCCGCCGCGTGGTCTACGCAAGTTCGCTCGCGGTCTACGGGCCGCAACGACTGCACGGCTCAAAGATGGTCACCGAGGACGACCTCTGTCTCGGCACAGGAATCTACTCGGTCTCGAAGCGATTCAATGAGCACCAGGCCGACTGGTACAACCGCGCCTACGACATGGCGATCACCGGCATCCGCCCGGCCAACATCACCGGCCCCGACAAGGTCCGAGGCTCGATGAATCACGTCCAGTGCCAGGTCCTGCCGGCCCGCAACGAGCCAGTCAGCTTCCCCTATCGCGACACCATGACCCTGCCGCTCCACGTCGAAGACATCGCCGAGGTGTTTGTCCGCGTCACGCTGGCCGAGGAAACCGCCCACGCGATCTACAACTCGGGCGGACACCCGACCGGCATGGGCGACCTGGCCGACGCGGTGCGCGAGTTCCTCCCCGATGCCGAGATCACGTTCGAAGCAGACGAAGGAGGCCACGACGCCTCCGGCCTCTACCTAATGGACAACACGCGTCTCGTCGAGGAGTTCGAGGTCGAGTACGCCCCCTTCAAGCAGCGAGTCCTGGAGACGATCAACGAGGTCCGCCGCGACGAAGGGTTGCCGACCGTCGGCTAGCCACCCCGCTTCGAAGGGTGCCAGCGCAGGACGTAGCGGTCGATACCGGCCACGATCATGTACTGGCTGATCCCGAGCAGGCAGGCCATCACGATGGCCGTCCAGACCTCGACCGTGTGTACGTTGTTCGCCTCGTTGCGTATGTAGCCGCCGAGATTCTCAAAGCTACCGCCGAAGTACTCCGAGATGATCGCCACGATCATCGCGATCGTGACGGCGATCTTCATTCCTGAGAAGAAGAGCGGCAGCGCGTACGGGACGTGCAGGTTCCAGAACGTGCGGACGTGCCCAGCAGCATAGGAACGCATCAGCTCCTGGGCGTTCGCGTCAGCGCTGCGCAGTCCGACCAGCGTGTAGGTGAACAGGATGGGCGCAGTGGCAATCGCCACAGTCGCAATCTTTGAGCCGGCCTCAATCCCAAACCAGACGACGGTCAATGGAGCCAACGAGATCACCGGCACGGCCTTGAGCACGGCCGCGTAGATCCCGACCCCTTCGGCCATCCATCGTGTACGGAAGGTGATCGCCGCCAGGGCGATCCCGATTCCCCCTCCAAGCAGCAGTCCGCGTCCGGCCACACCGAGCGTGTTGCGGCCCTGACGGATCAACCTGCCGAAGTCCTCGACGAACAGGCTGGCGATTTCGCTTGGCCTGGGCAGCAGAAAACGCTGGATGTCAAATGCCTCAATCACTAACTCCCACAGAGCGATCGCAGCAATGAACACGAGCAGCGGGGGAATCACCACACCGGCGTGGCGATTCCACTGTCGCAGCTGCTCAGGGCCGGATTCCAGGGCTGGGTCAGCAGTGGTCATCGGTCGCCAACCATTGCCTTGCTTAGCGACTCACGGACTTGAGTGACGAGCTCGTAGTAGCGAGTCGACTCCTCCACCTCGGTTGTTCTGGGATAGGGAAGGTCGACCGGGATGATCTCCTGCACCCGGCCCGGTCGCGCGGTCATCACCACGACTCGGTTGGAGAGCAACACCGCCTCGGGAATGCTGTGTGTCACGAACAGGATCGTGGTGTTGGTCTCTTCCCAGATGCGGTGGAGCTCGAGGTTCATCCGGTCTCGAGTGATCTCGTCGAGCGCGCCGAAGGGCTCGTCCATCAGCAAGATGGAAGGCCGGAAGACCAGCGCCCGCGCCAGCGACACTCGCTGCTGCATCCCGCCCGAGAGCTGGTACGGATGGTGGCCTTCGAATCCGTCCAGTCCGACCATGCTCAGCAAGCGCTCGATTTCTTCCTCCTTCTTCTGGCTCGACATCCCAGAGATCTTCATGATCTCCAGCGGCAGGGCGACGTTCTTCCAAACCGTGCGCCAGTCGAACAACGTCGGTGCCTGGAAGATGAAACCGTAGTCGCGGTCGAGCCGTGCCTGGCGCGGCGTCTTGTCATTGACGACAACCGTCCCGCCGCTGGGTTCGATCAGGTCGGCTGCCAGGCGCAAGAGGGTTGATTTGCCGCACCCCGAGGGTCCGATCAGCGACACGAACTCTCGCTCGGCAATGTTGAGGTCGACCATTTCAATCGCGAGGGTGGCGTTGACGCCGCTACCGAACTCCTTGCGCACCCCTTCGAACGAGATCGCGGTTTGCGTTCCGATCTGGACGGCTTCAGATGAAGTGTCAGGCGTCGTCATGGACTACCTCGCTTAACTCAGTTCCTGGGCTCGATAGCCGCGCAGCACGACGAGCTGAATGACGCGGACCATTCCCACCATCGCTCCACCCAGCAGGCAGGCTCCGCCGATGGCGGCGAACAACGACTCGGGCTGGAGGCTGAAGTATTGCTGCGAAGTGAGAATCACGACTCCGATGCCATCCTGTGATCCCACCGGCAGCTCCGCCACGATCGCGCCGATCACGCTGAAGGCCGCTGCCACTTCCAGTCCGGTGAAGATGTAGGGCATCGCGCTGGGCAATCGCAGCTTGAAGAACACCTCGGTTCGCGATGCGCCGTAGGAAGCCATCAGATCGAGACTGTCCTGCGAGACGTCGCCGATCCCGCGCGCCGTCGTGACCGCAATCGGAAAAAATGCGAGGAAGCCGGCAATCAGCGCCTTCGTCTCCCAGCCGGTACCCAGCCAGATCACCAGCGCCGGCGCAATCGCGACGATCGGCACGGTCTGCGCGCCGATCACGAAGGGCATGATCCCGCGCCCGGTCCAGCGGCTCAGCGCCATCAACGTGCCGGCCGCAAATCCGGCGACAATCGCAACGGACAGGCCGCTCAGCGCCTCGATGAACGTCAATCGAAGGTTGCGCCCGATCGCCAGCCAGACCACGTCGCCCTGCGAGTTGATGCTGAACAGGTAGTCGACGACCTCATGGAAATGAGGCAACGTCGTGCGGGGGGCATCGGTCGCCCACTTGAGAAACTCCCACCCGCCGAGGAACAGGGCAACGAGGATCAGGATCAGAGTGATTCGGCCCGAGGCCGAGCGAAGCCGTTCCGCGCGCTCTTCGGTGAGGAAACGCTCACGCGTGGAGAATTGGGCCGCAACCTCCGGGCCAGCGCTGGCGCTCATCGCTCGACGCACTCACTTTCGGCGTGAATCTCGCTCAGCCATCGCGCCGAGCCGCGCGCGCGATCTTCTCGACCGTGTCCTGGTAGTTGCCCAGGGGAGTGAGCACCGGCTCCGTGCAGCCTGCGGCGACGAACGCCTCAATCCGCTCCATCGCCTCCGACGTCGTGCCGCAGCAGCAAACGTCGCGAACCAGTTCATCGGGAATGAACTGCATCGCCGCTTCGATCTGTTCCTGCGTAGCGGGCCAGCCCATCACGCTCTTGACGCCGGCGATCTGCTCCTCCGTCGCGCCGCAGGTCTCGGTGATGTGCGGTTGTTGGCCGATGTACTGGGTCAGGAACTTCTTGCAGGCCTCGACCGCCGCCTGTGGATTGTCATCGTCGACCGCCACGCCGAGCAGCTGTGGACAGTCGATCTCATCCATCGAGCGTCCCGTTCGGTCTGCGCCGATCTTGATGTGCTCGACGGAGAGCGCGGTGTACTCGGGCGGGACGAGGAAGTCCATCAGCGCGCCGTCGGCGACCTCGCCGACCAGCTCCATCATCCGCAGCCGGACCGCGCCGATGTAAATCGGCACCGGATAGGAGGGATTGTCGTCGTCCTCGGGCGTGTCGAACTTGATGTCTTCCACGTCGACGTACTCGCCCTGGTAGGTGACCGACTTGCCGTCGAGCAGGTCCTTGAGTGCGAGGATGATCTCCTTCATCGCCGTTCGCGGTTTGGCCGTGTGCAGACCGTTGCGGCTGGCCAGCGGCTCCCACCAGGCGCCGAGTCCGAGTTTGAACCGGCCCGGAGCGAGGTCGTCCAACGTTCGCGCGGTCATCCCTAGCAAACCCACGCTGCGGGTGCGGAAGGGGAAGATGCCGCTGCCAACCGTGATCCGCTTGGTGTTAGCGGCGGCCAGCGTCAAATGCACGACCGAGTTACGGGTCAACCGACCTTCGCCGGTCCAGACGGTTTCAAACCCCTGTTCCTCTGCCCATTGCGCCTGTTCGATGATGTCGCGTGGATGATCGATGCCCGACATTAGTCCGAGTTTCATCTTTACTGCTCCATCCCCTTCAGCGAGCGAGTCCGCCTCAGTTAGCTACAGGTTGGTTAGTCGTCGTCCTCGGCATCGAGCGAGGCGAAGACCTCGGCTGCGACCTGCAGACCTGAGAGTCCCATTGGGAAGCCGCCGTAGGCGAATTGGTGCACGAAGATGCTCTGGATTTCCTCGCGCGTGAACCCCTGAGCCAGCGCCCCGGCGATGTGTCCGCGGAGCTGCCGCTCGCGTCCCAGGGCGGAGATCGTTGCCAGCGTGATGACTCGCTTGGTGCGCAGGTCGAGCGGCCCGTGCGTCCAGACATCACCGAAGCAGAACTCGCCAAGCATCCGCGCGACATCTTCGCCGACCTCGCCATTGGCAGCGGCGATCGCGTCCATGCTGGCCGGATCCATGCTGATGCTCTCCATCAGCTCCACGCCCTGTTGGTAGCGGTCGCTGTCGTGGTAATCAGTCATGCGCGCCATCCGTCCTTTCTCTCCCGTACGGCCTCGTTTGCGCGATCCGCTCGCGCTATGCACGGACGGCTTCGTCCGTGATGTCGAGTGCTCGGTCGACGACCGATAACGCCCAGCGCAGCTCCTCTTCCGTGATCGTCAGCGGCGGATTGCCAAAGATGAAATCGCCGCGCACGTTGACGAACATGCCCTCGTTGCGGAAGAACTGATCGACTTGGTGGGTTAGGTCGGGGTCAATCGACATCAGCGGCGCCTTGGTCGCGCGATCTGCGGTCAGCTCGATCACGGTGAACAGTCCGCGCCCGCGCGCCTCGCCGATCGAAGGATGCCGGTCCTTCATCGCGGCGTACTCGTCCTGCATGATCTCGCCCATCCGCTGGGCGTTCTCAATCAGGTTGTCCTCTTCGTAAACGCTGAGGGTCGCCAGCGCCGCCGCGCAGCCGACCGCGTGGCTGCCGTAGGTGATGCCGTGACCGAGGGGATTGTGCTCGAAGTGCTCTGCGATCCGGTCGTTGACCATCACGGCGCCGAGCGGCACGATCGCACTGGTCAATCCCTTGGCCATGGTCATCATGTCGGGCGCCACATCCTCGTGCTCGATCGCGAACCACTTCCCGGTGCGCCCGAATCCGGCCATCACCTCATCATCGATGAGCAATATGCCATAGCGGTCGCAGAGCTCGCGGACGCCCCGGTACCAACCCTCAGGCGGCACGATGATCCCGTTGGTGCCGGTGATCGGCTCCAGCAGGATCGCCGCGATCGTCTCCGGACCCTCGCGCTGGATCACGTCCTCCAGGTACTGCATGTAGGCCGGGACGAAATCCTCCTCGTTCACGGCCAGGGGACTGCGATACAGGTAGGGATCGAGGATTCGCACGACGCCGGTCATGCCCTCCTCCGAGGGCATCCGCCGGAAATCGCCCGAGGCGTACATCACCCCCTGGCTGCTGCCGTGATAGGAGCGGTAACGGGTCAGGATCTTGTGTCGCCCGGTATAGAGTCGCGCGATCCGGACGGCAGCCTCATTCGCGTCGGCGCCGGCCAATGTGATGTACGACTTGTTTAGTCCCTCGGGCGAAATCCGCGCCAGTTCCTTGCCCAGCCTGCCTCGCGCCTCGGTCGCGTGCGCCGGTACGACATACGGGAGCTCCGCGACCTGATCGGCGATTGCCTTGACCACCCGGTCGTCCGCATGACCAATATTGACGCACATGGCCTGCGAGTTGAAGTCGAGGTAGCGGTTCCCGTCGGCGTCCCAGAGATAGTTGCCCTTGGCGCGGGCGAAGGGGATCGGGTTGACTTGCTCCTGAGTGCCCCACTCGTACAGCGTGTACTCGCGGCAAAGGTCCAGGATCTCTTGGGCGCTCGCGCCCGAGACAGGTTGTTCCATGCTCATGTCAGGCCGTCACACTCTCGGGGTGGTCGAGCACGTACGGTGTCGAACGACGGATGTACTGCCCACGCCCGAGTTCGCCGAGGAACTCTTCGCCGCTGACAATGATCTCGCCTCGTGAGATCACCGTGCTTGGACGTCCGCTCACCTTCATCCCCTCGTAGAGGTTGTAGTCGACTCGCATGTGGTGCGTGGCGGCCTCGATCGTGTAGTCGGCATTGGGGTCCCAGACCACGACGTCGGCATCGGCGCCGATTGCGATGATCCCCTTCCTCGGATAGAGGCCGAAGAGCTTGGCCGGCATCGTGCAGTTGAGGTCGACGAAGCGCATCATGTCGAAGTGTCCGCCGACGACGCCGCCTTCGTACATCAGGTGCATGCGGTTCTCGACCCCGGGCACGCCGTTGGGGATGTAGCGGAAGTCGCCCTTGCCCATCGGCTTTTGCGGCGGTAGCTCGGCCAGGTCGTCCTGCATCCGGAAGGTGCAATGGTCGGTCGCGATCACGGTGATCGCGCCATTATCGATCCCGCGCCAGAGCTCATCCTGGTTGGCCCGCTCTCGAATCGGTGGCGAGCAGATGTACTTGGCAGCCTCGAAGCCCGCATTCTCGTAGTCCTCATACGCGGCGAACAGGTACTGCGGGCAGGTCTCCGCGTAGACCGCCTGGCCTCGCGCCTTGGCTGCCTCAACCTCGGTCAGCGCGGTGCGGCTGGAGAGATGCACGATGTAGACCGCCGAACCGGCCATCTCGGCCATCGCGATTCCGCGATGCGTCGCCTCGCCCTCGACGAGATGCGGGTGGGCGTGCATGTGCATGTGTTCCTGCACCTTGCCCTCGGCGGCGAACTGATCGGTGATCTGCTGAATCACGTGACCGTTCTCGGCGTGCAGCGTCACGATCGCATTGGTGTCCGCGGCCACCTGCATGGCGCGGAAGATGGTCAGGTCGTCCACCATCATCGTGCCGGGATAGGCCATCAACAGCTTGAAACTGGTGACGCCTTCGCCGGGCAGCGCGGCCAACTCCTCCAGATATTCCTGTGAATCCAGATTGGTCGCCATCAAGTGGAAGCCGTAGTCGATCACCGCCTGCGACTCAGCCTGGCGGCGTCGATGCTCGATCGCCTCGATCGGCGACATGCCTTCGCGCTCCTGCCGCGCGAAATCGACCACCGTCGTCGTACCGCCGAAGGCAGCGGCGACCGTGCCCGATTCCCAACTATCTGCCGTGATCGTGCGGAACACGGTTTCGCCGAGGTGTGTGTGCACGTCAATCCCACCGGGAATCACGTACTGCCCCTCTGCGGAGACGACCTCGTCCGCGGCGACCTGGAGATCGGCGCCGATCTGGACGATCACACCGTCGTCCAGAAAGACATCGGCAACGTACTGTTCACTCGCGGTCGTCACGGTTCCGCCGGTAATCAGGATGGATGCCATCTCGCACCTCCTTCGCTGGTTGGAGCGGTTAGGGCTTGGTCAATGACTCGTACATGTCAGGTCGGCGGTCACGGTAGAACGGCCACTCGGCGCGCGCCTCAGAGAGCTGATCCAAGTCGAGATCAGCGACAATGACCGCCTCTTGATCGTCGGCCTGAGCAAGGACTTCGCCGCTCGGGTTGCAGAAATAGCTGTGTCCGTAGAAATGCACGTCGGGCTTCAGCGCGGTGCCGACCCGGTTGATCGTGCCCACGAAATAGCCGTTGGCGATTGCATGGAAGCGTTGCTCGACATCCCAAAGCACCCTGGAGTGCCCCGCCGTTGCTGAGGGGATAAAGACGATTTCGGCACCGTTGAGTCCCAGGGCACGCGCGCCCTCGGGAAAGTGCCGGTCGTAGCAGATGTAGACGCCGATCTTGCCCACGCTGGTATCGAACGTGGGATAGCCAAGGTTGCCGGGTCGGAAGTAGTATTTCTCGAGGAAGTTGTCCGAGTGCGGAATGTGGGTTTTGCGGTACTTGCCCAGATACGATCCGTCGGAGTCGATCACCGCGGCGCAGTTGTAGAGAAAGCCCGGCGACTCGATCTCATAGACCGGCACGATCAGCACCATGCCCGTTTCTTTGGCAATCTCCTGCATACGTTGCACGGTGGGTCCGTCGGGAACCGGCTCGGCCAGGCCATACCAGCGCTTGTCCTCTTCCTGGCAGAAGTAAGGACCGGTCGCGAGTTCCTGCAGACAGGTAACCTGCGCTCCCTGCTCGGCGGCCTTGTGGATCAATTCAATCTGCCGTTCAACCATCGCCTCCACAGGCGTGAGACCCTCGGTCTGGATCAGCGCGGCGCGGACGATGCGGGACATGGTTCACCGCCTCCTTCAAGGTGATACGGCGGCCGATCATCGGTCGGCCGCCGTCGGATTGACTTAACCGTCGTCAGGCAGGAGGTCCTCGACGTCGAGATCTAGTGCCTCATAGTCGTTGCGGAATCGCTCGTCGTCGGAGAAGTCCTCCAACGCCGCCTCGACATACTCGTTGGTGTAGGCCGCATCCAGATCGGCAGCCTCGGAGATCACGTCGTACTCAAGCATGATGTCGGCGGTCCTGGACGCCGATTCGCGGTCGATCACGCCCCAGCCCTTGCTCGACGGCCACATCAGCTTGTTGATTTCGTTCATCATCCAGGTCTGGTGAGCGCGAGGCAGCGCCGGACCGTACTTCAACACAATCTCGACACACTCCTCAGGATCGTCCGCGCAGACTGCCCAGCCCTTGGCCGAGGCGCGCAGGAAGCGCGTCACGATGTCCTGGTTGTCCTCATCCTCAAGCCATTCGCCGCGAGCCAGCAGCGCATCCTCGAGCGTGTTGGTCTCGTGGTCCTCGAAGTCGACCACGCGGAAGTCATCCACGGGGTTACCCGCCTCGATCAACTGGGCGAACTCGTTGTAGACCATCGCCGAGGCCATGTCGACCTGCCTGGTCAGCAGGAGCTGCATGTCGAAGCCCTGCCCAATTAACTCGACCTGGTCAGCTCCAGAACCCTCGGACAATCCGTACTTGTTGATCGTCGCCGAGACCATCTCATGTCCCGCCCAGACGCCGATCTTCTTGCCTCCCCATTGCTCAGGTGATGTGATGTCGTCGTCAGCCCAGGAAACGAGCCGGTAGCCAGAGCGCTCAAACACCTGCGCGACCGCGACGACATCAATGCCCTGGTCTCGCGCCGAGAGCAGGACGGCGAATGGCTGCACGGCCAATTCCGCGGCCCCCGCCGCGACGAGCTGCACCGGCAGAATGTCGGGTCCACCGGGCTGAATCTCGACGTTCAGGTTCTCTTCTTCGTAGAAGCCCTTCTCCAGCGCGACGTAGTAACCCGCGAACTGGGCCTGGACGACCCACTGGAGGACGATCTTGACATCATCCGCGGGTCCTTCTGGCTCATCGTCGCCGCCGCAGGCAGCGAAGACGACGCCCGCACCAATCAACAGTGCGACGATCAAATAGGTCAGATGAGAAAGTCGTGGTCTCGGCATTGGACGCCATCTCCTTCCGTCCGGGTCGGGCGGTCGGTGACAGGGTGCGGCCGACGGGCAGCTCCTAACCGGACGTGGCGAGGCTAGTACTCTCAAACTGACTTCACAATGCGGCTGGCTCTGGTTCGCTGGCGACTAACGAGCAGCAGTCTGTTCGTCGAACGGTCCCGACACAACCGGACGGCCAGATATTGTGAGTTGACAGCGATTGACGCTTGGACTGCTGGCAGCCGACGATCCGATGGCCAAACGAGAGTTCCGCGAGAACGGCTTAATCGAAGCATCGCCGGACGAGCGAGACTCTCCGATCGGGTCCAGAACGAGTTCTTGAGCGAGTAAGCATGTCGCAAGGCCCGCTGACACAACTCCGGGAGCGGCGTCCCGATCTGACCGGAGCATCAGACCTTCACTTACCGCGGGTGCTTGGTCCCCTGATCTGGGCCGCGATGTCCACCGGACTGATCGGCTTGATCCTCGCGAACCTGGCTCTGGGCGCATTCGATGTCGACGTTGTGCGCATCGTTGGCGTGCTCTTTGGCAAGCTCGGCATCAACCTCGGAATCGACTACACCGCACGCGAGGAAGCGGTGGTCTGGGTGATTCGAGTTCCAAGGATGGTCATGGCCGCCCTCGTCGGTGCCGGACTAGGCATCTCTGGCGCAGCCCTGCAGGGATTGTTCCGCAACCCACTGGCTGATCCCGGTCTGATCGGCGTCTCAAGCGGCGCTGCCTTTGCTGTGGCTCTCTCAGTCGTGCTGGGCATGACCGCGTGGGGTCTGTTCGTTCAGCCCGTCGCGGCGTTTGTCGGCGGACTGACGCTGACATTCATGATCTACGCCTTTGCTCGGCGGAGCGGCCGAGCGCAGATGGCCACCATGCTCCTGGTCGGCATTGCCGTCAATGCACTGCTCGGCGCAGCGATCAGTTTCATCCTTTCGTTCTCCGACGACGCCGAGTTGCGAGACATCGTCTTCTGGATGCTGGGCAGTCTGGCCGGCTCGGTCTGGGAGTTCGTCTACTCCGCCGGACCGCTCATCCTGTTCGCCATCGTCATCCTCGTTCGACAGGCAGGAGCGCTGAACCTGCTCACGTTGGGCGACGCCGAAGCCCGCCATCTAGGGGTGCGCGTCCAGAGAACTCAGCTACTGATCGTGACCGCCGCCGCCCTCGCGACTGGTGCTGGAGTAGCTGTGGCGGGTGTGGTTGGCTTCATCGGTCTGATCGCCCCACACATGGTCCGACTGGCGGTCGGCCCGGATCACCGTCGGTTGATGCCGGCCAGCGCTGTTGCCGGAGCGATCCTGGTGCTGGGCGCCGACCTCGGCGCCCGCACGATCGCCGCACCGGCTGAAATGCCGCTCGGCGTCCTGACCGCAATCATCGGCACGCCTGTCTTCCTCTTCCTGATTGATCGCGCCCGCCGGAGCCTGGCCTCAGGCTTCTAACACAGCGTCGCAGCGACGAGTAAATCGGACCGCGAACGGTGCACCGACTACAGGGCCTCAGCGATCGCGTTGCCGAGTTCTTTGGTCAAGGCGGTGCCGCCAATGTCGGGAGTGCGCGGAGCGCCGCTGGTAGGATCGAGTGCTGTCTCGATCGCTGTGAGGATCGCGTCGTGCGCGCGTCGGTGGCCGAGGAAGTCAAGCATCATCGCCCCGCACCAGATCTGGCCGATTGGATTCGCGATCCCCTGGCCGGCGATGTCGGGTGCGGAACCATGGACCGGCTCGAATAGCGACGGGAACGCTCCATCAGGGTTGAGGTTGGCGCTAGGAGCGATCCCAATCGTGCCGGTGCAGGCAGGACCCAGGTCGCTGAGGATATCGCCGAACAGGTTACTGGCGACCACGACATCGAAGAAATCTGGTCGTTGGACGAAGTGCGCTGTCAGGATGTCGATATGGAACTTGTCGACCTCGACATCCGGGTAACTGGTAGACATGGCCTCTACACGCTCGTCCCAGTATGGCATCGTGATCGCGATCCCGTTCGACTTCGTCGCGCTCGTCAGATGCCGCTTCGATCGCGACTGAGCCAGGTCGAAGGCGTACCTCAGCACTCTGTCCACGCCCACTCGCGTCATCACCGTCTCCTGCATCACCATCTCGCGCTCGGTACCCGAGAAGATCCGTCCGCCGATGCTCGAGTACTCGCCTTCAGTGTTCTCGCGCACGATGTACATGTCGATCTCGCCGGGCTCTCGTGGACTGCCATCGCGCCGCACGACCGGCGCCACGATGCCCGGCATCAAACGCGCCGGGCGCAGGTTGATGTACTGGTCGAACTCGCGACGGAACTGCAGCAGCGATCCCCAGAGCGAGATGTGGTCAGGAATCTTCTCGGGCCAACCGACCGCGCCGAAGAACAGCGCGTCGTGTCCGCCGATCTGCTCCTGCCAATCGTCCGGCAACATCTGCCCATGCTGGTCGTAGTAGTCCCACGAAGCGAAGTCGAAGTAATCAAACTCCAGGTCAATCTCGAACTTGGTCGCAGCAGACTCAAGTACGCGGATGCCCTCGGGCACGACTTCCTTGCCGATGCCATCACCCGGAATGACAGCGATTCGCTTCGTACTCATGGTCACCGGTCCCTCTCTGGCGCAGGCCCAATCCTCAGCAAGCTACATCGCCTACAGTGCCCGCTAGGTCAGAGAACAACCTGGGAGCGATGAGATGGCGACATTCGTACTGATCCACGGCGCATACCAGGGCGGCTGGATCTGGTCGCCCGTCGCGAAGCGGCTGCGCGATGCCGGACACCAGGTGTACGCCCCTTCGCTGGATGGCTGCGCTGAGCGTTCAGCACAAGTCCGGCCTGGCATCACCACCGAGACGCACGCCGAAGAACTCGTCGAGCTGATGCGGTACGAGGACCTCGACGACGTTGTGCTGGTCGGCACTTCGTCGGGCGGGATGGTGCTCTGTCGAGTTGCCGAGATCGCACGCGAGCGAGTCCAGCGCCTCGTCTTCGCCGACGCGCTTGCCCTCTACAGCGGCGAGAACATCCGCGACATCGTCTCGGGAGCCGCGATCGATGCCGACGAAGTCGCCACCGGTCCCGCGCCGGGAGCGATGTACGAAGGCCTGAGCGCCAGCATGGAACCGGGACTGGCTCGTTGGGCCGCCGATCGGTTCGGGTTGCATCCTGCTGCCGTGTTCAACCAACCGGTCGTGCTGGACTCCTTCTGGGATCAGTCCTGGAACGTATCCGTGACCTGGTGCCGACAGGCTCCGAATCCCGGCGAACCCCATCAACGCCGCTGCGCCGAGCGACTCGGCGCGCGCTGGCACGAACTCGACACCGGTCATTACCCCATGCTCAGCACCGCAAGCGAGCTCACCGAGCTCATCCTCGAAGGCTGACGCGGGCCGCCACGCCGAGCAAATCAAGGCCCAGGTCCAGGGAGGCAGTCAGATGCAGGAACTCGAACTTGTCCCGTACCTCCTCTACGAGAAGGAGGACAGTGGGATCCTGTGGATCAGGTTCAACCGGCCCGAGAAGCTGAACGCCGCCGTCGGTGGCACCGAGCGGACCAGCACCCTGGCCAAAGTCGGCGAGTACATGCGGGCAGCCGATGATGACCCCGATGTGCAGGTGATCGTGCTCACGGGAGTCGGACGCGGCTTCTGCGCCGGCGTCGATGTACGCGGCTCCGATCTCGGCCAGTTCGAGCCCGAAGACAACTACCTCGGCAACGCGCCCTATGAGGCCGGCGGACTGGATGCGACCCGGCAGCGGTTCTTCTACGGCTTGACCAAGTTGATGCGCGACATTTCGTACGTCCGCAAGCCGACGATCGCGATGGTCAACGGGGTAGCCGCCGGCTTCGGCATGGATATGGCCCTCCAGTGCGACATTCGCTACGGCTGCGAAAACACGCGATTCATTGCCTACCAGCAGGTCGGGCAGATCATCGAGAACGGCGGTGCCTACTACCTCTCCAGGCTGGCCGGGCTGGGACGCGCGCTTGAATTCGCCTTCACCGGCCACCTCGACGGCAAGACCGCCGCCGAGTGGGGCGTGCTCAACCGGCTCGTCCCGTCCGAAGACCTGGAGGCGGAGGTGCGCGCGCTCTGCGAGCGGATCATGCGCAATCCGCCGATGGTCTCCTGGATCAACAAGCGGGTCATCCGCGCAGCCATGGACAGCACGCTTGAGACCACAGCTGTCCTGACCTCAAACGCCTCCCCGATCCTCGCGACATCAGCGGACGCCGACGAAGCACGCGCCGCCCTCCGTGAGCGACGCGCCCCCGAGTTCAAAGGCCGCTGAAGGAGATCGCCATGCCCGACGCATCGTTCGCTCGATTTGAAGACAAGGTCGCGCTGATCAGCGGCGCCGGCAACGGCATCTGTCAGGTCAGCGCTGAGATCATCGCGGCCGAGGGCGGCACCGTTGCCGCTGTCGACTACGACCGCGAGCAGCTCGACCGCGCCATGGAAGGCTTCGCCGCCGCCGGCGGCGGACCGCACCAGGCCTATCCCGCCAACGCCCTCCGGCAGGACGAAGTCGATGCCGTGGTCGCCGACGTGATCGACCGCTTCGGCAAGATCGACATCCTGATCAACGGGGTCGGCGGCTCGACGATCATCGCCAACGCCGGCGCAACGGCCGACGAGCTGACGATGGAGGAATGGCAGCAGGTGCTGGACTTCAACCTCAGCGGCACCTTCCTCTTCTGCCGCGCCGTGATTCCACACATGACCCGGCAGGGCGGCGGCAAGATCGTCAACTTCGCCTCGATCGCCGGTCGCGGCAAGAGCGCCAGCAGCTCGTCCGCCTACGCCGCCGCCAAGGGAGGCATTATCGCCTTCACCACCAAGCTCGCGCTCGAGGTCGGTCCGGCTGGAATCAACGTGAACGCAATCGCGCCCTCGGCGACGCTGACCGATCGCATCCGTCGCCACTGGGAGCAACGCGCGCCCGAGCACCGCGAGCAGATCCTCTCCGGCACACCGCTCAATCGCATCGCCGAGCCGGTCGACCAGGCCAACGTGGTCTGCTTCCTCGCCTCGTCTCACGCGGATTTCGTCACCGGTGTGACGATCGACGTGACCGGCGGGGCCTAGATCTCGCCTGACTTCATCACCGGCAAGACCTCGTCGGCAAACAGCTGCATTGATCCCAGCACCTGCTCCTGCGACAGGTCGCCGAACCAGAAGTTCGCGTTGAAGTGGTCGGTACCCATGACCTCGCGCAGTTGTTTGATCTTGGCGATGCAAGTGTCGGGCGTGCCCATCACGAAGTAGCGGTCGAGCAAGGCCTCGGCGCTCGGTTCCGTTTCCATCGGGATGGCGACGGCATGGCCATGCTCGACCCGCGCCAGTCCCTGGCGCAGGCTCAAGGTCACGCGCATGTTCCAGCGGGCTTGCTCGACGATCTCGGGCAACTCGGATTCGTCGTGCGTCACGTAGACGGGGCGCTGCGTACTGACGCGAATAGACTTTCGCTGCGCTGGATCAGGGATCGCCCGGTCGAAGGTCTCGCGGAACTCGGCCAGTCGCTCAATCGGGATGCCGAAGCCGCCGGAGACTAGGTTGAAGCCTCGCTCGCCAATCGCGGCGATTGATTCATGGCTCTGTCCAACCACCCAGAACGGCGGGTGCGGGCGCTGAAGAGGCATCGGGAAGATGCTGGTCTCATCGAAGCAGTAGTACTTGCCCTCGTGCGAAAACGGGTTCCCGGAGAATGCCTTCAGCAGAATGTCAACCGACTCATCGAATCGCTCCCGGCTCTCGTCCAGCGTGTGACCGAGCCGGTCAAACTCATACCGCTGATAGCCGCGCCCCAGGCCGACATCGAGCCGTCCGCCGCTGAGCACATCGGCGGTCGCGATCTCCTCCGCCACGACCAACGGATGGTGCAGAGGCAGGACGACGACAGCGGAGCCGACCCGGATCCGCTCGGTGTGCGCCGCAAGGTGTTGCGCGAACATCAGCGGCCGCGACAGGTAGCCGTAGGTCGAGAAGTGGTGCTCCGCGCACCAGATGCTGTCGAAGCCCAGGCGGTCGGCGACCTGAGCCATCTTAGTCGCTCGATCGAACACCTCGGCATGATCTCGCGCGCCCGGCGACTGGAGCAGCAGGAATGTTCCGCAATCCATGGGCTTCGTCTCCGATTCGCTGGCGGGGTCTTCACCCTGCGAGACCATCTAGCTCGGACCATTCAGGGCGCGGTCGAGCGCCGACAGTTCGTCGCTGGTCCAACGCCGGGAGATCTCGGCGTCCGGTGCCATGCTCGGCGAACCGTGGAAGGCGCCCGGGTAGACGCGCAACTCTGTCGGCACGTCGGCGGCCAGCAACGCCTGCGCGTAGGCGATGTCCTCGTCGAGGAACAGGTCAAGCGTGCCCACGTTGATGTAAGCCGGCGGCAGGCCCGCTAGGTCAGTCGCGCGCGCAGGCGCTGCATACGGGGACACGTCGTCGCCACCGGCGTTTCCGGAGAGGTACGCGTCCCAACCAATCAGGTTGGAGGCTCGGTTCCAGACCCGGGAGTCAACGATCGCGTGACTGCTGCGAGTAGCGTTGCGGTCGTCCAGCATCGGGTAGACCAGCATCTGGAAGCAGACGTCGACCTCGCCCCGGTCGCGGGCGACCAGCGCCAGCCCCGCCGCCAGCCCTCCGCCGGCGCTGCCGCCGCCAATCGCGATCCGGCTGCGGTCGACGCCGAGTTCGTCGGCGGACGACGCGAACCAGCGCAGGCCGGCGTAGCAGTCCTCGATTGGCGCAGGAAACGGATGCTCGGGGGCCAGCCGATATTCGACCGATGCAACCAGCACGTTCAGTTCGTCGGCGATGCCAGCGCAGTACGGGTCGTTCATCTCAACGTTGCCGAGAACCATGCCGCCGCCGTGAATCCAGTACAGCGCCGGAGCGTTGGCAGGCAACGAGGCAGGGCGATATGTGCGGACCATCACATCCGGGGCGCCCTCCGGGCCCGGTGCCATGTGATCCTCTACGGCGACGCTGTCAGGCAACGGAGCAGCCAGCAAGGCGGCGCGCAGTTCCGCCATCCCCGCGCGAGTGGCCGGGATGTCGTCCAGATTCAGCCGCACGGGCATCGCCTCGAGCACGGCCAGGTGCTCGGCGTCCAGGTATGTCTCAATGTCAAGAGCGGGAATGGCCATTGGATCGTCTCCTCGTCGATTCGCAGTCGCTCAACTGCAGATTACCGTTCGTGTGTGGCGCAGCGGCGATGCGGGTCCGCCTCGACAGGCGCTGCGATACCATGCCCGCCGTTAGGGTCGATCTATGACGAATGATCTCCTGCAGGGCTACCAGGATGCCGGCTTGTCGGACGACGAGATGTTCGATGAGGCAGGGGCCCTACGAGATGACTACCGAGAGCTCGGTGAGATCCTGCAAGGCTGGTCGCTGGAAGATCACCTGGAGCGCGAGGAGCGCGCCGACCTCGCTCTGTTGAGCGCCGGCATCACCTTCAACGTCTACTCGGAGGAGGAGGGCACGGAGCGGATTTTCCCGTTCTCCTTGATCCCGCGAATCATCGGGGCGCAGGAGTGGGCGCACGTCGAAGCCGGGCTGAAACAGCGTCTGCAAGCACTCAATTTGTTTCTCCTCGACATCTACGGTCCGCAACGCATCATCGAGGAGGGGGTGGTTCCCGAAGAGATCGTGCTCAGCTCTCCGGGCTACCAGCCGGAGATGGCGGGCTTCCACCCCCCGCTCGGCATCTACGCCCACATCGCCGGTTGCGATCTCGTCCGCGACGAACAGCGCGGCATGGTGGTGCTCGAGGACAATCTCAGAACTCCGTCGGGCGTCTCGTATGTGCTCGAGAACCGAACCGTGATGCTGCGAGTTGTCCCCGAGCTGTTCCCTCGCGGAGGCGTGCGCGCCGTCGCCGATTATCCCAATCAGCTCATGAACATGCTGCTCTCTGTGCGACCCTCGGACAGCGGAGATCCGCCCCGAGCCGTGCTGCTCACTCCCGGCATCTACAACTCGGCCTACTTCGAACACTCCTTCCTCAGCAACCAGATGGGACTCCCGTTGGTCGAGGGCTCAGATCTCACTGTCGGAGACGACGACCACGTCTACCTCCGCTCGACCAGCGGACTGGAGCGAATCGACGTTATCTACCGCCGAATCGACGACGACTTCCTCGATCCGACGGTCTACCGTCCCGACTCGCTGCTGGGCGTGCCGGGATTGATGCGCGCCTACCTCAATGGTCACGTCAGCCTGGTCAACGCGCCCGGCGCCGGCGTCGCCGACGACAAGGTCGTCTATCGATGGGTGCCCGAGATCATCCGCTTCTACCTGGACGAGGATCCGATTCTGCCGAACGTCGAGACCTTTTCGGCGCTCGTGCCGAACGAACTCGACCACATTCGGGCCCATGCCCGAGATCTCGTGATCAAGCCGGCCAACGCCTCTGGTGGCTATGGAGTGTTGATCGGCGAGCAAGCTTCGAGTGACGAACTCGAGGACACACTGGCCCAGGTCGAGGCCGAGCCGCGGAACTGGATCGCCCAACCGCTGCTGCATTTCAGCACAATTCCCACCTTCGACGACGACCAGCTCCGACCGCGCCGCGCCGACCTGCGGCCGTTCGTGCTCTCCGGCCAGGAGACCTGGGTGATTCCCGGTGGTCTGACCCGAGTGGCCCTGCGCGAGGGGTCATACATCGTCAACTCCTCGCAAGGAGGCGGCAGCAAGGACACCTGGGTCCTGAACGAGGAGCCCGACTGATGCTCAGCCGCGTGGCCGAGAACCTGTACTGGCTCGGACGCTACCTGGAGCGGGCCGAGAACATCGCCCGCATGGCGCGCGTCGAGCACGATGTCATGCTCGAGAGCGGGCAGGAGATCTGGCACAGCCTGGTCAGCACAACCGCGTCCAATCAACTCTTCTGGGACACCCTGATCGAATCGCCTGAGTTGACCCATTCCGAGTTCCTGATCTACTCGATGGACAATCCAGCTTCGCTCCGGTCGACCATTGTCCGCGCCCGGGAGTTGGCGCGCGGCCTGCGTGAGCACATCTCTCGCGAGGTCTGGGAGGAGATCAACGCGCTCTACCTGTACCTCGCGCTGCGCAAGCAGTACATCGCCATCGATATTCACGAGTTCTGCTCGGAGACCCAGCGGCGGACGCAGACCATCCTCGGGCTCTACGACAACACCGTGCTCCGCGACGAAGGCCGGGAGTGGTTCCGTTGCGGCATGTATCTCGAACGGGCCGATATGACCAGTCGGATGATCGATGCGAAGTACCACATCCTGCTGCCCGGCGACGATTCGGTCGGCGGCGCCTTCGACCGCTTCCAGTGGATGGCTGTGTTGCGCTCGGCATCCGCGCGCGAGGCCTATCGGCGGATGGGCCACAGCGAGGTCGACGGCATCCAGGTGGCAGAGTTACTGATCTTCTCGCAGGAGTTTCCCCGCAGTCTCGCGTTCTGCATCCAGGCGCTCCAGCGTCACTTCCAGCAGGGAACGGCGGATACCTCCAAGCGCCGGCGCGCGGCCGCTGAGCGAGCCATCACGCTGTTGCACCTCGACATCGGCGTCAAGGACATGGAGCAGCTCATCGACGAGGGCCTGCATGAGTTCCTGGACTTCTTCCAGCAACGACTGATTGATATCGACCGGGCGATCACGGACGATATCTTCCGCGCAGAGCCACGTGGCGGCCAAACGGAGCACCAAACCCAGGGTCAATCCCAGGGCGACGTGCAGATTGATCAGGGCTGAGATGACGTTCTGCCTGGGCATCAAGTGTCAGGATGGCCTCGTCGCGATCGCCGACACGCGAATCACCAGCGGCTCCGAGGTATCGACCGCCAAGAAGATCGCCGTGCATCAGGGTGAGCGACACTCAATGTTCGTGCTGACCAGCGGGCTGCGCTCGGTTCGCGACAAGGCGCTGACCTACTTCGAGGAGCGCTTGCGGCAGAACGGCGGTCATCTCGCCCGCTCCTACCAGGCGGTCAACGCGCTGGCCGAGGAGATGCGACGGGTCTACGACGAGGACAACGACTGGCTGATCAAGGCGGGACTGCACTTCGACCTGCACTGCATCGTGGGCAGCCAGCTGAGCGAGGACGAGTCGCCCCACCTCTACCTGCTCTATCCCCAGGGCAACTGGGTTGAGGTTTCTCGTGGCACTCCGTATCTGATCATTGGCGAGACGCGATTCGGTAAGCCGATTCTCGACCGCGCCCTGCGTTACGAGGCATCGCTCGAACGGGCGCTGCGGCTGGGAATCCTCTCCTTCAACTCGACCGAGGCGAGCTCGGCCGACGTCGGACCGCCGATGGACGCGCTGGTCTATCCAAACGACACGTTCGCCGTGAACGAATGTCGCTTCAACGCAGACGTACTGGATCCGGTCGGGCAACTCTGGCAGCAGGCCATCGAGAACGCGGTCGAGCAGGCCGCAGCCCCCGTCGCGCCGCTGGCGCAGGCGCTCGGGATCGACAAGGTGCGCTAGATCAAATTGTTTGTTTGGGCCGTTTGTTTGGGCTGCCTGATTAGCGCCGTTGAGCGAGCGTCCGGGTCGCGGCTCGCAGAGATACGAGTGGCGGGTTGGAAGTGTCGGCGAGACGGGCGAGCTTTTGGATGACGCCTCGGCAATGGAAGGGCGACGGCATGTTGGTTTCCTCTCAAGCGATCAGAGCGATACAGGGGTTCTAATCAATGTCGTTGATGGAACAGAGTTGTCAAGTACTGGAGTGTTGATTGGGTATCTCTTGTCTGCGCAGCGGGCGAACCCTCTTCGGCGCGCAGCCTGCCGGCGCGAGTCGCCTCGTCGGGCGATGCCTGCGCTCGTTTTCATCTGTTTTTGTCAGAATCAGTGATATACCAGTAGTTGCTTTCCGAGGGTGATCAATTCATCGCGACAGACATCGCGACAGACATCGCGACAGACAAGGCCAATGCAGCGACTGAAGAATCGACTCCGGCGTACCGGTCTACTGGTTGGTCTGTTGCTGAGTCTCGCGTTGCTGGTGGCGAGTTGCGCGGAAGACGGGCAGCAGCGATCGGCCACGCAACAGTCGGTCGCAGCGGAGACCGAGGAGCCGCAACGCGCCGCTGAGGCTGAGCAACAGCAAGCATCGGACCCCGCAGCAGAGCAACCTACCCAGGAACCACCTGCTCAAGAACTGGAACAGCAGGCGGCCGCCTCAACGGCCACAGAACAGTCTCAATCACAATCCGATGCCTCGAACCAGGCAGAGCAGCAGGCTGCTTCCGCACAGCAACAGGCCGCGCGGCAGTCACCGACCCAGGAGCAACAGGGTCAGCAGATGGTGGAAGAAGGGTCTGTAGCTGAGGGGACTCGGCTGATCACGTTGTTCGGCGACCTGACCGAGATTGTGTATGCGCTGGGCGCCGAGGAATTCCTGGTCGCCCGCGACACCAGCTCCATCTATCCGCCAGCGGCGGAAGAGCTGCCCAACCTCGGTTTCGCCGGAGGGCTCAACGCTGAAGCGATCCTCGAGTTCGCGCCCACCCTGGTACTGGCCACACCAATGGCCGGACCGCCCGGCGTCCTGGAGCAACTGGAACAAGCTGGCGTCGAGGTGCTGGTTATCGACGACTTCAATAGTCTTGATGCCCCGCAGATCAAGATTCGCATGATCGGCGAAGCCCTCGGCGTCCCCCAGCGAGCGGAAGCGCTTGCGCTGGATGTCGAGCAGCGAATGAAAGCGGCCATCGCAGCTGCCGTCACCGAGACTCCGCTCCGGGTCCTGCTCGTCTACATTCGCCGGGGCGGGTTGCAACTGGTCTCGGGCGAGGGCAACAAGTCGCAGGCGATCATCGAGGCTGCCGGCGCGATCGACGCCGCGACGGAAGCGGGGATCGTGGGCTGGCAGCTATTGACTCCGGAGGCGTTGGTCGCATCCGATCCCGACGTCTACCTGGTCATGGATCGCGGGCTCGAGGTGGTTGGCGGCATCGAAGGTCTGTTGGAGATCCCGGGTATGGCCCAGACGAGGGCGGGCCGGGGTCCGCACATCATTGCCATGCCCGACCTGTACCTGCTTGGCTTTGGGCCCCGCCTGCCTGAGGCCATCACAGATCTCTCAGAGTTTCTCCGCGAGGTACAGGCCAGCATCACGAGCGAGAACGAATGAGGCAAGCCCCGTCGGCCTGCTTTTGGTAGATGGCCCGTCGGGCTCAGGAAGTTGGTTGAAGAGATTGGTAGGCCAAGAGGGACTGTACTGCGAACGTTCGTTTGGGAGGTGGCGCTTTAGGAGGCAGCAGGTTGGCAAGTGTGCGCCACTCCTGCCACAGGTCGAGACTTGCTGGTCGGATCGTGTGTCGACCAGCGTAAGCAGCAGAGCGAAGTCGTGGGCGGGAGGGGCTTGTACTCGCTCAAGTGGGCGCATCCGCCCGACGGACCCTTAGCCGCCTTTCGACCTACGTGGCGTGACTGGTCGGGCACACCTTCAAGGCCATCCACGTGAATCGTGACCCCGGAACTCAGTCCTGAAGGCGTGCTATGCGATTTGCCAATTCATCCCTGGGAACCGGGCATCTCGGATCGTCGTGCATCGCTTCGAGCACTGCCAAGCCTTGGGAGTCCGACAACACACCCTGTTCGAGCATCGTGTCTACAACCCACAGCGCGTCCCGGTGTGCGATGCGCTTTGAGTCCGCGAAGCGACGCATCGTCCGGTCTTCGGTCAGAATCGGCCAGCCGTGACGACCCGCCAGGGCGAGCGCAAATGCGTCCACCAGGCTCAGGGCAGGGCGCTCGGATTGGTAGGCCATAGCCGTGGCGACGCCCTCGGCATCGAGCGACTCAACTCTTAGTCCGAACCCAAGCAGATCGGGTCGGCTGTATGCACCAAGGTCGATCAGTTCCTCGTGGAACAACAGATCGGGCACCGCGAACTCGAACTCGAGGGCGAACATCTTGTCCAGCAGCTCGCGCTTGGCGAACTCAATCAGGATCGAGCTGTCGCTGACCAAGACCTTCATCGGTTTCCCTAGATGTTCGCACCGGCCATGATGTCTTCGATCTCGCTGACCTTGAGCCTCAGCAGCTCCGCTGCCTTGGATTGCGAGATCTCTTGCTCCGCGAGCGCTCTCAAACACAGGCGCCGGAACCTCGAATGGTCATCCGCCCGGTCGAGGGGAACAGGTTCTTCGATTTTCCAGGTGCTGCCGATGCCGGTGAAGATCGCGGTAACCGTGGCATCAGTGATGATCCGCAGGTCGCGCATGCGCATCACTAGGGCCGCGGCGCTGATCCCGAACATGTGCTTGATCTCGATGAGCTCCGCAAACCCGAAGTTATGCCGATGGCGTCCGAGTTCACGAATCAGTTCAGGGCCCGGTGCCAAGAACGCACCGGCAAAGCGCTGACAGGCTCGCTCTGCGTCCACTGTTGACGGCACATCCAAGACCATATGACCTACTTCGTGTGCGATCGTGAAGCGCTCGCGTTCAAGGCTCGTGCCTGCCGCACTGACCACCGCCGGAACGTCGTCTCCGTCCGCCCGACGCACTCGGCAACTGAGCCCGTCAACAGAACCGGGCAACGTCAGGATGAAGACTTTGATCCCGTGCTCCTCAACCAGTTCGGTCATATCCGGGATCGGCCCACCTCCTAGATTCCACGAGTCGCGCAACCGACAGGCGGCGTCTTCAGCATCTTCCACGTCGCTGATTTGATATGGCGCCCCAGCGGGGTGTTCGTAGCGGGCCGTGCTGATCCCCAGAATCTCCTCCACCTGCAAGTAGCGATCCACGTGGTCGAGAACTTGTGCGTCGACCGACGCGCGCTCCTTGACCCTGGTCGATGTCGGCCGTCGGAACTCCACCGACTGCAACGTGACTTGCGTCGGACTCAAGAGATAGCTCACGGGAACGTCGAGCGCTTCCGCGAGCGCGATCGACACGGTTGAACTGGGCCTCATCTCGCCCCGCTCGTACTTGCCGATCGCCTGGGCCGAGACGGCGTGACCCATGGCTGAAGACAACGAACGGAGCGAGAGGCCGCTGCGCGTTCTGGCGAGTTTGAGACGTTGGGCGAACATGGGGACTCCTCCTCTTGGTTTACAAATCATGGTACACTCTCTACATGTGTAAACCGATCAAGGTCATCCACCAGCGGTCTTACGTCCGTCCTCTGGCGTTCCGACGACGACCGGCGCTTGCGCGCATCGAGCGCAACGCACTCGCGTCGCGCGCTCAACCGTTGGCACTGAGACCGAGAGCGGCTGGCACGTGATGCACGACCGGGAAACGTTCCACATTCTCGCTCTCGACGGAGGCGGCATCCGAGGGGTCTACACCGCGCACCTACTCGCCAGACTGGAAGATGCGCTTCAGGTACCCGTGCGTGAGCGCTTCGACCTCATCGCCGGAACCAGCAGCGGGTCAATCTTGGCGGGGGCGGCGGCGATGAGCGTCCCAATGGAGCGGTTGGCCGGTCTCTTCGAGACGGAGGCCTCCCGCATCTTCAGTCGGCGAAGGTTGAGTTGCTTCTCCTTCTTGCGCAGCCGTTACTCGACCGAGCCGCTGGCCCAGGTGCTCGGCGAGTACTTGCCAGAGGTCACGCTGGGTGAGGTCCCGACCCCGCTGATGATCACAAGCTCGGACATCTCGACCGGGCGTGTGCACGTGTTCAAGTCGCGCTACTTGGAAAAGTTGGGCCAGCCGTATCGACGAGACGGCGATGTGCGGCTTAGCGACGCCGTATTGGCCTCCTGCGCCGCCCCGACATATTTCGATCCAAGGGAGGTCCGTGAGTACCTCCTGGCTGACGGAGGGCTCTGGGCGAACAACCCCAGCGTCATCGCCGTCACCGAGGCCTTGTCGAGATTCGGCCGACCGCTTGAGCAGGTTTACGTGCTCTCGATCGGGACTGGACGCACTCACAGCTTCTACCGCCAGTCCCGCACCTGGGGATTGGTCACGGGCTGGGGTCGCGAACAGCTGGTCTCATATGTGCTGGGCCTGCAGTCCCAGGCATCAGCAAACATGGCCAAGCTCCTGCTCGGGGACCGCCACCTGCGGCTTGATCCGGAGATTCAGTCCTGGCGATTGGATGACACCAAGCACATACAGAACCTGAAGGCGCTGGCAGACAGGGACTTCACCTATGGCAGCGAAGCAATCATGTCCAATCTGGAGGGCATCCGATGACTCGACGAGTAGCCGACTTCCGTGACTTCATGAGTGAGTACGTGAATCTCAACCCCACTCGGTATGAGCGGTTGAAGAGGAGCGACAAGGCAGTCAGCGATTACCTAGCCCAGAACTTGGCCGGCTTCCTGAGGACAGAGCGTCAAGGCTCCTACGCCCTTCGCACAACGATCCGACCGGTCAGAGACAGCGATGAGTTCGACGTGGACCGCCTCGTCTTCTTGGAGTTCGATCGAACCAAGTCGCCGAAGGACTACATCGACGACGTGTACAAGTGTCTCAAGGACAACGGCAACTACAAGGACAAGGTGGGGAGGAAGACCAGGTGCGTCACCGTCAACTATGCCGACGACTTCAATATCGACCTGGTGCCCTGCATCACCCTCAACGGCAGCCAATTCATCTGCAATCGCAAGACAAACGGGTTTGAACAGACGGACGGAAACGGATACCGCGATTGGTTCAACGGGAAGAACGGGATCACCAACGGCAACCTCAAGCTCGTCACTCGGCTGCTGAAGTACCTGAGGGATCACAAGAAGACCTTCACGGCGCCGTCGATCCTGCTCACCACGCTGATCGGCCATACGGTGCACGACTGGGAAGACGATGCTGAGTTCAAGACCATTCCTGATGCCCTGCTGACGGTGATCACTCGGCTCGACGAGTTTCTTCAGGCACATCCGAAGATGCCAGAGATCTGGAATCCCGCCCTGCCAAGCGAGACCTTCACACGGCACTGGGACCAGGACAAGTACGAGCGCTTCAGGGACATGATCTCCAGCTACGCCAAGAGAATCCAGGAGGCGTACTCGGAGGAAGACGAAGAGGCGAGTGTCAGAAAGTGGCGGGAGCTGTTTGGCGACGGGTTCAGCAGCCTGACTGCCACGACAAGCCACTCCGCGGCGAAGATGACGCCGAGAATAGTCACGCCGAGCAGACCCTACGCGGCCGTGGATACTCGTCCGGCCCGGGGCCGGCTCAGCCTGAGCCAATCCGAGCTTGAGTGGTTGGGATCCGAATTCCCCGGACTACAGCTCGACTCGGAGGCGGGGGTAATCGAGGGAGAGTTGGAGTTGCGGGCCGCCTACGACATCGAAGCGGGGAAGCTTCGCATCGGCAGCGACGATGCAACCGCGAGCATGGAATCATTCCTCATCGATTCCTTCTCGATCAAGATCGAGTTGGATTCCCTCGACCAAAACGGCTGGCCGAAGGTCTTCGAAGTCGGAGCACGGCATGAGCGGATCGCTGAGCGGGAACGCATCGACAGCATCGATCTGCACTTCTACCCGGACGGTTCTTGCTGCCTCGGCCTCCAGCCGCTTGCGGACCGCCGCACGACGCTCCAGGAATTCGTTGACGAGATGGTGGTCCCGTTCTTCTATCGACTGTCTTACACCGGCCACCACGGGGTTAAAGCTGCTAGACAGCTGCTCTGGGACGAGTACGCGCATGGCGAAGAAGGGCTCCAGCAGTACGTTTCGGCCCTCTCCGAGATGGCCCGTCAGGGTTTGGGTAGGAACGATCCGTGCGCATGCGGCAGCGGACGAAAGTACAAGAGATGCCACCTCGGAGAAGTCGAGCGATTCAAACATAACCGAGGGTGAGCAGCGATTGAAGGCTAGCAGGAGGAATGCGCTGCAGCGATGCACGGGGTTTTCTACGTCCTTTCTGCAGCCTACATACGCAAGCCTATGACAGGAGTGCGCAGCCTCCTCAGCCTGGAAAGTGCTGCGGCGACGATAGAAGGGCACGATCCGTTCCATAACCCGCACGCAGGAAGTCCGTGAGTGTCCCAGCTTGACGGCCCTCGGCGCCTCTCCACAGACCAACGCTTGCTGCATTGAGAACACTCCTGCTGGGCCGCTCATGGTAGGAGGCCTCCTATGAGACTCGGGGATGAGCCAGCCTTTCTCTCAAGAGGTGAACTCGAAGGAAGACGACAGTGACTGACTGCGGAAGATTCGGCATCAGATCGGGACCCGCTGTCACGCGGACTAGGGCCTGTTTACGCTAACTGGAGTGCATGGTAGGTCAGGGCGAGCTAGACGAAGCTGAGGTAGACGACATCGAGCTTGTCGTATCGGACATGGACGCGACGAAAGCGTTTGAGCCGGCGGAAGCGCTGGCGGTCGTAAGACCAGGGCCGTGCGCGGCGGGGATGGGGCGGGATGACCGCTGGTGGCCGAGCTTGCGGGCCAAGCCGCGGGTCTCATCGCCCTCGTGGGCGCGGTCCGCCAGCAGCGCCGGCTGACCAGATTGAGGCCCCAGCCGGCGCTGCAGTTCGCGGCCCCAGGGCGCGTCGCCCGCCTGGCCCAGCGAGAGCGCTAGCTTGAGGACGGTGCGATCGTCAACGGCGAGCGCGTGGAGCTCGCTCGACTAACCGTCGCGCGAGCGGCCGATCGCCTGGCGCCCCCTGTCGGCGGGCGTCGCTGGCGTCCGGGTGCAGTTGGATGATCGTGCTGTCCAAGGACAGCGCGTCCCACTCCTGGGCCGCCGGCCGCTCGGCCAGCAGGGCCGCCAAGACGCGCTCCAGCACGCCCGCTTTGGCTCAGCGGTTGAGCCGCGTGTAGACCGTATGCCAGGGGCCGAATCGCTCTGGCAAGGCGCGCTAGTTGCAGCCCCGCTCGGCCATGTAGAGCAGCCCGTTCAGCACCTGGCGTTGCGACAACTTGGTATTGCCACGCGCGCGGCAGCAGCGGCGCGATCCTCTCGTATTGCCCGTGCGTCAGTTCCATCATTGAGCTGTGGTCGCCCAACCGCCAACACCGCCCCTAATCTGGCACAACATCACCTAAGTGTGAACAGGCCCCAGGAACGGCGGCCGGTGCACTCGTAGTGGCCTGCCAGGAGGGCCACTTAGAAACATGAGGAGAAACAGTATGGCAAACCAGACCCAGACCTACTGCATTCAGCTCCAAGAGTCCGAGGGCGTATGGGCACCGACGATCGAGGTTGAGGCGGACGAAATCAAAGAGAGACCATTTGGCAGCAATGACATTGCGACCATCGAGCTGAAAAAGAGCGGCGAGTCTGTCGGCAAGTTCGTTGGCATTGCTGGATGGTGGATTACGGGAGACGCCTAGCAAGGTGCACAATCACGGAGAGGCGGAGCCAGAACAGCCCTCGATCGACCTCCGGCCGCGTACACGCCGTTGCACTGGGAACTACTCCAGTGGTTCGAACGTTGTGATACTGGGCACGGGCTTGCCGTCCGAGGCTGCCTCTGCGCGGTGTATCTACGAGGCGGCCGTCTCGAGCTTGGCCAGTCGAGAGAAGCCGTAGGCGGCGGTCACTTCGAAGCAGGGTCGGCTGTTGGCCCACCTAATCAGGCCAGTCTGCCGCTGACGATGGCTATCGGGTCAGCCCGGGTACCGGGAAGTGCGCTGGTCGCATGCACCGTATCGGCCGCGCTTCGTTTGAGCGCGGTGCAGGATGCTCCTGAGTCCGCGCAGGATGCAGACCAAACTGCTCCTGTCGTACGCCCGGTCGGCGCTCATGGTCGCGGATTCCTGGAAGCCGGGTTCGAACAACGCCCGACCCTCTTCGCGTTTGGCGCAGCCGTCGGCCTCGATCAACTCCACGTCGATGATCCGACCGGCCTAGTTCTCAGTCAGCGTGTGCCTCAGGCAGCAGAGCTTGGCCCTTGCGACTTGACATCGCTGAAGAGCCGCGCGTTGGGTTGGGAGACTACTCGCGCGTCGCCGCCGCGGCGGCGTTGATCCATGAAGTCGCGTCCACAGTTGCGTGCGGTGCGCCGGAGTGGACCCTTGTTGCGCCGGTCGTAACTCTCGTGCGAGTTACAAGGCTCCCGCAGGGCGCTGTCGACTGTGAAGTGTTCGGCTGAGAAGGGTCCGCCGCCTAGCTCTCTCGATCACCTCTTTGAGTAGGGCCCACACCGCATTCGCATGCAATCGCCGCTCGCGGTTCTTCGAGCACGTAGTCGGATGGCAGGGCTCGTCTTATACGTTGAGATCCGGAAACCAGTTGAACAGCAGGTTGTAGCGCAGCTACTCGCAGAACTGTCGTTCAGGGCAGATCGCATAGAAGGCTATCAGCAGGCTCGATTTGAACAGGAGTTCGCGCGGAATCGAAGGCCGCCAGGCGGCCGCTTAGAGCTGCTCGAACCAGGCTGGCATGCGCAACAGGAGCGAGTTGGGGACAGTCTTCCTCCGGCTGCTTAGATTCGATTGAGTGGCGGCGATATCCACTAATCGGCTTTATAGGCTAGGGGATGGAATCTCCGCTGCGAGTGGTGTCCTGAGCACTAACCAATCAAGCGTCACGCCTGTCATATCAGTCGCCAGTCAGTTCAAGTCGCGGTCTGCCCAGGGCCGCCATGGCCGCTGGTTCAACGAACTCTCTGTGAACTTCCTTGTTCCTCACACGGTAGCCTGCCGGTAGCCCAGCTAAAGCACTCATTCCTCTGGTTCGACTACCTCTGCGTTACTACTCGCACTCTGGGCATCGTTACCCTGCCACTCTTCAGCAACCGCGGTCCAGTCCGTTTTTCGATCCTCCTCTCCCGTCCACACCTTCCAAAACTCGGGATCATCTGAACGAGGCTGATGCTCCTTAGGTAGACTTCGAACATGTACTAGCACAGGTAGCTCCGAAGCCCACCCCAAGATGATAGCTCGCTGCGTCGGCAATAACGGTAGCTCCCGCAATAGTCCTCTGAGGTTGTCCGGTACTAGGCGTAGCACCAAATCCTGATCCCGATCATTGGATATCCGGTGTAACAGAAAAGTGTTGCACTGCGACAGAACTGCCGGAGACAGCTCCGAAGGCCTCTGTGAAGACAGCACTAATCCCAGTCCAAACTTCCGTCCTTCTCGTGCGACACGTTCAAGTGTCTGGCAACACACAATCGAAGCATCTTGGCTGTCAGAGTCCTCCCTGTAGCGCCTCACAAATGCATGCGCCTCTTCGACTATCAGTACAGTTGGAAGGGAAGTGCCGGTGGACTTGATGTGTCGCTGAAGCGCTTCAAACAGCATGCGCACTATCACTGATGTGACGACATGAGTAACGTCGCTTGGCACGAGTGACAAGTCAATGATTGACACACATCGTTCAGATGCCTCGCTATCGGACATACCAAAGTAATCCTCCAGCCACTGCTGTAGTGTGATGTCGTGATCACCTTCTATAATCCTCTGTATGCGTGAATCAGATAGCAACGCACGTATGCGTGCAACCAAAGGGTCGATATACTGTGCGGCACCTTCCTGGAGGGCAATCTGCTCGAGATGGTCGGCAAGATCAGCGCCGTTGAATGGTATCGGCATGTCTTCATCAGGACCGTCGTTGAGGATGACTCCTCCAAGGCTGGCCAAAAGGTCCTGTATTCGTTCGACAATGTCCGTGACGGAGTGTTCGGTGAATGCCCTATAGTATTCTACAGTCTCTCCGCTGTTGTTGACAAAGGAGTTGTGTGTCGTTGAGAGAGCATCGGCGATCGCGTTCGTAGTAGGGGAGAGGTCGTGTTCAGGGAAGGCCGATGCCTTTGTCTCGAGGTCGGCGGCAAGTGCTTTGAGCCGGAAGCCAAACTTGCTCTCCTCCGCAAAGATCTCGCCAGATCTGAGGCTGCTAGCGATTGAATGGAGTCTGGAGGAGAGGAATCGACGAAGCTTGAGCAAATTCTCTTCTGTTGATCCCTCGGGAATGCTCTGGCGACCTGCTTTCACTTCGCGTAGGGCTCTGCGAAGGAGGGGGCGTTGCGCCCTGGCGCTGGCTTGCATGAAGGTCGCCCACTCAGCACTCGTCCAGAACCACAATGGTACTCGTAGCGGGTGAGAGGCTGTGTCGTTGTCGACCTTGAATATCTTCGCCTCGATCGTGTCATCGTCTTGGAAAGCTCGGGAGTACTCGCCATTCGGGTCGAGGATGATGAATCTTGCGTTGGGGTCATTCCCGTGCGCGATTTTCGAATTCTCGAGGCTCCAGCGAACCAAGCCGGCAACGGTGCAGGACTTTCCGCTCCCTGTGTTACCCAAGACTGCGAGATGCCGGCCGAACAAGCGATTGGGATCGATGCTGACAGCGGCATCGCCGGCGAGTGGGCTGACTCCAATGGTAACCCGCACTTCATCGGTCGATTGAACGATCGCCCGTAGTTGAGAGTCTGTCGGGAGAAGGACAGGGGCGCCTATCGACGGAAGGGCGGCGGCTCCCCTCTGAAAGACATAGTCGCCGTGCGTGGACGTCGCTGCAAGTGTTCCGAGGGGATTGAGGCGCAGCCGTCGTTGTGGAAACGGCAGATCTAGGAGACCGAAGTCTCGCATTCCTTGCCGCTTCGGGAAGGCTGAATGCCGTATTGTGATCCACTCCACTTGGCCCACGAGATACACTTCGTCGACGGGAATCAGAAGATAACCATTCACTCTAGGAAACAGACGTGGTGCTCCGGTGTTCAGTGCCATAGACGTCGGAGCTTCAAGATCCAGGGCGACCTCAATGTTGTCCGGTGATACAAACTCAATGGTACCGATACGGAAGCTGTCGAATTGCTCTAAGGGCGTCTGCCTCATCGCTCTCCGCCTTCATCCACGTGAGTTGCTTCTAAATCTGCTTCACTATCATAGGCTGTGTTGCCGACTTGCTCCGTTCCGAGCCTGGAACGCAGCAACTCTGCCATCCTGGATGTTGTGCGATCAATCGCTGATTTCGGCAGATAGAGGTCCACTAAAGTGCGCAAGTCTGCAACATGGTCTCCTAGTAGCAAGGTCACTTGCGAGGGCCTTCCAAGTTCTTCATAGGTGTTTATGATTCTGCGTAGCGGATCGCTGTAGGCGATGATAACAAGGTGCGAGGAAGGAATCGTCAACATATCAGCTATGACGCGGTTAATGTGCTCGTCGCCGAAACTATAGCCATAGCTGACTAGTGTACTGTTCGGTCGGCAGATTGAAGTTGCGAAATCCCGAAACAGCTCGGCGTAGGGAAAGAAGGAGGTCTCGCGGTCTTTGGCGGCATTAGGATAGATCATCAGCTGGCGAGCGTCGGTGCTTTGTCGAGCCGGACGTGCTAGGAACGGTGTCACGTCTTCTGTGCCGAAAGGAAGTGATAGGCGGCGAATCGCCCCGTCGTCATCTAGCCAGTCGATTGAGCCATGAAGTTTGGTGAAGCGCGCGACTCCCTCTAGGTAGCGTGGCTCTCCTCGGATGCCAGGCGGGTTGTAATGGAAATCGACATCGAGCCTAGAGGTACGGAATACCGGCGCAAGCGTGCCGACGAATCTGTCGATCAACCGTAAACCAGCAAGGTCCGCTCCTAACTCTAGAAACCGGTCATAGTTGGTGGTGTAGATGTTCAGCCGTTCTCTAGTGCCGGAGCGGCTTGCGAAACTCATCAAGAAGTTGATCAGGTAGTTGAAAGCCATTTCTCGTTGTTGTGCATTCGCTTCGAGTATGTTGCGTTCTCCGTGAAGGATTGAAGCGACAAAGTTGGTAAGGCAGGCCGTAAGGCCGTGACGCAATGCGTCGATCGGGAGCATTCTTGAGTGCTCACTGTTTGGGTCGGCGCATAGGATCTCCAATCCGCGGAGTAATTCCGTTGCGCTCCGAATCTGATCCTCTATGTTGCCCGGTTCTCGTCCTGCCGCTTTGGCGCTTCGCGCGACCTCGATTGCGAGTTCCTCGTCGAAAGCGCCAATTGGGGCTGTGTCCATTCCTGGAAGCGTTGATGTGGTGGCTAGCCTGTGGACAGCGTGAGTAAGTCCGGATCCGATCAGGAGGGACAGGTGTTCTGACTGACAGAGGGCTGTCAACCAAGGTTCGATTCTGGGTCGCAGTGTCTCGCCTTCAAAAGGCTCAGTGCCTTCGACCCACGATCGCCGGTCCCCATCGGCCAACAGATACTTGCGGGGTGAGTCTGAGGAAAGGGTTTGGCGTTTAAGTACCGCGGGGCCTTGATCGTCTCTGGTCTTGACGACTTGGTCGCCTTGTTCGAGTTCCACGTTGCGGCCTCGCCAACCACTCCGAGAGCAATGCAGGTGCTCGATTTGGTGAGCCTAAGGATGGTAACCGACGGAGTTCATGAGGGCTAGGGACAGGAATGAGGGCCAACGAGTCGGGGACGGCTGCTCTGAGCTGTCCGGATGATTGTTGGCCTTCTCTCATACGACTTGCGGCCTCAGCAGGCAGACCTCCGTTCGCATTGCGAAAGGAGTGTCATAGACGGGAGTGATGTTGATGGCGCTAAGAAGGATGCAGTCGCGCCTGTTGAAACGGAAGCCGATCCGTTGGAGGTGTTCGAGCGGGATGAGATAGCTCTCGACTTTATTGAGCCGGCGTGAACGGGCACGGCCGAAGGTCCGCATCGGGCGGCACTTGGACTCTTTCGGGGACGACGGGTTGGTAGTTGAGCTCGGTAGCCGACCACAGCGTGGCGTCTTCTTCGTTGCCGGGATCGATGGCTAGGGCGTGCGTAACTTGAGGCGGGTAGACCTGGCGCAGTAGTTGCCCTCTGCAGGGCGCGGCGCGACGCTGACCAAGTGGGAGGCCGATGATCTGGGGAGTGGTCGTCGCTGACCGTAGCCTGCAGCTTCGATGTTAGCCCGCCGCGTGGCCGGCCAATCACCCGACCCTTTTCACAGCCGCGCGTGAGGTGACCGCCCGCAAGGGGACGTTGGTGCTGTCCTGCAACAGCAGCGTCCAATTCCGGTTTCGGCAATGTCTCCTGATGCAAGACCTGCATTATCCGATCCGACACGCCGGGCCTTGGCCTAGCGAGTGTGCCGCCCGTAGATCGTGTGCCAGTTGCCGGACTCGCGCCGCAACCCCCACCAAGCGCAGCCCTGCTATCAGAGGCAGATCTCCTGAGGATCGCAAGTCTTGTCGAGGTTACCGGGTACCGTTACCAACGGCTCGATCCGTCTGAGTCGTTCACTGGCCAGCGCCGTCTGATAGTTCAACGAGTCAGCACCGCGGCTCCGCCAATCCTCCGCACTTTGTCATTGTCGCAGTGTGATTTTGCCTAGCCCTGACTCCTTCAGAGAGCAAGGGTTTCAGAGAGCAAGGGTTCAGGAGAGGGCAAACTCTCAGTTCGTTGACCCGATTCGAGCTACGTCTTGTCTCCGAGCGAGAATCGCTTACTCAACTCTGCTACCTGTTCTCGAATCGGAGCATCATAGGCGATAACCCCGATTCGCCAGCCACGATCTTCCAGGGCTTCGCGTGCTGACAGATCCCGCTTGGCAGTGTTCGGCTTCTCGTGGTGAGGGCCGTCGACAAAAATCGCGATACGGCCTTCGTACACAAAGTCGGGCTGTGCAAAGATCTCTGATTCGGGCCGAGACTGCGCTACCAGAGGAAGCGGCCAACCGAGTTCCTGGGTCGTCAACAGGAACTCTCGCTCCATCTCGGAGTCGCAGATTGCCAAGAGGTGCTTCAGCCTTGCCGGAGCTGACTCCGCGACCATTAGCTGCTGAACGTCGCCTTGAAGATAAACGACATTGGAGCCTGTAGAACTACTGCCGGTGCTTCTCTGCTCGCGGTGGTCTTCACGGTCCACAATCTGCGCCTGCGCAAGATTCAGCAGCAAGTCTCGCACAAGGTTCCGATCTAGTGACTCGTGATCGATCTGATTGGCGTAGCTCAGCAGGCATCGGTAACAGGCTACAGAGCAGGCGCCGTCCTGATCGTCGCCGGTTGCAGGATCCATATGGCACACTTCGAGCGCTTTGTGGGCGGCCATGCGAAAGTCCACGGAGTCCTGCAATCGCTCCCAAACTCCGGCGCCGCCTTCAGAGGCCTCGACCAAGACGATCCGGCGGCCATCGCCTTCTCCGATCAAGTGGGTCGTGAGTTCGGTCTCCTCGACTTGGAAGGCGCTCTCGACCCCTCGACGAAGAGCTTCACGCAGCGTGACCCAAAGGCGTTCAGCGTCGCCTGGGTCATCCGGCATTTCGAAGAGCGGACGGATGACGACAATGTTGTGTTCACCGGAAACGAACGGGCGCACATCGGCCAGTGCGCGCTGCCCGTCAGAGGTATCCGCGTTGCTATCGGGAGGCAGCCACCGACCTCGGTCGGGGTCAAGCATGAAGCCGACTGGTTCTCCGCGGTAGCCGTTGTTGATCTGCCAGACCGTGGCCTGCGAACCGAAGCTGAGTTCCATCAGAGGTCGGTCCGAAGTCAGTTCGGCACGGAGTCGCTTCCGGGCAGCCTCGCCGAAGCGGTAGTGGACAGCGATGTCGTAGCCGCTGCGAGCTCGCTGTTCCTCCTCCGAGGTGATTCCCTCGCTGCGGGTTGTGCGCGCGATGGTGAGCGGTAGCAGTCTGCGCCGCAGGCTCGAATTGCTCGCGTTGAGGCGGACTCCGCACTCGTCGCAGAGTTCAGGTGAGAGGGTGGGGTCGTTGAACAGGTAGCCACACGTGTCGCAGAGGCGCGCTTCCTGAAGCACCTGCTCAATGCCCCCTGCCGGAATCGAGACGCCGCGCACTCGGTGCTTCTGGCCCTCGTAGTAGATCGTGTTGCCCGGTCCAAACTCCGAGAGGCCGATCGGTCGTGGGCGCGAAATCGAGTATGTGCGCTCCCGGTGAGAGAGGAAAACGCGCACAGGCAGTCTCGGGAAGTTGTAGCCAGGCAAGAATCCCTCGCCGGCCAGGTACCGATAGGAATAGAAATCCGACTCTTCAAAGGTGCTCTCATTGCGGAGCAGTTGGAGTTCGCGCTCTGCCTCATCGCGGCGGCGAACGGCTTCTCGCCTTTGGTCTTGGCTGACGTGCGGCCGGATCGCATCCCCGGCGGCCCGGTCATAGGCTGCCCGCGCCTCTCGATACAGTTCACGCCAGCGCTTGAAAGCGCCATTGAACGCGGCCGGCGCGTTTCGGATGACATCCTCAATCCATTGGTCGGTGAGCCACTCGGCGCCTTCGAATCTCGACTCTCGGTCGATCAGCTCCTCTGCGTCGGTCTTTGCGGCGGAGATTGGCTCATCAATCACCTGCTGAATGTCTTCGCGCAGCGGGTAGTCGTCGAGTTCGAGCTCGAGAATGTCGCTGATGGATGACTCAAGCTTGAGTTCGACGCGGCTGAGCCAGTTCGAGTGCAGGTGAGCCCGCAACAGCTCCTAGTTGACGAGGTCGATCCGCGCCGGTTGGACTGCGCCGGCGATCATGTCTGTTCTTCGGCCGTCGAAAAAGTACTGGTCGTGGACATTGCCGTGTTGCGCGAAAGCGAGGACCAGCGCTGCTCGTCCGTTGCGCCCCGCCCGACCGGCGCGCTGGGCGTAGCTGGCGGGATTGGGAGGCACGTTCCGCAGATGCACGGCATGTAGATCGCGGATGTCAACGCCGAGTTCCATTGTCGGCGAGCAGAACATCGCCGGTAGATCGCCGTCTCGGAACTCCCGTTCCCGTCGATCCCTGATGCTCGGATCCACCTGACCCGTGTGCTCTCCGCTGACCAGACCTCGTAGGTGGCGAGGTCCTGCTCTATACAGGTCACTGAAGAACGGATTCGGTTGCTCTTCGACGCTTCGCCAGAAGTACTGCGCCCGGACTCGGGTTGGATCCGGCTGCACCGGTCGGCCGCTGCCGCGTTTCCAGCGCAACACGCTGCTCATGATCCGGAGACCAGTCCCGCTGCGGTCATCGACCGACGTAAACAGGTGACCCCGCAACGCCTCGATCAAGGCGTTGATCATCTGAGCAGATTCGTCCTGACTCAGTGTTGAACCACGTAAGTCGTCGTCTTGGTCCATCCAGGTGCGACTACTGCGCAGGTACTGCGCGATTGCGGAGCGAGGGGTCAGCCGCAACCACCTCCTGTACGGTTCCTGCTCCCTCGACTCGACGTTTGGCAGCAGAGCGAGATTGGCTTGTTGCAACGTCTGTCGACTTGGCCGCCACTGGTCATTGAGCACGCGACCGTCTTGCTCCAAGTCACGGATTCCTTCGCGGAGCAGCACGTGGTGGTCCACGACCAGCTCCATCCGCAGCCGATCGAGCACAGCTCGTAGCACTTCTGCACGCTTGGCTGTGGATGCCGACTCGAACATCGGCACGTTTCGCCAAAGGGCGTCGTCGTCTGCCAACTCGTCTAGCCCGTCGTAACCGATTCTCAGCAGACCCGCCTGCTCCAGATTTGGCTGATTCACGCGCCAGCCCCGAGTTAGATCGACCAGCGCGCGATGGGTCAACAGGTCCTCGAACGCGCCGCGGGCGCGAGTGTATCCAGGGCCGTGCTCGACCGGATCGCGCATGAAATCCTCGGGACGTGGATCGAGCGCGTCGAACAATCTGCGGCCGATGTTCGCGACAGTCAGCTCTTCGTGCTCGTCCAGAGCTGCAACCAGTGCCGCGCGCAGCTGAGCAACCTGGACGAAGTCGTTCAAGTGACCGGCCTGAAGCGACGCGTCCTGCCGGTTGTCGGTGAAACTGAGCAGTTTCGCTTGCGAGTGATCGAGCTCCTGCGATTGCAAACCTTGGACGGTGGAGGAGGCGAGCAGCGTAGTCGCGGTCGATCGTCCGGTCTGGGAGAGTGAGGCCAGCTTGTTGAAGTCCGACGCGCGTAAGTCGTGCGCCCAACGGCAACGCAGACAGAGAGCCAGAGGCGCCGGCTGGTACCAGCCAAAGACAGAGTCCTCAACGGCCTGTTTCGGTTCCGGATCGAGCAGCTCGCCGCCGGGCGTCACTCGTACGCGACGCGGCTGATGGGGCTCATAGTTTTTCCGCATTCGCGGTCCCGACTTTCGCTCGACGTACCAGTGGTCGGGGAGTTGTTCAACTTCGCCGTTCCAGATCGGCTCATCGTCAGCTGGCTGATCAAGAACCAGGAACCCGATTCGGTCGTCTGGATCGTCACGGTCGGGCCTGCGGAAGTGTTCCAGCGGCGGCCGAGGATGGAGTTTGCCGCGTGGTTCCTCACCTGTCCTGCCGACGAGGTAGTAGTCCTGCCCGCAGCGACGGCAAACGGCGAGCGGGAATAGCACTCGTTCATCGTCCAGCCGGTAGCGACCGTCTGTTTTGAAGTCCCGTGTGTCGGAGGGTTCGAGCGTGGCATAGACCGCCGCGCCTGACGAAAACCACTGATGTAGACGAAACGCGAAGGGCGTTTCACCATTGTCGAGCCGAGCGCTGATGAGCTCCTGTATCGCTTGCTCGACCCGTTGCTGACCGATACCCGTTGCCTCAGCGAGCTTGGCGGCTCCTTTCGACAACTCCAGGGGTTCACTCCGAACCAGGAGGTCCTCTTCCTGACGCAGTCCGAACTTCTCCTCGATCCAGGCGGCGAGCGGATGCTGGTGGAACTCATCCACCGTGGTCGGAGGCCCAAGCTCGACAGCGGCACGCAACTTGGCGGGAGTTGACGGCGGCGGAACCGTACAATCTCGCGCCAGCGTTTCGTCGACCACGCGATCCGCCGTGATCTCCGAACCGAGCAGCAGGCTGGCGCTGCCCGCGATTGCCGCCCGACGTTCCGCTCGTCCGCCCTCGGTCGCGATCGTGGCCGAGGTGCCGATCATCTGCACGTCTCCGCCGGCCCGCTGACGCAGGCGACGGAGCAGCATCGCTACGTCCGCTCCCTGGCGGCCTCGATAGAAGTGCAGCTCGTCAACGACCATCGTGCGCAGGTTCTGCGTCATCACCTTGACCAACGGTCGCTCAGTAGGCCGCAGGAGGATCAGGTCGAACATCATGTAGTTGGTCAACAGGATGTGCGGTGGATCGTCGATCACCTTGGTCCGCACATCCTGAGAAGTCTGGCCCGTGTACTTCTCGAATCGAACCGGACAAGGCCCGTACTTCGCCTCGTACCTCTTGGTGAAGTCCTTCAGCGACTCCTCCTGGCTGTTGATCAACGCGTTCATCGGGTAGATCAGCAGCGCCGAGAGCTTGTACCGCGAGCCGCTCGGGTCCGCTTCATGCTGGCGGAAGACGTTATCGATGATCGGCAGCAGGTATGTCAGCGACTTGCCCGACCCGGTACCGGTCGCGACGGCGAAGCTGCCACCGGCGAGCCCGTGTTGGAGAGCTTCCTCCTGGTGCCGATGCAACGTCAGGCCTTCGCCGAAGAACCGGGCCGTGCCTTCGTGAATCGTGCCACCCGCCGCCAACTCGGCCAGCGTGGGACCCTTCTCAAACTGCGGCGAGATTTGCAGGTACGGATCGGGCCACAGTAGCCCCTGGTCAAGCTGGTCATTGACGAACTGAGCCAGCCGCGGCTCGGCCACGTTGACGGTCGCGCGGAGGTACTGCTCGTAGGTGTCGCGGGCCTGGTCGTTGAGGGCGAACGGATCGAGTGGCATTCCCCGATCCTAGCCCTGCCTTCGAAAACGCGACCGATCTACCCAGGATGGGCAGCCCGAGGATCGGCGGGGGGTGGATTCAGCGAGGTCTGCCACTCTCCCGTCGCCATGGCGTCGTAGATCTCCAGGATTCGATCCCGCGTTCGGTAGGAGCCGTGGGCGGCGATGTCCTTGCGCTCGACGATTGGGAAGGTGGACATGATGTAGTCCACGTCGTGCCGCTCGATCTCGTAGAGGTGGAAGTAGGCGGCGTCGAGCTCGCAGCGAATCTCAAACCGCCGCTCCGGGTCCCAGCGGAAGGGCGGCCCGTCGTAGCCAAGGTCCTGGGCAAACGGCTGAAGGTCCCATGCGGTGTAGGTCAGTTCGAGGACGCGGTCGGCGATCCAGTCGCGGAGGGTCGCAGCCGGTTGCCAAGCAGCCTTCCGGTCGTACTTGGAGGGAGTCAACACTGGAAACTGCTTGATCAGGAAATAGTCTACGTTGGTTCCACCAACTTTCTGTCGGGCGCTGTAGTCCAGGACAAAGCTATTCAGATTGGCACTGAGTGTCGCTAGTTGGAGCGGTTCGGCCTCATCAAAGACAAGCGGCAGCTTGTGTCCGACCCCAACCCTCGGGATTACGCACGAAATGATCGTTCGAGCATCACTGTTCCGGGCGATACTGCGCCAAGTGAGAAGCCAACCGCGTTCCCACCTCTCCGCAAGCCGCTCTTCCACTGCCGCTGCGTTGACAAAATAGCGCGGGCTGACGAAGTGGGTTGGATCGCTCTTCTGTGAGTCAGTGAGCTCGACTGATACCGGTGCGTCCTTGCTGCCAACCGACGTGTAGCTAGCCCAACGGTGATCGAACTGGTGTATGAGCTTGGCCTCGTAGAGCGGAAGGAGACCTGGACCTGGTGCGTTGAAGAAGCGGCCGGCGTCCTGAGCCATGTCGAACATCCTCAGGAAGGTGACGAACCAGCCGCGATAAAGAGATGCGCGTCGCTGCTCATGTTGAAGAGACCCTGCCTGAAGCTGACTCGCCTGCCGCTGATGGGATGAAGAGCTCCGCGTCTCCGGCCATGTGGAAGATCGTGAAGAACCGGACCATCCAGAACTGCCGTTCGTGTCGGGGGGGGGGGGGGGGGTAGCGTTTTCGTCGAGAAGCACGGGTACGCGCTCGTAGATCTGGCGCGTCAACTCAGCGTCGCGACGAGTGCGGAAGATCGGGCAGTTGCGGGTGTTGGGGTTGATCAGCTCGAAGTCATCGGCCGACAGCGCGAAACGGCGCGTGTCGTCAGCCAGGTCTGTCGTTCGATGCAAGAAGAACGCAAACTCAGCTGGCTCGGCTTGTGAAGAGCCCGCAATGGTGAACATCGCAAACTTGTAGGACTTGTGAATGGCTGGAAAGATGACCTTGTTTTCGAAGTCAAACAAGCTGACCAATTGGCCATGGCCCACGATGTCACCGAAGAGATCTTTAGTGTTGTTGTCCGTGGCAAGCCCAGTGGGCAGGATGACCCCGGCTCTCCCCGCGGGTCTGAGTAGGTTTCGATCGAGTTCCGCAAAGACTTGGTACAGGTTGATTTGACCCTTCCCCCCCAGGGGGAATCGACCGCTTGCTCTGGTGAAGCCGCTCTGAGCCTCCGCGAGATGTTTGGCTGCCTCAAACTCTGCGTGAAGGGTGGGATTCGATCCCCGAAGTGCGGCGATGGCTTTCTTGCGAGAGGCGGCATTGCGAGCCCCCGCTATGTCGTCGTTCTTGCCGGCAAACCACTCTTTCTCCTGCAGTGCATAGCGCTCCCACGGTGGATTGCCCAACACGATGTCGAACCCTCCGACGTCGAATACGTCGGGGAATTCCAGGGGCCAGTGGAAGTATGGATGCTCTCGGCTGGCGGCGATGGCGTCACCCTCGAGCTTGGGGTTGGCTCCGGACTTCTGAGCGGCCTGACGTACGTCGTTGCTGGTGGGAATCCAGGAGTCTTGGGTCAGGGGCGTGAAGAAGGCGTAGGTCCAAAGGTCGCAGGCGACCTTCAGGTCCCACCACTTGGTGTCCTGCGAGCGCAGGCTCGCGTAGATCTCCGCCTTCTCTTCGACATCCTGAGGCGTCGAGTCGGGCAGGCTACGGAGGTCCGAGTATTCGAGTCCCAGCGCCCGCGCATCGTGGCTGAAGAGCGAGTCAGGGAGCATCGGCAACTGCCCGGCGCGATTCTGCTTGTTGACCTTCTTCATCCGCGAGGCCACGGCCTTGTCGTCGCCGGTCAGCGCCTTGTAGGCGCCGTCCGGGATGCCGTCTTGCAGCACCTGCAGGTCGTAGACGCCGATCAGCGAGTCGCCGTGCTTGATGTGGTGGTCGAGGAAGCTGAGCGGTTGCCCGGGCGCGTGACCCTCGATCCAGAGCGCGACCTTGCACAGGTCGACGGCCATCGGGTTCTTGTCGACGCCGTAGATGCAGCTCGGCACGACATCGCGCATCGCCGTGCGGACTGCCTCCGGGGCCGGCTCACGCTCGCCAGTGCGTACCCGCGCCAACTCCCGCGCGATCCGCCGAGCGGCCGCAAGCAGGAAGTGTCCGCTGCCAGCGGCCGGGTCAATCACCGTCATCGAGAGCAGCGCCTGCTCCTGAGCATCCTGGTCGCGGCCGGCGTCCTTGAGCCGCTGCTCGATCACAGGAACGAGCGCCGAGCCGATCAGCTCCTGGACCAGCTCGCGCGGCGTGTAGTACGAGCCCGAACTCTTGCGTCCACCCCCTGCCGTCAAGCGGAAGTTCCACATCTCCGGCTGATCAGGATTGGCACTGTCGATCACCGGCTCGAAGTCGAGCAGGGACTCATAGACCGAGCCGAGTTCCTCGACATCAAGCGCTGCATAGTTGACCCGACGAGTCGTCTGCCCGTCGTCGAATCGTCCAAGCCGATCGATTGCGTCGAGCAAAGACGCGTTGCTGATTCGCGCGGCTTCCAGGCGTCGACAGGCGAGGTCGCCGAACAGCTCACCGTTGAGCGCCTGCAATCCCAGTTGCGAGGCGAGTTCGTCGACTCGGAAGATGCGGAACGTGGTCAGCAAGCCCTGCCAGAGGTCGCTGTGCCGAGACGATTCTCGATGCTGTGCGTCGGGACGCCCTGCCCGGGTTCGGAGCTGGGTCACGCTGTAGTAATCCTCGTAGATCTGCCGCCCGCTGCTCCGGTCAGGGGTGGGCTGCTCAGAGGTCTCAGCGGGGAACAGTAGCCCGCGCTCTTCGGCAACCATGAGGAATAGCAGACGATAGATGAGACGCAGGAGTTCGCGGTTGTAGTCGCGAGCGGAGTACTGGCCTCCCGCAATCTGGCGCCGCAACGCCTCGGACTCAGGATGCTGAAGGAAGCTGCGCCCCAAACCCTCCAGCGCCGCCTCGACACCGTCGCGCAGCTTGTCGCGGACGCGTCCGCCTTGCTCGATGCCCTGCTCAAACCAGCGTTCCAGCAGGCAGGTGTGCGCATCGTCAGCGCCGCGGGGGAAGCGAGTGCGGTGAAGGATCCGATAGAGAAGAGCGAACTCTGCGTACTGCGAGCCCGTGATCATGCCTTCGAGGTCGAATTCGAGGTACGTGGGCCTGGTCATGCGCTGCGAATCGCGCAGGACGCGCAGCTTTGAGCCATTGGTCACGATGCCCCACAGGGCGTCGTCGCGGTTGAGGAACTCCTGCACCAGGGAGTGGGGCGCTCGCCCACCCTGTGGCGGCCGGCCGCCCAAACGATACTGCGAGCCCACGATGTGTACCGGCGGCGCGTGATCGGCGCTGCCAGCGAAGTGAGAGATGTTGTAGTCGACGCCGGCGACCGCAGTGCTTCCGCGCCGGAAGACCAGGTCGCCTTCTCGATAGCCGAGCAAGCCGAAGAACGGGATCATCCAGGCGTTGCGGGTCAGTGTCGTGTGTTGGTCCTCGGCGCTGCGCTCGATACGCCGCTGGTAGCTGTCCCAGTAGGACTGTGCATCGGAGAAGGCGCTCTGGATCTCGTCTGAGAGGCGTCCGCCCTCAAGCCCAAAGTCCTCCGGGCGCTGGCCCTGGCCTTGACCATCTGAAATCTGGTCGAGCAGGTCGGGGGCGAATAGTCCGCCTTCAACGGTGATTGTGGTCCAGGCCATCAGCGCACCGCCGATCCGTCGGGCACGAAGACGTAACAGCCCAGGATGTCGGGTGGTTCGTGGGCCTTGACTCGCGCGGCGCGTCCGCCAATCTGATCCCGAAGCCGAACGTGGGCGTCGCGCAGCTCGGTTCGCCGGTGCTCGACAAGATTGGCGTACCAATCCTTACGTTCTCCGAGGATGGAGAGCATCCGCTCAACGTGTTCAGCGCGTTCCGGTTGGTTGAGATTCCGGGTCGGCTGGGACTGGTCCATCAGCCGCAGCGCTTCTGCGCTATCAAGCCAGACAAGCTCGCCGGCCTCGCGGCGGAAGGCGGTCGGAACGATTTCTTCGGCGAACAGGTCGTTCCCGTGCTCGCGAATCGTGTAGCGCAAGCGGAGAAGGAGGACCGCCGTGCGCAGATCGACGTCGGCAGTTGCGATCGCTCCACAGCGTGAGACCATGGCGTCGCCGTCTTCACTCAAGGCGGCCCCGAGAATCTCGTGCGCCAGGCGCTCAACCTCCGGGGCGTTTCGCCCCAACCGGGCGAGGTCGACGAGCTCTGGTTTGACCAGGCGCTGGGCTGCTTCTGAACAGAATTCCGCGAGGTCGTCTTCAGAGCCGAAGATTGGCTGAATCGCGTCGAGTTCGGCCTGCACATCGTCGGGTGAGATCGTGTGCTGCGCGAAGCGCGAGCGTCGGCGTGACTCGTTGTCGGCCGCCGCCTCCCACTGCTCGTGGAACTCCGATACCTGCGGGGTCATGAGGTCAAGCTGAAGCTGCTCAGCGTTGCCAGAACCGCGCAGTAGGACGTTCTCGATCACCGCATTGAGCACGTCTTCAGAGCCAACCGGCACCGGCACGGAGATCCCAAGACTGCGATAGATCGCGCGGGCTTTCTCAATCAGGACGCGCATCACCACTAGGTCAACCTGGTTGTTCAAACCCACCAACGTGGCGACGCGCACCACTGGTTTGGTCTGGCCGTAGCGGTCAACGCGGCCTTCACGCTGTTCGAGCCGGTTCGGGTTCCATGGGAGGTCGTAGTGGATAACGGCGTTCCAGTCTTGCTGGAGATTGACGCCCTCCGAGAGGCAGTCCGTTGCGACCAGGATGCGATGCTCGGCGCGAGCCAACTCGTTGACAATCTCTCTCCGTTGCTCCGAGTCGCCATCGGAGCCGGTCACCGAGCGGGCCTGTAGGTGGGGAAAGTCATCCTGTAGCTCCCGCTCAAGCCGTTCAGCGACGTACATCGCGGTATCGATGTAGCGGCAGTAGATGATTGGCGAGTACCCGTCGCGGAGCAATTGTCCTGCGATCTCGGCGCAGCGACGCAACTTAGCGTCGCGATTGAATCCGGCCAAGTCGTCGGCCCGATTGAGAAATCCGCTCAAGCGCCGACGCTCGCTGTCCGACAGAGCTAACTCCGGGTCGTCTAGTGCTGCCGTCGGCACGAAATCAGGAGTTTGGTCATCCTCAGACGAGTCGAGGATTTGCGCGCGGTGCCAATCGAGGTCGTCGCTTTGGCCATTTCCGTCGTGTTCGACGGTGCGTTCGCGACGCCGCACGAGCATGGCCGTCGCGGACGCCGGACTGGACAAGAGACAGCGCAGGATCGCAATTGCCGCCCAGTATCGAACTCGCTGCCGCTGGGATTGATCCTCTCCGCCCGCCACAGACTCGCGGCAGTAGGCGAGCACGTCCTCGAACAGCCGCCTGTATTCGTCGTTCAGCTGATAGGTGAATTGCTCGGGCTCACGCTCAGGAAACGGCGTATCTGCGCCGAGCCAATTCTTGAGGTCGCGGCGTTGGCGCTGAATCAAATGCCTTGCCAGCCTTTGTGGCTGTATCTCATCCTCCGTGTCGAACTCGGAGTCGAGCAGCCCGAGGAGTGACCGAAACGATTCCTCCACTCCGCTGTGAGGAGTCGCAGTCGCCAGGATCAGATGGGAATCGGAATGCTGCATGCTGAGCTCGCGCAGCAACTCGTAACGCCGATGCTGATTGGCCGCTTCCCCACGCGGTCGAGCGGATGTGTGCGCCTCATCGACGATGATCAGGTCGGGCGCGTTGGTGAGGAAGTACTGGCGATACGTGTTGGACTTCACGAAGTCGATGGAACAGACGACGTGTTGATGGTGTTGGAACACATTCACGTTCGGAGGGAGCCGGCGCTCGAGTCGCGCCATCCGGGAGGGCTGCACGATGGCTGCCTCGATGTGAAACTTGGTTTTCAACTCCTCAGCCCACTGTTCGCACAGATGGGGCGCACAGAGCACGCCGACGCGCTGGACGACTCCGCGATCCAACAACTCGCGGGCTATCATTCCTGCTTCGATGGTCTTGCCCACGCCCACATCGTCAGCGATGAGCAGGCGAACTGGGTCGAGCTTGAGCGCCATTAACAGCGGGACGTATTGGTACGGCCTCGGAGTCACAGAGAGGCGTCCGAGCGAACGGAATGGACCCGCTCCGCTGCGTAACGCCAGTCGGGCGGAGTCGAACACGAGCCGAGCGCCTGCGATGTCGGAAGCTCGTTCAGGAACAGGCGGGTCGTACCGCGTGGGCTTGGGCTCCTCCGGTTCCAACGAAGGAAGTAGGCCAATCGCTTCATGCTCCGGCCCGTCAATGGGCCGCAACCGCAGCAAGTCGTCAGCGTCGCTGGGCAGAACGACCCAATCCCGGTTGCGGAACTCCAGTAGGGTCCCCGGCGTTTGTTTCGTCATGCGGGGAGGCTAGGTGTGTTGGCGGGAATGTGCACCAGGCGGCGTCGTACAGATAGATGGGGATGCGGAGTGACAGACGACGAAGGAATCGACGCGATTTGGGACCACCTCAACGCCTGAGCGCAGATGCACGGCCATGAGCGCACGGCGGAGCGGTTCGTCGTCTCGCGCCAGACGCCCTGGCGCTTCCTCGACCGCGACTAGGTTGGCTGCAGGCTGCCCCGCGAGGTCCTCGATTCCGTCGGCGAGAGGGTCAAGACGCTGGCGGCGGCGACGCAAGCACTGATCGCTAATTCGTTGTCCAGTAATGGAGAGGGTTCGATGACCGACCAGAATCGACAGATGGCTGATTCCTCGCAGCGGCTCGCCACCTTCGATGAACTGCTGTGTAAGCCCGTAGCCGCGTTTCAGCAGGGTGAGTGTGACGCGGAGCGAGCGCGGCGCGGGGTTAGTCCGTCGTCAGCGCCCTGACCTGCGTCGACGCCGACGCTTGCCGATCAGCCGCCGATCATGCTGATCATGCATTGGATCCTGTGCCTGCGCGGGCTGGGCGCCGAGGACAGCGCGTCGGGCGGCAGCCGAGTCCGGCCCAAGCGCATCCGCCTCTGCACGGATAGTTGCATCGCCATGAGATGTCTTTGCACGTCTTCGTGTGCGATACTGCGTCTGTTAGACAGGCCCGGACACGCGAGGGAGACCGACCCTCGCATCGTCTGATGATGAAGGGCAGCGAGAGATGCACGACCAGGACAGCCGACCGCAATCCGCTCCGCGCGCTCCGTCCCGCTCCGGGGGCGGGCGCTTCACCGGTAGCCCCCCCCCCCCGCACTTACGCTCTGACCTAGCCCGTCGCCGCTCCCCGCTCCTCCTCCTGGCCGCCGCGCTCGTTGCGCTGGCGGTCTTCTTCGTCGACCACGCGCCGCCCGTCTCCGCCGACCACACCAGCGACGAAGTAGTCTGGTCCGCCACGCTGACGGTGAAACAGCTAGCAAGCACCGTGGGCTGCGATGATGATGAGACGGCCACCGGGAACAAGTGCTCCACCGCGGCCACCCTTGACGACAATGACTTCACTTACGGCGGCCAAACCTACAGGATAACGGCCGTCCAGCTTGGTACGGTTAGTCCTGCGCTCAGTATCACCATTTCCGGCGTAGGAACCACGCCCCAGACTCTCCAAGCGCTGAGATTCCGCGCTGACAACTATTCCCACGCCTTCGCCGACGCCAGTACCTTCCTCCTCGAGACCTTCTTCTTCGATACCAATCCGGGCTGGTCGGTGGGCGACAGTGTGGAGCTGAAGGTGGTCAGGCGGTACTGGACGGGCGTGGAATTCTACGGCGGCGTCACACATGACGCGGACGGCTACCAGCACAAGGAACTCACGGAGGGCAACCTCGGTACCTTCGACGTCAGGCTTACCCAGGCCCCCACCGCCACCGTCACGGTCAGAATCGGCAAGCTCGCCACCGCCTACGGGATCGACGACTTCGACGCCGTCTCCTTCTCCCCGGAAACCCTGACCTTCACCACCTCCAACTGGCAAGACGACCAGCTAGTGTTGATCACGACCCATACGGACGCCGACGCTGACGACGACCGCATCATCATCGCCGCCTTCGTCTCCATCGCCGCCGGCGCGAACACCTTCGACCCGTACCGCGCGCCCGATCGGGTCAACGGCTTCGTCCTGACCGTCATCGACGCCCAGGCCTCGTCGAACGCCACCGGTGGCGAGCTGGGCAGGCTGAAGCGCCCCGAGGAGGCCCAGCCGGAACCGCAGGCTCTGGCCAACAACCCCCCAACGGTCGCAGCGCCGCTCGCCGACTTGATCGAGCCCGCGGTCGGCGGCGGTACGCAGATCGACCTGTCGGGCGTCTTCGCCGACGCCGACGGCGACGCGCTGACCTACAGCGCATCGACCACCAATGAGGACATTTCGGTCGGCTACGTCCAGTCGTCCGAGCTGTTGGTCGTGGCGCTGGGTCGGGGCACGGTGACGATCACGGTCACGGCCGACGACGGCAATGGCGGCACGGTCTCGGACGCCTTCACGGTGACCGTCAAGGAAGCGCCGACAGTAGCCAGTCCGATCGCCGACATCGGCAGCCTCGAGACGGGCGCAAGCCGGCAGGTCTCGCTGTCGGGCGTCTTCGCCGACGCCGACGGCGACGCGCTGACCCATAGCGCCTCGTCGTCGGACACCGCCGTCGCCACGGCGACAGTGAGCGGTGGCAGCCTGACCGTGACCGCACAGCAGGCGGGCACGGCGACGATCACGGTGACGGCGCGGGACACGGACGGCAACCAGGTCAGCGACACGTTCAGCGTGACGGTGATCGCCCAACCTGCCCCTGAGGTCGAGGCGCCCGCCTCGGAGTCCGAGGAGGAGCAGGACGTGGTCGCGCGCTACGACGCCAATGGCGACGGCGTGATCTCGCGCAGCGAGTACTACGCAGCGGTCGCCGACCTGAGCAAGGGGCTGGCGATGAGCGACCTCTTGCGGATCCGCCAAGCCTGGGTGGACGGCGGCTTCAAGCAGTAGGCAATAGGCCCGCGCCCGCTAGCGACCAAGCGCCGCCAGTTGCTTCGGCGTCAGCAGACGCACCGGCCCGGCGCGGTTTGCCGAAGCGGGCGAGCCGCTGCACAGCCCCGGACAACCCGGCCAAACTGCAATCGAAGTGCAATCTCACTGCAATCCGAGTGCAATCCGGGGGAAGGAGCCCTTGCGCCCAACTGGTTGCCGAAGGTGTCCTGTAGGAAGGCCGAAGTCCAGCCCAGGACAGGAGATCCAGCGCCGATTGCAATTGTCAATCAAGTCTGGATTCCTGTACACGCCCCCGACTGCAAACGCGGCCATCGGGCCGACCGCTCGAAGCGTGTGTGTCGGCAGCGACAGAAGCGGCAGTCTCTGTTGATTCACTCGCCGCCATGTTGGCGCGGCCTGGATTTGTCCTGTAGGAAGAGGGCTCGGCTTCAGACCTTTTCGCTTTGAGGCCCGCTGAGATCGACATAGGATTGACGGTCGAGCGACGTTCAAGGCCGGTCCAGTTTGGCCATACCTGTAGATCGCTTGAGCGAGGAGATCGACATGACCAGCGCACCACGAATGCGTGGCAGGGGTGGCAAGAGCGGCAAGGGCGGCAAGAGCGGCGGCGGCCGCCCGCCCAACGCGCCGAGCACGACGGGCAAGCCCTCCGGCGGCGGACGGGGCAACAACCCGCCCAGTCGCTAGGGACAAGCCCCGGTCGATTCCGGGTCGGCGCCGTCCCTCGGCGTCGATGCGCTCACGGCTCCGAGGCGCGCATTCGCTCTCCAGTCAGATACCCAGCGACGTGCACCCCTCGGATTCCAACTGTGAGCGACCAGCAACTGACCGACGCGATCTGGGTCTACCTCAGCGTCTGCACACACAAGCACGGCCAGCAGCGCACGGCGGAGCGGTTCGGCGTCTCGCGCCAGACGCTCTGGCGCTTCCTCGAGCGTGACCAGGACGGCCGCAGGCTGCCCTGCGCCGTGCTCGGCTCGGTGGGCGACAGCGTTGAGGCGCTGGCGGCGGCGACGGACTCGCTGCTCGCCGAGTCGTCGCCGCAGAGCCGGCCTGCGGCGACCGATTCCCCCGGCGCCCTGAGCGGTGGTCTCCGTACCGCGCTGCTCGGCCTCTGCGAAGCGCCGCTGACGACCGCCGGCGAGCTGTCCCAGCTGACCCGAGTCCCGGCATCCACGCTGCGCGAGCAGCTGACGAAGCTGAGCGAGCGCGGCCTGGCCGACTCGCGCCCCCACCGCCTCGCCTTGCTGGGCTCCCGTCCTCAGCGCCGCTACTTCCCCACCGCCGCCGGCATCAGGGCGCTTGCGGTTGACGAGGACGATGAGCGGCGTCTGCTGCGCATCTACCCCGTCTCGAAGCAGTGGTTCCGACTGTTAGCCGAGCGGCTCGACGCCGTTGCGGTGCTCTACCACGTCGCCGCCCTGATCGCCGAAGCCGACCCTGAGCGGCAGCCGGTACGCGTCGACCACTACCGCCAGGGGCCGTTCGATGCGCTGCTCACGTTGTCCGGAGGTCGCACTATCGCCGTCTTGCGCCAGGGGCCGCTGCTGTCCGCCGCCAACCTGCGCTTCCGCTTGCGCACCATCGAACGGATGGACGCATGCGAATGTCCGTGGCTCACGCTGGTGCTGACCGATTCCGAGCAGGACACCCGCCGCGCCGTGCGCGCGCTGGCCCACCCCTCGCATCATGAGACCACCTTCGTCGCGTGCACGGCCGACCTGATCGCCGGAGGCGTCCAGTCAGCGGTGTTCCAGCAGGGCGGCTACGGCTTCCCCAACCCGCCGACCATTGGGCCCGACGCCGACCTGCGGTCGATGCTCGCCTGGATCACGAGGCGCGTCGCCGCGTACTCGAAGCGCGGTCCGCTGGAGCCCAGGCCCGATCCCGACACGCTCTATCGCTCCGACCGCCAGGCGACCCCGCCGAAGCCCGCCGAGCAACTCGATGCTGCGCTCTCGCTGCAACTGTCCCGGGCCGAGAAGCACGCGTTGGACCTGATCGCCGACTGGCCCCTCTCCACCACCGAGCAGATGGCCGGGCTGATGGGCGGGGTCACTCCCCGTCGCGCCAACCAGGTGCTGACTCAACTCCGCCGCCGCTCCCTCGTCCGGCGGGACGGCAAGGCGCTCGTCCTCACTGACGAGGGACTGACCACCCTCGCCCGTCGCGACCGGGCCGCCGTCGGCCCCATCCTCGACCGCTGGACGCCGCAGCAGGCGGAGGACGGGTCCTACATCGGCACCGCGCTCCGAGCCATCGCCTCGCAGCGCCAGCACCAGGCCGGCATCACCGACTTCGCTGCACGACTCAGCGCTGAGGTGGCCCGCTCCCCCGACCATGAGCACGAGTTGCTCGACCTCCTCCCCACCCAGCGCTCGCAGATCAGCTACCGCTCGGGCTTCAAGAACTTCGTCCTCCACCCCGATGCCTCGTTCCAGCTGAGTTACCAGGGGGACTGGGACTGGTGCCTGCTGGAGTACGAGCGCCGCGCCACCACGCCCAAGCGAGTGCCCGAGCGCCTGCGCCCCTACCGACGCTACTTCCGAAGCGGCTACGCCAGGCTCGACCACGGAGGGGTTGCGCCCCTCGTGCTGTTCGTCTTCGAGTCGGCCGAAGCCGAAGAGACCTTCGTCGAGGTCGCCGCGACCCTCGACCACGCACCCTTTGTCAGCAGCCACACCGACGTGCTCGCCAGGCAAGGAGTCCTGGGTGAGTCATGGCGCCTGCCGCCCCCGCATCCGCCCGGACGACGGTCCCTGCACGACATCGGCAGTGCCATCTGGCCTGTCCAACCTTCCCCATCCGCCCGTGCCGAGCGTTTCCTGTAGGGGCCGCCCCGCCCCACCCCCCTGTCCAGCAACTGTCCAGCCCAGAACCCCGTTCTGCGCTGGACTTCCTGCCCCCGTCTGACAGGGTTGTCCGGCTTTTGTCCGGCCGCACATCCCTGTCAGGGCACTTGAGCACGCTCATGGGGAATTTGTTGCAGATTGCGTTCGAGCGACCCGCGCTTCGAACCGCTATCGGCGACGGCCGCGACTTCGAACTTGGCCGGGATCACCGATCTCTGCTGGGCAGAAATGAATCATGTATGGACGGTCTTTTGCATGAAACCACACGATTATATTTCAGGACTCATGCGATACTCTGTGCAACGCTGGATTCAGGTTGGATCCCCGGCAGAGGAGAAGCGCCGTGACGAACCGCGAACACAAGCTGCGCCGTGCGTTGCCGGCGGCCCTCCCACCAGCCCCCCCCCCGCAATTCGAGCGGGGGCTCTGACTAGGACTCCTCGATTCCGGCATCTGCTGGCGCTGCTCCTGCTGGCGGCGATTGCGGTCTCGCTGATCGTCGTCCTGTACGACGCGACGCCCGCCTCTGCTGAGGAGCCGCGTGCCGGTGACCTCGATCGGACTTTCAGCGGAGACGGCAGGGTCACGACCGACTTCGGCGACAACTTCAACCGGATCCACAACCGGGCGCATGCGGTAGCGGTGCAGCCCGACGGCAAGATCGTCGCGGCCGGCTATGCAGCCAACGACTTCGCCCTGACCCGCTACAACGCCAACGGGACGCTGGACACCTCCTTCGGCGCCGGCGGCAAGGTCAGGACCGCTTTCGGCGGCGGTGAAGACCGGGCGAACGCGATGACGATCCAGTCCGACGGCAAGATCGTTGTCGCCGGCTATGCGAACATCGCCGGCGGCAACGGCAGAGACTTCGCCGTCGCCCGCTACAACGCCAACGGGGCGCTGGACACTTCCTTCAGCGGCGATGGCAAGGTGACGACTCACATCCACGACGGCAATGACAAAGCCAATGCGGTGGCGATCGACAGCAATGGCAAGATTGTCGTGGCCGGCTCCTCCCTCAACATCATCTCCGTGGTCCGCTACAACGCCGACGGGACGCTGGACACCGGCTTCAGCAGCGACGGCAAACTGACCACCCAGATCGGCGGCAGCACCAGCGTCGACCTGGCCAATGCCGTGGCGGTGCAGAGCGACAACAAGATCGTTGTGGCCGGCATATCCAACAGCGACCCCGCCCTGGTCCGCTACAACAACGACGGGTCATTGGACACCACTTTCGGCAGCGGCGGCAAGGTGACCACCAGTCGTTCCACCTTCTCCACGTCAACCCAGCGCGTCGAGTTCAACTCGATTGTGATCCAGAGCGACGGCAAGATCGTCGCGGCCGGCGATGAGTTCGCCGGTTCGGACCAAGACTTCGCCCTGGCCCGCTACCACGCCAACGGAACGCTGGACACCTCCTTCGGCAGCGGCGGCACGGTCGTGACCGACTTCGGCAATACCGAAGACTTTGCCCATTCGGTGGCGCTCCAGGCCAACGGCAAGATTCTCGTGGCCGGCTTCTCGGGCGTGGATAGCACCGACCCTTACCTGCTGCTTGAGCGCAGCAACTTCGCCCTGGCCCGCTACACCAGCGCCGGCCTGCTGGACGGCAGATTCGGATCCGGCGGCAAGGTGATCACCGACTTCGGCCACAATGACTACGGCCGGGCGATGGCGATCCAGGCCGACGGCAACATCGTCGTGGCCGGTTACACACTGCGCGGCATATACCAGGACTTCGCCGTGGCGCGCTACCTGGGCCGCGGGGCGCCCTCCAAGGACGCGTCGCTGAGCGTGCTGGCAGTGCACCAGGGGCCGAACGCCAACGTCCTCGCCGGCCTGGCGCCGTTCCGCCCGCTCACCTTCAATCAGCACCGGACGGGATATACGGCGCTGCTGGCCGCCGGCACCACCCACGTGAAGGTGATTCCCACCGCCGGCGATGTCAACGCGACGATATTCGTCACGGGCGGCGGCCAGCGGCAGCAGGTGGTCAGCGGCAGGTCTAGCACCGCGATTCCGGTTGCCGGCTTCTCGAGGATCGTCGTCGAGGTGACCGCCGAGGACGGCAAGAACCGGCAGACCTATACCATCAACCTCCGACCGGCCGCCAACGAAGCTTCGCTGAGCAACCTGGAAGCGCAATTCATTGTCGGTTACCAGTGGGAACCGCTGGTCATCGGCGAATTCAATCCGGAGCGGACGTCCTACTCGGCCGTCGTGCCCTACTCAACGGGGTCTGAAGCGTTCGGCCAGGCCTTGGCTGTGTGGGTGACGGCGACGCTGGACCTCACCACCTCCACAATGACGGTGAACGGCGAGGCGGCGACCAGCGGCATCCTCACCGAGATCCCCCTCGAGGTCGGCGACAACGTGATCACGGTGCGGGTCACCGCCGGGGACGGCGTGACTACGCGCGACTACACGCTGACCGTCAAGCGGCTGACTCCCGACGTGTCGGACTGGCGGCCCGCCCTCAAGGCGAAGGATCTGGGCGGCAAGCGGGGCTGCCAGAACGGCGTCAACGGCTCTGAATGCAGCGATTCCGCCGTCCTGAGCGAGAGCAGATTCAAGGTCCACGTCAGCGACGCGCAGACGACGTCCTACCGCGTGGAGGAACTCAGCTCGGAAAAGCTGCAGGAACACTGGCGCAACGCTCAGTATCGAGTGGTGCTCACCGTCTCCGCCGATCATCAGGTGAGACTGAACGACATGGCCCTCGTCATCACCTTCCGGGGTGACGAGCTGCGGCTGCCGTTCTATCGCGCCAAACGCTCCGGGCATGGCGAAACCTTCACCTGGCTGGAGTGGGCGAGGTCGACCCACAACACGGAGCCAATCGCTCTGAAGTGGGAAACCAGCAGCGTCAGCGATGTCGGTGTGCGCCTGGACTCGGCCAAGACCGGCCTGAACACGGTGCGCGTCTACTACGACGAGATTCGGGACGGCCGGGCGGTGGAGGGGTTCAGACACTGGGACATCGCGCTGGAGAAGCCCTATGACGCCTTCTACCACGACGATTGGGACGGCGACCGAGCCCACATCGCCGTCATCCCGGGCGAGTTCCCCGGCCACAACTCGGGCCAGGGCAAGTTGACCACGACCCACGCCAGGCTGCGGCTGTCGGCAGCGACCCCGGGCAGCACCATCAGGTACCTGAAGGGCGCCTACGACCACTCTCCGCCGCCCTTCGCCGGCTTCTACACCGCACTGCCCTCCAGCGGGCTCACCGAACCGATTGAGTTGGATCCCGCATCGAAGTACACCTACGTCTGGGTCATGGTCTCAGACCGCATCCAGGGCGTCGAGGGACACCAGCAACAGATCCATCTGGTGATCATCGACCCGCCGCCGCGCACCTACAAGCTGGATCCCGAAGCGACGGTCACGGAGGGCCAGGAGGCCACGCTGACCGTGAGCCTGGGCAGTCCCGCGACCAGGGGCGGCGTGACGTTCAACGTCAGCGCCGCTTACGGCGCGGGCGGAGCCACGGCCGACGACGTAGGCGAGATCGTGTCCTCGGTGACGGTGCCCGAGGGCCTGCAGAGCGCAACAATCACCGTGCCTACCGTGGACGACGATGCCGTTGAAGAGGACGAGAGCTTCAGCGTGTCGATCAGCCATGTCGGGTCGCCCGCCTGGGCCGAGGACCCCCAGGGCACGGCCACGGCCACGATCACGATCGAGAACGACGACGAGCCGCCGGAGGGTCCCGAGCCCTGGAACGTCAAGGTGGTCCCCGGCGACGGCACGCTGACGGTGACCTGGAGGGTCGCCTCGCGCGACGGCTACGAGGACTCGGAGATCTGGCACGCCCTGCGCTGGAGCCAGCAGTTCGGCGTCTGGGCCAACCCGCGCGACTGGAGAGCGGTGGGTCGCAACGACGGCCTCTCCGTTGACCCCGGCGTCACGAGCTACACGATCACGGGGCTGAAGAACGGCGTCGCGACCGGCGTCTGGATCCGCTCGATGGTCGGCTACCGCAGCAACATGAGTGAGCGCGACGCAGCCTCCAGCCAGTGGGTGCGGACCAAGGGCGTGCACACCACGCCGGTCGCGCCGGCCGGCGCCGGGCCCAGGCTGGCCAATCCGATCGCGGACGCGTCCATCGCGAACGAACGCGGGACGCGTCGGGTACCGCTGGCGGGCGTCTTCACGGTCGGCGGCGGCGATCTGACGATCACGGCCTCATCGTCCAACCAGGCGGTCGCGACCGTCGCCGCATCCGCGGACGGCTCATCGCTGACGGTGACGGCCAGGGCGCGCGGCACGGCGCAGATCACGGTCACGGCCTCGGACGGCGAACGCGAGGCCTCGGACACGTTCACGGTGACCGTCAAGACGGCGCCCAGGGTCGCGTCGGCAGTCGCCGACATCGGCAGCCTTGCGACGGGAACCAGCCTGGAGGTCGCGCTCTCGAGGGTCTTCGCGGACGCCGACAACGACACGTTGAGGCTCAGCGCGTCGTCATCGGCGACCGCGGTGGCGACGGTGTCGCTGGCGAGCGGCGGCTCCAGCCTGACGGTCACCGGGGTCGCCGAGGGCAAAGCGACGATCACGGTCACGGCGCGGGACTCCGACGGCAACCAGGTCGCCGACACGTTCGGCGTGACGGTCACGCCGCCGCCCAACCAGGCGCCAACGGTCGCGTCGGCGATCTCGGATACGACCATTGAGCGCGAGGGCGGCGCGAAGCGGGTCTCGCTGGCGGGCGTCTTCTCCGACGCCGACGGCGACGACCTGACGATCACGGCGAAGTCATCCGCACCCGCCGTGGCGGCGGTCACGGTCGCGTCGGACCAGTCGAGTCTGACCGTGACGGCCAAGAAAAGCGGCACGGCGACGATCAGCGTGACCGCCGATGACGGCAACGACGGCAGCGTCTCCGACGCCTTCACGGTCACGGTGGCAACCAACGCCGCGCCGACGGTGGCGTCGCCGATCGCCGATCTGAGCGGCCTGCGCGTGGACGACGCGCGCCGGGTGTCGCTCGCCGGCGTCTTCAGCGACGCCGACGACGACAAGCTGACGATCACGGCGAAGTCGTCCGACCCGGCGGTGGCGACGGTCTCTGTCGCTACGGATCAGTCGAGTCTGACCGTGACGGCCAAGCAGAGCGGCGCGGCGACGATCACCGTGACCGCGGACGACGGCAATGGCGAGACGGTCTCCGACAGCTTCACCGCGACCGTCCAGGCCAACAACTCGCCGACCGTCGCAGCGGCGATCACCGATGTCAGCGGTCTGCGCGCGGACGACACGCGGCGGATCTCGCTCAGCGGCGTGTTCACGGACGACGACGGCGACGCGCTGACGATCACGGCCACGTCGTCCGACACGGCTGTGGCCACGGTCTCCGTCGCCGCTGGTCAGTCGAGTCTGACGCTGACGGCCAAGCAGGCCGGTACGGCGACGATCACGGTCGGGGCCGACGACGGCAACCAGGGAACGGTCTCGGACAGCTTCACGGTGACAGTCGCGGCCAACTCGGCACCGACCGTAGCCTCCGCGCTCGGCGCGATCAGCGAGCTTCGCGAGGGCGGCACGCATCAGGTCTCGCTGGCCGGCGTGTTCAGCGACGCCGACAACGACGCGCTGACCATCAGCGCCGGTTCGTCGAACGACGGCGTCGCGACCGCGACCGTCAACGCCGGCGGCGGCAGTCTCACCGTGACCGCGAAGCAGGCGGGCACGGCGACGATCACGGTGACCGCCGACGACGGCAACGGGGGCCGCACCAGCACGACGTTCACGGTCACGGTCGAGGCCGAACCCGAGCCGCAGCCCGAGCCGCAACCCGAGCCGGAGGCTGAGACGCCCGCCTCATCATCCACGCAGGAACAGGACGTGGTCGCGCGCTACGACGCCAACAAAGACGGCGTGATCTCGTACAGCGAGTACCTGGCAGCGGTGGCCGACATCGGCAAGGGAGTGACGTACGCCGATCTGGTGCTGATCCGTCAGGCCTGGGTCGACGGCGGTTACAAGCGGTAGGCCCGCGCCCGCAGCGGCTGTGTCCGACAGTGCTGCGGGCCGGCCGCCGCCGACAGCCTCGCGCCGACCCGCTAGATCGTCAATCTGAAGCTGGACGGCGGGGAGCAGGGCAGCGGCACGGCCGAGCGTCCCAGGGTGAACAAGACCAGGCTGACACACAACAGGCTCGAAGCGGGCGTCACTTGCGGCGTCTGGGTCAGAGCCCAGAACGAGTCCGGTACGGGCGAACGGTTCCACGGGACGAGCACCCTGCCGGCGCCGGTCGACGATCAGCCACCTGCCGACCCCTGACGCTGGGGGGAATGCCGGGCCCGTCCTGCTGCTTGCTGCATCCCCAGCTGCCCGCACCACGGTCCCTGGTCACTGTCCGGGATTCTCCAACTTCCCCATCCGCCCTTGCCGCGCACTTCCCGAAGCGGGCTGGCCCGTCCCATCCCTTGTCCAGAGACTGTCCAGCCCAGCCCCCCGTTCTGCTCTGGGTATGCTCCGACCTACCGACAAGGTTGTCCAGCTTTTGTCTAGCGGCATGTCTCCGTCAGGGGACTGGAGTTCAGTCGTGGGGAGGTGTTGCAGAATGCCGACCCGCTTCAGTTCGTCGTCTCTCGCCCCTTGCGGAGCTTCAAACTAGCGCCACTCGGTAGGTTTCCAGTATCCGTTCGACATAGAGTCGGCCGATCCCGTCATCGAGGCACTGGTCTTCCCCCGTGAGAGGCACGCCGGACGAGACATCGGCGAGGCAATCGCTGGGCAGGCGATCCTCGAACAGGACATAGGCGAGTCCTTCAGGTTCGCGATGCGAGCGCCAGGTCAATCCGCTGCACCACGGCGCCCAGCCGCGGATCGCCGCGGCCCATGCTCGTGTGAGTTCGTAGTCGCTCGCCGGGCCGGTCGTTAGCCAGGTGTCCTGCCCGATCGCGGCCAGATCCCGACCAGCGCGCAGACCGACGAGTTGCAAATCGCGGTTTACTGTCAGCCAACCGATGCGCAGATTCCGAAGCCTTGCGTGCGGCAGCAGACGCGCCCCGCGTTCGTCGAGCGGTAGGTCGCGCAGCAACACTTCGCTGACCGCAGTGGCGTCATCCTCCGCCGCATATAGGAAGCCGTAGGATTCGTCCGGTGTCGCGTCGAACCGGCCGCCTCCAAGCGAGTGCCGCGCCATAGTCGGGTTGAAGTCGGTCACGGCGAACTCGGCGCTGTGAATCCGCGTCAGCCTCGTGCCTGCGGCCAGCAGGAATGAGACGGGCGCACCGTCGTACTGCGGCGGTGGCGCCTGGCGCGGCGACAACGCGGGTTACCCGACCGGCTCGACGAGCGCGCCGGCCGCCGCAACCAGATCAGGGGCGCGCTCGGTTCCGACACAGTCCACCGGACGCTCGGACATGCGTGCGTTCTCAGCCACCCACCAGGACGCGACGCCCCACGGATCGCCCGCTGCATCGATCAGCTCGTTGACCTCGATGACCTCCGGGAAGAGGCGGCGTCGAACGGCATCGAACTGAAACGCCGGATAGAGGAAGCCGCTGCCGGAGGGCAGTCCGAGCAGGGCGGAGCGCTCGCGCAGGCGGCGGACCTTCTCGCGGTTCGTTGCGCGAGCGCCGAGCGCCATCGCAGCGTCGCCGGGCTTCAGCATGGGCTCGCGCCAGATCGATTCGATCGCCTCTCCCTGCAGCCGAGCCTGATCCAGCGCCGAACGTTCCAGTCCATCCAGTACGTGCTGCGGATCTCCGCCGAGTTGCGCCGCGAATTCGCGGCTGTGGCTCAGGACGGTGAGCCAGCGCCTGAGCCGAATGTCGTCGCCGGCCCAGTCGTCGTGCCGGGAAGCTACCGTGGCTGCAGCATCGAGCAGTTCTGAACCCTCGGCCGGCCAACCCGCCGCGAGGTGCACGAGCATGTTCCGTGCATCCCGATCCGGACGCCGAGCCAGAGCGAGGAGCAGGTCGACCAGCTCCTCATCGCTGAATGCGCGATCCAGTTCGCGGATGGAGGAATCGAGTTCCGGGTTTCTGGCCGTCATTGGAGTTGTCCTGACACTTCTGATGACATTGTAATACCGTCACGAACGTCACAGGAGTGGGCGTGCCGCCACGATAGGCTCCGAGCACGGCCACGCAGGAAAGAGTTCGCGGGCAGACGCCAGTTCAGATAACATGTTTCGAACGAGGAACGACTGCGACATGGGTCAAACGCATCACGCGCTACACCCATCGCATTTGGATCGAGTGCGGGGCGAAGTGGCCGACACGATTAGAACAGCCACCGACGAGAGCGGTGAGCGTGTCCACATCGACAAGGCAACGACGGGCCTGCGCTACCGCGGCCTGGGAGCGCACGAGGGCTGCCTGCTATACCCGGTTCACCGAAGCTCCAAGCGCTCTTCGTTTGCTCACCTCCCAAACCGCGCACACTGTCTGCCGCCGAAGGGCGAATCAGCTGAACACAAGCGGGCAAAAGGGGAATGGGCAGACTATCTCAGGGGTTATCTGAACCCATGCACTGGATGCTCCTCGTGGGGTTCAGCCGCTCCGAACCTGCATCTCGCGTCATGCCAGCGGCCGTTCTTCGCTGACATCGCCTGGTTCTGCGACCTATGTCTGAGGCCTCATCTGTATGAGCTTCCTTCCAGTGCTTCCGATGTAGCCGTCGAGCGAGCATTCCTCGGTGGCGCGGTCCGCCCTGATATCACCATCGTTGACGGAGACGGCGGAGCGGTTGCCTTCATGGAGTTCAAGAAGTCCCACCTCAGTCCTCGTATCGCCCCACTGGCGCGTGAGCACGCGATCCCTCTGTTTGTAATCGATGTCTCATGCGAGCAGAACCAGCGGCGACGGCTCTACAACCCAGGAACCCGTTGGTACGACGATGTGGAAGGGCTGGACGACGAAGCGAAGAGCAAAATGCGTCTTGTGGACGCGTTGCCAGGTACGTACTTCAGCGTGCTGCCAAGTCGGAACGGTAAGGCCGTTCCGACGATGCACCACATCCCGAATCCTGACGGCGAGGCAATCGACCTTGCGCTCCCAACACCGCACTTCGGCCACTATCTGCTCGCCGATTGGAGCACCCTGGGTTGTGATTCGCAGCAGGTTTGGTTGGACAAAGCCCTCAGTGCGCCCGGCTTGGAAGAGAACTTGGAGTGATCGCAATCATGGAACAGCCAACGCAACCGATTCACGCTGCTCTCTACGCCCGTGTTTCGAGCGACCGACAGGACGTTGACCTCTCTGTCTCAGCGCAGCTTCGGGCTTTGCGCGACTTTGCGGAGCGCAACGGCTATCTCGTTGTGCGCGAATACATCGACGAGGCGGAGTCGGGGCGCGTCGCCGACCGGCCTCAGTTCCGCAAGATGTTGGACGAAGGCGCCCAAGTCGACGCGCCATTCCAGGAGATCCTGGTCTGGAAGTTCTCCCGCTTCACCCGCAAGCGCGAGCATGCGGTCGCGTTCAAATCGATGCTGCGCCGGCGCGGGATCCGCGTCACCTCGATCACCGAGCACGCCGACGACACGCCGACCGGCAAGCTGATGGAAGCGATCATCGAGAGCGTCGACGAGTTCTACTCGGAGAACCTCGCTCAGGAAGTCAAGCGCGGGATGCGGGAAGCCGCGTCACGAGGATTCTGGGTCAGCCCCTACGTCCCCTACGGCTATCGGCGAGTTCATGTGCAGGACGGCGCGAAGAAGCGGCCGCGCCTCGAACTCAATCCCCCTGCCGACTCTGTGGCGCGCAGGATCTTCGACATGGCGCTCGCGGGTGAGAGCGTGCTGGAGATTGCCAGGACCCTGAACGCCGAGGGCATCCCGAGTCCGCGCGGGAAGAAGTGGCTGAAGACCACGATCCACAAATTGCTGGTCAAAGAGGCGTACACGGGCACCCTGGTCTGGGGTCTCAAGGACAAGAGCGGCGCGCCGCCGGTTCGGGTGGAGGGGGCGTTTCCCGCCATCGTGTCGCGAGCGGAGTTCGAGCGGGTCAGTCAGTCATTGCAATCGCGCGCGCCGGAGCGGGTGCATCCGCGTCAAGCGGCCAGCCGATACCTGCTGAGCGGCCTGGTCCGCTGCGAGCTCTGTCGCAAGGCCCTGACCGCGGCAGAGGCGAAGGGCGGCAGGTACAGCTACTACGTCTGTCAGTCGATCCTCAACGGCGGCAGTAAGAGCTGCAAAACCCCGAGGTTGAACGCAGATCGCTTCGAACGGCTGATCATCGATCAGATCAGGGATCACATCCTCACAGAGGGCAATATCCGCGAGTTGGTGAAGATGCTGGACGAGGAGATGGACGGCGTCGCCCGGGAACAGCGAGAACGGCTGGAGACGATCGAGGCGGAACTGGAAGAGGTGCGGCGGAAGATGGATCGACTCTGGCACATCGTCGAAAGCTCGGACATGGAGGTCAACGACATTCTGCCGCGTCTGCGCGTGCATCAGGAGCGCCAAGCGCAGCTAGAAGAATCGGCGGAGGAAGCCCGTTCGGTCCTGGCCGAGCGGCGGGAGTTGCTGGACAGCGCCGAGGTGGTCGCCAGGTTCGCAGCGGAGATGAGCGAGTTCCTAAAGACCAGCGACGTGACCGAGACGAAGGCGTTCATCCGGTCGTTCGTCAAACGAATCTCGGTCCGCCCAGGCCGAGCAGTGATCCGCTACACGATTCCGACTCCGCAAGACAGCCCGCTGCGGGGGGCGGATGTAGCGGAGGTGGAACTGAGCGAAGGAGTTCGCAGTATGGTGCCGTTTGGTAGGGCATAGGGGATTCGAACCCCTGATCTCCGCCTTGAGAGGGCGGTGTCCTTGGCCGCTAGACGAATGCCCCACGCGAGATGCGACCGACGACTTTAGCTGGCTGGGGATGGAGGATTCGAACCCCCGCTAACTGATCCAGAGTCAGTCGTCCTACCACTAGACCAATCCCCAACGGGCCTCAGCTTATCACTCTAGTCGTCCGGCCTGGCCAGCCGTTCGGCCGCCGCATTGAGCCGTTCGACCGTCAACTCCTGGCCGAGTGTCTCCAGTGTTTCAAAGAGTGGCGGAGCAATCCGCTTGCCCGTCGTCGCTACCCGAATCGGCGTGAACACAGCCCCCGCCTTCTCACCGCGAGACGTCGCCAGCTCGCGAAGCGTCGATTCCAGCACCGGCGTCGTCCACTGAGACGGCTCAATCTCCCGCAACGCGGCCAGCGACGCCTCCACCGACTCAAGCGCCGCCCACGGCTTGTTCTTGTACCCGCGTCCCATCAACTCGGCGTTGGCATAATCCAGCGGTCCCTCGGAAAAAAAGAAATCGGTGTAGTCGGCGAACTCGGGTAGGAGCTTGACCCGCTCCTGGATGTCGGGCGCGATTGGAATCAGAGTGTCCAGCGCGTCGTCATCGATCGAGCGCCCGATCCTCGCCTCGAGGTACGGACGACCTCGACGCAGAAAGTCCCCAGGCTCCAGGTCGCGGATGTAGCGAGCGTTCATCTCACGCAGACGTTCAATGTCGAACATCGCCGACGCCAGCCCCAGCCCGTCGAGGTCGAACGACTGCGAAATCTCATCGCGCGACATGATCGTCGTGGTTTCATCCTTGGACCAGCCAAGCAGCGCGAGGAAATTGAGCAACGCCTCGGGCAGGAACCCCTCTTCGGCGTACTGCCGGATCGAGGTCGCGCCGTGCCGCTTGGACAGCTTGCCTTTGTCAGGGCCGCGAATGATCGGAATGTGAACCCAGGCCGGCTCATCCCAACCGAGCGCGGCGTAGGTCTGGACGTGACGAGGCGCCGACGACAGCCACTCCTCGCCCCGAATCACGTGCGTGATCTCCATCAAGTGGTCGTCCACGACCGACGCTAGGTGATACGTCGGAAAGCCGTCCCGCTTGAGCAGCACATGGTCGTCCAGCAGCGAGTTCTGGAACGAGACATCGCCGCGTAGGTAGTCGTTGACGATCGTGTCGCCGGACAGCGGCATCCCGAGTCGGACGACATGCGGTTCGTCGCCAGGGAGCCTCAGTTCCCGACAGCGGCGGTCATACCCAGGCGGTTGTTTCGCCTGCTGCTGTGACTTGCGCAGCGCGGCCAATCGCTCGGGGCTGCAATTGCAGCGATAGGCCTTGCCCTCGTCAACCAACCGGTGGGCCGCTTCGACATACATCGGCAACCGCTCCGACTGCCGGTACGGACCGTACGGTCCGCCGATGCCCGGTCCCTCATCCCAGTCCAGACCGAGCCAGGTCAGCGCGTCGAGAATCAGTTGCTCGGTCCCCTCGACCGCGCGCGACTGATCAGTGTCCTCGATCCGGACGATGAACTGTCCGCCGAAGCGTCTCGCCAGCAGCCAGTCGAATAGCGCGGTGCGGATATTGCCGACATGCGGCTCGCCGGTCGGGGAGGGTCCGTAGCGAACGCGGACACTCATGAGCAGCTCTCCGGATTGAAGCGATTAGCGGATGTGTTGAGTCCGCCGCCGACCCTTGCGCCGACTTGAGCGCGAGGCCGAGCGGGATTGCCGTTTCACATTATCAGTCGAACCCCGCTGCGCGTTCGGTCCGGGCTGGTCGCCGAGCAGCAGCTCGCCCTCGCGCAAATGATCGAGCAGGCTGCGGAAGTCGGCCGGCGGGTCGGCCTCAAGCGTGAGCGGTTCATCAGTCGCCGGATGGCGAATCGTGAGTTGCCTCGCGTGCAACGCCTGTCGCTCGATCAGCGGCGTCCGCAGTCCGTACATGGCGTCGCCGGCGATCGGATGTCCAACAGCCGCGAGATGAACACGGATCTGGTGGGTGCGACCGGTGATCAGTTTGCATTCGAGCAGCGAGGCATCGCTGAATCGCTCGACGGTTTCGTAGCCGGTCTGGGACGGTCTGGCCCGGTCGAGGATGGCCATGCGCCGAGGATCGGCGGGATCGCGGCCGATCGGCGCGTCGATCAGTCCAGCCGGCGGATCGGGCGCGCCAACGGTGACGGCCAGATAGCGCTTGTCCATGGTCCGCTCCCGCAGTTGATCCCGCAGCGAACGCAGCGCGTCGGCGGTCTTGGCGATCATCAGTAGACCGGTCGTATCCCGGTCCAGTCGATGTACCAGCCCCGGCCTCAGTGGATCAGCCTCAGCCTCCCCATCGGCGATCTTCAAGACCTCCGGCCAGCGGTTGAGCACCGCCGCGATCAGCGTCGGCTGCGTTTCCCCCGGCGCAGGATGGACGGTCAGGCCGGCCGGTTTGTCGATCACCGCGAGATGCTCATCCTCGTAGACAATCCGCAACTCGATCTCCGCCGCGTCTTCGACCGGCCCAGCCTCACGCGGATAGATCGCCACGAGATCGCCGAAACTCAGCTTGTACGCAGGACGCTCAAGCGACCCGTCAATCCGCACCAGACCGTCGTCGATCAGGTGACGAGCCTGGTTGCGGGAAGCGCCGTCCAGCCGACGGGCCAGGAACTGATCCAGCCGCTCGCCGTCCTGGTCGGCCATCAGCTCCAGCGCCGGAGTCGGTTGGTCGGTCATGGCGATCGAGGGTTACGTTTGATCAGGTCGCTGAACAGCAGCGCAATCACGATCGCGGCGACGCCGACATTGATCGCCGCATCGGCCACATTGAAGGCCGGGAAGTGGATGAAATCGATGAAGTCGGTCACATGCCCTTGGTAGATCCGGTCGAGCAGATTGCCGATTGCCCCACCCAAAATCAGCGCCAGCCCGCTCCGAATCAGCCAGTGATCCATCGGCGGAAAGAAGTAATAGATCGCGACCACCCCGATGGCGACAACCGCCGAGACCGCGAGCACCGTGTTCTGCCCACCAAAGATCCCGAATGCGCCGCCGTCGTTAGCGATGTGCGAAAAGGCGAAGAACTCGGCCAACCATTCCTTGTCGCCGAGCTCGATCGTCTGGCGCAAGATGACCTTGGTGATCTGGTCAAAGACAACCACCAACACAGCCAACAGGATGAACCGGCGATGAGAGCGACGGTGTTTGGGCTGCTCGGCAATCGGTTCGGGCGCTGGATCGCTCTGAATCTCGGGCATCAGATCGGCCATACATCGAGATTACACGCGAAGCCCAGGGATTCGGATAATCTGGTCATGTTGTGCGCCGACGTGAGCGTTCTGGAGGAGCAGGCTTGTGAGCGAGATTCTGACCGGAGTGCCGTTCTCGGAGTTGCAGCGGCAGCGCAAGGAAACCGGACACGATCGATTGCCACCGGGTCAGCGACTGATCCGCGAATGGCCGGTCCTGACCTACGGCGGCACGCCCGTCGTCGAGACCAAGGACTGGAACCTGCAGGTCTGGGGCGAGGTCGAACAGGAGCGGATCCTCTCCTACGAGCAGTTCGCCGAGATCGGCGTCTCACAGAAGCTGAACGACATTCACTGCGTGACTCATTGGTCTCGCTACGACAACACTTGGGACGGCGTGTTGTTCTCGGACCTGTTCGAAGCGCTCGGGGTCAAAGACTCGGCGACACACGTGATGTTCCACTGCTACGGCGGCTACACGGCGAATGTGCCGATGGCGGACATCCGCGCCGACGATCACGCCATGCTCGCCATCGCCCACGACGGCAAACCCCTCGACCCCATGCACGGTGGCCCGGTCCGCGCCGTCATCCCCTCGCTCTATTTCTGGAAGTCGGCGAAGTGGGTGGGCGGCCTCGAGTTCATGAATCGCGACGCCCCCGGCTTCTGGGAAATGTACGGCTACCACATGCACGGCGACCCCTGGCGCGAAGAACGCTACGGCTAGGCCCAGCATGACCCGGCATGGATGTGACATGACCAGCGTCAATGAAGCGACCGCGGTCTATGAGTGGGCGCCCGCGATCCCTCAGGAGATCGAAGGGCAACTGCTGATCGATTTGCCCGATGGGTTCGAGCTCACGGAGGACTGGTGGGAGGAGACCCGCGAAGCCAATCGTCACGCGCGCATCGAGCTGATGCCAAACGGAAAGCTGCGCTGCGCCATGGTGTCTTGGGAGGGCTCTGCGTTCACATTCAGAATGTCTATCGAAGTTGGTCTCTGGGTCCGCGGCCCTGGTGGAGGCCAGGGATTCGACAGCGCTGGTGGATACGATCTGCCTGCCGGATTCCGTAAGTTCCCCGACGGATCGTGGGTTTCGCCTGAGCGCATGCCCCAGGCAGAGCGACCGTATCGAGGCCCCTACGCCGTGATTCCCGACCTGATCTGGGAAGTTCGCTCACCGGGTCAATCCCTCGCCCAGCAGCAAGAAAAGATGGTCGAGTGGATCGAAGGCGGCGTGCGCCTCGGTTGGCTGATCGACCCCTTCGAACGCAAAGTCTGGATCTACCGGCAGAACGGCGACGTCGAGGAACTCGACGATCCCACAGAACTCTCCGGCGAAGACGTATGTAGCGGCCTTGTTATCGATATGTCTCAGGTCTGGGATTGACGCCCGCCGCTGTTGTACGATTTCGACAATGACCACGCGCACGACCGCCGATGTGATGATGCTGGGCCGCATGGCGATGCCCGAGGTCCTGCCTCGCTAGCACCTCGTGACCGGGGCGCGGCGAGGGAGGACCCACACGTTCCCGCTCCGCCGACCGTCCCCTGCTAGCGAAAGACCCAACCGACCATGACCTATGCCACCTGCCTCGCCTGTCGCGAGTGCGGCCGTGAGTTCCCGCTCGAACCGCTCCACGTCTGCGACTTCTGCTTCGGCCCCCTCGAAGTCGCCTACGACCACGACGGCATCCAATCCAGGATCACGCGCGAACGAATCGAATCTGGCCCACGCTCGATCTGGCGATACATCGACCTCCTCCCCGTTGACGAAGACTTCATCGTCGACCTCAACGTCGGCTGGACCCCGCTGCTCAAGGCCGAGCGGCTCGCCGAGCGGCTGGGCATGCGCGAGCTCTGGATCAAGAACGACACCTGCAACCCGTCCTGGTCATTCAAAGACCGGGTCGTCGCAGTCGCCTCCTCGCGCGCCCGCCAGCTCGGATTCCAAACTCTCGCCTGCGCCTCGACCGGCAACCTCGCCAACTCCGTCTCCGCCCACGCGGCCCGAGCCGGCATGGACGCCATCGTCTTCATCCCCCACGACCTCGAAGCCGGCAAAGTCCTCGGCTCTGCCGTCTACAACCCAACCATCGTCTCGGTCAACGGCTCCTACGACGACGTCAACCGCCTCTGCTCCGAGCTCGCCGACAACCGACAGTGGGCGTTCGTCAACATTAATGTGCGCCCCTACTACGCCGAGGGCTCGCGCACGCTGGCCTACGAAGTCGCCGAACAACTCGGCTGGCGAGCCCCCCGACAGGTCGTCGCGCCGATGGCCTCGGGCTCGCTCTTCACCAAGATCCACAAGGGCTTCCAGGAGTTCCAGCGCTACGGCCTGATCGAGGAAACGCCGGTCCGCATGATCGGCGCGCAGGCCGAGGGCTGTTCGCCAATCACCACCGCCTGGCGCAACGAGACCACTAACATCCGCCCGGTCAAGCCCGACACGATCGCCAAGTCGCTGGCGATCGGCAACCCCGCCGACGGCTACTACGCCCTCAAGACCATGAAGCGCACCGACGGCGGAGCGACCGCCGTCACCGACCCCGAGGTCGTCGAAGGCATCCGGATGCTTGCTGAGTGCGAAGGCGTCTTCGCCGAGACCGCCGGCGGCGTCACCATCGCCGGCCTCCGACAGGCAATCGCCAACGAACAGATCGACCCCGACGAACCGACCGTCGCCTTCATCACTGGAGGCGGTCTCAAGACCGCCGATGCCGTGGTCGAGCACGTCACCCAGCCGATCCCTGTCGAGGGTACCCTGCAGTCATTCGAGGAAGCCTTCGCCGAGGCGCCCGAGCCTGTCGGCGTAGGAGGCTAGCTATGGCGACCCGACGAGTCCGCTTCACCTTTGAGGGCGACGCCGTCAAGGAACCCGTCATCTACCTCGTCGGCCACGAGTTCGACGTGGTCACCAACATCCGCATGGCCGACGTCGAGCACGACTTCGGCTGGGTCGTCCTCGAAATCGACGGCGACCACGACGAAATCGACCGAGCCCTGTCCTGGGTCGAGCAAAAGGGAGTCCGCGTCGACCCCGTCGCCGGAGACGTCGTCGAAAGTTAGATTCTGCCCGACCATTCCGTACGCGCCGGCCGTCCAGCGGAGGGATTGTCATGCCCGACCCATTTGAGATCGACATCCCCGACTCGGAGGTTCGCGATCTCAAGCGCCGCCTCGCTCAGACTCGTTGGCCCTCGGAGGTCGCAGACTCCGGCTGGCAGTACGGCTCCAACCTCGCTTACATCCAGGAACTCTGCGAGTACTGGCGCACCGACTTCGACTGGCCCGCCCGGCAGGCCGAGCTGAACCGCATGCCGCAGTTCACCACCCAGGTCTCCGCCGACGGCGTTGAGGACTACACCGTCCACTTCATTCACCAGCAAGGCGTCGGGCCCGACCCCTTCCCGATCGTCTTCACCCACGGCTGGCCCGGCTCCTTCTTCGAGGTCAGCAAGGTCCTCGGTCCGCTCACCGATCCCGCAGCCCACGGCGGCGATCCCGCCGATGCGTTCACCGTGGTTGCGCCCTCGCTGCCCGGCTACGGCTTTTCTCAGATTCCTCAGACCGGAGGCTTCGGCCACATGCGAGCCGCCCGGATCTGGGTCGCGCTGATGGCCCGGCTCGGCTACGACCGCTACGGAGCCCAGGGCGGCGACATCGGCGCGCGAGTCTCCGCACTGACCGCCTATGAGGATCCCGAGCACTGCATCGGCGCGCAGATCAACATGCCCAACAGTCAGCCGCCCGCCGATCATCCCGAGGAAGACTGGAACGAGATGGAACGGTCGACCATGGCCCGGATGCGCGACTGGCAATCCAGGGAAGCCGCCTACCAGTGGATTCAGGGAACCCGACCCCAGACCCTCTCCTACGGCCTGACCGACTCGCCCGCGGGCCTCGCCGCCTGGATCACCGAGAAATGGCGCACCTGGTCCGATTGCGACGGCGACATCGAGACGCGCTTCACCAAGGACGAGCTGCTGACCAACATCTCGATCTACTGGTTCACGCGGACGATGAACTCCGCCACTCGCTACTACTACGAGCGTCGCCAGCACGACCGCGCCAACGCCTTGCCCGGACCACTCAGGACCCCCGCCGGATTCTCAGTCTTCCCCAAGGAAATCTTCAACCCGCCCCGTAACTGGGTCGAGGCCGAGTACAACGTCACCCAATGGTCCATCCACGACCGGGGAGGCCACTTCGCCGCCATGGAAGAACCCGACCTCCTCGTCGGAGACATCCGAGACTTCTTCCGCCCCCTCCGCTAAGGCCCGCGCCCCATCCGATGCCCCGCAGCCCATCCGATGCCCCGTGCTTGCCTGCCCCGCACTTGATGCGGGGACACGGGGCCCAGACCTCGATCACCGAGCGGAGGAAGACAGTAACCCTCGCCTCACTTCCCTGATCGCCCCTCTCCAACCCTTCCCGAACTCGGTACGATCAGAACGCAGGGTCTATACGAACAAAAGGAGTAACTCATGCCAAACCCATTCCACTACCGAGCCAGGATCGACCACCTCTGGCGACGCTCCGCCGATCACAACCCGGGTTACATTCGCCTCAAAGCGCTCAACGCCATCGTGCGCGAAATGTTCGCCCCAACCGAGCGAGCCCGGCTCAACCACGAGATGTACCTCGCGACAAACCCCTACGACGTCGCCCGACACAAACTCCGAGACCTCTACGACCGCCCAGACGCTCTTGAGACCTCCCCCCTTGGGGGAGCCTGCCCCGCACCTGATGCCGGGGGTGCCCCGCACCCGTGCGGGGCGGAGGGGGCCGCCCCGGCGCTCACCCAGGTCGCCCCCGCCTGCGCGGAGGCCGACAGCCAGGAGAAGGAATCCCCCGAGGAAGACGACGACCCCTTGTAACCCGCCTTTCTCTCTTTTTTCTTCTCGTTTTTTTTCTCACGGGCCTCAAACGGCTCCCGGCCCCGCCGTGCCCAGGTAATCGGCCAACGCCTGCCTCATGCGATACTGCCCGCGGATCACATCAACCAAGGACTCGCCCGCAGCGAGAGGAACACCACATGCCCGAACCATTCAAGATCGCCGTGCCCGACACCGAGATCCGCGACCTCAAGCGCCGCCTCGCGCAAACCCGCTGGCCCTCCGAAGTCTCCGACTCGGGCTGGCAGTACGGCTCGAACCTCGCCTACATGAAAGAACTCTGCGACTACTGGCGCACCGGCTACGACTGGCGAGTCCAGGAGACCTACCTGAACCGGCTGCCCCAGTTCACCACCCAGGTCTCGGCCGACGGCGTCGAGGACTACACCGTCCACTACGTCCACCAGGAGGGCGTCGGCGACAACCCGCTGCCGCTGGTCTTCACTCACGGTTGGCCCGGCACCTTCTACGAGGTCTCCAAGATCATCGGACTCCTCACCGACCCCGCCGCCCACGGCGGCGACTCGGCCGACGCATTCACGGTCGTCGCGCCCTCGATCCCCGGCTACGGCTTCTCCCAAATCCCCACCTCGGGCGGCTTCGGCCAGAAGCGCACCGCCCTCCTCTGGGGAGCGCTGATGCAACAGCTCGGCTACGAGAAGTACGGCGCTCAGGGCGGCGACTGGGGCTCGATCGTCACCTCCCAGGTCGCCTATCAGCACCCCGACAACTGCATCGGCTCGCACGTCAACATGCCCATCGGGCGCCCGCCGGCCGACAAGTCGCCCGATGACTACACCGACGAAGAGAAGGCCATCGCCGCCAAGGCGGCCGAGTGGCAGGCTCAGGAGACCGGCTACCAGGCGATCCAGGGCACCAAGCCCCAGACCCTCGCCTACGGCCTGACCGACTCGCCCGCCGGCCTCGCTGCCTGGATCACCGAGAAGTGGCGCTCCTGGTCGGACTGTGATGGCGACATCGAGAAGCGCTTCACCAAGGACGAAATCCTGACCAACATCTCGATCTACTGGTTCGGCCAGACGATCAACTCGTCCACCCGCTACTACTACGAGATGCGCCAGAACCAGGCCGAGAACTTCCTCCCCGGCCGCGTCGAATCGCCCGTTGGCATCTCAGTCTTCCCCGGCGAGATCATCACCGCCCCGAGAAGCTGGTGCGAGCAGACCTACAACATCACCCACTGGTCGGTCCACGACAGAGGAGGCCACTTCGCCGCCCTCGAGGAGCCGGAGTTGCTGGCCCAGGACATCCGAGACTTCTTCCGACCTCTCCGCTAGAGGGCTCCTCCCTTGGGGGAGCTGTCGCGGAGCGACTGAGGGGGCTGCACAGAGGTGGCATGACATGCAGACCTTCCAGATCCACGTCCCCGAGGCCGAACTGACCGAACTCCGTCTCCGCCTCGGGGACGTCCGCTGGCTGCCCGAAGTCCCCGACTCCGGCTGGCTCTACGGCATCGATCTCGCCTTCACGCAAGACCTCGCCGACTACTGGGCCAACGACTTCGACTGGCGCGCCATCGAATCGCTGCTCAACGGCTTCCCCCAGTTCAAGACCTCTCTCACCGCCTGGAACGAAGAGATCCTCGGGATCCACTTCATCCATCGGCGCAGTCCGCGGCCCGACGCGCGCCCGTTGATGATCCAGCACGGCTGGCCCTCGACGATCTACGACTTCCATAAGATCATCGATCAACTGGCCGAGCCAGCCGACCCTAACGCGCCCGCCTTCCACGTGATCGCCCCATCCCTGCCCGGTTACGGCTGGTCCGACATTCCGACCAAGATGGGCTACGGACCCGCCGTAATCGCCGACATCTGGGTTGAGCTCATGGCCCGCCTCGGCTATGACGAGTTCCTCTATCACGGCGGCGATTGGGGAGCCGCCGTCGGAGCACAGTTCGCCCTCCGCCATCCAGAGCGAATCCCCCGAATCCATCTGACCATGGCCGCGCTCCCCCCAGGCGGGTCCGCGGCTGCTCCCGAGACCGACGAAGAACGACACTTCTTCGCTGAGGAACAGGCCGCGTACATCCGCGACGACGCTGCCCACCGTGGCATCCACGGCACCAAGTTCCAGACCATGGCCTTCCACCTTGAGGACTCGCCGGTCAGTCTGATGGCCTGGATCGTCGACAAGTGGTGGATCCTCGCCGACATCATGCGCGAAGACGAGAAGCCGCGCGGCGGCGACCTCTACCGCCGGTTCAGCAAGCACGAGCTCCTGGCCACCGTCGCCATCTACTGGTTCACGCGCACGCAGTCCTCGGCCATGCGCATCTACCACGAGGCCACCCGTCCACCCGCAGACGTCGAGGCCGAAATCGGCGGCCAGGCCCGCCTGCGGGAAGGACAACGGATCGAGGTCCCCACCGGCTTCGTCAAGCTGCAGCGGGGAACGCCGATGCCCCCCAGATCCTGGTGCGAGCGAGCCTTCAACGTCGTCCACTGGACCGAGTTCCCCGAGGGCGGTCACTTCCCCGCGATGGAAGTGCCCGACCTCCTGCTTGACGACCTGCGAGGCTTCTTCAGCTAATGCCCGTCGTCCGACACCACCTCCGCTGTCTCGACTGCCAGAACGAAGCCTCTGCTTCGTTGGAGCTATCCTGCGCCGAATGCGGCGGACTATTCGAGATCGAGTATCCCAGGCTGCCCGAGGGCGGCATGCGCATCCCCTTGACCGCTTTGCCCCTGGGCCAGGGCGGCACACCGACGATCAGCTTCGACTGGCCCGACGCCCGACGATTGCGTCTGGAACTGAAGCTGGAACACCTCTCGCCGACCGGATCGTTCAAGGATCGCGGCGCGGCGATGCTCGTCTCGGCGGCCTGGAGCGCGGGCAGCAGCGCATTCGTCGAGGACTCGTCCGGCAACGCCGGCGCGTCGCTCGCCGCCTACGCCGCCGCCGCCCGGATGTCGGCTGAGATCTTCGTCCCCGCCGACGCTCCCCAGGCCAAGCAGGCGCAGATCACCGCCGTCGGCGGCAACATCCACGCTGTCGACGGGGACCGGGAGGCGGTCGCCGACGCCGCCGAACAGTACTCCCGGCGGCAGGGCATCCCCTACCTCTCCCACAACCGAAGCCCCTACTTCAGCGAGGGCATGAAGCAGGCGGCCGAAGAGATCGCCGAGCACGGCCTGCCCGACGCCATCGTCCTGCCGGTCGGCAACGGCTCGCTGCTCATCGGCCTCTATCGAGGCTTCCGCGAGCTGATCCAGCTCGACCGGATCGAGCGAATGCCGCGCCTCTACGCCATCCAGTCGATGAACATCAGCCCCGTCGCCGCAGCATTCCGCAACCACGAGCCCGGCGACCCGCAGCCCACCATCGCCGACGGCATCGCCGTCTCGAAGCCGCCCCGACTCGCCCAGATGCTGGAAGCAGTGCGCGAGAGCGGAGGAACAGCGAGCGTCGTCTCGGAAATCGAGATCGAGTCCGCACGCCGGACCATCGCCCAGCGCGGCCTCTACGTCGAGCCCACATCCGCCGTACCCCTCGCCGCCCTCAAGCGTCTCCAGGAACGCAACCTGATCGCCGATGACGAGCGCGTCCTCGTCCCGCTCACCGGATCGGGATTGAAGAGTCCGCCGATACGCTGAGATTCATGCGGCGTGATACCTGGCCCGACCCCGCCTGGTGGATTTGGCGTCGACTGACTTCGGTCAAGTGGGCGATCGGGCTGATCCTCGCCGCGGCGCTCTTCTCGGCGATCGGCGTCATCATCCCCCAGGTCCCGCCGCAACTCGCAGACATCCCAGAGCAGGTCGAGGAGCACATCGAACTCCAACGCCCGACCTGGGGCTGGTTCACCGACGTCCTGGCCGACTTCCCCTGGTTCTACGAGACCAACGGCGGCGTCTTCAACCTCTACAAGCAGCCCTACTGGTATGCAGTCGTCGCCTTGGTCGCGCTCGCGATCTCGGTCTGCACGGTCAGTCGAGCCCCGCCGATCTGGCGAACCGTCCGCAAGCCGCCCAAGCGGGTCAACGCCGCCTACTTCGATCGGGCTCGCCATCGCGCCTCCGCGCCCATCGCCGAGGACGCAGAGCCGGCTTCAGCTCAGGCACAGCTAGTCGAACGGCTCAGAGCCGCGCGATACAACGTCGAGGAGGTCGACGCCGGCGACGGCCAGGTGATGCTCTTCGCCGACCGCTACGGCTGGGCTCAACTCGCGACCTTCGTCACCCATCTCGCCCTGCTGTTGCTGCTCGGTGCGACGCTGGTGACTAAGTTCGCCGGTGAGGAGTACCAGTTCTGGGTCGCCGAGGGCGAGTCCCACATCCTCTTCCCACCCGGAGACGACCGCGCCCAGGTCCAGATCATCGTCGACGACGCCGTCGCCCGCTTCGCCGACGACGGACAGGCGTTGGACTTCCGCAGCTTCGTCCGCGTCGCCGAGGGTGGGTTCGAGGTCGGCGGCGGCGAGGTCACCGTCAACGGACCCGTCCACGCCGCCGGCTACCGAGTCCACCAGGCCGCCTATTGGGAGCACGGCGCGGAGCTGCGCGTCTTCGATCACGCCTCGGGTCAACTCCTCTACGCCGAAACGCACTTCCTCGACCAGCAGATCGTCGGCCCGCGGATTCGCGTCGAGCGGGGCGGCGCGGTCGTCTCCGAAGAAGTGATCTCCCTGGAGCACCAAGTCGCCGACGTCGTCATCGATGAGGAATCCGACGATCCCCGAGTCGCCGGCTACACGCTGATCCCATTAGATGGAGTCCGGTCGCTGGCCATCACCCTGGTGCCTGTCGCCGAGGGGTTTGAGTTCTGGTACCGCGTGATCGCGACACCGCAGCAGCCGTCCGGTCTGACCTTCGCCGATCTCGGGGTCGGAGAGGAGCCGCCGCCCGCGCCGAGGCTGGCCATATCGGTCGATGGCGAGGTCGTCTTCGACGGTCTCGTCTCGCTCGATCAGGCGCAGAACGAAGCGCGCCTGGTGGCGCTCCCGCTTGCTGAGGACAGATTCATCTGGATCGGCTTCCAGGACGGCGAAGTCGGTGAGGGGTTCTTCTACTACTCACCCGATCGCGATGAAGAGCGTGGCGGCCTCGCGGTCGGAGAATCCGTCGAGCTGAGCGGTGGAGTCCGTCTGGCGTTCCTCGGCTCCGAACCTGATCCGGCGCTGCAGGGATCGTTGGAGCAGGACCAGACACAGACCGTCGGCACGATCGCCCTGACCTGGCTGGGCGCCGAGTCGGTCTTCTACGAAGTCGCGCCGGATATCCCCGGCGCGAGCGGCGATGCGCTGATCGCGCTGGAACGTTTCGGCCTCGCGCGCACGGCCGAGCAGTTCGATGCCCTGGGCGGCGAGAGCGTCCAGCTCGCGGTCGGCTCGACCAACGAGTCCTCGGCCGGCGGCCAGGTCGGACGCCCGTCGCGGATGATTCTTGGCCTCGGCGGCGAGACCGGCCGGATTGAACTGGACGAGGGCCAGGAGATCGTCCAGAGTGGATTGCGCTATCAGTTCGCCGGGCCGCGCGAGTTCACCGGACTCAATGTGCGACGAGATCCGGGCGGGATCGCCTTCTGGGTCGGGATCGGGCTCGGCATCGTCGGAATGACGACGACCTTCTTCATGCCCAGGCGCCGGATCTGGGCTCGGGTAACCAACGACCAGGTACAACTGGCCGGCCAGGCCGGTCACGGTATCGACATGACCTCCGAACTCCAACGTCTGGCCAGCGGCGACATCGCCCAGAAGCGCAAACTCCGTTTCGGACCGCGGCGCGGACTGTTCGGCGGCGATTACGCTCAACCTGAGGACGGGAGGCGGGACGATGGCTGAGCTGGTCGGGATCATCAATATCAACATCAACCCGGTGTTGATCGACACGGGCGGCTTCGAGCTCACTTGGCACGGACTCTTCACCGCCGTCGGGATCGCCCTGGGCGTCTGGCTGGCCGTCCGCCTGGCGCGCCGAGCGCGAATCTCCGAAGACGACGCCATGTCAATCGCCGTCGTCTCCGTCCTGTCAGGCATCATCGGCGCCCGCTTGCTCTGGGTCTTCGAACACACCGACCAGATTCAGAAATTCGGCGACATCTTCGCCCTCACCGACGGCGGTATCTCGATCTACGGAGCGATGATCGGCGGCGTCCTGGGCGGTTTCATCTACGTCACCTTCTTCAAGCCGGACTTTCCCAAGTGGGTGGCGCTCGATGTCGCCGCACCCGGCATGATTCTCGGACAGGCAGTTGGCCGGTTCGGCGACTTCGTCAACGGAGAGCACTTCGCCAACGCCTCCGAACTCCCCTGGGCGTTCCGCTACACGCACCCCTTCACCGACGGCCCCTGGTCGGCCCCGGGAGTCGACGGCTGGTTCCGAGGCTCGCGCGGATTCGACGGCGAAGCCCCGGTCGCTGTCCACCCCGTCGCCGGAGGCTACGAACCAATCCTCGACTTCATGATCCTCGGCGGTCTCTTCCTGCTCAGACGCATGGGCGTCGGAGCAGGCTGGGGATTCACCTTCTACGTCTTCGCCTACGCCCTCGTCAGAGGGTCGCTCTCGCTCTTGCGCACCGACGAGGCAGCCATCGCCGGAGCGCTCACGGTCCCGCAGCTACTCGCGATTGTGACGGCCGTCGCAGCAGTCTGGATGGCGTTGCACCTGCGTCGACATCGACAAGACCCGGTCCCGACTGGCTTGACGATCGAGCGACACACCCACAGAGGCAGCCGACGCGGAGGCCTGGGTCGTGGCTGAGTCTCTACAGCTCGTGCTCTGGGTCAAGACCGATTGCAGCGCCTGCGATCGCGCCACGGAGTTGATGGCCTCGCTCTCGGCCGCCATGCTCTTCGACTGGTCGACCCGGGAGGGCGAATACGGCGACGCTGTTCCGGTCGTGGCAACGACCGACGGCCGAGTCCTGGCCGAGGCGCCGATCGGCGCCAGCGACCTGGTCGACGCAATCCTTGCCGCTACTGCTCCAGGTCGCCCGGATTGCCCAGATTGATAGCGTGCAGGCCACACTCCTTCTGAGTCGCCTCTTCCCACCACCAACGGCCGGCCCGCTCATGCTCGCCGGGGTGCGTCGCCCGAGTACACGGTGCGCAGCCAATCGACTTGAACCCCTGGTCGTGAAGCGGGTTGTAGGGCACGCCGTAAGCCATGATCTGCTGCCACACCTGCGCCGAAGTCCAGTTGGCCAGCGGGTTGAACTTGACCAGTGGACGGTCCGCTCGGCCGAAACCCGGATCGAGCTGCACGACGGGAATCTCCGCTCGCGTCCCGGGCGACTGATCCCTGCGCTGACCAGTGATGTAGGCGTCGACTGATGCCAGCGCCCGACCCAGAGGCTCGACCTTGCGAATCCCGCAGCATTCGCCATGCCCATCAGTGCGGAAACTGAACAGCCCCTTCTCCCGGACCAGCGCCTCGACCGCGTCGGCCTGCGGCGAGTACGCCTCGATCGGAATGTCATAGTGTTCACGCACGCGCTCGATGAACTCGAGTGTCTCCGGATGCAGCCGACCCGTATCGAGGCTAAACACGCTGAACGACCGATTCAGCTTCCTCGCCTCTCTCGCCGCGAAGTCGACGAGCACCACATCCTCAGCGCCGCTGAACGAGATCGTCAGGTTGCCGAAGTGCGATAGCGCCTCGGCGATGATGTCGGAGGGATGTGCGCTGGCCAGTCGCTCGGCTGTCGCCTCGATCTGTGTCGCGTCGAATGCACTGGTGGTCGTGGTCATGGGGCTGCTCCAACGAACGGTCCGTGGTCCTGGTTGGCTGGCCGAAGGGAAATGTTACTATTTCAGTCAAGATTATCCGCATCGCTTCAAACGCGATACGGCGGGGATGATTTCCAGATGATGAAGCTGTCCTCTACCAGCGACTACGGGATTCGTGCCCTGGTCGACCTGGCCCAGCACGACGACGGCGCCCCGATTCCCTCGTCGGAGATCGCTGATCGTCAGGGGATCCCGCCCTCGCTCGCCGGCCAGGTGCTCGGACGTCTCCGGGCGGCAGGGTTCATCTCCTCCGCTCGTGGAGCACAGGGCGGACATCAACTAGCCATGGCCCCCGATGCCATCCGACTGGACCGCGTCGTCGAAGCGCTCGAAGGACCCTTAACCCTGGCCGCCTGCCTCGAACGCGGCGCCCAAAACGGACGTGCCTCCGAGCGCTGTACCGGGGCGGCCGCGCAAGTCCGCCTCTGGGACGACGTGCGCGCCGCCATTCTGGACACCCTGGCCGACCGCTCAATCGCCGACCTGGCTGCGGAAACGGCCCTGATGGGATCACCGACCGGCGGTCGATACCACATCTAGACCAACGACTTGACCGCCAACCTGGACGAGACGAACGCCACCTTGACCTTGACGCGACCGCAGCTGGCAGATTCCGTGCTTGATCTCATCGGCGCAACGCCGATGGTCACGCTGTCTCGCATCGTGCCGGAGGGCGCAGCCGAGGTGGTTGCCAAAATGGAGTCGCTCAATCCTGGCGGTTCCGTCAAGGACCGGATCGCCAAGTCGATGATCGAGGACGCGGAGTGCAGCGGCGCCTTGCGGGCGGGGGATGTGATCGTCGAGCCCACCTCAGGCAATACGGGAGTCGGACTGGCATTGGTCGCCGCGGTCAAGGGCTATCGACTGATCCTGACCATGCCCGAAGACATGTCGCACGAACGTCGCCGGCTGCTGGAGCGGTTCGGTGCAGAAGTCGTGTTGACGCCGGCCATCGAGGGCATGACCGGCGCGGTCTTCGCAGCGGAAGAGTTGGCCTCAGAAGATGGCTACTTCATGCCCCAGCAGTTTCAGAATCTTTCCAATCCTGAGATCCACCGGCGCACAACCGCCCTGGAAATCTGGTCGGGCCTGGAAGGCCGGGAGATGGCCGATGGTGAGCGCCTGCACGCCTTCGTCACCGGAGTAGGCACTGGTGGCACGATCACCGGCGTCGGAGAAGTGCTCCGCGATCGCAAGCCGGGCCTGACCGTCACCGCGGTCGAACCCGAGCGCTCCCCCGTGCTGCAGGGCGGACGATTCTCCGTCCACGCCATTCAGGGCATCGGTGCATCATTCGTCCCGGGTGTGCTGAACCGCGAGGTGTATGACGAGGTCATCGGGGTCTCCGATCGCGACGCCGAGCAGATGATGCTTCGGCTCACGCGTGAAGAAGGCATCTTGTGTGGAATTTCATCGGGAGCGAACGTATACGCGGCGAACATCGTCGCCAGGCGTCTCGGTCCCGGTTGTCGTGTCGTGACCACCATCTGCGACACGGGAGAGCGGTACCTGTCAATGCCGCTCTCTGACAGCTAAGCGAGCCGACGAACAAGCTGAGAGGCTGAGAGGACAAGCCCATGAGCGTGAAGGTCTACATCCCAACGCCGTTCCGGAAGATCACCGGCAACCGCACCTTCGTCGATGCCGACGGGATCGACGTCAACGGCGTGCTGCGCGATCTCGATCAGCGCTTCCCCGGTTTCGGCGAGATGGTCTTCGACGGCGAGCAGGAACTGCTCGAACACGTCAACGTCTACGTCAACAACCACGAGATCACCTCGCTCGAAGGCCCCCAGACGCCGGTCGCCGACGGTGACGAACTCGCTGTCATACCGGCCATCGCCGGCGGCGCTGGTCCAACCCCGACTGTCATGACGCCCGAGATGGTCGAGCGCTACTCGCGCCACCTGATCATGGACCAGGTCGGCCCGCTCGGCCAGCGCAAGCTGATCGACGGCAAGATTCTCGCCGTCGGCGCCGGAGGTCTCGGTTCCCCCGTCCTCGTCTACCTCGCCGCCGCGGGCATCGGCACCATCGGCATCGCCGACTTCGATGTCGTCGACCGCTCCAACCTCCAGCGACAGATCATCCACGGCACCTCCGACATCGGACGGATGAAGGTCGACTCGGCCAAGGATCGGATTCTCGACATGAATCCGAACATCAACGTGGTCACCCACACCTCGCCGCTGACATCCGACAACGCGATGGAGATCATCCCCGAGTACGACGTGATCATCAACGGAGCCGACAACTTCGCCACCCGTTACCTGGTCAACGACGCCGCATTCCTCGCCGAGAAGATCCTCGTCGATGGCTCGATCTTCCTCTTCGAGGGCCAGGTCACGACCTTCTTCCCCGGCGAGGGCTGCTACCGCTGCCTCTACCCGTCGCCGCCGCCTCCGGGCATGGTTCCGTCCTGCTCCGAGGCCGGCGTGCTCGGCGTACTGCCCGGCACCGTCGGAGCGATCCAGGCGACCGAGGCGATCAAAGTCCTGCTTGAGCAGGGCGAGCCGCTCAAGAACCGCCTGTTGCTCTACGACGCCCTGGCCATGGACTTCCGCACCGTCAAGATCCGCCGAGACCCGGGCTGTCCGCTCTGCGGTGACGCCCCAACGGTGACCGAACTCATCGACTACGAAGAGTTCTGCGGCTCACCCTTCCACGAGAACTAGTCCCCTCAGGGAGAGAAGCCAGCAGAACTCCATCCCCCTGGGAGAGAAGCCAACAAAACTCCACTCTCCCCCCTCTGGGGGGAGATGCCGAAGGCAGAGGGGGGCGGCCCCCAGCGAGAGGAAGCAACATATGGCAGTTGAAGTCCGAGTCCCCTCCATGCTGCAGAAGTTCACCGACGGCGAAAAGAAGGTACAACTGGAATCCGCCAACGTCGGCGAACTGCTGACCACGCTGGAAACCTCCTACCCCGGCATCGGTCACCAGTTGCTCGAGGACGGCGAACTCCGCCGCTTCGTCAACATCTACCTCAACGACGAAGACATCCGCTTCCTCGACGGCATGGACACCTCCCTCGCCGACGGCGACGTCCTCGCGATCCTCCCTGCACTCGCCGGAGGCCACCGCTGATGGTGACCGCCGCTCCGGTCCGTTACCAGTCGCTGCTTGACACGATCGGCGACACCCCGCTCGTCCGCTTGCAGCGGATGTCGCCCAACCCCGATGTCGCGATCTGGGTCAAGCTCGAAGGCCAGAACCCGACCGGTTCGGTCAAGGACCGGATCGCCCGGGCGATGATCAACGCGGCCCACGCCGATGGCTCACTCAAGCCCGGCCAGACCATCCTCGAACCAACCTCCGGCAATACCGGACTCTCGATCGCGCTGATGGGCAGACTCACCGGACATCCCGTGCGCTGCGTGATGCCCGAATCGGTCTCCGTTGAGCGCCGAGACCTGCTCTCCTTCTTCGGAGCCGAGGTCGTCCTCTCACCGGGCGAGACCGGCTCCAACGGCGCGGTACGGATGGCCAAAGAGATGTACGAGGCCGATCCCTCGGTCTTCATGCCCATGCAGTACGAAAACGCCGCCAACCCCGGCGCCCACTACGAGACCACCGGACCCGAAATCTACCGAGACTGCCCCGAGATCACCCACTTCGTCGCCGGACTCGGCACCGGCGGCACGCTGACCGGCGTCGGACGCTACCTCAAAGAGCAGAACCCCGACATCAAGATCATCGCCGCCGCACCCCATCCTGGCGATCTCGTCCAGGGCCTCCGCTCGCTCGACGAGGGCTACATCCCGCCCGTCCTTGACGAGTCCGTGCTAGATGCCCGAATCATGGTCGACTCCCGAACCTCGTTCGCCGTCGTCAAGCGCCTGCTCGAAGAAGAAGGCATCTTCGCTGGCATCTCCTGCGGCGCTGCGATCCGAGCCGCCCAGCGAGCCGCCGAACGGCTCGACACCGGCAACATCGTCGTCCTCCTCGCCGACGGCGGCTGGAAGTACCTCTCCACCGGCCTCTGGAACCGAGACTACGAAGACATCGCCGGAGACGAAGAAATCGAAGGCAAAATCTGGTGGTGAGCTTCAAGACATCTCAGTCCCTTTCTCCCCCCTTGAGGGAGGAGATGCCGAGTAACCACTCACTCTCCCCCCTTGAGGGGGGAGATGCCGAAGGCAGAGGGGGGTGAAAACGCCCCGCCGACCACAACCCCACTACCGCTCCACTGAAAGGAACCCCAACATGGCAGACTACGCACACCCCGAGAAGCTCGTCTCAACCGACTGGGTCGCCGACAACCTCGACAATCCGAACGTCGTCCTGATCGAGGTTGACGTCGATACTTCCGCGTACGACGAAGGCCACCCGCCGGGCGCCGTCGCCTGGAACTGGACCTCACAGCTCCAGGACCAGGTCTCCCGAGATGTCGCCTCCCGCGAGGTCGTCACCAACCTGCTGCGCAGCGCCGGCGCCAACGACGACTCCCAGATCGTTCTCTTCGGCGACAACAACAACTGGTTCGCTGCCTATGCTCTCTGGATGCTCGAGCTCTACGGCGTCACCAACACCGCCCTGATGGACGGAGGCCGGATTAAGTGGGAGGCCGAGGGCCGCGCCACCACGACCGACGCTCCCGCAGCAGCCTCGGGGAACATCGCCGTCGCCGAGCGCGACGAAGCCCTCCGAGCCAAGCTGCCCGACGTGCTCGCACACGTCGAGGCCGGCGGCCAACTCGTTGACGTCCGCTCCCCGGACGAGTTCAACGGCGTGATCATGGCCCCGCCGGGCCTGCCCGAGACCGCCCAGCGCAAGGGCCACGTCCCCGGCGCTTCCAACATCCCCTGGGCCACCGCCGTCGCCGAGGACGCCACCTTCAAGTCGGCCGACGAGCTCAGTGAGATCTACCAGTCTCAGGGCATCACCGGCGACCAGCCCGTGATCGCCTACTGCCGAATCGGCGAGCGCTCCTCCCACAGCTGGTTCGCGCTCCGTTACCTCCTCGGCATCGACAACACCTCGAACTACGACGGCTCCTGGACCGAATACGGTTCAGTCGTCGGCGTCCCCATCGACAACCCCTCTGCGTAAGGACCTCCCCCCTCTAGGGGGAGACGCCGATCAGTCTCTTCTCTCCCCCTCTGAGGGGGAGATGCCGAAGGCAGAGAGGGTAACGTGCCCGCCGATCACGTCTGGAAACGCACCGTCGCCCGAGCCGTCAACTCGGGCGACCCCTCCGCCCTGCCCGTCCACTTCCACGCCGCCGTGCTCACCCGCTACACCGACGCCGGCGCAAAGATCCTGCGCACCAACACCGTCGGACGCCTGCTCCAACCGGGCAAAGCCGTCATCGACTTCGGCATCGTCAGGGACGACACCGTCATCCACCTCCGCTTCGGCGACATCGGCACGCTCATTCCTGAAACAGAACGAGATCACTGGCTGGATCATCTGATCGCCCCCGAAGCCAGCCGACCCTACCTGCAAATGACGCTCCAACCCGGCGCTTGCCACGACGACGGCGATCTGCGCGAGTGGACGCCGCCCGAACTCCCGCCGAACGTGTAGAATAACTGTGCGAGTGACCGCGGCAAGATACGGCGAGCCAAACGAAAGGATGTAGCGGACGCGGCAAGCGCAAGCTCTCGTGAGCTTCCCTTCCTCACCTGCTGGTTCCTGCACCATTACGCCCATGTCCTTGCTCTCAAACAAAACTGAAAACTCCCGAAAGAACTCGAATTGCCTTCGACATAACACGGAAGAACCCGAACAGATCCGATCAAACCCGATCAAATCCGATCGCTCCCCAGCACGATCATCAGCTCTCAGCGCAAGATCGCGCCGCCGCCGCCAGGATTCCCCTTTTTTCCGAGTCCGCGCCCGCTCCAACATCTGTCATAACGAGGCGCGCTGATGTCGGAGAAGTTCCCACCACTGCCCACCCCCGACTCCGGCCAGCGCTACGCCGTCATCTACGCCGACCCGCCCTGGGACTACAAGGGACAACTCCAACACGCCGGACCAGGCAGCGGCGACTCCGGCGGAGCCGTTCGCCACTATCCAACCGTCCAACTCAGCGACCTAATCGAACTCGACGTCTCTTCCATCGCGGCCGCCGATTCCCTGCTCTTCATGTGGGCAACCTCTCCCCACCTCGACCAGGCGATCGACCTCGGCAAAGCCTGGGGCTTCGCCTGGGCGACCGTCGCCTTCGTCTGGGACAAGCAGCGAGTCAACCCTGGCTTTTACACGATGTCCCAGTGCGAACTCTGCCTGGTCTTCAAGCGCGGCCGCATTCCCGCCCCCCGTGGCGCGCGCAATGTCCGACAACTCGTCTCCGAGCGACGCGCCGAACATTCCCGCAAACCGATCGAAGTCAGGCGTAGGATCGAGGAGATGTTCCCGCGCCAACGCAAGATTGAACTTTTCGCCCGCGACGCCGACATTCACGGTTGGGACACTTGGGGCGCGGACATTCCCCATCCCCAGACCGAGCGAACATTCTGGGAAAAGCAGGAACAGTGGGAGGCGGCCGGAACATGAGCCTCGAGTTGCCGCAGGTCTTGATCGACGAAATGATCGCCCACTCGCGCACAGACCTGCCCAACGAGTGCTGCGGCGTCATCGGACGCGCATCCGACGGCGCGCTGACCCTCTGGCGCGCCACCAACGACCAGGCCTCGCCCTGGCGATTCAACATCCCGCCGCAACAGCTCCTCCATCTCTACAACGCCATCGACGACGCCGACGGCGACCTGCTCGTCATCTACCACTCCCACGTCGCCTCCGAAGCCCGACCATCACCGACCGACCTCAACATCGCCCGCCTGCACAAGGGCGCGACCGAGTGGCCCTACTGGGTCCTCGTCTCCCTGGCCGAAGAGCCACCCTCGGTCAGAGCCTGGCGAATCGATGACGGCGACGAGCCCGACACGGTCAAGGCGGCAGAGATCGAGCTGGCAATCACGACCGGCGAAGCCGAACGCAAGCAGCTCGAAATGGTCGAAGTGGGCGGCCGGCCCCGAGTGCGGGAGTCAGAGTTGTGAAGGGGTTGTAGTGGACCTGGACGCGTTTCCGTGGGGTTCGCGGACGCTGCTCGTCGGAATTCTCAACCTCACACCCGACTCCTTCGCCGGCGACGGCCTGATCGATATCGATCAAGCCGTCACACGTGCCGAACAAATCCTGCGCGACGGCGCCGACATCATCGATATCGGTGGTGAATCCACTCGCCCAGGATTCCACCCGGTCTCCGAAGAGCTTGAGCTCGAGCGCGTCCTTCCCGTGATCGAGCGCGTCGCCTCCAACCTGCCTCACATGCCGATCTCCATCGACACGACCAAGCCCGCGGTCGCCTTGGCCGCGCTCAACGCCGGAGCCAGCGTGCTCAACGACATCAACGGCCTCCAGGCCGACCCGGCGCTCGCCGACGTCGCTGCGGCCCGCGACGCCTGGGTGATCACGATGCACAATCAACGCCGTCGACCCCACTGCTCGGATCCGGTGGCCGCCGTCCTGAACGGATTTCGCGAATCCCTGGCGATCGCAGAACGACACGGCGTCGAGCATGAGCGAGTCATCCTCGATCCAGGCTTCGGCTTCGGCTGGCAACTGTCGGAGAACGCTGAAATCCTCAGACGACTAACAGAGTTGCGCTCGCTCAGACGCCCCATCCTCGTCGGGATGTCCCGCAAGCGCATGACGGGGGAGCAGTTCGGCTGGGGCGTCGATCAGCGGCTCGAAGGCTCGGCCGCAGTCACGGCGCTCGCCGTCGCCAACGGAGCCGACCTCGTCCGAGTCCATGACGTCGCCGAGATGTGCCGCGTCGTCCGAATGGCCGACGACATCGTGCGCCAATGACCCCAGGAGCCGACATATTCCTGGGAATTGGCGGCAACCTGGGCGACCGACGAGAGACGATGCGCTCAGCAGTCCGGCAAGTTCGCAGCGTGCTCGACGAAGTCCGAGTCTCCTCGCTCTACGAGTCGGACGCCTGGGGAGTCACCGATCAGCCCGACTTCCTCAACGCCGTCGTCCGAGGCAAAACGACCCTCGAGCCGTTGGAACTCCTGGATGCGCTACAAGCCATCGAAAACCAGTTGGGCCGCGTCAGAGAACAGCACTGGGGCCCGCGGGCAATTGACATCGACATCCTGCTCTACGGAAGCCAGAAAATCGACGAGCCTCGGCTCACCGTCCCCCATCCCTACATGACCCAGCGCGGTTTCGTCCTACGCCCATTGGCCGACCTCGCAGCAGGCCTGACTCTGCCCGACGGATCGCTGGTCGGCGAGTTACTGACAACCGTGTCGCAGAACGACTTACGCCGAATCGAAGGTCCAGGATGGGCGGACTGAATGCGCGGAGATGGAAAGCGATCGCTAGATGTCGTCCAACGGTTCCGGAACGAAGTTCAAACCCTCGAGATCGTCCTCAAGCTCATACGTCGTCCAGCCCACCCAGAAGATCAGGACGGCAGCCGTCAGCGTGATCACGCCGGCGGGAATAGCGACGGCCGCATAACTGTGACGACGCACGCCAAGCAGGAACCAGAGCGCCTGGAACGCCGCAGCGAACATCAAGATCAAACCGGTCAGGCGCGTGCGATCCAGCGGGGCCATGTGGCGAGCATATCGCCGTTGTTAGGCTGACGGTGTGACCACGGAATCGACCGAATCAACCGCGCCCGGACAGCTTGGCGAGCTGGACGAGGTCCTCGACGACGCCGAGGAACGACTGCTCCAACGCCCCGAAGCAGTCGCAGAACCGCTCGCTCAACGAACCCGCTTCCTGCATCGGCGCGTCGTCAAGATCTCGCCGAACCGCATCGAGATCCGCCCGCCGAAGTCGGCCGTCATCGTGCCGCTGCTCGGCGTAGCCTTGACCGCCGGCCTACTCGCTGTGCTGGGAACCTCGGTCGACTCGTTCCCCTTCTGGCTCATGGGCATCCTGCTGCTCTTCGCAGTCGTCTTGTTGCCCCTCTCAGGCATCTCGCTTGTCTACGCCCTGATGGGCGCGAACATCGTCGCCGACCGCGCAGGCCAGAACGTATCGATGAAACAGCGATTCCTCGGACTCGGTATCGGCACCAACGAACTGATCCCGTTCTGGAAGATCCGAGAGCTACTGGTCGAGGACGAAGGCCGAGAAATCGCCCGCGCCGGTGGATCACTGCCGGCCGAGGAGTTCGCCCAGTGGCAGCTGGTACTGGTCAAGAAGAGCGGTACCAGACATGTCCTCGGATCAGTCTCGACGCCGCGTCAACACGAAGAAGAAGGACTGCAACAGATCTTCGAAGTCGCGGAGGCGTTCTCCGCATTGACCGATGCCCCGATCCGCGGCCCGATCTGGTAGGAGACGCAGATGACCGAGAACGACCAGCAATGGCAGGACCAGATCGATGCGGATGTCGAGGCATCACTCTCCGACATGCAGACAATCGCGGTAATCGGCCTCTCGCCAAAACCCGAACGTGATTCACACCGCGTCACCGCCTACATGCAGCGGCACGGCTACCGGATTATCCCAATCAACCCAACTTCTTCTGGCAAGGAGATCCTGGGCGAACACGTCTATGCGTCACTCGCGGAAGCTCAGGAGGCACTACCCGGTGTCGAGATCGACACCGTCAATGTCTTCCGCCGCTCAGTCGACACCGACCGGCCGATCGCCGACGCAATCGCAGCCCAGCCCGCTGGGGTGCGGACAGTCTGGTTGCAACTCGGAATCGTCAATCCTAAAGGACTCAAACAGGCGAGAATCGCCGGACTCCGTGCCGTAGAGGACAGATGTCTAATGGTTGAACATCGGCGTCTGGTACCCACGGATCAGGTGCGGTAACGTGCAGATACCGACCGGAATCGACTAACGCGAGGCCCGCGCGTGCATCAGCCGATTGCCGACTCAAACTCTGAAGCACTGCACCCTGACAGCCCCCTACGCGAGATTGACGACCGCCCCCGAGAGGCGTGCGGCGTCTTTGGCATCTGGGCGCCCGAGGTCGATGTCGCGGTCGAGACGTTCTACGGCATCCACACCCTGCAACATCGTGGGCAGGAAAGCGCCGGCATCTGCACCACCGACGGTCGCCAGCTGAACGTCAAGACAGGCATGGGACTGGTCGCCCAGGTCTTCGATGAGCAGAGCGCCGCCGAACTCGAAGGCATCGCCGCAATCGGTCACACCAGATACTCCACCACCGGCGCCAGTCGGTTCCGCAATGCCCAACCGATCTTGGTCGATGATCCTCAGACTGGAAGCCAGGTCGCGATCGCCCATAACGGCAACGTCGTCAATGCGGCCCAGGTCCGCGTCGAGCTGACGGAGTCAGGTGCCACCTTCGAAACCTCCACCGACACTGAGGTGCTGGCCAAATACATGCTCCTCTTCGGCGAGGACGAACCAGACGCCGACGCAATGTGGGAAGAGCGCTTCAGCGCGCTGATGCGCCACATCGAAGTCGCCTACTCGCTCGTCCTGCTCACGCCTGACCGGTTGATGGCTGCTCGCGACCCATTCGGGGTGCGGCCGCTGTGCATCGGCCAGGTCGGTGGACGATACGTGGTCGCCTCCGAGACCTGCGCACTCGATCAGCTCGGTGCGACCCTGCTCCGCGAAGTGCGGCCCGGCGAGATGATCACCATCGATGAGCGCGGCATGCGCTCCTACCAGTCAGTGATCCCCGCCGAGCCAGCCGGATGCGTCTTCGAGCACATTTACTTCGCCCGACCCGACTCCATTCTCGATGGCCAGGCCGCCTGGCAATCGCGCTCGCAATTGGGTGTCGAACTCGCGCGTGAGCATCCCGCCGACGGCGACGTCGTGATCGGAGTGCCCGACTCCGCAACCGCGCATGCGATTGGCTATTCATTTGAGTCCGGCATCCCCTACTCCGAGGGCCTGGTCAAGAACCGCTACGTCGGCCGGACATTCATCTCACCTGATCAGCGCCTGCGAGACCTCGGCGCACATCTGAAATACAACCCGATGCCGTCCGTGCTCGCTGGCCGACGAGTGATCGTCGTCGACGACACGATCGTTCGAGGCACAACCACGCCTCGGATCGTGAAGCTGGTTCGTGAAGCTGGCGCATCCGAGGTCCACATGCGCATCGCCGCTCCGCCGATTCAGCATCCTTGCCACTTTGGCGTCGACATGGCCACCCGCCAGGAGTTGATCGCCGCGCGCCAGTCGGTTGAGGAGATCCGCCAACATCTCGGCGCCGACTCGCTCGGCTATCTCAGCCTCGAAGGTCTGCAGCGCGCGCTCGACCTTGGCAAGACAACCTGCCTCGCCTGCTTCAATGGTGACTACCCTGTTTCAGTACAAACGGATTTCGAGATGGACACCTTGTCCGTGCCCCTCGTGACGGCGTCTCCGTCGCCGCCGACGAATGGCAACGGAAACGGCACTGCCCCACGGCGCAACGGACGCTCCGACGAGACGATGGTGGCCTTGGCCCCGGAGCGTCGCTGATCGATGTCCCCGACCGAGCCACCCAGCCAGAAGGCGTCGGCATACGCCGAGGTAGGTGTCGATGTTGACGCCAACGATCGCCTGATTCCTCGCTATCGAGACCTCGCACAAACAGCCACCCGACCAGAACAACTCGGCGATGTCGGGGCTTTCAGTGGCCTCTTCGACCTGTCCGGCTATGAGAACCCGGTGCTGGCCGCTTCAACCGACGGCGTCGGCACGAAAGTGATGATTGCCAGCCTGGCCGGACGCCTGGAAGGCGTCGGTCGAGACCTGGTCAACCACTGCATCAACGACATCCTCTGCGCCGGCGCGGCGCCATTGTTCTTCCTCGACTATCTGGCAGCCAACGAACTATCCGAGAACGACAAGATCTCGGTAGTGTCAGGCGTCGCCGAGGCCTGCCGCGAGAGCGGCATCGCGCTGCTCGGAGGCGAGACGGCCGACATGCCCGACCTCTATCCCCCCGGACACTTTGATCTCGCCGGTACGATTGTCGGCGTGCTCGAGAAAGGCCGGGAGGTCACAGGCGTCCGAATCCAACCGGGAGATGTCGTACTCGGTCTCTCGAGTAACGGATTACACACAAACGGCTACTCGCTGGCCCGCGCAGTGTTTGGGTTGAGACCCGAGGACGGTCCCTGGTACGACCGGCAAAAGCGGTTAGAAACACATGAACCTCAGCTAGGTGAGTCGCTGGCCGACGCGCTGCTACGCCCCCACATTTCCTACTGGCAGCCGTTGAGCGGGGTGTTGGATCGAATCAAAGGAATTGCGCACATCACCGGTGGAGGCATTGCTGGCAACGTCGAGCGCGCGCTCCCCGACGGAGTACGCGTCGAATTGGATTCCTCCCAGTGGACAAAGCCGTCAATCTTCGAGCTGATCCAGGAACGCGGCAATGTCTCTACAGCAGAGATGTATCGCGTCTTCAACATGGGGCTGGGGATAGCCTTCATCGTCTCAGCGGAAGATGCAGACGACGTGTTGGACAATCTGGAAGGCGCAGCAAGAATCGGCGAAGTGCTCCCCGAGGACTCGTCTGTATCAAGTCGAGTTGCAATAATGCGGGCAGGCAATCTGGTCTGACAGCAGGCCAAAATTCGCAACACAGCCGCCAGAGCGAGGCCGCGATCTTGACCACAATTCCATGCGGGCTTACATTTCTTGAGCGCCTACCGATGAGGCGCTCGGGATAATCGTGGGAAGAGGTAGCTGGTGGAACTGCTGACAGCCGCCCTCGTGACGATTCCGTTTCGCTCGGAGATCATGGAGTTGCCACTCGTGGGGCTGACGATGCTCTTCTGCTTCGGCGCGCTCGTGATTCTCGGGCGTTGGTGGGAGCGCTAACCGGCCATGGCCAATCTTGAACGCGCGCCGCGCAAGTCGATCAACGACCTGATCTACGACCTGATCTTCAAGAACTACGTCTGGCAGTCGATCTTCCGCACCGGCTATCCGAACACGCCGCGCAACCAGATGTTGGCGGTCGCGACCAACGTCTTCCTCCACCTCCACCCGACGCGAATCCACCGCACCCACGTCAAGATCACCCACACCTACTGCCTGGGTGGTCTCTCCTTCTTCATGTTCCTCGGACTGACCGTGACCGGCGTCCTTTTGATGTTCTATTACGTGCCCTCGGTTGAGCGCGCTTATCAGGACATCCAGGCGCTCGAGGCCAACGTTCGCTTCGGCCAGTTGCTGCGCAACATGCACCGCTGGATGGCGCACGCGATGATCATCCTCGTGCTGCTGCACATGATGCGCGTCTTCTACACCGGCGCCTACAAGCCGCCCCGGGAGTTCAACTGGGTCGTCGGCGTCGTCCTCTTTATTCTCACGCTGCTCCTCTCCTTCACCGGCTACCTGCTCCCTTGGGACCAGCTCGCATTCTGGGCAATCACCGTTGGCACCACCATGGTTGGCTCGGCTCCGGTACTGGGCGACGAGTCGAAGTTCCTCCTGCTTGGTGGATTCTCGGTCGGCCCAAATGCCTTGATTCGGTTCTACACGCTCCACGTGATCGGTTTGCCGCTGGTGATCTCGATCTTCATGGCCGTGCACTTCTGGAGAGTCCGTCGCGACGGCGGCCTCGCAAGGCCGCTGTAGCGGGGAGGACGATTCGATGGTCAGCCGCGCTGCTGCCGCAATCCGAACACGCCCGCGTCGCGAACGCGAGGCCGAGGTTCTGGTCTGGCCGGACTTGGTCTTCATCGAGTTCATCTCGGCGCTGATCTTCTCGATCGCGCTGATGGTGCTCTCGGCGATGGTCAATGCGCCACTGCTCAACCGCGCCGACCCCGACACCACACCGAACCCCTCCAAGGCGCCGTGGTACTTCCTTAACCTGCAGGAACTCCTCTTGCACATGGAGCCCGCCTGGGCCGGTGTGATCGTGCCGACCATCGCGCTTGTTCTGCTCGCCGCCATTCCCTATTGGGACCGCGATACAGATGGCCAGGGCGTCTGGTTCGGCACCAAGTTCGCCGGCCGGCTGACGGTCTTTGGATTCACCGCCGCCACGCTGATTACCAGCCTGCTCATCATCTGGGACGGTTCCCTGCACGTCGTATGGACCGAGAACGTCATCCGCGGCCTCGGACTCAACAGCGATTTCGCTTGGCCGGGTGGCTTGGACTGGTTCCGCAACCTGCGAGGTTTTGACACCGGTATCCCCTGGGATTCCTTAGGTTTCACCATCGGCGGCTTCACAATGTTCGAGGATTGGCGTGCCATCCCGTTGGGTATCCCCGGGACAACTACTGATCCCTGGTTGCTCAACCTGAATTTCCCCTCCTTCCTCTCGCAACAGATCATCCCGGTAGCGACCATGGTCGGTCTGCCCGTGCTGTTCGTGCTCTTCTGCAAGATGCTCGGCTGGATCCACACCCGACGCGACATCGCGCTGCTCATCTTCTCGGCGTTCATCGGCGTCTACTTGACGACGACAATCGTTGGTACCGCCTTCCGTGGCCAGGGCCAGGACCTCAAGCCGCCCTGGGACATCGTGGTGCTGGAGGAGTAACCGGTGGCCAACGGCAACACACAGCAAACGGGTGAGGGCGGGCAGCAGCGCCGTGTGCCGGCGCCGGCCGAGCCGTCCGGCGGCTCGCGGCCCCAGCGTGCTCCCCACTTGCGTTCCGAGTCTCGACAGGGTGTCGTTCAGGCTGGTGAAGGCGCACGCGCCATGGTCACCAGGGCGCAGCGCCGACGCGCGCGCCAGGGACAGGTCACCCGCCGACAGTTGCTCCGTGTCTCATTCTGGGGCATCTTCACCTTCGGCTTGACCGGTGGTCTGGGTGCCTTCTTGTCAAACTTCTGGCCGCGCGGCGTGACCGGCTTCGGTGGCCGGATCACCGTCGGCGCCGGTGCGGTGCCTGAAGTCGGCGCCGACCCGTCGCCAGTCCAGATCGGCAAGTTCTATCTCTCTCACCTACGCGCCGGCGACGGCACGCACGCGGGATTCGGACAGGAAGGCGACGAAGGTCTGCTGGCGCTGTGGTGGAAGTGCCCCCACTTGGGTTGCACAATTCCGTGGCGTCCGGGCTTCCCCTTTGAGGGCGTCACCGGATGGTTCCGCTGCCCCTGCCACGGATCGACCTACACGCGCGGCGGCATCCGCGTCTTCGGGCCGGCGCCGCGTCCAATGGACACTATGGAAATCACCGTCAACAGCGATGGCTCGCTGACGGTCAACACCGGCAGCATCAAAAAGGGCGGTGAGGATAATCCTCAGCGCACCACCTCGTACGGCTAGACAGCCAGCCAGTCGCCTGCCAGGCAGTCGGGCAGGGGATGCACATGGGGAATAGAGGGCGATGAGCGGACAGAACACCGAGAAGCAGATTCTCGCCATGGTGCTCCTGTTGGTGCTGTCGGTGGCCTCCTTGGGCGCCTACACGTGGTTCGACAACGGACGCCGAACGGAAGCTCGCTCGGAAATCCTGACCAAGGACGCTGAGCGAGCCTCATGGACGTTCGCCAACAACTGCCGTGAATGCCATGGCAACGACGGCCGCGGCTCCGAGTCGGACGCATCGCTGGTCGGCCCGGCGCTAAACACACCGAACAACACCTACGCCTTCCTGACCGACAACCAGGGGCAACTCGAAGCGTTGCAGAACGAGTTCCGCTACACGATCACCTGTGGACGCAACGGAACGCCGATGCCTCCATGGAGCATCGATCAGGGCGGCTCGCTCGATGGCTTCAAGATTGACAACCTGGTCACGCTGATCACGACCAACGCCGGCAACTCATGGGAGAAGGCCGTTGAGCACGCCGTCCACCTGGACGAAGTCACAATCGAAAACCTGCACACAGCGCTCGAGGCAGCCGAAGCGACACTGAAGGCTTCGGGCTGGTTTGCCGATCTCGATGCAGCCAGGGGCGCCGTCGCCCGGACAGAAGCCGCTGACACCGACTTAAACGATCTTCGTGAAGCCGTTGCGGCTGCGGAGGAGTCGGGAGAGGGACTGCAAGAGGCTCAGGATGCGCTCACGGCCTATGAGAAGGACTACACCGCTTTGGTGTTGGCGGCAGTGACCATGAGAACTTCGGATGACTCTGCAGCGGTTGCCGATGCCCAGGCAACCTTCATGGGTGCGTCCGATGTACAGCAAGATGTCGCCATGAACCGCGCTTGGCTCAAGGTCGCCGCAGATTTCCTCACCGCCGAGGACAATCTCGTCACGGCCGAGGAACGCTTCGCGGCGGGTCTGCCCGTGCCGACTCCTGCAACTCAGGTCACATCGAACACTTGCGGACAAACCTCGGCCGAGCTGGACGACTGGTTGAGCACGCATACTGGGTCGTCATAAGCTGAGTCGCGTGGTCGCATTCACGCGCAGATTGAACAGATCGCCATTGGTACGCTGACCTGTATTCCAAGTTCGGCGTTGCAAGAAAGTCCTCGCCAGCGGTTGGTGAGATCAGGAGAGATCAGGATGGCAGCAGCACAGACCGGCAAGCGTTACTTCTGCCCGAGCTGCGGCGCGGAGTTCATCGTGACGCGCGGCGGCGAAGCAGAGCTCAAGTGTGGCGACACACCGCTCGAAGAGAAGAAGTAGCGTCAGACGTTCAGATAACAAGGGGCGACGCGTGAGTCATGCGCCAAGCATTCGATTCAACGGTCGGCCAGGAATGACCACCGAGCGAGTGGGGGAGTAGCCAACATGGCAGTCCAACTGGGTAAGCGATACCGAGACGAAGAGTCGGGCATTGAAGTGCTCTGCATCAAGCCGGGCGAGTGCGACCTCAAGGTCGACGAGCGAGAGATGGAACTGATGCAGCCGAAGGTCCTCCCCTCGGCTGACTAACACCCACGGCGCTTTCTTTTTTCGCGCGTGCCCAACGTTGGGTAGCAGCGCAATGAGATGACGTGAGCCGATGGCCGGCGTTCGAGACCAGTTGCGCTCTGACCTGCGAGACGCGATGCGGGCCAAGGATGTCCCGCGCCGCAACACGATCAGGATGCTCGAAGCGGCAATCAAGAACGCCGAGATCGATAAACGCGGCGCTGAACTTGCCGATGCCGACGTGTTGGCCATCCTCCAACGTCAAGTAAAGCAACGACGCGAGTCGATCGAGCAATTCGAAAAGGGCGGCCGCAAAGATCTGGCAGATAACGAGCGCGTAGAAATCAGCATCATTAAGCAATATCTGCCCACGCAGCTCTCCCGCGACGAGGTAGAGGTACGAGCCCGCGCGGTGATCGGGCAGATAGGAGCGTCGGGACCCGGCGACCGGGGCAAGGTGATGGGCATGTTGATGCGCGAGCTGCGCGGTGAGGCGGATGGATCGCTCGTCAATGCGGTCGTCGGCGAGTTGTTGGCCGAGTCCGCAGAATCTGACTAACTGAGTCAGCCCCGACTAAACCAAATCCTTCTTGACGTAACGGCGAATGTATCATTGGTTCGTGGAGCCCACGATGCCGTTTCTTGCGCCGCGTTTCGATGACCATGCTCCAATGATCCTGTGATGAGCCAGCCAACCTATTTCACTCCGTGGCGTGTAGGCCTGTTCGGAGTGGCGCTGGCCATCGGCATCGTGCTCGCGTTGACTCCGTTCCGACCCGCCGAACAGTTCCCGGCCGCGGGAACCACCGCCGATCGTGACATCGTCGCCGGGCAAGAGGCGACCTTCATCAGCGCCGCGCTGACCACAGAAGCGCAGGAAGCAGCCCGCTCAGAGGTCGAAACCCAGTTTGAATTCAATCCCGATATTCGACCCGCCCAGTTAGAAGCACTGCGCCTCTACCTCGACGCCGTTGTCCTGGAACGGGAAGCGCGAAACGCGCCCGTCGTCACCGAACAGGACGCTGGCGACGACTCGGCGGCAGAGAACGAGTCGGCAGAGCAGGCCGCCGAAACGGACGAGCAAGCGCAGTCGGCGCCAACGGCGCCCGCCCGCATCCCGGGTTCGAAACTTGCGCTGCGCGACGAGTCGTTCCTACTCGCCGTGTCCGATCCACTGTTCGCGAGCATTCATCGCGAATCGCAACTGGTCCTGGAGAACCTCCTGCAGGAGCGGCTCTTTGCCGAAGACCTCAACGCGGTGCGCCTCAGCCTGCATGATCGGGTAGACCCCACCCTGTCACTGACGGAGACGACCTTGATCGCCTCGCTTGTGACGGCCTATCTACGTCCCACGATGATTGAGTCCACCGCCGCCACAGAGCAGGCACGCGATCGTGCCGCTCGCTCTGTAGCTGGCGTGCCCAGAACAGTCGTCGAAGGCGAGCTGATTGTTGAGCGGGGCGCGGCAGTCGATGATTTCGCCGCCGAGGCGCTCGCGAACCTCACGCCGCGAACAGCAGGCATTGAGCTCGAGTCGTTGGGGGCGATCGTCATTCTTGGGGTCAGCGCGGCCGGCGCCTTTGCCGTATTCCTGATGATCTGGAAGCCTGTCGAAGCGGCCAGCGACCGTCGGATCCTCCTGCTCGCAGTCCTGATTCTCTTCTCCGTCGCGGCCGCGCGACTCTGGTTCGAGTTGGCGCTGCCGGGAGGCGTCGACCAATCGCTCGACCTGATGTTGCCTCTCGCGGCCGGACCGGTGCTCGTCGCGGCGCTGTTGAGCACGGGACTCGGCGTCACCACAGGTGTGCTGATCGCCGTGCTCGCTGGTATGGCAGCGATCGTCCTGCCCGACTACGGCCTCGCCCCGTCCGGACCCCTGGCGCTGAGACCACTGGCATTCTTCCTCGCCAGTTCGCTTGGCGGCGTCTTCGCCGCGACCAGAGCCCAGGCGTTGGCTCAGTATGGCCTCGCCGGAATCGCGGCCGGTCTGACCGGATTTCTGGCAGGCGCAGCGATCTGGCTGCTCGACCCACATCGATTGACTGATCAGCTCGGCTGGCTTGCGTTGGCTGCGCTGGTCACGGCAGCCCTGGTCGCGGTGATCACGATCGGCGCCTTTTCGCTGTTGGGCGCACTCTTCGGGATCACTACGCCGATGCGGCTGCTGGAGCTCGCGCAGTTGCAACGCCCCTTGCTGCGCCGCCTGCAGGAAGAGGCTCCGGGCACATTCCACCATTCCCTGCTGGTCGCGACTTTGTCCGAGCGCGCCGCAGCCCAGATCGGCGCAGACCCACTCTTGGTCCGGGTTGGCGCTTACTACCACGACATCGGCAAGCTCAATCGTCCAGCGATGTTCATTGAGAACCAGGATGGACCGAACCCACATGACGAGCTGAAACCAAGCGAAAGCGCGCGGCTGATCATCGAACACGTCACCGGAGGCGACGACCTGGCCCGACGTGACAGGTTGCCGCCGCGGATTCGCGACTTCATCCTTGAGCATCACGGCTCGCGCCGCGTCGCATTCTTCTACCGCAAAGCCGCCATGTCGGACCCTCGAGTCGATCCCCGCGACTACACGTATCCCGGACCTGCGCCGCAGTCGAGGGAGACGGCGATCGTGATGCTCGCAGACAGTTGCGAGGCGGTTGTGCGCGCCAGCGGCGAACACGAGGCCGGCCGGATTGGGATGCTGATCGACGGTGTCTTCGACGAGCGCTTGCGCGAACGCCAGTTGGACTACTGCGACCTGACCTTGAGCGAGTTGCGTCAAATCTCGGCCAGCTTCAAGCACACGCTCGTCGGCGTTCATCACCAGCGGATCGAGTATCCACCGGCCGCAGAGACCGAGTTGCGGGCACCGCCGCGCGAGGAGTCCCCCGCGAACCCAGCGCTGTAACTCCTTCGCAACTGGCCATAACGAGTGCGACCGATAACATCGGCTCATGCGATTCGCTGTGCTCGTGTTCCCCGGAACCTGGAGCGACTGGGACTGCGTCCACGCGCTGGAGGACCTGGGCCAGACGGCGGAGCGCGTCTGGCATCTGGAGTCCTCGCTCGATGACTACGACGGCGTCATCCTGCCCGGCGGTTTTTCTTATGGCGACCACTTGCGCTGTGGCGCGATCGCCCGATTTTCTCCGGTGATGTCCGCACTTGAGCGTTTTGCCGCGACGGGTAAGCCAATCTTTGGATCCTGCAATGGGTTCCAGATTCTTTGCGAGGCGGGATTGTTGCCAGGGGTCCTGTTGCGTAATGCGTCGCTGCAGTTTCGCTGTCAACCACAGGCGCTGACGGTCGAGCGGGCGGACACCGGCTTCACGAATGCGTGCGATCCCGGACAGATCGTGCAACTGCCTATCTCGCATGGTGAAGGCCAGTACTTCGCTGAGCAGTCGGTGCTTGATGAGCTTGAAGACGCCGATCGGGTGTTGTTCCGGTATGCAGGCGAGAATCCCAACGGCTCGCTCCGCGATATCGCCGGCATCGTGAATCCGATGGGCAATGTGCTGGGCATGATGCCCCACCCGGAGCGCGCCTCAGATGCGCTGCTCGGCGGGACCGACGGCAACTACGTCTGGCAATCGATGATCGAGCGGTGGGGCTAGCGTGCCGAGTTTTGCGCCGCCGGCCGACGCCACACCAGCCGAGGTCACTGAAGATGTACTCGCCCAGATCGCCTTGAGTCGCGATGAATATGAGCGCGCCTGCGACATGCTCGGCCGAGCGCCCACGGACGTCGAACTGGGCATGATCGGGGCGCTCTGGAGCGAGCACTGCGGTTACAAGCACTCGCGACCGCTGTTCCATCACTTCCCGACCGAGGACGAGCGCATCTTGACCAACCTCGGCGAGGAGAACGCTGGCGCGATTGACATCGGCGACGGCTGGGTTGCGGTGATGAAGATCGAGTCCCATAACCATCCTTCGGCGATTGAGCCTTATGAAGGCGCAGCGACCGGCGTGGGCGGGATTGTGCGCGACATCTTCGCGATGGGCGCGCAACCGATCGCGCTGCTCGACTCGCTGCGTTTCGGACCACTCGAAGACCGCCGCAACCGCCGGCTGTGCGTCGGCGTCGTTGCCGGGATCGGCGGCTACGGCAACTGCCTCGGCATCCCGACCATTGGCGGCGAGCTGGTGGTTGGAGAGTCCTACAGCGGCAACCCGCTGGTGAACGCCATGTGCCTGGGCATTGCGCCCCGCGGTTCGCTGATATCGGCGACCGCCGGACCGCCGGGTACGCAACTGATGATCGTCGGCGCCGACACCGGCCGAGATGGTCTTCACGGCGCGACATTCGCTTCGGTCGAATTGGATGAGTCCTCTGCCGAGCGGCGACCCGCGGTGCAGGTCGGCAATCCATTCCTCGAGAAGTCTCTGATGGACGCTTGCGTCGGGCTGGTGCGGGAGCATCGCGATTGGCTGGAAGGTCTGCAGGACTGCGGAGCGGCGGGCATCACCTCGTCGACGGTCGAGATGGCCGAGCGCGCCAACTCCGGAATCCGGATTCAGACGCAGAGCGTGCCTCGACGCGAGTCGGGCATGACGCCGTACGAGGTCATGCTCTCGGAGTCGCAAGAACGCATGATTGCGGCCGTCAAGCCTGACCACGTTGCCGACGTCCAAGCCTGGTTCGAGCACTGGGACCTGCACGCCGAGGTGATCGGCGAGGTGACGAACGACGGCATCGCACGCGTCTTCGATGGCGAGGCTGAAGTCGCGGCCGCGCCCGTGTCGGTGATGACCAGCCCTCCGGCTTACACGCCCAGGGCCGAGCGCGACTCGGGCGCCAGGGTCCGAGCAGATTGGGATCCCGGCTCCCTCGCCGACCTGGTGCCGTCCGACGCCAACGACGTCCTCTTGAAGCTGCTCGCTTCTCCCAACATCGCCTCGAAGCGCTGCGTCTACCGGCAGTATGACCACATGGTTGGGACGAACACTGTGGTTACGCCCGGTTCGGACGCGGCGGTGTTGCGGATACGTGGTCTCAGGCAGGGACTTGCTCTGTGCACGGACGGGCCTGGGCGTGCGGTTGAGCTTGACCCGTATGCAGGCGCTGCTCGGGCTGTGGCCGAGGCGGCACGCAATGTTGCTTGCACGGGCGCGCGGCCGGTGGCTGTGACCGACTGCCTTAACTTCGCTAATCCAGAGCGGGCGCCGATCTACTACCAGCTCAGCGAATCGATCCGCGGCATGGCTGATGCCTGCCGCGCCTTCGGCACGCCGGTCGTTTCGGGCAATGCCAGCCTCTATAACGAGTCGGAGGATGGGCCGGTGACTCCGACGCCGGTGGTTGGGATGCTTGGCATCATCTCGGATGTGACGCAGGCGGTGCGGTTGGCGTTCCGGGACGAGGGAGATGAGGTCTGGTTGCTTGGTGGCGGGCTGGCGCAGGACGCCTCGACGCTGGGCGGGAGCGAGTTCCTGTCAGTGCTGCATGGCAGGTCGGCCGGGCCGGTTGCGATTGACCTGGAGGCTGAGGCAGCGCTGATCGACGTGCTCGTGGATGCTGCCGAGGCTGGGCTGCTGAAGTCGGCGCACGATTGCTCGGACGGCGGACTGGCGGTGGCCCTGGCGGAGTCGGCGATTGCCGGCGACGTTGGATTTGCGGTTGAGGCCGAGCTGGCTGGCCGTCTGGATGCTTCGCTGTTTGGCGAGGCCGGCGCGCGGGCGGTGGTGAGCGTTGCTGCCGACTTGTCGCCAGAGCTCCGGCGGATCGCAGATGCACGAGGTCTGGCCGCGACGAAGATCGGCGTGGTGGGCGGTGATCGCCTCAGGATCGGGGCGATTGACCTGACGCTTTCTGCCGCCTCCTTAGTGTGGAACTCCGCGCTTCCCGATTTGCTCGATCGCTAGTCTCCTGCGGCCGCCGAGCCTTGACTCCGGAGGGCGGTGACTCCGCTGTCGTGGAGGCGCTCGATGTCGGGCCAGTCGTAGCCGAGGTTGAGCAGTTCGAGCTCGGTGTCCTGGCCCAGCTCGGGGGCTGAGGACTGCACCTGGGTCCTGGTTTCACTGAAGCTGACCGGGATGCCGACGACCTTGTGTTCCTCGAAGTGCGGATGCGGCGGCTGTTGCAGATAGCCGTTGAGCCAGAAGTGGTTGTCGTTGGCGACCTCTTCGTAGTCGTAGACCGGACCGCAGGGGATCCTGGCGGCGATCAGGCGGGAGAGCCATTCCTCGCGGGTTCGCTGCTGGAAGGTTTGCTCGAGCTCGGAGCGGAGCCATTCCTCGTTGTCGCGGCGCTGGAAGGGATCGGTGGAGCGTTCGTCGTTGAGCAGGTCCGGGCGGTCGAGGGCCTCGCAGAGCGGCGGCCAGCTCTTGGGGTCAAGCAGGCCCATGGTGAACCACTTGCCGTCGCCGGCCTGGTACCAGCTGAAAGTGGCCGAGAACGAGCGTCCGGGCTTGAGGATTGGCTGGAAGCCGCTGTGCAGGAAGGCCTGCAGCGAGAGCGCCTGGAGGGTCAGCATCGCGCCCAGCTGCGAGACGTCGATTTTCTGGCCGACGCCGTGCTGCGAGCGGGCAAAGAGGGCGGTGACGATGCCGTAGGCGAAGAGCAACGAGCCGGTCTGGTCGGCGAGGCCCCACGGAGCGGTGATCGGGCGCTCGCCGGGTCCGCCGCCGAGCGCGATCATCGCGCCGGACATGCCCTGCGCGACGACATCGAAGGAGCCACGGGTCGCCCATTCACCCTCGGGGCCGAAGCCGGAGTTGGTGGCGTAGATCAGCTGCGGATTGACCTGCTTGAGGTCGTCGTAGCCGAGCCCGATCGAGTCGAGGTAGCCGGGACGGAAGTTCTCGGCGAGGACGTCGGCGTCCTGGATCAGCCTGTGCACGACCTCGATCGCGCCTTCGGCGCGGAGGTCGAGGGTCATTGAGCGCTTGCCCCGGTTGAGCGCCTCGAAGTAGGAGCAGAAGCCGTCGGCGCCGACGCCAAGCTGGCGGCCGGGGTCGCCGTTGCCGGGCATTTCGACCTTGAGCACGTCGGCGCCCATGTCGGCGAGCATCGCGGTCGCATGGGGGCCGTTCTGGTAGCGGGTGAAGTCGACGACGCGGATTCCTTCGAGTGGGGCGGGCATGATCAGCTCCTTCGGGCGCGGATGCCAGATATGAGCAAGATATCTGATGCACGGGGAGGGGCAGGGTGAGGTGGTCCGGGTCGGATTTGGCGTCCGGCATCGGGTAGGGGGCGCTGAGGATTGCGCGGTAAAGATTGTGCTGGCGGTCGGTTGGAAAAAACTTGCGACCGTCGTGCAGCAGCTGAATCAGGGCCAGCTGCTGCTTGAAATCGTGATTACGGAGGTTCTGCTTCATCCGTTCCGCCTTCCTCTTCGTCGTCCGTGCCCGCGGTGAGGTAATCGCCGAGTTCTTCGTCGGTCACCTTGTGGGTGCCGTTTCTGATCGCCTCCATCCGTTCGTGGAGGGTCTGGCCCTTTTCCTTGATGTGATCGACAGCGTTGTTGATGCCATTCTTGGCGTCGTCGTAGAGGCCGATCATTCGGGCCAGGGCCTTGGTGGCCTGGATCTGGACGTAGGCCGGTCCGTTGGTGGCGTGGAACTGGAGATGTTCTCGGATGGCTTTCTTGTTGTAGTCCAACGGCGGGTTGGTGTTCTGGATTGCGTTGGCTGCGTTGAGTGCGGACATGGGTTCTCCTGTCTGATTGCTGAGAGGGGATCAATGGTAGGCACATTCGTTCGGGATGTGTAGCGGGGTTGTGTGTCGGAAGTTGCGGAGTCTGAGGTGGGATGGTATGTGTGATGGTGCGTGGGATGTTTCCACCTCCGCCTTCGGCACCTCCCCCACAGAGGGGGAGGACAGGATCGGGGGACGAGATGTCAGAGGTGAGGGGGTTTCGGCGGTAGGATCGGCGCATGGATGTGTTGGTGTTTGAGTCGGCTGATTCGGCTGTGGCGGACGTTGTTGATGGGTCGGTGGTCTTGGTTGGTGGGTTTGTTTCGGCGGGGACTCCTTCCAATCTGATCCTGGCGTTGAAGCGGGGCGGGCAGACGGGGTTGACGGCGGTGGCCAACAACATTGGGCTGGGCGATCTGTTGGACGAGCTGTGCGAGGAGCGGCAACTGGCGAAGGTGATTGCGACGTTTGCGATCCGGGCGTCGGGGACTCGATCGTCGCGATTTGAGGCTCAATATCGGGCTGGCGAAGTGGAGCTGGAGCTGGCGCCACAGGGGACTCTGATCGAGCGTCTGCGGGCCGGCGGCGCTGGACTCGGTGGGGTGCTGACGAAGACCGGGTTGGGCACGATGATGGCCGAAGGCAAGCAGGTCCTGGAGCTGGACGGCGAGGACTGGTTGCTGGAGCGTCCACTGCGCGGGGATGTGGCGCTGCTGAAGGCGTGGCGCGGCGACCGGCAAGGCAACCTGCAGTATCGGTTGGCCGGGTTGAACTTCAATCCGGTGATGGCGACGGCGGCCGATCTCGTGATTGCAGAAGTGGAGGAGATCGTGGAGGCCGGCGAGATTCCGCCTGAATTGGTCGGCACGCCGGGGATCTACGTGCATCGGCTCGTCCAGTGCGACCCGGTCCCGGTGCGCTGGGACGGCTGAACATCGTGACCGCGCAACCACCGACCGGGCTGAGCCGAGAACTGATTGCGCTGCGGGCGGCGCGTGAGCTAGAGCGGGGGTCGGTGGTCAATCTTGGGATTGGTCTGCCGACGCTGGTCGCCGGGTTTGTGAAGCCTGCCGACGACATCCTGTTCCAGGCAGAGAACGGGATTCTCGGCTATTCCGGCATCTCCGACTCGGAGTTTGATTCCGACCTGATCAACGCGGGCGGGCAACCGGTCGATCTCGTTCCAGGGGCGAGTTTCTTCGACACGGCCGACTCGTTCACGATGATTCGGGGTGGACACATTGACGCGGCGATCCTGGGTGGGCTGCAGGTGTCGGCTCGCGGCGACCTGGCCAACTGGTTCGTCCCTGCACGCGGAGGCGGCAGCGTCGGCGGGGCGATGGACCTGGCGGTTGGGGCGCGCAAGCTGATCATCGCGATGGCCCACGTCACTCGCGATGGTGAACCGCGGATTGTCGAGGAGTGTGATTATCCCCTGACTGCCGAGCGCTGCGTGGATGTGATCATCACTGATCTGGCGGTGATCGACGTGAGGGATGGCGGGCTGTCACTGAGGGAGACCGCTCCGGGGATTTCGCCGGAGGAAGTCGCTGAGTGGACCGGCGCCGGGCTGTTGATTCCTGATGACGTGGCGGAGATGTCACTCTGAGCTGACGCAGTCGTGCGCTATCCTGAGCTGGTAGCGCTGCAATACAGGGAGCGGGCCATGCGCGGTGTGTTCAAGGTCATGGGTCGGGGCGCCAAGGTACTGAAGCGCGGGCCGGTCACGGTTCACTACCCGTTCGAGAAGAAGCAGCTGCCCAAGCGCGCGCGCACGTTTCCATACCTGATCTGGAATCATCAGCTCGAGGAGCCGAACTGCACGGGCTGCGGCAAGTGCGCGGCGGCCTGCCCGGTCGACTGCATGACGACGACGCTGATGAAGAACCCGGCCAGCGCCGCCGGGAGGAGCAATCACAAGTCGGTGATCAAGGATTTCTACATCGACTTCGGCCGCTGCATGCGCTGCAACATCTGCGTTGAGGTTTGCCCGTTCGACGCGATCGCGATGCTCCCGATGTGGGAGGGTCACGAGCAGACGAAGTACGACCGCCGCGAGCTGGTCATGGACCTCGACGATCTGCTGGCGCCGAGTCGGGCGGACGACCATCTGCCGTTCTGGATTCCCGAGACGATTCTCGCGAAGACGGAGAAAGAGCGGGTTGGTCGGAAAGAGTTTGCGGCGCAGCTCGAATCGGGCGAAGAGTAGGTCTCGCCTACACCAGTTCGCCCGCCTCGCGGCGTCTGGCCAGATCCTCGAAGTCGAGCGGCGCCGGCGCGCCCCGTGAGAGGATTCGGTCAACCCGATCTTTCACCATTTCGTCAAAGCCCGGATGCGGCAGGATGTAGAACGTGTCGTTGACGATCGCGTCCCAGACCTGTGAAGCCACGTTGCCGGGATCCATCGCGGCGTGCAAGCCCATCTCGGCTGCATAGTCCTCCTGTGTGGGTTGGGCGGGTCCGCCGAAGTGATCCGGTCGATTGCGTTCGGCGTTCAGCAGGTTGGTGTTGACCAGCCCGGGACAGAGCACGCTGGCGGAGATGCTTGAGTCGATTGAACGCAAGTCGAGATAGAGGCCCTCGGAGAGCGACAGCACTCCGTGCTTGGAGACGCTGTAGGCTCCCGAACCGGCGATGATGCCGCCAACTGACGAGGTGTTGACCACGTGGCCTGGCTCGCCGTGTTCGATCATGTGCGGCAGGAACGCCTGGATCCCGTAGAGCACGCCGTAGAAGTTGACGCCCAGGACCCAGTCCCAGGTCGAGTCAGGGATCTCCCAGAGATCTCGGGAGCCCCCGTCCTCGCTGCTCACGACCCCAGCGTTGTTGCAGAGCACGTGGATGTTGCCGAAGCGATCGATTGCCTGGTCGCGCAGCGACTCCACCGACTCGCGTCGCATCGTGTTGACCTCGATGCCGACGACGTTGCGCTCCTGCTGCTCGAGTCTCAGAACCGCTGCCCTGAGCGCGTCGGTCTCGATGTCGGCGAGGACGACATTCATGCCCTCGGCGGCGAAGCGCTCGGCGAAGGCCAACCCCATGCCCGATGCGGCGCCGGTGACGACCGCCGTGCCGTTGCTGAAATCGCGCATCATCGTTCTCTCAAACGTTCTCGCCGCCTGCTCGTCGCTCCATCATGTTCTGGAAGTCGACCTCGACCGGCTGTTGGCCCTCGATGACTGACTCGATCCGTCCGCGGATCACGTCTCGCCAACCCTCATGGGGCAGGATGTAGAGGTGGTCGTCGACCATCGCCTGCCAGACGAGGTCGGCGACGTCGGAGGGATCCATGCCGCCGCCGAGGAAGACCTGCGATGTCATGCGCTGGGCTTCGTTGGCTTCGATCGACTGACCGAACTCGCTGGGGCGATTGCGTTCGGCCTCGTTGATCTGGGTGTTGACGAAGCCGGGGCAGAGGACGGAGGCGGAGATGTTGGCGTTTGCGTGTCGCAAGTGATGCCAGAGGCCCTCGGTGAGGGTGAGGACGCCGTGCTTGGAGACGCTGTAGGCGGAGGCACCGGGGATCAGTCCGGCGACTGAGGCGGTGTTGACGATGTGGCCTTCTTCGCCGTGCTCGAGCATTGAGGGGACGAAGACCTGGAGTCCGTAGAGGACGCCCCAGAAGTTGACGCCCATGACCCAGTCCCAGGTCGAGTCGGGGACTTCCCAGACGGGGACGGCGCCGGCTCCGGAGCCGAGTCCGCCGTCGCGGCGGGAGGTGACTCCGGCGTTGTTGCAGAGCACGTGGATCTTGCCGAAGCGCTCGATCGCCTGGTCACGGACGCTCTCGAGGGTGTCGCGCCGCATCGTGTTGACCTCGACGCCGATGACGTTGCGTTCCTGCTGTTCGAGCCGGACGACTGCGGCGTTGAGGGCGTCGGTCTCGATGTCGGCGAGGACGACGTTCATGCCCTCGGCGGCGAATCGTTCGGCGAAGGCGTAGCCCATGCCGCTGGCTGCTCCGGTCACCACTGCCGTCTTGCCGCTGAAATCACGCATGGTCAGTCCTCTCAGAGTGGTCCGAGTCGTGTGCTGATTGTCCGCGCAGTCTACGAGCGGTCGTGACCGCTGCTCAGCGCTGGCCCGTCAACCTGCCCGGCACTCGGGCCGCCGGCACGGTTCGGGCGAGGATGTTCTCCACGCGTTGACGCACGATGTCGTCCCAGTCGGGATGGGGGAGGACGTAGCAGCGCTCCTCGATGATTGACTGCAGGACCTGGTCGGCGACGTTGGCCGGGTCCATGCCGGAGGCGAGGAAGGCGTTGAAGGCTGCGGCCTCACCCTCGGAGCGTTCGCCGGCGCCGCCGTACTCGTCGGGCCGGTTGCGGTCGGCGTTCATGATCTGGGTCTGGACTGCGCCGGGGCAAAGCACGGAGGCTCCGATCTTCGAGCCGATGCGCTCGAGATTCTGGTGCAGTCCTTCGGTCAGGGTGAGGACGCCGTGTTTGGAGACGCTGTAGGCGCTGCCGCCCGGGGTGATGCCGGCGACCGAAGAGGTGTTGACGACGTGGCCCTCCTCGCCGTGTCCGACCATGTGTGGGAGGAAGGTCTGGACGCCGTAGAGCACGCCCCAGAAGTTCACCCCGATCACCCACTCCCAGATGCTGTCCTCGACATCCCAGATGTTGATCGCGTCGTCGCCGAGGCCCATGGCGTCCCGGAAGCTGAAGACACCGGCGTTGTTGCAGAGGATGTGGATGTTGCCGAAGCGCTCGATGGTCTGGTCGCGGACGCTTTCGAGCGTTTCGCGCTGCATCGCGTCCACGACCACGCCCATCACAGAGCGCTCTTCCTGCTGCAGCCGTTGGACTTGCGCCTGGAGTGCGTCTTCCTGGATGTCGGCGAGGACGACGTTCATGCCTTCGGAAGAGAAGCGCTCGACCATCGCCAGACCGATCCCGCTTGCCCCACCGGTCACGACCGCCGTCTTGCCTGCAAACTCACGCATGATTCAATCCTTCTGTTGCGTTGGGCTTCGAGTCAGACTTCCTGGCCGGCTGCTCGCCGGCGCAGCATCTCTTCCATATCGACCGAGATCGGCGCGCCACGGGCTACGACGTGCTCGGTTCGTCCGAGGACGACATCGTCCCAGGCAGGATGCGGCAGGATGTAACAGCGCTGCTCGACGATGGAGTCGAAGACGATGTCGGCGACCTGGTCCGGGTCCATGCCGCCGCCGAGCATGAAGGCGATTGCCTGTTCCTGCTCCGGTGTTCGTTCAGCCGTACCGCCGAACTCCTCGGGTCGGTTGCGGTCGGCGCTTCCAATGTTGGTGTTGACGAAACCGGGACAGAGCACGGACGCGCTGAGGTTGGCGCCCATGGCCTGGAACTGCTGGTAGAGGCCCTCGGTCATCGTCAGCACGGCATGTTTGGACACGCTGTAGGCGCCGCCGCCAGGCATCAGGCCGGCGAGCGAGGCCGTGTTGACGATGTGGCCCTCCTCGCCGTGATCCAGCATGTGCGGGACGAAGACCTGGAGTCCGTAGAGGACGCCCCAGAAATTGACGCCCATCACCCAGTTCCAGGTCTCGTCCGATACCTGCCACGTGCCCTGGACCGTGCCGTCCGGGAAGACGCCTGCGTCCTCGCCCCCGGCGACGCCGGCATTATTGACGAGGATGTGGATGTTGCCATACTCCGCGATCGTCTGGTCGCGGAGATTCTCCAGGGCTTCCCGTCGGCTGGTGTCGACGATCACGCCGAGGACACTGCGCTCTTCCTGCTGGAGACGGACCACCTGGGCGTTGAGCGCTTCCTCCTCGATATCGGCGAGGACGACGTTCATGCCCTCGGCGGCGAAGCGCCGGGCGAATGCGAGGCCCATGCCGCTGGCTGCTCCGGTGACGACTGCTGTCTTGCCTTCGAACTCACGCATGCTCTCCTCCAGACCAGTCGCAACCCGTATCGGTTGACGAACTGGCAGGCAGTCTAGGTACTACTGCGGCTGCTGACCGAAGAAGTCGAACAGGGGCGGGTACTTGTTGATGTCGGCGCCGCCATTGAGCTGGACCGTCTGACCGGTCATCAGGGACGAGGCGTCAGAGGCCAGCCAGAGCGCGAGCTGCGCGACATCCTCCGGCTCGCCGATCCGACCCAGGGGCGCTTCGGCGGCGAATGCTTCTTCCAGACCGGGAACGTCGCGCAGTCCCTCGGTCAGTGGGGTCCGGATCAATCCTGGTCCGATGCTGTTGACGCGGATGCTGTGGCGTCCCAGCTCCAGGGCCGAGACCTTGGTCAGCATCGCCACGCCGGCCTTGGCCGAGCAATAGGCGGACAGCCCTTCGGTCGCCTGGATGCTGTTCAGGGATGCAGTGTTGATGATCGAGCCGCCCTCGCCCTGCTCGATCAGATGCTTCGATTCGTGCTTGATGCAGAGGAAGACGCCGGTCAGGCAAACGTCGATGACGCGCTGGAACTGGGAGAGCGGGTAGTCCTGGATTGGCGAGAATCCACCGATGCCAGCATTGTTGAAGGCGATGTCCAACCTACCGAAGCGGTCGATGCAGGACATGACCATGTTGGCGACATCGTCCTCGTTGGTCACGTCGGCTGAGATCGCGATCGCCTGCGAGCCGATGTCGCGCGCCGCTTCAGCCGCGCCGTCGGCGTTGCGGTCGGCGAGCGCGACCTGCGCGCCCTCCTCTGCAAACCGTTTCGCCGCCGCCAGTCCGATTCCCGACGCGGCGCCGGTGATCAGTGCTGCCTTGCCATCCAGTTGTCCCATGATTCTCTCCTCGTTCCAAGCATGCTGCCCTCACGCCCACGTTCGAGGCGGGTATGACAGGCATCGTTCGTCTAGTCGCCGCGCGGACGTCTCAAGGATGATTCCAGCATGTTGAATCCGGGTGGTAACTCGTTGACTGTGATCCCGCCGTCGACATAGAAGAGCTGGCCCGAGACCCAGGGGCTGGCATCGCTGCCCAGGTAGAGCACCATCTGCGCGATGTCGCTCGGCTCGCCCAGTCGTTCGAGCGGCGTCGCGCCGATCATCGCTTCGTCAAACCCCTCCACGTCTCGGGCGCGTTCGGTCATTGGAGTCTTCGTGTGGCCCGGGCCGACGGCGTTGACGCGGATGCCGTGTTCGCCTAGCTCCAGGGCCGAGACCTTGGTCAGCATCGCCACCCCTGCTTTGGCTGAGCAATAGGCGCCGAGTCCCTTGGTCGCCTGGGTGGCGTTGATGCTGGCGGTGTTGATCAGCGAGCCGCCCTCGCCCTGGGCGACGAGTTGCCTGGACTGATGCTTGAGACAGAGGAACACTCCGGTCAGGCAGACGTCGATCACGTGCTGGAAATGGGTCAGTTCATGATCGTGGATCGCTGCCGCGCCGGCGATCCCGGCGTTGTTGAAGCCAATGTCGAGTCGGCCGAAGCGCTCGACGCAGGACGCGACCATCGCTTCGACATCAGCCTCATCCGTCACGTCGCCGCTGATCGCGAGGGCGCTGGCGCCGATCTCGCGAGCGGTTTCGTTGACCAGATCGGCGTTTCGGTCGAACATCGCGACCTGTGCGCCCTCGCTGGCGAAGAGCTGTGAAGTCGCCAGACCGATGCCCGAGGCCGCGCCTGTAATCAGCGCAACCTTGCCGTCGAGAACTCCCATACTCGGCTCCTCCATCTGTGTTCTGGGTTGCCTGCAACGTACGACATGGTCGGCTTCAAAGTCCTACGTTCCGATCCATAGAGCCAGTTCCCGAGAGGAGACAGCCATGCCGCATCACGAACAGTTGCTGAGCGATCCGGTCGGAACGCTGCGTGCCATCTGGGACGACACCGGTTGGCGATTCGTCATCCTGACGTCGGCGTTGATCTTCCTGCTGGAAACGATCGGGGAACTCGCCAATGTCGATCAGCAATCGATCTGGTGGGGCGCTGAGATCCTGACGGCCGTCGTCGTCGGCCGGGTGCTCACGATGAAGCCCCTGCGCGGGAAACTGAGCGATGTCGAGAACTCGACGGTCGTCCTGTCCGTGCTGGGCCTGATGATCTGCGAGTACATCCTGTCTTACTCGACGGTCGCCGCGAGCTTTGCCGCCGAACCGATCTTCTGGCCGTTCTCGTTGATGCTGATCCTGACTGTGGTGGCGGCTCGCGTCCTCGCCCCATACGCCACGCGTCCGCTGGTGGTCTGGGTGCTGGTCTTCTCGTTCCTCCAGTTCTGGATGAATCTCGCCTTCTGGCAGGCCGACGTTTCCATTCCCTCGCCGGCCTGGACCTGGGCCGGCGCGCTGACTGTCTTCGCCTTCATCGCCCGCTGGATCGCGGGCAAGGGCATCGACGGGCCGATCTTGAGTCCGCTCAACGTTGCGCTGGTGCTCTTCGTCTTCCTCGACTGGTGGCTGGAGTTCGGCCTCGATGAGAGCGGAGTCGGAGTCGACTGGCTCGCCGAGGACCTCTACTGGCCGTGGATCCTGGTCAACAGCGGGCTGGCGGTGACGGTCGCCTACCTGGCGCCGCGCGTCTGCGACATCTTCGCTCACGGTGACGACGACGAGCCAGGCGCGTAGCGTTCCGCCTGGCGCGTAGCATTGCACCGCGCCAGGCGCCGATCTCAGGCGGGTCAGCCGCCTCGCGCGCCCGCAGCCACGGCCGCCCGATTCTCCGGCGTCGTATGCGGCGGGATTGAGCAGCCTCCAGTGACGAAGACACGGGTAGTGCCGACGTTGGCCGCCTCAGACGCCTGCGCTCGGACTTCGTCCGCGCCGAGCTCGCCGAGACCGGAGCGGCTGACTCCGCCCATCACGGCCTTGTCGGTCTGCGACCAGATGTCGGCGAGGCTGGCGTTGGTCTTGTGTCGGTCGTCCCAGTTGAAGGCGTGGACGGGGTAGTCGAGCACATCGGCCAGCATGTTGTTGGTGTGGCAGACGTGCAGGATATTGAACTCGGCGTCTCGGATCGCGTCGAGCACTTGCAGGTCGTAGGGACGGCCGAACTCGCGGTAGAAGTCGGGCGTGGAGTTGTCGTGGCTGGCCCACTGCAGCGGCGCGTAGAACACGCCCGAGGCGCCGGCGTTCATGTTGGCTCGGCTGTAGTTGATGATCGTCTCGGTCACTCGCGCGATGGCCGAGTGCACCGCTGCCGGAGCCTCCCGAGCCGCCTGCTTGAATGCCCGCGGATGTCCAAACATCAACCCCACGGTGGCCATCGGCGAGAAGACGGTTTGCACGACATCGACCTCGCCCTTGGTCCGTTCGACGACGAGTCGGGTCGACTCGATGTGCTCGCCAAGGACGCCGCGCTCGGCGTGGACCGAGACGACGTCGTGCAGTTCATCGAGCTCGGTCAGCGCGGGGCTGACCATGGTCTGGTTGGTCTGCTCGACTGGAGGCGAGTAGACGGCGCCCCAGGCCTCGGGGAACATCGACCAGCGCGGGTTGATCTTGATGAAGTCCCAGTCGTAGGCCTCGTACTGCTCGCACGTCGCGCCGACGAGTTCATCGTTGCTCCACTCGCGGAGGAAGTCGTGGCCCCAGAGGGAGGCAGGGGATCGATCGACCGGCTCGCCGGATATCGCCGCCCGGACGCGTTCGCGCTTGGTCATTTCGGTCATGGTGTTGTCCCTTCCAGGGCGCTATCGCCGCCGTCGCTGGATTGCCAATCGACGCTGAACAGCTGGATCGATTCGCGGAAACCGCGAAGTTGATGGTGGCCGCGGTCCTGGAACTGAAACCTTCGGCCCTGCAACAGTCCCCGCACCAACGCTGAGACGAGAATCTCGCCGCCCAGCGCCAACGACATGATCCGCGCTGCCTGATTCACAGTGGCGCCGTACAGATCATCAGATTCCGCGATCGGTTCGCCGGCGCTCAGCCCGATTCGTACGTACACATCGCTGTAGCGCTCGTGATTCGCCAGTTGACTCTGGATCTGCACGGCTGCCTCGACGCCGGCCGACGCCGCACTGAACCAGGCCAGCACGCCGTCGCCCATCGTCTTCACCTGGACGCCCTGATGGTCGCGGATCGCCGTCTGCGTGAGCTTTTCGATTTCTCTGGTGATTTCACGAGCCTCGTCGTCGCCGAGCCGGTCGACAATCGAGGTCGATCCCTCGATATCAGTGAACAACACGGTGCGTGTTGCTTGTCCAGCCGTCTGAGAGGACTGGTCAATGCCGATGAAGTCTTCGAGTGCTTCGGCGATCTGGTTAATCGTTGAGGCGCCGTCGACCAGCACCGGCGTGTCGTCCTGCGCTACCACCAATCGGGCGCCGCGAATGATCCGCGCCCACTCGCGCGAGGTCGAACTGTAGCCCCCTTCGGTTCGTTCTCCTTCGTAAGGAATGGAGATCAGCGTCGGAATCTCGACGTGACGCAACTGATCCCGCAGATCCAGACCACGCATCTCTCGCACCAGGCCGAACAGTCGATTCATTGACGGGTAGTGATGCATGGTGTGGGACAGATTGCGTAGAGTGTCCTCGTCCGCCGTGGGCGCGATCATCGTCAACAGCGCGCGCCGTGCCGCCTCGTCGTGATGTTGCCAGCCCAGCCGCAGCAGGTTCTCCACCGTGCTATCCATCAGATCGCTGATCTCGCTCTGCTGGATCATCCCCGACCGCTCGCCGCCCATCGGGATCGGCAGGTGCAGCATCAGGTGCGTGTAGCGTTCGGGCTCGTTCAACATCGCGATCACCGCCGCGGGCGTCCCGATGTAATGGCCCATCAACGCGACGCGCGGCTCGCCGACCTCAGCCACGACCGCCGCCAGGTCCATGGCCTCATCGTGAAAGGAGCCGAACACGCCGTCGCGTTCGGAGAGTCCGCAGCCGCGCGGATCGAATCGGATCACGCGGAACGACTGCGACAGTCGCTCCCAAATGCCGCCCGGCTCCCAGCCCATGCTGAGCGGGATCATCGGCCCGGTCGACACGACCAACGGCTTACCGCTGCCCTGCTGCACCCAGGCGATGTCGATATCGTCCTCGGTGCGCGTGTACTGAACTGGCGGAACGCTCATGACAATGCTGGTTTCGTCGGATTAGATCCCCTGGATCATGCCGCCGTCGATGATGAACTCGGTGCCGTTCATGTACTCGGAGTCGTCCGAGGCGAGGAACAACGCCAGTCTCGCGACTTCCTCGGCCTCGGCGATGCGACCGTAGGGAATCCTCCGCACCAGTTGATCGGTCATACCCTGTTCAATCGCAGGGAGCTGGTGCAGCATGGGCGTCTCGATCAAACCCGGATGGATCGAGTTGACGCGCACGCCCGATGGCGCGAACTCGTTCATCGCGACCTTGGTCATGCCGCGCACCGCCCACTTCGAGGCCGAGTAGGCTAGCGAACCGGTGCCGCCGCGCATGCCGGCGATCGAGGAGATGTTGATGATCGAACCCGAGCCAGCCTCGCACATGACCGGCCCGACATGTTTCAGCCCGAGGAAGACGCCGACCTGGTTGATATCGATCACCAGCCGGTATTCCTCTTCCGACAACTCGGCAATCGGAGATTGGCGATAGATGCCCGCGTTGTTGATGAAGGCGTCGATCTTGCCATAGTCCTCGAGCACGTCCTGGACCACGGCGATCCATTCGTTCTCGTTGGTGACGTCGTGGTGCAGGAAGCGAATGCTGTCGCTGGTTGCCGCCGTCTCCGCCCCGTCCGAGTCCAGCACATCGGTGATCACCACCTTCGCGCCTTCTTCGGCGAACAACTTCGCCTCTGCCGCGCCCTGACCGCGCGCTCCGCCGGTGATCAATGCAGTTTTGCCCTCAAGTCGTCCGGCCATCTATGCACGCCTCTCTGCAATTCGTTGGGCGATCAGGGTAGAGCTTCAGACGTTGAGGAGGCGTTACTCGGGCGGGAGCATCACATAGGTGCCGTTGCCGTGACCGATGTGGCGGTCCTGCTCGTCATAGAGGTCGACCGAGCAGTGGCTCAGCGTCCGCCCGCGGCGGATCACCTCGGCGCGGGCGCGAATCACGTCCCCGTCCAGGCCTCGCAGCCAGCGGAACTCGGACTGGGCCGTGATCACCCGCTCGCCCTCGCCCTGGATCGTGCCCAACGCGCCGCCCATGGCCGAGTCGGCGACCAGCAGCCAGACTCCACCGTGGACGATGCCGTAGAGATTGTGCGTCTTCGCCGAAGCCGTCAGCGTGATCTCGCACCAGCCGTCGCCGGCGTCGGTGAAGCGGTAGCCCAGCTCCTGGAACAACGCCACCGCCTCCATGTCGCGCAGCGGCGGGTAGCGCTCGAAGATCTCGTCCGAAGTGAGCGGCATCGTCGTGTTTGCGACCTAATCGCGCCGCATTTCGGCGGCGTGGTCGACGATGTGGTCGCTCAGGAAGTTGAACGAGTTGCCGACCGTCATCGGCTGGCCGAGAAAGACGGCGCCGTTGCCCCATTCGTCCTCGCCGACGGTATCGATCACTCCCTGAGTGACCGCGAAGCCCTCGTCGAAGAAGTCCAGGACGGATTCCGGCGTCGCGCCTCGGGAGCGGATGCGCACAATCCAGAGGCTCGTGAGATTGAGCACGGCCATCAACGGTCCAGGCGGATTCATGCCCTTGTTCTGACGCAGCCGGGTCACCCTCAGCTTGCCGCCGCCCGCGGTAAAGGCGATGTGCCAGCAAAGCTGGCCGTTCGTCCAACCGGCGTTGTTGCTTTTTCGGTTCCATTCCTCACTGGACAGTCCCTGCACGAGTTCGCGGAAGTCCTCGCGCGCCTGCTCGAGTGCTGCACGCGCCTCTTCGGCATTGCTGATCTCTGTCATGATTCGGTCCTGTACGTTGCGCGCATTGGCGGATAGCGCTCGAATGTCTCGTCCGAACAGGGTGCCATCGTCGTAAGCACGAGCCTAGGCTCGCCGGATCTCGGCGCAGTGCTCGCTGACGTGGCTGCGCATAAAGCCAAAGATGCCACCCACGGTCATCGGCTCGCCGAGGAAGATTGCACCGTTACCCCACTCGTCGTCTTCAATGGCGTCGATCAGCTTGACGGTCTTGTCATATCCCTCGTCGAAGAAGTCCAGGACTGACTCCGGCGTCGCCCCACGCGAACGGATCCGGACCATCCAGAGGCTGGCGAAGTTGAACACCGACATCAGCCGCGCCGGCGGATTCATGCCTTTGTTGTTCCGTAGCCTTGCGACCGACTGACCGCCGGCGCCTGCCCCGAACGCCATGTGCCAGCAGAGCTGGCCATTCGACCAGCCCCCGTTGTTACTCTTCTGATTCCATTCTTCTTCTGAGAGCCCCAGCACTAACTCTCGATACTCAGTGCGCGCCTGCTCGAGCGCAGTCCGCGCCTCTTCGGCGTTCGTAACCTCGGTCATCGTCTTCTTTCCTAGCTAGATCGCGGCGTACCAGCCCTTGATCGCCTCGCCAATCTCGTGCGGCGAATCCTCCTGGACGAAGTGGTTGCCCGCGACGGTCACCTCGGTCTGGTTGGGCCAGGTGCGGCAGAACTCGCGCTGCGCCCCAGTCAGGATCGCGCCCGGCTCGGCGTTGACGAACAGTTTGGCGATATGGGCGGAGTCGTCCGAACTGAGGAAGTCGGCGTAGCTCTGCGCGATCTCGGCCACATCCGCAGGTTCGCCGTTGATCGGGATTTCTCGCGGCCAGGTCAAAGTGGGGCGACGGGACTCGCCCTCTTCGCGGTACGGCAGCCGGTAGACCTCCATCTCCTCCTCGGTCAGACCGCGGAGGACGCTGCCAGGCAAGATCCGCTCGACGAAGACGTTCTTCTCCAGCACCATCGACTCGCCCGCTTCGGAGCGCATGCCCTGGAAAATCCGCGCCGCCGCCTCGGGCCATTCGTCCCAGGTCACGGGACGGACGATCGCCTCCATGTAGACCAGCCCCTTGACCCGGTCACGGTGCCGATTCGCCCAGTGGAAGCCCAGCGCCGATCCCCAGTCGTGGATCACGAACGTCAGGTTGTCGCCGAGGTTCATTCCCTCGATCCAGGCGTCCACCCACTCCACGTGGTCGACGAAGCGATACGAACCGCTCGGCGATGAACCCGACACGCCCATCCCGATCAGATCCGGCGCCAGGCAACGCCCCGATTCGAACGCGTGCGGCATGATGTTGCGCCACAGGTACGACGAGGTCGGATTGCCATGCAGGAAAATGATCGGGTCGCCGTCCGGATCGCCCTCATCGACGTAGGCCATCGTGGTCTCGCCAATGGTCAGACGCTGACGCGCAAATGGGTCGTCGGCAGAGATATCTGGCATTGAACTCTCCAGAGAACGCATGAATGGTTGAGGAAATCGTTTGCGAGCGAGGCAAGGATAACAGCGCAAGCGGTTACTCTTCGCTCAGCGAAACCTGCGACCGTTGCAGAGAACGGAGGGCGCAGATGGCAGTGACCGGAATGGACCACGTCGCGATCCCCGCAGGCGATCCTGAAGCGCTGATGACCTTCTATCGCGCGCTCGGGTTTACCATCCTGCACGAGGCCGAGTGGCGGGCTGGCGACTTTCCCGCCTTCGCCATCGCCTGCGGCGACCAGAAGATCAACATCCACGATCCCAGACTCTGGCAGAATCCCGAGTTCGATCTGCGCGGTCCGGCCGCCGAGCCGGGTTGCGGCGATTTCTGCTTCGTCTGGAATGGCACCCCGGAGTCCGCCTCGGCCGCCATCGAGGCGGCCGGCTGCGAAGTCATTGAAGGTCCGGCCGGTCGAGTCGGAGGCCGCGCCGTCGGCACCGCCGAGGGAGTCAGCGTCTACACCCGCGATCCCGACGGCAACCTCGTCGAACTGATCTCATACGGCGACTAGCGAATCAGGAGCAAGCAATGGACTTCTTCAACGTCATCCAGACCGCCCGCGCGATGCGGCGCTATAAGCCCGACCCGATCCCCGAGGACGTGCTGGTCCAGTTGATCGAGGCTGCGCACCTCGGTCCCAGCGGGTCGAACCGCCAGGCCCGCCATTGGGTCGTCGTGCGCGATCCGGAGGTCAAGCAGGGGCTTGCCGACCTCAATCGAGCCGGCGTCTCCAGGTACCTCGAGCACAACCGTGAGGCCGCCAACCCGCACGTCGACCAGGGACGCCGCGAGCGATTCCTCGCCGCGGTCGAACACCAGATGAACCACCTGCACGAAGTGCCCGCCATCGTGATCGCCTGCGCCGACACGGTGAGCGCTCCGGCAGACAACTTTGCAGCGGGCTCGGCTGCAGCGACCGAGGTATGGGGAGCGGTGCAAAACCTGCTGCTCGCGGCTCGGGCGCTCGAGGTCGGCAGCGTGCCCACCACGCTCGCCTTCTTCGGCGACGGCCGCGACAAGGCGCAGGAGCTACTCGGACTGCCCGACCACATTCTGCCCATGGTCCTCATCCCGCTCGGCTGGCCGACCGGCAACTTCGGCCCGATCCGCCGCCGGCCGCTCGATGAAGTCCTGCACTGGGACCGCTACGAACACAAGGCAGAATCGCCTGAGAGGCCCAGAGTATGACGACCGAGACAACCGCAACCGATCTGCGTATGCCCGCCGATGTCGGCCGTTACACGATCGCCAGGTCCTTCGAGGTCACTGCGCGCTCGATCACCGCGTTCGCTGGCGGCGTCGATGACTTCAATCCCGTCTACTTCGAGGACGACCGTCCCGAGGGCCTGGTCGCCCATCCCGGCATGGTCTTTACCTGGCAGTGGAACAGCCGCTTCACGCCGGATGTCGAGTATCCGTTGGAGCTGGTTCGACGCGGGGTCCACGCCTGGGTCGACGTGCAGTTCGAGCGCCACGCGCGCGATGGCGACGTGATCACCAGCCAGGGACAGAGCGTCGCGGTTAAGCAGGTCCGCCCCGGCGTGCTCAGCGCCCAGCGCTTCACCTTCACGGACAGCCACGGGGAGGTCGTCGCGATCATGGACACCGGCGGGATCACCCGCGGAGCAACGCTCGACGGCGACGAGGCCGAGCTCGTCTCAGCTCCGGCCTTGCCTGCTCGCTCCACGGACGATGGCGCACCGGTCTGGTCGACGACCTTCCCGATCGACCCACAGGCGCCGCACGTCTACACCGAGTGCGCCGACATCTGGAATCCGATCCACACCGAGCGCAAGGTCGCCCTCGCCGCTGGTCTGCCCGATATCATCCTGCACGGCTCGGCCAACATCATCATCGCGCTGCGAGAGGTCGTCAACCGCAACCTCGACGGCGACCCAACCCGAGTCCGACGCTTCGCCGGCCAGTTCCGAGGCATGATCATTCCGGGAACAGACGTCACCGTCAACGCCCTCGAAGTCCGAGACGAGGGCGACCGTGAGATCATCTTCTACGAGATGCGCAACGACCAGGGCGAACTCGCCATCGCCAACGGGGTCGTGGTCGCGAGCTAGGCTTCCCCTCTCCCCCCGCGAAGCGAAGGGAGCCTGCCCCGCACCTGTGCGGGGATGTCACGGAGTGACAGAGGGGGGCGCCCGTACCTCTAGACGGAGTACCGCTCCAACGCCTCGGGCAAGAACTCAAACCCCAGACCCGGCGTATCCGGCAGGACCAACCGGCCGTCCCGAACCTCCGTCTGACGATCAATCACGTTCCTGAAGTTGTGGACCTGGTCGTCAGGGAAGAATTCGACATACGTGGCGTTTGGCGACGACGCGACCAGGTGCCGGTGCAGGTCGTGGAACCAATGCGGGCAGATCGAGACGCCGTACGACGCGGCTGTGTTCGCAATCCGCCGGAACTCCGTCACCCCACCGAGCACCGCCGCGTCGGGCTGCAGGATCATCGCCGCGTCCTGGTCCATCAAATCCTTGAACCGCCAGCGCCCAACCTCGATCTCGCCGGTCGCGACCGGCACGCTGGTCCGCTGGGCCAGCTTCGCGTGCAGACCGATCGCGTCGGGCGAGAACGGCTCCTCCATCCAGTACGGATTGGACGGCTCGTAGGCCGCCATGTAGCGCAGCGCGTCCTCAAGGTTGGACCAGGCGTTGTTCGCGTCGAGCATGATGTGCACATCCGGCCCAACCGCCTCGCGAGCCGCCTGCATCCGCGAGGCTTCTTCTCGCACCGATAGCCTCCCAACCTTGATCTTGACCGCGTCGAATCCCATCTCTACGTAGCCCAACAGCTCCTGCTGCAGGCCCTCGTGTCCCTTGCCCTCGAGGTAGTAGCCACCCGAGGCGTAGGCCGGCACTGTGTCCTCGTAGTAGCCGCCGAGCATTTTGTAGAGAGGCAGTCCCGCCGCCTTGGCGTTGTGATCCCACAGCGCGATATCCAGCATCGACAGCGCCCGAATCGTCGATCCGGCGCGACCGTGCAGCAGCGACTCCTGGTACATCGCTGACCACAGGCCCTCCACCCGGAATGGGTCTTCGCCCAGCAGCACCGGCGCGAACAGGTTGTCGATCGCCGAGGTCACCAACTGCCCGTTCGAGTTTCCCGCGTAGCAAAATCCGATGCCAACGTGGCCGTCGTCGCACTCGACCTCGACCACCGGATGGTCGCGGTGGTAGACAGTGCGGTTCGAGAACGAGGTGGGATTGTCGAGCGGAATGCGCAGCATGCGCGAGCGGATAGCGGTGATCTTGGTCATCAAAGCGCTCCTTGAGTGAATCGAGACAGCGGTTCGATGCTATCGCCCTCTTACACACTCGACGTCAACGCACATTCCTCAGTCGAGGATCCAACGTGTCCCGCAGCCAGTCACCGAACAGGTTCCCGGTCAGGGAGACCAACAGAATGGCGATCCCCGGCATCCAGATTGGCCACCAGGCGATCGTCATGAAGTTGCGGCCCTCGGAGATCATCGCGCCCCAGGACGGTGTGCCCGGCGCCACGCCGATGTTGAGGAAACTCAGCGCCGCCTCGATCAGGATCACCGAGGGCACGTCGAGCGTCGCCATGATCACGATCGTGTTGACGATGTTCGGCAGGACGTGGCGGAAGAGAATTCGGCGATCGCTGGCGCCGCTGGCTCGCGCGGCGACGACAAACTCCTGTTCCCGCAGGGATAGAACGTCGGCCCTGACCAGTCGCGCATAGCCGGACCAGCTGAAGATGATGATGATCAGGATCACGTTGAGCAGGCTGGCCCCGAAGACCACCGAAATCAGCAGCGCGAACAGGATCGCCGGCAGTGCCAACTGCACGTCGACGATCCGCATCAGGAAGCGGTCCCACCAGCCCAGCCGCCAGCCGGCGAGCAGACCGCAGAACGTTCCAATCAGCGCCGACGCCGGAATACAGGTGACCACGACCAGCAGCGACACACGAGCGCCGTACATGACGCGCGACAGGATGTCGCGGCCCAGGTTGTCGGTCCCCAACGGATGCGCCCAACTGCCCTCTGCCTGGAACGCCGGTGGGATCAGGCGTTCCTGCAGGACGATCTGTTCGGGGTCGTATGCGGACAGCAGATCGGCGAAAACCCCGGCCACGAGAAACGCGAGCAGAATGATGATCGCCGGCGCCAACAGCACGGCCTGCTGCCACGATCCGCCCAGCCGTACGCCGCGCAGCAAGGAGCCCGGAGCCGCTGCGACCGCCCGCGCCGCCATCAGCGAGTTCCCGCCCGGATCCGCGGATCGATGATCGGATAGGACAGATCAACGAGGATGTTGGCGACTACGATGCTCGTCGAAATGACCAGAATCCCGGCGATCATGACAGGGAAATCGCCAACCAGGATCGTGTGCAACATCAGTCGGCCGATCCCCGGCCAGGCGAAGACCTGCTCGACAATCACCGTACCGGCGATCATGTAGCCAACCTGGATGCCCAGGATGGTCGCGACCGGTAGCAGCGCGTGACGCAGCGCGTGACGCCAGATGATCGTCGATTCCCGCAGCCCCTTCGCCCGCGCGGTGCGGACGAAGTCCGTGCCCATCACGTCAATCATGCCCGAGCGCGTCAGCCGCATTGACACGGCCGAAGCCAGCAGACCGAGCGTGATCGTCGGCAGAACGAGGTGCTCGATGCCGCCGCTGCCGCCGGTCGGCATCAGGTCGAGCTGGACCGCGAAGAAGAAGATCAGGATCAGGCCCAGCCAGAAATTGGGGATGGCCTGACCGAGCACGGCCAGGAACCGCGCCGCCCAATCGGTCGGCGTCGCCCGTCTCAACGCTGCAATGACCCCCAGGGGAACGCCCAGAGCCAGTGAGAAGATCAGCGCCGCCGCGCCGAGCTGCAGCGTCTTCGATGCGCGGCTGCTGACTTCGGATAGCGCCGGACGCGCGCTGATGAACGAGTTGCCAAGGTCGAGCTGGACCGCGTTCCACAGGAACTTGACGTACTGAATGCCGATGGGACCGCTCAGACCGAGCTGCTCCTTCAGCAGCTCCTTCTCCTCCTGGGTTGTCTCGTCGGTGGTCAGGTACTCAACCGGGTTCCGCGCCAACCGCGAGACCAGGAACACGACCGAGATGACAACGAATACCACCAGAATCCCCTGCAGGAGGCGCGAGAACAGGATCGTCGAGATACTCTGCGGACCCATGTCCGGCCTTCCTGCAGGGAGCGGTCGGCATTAGGTGACGAGCGGGCGGATGCCCCACAGACCGCCGTAGTCTCGTGAGTTCCCCTTCATGTCCCACTCAAGGGTGTCGGTCATCAGGCCGGTACCGACGGTCTCGAACAGGAAGAGCCAGGAGGCGTTGGTGTAGATCAACTGGGCGAGCTCGTTGAGATATTGCTTTCGCTTCTCGGGATCGAACTCAGAGCGCTGCGCCTCGACCAGTTCCTGGATGCCGGATTCCGGGTACTCGGCCACGCTCAGCGTGCCTCCTTCAGCGACCTCCGCGTTGATCACCTGGAACGGATCCGGCGACTGGTTGGTGAAGTAGTAGTGCAGACCCGGCACATCCCGCTGCGCCATCCGCGCCCGGAAGTCGGGCAACGGATCGAGTTGCAGGTTGGTCCGAATCCCGACCACGTCGAGGTACTGCTGCACCGAGAGCGCGATCTGGTCGGTCCAGGCGAAGAATCCGGCGGTGCCGTAGAAGTCCGACTCGAAGCCCTCGGCGTAACCCGCGGCGTCCATCAGCTGCATCGCCTTCTCGACGTTGTACTCCATCGTCAGCGGACCCGACTGTTCGGGCTGCATCCCGCCCAGCTGCCGCGTACCGATCCCGTAGGCTCGTTGCTCGCGGCCGGTGGCCAGCGTCGTGTAGATCGTCTCGACGTCGACTGCATGGTTCATCGCCTGCCGTACGCGGATGTCGCGGTAGGGGTTGGAGCCGTCTTCGAACATCGGCACCAGCGTGTTGGGGAAGATCGTGTGCGGGCAGCAGCCCGGGTCGAACAGCACTTCGAAGCCGGGCTCGTCGACGAACTCTTGCACCAGTTCCCATTCAAGCGATGGCGCGACGTCTGCCTCGCCGGCCTGGATCGCAGCCAGGCGCGCGACCGGCTCGGGCCGCACTGACTGCACGACCTCCTTCACCCAGGGCCTGTGGATGCGAGTGAGGTTCTCGTAGCCGATCGGGTAGTTGTCGTTGCGCACGCTGCGAACCTCGATGTCGGGTTCGAAGTTGACCAACTGGAACGGCCCGCTGGCGAGGCCCTCGCGGTTATACGCCTCGTCGCCGATCTCCTCGATCAGGTGCTTCGGCACCAGCGGCAGCGTCGTGCCCACGCTTCCCGGGGCGGTCACGTCCGTGTTGACGGGAAGCCGCAAGGTCAGATCGTCGATCACCTCCGCGTCCCCGTTGACGGCCGAGACGATGTACGCGATTCCCGTTTCGTATGTCCCGCTTTCGTTGTACGCGGCATTGCCGGCCGCCCGGTCGATCGAGAATTTGACGTCATCGGCCGTCAGCGGCGTGCCGTCGTGCCAGGCGTGTCCCGGATTGATATGCCAGACCAACGAGGTGAAGTCGTCGACCCATTCGAAGCTACCCACGTGGGGAACAATCTCGCGCGTGACCAGGTCGTACTGCAGCAGGCGATCGAAGTGCAGTGGGCCGTTCCACTTGAGGGTGTAGTTGCCCGGCGCCTGCACGTCGAGACCGCCGACCGCGTTGGGTACCGCCGCAACGACCGTGCGTTCCCAGTCGGTATCGCCTTCCCGGGACAGGTCCACAGGCTCTTCTTGCTGCTGCTGTTGCTGCTGCATCGCCTGTTGCTCTTGTTGCTCGGCCTGCTCCGCCTGAGCCACAGCCTGTTGTTGCTGTTGCTCCTGCTGTTGCTGCATCGCCTGCTGTTGTTGCTGCTGCTCCTGTTGTACTTGTGCTGCCGGCTGATCCTGCTGCTGTTGCTGCTGGACCTGGGCGACCGAGTCATCGTCGTCATCGTCGCCGCAGCCAACCAGCGCAAGTCCGGCCGCGCCGACTCCCGCCCGTCCCGAGGCGCGCAACAGCGCTCGCCTGCTCATTCGTGATCGGCGCATTCGCTGCCAGTAGTTTCGTTCCGTCATGGGTCGCTCCAACTCAAACCATCCGAACCTTGCTCGGATTCAAGTTTGAGGGAGTATGCCGAATACAAAATGGGTTTGCAACGATCAAGGGGTTCCTTCCGCACTCGGAAGGAACCCCTTGGCACAGGAGATCGAAGGATTGAGCAGGCTCAGGCCGTCTGAGATCCACGCACCAGCTTGCCCGGCAGCGCGCCGGTCAGCTCGTCGTCCTCAAGGATCACTTCACCCGCGCAGATCGTCGCGACATAGCCGGTCGGACGCTGCATGAACCGCTTCGCGCCCTCTGGCAGGTCGTAGACCATCTGCGGAGCGTCGGTGTCGAGCCGCTCGATGTCGATCACGTTGACGTCGGCCCGCTTGCCCACGACCAGCTCGCCGCGGTCGCCCAGGCTGTAGAGGTCGGCGTTGGCGCCCGACTGCTTGTGCACAATCGTCTCCAGCGGCACCCGATCGCCGCGAGTCCGGTCGCGACCCCAGTAGGCGAGGTTCCACGACACCATGTGCGCGTCCGATACGGCGGCGACGTGCGCCCCCGCGTCCGACAGGCCGTTGCGAGTCAACGGGTGCATCATCAGCTCGCGCTGATAGTCGAAGTTGCCCTGCGAGTAGCCCTCGAGGTAGACGAGCAACAGCGTCGAGCCGTCGCCCTGCGTCATCAGGTCGTAGAACGCCTCATCCGCCGACAGCCCCTCGCGCTCGGCGTGCGCCGCGACCGATCGGTCGTACTCAGGCTCATAGACCGGAGGGTCGCCGAGCACATACACCGTCTCCGGGGAGCCAAGCACCATCTCCAACAATCCCGGAAGCAGATTGCCCGGCGTCGTGTCGACCAGGAACGGGTGATCCTCCGCGCCCTCGCCGTTGTTGCGCACGTCGTTGGTCAGGTCCCAGTCGCTCGCCAGGATCTGAGCCCGAATCTCCGGGTCGCGCATCTGCTCCAGACGCTCGGCCAGCGGCAGCTGCTCGACCAGTTCTCGGTAGGCAAGGTTGAGCGTGTACGGGTGAATCGAGCCGTCGAGGTTCATCAGCAAGGTCGTGCCTCGACCCCGCACCTGCGGGAAGATCCGCACGCCGCGCTCCGTCGCCTCCTCGACGCTCGCCAATCCCTCTTTCCACCCGGCCCCGTTCGTGACCGAACCCTCGCCGGAGAGGTAGGTGATCGTCAAATCGTGATCGAGCGCCATGTTCTCGACCCACTCGCGTTCGAACGGGCCGACCAGCTGGAAGACCCCGCCGCCGCCCTGCTCGATGCCTTCCGCGACTGCCTCGAGCTCCGGGTACTGAGCCAGCGTGCCCGGGATCAGCTCACCCTCCTTGGTCCGGTGAGCCAGCAGCCGGTTCGACGAGAATCCAACCGCGCCGGCCTCGATCCCCTCACGCACCAACCGACGCATGTGCGCCAGTTCTTCGTCCGTCGGCTGCACATCCTCAGCCCCGCGCGGACCCATCACGTACGTCCGCAGCGCGCAATGCGGGAACTGAGCCGCGATGTCCATCACCCGAGGCTTGCCATCGATCGCATCGAGGTACTCCGGGAACGATTCCCATTCCCACGTGATCCCCGCCGCCATCGCCGTCGCCGGAATGTCCTCGACCGCGTCCATCAGGTCCATCAGCCACTCGCGGTCCGACTCGCGCACCGGCGCAAAACCGACCCCGCAGTTACCCATCACCACCGTCGTCACGCCGTTATAGCAGGACGGCGTCATGTACGGATCCCACGACACCTGGGCGTCCATGTGCGTGTGAATGTCGATCCAGCCGGGAGTCACCAGGCGACCCGAAGCGTCAATCTCCCGACGCCCCTCGCCGACGATGCCCTCACCCTCGCGAACAACCGCCGAGATACGGTCGCCGTCAATCGCCACATCCCCGACAAACTCGGGGGCCCCCGTCCCGTCGACAATCCGACCATTCCGAATCACGATGTCATGCATGCCAAAAGCTCCCACTCAGTCACAGGTTTCGCCAAAGGATAGGCATTAGCGGGGCAGGAGTGCTACTCGAACTCGGACCGCGGAATCCCCGACTCACGCACGATGGCACTGAGAGCTCCTATTGGTATTGGCTGGTTGCCTCGATCTGGTACCGACAGCCGGAATGCGTCGGAACGACGCTCCATGATGATGTGGCTGCCGTTGTGCAGGTCGTACTCGAACCCGTGACGTTCCAGAATCCGGACCACCTCGAACGTACGCAGTCGGCGCAATCTAGCCAACGATGACCTCGGGGCAATGTGTGGATTGCTTGCCCTGGCGGTGGTGGGACTCGCCTTGTAGACCGGTCACCGTCACCGGGACTGAGACCGATTCGCCGCCGAGCAGGTAGTCATAGTCTTCGATCGGCGTGTGCGCCAGGTACAACTCCAGCGCTTCCTTCAGCATCGCTCGCGCCTCTTCCGGGGTGTCGCCGCAGCTGGCGACGCCGAGTTCCGGACAGAGCGAGACGTACTGGTCGTCCTCGCTGCGAATGACGGCAGTGAGATGCAACGTATCTGGCGCCATTGGTTGCCCTCCTCGTCATTGAAGATGGTAGGCGAACTCAAGGCCGCTAGCGCCGATTCGCCGTAAACCCCGGACCCCGCCCCTTCTCCCACACCTTCTCCCGAGCCACATCCTCATCAAAATCGATCCCCCAGCCCGGCTTCGTCGGCAACTCCAGGTGGCCGTCGACGATCTCCAGCGCTCCGCCGCCGAGATCGTCCTTCCACGGCACGTCGTCGATATCGATCTCCATGATCCGCACATTCGGCACCGTCGCGCAGAAATGCAGCGCGTGCATCGTCGCCAGGTGCGAGTAGTAGTTGTGCGGCGCGCAATTCAGCTCGTAGCTCTCGGCCAGCAGCGCCACATCCCGCGACCGCGCAAACCCCTGCCAGGGAACATCGATCATCACGTTGTCCATCGAGCGGTGCTCGAAGTACGGCCGATAGTCGCGGATCGTGTAGAGGTTCTCTCCTGACGTGATCGGCACCGTCGTCTGGCGACGCACGTCGGCCAGCGCCTCCGGCTCGTACATGTCGATTTCGACCCACATCATCTCCAGGTGCTCGAGCGCCTGGCAGATCTGCCGTGCGACCAGCGGCGTGCAGTTGAAGTTCAGGTCGAGCGCAATCTGCACGTCGGGGCCCGCGCCTTCCTTCAGTGCGCCGATGTACTCCGGAACATGGCGCAACAACGAGGGGACGGCGTTCCGGTCGATATTGCCCACACCGCCCCAGCCCGGTCCGTAGACACCCGTCGGATCGCCGGGGAACACGATGTTGGTCTTCAACGCATGGAAGCCCTTGCCCCGCACCTCTTCGCCCAGCGCCGTCACGTCATCCATCGACCGCAGCGGCGGCGCGCCCATGACCCACTCCGTGCCGTTGTCCCAGTAGATCTGGTCGTAACTCCGCGCCCGCGACGATCCGCAATGCGACCAGTAAATCATCTGCCGCTCGCGAGTCGGACCACCGAAGAGGGAATAGACGGGCACGCCCAGCGCCTTCCCCTTGATGTCCCAGAGCGCCAGTTCGACCCCCGCAATCGCTTTCGCCGCAATCCCGCCGGGAGACTGCCGAGCCAGCCGATACATATCCCAGTACCGAGCCTCCACTGCCAGCGGATCACTCCCGATCAAAATCGGTTCCATATCCGTGATCGCCCCCACGATGCCGTACGGATTCCGCCCATCCGACATCTCGCCGTACCCGGTGGCTCCCTCGTCCGTGCGGACCGCCACAAACTGCCACGGCCGCCAACCCGCGTCGACGACAAACGTCTCAATCTCAGTGATCTTCATGAAGCGCTCTCTCCCTGTAGAACGACTCTAGTTCCGACCCGTCGAAAACCCCGGACCACGACCCTTCTCCCAGACTTTCCGCCGTGCCAGATCCTCGTTCAGATCCACGCCCCAGCCTGGCTTCGTCGGAAGCTCGAGGTGACCGTCCAGGATCTCAATCGGCCCGCCGGTCAGATCGTCCTTCCAGGGCACGTCGTCGATGTCGATTTCCATGATCCGGACATTCGGCACCGTCGCGCAGAGATGCACGGCATGCATCGAGGCCAGGTGCGAGTAATAGTTGTGCGGCGCAACGTTCAGCTCATAACTCTCGGCCAGCAGCGCCACATCTCTGGATCGCGAGAAGCCCTGCCAGCAGATGTCGATCATCACGTTGTCCATCGAGCGATGCTGGAAGAAGGGCAGGTAATCGCGCACCGTGTACAGATTCTCCCCCGACGTAATCGGCACCGTCGTCTGCCGCCGCACGTCGGCCAACGCCTCGGCGTCGTACATGTCGATCTCGACCCACATCATCTCCAGGTCCTCCAGCGTCTGACACATCTGCAGTGCGGCGAGAGGCCTGAAGTTGAAGTTGATGTCGAGCGCAATCTGCACGTCTGGCCCCGCGCCGGCTTTGAGTGCGCCAATGTATTCCGGTGCGTAGCGGAGCAACTCGGGAGTCACGTTGCTGTCGATCTCCTCGACATCCCGCTGCATCCCCAAGGTGGTGGCCGAGTCGCCGGGGAATGTGATGTTGGTCTTGAGCGCGTGAAAGCCCTTGTTCCGTACCTCTTCGCCCAGCGCCGTGACATCCTCCAACGTCCGCACTGGCGGCGCTCCGACAACCCAATCATCGCCGTTGTGCCAGAGAATGTTGTCAAACTGCCGAGCCCGCGTACTGACGCAGTGCGACCAGTAAATCAACTGACGCTCCCTCGTCGGACCGCCAAACAACGAATACACCGGAACTCCCAGCGCCTTCCCCTTGATATCCCACAGGGCTAGCTCAATCCCAGCAATCGCCTTCGCCACCACCCCGCCCGGAGACTGCCGAGCTAGCCGGTACATATCCCAGTAGCGAGCCTCGACAGCGAGCGGATCGCCTCCGAGCAGAACCGGCTCCATGTCGGCGATCGTCCCCACGATCCCGTACGGAGTGCGCCCGTCCGAGATCTCGCCGTAGCCGGTGATGCCGTCTGAGGTGCGCACGGCGACGAACTGCCACGGACGCCAGCCCGCATCGACGACAAACGTCTCAATCTCAGTGATCTTTGTCATTGGTCGGCCTCCGTTTCGGTGGCGGCTCCACGACCACCCACGCTCCTGCGAAGGGCCGCGCAAGCCGCTGATCGTCACGCGCGAGTCTAAACTCGCGCTAGAACTAGCAGCCCGGCCACGAGGAGATTCCCATGACTAATGCGCTCTGGAAACGTACCGCTGTCGAGCTGGCCGGGCTGATTCGCGACCGTGAGGTCTCCAGCCGCGAGGTAGTCGAGGCACACCTCGACCGCATCGCCGAGGTCAACGGCGAAGTCAACGCGGTCACACTCGTGCTCGAAGAAACGGCATTGGCCGCCGCCGACGCCGCCGACCGCAGCGAGAGTTCGGGTCCGTTGCACGGCGTCCCATTCACGATCAAGGAGAACCTCGACTGCGTCGGCTCGCCGACCACGCAGGGCATTCCCGCCCTCGCCGAGGCAATGCCACCGAGCGACGCGCCCGTCGTCGAACGGATGAAGCGCGCCGGCGCGATCCCCCTCGCGCGCACGAACCTCCCTGAACTTGGCGGTCGTCTCGACACTGATAATCCGCTCCGCGGCCGCACCTTCAATCCCTGGAATCCCGCTCTGACTCCCGGCGGCTCGAGCGGTGGCGAGGCCGCGGCGCTCGCCACCGGTATGTCGCCGATCGGCCTCGGCAACGACATCCTCGGCTCGCTCCGCAACCCGGCCTACTGCTGCGGCATCACCTCACTCAAGCCCTCGGCGGGGCGCATCCCTTGCGTGCTCTCGATGGGCGTCGACGCCGGGATGGCCGTCCAGGCGATGCTGGTCGAAGGACCGATGGCGCGCTCCGTCGCCGACTTGCGGATTGGCCTCTCGGTGCTCGCCGGCCGCGACATTCGCGATCCGCGCTCCGTTGACGCCCCGCTCGAAGGTCCCCAACCGGCCGTGAGACAGGCGGCGCTGGTCACAGAGATCCCCGGTTTCGATCTCCCTGCCGTGACGGTCGCCGAGATCCGCCGTGCGGGAGAAGTGCTCGCCGCCGCTGGCTGGAGCGTAGAGGAGGTCCAGCCGCCCGAGTTGGATCGGGTCAATGAGATCTGGTCCTACGTCATGGTCGCTGACATGGACGAGCAGGCACTCCAGGAGCAGGAAGCGATCGTCACACCGCAGCTCGCTGCCCTCCATCGACAGATCGGTGAGCGCCTCGCATCCGCTCCGCTGCCCAACTCCGTCGTGCACGCCGAGCGTTCCCGATTGAGCCGCGTCTGGTCCGACTTCTTCGGCGCCTACCCGGTCGCCATTGGGCCCACCTGGACGTGTCTGCCGTGGCCGATCGACTCGGATCTGGATCCCGAAACCGGCATTGACACGACCCTTGGTACCGCGCACTTCATCAGCCCGGCCAACGTGCTAGGCCTGCCTGCCGTCGCGCTGGCCACCGGCGTCGCCGACGGTCTCCCAACCGGTGTGCAGATCTACGCCGACCGCTGGCGTGAAGACCTCTGCCTCGCCGCCGCCGAACAGATTGAAGCCCAGAGTCCAATGCCAACCCCGATCGACCCCGTACCGCCGAGCAACTGACGCACATCCAGGCACCACCGCCTCTACATCGACAATCCCCTCTCCCTCTGGGGGAGGGTTAGGGTGAGGGTTCCCCCACGCCATTCCGCCGTTGCTAGATTTGTTCCTGAGGCCGCCCCATGACCGATCAACCAGAGTTCCTCGCCCCCTACCGAGTCCTCGACCTCACCACCGAGCGAGGACACTTCGCCGGACGCCTCCTCGCCGACCTCGGCGCCGACGTCATCAAGATCGAACCGCCCGGCGGTGACCCCGCCCGCCGCCGAGGCCCATTCGTCGACGACATCCCCGGCCCCGAACGAAGCCTCCGCTGGCTCGCCTGGAACACCAACAAGCGCAGCGTCGCCATCGATCTCGCCGCCCCCGCAGGACGAAACCAGTTCCTTCAACTCGCCGCGTCGGCCGACATCGTCCTCGAGTCCTTTGCCCCCGGACACCTCGACGACCTCGGCCTCGGCTACGACGCCCTCTCCAACGCCAACCCCCGACTGATCCTCGTCTCCATCTCCCCCTTCGGCCAGACCGGACCCTACCGCGACTACCAGGCCACCGACATCGTCTTTTGGGCCATGAGCGGCAACATGTCCATCACCGGCGAGGCCTCCGGACCGCCCGCGCACGTCAGCGACGACCACCAGTCCTTCCTCCACGCTGGCGGAGACGCCGCCATCGGCGCATTGATCGCCCTCACCCACCGACGCCAGACCGGACGCGGCCAGCACGTCGATCTCTCCATCCAGGAGGCGACCTCCCGAGGCCTCTATCAAATCACCGGCAGCTGGGACATGACCGGCCGCAACCTGCCCCGCGAAGAACGCCCCAATGTCGGCGGAGCCGAGTTGCCCTGGACCTGGCGCTGCCGAGACGGCTACGTCATCTGGCTCTGCGCCGTCGGACCCGGCGCCAATCAGCGACTCAGCGGTCTCTTCGACTGGCTCGACGAAATCGGCGAAGGCCACGACCTGAAGTCGGTCGACTGGGAGAATCTGCCCCTCGATCAGATGACAGCGGAAGACTGGGAATCGCTGGGCCGAATCTTCGCCGACCTCTTCATCAACCGAACCAAGCATGAACTGTACGAAGCGGCCACCCGCCACGGTTTCCTGCTCTACCCATCCGCAAACTCCGCCGACACGCTCGCCAACGAGCAGTTGAGATCCCGCGACTTCTGGCGCGACATCGACCATCCCCAGCTCGACCGCAGCATCCGCTTCCCCGGCCCGATCGCCGCCGGAGACCGCCAGGTGCCGCCCGAGACCCGTCCTGCCCCAACCATCGGACAACACAACAAGGAAGTACTCGTCAACCTTGGAAACAAGCCCGCACCGACAAACGGAGTCGGTTCGCCTCCGTCAAACGCCAAGCCCCTCGCCGGCATCAAGGTGGCCGACTTCGGCTGGTTCATGGTCGGACCCCAGACCATCAAGCCCTTCTCCGACTTCGGCGCTGACGTCATCCGAGTCGAAAGTACCGCCCGTCTCGATGCGCTCCGCCTGGTTGGCCCATTCCAGGACGACGTCCCCGATCCCGAGCGCTCCGGCGAGTTTGCCCAGGTGCGCACCGGAGCCCGAGCGCTCAACGTCGACCTCAGCACCGAGGCAGGAATGACAATCGCCCGCCGGCTCGTCCAATGGGCCGACATCGTCTTCGACAACTTCTCCGCCGGCGCCATGAAGCGAATGGGCCTGGGCCACGAAGCCCTGCGCGAGCTGAACCCGGACCTGATCGTCCTCAGCAGCAGTGGGCAGGGGCAGACCGGCCCGCACCGTCACGGAAAGGGCGGCGGCGGACACTACGCCGCCCTCGCCGGATTCAACGAACTCACCGGCTGGCCCGACGGCGAGCCCGGATACCTCAGCGCCTACACGGACTTCATCGCGCCGCGCTTCAACATCCCTCTCCTGCTCGCCGCCCTCGATCACCGCCGACGTACCGGCGAGGGCCGCTACTTCGACGTCTCACAGTTCGAGGCCGGAGTCCACTGGCTCACCCCCTCCATCCTCGATTACACCGTCAACAACCGAGTCGCCAACCGGAACAGAAACCGCCAGCCCGACGCCGCCCCACACGGAGCATTCCGCTGCCAACCCGACCACAATGCCGACCGCTGGTGCGCCATCGCCGTCACCACCGACGACCAGTGGAAATCGCTCTGCCAGGCAATAGAAGCCCCCACCCTCGCCGACGATCCGCGATTCGCCACCCTCGAAAACCGCAAGAGCAACGAAGACGAACTCGATCAAATCGTCGAGCAATGGACCAGGAAGCGTGATCCCTACAAGGTGATGCACCACCTCCAGACCCACGGTGTTCCCGCCGGAGTCGTCCAGACCGGAGAAGAAATCCTCGAACGAGACCCCCAGCTCCAACACCGAAACTTCTACCAGCGCCTCGAACACCCCGCCCTCGGAACCTACCGAGCCCCACAGGCATCGTTCCGGCTGTCCGACGCGCCCTGCCAACTGCAACGAGCCCGTCTCCTCGGCGAGGACACCTACGAAATCCTCAACACCGTCCTCAACTACAAAGAAAAGGAAATCGAAACCTTCGCCCTCGCCGGAGCCCTCCGCTAATCTCCCCCGTCCCCGCCCCCGAGCGGGGACCCGCCCTCTTCCGGCCCCCTCTCCCCGTCCCCGTCCCCGAGGCTCCCCCTGGCTTGAACAGGGGCGGGGACCCGTCCCTCCCACCTCAGCCACCCCCGACACACTCACCACCTCCAACACCCGCTACCCTGCAAAGAACACATATGCCAAACAGAAAGACGACACACATGACGCCCAGACTCCGAGCTCACGCACTCCAGGCCCACAGCCTCCACTGCCAGGGACTCACCTACCGACAGATCGGCGAGCGCATGAAGCGCTCCCCTTCGACCGTCGCCGGCTACATCAAGGCCTTCAACACCCACCGCGACGAGATCATCCAATCGCTCGCCGCCGACCAGCTCGCCCACTCGCTGGCCGGGCTCAACAGCGAAGACTCCGACCTACACCAGCAGCACATCGACACCGCCCGAGAACTCCGGCTCCAGACCGACACCCTCGACCGCATCGCCGACCGTCAGCAACGCCGCCACCGAAGAATCCAGGAAGAGGAGATCGCGGATACCGTCCGAGACATCAAGGCCACCGAAGAACTCGCCGAAGTCCTGATCAAAAACGACCTCTGGGAAGACACTACCCGCCTGGACCACTTCATCCAAACCGGAGAAATCCCCACCGACGCCCCGAATCCCACTTCCGACGCCTCGAATCCCACTTCCGATGCCCCGCGCTCCGACGCGGGGCCCAGAGCAACCAACCTCGCCGACACCTTCGCGTCCCTCTCAGCTCCTAATTCTCCGACGAAACCCGATCAACACCCCAACAACCCCAAACCACCCCCCCGGAAGTCCGAACAAACCCGAACAAATCCGATCGAACCCGAACAGGATCCAGCCCGATCTCCAGCAAAACAGGCCAAATCCGACTCCAGGAGCGAAAAACCGGAGGAACAACCCCGCCAACAGCCCGAACGGCGCATCGGACCCAAATTCCCAATCAGCTACCACAACCCCACCGGCTACGTCCCCCGACGCAATGAGGAAATCCCCCTCGTCCGAGAACTCTTCGGACGCCCATTGAGCAAACGACCATTCCCCAGGGATTGACCCCAACCCGTCCCGGTTGGCGTTGACCCTCAGTTGTTAGCCTCCCGGCAAATCCACTTGCCGGAGGCTGCAGCATGAAGATCACCAACATCAGCGCCATCCCCGCATCGCCGGGCACCACCGCCCACCCGATGTTCAACTTCCCGCCCTGGAACTACGTCTTCGTCAAGGTCGAGACCGACGAAGGCATCACCGGCTGGGGCGACGCCACCTGCGGACCCACGGCCGTCGCCTCCCTCGTCGAGGAATACGGCGGCATGATCGTCGGCGAGGACCCCTTCCGCATCGAAGAGCTCTGGCAAACCATCCATCACCGCTACTTCACCCGCGGCGGACCCATCCAGAACAGCGCCCAGGCCGGCATCGAGATGGCCCTCTACGACATCAAGGGCAAGGCCCTCGGCGTCCCCGTCTACGAGCTCCTCGGCGGCAAGATGCGAGACAGGATCTGGACCTACGGACGCTGGGACGGCCCCTCACCCGAGTCCGCCGCCGAGTTCGCGCTCAGCCAGCTCGAGCTCGGCTTCACCGCCCTCAAGGGCGACCCCTTCGACCACCGCGGCCTCTTCATCAGCTACGAGGCCGAGAAGAAAGCCATCGACACCCTTGCCGCCGTGCGCGACGCGGTCGGTTTTGAGGTCGAACTGCTCGTCGAAGTCCACGGCCGCCTGACGCCCGCCGAAGCCATCCGCATCGGCAACGCGATCGAGCAGTACCGGCCCTTCGTCTACGAGGAGCCCGTCCCTTTCGAGAACATCGACGCCATGGAACAGGTCGCCCGAGGCACCAACATCCCCATCGCCACCGGCGAGCGCATCTACAGCCCGTTCACCTACTTCGACCTCCTCCAGCGCCAGATCGTCGCCATGATCCAACCGGACATGATCCAGACCGGCGGCATCGGCCAGATGAAGCGCATCGCCGCCCTTGCCGAGGCCCAGTACGTCGGCATGCAACCCCACGCCATCCACGGACCAATGGAAGTCCTCGCCGCCCTCCACGTCGACGCCTCGATCCCCAACTTCAAGATCCACGAAGGCGGCATGAGAGGCTGGTTCCAGGACGCCTGCATCGGAGAGCTCCCGGCTCACAGGGACGGCTTCTACGACGTGCCCGAAGCCCCAGGCCTGGGCGCCGCCATCGACGAAGACTGGCTCGCCGCCCATCCACCTCACCCCGAGCCCGGCTGGGCGCCAATGCTGGGAACCATGCCCTCCAAGCAGTTCAGCAAAGTCGCCTCACCCTGATCAAGCGAAGCGAGAGGCAATGCCGGCAGCCCGGTTGCAGGCCTGAATTCAGATCGCCATACTGCCCCAGAACGCGACCGCCTGCGCATCAGGTGCGCGGCTAAGACGGAAGGGCCAACCATGGCAGAGCGAAACTATTGGACCAGAATGCGCCGCAATCGAATGTCGAGACGCGGACTCCTCAGGGCCAGCGCCCGAGCCGGAGTCGGCGCAGCCGGACTGGCCCTGGTCGGCTGTGGGGATGACGATGATGACGGTCAGCAGGCGGCGATGCAGGCTCAGCCCCAGCAGCAACAGGACGAACAGCAGGCGGAACAGCAAGCTCAGCAGCAACAGCAGCAGGCCGCCACCGCCGAAGAGCAGCAGGAGCAGCAGCAAGCGGTCGCCCAGGCGCAGGCCCAGCAAGCAGCCGGCGGACCTCAGTACGGCGGCATGGTCCAGATCGCCGGCGACGACGGAGGACTGTTCGACCCCGCCGCCACCATCCACGGCGGTACCGACGCCTCGATCTTCCAGTGCTTCGACTTCATCAACTACCTCGGCGCCGGCAATGAAATCACCGACGCCATGGCCGAGCTCCCGGAGATCATCGACGAGCTCAACTTCGTCTACCAGATCAAGCCCGACGTCTACTGGCAGGACCTGCCGCCCTTGGACGGTCGCCAGTTCACCGCCGAGGACGCCGTCTTCGGCTACGAGCGCTTCAGCTGGGACAACCCCGAGTTCGTCTATCGAGATCGCTACACCCTGGTAGAGAACTTCGAAGCGGTCGACGAGCTCACCATGCACGTCACCGCATCCGAGCCCTTCGCGCCCCTGCTGGTCGCGATGGCCGAGACGGGCGCCCTGATGGTTGCCCGAGACATCGTCGACCAATACGGCGACGCCGAAGTCTCCAGCAACCCGGACCTGGTCGTCGGAACCGGCTCGATGATGCTGGAGTCCCGTGAGCCCGATGTCGAGACCGTGCTCAAGCGCAACCCCAACTACTATCGCCCCGCCCCTGACGGCGGCACACTGCCCTACTTCGACGGCTACAACATCATCTGGGGCCTCGACAACGCCAACCGCATCGCCCAGTACATCGCCGGCAAGACCGACTTCCTCTGGCTCCAGTGGTACGGCGAGCTGCAGGAGATTGAGACCGTCCAGGCGGAAGTCGGCGAGGACGCCATCGTCGTCGTGCCCAACCCGGTCGCCTTCGGTCTCGCGACCCACGTCCACTGCGAAGTCGAGCCCTACACCGATCCGCGCGTGCGGTTGGCGCTGCATCACGCCGTCGACCGCCCCGGGATCATCGCGACCACGCTGGGCGCCGGCACGATCGGCGGACCCGTCGCCGAGACGATCGCTCCTTACGGTTGGGGCATCGACATCCTCTCCCAGCTGCCTGGCTACCGCTCCGGCGACGAACGTGAAGCCGACCTGGCCGAAGGACGCAAGTTGCTCGAGGCCAGCGGCTACGACCCATCCACCGTGCCGCCGATGGAGGTCTGGGACTGGGCCTCCGACCAGGGACAGGTGCTGCAACAGAACTTCGGGGATGTCGGCTTCGAGGTTGAGATCCTCGAGCTCACGACCGCGGACTCCCTGGCCGCCCGCCAGAACCGCGAGTTCTCAATGATCACGCTCGGCCAACAGGCCGCAGCCGACCCAGATCTGCTCTACAACGACCTGCACACCACCGGCGGACAGAACTACGGTAACTTCTCTGACCCCGCGATTGACGAGATGCTGGTCAAGGGTCGCACGACGTTCGCCGTGGAAGACCGCAAAGCCATCTACGACGAGATCCAGACCATCCTCCTCGAGGAGCACGCTCCGCGTCTCTGGTGGCACTGGAGCCAGGCCACGATCGGTCACCGACCGTGGCTCCAGGGCTACTACCCGACGCCGGGCATCACGCCAACCAACCAGGTCATGAACCAGTGCTGGTTCGACGAGACCAGGACCATCTAGTCGGCCCGGATGGCGCGGTTCTTGAAAGCCCGATCTCGGATCGGCATACTACGCGGAACCGTTTGACTGGCTGACCCTTACTAGATACGGCCGCCAGTGGGAAGAGATAGACATGAGTGAGCGAAACTATTGGAAGCGAATGAGCCGCAACCGTCTTTCGCGGCGAGGTTTGCTCCGAGCCAGTGCTCGCGCCGGGGTCGGAGCAGCCGGACTCGCTCTCGTCGGCTGCGGCGACGATGACGACGACGGCCAGCAGGCAGTCGCTCAGGCCCAACCGCAACAGCAGCAGCAACAGGATGCCGTTGAACAGCAGGCCGAGCAGCAAGCCACGCAGCAACAGGCTCAGACGGCAACAGCCGAGGAACAACAAGAGCAAGCAGCAGCAGCTCAGGCCGCAGCCGACGACTCAGGACCCAAGCACGGCGGGACCGTCCGCATCGTCATGTCCGACGGCGGCATCTTCGACCCGGCGATCGTGATCCACGGCGGCACCTACGCCGGCGTCCACCAGATCTACGACTGGGTCAACTACCTCGACGAGGGCTTTGTCATCACTGAGGGCATGGCCGACCTGCCTGAGATCATCGACGAGCTCAACTTCGTCTACTCAATCAAGCCCAACGTCTACTGGCATCCCAAGCCGCCCCTCGACGGCCGACAGTTCACCGCCGAGGACGCCGTCTTCGGGCTCGAACGATTCGGCTTCGACAACCCCGAGTTCGTCTTCAAAGATCGCTTTGCCCTCGTCGACAAGTTCGAAGCCACCGACGAGTTGACCATGCACGTGCAGGCCGGACAGGTCTTCTCGCCGATTCTCACCGCGATCGCCGAAGACAACATGCTCATGGTCTCGCGCGACGCCGTTGAGGCGTTCGGCGACGAGGGGCTGTCGACGGACTTCGAGGCCCAGATTGGCACCGGCGCATTCATGGGCGATTCGCGCGAACCAGAGGTTGAACTCAACCTGGTCCGACATCCCAACTACTACAAGGAGGGCCAGCCCTACTTCGACGGCTACAAGGGCATCGCCCTCCCGGACGACGCGCTGCGCATCGCCGCATTCGTCGATGGCCAGACCGACTTCCTCAGCTACCAGTGGACTGGCGCTCGGACCGACCTGGAGGCAGCCATCGACGAGATGGGCGAAGAGGAAGTGACCGGCGTGCCCAACCCGGTCACCTTCGGCATGGCCACCCACATCCATTGCGAAGTCGAGCCCTACACCGACCCGCGAGTGCGCAACGCCGTTCACCTCGCGGCCGACCGCGAACAGCTGATCGCACTGTCACTGGGTGGACTGGTGATCGGTGGACCGATCGCTGTCGCGATTCAGCCCTACGGCCGCACCGAGGATCAACTGCGCCAATTGCCCGGCTACCGCTCCGGCGACCTGCGCCAGGAAGACCTGGCCGAGTCGCGCCAGTTGCTCGACGCCGCCGGTGTCGACCTCGATGGTTTCCCGCCGTTGGACATCTGGGCGCCAAACGCCACCGACTATGCCGTGGTCTTGCAGCAGAACCTCTCTGAGGTAGGCATCAACGTCGGGATCAACGAGTTGACCACCACCGACGCGCTCGCTGCACGCCAGAACCGCGAGTTCTCGATGATCATGCTCGGTCAGCAGGGCGCCTCCGACCCGGACCTGCTCTACAACGACCTGCACACCACCGGCGGACAAAACTACGGCAACTTCTCCAACCCCGAGTTCGACGCTCTGGTCGAGAAGGGCCGCTCCGTCTTCGACGTCGAAGAGCGCAAAGCAATCTACGACGAGGCGCAGGACCGCCTGCTCGAAGAGTGGAACCCTCGTCTGTACTGGTCCTGGAGCACGGTTACCGTCGCCTTCCGCTCCTACCTGAAGGGATTCCGACCCACCCCAGGCCCGACCGCCTCCAACGCGATCCTCTGGGGCATGTGGTTCGACGAGATTCCGGAGGGCGCCCAAACGTAGCAAGTCCCGAACCTGCCTCGAGCAGGCGAGTCGAGCGGCTAGTCAGAACAGAGGGCGATGCGCAACTACATCTTCCGACGCCTGATGCTCTTGCCGATTACGGTGCTCCTGCTCTCGATCTTCGTCTTCGGACTGATCCGGCTGGTCCCGGGCTCGGTCATCGACGCACGCCTGTCGGCAGGCTTTCCCGGGACCGCCAACGCCGACGACCGCGCCAAGCTGGAAGCGCACTTCGGCCTCGACAAGCCGGTCCACATTCAGTACATCAACTGGATCGGACAGGTCTTCACCGGCGACTTCGGCACCTCCTGGCTGACCAAGGAGGACATCCTCGACAACTTCCGTCGCCGCATGCCGGTCACGATCGAGCTGCTGTTCCTGACGCTGCTCATATACATCCCGCTCGGGATTGGAACAGGAGTCTGGTCGGCTGTACGCCAAAACCGGACGGACGATTACAGCATCCGATTCATCACGATCCTCTTCCTCGCCATCCCCAATTTCTGGCTCGCGACGCTGGTGGTCGTCGTCCCCCTGGTCTTATGGAGCTATGCGCCGCCTGTTCCATATGTGCAGCTCTGGGAGGAGCCCGGCACCAACCTGGTCCAGATGATCGTGCCCGCTGCAATCGCCGCCCTGGCCGGTGCAGCCGTGCTCGGACGCGTCGCAAGGTCCGAGATGCTCGAGGTCCTGCGTCAGGACTACGTCCGCACCGCCTACGCCAAGGGTCTGTCCGGCTATGTCGTCGTCGTTCGCCACGCCCTGCGCAACGCGATGATCCCGCTAATCACGTTGATTGGCCTCGTCTTCGCCAACGGCGTCGCCGGAGCGGTGATCGTCGAGCAAATCTTCGCCATCCCCGGCATGGGTCGCTACCTCGTGCAATCGCTGCTCAACAACGACCTGCCAGTCGTTCAAGTCTGGATGCTGATTTTCGGAGCAGCGTTCATCATGGTCAATCTGCTCGTCGACCTCAGTTACGGCATGTTTGATCCAAGGATTCGCTTCCAGTGAGCTCCGCACAACAGACAGCCATCACCTTCGACGCGTACGGGATTCCCGAGAAGCCACCTGTCAGCGTCCGCATGCGCCGGCTCCTGGCTCAGCATCCTCTGGGTGCATTCGGACTGCTGATCGTGGTGTTTGTGGTCTTCCTCGCCGCCGTCGGACCGCTGATCGCCGGCGATGCAGAAACGATCTCACCAAACATTCTGGCCGGCCCCAGTGGCGAGCATTGGTTCGGTACCGACCGACTCGGCCGCGATTATCTGGCTCGGGTGGTCGCCGGAGCGCGGCTGTCAATGTCGCTCGCGCTCGGCGCAATGGCAATCGGCGTGGGAGTTGCGCTCGTTCTGGGCATGGTCTCGGCCTACGCCAAGGGCGCGGTCGACCTCTTCCTGCAGCGGATCATCGACATGCTGCTGGCCTTCCCCGGGCTCGTGTTGCTGCTCTTGCTCTCCCAGGTGATCGGCCGCGGCTGGCAATCAGTGGCGCTCGGAATGGGGATCCTGTTCGCCGTCGGCATGGTCCGCATTGTTCGGGCCAGCACGCTGGCGACGCTCGCCGAGAGCTACGTCGAAGCCGCTCAGCTCATCGGCGCCTCTCCATACCGCATTCTCTGGAGGCATGTGCTGCCCAACATGGGACCGCCTTTGCTGATCTATGTCACTGCCCTCCTCGGTGGCGCAATCCTCTTCGAGGGTGCGCTCTCATTCCTCGGCCTCGGCGTGCCCCCGCCCGACCCGTCCTGGGGACGAATGCTGACCGAAGCCCGAACCAACTGGAAGCACCCACACCTGAGCATTTTCCCAGGCGTCGCTATGACCATCGCCGTGCTCGGCTTCAACCTCGTCGGAGACTCCGTCCGCGACATCTTCGACCCGCGCCTGCGCGGCGCTTAGGGCAACTCCTCCGCCACCGCTCCACTCGCGATCAGTTCGTCGATCGCCGCGTCGTCGTAGCCAAGCTCTGTCAGCACATCGCGCAAGTCGTCGCCAAACGCCGGAGTGTGCTCGGCCGCCGTGTAGCGGTCTCGGCTGAACTTGACCGGCGCCTGAGGCATCACGATCGGCCCAACCGCCGAATGATCGAAGCTGTGCACGTAGTCGTTGGCCCGGGCATGTTCACTGAGCATCGCCCCTTCCAGCGAACTGAGCAGCGCGCAGGGCACACCCGCCGCCTGCATCCGCGTGCGCATGTCCTCGCCGTCGTATCGCAGCGCGACGTCTCGGATCTGGTCACGAATCGAGCGGAAGTGTTCGCGGGGATCGTCCGGCATCTCCCAGTTAGGATCGCTCACGCTCGGGTCGTCGATTCCAAGCGCGCCAAGCAGCCGCTCGTACGCCAGTTTCGAGGAGCCGAGTGTGATCCAGTGCCCGTCTCTGGTCTCATACAGTCCGCCAACGATGAGCGCCGTCTGTTCGCGCCGCCGCCGGGCGGCCTCGCCGGGATCAGGCCGCTCCTGTTCCATCCAGTCGGCAAACTCGCGTTTCCAACCGTCCACGGCGTCAAAGATGTTGGCTGTCGCATGCTGAAGCGAGATTCCCGCTTGGTACAACGACGTGCGCACATGCTGGCCCTTACCGGTGAACTCGCGGCGAAAGAGCGCTCCGGCGATCCCAAAGGCCAACAGCGTGCCGGCATGGAAATCGCAGAGATACGCGTCGAGAATCTGAGGCTCGTCATCGCCAAACACCGAGGTCGACAGCGCAAGCCCCGACGCCGCGGAAGCCTGGAAGTCCGCGCCCAGGTGCATTCCAAACGGCCCCTCCTCACCCATCGCCGAGATTTCGGCCACGATGATCCGTTCGTTCTCAGCGCTCAGCGACTCGTAGTCCAGCCCCAAACGCCCTAGAGCGCCGGGGCGCATGTTGGAGACGATCACATCGCTCTGCAGCGCCAGTTCCCGCACGACCCTGCGGCCGTCGGGATGGCGCAGATTGATCGGCGCTCCCCGCTTCCCTCTCGCCTTGATGATGTAATGCCGTCCTTCACCAGGCACGATCGTGCTGTTCCACCTGGTCGCATCGCCGCTGATTGGCTCGACCTTGACCACATCCGCCCCGCCGTGCGCGAGCAACTCTCCGGCATACGGACCAGCAACGAAGAGTCCGAATTCGAGCACCCGCACTCCCGAGAAGATGCCATCAGGCGCGTTCGACACATTGATCTCCTTCGTTGCGCGAAATGGTCTGCGTGAATGCTAGCGAGCCATTCGAGATGCCCTGAACGACCGTAGGACTTCACTATCTTGTCGGGTAGCAAACTTGCCAGACCAGTCCAGGAGTTGGTGATGAGTCAACGAGAAGAGTTCGGCGGCGTCATCGGTCGCACATTCCGCGAGTCTGAACCGTGGTGGCCGCCCCTGCCAACCGCGCCGCAAGACCGGCCCAATGTCGTTGTCATTTTGTTTGACGACACGGGGTTCTCGCACCTCGGCTGTTACGGCTCGACGATCGCGACGCCGAACATCGACAAGCTGGCGGCCAACGGCCTGCGCTTCACCAATTTCCACGTCACTGCGCTCTGTTCGCCGACGCGCGCCTCATTGCTCACCGGACGCAACCATCACGCGGTCGGAATGCGCTCGATCTCAAGCTACGACCCCGGCTATCCCAACATGCGCGGCGCGGTCAGCCGCAACGCTGCCACGATGGCGGAGATGCTGCGCGACGAGAACTACGCCACCTTCGCCGTCGGCAAGTGGCACCTGAATCCGTCTGAAACCTGCTCGCAGGCCGGACCCTTCCACGACTGGCCGCTCCAACGTGGCTTCGACCGCTACTACGGATTCCTCTCCGGAGAGACCGATCAGTTCTATCCCGACCTCTGCTACGACAACCACCTGATCGATCCCCCGCGCACTCCCGAGGAGGGCTACCACTTCACCGAGGACATCGTCGACCAGGCCACCGGATTCCTGCGCGACCACCAGTCGGTCTATCCCGGCCAACCCTTCTTCCTCTACTTCGCCCTTGGCGCGACGCATTCCCCGCACCAGGCGCCGGCCGAATACATCGAGCGCTACCGGGGCAAGTTCGACCAGGGCTGGGACGAAGTGCGTAAGGAGTGGTTCGCTCGACAGCTCGAGCTCGGAGTCATCCCCGAGGGCACCGAACTCGCGCCGCGAAACCCCGGCGTCAAGCCGTGGGATGACTTCTCGCCCAACATGAAGCGATTTCTCGCTACCTTCCAGGAGGCCTTCGCCGGCTTCCTCACCCACACCGACGAGCAGATCGGTCGGCTCGTCAACTACCTCGACGAATCGGGACAGCTCGACAACACCATTCTCCTGCTGATGGCCGACAACGGCGCCAGCCAGGAAGGCGGGCCGCAGGGCGTCTCCGACACCGCGCGCTACGGTCAGCCATTGCTCGATGATGTCGACGAGGCGCAGTCCTACCTGCACGAGATCGGCGGACCGCGAAGCTCCCCCAACTATCCCTGGGGCTGGTCGCAGGCGGGCAACACGCCGCTCAAGTGGTACAAGCAAAACACCCACGGCGGCGGCGTTCGCGTTCCACTGATTGTGCATTGGCCTGACCGGATCAAGGACACAGGCAGCTTCCGCCGACAGTTCCATCACGTCAGCGACGTGCTTCCGACCGTGCTTGAGTCGGTCCAGGCGACCGCGCCCGAGGAGTACGCCGGACTTCGCCAGATGCCGGTCAGCGGGACCAGCTTCGCCTACGCCTTCGACGATCCTGGTGCCGACACAGCCAAGGAGGCGCAGTACTTCGAGATGCTCGGTCACCGAGGCATCTGGGTCGACGGCTGGAAGGCCGTCACAAGGCACCAGAAGAACGACCCTTGGTCCGACGACGAGTGGGAGCTCTATCACGTCGCCGAAGATTTCTCCGAGACCAGCAACCTCGCCGCCGAGGAGCCAGAGAAGCTGCGCGAACTGATCGACCGCTGGTGGGTCGAGGCCGGGCGCTATAACGTGCTCCCGCTCGACGATCGCAGCTTCCAGCTTGGCGGTCCCACTCAGCGACCGGGCGGTCCCCACGACGGGCTCAAGTATCGATACACCCCGCCCGTCTCCCACATCCCCGGCGAGATCGCCCCGGCGGTCGGTATGGGCTCCTGGGTCCTCGAAGCGGACATCGAACGCGACGGTCTCGGCGACGGCGTGATCTTCGCCCGCGGCTCAGTCATGGGCGGGATTAGCTTCTACATCAAGGACAACCGCCTCCGCGTCGACTACAACGCCTTCACTGAGGTCACGCAGATCGTCTCGGAGGTCGCGGTTCCGGACGGCCGTTGCACGATCAGCATGAGCATGGACGGCGAGGCTCCTTCAGCGCCGGGTCATGTGACTCTGCGCCTGAATGGCGAGGCCGTCGGAGAGGGCGACGTGCCCTTCCTCGTCCGAGGAGGTTTCGGCGGTCGCGGAGGCGCCGATATTGGCTCAGACCGCAAGTCACCTGTCTCTGATTCCTACGAAGCGCCGTTCGAGTTCGACGGCACAATCCACGAGTTGACGGTCGAGGTCACCCCATACCCCAAGTCGGGCGCGGCGTACGAAGCTGCGAGGAACGCCTTCAAGCTGCTGATGGCGCAGCAATAGGTCTGAAGCCTCCATGTGCAATTGTTGGTCGCCGACACAAGATGTTCTCTCCCGCCGCTCGCGAGGGGAGATGTCACGCAGTGACAGAGGGGGGTTCTCGCAATCCCCGGTCCATCCTGTCCCGGCGCTTCACGCGTCTGGAGAGAGGGGCGGCAAGCGCGTCGCCAACATTCCCTCGGGATTATTCGTCATGGGCTCGGTGGACCATCTCGCCTATCCCGGAGACGGCGAAGGTCCATTGCGGGAGATCGATCTCACCGCGTTCGAGATCGATGCCTGCGCCGTCTCCAACTCTGAGTTTGCCGCCTTCATCGAAGAAACGGGATACCAGACGGAGTCGGAGCAGATCGGCTGGTCCTTCGTCTTCGCCGGCCTGCTCCGAGATGACTTTCCTCCAACCCAGGGAGCAGCCGACGCACCCTGGTGGCGGGCGGTCGAGGGTGCGTCATGGCGGCATCCTGAAGGGCCCGCCACCGGCATTGACGAGCGACTCGATCATCCCGTCGTCCATGTGAGCTGGAACGACGCGCAGTCCTTTGCGAGCTGGGCAGGCAAGACGCTACCAACCGAGGCGCAATGGGAGCGAGCAGCTCGAGGCGGCCTCGAGTCGCAGCCTTATCCCTGGGGCGACGAGCTCACTCCAGGCGAGCAACATCGAATGAACGTCTGGCAAGGCGTCTTCCCGACGGAGAACACCAACGCCGACGGCTGGTACGCCACCTGTCCGGTCGACGCCTACGAACCGAACGGGTTGGGCCTGTACAACACGACCGGGAACGTCTGGGAATGGTGCGCCGACTGGTTCGACGTCTTCCACGACCCGGAGCCGCTGCTCAATCCGTCTGGTCCGCCCGACGGCGACCTGAAAGTGCTCAAAGGCGGCAGTTTCCTCTGCCACGAGAGTTATTGCCTGCGTTATCGCACCGCTGCCCGTATGGCGCTCACACCCGACAGCGCGACCAGCAACACCGGATTCCGTTGCGTTCGGCAACTGACTGAAAGAGGATCAGCATGACCACACCCGAGGACTTCGAAGGACGAATCGGCCGCACGTTCCGCGAATCGGAACCCTGGTGGCCGCCGCTACCGACCGCGCCACAGGACCGGCCCAACGTTTTGGTCATCCTCTTCGATGACCTCGGCTTCGCGCACCTCAATTGCTACGGCTCGACGATTGAGACGCCGAACATCAATCGCCTCGCCGCTAATGGCCTGCGCTTTACCAACTTCCACGTCACACCGCTCTGCTCGCCGACCCGCGCCTCGCTGCTGACCGGCCGCAATCATCACAGCGTCGGCATGCGATCGATCAGCCATTTCGATTCCGGCTACCCACACATGCGCGGCGCAGTCACTCGCCGAGCGGCAACGATGGCGGAAGTCCTGTCGGATGAGAATTACGCCACCTTCGCGATCGGCAAGTGGCATCTGGCTCCGGTCGAGCAGACATCCCAGGCCGGACCATTCCACGACTGGCCGCTGCAGCGCGGTTTCGATCGCTACTACGGATTCCTCGGCGGCGAGACCGATCAGTTCTATCCGGATCTCGTCTATGACAACCACCTGGTCGATCCGCCTCGGTCGCCCGAAGATGGATATCACCTGACCGAGGACTTGATTGACCACGCCATCGGATTTCTGCGCGATCACCAGTCGATCTATCCTCAGCAGCCGTTCTTCATGTACGTCGCACCGGGAGCAACGCACGCCCCTCACCAGGCCCCGCAGGACTTCCTCGACAAGTACCGAGGTCGCTTCGATGCCGGCTGGGATGAGGTCCGCCGCGAGTGGTACGCGCGCCAGCTTGAGCTAGGCGTCATTCCCGAAGGCACTGAGCTCGCGCCCCGCAATCCCGGGGTTGATGCGTGGAATGACATGAGCGGCGACGCGCAACGCGTCGCGCTGGCCTTGCAGGAGGCCTTCGCCGCCTTCCTCGATCACACCGACGCTCAGATCGGCAGGTTGCTCTCCTACCTGGAGACGTCCGGACAGATTGACAACACCCTGATTCTGCTCACAGCCGACAACGGCGCGTCGCAGGAAGGCGGAGCGCAGGGAGCGGCCGATGAAGCGCGGTTCTTCATGGGGCGCCCAGAAGATCTCGCTCTGCTGCAGTCAAGGCTGCACGAGATTGGCGGCCGGAGGTCCTCACCGAACTACCCCTGGGGATGGGCGCAGGTGGGCAATACCCCGCTGCGCTGGTACAAGCAGAACACGCACGGCGGCGGAGTCCGAGTGCCGCTGATCGCCCATTGGCCCGACGGCATCGCCGAGCAGGGTGAGTTTCGACGGCAGTTCCACCACGTCACCGACGTGCTGCCGACCGTGTTCGAGACACTCGACGTGGAGCCGCCGGAGCAGCATCGAGGAGTTGATCAGATTCCGGTGAGCGGCACGAGCTTCGCCTACGCGTTCAACGACGCTGAAGCTCCCACTTCGAAGGATGCCCAGTACTTCGAGATGTTCGGCCACCGCGGAATCTGGGCAGATGGCTGGAAGGCGGTCACTCGGCACCAACGCGGTGCCGAGTGGTCGGACGATGAGTGGGAGCTCTATCACGTCGATTCGGACTTCTCCGAGACGCAGAACCTCGCCGAGCGGGAACCCGAACGGCTGCGGGCACTGATCGACCGATGGTGGATCGAGGCGGGTCGCCACGATGTGCTTCCGCTAGACGACCGCGTGGTTCAGATCTCCCTGCCTGCCCAGCGACCAGGCGGGCCGCACGATGGACTCCGCTATCACTACACGCCGCCGATCACGCACCTGCCGGCTGAGGTCGCGCCGGCGATGGATCTGGGCAGCTGGTCGGCGGATGCCGCGATCCACCGCAGTTCAACCGATGAGGACGGCGTCATCTTTACCCGCGGCGCGATTCATACCGGTTGGTCATTCTTCATCCGCGACAACAGCCTTCACTTCGACTACCACGCGCTCGATATCAGGACGGCGGTCCGCACGGACGCGCAGATTCCAGCCGGGGAGTGTCTGGTCGGCGTCTCCGTGGTCGGCGACGAACCGTTCGGTCCGGGACAGGTCACCCTGACGATCAACGGTGAGACGGTCGGCGAAGGCGTGGTACCCATATCGCTTCGGCGCTCCCTGATCGGACACGCTGCCATGGACGTCGGCGCCGACGCTAGGTCGCCGGTCAGCGACAGCTACGACGCCCCATTCCCATTCCAGGGGACGATCAAGTCAATCGACATCGTCGTCACCCCATACCAGGGCTCAGCCGCCGCCCAGGCAGCAGCGCAACGGCAACGTCAGGCAATGGCGCGTCAGTAATCAGCGATGGCGACGGTGCGGGTCGATCGCCTCGACCACTGAGTCGGCGAGGAAGTTCAACGAGAGCAGGATCAGCGACAGGCCAAGGGTGGGGAACAGCACGAACCACCAGTTGCCGGCGAACAGCCAGCGACGGCCGTCGCTGAGGATGATGCCCAGCGTCGGTGTCGGCGGCGAGGCGCCGAGTCCGAGGAAGCTCAGCGTCGCCTCGGCGATCACGGCGAAAGCCATTGCCAGCGCGGCCTGGACCAGCAGGGGCGGCAGTGCGTTGGTCGCGATGTGCCGCCCGATGATCCGCGGCGGAGACGCGCCCAGACAACGGGCAGCGAGCACGTAGTCGCGCTCTTTCTCGGTTAAGAGTTGAGCCCTCGCGATCCGCGCGAAGACGGGAATGTTGGCGATTCCCAGCGCCAATGCCACTTGCGAAGTCCCGGTACCGAGGATGGCCAACACCGCGATGCCGAGCAGCAGGAAGGGGAAGGCGAGCAGGGTGTCGACGATGCGCATCAGTACCGCCTCGAGCCAGCCGCCCGCATAACCCGAGACAAAGCCCACGATCGTCCCGACCAGCCCCCCGCCGACCACACCGGCGATCGATACGTAGAGCGAGATCCGCAGCCCGAACAAGATCCGGCTGAAGATGTCCCGCGACAGGTCATCGGTGCCGAACCAGTACGCGCCGGACGGGGCCAGCAATCGAGCGCCGCGAATCTGCTCGGCTTCTCCGTGCGGTGCCAAGAGGTCGGCGAAGATGGCGATGAAGATCAGTCCGCCGAAGACAACGAACCCGATTGCTCCCTGCGGATTGGTCACGGTTCGGTAGAAGGCGTCAACGGTCAACGACTCGTCGCGCTTCCGGCGTAACCAGGTCTGTTGCAGCGGCGCGTACTGGGACTCTCTCACGGCCATCGATTAGCCCGCCAATCCGGAGACGCGGATGCGCGGATCGAGATAGCCGTAGGTGATGTCGGCGATCGTGTTGGCAGCGACGAAGAGGAACACCAGGATCGCCAGCATCGCCTGGATCAAGAGATAATCGCGCCCGTTGATCCCGTCGATGATCAGGAACCCGAAGCCGGGCCGGGTGAAGACGATCTCGACCACGATGGCGCCGGCTAGCAGGTTACCGATCTGCAGCGCAGCAATCGTCACGATTGGAATCAGGGCGTTGCGCAGCGCGTGATTGATGACGACCTTGCGTCCTTCCAGGCCTTTCGCGTGGGCCGTGCGAACGTAGTCCTGGGCCAGCGCCTCGGCGACCGATGTGCGCACGAATCGAGCCAGCACGGCGGCGATCACCGAGCCGGCCGCAATCGTTGGCAAGACGAGCCGATGCACGCCGGCCACAAAGTCCTCAAACACGCTGACCCGTCCCGAAACGGGGAACAGGTCCAGCTCCACTGCGAAGATCCAGAGCAGCAGGATGCCGAGGACGAAATTGGGGATGCCGAGCGTGAACAGATTGAACACACTCGCCCCGTAGTCGGGTGGTTTCTTGGCCCAGACTGCGGCGGCCACGCCTAAGGGCACACCGATCCCCAGGGCGAAGATGTACGCGGCGACCGCCAGTTCAATCGTGGGCGGGAACGACTGTGCAATCAGATCGCGGACCGGCACCCGCTTCGTGAACGACTTGCCGAAATCCAGCTGTACGACGCCGGCAATCCAGTTGGCGTACTGAGTCAACAGCGGGTCGTTGAGTCCAAGGTCCTCGCGAATCTGCTCAATGTCCTCCAGCGTGGCGTCGTCACCGGCGAGTTGTTGAGCCGGGTCGCCGGGGATCAAGCGGATGATCAGGAAGATGACGATGCTGGCCAGGAAGACGACCAGCACACCCTCGAAGAAGCGGCGAACCAGGTAGCGTCCCACGTTCAGCCACCTCCCCCGTCAATCCCACATGACAATTCAACCGCTTGCTCTCACCAATCTGCGTTGCATGGGAGCAGATTGGTGAGAGTATGTCGATTCCTGATCAGCGCCGCAAGCAGATGTCCAGCGGGAAGCTCTGCCTCGCTAGACCTGATGAATTCGCTGCATCGAGGGGATGCTGAGCACGTCGAACTCGATGCCGGTGAACTTGCTCGACCAGGCCCAGATGTCACTGCGGGTAACGATCGGCGCAATCCACGGCTCGTTGTCGAGGAGCGTGTTGAACTCCTCGAGCAGTTCGTTGCGACGCGCGTCCGACTCGGCGGTGCCGAAGCTGTCGATCAGCGCCTGGTAGTAGTCCGGCCCGTAGGCGCAGGAGTTCGGGATCCGCATCTGGAAGTTCATCACCGGCAGGGTCTGCGGGTGCAGGGCGAAGAAGGCGTAGGACGAGAGGTAGGACTCGTGCTTGGCGTTGAGGAAGCGGTCGCGGGCGACGGCGGGCTCGTAGAGCTGGATGTTGAGGTTGATACCCGCTTCGGCCGCGCCGGACTGGATCACCTGGGCGATCTCATTCGCTTCGCCGCCGGCGTGTCCGAGCTCGATGGTCAGTTCGCCGGGCCCGTAGCCGGCCTCTTCGAGCAACCGCGCCGCCTCTTCAGGGTCGAAGTAGTCGCGGTCGCGCGCCTGGTCGTAACCGGGCGAGAATGGCGGCCAGAGGATGTTCTTGGGCTGGGCCAGGCCCTCGAAGGTCTCGTTGGCGACGCGCTCACGGTCGATGCAGCGGTAGAGCGCCTGCCGCACCTTCGGATCGGCGAAGGCCGGGTGACCGCCGTTCTCGTTGGGGATGACCATGCCCAGCACCCAGATCGCGAGCGTCGGTGGTGCGACCACGACGGTGAAGTCGGGGTCCGAGTTGAAGCGTTCGTAGTCGGGTTTGGGCAGGCGGTTGGTCAGGTCGATCTCGCCGGCGCCCAGCGCCAGCGACATTGCCGTGGCGTCGGGGAACTGATATTGCTCGATGCCGTCCAGCAGCGCGGGATCGTAGAAGTTCTCGAAGCGCTCGCCGGCCGCGTACTGGTCGACCTGATAGGAGGATGCGTCGAACTTGAACGGACCGGAGCCGTTCAGTGACGAGTAGCCGTCCAGATTGGGGATGTCGTCGACATCGTGGATCTGGGCGTAGTTGAGGACGTCGTAGACTAGGGTGCCGCCCCAGGCCAGGTGAAGCTGCAGCGTCACCTCGTCGATCACGTCTACTGAGGAGACGTACTTGGTCATGATGCCCTTGACCTGGTTGTTGGCGACGCCTTCGTCGTCCATGGCCTCCAGGCTGCGCTTGACCTCGGTCGCATTGAGCGGCTTGCCGTTGTGGAACTCTAGACCCGGCCGCAGCTTGATCTGCAGCATGGTCTGGTCGTCGTTCAACTCCCAGCTCTCGGCTAGGTGCGGCTGCGGGTCGAGACCGTCGGGCGAGTACTTGGTCAAGGTGTCCCAGAACGGGATGTAGAGCGGAATGTGGGCCGAGGAGGAAAGATACGGAGCTCGATAGGTCGAGAGCCCGATGTCGGAACCGATTCGCAGGACTCCGCCGCGACGGGCGTCGTCGGCGGGCACCGCGACCGTCTGCTGCTGTTGATCTTGCTGCGGCTGGTCTTGCTGTTGGGCCTGATCTTGCTGTGGCTGCGACTGGTCCTGCTGGGCAGTCTGCTGAGGCTGATCCTGTTGCTGCGCCTGCTGTTGCGCCGGCGCCTGTTGCTGTTGGTCCTGTTGCTGCTGGCGCGCAACGGTCTGTTGCTGCTGATCGGCGTCGTCACCGCAGCCCACAAGTGCCAAACCCGCCGCGCCCAGACCTGCACGCCCGCCGGCAGTCAGCAATCGCCGCCGGCTGAGTTGCTGTTTGCGAATGCGCTTCCAGTAGTTCTTCTCGTTCACATCGGCCCTCATTTCCGTTGCGACCGTCCCGGACGGGTCGCACGTTGCGCCAGTATCGCGGCCAGCAAGAGCATCGGCAACCGACCACAACCGGGAACGGGCGCTCGGCTAGGCTGGCTTCATTCGATGTTCAAATGAGGAAGGAGCATTCTATGCGTGGTGTTGGAGTGATTGAGTTTGGCGGGCCCGAGGCGCTGCAGGTGGTCGACTTACCCGAGGTTCACGCCGGACCGGGCGAGGTGCGCCTTCGCGTCCATGCAGCGACAGTCAACCCGACCGACACGTTCATCCGCGGCGGGGCTCGCGCGGACGCGCTGCGCGAGTCGGGTCCGCCGCCGTACATCCCCGGCATGGACGCCGCCGGCGTCGTCGACGAAGTCGGACCAGACACCGAGACAGACCTGCAAGTCGGCGATGCCGCCATGGCGATGGTCATTCCTCGCGGCAGCCATGGGGCCTATCGGGAGAGCATCGTGCTTAAGGCTAATGCGGTCAGCCGCGCTCCTGCCGGAGCGAGCCACGCCGAGGCATCGACCTTGCCGATGAATGCGTTGACGGCCAGACTGTCGCTTGACCAGATGGGCTTGCAGCCCGGCCAGACGCTCGCGGTCACGGGTGCAGCCGGCTGCTACGGCGGCTACATGGTCGAACTAGGCAAGGCCGACGGCTTGACGGTCGTGGCGGACGCTGCCGAGAAGGATATGCAGCTTGTCGAGGATCTCGGCGCGGACATCATTGTGCCTCGGGGCGACGACATCTCCGAGCAGATTCGTAAGGTCTTTCCGGAGGGTGTGGACGGTCTCGCCGACGGCTCCGTGCAGAACGAACTGGCTGTGGGCGCGATCAAGGACGGCGGGCAGTTCGCCAGCGTGCGCGGTTGGAGCGGACCCGACGGGGGTGAGCGGGGGATCAGCTTCCACATCACGTGGGTGTTCAGCTACGACAGCCGCGCCGACCTGCTCGACGTCATTCGCCAGCAAGTGGAGGATGGCCAGGTCACGATGCGCGTCAACTCGACCTATCTGGCCGAGCAAGCCTCCGAGACGCACCGGCTGTTCAAACAAGGAGGCCACCGCGGCCGCTTTGTGATCACCTTCGACTAGCCTCAGCTACTTGTTGCGCACATAGGGGCTCGTCGCCTCGAGAATCGCGTCGGCAAGGAAGTTCAGCGCGATCAGCATCAGTGCGAGCGCGGCGATTGGTGTCAGTATGAACCACCAAGCGCCGAGAGTAAGGAATGGTCTGGCCGCATTCAGGATAAGCCCGATCGTCGCCGTCGGTCGGGACGCGCCCAGGCCGAGGAAGCTCAGCGATGCCTCTGCTATGACAGCGAATGCCATGTAAAGCGCCGCCTGGATCATCAGCGGTGGCAGGGTGTTGATTGAAACATGGCGCATGATGATTCGGACTGGTCCGGCACCCAGGGTCCGCGCCGCCATCACGTAGTCGCGCTCTTTCTCCTGCAGCATTTGTCCGCGCGCGAGTCGCGCGAAAACCGGGACTGCTCCGATCCCGAGCGTGATCGCGACTTCGCGCGTGCCGGTACCCAGAACGGCCAACACGACCAGTGCCGTGAGAATCCCCGGGAACGCCAACATGGTGTCGATCAGCCGCATCGCGATCGCGTCCGTCCAGTTGCCGAAGTAGCCCGCGGTGTAACCGATGGTAACGCCGATCGGCATTCCGATGGCGATCGAGCCCGCGCCGACGAAGAGCGAGACCCGGATGCCGTAGATGATGCGGCTGAGCAAGTCGCGGCTGATCTCATCGGTGCCGAAGGGATGAGACCAAGAGGGCGATAACAGCTTGGCGCCGCGCAGTTGCTCGTCGTAGCCGTATGGAGCGATCTGACCCGCGAACAGGGCGCAAATCAAGAACACGCCAAGAATCACCAGCGCGATCTGGCCTCGCCGCTCGCGGCCCACACGGTAGGCAACGTCGAACCACTGGGACTGCTGACGCCATGAGAGAACACGCGCGCGAAAGCTCTCTCTTCGGAAGACGGGAACTCGCTCCGGTGCGATGGCCATCAGCTCACCCTGATTCGCGGATCAGCAAGCCCATAAGCGACATCGGCAAGGGTGTTGACGACCACGAAGACCGTCACCAGCACCACGAGCATGCCTTGGATGAGCTGGTAGTCCCTGCCGACGACGCCGCCAATCAGCAGCGACCCGAACCCCGGACGCGCGAACACCACTTCAACAATCACTGCGCCCGAGATCAGGAAACCAATCTGTAGCGCGGCAACCGTGATCACCGGAATCAACGCGTTACGCATCGCGTGTCGCATCACGACCGTGCGCTCTCGCAAGCCCTTCGCGCGTGCCGTTCGCACGTAATCCTGATTCAGCGTTTCCATAATCGAGGCTCGCACGAATCGGGCCAGCACGGCCGCCGTCCCGGCGCCGACGGCGATCATGGGCATCACCAAGAACCTGAGCGCCTCGACGGGATCTTCATCGATTCCAACTCGCCCGGTGATCGGTAGCCAGCCCAGCAGGACCGCGAGCACCCAGATCAGAATGATTCCGAGCACAAAGTTCGGGATCCCGAGCGTGAACATCGTGAAGCCGGTCGCGGCGTAGTCGCCTGGCCCGCCCGGTTTCAGACCGGCCACGATCCCCAGCGGGATGCCGAAGGCCAGTGCAAACACGTAGCCTGCTACGGCGAGTTCCGCGCTCGGGATCAGTGCGACCCTCATCAGGTTGCCGACCTCGGCCCCTTTCGTAAACGACGGACCGAAATCGCCCCGCACGGCCCCGGCCAACCAGTCGAAGTACTGCTGAACCAGTGGCTCGTTGAGCCCGAGCCGCTCCCGCACCTGCTCAATATCCTCGGCGCTCGCATCAGTTCCGACCAGTAGCAGTGCCGGGTCGCCTGGAATCAAGCGCATGACGAAGAAGACCAGGATGCTGGCCAGCACCACCGTCACGATGCCCTGAGCAAGGCGGCGGATCAGGAACGAACCCACGGACAACGCTCCTCTGAAGGCTGACCTTAGCGAATCGCGCGGAAGGCAAATCGATTCGCTGGGTGAGTGGCAAGTACAGTCGCCCGTCATCCACTAGCAGGTAGGTGACGAGCGGCCGCCGGTTTTGCTTAAACGACCGGACCTATCCGATCAACGGGCTTACGCCTTGAGCCAGAGGTCTTCTTTGTAAACCTTCCCGGACACGATCTGGGAGTAGAATCCTCCGACCCGGTCGTGGTTGTAGGCCCCGACATTCGCAGCCCCCGCATAGGGAAGCAGCCATGGCGATTCCGCATAGAGCTCGTTCCAGTCGTTGAACAACTCCTGGCGCTGAGCGGGGGTGGGCCGAGAAGCAAAGCCCTCCAGGATCGACACATAGGCGTCCGAGATCTCGGCCACGGCGTTGACCGGTTGCCGGAATTGGTAGTTCATGTTCGGTAGGGTCTCCGGCTCCATCCAGAAGAAGCCTGTGCTGGCCATGTACAGACCGGGCATCTGGCCAGCCAGGAAGAGCTCAATCCACTCCGCCCGGTCGATCACCTTGATCGTGACCTCCAGTCCGATCGCGTTGAAGTTGGCCTGGATGATCTCGGGTGCGCCGGCGGGGAGCCAGCCCTCGAAGATGTGCATGTCAAGTTGTGTGCCTACCAGTCCGGCTTCCTCCAACAGGGCCCGGGCGCCCTCGGGGTCGTAGGCGATGTCGTCGTACTGCGGGTCGTATGCACTCGAGTGCGGCGGCCACATCTGGTTCACGATCGGCATCACGCCATAGAAGACATCCTCATGGATGCGCTCCCGGTCAATCGCCTTCTGCAGCGCACGGCGGAAGCGAGGATCATCGTTCGCCGGGTGACCGCCTCCGAGTGCCGTCTGCGTGGGACCAACGACCCAGTATCCGCCGACCGCGCCGACGAACGTCGTCAGGTGTTCTAGCTCGCTCATGCGGTTGTATTGCGGGAGCGGAATGACCGCCATGTCGAGTTCCCCGCTTTCGAGGGCCAGTACAATGGTGTCCTCGTCCGCAATCTTGCGATACTCGATGGCATCCAGGTGCGGCTGCACGTAGTGATTCTCGTGCGGCACCGAGACCCACTTCGCGCCCGGCTCCCACTGGTCGAAGTCGAACTTGAAGGCGCCACTGCCGTTGATCTCTTCCATGGCGGCCAAGCCCGCGATGGTGTCCGCGTCAGCGATCGGCGCGAACGTGACCAGGTCGTAGATCACCGGCCCGGGCCAGTTCGAGTGATTGAACTGCACCGTGATGTCGTCGATCACGTCGATCGATTCCAGGTAGACGCCTGCCAACCCGCGGACCTGGCTGTTGGGGGTGTCCTCCCAGTTCATCGCCTCGTAGCTGAGCTTGACGGCCTCTGCGTTGATCGGCTTGCCGTTGTGGAACTCGAGGCCAGGGCGCAGCTTGAAGATTGTGCTGGTCGCGTCGGCGTTCTGTTCCCAAGACTCCGCCAGCCGAGGTTCGGGCTCCAACGTGTCTCCGCGCTGCGCCAACCAGTCCCAGATCGAGGCGTCAGGCGGCTGAGTGAACCGACCCTCGGCGATCGCGTATGGCAGCGTGACATCGTCCTCGAAGTTGGTCGTATCGCCGGCGATCAACCTGCCGCCCTGCCTCGGACCATCGTCAGCTTGCTGCGCTTGAGCAACGGCTGCCTGCTGTTGCTGCTCCTGCTGCATTGCCTGCTGCTCGGGCTGCTCTTGAGCCTGCTGCTGCATCGCCTGCTGTTGTTGCTGCTGTTGCTGCTGCGCCTGGGCTGCGGCCGGCGCTGCCTGCTGATCGCCGTCGTCATCGTCGCCACAGCCGATGAGGATCAGGCCGCTCGCACCAATACCCGCGCGGGCTGAGGCTTGTAAGAGCGAGCGCCTACTGTACTGCCGCTTCTTGATCCGTTGCCAATAGTTTCGGTCGCTCACATCGATCTCTTTCCTGTACACGCGCGGTGTGCTTAGCGGTTCAGGAAGTATGCCTAGCCGAAATTGCGATTGCAACTCTGGTCAGCGGATGTTGCGCAACCGAGGATCCATGGCATCGCGCAGACCGTCGCCGACGAAGTTGAAGCTGACCACCATCAGGACGACGGCAATGCCGGGCGCGGCGATCGGCCAGGCCGAGCGGAACAGGTTGCTGTAGCCCTCGAAGACCATGCCGCCCCAGGCCGGCGTCGGTTGCTGGACTCCGGCTCCGATGAAGCTGAGACCCGCCTCGACCAGGATGATCGCCGCTGCCGAGAGCGAGGCCAGCACGACCACAGGCGCGACTACATTCGGCATCAAGTGCCGGAGAATAATCCGGCGCGGACCGGCCCCCATACTCCGGGCCGCGTCGACGTACGGTTCCTGCATGATCGACAGCACGACGCCCCGCGTCAGCCGCGCGTAGCCGGCCGACCACACGATCCCGATAATCAGCATCGTGTTGATGATGTTGGGTCCGACCGCGGCGGTCATCGCCAAGATCAGAATCAGGGCTGGCATCGCCATCAGCGCGTCGACGATCCGCATGATCAGCAGCTCGTCCAGCTTGCCGCCGACGTAGCCCGCGACCAGGCCGGTCGGCACACCGATACAGATCGCCACGCCAATCGCGACGACCACGACCTGCCAGGCGATCCTGGCGCCGAAGATCGTGCGGCTAAGCAAATCGCGTCCGAGCAGGTCCGTGCCGGCAACGTGGTCCAGGGTCGGCGCCTGGAAGACGCACTCACTACAGAGGTCGGCCTTGAGTGGGTCATAAGGCGCAACGAACGGCGCGAAGGCCGCCACGATGCCGAGGCCGAAGAGGATGAACGCGCCGAACACGGCCGGTCGGTTGCGCACGTAGATGCGCAGCACGCGCATCGCAAGTTCGACCCGCGGACTGTCGCGCCAGGATTCCCGCGCCCCAATCTGCAACGTCTCGGTTGTCGGCTCGGAGGTGACGCTCATGCGCTGATCCCTTGCCGGATCCGCGGATCAATCAGCGGATAGGTCAGATCCACCAACAGGTTGACCGCAACGGTAATGATCGCGAAGAACATGACCAGGTTCTGAACAACCGAGTAGTCCTGCACCTGCACCACCGACTGCACGAAGAGCCGTCCCATACCCGGGATCGCAAAGACCTGCTCGGTGATCACGGCGCCGCCGAACACGACGCCCACCTGGAACCCGAACACGGTGATTACCGGGATCATCGCGTTGCGAAGTCCATGCCGGATAATCACGGCCCGGTCGCGCAGACCCTTGGCTCGCGCGGTGCGGATATAGTCGTCCTGGAGCACATTGATCATCGCCGAGCGCGTCTGGCGCATCACCAGCGTGGTCGAGATCAGCGACAGCGCGATCACCGGCAGGACCATGTGCTTCAGGCTCTCGATCACGTCCTCGCTTAACGGCACGTAGCCGGTGCGCGGCAACCATTCGAGCTCGAAGCCGACGATGTAGACCAGCGCAATGCCGCTGAGATACTCGGGGATCGAAGCGCCCACGATCATCGTCGTGCTGGCCGCCACCTCTGTCTTGGAGCCGGGCCGCAACGCGGCGAGTACGCCGACCGGGATCGAGAGACAGAGCACGACAATCAGGGCGAGAATGCCCAACTGCATCGTCGGGACGAGCTTCTCCCGGAATAGCTCGGTGATCGGAATCCTCGACGTCAGCGCCAACCCGAGGTCACCCTGGAACGCGTTGTAGATCCAGTGTGCGTAGCGCTCGTGCAGCGGCTTGTCGAGGCCGAGGCTGGCCCGCACCGCCGCGATCTTCTCTTCCGTCGCGTTGAGCTCCAGCATCGCCCGTGCCGGGTCACCTTCGACCACGTTCATCAAGATGAACGCGACGACACTGACAATGAACAAGACCAACAAGGACGAGAGCAAGCGCGCCCCGATGTAGCTGATCATCGGCCAGACTCCAGGCCTACTCCTTGGGCTAGGTGTCTCCTGTTCAAGCCGCTGGCAGATGCCGCCGTGACCGCTCCCCGAACAAGGGAGCGGTCACAACGCATCTGCTACGTATCCGCTTTGTAGACCCCTGACAGCATGTCCGCTGTCCCTCCGATTCCATCGCAACCGCGGAACAGCGTGTTGATGTCGCCGGTATGTCGGACGGAGGGGCCGAATCCGAAGTACAGCGGATAGTGAATGATCGGTACGGTGTACGCGCCTTCCACATAGACCTCGTGGAAGTCGGCATATCGCCTGATGCGCTCTTCGTTGTCGGTCGTTCGTGCCGTCAGGTCTTGCAGACGCGATGCTTCTTCCAGTCCGACCTCGTACTCGCTGCCGGCTGCCAGCAGTTCGTCGTACTGCTCGCGTCCGCCGCTGTAGAACCACTCGCGCAGACCGTTCATGCTGGGCCGCAAGATCTGATCCGGGTCGAATGGCGACTCCCAACTCAGCACGGCGATCGAATAGTCCTCTGCAGCGAAGAGGCGGTCGACGATCGCGGCGATCGTGCCCTCAACCAGGTTGAAGTCCATGCCGACTTCCGCGAGCTGGGCATGCATGGGACGCGTGCCCAGATAGAGCGGGTCGATGCTGTAGGTCATCATGTCGCCGGTGACTTGACCGGTGTAGCCGGCTGCATCAATCAGCTTGACTGCTTCAGCAGGATTCGGCGAGTCGTCGTAGTAGTCGACATCCTTGGGCAGCAGCGGAGTCGTCACGCCGATTGGCGCTCGAGACACGGCGCTGGTGCCGTTGAAGGCGGCGTCGTTGATCGCATGTCGGTCGGTGGCCAGGTTGATCGCGTGGCGCATGCGCGGGTCGCGCCAGATTGTCAGCTCCTCCGGTCCGCTCGGATTGACGTTGAACCAGGTCTGAACGAAGACGCTTGATACGTCGCCGAGGACCTGGAAGCCGTCCTCCTGGATGTCCGCCATCTCGTCGGCATCGGCGGCCAACGATCCGGGTATGCGGACCACATCATGGTCGCCGCCAAGGAACGCCAGCCACTGCGTGTTCGAGTCGGGCAGGATCTCGAAGCTGTAGTTGTCGAGGTAGATGTTTTCGGCGTTCCAGTAGTCGGGGAACCTCGAGGCGGTCAACTCCTGGCCTTCGATGTAGTTGTCGAAGCTGAACGGTCCGGCGCCGACTGGGTGCGTGACGGCAGTGTCGAATGAATCAGGCGAAATCGGCGCGATTCCGGGCGGCTTGCCGTAGAACAGCGACAGTGTGGGCGCGAAGATCTCATTGGCCACGTAGCGCCAGGTGACATCGTCGATCGCCTCCGAGTTGGCCATCGTCTGGCCCAGAGTCACCGCGCGCTGATTTGGCGTCGCCTCGACGCTCTCCTCCTCGATATTGACGATCCGGTCCATGTTGGTCTGGATCGAGGCGGCGTCAACCGCCGTCCCATCGTGATAGGTCAAGCCGGGCCGCAAGCTGAACACGTAGGTGACATCGTCGGGGATCTCCCAGGCTTCTGCGAGCATCGGTAACGCCGCGCCCTGCGCGTCGTAGTTCAGCAGGCGGTCATAGAAGATTGGGATCGACTGGTAGTGGTCACCGCCCGAGGGCGTGACCAGCGGGTCGAATCCCCATTGCGGCGCGAACGCGTCGGAGATCCGCCAAGTGCCGCCGCGGAGGGCGTCCGATGCCGCCTGCGCCTGCTGTTGCTGTTGCGCCTGGGCGACGGCGGCCTGCTCCTCCTGTTCCTGCTGAGTCTGCTCCTGTTGCTCCTGCTGCATCGCCTGCTGTTCTACGGCCTGTTGCTGCTGTTCGGCTTGCTGTTGAGTCTGAGCGGCGGACTGCTGCCCATCGTCGTCGTCATCGCCGCCGCAGCCGACCAGCGCCAGCCCAGCCGCGCCAACCCCCGCCCGCGCCGAGGCTCGCAACAGCGACCGCCTGCTCAACTGTCGATGCTTCATCCGCTCCCAGTAGTTGCGCTCGCTCATCTGGACAATCACTCTCTACGCCGATCAGAGAAGTTCGGCAATCCGTACGAAGAAGTATGCCTATCAAGAATTAGGACTGCAACTCTGGTTGGGAGGCAGAGGGCCCTCACCCTACCCCCGTGTCAAGCACGGGGCAGGCTTCTCCCAGAGGGAGAGGGGACAAGAGGGGAGAGGTTAGCCGCGATAGGCGCGAGTGAGGGCTTGCCTCATCTGGAGGGTTTGCGAGGCGGCGACGGCGTTGGACTTTCGGTACTGGTCCCAGCGCTCTCGTTCTCGGCGGGTGAGTTCTGGCTTGACCGAGGTTGGCACCCTGAGACCGAGCAGCATGGAGGCGTAGCCGCTGTAACCGAAGATGGTCGCGTTCGAGGTCAGACGCGCCAGCAGCCGCGACGGACCGACCTCGGCGTAGCAGTCGACCATGTCCTGGATCTGGCCGAGCGGCGACTCCGCCCTGCAGTGCCGCCAGAACGGCGTGTCCTGGTGCTCGTTGAACTTGTAATGCAGCGCCAGGAAGTCGCGTACGTCGTCCCAGGTCGAGGCGAAGCGCTCGTTGAGCAGGTAGCGCAGCGAATCGGTGAGGATGCGGTCGGAGTCGGTCAGCGCCCAGGCCAGGTTGTAGACCTGCTCGATGATCAGGTGCAGCGAGGTCGCTTCGAGGGGCTCGACGAAGCCCGAGGCGTTGCCGACCGCGACGACGTTCTCGACGACGTAGCGTTCGCGCCGGCCCGAGGGGAACTTGAGCAGGCGTAGATCCACGCCGGCGAGCTGGGGCTGGAGCGCGCGTAGCTCGAGTTCCGCCTCCTCCTCCGAGCAGAACTGCGAGGAGTAGACGTAGCCGCGGGTGACCTGATCTTCGAAGTCGATCCGCCAACACCAGCCGTGCTTCATTGTGGTCATCGTTGTGTAGGGACGGATCGTGTCGTCCTCGGGGAAGTCGGCGCGGGACCAGGAGCCAACGATGGCGCGGTCGCAGTAGAGGACGTCTCGGTAGGAGATGTAGGGCTCGTTCAGGGTCTCGCCGAGGAGGAGCGAGCCGAAGCCGGAGCAGTCGATGAAGAGGTCGGCCTCGAGCTGGCGGCCTCCGGCCAGCTTGAGCGATTTGACTCCGCCCGACTCATTCCGCTCAACATCGACTACCTGATCGGCAATCAACTCCGCGCCCGAGGCCAGCGAGCGGCGCTCGAGGAAGTCGATGAACGACGCGTTGGGGATGTGGTACGTCGCGCGCGGATCGAGCGAGAGCCTGCCGTTGCGGATATTCGCGGGGGAACGGTCGCGATCCATGATCGCGTTGAACGTGCTCGCGTCGCGCATGTCGTGGAGGCAGTAGAAGGCGTTCCACTTCGACAGGCCCTCGATGCGCTGGTCGAGGTACTTGTCGAAGGTGTAGTTGAAGTGCGGCACGTCCTTCGCGCCCCACTCGAAGCGCAGGCCCAGCTTCCAACTTGGGCGGACTTCCTTGTGGAACTCGTTGCGGTCGATGCCGAGGTGCTCGTGCAGGTGGACCGGTACGGCAGGCGTGGTTGACTCGCCGACGCCGATGATGGGGATATCGGGCGAGTGCACGACGGTCAGCTTGACCTGAGGCAGCATCCGCCGGAAGGTCAGTGCAGCGAGGAATCCGGCGCTGCCGCCTCCGACGACGACTGCGCTTCGGATGGGCTGACTCATCGCGATCTCTATGCGTTGGCGGCTTCGGCGACGGCTGCGGCGATTGTCTTGGCGTTGACGACACCGTGCTCGAGGAAGTCGGTCACGACCCGCGAGTACGCAGACGGCACCTCGCGCGGCACTCCGTGTCCGACTCGGCTGAAGACGTGGAGTGTTCCGTTGCCGAGGCGGGCGAAGTCCTTCAGGTTTGGGGTGAGGAGGGAGTCGGCGGCTCCGGCGAGGATCAGGGTCGGCGTCTGGATCTCTCCCAGTCGGTCGCCCTTGTGGTAGTTGACCATCGAGTCCCAGCAGCCGTCGTAGTGACCGACGGAGACTGAGAGCTGGCGATCGACCTGGCTGGGTACATCGGCGTGCGCTGACTCTCGGGGGACGCCTGCGAGCGAGGTGCGGATCAACAGATCGCGCTCCTTGTTGGCCCAGCGTCGGCGCATCTCGGCTCGCGCATCGGGTGGGAATGCGATGCCGTCGGCGGGGGCTGGGGCGGAGAGCGAGAGGCTGAGCAGGCGGTCGGGGTACGACAGTCCCAGTTCGAAGCCAATCAGCCCGCCCATGCTCTGGCCGGCGTAGTGGAATCGGTCGAAGCCGTGGTAGTCGGCCATGCCGACCACGTCGGCGGCGAGCTGTTCGATCGTGTAGCCGTCCTCGGGGTGTGCCGAATCGCCGGCGCCGCGGCAATCCATGGCGACGCAGCGGTAGCTCGCGCTCATCCGCTCGATCACGCCGGACCAGCCCTCGTGCGAGGCGGTGTAACCGTGCTGGAAGATGATCGGGTCGCCGATGCCGGTGTCCTCGTAGTAGAGGTCGACGCCGTTGATGTTTGCGATTGCCATGTTCGTGTCCTATCGAGCGGTGTAGCCGCCGTCGACCGGGAGCGCGATGCCGTTGACGAAGCTGGCGTCGTCGGAGGCGAGGAACGCGGCGGCTGCGGCGATCTCTTCCGGTTGTCCCAGACGGCCCAGCGGGTGGAGCGAGGCGAGGAACTCTTCCGCGCCTTCCATGTCCCTGATCGCGGCCGTCATGGGTGTGTGGATGTAGCCGGGGCAGACGGCGTTGACGCGCACGCCTCGGGGTCCGTAGGTCACGGCGAACTGTCTCGTGATTCCGACGACGCCGTGCTTCGCGGCGACGTAGGCTCCGGCGCCTTCCTCGACCTCCAGGTCTACGTTCTGGGTCGATGCACCGCTCAGGAGGCCGTTGAGGCCGGCGATCGAGGCGGTGTTGATGATCGAGCCACCGCCGCGTTCGGCCAGCATGGCGGCGCCGTGGAAGGTGCCGTAGTAGACGCCGCTGAGATTGACCTGGATTGTCCGGTCCCAGCCGTACTGACTGCCGCCGATTCCGGCGTTGTTGAAGAGCACGTCGAGGCCGCCGAGCACCTGGACGGTCTGCGCTAGAGCGTCCTTGACCGCGTCCTCGGACGTGACATCCAGCTCCATCGTCGCCGAGCGACCGCCGTGCTCGGCGATCTGCGCGGCGGTCGTCTGCGCGCCTTCGGCGTTGATGTCGGCGCACATGACTGCGGCGCCCTCGGAGGCCATCCGCAGCGCCGAGGCCTGGCCGATGCCCGAGCCTGCGCCGGTGATCAGCGCGACTCGTCCTTCAAGTCGATCGATTGCCATCGTTGTCGCCCGTCACTGTCTATCTGTTGTGTTCGCGCAGTGTAGGTCTGCGACCAGAATCTTGCCCTGACCTTGGCATTAGGCTGGTTTGTGTGAATCTGACCAATCCACTTTGAGGAGTACGAGATGCCGATTGCTGCTGGCGACCGTTTGCCCGATGCTCGTGGGACTGTTTGGGGCGAGAAAGGTCCTGGTCCTGTCGCGTTGAGCGAGTTGGTGGGCGACAAGAAGACCGTGATCTTTGGCGTGCCGGGCGCGTTTACGCCGACCTGCACTAATGACCATCTGCCGACCTTTGCTGCTTCGGCCGACCAGCTGTCTGCTGCCGGCATTGAGCAGACGATCTGCATGTCGACGAACGACATCTTCGTGCTGCAGGCCTGGAACGAAGCTCACGGCGCCGGGCACATCACGATGCTGGCCGACGGCTCGGGCGACATCACCCGCGCGATGGACATCGGGCTCGATCTCTCGGGCCTCGGCCTGGGCTTCCGCTGCACCCGCTTTGCGATGCTGGTCGACGGCGGCGTGGTCAAGGCGTTTCAGACCGAGGAGAACCCCGGCGCCTGCGCGATGACCTCGGCGGCGGCGATCCTCGAGCACGCCTAAGAGAGTGCGGGCCGGTGGGAGCCCCCCTCAGTCACTGCGTGACAGCTCCCCCCCAGAGGGGGGGAGCGGAGCATCAGTTTCGGGCGCGGATGATTTGCGTCGGCAGGATGCGGAGGCGCTGCTGCGCTATCGCGGGGTGCGCAGCGCGCATACGTACCAGGCCTCGTGGTACAACAACGCGACGTTCGTCTTTCCGCTGCTGGCGGTGATCGTGGCCGGCGTGATCTGGTTGGCGACGAGCAGTAGCGAGGCCGGAGGCGCGGCGATCTTCTTCCTGGTCGTGACCGGCGCGATGCTACCGGTGGTGTTCGTCACGTGGCAGCGGCAGACGACTGCGGTGATCGTGCATGAGGAGGGCGTCACTGCGCTGCACGCGGGGTTCGAGCAGCAGACGATTGCGTGGGAGGCTCTGCGCAGCGTGCGGCGGGTGGAAACGATGGGGAACGTTCGCTGGTACCTGGACGGGGCGGGTGAGGATCACATCGTGATCGAGGGTGAGATCGCGGAGCGAGATGAACTGCTTGAGGCGGCACGGGCAGAGTTGGAGGGACGGGGACCCTCACCCGATTAGCCTCCACCGCCACCTGCTGCGCCTGGCGGCCTTGCGTCGGGGGTGTTGAGGGTTGGTCGTGAGTCGGCAGGGAGGGCGAGGGCGGCGATGGCGGTCTCTCCGTCTTCGTCGAGGATGATGGTGACGGCTGCGCCTGCGCCGATTGCTCGGGGGCCGACCCGCTCCATGCGCAGGAGGAAGGTGGTCTCGTCGGTGAGCTGGATGGCGGCCTGGCCGGTGGGCGTCTCGATGATCAGGTAACCGTCCGCGGCTGAGACGACTCGACCGGTCAGCACCTGGCGGCCTTGCAGTCCTTCGGCGTTACCGAACGGGCTGAGCCCGCTTGCTCCGAGGATCAGGGCGGTGTTTGGGTAGGCGGCCTGGTCGATCTCGATCTGGAGTCGGCCGGCGACGACGCTCTCGGCGACGACCAGGTCTTCGTCGGTCGGCTGGGTCGCGACGATGTCCGAGCCGACGTACCAGCCTGCGAGTCCGGCGCCGCCGAGGGCGGCCAAGACGATGAGCCATCCGAGGAGCCGGCGCCTCATTGGGCCGCTCCTGCGACGATGGCGTCTTCGACGGCGTCGCCGACGAGGGCCTGGGCGGCGGGAATGATCACGATGCCGGTGGTGATGAAGCTGTTGACGTTGTCGTCGGTGCCGCCGACGACGATGTAGTCGCCGGGTTGGACGGCGTCAGTCCAGACCGGGAGCATTGCCTCGATCACGGAGTCGTTGGCGAAGCGGATGGTGCGCAGCTCGTCGCCGACGCGGACGATCCAGGCGTCGCCGGAGCGCTCGGTGACGAAGCCGCTGAGGTCACCGGTTGGGGCTCCGTCGCTACCGACTCGGTCCTGGAGCGTGGAGTCGAAGACGCGGACGACTTCCTGCTGCTCGGGCGCGCCCCACTGGAAGCCGGCTCCGAGGGCAGCGCCGAAGACGATCCCGGCGAGGGGGATCAGGAGGAGTCGGGAGGCGAAGCCGCTGAGTCGGTTGCGCACGGTGTCTGGTGATCCTAGCCGGTGGTTTGGGACGGTTGGCTGCTTTCGGGGTTCTCACCCCCCTCTGCCTTCGGCATCTCCCCCCTCAAGGGGGGAGAAGGGAAAGTGGGAGGCATCTCTCCCTAAGGGAGGAGAAGGGAGTAGTTGGTAGGTATCTCCTCCTGAGGGGAGAGGGGAAAAGCGGGAGGTCTGGGACGCAGAGAGGGCGGACCGGAGTCCGCCCTCTCTGGTTGGTTGCTCGCTTCGCGGTTAGACGGCGAAGCCAGCGGCTGCACGATTAGACGGCGAAGCCAGCGGCTTCGAGGGCGTCGGCCACGTCTCCGAGCTCGATTTCTTCGAGCTTGGCTCGACTGGGGACGCAGGTGTCGGCGTCCCAGCCGGAGGCGTTGAGGAAGTCGGTCTCGAGGGTTTCGATGTCGAGGATGACATCGGCCAGGGGACCGGTCTTCTGGACGGTGCCTTCGCCGCCCCAGAGGCGCGGCGGGGCGAAGCGCTGGCGCGGGTTGTCGCCCTCGCGGACGGTGAAGGCCATGCGCAGGTTGGCGATCCGCTCGCCGGAGCGCTGGAGTTCCTCACCGGTCAGGTCCCAGCCAGTGACCGCGTTGATCCACTGGGGGAAGCGGTCGGTGGGGGCGGCCATCATGATGAACTGGCACATGCCGGTCGAGTTGGAGATGTGCATGTACTCCGAGGCGCCCTTGTGGTGCTCGCCGCGGTTGGCGTAGTCCTTGAAGTCGCGCGGCGCGGCCGGGTACTCGGGGCCGCCGAAGCGGGAGTTGCCCTCGTACTGGGTGTGACGCGCGGGGGTCGGGTCGAGCTTGTAGGTCGTCCAGTACTCGGGCTGGAGCTTGGCGTCGTGCATCGGCAGCTCCTGGCCGCCGACGTCGGTGCGGAACTCCTGGGCCCGCTCGTCGCCGTTCTTCTCGTCGATCTTGGCGGCGGCGACAGCCATGCCGTCGGCGAGCAGGTCACCGAAGCCCTCGCGCTTGCCGATCAGGTGGAGCATCTCCATGATGCCGTCGTCGTTGGACCAGGTGAGCTCGACGCCGCCGGTGTCCTCGAGGTCGATCAGACCGTTCTCGAAGCACTCGATGGCGAAGGAGATCGTGGTGCCAGCGCCGATGGTGTCGAGGCCGTACTCATTACACCAGTGGTTGGCGGCCTGCATCATGTCGATGTTGGCGGAGAGGTTCATGGTGCCGAAGGAGGCGACGGTCTCGTACTCGGCGCGGTGGGTGTCGACCGGGTACTTGAAGACGCCCTTCTCGTGCTCGGCCTCGGCGAGGCCGGCGGCGACGGTGCCGTGCGGCGATTCGATGGACTCGGCGCCACAGGCCATGGGGCAGCGCCAGCAGCCGTAGCTCTTGTGACGGACGGCCTTGCCGTTGACGTCGACGGCGCGCGGGGCGGGCGAATGGTCGGGGTCGATGGGCGGCATGCCGGTCGCCGGGTCGATTTCGAGTTCGGCGTGCGTCATGCGGGTGGCGTTGAACATCATGCCCGACATCGAGTCGACCTCGGGGAAAACATCGACGCCGACGCCGCCCCAGTTGCGCACGGGCGAGTCGCCGTTGTGGGCGGAGCCGGTGCTGATGCCGGTGGTGCCGAAGCCGGCGAAAAAGTCGCGGAGGGGGGCGATGAACTCGTTGCGGGACTGGCGGGCGAGCTCGCGCACGCCGGTGTCGCGTCCGAGCATGTTCTCGCGCGGGGTGCCGCCGGCGCGGACGACGACGGCCTTGACCTTCTTGGAGCCCATGACGGCGCCGACGCCGGAGCGGGCGGCGAGGCGGCCGTGCTCGTTGCAGATGCCGGCGAGGTAGGAGAGCTGCTCGCCGGAGGGGCCGATGCAGGCGACCGAGGTTTTCTTGCCGTACTTCTCCTTGAAGGCGTTCTCGACTTCGATCGCGCCCATGCCCCAGTACTCGGAGGCGTCCTCGATCGAGACGTCGTCGCCGTCGACGAGGATGTAGACGGGGTTGTCGGCCTGGCCGTAGAAGAGGATGCCGTCCCAGCCGGCGAACTTGAGGTAGGGACCGAAGTCGCCGCCGCAGTTTGCGTCGCCCCAGCCGCCGGTGGAGGGCGACTTGCAGACGGCCTGGAAGCGGTTGCCGAAGATCGGCGTGCCGGTCAGCAGACCGGGCATCAGGCCGAGGACGTTGTCGGGGCCGAGCGGGTCGGCGCCGGCGGGGATGCGGTCGAAGAGCAGTCGCGCGCCGATGCCGTAGCCACCGAGGTAGTCCTTGTACATCTGCTCGGGAATGTCTTCGCGCTCGACGGCGCCGTCGCCGAGGCGGACGTTGATGATCTTGCCGTTGTAGGCGACCTCGTCGGGGCTCCACTCGCGATCGGCGAACGGATCGGCCGCTTCTGGCGCTTCCCCATTTTCTGCGCCCGGAACATTAGCCATGGGTTCACTTCCTTCATCTGTGTTGCTCTGCACGTACGCGAACAGCATTGGTTCGCGGGAAACCGCAGTCAGGGTAGCGAATCCACCCTATTGGCGCTACGGACGGTCAGAGCTCGACGGAGGGGAGCCGAGCGACGGTCAGGCGATGGTCAGGCGACGTTTTGCTGGTCGTCCTGCCCGTATTGGGCGAGCAGGACCTCCTTTCGTTCGATCGGGCTGAGCGAATTGCGGGCGGGATCGGGGGATTTGCCGTTGTGGGCTGGAGGTTGGACGGAATCTTGATCGGGTTTGATCGGATTTGTTTGATCGGGATCGGCTGGCTGAGGGTCGTTGGATTCGGCTTTAGTTGGCTTCGGGCGGCCCCCTCCGTCGCTGCGCGACACCTCCCCCGAGGGGGGAGGTCTTCGGTCCTGTTCAGCGTTGATCGGGTTTGTTTGATCGAGATCGGCTGGTTGAGGGTCGTTGGATTCGGCTTCAGTTGGTGTCGGGCGGCCCCCTCCGTCGCTGCGCGACACCTCCCCCGAGGGGGGTGGTCTTCGATCCTGTTCGGGGATGTAGGCGAGGGGGACGTCGGGGTTGGGTCGGCCGGCGATGGTCTTTCCGTTGGCGGGTGGTTGCTCGATGGCGTTCTGTTCTTCGTCGGTGGGCGGGTGCCAGCGATTGGGGACGGGGTAGCGGTTGCCGTAGTGATCGAGCTTGACTCCGCCGCGGACGAGTTCCCTGATGCGCTCGTTCTGATCGTCGCGGAAGCCGGGCAGGGCGGCGAGCAGGAGTCGGTACTCGCGGACGGCGGCGAGGCGGCGCTCGTAATGTTCGTCGTTGACGTCGCCGAGCTGGATCAGGTTGGAGACGATCTGGTCGGCGGCGAGTTCCTGGATCAGGTCGTTGCGGAAGAGTTCGTAGTCGCGCAGGTATCCGGCGACGGTTGAAGGCGAGCAGTCCATGATCCTGGCGATCTGGCGGAGGGTGAGTCCCTGTTGCCTGAGTTCCTGGGCCTGGAGGATGCGCGCTCGTCGGGCTGGGTTTGGATAGTTTGGAAAGGCCATGATTGCGTTCTCCTGTGTTGAGGCCGGATGATTCTCTATACCGTATATATGTTTGGTACAGGTGGTCTTAAGGTATGTGGATGGAAAGTGCATTCTGGGTGGCATTCCGGGTGAGGGGGGTGGTCGGAAGAGATATTTCGCGTAGCGCGAAGTGTTGTCGGCGCATAGTCTGTTGCCTTGCGCCCCCCTCTGTCACTCCGTGACATCTCCCCCCGCCCGGCGGGGGGAGAGTGGAAGCAGCGATGAGACAACTTCGTCAGACGTTCGCGGCATTCGTCGTGCGCGATTTTCGCTACATGTGGGGCGGCTCGCTGCTCTCGGTGACGGCGTTCATGACGTCGTTCTCGCTGATTCCATCGGTCGCGTATGAGCTGACGGGGAGCTACGCGGCTGCCGGGATCGCGATGCTGGGTTCGGGGATCTCGCAGACGCTGCTGGGACCGATCGGCGGGGTGATCGCCGATCGGTATCGGAAGAAACCGCTGGTGATGGCGGGGCAGGTGATGCCGGGGGTGCTGCTGGGGGCGCTGGGCACGTTGATCGTGACGGATCTGATCTCGGTGCCGTTACTGGTTGTCGCGACGCTGGTGATGGGGGCGGGATTCGCGCTGATGGGTCCGGCGCGCCAGGCGTGGACCGGGTTCATCGTGCCGCGGCGGCTATTGCCCAATGCGGTGGCGCTGCAGCAGATGTCGATGAACACGGGCCAGGTGTTGGGTCCGACGCTGATCGCGGTGTTCGCCGTGTTCATTGTGCTTGAGGGCCGGAACACGGGCATCCTCTTCCTGATCGTCGCCTCGTTCTTTGCGATTGTGGTGCCGCTGACGGCGTCGATCCGGACGGAGGGGCCGGCCACACCGGTTGAGCAGCGCCGATCGATGCGAGTCGAACTGGCGGAAGGCTTCCGCTATCTACGTGGGAATCCCCGGCTGCGACACCTGTGGGTGTACTTCTCGCTGATCGTGGCCTGCGGCTGGGGCTTTCAGACGTTGCTTCCGGGCGTATTGGCGCAGGAGTTTGGACGAGCGCCAACCGATGTCGGTCCGACATTTCTGATCTTTGGCGTGTCTTCGCTGCTGATCAACATCCTGCTGGCCGGGGCCGTTTCGGGTCGCTGGGCGTGGCCGTTGCTGCTGATCATGGGCGTAGTGATGGCGATTGGGTTCTGGCTGGTGGCGATTGCGCCGAGCTATGGCGCATTCCTGATCCTGGGAGCGTTCATCGGGACCGGGCGATCGGGGACGATGCTGGTCAACCAGTCGTTGATGATGGGCAACACCAAGCCTGAGTATTTCGGCCGGGTGATGTCGTTCGCGATGATGGCGTTCGGGTTCCAGGCGCTGTTCGGTCCGGTCTGGGGCGGGATTGCGGATGCGATCGGCGGACCTGAGACGATGGCGCTGATCGGTGTGATTGCGGCGGGCGCGACGGTGTTCATGCTGTTCGGCTGGCTGCGGACGCGGAATCTCCCTCTGGAGGCGGGAACGGCCGCGGCCAGCATGGGCCGGCGCGTGGGGACATCGGTGCAACGACCTGCGCCGGGAGAAGCGGGCTCGGCAAACGGGATCGAAGCGCAGCCGGCGTTCACCGCCCAGCTTGCGCCGGTGGTGCTGATGGACCCGCAGAAGGCGCGCTGATGAGCCGTCAACTCGGCCGGTTCGGCAGGACGTTCGAGTCGTTCGCGCACCGCGATTATCGGTTCCTGTGGGCGGGGTCGTTGCTGTCGACGACGGCGTTCATGACAACGTTCTTGCTCGTGCCGGTGGTGGCTTACGAGATCACGGGGTCGTATGCGGCCTCGGGGATCGCGCAGATGGGCTCCGGGATCTCGATGTTCTTCCTGGGGCCGTTCGGCGGTGTGATTGCGGATCGGTATGCGAAGAAGCCGCTGGTCCTGGCAGGTCAGATTTTTCCGACGTTGCTGATCGTGATCACGGGGATCCTGATCATCACCGGGGTGATCACGGTCTGGATGCTGTTTCTCTCGACGCTGCTGATGGGGTTCGGGTTTGCGCTGATGGGTCCGGCGCGGCAAGCGTGGCTGGGCGAGTTGGTGCCTCGACGTTTGCTGGCCAATGGGGTTGCGCTACAGCAGATGTCGCAGAACATGGCTCGGGTCTTCGGGCCGATGCTGGTTGCGGTGCTGCTGGCCGCGTTTGCGTTCAGCACGGGCTACCTGTACCTGATCGTCGCCAGTTTCTTCCTGATCGTCGTGCCGCTGACGACGATGTTGCCGCGGACGAAACCGGCCCGACGCGAGGGCGAACCGCCGCGCGTGCTGGCCGAGATGCGGCTGGGCTTCGCCTACCTGTTGAAGACGCCGCGGCTGCGGGTGCTGTGGGTCTTCTGGATGGTGATGGTGGTCTGCGGGTTCGCGTTCAACACGCTGATGCCCGGGTATGTCGAGCGTGAGTTTGACCGACCATCGACGGACGCCTTCAACGTCTACCTGATCTTCGGCGCGGCCTCGTTCCTGTTCAACATTCCCCTGGCCGGACTGGTCGGGGGACGCTGGGGTTGGCCGCTGCTGCTGATCACCGGATTCGGTTCGGCGGTGTCGTTCTTCCTGATCGCGGGCGCGCCGAGTTTTGGCGGCGTGTTGCTGATGAGCATCCTCAACGGGGCTGCGACCTCGGGCGTGATGCTGGTCACGATGTCGCTGATGATGGCGCACTCGCGACCGGAGTACTTCGGTCGGGTGATGTCGTTCATCACGCTTGGCTATGGGGCGCAATCGATCATGGCGGGCGTCTGGGGCGGGGTCGCCGACGCGCTGGGAGGACGGCAGACGTTTGTCGTGATTGGGCTGATCGCGCTGGCGATCACGGCGTTCATGGTGATCGCGTGGCTGCGGACGAGGCATCTGCCGCTTGAGTTTGGCACCGCTGCGGCGGAGACGGGCCCGGCGCCTGCGAGGCAGTCGGGGCCGCCGCTGCGCCGGCAGCCGGTTCCGGCGTTCACGGCGCAGGTGGCTCCGGTGGTGCTGATGGAGGGGCAGAAGCCGCGAGGTGGATCGGACCTCAGCAGGATCGCGGCGGGCGGCGACTGATGAGCGGGCCGTTCGCGGCCTTCGGGGCGCGCAATTTCCAACTGCTGTGGGGCGGGACGCTGTTCTCGACGACGGCGTTCATGACCAGCTTCCTGCTGGTGCCGATCGTGGCCTACGAGATCACGGGCTCGTACACGGCGTCGGGGCTGGCGCTGATGGGCAGCGGGTTCTCGATGCTGGTGCTGGGGCCGATCGGGGGTGTGATCGCGGATCGGTACGCGAAGAAACCTTTGGTGCTGCTGGGCCAGATCATCCCGTTCCTGTTGATGTTGGGGACCGGCGTGCTGGTCGTGACGGATGTGATCACGCTGTGGATGCTGTTCCTGTCGAGCCTGTTGATGGGCGTGGGATTCGCGTTGATGGGTCCGGCGCGGCAGGCGTGGATGGGTGAGGTGATTCCGCGGCCGCTGATGGGCAGCGGAGTCGGGTTGATGCAGGTCTCGCAGAACCTGGCGCTGGTGCTGGGTCCGATGCTGGGCTCGGTCCTGCTGATCGTGTTCGCGTTCGGCTCGGGACAGATCTACTTCCTGATCGCGGGCTGTTTCCTGGTGGCGCTACCGCTGACGACGATGTTGCCCCACGCCGCTGCCGCGAGCGCGTCGGCGCGCCGCTCGGTGGTTCGGGAGCTGGGTTCGGGATTCCGCTACCTGTGGTCGAGTCCCCGGCTGCGGATGCTGTGGGCGTTCTGGATGGTGATCTCGGTCTGCCGGTTCGCCTCGCAGACGCTGCTGCCGGGGTTCATCGAGCGCAACTTCGGCGTGCCGGCCAGCGATACGTTCCTGCTCTACCTGGTGGTCGGCGTGGTGGCGCTGATCGCCAACGTGCCGCTGGCGCGGATGATCTCGGGACGGCGCGCCTGGCAGTTGCTGATCGGCTTCGGCGCGATGATGGCGGCGGTCTTCGTGATGGGCGCGCTGACGCCGTCGTTCTTTGCGCTGATGCTGGTGGCGATCCTGGTTGGTCTGTCGACGACCGGCGTGATGCTGGTCAACCAGGCGCTGATCATGTCGAATTCGAAGCCCGAGTACTTCGGGCGGGTCATGTCGTTTGTGGTCCTGGGATTCGCGGCGCAATCGCTGCTGGCGCCGATCTGGGGGGTGTCGGCGGACGCGATTGGCGATCGGGAGACGCTGGTGATTGTCGGAATGATCGTGCTGGCCGCGTCGGCTCTGCTGATGGTTGGCTGGTTGCGGACTCGGCACCGGCCGCTCGAGGCGGGGACGCCGGCGGCGCTGGCGGCGGGGGAGAGCCCGGCCGAGTCTGTTCCGCTTCCAGGAGGAGACCCGATTCCAGCGTTCGCGGCGCGAGTTGCGCCGGTCATGCGGATGGGTGGGCAGAAGGATCGCCGCACGAGCGTGATCAGCGGCGACTGAGAATCCCTAGGCTCAGCGCATGAGCTGGTTGCGGGCGAACTTCGCGGCTCTGGGGCTGCGCGATTTCCGCTTCCAGTGGATCGCGTCCACGCTGGGGACCACGGCCTTCATGACGCGGTTCGTGCTCGTCCCGATCATCGCGTTCGAGCTGACCGAGTCCTACGTGGCATCCGGCCTGGCCGCGATGGGTAATGGGGTGGGCACGCTGATCCTGACGTCGTACGGCGGGGTGATCGCGGACCGGTTCTCGAAGAAGCCAACGGTGCTGGTGAGTCACGTTGCGGAGGGTCTGGTGATCGCCGGGTCGGGGATTCTGATTGTCGCCGACTTGATCACGGTTCCGCTGCTGTTCATTTCGACGCTGATCGGCGGCTCGGCGTTCGCTCTGACGGGTCCGGCGCGGCAATCGTGGGTGGCGGAACTGGTGCCGAAAGAGCTGGTGCCCAACGCGATCGCGCTGCAGCAGATGGGTGTGAACGTGGCGCAGGTGCTGGGGCCGACGGTCGCCTCGATCGCGGTGATCGCGTTCGGGGTCGACGCCGGGGCGATCTACCTGGGCGTGTCGTTGGTCTTCCTGATCGTGATCCCGCTGACCCTGCTGCTGCCCCGGACTCCGCCGGCGATCAGCGAGCGGCGATCGCCGGGCCGGGACCTGGTGGACGGGTTTCAATACGTTCGCCGGGATCCGCGCCTGCGCATCCTGATGTTGTTCCTGATCCTGCTGGTGATCTGCGGGTTCGCGTTCCAGGTGCTGATACCCGGCATCCTGTTTAACGAGTTCGACCGCTCGGCCGACGAGGCGGTGGTGGTCAATGCGGTGCTGGGGCTGGCGGCGCTATCGATCAACCTGCCGCTGGCCGGGTTGGTTGGCGGACGTCACGCCTGGCCGCTGCTGATGGCGGCGGGCTGCCTGATGGGCGCGGGTCTGTTGCTTGTGTCGTGGGCTCCGGTCTTTGGTCTGTTGCTGGCTTTTAGCGCTCTGGCGGGGGCGGGACGCTCGGCCGCGTTGTTGATCAACCAGTCGATCATGATGGCCAACACGCGCTCGGAGTTCTATGGACGGGTCACGGCGTTCATGTTGATGGCGTTCGCGGTGCAGTCGGTGATCTCGCCGGTCTGGGGTGTCGCTGCGGACGCCATCGGCGGGCGCGAGACGCTGTTCCTGGTCGGAGCGATTGTGATCGGCGGGACCGCATTGATGCTGCCGGCCTGGTTGAAGCTGCGTCGTCTGCCGGAGGATGCGGCGACTGCGGCGACTGAGCAGGCTGAGGTTTCCGGCGACGAGGATTTAGTTCGAGCAGACGAATAACCTGTTCATCAGATGAACAAGTTCAGCGTCACGTTCGCCGCGCTCGCGGTTCGAGATTTTCGCCGGCAGTGGATCGCTTCGACGCTGGCGACGACGGCGTTCATGACGACGTTCGTGCTGGTGCCGATCGTCGCCTACCAGTTGACGGGCTCCTACGCGGCCTCGGGCTTTGCGGCGATGGGCAACGGCGTGGGGATGCTGTTCCTGACTCCGCTGGGCGGGGTGGTTGCGGACCGGTTTCCGAAGAAGCCGATTGTCCTGATCGGGCAGTACTCGACTCTGCTTGTGATCGCCGGGACCGGGGCGCTGATCGCGACGGATCTGATCACGGTCCCGTTGTTGTTTGTCTCGACGCTGCTGAGCGGCGCGACGTTTGCGTTGACCGGTCCGGCTCGACAGTCGTGGGTGGCGGAGCTGGTTCCGCCGCGACTGGTTCCCAATGCGGTGGCGCTGCAGCAGATGGGGATCAACATCGCCCAGGTGTTGGGGCCGACGCTGGCGTCGATTGCGGTGGTGGCGTTCAGCGTCAACGCGGGGAATGTGTACCTGGGGATCTCGCTGGTCTTCCTGGTGGTCGTTCCGCTCAATCACATGCTGCCGCGGACGATGCCCAAGGTTGTGCAGCGGCGCTCGCCGCGGCGCGAGCTGGCGGACGGCTTCCACTACCTGCGGCGCAATCCGCGACTGCGGATTCTGTGGGTCTTCTGGCTGGTCGTGGTGATCTGCGGCTTCGCGATCCAGACGCTGATGCCGGGCATCCTCGACCAGGAGTTCTCGCGATCATCCGACGAGGCGGTGTTGATCAACGCGATCTTCGGGATCTCAGCGCTGGCGATCAATCTGCCGCTGGCGGGATTGGTCGGCGGGCGTTTCGCCTGGCCGTTGTTGTTGGGCACATCGGTGTTGATGGCGGTTGGCTTGTGGATGGTGGCCTGGGCGCCGACGTACGGGTTGGTCCTGATCCTGAGCGCGGTCGCCGGGGCGGGACGCTCGGGTGTGATGCTGGTCAACCAGTCGATCATGATGTCCAACACTCGCCCGGAGTACTTCGGTCGGATCATGTCGTTCGTGCTGATGGCGTTCGGGCTGCAGTCGATCATTGCTCCGGGCTGGGGCGTGATCGCGGACGTGGTCGGCGGTCGAGAGACGCTCGTGTTGGTCGGGCTGGTGGTGATCGGCGCGACGGTGTTGATGCTGCTGGGTTGGTTGAGCACGCGTCGGATGCCGTTTGAGCCGGGGACTCCGGCGGCGACGGTGGCGGCCGAGTCGCCGCCGGAGCCCAGACGAGTCACGGCTCCGAGTCCGGCGTATAGTCCGTTGTTCGCTGCTCAGGTTGCGCCGATCGTGTTGATGGAGGGTCAGAAGCCGCGTCCGGCTATGCCCAGCGGCGATTAGCCTGAGGCTAGTGAACCGCATCCGGGTGACCTTCGCCGCGCTGTCCGAGCGGGATTACCGCCTGCTGTGGATCGGGTCGCTGATGGCGACCACGGCCTTCATGACGACGTTCTACCTGGTGCCGATCGTGGCGTACGAGATCACCGGGTCGTACGCGGCGTCCGGCTTCGCGCAGGCGGGGATGGTCGCTCAACTGGTGTTCGGACCGTTCGGCGGGGTGATCGCCGATCGGTACAAGAAAAAGCCGCTGGTGCTGGGCAGCCAGATCATTCCCTGCGCGATCATCGTCGCGACCGGCATTCTGATCGTCTCGGACAACATCACGATCCCGCTGCTGTTCGGCTCGACATTCCTGACCGGCGCGACCTTTTCCCTGATGGGTCCGGCGCGGCAGTCGTGGGTGGTGGAGCTGGTCCCGCATCGGCTGCTGCCCAACGCGGTCGCGTTGCAGAACATGTCGATCAACATCGCCGCCGTGGTCGGCCCGGCGCTGGCGGCCACGCTGGTCGTCTCGATGGGCCTCAACTCGGGCATTCTCTACATGCTCGTGGCCATCCCGTTTGTGATTGTGATTCCGCTGACGATCATGATCAGCGGCAGCGGCCGAGCGACGCCGCCAGAGGAGCGAAAGCCGGTGGCGACCGAGATGGCAGCCGGCCTCAGATACATCACCAGCCGACCAAACCTGCGCAGCCTCTGGGTGTTCTGGACGATGATCGTGGTGACCGGATTCGCGCTGCAAACGCTGCTGCCGGGCCTGCTCGACCAGGAGTTCGGGCGTCCGGAGAACGAAGCGCTGATCATCGGCACGATCTGGGGCGTGACGGCGCTGCCGATCAACCTGATGCTGGCCGGTGTGGTCGGCAGCCGCCGCTGGCCCTGGCCGCTGCTCTTCCTCTCGGCGTTGGCGCTGGCGGGCGGGATCTGGCTGACCGCCTGGGCGCCGGTCTACGGCGTGCTGCTGATCGTGTCCGCCATCGCCGGCGGCGCCCGTTCAGCGGTGATGCTGCTCAATCAGACGATCATGATGTCGAACACGCGGCCCGAGTACTTCGGGCGTGTGGTCAGCTGGGTATTCATGGCCTTCGGTCTGCAAGGCATCCTGGCACCGGTCTGGGGGGTGGTGGCGGACGCGATCGGCGGTCGGGAGACGCTCTACGTCGTGGGCCTGGTGGTTGTGGCGGGGACGGTGTTGATGATGCTCTCGCGAGCGCGGAATCGGCGGATTCCGCCTGAGGCGGGGACTGCCGCTGCTTCGATTGAGGCGGAAGCGCCTCCCGAGGCTGAACTCGAGCAGGCGGAGCCGCGGACTGCTCCGAGCCCGGCGGTGAGTCCGTTGTTTGCGGCGCGGCTGGCGCCGGTGGTGTTGATGGAGGGTCAGAAGCCGCGGTGAGCTAGTCCGCCTGCGCCAACTCCCCCAGGAACGCCCGTGTCCGGGTGATGTGGGACTCGGCGTCGTCGACGAGGACGACGATGGCGGCGAGCATTTCGTCGACTCCGTAGTCGTCGTGCATGGCGCGGACCTTGTCTCCGACTTCGGCTTCTGAGCCGCTGATGATCAGGGCGTCGGCCATTCGGTCGGTGAAGTCGGTTCCGGCGGCCTCGTCGTAGCCGGCGTCCTGGAGCATCTGCGAGTAGTAGGGCAGGCGCTGGTAGAAGCCGAACTGTCGCTTGGCGGCGGCGCGGATGGCTTCCTGGTCCTGGCTGAGAATGATCGGCGTGTGGACGACCATCTGCGGGCGGTCGCGGCCGGCGAGGTCGGCGCCGGCCTGCTGGGCGGGCAGGGCGACGTCGCGGATGTAGGGCAGGGGCGACATCCAGGAGATGCCGCCGGCGGTGATCTCGCCGGAGAGCGACCAGGCCTTCTCGCGCAGGGCGGAGATCATGGTGGAGACCTGGGTCGGCCCGCCGGGGAGCTGGGCGCGGGCGGTGATCAGCTCGCCCTCATGGTTGACTTCGCCGTTCTCGAGCAACGCTCGGCAGATGTTCACGTACTCCCGCAGGTGCGAGAGCGGCTTGTGGAAGGGGATGCCCCAGGTGCCCTCGATGGCTGGCTTGTGCGAGGGTCCGAGGCCGAGGATCATGCGGCCGGGGGCGATCTGATCGACCGAGGCCGCGCCCTGGACCATGGAGATCGGGTGTCGCGGGTAGGTGGGCACGATCGAGGTGCCGAAGGTGATTCGCTCGGCGCCGGAGAGCGCTGCGCCGACGAAGACGGCGAACGGGTCGGGGGCGGGACCGCCGACGGTCAGCCAGGCCGTGTCGAGTCCGTCGCGGTCGGCGGCGACGATGCCATCGATCAATGACGGGGCGTTCATCATCTGGATGTTCTGTAGCGCGATGTGGACGCCGATGCGCATGTTGTTCATGGGATGCTCCTGAGTTGCTTTGAGGTCAATGGGGAGGATAGTGGCCGTGCGGGAGCCGTCATTCGTAGACAGCGCCCGGCGCGAAGTCGATTCGTTTGGCTTCGCGGACGCCATCGACGAATTGGGCTCCTGTGGTGTCGTGGCCGGGGAGGAGGAAGGCGTCGCGGTCGGCGGCGATGGCGGCGATCCTAGCTACCGAGTTGCGCCAGGCCTCGGTGTCCATGTCGATGGGCGAATTGGCCGGCGGCGGTCCGAGGGTGTCGTGGAAGAACATGGCGTCGGAGGTGAGCAGGACCCAGCCGGTCTGATCGAGACGGGCGAGGATTCCCATGGTTCCCGGCGTGTGTCCGGGCAGTGAGATGCACCAGAGGTCCTTGGCGATCTCCTGGTCTCCGTACATGAGCATCTGCGGCGCTCGGGAGACGAAGTTCCAGTCGGCGCGGATGAAGAACTCGTCGGCGTCGGCGACGTTGGTGACGACGTGACGCCACTCGTCTTCATGGACGACGATCGTGGCTCCGGCGTCTTCGAACAGCCTGAGTCCGCCCGCGTGGTCGGCGTGGAGGTGGCCCTGGATGACGTGCGAGAAGTCTTCGGGGCCGAGTCCGCGCTGCCGGAGCACTGCTTCGAGGCAGACCTCGGGCGTGATGGCGTCGAGGTTGAGCATCTGCAGCCAGTCGGGCAACCACTCATTCGCCCACGTCGGCGCGATTCCGGTCTCGAAGAGGATCAGGCCGGCGTCGGGATGCTCGATCACGTAGGAGAGGGCGGGGCATTGATACATGCCGTCGACGACGTCGCCCTCGAACCGCTGGGGCCGGCGTCCGAGGGAGGGATCGAAGAGCGCGGCCATCGGCATGGGGAACGACCCGAGCTGGAGTCCGTACAGCTTGATGCCCATCGTGATGCTCCGTTCATCGCTTGAGCGTCACGCTAGCCGTTGTCGTAGCCCTTCGTGATCGGGTCGTCGGCGCGTTGGCCGGCCTGGCCGTCCGGTGCGAAGTCGTCGACGGTCTGGGCCAGGTCGCTGCGTTCTCGCTGCGCCGGTATCTCCTGCGCTCCCTCGACCCGGCTGGCCAAGTGGAGCGTTTGCGTGGGGAAGGCGAACTCGACCTGGAGCTGCTGGGCGAGGCGGATGATGTCGAGGTTGAAGACGTGCCGGGTGCGCAGTTCTTCGTTCCAGGTCGATGCGCCGATGAAGGTGTAGACCATGATGTTCAGCGCCGAGTCGCCGAAGCTGTGCAGCTCGACGATGTAGTAGTCGTGCCGCATGTTGTCGTTGGCGCGGACGATGGCGCGGACGCCCTCGACGAATGCCTGGATGCGGTCGGGATCGGTGTGATAGGCGATTCCCACGGTGGTGTAGTAGCGGCGCCAGGTGCGCTGGCCCATGTTGTTGACCGCGGTGTCGGTCATGCGGGCGTTGGGGACGGTGATCAGCGAGTCGGCGAAGGTCCGGATCCGGGTGGAGCGGAAGCCGATCTGCTCGACCGTTCCTTCGATGTCGTCGACGATCACCCAGTCGCCGACCTGGAAGGGCTTGTCGGCGAGGATCGTGGCTCCGCCGAGCAGGTTCTTGAGCGTGTCCTGGGCGGCCAGGGCGACGGCGAGGCCGCCCAGGCCGAGTCCGGCGATGAGGGAAGTGATGTTGATGTCGAGGTTCTGGAGGATGAAGATCGCGCCGATGGCTCCGACGAAGATCTTGCCAGAAGTGCGGGCCAGGGGGACCAGTTGATCGTCGAGCTTGGAATCGGTCTCCTCGGCGATCTGCTTCCAGTAGTCGGCGGCGGCGTCAACGAGGCGGAAGCCGACCAGCACTCCGGCGAAGGTCGAGGCGAAGTTGGCGAAGATTTCGACGACGTGCTCGACGTCTTCATCGAAGTCGAGCATGGGGAAGCCGATGGCCAGCGTGACCGCTCCCAGCATGAGCAGCAGGGGACGCTGAAGCCGGCTGAGTTCGTACTCCCAGAACTCGTGCCTATCCGGTTGGGTGCGCCTCCGGATGACCAGGCGGATGCCGTGAACGACGGCGAATCGGGCGACGACGATGATCACCGCCATGACGCCGAGGCCGATGAACTGCCAGACCTCGATGCCGATGACGGAGTCGTTGAGCCAATTCAGAACGAGGTTGGGAGGCATGGCGGAGTCCGGAGCAGCTAGTTTGGCGCCGCCCTCACCCTACCCCCCGTGTCCCCGCATCAAGTGCGGGGCAGGCGAGCACGGGGCAGGCTCTCCTTGAGGGAGACGGGACCAAAATGTCACCTGGCGCTCTGTTTCCTCCCCATCAAGGCGGAGGAATGGAGAGAGGAAGCTGCGCCGGAACGCAGGTGAGCAGATCGGATTTGGTTAGGCGGTCGAGGGGTCGTGCTCGAAGCCGCAGGCCTTGTGTGAGCCGTCGCAGAATGGTTTCATGTCGGACTGGCCGCAGCGGCAGAGGGCGACCATGGATCCCTTGGGATTGGGGATCGTCGAGCCGTCGTTGGCCTTCAGGGTGAGTCCCTCGGTCGAGATCAGGATGGGTCCGTTCGCGTTGATGGTGATTTCAGCCATGGCGCGCTCCGTTGCTCTGGGTGGTTGCTCTGGATGACTGCTCCGGCGTCTGCTCGGATGTCACGGTTAGCATAATCGCCGTGCCTGGTCCGCGATTTGAGGAGTGTCCGCGATGAAGTTGACCGTTGAGTTTCCCTCCGTCGTCCACCGCAATGGTCCGGCCGAAATCTCGCGATTGGCTCGGGCGATCGAGGAGATTGGCTATGACGAGATCGACATCTTCGACCACGTCGTGATGGGTCATCCGCATCCCGATCGCGAGTCCGGTCCGTATCCGGCCAATATGCCGATCCTGGAAGCGCTGGTGACGCTGGGCTATATCGCGGCGGTGACCGAGCGGGTCGGCCTCGGCACTGAAGTCCTGGTCCTGCCGCAGCGGCAGCCGGTGCTGACGGCCAAGCAGTTCAGCACGCTGGACACGCTCTCGGGCGGGCGCGTGCGGGTTGGCGTCGGTGTGGGCTGGCAGGACTCGGAGTACGAGGCGCTGGGGATGGATTTCCGGACTCGGGGCGCCGCGATGGACGAGGCGATCGAGCTGATGCGGGCCTGCTGGACTGAGCCGTCGATTGACTTTGCGGGCGAGCACTTCGTCTCGAAAGCGATGTCGATGGAGCCGAAGCCGCTGCAGACGATGAACGGCGGGGAGATCCCGCTGTGGATCGGCGGCGGATCGAAGGCGGCGCTGGAGCGGGCCGGGCGGGTCGGCGATGGCTGGATGGGATCGGGGATTCTCGGCGATGCCGCCGTTGAGGCGATTGCGACGGTGAAGCAGGCGGCCGAGGCTGCGGGCCGTGATCCGGAGGCGCTGGGCTTCCAATGCCAGCTGGCGACTCCGCCGCGGGCGGGTGATCCGTCGACGCGGGAGTACTGGGCGCGATCAGCGGATGTGGCGGCGACTGCCGCCGCGGCGCAGGCGGCCGGGTTCGGTTGGGCGGCGGTCAATGTGACGGGCGTGTTTGTGGCGGGGGCTCGGTCGATTGATGCGATGATCGAGCAGCTTGGGGTGCTGCACGACGCGATCCGGTCGGAGACGGGTTAGCGGAACCGGCGGTGTGATGTGCGTTGGCTGCGGACCCTCGTCCTGGTCGCGGTGCTGGCGCTGTTGCTGCAGCACGACTCACTCGCCCAAAACGGTCGGCCGCCACTTGTCCTCGTCATGGACATCGACGGGCCGATTGAGCCGATCACTGAGCGTTATCTCTCGCGCGTGATCGATAAAGCTGAATCGCGCGGGGCCGAGGCGATCGTCATTCGCATCGATACGCCGGGCGGGTTGATCTCATCGATGCGGAACATCACGGAGCAGTTGCTGAATTCCCCCGTGCCAACCATCGCCTATGTTTGGCCATCGGGCGCGCAAGCGGCCTCGGCGGGGACGATTATCACGATCGCAGCCAACATCGCCGCTATGGCGCCGGCCACCAACATCGGCGCGGCCGCGCCGGTATCCGGCACGGGCGAAGACTTGCCGCCGACGCTGCGCAAGAAGGTGGACGAAGACATCACCGCCCTGATCCGCAGCATCGCCGGCGCGCGCGGTCGCAACTATGAGGCGATTGAACTCACGGTGCTCGAGGCGAAGGCATACACCGCCGACGAGGCGCTGGACCTTGACGTGATCGACCATGTTGTGGTCGATCTTGATTCGCTGTTGAATGTGATCGACGGAGCAGAGGTGGAAACCTCGGCTGGGCCGCGCACGCTGCGCACCGCTGGGGCGCAGATCGATGAGCTCGGGCGCTCCCTGGTGGAGCGTTTCCTTGACATCCTCACGAATCCGAATGTGACCTATGCCCTCATCTTGCTCGGTACGTACGGCGTGATTTACGAGATTCGCGACCCGGGCAACTTCGGGCCGGGCGTGCTGGGCGTACTCGGGCTTGTCCTCGGCTTCGCCGGGATCGGACTGTTGCCGGTCAACTTCACCGGTGTCGTGCTGCTCGTCGCCGGCATCCTGTTACTGCTGCTGGAATCACAACTGGACGGCTTTGGCTGGGCCGGGATCGGAGCGGTGATCTGCTGGATTCTGGCTGGGTTTCTGCTCTTCGGAGAGATCTTCCCGGAACCGTCGGCGCTGGACGATCCGCTGGAGATTTCTCGGTGGGTCCTGGCTCTGTTCGGAGCGGTTACAGTCGCGGTCATTGCTCTGTTCTGGGTCCTGGGGCGAGGCGGCGGCAAGTCGGAGGCTTTTATCCCCGAGCACGAGCGTCGCCTGATCGCTCAGTCGGGCACGGTCGTCGATATCCTCAATCCGAGCGGTGAGATTCTCATCGACAGCGAACAGTTCACAGCGATGACCGAGGGCGAGGACATTGGCGAAGGCTCTTCGGTTGTTGTGACTGGCGTCTATGCGGGGGGCGTGCTCAAAGTGGTCGACTCAGGCGATGCTCCGATGGAGTTGACACGCCGCTCCTGGCGTGATCGCCTGGCACGATTCTCGCTGGCCCACCTGATCAGGCAACGAAGGGATCATTGACATGGGAGTGATACAGACGGTGGGCCCCAACGAGGCCCTGGTCAGGTCTGGCGGCGGCGAGCAACCGAAAGTCGTGGTCGGCGGGCGCACGATCGTGCTACCGATTTTTCATCGGTCGCAGCGCCTCCCGCTGAGCGTGATGACGCTGCATGTAAAGACGGAAAACGTCTACACAGGCGAAGGTGTGGCCGTGTCGGTTGATGGTGTGGCGCAGGTCAAGGTCGCACGTTCGGAAGAAGCGATCCGGACGGCTGCGCAGCAGTTCCTTGGCAAGACCGAGGTCGAAGTGATGGACGTGCCGCTGCAGACGCTCGAGGGTCACCAACGCGCCATTTTGGGCACGATGACGATGGAGGATATCTACCAGGATCGTGAGAAGTTTGCGTCGCAGGTGCGCATGGTCGCCTCGCCCGACCTCGCCGGAATGGGCTTGGAGATTGTCTCCTTCACGATTCGCGACATCAAGGACCCCGGTGGGTACCTTGACGCGCTGGGCGTGCGTCGGACAGCCGAGGTGCGGCGTGACGCAACGATTGGTCAGGCAGAGGCCGAACGCGATGCCGGTATCCGCTCGGCCGAGGCCAAGCGCGAACAGGAAGCCGCGACCTTCGAGGCGGAGACCCGGATCGCGGAATCAGAGCGTGGCTACAACGTCCAGAAGGCGGCCTATGACCAGGAGGTCAACGCGCGCCGGGCCGAGGCCGAACTCGCGGATGAACTGCAGCGAGCGAAGACGCAGCAGGAAATCCGCCGAGAAGAAGTTGAGATTGACGTCGTTGAACGGGCGAAGCAGATCGAGTTGCAGGAGCAGGAGATTCAACGCCGCGAGCGGGAGTTGGAAGCGACCGTGCGCAAACCGGCGGAGGCGGAGCGCTACCGCATCGAAACCCTGGCCGAGGGCGAGCGCAACGCGGTGGTGGCGCAGGCGACCGCAGACGCTGAGGCAACGCGCCGTCAGGGCGAGGCCCAGGCCGAAGTGATCCGCCTGACCGGTCAAGCGGAAGCCGAAGCGATCGAGGCGAAGGGAGCCGCCGAGGCCGCCGCCATGCAGCTCAAGGCGGAGGCATGGAAGCAATACGGCGAGGCAGCGGTGATCCAACAGGTGCTTGAGACCTTGCCGGCCGTGGCTGAGGCCGTCGCCCAGCCGCTCGCCCGTACCGACCGAATCGTGATGTTCGGCGGCGGAGACGGCGGCGGCACGGGCGCCAGCAAGCTGACACGCGACATCACCCGCACCGTCGCGCAAGTGCCCGAGGTAATCGAGTCATTGACCGGCATCGATATCGTCGGCAGCATCAAGAACATTCCCGGTCTGGAGTCGACGACCCGCGAGGGTGAGGTAGAAGACGAGCAGCCGCAGGAGTCCGACCAAACCGACCGACCGCAGGCCTGACGGCGTGCCGGACTCGATGATTACCGAGCATGGGGTGTTGCCGATTGCGCTGGGGGATAACTGGGCGTATGCGCTGCCGACGTCGGACGGGGTGATCCTGATTGATGCGGGGCCGGACTACGACGGGGCGTGGGATGCGCTGGCGGCGCAGCTCGATGCGGCGGGCCTGGCGATTGGCGACGTGCGGTATGTGGCGATCACTCATGCGCACATCGATCACTGCGGGCTGGCGTTCCGCTGGCAGGAGGCGGGCGTGCCGGTGGCGGCGTCGGAGCTTGAGGTGCAGTCGTTCCTGCATGGTCGGAACATCATTGGCTATCAGACGCAGTACGTGTTCGAGCACATGCGCCGGGTCGGCGTGCCGGAGGAGCGGATTGCGGGGTTCATCGAGTCTCGGGAGCGGATGCGTCGGGCGTTTCGGTCGGGCGACAACACGGGCGGCGGGGTGCGCCGTGAGCGCTGGCCGGGTCTGATTCGGGGGACGCCGTTCCGTCCGGACGAGCCGTTGGCCGACGGCGCGGAGATCCGGCTGGGCGATCGTCGGGTGGTGTTGGTCTCGGCGCCGGGCCACACGCCGGGCAACTGCGTGTTTTTCGAGCCGGAGACCGGGGCTCTATTCAGCGGGGACCAGGTGATTCCGGGATTGAACTCGAATCCGGGATGGCACTGGGATATCTCGGCCGAGCCTCCTGAGCGGTTTCGCAGCCTGCCGGCGTTCGCCGAGTCGCTGGATCGAATTGAGGCGCTCGACGTTCGTCATCTCTATCCGGGGCACCGCGAGCCGTCGGACGAGGTGGCGGAGGAGATCGAGCGGGTGCGCCGGCATCATCGCAAGCGGCAGGGTCAGTTGCGGGAGATGCTCGGCGAGGGTCCGAGATCGCCGTATGAACTGTTGATGACGATGTTCAGCCGGCTGCCGGATCGTCGGTTGTGGCAGGCGATGGCGGAGGTGACGGGTCACATCGACGCCCTGGTCGTGCGCGGTGAGGCGGGGGAGGATGAGTCGGACGGTCTCCTGACGATTCGGCTGGTATGAGGCGCTACAGCCGTCGGTAGACGCCTGAGGAGCCGGTCATGAGCTCGCCGAGGGTGGCGCGGCGGATGAGGGTGAGGGCGGAGGTGACGGCGCGGGCTTTGATTGCGGCGCGAGTCTGGGCGAAGGTGTAGCCGGTGGCGTAGCTTTCTCCGGCAGTCTCAATGCCGAGGCAGACGGCCCCGACCGGTTGGCCTCCATGTGGTTCGGGGCCGGCGACTCCGGTGATGCCGACGCCGATGTCGGCGTCGAACTGGCGTCGGACGGCTCCGGCCATGGCGGCGGCGGTCTCGTTGGAGACGACGCCGTGCTGATCGATGACTGCGGCATCGACTCCGTACTGGATCTTGGCCTCGGCGGTGTAGGTGACGAGGCCGCCGCGGAAGTATCCGCTGGCGCCGGGGACGTCAGTGATCGTGCTGGCCAGCAGGCCTCCGGTGCAGGACTCCATGACGGCGATCGACATGCCGCGATCCTTGAGCAGGGTCGCGACGGCTTCCTGGAAGGTGTCCTCGTCGGCGCCCCAGATGGCGTCGCCGAGCATGGAGCGGATCTGTTGCTCGACGGGGGCGATCCGGTCTCGGGCGATGTCGTCGTAGATGGCCTTGGAGGCGAGGCGCACGTGGACGCCGTCGGCCTTGTGGTAGACGCCGACCGTGGGGTCTTCGGCGTGGCGCAGGTCGCCGAGCAGTTCGTCGAGCATGGACTCGCCCAGGCCGGTGGTCTTGAGGGTGCGGGAGATGAGCACGCCGCCGTCGGAACGGGCTTTGAGCCGGGGGGCGATGTCGTTCTCCCACATGCCGGTCATCTCGGCGGGTGGGCCGGGCATCGCGACGATGATCGCGCCGTCCTTCTCGACCCACCAGCCCGGGGCCGTGCCGCGCGGATTGGGGATCGACTCACCCGATGGAATGATCGTGGCCTGCTTGACGTTCTGTTCCGGCATCCGTCCGCCGCGACGCTCGAAAAAGTTGCGCAGATGCGCTTCCAGCTCGGGCACGACGTAGGCTTCCTCGCCGACCGACTCGGCGATGGCGTCGCGGGTGACATCGTCCTCGGTCGGGCCGAGTCCTCCGGTGAGCATGACCACGTCGGAACGTTTCCTGGCGGTCTGGATCAGCTCGACCAGGCGCTCCCTGTTGTCGCCGATCTGGTGCATGAAGTAGAGATCGATGCCCATCGCGGGCAGTCGCCGGGCGATGTAGTTGGCGTTGGTGTCGAGGATTTCGCCCATCAGGATTTCGGTGCCGATGCTGATGATTTCCGCGCGCATGTCGCCCTCATTCCGCAATGTTCCGCCATGTTCCGCAGTGTTCCGCCATGGTCGTTCGCTGTGCTTGCGTCGGTCAGATGGTAGGCCCCCTCCGTCACTACGTGACACCTCCCCCAGCGGGGGAGGTCTGATGTTCAAGGGCTGCTGATACGCTGCTTGAATGACTACCTCTGTGCTGCCCCCGACCCTGTCCGACGTTGCGGACATGGCCTCGCGCGTGCGTGAGAACGTCGGCAAGGTGATTGTCGGCCGCGAGCAGGTGTTGGATTACACGCTCGCCGCGATCCTCTCGGAGGGGCACATCCTGCTCGACGATGTGCCCGGACTGGGCAAGACGATGCTGGCCAAGTCGTTCGCCCGCTCGATCGGCTGCTCGTTCCGTCGGATCCAGTTCACGCCGGACCTGCTGCCCTCGGACGTGACCGGGGTGAATATCTACAACCAGAAGTCGGGCGAGTTCGAGTTTCGGGCCGGTCCGCTGCTGGCTCAGCTCGTGCTCGCGGATGAGATCAACCGGGCCTCGCCTCGTACGCAGGCGGCGCTGCTTGAGGCGATGGAAGAGCGGCAGCTCACGGTCGAGGGCGAGACGATGGCGATGCCGCGTCCCTTCCTCGTGATTGCGACGCAGAACCCGGTTGAGTTGGAAGGCACCTTCCCCCTGCCAGAGGCGCAGCTCGACCGGTTCCTCCTGCGTTTACGCATGGGCTATCCCGACGCCGCCGAAGAGGACGCCATCCTGCTTCGCTTCGAGCGCGCGCAGCCTCTGGAAGAACTCGATCCGGTGGTCGAGTCGGAACAACTGCGGCTGATGGTCAAGACCGTTGAGCAGGTTCGCGTGAGCGAGGCGGTGCGCGGCTACATCGTGGCGATCGTGCAGGCCTCGCGCGAGGAGCGGGCGTTCGAGCTTGGCGCGTCGCCGCGCGCTTCGCTGGCGCTGCTGCGCACGACGCGCGCGCTGGCAGCGATTCGCGGCCGCGACTTTGTCCTGCCCGACGATGTGCAGGAGATGGCGCGCGTCGTGCTGCCGCACCGGCTGATGCTGTCGGCCGATGCTCGGTTGCGTTCATCGACGCCGGAGTCGTTGCTCGAGCAGATGCTGAGCCACGTGCCCGTGCCGATCGACGCCGCGGCAGCGGGCAGCTAATCCCCACCTGAGAGTTCGAGAGGTTCCGCCATGTCGATGATGGGCGGCGGCGGGTTGCTGGGCGAGCTGGAGGCCGAGACTCGGCGTGACGAGCGTGAACAAAAGATCGTCTCCGGGCAGTGGGGCTTCCGCCACGACAACCGGATCATTCGCGCGATCTGGGCGCCGGCGACGGTCATCGTCGTGCTGCTTGGCGTCGCGACCGGCGAGATCATCGTCTCGTTGGTCGCTGCGACGGTGCTGGTCGCTGGTTGGGCGGCATGGACCTGGACTCGCTACGCGCTGAATCGGCTCGAGACCGACGTCGAGATCTCGCAGACGCACGCGTTCGTTGGCGAAACGCTCGACCTGACGTTGCGGCTGGAGAATCGCAAGATCATCCCGCTGACCGCGCTGCAGGTGCGGATCAATCTGCCTGAGATCCTGGAGCCCTCGAACGAGCCGTTCAGCAGATTGCATGAGTCGGCGCCGCAGGAGGGCGTGGTGGTTCGGTCGACCTCGATGCGCTGGTACGAGCGGCTGATCTGGACGTTCCAGATTCCCCTGATTACGCGAGGTCACTTCCAACTGGCGCGAGTTGATCTCAAGTCGGGCGACCTGTTCGGGGTCTACCGTCGGGAGCGGACCGACGACTCGGAACACACGCTGTGGGTCTATCCGGAGGTCATCGCGCTTGAGCGTCTGGGTCTGCCGCAGTTGCGGCCGCAGGGAGAGCGTCGCGGCGGCCAGCGTCTGTTCGAAGACCCGACGCGGTTGCAGACGATCCGCGATTACCGTCCCGGCGACCCGATGAAGAAGGTCGACTGGAAGGCGACTGCTCGACGGCAAGAGTTGCAGTCTCGGGTCTACGACCCGTCCAGCGACCTGATCGCGGTGGTGGCGCTGAATGTCTCCACCTTGCCTCACGCGTGGCAGGGATTCTTCGGCGACATCTTCGAGCGCGCCGTGTCGGTCGCGGCCTCGCTGGCGCAGGACTTCTCTGCCGACCGCGTGCCCGTCGGTCTGCTCGCGAACTGCACCTGGCCGGGACATGACACGGCGATCCGTGTGCCGCCCTCTCGTTCGCCCGGCCAGATGACCAAGATTCTCGAAGCGCTGGCGATGGCCGACGTCTTCACGCTCGTGCGGATCGAGCGGATGCTGAGCGAGGAGCGGCTGACGTACGGCTCGACGCTGGCCCTGGTGACGGCGGTGCTGACTCCGGAGCTTGAGGGCTCGCTGATCAGACTCAAGCGGCACGGCGCGCAGATCGGCCTGATTTACGTGGGGATCGAGGATCCTCCGGCGACGTTTGCCGAATCGCCGGTCTACGACATCCGCTCTGCCCTGGAGGGGCTGCACTACGAGCGGGTCGGCGAGGCGGGGCCGTGGGCTCGGACCGATCGGCTGTATGCCAGCCGGCGTCCGCCGGATCCGACCGATGACGTGGATCTGCCGACGTTCGTCGGGGGCGACGAGGCTGCCGATCCTGGATCGGTCGACACGGTGGAACGGGTGCCCGTGGCTGCTGCGGCCGCGGGGCCTGCGCCTCCTCACGCGCCTGACAGCCCCTGGGCCCGACCGGACAGGTCGTCATGAGCGTCGCCGCTGCAAGCGTTGCGGCCGCTCCATCGCGCCGGCGCATCGAACTGGCCTACACCGCATCCTTGCTGCTCGGCGAGGCGGTGCTGCTGATCATCCTGGCGAAGCTGATTCCTCGCCTGATTGCCTACGACGCCGGGGAAACGCTGAGCGTCTGGGCCGTCGGCGGGACGTTGGCGCTCGGGTTCCTGGTCTCGCGCTGGCTGGGGAGTCGCGAGTTCTCAACCAAGCAGCGCTTCTGGCTCGGTCTGTTGACCACGTTGATCGCGCTGCAGATCATCGGTTCCGCTGATCTGTCGGAGTCGGCGCGGGTATGGAACATGTCGTGGTTGCTCGAGCTGGGGCGGCCGTCGAGTCCGGTCTGGCGTGAGGTCGTGCTGCTCGAGGACGGCACGACGCTGCCCGGCGAGATCGACCAGCTCTTCGCCGCGCTGATGCTGATCCCGATCTGGTTCCGGGGCGTCGCGCTGGGATCATCCGACTTGCCGGAGCGCTCGTTCAGCAACTACGCCGTCAGCGGGCTGATCTTCCTTGCCTTCGCGCTGGCGCTGGCCGATAACGGCGGCGTGGTTGATCACGTCCGCGGGCTGGGCATCGTCTGGGTCGTGATTGGTCTGCTCACGGTTGCCCTGAGGACGGCGGCCAACTCCGATCAGGTGCAGGGTCTCGGCGTGGCGCAGACCGGGGCGTCGGTCGCGGCGACGCTCGTTGCGCTGGTCATCGGTGTCGCACTGTTCCTGCTGATCGTGACGGGCGTGGTCGGTCTGGTGGCGGGATCCGGCGTCGTCGATCCGGTGCTGGACGCGATCGGGGTGGCGATTCGCGCGATCATCACGGTGATCACGTACATTCTCTGGCCGCTGTTCTGGTTGGTTGAGCAAGTCCGTGGTTGGATCGGCGAACCGGCTCCGGAGCAGATACAACAGCTCAGCGAAGGCGTCGGGCGTCCGCCTGATTTTGAAGAAGCCGAGGCCGGTGAAGCCGACGCGACGCCGGGGATCGTACTCACTCGCGTCTTCGGTGGCATCGCAGCGGTGCTGGTCTTCGCGATTGCGGCGTTCTACTTCTTCCGACGATTCGCCAACCGTCAGGCGCGGACTGAAGAACTGCGCGAGTCGCTCTGGTCGGAAGCGGACGTCAAGGGCGACCTGCTGTCGGCGCTCAGCGGACTGCGGGACCGATTCCGCCGGGATAAAGTGGAACGCGCCGCCGATGCGCCGATCGCAGAGCTGTACTTCGACGTGCTGCATCACGCGGAGACCAAGGGTCAGATTCGGGCGATCCACCGGACGCCCCTACAGTTCGCCGATGCACTCGAGCGCGCTTATCACAGTCCGACGCCGAAGCGGATCTCGCGGGCGTTCAGCACGTTCCGCTACGGCGGACGCCAACCCAGCGATGCGGAGATGAACTCAATGCGGCAGAGCTGGGACTCGCTCAAGGACGGGCCGTCCTGACGTGTCAGCGCCGAGCGCAATCACAGCCGATTCCGAATCGATATCGCCGGCGTACTTGAAGTCCGCCTGGAATCCCAGCCTGCTCAGGTGATCGCCGTGGGGGGAGTCGGCGAATGCTCGCGAGGGGGAACGTGCGTAGGCGTGATAGAGCTTGAGCGCCAGTCGCGCGCCGCCCTTGAGCTCCGCCGATGGAACCTTGCGTTTGAACGCAGCGACATAGGCGCCGGCTGCGAAGGTGTCCTCGACGGAAGGCGCGGTGCCGCCGTGGTCGCCGCTGCAGACGATCGCGACTCGCTCCGGTTGCGCAGCCAGCAGGTGATCGAGGCTGGCCGACATGTTGCGCAGACAGCCCGAGAGCGCGCGGTCGGCCTGCATCGCGCCTGCCAGCGCTCGCGTGCCGTTGCTGGTCACATGGACGACCGTCCAGTCCGAGACATCCATCGCTTCGAACTCGGTGGGCGAGTTGCCGAAGTCGGCTTCAGGCGGGGGCAGCGCTCCGACCTCGCCGATCAGCCGACTTCCGGTGAGCGCGTCGCGCAGGTTGACGCCCGCTGCAAAGTCGGCGACCGGGTAGACGCAGCGGACGCCGTTGGCGAACAGGGCCGAGTGGACGGTCGTGGCGCGGAAGATGTCGAGGACGATGACGGCCTTGCCGTTGAGCGCGGTAGGGGGCGGCGGCTGCAGGTAGACCTCTAGCTCGACGGGTCGTGGGACCTGTTGATCTGACACCTCCGCAGCCTACGACCGAGCCGGGTCGGGGATACCCTTGCGGCATGGCTGCTTTCGGGGCGACTTCACTCTTTGCCGACCGGCTCGTGGCGGCGATGGATGCCGCCGACTCTCTGATCTGCGTCGGGCTTGATCCTCAGCCGCAACGTACCTCGGCGGATGAGATCCTCAGTTTCAATACGCGGGTGATCGAAGCGACAGCCGATCTCGTCTGCGCGTTCAAGCCGCAGTCCGCCTTCTATGAAGCGGGTGGCGACGTTGGCTGGCAGGCGCTCAAGGGCACGATCGCAACGGTTCGGCGTCTGGCTCCTCATGCGGTAGTGATCCTCGACGCCAAGCGCAATGACATCGGGAACACTGCCGAGGCCTACGCATCGGCGGCATTCGACTGGTTCGGGGCCGACGCCTTGACCGTCAACGCCTATCTCGGCGGCGACGCGGTTGCGCCATTCCTGCAGCGACCTGAGTGCGGAGCGTTTGCTCTGTGCCGGACCTCGAATCCCGGCGCCGCCGACTTGCAGTCGCTGGAGATGGCGGACGGCGGGCCTCTGTATCTCACGCTTGCGGAGCGCGCCCGAGCGTGGGGCGAAGCGCATCATCGCAACCTGGGGCTCGTGGTCGGCGCGACCTGGCCCGATGAACTGGCCCAGGTCCGTGCTCGTTGTCCGGAGATGCCGATTCTGCTGCCCGGCATCGGAGCGCAGGGCGGCGATCTCGAGGCGTCGGTTGCGGCCGGGGTTGATGCGAGCGGACATGGGCTCCTGGTCTCGGCATCCAGGTCGGTGATCTATGCGGGTGAAGCGGAGGACATCCGCGCGGAGGCATCCAGGCTGCGCGCTGCGGCGAATGCAGCGAACCCGTACCGCGAGACCTCGTGAGCTCGGAGGCGCCGTCGGAATCGGGCACAACTCCCGATCCACCGGTCGGACCGCTGTTCCGCAACCGGCCGTTCCTGGCGCTCTGGTCGGCGACCGGCATTCAACTGACGATCAACTCGGCGATTCAGTTCGTGCTGCTGATCTGGGTGCTCGAGCAGACCGGATCGCCATTCGCTTCGACCTTGTTGGTGATCTGTCTGGCGGCGCCGCCGGTCGCGACCGGCGCGATCGCCGGGGTGCTGCTCGACCGCTTCGACAAGCGCAAGATCCTGATTGCGGCCGTGATCATCCGGGCCGGGCTGACTGCCTTGTTGCTCTTGGCCGACAACGTCTCGGTTGGGGCTGTGTATGCGGTCGCGTTTGGGACAGCTCTAGTCGGACAGTTTGCGGTGCCAGCCGGCGCCGCGGCGCTGCCCAGATTTGTCGCCCGGCAGCAGCTGCTGTCCGCCAACTCGGCGTTCCAGTTCACAACGACATCGACGCAACTGATCGGTCTGGTGGTGCTCGCGCCGATCATGCTCAAAGTGATCGGGTTCGACGCGTCGTACGTCCTCAGCTCTGCTGCGCTCGCGCTGTCGGCCGTGCTGCTGGCGATGTTGCCGGCGATCAAGCCGTTCGAACGCACGCCGCACCGCGTGTCCGAGGATGTCGGACAGATTCGCGCCGCCTTCGCTGTGATCATCCGCGACATCCGCTCCACGGGCGATCTCGTCTGGCGTGATCGCCTGACCGCGCTGGCGCTGATCCAGCTCATCTCGGGCGTGATGCTGCTGTTCATGTTCGCCGTGCTGGTGCCTCAGTTCGTGGAGGAGGTGTTGAGTCGTGAGCCAGAGGATGCCGTCTTCGTCTTCTGGCCGACAGGGTTCGGCGCGCTGCTCGCCCTTGTTTTCGTGCCGCGTCTGGGTCGGCACGTGCGGGTGATCACGATGGCCTCGGTCGGCCTGGCGGTGATCACCGTGATCGTGACGGTCTTTGGCGTGCTCGATTTCCTGCGCGCCTCGGGCTCGACCCAGGACTGGTTGCTGGCGGCGACGCTGATCATGGCGTTCCCGCTGGGGCTGGCCTACGCCATGGTCAACGCTCCGGCGCAGACGCTGTTGCAGGAGCGAGCGCCGCCCGAGATGCGCGGCCGCCTGTTCTCGACCCAGATGATGCTGGCCAACGCCGTCTCGATGCTGGCGCTGCTGCTGGTTGGCGGCGTTTCGGATGCGGCCGGGGTTCGCCAGGGATTGTTCCTGCTCGGCGGCGGGCTGTTCGTGATCACGCTCGCCTCGCTCTGGCTCGGTCGCCAGGGACCGACTCATCCGCCGCCTGAATTGTCGGCGGACTGATTGGTTGCTGGCCGCGGGCAACTCCATCTACCACAGGCGGCCTACGCTAATCTGACACGGCAGTTGTTTCAGAGCGCATATGGAAGGGAACCGCGACATGAAAGAAGTCACGATCGAAGCCCTTCGCGTCTCGCTGATGAACTACAACCGCGTCGTCGTGCTCAAAGAGAAAGACGCCGACCGTTACCTGACGATCTACATCGGAGCGGCCGAGGCCGACGCCATCGCGATCCGGCTGCAGAATGTCTCCGTCCAGCGGCCGATGACGCACGATCTGATGACCAACGTGATGCAGGAGCTCGGAGCCAGCGTGTCGAGGGTGGTTGTGACCGAAGTCCGCAACGATACCTACTACGCCCGCGTGTTCCTCGACGTGAACAACGAGCAGGTCGAGATCGATTCCCGCCCATCCGACGCGATTGCGCTGGCCGTCCGCGCTGAAGCGCCGATCTTTGTCGAGGACGCCGTGATCGACCAGGCCGGCGTGCTGCTCGACGACGAGGGTTTGGTGGCCACCGACGAAGAGGGCCGGCCCGAGCCGGTCAAGCCGGAGGAGCTCGAGAAGATGTCGGCGTTCCGCGATTTCATCGAGTCGCTCGACATGGACGACTTCGAGTAATCCGCGACACAGAACCTTTCACCCGTCCCAAATCGCTGAGCGCTCCACTTCCGGCATCTTGTCGCAAGTGAACTTTGTGATAATCTTCGCATTGCTCCGAATACGGGGTGTGCCTCCAGCAGGGAGGAATCCCCATGAGACAGTGGCCGCCGGCCATGCAGCTCATGGGCATCGGCTGGTACGTGGCCACGTGCATCGTGCTGGGCGTTGTCGGTGGAGTCCTGCTGGACGACGAGTTGGGCACGGGATTCGCGCTCACTCTGGTCGGACTCGCCCTCGGTTTGGCCTCGGCCGGCTGGGGCGGATACCGAATGTTGCAGGATATGTTCGCTGCACAAGCGAACCAGCGTGAAGACGCCGCTGAAGCGCGGCAGCGAGAAGCAGAGCGGCGCCCCCCAAACGACGACGCGCCGGTTGACGACGAACAGGATGAGGAGGAGCGCGCGTGAGCCGAAGACGCCTGATCATCATCGCGGTCCTCGGCTTCGCGGTTTTCGGCTTCTTCGTCGTCCGCGCTCCCGCACCGGTCATCGCGCTCGCCGCCGAGCCGATCGCCGACCTTGGCTTCATGGAGTTGACCAACACGATCCTGTCCGCCTGGGTCGTGATCCTGCTGCTGGCGATCGCGGCATTCGTGGTCTGGCGGCGGACCCGGAACGTGGAAGATGCGCTGGTTCCCTCCGGATTCCAGAACTTGGTTGAGGCGATCTACGAGGCATTCCTCGGCATCGCCCAGCAGGTCGGCGGCGAACGCAACGGCAAGAAGTTCTTCCCCTTCGTCTTCACGATCTTCATCTTCCTGCTGATCGGCAACTGGTTCGCGCTGTTCCCCTGGAACAACGTGATCGGCCCGGTCGAGAACTACCGCTATCACTACCTGCACGAGATGGAAGTCTCGGTGATGGAAGTGGTCGAGGACCTGGAGCACGGCGAGCGCAGCCTGTCGGACGGCGAGATTGACGCGATCAACGACGCTTTTGGCAACGCGTTCTTCGAGCCGATCCCGTTCAAGGTCGACAAGCAGGACAAGTCGGACGAGAGAATCCACAAGATTCGTAAGCACGAACTGACCGACACCGAGTTCGCCGTGCGCAGCGAATTCTGGACCAACCCGATTCCCTACGGCACCGACGGTGCAGACCTGGTCCACGAGATTGAAGCGCGTCTCGAGGCGGCCGGCATCCAGGATGAGGGCCACCATGAGCTCGAGTACGCGATGGTCTTCAACCTGCCGATCGTTGCCGGCGACGCCGAACTCGTCAAAGCGACGGGGCCGATTCTGTCCGGCGACGGCTTCAAGATCATCCCTCCGCGCACGCTCTTCGCCGAGACCCGCGACTTCTCCTACGACGCCTTCGCCGAGCCGCTGGTCATCGAACCCGGCGCCGACGGCAGCGTGGCGCAGCTCTGCCTGATCGAGTGCGAGATTGCGGTCGGCGACAACGAGCCGGCCGTGGTGCCGACCACGGTCAACACGGCGCATCTCGGCTTCATCCTCAGGATGGAAGAGAAGGGCTACGTGGATGCGGAGACCGGAGAGACCACCGGCACCGTCGGCCACATCTTCCCGATCTTCCGCGCCCTGGCTTCCGATGTGAACCTGCCGCTGGCGCTGGCGCTCTGGTCGTTCCTCGCGGTGCAGTACTTCGGCATGCGCGGGGTCGGGATCGGGGCCAACTTCGGCAAGTACATCGGCGTCGGCTCGCACGCGATCGTCAAGGGTCCGATGGGAGTCTTCGTCGGAATCCTCGAAATCGTCTCCGAGGTCGGACGCGTGATCTCGTTCACCTTCCGTCTGTTTGGAAACATCTTCGCCGGCGAAGTGGTGCTGTTTATCTCGATGTTCCTGGTTGCCTTCGTGGTGCCGACGGTCTTCTTCGGACTTGAGGTCTTCGTGGGCTTCATCCAGGCGTTCGTCTTCGCCATGCTGACGCTCGTGTTCGCTTCGACTGCGGTCGGCGACCACGATGAGCACCACGACGAGGCGGCTGAACACTAAGGCACGGCGGCGGGAAGCCGGTTGGCTCTCCGCCTGAATCAATCAAGCGTGTAGCGCGGTCGCAGAGGACCGCTCGGAGAGGACACGGAATGCTCGACCTGATTCTGCAGATCGGCGACGACGGGATGAAGTACGTGGGCGCAGCCCTGGCCATGGGCCTCGGCGCCATCGGCCCCGCGCTCGGTATCGGCATGCTCGCCGGCCGCGCACTCGAGGCTCTCGGACGCAACCCAGATGCCGCCCCTGTGATCCAGACGAACATGATCCTTGGTATCGCGTTCACCGAGGCGATCGCGATTTACTCGCTCGTCGTCGCCGTCATGGTTGGCTTCGTCTTCTAACCTGACGCCGCCAGACACTGCCGGGTTTCGCTGCCGGCCGATCGGCTCGCAGCGAGGCTCGCAGGATTGGCAGACGAGACAGACTGATTGGCAGGATGGCATGGACGCTCTCGGTCTCAACCTGGCCGGACTGATCACACACTTCATCAGTTTCGGCATCCTGTTCGCCTTGCTGTTCGTGCTGCTCTACAAGCCGCTCGGTCGGGTGCTCGACGAGCGCCGCAAGCGGATCGAAGAGGGCCTGACCGCCTCGGAGCGCGCCCAGGAGGCGGCCGAGGAGGCGCGGGCCGAAGCTCGGGCCGAAATCCAGCAGGGCCGTGATGAGGCCCAGCGCCTCGTCGCCCAGGCGCAGGAACTCGCCCAGCGGATCGAGGCCGAAGCGCGTGAGAACGCGGTCGGCCAGGCGGAACAGTTGATCGAACGGGCCCGCTCGGAGATTGAGCAGGAACGCGATCAGGCCGTCCAGCAGCTGCGCAACGAATTCGCCGGCATGGCGATCGCCGCGGCCGAGCGCGTGATCGAGCAATCGCTCGACGCCGACGACCATCAGCAGCTGATCGCCGATGTGCTGGCCGAGTCGTCAAACGGCCAGCAGAACTAGGCAGAACCAGTAAGGCATGACAGTGAAGCGGAGCGCATCGTGGCGTTGAGCGACCCGGCCGCACGACGATACGCGGATGCCGTCTTCGGCATCGCTCACGACACCGCGTCTCACGATCGATGGTTGTCGGATCTCGACGACATCGCCGCGCTGTTCAGCGAGCCGACCGTCTACGGGTTCCTCGTGTCGACTCGCGTCCCGCAGTCGGACAAGGAACAGGTGCTGGACAACGCGTTGACCGATGTGCAGAGCAACGCCGCGAACTTCGCCAAACTGCTCGTCCGCAAGCGCCGCGCCAATCTTGCGACACAAATCATCGAGGCCTTCCGCGAGCGCCTGAACAGCGTGCGCAACGTCGCCGAGGCGAACGTGACGACCGCCGTGCCGCTCTCGGAAGAGGCGCGCACTGCGGTCGCGGAGGCTGTCCGGCGCTATACCAACGCCGACACGGTCACGCTCTACGAAACCGTCGATCAACAGATCATCGGCGGCGCGGTCGTCAAGATCGGCGACCGCATCATCGACGGGTCTGTGCGTACTCGGCTCTCAACCATGCGCCGCTCCCTGGCGCAGGGCTAATCACAGCGAAGGAGTCAGCATCATGGCTGTCCGACCAGAAGAAGTCGCCGCGCTGATCCGGCAACAGATCGAAGGCTTCGAAAGCCAGGTCGTTTCGGCCGAGGTCGGCACTGTCGTCGAAGCCGGCGACGGAATCGCCCGCGTCTACGGCCTCGCCGGAGCGCTTTCCGGCGAACTGCTCGAGTTCCGTCCCAAGGACGGCTCCGACCCGGTCATGGGCATGGCGCTGAACCTCGAAGAGGAAATCGTCGGCGCCGTGATTATGGGCGACTACCGCGTGATCGAGGAAGGCGACGAAGTTCGCTCCACCGGCACCGTCGCCGAGGTTCCTGTCGGCGAACAGCTCATCGGCCGCGTGGTCAACGCGCTGGGCGAGCCGATCGACGGCAAGGGCCCGATCAACGCCGCGGAAACGCGCCCGGTCGAGCGCATCGCGCCCAACGTGGTGACCCGCGCTTCGGTCGATACGCCCGTCCAGACTGGCATTCTCGCGATCGACTCGCAAATTCCCATCGGCCGTGGTCAGCGGGAGCTGATCATCGGCGACCGCCAGACCGGCAAGTCCTCGATCGCGATCGACACGATCATCAACCAAAAGGGCGAAGACCTGATCTGCATCTACGTCGCCATCGGCCAGAAGCAGGCCAAGGTGACCAGCGTCGTCGCGACGCTCGAAGAGCACGGCGCGATGGACCACACGATCGTGGTCAACGCCGCCTCGGCCGAGTCGGCCGCGCAGCAGTACCTGGCGCCCTACTCCGGCGTCGCGATGGCCGAGTACTTCATGGAGCGCGGCCAGGACGCGCTGATCATCTACGACGACCTCTCCAAGCACGCCTGGGCCTACCGCCAGATTTCCCTCCTGCTGCGCCGCCCTCCGGGCCGCGAGGCGTACCCGGGCGATGTCTTCTACCTGCACTCCCGACTGCTTGAGCGAGCCGCCAAGCTCTCGGACGAGAACGGCGGCGGTTCGATCACCGCGCTGCCGATCATCGAGACCCAGGCCGGCGACGTCTCCGCCTACATTCCGACCAACGTCATCTCGATCACCGACGGCCAGATCTTCCTCGAGGCCGACCTCTTCAACGCCGGTCAGCGGCCTGCCGTCAATGCGGGTATCTCCGTGTCGCGCGTGGGTGGTTCGGCCCAGAAGCGCGCGATGCGCTCGGTCGCCGGTCAGCTCCGCATCGACATGTCGCAGTTCCGCGAGCTGCAAGCATTCGCCCAGTTCGGCACCTCCGACCTCGACGCCGCCACCCGCCGACAGCTCGAGCGAGGCCAGCGCCTCTCCGCGCTCCTGGTCCAGCCCGAGCAGCAGCCGTTGGCGATGTCGACGCAGGTGGCGCTGCTCTACGCCGCCAATGCCGGCATCCTCGACGATGTCCCGGTCAACAAGATCAACGACTTCGCCATCGGCGCCACCGAGTACCTGGGTACATCGCATCGCGACCTGCTCGGCGGAATCGCCGAGTCGGGCCAGCTCTCCGACGACGACCAGTCGGCGCTGTCGTCCGCTTTGCAGACGTTCAAGGACACGGTCCCCTTCTAGGGACATTGAGCCGGCAGGCGCTGCGCAGAGCAACTGAGAGTAGTAGGGGTCGATGGCCAACACCCGCGAAATCCGCCGACGAATCCAATCGGTCGAGAACACGGCCAAGATCACCAACGCGATCCAGCTCGTGGCGGCGTCGAAGATGCGCCGCGCCCAGGACCGCGCGCTCCAGGCTCGACCCTACGCCGAGAAGATGCAGTCCGTGCTCGGTCACCTCTCCGGCGTCGCCGGCGATCCCGAGACCGCGCATCCGCTGCTCGAACGCCGCGATATCAACGAAACCGCCGTGATCCTGATCACGCCCGACCGCGGACTCTGCGGGGGCCTGATCGCCAACCTCGAACGTCACACCGGCGAGATCGTCCTCGGCCCCGAGGCCGGCGGCTCGGGCGATATCTCAATGATTCCGGTCGGCCGCAAGGGCGGCGACTACTTTCAGCGCTTCGGCATCGACTTCCGCGCCCGGTTCCAGGAGCTCGGCGACTACCCCGGCCTGGCCGAGACCCAGCCGATCTCCCGCATTGCGATCGACGACTACACCGAAGGCCGCGTCGACCGGGTGCTGCTGGTCTACGCCTCGTTCGTCAACACCGTCTCGCAGGTGCCGGTCACGGTCCCGATCCTCCCGGTCGAACCGCCCCAGGCCGAGGACGCAGACTCATCAGGTGAGACGCAGTACATCTTCGAGCCCTCCCCGCAGGAGGTGCTCGCCGACCTGCTGCCTCGCTATGTCGACCTGCTCGTTTACCAGGCAGTGCTCGAGGCGGCAGCCTCCGAGCAATCGGCCCGTATGGTCGCGATGCGCAACGCGACCGACGCGGCGAACGACATGATTGCCGACCTCACACTCGTCTACAACAAGGCCCGCCAGGAGCAGATCACTTCCGAACTGCTCGACATCACCGGCGGCGTCGAGGCGCTCAAGGGCTAACACGATGCCGACTGGCTTCTCAGCAGTGATCTTCGACATGGACGGCGTCCTGCTCGACTCCGAGCCGTTGCACTACGAGGCCGTCCGGCTGATCCTCGAAGAGCAAGGCGTCGAATTCCCGATCGAGGACTACTTTCGCTATCTCGGCACCACGCTGACCAGCACCTGGGACGATCTCTGCGAGCGCTACCCGATTGCGATGTACTTCGAGCAGTTCGAAGCTCGCTACAACGCCGACGTACTCAAGCAGTACCAGGCTGGCGCGCCCCTGATTCGCGGCGCTCGTGAATTGGTTGAGCAACTGCGAAACGCCGGAGTGCCAATCGCCGTCGCCAGCTCGTCCCATCGAGAGTGGGTCGAGGCGGCCCTGACCGGCGCCGGACTGCGCGACTACTTCGACCAGACCACCGCCGGCAACGAAGTCTCGATGGGCAAACCGTCGCCCGAGATCTACCTGAAGGCGGCTGAGAAACTCGGCTTCGATCCGGCCAACTGCGTCGCGATCGAGGACGCGCCCGCGGGCGTGGAGTCCGCCAAGGCCGCCGGCATGAGCGTCGTCTTGGTGCGCAGTGAATTGACCAACGACCTCGATCTCGCCTCTGACTGGCAGGTCGATGATCTGACAGAATTCAAACTCACATGGCTGTCCAACCCGTCCGCCAAGCTGGCGGGCATCGGGTAGACGGCTCGCAGATGGGAGAACCACATGGCTGATGGCTCAGTAGTCCAGGTGATCGGCACCGTCGTCGATGTCGAATTCCCACCCGACAGTTTGCCCGCGCTGTTCAGCGGCGTGACGATCACGATGGGCAGCGGCACCCAGGTCGTCACCGAGGTCCAGCAGCACCTCGGCAACAACCGCGCCCGATGCCTCGCCATGGACTCGACCGATGGCATGAAGCGCGGCGACAACGCGGCCGACCTCGGCCAGCCGATCGCCGTTCCCGTCGGCGAGGTCGCGCTGGGACGCCTCTTCAACGTGCTCGGAGAACCGCTGGACGGCCTGGGCGACATGCCGGCCGACGGCGTCCGCTCGCCGATTCACCGCACCCCGCCCACCTTCGAGGAACAGGCCGCTGAGACGACCATCCTCGAGACCGGCATCAAGGTCATCGACCTGATCTGCCCCTTCACCCGAGGCGGAAAGATTGGCGCTTATGGCGGCGCCGGCGTCGGCAAGACCGTCGTCATTCAGGAGCTCATCCGCAACATCGCCACCGAGCACGGCGGTTATTCCGTGTTCGCCGGCGTCGGCGAGCGCTCGCGCGAGGGCAACGACCTCTGGCACGAGATGCGCGAGTCCGGCGTGCTCGAGAAGACCGTGCTCGTCTTCGGTCAGATGAACGAGCCGCCCGGCGTGCGACTCCGGGTCGCGCTGACCGGCCTCACCTTCGCCGAGCACTTCCGCGACGAGCAGGGCCAGGACGTCCTCCTCTTCATCGACAACATCTACCGCTACACGCTCGCCGGCCAGGAAGTCTCCGCGCTGCTTGGCCGGATGCCCTCGGCCGTCGGCTACCAGCCGACGCTCTCGACCGAGATGGGCGAACTGGAAGAGCGCATCACCTCGACCAACCGAGGCTCGATCACCTCCTTCCAGGCGATCTACGTGCCCGCCGACGACTACACCGACCCGGGCGTCGCCACGACCTTCGGCCACCTCGACGCCGTCGTCGCGCTCGAGCGCGCCATCGCTTCCCAGGGCTTCTACCCCGCCGTCGACCCGCTGACCTCCTTCAGTCGAGCGCTCGACCCGAAGATCGTCGGCCAGGAGCACTACGACGTCGCCCGCGAGGTGCAGCGCGTGCTGCAGCGCTTCAAGGACCTGCAGGACATCATCGCCATCCTCGGTGTGGACGAGCTGTCCGAGGAAGACAAGCAGACGGTCGCCCGCGCCCGTCGCATCCAGCGCTACCTGACCCAACCATTCTTCGTCGCCGAGCAGTTCACCGGTCTCACCGGCGAGTACGTCTCCGTCCGCGACACCGTGCGCGGCTTCAAGGAGATCCTCGACGGCGCCCACGACGCACTGCCCGAGCAGGCCTTCTTCAACGTCGGCACGATCGAGCAAGCCGTTGAGAAGGGCGCACAGATCGCCGCCGAGACCGCTGCTTAACCGGCATTTGCATCGGCTAGGGGGACGCCATCATGCCGCTCACGCTCGAGATCATCACCGGCGAGCGCCGCCTGCTCCGCCAGGAGGACGTCGACGAGGTCATCGCGCCCGGTTCGCTCGGCGAGCTTGGCATCCTGCCCAACCACGCGCCGTTGATTACATCTCTCGCTCCCGGCGAGTTGCGTGTCAAGAAGGACAACGGCGTCGAGGAGTACTTCGTTAGCGGAGGCTTCCTCGAAGTCCACTCGGACGAAGTCACCGTCCTCGCCGACGCAGCGGAGCATGGCTCGGAAATCGACGCTGAGCGCGCAGAAGCTGCCCGCCAGCGAGCGCAGGAGCGGCTGGACCAGGCCACCGATGCCGACCGCGCCCGGGCTCAGGCCTCGCTGGCCCGCTCGTTGCAGCGCTTGCGCGTGCTGGAGCACCGTCGCCGCCGAGGAGGCGGTGGCCGTGAGATGGGCCGGCCCACCGGCTAACGGCCTCAGTCGATCGGGATGCCAGCTACAGTCAGCGTATGAGCGCCGACGCCGAGCCTTTTTTCCGAATCACCGGCCAGCGCCGTCTCAGCGGCGAACTGCGCGTCAACGGCGGCAAGAACGCCGCGCTGCCCTGCCTCGCCGCAGCGCTCTTGAGCGACGAACCGTCGCGTCTGCGCAGAGTCCCCGATATCGAGGATGTGCACCGGTTCCTGGAAATCCTCTCCGCGCTCGGAGTGGAGTCGGACGTTGCGGCCGACGAAGTAGTCGTCCGACCCTCCGGCGTGTGCAGCGGCAGCCCGCCCGACGGTCTGGCGGCCGCGCTGCGCGCCTCGTTCCTGGTGATGGGGCCGTTGCTGGCCAGGACCGGCCAGGCGAGCTGTGGCGCGCCCGGCGGCGACGTAATCGGCGCGCGGCCACTGGACGTTCACCTGGCTGGATTCCGAGCCCTGGGCGCCGATGTCGAATCAATCGGAGGGCGTACCGTCGCCACGGCGCCGCGCGGCCTGCGCGGCGCGACCATCGTGCTCGACTACCCGAGCGTTCTCGGCACCGAGAACCTCCTGCTTGCCGCAGTCCTGGCTCAGGGACAGACCCGCATCGTCAACGCGGCCATGGAGCCGGAAATCGTCTGCGTGGCCGACATGCTGAACCGCATGGGCGCGCGAATCTTCGGGGCCGGGCACAACACGATCACCATCGACGGCGTTGAGCAACTGTCTGGAGCCGACCACGAGTTGATCCCCGACCGAATCGAGACCGGCACGCTGCTGATTGCTGCGGCCGCCACCCGAGGCGACATCTGCCTGCAGGGCGTGCGCCCCGATCATCTCGAGGCGCTCTTGAGCAAGCTGGCCGATATCGGCGCGACCATCCGCCGAAGCGCTGATCAGCTTGACATCGCAGTCCCGTCGGACGCACAACTCATGGCAACCAATCTGCAGGCCTTGCCCTATCCCGGCTTCGCGACCGACCTCCAGGCGCCGATCTCCGCCTTGCTCACACAGGTCGCGGGGACGTCGATCGTGCACGAGCGTGTCTTCGAGAACCGGATGCAGCACCTCGACGAACTGAGGAAGTTCGGCGCCAACATCATCGCCGGCGGCGCTGCCCCGGTGATCATCGGTCCGACCCCGCTCTCCGGCGCAGTCGTGCGAGGCACCGACATCCGCGCGACGGCTGCTTTGATCGTGGCGGCGCTCAGCGCCGAGGGACAGAGCCGCATCTTCGGGGTTGACCATCTGTCGCGCGGCTACACCGATCTGGCCGAACAACTCAGGGATCTTGGAGCCGATATTGAGTTGGCGCAGAGCGCCGATACACTGACCAACTGACTACGCTGAATGAACCGATTGACCTGATACGGAAATTATGTTTTTCGCGAAAAGACTCGGTATCGATCTCGGAACTTCCAGACTGCGAATCGCCGTGCCAGGGCGCGGCGGGCAGATCGTCATTGACGAGCCCACCGTCGTCACCCTGTCGACGCAGGAGAACGCCGTCCTCGCAGCCGGCACCGACGCCGCCAACATGATTGGTCGCACGCCGGAATCAGTGAATGTCGTCAACCCGATGCGCGAAGGCGTGATCGACGACTACCGCATCGTCGAGGCGCTGCTGCGCTACTACATGTCGCTCGTCACCGGCCGTTTCAATCTGGTTCGTCCCGAGGTGATGATCGCCACGCCGGCCGGAGTCACCAACGTCGAACAACGCGCCGTCCGCGACGCCGCCGAACAGGCCGGAGCGAGACGACCGGCCCACCTGATCGCCAATCCCCTCGCCGCAGCGATCGGAGCCGGCGTGCCGATGGGCGACGCCCGAGGCGCGCTGATCGGCAATCTCGGCGCCGGACGCTCCGAGGCAGCCGTGCTTTCGATGTACGGCGTCGTCGTCTGGGAATCGGCCCGCGTCGGTGGGCACCTCGTGACTGAAGCGATCTCCGAGCACGTCAAACGACGACACAGCCTGCTGATCGGCGAGCCCACGGCGGAAGAGCTGAAGTACGCCTCAGCCTCCGCCATTCCAGTCGAAGATCCGATCCGCGCAGAGGTGCGAGGACGCGATCAATCCAGCGGGATGCCGCGCAGCGTGACGATCACGTCAAACGAGTTGGTGCCCTCGATCCAGCAGGTCCTGCAAACCTTCGTCGAGGTCACGCGCAGCACGCTCGAGCGGACTCCGCCGGAACTGACCGCCGACATTATCGATCGCGGACTGCTGCTGACCGGCGGCGGGGCCCGGCTGCAAGGTATCGACGCCTACCTGGCCGATCAGATCGGCATTCCCGTGACCATCGCCGATGACGCGGAAGACGCTGTCGCGCTCGGGGCGGCTGAGGCGCTCGACAACCTGGATATCGTCGGACCGAACCTGGTGGCTCAGGAAAGCGTGCTCAGCGGCGCCGATTCGCGCTAGTCAGTACAAGCCGCTCAGTTGGGCGTCACGTCCGCCTGGTGATCCTCGATGTATCCGTCGAACGGCTCCTCGAGGTAATAGGCCATGCTCTCAAGTTCCGTCACGGGGTCGATCTGGCGCAGCCGCACGCCTGGCGGCACGCTCATCGATACCGGCGCGTAGCTCAGGATCGCCCGCACACCGCCATCGACCAAGGTCTCGATCACCGAGGGCGCAGCATCGGCGGGCACGGCGACGATGCTCATCGAGACCCGCGTGCGACGCAAGTACTCAGGCAGTTTCGCCACATCGTCAACGCGATGATTGTCAATCTTCCGGCCAATCTGCCTGGGATCGGAGTCAAACACGCGCACGACCTCGAAGCCGCCGCGCCGGAATCCGCCGTAACCCAGCACCGCTCGTCCCAGTTGGCCAACGCCGACCAGGACCATCTCCTTCACCCGACCGTTCAGTCCGAGGATGCTTCGCAGCCGCTCTCTCAGCCCGACCACTTCGTAACCGCGTCCGCGCTTGCCGAAGCGGCCGAAGTAGGACAGGTCCTTGCGAATCTGCGCCGGCGTCACGCCCAGCCGATGTCCCAACTCCTGCGAGGAGATGAAGTCGCGCCCTTCACCTGCCAACAGCCCAAGCTCGCGAGCGTACAGCGGCAGACGCCGAATGACGATGTCCGGGATCTCGGTCTCGTTCACGCAACCACTCTCAAGGCTTCCCGCTTGCGACACAGGCTACAACCGAGCTGGCTGTGTTCATGTCAGTCTGGTTTACGAGCTTGTTTCACCAGTTTGATATCTACAACACGCGGTCTTCAGGTTGTCGAACACCGAAATCGTCGCGGCGCAACTCCTCAAACTGCTCCAGGTCACCCGCAGACATCTCGGGCAGGTCGACGGCGGTGATCTGGTCGGCCAGTTCCTCGCAGTTCTTGACGCCCGGCACGACCGTAGAGACAGCCGGATGCTGCAGCGCAAACGCAGCCGACCAGCGAGACAGCAGCACGCCATCCCGTTCCAGATAGCGCAAGGTGTCCGCCCGCCGGTAATCGTGAGCCACCAGCGAATCCGGCTCTACCTCCCGATCGACCGCAGCCGACAACGCGCCGGCGGCCAGATTGCGGATTCCGATTACGCCGACCCCCAGCTCAGCCGCGAGCGGCAGCAGTTGGCCGTGATCATGCAGCGATGATCCCGCAGGCAAGGGCCGCGCATTCGAGTCGTTGAGCAAGTTGTAGTAGCACTGCACGGTGTCCAGATCGCCGGAGCGCAGTACGTCCCGGACCGAGCCGGCGTCTCCCATGCCGGTGATGCCGACGAAACGGGTCAAGCCATCCTGTTTCAGCCGATGCAGCGTCTCGACCGCCAGCATCGCATCCGAGACATCGATCGAGCGGCGGTAGCGACCACGCTCTGGCGTAATGGTGTTGTGCAACTGAAAGACATCGATTCGCTCTCGTCGCAGTCGTTCCAGCGACTCGTGGATGCCGCGTTCCACGGCGGCGGGGATGTCGGCCAGGTCGTCCTCGCTCAACGACACCTTGGTCGCGACGAGCATCTGCTCGCCGCGATGTTCCTTCGCCTCCAGCAACGCGCGTCCGAGATTTCGCTCCGCGGCGCCGTTGCCATAGCTCGGCGCGACATCGTAGAAGTTGATCCCCTCCGACATCGCCAGTGCGATCGTCTCGCCGATCTCCTCGTCGGTGGTCTCGCCCCAGACATGACCGATCCCACCGCCGCCCAGGCCAATCTCCGACACGACCAAGCCCGTCCGCCCCAGCTTCCGATATCGCATCATCGGCATGCCTCGCTCTCTCAGCCTCTGCCAGTGAGCCTACCCGCGCCGCGGGATAGTGACAGCCACAGCGATACTGTGTCCTCATGACCGCCCCATCCCATGTGGCTACCTGGCCCAGCCTGGTCGACGTGCCGGCGCTGTATCCGGACGCCCGTAACCGAGACAATCGCGGTCCGCTGTTCTACCGAGCCGGCAAGACGTGGCCGCTCAGTTCCCAGCCCAAGACCGCCGGCCGAGTTCCCCTGCTCGCCGTCGGCAGCAACGCCTACCCGCGACAACTCTGGGACAAACTGGCGGGAACCGCCGCAGATCGACAGGGCATTCCGCTCCTGCCGGTCATCATGCGCGACGTCGATGTCGCCTTCTGCCCGATCCGGTCGCGCAAGGGATACATTCCGGTCACGCTGGCCGAGCGCCCGGGCGCCGTCTGCCTCAGCTGGCTGCAATGGCTGACGTCTGAGCAGCTCAACCTCATTTCGGCGACCGAGGGCGCTCGCTACTCGCTCGTCGGCGGCGCTCGACTCGCCGCGCGGGCGACGCTCTCAGCCCGACTGCGCCGGCCTCGGGCGGTCTACTCCTGGTGGTTCGATTCGGTCCTGCAACAGGCCGGATCGACGGTCTGGATGGATGTCTACCGCCAACAACGCGACCAACAGGCGAGCCTCCGCCCGGAGGGCTCAACCAGCCATCCCAACCCGGTTCCGTATGACTGGCAGGTCGTCCCGCGAGACCCTGAAAGTCATGAGATTTCGTCGGAAATTATGTCCGACTTGTGCTAGAGTAAGTCACTAGAAACCGGCTCTGGAGCAGGCCCTTGGTTACTGAACAAACCGCATCGGATCAGCCCACGCGTACCCTCGTCGAGGAGATGAGTTCGTCCTACCTCGACTACGCGATGAGCGTCATCGTCTCTCGCGCCCTGCCCGACGCGCGCGACGGACTCAAACCTGTCCAGCGCCGCATTCTCTATGCAATGGACGATCTCGGCATGCGGGCCAATCAGCCGCATCGTAAGTCCGCGCGTATCGTTGGCGAGGTACTTGGTAAGTATCATCCACATTCTGACCAACCCGTATACGACGCCATGGTACGTATGGCGCAAGACTTCTCGCTGCGTCATCCGTTAATTGACGGTCAGGGTAACTTTGGTTCAATTGATAACGATCCACCCGCTGCGATGCGTTATACGGAAGCGCGTCTGGCTCGTATCGCGGAGGAGATGCTTGCCGATCTCGACAAGAACACGGTCGACTTCGCGCCCAACTTCGATGAGTCGCTCAACGAGCCGACCGTCCTCCCCGGTCGCGCGCCCAATCTGCTGCTCAACGGCGCCGCCGGCATCGCCGTCGCGATGGCCTGCGACATCCCGCCGCACAATCTGTCCGAACTCGCCGGAGCGATCAAGGCGATCCTGGCCAACGACAACGCCACCCTGGACGATGTCCTGCAGCACATCCAGGGCCCCGATTTCCCCACCGCCGGCAGCATTTTCGCCGGCGAGAACCAGGAGCACCTGCGCCGCCTCTACGGCACCGGCCGAGGCGGCTTCACGGTCCGCGCCCATCATCATCTGGAAGAAACGACAACCGGCAACCGGCTGCAGATCGTGTTCACCGAGATCCCCTACCAGGGCAACAAGGTGCGCATCATCGAGCAGATCGCCGCGCAGGTCCGTGAGAAGAAGATCGAAGGCATCCGCGACCTCCGCGACGAGTCCGACCGCCACGGCATGCGTTTGGTCGTCGAACTGACCCGCGATGGTCACGTGCAGACGATCCTCGCCCAGCTCTACAAGTCCACAGGACTCCAGGTCCAGTACAGCGGCAACTTCGTCGCCCTGGTCGACAACCTGCCGCGAACCCTGACCCTGTTCCAGCTGCTGCGCGAGTTCATCCGCCACCGACGCACGATCATCACCCGCCGCACCGAATACGAGCTCGAGAAGGCACGCGACCGGCATCACATCGTCGAGGGACTGCTCAAGGCGATCGACAACATCGACGCGATCATCGCCGCCATCCGTGCGGCAGAGTCGGCCGAGGCCGCGCGAGACGCCCTCCAGGAAGATCCCTTCGAACTCTCGCAGCGCCAGGCGCAGGCGGTCCTGGAAATGCAGCTCCGGCGTCTCGCCCAGCTCGAGCGCACCAAGCTCGAAGAGGAGTACCAGGAGCTGACCGAGACCATCGAGTACCTCGAAGGCCTACTCGCCGACGAGAAGAAGATCGACGGCCTGATCGCTGAGGACATGGACGAGCTCGTCGAGACTTACGGCGAGGATCGCAAGACCCGCGTGATCGAGAAGTCGGTCGACAACTTCTCCGCCGCCGATCTCGTGCCCCACCAGTCCTCGGTGGTCACGCTCACGCGCCACGGCTACATCAAGCGACAGCCGGTCGACGCCTTCCGCTCGCAGCGACGCGGCGGCAAGGGCGTCAAGGGCATCGAGCGTAAGAACGGCGCCACCACCGTCGAAGCGCCGCACCGCCTGATCGCCTGCGACACCCACGACCACCTGCTCATGTTCACCTCCAGGGGCCGCGTCTACGGACTCCAGGCCCACGAGGTCGAAGCCCGAAGCAGAGAGTGGCGAGGCCTGCCGGTGCGCAACGTCGTCGATCTCCAGCTCGACGAACACGTCACCACGATCATCCCGGTCGAGTCCTTCGAAGACGACTACATCATCCTCGGCACGCGCCAGGGCTACGTGAAGAAGACCGAGCTCAAGCGATTCATGAACGTCCGCCGCAGTGGTCTGCTCGCATTCAATCTGCGAGACGACGATGAACTGGTCGAAGCCACGTTCGCCAAGGCTGGCGAAGACGTCATCGTCACCGGCGCTGACGGTCGCACGGTCCGTTTCGCCATCGATTCCCTGCGCGAGGCCTCGCGAATCAGCGGAGGAGTGCGAGGAATCAACATCCCCGCCAATGGCGCCCTGATCGGCCTGCAAACCGTCGACCCCGAGACTGAAGTGCTGACCGTTACCGCCATCGGCTTCGGCAAGCGCACGCCAGAGTCGGAGTACCCAACCAAGGGTCGCGGCGGTAAAGGCATGATCGGCCACAAGGTCTCCGACGAAACCGGCCCGGTCGTCGGCATGGCCGTCGTCCGAGGAGACGAAGAGCTCGTCGTCATCTCCGCCGGAGGCAAGATCCTGCGCACCGAGATCCAGCAGATCCGCCAGGTCGGGCGCTCCTCCAAGGGAGTCAAGGTGATGTCCTCCGAAGAAGGAATCGCCGCCATCGCCGTCGTCGACACCAGCCGAGAATTCGGCCAGCGGACCTAGACCTCCCCCCTTGGGGGAGGTGTCACGAAGTGACGGAGGGGGCTCGCCCAACCACCGTCATTTCCGCGCTTGCCGCAGGAATCCCGCCCCCTCTGCTGCGCCATCGCGCAACGACGGCCTACTGCAGCCTCACAGCAAAGTCGGCGGGATTGAGTCCCGCCCGTTCAATGATCCTCTTCGCATTCCGGGCGTGTTGACCCCCTGTGTAGTTCGTTCTGACATGCCACTCACCAACCTGTCGGTAAACGCCGGACCCATCAAACCCGGTGCGACTCGGGAGCGTTGTGCTGACAACGTATTGCGTTTGGTCGCCGAACTGAATGGGAAGGTTGTGGTCGCTGAGGTTCCCGGAAACCTGCAGCCACGCGACAACCTCGGCAATGAAGTCGCCCCAGTTCGTCAGGCTGGTGACCTGCCCATCTGGAGATCGCAACTCGGATGGCCTTGAACCAGCCTCAGGTGAGAACTCAGACAACCTGGTCCACCCGTTTGCTTCGACCGCCGGCTCTGCCAAGATCGGAGTGCTCGCGGTCGCTTCCGCGTCCGCTACAGGAGCGCTGGTGAGTGGAGCAGCGCCCACTTTGACGTTGCCTGCAGATGCGCTTGAACGCCATAGAGCCAGAGCTTGCAGGCACGTTGCAGCAGGCGGGTCGCCGAGGTCGAAGCTCGACACCTGAGAGTCCTTCATGGCAACCGGCTTGAACACGTCATAGATCTCCCAACGCCGACCATCGGTGATGGCCGCGTACGGGATCCCTTCTTCCTGGCAATAGCCCGTGACTTGCTGACGAACCTTGAAGTCCAGTTGAGCGCCGAGCCTCTTCGCCTCGATGATGACTTGCGGCTTGTTCGACTGACCAAACAGGGCGTAGTCGGCGGAGCCGGCAGCCGAGCGGTACTCCGGAATCACCTGCGACGGATCGCCTGTATCCCAGCCCAGACCGCGCAGCAGCGGATCGATCAGCGCATACCGAGTCAACGCCTCGCTCTGCTGCAGGGCAGGGGCGTGCGCCTCAATCCGACCCTGCAGCGTCTCGATCAGCTCGTGCAGCTCGTCCAAAACCATGAGGGGATGATAGGCGAGCGCATATCTTGTCAGCAGGAGGTGATGAGAGGAGGTGGTCTATGGCGGGACACCGACCCTTCGACGAACTCACCAAGGACTGGTCCCCCGAGCGCCGACGGCGTGTTCACGAGGCGGCAAACTCGCTGATCGATGAGATGCGGCCGCTCGAAGGCCGTCCAAAGCGGCAACTCACCCAAGAAAACAAGGAAAAGCCACGCCGTCCCCGTCCGCTACCATCGCCAATGAACCAGACCCAGCCTCCCGGCCAGCGAGGACAGACGCCATGAAATTCGGTATCTTCTACGAAATCTCCGTTCCCAGACCCTGGGAAAACGACATCGAGCACACGGTCTACCATCGTTGCCTCGAGCAGGTACGCGTCGCCGACGAAGTCGGCTTCCACTCCGTCTGGGCCGTCGAGCACCACTTCCTCGAGGAGTACTCACACTGCTCCGCGCCGGAGCTCTTCCTCACCGCCTGCGCGATGCAGACCAAGCAGATCCGTGTCGGTCACGGCATCGTCGTCTGCGTCCCTCAGTTCAACCACCCGATCCGCGCCGCCGAGCGCGCCGCCGTGCTCGACATCCTCTCCGACGGACGGCTCGAGTTCGGTACCGGCCGCTCCGCCACCTGGACCGAGCTGGGCGGCATGGACGCCAACCCCGACGAGACCAAGGAAACCTGGGACGAGTACACGCGCACCATCCCCCAGATGTGGACCAACGAGCGCTACGGCTACGAGGGCCGCGCCTTCCGCATGCCGACTCGCGCCGTGCTGCCCAAGCCCTATCAGAAGCCCCACCCGCCGATGTGGGTCGCGGTTTCCTCGCCGGGCACCGAGATCGACGCCGCCGAGCGCGGCATGGGCTCGCTCGGCCTCACCTTCGGCGGCTTCGCCGAGCAGGAAGAGAAAGTCAACCGCTACCGCAGCCGAATCCAGGACTGCGAACCGGCTGGCCTCTTCGTCAACGAGCGCGTCGCCACCGTCAACTTCCTCTACTGCCACCCCGACAACGAGACCGGGATCGAGACCGGCAGCCGCCTGACCGGGTCCTTCGGCTACCTGGCCGCGCAGCTCTTGCCCGTCCGCGAAGTCCACCCCACCCGCAGCTACCCCAATCCCGGCCTCCTCGCCGCGACCCGGCAGCAGGCCGCCCAGAATCCCGGTGAAGGCGTCTCCGCGCCCGAGGGCGTCTGCATCGGCAACCCCGACCGGCTGGTCGAAGAGATCAAGAAGTGGGAATCCTGCGGCGTCGACCAGATCAACTTCCTGCTCAACGCGCTGGAAACCATCCCCCAGGAGCAGGTGCTCGACAGCCTCCGCCTGTTCGGGGAAGAGGTCATGCCGCACTTCGCCGACGACAAGCCAGCGACCACGTCCGAGTCTCGCGAGCTCGCCGCCACCGTCGCCGCAGGCGACTAGTCGCCCACGGACCGGTCGAACTGCACGAACGAAAGGCCGCAGATGCCAATCAATGGCAATGCCGACCCCGGCCAACTGACCCAATACGCGCCGACGATGGCCAGCCTCGACACCGAAGCGCTGACCCTACCCAACGTCAAAGTGCTGCAGGTCATCTACGAGATCGACGACGCCGTCATGGCGGAACTGATCCCGCCCGCGTTGCACCCGACGATCCCGCCAACCATGCACGTGATCGGCTTGCGGGCGGATGACGGCCCCCTCGGAGCCTTCACCCTCGCGATCGTGCGCGTCGGCTGCCGCGCCGCCGTCCGACCGCGCGGCCTGCCAACTCGAGCCGTCTGCACCCAAGGTGAAGCGGCGACGGCCCTGGTCGAGCGCTGGGGATTCCCGATCACCGTCGGCGAACCCGTGCTGCGCGAGCGCTATGACCGCCAGTCGATCGAAGTGAACGACGGCAACGTCACCGTGCTCTCGGCCCAGCTCATTGACCCGGTGCCAATCGGCAATGGCGACCTCCTCTACACAGCCGGAATGCACATTGCCAACGTCGAGCGCGACGGCGAGACAAAGCCCTGGCTCGTCCAGGTTGACCCGGAGTTCGAGGTCAGCCGAGCCGACCGCGGCACGGCCCAGATCGACGCCTTCGACAGCGGCTACTGGGACGCCCCGGACCTGCGCCCCGTCTACCCGATCGTCGCCAGCTACACCACCGCCAACATCACCCTGCCCAGGATTCGCTACATCTGCGACCCCTTGCAGCCCGCCATCACCGGCACAGTCGCGCTGTAGCGGAGCCTGTTCCTGATAGCCTGAGTCTGCGGAGGACTCATCCGGTGGCAGTACCGACCGACGCGTTGGAGTTGGCGAACGACCTGATTGACTGCGGCATGCCGCGCGAACACGCAGAGGTGTTGGCCGCGAAACTGTCCGAGAAGTTTGGCTTGGCGGCCTCCGAGGAAGACCTGGATCGTCGGCTGGCTTCGGAACGCGAGTTGTCGGATGCCCGGTTCGAGGCGCTCTTGGAACGCATCGATGCACGCTTCGATCGGGCCAAGGCAGAGATGGATGCTCGTTTCGCTCAGGTAGATGCCAGATTCGATCAGATGGACGCCCGCCTCGATCAGATGGACGCCCGCCTCGATCAGATGGATGCCCGCTTCGATCAGGCTCGGTCGGAGACCAATGCCCGCTTCGAGCTCTATGACGCCAAACACTACGCGCGATTCGCTGAGTTTGAGGTCAAGGTCTATCGCGCCGTCGCCATTGGAACTGGATTGGTCCTCGCGGCCATCTCGATCTGGGGCGCATTTGGCTAGGCGCATACAGTCAACGATTAGCATGGCGGACAACTGAGCCTCCCCCAATTCATATGGCGGTGCCTATGCCCGACACCGAGACCCTGTTCCCAGGCTTCCGCGAGCACAAGACCGGGCCGATCTTCGCCCGCGTCGGCGGTTCCGGTTCACCGCTCCTGCTCCTCCACGGCTATCCCCAGACCAGCGCTATGTGGCACAAGATCGCGCCAGGTCTGGCTGAGCAACACACCGTCGTCGTCGCCGACCTGCTCGGCTACGGCGCCAGCGACTCACCGCCCGGCGACGGCGGAGGCGAGGCCTACTCCAAGCGAGCCATGGCCAGCTACATGGTCGATCTCATGGCCGACCTCGGCTTCGACACGTTTTCGCTCGCCGGTCACGATCGCGGCGGCCGCGTCTCCTATCGCCTCGCGCTCGATTATCCCGAGCGGGTCACAAGACTGTCACTCCTCGACATCGTCCCAACCGCCGAGCAGTTCGAGCAGATGGGCATCGCCGGCGGCCTCGGCGGATTCCACTGGTACTTCCTCGCCCAACCGTCCCCGCTGCCCGAGACCCTGATCAACGGCGCGCCAGACTTCTTCCTCAAGCGAATGCTCGGCAGTTGGGCGGGCGAGGACGACAACACCGTCTTCACCGAGACCGCCATGGCTGAATACCTGGCCGCCGCCAACGACCAGGAGACCGTCCGGAGTTGGTGCGAGGACTATCGCTCCGGCGCCCGCTTCGACCTGCGGCTCGACCGCGCCGACCGCTCCGAGGGCAAGAAAATCACCTGCCCGCTCTTCGTTATCTGGGGCGGAGCCCGCCAGCCGAACCGCCGAGGCCGCTTCATGGCCACCTGGCATCGCTGGGCCACCGACGTCACCGGAGTCGGCCTCCCCTGCGGCCACTTCCTCCCCGAAGAACTCCCCGACGAAACCGAATCCGCGCTCAAGCAATTCTTCGCCGACTGACCGAGCCTCCACCCTCCGTCATTTCCGCGCCCGACATTTCCGTCATTCCGGCGCTTGCCGCGAGAATCTCGTTCCTTTTCCCTCTGCCGTCCCTCCTGCACCCGTCAGGGGAGTCTCGATGACTCCGCCACAACACTCCCAACCGATCCAACGCTCCCCATTCCCGATACAGTCAGTACAAATGTACGCACACCTGCAAAGGAACACATCGCCATGCCCAACCCCTTCCACCACCGAGCCGCCATCGAGCGAATCATCCGCCTCTCCGAGAGACCCAACCCCGGCCACGTCCGGCTCGCCGCCGTGATCAAACTGATCAAGGCGACCTGTCCCGGCAACCCGGCCAATCAACTCCTCCTCGAAGCCCATCCCTACGAGTTCGCCCGCCACAAGCTCCGCGACCTCTACGACCGCGCCGAACCCTTGGTCGTGACCCAATCTCACGCCGCCATCGACGCCGGACCCGACGAGGAAGAATCTCCCGAGGAAGCCGAAGACCCGTTGTAGTCCCGCCCGCTCTCTTTCTTTCGACCCGTTTATTTTTTCTGGGGCGCAACCACCTCCCCGGCTCCGCCGTGCGCAGACCCACAAGACCCTGTCGCCGACCCTGACTCCTACCGCGCACGCCCTCCTTGTACGCTCATAGCGTCTCCAACTGATCAATATGCCAGCGCCGACTGTGCGAGGAGCAGCCAATGGACCCCGTCACCACCTTCAGAGGCACCGGACTGCCGCTCGACCGCGCCGATGTCGACACCGACCAGATCATCCCGGCCAAGTACCTTAAGCGGATCGAGCGAACCGGCTACGGCCCGTTCGCCTTCGAGGCCTGGGCCAAAGACCCCGACTTCGTCACCAACCAGCCCCAGTACGAAGGCGCCAGCGTGCTCCTCGCCGGCCCCAACTTCGGCTGCGGCTCATCGCGCGAGCACGCCGTCTGGGCAATCCAGGGCATGGGCGTCAGGGCCGTCATCGCCCCCACCTTCGCCGACATCTTCCGCAACAACTCCGCCAAGATGGGCCTACTCACGATTCAGCTCCCCCAGCCCGACGTCGAAGAGCTGATGCGCATGGTCGAGTCCGAGTCCAACATGCCGATCACGGTCAGCCTCGAGGATCAGACCGTCACCGCCCCCGGCGGCTGGGTCCGCTCCTTCGACATCGCCCCGTTCGTCAAGCACTGCCTCCTCAACGGCCTCGACGACATCTCCCTGACTCTGGAGCATGACGACTTGATCTCGGAGTACGAGTCGAACCGACCGACGACGAAACCGGTAACTGTCTAGCATCAGACCATGGTCCAGGCGCTGCCAAAACCAGAGTTGGCCAAATGGCCCGTCCATCTCCTCCCACCGGGAGACCCCATCGTCTTGCGCCTGCCTGCCGGCGTGCTGACTGTCGATCTGACCAGGGTCTGGCGCTGACTCCGCCGCGGCCTCCCTATCCTGTTCGCAATCCAAAACCAGGCTCACTGGACAGAAGCGATTCATGCCCAAGCATCCAAGGCCAAGCGTCGGTGACAGCATCACCAACCTGCGCCGATCGATCGGCAGGCGTCACGCCATCTACGGATTGATCAAGAACACCCTGATCAAGATGCGCAATGTCGACAACTGCTGCGGCAACTACGGCGATCCGGGATGTTGAGTCTCCGGTGAGCGCGCTCGGGCCGAGCGCATGGCGTCCGATGACCATAGACACGGGGGATAGCTTCTGAACATCTCCATTGGCACCAATTATCATTAGAGCATCTGAAAAGATCTATTGGTGCAAAGTGATCATGGATGTGTGAAGAACGACCTGAACTGGGTGGCTCCGCTATTGCCAATCTGCGCAACGGCGAAGGGCTGATGCACTTCCTGCGCAGCGTGGTCGTCACCAACTGGATCAAGCTCCGGCGACTCGAACAGTGTTGCGGTCGCTACGGCGACCCGGGCTGTTGAACCGGACCACCCGACGCTCAGGATGAGCGTCCCGCAGACGAATAGACAGTCCGACACCGGCCGTTGCAGTGGGCGGATACCCTAGCCTGCGACGCTGAAATCGGCTCGCTCCAGCAGGTGGCCTACGATGTGCACGCGACCCAGACCGTCCTTCAGCGACGCGATCGCCAACCTCCGCAGGGATGCCGATCAACGCAGCATCGCCCTCCGCATGCTCGAGGTCGCCTGGGACAGGTTGCGCAAGCGGCAAACCTGCTGCGGCAACTACGGCGACCCCGGCTGTTGAGTCTCGCCTGAACGCGCTCCGGGTGAGCGCCCAACCGACGATTAGGAACAAACCCGTATGGCCCACTTCAAGATTGCACTCTTGCCCGGTGACGGCATCGGCGGCGAGGTCATCGGGCAAGCCGTCCGCGTGCTCGACGCGGTCGGCGGCCGCTTCGACCACTCCTTCGAGTACTCCGAAGACCTCGTCGGCGGAGCATCGATCGATGCGCACGGCGTCGCCCTGCGCGACGAAACGCTGGAGATGTGCCAGGCCCAGGACGCCGTCCTCTTCGGCGCTGTCGGCGGTCCCAAGTGGGACGATCCCAAGGCCTCCGTCAGGCCCGAGCAGGCCATCCTCGGTCTGCGTAAGGGTCTTGGCCTGTTCGCCAACATCCGTCCAGTCAAGATGCTGCCCATCCTCGCCGACGCCACCCCGCTCAAGCGCGAGACGGTCGAGGCCGTCGATATGGTCGTCCTCCGCGAGCTGACCGGCGGCATCTACTTCGGCGAGCCCCAGCGCCGCTGGGAAGAGAACGGCCAGCGGCAGGCCGTCGACACCCTCGCCTACTCCGAGCATGAGGTCGAGCGGATCGTCCGTCTCGGCTTCGAAACCGCCCGCGCACGCCGTGGACTGCTGACCTCTGTCGACAAGGCGAACATCCTCGACACGTCGCGGATGTGGCGGGAGATCGCTGACGAGGTTGCCAGGGACTACCCCGACGTCACACTCGAACACCGCCTCGTCGACGCCTGCGCCATGGACCTGATCCGTCATCCGTCCTACTTCGATGTGATCGTCACCGAGAACATGTTCGGCGACATCCTCACCGATGAAGCCTCGATGCTCGCCGGCTCAATGGGCATGCTGCCCTCGGCCTCCCTCGGCGCCTCCGAAAACGGCTCTACCCTCGGCCTCTACGAACCGATCCACGGCACCGCGCCCGACATCGCGGGACAAGGCATCGCCAATCCCATGGCCATGATCCTCAGCGCCGCCCTGATGCTGCGCTACTCCCTCGGACTCGAAGCCGAAGCCACCGCAATCGAAGACGCCGTCACCGACATCCTCGCCGCTGGCCATCGCTCCGCCGACCTTGCCGGTGACGGCGACGAGCCTCTCAGCACCGAAGCGCTCGGCAACCTGATCACCGACGCGGTAGCGGGCGGCTAACGGCCTCATCCATCCTCCACCGGAACCACGCAGTTCGTAGAGTCCAACCATGCCCATCCAACGCCTACTGGTCGCCAACCGTGGCGAAATCGCGGTCCGAGTGCTTCGCACCGCCACCGAACTCGGAATCGCCACCGCCGCGATCCACTCCTCTGACGATGCCTCTTCCGACCACATCCAACACGCCGAGATCGTCATCCCGCTGGAGGGAATCGGCCCGGCGGCGTACCTCGACATCTCCCAGATCATCGAGCGTGCCCGCGAACACGATTGTGATGCGATCCATCCCGGCTACGGGTTCCTCGCCGAGAACGCCGACTTTGCCCGTGCTTGCGAAGAGGCCGGGATCACCTTCGTCGGACCGTCTCCGGCAGCGCTCGCCCTGTTCGGCGACAAGGCGCGGGCCAGGACGCTCGCCGGAGCGCGCAACGTCCCGGTCCTGACTGGCACGGACCATGCCGTCGATCTCGACGGCGCTCGCGCCTTCTTCGACCAGCTCGACGGCCGGCCGATGGTGATCAAGGCGATCGGCGGCGGTGGTGGACGCGGGATGCGTGCCATCAACGAAGCTTCCGAGATCGAGGACGCTTTCGAACGCTGCACCCGCGAGGCGCAGGCCGCCTTCGGCAACGGCGCCCTCTTCGTCGAGCGCTTCATCCCCCGAGCCCGGCACATCGAGGTCCAGATCGTCGGCGACCAGCACGGCCACGTCACCCACGTCGGCGAGCGTGAGTGCACCATCCAGCGCCGCTATCAGAAGCTGATCGAGATCGCTCCCTCTCCGACTCTCAGCGCCAACCTTCGTGAGCGAATCACCGACGCAGCGGTAGAGTTGGCCTCCGCCGGTGGCTATGCCAATCTCGGCACATTCGAGTTCCTCGTTGACGCAGACACGAACGACGACTTTGCCTTCATCGAGGCCAACGCGAGGCTCCAGGTCGAGCACACCGTGACCGAGGAAGTCGCCGGACTCGACCTGGTTGAGTGTCAGCTCCGTATCGCCGAGGGTGTAACGCTCGGCGAACTCGGCTTGGATTCTCCACCCTCGTTGCGCGGCTACGCCATTCAATCGAGGGTCAACCTGGAGCGCATGCGGGAGGACGGCGATGTGCGCCCTGCTGCCGGAGCCCTGCGCACCTTCCGTCCGCCCGCCGGACCGGGCGTCCGCGTCGACACCTACGGCTACGCCGGCTACGCCGCCAATCCCAACTTCGACTCGCTGATCGCCAAGGTCGTGACACGTCATCCGAGCAGCAACTTCAGCGACGCCGTCCGCCGCGCTCGGCGAGCGCTTGACGAGTTCCAGCTCGAAGGCCCTGACTCCAATATCGCCTTCCTGCGCAACATCCTGAGCCATCCCGAGTTCATCGCCGGTGACGTCCACACACGCTGGATCGACGAACGAATCGCTGATCTGGCAGTCACATCTGACAATGGCGCAACCGCAGGGGGGCAGTCGGCCTGGGCGGGCGCCCAGGTCGAGAACCAGGTCAGCGATCCCCTCGCGGCCCTCGACTTCTTCCGCCAGGGCGCCGGCGCGGCCTCGCTCGATGTCAACCGAGGACTTGAAGAGGACCGGGCTGGATTCCCCGCGCCGGAGATCATTGGTCCGCCCGGCACCGAGCCGCTGCGCGCACCGATTCAGGGCACAATCATCGAAATCCTCGTCGGCGAAGGCGATTCCGTCGTCGCCGGCCAGGACATGATCATCATGAACGCGATGAAGATGGAGCATCTGCTCCAGTCCGAGATCGGCGGCATCGTCCAGGAGATCACCGTCTCGGTCGGCGACATCATCTGGGAGGGACACCCGCTCGTCTTCATCGAGCCGGCCGACGTCGGCCCTGCCGTCGATGACGGTACGGGCGACATCGATCTCGACTACATTCGCCCAGACCTGCAGCACAACATCGACCTGCACGAAGCGATCCTCGACCACAACCGCGAGGGACCGGTCGCCAGGCGTCACGCCAAGGGCAAGCGCACCGCACGCGAGAACATCTCGCAGCTCGTCGAGGGCGGCACCTGGACCGAGTACATGCCGCTCGCCGTCGCGGCGCAGCGTCGAAACCGCTCCTGGGAGGAACTGCGCGTCGTCTCTCCCGCCGACGGTCTGATCTGTGGCATCGGTACCGTCAACGCCGACCTCTTCGACAATGACGTTGCCAGCACCGCGATCATCTCCTACGACGAAACGGTCTGGGCCGGAACCCAGGGCGGCCGCGGCCACGAGAAAACCGACCGAATGGTCGAGACTGCGCATCGCCTGCTGACCCCGCTCGTCTTCATCGCCGAAGGCGCAGGGGGACGCTCAGGCGATTCCGACTGGGCGTACACCCGCGTTGCCGCCCGCGCCGTTCGTACCTTCGAGCGCTTGGCCGAGCTCTCCGGCAAAGTGCCGATGGTCTCGATCACTGCCGGACGCTGCTTCGCCGGCAACGCCTCGATGCTCGGAATGTGCGACATCATCGTCGCGACCGAGGGCTCCAATATCGCCATGGGCGGCCCCGCGGTCATCGAAGGGGGCGGACTCGGCCTCTTCCTGCCCGAGGAACTCGGGCCCATGTCGCAGCAGGTGCCCAACGGCGTCGTCGACATCTTCGTCAAGGACGAAGAGGAAGCGATGGCCGCGGTCAAGAAGTATCTCTCCTACTTCCAGGGCCGGCTCAAGGAGTGGTCCGCGCCCGACCAGCGGCTCTTGCGCCATGTCATTCCCGAGAATCGGCTGCGCACCTACGACATTCGCAAAGTGATCGACCTGCTCGCCGACCACGATTCCGTCCTGGAGCTACGGCCCGAGTTCGGCATCGGCGTCATCACCTCGTTGATTCGGGTCGAAGGCCGGCCGGTCGGTGTGATCGCCAACAACAATATGCATCTCGGCGGCGCGGTCGACAGCGACGGCTCCGACAAGCTCGCCCGCTTCGCCCAGATCTGCGATTCCTGGAACATTCCCGTTCTCACCCTGGTCGACACGCCCGGCATGATGGTTGGGCCCGAGGTCGAAAAGACTGCACTGGTTCGACATTGCCACCGAGTCTTCGTCTCGCTGGCCAACCTGACCACGCCGAAGATGACGATCACCGTCCGCAAGTGCTACGGACTCGGCGGACTCGCCATGCTTGCCGGCAGCACCGAGGCTGGCCTTTTCAACGTTGGCTGGCCGACCTCCGAGTACGGCGGCATGAACCTCGAAGCCGGCGTCAAGCTCGGTGCCCGAGCTCAGCTCGAGAAGATCGACGACCTCGAAGAGCGCACCCGTGTGTACGAGCAGATGGTCGCCGACGCCTACGAGCGCGGCAACGCCTTCAACGCCGCCACCGTGCTCGAGTCCGACGACGTGATCGACCCGGCCGACACGCGCAAGTGGATCATCCGCCTCCTCGACGCGGTGCCCAATTCAGAGCCGATCCGCAAAGGCCGCCGTCCCTACATCGACAGTTGGTAGGGCTGCAAGAGCCAGCGACATCTGGCTAGAATGCCGCCTACAGCGGGGCTAGCCTCGTCCTGCGCCGCGGAGTGAATGATGCAGTTCGCCAATCTGCTCGTGATTCGCCTGATCCAGACGATCCTCGTGATCTGGGTGGTCGTCAGCATCGTCTTTGTCATCTCGCGCTTGATTGGCAACCCGGAAACCTCGTTGATGCCGTGGGACGCGACCAATGAGGACTACGAGCGGATCAGGGAGAAACTCGGTCTGAACGATCCCATGATCGTCCAGTACGGAAGGTTTCTCGGCGACGCCCTGCAGGGCGACCTGGGCTTCTCCTACCACCGCACCGGTCCGGCGCTGGACATCGTCGCCGACAAGGTGCTGGGCACGGTCAAGCTGACTGCCGCCGGACTGGTGGTCGCACTCGGATTGGGCGTGCCACTGGGGGTGTTCGCCGCCTTGCGGCGGGGCTCACCTCTTGATTGGCTCGCGCGTTTGGTCGCGGTCTTCGGACAGGCCACTCCGAGCTTCTGGCTCGGCCTCATGCTGATCTTCTTCCTCGCCACACGCGTGTCCTGGTTCCCAACCGCGGGTGCAGAAGGTTTCCGCTCCCTGGTCTTGCCGGCCATTGCCCTGGGATTGCTCTCCGCCGCTGGATTCATGCGCCTGACCCGCTCGGGAATGATCGATGTGATGAACACCGACTTCATCCGAACCGCGCGGGCCAAGGGGCTGAACGAGCGCACGGTGATTCTGCGTCACGGCTTGCGCCATGCGTTGATCCCGGTGATGACCATTCTCGGTATCGAGCTCGGACGCCTGATCGCCGGCTCGGTGATCATCGAAGTCGTCTTCTCCTGGCCCGGCATCGGGCGATTGATGATCGAGTCGATCCTGCAATCGGATTACCCAACGGTGCAAGCCGGCCTCGTCGTCATCGCCGCCTCGATCACCCTGGGCAACCTGATCGTTGATATGACCTACCGCGTCATCGATCCGCGCATCCGAATGGCGGCGCTCTGATGTCAATCTCAGCATCAACCGACGCGGCGGTGGCTGCAGCGAACATCGAGTCCAGGCGGCGCTGGCAGATTTCTTACCGCCGACGGAGATACCTGCTGGTCGCGCCTCCGATGCTGGTGATGATCGCGTTTGTCGTCTTCGGCATCTTTGCCGACGTGATCGCACCCGGGGATCCGGGTCAGACCCATCTGCTGTCGAGGCTCGAAGCGCCGGTGTTCTCCGGTGGCACGTCGGAGTTTCCGCTCGGCACCGACCATGTCGGGCGCGACATCTGGACTCGGGTAGTGCACGGTGCCCGAGTCTCGCTCATCGTCGTGGCGATCGTTGTCCCTGGCGCGGCCCTGTTCGGCACCGTAATCGGTATGTTCGCCGGATGGCGAGGCGGCATCGTCGGCCAGCTGCTGATGCGTTACGTCGACGTGCAGCTGGCGCTTCCGGCGATCCTCTTCGCAGTGCTGCTCGGGGCGGTGCTTGGGGCGTCGCTGAGAAACGTGATTCTCATCCTGTTGGTCTGGACCTGGACGGTCTATGCACGCCTGATCCGGGCGGAAGTGCTCTCGCTCAAGGAGCGCGAGTTCGTCCTTGCTTCGCTCGCCGCCGGCGGCAGCAACTGGTGGATCATGCGCAAACAGTTGCTGCCTAATGTGTTCAACACGATCGTGGTGATCATGACCCTCGAGATTCCGATTGTGATCGTCGCTGAAGCCTCGCTCAGCTTCCTCGGCGTCGGCGCCCCGGTCGAGCAGGCTACGTGGGGACGGATGATCACCGAAGCGCGCAACTACCTGACCCACGCCTGGTGGGTGATGTGGATGCCCGGCCTCGCCCTGATGCTCGTCGCGCTGAGCGGCAACCTCGTCGGCGACTGGTTACGCGACCTACTCGACCCGCGTCTCCGCAATCTCGGATAGCCCCACTGTCGGAGTGCCGACTGGCTACCATCGATTCCATGACCACAGCATCCTCGACGAGGCAAGACATTGATCCAGCCATCGACGAGATGGTGAGGATCATCGTGGATGGCTGGAATCCACGGCAGATCGTCCTGTTCGGATCACGCGCACGCGGAGACTACGACGAGCAGAGCGATGTAGACCTGTTGGTGGTTCTCGACGAGGCGGAGCATCGCGCAGAGTTGGCGCGGCAAGTGAGTGCGGCGCTCTCGTGTACCGGATTCGCCAGGGACGTCATCATCAGCACGGCCGCCGATATCGTGCGCCAGGCAACGGTGGTCGGTACCGTCGAGCGAGCCGCCATGATCGACGGCCGAACGCTGTACGTCAGAGGTCGAGGAGATCCGGTGATGGAGCAATTCGCTCAGCTCATGCGTCGCGCATACGGCGACATCAGAGCGGGGGATGCGTGTCTGGCGCTCAATCCACCGGAGCTACAGGTGGTCTGCTACCACGCACAGCAGGCCATTGAGAAGACCGTCAAGTCTGCTCTCATGGTTGACAGGATCGATTATCCCTTCACACATGACCTGGAACAGTTGCTGCCGCTCGTGCCGATCGCTTGGGACATCGACGGGATCATTGGCGACTCCAAAGAGCTCAGCACCTGGGCGACATACCCCCGCTACATGACGATCAAAGAGCCAACGCCCGAATTCGCGGAACAGGCACTCGCTGAGGCACGAGCAATCCACGAGCGCGTGTCGTCCGAGATGTCGCGTCGAGGTTTTGCGGCCGAGTAACGCGCCCAACCGCCTCTTCGGGACATCGTTGACGTAACGGAATAGACATCGCGGCGACTGATACGGTCGCGCGAAATTGCCTAACATGCGTAGCAATCTGCGGCGGGGTGTGCCCGTCGAGCGAGGAGACGAAGAATGTCCACACGAAACTATTGGAAGCGCATGTCGCATCGGCGGCTATCGCGGCGGACCCTGCTGCGAGCGTCGGCCCGAGCCGGCGTCGGTGCGACCGGTCTGGCGCTGGTCGGCTGCGGTGATGACGACGATGATGATCAGGCCGTGGTCCAGGCACAACCGCAGCAGCAACAGGAGCAGCCGCAACCGGTGGCACAGCCTCAGCAGCAGCAACAACAGCAGCAGGCCATGCAGCAGGAGCAGGCCGAACAGCAGGCTGAGCAACAGGCGCAACAGGTCGAGCAGCAAGAGCAGGCCCAGGAAGGCACGGTCGAAGCGATCGAGCGTGAAGAGGCCGAACAAGATCAGCAGGCGGCTGAGCCCGAGGTCGACCTCGACGCCACCGTGCGTGTTGCAATTGGCCGCTATACCGCTGGACTCGACCCGCAGCGCTCCGGCTCGCAGACCAACTACGTCAACGGCGCCTGCACCTTCGACTCCGGTATGTCCAACCATCCCGAGACCGCAGCGCTGGAGCCCAACCTGGTCCAGCTACCGGAAATCGTCGACCCGACCAACGTGATTTTCCATGTCACACCGGGCGTCGTGTTCCACGACGGCTCGCCGTACACAGCTCACGACCTGGAATTCAACTTCGAGCGGGTGTCTTCGGCAGCCGAGTATCACCAGGGCGGCGAGACCAGCGACCACCCGAACGAGTGGGCCTCCGCGCGCCAGGCCTTCGGAACGGACAACTTCGCCAGCTACAGCGTCATTGATGACCTGACGTTCGCCGTCGAAACGCCGGCTCCGAATGCATCGCTCGCCGGCTCGATCATGTCCGGTGCGGTTCGCCATGTGTCCAAGGCATTCGTGGAGGAAAATGGCGACGCGTATGTCGATAGTGTCTTCGCCATGGGAACAGGTCCGTTCCGTTTCGTCGACTCCGACCCTGATGTCGGCGCCAATTGGACCCGCAACGACGACTACCACAAGCCGCGCGACGGCCTGACCAATCCCCGCCTGCCCTGGTACAAGGATTTCGAGGTCCAGATTCGTCCGGAGCCGCTGGCCCAGATTGCCGGCATTGAGGCTGGCGAGATCGACGCCATCTACAACCTCCCGACCGATGTGGTCGAACCCTACCGGGACAACCCCAACTTCAAGGTGCTCTATCAGCCGTCCGGTCAGCCGACCCACTACATCATGTTCAACACGCATGACTCAGTGGCCGAGGTTGACGGCGTGCCCAACCCGTTCCTCGACATTCGCGTTCGCGAGGCCGCCAATCTCGCCATCAATCGGCAAGAGATCATCGACGGGTTGCTGACCGGTTCCGAAGGCCCGGCCTTCGGTCCCTATCGCGGCACGATCGGTTACCCCGGCGAAGCGCTCGAATCGCGATACCACGGCTACGACCCCGAGCGGGCCAAAGCATTGCTTGAAGAGGCCGGTTATCCGGACGGACTTGACGTTGACCTGCACATCGTCACCGACTTCCAGCCAATCGTGCCGATCATGGCGCTGCCGGTCCAGGAGTACCTGGAGGCCGTCGGCATCCGCACCACGATCAAGGAGTACCTCAGCTCTGAGTACTTCCGCACGGTGCGCACGTTCGAACTGCCGGGCATGTTCTGGTTCTTCACCAACACCATTGCCGAGCCGGAAACGGTGATCGGTTCCGGCGTCACCGAGAGCGGCTTCTACGCCGTCAGCGTGTACCCGGACACCGAGATCGAAGAACTGTACCAGGCCCAGAATCAGGCCCTCGATCCGGGCGAGCGCGCTCGCTTGCTCGCAGAGCTCTACATCACGTTCTACGACAACTACTCCTGGTTGTTCCTGACTGAGGTGTCGGCGGCGACGATGACGGCCGCCAACGTCAACTGGCCGGTCGGTTCCGCCGAACTCCGAGGCGAAGGAACGTTGTCCGCGATCCAAAAGCTCAAGACCTAAGCCGTCGACTCGGGCGCAACCAACTCCGAGCGGGGACCGGACACGCAGTCCGAATCCCCGCTCGGAGCCGTTAAACTGCGAACCAGATCGAAGAGAACCCGATCAAAACCGATCAAATCCGATCGCTACTGAACGCCAAGAGAGCGAACATGCCGACCCTGACTACCGAACAGCTCGATCACTTCGAAACTTTCGGATTCCTCGCCGTCGACGAGGTCTTCGACCCGGAGCAAGTGATCGATCCAGTCATGGACGAGTACGCCGAGGTGCTCGACACGCTCGCCCACGAGCTACACGCTGCCGGCACGATCAAAGACATGCACGACAATCTGCCGTTCGCCGAGCGAGTCTGCCAGGTCTACGTCGAGTCGCAGAAGGTCCACGCGCAGTACTTCGACTTCTCCCTGCCGCAAAAGGGAATCAAGGCCGATACGCCGTTCTGGGCTGGTCCCGCCGTCTTCGACGCGCTGACCAACCCCAGCCTGCTCGACACGGTCGAGAGCTTCATCGGACCTGAGATCTACTCCAACCCCGTCCAGCACGTCCGCGTTAAGGTGCCCGAGTCAATCGCCCCGCGCGACGCCGACGGCAACGTGATCTACGGCGCCACTCCCTGGCACCAGGACTCCGGCGTGGTCAACGCCTCGGCCGACGACACCGACATGCTCACGGTCTGGTTCCCGCTGATGGACACCGACGCCGAAAACGGCTGCCTGCAGGTCATCCCCGGCTCGCACCGGGGCGAGGTGCTGACCCACTGCTCGGGCGTCCAGGGCTTGAACATCCCCTCGACCATCCTGCCCGGCGAAGACAGCGCGCGCGCCGTGCCGCTGCCGGCCGGCGGCTGCCTGTTCTTGCATCGCAAGACGATCCACGCTGCGCTGCCCAACCTCAGCGACCGCATCCGATGGAGCTTCGACCTGCGCTACCACCCGCCCGGCCAGGCGACCGGACGCGAAGCCTTCCCCGGCTTCGTCGCCCGCAGCCAGCAGGACCCGGATGCCGTGCTACACGACGCGGCCAAGTGGCGACAAATGTGGCTAGACGCTCGTGCCGCCCTCGCCGATCAGCCCGACCCCGAGTACAACCGCTGGTCGCTCGATGACGAAGCCTGCGCCTAACCGTTTGGCGCGCAGGCACGCATCACGGCTCTGACCGACTCCAGGCCCGGCTTCGCCGCAACGACACGGACGATCGCGGTGTCCAGTCCTTCGGCCAACGCCTCGAATGCCGCCTTCGCTCCCGATGCGTTGCCGTAGTAGCCGACCCTGGTCAGCAACTCCTCTGAGGCGGCCGCGGCCACCTCATCGGCCGACGCTCCGTTGCGGCGCATGTCGTCCAGCGAACCCAGTTCGTCGGTGAATCCCATCCGCTCGAAATGGGCCCGATACGCGAACTTGCGCAGCCGCTCCGAGGGCACTTCCTGCCCCAGCGCGTAACCAAGCAACGACTTTGCGTACGACATCCGCGCCGCCTCGACATCCTCGTCCACGCAGATCCGGATGTATTCGACCAGTTGTACGTCCTCCGGCCGCTTGCCGGCCTTGGCCGCGCCTTCGTTGAGCCGATCTCGACTCCAGCCCACCCGCTCGGGATCGCACCAGTTGAGCACCACGCCGTCGCCGACCTCGCCGCCGAGCTGGATCATCTGCGGTCCCAGCGCGCCGACCAGCACCGGCGTCGGCGGTGGACGAAAGCCGAGCTGCACGCCGTCGTACTGCACCGCCTCGCCCTGGATGCTGACCGAGTCCCCGGCCAGCAGCCCCTTGACGGCAGCCGTGTACTCGCGCATCACGCCGAGCGTGGAGCGCCGCGGCAACCCGAGCTGTCGTCGCGCGTCGGCTCGATAGATGCCGCCTGAGCCGATGCCAAGGGAGAACTTGCCGCCGCTCATCGCCGAAACTGTCCCTGCCGACATCGCGAATGCCACCGGAGACCGGTAAGCGATCGGACAAACGCCGATGCCGGTGGCCAGACCGCTCGCCTGGTTGCGCATCGCGCAGAGGTGGAACGAGTCGAGGCCGGCGCCCTCCGGCGTCCAGAGCGATTCGTAGCCCAACTCCGCTGCCTCGCGAGCCAGCGTCTGCTGATCCTCGAACGTCATCCCCAGCGAGAAGTCCAGCCCCAGCCCAATCTGTCCAATGGCCATCGCGAGCCGCCTTATCATGACTGCCAGTCTGCCAGCGCAGGTTATCGCCAATCTGATCAACGTCCTGAAAGGACGGACCAATGCCTCCCGTCGTCAACACGAAGTACGGACAACTGCAGGGCCAGACCGAAGACGATCTGCATGTCTTCCGCGGCATCCCCTTCGCTGCGCCGCCGGTCGGCGAGCTGCGCTTCCGCGCGCCGCGTCCGCCCGAGCCGTGGGACGGAGTCAAAGAAGCGAACGAGGTTGGCCCCGGATCGATGCAGACGTTCATGCCCGGCCTCGAATTGCTCGGCGCCTGGGAGATGCCGGTCGATGAGGACTGCCTTTCGCTCAACATCTGGACCCCCGGTCTCGACGACGCAAACCGTCCGGTCATGTTCTGGATCCACGGCGGCGGTTTCTCCGGCGGCTCGGGCGCGACGCCGATCTACGACGGACAGCACCTGGCCCGGCGAGGCGACGTGGTGGTGGTCACGATTAACTACCGGCTCGGCGCGCTCGGCTACCTCTACAACCAGGCCCTGACCGACGGCGACGATCCGCAGAGCGGAAACTATGGCATGCGTGATCAGGTCGCGGCGCTGCAATGGGTCCGAGACCACATCAGCGAGTTCGGCGGCGATCCGAACAACGTGACCATCTTCGGAGAGTCGGCGGGCGGCATGAGCGTCGGCGTGCTGATGGGCGCTGCCGAAGCGGAAGGACTCTTCCACCGCGCCATCCCGCAATCGGGCGCCGGACATCACTCGCTGCCGACCGACATTGCCGAGGAGGTCTGCCGACGCTACTGCGCCATCCTCGAGGTCAGTCCCGAAGACGCTGGTTCGTTGCGTAGCATCCCCGCCAAGGACATGCTCGATGCCCAGAATGCCCTGATGGCCGACCCGGAAACCAACGCACTGACCGGGCGCTTCCTCATGGCCTTCTCGCCGGTGGTCGAGGGCGGGTTCCTCGAGACGTTGCCAATTGAGGCGGTCCGTAACGGACGGAGCAACGATGTCGACCTGCTCTGCGGGACGATCGAAGATGAGTGGACGCTGCTCGCAGCGCTGCAGGGCGTCAACGAGATGGACGAAGAGGGCGCTCGCGGGGCGCTGGCCGTCACCTCCGGCGACGCCGACACCGCCAACCGTCTCTACGATCACTATCGCGACGCGCGGGCGGCTCGCGGCGCCGGTTCGGACCCGTTGACCGTGTTCGACTCGGTCATGACCGATTACGTCTTCCGCATCCCGTCCGACCGCCTGCTCGACGCGCACAGCGCGCTCGACGGTTCGGGCAAGACCTATGCCTACATGTTCAACCAGCAGTCGCCGGCGATGGACGGTCGGCTGCGCGCGCCGCACGCGATCGACATTCCCTTCGTCTGGGGAACCGGCGATCAGATGCGCCCCTTCATCGGCGATGACCCGCAGACCGACCAGCTCTCCGGCTTCGCCATGGACGCCTGGATCAGTTTCGCCCGAAGCGGCAACCCGACCACCAATGCCCTGCCCGGCTGGCCGCAATACCGAGCCGACCAGCGCTACACCATGGTCCTCGGACCGGATGTCAAGACCCTTCGCGAAGACCGAGAGACCGAGCGCGAGATCTGGAGCTCGGACCTGCTCGAGTAGGAGCAACTCATGCCTCGGAATCCGACTACCGTCCAGACGAAAAAGGGCTCGCTGCAAGGGCAAACCGAAAACGGCGTCCACGTCTTCCGGGGTGTGCCGTTCGCTCAGCCGCCTGTTGGGGAACTCCGCTGGTGCCGACCTCAGCCCCTTGACCCATGGGATGGCGTGCGCGACGCGGTGGAGTTCGGCCCGATCTCGGTCCAGCCGCCACGACCGGCTGCCGGACCGTTCGCTGGGATCATGGGTCATAGCCAGGAGCTGACCTCGGAGGATTGCCTCTACCTCAACGTCTGGACTCCCGGCCTCGACGACGGACGCCGACCGGTCATGGTCTGGATCCACGGCGGCGGGCTATCAAGTGGATCGGGATCCTCACCGGCCTACGACGGAGCACCGCTTGCGGCGAGAGGCGACGTGGCGATCGTCACGATCAACTATCGCCTCGGCGCGCTCGGCTACCTGCCCGACCCAGTACTGGCCGATGGCGACGATACGGAAGGCAACTACGGCTTCCACGACATGCTCGCCGCGCTGCAGTGGGTTCAGGATGAGATCTCCGGCTTCGGCGGCGACCCGCAGAACGTGACAATCTTCGGCGAGTCGGCTGGCGGCATCGCGGTTGGCATTCTGCTCGCGTCACCGCTCGCCGAAGGCCTCTTCCACCACGCCATCATCCAGAGCGGCGCTGCCGACCGTCTCCATTCACGTGAGTCCGTCGCGGACATGCTGCCGTTCTACTACCGGGAGTTGGGAATCGATCAGCCCTCGGCCGACGAGCTGCGCCGACTGCCGGTCGAGGATCTACTGAATGCCCAGAGCGCACTGGCTGCCGCCGATCCGGCGGTCAATCCAGCCGCGGGCCTGCACGGAGTCTTCAACGCGGTCATCGAAGATGATTTCCTCGACGGAATGCCGATCGATGTGGTTCGGGAGGGTCGCGGCAGCGACGTTGACCTCATGGCGGGAACTATGCGCAATGAGTTCACTCTGCTCACAGCGATGACCGGGATGACCGATCTCAACGAAGAGCGGGCGCTGGAGTTGATGTCTCCACTGGTCAGGGGTAGCGAGCGAGCTGGGGAGTGCTATGAGACGTATCGCAACCTCCGCGTTCAGCGTGGTGAGCCAACCGACCCGCTCGCAATCTACAACGCCGTGATGACGGACCGTCAGTACCGAGGCTCAACTCGCCGCCTGCTCGACGCGCGTGAGGGCGCAACAGGTGGAACGTACTCCTACCTGGTCGAACAGCAGTCGCCGATGTTCGAAGGTCGGCTCGGCTCGCCGCACGCGCTCGACGTCCCGTTGATCTGGGGAACGAACGACCTGATGCGCGACTTCGTCGGCGACGACCCACAGGTCGACCAGCTCAGCGGCTTCATGATGGACGCCTGGCTCAATTTCGCCAGAACCGGCAATCCGACGACCAACGCGCTCCCCGGCTGGCCCCAATACCGCCCCGACCGCCCCTACACCATGGTCTTCGGCCCGGACGTCCGCACAGTCACCTCGGAACGAGACGAAGAACTCGCCCTCTGGCGCTGATCACTGCATACAGGAGTCGCTCATGTCCTGGAATCCAACAATCGCCAATACGCCATTGGGTCAACTTCGTGGCCAGCTGGAAGTCGGGTTGCATGTATTCCGCGGCGTCCCGTTCGCGGAGCCGCCGGTCGGCGACTTGCGCTGGCGAGATCCGCAGCCGGTGCAGCCCTGGTCGGGCGTCCGAGACGCGCTGGCCTTTGGGCCGATCTCCATACAGACGTGGATGCCTGCGATGGGAGAACTCGGAGCAGTCCCACAGCCGTACTCCGAAGATTGCCTTTACCTCAACATCTGGACGCCGGGATTGGATGACGCCAAACGCCCCGTGTTGTTCTGGATTCACGGGGGTGGATTCCTTCTTGGCTCCGGCTCCGAGCCGGCATACTCCGGCGCTACTTTGGCCGCTCGCGGCGACGTTGTCGTCGTCACGATCAACTACCGCTTGGGCGCCCTGGGATTCCTGGCCGATCCGCTCGTCGCCGGCGATGACGAAAGCCCCGGCAACTACGGATTCAAGGATCAGGTCGCCGCACTGAGATGGGTCCGCGAAAACATCGCTTCCTTCGGCGGCGACCCGAACAACGTCACCATCTTTGGGGAGTCCGCGGGCGGCGCCAGCGTCGCGACCGTCATGGGCACCCCAAAGTCGGAGGGCTTGTACCAGCGCGCGATCATGCAGAGCGGAGGCGCCGACCAGGGCATCACACTCGAACAAGCGACCGCGGCGGCCCCGCTGTTCTATAGGACCTTGGGTCTTGGAGACGCTCCGAGCACCGATCAGCTGCGAGGGATATCGCCACAACGGCTGCTCGCAGGACAAGAGCAGCTGCAGCTTGCTCCCGAGTTGATAGAGGCGCTGGACGGTGAGCTAAGTCTCTTCGCCGCCGTGATCGACGGTGACTTCCTCGATGCCAAGCCGATCAATGCCGTCCGCAGCGGTCGAGCGCTCGACGTCGACCTGATGGCCGGCACGATTCGCGACGAGTGGACCCTGCTGTCCTGGACGCTCGGAGTTGCCGACCTGAATGAAGAGACCGCCATCGGCGCGCTCGCTCCGCCTTGCGGCGGAGTGACGAAAGCGGCCGAGCTCTTCAACGACTACCGCGACATCCGGGTCGCTCGCGGTGAGGGCACCGAGGCGTTCGACATCTACAACGCGATCATGACCGACCGCGTATTCCGTGTCTCAACTCGTGACCTCCTCGATGCACACAGTGAGGGTCCGGCGGGAACCTACGGCTATCTGTTCGACCAGGAGAGTCCCATGTCCGACGGCGCGTTGGGTGCGCCCCACGCGATCGACATCCCCTTCGTATTCGGAACCGCTGACCACACGCCAAATCTGACTGGCGCCGGCGGTCAGGTCGACCAGCTCAGTGGCTTCGTCATGGATTCCTGGATCAACTTCGCGCGCTCGGGCAATCCCGGCACTAACGCGCTCCCCGGCTGGCCGCAACATCGACCAGACCAGGCGTACACCATGGTCCTCGGACCTGACGTGAAGACGATCACCAAGGACCGCGAAGAAGAACTCGCCCTCTGGCGCTAGCGGGCGGGTCTACAGACTCCGCACGTCGACGAAGTGGCCCGCGACGGCGGCCGCGGCCGCCATTGCCGGGCTGACCAGGTGGGTTCGGCCTCCTGGGCCTTGCCGACCCTCGAAGTTCCGGTTGCTGGTCGAGGCGCAGCGTTCCTGCGGGCTGAGGATGTCGGGGTTCATGCCCAGGCACATCGAACAGCCGGCGTCCCGCCATTCGAATCCGGCGTCGCGGAAGATGTCGGCGAGTCCTTCTTCTTCAGCCTGAACCTTCACCAGTCCTGAGCCCGGGACCACCATCGCATTGACGCCGTCTGCGACCTGCCCCCCGCCGATCGCGGCAGCGGCGGCGCGGAGGTCCTCAATCCGCCCGTTGGTGCACGAGCCGATGAACACCCGGTCAATCGCAATGTCCGAGATCGGCGTCCCGGCGGTCAGTCCCTGGTAGGCCAGCGCCCGCTCCGCCGACTCCTGGGACGACGCGGTGGCGAGGCTGGCAGGGTCGGGGATTGAGCCGGTGACCGGCGCGCTCTGAGCCGGGTTGGTTCCCCAGGTCACGAACGGTGCGATCTCCGCGCCTTCGATCACGACTTCTTTGTCGAAAACGGCATCATCGTCAGTGACGAGTTCACTCCAGCGCTCAACGGCCGCGTCCCAGTCCTCATCCTTCGGGGCGTGCGGGCGACCCTGGACGTAGTCGATCGTAGTCTGGTCCGGAGCAACCAGGCCGGCGCGCGCGCCGCCCTCAATGGTCATGTTGCAGACCGTCATCCGCCCGTCCATGGAGAGGTTGCGGATCACTTCGCCGCGGTACTCGATCACGTGTCCCACGCCGCCGCCGGTGCCGATCGTATTGAGGATGGTCAGGATCACATCCTTCGCCGAGCAACCTTCGGGCAACTCGCCGGTGACTTCGACCGACATCTGCTTAAGCGGCGCTTGCGGCAAGGTCTGCGTGGCGAGCACATGCTCGACCTCGGACGTGCCGATGCCGAAGGCCAGCGCGCCGAGTGCTCCGTGAGTCGAGGTGTGGCTGTCGCCGCAGACGATCGTCAAGCCAGGCTGGGTCAGTCCCTGCTCAGGCCCGATGATGTGAACGATGCCCTGGCGCGGGTCGAGCGTGTCGTAGAGCGGTACGCCGAACTCCTCGCAGTTGGCGCGCAGTGACTCGACCTGCTGTTGCGAGAGCGGATCTGCATACGGCTCGATCCGTGTGTCGGTGGGGACATTGTGGTCCTGCGTCGCCAGGGTCAGATCGGGCCGGCGCACCTTGCGACCAGTCAGCCGCAGGCCTTCAAAGGCCTGCGGCGAGGTGACCTCATGGACGAGATGCAGGTCGATATAGAGCAGGTCGGGTTGGCCCTCAGCGCTCCTGATCAGGTGCTCGTCCCAGATTTTCTGCGCAACGGTTCGTCCGGCCATCATCGTCTCCCTGCTCTGGAGTGTCGGTCTCACGAGTCATCTTACGCGCAGCGATGGCTGAGGCCTTCTGCCAGAGATATCCTGACACACGAGGAGCGGAGGACCGCATGGCAACGCCCGCCTCGGACATCGACGTCAGCCCGATGGTCTTGGACGAGTTCGAATCGAATGGTCAGCGCTACCGCACCGACCGGCCGCTCGTCTTCACCACGGAGTACCTGGACTCAGACGAGATGTACCTGATCGAGGGCGAGTTTGAGATTGCCCTCTGGGCTCCGACTCGGGCAGAAGTCTGGGACATGCTGACCGAGACGATGGACTGGATGTGGCGTGTACTGGCGGAGGGCGATCCTGAGGTTTTGGGCAGGGTCCCGCTCGAGCAAGCCGCGCAGTTGCGGGAGCGTTTCACCCTTGTGCCAGATGCCGCGTAAGGCCCGTGTGGTCGAGCGCGGCCTGCTGCGCAAGGGCTTCCGACGGACAGACACGCATCATCGTCGCTTCGTCTACCACACGCTGGACGGCGAAGAACCGCAGCCGGTGGCGACGATCATGTCCCACGGCGCTGATCGGGATATCAGCGACAGGTTGCTTGGACTGATGGCGCGTCAGCTCCACCTCACCCGCCGGCAGTTTGACGACCTGATCGACTGCCGACTTGCCCAGGCCGACTACGAAGCGATGATGCGCCGCGACGAGTTCATTCGCTGAATCGCGTCGCGGCGCAAACGATGGAGCTATGGCGTTCGTTCCTGCGTCGCGGCGGCCGTCGCGCCGGTCTGACCGCTGACGTGCCGGTTGATCGCGTTGATGTAGGCCCGCGCGGAGGCGACCAGGATGTCCTGGTCGGCCGCGCGACCGGTGTGCGTCGCGCCGTCGACGAGGATGCGGATGGTTACATCACCCTGGGCGTCGAGGCCCTCCGTGATGCTGGAGACGCTGTACTCCTCCAGCTCGTCGGCAACGCCGGTCAGCTCGCGGATCGTCTGATAAATCGCATCCACGGGACCGGTGCCGGTCTTCGTGCCGGAGCGCTCCTCGTCCTCGGGCGAGCGCAAGGTGACGTTCGCCGAGGGCGTTGAGGTTGTGCCGGCGGAGATGTCGATCGAGACGAGCTGCCAGCCCTCGGTCGGCTGACCGAGGCGGTCCATCACAATCGCCTCGAGGTCGCGGTCGTCGACGACCGTCTTGCGGTCGGCGAGTTGCTGGAACCGCTCGAAGGCGGCCTTCAACTCGTCGCCGTCCAGTTCGTAACCGAGATCTTCGAGTCGCGAGCGGAAGCCGGCGCGGCCGGACAGCTTGGACAGCACGAACTGCGAACCCTCGACCCAGCCGACTTCCTTGGGGTCCATGATCTCGTAGGTCTCGCGCATCTTGACCACGCCGTCCTGGTGAATCCCGGACTGGTGGCGGAAGGCGTTGAGGCCGACGATCGCCTTGTTCGGCTGGACGTGCATGCCGGCGAACTCCTGGACCATGCGCGAGGCCGGCACCAGGTACTGCGGATCGACGCCGATCTCGACGCCGAGGTGGTCAGCGCGGGTGCGGATCGACATCACGGTCTCTTCCAGCGAGGTGTTGCCGGCGCGCTCGCCGAGACCGTTGATCGTACATTCCACTTGACGCGCGCCGGCGCCTACCGCTGCGATCGAATTCGCAGTCGACAGGCCCAGGTCGTTGTGGCAATGCACCGAGACGACGACATTGTCGGCGCCGGGAACATCCTCAAGGATGCCGGTGATGAAACGGGCGAACTCGTCGGGGATCGCGTAGCCGACGGTGTCGGGGATGTTGATCGTGGTGGCGCCGGCCTCGATCACCTCGCGCAGCATGCGGCGGACGAAGTCGACGTCGGAGCGAGTCGCGTCCATCGGCGAGAACTCGACGTCGCTCGTGTACTGCTTGGCGCGCGCGACCATCTCGCGGGCCTGCTGCAGCACCGACTCGCGGTCCTTGCGCAGTTGGTGCGCGATGTGGATGTCGGAGGAGGAGAGGAAGACGTGGATCCGCGGATTCTCGGCGTCGCGGATCGCCTCCCAGCCCTGGTCGACGTCGTTGGGCACGGCCCGGCAGAGCGTGGCGATCTGCGTGCCGCGGACTTCGCGGGCGATGCGATTGACAGCGTCGAAGTCGGCCGGCGAGGCGGCGGCGAAGCCGGCCTCGATGCAGTCGACGCCCATGCGCTCGAGCAGCTTGGCGATCTGCAGCTTCTCCTCGGCGGAGAAGGAGACGCCCGCGGCCTGTTCACCGTCGCGCAGGGTGGTATCAAAGATTCGGACTCGGTCAGCCATATCGGGAACTCCTGTGGTCGGAACAAGGATCGCAAGAAAACAGAGACGCGGCCACCGACCGGCGGCCCTTCATCAGGCCCCGAGCACTCCGCGGGCGACGGCCCGCGGTTCAGCTCCTCCAAGCACACACTGCTTCATACTGCGTACTATAGGGGACGCTCAAAGAGGAAGTGAGTCGCGACGACCACAATCGCGACGATGAAGTGGAGGCGGTGATGCCCGACCTGACCGAACTGATCGCAAGCGCACCCTGGCGGGAGGCGGTGACCTACCGCGAGACCTGGCCGCACGAGTACGTGATGAGCACGCGGCTGCTTACCAAGCCTCGAGCGCTCGGCGGGGAACTGCCCCCAGTTCAGCTCTTCTAAGGACAAACTGCGTTATGGTTCCGCGTTTGGAGGCGGAGTCAAGAGCATCAATGAGGGCAGGCCACGAAGCGCTTGCCATTCACGATGGCATGGTCCATGTAGAATGAGCGGACCGAATCAGGCTGCGTGTACTGTGTCCAGCCGGAGGTAACAACCGTTGGACATTCTGTTCCGCACGAAGGACCTTCGAGAGGAGGCACTTGACGAGCGGAAGGCCCGAACCGCGCACGGGAAAGCAATGGGGCGCAAGTATCTCAAGGCTGTGCAGTTTCTCGAAGCCTGCTCCACGGTTCAGGAGATTCGTCGAGTAAGGACATGGCGATTCCATGCCCTAAAGGGCACCTTGGAGGGGTACTACGCAATTGACCTGAATCGGAAGAAAGGGGTCCGACTACGGATGAGTTTTCCCGAGGGCTTGGGCGGGAAACTGCTCTGTATTGAAATGGTTGACACAACCCATCACAAGAAGGGCAGTTGACGGACCAGTGAAACAGAATCGGGCTATCCACCCAGGCGAATTCTTGCTTGATGACCTCGAAGAGCTCGAACTAACATGCGACGAGCTCGCCGAGAGGATGGGGCGTCCCCCAACCTCAATTGAGCGGGTGCTAAAGGGACGTGCGCGAATCACCAGGCCCCTAGCGCGGGACTTGGAGAGGGCCATTGCAACGCCAGCGAAGATATGGTTGAAGCTGCAAGCGAGCTATGACGAAGCAATCGATCGCCTCTCAACAGACCCCCTAGTGCGGGAGGACCTCGCTCTCCTGGACGAAATTCCGTGGCGAGAGTTTCGAAAGGCCGGATGGATTCGAGATCCTGGGACCGATGTGGAGAGGGTGGGAGAACTTCGAACGCTCTATGACGTCGAGACACTCTGCGGCATTGAGAACTCTCAGCACGCCGCCGCATTCCGAATCTCCAAGGGCACCGACTTCAACGCATGGGCGGTGGCCGCTTGGGTTCAAGAGGGAGTATGGCAAACGCTGGATCGACAGAAGTCGAGCGAGTATGACGGATTTCCAAGCTTCGATCGCGAGAGATTTGCGGAAAGAATTCCACTCCTTCGATCGCTGACTCTCCGGGAGCGATTTTGGCCAAGAATGCGAGATCTGTGTGCTGAGTCGGGAATCGCGCTTGAGTTTGTGCCGAATGTCAAGAAATCTGGGGCGAACGGGGTGACCTACTGGATAGCACCGAACTCTCCCGTCATCCAGCTCTCCCTCTTTCGCAAGCGGGCGGATATCTTCTGGTTTACTTTCTTCCACGAGGCTGGACACCTATTGCTCCACGAAGCGGATGATTTCTTCATCAACCTTGATGAGAAGAAGCGCACTGACGAAAAGGAGTTGGAAGCGGATCGATTTGCAGCGGACACTTTGATTTCGCCCGCGGATTATCAGAGCTTTGCTGCAGCGGGCAAGTTCAGCCACCATTCGATCATTGACTTTGCTCAGTCGGTTGGCGTTCATCCCGGCGTTGTCGTCGGTCGTCTTCACCACGAGAACCTGCTGAGACGCGACTTTCGTAACGATCTCCGTTTCTCTCTGACCGAGTCCATGTTCAGCGACTGATCCAAGCGCATAGCGACTCCAGTTTCTCTATCCTCTGAGCAACCGTTGATTGCGCGTACGCGCGCGGTCTGGATCGCTTCGAGCGCTTGGAGATTCCGATGGCGAAGTTTGACGTTCTGATTCGCGGGGGGACTGTGGTCGATGGCACCAGCGTGCCCCGATTTGCGGCCGATGTGGGGATCAAGGACGGCGTTGTCGCCCAGGTTGGCGGCAAGATGGACCCGGCGGACGCCGAGCAGCTGCTCGATGCCGACGGTCTGATCGTTGCGCCGGGCTTCGTCGACCTGCACACGCACTACGACGCGCAGATCCAATGGGACCCGTACTGCACAATCTCGGGCTGGCACGGCGTGACGTCGGTGGTGCTGGGCAACTGCGGCTTCGGCTTTGCTCCGGTGCGCGAGGAAGAGCGCGACCGGGCGATGCTGACGATGTCGCGGACGGAGGCGATTCCCTTTGACTCGATGAAGGAGGGGATGATCTGGGACTGGATCACGTTCCCGGAGTTCCTCGATACGCTCGACCGGATTCCCAAGGGCGTGAATTGCCTGTCGTACATGCCGCTCGCGCCTCTGATGACTTGGGTGATGGGTCTCGAGGCTGCCAAGTCGCGGCGCGCGAACGATGACGAGATCGCCGAGATGAAGCGCCTGCTCAATGAGGCGATGGACGCCGGGGCCTGCGGTTGGTCGACCCAGCGGCTAGGCGATAACTCGGTCCAGGCCGACTACGACGGCACGCCGATGGTGACCGACATCATGTCGGACAGCGAATGTCTGGCATTGGCGGAAGTGCTGGCTGAGCGAGACGAGGGCTTCATTCAGATCACCCAGTTCACCGGCGACCTGGACAAGGATCTCGAGTTCCAGTCGGAGCTCGCCGCGACGGCGAAGCGGCCCATCCTGCACAACCTGATCGCGGTCAACCCGAAGAATCCCGACCTGCATCGCAACCGGATGAAGTGGCTGGAGGAATGCAACGCCCGCGGCGAGCGCATCTTCGGCCAGGCCGCCACGATCCGCGCCGCCTTCACCTTCACGCTCGAGGACTGGAACCTCTACGATTCCTCGCCGGCCTGGAACTACGCCACCACCGGCACGCGCGAGGAGAAGAAAGCCAAGATGGCCGATCCGGAAGTGCGGGAGCGAATCATCGACGAGATCGATGAGGCGATCAAGAAGCTCGGCCAGACCCAGGCGCTGGGCGGCCCGATCGATGAACTCCTGATCCAGGACCTCGCCCACCAGGACGAACTGGAAGAGTACGTCGGAATGACTGTCGGCCAGGTGGCCGAGATTCGTGGTTACCACCCGGTCCACGCGATGCTCGACCTTGCCTTGGAGACCGACCTGCAGGCCGAGTTCCTGACGCCGATGCGCGAGCAGAACGACGAGTGGACGGCCGAGATGATCACCTCGCCGTACACGATCCCGGGCGTCTCCGACGGCGGTGCGCACACCAAGTTCCTGACCGCCGGTTCGTACCCGACCGACTTCCTCATGTGGCTGGTTCGCGACACCGGACAGCTCTCGCTGGAGGAGGCCCACTATCGGTTGAGCAACCTGCCAGCGCGAGCGGCGGGTTTCCGCGATCGCGGCACGCTGGTCGAGGGCGCTCCGGCCGACGTGGTCGTCTACGACCTCGACGCGCTGAACATCACTCCGGAGTGGACCGGCGAGGTCGTCTACGACTTCCCGGGCGGCGAGTGGCGCCGCGTCCAGCGGCCGGAAGGCTACCGCTGGATCCTGGTCAACGGCGAGGTCACATTCGAGGACGGCGAATCGACCGGCAGCACGCCGGGCAAGCTGCTGCGACACGGACGCGGCTGATCGCTCATAATCACGACACAAGGAAACAGGCACCGAAGGAGACTGAGATGGCGAAGTTTGACGTACTGATTCGCGGCGGCACCGTGGTGGACGGGACTCGTGTCCCTCGGTTTGTCGCCGATGTCGGCATCAAGGATGGCGTCGTCGCCCAAATTGGCGGCCGGATGGATCCGATGGACGCCGACCAGGTGCTTGAGGCCGACGGCAAGATCGTGGCGCCCGGGTTTGTCGACCTGCACACCCACTACGACGCGCAGATCCAGTGGGATCCGTACTGCACGATCTCGGGCTGGCACGGTGTGACTTCGGTGGTGCTGGGCAACTGCGGTTTCGGCTTCGCGCCGGTGCGACCGGAAGAGCGTGACCGCTCGATGTTGACCATGTCCCGTACCGAGGCGATCCCGTTCGACTCGATGAAGGAAGGCATGATCTGGGACTGGATTTCCTTCCCTGAGTGGCTGGACACCCTGGACCGAATCCCCAAGGGCGTGAATTGCCTCTCGTACATGCCGATCGCCCCGCTGATGATCTGGGTGATGGGCCTTGAGGCGGCCAAGAGCCGTCGCGCGACCGACGACGAGATCGCCGAGATGCAGCGTCTGTTGCATGAGGCGATGGACGCCGGCGCCTGCGGTTGGTCAACCCAGCGGCTGGGCGAGAACTCGGTCCAGGCCGACTACGACGGCACCCCGATGGTGACCGACATCATGTCGGACAACGAATGCCTCGCCCTCGCTGAGGTCCTCCGAGACCGCGACGAAGGCTTCATCCAGATCACGCAGGCGACCGGCGACATCAAGTCAGACCTTGCCTTTGAGGCGAAGCTGGCCGAGGTCTCGGGCCGGCCGATCCTGCACAACGTGATCGCGCCGAGCATGCAGCGACCGGACGCGCACACGAAGTCGCTCAAGTGGCTGCACGAGTGCAACGACCGCGGCGAGCGCATCTTCGGGCAGGCCTTCACGATCCGCTCGGCCTTCGCTTACACGCTCGAAGACTGGAACCTCTACGACTCGTCGCCGGCCTGGAACTACGCCACGACCGGCACGATCGAAGAGAAAATGGAGAAGTTCGCCGACCCCGGTGTCCGAATGCGGCTCAAGGCCGAAATGGACGACGCGATTGAGAAGCTCGGCCAGACGCAGGCCATCGGCGGCTCAATCGAGAGAGTCATGATCCAGCACCTCGAGGCCAAGCCTGAGCTGGAAGAGTACGTCGGACTGACGCTCGCCCAGGTCGGCGAGAAGATGGGCAAGCACCCGATCGACGCGATGCTCGATCTGGCCCTCGCCACAGACCTCAAGGCCGAGTTCCTGACCGAAGTCACGAACGCCAACGAGGAGCACATGGCCGAGATCATGGAATCGCCGTACACGATTCCCGGCGTCTCGGACGGCGGCGCGCACACCAAGTTCCTCACCGCCGGTTCGTACCCGACCGATTTCCTCATGTGGATGGTCCGCGACACGGGCAAGATCACGCTCGAGGAAGCGCACTACCGGCTGTCGTACCTGCCGGCCCGCGCAGGCGGGTTCACCAACCGCGGATCACTGGTCGAGGGCGCACCGGCTGACGTGGTCGTCTACGACCTCGACGAACTGAAGCTCGATCCCGAGTTCCAGGGCGAGATCGTCTTCGACTTCCCCGGAGGCGAATGGCGCCGAGTCCAGAAGCCGCACGGCTACAAGTGGATCCTCGTCAACGGCGAAGTCACGATGCAGGACGGCCAGGAGACCGGTGCCACGCCGGGCAAGCTGCTGCGTCACGGTCGGGGGTAATGGCGAAGCCAACTGTCCGTGCTGCCGCGATAAGGTGGCAGCATGGACAGTTTCTCTAGGGGTCAGATCGATCGGCTTGGCTCGCGTCTCAGACGCGAGGGCTCCACTAGCCCCGACGACTCCAGAATGTACGTGGATTGGAGCGCCAGCTTCGAAGACTCACTGCGAGAAGTGGAGTTCATTGTTGTCCGTGCCGCAGAGCGCGCCGAGGTGTCCTTGAGCAAACGAACCGGCCGAATCAAGCAGTTGTATTCGGTGATTGCCAAACTCCGTCGAATGCCAACGAAACTGTCCAGCTTGGACGATATCGCCGGAGTACGTGCAGTGATGCAGTCCGACAGAGATGTCAATGCTCTGGTGTTGCAATTGGCGGCGCCCAGGTCAAACGAGTCAGGGACTATCGCGAGAGTGATCGCAACGGATACCGCGCGGTCCACCTGACCTTGCTGAGCGAATCTGGCAAGTCGGTCGAGTTGCAACTGAGGACCGAGATTCAACACGTCTGGGCTGGGCTGAGCGAACGCCGCGCTGCCGTCGTCGATCACGCCGTGAAGCATGGCGGCGGTCCGCCAAAGGAGCAGGAGGTCCTCATGGGTCTGTCGATAGCGGGACGTGTGTTGGACCTGCGCCAGGTCGAACTCGACAGCAGACGCGAGCGCGGAGACATGTGGCCCCACGAGCCCGACCTGACGGAACAGGCGCTCATGGAAGAGCAGCGAGCGCTGCGCTCCGAGATCGAGCAGTTCACCGGCATCTGCGATTGGTACGCTGGGAGAGGACGGATCTAAGCATGCCCTATTTCCTGCTCTACTACGACAACGACGAAGATCGCGCTACGGTCCGCCGCTTTGACGACCGCCAAGAGGCATATGCGGCGCTCACGAGCGGCACGATAGGCAAACCGCCTGAGGATGAATTGGTGCTGTTCATCACCGATTCCGAGGAGACGCTGCGCCGCACGCACCCGCGTTACTTCTACTCCGAGATCGAGATGGCTCAGCAGGCGGCCGAGCGAATCTTGAGCAAGTACGAGGCTCCCGTCGCTCAAAGCGACTAACCCGCCTCTGACGCCTCCTCCGCCGTCATCGCCCTGGGCAGCTTGACCTTCGGCGTGATCTTCACATCGACCACGTGAATCGTCCCTTCGAACTCGAAGGGCGCCTCGTAGCCGTCCGACACCGGCGAGTACTGGTCCCCGCCAACGTCCGCGCCGCCTCGCACGCCGATGCCGCTGGTGTCCGGAACCTCCACCTGTCCGGCATCCTGCCCGTCAATTGAGAACGTCACAACGCCGGCGCCGCCCGCCTTCGAACTCATCTTCGCCGACAACGTCGACGCGCCAGTCGGCAGCTCAGTTTCTGACTGGCCGATCGTGTGATTCTCCCGAGAGTTGTAGTCGATGCACAGCCGATTGTTCTGCACGTAGATCGACAGACCGCCCGCCATGCTGCCCGACGCGAATAGGACGCCTTCCTCTTGCGCGCCGCTTCGTTCGACATCCACGCTGATTTCCCAGTCGCCGATATGCAGCACCGGCGCGACTCGATTGTGGACGTGCGAGATCGGTGGGTAGTAGCGGTAGTGCAAGCCTTCGTGCGGACTGCCAGGCTTACTGCTCGGAGCACCCAGTCGCGGCAGACGATCATCGAGCGGCAGCACGTTGTAGCGGCCCGCTTCGATCCACCAGCGGTCGATCATCTTCTGCAGCCGCTCCGGTTCCTGCTCGGACAGGTCGTTGAGCTCCGAGAAGTCCTCTTCCAGATTGAACAGCTCCCACTTGTCTTCGTCGAACTCGACCCCGCGGAAATGGCGGGTCACGGCCTTCCAGCCGTCCATCCAGATCGCGCGGTGGCCCCACATCTCGAAGTACTGCACGCCCTTGTTCGACGGCGCATCAGGGTCTTCGAAGCTGTAGGCCAGGCTCTTGCCGTGGACCGGCATCTGCGCCAATCCCTTGATTGTCCTGGGCGCTTCCTCGCCGAGCACTTCGAGGACGGTCGGGACCAGGTCAGTGACATGATGAAACTGCTCGCGGATCTGTCCCTGAGGCACCCGTTCCGGCCAACGCACGATCAGCGGCACCCGCACGCCGCCGCCGTAGGCGTCGCTCTTGTACCAGCGCAGCGGAGTGTTGGCGACCTGCGCCCAGCCCCAGGGCACATCTGTCCAGCTTCTCGCCGTGCCAACGTCTTCGAGTCGATCTTGCAGAGCAGCCAACCGTTCATCGTGCATCGAACCCTGGTCGCCCATCGGAATATTCAGCAGCCCGCCCTCATTCGATGATATCCCGTGGCCGCCCTGCGCCAGGCTGAACATGCCCATCGGACCGCCCATGCCCGACGCCCCGTTGTCCGATGTGAGCATCACGATCGTGTTATCAAGCTGGCCCGAGTCCTCCAGGTACTGGAACAGTCGGCCAAGCTGCGCGTCGGTGTGATCGAGAAACGCGCCAAACGCCTCGAACAGCCGGGCGGCAAAGCGCTTTGCATCGTCGGAGAGATCGTCCCAACGCTCGACGCCGGGGTTGCGAGCCGCCAGCTCCGTGTCCGCCGGGATGATTCCGTTGGCCAACTGACGCTCGTACCACTCTTCCCGCACCACGTCCCAGCCGGCGTCGAATCGGCCGCGGTACTTCTCGACATACTCGCGCGGCGACTGGTGGGGTTCATGCACCGCGCCCAGAGCCAGATACGTGAAGAACGGCTGATCGGGCCGATGCGACTGCTTGTCGCGCAGGAACCGGATCGTGTGATCGACCAGGTCTTCGGTGATGTGATAGCCCGCTTCCGGCCGCTTGGGCGGAACGATGTGGTGGTTGTCTTCGGTCAGCTCGGGATAGAACTGATCGGTCGCCCCGGAGAGGAATCCGTAGTAGCGGTCGAACCCGCGCTGCAACGGCCAATGGTCGAACGGCCCCGCCGGCCCGTTCTCCTCGGCCGGACTGAGGTGCCACTTGCCCACCATGTACGTCGCATATCCACGCGGCTGCAACATCTCGGCCAGCGTCGCCGAGTGTTTCGACACGGCCGACCGCATATTCGTGAACCCGGTGTCGTGGAAGCTGATCGTCCGCATGCCGACGGCATGGTGATTGCGCCCGGTTAACAGCGACGCGCGCGTCGGCGAGCAAAGCGGCGTCACATGGAAGTTGGAGTATCGAAGACCCTCTGAGGCCAGCTTGTCGATGTTGGGCGTATCGATCGTCGAGCCATAGCAGCCGAGGTGGGCGAAGCCCATGTCGTCGAAGAGGATGATCAAGACGTTCGGTCGCGGCCCGTGCTCATGCTCGGGCAGCAACTGCCACCAGGGCTCCGACTCCTCCACGGTCACTCCAACCGTGCCCCTGAATTCCTCAAACTGTTCAGACATGACGATCGCCAATCCCCATTACGCAGATCGATCGGCAAGATAGGCGATTGGCGCTTGTCAGTGGCCGGAGGTTGCGAGCAGTGTCAATGGGCGACCCTTGTGGTCGCCCTGCGGCAACTCCTCAAGGGTCGCAGCTCTTGGATTGAGGGCTAAGGCCTGATGATCCGCTTTGGGCGCTGGGCCAGGCGCTTGAGCATGGGCTGGGCTGCCTCGATGAAGCGGAAGGCGATCCGGCGCGTGTCCCTGGGATCGATCAAGTCAATCACGTCGAAGTTGTGAGCAGCCTTGAGCGGACTTCTCAGCTTGAGCAGCCGATTCTCGATCATCTCGCGGTGCGCCTCGGGATTCTCGGCTGCCTCGATCTCGCGTCGGTAGGCGGCGGCGACGCCTCCTTCGATCGGGATGCCGCCCCATTCTCCGGCGGGCCAGCCGAAGCGCATATTGACGCCGTTGGGTTCGCCCATGCTGTTGGGCGCGTCGGCGGCGACGCCGTAGCTCTTGCGGATGTTGAACTCGACCTTGGGCACATCTGCCTCGTAGGCCGCGATCAATGCGCGCGTGCCGCGACGCATGGTCTGGTTGAGTTCGGCCTGCGAGCCGAGCATGAAGCCGGGCATGTCGAGGAAGATCACCATCGGCAGATTGAAGCCGTCGCAGAGGTCGACGAAGTGGGCGAACTTGTCGGCCGCGTCGCCGTTCATCGCGCCGGCCATGACGTAGGGGTCGCTGGCAACCACGCCGACGGCGTAGCCGCCGATGCGGGCGAAGCCGGTGATGATCGCGCCGCCCCAGTGGGGACGCATCTCGAAGAACTCGCCGTTGTCCATGACCAGCTTGACCAGCTTGCGCGGGTTGTAGCCGCGCTTGCGGTTCTCGGGAATGATGCGCAGCAACTCTTCGACGCGGCGATTGGGATCGTCGAAGTTGTGCGTGCGCTCGGTCACGTCGTTGGTCGTGTCGGGCAGGTAGGAGAGGAACCTCTTGATCTGGTCGAAGGCGTCTTCCTCGCTCTCCGCCTCGTTGTCGACCTGTCCGCTCTGGTAGACGTGGACCTTGGAGCCGCCCAGTTCCTCCTTGTTGAACGTCTCGCCGATCGCGCGTCGCACGACCGGCGGTCCGGAGGGGAAGATCTGGGATTGACCTTTGATCATCACCGTGAAGTGCGAGAGCAGAGCAAACGCGGCGGGCGCGCCAGCGACCGAGCCCATGATCCCCGAGGCGACGGGCACCTTGTTGAGCAGGTTGATGTGACGCCACCAGGTCTGACCACCGGGCAGGGCCATACGGCCCTCTTCTTCGTCCCGCTTGGCGCTGTGTCCGACGCCTTCGATCAGCTGGACGTAGGGCAGTCCGTACTGCGCCGCCATCGGCGTGGCGAACTGCGACGCGCCCTTGGAGACGTTGTGCGGCGACCCGCCGGAGATGGTGAAATCGTCGCCGCCGATCACGATGTTGCGGCCGTCGATCTGGCCCATGCCCATGACGAACGCGCCGGGCGTGAACTCGCGCAGGTCGCCGTTCTCGTCGTACTCGTAGCCGCCGACCAGTGGTCCGGCCTCAAAGAACGAGTCGGGATCGAGGAACTTGTCAATCCGCTCGCGGATCGTGTAGCGGCCGCCGCGGTGCTGTCGGGCGACGCCGTACTCGCCGCCCATCTCGCGGCCGAGTTGCTTGATGTAGTTGATTTCCTCGATCGCGCCCTGCCAGTCCTGCCCTGGCTTCCACGATTCGCGAGTCTGGTCTACGGGCATATTCAGCCTCTCAGTCGGACATTTCGTCGGACACGGTCCGCTGGCAGTTTATCGGCAGGTCGGATTCGTCTAGAAGCCGGATGTCCAGTAGTTGGTCCAGACTCGGCTGAGGATTCCAGCCGCGACCCGATCGGCGAGGGTCGAGTCGTTGGCGGCCACGATCCAGACGGCGTGGGGTCTAATGATCAGGCGCGCGGCGCCTGTTGGTCCGTCCCAGCGGTGCAGATCGGCCGGATCGTCGAGATCGCGCTGTGCTTCGTCTTCCGTGTGGCTATAGAACCAACTTCGCAAACCGATCACGCCTTCGCGTTGGTCCCCTCTGTGATCGAACACGACCTGCCAGGTCACGACTTCCGCCGACCCGTCTTGCGATTGCCAGAGGACCATCTGGTCCGAACCCCAGCCCTCTGCGGTGTTACGCGCCAGCGTGGAGAACCGGGTTGTGGTCAGGATGAACGTCTGTAGCCACTGCTCGCCCATGCGATCGACGATCGGCTCGTTCCATTCCGTCTCCGGGAACAACTCGTCGCGCAGGCGCTGGAGATCCACGAGATCGATCGGCTGTTCGTCGCTGTGCAGCTTCTCCGGGTGCAAGATCTGTTCGGTGGATTCAGGTGGATCGAGCAAGAGGGCGTCGATGGCCGCCTGTCCGCCCTCGGCTCGCAGCGCGGCCATGACATTGCTGCCCTGGTCGTAGGCGGCGAAGAGGTTCTCCGAGTCCTGCGGCGTCAGCGCTTCGAACGCCCGGTACCACAGGTCGTACTCCGCGTTCTCCTCCGGCCCCCACTGGATATCGGCCAGCAGTTCGAGGAGTGGCAGCTCCTCGCCGTACAGCTCGTTCAGCGTGGCGTCTCCTTCGACGACCCAGCGCAGCGCCTCAAGTTCGTCTGTGGTTTCGGCGTCCCGATACCAGTCGTGCAGCCGCCATCCCGTCCATTGATCCTGGAGGAAATGGACCAGTTCGTGCGAGATCACGCCAACGAAGATGGCTGGTATCGGGGGAGCGGAGACGATCACGACTTCTCCGACGCCGTCCTCCCCCGGTTCGAGCTCGTCCGCGTCTTCGATCTCCCCGTACCAACCCCAGGCCAGAGTGGCGCTCATCCAGCTCTGTTCCAGGTCGCCATAGTCCTCGACGTTCTGGCCGAGCAGAATTGCCAGCCGGCTGGCGGGCCGACCGACCGTCCAATCATCCTCGTCTTCCTCATCGGACGCGTCTTCCCAGATGTCCTCGGTCAGGCAGGCCCACTGACGAAGGCTTGTGCGGCTGACGAGGAACACGGGCGGGAGCTCCTGGAGTTCGATGCCGCGCGCCTCAGCGGTTGTCTGGGCGATGATCTCGACGGCTCGCAGGTCTTCTCCCTCGGCCGAAATCAGCAGGTCGCGCCAGAGGTCCTCCGGTTCCTGCTCCTCGAGCTGCGCACGCAGGTCCGAAACCTCGGGCTGCTCGTCGCACCAGAGCCGTTCCTGGGCCAGCGTTTCGAGCATCGCGTCGGCGAAGTGCCGCACGTTGCGATAGCTGTAGATGTCGGATCGCAGCGGAGCGTCGGCGAGCTGTTGTCCGGCTTGAACCTGCTGAGGCTCGGGTTGGATGGGCGCAGGCTCGGGCGGCGTCCAAATCGGAATGTCGTCGGTGCAGGCGATCGCGATTGCCGCGATCGCCAGAGCAAGCGTGATGCCGAGTTTGCGCATTCGCTCAGACTCCACCGATCACTTCTTCGCTGAAGGCGCGGAGGGCGTCCCAGTCCCACGGCGGACGCAGCGTAATGTTGACTCGGTCGACGCCTGCCTCGGCGTACGGGGCGAGGAGATCAATCGCCTCCGAAGGCGTGCCGAGGATGGCGCCGCGCTGGCGGAAGGCGTCGCCGGCGGGGCCGAAGACCTCCTCGAAATGGGCGACCGCCCTGGGCCGGTCTGCCTCGCTCGCGGCGAGATGGAATGAGAGGTTCACATCGCGCTGAATCTGGGACGGATCGCGATCCACCCGTTCGCACCACTCATCGAGGACTCCAGAGAGGCGTTGCCAATCCTCGACATTGAGATACGGCGCGTTCCAGCCGTCGGCGTAGCGAGCCACCAGTTGTAGCGTGCGCCGCTCGCCGAGGCCGCCAATCCAGATCGGCACCCGCGGCTGGATCGGCTTGGGTTCGCAAAGCGCGTCGGTCAGTTGGAAGTGTTCACCCGCGTAGTTCGCTTCGGACTCCTCCCATAGCGCCCGGAGGACGTGAATGCCCTCTTCCAGTCGATCCATGCGCCGACCGATTCGGTCGAAGGGGATGCCGTAGGCCGAGTACTCCTGCTCGTTCCAGCCAGCGCCCAGGCCGACATCGAGCCGACCGTTGGAGAGATGGTCGATGGTGGCCAGTGCATTGGCCAGCACGGCGGGATGGCGGTAGTCCATGGCCAGCACGCAGGTACCGACGCGTACATGCTCGGTATCGACCGCGAGTGCCGCAAGGCTGGCGAGGCATTCGAGGTAGGGGCCGCGCTTGTCCGTCATCGGCGACTCGTAGAAGTGATCGGAGACGTCGACCCAGGTGAAACCGGCCGTGTCGGCCCATCGCCAGAGCTGCCGGCACTCGCCGATCGTCACGTTCTGCTGGACTAGGTGAATGCCGAACTCCATGCTGTTCTCCCTTGCCTGACCCTGCTGATTACGTTCGCCTATGTTGTCAGGCAGTCGGGCTGATGACCAGTGGAGGATCGCATGACCTCATCCAGAGACGAAGTGCTGCTGGAGGCTGAGTTCGATCGAGGCGTCATGTCCTATGGACGCCTCGCCGTCAGCCTGTTGCTCCTGATCACGCTGGTCGGTATTCCACTGATCCCGTTCTGGCTGATCTGGAGCGTTTCATATCTGCCCAGGGCCTACGACCGCTTCAGCGCCCGCCTCACGCTCTCCTCGCTCGAACTGACCCGAGGCGTCTACTTCCGCAGCGACAGCACAATCCCACTCGATCGAATCACCGATGTCCGGCTGCACGACGACCCGCTCATGCGAATCAGCGGAATCCAGGGCCTGAAGGTCGAGACCGCCGGTCAGTCAGGGACGGCTGGGGCTGAGGGCAACTTGATCGGCGTGGTCGACGCCCCCGCCTTCCGCGACGCCGTTCTCCGTCAACGCGAAGTGTTGCAAGAGGGCGGCGCCCAGTCGGCGATGGTTCAGGCGGCGTCGAGCGACAACGAACTCTTGGTGGAGATTCGAGATCTGCTGCGAAGCATCGACTCGAAGACCTAGGCGCCGCTACTCAGTCAGTCCGAGTTTCTCCGCCAGGCCGATCCGCTGAATCTTCCCCGTCGCGCCCTTGGGAATCTCGTCCAGGATCACGACCCGGCGCGGGGTCTTGAAATCGGCGACTCGCTCGCCCACGAACCTTCTGATCGCCCGTTCGTCGGACTCCTCGCCGTCACGTAGGACGACTGCGGCGGCGACTTCCTCGCCCAGTCGGTCGTGCGGCATCGCAAACGTCACCGCCTGGGCAACGGCCGGATGCTGCAGCAAAGCCTCGTCGACTTCACGCGGCGAAATCTTCTCACCGCCCCGGTTGATGATCTCCTTGAGCCGACCGGTGATGGTGAGATAGCCGTCGTCGTCGAGCACGCCCTGGTCGCCGGTGCGAAACCAGCCTCGCGTGTAGGCGGTGGCGTTGGCCTCGGGATTGTTGCGATAGCCATCGGTGACGTTGTCGCCGCGGATCACGACTTCCCCGCGCTGCCCCATCGCGAGCAGTGCGCCGTCCTCGTCCATGATCGCGATCTCGGGACCGGCCGGCAGGCCGACGCTGCCCGGCTTGCGCTCGAGCGGAGGCATCGGATTTGAGCTCATCTGGTGCGCCGCCTCGGTCATGCCGTAGGACTCGATCACCGGAGCCTCGAACGTCTCCTCAAGCTCAGCCATCACGGTCGGCGGCAGCGAGGAGGAGGAAGAGCGGATCAGCCGCAGTTCGGTCTCCTCAAGCACAGCAGCATTGCGCGAAGCGCGAGTCAGGATGAGCTGGTGCATCGTCGGCACAGCCGTGTACCAGGTCGGACGGGCCTCGCGCAGCCAGCCGAAGACCTGCATCGCGTTGAATCCCGGCGAGCACCAGGTGCATCCGCCCGCGCCGATGCTGGCCAGAATGCCCGCCATCACCCCGTGAATGTGGAACAGCGGCATGATATTGAGGCAGCGATCCTCAGAAGTGAGATTGAGCGTGTTTCGGATGTTGTGAGCCGTCGCGGTCAGGTTGCGTTGACGCAGCGGCACGATCTTCGGTCTCGATGTCGTTCCGGAAGTGTGCAACACCAGGCCGACATCGTCCTGTCCGGCTTCGCCGGGTCGTTCTGGCGCCCCGCTGATCTCAGCAGACAGATCGAATAGCCCGGCAGGACCATTCGACTCAGGCTGCAGTTCCACCAGCGGGATGCCCAATCGCTGAGCGACCTCGCGAACGGGGGTCTCGACGCCCTCCTGCACGACGACGGCTTTGGCCTCGAGGTCTTGGAGGTAGAACTCGAACTCGTCGGCGCGGTATCCCGGATTCAGCGGCGCTGCGGTGGCCGCGTTCGCGACACCGAGGAAGGCGGCCGCCATCTCGGCGCCGTTCGACAACACGATCGCGATGCCGTCCTCGCGCCCGAGGCCGAAGCTGTTGAGTTGCTCGCCGGTCTTGGCGATTTGCCCCCGGAGGCCGTTGAACGTGAGATCGGGCCGCCCCGGCGAGCCCAGGGCGGAGGCGCCGCCATCCAGCGGCGTGAGCAGTTCAGAGATCGTCTTGGCTTGGGAATTGGCGTGGGTCACAGGGTCTCCGGAAACACAAGAAGCAGCGATTCGGCGCGGTCAAATGCGCCACATGGCACACAGCCTATTGCCGAATCGGGTCCAGGCGCTGCGTATACTTGGCAACGGAGAGGTGTCCGAGTGGCCGAAGGAGCCGATCTCGAAAATCGGTAGGTGCGGCGACGTGCCTCGTGGGTTCGAATCCCACCCTCTCCGCCAGGTTTTTTTCTCGGCCAACCGTCTCCGGAGAGGTGCTGGAGTGGACGATCAGGCACGCCTGGAAAGCGTGTAGGGCTGCAAGGCCCTCGTGGGTTCGAATCCCACCCTCTCCGCCAGCTACACAACCCCGTTACTTCGTCAACGCCAGAAACTGCTTGATCAGCGGCACGATGATCTCGGGCGCATCTTCCTGGCAGAAATGTCCCGCCTTGGGCAGGATCGTCACGGGAGCCTCCGGATAGAGCGCCTGGAATCCGCCGATGGCGCGCTCGGGGTCGATCGCGTGGTCCTGCATCCCTTCCACCATCATCGCCGGCTTGGATGCCAGCTCCGGCACGTTGGCGATCTCCTCGAAGACGAACTCGCGGATCCGGCCCAGGTAGGCGTCGAGCGGGAACTCGATCGCGCCGATACACGATTCCTTGTCTGGGAATGGCGCGGAGTAGGCCCGGATCCAGGCGTCGTCTACCGCCTCTGAGTTCTCAAATCCGATGATCTTCATCACGCTGAGCACATTGCTGCCCAGGTGGCCGAGGGTCTCATCCAGCGTGCCGGCCTCGTGATGCTTGCCGATCCACTGGAACCACGGCGTCACCGGCGCATTCGGAGGCTCCCGACGAGAGCCCGGGATCACCGTGTTGAGCACGCACATGCGCTTGACCCGCTCGAGGTTGCGCACGGCGTACTGCGAGCCCATCGGTCCGCCCCAGTCCTGCATCACGAAGGTGATGTCGCGCAGATCGAGCTCATCGATCAGCGCCGCCAGGTTTCCGACGTGCGTCCGAAGCGTGTACTCCCGATCCTGTGGCGTCTCGCTCTTGCCGAAGCCCATGTGGTCGGGGACGATCACCCGGTTCGTTTCAGACAGACCCGGAATGAAGTTGCGGTACAGGTAGCCCCAGGTCGGCTCGCCGTGCAGCAGGATGACCGGCTCGCCCTCGCCTTCGTCGACGTAGTGCATCCGAAACCCGGGAGCATCGGAAAAGTGAGGCTCAAACGGAAACGTGCCATCAAAGGTTTCGTCTGCGGGGATCATGTGGGGTTCGCTTTCGGTGCCCGGTGTGTCAGAGTCGCGGTAGCCATGCTAGCCAAGGTCCCGGAGGATCCGGCACCGTTGACTAGGACAGATTATCGGTTCTATTATGAACAGGTGAACGGAGTATTGATATGCAGCGGTCATCGATTGAGTGGACCGAGGCGACCTGGAATCCGGTGACGGGCTGCACGGAGGTGAGCCCAGGTTGCGCTCATTGCTATGCGAAGACGTTCGCTGAGCGTTTTCGCGGTGTGCCGGGACATCCCTACGAGAACGGCTTCGACCTTCAGCTCCGGCCAGAGCGCCTGAGTCAGCCGCTGCGCTGGAAGAAACCGCGAACCATCTTCGTCAACTCAATGAGCGACCTGTTTCACGAGGACGTGCCGGATGACTACGTCCGAGAGGTGTTCGAGGTGATGGAGTCCGCGAAGCGCCACAGGTTCCAGGTGTTGACGAAGCGCTCTGAGCGCCTCGCAGAAATCGCGCCGTCGTTGCCCTGGCCCGAAAACGTCTGGATGGGTGTGTCGGTCGAGAATCAGCGGTTTGCGTGTCGCGTCGACGATCTGCGATCGGTACCCGCCAGAGTCCGGTTTCTGAGCTGTGAGCCGCTCTTAGGGTCGCTTGATCTGAATCTGAAGAATATCCACTGGGTCATCGCAGGCGGCGAGAGCGGTCCCGGCGCTCGTGCGATGGATCCTGAATGGGTGCGAGGCGTTCGCGATCAGTGCGCATCAGAGAACGTCCCGTTCTTCTTCAAGCAGTGGGGCGCACACGATGAATGGGGTCATCGAAAAGGCAAGAGGCGCTCTGGGCGCAGGCTTGACGGACGACAACACGAGCAAATGCCGAGAGGATCCTAAGTGATAGCTGAGAGTACTGGAGAACCAGCGTCCTACGGTGGCGACTGGACTGTTGAGAAACTACGGAACCTTGGTGCGTACGCTGACGCTTACACAACGGCCCTCAAGAATCAGCCGTTTCGCCTTATCTACTTCGATGCTTTTGCTGGCGAAGGGAGTGTTGCAATCAAGTCGGGTCTTCACGCAGGAAACGTGATTGATGGTTCCGCAACGGTGGCGCTCTGAATTTCGGACAAGCCGTTTGACGAGTTGATCTTCGTGGAGAAAGAAAAGGACATCGCAGAGAGGCTTCGCACCAAGATGGACAATACTGCCCTTGGCCGCCACCACCGAGTTGTGCAGGGCGATGCAAATGAAGAGGTTGTTCGGTTTTGCCGACAGATGGATGATTTTGACCGAGCACTAGTGCTCCTAGACCCTTTCGCGACTGAAGTCTCTTGGTCGACCGTCCAGGCCCTCGCGGACACACGGAAGTGCGATGTCCTGATTCTCTTCCCGACTATGCCCATCCGTCGGATGCTGAAGAGATACGACAACCCTGAAGATGCGCGGTTCAAAGACCATTTTACCCGAATATACGGTGACGACAGCTGGCGATCTCTCTATCAACCCCGACAGCAGATGTCAATGTTCGATGATGAACCGGAATACGAGACAGAGCGTGGCGCAGAAAGGCTAGTAAGCGTGTATCGGGATCGCCTCAATCAGGTTTTCGCTGACTCAATCTCGCAGTCACTGACCAACAAGAACAACAGCCGCCTCTTCGAGTTCATAGTTGCTTGGGGAGACCCAAAGGGCGCTGGAGTAGGAAAGAGAATCGCGAGTTGGATCATTCAGCACGAGGAGCCGTTCCGTGTGTATCAGGGCGGAAGAGGCTGAAAGTGGAAGCAAGTTGGGACTTTGCCCTCTCTTACGATGAATCGCTGCCCCGACGAGTCCGCTCGAACTTCTCCCGCTGCTCAACCTCGGCCTGAGCAGCAGCGACATCCCCCGCGACCTTCGCCCGTTCCCACTGTTCCTTGTTGTCCTCGCCGCTCATCACGCGGCCAACGAGCGCAGCGAGGACCCCGAGAAACAGACCCCAGCGCAGGCCTCTCCAGAAGCCCATCTCAACCGCCCTTCTGGCGGAAATTGCCGCTGAGGACGTCGAACATCCTCTGGATCCTCGAGGCCGTGGCATAAGCCCGGATCACCGGCTCTGCTGCCGAGTCGCCCAGATACTCCGCAGTCCCCTTGACCGTCTTGACCGTCTCTTGCGCGTTCTCGAGCAGCGGCGGCACGCCCTCTTGGAACGTCTTGCGCGCGGCTCGGAGCAGGCGGAACGAGAGGAATCCGACCACGATCGTGGCCACGATCATCACAAGCAACGCGATCACGCTGAGCAGCCCGGCGACGATGATGACGATGTCGCGGATGTCGGTGATCGTGCTCAACAGCATGAGCTGATCGTAACCGAAGCCGTCGATTCCACGGTGCCGCCGCCCAGCACCCGGTCGCCGTCGTAGAACACGGCAGCCTGCCCCGCCGCGACGGCGGTCGCCGGCTCGTCCAGAGTGAGCACGCGACCGTCCAGTCTGGCCGGCAACGGGGTCGAGCGGTAGCGTAGTTGCACCTTGAACCGATCGGTCGGAGCGGCGAGCCAACGAACCTCGGAGAGCTCGATCCGGTCCACTAGCAGATCGTCGGCACTGCCGACCGTCACAACGTTGGTATCGGCGTCGATCGCAGTCACGAACCGACGCTCGCCTCCACCGCCGGTCTGCAGACCCTTGCGCTGACCGATGGTGAAGTGCTGAACGCCCTGGTGTCGACCGACTTCGTGACCCTCCGTGTCGAGCATCAGGCCGGGACGGTCGGCGACCTTCGTCGCAACCACGGCCCGATAGTCGCCACCAGGAACGAAGCAAATGTCGGCGCTCTCCGGCTTGTCGGCGACGGCGAGGCGATGCCGCTCCGCAACTGCCCTTACCTCGGACTTCTGCAGACCGCCGACGGGGAACAGGGTCATTGCCAGCGCCTCAGGCGTCAGCGTGTAGAGGAAGTAGGACTGATCCTTGTCGCGGTCGATCCCACGAAGCAGCCGCGGCCGACCATCATCGTCGCGCGACGTTCTCGCATAGTGACCGGTCGCGATCCAGTCGGCGCCCAGCGCTTTGGCGCGCTCAAGAAACGCGTCGAACTTGATGTACGTGTTGCAGTTGAGGCATGGATTCGGCGTGCGCCCATTCGCGTACTCGTCGATGAACTGATCAACAACGAACTTGCGGAACGGCCGCTCCAGGTTGAGGGTGTAATGGGGAATGCCAAGCCGCTGCGCGACACGACGCGCGTCACCGATGTCTTCAATCGCGCAGCACTGGCTCCGACCTGTGTAGTCCTCGGGCCGCGCCTCGGTCCAGAGACGCATCGTGATCCCGATCACGTCATAGCCTTGCTCGACGAGCAGCGCCGCGGCGACCGAGGAGTCAACGCCGCCGCTCATGCCCACGACGACTCGTTCAGCCATGTTCTCGACCCGGAGCGCTACCATTGACCACGTGACTACTCCAGCGACGGCACTCGACCCAACCGCGCGGAGGCCCGTACGTACCACCAAGGAAGACGCCGAGCGGCTCGCCCGCGCCGTCGTCGAACAGCTCGACGAACGGCAGGCCGAGGCGATCGTCCTCCTCGACGTCGGTCCTCACACCGACCTCGCTGACTACTTCGTCATCGCGTCCGCCACGTCGCGCCGACAGTTCGGCGCGCTCGAAGACGCGCTGCGCCATGTCCCCGACGCCGATTTCCCACGGCGCGAAGGCGGTTCCGAAGGCGGCTGGCTGCTCTGCGACTACGGCTCGGTGGTGGTGCATATCTTCGACCGTGAAACGCGCGACTACTACGACCTCGACGGCCTCTGGTCGCAAGCCGACACGCTGCTGCGCGTCGAGTAACGCTCGCGACTCAGCGCCGCTTCCAAGCTACTCGTAAATCCAGCCCTCGACATCTCGGCTCCAGCTGACCAGCTCCGACGGTTCGAAGAACAGCGCGAGCTCGCGCTCTCCCGACTCCGGCGAGTCGGAGCCGTGGATTACGTTGCGGCCCAGGTCGACGCCGAAGTCGGCGCGGATGCTGCCCGGCGTGGCATCGAGTGGGTTGGTCGCGCCCATTGTGTTGCGCACGAGCTGGACTGCGTTGGCGCCCTCAAACCCAGCGGCGACCAGCGGTCCGGACGTAATGAAGTCGCGCAATCCGGGAAAGAACGGCTTCTCGACGTGCTCCGCGTAGTGCCGGTTGGCGAGCGCTTCGTCCATCTGCATCAGCTTCAGCCCGATCAGTTTCAGGCCGCGTGCTTCGAGCCGGGCCAGTACCTGGCCAATCAGGCCGCGCTGGACACCGTCGGGCTTGACCAGGACAAGAGTACGTTCGGTGGACATAGCAGGCTCCGGAGGTTCGATAGCGATGAGTTGCTGCAGGCGGACTCAGCGTAAGACGAGACATCGCCTCGGTCGTTGTCGGAAGAATCACACAGGGATCGGAACTATTGAGGTGGTTGCGGACCAATCGCCGGTTCCCGCAGGTACAGCGGCTCGAGCGCAGCGGGAGCGACGCCCTGTCCATCCTGCAAACGCCGCCAGCCAAGTTCGGCCAGTATGCCGGCGCGGCGGGTGTTCAGCGAGGCCGGCGAACACGCCCAGCCCGCGTGCTCGAGCGAAGCCGCGGAATCGTCCGACAGGCGACCCGGTTCGCCGCAGATCACGCCCGGCCGCCCGGCGAACCGCCTCGCGTCGCCTAGCGCGCGCAACAGTTCGAACTCCGCACCGGTCTGCGCCGGCCCGAGCTCACGCCAACGATCGAGCGGACCCCAGAAGATTTGCCAGGCCCAGGACGTGCGCGAAGCGCGGTGGATCGCCGCGGCAAGACCGCTCGACGCATGTTGAAACGCCTCGATCTCCAACCGTCCGACACCAACACACTGCAGATCAAGAGCCACCGCCAGACCCTCGGCAGCAGCCATCCCCGAGCGAATGCCGCCGTATGCGCCTGGTCCGACATCAACGAACACGGCTTCGAGTTCCTGTTTGACGATTTCCGTGTTGCCCGTCTGCCGACAGACGAAATCGATCATCGGCGTCAGCGACGGCGTATGTCGACGTCCCGACTGCCAGTTGATCTCGGTCAGGACGAGACCCCGGTCGCTCACCGCGACGCTGGACTGCTCGCCGACAGTGTCAATCGAAAGCTCCATCAGGCAGGAACCACGGCAAACTGTTCGGCCAACCCAAGCAACAGGTCTTGCGCTTGCTCACCCGACGCAGACAACACCAGCTCGCGGGGCGAGGCGTCAAGCGCGTCCTCAGAAACATCATCCTCAAGCGGCGTGATCAGCACATGCAGATGATCAGCCGGCAACACACCCTCGCCGCGCTCCGGCCACTCGACCAGCAAGATGCCGCCTTCCGCCGCCTGAGCCAGGCCAAGCTCGGCGATTAAGTCGAGGTCGTCCAGCCGGTACAGATCGGCATGACGCATCGGCAAGCGACCGCCAAGATGCTCGTTGACCAGCACGAAGGTGGGCGAGTTCACGACCGTCGGCGCTTCCAGCCCGCGACCCACGCCCTGTGCAATCACCGTCTTGCCCGCCCCCAGATCGCCCTGGAGCAACACGACCGTGCCCGCAGGCGCCAGCCGACCCACCGCCGCTCCGACCGCGCGGGTTGCTTCCGCGTCGGCGCAGGTCAGTCGCAGTGTTTGCCGTGCATCAGGCATAGGCTCAGCTTATCGGTAGAGGACCTATTCTGAGGATATGGACAAGATTCATATCGCCAATTTTCTGCCCGTTCCCGAATCGGCCCTCGATGTGATTCGCTCCGTCGATTCGCGGATCGAGATCCACAACGTCTCCCAGAACCTGGCCCGTTACATGCGCGAGCCCGCTCACCCACAGATCGACGTCAGAGCCGCCATCGCAGAAGGCAACGAAATCCAGCAGCGAGACCAGGTCTGGTTCACGTTCTTCAGCGGAGACCTGGCCGGCGAAGCGTCAGCCCTCGAATGGATCGCCCTCGCCTCCGCCGGAGCCAACCAGATCCTCGACCGACCAATCGGCGAAGACGTCGTCATCACCAAGATGCCCGGCCTCGCCGCGCGAGTGATCGGCGAGTGGGTACTCGCCTTCATGCTCATGGACGCCAAGCGAATGATCCGGCTGATCGAGGCGCATCGACAGGGCACTTGGGCGCGCTCAGATCCCGAAACCCTCGAGGGCGCAACCGTCGGAATCATCGGTTACGGAGCGATCGGCTCCGAGATCGCCCGCTTCTGCGACGCCTTCGGCGCCCGCGTGGTCGGCATCCGGCGCCGAGCCTCCGGCGACGGCACACCGCCGCCCGATGCGCCTGATTCCGTGGCCTACGTCTGGCCGCCCGAGCGCCTCAACGACGTGCTCAGCGAGTCCGACTACGTCGTCCTCGCCGTCCCGCTGACCGAAGACACCCACCACCTGATCGGTGAAGCAGAGCTGGCCGCAATGAAGCCCGGCGCGGCGCTGATCAACATCGCACGCGGAGAAGTGGTCGACTGGGACGCGCAGGTCGCCGCGCTCGACAGCGGACGTTTGCGAGCCTCCTACACCGACGTGACCTCGCCCGAGCCGCTGCCCGACGGACATGCCCTGTGGAGCGTCCCCAGCCTGTTCATCACGCCCCACAACAGCGGACTGCAACCCAACTACTTTGGCAAGGCCGCGCACCGGTTCGCCGAGAACCTGAGGCGCTACATCGCCGGCGAGCCCCTGCGCGACGTCGTGGACCGACATGCCGGCTACTGACGCGCCGGACACCGCAGCGGACCCGGTTCCGCAGCGCCACGGCATTTACATGCCCGCGCGAGGCACCTTGGTCGTCGCCGGACGCGACCGCGACGTCTCGCGCATGCCCAATCCTGACATCCGCTTCGGCATCGGACTCTGGCCCTCCGAGGCGATGGCCTACATCGAGCCAGACGACGCCTTCACCAACGCCGCAGTGCGGCTGCGTCAGCTCGGACCCAAGCTGGTCGCCGCTCTGCAAGACATGCAAGTGCCGCTCGAAGACCTGAAAAACCGAACCGTCGGAGCAATCGAGGAAGAACTCACCCAGGAGCTGGTCGAGCGTACCCCGCTCCACGTCGACCTCGTCGCCCACTACATCGCCGAGCTGCTCGACCACGTCGCAACCATCGTGCCGCTCTGCTACGGCGAGGCCGGCGCTCCCCTGCGAGGTGCCCGAGGCAGTCTCAGGCGTCTGTCCCGGGTTCCGCTAGGCGATATCGATCCCGTCTTGGCCGAGATCGTGGCGCCCCAGGGAACGCTCCCCGGTTGGGCCGAGACCCTGGCCGCCTCGTCGATCGGAGCCACTTCCGACTTCTCCGCACTCCCATTGGCGAACGACCCAAACATCTACATCATCACCAACCACCCCAACTTCGAGCGGGCCGACCCGGACCAGAAGCTCGAGGCCCTCAAGGCCTCGGCCAGACAGACCACCGCCGCAGCCGAGGCGATTGACGCCTCCATGCTCGGTATGTTCCGCTGGCTCGACAAGCTCCTCGATCATCTGATCAACGTGGTCTGCCAGAGATTGCCCGAGGGCGATCGATTGCGCGAACGCTGGGCCTCCGACGAATGGACCGTGATCCAGCGCCTGACCTTCTTCGACACCGACGCGGCGCTCGCGATCACGCGGGCCTTCCCCGCCATCTCCGACGGACCATTGCTCCCCGGCACGGAGTCCGAGTAGCTAGTTCCCTTACTCGACGCAGGCCGCAGCCATCGTGCCGATCCTCGACGTGCGCTCGCGGATGTGCTCGTCCTGCTGGAAGCCGTTCGTCAGGAAGCCAACCGACAAACCAGTCTCTGGGTCGCCCCAGGCGATCTGTCCGCCCGCGCCGGCATGGCCAAACGCGCTCGGCGAGGCGCCGCTGCCGAATCCGCGTTCCTCAGTCAATCCGTCCTCGCCCGCCAGCACGACCGTCAACGCCCGGTTCACATGGATGCCGCTCAGTGGATCGGTGTGCCGGTCGGGATTCGTCATCACCGTTGTGCCCAGGTCGACCGCGCTCCGGCTCAGCGGACCGTCATCCGACGGAGCAATCACCTGCTGGTAGAACATCGCCACATCGGCCGCGTTGGCAAACGCGCCGCCGCCGGGGCATCCCGCCCGACGCTGCGAGGCTAGGTTGAAATGCAGGATCGTCTGCGGGAAGACCTCGCCGCCGTCGACCGGCAGCGGTTCCTCCGTGTACACGATCGATGCCGCCCGGCCATGCTCCTCGTTGGGCAGGCCGACGTAGAGATTGTCGAGGCCCATCGGATCAAGTAGGTTTGCGCGCAGCCAGTCGCGGAAGTCTTCGCCGGTCTTCTGCTCGATGATCTCGGCCAGCACCCAGTGCGCCGAGGTCGCGTGGTACTCCCACTGACTGTCGGGCGTCCAGTTGAGCCGCCAGCCCATCATCCGCCGCAGCCGAGCCTCCCGGTCTTCCCACAGACGCGGGTTCATCGGCGCATGAGGGAACCCCCCGGTGTGCAGCATCACGTTGCGGACGGTCACATCGGCATACGACGCCTCACCGTTGCCCTCCGCGCACCAGCCCGGAATGATGTCGACCACCCGCTCGTCCAGGTCGAGCAACCCCTCGTCCAGCAGCTTCCAGACGCCGACGCCAACAATCGCCTTGGTCGACGAGAACATGCAGAACAGCGTGTCGTCGCGTGCCGGCTGTACCGAACTGCCCTGGTGCGCGATGCCAAACGTACGCATCCCGGCTAGCTCGCCCTCATGACCAATCGCGATCTGCGCGGCCGGCACCTGCTCTTCGCTGACGATCCCCTCGACGTAATCAAAGAGTTCGTTCAGCTTGTCCTGATTGATGGAAGTCATGTTGCGCTCCGCCTCCGCCGGTCGGTTCCGGGCTGCGCCAAGTCTAGGGCCTGTTCAAGTCGCTCTGCTGACCGCCGTCGCCCGCTCCTCGCCAATCGGCGCTGCCGGTCTCCCGCCAGACATGCCGCGCGACACACTCAGGCGCTTGGCATCCTCATGGCAACACGGTACATTTGTGCGTGCAATCATCATCCGATTCGGAGCCGACGTATGCTCGCTCAATCCTTCCCGCCACTCGCACGAGACCGACCTCGACGCAATCCAACAGGCCCGAACAAGTTCGAATGCGATCTGCTCGCGTTGACCGACCAGAACCTTCCAAAGCCTTCCAAACCCAACCACCCGGGTCCCACGATCTCCAACAAAACACTGCGTTTTCTCGCCTGACGGTCCAAGAAAATTTTTCCTCCAACCACCAACCGACCACGAAAAACCGCTCACGCCCGAACGGCGTTCGTTCCGCAGAGCGGCAGACCGTGAGCAAACGACATCGGACAAGATCGAACAGGATCGATCGACCAGCACTTACCAAAGCCTTCCAAATCCAACCACCCGGACCGCACGATCTCCTGCAAATCACAGGTTTTTCTCCGCTCGACCGCCCAGGAATTTTTTCTGTCCAACCACCAACCAGCCGCCGAAGCCGCCTGTCACCCGAGCAGCGTTCCTCCAGCGGTCGCGGATCAGACGAGATCGAACGCAACCGAACAGCCCCGAACGCCCCTCGCCTACCAAAACCTTCCAAACCCGACCACCCGGACCGCGCGATCTCCAGCAAAACACTGTTTTTTCCTCGCCGGACCCCAAAAGAAAATTTTCCGTTCGACCACCTGCGCGTCGACGTAACCCCGACATCGAGGGCGATCGACCGCAATGCTGTCGCGTAGCCTGACCCCATGCCTCCCGCGATCAGCATCAGCGGCGTGACCAAGCGATACGGCTCCATCGTCGCGGTTGATGGTGTCGACCTGGAAATCGAAGCAGGACAGGTCTACGCCCTGCTCGGACCAAACGGCGCCGGTAAGACGACGCTGGTCGAGATCCTCGAGGGCTATCGAGATCGCGACGCCGGCGAGGTCTCCGTCCTCGGATTCGACCCGCAGCGTCAGCGCGGCGAACTCAACCGACGCGTCGGCATCGTGCTCCAGCACAGCACCCCGATGGAAGGCCTCACGCCTCGCGAGATGCTCAACTTCACGGCCAGGCTCTACGACCACCCGATGGACACGGACGAAGTGCTCGAACTCGTTGGATTGACCGAGCACGCCGACCGCCGAGGATCGAAGCTCTCCGGCGGTCAGAAGCGCCGCCTCGACCTCGCCACCAGTGTGATCGGCAATCCCGACCTGATCTTCCTCGACGAGCCCACCACCGGCTTCGACGCCACCGCGCGCCGCCAGGCATGGGAAGTGGTCCGCGGCCTGACCGAACGCGGCGCCACCGTCATCCTCACCACCCACTACCTCGACGAAGCAGAGCATCTGGCCCAGCAGATCGGCCTGATCAAGGACGGCCGGATCATCTTCGAGGGCGACATCACCGCCCTGCGCCGAGAGATGGAAACCGACACCCGAATCTCCTGGCAACCGCCGAGCGGATTCGATCCGGCAGATCTCCCGGATGAATGGAAGGAAGTGTCGATCGGTGCGGATGGCCGTCTCTCCCTGCCCACCCAGACGCCGACAGTCCACCTGGCGCGGCTCATCGAGTGGTCTCGTAATCGAGGCATGGAAGAGATCCCCGAGTTGCAGGTCGAGCGTCCCGATCTCGAAGAGATGTATCTCGAACTGGTCGACGACAGCGAAGCGCTGGAAACGGCGGATCAATCGTGAACGCCACCAACGCGACGAATGTCCTCCGCACCGTCCGTCTGGGCTTCTTCTACATGGTCCTCAACCTCAAGACCATCTACCGCCAGCCGGCCGCCCTCTTCTTCGTCGTCGCCTTCCCGATCATGTTCCTCGTCATCTTCTCCTCTCTGTTGACCTTCGAGATCGGCATCCCGGAAGAAGCGGGAGCGAACGTGCCGGCGATCAAGTTCAGCCAGTACTTCGTCGCCGGCATCATGGGCGTCGCTATCTTCGGCACCTCCTTCAACCTGCTCGGCACCTCGCTCGCCATCCAGCAGTTCGACGGCACGCTCAAACAGCTCGCAGCGACCCCGCTGCCCAAGGCCTCGTTCTTCATCGGGCTCGTCGGAACCGCGCTGACCTACACAGTCCTCCAGCTCGTGATCATGTTGATCCTCGGCGTCGCCGCCTACGGTATTGAGCTGCCGGACGCGCACGGCTGGCTCACCCTGATCTGGATCGTCTTGCTGGGAGTACCCGCCGGCTGCGTGCTCGGCATCGCGATCACCAAGATCATTCCCTCCGCCAACGCTGCGCCAGCCATCATCCAGGCTCCGTTCCTCTTCTTGCAGTTCATTTCCGGCGTCTTCTTCACCCTCGCTTCAGTGCCGACCTGGCTGCAATGGGTCGCCGGAGTTTTCCCCCTCCGCTGGGTCGCCCAGGGCTTGCGCTCCGTCTTCCTCCCCGATGTCTACAAGTTCGCCGAGCCGGGAATGAACTGGCAACTCGAACTCGCGGCCATTGTGCTGGCCGTCTGGATCGTGGCCGGACTGGGACTGTCCGTGCTGACCTTCAAATGGGACCGCTCGGGCTAGCGCCGGCGCCTCAGGTGGTGTCGGCGATTGCGCTCGGCTCGCTGGTTCTGCTCGCGTTGCGCCCGCAGCATCGCCTCTTGGATGTCGTCCGAGCGGTCGCCCCCGCTCGATTCAACCTGGCGCTGACCCCGTCCCAGTTCGGACGGTTCCTGCAGACGAGACGACCGAACACTCTGCTCCACGTCGGCGCCCGTCTCCGCCCGGACCCTGCCGACGGTGTCGCCAAGAGAGGGCATGGACCTCGAGTGATCGCTCAGACCTTCAGCCAGGAAGCTCGACGCCTGGCCGTGCATGTCAAGCTCATGCCGCATCCGAGACTCCGCGCCCATGATGTGCAGGTGCCGCAGAATCCACTGCTCAAACCGGAGGACGCCTCGACCAAGTGGCGTGCGCTCGCCGCCAAGCAGAAAACGCAGCGGCCGAATGACGAGGACGACGAAAATCTCGCCGAGTCCAATCACCATCATCGGAGGCCTCCAATCACACCCGACGGAATCTCAATGCCACTGCCATCGGGATCTCGGGCAGCATGTTCCAGATCAGCTTCGCCTCCTCCATCGGCTGCGGAGGGGCGGGCAGCTCCTCCATGCCGTCGAGCACCAATCCCGCAGAGAACGCGTCCCCCAGCAACTCGCTCAACGGCCGATGGAAGTAGATCTGAGGCTCCTGCTGAGCCGTGTTGGTCACCCCGTGAGTGACGTACCTAGACAGGTAGCGCTCGACCTTGAGTCCATGCGGCTCATTGTCCTGCTCCGACTTGACAAACTTGTAGCCGGACGTCGCATACGCAGGATGCAGCGTGACGACGACGAAGATCCCCCGCGGCTTGAGCACGCGCCACGCTCCGCCGAACATCGGCCGCAGCATCGGCATCGACATCACACCCATGATGCACACGGCGGCGTCAAACGGCCCGCCGCAGTTGACGATCTCACGCTCAACCGTCGCGTCGACCACTTGGTAGCCCACATCGACAGCCTGGTCCGAGATCGTTTCTGTCCGCCGCTCGGCGTGTGCAACCAGCGCAGGCGAGAGGTCGGTCGCAACAACTCGCATCCCCTGCCGTCCCAGACGACGGGCGAAACCGCCGTTGCCGCAGGCGAACTCGATCACACGAGAGCCGTGCTCGAGCCCCAGCATCCGCTCAGCCGCCGGTGCAAACACACCATGATGAAACTCATCGCCCTGGTCGCCCCAACGCTCGTCAAAGAAGTCCGCGCCCTTCTCCCATCCATCCAGCACCTGCTGACGGAGTTGAGCAATCATCGCGTCTGGATCTGGCGGCGTCTGAGGCTGTTGTTGAGTCATGACCGCAGGGTAGTCGGAGCGAATGGCGCCAACTCGCCAACGGTTCGGGAGCCAAGGTCAGAATCCGTATACTCTCGCCACTTCCGATAGGAGCAGGCGATGGCGGGGCGGAACTACTGGCAACGGATGCGAGCCAGCCGCTTGAGCCGTCGGGCGCTGGTCAGAACCGCAAGCCGCGCAGGGGTCGGTGCCGCGGGCTTAGCCCTGGTCGGTTGCGGAGATGACGATGACGACAATGAGCTGATCGTCGTCGAGCCTGAACCCCAGCAGACCGCTGCGCCGACCCCGAGACCTCGTCGGCAGTCCGCCCCGACCCAGCAGCAACAGCAGGACATGGCCGAGCAACAGGCCGCCCAGGCCCAGCAACAGGAGCAGGCACAAAGTCAATCGCCAGACTCGCGACAACAAGCTCAGCCACAGGCCCAAGTCCAGGAACAGGTAGTTGTCAGCAACGTCGTCCGAGGAGGCGACCTGCGCCTGTCCACACCGGCTCGGGCGCACGATTACTTCGATCCTCACCGCGCGGTCTTCGGCAGCACCCAGTTCTGGATGGGCTTCTACATGAACAACGTGGTCCGCTGGCGCAACAAGGCGCAGGCGATCATGGAGCCCGACATCTGTAGCCTGCCGGAAACTCCCGACGCGGAAACCTACGTGTTCAGGGTCGATCAAGGTGCCCGCTTCTGGGACCAGTACCCGACCGAGGGCGGCCGCTTGGTGACCGCCGAGGATATTCGAGCCAACTTCCAGCGGCACATCGACGGCCGCGACGCCACAGGCGTGGAAGATGGCACCTTCCCGCACCGCGACTCGTACGCCAAGACCGCCTCAATGGACACGCCCGACGACCTGACTTTTGTCGCCCGAACGGATGGACCCGACGCCACCTGGCTGGGCATTCCCCTGGGGCCGTTCGGCTGGATCACGTCGCCCGAGGCGATCTCAGAATTCGGCGATCGCTGGCGCGACGACCCAACCAACATCGAACTCTCCAGCGGCACCGGCATGACGATCCCGCGCTCTTATGACCCCGACATCGGGATCGAACTCGAGCGCAATCCGAACTTCTGGAAGAACGGCGTCGACGGTCGGCCATTGCCCTACTTCGACCAGGTCACGCTGGCCAGCCTGGAAGACCCAACCGCAATCGAGACGGCCTATCGCGGCCGAGAAATCTCCATCGGCGGCTTTCCGCTGTCATCCATCCAGGTGGAAGCGCTCTCGGGAAACTTCCCCGACCATCCAACCGGCAATGTGCCCTTCGGCTTCACGATCATCACCGGCTGGTTCAACTTCAACCGCGACTGGCCGGGATGGGACGGTCTGGGCAACCCCTACCTAGATCGCCGTTTCTGCCAGGCGATGCATCTCGCCGTCGACCGATACCTGATGATTGACGCGGTCTATCTCGGCTCGGCAAAGCCGACCGGCCAGGAAGACACGCCGTGGTTCAACACCTTCTGGGCAATTCCCGAAGAAGAACTCCTCGCGACACCTGGTTTCCGACCCGATCGCGAAGCAGACATCGAGGAGGCGCGCGCCTTGCTGGACGCTTCCGGCTACGACGTCGACCGTCCGATCAAGCTGATCGCGCCCGAGTTCTGGGAAGTCACCTACACAGGCATCCTCGAAACCGAACGAGCGATGTACGAGGAAGCGCTCGGCATCGAGGTCCAGTTCGACATCGAGCCCTTCCCGGTCATCCTCCAGCGCCTCATTGACGGCAGTTACCCCGGTTCTGGTCCGCAGTGGACCAATGCGCCGGTTGAACTGGATCCGACTACGGCCTATCAGAACCGATTCACTCCCGGCGGCAGTTGGAACTACTTCCATTACGACTATCAGCCGATGACCGAGATCGTGGAGCGAATGCGAGTCACGCTCGATCAGAACACTCGCCGAGACCTGGCCCACGAAGCCCAGCGAATCGCGTTCGGGACCCACCCGGAGCACGGACTCGCCGGCATCTCGCCCACACCCGGCGTGATGAACGGCATCGCGCCGGCCATCTGGTGGCCGTTCGTCCATCGCGGCGAAGACTCGCTGCAGTTCGCCCACGACTCCCACCGCCACGACGACACCTGGATCGATACCGGCCACGAGGACTACCCGTCCTGACCCTGAGGCCAACCGCTGCCGCTCTCCAAAAGCTGCCAACGAACCTGTTTCAAAATCCCTAGCCTGCTCCAATCGCGAACGGTTCGATTCGGATTTGGAGACAGATTCCATGACAGAACGCAACTATTGGCAGCGCATGCGACGCAAGCAAATGAGCAGGCGCGCTCTGCTGAGAGCATCTGGCCGGGCCGGCGTCGGAGCCACGGGATTGGCGCTGGTCGGTTGCGGCGACGACGACGATGACGGACAGCAAGCTGCGGCTCAGTCGGACGCGCAACAACAGCAGCAGCAACAGGCGATGCAGCAGCAAGGTCAGCAGCAGGCCATGCAGCAGCAGACCCAGCAACAGCAGGGCGAAGCCGCGGCCGAGCAGCAGGCAGAACAGGCTGAGCAACAGGAACAATCGGTCGCCGATGCCCAAGAACAACAGGCGCAACAGATCGCTGCCTCGGACATCGTGCGCGGCGGCAACCTGACCTTCTCGACCCCCGCTGCGACGCACGACTACTTCGATCCGGGCCGGGGCGTCTTCGGCCCGACGCAGTTCTGGATGGGGTTCTACATGAACTACCTCATCCGCTATCGGAACAAGGAACAGGACATCGCCGAGCCGGACATCGCCTCGCTGCCCGAGATTCCCGACGACGAGACCTACATCTTCAAGATCGATCAGGGCGCGCGCTTCTGGGACCAGTATCCGACCGAAGGCGGTCGGTTGGTGACGTCCGAAGATATCCGCGTCAACTACCAGCGCCAGATCGAGGCCAAAGACGCCACTGGCGCCGACGATGGCACCTACCTCTCCGCCGGCGCGTTCCGCCGCACCGCCTCGATGGACGTGCCTGACGACGAGACCTGGATCGCCAAGACCGACGGCCCCGACGCCACTTGGCTCGGTGTCCCGCTGCGCCCCTTCAGTTGGATCACCTCGCCCGAAGCGATCTCGGAATTCGGTGACCGCTGGCGCGACGAAGCCGGCAACCTCGAACTGTCCAGCGGCACCGGCCCCTTCATCCCCCACAGCTATGACCCCGACATCGGGATCGGCATGTCGCGCAACCCCAACTACTGGAAGATGGGCGTTGACGGCCAGCCGCTGCCCTACTACGACGAGGTCACGTTGGCCAACATGGAGGACCCGACCACAGTCGATGCTGCCTACCGCGGCAAAGAAATCCTCAACGGGCGCTTCCCGCTGACCACCCTGCAAGCCGACGGCATCGCCGAAGACTTCCCCGACCACAACTACGGTCAAATCGCCTTCGGCTTCACGATCATCACGCTGGTCAACTACAACGCCGAATGGCCCGGCGAGGATGGTTTGGGCAACCCCTGGGTCGACCGACGCTTCGCCAAGGCGCTCGGCATGGCCGTTGACCCTTACCTGATGATCGACACGGTCTACCTCGGTTCAGGCAAGCCGACCGGTCTGCACGACACCCCGTGGTACAGCTCGTACTGGGCGATCCCCGAGGAAGAACTGCTGCAAACGCCCGGCTTCCGCCCCGACCGCGACACCGACATCGCCGAAGCGCGGGCACTGCTCGAGGCCTCCGGCTACGACAAGAGTCGCGGCCTGCGCATGATCGCGCCCGACCTCTGGGAAGCATCCTATCCCGGCGTGCTCGAAACCGAAATCGGCATGTACAAGAACGCACTCGACCTCGAGGTCGAATTCGACGTGCAGCCCTATACCGTCATCCTGCAGCGCTTCGTCGACGGCACCTACCCCGGCAGCGGCCCGCAGTGGGGCAACCCGCCGGCCGAACTCGACCCGACCGCGCCCTACAACGACTTCTTCACCCCGGAAGGGTCGGTGAACACACTGTCTTACGACTACCCGCCGATGGCCGAGATCGCGTACAAGATGCGCGTCACCCTCGACCGCGAAGAGCGTTGGGAGATGGCGCAAGACGCCCAGCGCCTGCTGCTTGGTACCCACCCCGATCACGGTCTGGACGGAATCACCACGATCCCCGGTGTGATGAACGGCATTTCACCGGTGCTCTGGTGGCCGTTTGTGCATCACAGTGAGGACACGCTGCAGTTCGCCCACGCCAGTCACCGCTACGACGAGACCTGGATCGACGTCAACCACCCGGACTACCCGGCCTAGTCACGACGCGCACAGACGCCCCAATCGCCAAACAGAGGGCGGGTCTCCCCGCTCTCTGTTGCGTGTTTTGCGATTCTCTGTTAAACGCAATACATTTCAGGCATCTCTGGCCGGTCGATGCAAGAGCAAGGAGACACACCGATGGCAGAGCGCAACTACTGGCAACGCATGCGACGCAAGCAGATGAGCAGGCGCGCCCTCTTGCGAGCCTCAGGACGTGCCGGCGTCGGCGCGGCCGGTCTGGCCCTGGTCGGCTGCGGCGACGACGATGACGACAGCGTCTCGCAGGTCGCCCAGCAGCGGCAACAACAGCAACAGGCGATGCAGCAGCAGGCCCAGCAGCAACAGCAGCAGCAGGCGATGCAGCAGCAGAGCCAACAACAGCAGGAAGATCAAGCTGCTCAGCAAGCGCAACAATCAGAGCAGCAGGAGGCCACCGCTGCCGAGCAGCAGGAAGACCAGCAACAGGCGCAGCAGGCGTCTGTCTCGGAAGCCCCGAAGTACGGCGGCACGCTGCGTTTCGGCGGCCCGGTCAGCACGCACGACTACTGGGATCCGCACCGCGGGGTGTTCGGTCCCACCCAGTTCATGCATGGCTGGGTCTACAACTACATGATTCGCTGGGCTAACAAAGAGCAGGCGATCATGGACTCTGACCTCGCCGAGTTGCCGGAGATTCCGGACGGCGAGACCTACATCTTCACAGTCGTCGACGGCGCGAGCTGGCATGACCAGTTCCCCACCGAGGGTGGTCGCGCAGTCACCGCAGCCGACATCGATTACAACATCGAGCGCCAGGTCAACGCGTTCGACTCGACCGGAACGGAAGACTCGACTTTCCTCTCCGCGTCGAGTTGGCGAAAGATTGCGTCGACTGATGTCATCGACGACCGCACGATCTCGCTGAAGTCCGACGGCGTCGACTCGACCTTCCTCTCGGCCTCGGTGCTGAATCCGTTCGGCTGGATCGCGGCGCCTGAGGGGATTGACGAATGGGGCTACAAGACCGACCTCTGGCGCGATGAGCAAACGGTGCTTCGCGTCGCCGGGTCAGGCCCGTTCATCGCCGAGTTCTTCGAGCCGACGGACCGGTTGATCGTTCGTCGCAACCCGAATTACTGGAAATACGACGCTTGGGGTCAGCAGTTGCCCTACATGGACGGCTTCAACTACATCGAGTTGTGGGAGCCGACTGCGCAGGACACCGCGTTCCGGACGAGGGAGATTGACTCCGTCGGGTTGGATGTCGCTCTGACCGATGCGTTGACGAATGACTTCCCCAACTTGACCAAGCACACGACGGCGGGTGGGTTCACCATCCAGTGCCGCACCAACTTCAATCCGGATTGGCCCGGAGAGGACGGCCTGGGCAATCCCTGGCTCGATCGCCGGATGTGGGCGGCGTTCCATGCCGCAACCGACCGTTACCTCATGATCGACACCGTGTACCTCGGCTCGGCGAAGCCATCGGCTTTGCCCGAGACGCCCTGGTTCTCCGCATTCTGGGCGCCCAAGGAAGACGACCTGATCACCTGGCCCGGTTACCGGCCCAACCGGGACGAAGACCTGAAGCTGGCCAACGATCTGGTTGACGCATCCGGCTTCCGCGACTCAGGACGTGAGCTCTACATCATTGAGCCGGACGTCTGGGAGCAGCGCTATCCAGGCATCGTCGAAACGATCAAGGGCATGTACGAATCGGCGCTGGGGATCACGGTCAACATTGACCTGCAGCCCTACACGGTCGTCCTGCAGCGATTGGTTGAAGGCACCTACCCGGGTGACGGTCCAAGCTGGACCAACCCGCCCTCCGACCTCGACCCAACCAGCTCCTGGCTCAACGGCCGGGTACCCGGCGGCTCGTCGAATCTCTACCACTACGAGCATCCAAGGGTCACCGAAGTCGCCGAGACGATGAAGGTGACGTTGGACCTCGAGGAGAAGAAGACGCTGTCCGACGAAGTCGTGCAGATCATGATGGGCGTCCATCCCGACCATGGCTGGGATGGCATCTCGCCCTCAATCGCGGTGATGAACCCGATCAACAACACCGTGACCTGGCCCTACTTCCACGGGGATCCCAACGCCTACCAGTTCGCGCACGCGGGGCACAACCACCCCAACTCGTGGCTGGACGTTGATCATCCGGACTTCCCCGCCTGATTCCTTTGCGGCCAGACTGTCCGAACACAGAGGGCGACTTCGGTCGCCTTCTGTGTTGTGGTTGGCTTATATCCGGTAGTTGCGCTTACACTTTGCCCACCTCTGAACCAGAGACAGATTTCGAGGAGGGATGCCAATGACAGAGCGAAACTACTGGCAACGCATGAAGCGGAATCGGATGAGTCGGCGCGCAATCTTACGCGCGTCCGGACGCGCAGGGGTCGGCGCAGCCGGTCTCGCGCTGGTTGGCTGTGGCGACGATGACGATGACGACAGCGTCGCGCAGGTCGCCCAACAGCAACAGCAGCAACAGCAGGCGATGCAGCAGCAGGCCCAGCAGCAACAGCAGCAGCAGGCGATGCAGCAGCAACAGCAAGAGCAGGCTGCAGATCAGGCAGCGCAACAGGCCGACCAGCAAGAAGAGCAAGCGGTCGCCGACGCGGACCAACAACAGCAGCAACAGCAAGCGGCGGCTGCCGTCCCGGAGACCGGGATTCCCCAGTATGGCGGCACCATGCGTCGCTCGACCACGATCGAAACGCACGACTACTGGGACCCGCACCGAGGCGTGTTCGGGCCGACCCAGTTCATGCACTCAATGCTCTACAACAATCTGATTCGCTGGAAGAACAAGGAAAACGCGGAGATGGAGGCCGACATCGCCGGTCTGCCGGAAATCCCCGACCCGACGACCTATGTCTTCTCGATCAACCCGCGGGCCAGGTGGCACGACGCGTATCCGACCGAGGGCGGCCGCAACATCACGGCTGAAGACATCGTGGTCAACGTCGATCGCAATACCGCCGGGGTCGACTCGACCGGTGCCGAAGACGGTTCGTTCCTTGGACTGTCCAGCTGGCGCAAGATCGCCACGGCCGAGGCCGTTGACGAGCTAACTCTGCGAACGACCTCTGACGGAATCGACTCGACCTACCTGTCGGCGACGTTCCTCCGGCCATTCGGTTGGATGGCCGCGCCAGAGGGTATTCGTGAGTGGGGCACCGAGTCGGACGTCTGGCGGGATGACCCAACGACGTTGCGGGTCGCCGGTTCTGGCCCGTTCATCGCCGAGAGCTACGAACCGACTGAGGTCTTCATCGCCAACCGCAATCCGGATTACTGGAAAGACGACGCTTGGGGTCAGCAACTCCCCTACGTCGACAAGATGGAGTACTACAACCTCTTCGACGAGACGGCGATTGAGACCGCCGTCCGCTCGAAGGAACTGGATGGCGCCTGGCTCAACATCAGCCGTGTCGAATCGCTGCTCAACGACTTTCCGCAGATGCAGCGCAACACGGTCGGTGGCGGTTTCACGATCATGATCCGCACCAACTACAACCCCGACTGGCCGGGCGAGGATGGCGAGGGCAACCCCTGGCTTGACCGCCGAGTCGCCGCCGCCTTCCACTTGGCCACCGACCGGTACCTGATGATCGACACGGTCTACCTCGGCTCTGCCAAGCCGTCGGTGCTTGAGGAGATCCCCTGGTTCTCGACCTTCTGGTCGCCGAGTCAGGAAGAGATGACTGAGATTCCGGGCTTCCGCGCCGATCACGAGGCCGATCTACGCGAGGCGAATGAGTTGATGGACGCCAGCGGCTTCCGCGACAGCGGGCGCTCGATCTACCTATTCGCCCCCGACGTCTGGGAGCAGCGTTACCCCGGCATCGTCGAAACGGCCAAGAACATGTACGAGTCGGCTCTCGGGATTGGCATCGAGATCAGCATCGACCCGTACACCATTCTGCTCCAGCGACTGGTCGACGGTACGTCCACTGGCCAGATTCCCTGTTGGACCAACCCGCCGTCCGACCTCGACCCAACCAGCTACTGGCTCAACGGTCGAGTGCCTGGCGGATCGGCCAACTTCTACAGCTACGAGAACCCCAGGGTGACCGAGATCGCCGAGGAGATGAAAGTCACCCTCGACCTCGAAGCCAAGGGCGAGCTCTCCCGCGAAATGGTCCAGCTCCAGCTTGGAATCCATCCTGACTACGGCTGGGAATCGCTGTCGCCGGGTCTGGGCGTGATGAACCCGGTGTCGAACGAGGCATCTTGGCCCTGGTACCACGTGATCGACGATGGCTACCAGTTCGCTCACAACGGGCACAAAGTGGTCGAGGAGCTGTGGCTCGACACGGCTCACGAGGACTACCCCGCATAGCACTTGATTGACCCGGCTGCGCCCCAAACATTGAGGCGCAGCCGGGTCGCGAGGCTGCCTGAGTGCCGCGTGTTTGACACTCGCGGTGTCAATTCGCCTACACTCTGCCAATCCGCACCCCGTGCGCGAATTGATGGAGCCTGGGATGACTGAACGCAACTACTGGCAACGACTTCGACGCAATCGCATGACTCGGCGGTCTCTCCTGCGAGCCTCCGGCCGAGCCGGCGTCGGCGCCGCCGGTCTCGCGCTGGTCGGTTGCGGCGGCGACGACGACAGCGTCTCGCAGGTGCAACAACGACAGCAGCAACAGCAACAGGTGATGCAGCAGCAGGCCCAGCAACAACAACAGCAGCAGGCCATGCAGCAGCAAGCTCAGGAAGAGCAGCAGCAGTCCGCCGCTGACCAGCAGGCCCAGCAAGCCGAGCAGCAAGAGCAGACGGCGGACGAGGCCGACCAGCAACAACAAGCTGCCGTCTCGAACGTCGTTCGCGGCGGCGACCTCAGCTTCTCCACCCCCGCGGCAACGCACGATTACTTCGATCCGCATCGAGCGGTGTTTGGGCCCACCCAGTTCTGGATGGGTTTCTACATGAACTATCTGATTCGTTGGAAGAACAAGGAACAGGGAATCCTGGAATCCGACATCGCCTCGCTGCCGGAGATTCCCGACGAAGAGACTTACATCTTCCGAATCGATCAGGGCGCTCGATACTGGGATCGCTACCCGACCGAGGGCGGCCGGCTCGTCACGGCCGAGGATATCCGGCTCAACTACCAGCGCCAGATCGAAGGCGTGGACGCCACGGGCGCCGAGGATGGCACCTTCCTGGGTGCATCAGCGTTCCGCCAGACGGCTTCGATGGATGTCCCCGACGAGACAACCTGGGTGGCCAGGACGGACGGGCCCGACGCGACCTGGTTGGGGGTTCCGTTGCGACCCTTCAGCTGGATCACCAGCCCCGAAGCCATCGAAGAGTTCGGCGACCGCTGGCGCGATGAGGCGGCCAATGTCGAACTCTCGTCCGGCACGGGGATGTTCATCCCGCAGAATTTCGACCCCGACATCGGGATCGACATGACTCGCAACGACGACTACTGGAAGATGGGTGTTGATGGGCAGCCGCTTCCGTACTACGACACCGTCACGCTATCCAACCTGACCGACCCGACAGCGGTCGAGGCAGCTTACCGAGGCAAAGAAATCGTCAACGGCAGATTCCCGCTGTCATCGGTTCAGGCAGAATCGATCCTCAGCGACTTCCCTGATCATGGGCATGGCGATATCGCTTTCGGCTTCACGATCATCACTGGCGTCTTCAACTACAACCCAGACTGGGACGGCGAGGATGGTCTTGGCAATCCCTACCTTGACCGACGCTTCTGCTATGCCCTACACGTCGCGGTCGACCGCTTCCTGATGATCGACGCGGTGTATCTCGGTTCGGGGAAACCGTCCGGCCTGGGTGCAACTCCCTGGTACAACTCCTACTGGGCGATCCCCGAGGAAGAGTTGCTGCAGACGCCCGGCTTCCGCCCAGACCGAGAGGCCGACATCGCCGAAGCGCGGCAATACATCGATGCCTCTGGCTATGACAAAGATCGCCCGATACTGCTCTACGCCCCTGACATTTGGGAAGGGACTTATCCCGGCATCCTCGAAACCGAGAAGAGCATGTACGAAGAGGCGCTGGGCGTCACCGTCGAGTTCAACATTCAGCCGTACACGGTGCTGCTCCAGCGTTGGATCGAAGGCACCTATCCCGGAGGAGGACCGCAGTGGACCAATCCTCCCGATGATCTCGACCCGACCACCGGCTTCAACAACGGCTATGTCGTTGGCGGCAGCAGCAACAACCTCAAGTACGACTTCCAGCCCATGGAAGACCTGGCCAAGACGATGCGGGTCACGCTCGATCGAGAAGAGCGTCGAGACATGGCGCATGAAGCGCAGCGCATCTTGCTCGGTACGCATCCGGAACATGGAGTTGACGGATTAGCGAACGCGCCTGCGGTGATGAACGGCATCTCACCGGTCCTCTGGTGGCCGTTCGTTCACCATGGTGATGATTCCCTTCAGTTTGCCCATGCGTCCCACCGTTACGACGACACTTGGCTCGATACCACCCACCCGGACTACCCGGCCTGATGGTCCGCAACCCCGCGTCCTCTGCCACGGGCGCCAACTGAACGGGAGCAGCGATGCAGCGATATCTCATCCAGCGCATACTCCTCGTGATTCCGACGCTCTGGTTGGTGATCTCGCTGTTGTTCCTCGCGTTGCGCGCCCTGCCGGGTGACTTCGTCACGCGCAAACTCTCCAATCTCGAGAACCAGGGAGCCGAACAGCGCGAGTCGGAAATCGTTGGCTACATCGAGGTCACCGACACAACCCATCGCGTGATCTCTGGGGACACGTTGGAGAAGATCGCGATCGACAACAGCACCTCGGTTTCGGCGCTGCTGGCCCAGAATCCCGATCTGGACACGTCAGGGGACCTGAGACCAGGTACCCGAATCATCGTCATTCCCGGGCAACTCTTAGAGCAAGTCGCCATCTCGGAGAAGGTGTCACTGCCTGAAGAATCGGATGTCGGCGTCCAGTTATTGATCGATCGCAATCCCGACGTCAGTTTCCCCGAGTATCAGGGCAGGCCCTACGCCGAATCTGGTTCCATCCTGACCATTCGTACCTCGCTGACACTTGAGGAGTTAGCCCACGTCAACCGGATTGAGGCCAGCGACATCCTGGCGGTCAATCCGACTGGCAGCGCCAGCAATCCCGACGGGACATTATCGGCCGACACTCAGTTGATCCCGACTTCGCTCGTGATCGCCGAGGAGGGCGACACTCTGGAAGGGATCGCCGCGGCTTTCAGCCGCGACATCGAAGCGATGACGACCGCTAATCGAGGGGTCGATCCCGCCGAGCCGTTAGAGGCTGGTACGGATATTCTGATCCCGTCGGACCGAATCGTCACGCCGACCACCAAGATCACCGAAGCCAACATTCGCAACCGCCTCGGGATCGACAAACCGCTCGGTACCCAGTACATCGACTTCCTCTGGGAGACGGTGCGGCTCAAATTCCGCCCGTCGTTCCAGACGCAGGAGGGTTCACTCGACATCTTCCTGCGCGCTTTGCCCCGCACGCTGCACCTCAACGTCTACGCGTTGATTGTGGCTCTGGTCATCGCGTTGCCTGTGGGAATTCTCTCGGCCATGCGACAGGACCGCCCGCTTGACTATGCCTTGCGTGGCTTCGCCATCCTTGCCCTCGCGGCGCCATCCTTCTGGATTGCGACGATGATGATCTTCGTCGTCACACCAGGAGGCATCTCCGAGAGCGGTATCTGGTCGATTCCGTTGACCTCGGAGGAGGCGCGATCCGTCTTCACGTCGTTTACCGGTGCGCTAGCCCTCTACTCGATTCCGGCAGTCGCTGGAGGTATCGCAGCGGGGGCGGGCTTGATGAGGATCACGCGCTCCGAGTTGCTTGAAGTGTTGCGCCAGGACTATGTCAGAACGGCGTGGTCGAAGGGTTTGCGTGAGCGGACGGTGATTCGCCGGCACGCGATGCGCAACGCACTGGTCAACGTGATGAGCGTGCTCGGACTGCAGGTTGCGGCCCTGGTCGGCGGCAACATCATCCTCGAGCTGCTCTTCAACATTCCGGGCATCGGACTGCTGTTGATTCAGCGCATCAACCAGGCCGACCTGCCGGTTGTGCAAACGATGGTGTTCTTCTTCGCCCTCTTCATCATTGTGGTCAACATCATTATCGATATCTCGTACGCGGTCATTGACCCGCGTATTCGCTACACCTAAGCGGTTGATTCGGGAGACTCGCCATGAGTGACGAACGACAATCGACTTCGGCAGAACTGGAAGAGTTCGCGCAGGCGCAAGGTCTGCGCGTCGAACAGCGCAGCACTCTGTCTCTGGTTGGAAAGGCACTACTGTCCTTCTTCCGGACCAAGCCGCTCGGTGCCGGTGGGTTGGTGCTCGTCGTCGTCTGGTCGATCATCGCCGTCGGCACAGTCGGATCTGGCGGTGGATGGCTAGGCATCGGCCGGTACGACTCCCAAGATGTGTTCAAGATCGCTAATCCCTCCTTCGCGGACGACAAGATCGCGAATGAACTGGATGGCCAACCCGCGGACATCTCCGATGGAGAGCTGCGCGAACTTCTGTTGAATCCTGACGTGTACGGCAGCCTCGCCCAAGAATCGGGCGTGCTTGATGACATGCTCGAGTACGTTGAGGGCATGATCGCTGCCGGTACGGTGCTGACGCACCTGCAAGAGATCGACCCGGCACAGATCGAAGTCGTTGACGGCACAATCAGGGATGTGGATGACCTGCTCGCGACCGGGACGAACACCCCGCTCACGACTGCTTCACTTCAGGGACCCTCGGGCAAGCATTGGTTCGGCACCGACCGTGCTGGACATGATCTGTTCTCACGAGTAACCGAAGGCGCTCGACTTTCCCTCTACATCGGCTTCTTCGCCACCCTGATCGGCGTGGTCGCTGGCACCGCGATCGGACTTATCTCCGGCGGTCTGGGAGGCAACATCGACCTCGCCATCAACCGTCTAATGGATGCACTGCTCTCGTTCCCGCCGATCGTGCTCCTGCTCCTGCTTCGGTCGGTGACCGAGCCCTCTGCACTCTGGGTGACGCTAGCCCTCTCGGTGCTTGCCGTAGGCCCCGTCCAGCGCATTGTCCGTGGCGCGGTGATTGCCCTCCGTGAAATGCCATTCGTCGAGGCTGCGCGCACGCTCGGCGCGACCAACGCTCGGATCATGCTGCTGCACATCCTGCCCAACATCGTTGCACCATTGATTGTGATCTTCTCGATCACGATCGGCGCCTTCATCCTCGCCGAGGCGGCGCTCAGCTTCCTCGGGCTGGGCACGCTTGACGTCTCCTGGGGCAAGATGATCGCAGACGGACGCCAGTTCATCGTTCAGTCGCCGTGGACGTCCCTGTTCGCCGGTCTGGCGTTGACGAGCCTGGTCTTCGGCTTCAATGTCCTGGGCGACGCGCTCCGGGATGTCTTCGATCCAAGGCTGCGCGGAAGCCGGTAGCGCACGTCGACCAAACAACGGCACGACATTTGGTCACGCGTCGACCTTTGGTCACGTGGTAGCACCTCGCTCTCCACTTGGGGTAGACTTGCCCAACTATCGGGACGCTCGTCAGAAGCACCGAGAAGGAGTGAGATCCATGAGCGAACGCAACTATTGGCAGCGAATGAAGCGTCAGCAAATGAGTCGACGTGCTCTCCTGAGGGCATCCGGGCGTGCCGGAGTCGGCGCCGCTGGTTTGGCTCTCGTCGGCTGTGGCGACGACGATGACGACGGTCAGCCGGCTGCCGCACAGACCGCTCAGCAGCAACAACAGCAGCAGCAGGCGATGCAGCAGCAACAGGCCATGCAGCAACAGCAGCAACAGGCCATGCAGGAGGAGCAGCAGGAGCAACAGGCAGCTCAGGCCGCCCAGCAAGCCGAGCAGCAGGAAGAACAGCAGGCCGTTGCGCAGGCTCAGCAGCAACAGCAGGCTGCCGCACCGCTGCGCACCTACGGCGGCACGCTGAAGTTCTCGACTCCCGCCGCGACGCACGACTTTTTCGACCCACACCGAGGTGTCTTTGGCCCCAGTCAGTACTGGATGGGGTTCTACATGAACTACCTCATCCGCTGGGCGAACAAAGAGAAGGGAATCATGGAGTCGGATCTCTCGTCCCTGCCCGAGCAGCCGGACGGTGAGACCTACATCTTCAACATCGATCGTGGCGCTACCTGGTGGGACCAGTATCCGACCGAGGGTGGACGCCTGGTCACCGCGCAGGATATCGACATCAACTTCGATCGTCAGATTGCTGCGCTCGACGCCGAAGGCAACCCCGACGCCCGATTCCGCGGTCAGGATGCCTTCCGCAAGACGGCCTCGAAAGAGGCGCCGGACGAGCAGACCTTCATCGCCAAGACTGACGGTCCCGACGCCACCTACCTGGGCGGTACAATCCTGCGACCGTTCTCGTGGTTTACGTCGCCGGAAGGCATTCAGGAGTTCGGTACCCGCTGGCGCGATGAGACTGCCAACGTCGAGCTCTCCTCGGGCTCCGGGCCGTACATTCCGCAGACCTACGACCCCGACATCGGCATCTATCTCGAGCGCAATCCCAACTATTGGAAGACCGGCGCCGACGGCCAGCAGTTGCCGTACCCGGATGCAGTGGACTTCGTCAACCTGACAGACCCAACCGCAGTCGACGCCGCCTATCGCGGCCAGCAAATCGACATTGGTGGCTTCCCGCTGTCGTCCGTGCAGGTCGAAGAGCTGACCAGCGACTTCCCCGACCACCCCGTCGCGGAAGGCGCATTTGGCTTCACGATCGTCACCGTCATGGGCACGTACGAGCCCGGCTGGGAAGGCTCGGACGGACTGGGTAACCCATACCTCGACCGACGTTTCGCCTATGCGATGCATGTCGCCGTCGACCGAGACCTGCTCATCGACGCTGTCTACCTGGGAGCCGCAAAGCCATCAGGCACGCACTACTGCCCCTGGTTCTCCACATATTGGACGATTCCGGACGAAGAGCTTCGTACGTTCCCCGGCTACCGGATCGACCGCGATGCCGACATTCAGCTCTGTCGTGAACTGATCGCTGCTTCCGGCTTCGACACTAGCCGCACAGTCACGATCTACATTCCTGACATCTGGGAGCAGACCTACCCGGGTATCTCCGAGACGACCCGCAACATGTACAGCGAGGCCGTGGGATTCAACGTCGAGCTCGACCTGCAACCATACACCGTGATGCAGGACCGCTTCGACAACAAGACCTTCCCCGGCCGAGCGCCTACCTGGACCAACCCCCCTGCCGACCTCGACCCGACAGCGCAGTTCGGGCTGGCGCTCAAGCGCGGCGGTGCGTCCAACGTGACGCAGTACAACTACCCGCCGGTTGAGGAGATCATCGACGAGATGACCGTCACCCTCGACACCGAGCAGCGGCGCGACATGGCTCGCGAAGTGCAGCGGATCGGTCTAGGCGTTGACGAGTCGCACGGCCTGGAAGGTATCTTCGGCTGGTTCGGCGTGATGAACGGTGTCGTGCCCACGATCTGGTGGCCCTACGTCAACCGCGACGAGGACACCTGGCAGTTCGCGCACGACTCGCACAACCACGACGAGACCTGGCTCGATACAACGCACCCGCAGTTCCCGGCCTAAGCCGGGATCGGCTAGGAGCTAAACGAACGCGGGGTTCCGCGCGAAACCAGTGCGGAGCCCCGCATTCGTTGTAGCGCCGCGCTGAGCGGCGCTACCGGAGCAGCCAATGCAGAAGTACCTCATCCGTCGCCTCCTGCTCGTCATTCCGACACTGTGGCTGGTGATTTCGCTGCTCTTCCTTGGAGTCAACCTCCTGCCGGGTGACTACGTCACCATCAAACTCTCCAACCTCGAAGCCTCCGGCGCCACGACCCAGCCGGCGGACATCATTGGCGACATTGAGATTGAGCGAACGCTGCATCGCGTGGTCGCGGGCGACAGCGTCGACTCCTTGGCGCTGTTCTATGGCGTAGCGCCCGAAGAGATAGTCGACCTCAACCCGCGGATCGACCTCGACAGCGAGCTGATTCCGGGATCCAGCATCATCATTATCGATGGCCAACTGCTGTCCGTCATCGCCCGGCAGGAGCGGCTCTCGCTGCCCGAGGACGTTGACCAGGGGGTCGCGCTATTGATCGAGCGCAATCCAGATGTCGATTTCTCCACGTTCGCAGGAGAGCCCTTTGCTCAGGCTGGTACCACGCTGAAGTTGCGAGACAGCACCAACATCAATGAGCTCGCCAACGTCAACCGGGTCACTCCGGAGGACTACCTGAATGTCAACCTGGTCGGCACGCCGTCCAATCCGGATGGCGAACTGGCCGCCGACACCCCATTGCTCCCTGGAACCACGATCATCGCGCCGACTCGCGAAATCACCGAGTCATCGGTCAAGCATCGTCTCGGACTCGATAAACCACTTGGGATTCAATACGTGGAGTTCATCTGGGACACGATCCGGCTCAAGTTCCGGCCATCGTTCCAGACGAACGAACCGTCCATGGATATCTTCCTGCGCACGCTCCCCCGCACGCTTCACCTCAACGTGTACGCCCTGATTGTGGCGATCGTGGTTGCCCTCCCTGTCGGGGTGTTCTCGGCGATGCGCCAGGACCGGCTGCCTGACTACTTGCTGCGCGGTTTCGCGATCTTCGCCTTGGCGGCGCCCTCGTTCTGGGTTGCCACCATGCTGATCTTCGTTGTTTCTCCCGGTTCACTCTTCGAGGGCGGCTTATGGTCGATTCCTCTGGCCGAAGAAGAAGCGCGCAGCATCTTCAAGTCTGTGCCAGGATTCTTCGCCCTGTACACGATTCCCGCGGTGGCGGGAGGCATTGCCGCCGGCGCGGGACTCATGCGCATCACGCGCTCAGAACTGCTTGAAGTGCTGCGTCAGGACTACGTCCGCACCGCCTGGTCGAAGGGACTACGCGAGCGGCAGGTCATTCGAAGGCATGCATTCCGCAATGCGCTGGTTCCAGTGCTTAGCGTCTTCGGCCTCCAGGTGGCTGCGCTGGTCGGCGGCAACATCATCCTCGAAGTACTGTTCAACATCCCCGGTGTCGGACTGGCGCTGCTGCAGCGTATCTACCAGGCCGATACGCCGGTCATTGCGACGATGGTGTTCTTCCTCGCCCTGTTCGTCATCATCGTCAACATCATCATCGATGTCAGCTACGCGCTGATTGATCCGCGCATCCGCTATGCGTAGCTCGGCTGGGACTTCATCATGAGTGAGCCTGGGGCCGACACTGGAACCATCGAGGAATTCGCGGCGTCGCAGGGTCTGAGGGTCGACGACTCCGGCAAACTTCGCAACGGTCTCCGTTGGTTCGCCACCTTCATGGCCCAAAAGCGGCTGGGCGCGGCTGGGGTGTTGTTGGTCTTCGTCTGGAGCGTCATTGCCGTCGGAACTGTCGGCGACGGGGGTGGCTGGATGGGCATCGGCCGCTACGACTCTCGGGATGTCTTCGAGATCGCTTCGGCCACCTATGCCGACGACAAGCTCGCCAACGTGCTGGACGGAATGGACGAAGACACTTCTGATGCGGAACTGCGAGAGCTAGTTTCGGACCCTGAGATATACGGACCCGCTGCAATCGATCAGGGCGTCGCCCAAGAGATGATCGACTATGCGTTACGGCACATCGAAGAAGGAACTTTGCTCGCGACGTTGGTGGATGAAGAGCAGATTGAGATTCGTGATGGAACAATTCACGACGTTGACGCCCTGCTGGCCACCGGCACCGACAACCCGCTGACCGCTGCTTCACTGCAGGGACCGTCAGGCAAACACTGGCTTGGCACCGATCGCGCGGGTCACGACCTCTTCTCCAGGGTGACCGAGGGCGCGAGATTGTCGCTGTACATCGGGTTCTTTGCGACACTGATCGGCGTCGGCGCCGGCACTGTGATCGGATTGGTCGCCGGTTCTCTGGGCGGCACGGTCGACTTGACGGTCAACCGCATCATGGACGCCATTCAGTCATATCCCCCAATCGTCTTTTTGTTGCTGATCGCATCGTTGACTGACCCCTCAGCGCTGTGGGTCACGCTCGCGCTATCTGTACTCGGAATCGCACCCACTAATCGAATTGTGCGCGGTAGCGTCATTCAGATTCGTGAGATGCCATATGTCGAGGCCGCTCGAACGATCGGCGCGTCTTCAATCCGAATCATGGTCTTCCACATCCTGCCCAATCTCTTCGCGCCCCTGATCGTCATTTTCTCGATCACCATCGGTGCGTTCATCCTCGCCGAGGCTGCGCTCAGCTTCCTTGGCCTGGGCACGCTCGACGTTTCCTGGGGAAAGATGATCGCAGACGGCCGACAATTCATTGTCTATTCCCCCTGGACCTCGCTCTGGGCTGGGCTGGCGCTGTCCTCGCTCGTCTTTGGCTTCAACGTCCTCGGAGACGCCCTCCGCGACGTCCTCGATCCTCGACTCCGAGGCAGCCGCTAGCTGAACTCACCGCGCAACTGCGAGCCAGCCGAGAGCGTCGTGGAGCTCAGCCAGACTTCTGGGCGAGCGCGTGACGCTTGCCCCTGATCATCCTGCGGTGAGGCCATTCGCTACCTTCTGCTTCAACACTGGGCAAGTTGAATGGAGGCTGAACATGGCTGATCTTTCCGGCAAGGTTGCGATGATTACAGGTGCGGGAAGTGGCATTGGACAGGGAACGGCAGTCAGACTCGCCCGAGATGGTGCGGACATCTGCATCGCGGAGATCGACCTCGATGCGGCAGAGGAAACCGCCTCGATGGTCCAAGAGTTCGGCCGTTCGGCTCACATCGTGCAATGCAACGTCGCCTCGAAAGATCAAGTCCAGGATGCGGCCCACACCTGTGTGAGTAAACTGGGTGGTCTCGATATCGCAGTCGCCAACGCTGGGATCGGTCGCGGCGGCTCGGTCCTCAACCTGGAACTCAAGGACTGGCAAGATCAGGTCGACATCAACCTGACCGGAGTCTTCCTCACCGTTCAGGCAGCGGCTCAGCGGATGGTTGCTGCGGGCAATGGCGGGCGAATCGTCTGCATTTCCTCGCTTGCCGCGCTCAACACCAGCGAATGGATGTGGGGCTATTCCGCTACCAAGGCGGGGGTCGCGATGATGGTCCGAGGTTGGGCGAGCGAGCTCGGACGGCACGGGATCAACATCAACGCGATCGGGCCGGGCGTCATCGACACACCCCTGGCTCACGGTCTGGCCGGCGACGAAGGCGGACCGATCCGCACCGCCCTTGAAGCAGCGACCCCGCTCGGACGCACGGGCGTGCCGTCGGATATCGCCGGCTTGATCTCCTTCCTGGTCGGACCCGATGCCGACTTCATGACGGGCAGTTATCTCGTCATGGACGGCGGCATTCGCGACGCCCGCGGCGGCGGTCTGTTGGAAGACCCGGAAACCCCACTCGGCCAAGAGCGTGCTCGGCACATGCAGGCCAGCGAGGAGCGCAACGCTCGGCTGCAACCGCTAATCGATCAGCGCTAGGGAGACGATGATGTCCGACATTCCCGACTTCGCACGCGCCATGGTCCTGACCGGCGTCCGTGAACTGGAGATGCAGTCGTTTCCGATGCCGGAGTTCGGACCAGATGATGGCCTGCTACGCATGGAAGCCTGCGGTATCTGCGGCTCCGACTACGAGCAGTTCAACGGACACTTCTCGGCCCGCTTTCCCGTGATTCCCGGACACGAGCCGGTTGGGCGTATTGCCGTGCTCGGTGATCGAGCCCGGGAGCGATGGGGCGTGGAAGTCGGCGACCTGGTCTCGGTCGAGCCGGGCGTGCGCTGCGGCCGATGTCAGCAATGTCTCGAGGGACGCCAGTGCAGCGATGGCGCAGGCATTGGCTACACGATGACCGATCGTGCCCCAGCACTGTGGGGCGGCTACGCCGAGTATCTGTATCTGCATCGCTCGACGGTGATGCACAAGATGCCGAACGACATGCCGCCACGCCTGGCGGCGCTGTACAACCCGCTGGGCGCCGGATTCGCCTGGGCGGTCAACGCGACTGATCTGCAGGTTGGCCAGACTGTCGTCGTTCTGGGATCTGGTCAGCGCGGTATCTGCTCGATTATCGCCGCCCGGGCCGCAGGCGCCGGCACCATCATCGCCACCGGCCTCGCTCGAGACGAGCACAAGCTGGCTCTGGCCAGAGAGTTCGGCGCCGACATCACCCTCGTCGCCGACTCTGACCCGGTGGTCGAGCGAGTGCTTGAGGCCACCGATGGACGCGGGGCAGACGCCGTCATCGATGTCACGCCATACGCGACCGATCCGGTTTCCGATGCGATGAAGATGGCCCGCCGCGGCGGAACGGTCGTGCTCGCCGGACTCAAAGGCGGACGCCGAGTGCCGGAGTTCAACTCCGACGATATTGTCATGCGTCATCTCAATGTGAGAGGGGTGCTGGGCGTTGATCACGAATCGTTCATCCAGGCGATTGAGACGATCCGTTCGGGACGCTTCCCGCTGGAGCGTCTGCACACTCATGCCTTCCCGCTGGAGGACGCCGCCACTGCGGTCGACACACTTGCTGGAGAGACCGGAGAACCGGCCGTCAACGTGACGATTGAACCCTGGCTCTAAGTCAGCAGGTACGCACTGCGAGATATAGGCGGCGCTGGAGGTCGGTTAGGATTGCTCTATGCGACCCACCGCCGAGTGCGGTGCTGTGCGTGGATGTAACCACTACTCGAAAGGGACAGTGATGCCCGACCTCTCGATCAGCGACCAGATCGTCCTACTCGGACTCGGCGAGGACGGGGTGCTCGACCGGCCCTACGATGGGCGGCTCGATTACGCCATTGCAGGAGCATCACTGCTGGACCTGTCGTTCCAGAACCGGATCGACACGGACCCGAATCGCCTGTTCATCATTACTGCTGACCCGACCGGCAATCCGCTGCTCGACAGCGTGCTGCACCAGATCAACTCAGGTCCGCCGAACCAGCCGATCTCGTACTGGATATCCGAAATCGCCAGGTATTCGTTGGTGCTTCGTCAGCAGATCATTGAAGACCTGACTGATCGCCACATCATCCAGCGCGAAGCCGGACGCCGACTGATCGTGCTCAAGTCGGAGAAGTTCCCGCCGGTTGACCCGCAAGTCGTCCGCGACGTGCAGCGCAAGCTGATCGACACGCTGTTGTCCGACGAGATTCCCGACCCTGAGACCGTCGCGCTGATTGGTCTGGCTCGGGCCAGCCGACTGCTGGAGTTGTTGCTGCCGCGTGAGTACCTCGATCGTGTCGAAGCTCGCATCGAACAGCTCGCCCGCATGGATCTGATCGGGATGAGCGTCAACCGCACACTGGACGAGATTCAGGCTGCGGTGGCGTTGGCAGTCCCGGGCCTCTAAGTCAACGGGGACTAGGGCGGGACAGGACGCTGCGATGGACTGGAACGATACACCGGAACAGGCTGCCTTCCGGAGTCAGGTCTCAACCCTGATCGCAAACCGGCTGCCGGCGCGATACCGCGAGCTGGCTGCTCGAGGCGCGATGCCCGAGCGGGCCTGGGAGAACGACCGCAAGTCCAGCGACCCGGTTGAGTACACGGCCGCCATCGACTGGCATGCCGCACTCGCCGAGCATCATTGGGTCGCGCCGCACTGGCCGTCGGAATACGGCGGTGGCGGTCTCACTCCGATGGAGCAGTTCATCTTCAATCAGGAGGTTGCGGAGGCCGGCGCGCCGGCCGTTGGCGGCTCCGGTGTCCACATGCTTGGTCCGACGCTGATCGTCCACGGCTCAGACGAGCAGAAGGAGAAGTACCTCCCGCCGATCCTCGACGGCGACGTCACCTGGGCGCAGGGCTATAGCGAGCCCGGCTCCGGATCCGACCTCGCCTCGTTGACCACTCGCGCTGTTCGGGACGGTGATGACTTCATCATCAATGGTCAGAAGATCTGGACTTCTGCGGCGCACACCGCCGACGCCATGTTCGCGCTCGTCCGCACCGATCCCGACGCGCCCAAGCATCGCGGCATTTCCTTTGTGATGATCGACGACATCAAGACGCCCGGAATCACCGTGCGTCCACTGATCAACATCAACGGCGACCACTACTTCAACGAGGTCTTCTTCGAGGATGTCCGCATTCCCGCCAACAACCTCGTCGGCGAGCTCAATCGCGGTTGGTACGTCGGTATGACCCTGCTCGATTTCGAGCGGTCGAACATCGGCGGCGCCGTCGCGGCTCGTCGCCAGCTTCAACAGTTGATTACGCATATCCAGAACAACGACCAGGGAGCGCAGGAGCGGGTGACGCCTGAGCTGCGGCAGGAGATTGTCGACCGCTACGTCGAGACTGAGACGCTCTATCAGTTCAGCTTCCGCATCATCTCGATGCAGTCGGCGGGTCTGGTGCCGAACTACGAGGCTTCGACGGCGAAGCTGTTCGCCTCTGAGCTGAGTCAGCGGCTCGCGCTGACCGCGATCAAGGTCTTCGGGCTGCACGCGCAGCACTGGAGCGACTCCCCGCCGGCCAGCACGTTCACCCGCAACTACGTCGGCATGGTCCCCGCGACGATTCGCGGCGGCACCTCGGAAGTCCAGCGCAACGTGATTGCGACTCGGGGTCTGGGATTGCCACGGGCGTAGCTCGCCCAGCCGCTGTCCTCGGGATTTCTTACACCTGCACATATCATCCTCTGAGATGCGACAGTGCAGGATTTCTCCATGACCAACGAAGAACACCTCCTCTCCGATCTGCGGGTGATTGAGATTGGCGACGAAGTCTCTGCGTATGCGGGGAAGTTGTTGGCCGGACTTGGCGCCGACGTGATCAAGGTCGAGCCGCCGAAGGGCTGCTCGACGCGGAACATCGGGCCGTTCTACGAGGACGAACCGGGGCCAGAGCGATCTCTGTACTGGTGGCACTACAGCATTGGCAAGCGCTCGCTCGCGCTTGATCTGACGACCGACGACGGTCGCTCGACGTTGCTTCGACTCCTCCAGGGAGTCGACCTGTTCCTCGACGCTCGGCCGAAGTCTGAGATTGACGATCACGGGCCGGACGAGGACGCGGTTCGCCAGGCCAATCCGAGCATCGTCATTGCTCGGATGTCGCCGTTCGGAGATTCGGGACCGTGGGCTGACTATCGGGGTTCGGACCTGGTTCACCTGGCGTTGGGTGGGCCGATGATGAACTGTGGGTATGATCCGCAGCCCGATGGGACTTACGACACACCGCCGATCGCGCCTCAGATGTGGCAGGCGTACCACATCGCAGGCGAGTTGACGGTGATGAACGCGATTGGCGCATTGATTGACCGCGGGCGCTCTGGTCGGGCGCAGACGCTGCACACGGCGGTGCATGACGCGGTGGCCAAGAACACTGAGCTTGACCTGATGAGCTGGGTGTACCGGCGGGCTCGCTTCTATCGCCAGACCTGCCGTCACGCGATGGAGGAGGTCTCGCCGCTGCCGATGATCGGGCCGACCAAGGACGGCCGCTGGGTGATGGCGCTGCCGCGCGGACGCTCGCAGTCGTTGATCGACTTTCTGGACAGCTACGACATGGCGGCCGATCTGAACGACGTGCCGCCGGAGGGCGGCGGGGCCAACACGCGCTCGCGAGGCGAGACCGCGGCTCACCTGCAGGAGGTCTCGCAGCGGCTGATCCGCAAGTTCCGGTTTGACGACGTCCCCTGGCGCGAGGCTCAGGACCTGGGCCACCTCTGGGCTCCGTTGCGGAAGCCGCATGAGAACGCCCTGGATCCTCACTGGTGGGAGCGGGGGAGCTTCGCCAGGGTGGCGCATCCCGAGCATGAAGCGGAGTTCGTCTACACGTCGAGCAAGTGGGTGTCGTCGGAAACGTCGTGGAAGGTGGGACCTCGGGCGCCGCTGCTCGGCGAGCACAACGAGGAGATCCTTGGTGAGTTGGACGGTCCCAATCTGGGTGAGGTGTCTCGCAGTGAGGGTGGGAGCCCCCTCAGCCGCTACGCGGCAGCTCCCCCACAGGGGGAGCCCTCGGTGTCGAGGTGGGGGACGGCGTTTCCGCTGGAGGGGGTTCGGATTCTTGATTTCACCTGGTGGCTGGCGTCGGGCGGGGCTCCACGTTTCCTTTCGGCGTTGGGCGCTGAGGACATCAAGGTTGAGTGGCATCAGAACATGGACCTTCGGGTGGGGATGGCTCAGTTTCCTCAGGGCGGCAAGGCGGCCCGCGAGGTGCTGGGTGTTGGCGATGATCCGTTGCCTCCGGACAACTCGACGATCAACCGCTCGGGGCAGTTCAATGACTTCCATGCCGGGCATCGCGGGCTGTCGCTGAACCTGCGAGACCCGCGCGGGCTGGAGATTGCCAAGCAGCTTGTGGCGATGAGCGACATTGTGGCTGAGGGGTTCTCGCCGGGCGTGATGGAGCGCTGGGGGCTTGGCTACGAGGTGATGAAGGAGATCAAGCCGAACATCATCTACCTGTCGCAGTCGGGGATGGGACAGGTCGGGGTGTACGGGCGCTACCGGACGGTGGGGCCGATTGCGGCGTCGTTTGGCGGGATCTCGGAGCTGTCGGGGTTGCCCGAGCCATATGCGCCGGCTGGCTGGGGTTACAGCTATCTCGATTGGTTTGGCGCGTACAACCTGGCCAACGCGATGATGGCGGCGCTGTACTACCGCGACCGGACCGGCAAGGGGCAGTGGATCGACTCCTCGCAGGTCGACGCGGGGATATACCTGAACGGGACGTCGGTGCTGGAGTGGTCGGCGAACGGGACGGTTTGGCAGCGGTACGGCAACCGCTCGCGCTACAAGCCGGCCGCGCCGCACGGGGCGTACCGATGCCGCGACGACGTTGAGTCCAGCGACCGCTGGATTGCGTTCGGCTGCTTCGATGAGGCCGAGTGGCGGTCTCTGCGTCGGGTGATGGGCGACCCGGAGTGGGCTGCGTCGGACCGCTTCGCCAGCCTGTCTGACCGGCTGGCCAACCAGGATGAGCTGGATGAGCGAATCACCGAGTGGACGCAGCAGCAGGACCGCTGGGAGCTGATGCGGCTGTTGCAGGAGGCGGGTATCGCCGCCGGGGTTTGCCAGGACGCGCAGGACCGGCTTGAGGTTGACCCGCAGCTGTCGCATCTCAACTGGCTGACCGAGGTCGAGCACTCGGAGATGGGGGCTTGGCCGACCAAGGAGGTCCCGGTCAAGTGGAGTCAGACGCCTCCGTTCATGGGCGGACCGATCGACCGCGGCGCCCCATGCTACGGCGAGGACAACCACTACGTGCTCGGCGAGCTGCTGGGCATGAGCTCGTCGGAGATCTTACGGCTGGCGGATGACGGGGTGATCGCCGAGGGTCTGGCGAGCGTCTGACGCCGGTTTGGGCTGTGTTCGGCGGGAATTTTCGGGCGTACTGCTCGGATTCTCTGCTCTGGGCTGGGAATTCGGGGCGGAGGTGTTCAGGTTTGTCCAGATTTGTCTGGATTCGGCTCGATTCGGCCAGATTTCGGCCGTGATCTGAGCGGGAATTCTCGGTTGATCCAGGGATATGTAGGTCGAGGCGGTGGTCACTGTTGCTTCTTGCTGGGCTGTGGGTTGGTTGGAGTACGCACGGTGAAGTTGAGGGCGGGTGAGACCCCCTGTGAAAAAAAGAAAAGGGAAAAAAGAGGAGGGAAGGGTTACAAGGGGTCATAGTCCTCCTCGGGCAGTTCTTCCTCTTTGGTGTGGGAGTTGGCATCGGGTTGGCCTTCTTATTTTGAGCGGACGAATGTTCTTAGCGTATCCAGTTCGTGAGACGATTGGAGACGGGCGGATCCGGGATGTGCATCGGCGAAGACATGTTCGAATGGAGAGTTGGGCGGGTCCCCGAATGAATCGGGAACTGGAAGGCTCGCTACAACGACTCGTAGATGGCGTCGATGAGGACGGTGCAGCGGGGGTCGTGGGCGATGGCGGTTCCCATCTGGTTCATGGTGTAGCCGAAGCCGATGTTGGCGTCGAGGTCGGCGTAGCCGAGGGATCCTCCGGCACCGGGGTGGCCGAAGGCTCTGGGATTGGGACCCCAGGGGGTGGATTCACCGGTCAGAGCCCAGCCGAGGGCGAAGCGGGTGTTGATCCCGATGCAGGTGTCGGGGCCGTTGGTCTGTTCCTCGATGCCCTGTTCGATGGTCTCGGGGCTGAGGACGTGGATGCCGTCGATCTGGCCGCCGTTGGCTGCGGCGCCGTAGATGCGGGCGAGCGCGCGGGCGGTGGCGTGTCCGTTGGCGGCGGGGATCTCGGCGGCTCGCCAGTCTCGACGCGAGGCCATGGCCGGTCCGCCGGGGTTGAAGACCGGCGGGTTGATGACGGCGACGATGCCGACGCTGTCGGGGTCGCCGAACAGATCGCTGGTTGGTGGGAACTCGGCGGTGTTGTCGGGTTCAATCACGGTTGAGATTCGGGCGTCGAACTCGGGGCCGGTGCCGATGTGGGCATCGAGACCGAGCGGAGCGGCGAATTCCTCGCGGAAGTACGTACCCAACGAGCGGCCGTCGATCCGGCGGACGACTTCTCCGACGAGCCAGCCGAAGGTCATAGCGTGGTAACCGTGCTTCTCGCCCGGCGTCCACCAGGGCTCCTGCTCGGCCAGGGTCGAGGTCATGGTTTCCCAGTCGAACATGTCCTCGGTGACGAGCTCGCGCTTGACGGCCGCCATGCCTGCCTTGTGGCAGAGCAGCCAGCGGACGGGGATCGACTCCTTGCCGGCGGCGGCGAACTCGGGCCAGTACTCGGCGACGGGGGCGTCGATGTCGAGCTTGCCCTCTTCGACCAGCCGGTGGGCGCAGAAGGCGGTCAGGCCCTTGGTCGATGAGTAGACGTTGACGAGGGTGTTGCGGTCCCACTCGCGTTCGCGGTCGGAGGCGTACCAGCCGCCCCAGAGGTCGACGACCGGCTCGCCGTTGAGGTAGACGGAGACGGCTGCTCCGACTTCGTCTCGTTGGCTGAAGTTGCTCGCGAATGCGTCGCGGACGGCGTTGAAACGTTGGTCGGTCCATCCGTGGATTGGGGTAGTCATGATCGGTCCTTGTGGCGGGGGAGCCCCCCTCTGCCTTTGGCATCTCCCCCCAGAGGGGGGAGAAAAGGGTGGGAAGCGGCATCTCCCCCAGAGGGTGGAGAGTGGGACAATTCCCCGAGAGGCGCGAGAAGCTAGAGCGAGGCGTAGACGGCGTCGATGAGGCCGTTGACTCGGGGGTCTCCGCTGAGGTTGTTCTGCATCTGGTTCATCGTGTAGCCGAAGCCGACTCCGCCGTCGAGGTCGGCGAAGCCGAGGGAGCCGCCGGCTCCGGGATGGCCGAAGGCTCGAGGGTTGGGGCCGAGCGGCATGAACTCTCCGGTGAGCATGAAGCCGAGACCGAAGCGGGTCGGGATCATCAGGCAGGTGTCGGGTCCGTTGGACTGCTCGGTGATGGCGTTGTCGATGGTGTCTTGATTGAGGATGTGGATGCCGTCGATTTTGCCGCCGTTGGCCGCGCCGCCGTAGAGGCGTGCCAGCGAGCGTGCGGTGGCGTGTCCGTTGGCGGCGGGGATTTCGGCTCCGCGCCAGCCTCGGCTGCCGGTGATGTTGTCTTCGTCGGGTCCGGCGATGGGTGGGTTTGAGAATGCTGCGGCGCCGACGCTATCCTCGCCCATCATTTCGATGAGATTGGGCGCGTCGGGATCAACGGGCGCGTTGATCAGGGTTGAGATACGGCCGTCGAACTCGGGTCCGGTGCCGATGTGCGCGTCCAGTCCGAGGGGCGCGGCGAACTCATCCCACCAGTAGCGGCCGATGGAGCGTCCGTCGATGCGGCGGACGACCTCACCGACGAGCCAGCCGTAGGTCAGGGCGTGATAGCCGTGCTGTTCGCCCGGCGTCCACCAAGGCTCCTGCTCGGCGAGGGCCTCACACATGGTGTCCCAGTTGAAGAGGTCTTCCATGACCAGCGGCCGGCGGACGGCGGCCATGCCGGCGCGGTGGGACATCAGCCAGCGGACGGGCATGTCGCCTTTGCCCGCCTGGGCGAATTCGGGCCAGTACTCGGCGACGGGGGCGTCGAAGTCGAGCCGGCCTTCCTCGGCGAGGCGGTGGGCGCAGAAGGCGGCGAGGCCCTTGGTCGTGGAGAAGACGTTGACGAGCGTGTTGCGGTCCCACTCGCGCTCATGGTCGGTGTCGTACCAGCCGCCCCAGAGGTCGACGACGGGCTCGCCGTTGAGGTAAACGGCGACGGCTGCGCCGACCTCGCCGTGCTCGGCGAAGTTGGTGGCGAAGGCCTCGCGGACGCCTTCGAATTGTGGTTCGGTCCATCCGCCGATTGGGGCGTCGGTCATTGGTGAGTCCTTGCACTGATTGGTTCTCAGGGTTTCCGCTGGCAACGCTAGCAGGTCAAGCAATGGTCGGGGACCCTGCATATTGGTTGCGATCACGGTTGCGTCTACCTGGTTCGAGAACCCACTAAGATCAAGCACAGGCACAGAGTCAACCCTGCGATCATCGCCATGCCAAACGTCTCAGAGATTCAACATGCCATCCTGGAACTGTCGGGGGATGACTATGCGCAGTTGCGGGAGTGGCTCAGCGAGCTGGATTGGGAGCGCTGGGATTCGCGAATCGAAGACGACTCCGGCGCGGGCCAACTGGAGTTCCTGATCAACGAAGCTGCTGAGTCAGCAGGATCGGATACGCTCAGCTCGCTCGAAGAACTCTAGGTGCATCGGGCAACGCCCCGCTTCTGGTCAGCCTTTGGGGAACTGCCGGAGTCAGCGCAGCGAATCGCACGTAGGAATTTCCGCTTGCTCGTGGAGAATCCCGCCCATCCCTCGCTCAGATTCAAGCGCGTCGGCGATTTCTGGTCGGCGCGCGTAGGCCGTGGATATCGTGCACTGGCTGTCAAGGACGAAGCGGACTTCGTCTGGGTGTGGATCGGGGCGCACGACGATTACGATCGCTTACTCGATCGCTGAGTGTGATTTCAGGTCGGCGTGGCCGTTGCACCCGTTCTCGTCGCATCCCCGTTTCCACCTCAACGTCAATCCTGAGCAACCTCTAGCCTGTCGGCGTCAATCTGACCTGACTCGATGACCTGGAGAGGAACCCTTGATGCCGAGTATTCCGACTGAAGCTGAAGTGATTGCGATGATGGACTCGCTTTCGAACTGGGGTCGCTGGGGCGATGATGACCAGCTGGGGACGCTGAACTACGTCACGCCTGAGGTCCGCAAGGCGGCTGCGGCGCTGGTGAGCGAGGGCGTGTCGGTGTCCTGCGCCTGGGATATCGAGAACACTCATCAGCCCGACCATGCGATGGGGACGCCTCAGCGTTTCATGGTTGCGACCGGGGAGTCGGCGGCGGCGATCGCCGAGTCGGGCGTCTCGCGGATGGGCGGCGCGTTGGAGTTCTTTGGTCTCGTGTATCACGGGTATGCGATCACGCATCTCGACGGGCTGTGCCACATCTTCTGGGACGGCAAGATGTACAACGGTCAGCCGGCGCACCTGGTGAACTCGGCCGGCGGGGCGACGCATCTACCGATCACCGAGCTTCGCGACGGGATCGTAACGCGCGGGGTGCTGCTCGATGTGGCCGCGGCAAAGGGTGTGGACTGGATGGAGCCGGGCGAGGGTGTGTTCCCCGAGGATCTTGAGGCGGCGGAGGAACGGCAGGGCGTCAAGGTCCGTGAGGGCGATGCTGTGCTGCTACGGACCGGCTACGGCAAGCGCAAGCGCGAGGTCGGGCGCGAGGCTTTGTTGGAGACCGGATTCCCCGGCTATCACGTCGCCTGTCTACCATGGCTGCACGAGCGCGGCGCTGCGGTGATCGGCGCCGACACGGCGACGGATGTCAATCCGTCGGGCTACGAGACGCTGGGCATTCCGATCCATGCGGTTGGGATCGTGCACATGGGTCTCTGGCTGATGGACAACATGCAGCTCGAGGATGTCGCTGCGGCCGCCAATCAGTATGGACGGCACGAGTTCCAGTTCGTGTTGAGTCCGTTGAGGATCATTGGTGGGACCGGGAGTCCGGCGAATCCGCTGGCGATCTTCTAGTCCGGGTCACGCGTTGGGCGTGATGTGCACCTTGATTGACTTCGAGCTCTTGTCGAGGGCGGTTGCGAAGGCGTCGTTGACGTCTTCGAGGGTGTAGCGGTGCGTGATCAGTGAGCGGGCTTCCTCGGCGCAGCCTGAAAGGACTTCGAGGGCCTGCTGGTAGTCGGGGGCTCGGCCGCCGATGGCTCCGTAGGTGACCGCTCCGACCATCGTGATTTCCTTGCCGAGCAGGGTGAGCGGGTTGAAGCCGGCGTTGTCGATGGCGAAGACTCCGAGGACGATGACGCGGCCGAGGCGGCGGACGACGTCGACGGACTGGCGGATGGTGTCGGCGTGTCCGCCGACGCACTCGGCGACGACATCGATGGCGTCGTCGTCGGTCAGTTCCTTGAGGCGTTGCTGCCCGGCTTCGTCCTCGCCGATGACTTCGGCTGCGCCGAGAGCTTGGGCGGCCTCCTGCTGGTGAGGATGGCGGGCTAGGACGATGACGTTGGCTCCGGCGGCCTGGGCGGCGAGCTGGGCGGTGAGGCCGATGGTGCCGGCTCCGATGACGAGGACGGTTTCTCCCTGGCCGAGGGTGGCCATGTTGTAGCCGTGGACGCCGCAGGCGAGCGGCTCGGCGATGGCGGCGACTTCGCCGTCGATGTTGGGGGGCGCCTTAAAGACGGCGACGCCGGGAGCGAAGACATCCTGGGCCATGCCGCCGTCGACCGCGATCCCGATGAGTCCGCCGGCGACCTGGCACTGGTTGTAGTGGCCAGAGACGCAGTGTCCGCAATTGCCGCAGCGGAGGAGCGGCTCGACGCCGACGACATCGCCTTCCTTGACGTGATCGACGCCCGGTCCGACGGCTGAGACGATTCCGCCGATTTCATGTCCCGGGGTTCGCAGGGCGATGGGGTCGAAGTCACCTCGGTACCAGTGCAGGTCCGAGCCACAGATTCCCGCGTTGACCACCTGGACGCGGACTTCGCCCTCGCCGGGTGCTCGCTGCGGATCGTCGTGGACGCTGAGCGTTCTATCCGTGTTCCAGGCGGCGCGTCGCATTGGTGGCTCCAATCGGTCGGTGGTGATCGGCGCAAGGCTAACAGTCGGCAGAGTGGTCGGGCGGACTCGTGCAGATAGGCTGACTGCCATGCGTCGAGTCGCCTTGTTCCTCGTCGGGCTCTCTGTGGTTCTTGCATTGCTCATGGTGGGCTGTGGTGACGACGAGTCGTCTGAACCGGAGCCTCAGCAGCAGGCGGAGACGGTTGCTGACGAGGCAGAACAGGATCAAGTACAGGACCAGCCGGAACAGGCCGCTCAGTCTGATGTAAGCGATGTTGTTGAGGAAGAGGCGGAGCATTACTTGGAGAGTGAGACCGAAGAGGTAGAGGACAAGCCAGAGCAATCACAGCCGTCGCAACAGGCTCAGCAGTCGGAGGCCGAGGCCCAGGCGGAGTTGGAACGGGAAGAGCAGCAGGAGCAGGTTGTCGAGGAGGAGACCAAGCTGACTCTGGGCGGTGAGAGGCCAGCCACGTTGTTGCTGCCAGCGGGCGCCGATCGGTCGGAGGCTCGAATGCTGATCATGTTGTTGCATGGCTATGGCAGTTACGCGCAGCAGGCCGACGAATACTTCCAGTTCTCTCGCTGGGTTGACAAAGGCGGATTCGGATTGCTGCTGCCGAACGGCACTCGCGACCGGAATGCGGCTCAGTTCTGGAACGGGACGGAGGAGTGCTGCGACATCTTCGGCGCGGGGATCGATGATGTCGGGTATCTCAAGTCGTTGATCGAAGAGGCTCGCGGACATGCCGCGTTTGATCAGGTCTTCGCCGTTGGACATTCCAACGGCGGGTTCATGGCGTATCGGCTGGCGTGCGAGGAGGTGCCCGGTCTGGCCGGGATCGTCAGTCTCGCGGGCGGCGCGTTCGCTGATCCTGAGGATTGCCGTGCGCCCGTTCCGCTGTCGGTGCTACAGATTCATGGAACCGAGGACAACATTGTGCTCTACGAGACCGGGCGACTGCCGACGCATCCAGATCCGGATCGTCAGCCTGTGCCTGGGGCTTGGGCCTCGGTGTCTCGATGGGCCGAGCGGGCGGGTTGTGATCTCGATGCTGTTGAAGCGATCGAGCCAATCGATACCGACACCGCGGTCGAGGGTGACGAAACGACGATCAAGCGCTACGAGCGGAGCTGCGTCGATGCCACGGTGATGGAGCTCTGGACGATTGAGGGCGGGGGTCATATCCCGCTGGTGTGGGACACGGACTTCACTCCGGGCATCCTCAAGTGGGTGAACGAGCGATACAAGCAGCGCGGTCCATCTGTCGGTGCGGCTGCGCCCGTGGTCGGGGAACGGGTGATCGGTGGGGAGCGGAGTGCTCGACTGCTGTATCCCGTCGATGCTACGGAGCGCGGGGTTCCGCTGGTGCTGTCTCTGCATGGCTACTCGGGTGATGCCGACGCGCACGATTGGTACTTCGGCCTGTCAGATCGAGTGCTTGAGTACGGATTCGCTCTGATCACGCCTCAAGGGACGAGCGACGAACAGGGCAATCCGTTCTGGAATGCGACCGACGGATGCTGCAACTTCTATGGCAACGAGGTAGACGACTATGCCTGGCTGAGCGGGCTTGTCGCTGAGGCGCAAGCGGCGATTGAGGTTTCGGGCGTCTTCGTGGTTGGGTTCTCGAACGGCGGGTTCATGGCGTATCGGCTGGCCTGCGACGGATTGGAGGGCTTGGTCGGGATTGTCAGCCTGGCCGGCTCATCGTTCGGGGAGCCTGAGCGTTGCGACGGCGCTGCGCCGGTCTCGGTGCTGCAGATCCATGGGACTGATGATCTGGACATCCCGTATGCGGGGACGCTCGAATACGAAGGGGGTTATCCGGGGGCCGTGACGCTGATTGAGCGATGGGTTGAGCGCGCTGGTTGTGATGTCGACGCAGGTGTTGAGCAACCGAGTCTCGACCTGGAAGCGACCATTGACGGGGCTGAGACGTCAGTGCAGCGGTATCGCGAGGGCTGTGTCGATGGGATCACGATTGAGCTCTGGACGATTGCGGGCGGCGATCACTTCCCGCACTTCACCGATGAATGGCCCGACCATCTGTTGACCTGGTTGCTGCACGAGTCTCGGACGAACTAGCGGCTGATGCTACGCAGGCTGGGCATCGTCGGTCTGGGGATTCCGCTCGTCGCGATCATTGCGGCGCTGGTCTATCTCTTTCTGTTCGGCACCTCCGAGCCCACCTTCGACGCCGCCACGCGCGAGCTGGCGAACGATCACACCGTGCTGCGGATTCGCGACGAGCCGGCGGCGGCGCTGATCGTCCCCAACGAGCCGGTGGCGACGGTCGTGCTCGTCTTCATCCTCCCGGACGACGACCGGCACGTGTGGTCCGCGGCTCGGGCGCTGGGCTTGCTGGACTACGTCGACAGCCACGGACTCGCCGTGACCCCGGTGACCGGCGCGATCGGGCGCGATCATCTGTCGGAGCTGGCCAAGCTCGCTGCCGAGTTCGTCACGCCGAGCCGCACCTATGTAGTCGCGTACCGTGGCGCGCCGCTCACATCCATCTGCGAAGCCGAGGGATTGGAGGACGGCTGGTCGGGAGTCGTCGTCGTGAACACTGCGCGGTCTGATCCACTGGAGCAATGCGCTGGGCTGCCCATCTTTGCGATCGAGGATCAAGACGACTCAGCCGCCCGTATCGTGCAGTGGATGCTGGAGCGCGAATGACGATGTCCGATGCTCTGCGGGAACTGTCGGTTGACCATCGTGACGACGTGGCGATTGCCGTGTCGGATCGTCTGAATCTGGATGAGGCGAGGAAGCTGGCGGAACTGATCACGGCTCGGCTGAGTGAATCGGCGATTCCGCGCAGTCAACGAGTGTGGATCGTCGGGACGCGAGGCGACGACACGGCGGCGGCGTCGACCGTCGCGGCGATCTCGGAACTGATCGATGGAGCGCGCCTGATCATCCACGATGCTCGGGAGCCGGATGATCTGACATTCCAGCGCCGTATCCCTGGCCAACGCCGCGGCGGCATCTATCTGAATCATGCCTGGCAGTCGGCGAGCGTGCGCATCGCCTGCGGCGAGCCGCGACGGGTGTTGTTTGGTCTGTGCGCGTGGTTCAATCCTCCGGCTCAACTGGAGTCGGAGGACTTGAACGCGGATCTGGTCCTCCGGGGCTAGCCGCGAGGCAGGCCGAGGCCTCGGGTGGCGATGATGTTGCGCTGAATCTCCGAAGTGCCGCCCTCGATCGTGTTGGCGATCGAGCGAATGAAGGCGTATGAGTGCCGGCCTCGGCGCGGCGCTTCCTTGCCCTGGAGCTGGCCGTGCAGACCCAGCACCTTGACCGCTGTGCTCTGGATGCGCTGGTTGAGCTCCATCGCGAAGAGCTTGGCCATCGACGCCTCGTGGTTGGGAATCAGGCCCTGGTTCTGCATCGAGACGATGCGGTAGGAGATCATCCGCGCAGTCTGGGTCTCGATGTAGCGGTCGGTCAGGGCGAGCTGGGTCTCGCGCTTGTCGACCGAGGAGAGTCCGCTGCCGCGGTTCTCTTTCGCGTAGCGAATGATGTCCTCGACCGACTGCTGCATCCCGACGGCCGAGCCGATGCTGGAGCGCTCGAAGTCGAGCGTCGTCACTGCGCCGTACCAGCCGCGGTTGACCTCGCCCAAGACGTTGCGCTGCGGGATGCGGACATCCTCGAAGAAGACCTCGTTGAACTCGTGGGTGCCGGCCATGTTGACCAGCGGGCGGGTGGAGACGCCGGGCGAGTGCATGTCGAGCACGAAGTAGGTGATGCCCCGGTGCTTGGGCGCGTCGGGGTCGGTTCGCGCGAGCAGGATCATCCAGTCGGACTTGTGAGCGCCCGAGGTCCAGATCTTCTGACCGTTGACGACGAAGTCGTCGCCGTCTTTGACCGCTCGGGTCTGGAGCGATGCCAGGTCGGAGCCGGAGCCAGGCTCGGAGTAGCCCTGGCACCAGATTGCGTCACCGCTGAGGATCGGCGGCAGGTGCTCCTGCTGCTGATCCTCAGTGCCGATCGTGATGATCGTGGGACCGGCCATGCCGATCGCGATGCCGCCGGGTCGTGGCGCGCGCGCTTCGGCCATCTCTTCGTTGAAGATGAACTGCTGCATGACTGAGAGACCGGCGCCGCCGTACTGCTTGGGCCAGGCGGGCGCGATCCAGCCGCGGTCGGCGAGTTCCTTCTCCCACTCGCGCTGGGTCGGCGGACGGTCGAAGGGCTGTGCGGCTCGTGCTTCTTCGCGCATCTTGTTTCGGCGAGGCTGGAATTCGTTCTCGATGAACGACTTCACCTGAGTGCGGAATTCGGCTTCTTCATTGTTGTCGTGGAAGTCAACCATCGTGCGTCTCCATCCGGGTCAGTTCACCGCATCGTATCTCAAGTGCGGGTAGACTTTTGCCATGGTTCGCAAGCGAATGCTGGAGGATGACGCTCGCCGATTGCTGGGCGGCTCACCGGTGGCAATCGTCAGCACCAACTGGCGGGGGGTGGGGAACGCGGCGCCGATCGCCTGGTCGATGCCGGTGTCGGTCAACCCGCCGCTGATCGCGATCGCGGTGCATCCCTCTCGCCGCACGCACGACATGATCAAGTTCGGCGAGGAATTTGCGATCAACATTCCTTCCAAAGTGCTGCTCAATCACACGCAATGGCTGGGGATGGTATCGAACACGATTGGCGACAAGCTGGAAGCCTCGGGCGTCCCAACGTTTAAGGGCAAAGAGATCGACTCGCCGTTGCTGGAAGGCTGCATCGGCTGGATTGAATGTACGCTGCATGACTTCTACACGATGGGCGATCATACGTTGTTCATCGGCAAGGTCGTGTCGGCCCAGGCCGACACCGATGGGTTCGACTTCAACACTGGCATGTGGGCCCTGGACGATGATGAGTACAAGCCGCTGATGTATCTCGGCGGCCGCAGCTACAGCATCATGGATGATGGCTTTGACGCCACCGTTGAGCAGCGACCGGTCGAGCAAATGCTCGAAGAAGGCATCGGCCGAGAGCTTGAGGAGGCCGAGGCGGAGCGCCGAATCAAGCGTGAAGAGGAAGCGGAGCGTCGTGAGGAAGAAGAGCGCCGCGGCGAGGCCGAGCCGGATACCTCCAGCCTGCCGCGCGAGTTGCCCGACGCGTGAGCCGGGAACCGACCGCTCGGATCATCGAGGGAGACAACCTGCCGTTGCTTCGCGCGTTGCCTTCGGACAGCGCGCAGCTCGTCTACACCGATCCGCCGTTCAACACCGGCAACGTGCGCTCGTACCAGCGGCTTCGAACAACTCAGGACGAGCAGGGCGAGCGCACGGGTTTCGGCGGGCGTCGCTATCGGTCCGAGGAGACTTCGTCCTACTCATATGGCGACGCATTTGAGGAGTACATCGACTTTCTCTCGCCTCGGCTGGCGGAGATCTGGCGGGTGTTGCGCCCCGACGGCACGTTGTACCTGCACCTGGATGCTCGCGAGGTGCACTATGTGAAGGTGCTGCTGGACGGCATCTTCGGGCGGGACAGCTTTCTCAACGAGATCATCTGGGCCTACGACTTTGGCGGCCGGCCCAAGCGTCGCTGGCCGGCCAAGCACGACAACATCCTCGTCTACGTCAAAGATCGGGAGCGATACGTGTTCAACCGTGAGGAGATTGATCGCATTCCGTACCTGGCGCCCGGGTTGGTGGGGAAGGAAAAGGCCGCACGCGGCAAGCTCCCGACCGATGTCTGGTGGCACACGATCGTTGGAACCAACGCCGGGGAGCGGACCGGCTACCCGACGCAAAAGCCGGTGGCGCTGGCAGAGCGCATCATCCGTGCGTCGAGCGATCCGGGAGAGCTGGTGCTGGATCCCTTTGCGGGCAGCGGAACGGTCGGTGCGGCGGCCGAGCTGTTGGGTCGGCGATACCTGCTGATCGACAGCAATCCTGAGGCGGTGGCCGTGATGCGAGAGCGGCTGCCTGAGGCAGAGGTCAGGGCACCGTGATGTTCGGCGCGCATTCCTTCATGAACAGGCTCATGGATTTGGTCACCTGATCGTGCGGGATGATTCCACCCGCGTTGCACCAGGTGAGGAAATGTCCGACGCCGTAGCGCGCGGCCAGCCCTGACAGCGTCTCCGTGACTTCGTCGGGATTGCCAATCGCGCACAGCTGATCGACGGCCTCTTCGTAGCTCAGGTTCTTGTTTCGGGCGAGCAGGGGCGGGAGATCGTCGAGCGTGCCGCCTCGTTTGAGCCAGCCGCGGGTTCCGGTATCCGTAACAACCTTCATGTAGCTCATCAGGCTGTCGCGGACTTCCTCGCGGGCAGTCTCGGACGATTCGTGGACGTGAACCGGCAGCAGCAGTCCGGCATCGGTCGCCGGAGCGTGGGGACGAGCCTGGTGATAGATCGAGAATCGGTTGTCGAGGTCTTCGTCGAACGCGGTGATCGGGCTGGCGAAGACTCGCCAACCCTCGTTGGCGGCGCGGACGAACGACTCATCGCTGTTGGCCGCCATGCGCAGCGGCGGGCCGGGACGTTGGATCGGCTTGGGCACGACCTGGACATTGTCGTAGCTGAAGTGCTGGCCCTGGAAGTTGACGGGATCGTCGGACCAGGCCTGGCGGATGACGGTGAGCGCCTCATCGAAGCGCTCGGCACGATCGGCGATGCGGACGTTGAAGCCGTTGAAGTGCTCGGCGATGCTGCCTCGACCGACGCCGTATTCGAGTCGGCCGCCGGAGATGATGTCCACCGTCGCGGCGTCCTCGGCGGCGCGGATCGGGTCGACGAGCGGCAACAGGGCGACGCCGGTGCCCAGCCGGATGTGCTCGGTCTGGGCGGCGGCGGCGGCCATGGTGACCATCGGCGAAGGCAGGACCGAGAATTCGCGGACGAAGTGCATCTCTGCCAGCCAGGCGGCGTCCCAGCCGATGCGGTCGGCATGGACAATCTGCGCGATGGTGTCGCGGTAGCGTTGCGGCACGTCCTGGCCGTCGGCCTGAGGCAACTGAAAGAAGAGCCCAAACTCCGCGCGTTGACCCGGCATCGGTGCTCTCCGCTCGTTCAAACGCTCGTCAGGGCAGGCTAACCCACGCCCTCACGGGCGGCGCCGCAGACCTATACTCGACGCCAAACGAACCACGAGACGAGAGGTCGATTGATGACCACGGCGACATACACGATCCAGGATTTCGTTCGAGACGCGCAACGTATCGCTGATCGGGGGGATTCCGATGACCGCCAGATCGCTCAGATCGCGGGGCCACTGGAGAGGTTGATTCAGCGCAAGGATTGCCTGCTCGATCTGCCGGACTGTGACACTGCCGACCCGGAACAGGGATTTGTGATCCATCGATCCGACAATCTGACGGTGTCGGCGGTCGTCTGGCAGCCCGACTCCGGCGCGCCGGTGCACAATCACAACGGCTGGGCCATGGAAGGCGTGATTTCCGGAGTGGAGTTCAACCGGAACTACCAACGCATCGACGACGGCATGACGCCGTGGCGCGCGGAGTTGGAAGAACTGGAGCCGTCGCTGGTCCCGGCAGGCGAGACGACGTACCTTCGCGAGCCGCCGGCGGACATCCACGCGGTGGAAATCAACCAGGGCAAGACCCTGGCGATTCATGTGTACGGGCTGGATCTGCTGAGGCAGTGGCGATACCGATTCAATCTGGCAACCGGAGAAGTTGAACCATTCGGCATGCGGACCAGGCGACAACTGGACGCCGCGAAGCGAGACTGACGCACTCCAGAGAGGAGGCTCGTGATGGGCAAGCTTGATGGACAGGTGGCGCTGATTTCGGGCGCGGCCAGGGGACAGGGTGAAGCGCAGGCCCGACTGTTTGCTCGTGAAGGGGCGGCAGTTGCGCTGGGCGACGTGCTTGAGGAGGACGGACAACGCGTTGCCGAGAGCATCAACGACACCGGTGGACAGGCGATGTTCCAGCGTCTCGATGTGACCGAGGCTTCGAGTTGGAGCTCGATGGTTGATGAGACCGAGTCGCAGTTTGGCCGGCTGGACATCCTGATCAACAACGCCGGCATTGCAAGGGTGAAGCTGATCGAGGAGTCTTCGCTCGAGGACTATCTCGAAGTGATCCGGATCAACCAGGTCGGCGTCTGGCTGGGGATGAAGGCAGCGATCGCGGCGCTCAAGGAGGCGGGCGGCGGTTGCATCATCAACACGTCGTCAACGGCCGGGTTGGAAGGTTACTCAGGGCTGGGCGCGTATGTGTCGTCCAAGTTCGCGGTGCGCGGCATGACCAAAGTCGCCGCACTCGAGCTAGCCCCGTACAACATTCGCGTGAACTCGGTGCATCCGGGACCGATCGATACACCGATGATCCGTGATCCGCAGATCGCGCGACGGGATCCCGGCGACGTGTCGTTCGCGGGTCCAATTCCTCGTGTGGGGCACGTCGACGAGGTGGCGAAGATGATGCTTTTCATCGCGGCGGACGCGACGTACAGCACGGGGTCTGAGTTCTTGATCGACGGCGGCGTCACGGCCGGTTCGATGATTGCACGATCCCAGGACTGAGCAGGTTCGGGCCGCGTTTCGCACGGCATCTAGGAGGAACGACATGGGCAAGCTCGATGGACAGGTTGCGCTAATCTCCGGCGGAGCCCGAGGACAGGGTGAACAACAGGCGCGCCTCTTCGCGCGTGAGGGCGCGGCGATTGCGATCGGCGATGTGCTCGAGGATGACGGCAACCGGGTTGCCGAGAGCATCAACGACACCGGCGGTCAGGCGATGTTCCGCAAGCTGGACGTCTCCGACCAGTCGAGTTGGGCCGAGATGGTCGATGCGACGACGGATCGGTTCGGCAAACTGGACATCCTGATCAACAACGCCGGCATCTTGCGCAACGGGTCGATCGAGGACACGACCCTGCAGGAGTACCTGGAGATCATCAAGATCAACCAGGTCGGCGTGTGGTTGGGGATCCGAGCGGCAGTCAAGGCGATGCGCGAAGCCGGCGGCGGCTGCATCATTAACACGTCGTCGACGGCCGGACTCGAAGGCTACCCCGATTCGAGCGCATATGTCTCGTCGAAGTTCGCGGTTCGGGGCCTGACGAAAGTTGCGGCGCTGGAGTTGGGGCCGTACAACATTCGCGTCAACTCGGTTCATCCCGGTCCGATCGATACGCTGATGACGACGAGTGAGGACACACCGCGCAGGCCGGACGGCGACGTGCCGGTTCGGATGGCGATTCCACGATTCGGTCGAGTCGACGAGGTGGCCAAGATGATGCTCTTCATCGCCGCCGAGGCGACCTACAGCACGGGAGCGGAGTTTGTGATCGACGGCGGATTGACTGCCGGACGGTCGTTAGAGGTTGGGGAGTAGTTCCCACGTTCATCGGGCCCGGACCCTCACCCCAACCCTCTCCCACGGGGAGAGGGAGCCGAGAGCGGCTTGGCGAACGAGAGTTCGTGGCCGTCGGGATCGACGATGTGGAAGTAGCGCTCTCGCCAGGGGGCGTCTCTAGGTTCGAACTCAGGCTTGAGTCCGGCGTTGACTGCGTTTGCGTGAAAGGCGTCGACATCGTCGACGTAGAAGATGGCCCTTCCCCAGAATCCGGATCCCGGTTCGGCGGCAATCAGGTTGAGATAGCTCTCACCGGCTCGATATGAGGTGAACCCGGCCTGCGGGCCTCCGTAGATCTTCACGAATCCAAGTGATTCATAGAAGGTCGTGGCGGCCGTCATGTCGGCGGTGGCGAGCGTGACGGCGCTGAGGGACGTGACCCCTGGCATGGTCAGGTCAGATCCGTAAAGGGGTTGTAGGCGAGTTCCCAGAGATAGCCGTCGGGGTCGGCGAAGTAACCGCTGTATCCGCCCCAGAAGACTTCCTCTGGCTGCTTGACCAGCGTCGCGCCGGCATTGGTCGCTTCTTGCATCGCCTCGTCAACGGCCTCGGCCGAAGGCAGGTTGTGAGCCAGGGTGATGGTCGGGGTCCCGGCTGCGGGATCGGCGAACGGGACATCTGCTTCGTCCGGAAACTTGTCCCGTCGGTAGAGCGAGAGCCAGGCGCCCTCCAGTTCGAGGAAGCAGATGTTGTCGCCCTCGTTGTAGTTGGGCGCGGGCAGGCCGAGTCCATCTCGGTAGAAAGTGACGGAAGCTTCGAGGTTAGACACGCCAAGCGTGATGATGCTGATTCTGGGTTTCATGCAGTCAGGGTACCCCTGGATCAGGGAGTGGCCGCGTCCACGCGGCGCTGGATAGCAGCGAAAGTCGTGCCGGCGTTCTCGCCGTTGACGAGAATCCGAGGACCGTATGAGATGCCAATCCGGCGCGCGGCATTGACGTTGTTGTTGTGCTTTTGACGGGTCGCTGGGTCGTCATAGCACTGCGTGAACGCATCAGCGTCGAGACCGATTTCCCCTGCATAGCTAATGAGTTGATCGCGTCGGGATGCCGAACTCTTGTCGATCAGGAAGCGGTCGTGGAACTCCCAGAATGCGGCGCCATTCTGATCAATCGCGCACACCATCGCATAGCCAACTCGCTCGGCAGATGCTCCGGTGTACGCGATGTTGACAAACCGGAACCGGGCGATGCCGGTGCGGACGTACTCTTCAATCACACGCGGCTCAACCTGAGCCGCGATTCTTTGGCAACTCGGTCAAAATGGATCGCCGTATTCAACGATCAGAACAGGCACGTTCGGGTCGCCGACGGTGTCGCCTACGACGATCAGACCGTCCCGGTGACCGCCTGAGATTCTCTCGTGGTCGTCGGCCTCTTCAGTCTCCTCGCTGGAGCTTTCTTCGGCATCCGTGTCTCCGCTGTCGGTGTCGTCCTCCGTATCTGGAGCAGGTTGATCATCTTGCTCTTGCTCGTCATCAGCTTCAGGAGCGGGAATGCTGACCGGTGTGCTGATTAGCCAGCGTCCGACGGCAGTGGACCGAGGGAAGAAACGGCGAGACGGGAAGTATTCCTCACGCGGGTCAACAGTGCGAACGCCGAACTCGACCTGCGTGTCGCCATCGCGTCGCGCGATGATGTTGACCTCGGTGCCGTTGACGAGTTCCAGCGGTGAGCTGACCCTCCAACGTTCATCATCGATTCTGGCGGAGAACACGCGCTGTCGCGGCAGGACGTTGCCCTCTGACGTGCGCAGACCGAACTCGATGTCGCCATCGGCTTGGCGTTGGGCTCGGACTTGGACTTGTTCGCTGTGGCCATCGTCCTCCTGCGCCTCGACAGGGGATGGAGGGGCCAGGACGGAGAGCGCAGCGACGGCCAAGACCGCCAGCGCGCCAAACAGGAGCGGGCGGGTGAGCGTGAACGTCATCGTCAGCGAAGCATACGACAACGGGCGAGGTGACTACCCCGCCCGTTGTGGCGTTTGGCCTTGCCGTTGTTCGCTTAGAAGGCGAGCGGCGCCGGGCTAGCCTGACCGGCCTCCATGCCCTGCGGCCACCAGTGGTCTTCCCAGCCCTCGTCGTCCCAGATGTGCTTGAGGTTGGGCAGCACCTGCTGGGCGGTCATCTCGATGTTGGGAATGGCCAGTTCCTTCGGAATCGAACCGAACTGGTTGAGGATCATCAGGTGCCCGACGTGCAGCGTTCGGATGACTTCTTCGAGCTGCTCGGTGACCTGACTCGGCGTGCCGGCAACGATGTTGCCTTCGCGGATCAGGTCTGACCAGGTGATCTCCGAGTTGGCCTTGGACTCGATCATCTTCTCGGCGGTCTTCTCCCCCTCGAACTTCTTGGACTCTTCGAAGACCGGCTTCAGACCTTGGCTGCGAGTGAAGCCCTGCTCGATCGTTCGTACCGTGCGGTAGCCGGGCGGGTCTGCGTAGCGCGGGTCGATGTGGAGCATCTTGTTGTAGAAGTACTCCGCGTGTGGTCCGAACTTGTCGGCCACTTCCTGCTCGGTCTCGCCGACGGCGACGAGCTGGAGGAATCCGGCGTGATACGGATTGAGCGGCTTCTCGCGCTGCTGCATCGTGCGCCAGAAACCGTCGACGTTCTTTTGCCCGGCCTTGTAGCCGCCGTAAGAGAGGTAGCAGTAGACGTAGTTGTGGTCGGCGCACCACTCCCAGGTCTCCACCGAGCCGCCGCCGGGGATCCAGACGGGCGGATGCGGCTGCTGGATCGGTCGCGGCCAGATATTGATGTAACGCAACTGGTTGTAGCGGCCGTTGTAGGAGAAAACCTCGGGCCGGGTCCAGGCCTGCGTGATCACGTCCGCGGCCTCGTAGTACTTATCTCGCAGGTGCGACGGGTTGGCACCGTAGCAGAAGCAGTCGTCCATCGGCGTGCCGACGGGGAACCCAGCGACCAGGCGGCCGCCAGAGATGCAGTCGAGCATCGCGAACTCTTCGGCCACACGGGTCGGCGGGTTGTAGAGCGCGATCGAGTTGCCCAGCACGACGATCGCGACATCCTTGGTCCGCCGGCAGAGGTTGGCGGCCATCAGGTTGGGTGACGGCATCAGGCCGTAGGCGTTCTGGTGGTGCTCGTTGATGCAAATGCCGTCGTAACCGGCGGCTGCCGCGGCCTCGAGCTCGTCCAGGCCGTCGTTGTACATCTCGTGCGCCTTGGCCGGGTCGAAGAGTTTGGAGTCGACATCGACCCAGACAGAGTTGTTGGTCTCGGCAAAGTCGGGCGGTAGATCCCGATACGGCATCAGGTGGAAGAACTCAAATTTCACGGTTCACTCCGTTCGGTTCCACGGTCAGGTCATCGCCCGTCCAGGCAAGCGATATCTAGAGCAAGGTATTGAACAAGGCATATCAGTGTCAATCTGATCAAGCTTCGCCCAACGGTAATGCGTGGAGGGCGCGATTGTTGAGAGCGAGGTTCAGCGAGGACGCAGAAGGGCGGCCACGAGGGCCACCCTTGCAAGTGCGCGAGTGGTCGCTCCTTACGCCGGGAAGTCCGGATGCGCGGTGTCGAGCCAGGTCTCGTCGTAGCGGTGCGACGCGTGGGCGAACTGGTAGACATCCTCGGAATTGTGGACGTACGGCCACTCGACCTGCGGCGAGATCGCGTTCATCACCGATGGCTGGCCGGTCATGCCCTCGACTCCGTGATCAGGATGGACGCCTAGGAAAATCCTGAGCAGCTCGGACGCGGTCTCCTTGCGCTTGTCGACATCGAGCTCGCTGCGCATGCCCTTGATCATCTCTTCCGCAGGCGGGTAGTCGTACTGCGAGAAGTTTGAACTGCCGCCGGCGACGTGCGTGATGTTCCACTCACCGGTCGGGTCGAGGTCCTGCGGCGGGTTGGTCCAGGCAGGCGTCTGACCGGGGTGCGTGCCCTCGAGCAGTCGCTGGAGGATGACGGTGTACGGCTGGATGTCCATCGACAGGGTCACGCCGAGCGCCTGCTCGTACATCGAGCGGACGGTTTCGGTGATACCTGGGTACGTTTGCTCCCAGACGTCCGGTGTGATCCAGTAGAAGGTGCGGCTGTCGCGGTCGACGCCGGCGGCATCCAAGAGTTCATTGGCCATCTGGATGTCGTCGTCGCGGTTGGGCCGGTAGCCGGGCCAGGTCGCCAGCTCCTCGGGCGGCACGGTCCAGGCCTGGTTGAACCAGGGCGCCTGTGCGATCGCGCTGATCTTGGCCGAGCCGAGGTACACGGCGTCGATCAGCAGGTAGCGGTCGGTGGCGACGTGGAAGGCATAGGCCAGGCGTCGGTCGGCCCAGGGGTTGCCCAGTCCGTCCTCGCCGGGCCAATCCGGATTGAAGTTGTAGCGGATCTGGATCGTGAACCCGAACGGCACGTCGAATGAGTTGTGCTCGGGGAAGTCTTGAAGGATGCCTTCGACCTGCAGACTGGACAGCGGGAATCCGCCGATGTCGATGCCTTTGCCGCGATACGCCGCATCGACAGCGGTCGCGTCTAGCAGGTTCGTGAATTCCACCCGGTCGAGGTAGGGCAGCGGACCGCCGTCCGCGCCGTTCTTCCAGTAGTCCGGGTTGACATCGAGGTTGATCCCGAGGTCGGGGTCGTAGTCCAGTGGGATGTACGCCCCGGTGCCCGACGACAGCTCCACATTGGTTTGCTCGTCGCGCCAGCGATTGCCGAACTCGTTGATCGCCTCGGGTGAGGTGATCCAGGAGAACGGGCTCAGGTGCGCCCCGAGATAGGTGGAGTCCGGCTCCGCCGTGGTGAACTTGATCGTCGTCTCGTCGACGACTTCCATCGTGTCGGTCTGCTGATACTTGCTGGCCGTCAGGAACGACGTGTCCTCAATGCCGTCTGCATCCACCGAGTCAATCTGGCGCTGCGCGTTGAAGGCGATGTCTTCAGCCGTGACGAGCCGGCCGCCCTCAGTCGGGTAGCGATCCCAGAAGCGGGCGCCCTGATCGACGGAGAAGATGTAGGTCGTGTTGTCGGGGATCTCCGGCAGCGAGGCGATGTCGCTCTCCATTAGCCCCTTTTCCTTGTTCCGCCAGCGGATGAGGTAGTTCATGTAGAACCCCATCCAGAACTGGGTGGGACCAAAGACGCCGCGGTGCGGGTCGAAGTAGTCGTGCGTCGCAGCAGGCGTCGAGAAGCGCAATGTGCCACCGCGGGTCAGCCCCGAGGTGTCGGCGACCGTTTGCTGCTCTTGCGCCTGGTCGGCTTGAGCCTGCTGGGCCTGCTCTTGCTGATCGGCCTGCGCGGCGGCCTGGTCGGCCTGCTGATCCTGCTCTTGCTGCATGGCCTGCTGCTGTTGCTGCTGCATGGCTTGCTGCTGAGCGGCTTGTTGTTGTGCCTGTTGTTGCTGCTGCTGCGCCGCGGTGACCGCCTGCTGGCCGTCGTCGTCATCGTCGCCGCAGCCGACCAGCGCCAATCCCGCTGCGCCGACACCAGCGCGAGATGAGGCTCGCAAGAGAGACCGCCGACTCATACGCTTGCGGCGCATCCGCTGCCAATAGTTCTGTCGCTCGGTCATGTCTTCCCTCACATTCCGTAGGTGAGAGAATTGTAGGGATTTCAAGTAGTCCTGATCAGATAGTTGGTGCAGCTACAGAGATCGGATGCTGAGGGTCGGCGCTGCTTGATTGAGTTCGCCGAACAGTTCACGCAGTGTCCTCGCTCGAAATCGGAAGATGTGCCGCAGTTGCGGAACCACCGCGAGATTGGCGATCGGCGCCGAAATCGGATCCAGCGGCAACGACCAATGGACCTGGTCAGTGGCACGGACGCCGCCGTCGACCTCTTGGAAGTGGTGCTCGTGATGCCAGAGCGCATAGGGTCCGGCGATCTGGTCATCGGAGAAGTAGAAGGGGGCATTGACCTGCGAGATCTCGGTCGCCCACGAGACGCGCAGCGGCACGATCGGCAGCGGAGTGAGGCGATAGGTGATGATCAGACCCGGATGAATCGCCGAAGGCGGCTCGCCCGTGATCTCAAACCGCATCTCGGGAGGCGTGATCACGGCAAGGTTGTGCGGGTCGGAGAAAAACTCCCACGCCGTCTGAAGGTCAGTAGTCAGCGTCTGCGATGCGTCGAGCTTGAAGATTGGCATCTGGGTGGCCTCCGACTACAACGTACCCAGGACGCCACCCAGACCGATCATCGCCCCGACCAGCAGGTGCAGCTGCGCCGTGCGCTTCAGCATGGGATTTAACGCTGCGCCTGAGCGACCGTTGGCGATCTCACGAGCCAGCCACATGCCCGGCGGCAACCCAATCCAGGCGAGGTAACAGAAGTAAGGCAGCAGCTCGACCGAAGCGAAGATCGCGATGCTGACGAAGGCGCCGATCGTCAGGGCCACGTACTCGATCCGGGTGTTGCGTTCGCCGATCAGCACGGCCAGGGTTCGTTTGTCGCTCGCCCGATCGGTGTCGAGGTCGCGCAGATTGTTGACGACCAGGATTGCGGTGACGAGGCAACCGACGGGGACCGAGGCGGCGGCCAGATCCCAGGTCAACTCCTCGATCTGGACATATCCCGCGCCCATCACCGCGACGAAGCCGAAGAACAAAAAACAGATGATGTCGCCCAGGCCTCGATAACCGTACGGTAGTGGCCCGCCGGTGTATGTGACCGCAGCGATCAGCGAAGCGCCCCCGATGATCAGGATCGGCCAACCGACAATCAGAATCAGGACAATCCCAACGATCAGCGCCGCGGCCGTCGCCAGGCTGATCCCCACCGTCATCTCACGCTGCGACAGCCAGCCTTGAGCCACCGCCCGCGGCGGACCTAGCCGGTCAGGAGTGTCGGCGCCGCGACGGAAGTCGGAAAGATCATTGGCGAAGTTGACCACGATCTGAATGAAGATCGCCCCGATCAGCGCGAGAAAAAATCGGCCAACCTCGAAGTCGCCGTCGACTGCGGCAATCCCAGTGCCGGCAAGCACCGGCGCGACGGCCGCCGGCAGGGTTGGCGGACGGATCGCGAGCAGCCAGGCTCGCCGCTTGCTCGGAGCTGGTGGCGCTGCAGCCGCCATCAGGGGAAGCGCGGGTACTTCGAGAAGTCCGGCTTGCGCTTCTCGAGGAAGGCGGTCTTGCCTTCCTTGGCTTCCTCGGAGAGGTAGTAGAGCAGCGTCGAGTCGCCGGCGAACATCTGCATCCCCGAGAGGCCGTCGGTGTCGGCGACGAGCGCCCGCTTGATGAAGCGCAGGGCCGTCGGCGACATGCAAAGGATCTCGCGGCAGCGGTTGACCACCTCAAGCTCAAGATCGTCGACGGGGAAGACCTCGCAGGCGAGGCCCATGTCGACGGCCTCCTGACCGCTGTACTGGCGGCACTGCATCCAGATCTCGGCAGCTTTCTTGTGCCCAACCAACCGCGCCAGCAGCATCGTGCCGTAACCCGCGTCGAACGAACCCACCTTCGGACCAGTTTGACCAAACCAGGCGTTGTCGGCCGCGTAGGTCAGGTCGCAGACGGTCGCGAGCACGTTGCCGCCGCCGATCGCATAGCCCGCAACCATCGCGATCACCGGCTTGGGAATCGAGCGCATGTAGCGGTGCAGGTCGAGCACGTTGAGTCGGGGCACGCCGTCGTCGCCGACATAACCACCGTCGCCGCGAATCCGCTGATCGCCGCCCGAGCAGAAGGCTTCCTTGCCCTCGCCGGTGAGAATGATCACGCCCACGGACATGTCCTCGTGGGCTCGCTTGAAGGCGTCCAGCAGCTCGAAGAGCGTCTTGGGACGGAATGCATTGCGCACTTCAGGTCGAGCGATCGTGATCTTGGCGATTCCCTCGGCGACGTCGTAGTAAATGTCGCCGTAGTCGCCCGATCGTTCCCAGTCGGGTAGGCCCGTGCGTTCAACAGTGACGGTCGGTCTGGACATATCTCACTACTCCTTTGTTGAGTGTGTGCGGTTCCAGGGGGACGCCGGCGCTGCGCAGCAGCAGCCGGCGGAGTTCCGGATAGATCCGGTCGAGCGGCGCGGAGACTCTGCCGGCAGCCCAGGCCGAGAGCATCGAGCGAACCATGCCGACCCACGCTCTCGCAGTGAGATCTGGATCGAGCGGCCCGTCCAGATGCTCCAGCCGTCCCATGGCAAGGGCCTCGCGGAGCTCAGAGGCAATCAGCGCGATGTACTCGTCCTCGATCTCGGCGACCCGCTCGCGCGCAGCCACCGAACTGCCCAGCCGTTCGGCTGCGAGGACCCGGGCCAACGACCGGTGCGCCGACAACGTGTCAACCAGGGTCGCGAGCGCGGCGTCCGCTCGAACCACGGGGTCGTTGCCAGCAGCAGTCATCGCGCGGCTCACTCGACGGCGCAGGATGTCTCCGGCTCGGCCGATAACCGCGGCGATTAGCGCCTCCTTGTTCGGGAAGTGGAAGTAGAGACCGCCCTTCGACGTGTCCGCCGCGGCAGCAATCTCGTCCATCTGCGCATCGGAATAGCCACGCTGGGCAAAAACCTGAGCGGCGGCGTCGAGCAGCTGCTCGCGCCGTTCGACCGCTCGCGCCTGACGAGGTTGGCTGCTGACCATGGCGTCCCCGAGACAACACAAATCCGACCCTTCAGTCGGTTTCAGTAATGTACCAGCATGGGTCATCAGGATGCCGCGAGAGAGCGAACACGCACCATCGAGGAGATGTTCAGTCGTCTCGTCCCTCACTACGACCGCATGAATCGGCTGATGACCGGTGGTCGAGACGGTCGCTGGCGAACCCTCGCGGTGCAGGTCTCGCAGCCAGATGGCTCCGTAGTGCTCGACCTCGGAGCGGGCACCGGCGACCTCAGCGCGGAGTTCCGTCGCCAGGGCGCTGGGCACGTACTCGGATTCGACGTCTCGGCCTCGATGCTCGCACGGGCCGAGCAGAAGTTCGGTCGAGATGGCATCGACTGGTTGCAGGGCGACGCGCAGCATCTTCCCTTCGCCGACGAGTCATTCGACGTAGTGGCATCCGCCTTCGTCATGCGCAACCTGCCCGACCTCGAGGGTTCGTTCGAGGAAATGGCCCGCGTCCTCAAACCAGGCGGGCGATTGGTCGGCCTCGACATCACGCACCCGCCCAACACGCCCTGGGGTCGAGTCCTGCGATTCGGATTCGAGCAGGGCGTCACAAGGGTGGCGGGCCTACTTTCGGGCGACCGCTCCGCCTACCGATACCTGCCCAACTCACTCAGCGGCTACCCAACAGCGGACGAGCTATCGGCCATGCTGGAGTCCGTCGGACTGATCGATGTGTCCTATCGGAGGCTCTCAATGGGAGCGGTCGCCCTGCATGTAGGGCGGAAGAGTTAACGCTGCGCATCCAGCGCAACCATCGCCCGGCCGCTGCCCTTGACCAATCGACCGCCCCAGGTCGTCGGCGGAGCCTGTTCGGAGGCCAGCCACTCGGCCCGTGTGACTCGAAAGCCTGCCGTTTCCAACGGAGCCTTGAGCGACTTTCGCACGCTCGCAGGATCCGGCTGCTCGAACCCGTCCGGGACCGCTTCCGCGTTGAGCACGATGCTGAACCTGGCCCTGGGCGCGGAGAGAGCATCGAGTATGTCTGCGATCTGCTCGTCGCCACTGAGGATCAATCTCAATAGCGCTGCCCAGGGGAAGTAGATCGTGATCCAGTCGGCGATCGAGTGGAGTTCGGGCGGGAGCGTTTCCGCGCTGGCGGCGACGTAGAGCGCATTGGGCGCGCCGCCGCGCGCCGGCTTGCGCTCGGCCATCTTCGCTGCCTCTTGCAGGGCCTTGCGGTCGGAGTCGATGCCGATGGCGAGAACGTTGTCGTGCTCCCGAGCGAACCGACGCGGCCAGGCTCCGTCTCCCGTGCCCAGATCGACCAGCGTCGACGCATACCGGCTGCGCAATTCATCGAATTCGGCCTGGTCCATCGTGCGAGCGCCGCGGCGGGTGATGATTTCCATGTCTCTTCCTCGAAGGGCAGACTAGAATCCCCTCAGCACTGCGTGCATCACAGATGCACCAACCGATCTGCCATCGCAAGTAAGGAATTCCCAATGCCGACTCCCGCGCGCGTGATTTTTCTGCCCGAGGCCGACGAGCCGCTGGCCATTGAACGCGTCGACCTGCCTGACCCAACCGACTTCCAGGTGGTCGTTCGACAGTTCGCCTCCGGCATCTGCCACTCGCAGCTCCACCAGATGCACAATCCTCGCACCGGCGACCAGATCCTCGGTCACGAGGCGACCGGTGAAGTGATCAAGGTTGGCGCGCAGGTGACCAACGTCCAGGTCGGCGACATCGTCTTCGTCACTTGGGTCCCGCGCAACGCCGAGACGGCGACTCGCGAAGTCGACGCCATCGTGGTCGAGCGACCGAACGGCCGCACCGCGACGACCCGCAACGTCTTCACCTGGGCGGACACGACCATTGCCGACGAAAAGTACATCGTGAAGGTTCCCCAGGACACGCGTCGCGACGTGACCTCGATCATCGGCTGCGCCGTACTGACCGGCTCCGGCGCCGTCTACAACACCGCCGCCGTCCGCGAAGGCGACAGCGTCGCCATCTTCGGCGTCGGCGGCGTCGGACTCTCCGCCGTAGTCGCCGCCTCCGTGGTCAAGGCCGACCCGATCATTGCGGTTGACCTCGACGAGGAAAAGCTCGAGTTCGCCAAGCGCTTCGGCGCGACCCACGGCGTCAATGCCGGCAAGGGCGACGCCATCGAGCAGATCAAGGAACTGACCGCCGGACCGGCCGGTGTCACGACCAGCTTCGGCGAGCCGATCTCCGGCGTCGACTTCGCCTTCGATTGCATCGGCCGCAAGGTGACGATGGAGCAGATCCTGCGCGCCGTCCGACCGGGCATCCTCGGAGCGGAAAGCGGCGGTACCGCCGTCCTCGTCGGCGTCCCCCACGAGGCTGGAGCCGAGTTCTCGCAGCAGGAGATGATGAGTCTCTTAATCAATGAGAAGAAGTACATCGGCTCGATCGGCGGCAGCTGCCGACCCGACCGCGACTTCCCGATGTTCCTCGCCTGGGCCGAGGACGGCGCGCTCGACCTCGACGCGATGGTCACCGAGCGCTTCAAGATCGGTCAGATCAACGAGGCCACCGCCGCGCTCGAGCACGGCGAAATCTTCGGCCGGGCGATCATGGAATTCGACGACTAAAGCGAGTTCACAGACACAGATGCGTCCTACCCGTGCTCGTCGCGGGTAGGACGCTGTCGGGCTAGGCCAGCAGCAGCGGGATTTCCATCTCCTCCGAGCGCATGCCCGCGTGGAAGCCGTTCAGCGCCGAGACCCGGTTGCCGGCTTCTCCGTAGATCAGCACATTGCGCGTCGCTGAGACAGCGATGTGACTGCCAATTCGCTCGGCTGCCAGGTTGCTCAGCGGTTTCGGGCCGAAGAGTTGCAATTCCTCGGCCTCCTCCAGAGTTAGCAAGGCCCAGTTGCGACCCCAGCGCTCGCGGAATTGTCCGGCAAAGGCGTCCTCCCGGCCCGAGCGAACGCAGAACATTGGCACTCGAGGCTCGCCGTGCGGAGGTGTGTGCAACTCGTCGATGATCTCGTCGTCGGGCAGGAACAGGCCCTTCTCGGCCGCGGTCACATTGAGTTCCCCATGGTCGGCACTGACCGCGATCCGCGCGCGCCCATCGACCTTCTCCGCAATGATCGATAAGGCCTCATCGACGGCTTCCAGCGCCCTCAGCGTGGCCGGAGCGTCGGGACCATCGCGATGCGCGGCCGAGTCGACCATCGGCAGATAGAGGTAGTGGATCCCGGTCTCTTCCTCATCGACGAGTCGTGATACCACCGCGCCAATAGCGTCGCGCAGGTGGTCATACGGATCAGTCGCCGCCACGCCGCGCTGATAGCTGGTGAATTCGCTGTCCGAAATCTTGCGCGGATGGTAGGTGCGCAGATGTCCGCTGATCGTTGCCATCCGCGACGGGTGGACGAAGGCGTCCTCGGGTTGAACGCCGAACTCCTGTAAGCGGCGCTCGGAGTCTCGCTCAACGAATGGCAGGATTGTGGCTGTGATGTCGTGGCGGTGGAGATGCGTATACCAGGCGGGGACCCCGTGTTGAGCTGGCCACGCGCCTGTGGCGAGCGTGGTCAACGCGGCGGCCGTGGTCGAAGGAAACACCGAGCGAAGCTGAATTCCCTCAGCGCCTGCGAGCAGCCCTCCCGGCTTCGCGAGCTCGTCGAAGATGCAGCCGAGACCGTCGACCAGGACGAAGAGCAAAGGTCGGTCACGACCTATTCGCTCTGCGAGTTCAGCGGCTCTGGTGTCCTGATCGGAGAGCGGCGCGCCACCGATCGACGCGATGGCGCGCGCGAGATCTACCGTCGAGGGCGGCGCGTCGCCCTCGAACGGGTGAAGTAAGTCGCCCTCGCGGAACCAGCGCTCTACACGTTCGACATCGGCGGATGCCACAGCAGTGCCCAACTAGGCCGCACGTATCGAGTCAACGGCTTGGCGGCGGCTAGATCTGAGAGTAGCCCGATCCCGGCGAGGTGACGCCGGTACCGGCCGGATCCTTGCCGCTCATGTCCCAGCCGAATTCCTTGAGGATCTCCTGGGAGTAGGTGACGCGACCGGAAACCTTGTCCAGCGGCTCGGTCGCAAGCAGCAGTGCCGCCTGCGCCATGATCTCGACCGACTCGCTGTCGTTCGGGTCACGGCCTTCCATCAGCCGGTGGTGAACGACGCCGGGGGTCGGCACGATCTGTGAGGGGCTGTAGCAAGTCACCGAGACGCCATATTGGTGAACCTCAGAAGCAAGACCCTGAGTGAAACGCTCCAGTGCTGCCTTCTCGGCCCCGTAGAGCGTCCCGCCGCCGCCGTCGCCTTCGTACGGGCCTCGGCCCGGACCGATCGCAGCAGCCGAGGAGACGTTGACGATCGCGCCGGATTCGCGCTCGATCATGCCGCCCTCGTTGAGGCAGAGCTGGCTCATGTAGAACGGGCCGTGGAAGTTCACGGCAGTCGAGCGCAGCCAGCGCCGCACGGGGAAGTCCTTGACCGGGATGAAGTAGGTCAGCGCGGCGTTGTTGACCAGCACGTCGGGCTGTCCGTACGTGTCGATGCAGGACTGCACGATGCCGGCGCACTCTTCGTACTCGGACACGTTGCCCGCGACCGCAGTGGCCTCGCCGCCTGCGTCGCGGATGTTCTTGATCGTCATTTCCAGCGAACCGGGCAGCGGATGCGTGCCCTCTTGCACCGTGCGCGCGGTCGCGATCACTTTCGCGCCCTCAGCCGCAAAACACTCAGCGATCGCCGCGCCGATGCCGCGGCTCGCGCCCGTCACGATCGCCACCTTGCCGTCCAACTTGCCCATGTCGCTCTCCAGTCATGTGGTTGGGGTGTTGTGATGGGGTTCGGGAGCATGATAGCGAAGCATTTCACAAGCCAGACCTGGTGAGGGCCGCGATACCCTCTGCGCATGGAGCGCCGACTGAACCGCGTCGTCATCGTCGGGGCATCGCTGGCCGGGCTCAACGCCGCCGAGGCGCTGCGCGACGAGGGCTATGACGGCGCGATCACACTGATTGGCGACGAACCAGAGACGCCATACGACCGACCACCGCTGTCCAAGCAGCTCCTGACCGGCGAATGGGACACCGACCGCCTCCCGCTCCGCTCCGCCGACGAGTTTGAAGCGCTGAACCTGGACTATCTCAGCGGCCGAACAGCCAGCGGACTGGACGTGCCGAATCAGACACTCCTACTGAACGATGGCGATCGAGTCGAGTACGACGGCCTGATCATCGCGACCGGCGCGCATCCACTGTCGCTCCCGTTCGGACAGCATCTGGATGGCGTGCACACGCTGCGCAGCCAAGCCGACGCCCTACGAATTCGAAGCGACTTGGACCGCGCCGGCAAAGTGGTCGTCATTGGAGCGGGATTCATCGGCGCCGAGGTGGCCTCGTCGGCCCATGCCCGAGGCCTGGACGTCACCATGATCGAAGCGCTCTCTGCGCCGATGATCGGACCTCTAGGTGAACAGCTAGCCGACTGGGCCGCCAACCTGCACCGAGAAGCCGGTGTCGAGATGCACTTCAACGCGAAGGTCTCCGGCTTTATCGGCGATCAGCGAGTAAAGGCAGTCGAGCTCGCCGACGGCACCCGCATCGATGCCGACACCGTGGTCGTCGGCATCGGTGTGAGGCCGAATATGCGGTGGCTGGAGGACTCAAGCCTGACCATCGGCGATGGCCTGATCTGCGATCAGTTCTGCCGCGCCGCCCCGATGATCTACGCCGCCGGCGACGTCGCCCGTTGGCCCAACGAGTTGTTCATGCACTTCAGGTACGGAGAACCGCAGCGCACGATGCGGATCGAGCACTGGACCAACGCCATCGAGCAGGGAATGGCGGCCGCCCGCAATCTGCTCCTGGAGAGTCGCGGCGAGCCGCTCGAGGCGTTCGCGCCCGTGCCTTACTTCTGGTCTGACCAGCACGGACTCAGCATCATGGCCTCAGGCATCACCTCGCCGCGCGACGAGTTCCGGCTGGTCCACGGAACGCTCGAATCGAACCGCTTCGCCGCAATCTATGGACTCCGCGGCTACCTGACAGGAGTCGTCGCGGTCGGCTGGCCAAGAATGCTGCGCCGCTACCAGGCACTGATCCGGAAACAGGCAACCTGGGAGGAAGCGCTGGAGGAGGCCAGGGAAATCGAGGGCTAGCTCACGACGCGGTCTGCCAGGCAGCGACCTGACGCCCCCGACGCTCGGCAAACGCCGCCGCAGCGTCGACCAACACCTTCGCCGGACCCAACCGAGACTGGAACTTCGTGTAAGACGATTCGCCGCGAACGATCCGGCAGAACGCCGTCCAGAACCGATCTGAATGCCTCAGCAGCTGAACATACGGCCACGGACACTGGTGGAAGAGCGCCTGAAGCTGCCGCGCAACTCTCAGCTCCGGTTCGATCTCAGCCTCGATCGACCGGTGATACGCAGATAGATCCGTGCTCTCTCCCGAGAGGAACTCCAGCGCAGCCTCGGCCGCGAGTTGCCCACTCCGAATCGCATTGCCGATGCCTTCTCCGGAGAGCGGATCGACCAGCCCCGCAGCGTCGCCAACAAACGCAACCGGCCCAGCGACCAGACCGCTATTCGGATCCCTGAGCGGCAGATGATGCCCACGCAGTTCAGACAGCGCGTCTGCCTCGAATGACTCGCACCCCGCGTACTTCGACAGTTCTCCACGAAGCGTCGGCGCAGCCGAGGGAAATCCACCCAGTCCGACGTTGCAATGGTCGTCCTTGGGAAAGACCCAACCGTATCCACCCGGCATCGAGCCAAGCTCCAGACCAACGGCATCACTCCAGCGTTGCCCTGCTCGTTGCTCAGACCGATCCGCGTTCCCCTCCAGGGCCACGGCCCCGCGCAGTCTGGGCAGGCCGAGCGCTCGTCGAACGATCCCGTTGGCGCCGTCCGCAGCGATGATCACGCCCGCCTCGTGGACATCGCCATTCGCCAGGGTGACCGAAGTGCCGTCAATGCTTCGCACGGGCGACCCGTCGCGAAACTTGGCTCCGGCAGCGACCGCTTGCTCGACCATGAATGCGTCGAGACGCGAGCGCTGAGTCATGATCGCCAGTGGCTCGTGATACCGATGCTCAAACTCCCACGAGCGCTTGTAGCGAACCCGGAAACAGGTGATCGTCTGCTCGGTCACTGGATCGAGCGAGTAGGGAAGCATCTTGACCGCAGAGATCAGGACACCGCCACCGCACGGCTTGTCGCGCGGGAAATCGGCGCGGTCGAGCAACAGCACGTCTGCGCCCGCTTGCGCGAGGTCATGGGCCGCCGTCGAGCCACCCGGTCCCGCGCCAACGACTATGACGTCGCAGGTTCGCGCCATTTGTCCCACACCGTCTTGAGTCCGGCCGCGATCGGGGCGGCGAAGCAGAAGATGATCGATTCAATCGGCTCGCCAAAGGCGATCGCCAGGAACGGCAACGGTGCCGCGACCAATAGGATGCCAAGCTCGGCAATCCGCGTGACCAGGTAGGTCAGGCCGCCAACGACAAACGTGATCCCGAACTGCCAGGGCACAAACGCCCCCGCCGCGCCGAGTCCGGTCGCCGCCGCGCGTCCGCCGTTGAAGCGCAGAAACAGCGGCCACATGTGCCCGACCATCACGATCCCGCCAGCCGCCATCCACCAACCAAGCTCCAGCCCCCAGAACCGGGCGATCGACACGGCCAGCAAGCCTTTGGCGATGTCGAGCACGATGATCACGGCGCCGAAAAAGTGACCGGCCCCCATCCGAGCCGCATTGGCGGCGCCGACATTGCCGTCGCCGACCTTGCGTAGGTCCTGCCCCGTGCGCCAGCGGAACACCAGCCATGAGACCGGGATAGAGCCCAGCAGGTAGGCGAGAATCAGCGTGACCGCCTCGGGCATTGGCGCTCCTTGGGCGGCGATCCTGCAATCAGTCGTCGGCGTACACCGGGGTCAGCCAGTGTGAGTAAGAGTCGCGATTGCCGATGATCGCGTCAAAGTAGAGCCGCTCCAGCTGCGCCGTGATCGGTCCGGTCTCGCCGCCGTTGATCATCCGCCGGTCGACCGATGAGATCGGCGTGACATGGGCAGCCGTACCGGTCATGAAGACTTCATCCGCGAGCCACAACTCCGAGCGATCCAATGTGCGCTCGACGGTCGGAATGCCAAGCTCCTGCTCAGCCAGTTCCATCACCGTGTTGCGCGTGATCCCGACCAGGATGTTGTCACTGCTCGGCGGCGTGTAGATCACGCCGTCATTGATGATGAAGATGTTCTCGCCCGAGCCCTCCGAGACGTGCCCGTCCTCGTTGAGCATGATCGCCTCGTCGAAGCCGGCCGTCTCCGCCTCGGTCTTGGCCAACGCCGAGTTGATGTACGCGCCGGTCACCTTGGCCCGAACCGGAATCGACTGATCCTCCGTCCGCCGCCAGGACGACGTCACGACATGCACCCCACCGGTCGTGTCGAGGTACGCGCCCCAGGGGATCAGGAAACAGAGGAAATCATCGGCGACCCCATGCAGCCGGACGCCAAGCGCCTCGGCCGACTTGTAGACCATCGGCCGCACGTAGACGTCCTGCTTGAATCCGCTCCGGCGGACCAGGTCGATCGTGATCTCGCAGAGTTCGTCGTCCGACAGCGGCAGGTCCATCATCAGTGCGCGGGCCGACTGCCGCAGGCGCTCATAGTGCTCGCGCATGCGGAACAGGTACAGCTCTTCGTGCTCGGCGTTCCAGTTGGCGCGGATGCCCTCGAATACGGCGGTGCCGTAATGCAGGGCATGGGTCATGATGCTGATCTTGGCCTCGGCCAGGGGCATCACCTCGCCCCGCAGGTAGGCCATTTCAGTGCCGGACATCGCGCGCTCCTCGTGAACCTGAGGTCAGTGCTGAAGCATTACCCGTCACGATACACGCGAGATCGATGGCGTCCTAGAGCACCATCTGGGTCTGCGTCACCTGCGCGACCAGCTTGCCCTCCGGATTCAGAATCGTCGTCTGCCACACCTGAGTCCGCCGGCCCCGATGCATCGGCCGGCATTCGCCGCGCAGCGTCGTGCCCTCGACGCCGCCGCGAAAGAAGTTGGTCTTCGATTCAATCGTCGTCGTACCCGCGCCCGGCGGCAGGTTGGCACTCGTGCCGACCGCGCCCAGCGTGTCGGCAAAGGCCATGATCGCGCCCCCATGCATCAGTCCGGGCGCAGTGCAGAGTTCCCGCGTCACGTCGATCTCGCCGACGACCAGATCAGCCTCAACCGACACCAGCCGCACGCCAATGTGCTCCGGCAGAAGGCCGTGGAATCCGCGTCGGAACGGCTCCACCTCTCGCGAAGCTGCGTCTGGCATCGATCGGACCCTTCGATTCCCCGTTCAAGACTGAAACAAGCTCAGGGGGGTGATAACGTCACGCCATGAGCGCTACGCCAATCTATCGGGTCGGATCGCGAGAGGTCCGCGTCCTCTCCGACGGCGTGATCTGGCTCGACGCCGGAGCCGTCTTTGGGCTCGTGCCCAAGGTCATGTGGCAGCGAGTCACCGGCGAAACCAACGAGCTGAATCAGATCCCCCTCGCCCTCAATTGCCTCCTGCTTGAGTCCGACGGCAAGACCGTTCTGATCGAAACCGGCCAGGGCAACAAGGACTTCGAACAGACCCGCCGTCGCGGCTGGGAACCCGATCACGGCAAGCTGATTGAAGACCTGGCCCGCAACGGCGTCCGGCCCGCCGATGTCGACATCGTGATCAACACTCACCTGCACAACGACCACACCGGTTGGAACACAGTTGAAAACGCGGACGGCGAACTCGCAGTCACCTTCCCCAACGCCCGCTACTACATCCAGCGCGGCGAGTGGGAAGACGCGATGCACCCCAACGAGCGCACCCGCGCCACCTACCTGCCCGAGAACCTGCTCCCGGTCGAGGCGGCAGGACAGATCGAATTCATCGACGGCGAGACTCAGGTCACGTCCGACATCACCATGATCGAAACGCCCGGCCACACCGCCGAGCACGCCTCGGTCGTGATCGCCAACGGCGGAGAGTCGGCCATCTACCTCGGCGACATGATTCAACACCAGGTCCAACTGGAACGCGTCGCTTGGCTGTCGGCCTTCGACGTGCTCCCGCTCATCAACTTGGAAACCAAGAAACGGCTGATCGCCGACGCGATCAAGAACCGATCCCTGCTGGTCGCGGTGCACAACCCGTTCCCCGGCGTCGGTCGCATGAGCGCCGGCGAGCGAGGCCGCAACGTGTGGACCTCCGAGGAACCACACGCGACCGCCGAGCCACCGGAAGTCGCCCGTACCGACTAGCACCAGCTAGTACCGACTAGGGAACCACTCCCCACAGACTCACCGAGAGAACGCACGAGGACAACGACATGGCATTTGGCGAACACCCGCTCGGTGGCGGTCCCGGCACGGACATGGACCCCGCCGAGATCATGAAGCACATCCCCAAGCCGCGGCGCAAACTCTGGCGGCAGGAGAAGCTGGTCGACGACGTTTACCTCCAGTACCGAGATAAGACGGAAGAATTGCCCGAGCCGGATCTGGTCGAGCGCATCTTTCTAATCATCATGCGCGGCGACCGCTGCCTCGTCGTCCGCCACGGCGACCGTCACGAGCCTTGGGTCCTCCCGATCATCGAGTTCGACATCAACCCCCGACCCGAACCGCTGGACCCCGAACTCGATCAGGACGCCCGGCGCGCCGCCTTGACGCAGACAATCGGCAGCGTCGTCGAGGACACCTGGCAGGTGCCGATCGTCGATTGGTCCCAGCACACCCTCGTGCAAATGACCGCCCGCGAGCTGCAGGACGAAGTCGAGGTCGGTGCGCGCCGCTACGAGATGGTCGTCATGGCCGAAGCTGGCGAACCGCTCGATCTGGCCGAGGGCACCGAGTGGGCCCGACGCTTCTTCCAGCCTCGCGACATGAACAAACTGCTGCGCGAACGCTACTACGACTACCCGGAGGTCGAACTGGCCTACGAGATCCAGGTGATCGAAGCCGCCAAAGCCAGAACGTGATCATTCCGGTTACAGACGTAATCTGCGCGAGCTAGTAGAGTCAGGGCAATCATGACAGAGTGTGCGCCCGCCCCAGACATCTTGGCGCCGAGCAATGCCATCGACGGCCTGCATGGGCTGCGTGCGCGCTGGGTACACGTCGCTGTAGCAGGCGGCCGCGCGTTCCGCGCCTGAGTGATCGGCGCTCAGGCAACCAGTACGGAACCAGCGCCGCCTCCTCGAAATCGCCGATCCAACACGAGCAACAACTCAACATCACAAGTGAGTGCACAGCGCCCGGCCATCACGCCGAGCGATCGTTGAGGAGAACGCCATGCGTTTGACCGGTGCCCGAATCCTGATGGAATGCCTGCGCGCGGAAGGAGTCGAAGTCTTCTTCGGCTACCCCGGCGGCGTTGTCCTGCCCCTCTACAACACCTTGGGCGAGTACCCCGACATCAAGCACGTCCTCGTCCGACACGAACAGGCCGCCGCCCACGCCGCCGACGGCTACGCTCGCGTCGCCGGACGCACCGGCGTCTGCCTGGCCACCTCCGGCCCGGGCGCGACCAACCTCGTCACCGGCATCACGACCGCCTACATGGACTCCGTCCCCATGGTCGTCCTGACCGGCAACGTCGCCCGAGACCTGATCGGCCGCGACGGCTTCCAGGAAGCTGACATCACCGGCATCACCCTGCCGATCACCAAGCACAACTATCTGCTCATGCGCGCCTCCGAGATCGCGCCGGCGGTCAAGGAGGCTTTCCACATCGCCTCGACCGGCCGCAAAGGCCCCGTGCTCGTCGACATCCCCAAGGACGTCTTCATCGAAGAGGCCGAGTGGGACGGCTATCCCCAGGGCGTCTCGCTGCGCGGTTACCCGATCATGGATGTGCCGCGCGAGGAAGAGGTCGACAAGGCGGCCGAAATCGTCAACAGCGCCAAGAAGCCAATCATCATCGCCGGACACGGCGTCGTGCAGTCGGAGGCCCAGGACGAGCTGGTCGAGTTCGCCGAGCGCTCCGACACGCCGGTGCTGACCACGCTGCTCGGCATCTCCGGCATGCCCGAGGATCACGAACTCTCCTACGGCTTCCTCGGGATGCACGGCCACTTCTACGCCAACATGGCCGCCGACCGCGCCGATGTCGTGATCGGCATCGGCATGCGCTTCGACGACCGCGCCATGGGCCGCTTCAGCGACTTCAACCCGACCGCCAGGATCGTCCACATCGACATCGACCCCGCCGAGATCGGCAAGAATTTCAAGACCCACGCTCCGGTCAACGGCGACGTCAAGGAAACGCTCTCACGCCTGCTGCCGCAAATTGAGCGCAACTCGCATCCCGAGTGGCGCGCCGAGATCGACCAGATCATGGACCAGCACCCGACCGACTACATCGAGGAAGGCACCGGACTCGGTGGACCCTGGCTGGTCCGCGCCCTCGCCGAAGCGACCGAGGGTCAGTCCACGATCGTCACGGGTGTCGGCCAGCACCAGATGTGGGCCGCCCAGTACTACCCCTACACGAAGCAGCGTCAGTGGGTCACCTCGGGCGGACTCGGCACGATGGGCTACGAGGTCCCCGCCGCCATGGGCGCCCAATTCGCCCAGGACGAGCCGATCTGGTCAATCTGCGGCGACGGCGGCTTCCAGATGACCTCGCAGGAGCTGCAAACTGTCGCCGACCACAACCTGCCCGTCCGCTTCGCCATCTTCAACAACGGTTTCCTCGGTATGGTCCGCCAGTGGCAGGAACTGTTCTACGAGCACAACTACCACTCGGTCGACCTCGGCCAGCCCGACTTCGTCAAGCTCGCCGAGGCCTACGGCATCAGGGGCGTCCGCGTATCGACCCGAGCAGAGGCGATCCAGATCTTCCGCGACCTCGAGGGCTACGACGGACCCGTCGTGATCGACTTCCAGCTCGAGCGCGAAGAGAACGTCTGGCCCATGGTCCCGGCTGGAGCCGCGCTCTCCGAAACCATCGAATCGGCCGAGGAACTGTAGGAAGAGACCGAGCGAGACCGAGGAGAATCTCTGAATGGCTTCCCGCAACACAATCGTCGCCCACGTCGAAGACCGTCCCGGCGTCCTCGCCCGCGTCGCGTCCCTCTTCCGACGCCGAGGCTTCAACATCGAGTCCCTCACGGTCGGCCACTGCGAAGAACCGGGCCTCAGCCGCATGACGATCGTCGTCGACGGCGATGACCACCAGGTCGACCAGGTCTGCCGACAACTCTTCAAGCTGATCGATGTCGTCTCCGTCCAGGACATCACCTACGTGCCGATGGTCGATCGAGAGTTGGCGCTGCTCAAGGTCTCGGCGACCAACTTCAATCGCCGAGAAGTCCTCGACGTTGTCGAGGTCTTCCGCGCCGATGTGGTCGATGTCCATTCCGAAGCGCTGATCGTCCAGGTCCTGGGCGACGAAGGCAAGGTCAACGCCGCTGTTGAGATGTTCGAACAATTCGGAATCCTCGAGATGGTCAGAACCGGCCGGGTAGCCATGGTCCGCGGCACCGAGACCACCAAGCCCCCCGCCATCTCCGACTCCCAACAAGCCGCCGCCGCCATCCGAGCCATGCTCGGCCGCCGCCCAGAAGGCGCCCTCCCCTTCGCCAGCGACTAGCTCCAGTTCCCTCTCCCCTTGAATCCTCTCTCTCTCTCTGGGAGAGGGCTAGAGCCTGTCCCCGCGCAGGCGGGGAGTGAGGATCCCCCTCCGTCAACCCCAACACAAGATCCGAACAGATGTAGGTATACGATTGACCCCGTGACTGACAATGCCACGCGCCGCAAAGGAGCAGCCATGCCCGCCTTCTTCCACCGGAACTCCGCGGCCGCCTCTCCGATACAGCCGAACGGAATCGAACAAACCGAACGCTCCGACCACCTGAAGGAATCCGAAAAAACCTGAAAAAAGCTGAAACTCCTGAATTGACGATCTTCAGCAATACGCTGGAGATCGTCCCTCGATCCCGTCGTTTTCGGCCCCGAAAAAAAATTGCCCGAAAACCTGAAACTCGTCCCCGACTGCCCGATACGCCATCCACGCCTACACTCAGGCAAGAACACCAGACACCACCACAACCCGCAGGAGACCCGCATGCCCGCCCAGATGTACTACGACGCCGACGCCGACCTTGACCTGATCAAGGACAAGAAGATCGCTGTGATCGGCTTTGGCTCACAGGGCCACGCGCACGCGCTCAACCTGCGCGATTCCGGCTGCGACGTCATCGTCGGCCTCTACCCCGGCTCGCGCAGCTGGTCCAAGGTCCAGGACTCCGGACTCCAGGTCGACACCGTCGCCGACGCGGCTGCCGCCGCCGACATCGTCATGGTCCTCACCCCCGACCACGTCCAGAAGGCGATCTACGACCAGCACATCGCCCCCTCGATGACCGAGGGCAAGACCCTGATGTTCGCCCACGGCTTCGCCATCCACTACAACCAGGTCGCCCCGCCGCCCGAGGTCGATGTCACGATGATCGCCCCCAAGGGCCCCGGTCACCTTGTCCGCCGAGTCTTCGAAGAGGGCGGCGGCGTCCCTGCGCTGCTCGCCATCTACCAGGACGCCTCCGAGACCGCCAAGGAGGTCGCCCTCGCCTACGCCAAGGGCATCGGCGGCACCCGCGCCGGCGTCCTCGAAACCACCTTCCTCGAGGAAACCGAAACCGACCTCTTCGGCGAGCAGTCCGTCCTCTGCGGCGGAGTCACCGCCCTGATGCAGGCCGGATTCGAGACCCTCGTCGAGGCCGGCTACCAGCCCGAATCCGCCTACTTCGAGACAATCCACGAGGTCAAGCTGATCGTCGACCTGATCTACGAGGGCGGTTTCGCCAACATGCGCTACTCCGTCTCCGACACCGCCGAGTACGGCGACCTGACCCGCGGACCCAGGATCGTCGACGAGTCGGTCAAAGCCAGGATG
>JAJDXE010000016.1 GCA_022825265.1 Dehalococcoidia bacterium
CCTCCGTCTCGTACTCCACGTGCGCAATCGCAATCGTGATCCCCCGCGCCCGCTCCTCCGGCGCGTTGTCAATCGAGTCGAAACTCGAAAACGACACGTTCTCCGACTGCATCGCCAACGTCTTCGTGATCGCCGCCGTCAACGTCGTCTTGCCGTGATCCACGTGGCCAATCGTGCCCACGTTCACGTGCGGCTTCGTTCGCTCGTATACCTGTCGCGCCATCGTCGTTTCTCCTGCCTGTCGCTCAGTAGCTTGCGCTGTCCCTCTGAGCTGTTGCTTCAAGTCGGCGTTTAGCGAGCCTCCGCCAGGACGCTCTGCGGTACTTCTTCGTAATGGTCGAACTCGATGCTGGCTGTTGCTCGACCCTGCGTCATTGACCGCAGGGCAGTGGTGTACCCGAACAGGTTCGCCAGAGGCATCTGAGCCTGGATGATCTGGGCCGCGCCGCGCTCTTCAGTGCCAAGCACCGCGCCGCGGCGACTGGATAGGTCGCCTGCGACCTCGCCGAAGTAGTCGCGCGGCGTCGAAATCTCGACTCGCATCATCGGTTCCAGTTGCACTGGAGACGCCTTGCGGAGCGCCTCGCGGAACCCGATCGAGGCGGCTGTGGCAAATGCCATCTCGCTTGAGTCGACCTGATGGTAAGACCCATCGGTCAGCGCCACCTTCACGTCGACGACGGGGAATCCGCCGACCACGCCCGAGCGCATCGAGTCTTCAACGCCCTTGCGGACGGAGCTGATGTACTGCTGCGGCACTACACCGCCGACTGTCTCGTCTTCGAACTCGAAGCCCTGGCCCGGAGGGTTGGGTTCGACTCGGAGCACGACGTGACCAAACTGTCCGCGACCACCGGTCTGGCGGACAAATCGGCCTTCGGCCTCGGAACTGCGGCGAATCGTCTCGCGGTACGACACCTGCGGCCGGCCGACATTGCACATTACGTTGAACTCGCGGCGCAGTCGGTCGGCGATGACTTCCAGGTGGAGTTCACCCATCCCCGAAATCACGGTCTGGGCGGTCTCGTCGTTGTATTCGACCTTGAATGTGGGATCTTCTTCGGCCAGTTTGCGCAGCGACGCTCCAAGGCGATCCTGGTCGTCGGCGCTCTTTGCTTCAATCGCGATCGAAACTACCGGTTCGGGGAACGCGATCTGGTCCAGCAGCAACGGCGCTTCTCGAGCGCAGAGTGTGTCGCCGGTAAACGTCTGCTTCGGACCCACGAAGGCGGCAATGTCGCCCGCCGAGACGTGGTCGATGTCTTCGCGGTCGTCGGCGTGAACCCGCAGCAGTCGCCCGACCCGTTCGTTTTCGTCGCGGGACGAGTTGTACACGCTCGCGCCGGCTTTGAGCGTCCCGGCGTAGATTCGCACGTATGCGATCCTGCCGACATACGGGTCGGTCACGATCTTGAAAGCCAGAGCCGTCAGCGGTTCCGAGGGGTCTGCCAACCGAGTCTCTGGACCGTCGTGGCTGATGCCCTCGACTGGCGGAACCTCGTCAGGAGCGGGCAGATAATCGACGATTGCGTCCAACAGACGCTGCACGCCGACGTTCTTGAGTGCCGAACCGCACAGCACCGGCGTGAAGGCATTCGAGATTGTGCCGCGGCGCACGGCTTTGAGGATTTCGTCGACCGAGAGCTCGTGACCTTCGATGTAGGAGATCATCACCTGCTCATCGAATTCGGCGATGCGCTCAATCATTGTCTCGCGCCAACGACCGGCGTCGGCAACGTAGTCTTCCGGAATGTCGCCTTCGACCGGGGCTGCGTCTCGGTCGGAGCTGAAGAACCAGGCACGCTCCCGAATCAGGTCGATCACGCCCTGGAAGTTATCCTCGGAGCCAATCGGAATCTGAACCGGCACAGGCGTCATACCCAGTCGATCGCGGATCATCTCCATCGTGCGCCAGTAGTCGGCACCGATCCGGTCCATCTTGTTGACGAAGCAAATGCGGGGTACCCGGTACTTGTCTGCCTGGCGCCAGACTGTCTCGGACTGCGGTTCGACACCGGCAACGGCATCGAACACAACGACGCCGCCGTCAAGGACGCGCAGGGAACGTTCTACCTCGACCGTGAAGTCGACGTGGCCTGGTGTGTCGATGATGTTGATCCGGTGATCGTTCCATTCGCAGGAGGTCGCCGCGGCCATGATCGTGATGCCGCGCTCTCGCTCCTGCTCCATGAAGTCCATCACGGCCGTGCCTTCGTGCACTTCGCCGATCTTGTAGGTGCGTCCGGTGAAGTAAAGGATGCGTTCAGTCACGGTCGTCTTGCCCGCATCGATATGGGCAATGACGCCGATGTTTCGGAGCGACGAGATGGGCGGGTCAGCGGGCATGTTGTGATTGTCCTCTGGTCAGCTCTCTGGTCGGTCTCTCTGGATTGCCCACCGCGTCATGCAACAGCGCGGTGATAGGCAGGTACGAAGTGTTTTCTGTGCTTCTCTGATCCAACTCGGCGTCGGAGGCCTACCAGCGATAGTGCGCGAAGGCGCGGTTGGCTTCAGCCATGCGATGTGTTTCTTCGCGGCGCCGCACCGCGGCTCCGGAGTTGCTGTAAGCGTCGAGCAGTTCGTCGGCCAGCGACAGATGCGCCGGGCGTCCTTTGCGAGACTGCGAGGCGGTCACCAACCAGCGAATGCCCAGCGATGTCCGACGGTCGTGGCGAATCTCGACCGGAACCTGATAGGTCGCGCCACCGACGCGACGGGGGCGAACTTCCATTTCCGGCGTGATGTTGTTCAGCGCCTGCTCGAAGACCTCAAGCGGATCCTGGCGGACCCGCTCCTCGAGGATGTCGAGGGCGCGGTAGACAATCTTTTCGGCCGTACCCTTCTTGCCGCTGCGCATCAGGCGGTTAATCACCATCTGCACACGCTGCGAGCCGTAGACCGCGTCGGGTCGAATCTCGTGTCGGTCGGGCCGTCGTCGTCGCGGCACGTTGTGTTGTCCATCTCTAACGCGAGCGCTCCCCGGTTGCGGCCGAGGCGGCCCGCCACACTAAAACGACCACCCGTTAGTGGGTGGCCGCGGTTGCCAGTCCAGCCGTCTTTCGCGTTCCGTACTTGGAACGACCGCGCTTTCGCTCGGCGACGCCCAGTGCGTCAAGTGCTCCGCGTACGACCTGGTAGCGCACACCGGGCAAGTCTCGTACCCGACCACCACGCACCAGAACAATCGAGTGCTCCTGCAGCGTGTGGCCCTCACCGGGGATGTAAGCGGTCACTTCGATCCCATTGGTCAAGCGCACGCGGCAGACTTTGCGCAGGGCGGAGTTTGGCTTCTTCGGCGTGACCGTCCGAACCGCCGTGCACACGCCTCGCTTCTGTGGCGAGCCAGTGTCTTGCGTTGTCCGGTTGGTCAGCGCGTTGTAGCGAAACCGCAGCGCCGGCGCCTTGGCCTTCTTCCGAGACTTCTTGCGCCCTTTACGGGCAAGCTGATTGATCGTCGGCACGGCTACTTGTTCTCCGCTCGATATTGGTTCGCACCCTACGCTCGAAGCGTCTGTTGGCACGAATACAGGGTCGAAGCCGCTGGTTGAGCGAACCGGCAACGTGCCGGTGGTCATCAACCGCAGTTCGGCCTCAACCCTCCCACACGCCAAGACGACTCGGCGACAGGCGCGTGAAGCACAACAATATCCCAGATCAGGCCAACCCTGCAAGATTGACCGCGCCAGTCCTCAAATGTGAGACCGCCTTTTGTTGCACACCTGTCAAAGACCTTGGAATGCGGTCTCATCACCTCTGCTCAGACCCCGGCGTACGAGTGGAGCCCGGAGATCCATAAGTTGACGCCCAGATAGGTGAACATCACGGCGAAGAATCCGAGCACCACGATCCAGGCCTTGCGCACTCCGCGAAGCTGCCGCAGCCCTCGGCCATGGATATAGGTGGCGAAGATCAGCCAGGTCACGAGCGCCGCTGTCTCCTTCGGATCCCAGCCCCAGTAGCGACCCCATGCGTCATTGGCCCAGAACGCTCCCAGGGCGATACCCGCCGCCAGTAGCGGGAATCCCACCAGCACCGCCCGGTAAGTCAGCTCGTCGCAACGCTCCTCTGTGGGAAGCCAGCTATAGCGCCCCCCCTGTGCGACCACGCGTTCCGGGAATCCCTGCACCAGGTGCATTGCCGCGCCGCCGAACGCCACCGCGAGCACCGCGTAGGACAGGATCATCAGCGCCACATGAATCGTCAACAGTGTCGGACTCTGCAGCGCAGGGACGAGGATCTCCTGTCCCTCGCTGGGAAAGGCCAGGGCGGAGGCGTACAGACCGCAGGCCACTGGGAGCACGAAGGAGCCGGCCAACCGAGTGCCAGAACGTAGCTCGAAGATGCCATAGAGCAAGACAATCGCAATGCCGAATGACATCGAGAATTCAAACAGATTGCTGTACGGCGCATGATTCAGCGCAATCGAGCGCATCACCAGCCCGACGATCCCTAACGTCGCTGCCGTCCAGACGCTGAGAGTTGCGATCCCGCCTAGCGTTGGCGAGCGCACAGGTCTGGGATCGGGGACCGGCAAGGACGGCTCAGTCGCCGCGACGCGCCTCGAGGTCCAGACCAGTCGGAATCGTGGTTGGACGGCGTACAACACTGACGCCACCGCTGCACATCCCGCGGCGACGAAGCTCGCCCAGAGTAGGAACAGCGCCCCGTCAGCCACCGATTGCCTCCGAGGATTCAGATGGCCTTACCTCTTCAGCTTCGGCGTTGGCCTTCGCTTCGGCCTTCAAGGCATCGGATCGGCGGGGCGCTCCGACCCCCCCAAATGTCAATCGACGGAAACCCTCCGACCAGGGAATTCGTCCCGCGCGAGCTGCCTGCCGGGAGCGATTGCGCATTCGCTTAGCCATTGCCTCGCGATTCGGCGCCTGCACCTGCGACGCGTGCCGCAACAGTGCATCGATCCGCCGGTCCAACTGATCTGAAACATCGACGAAGTGGTTCGGCTCATTGCTGCCGGCCAACAACACCGTATTGACCCGAACCGGCTCAACTCCGGTCGCCACTTGTTCGGCGTAGGAGTTCGCATTGCGGGATAGGGGAAACACGGCGTCCAGCGCCGCGATCCCGACGGTCCGGTGATCGCGGTGATTGAATCCACGGTAGCCGTCCCAGGTGATCATTAGCTCCGGCCGCACCTCTCGCAGGACTCTGACCAGTTGACCGCGGAACTCTGACCCATCTTCCACGTGTCCGTCGGGCACGCGTAGGAAGATGCAACGTTGGATCCCAAGTTCCGATGCTGCCGCCTCCTGCTCCGCTTCCCGAAGCGCCCCGAGGTCGGCCGGACCCAACATTGGGTCCTTGGTGCCTTTGTCGCCGCTTGTAACCAGACAGAACGTGACGTGCCAGCCGTCGTCCGAGAGTTGGGCAACCGTACCGCCGCACGTGAACTCAATGTCGTCGGGATGGGCCATCACGACAAGTGCGCGACGCGGCTTCGCTGGTGCCTCAGCGTCCGGCATCTTCGCGCTCCGTCCGGTCGTGCAGGCCGTGGCCTAGCTCGCCGCCACCAACAAGGACTCCACGGGATCCGGGCAGCACGACTCGCGCTCCGAGCCAGCTATGTCCCGCTCGATCAGCAGGTCCTCGTACACCCCGAGAATACTCCGAGCCACGCTGCGCCAGGAGAACACCGTCATCTCCGCAGCTGCCGCATCACCCATTCGTCTTCGTCGGGCATCGTCGGCCAACAGTTTGTCGATCGCCGAGGCGAAACCTTCCGGCTCACGGTTCGCGACAAGCAGACCGGTTTTGCCGTGCGTGATGGTGCTTGCCAGGCCGCCAACTCGAGTCGCCACTACCGGCGTCCCTGAAGCCATAGCTTCGACCGCGACTAATCCAAACGACTCGTAGGCCGATGGGACCGCGCAGACTGCTGCAGCGCGATACAGGTCGGGCAGCTGCCGTCGACCAACCGCGTTCACGAACTTCACTCGATACTCGACGCCGCATTCGACTGCAAGCGCCCGTAACCGGTCTCGCTCGCCGTCGTCTCGTTCATCTCCGCCGACGATCCAGAGCGACGCGCTTGGTTGACTCTTGATCTGCGCCAGGGCCTTGACCAACAGGTCCGCGCCCTTGGCTTGCTCTAACCGACCGACGAACAGGATTCCCGGTCCATCCTCTACGCCGAGGTCCGGCAGTGCTGCCGCCACTCTGCGGCGGGATTCCTCGACTCCGGCTGGATGGAAGGCCTCAAGGTCAATCCCACAAGGCACGACCTGCACCCGCGAGGCGTCGGCCTGGTATTGACCGATTAGAAACGCGCGCTCGTGTGAGGTCGCACCGATGACTGCATCCGCACAGGCAATGACTCGTCGCTCGCCAGCGATCCGGAAAGGCGGTTCAGGCTGTTGGAACACCTCTTTGACCGCACCCAGCGTGTGGAACATCACGGCGTGCGGTACTTGCCATTGGCGCGAGAGTTCGATTCCACTCAGGCCAGCGACCCAATAGTGAGAGTGAATCAGGTCATACGGTTCGTTTAGCGCGGCGATCTGCTGGACGCCGGACGTGAACTCGGACACGTGGGCGGCAATCTCCATGGGCGGCAATCTCATGGGTGGTCCGGCGTCGACATGGAACAGACGCGCACCGGGGGCCAGTTCTTCCATGTCAGGCGCGTCGATCCGGTCGCGGCGGGTGTAGATGTCGACGTCCCAGCCCATCTCGGCCAGGTGCCTGGACAGATCAGCCACGTAGACATTCATGCCGCCCGCCTTGGTCGTGCCCGCTCGCGCGAGCGGCGACGTATGCGTTGACATCACTGCCAGGCGACGCCGTCGGAGCATTACGAGCCCTCCCGCGTCAACCGCAGCAGCTTCACCACTGCGTCCTTGCCACCCAGCTGGTATTTGTACGGCTCGTCGCCGCGCAGGAAGTTCACGCTCGACATCCCCCGCTCCACCGCGTCGCGAATGCACAGCACCTTCGATGCCAGTCCCACCGACAGGTCGCGGAACTTTGGAGCATAGCCACTGTTGTACAGCAGCAACTGATTGCGTGCGACGAAGCACAACACCATCGCCGCCGCCTCGCCTGAAACCGACATCACATAAAGGCGCAGCCATCCAGCCTCCGCCAACGAAAGACTCAACCGCTCGAAAAAAACACGCATCTCGTCGGTCAGGAACACAGCTTTGTCGCCGCGAGACTCAGCCATCATCGCCATAAACTCTGGCATCCGCGCGGCGACATCTAACGGCGCTTCGACAGCCTCAAACTCGACGGCGCCGCGCAGCTGTCGGAGCGGCCTCAATTTACGCCGCACCTCTCGTCGGTCGCGCGACCTGAGAGAGGTCAAGTACTCGTCCCAGCCGCCGTTGAACCTGATCGTCGGACAGACCGCCTCTTCGGCGATTTCCACCTTCCAGCCCCGCCCCGCCGCGGCACCAAACGTTTCGACCCACTCCGAGCCAGGCTCGATGCCGCGGAACTCGGCTGACCTTGCGCCAAGTGCCTCCAGTTGCTCCAGCACGGCAGCAACCAGAGTCGATTCTTGGCCTCGCTTCGCCACGGGCCCCAGGTAGTCCGAGACCTCATGGTCACCAGCGAACGACCAATGCGAACCGCAGCGCTTCAAGGGCGCGAGACCGACGAGCTCGCCGGTCCCGTTCTCCAGGCCAAGAAGTTCCAGTTCGGCGTCGCCTACTTCACCAAACACCGACCACCATGCTTCGCCGAACTGTGGCGTTGAGAACGGCATCGCGTCAGCGGTTCGACACAGGTCGCTCCAACGCTCGCCCAGTTCAGCGAATCCTCCTCGGACGACAGCCAGACTCACAAGCGCTGCGTCCCGACCAGCGAGAGGAACTCGGCTCGCGTCTCCTCTTGTTCGAGGAAGCTGCCGCGCATCGCCGAGGTCAACATCCGCGATCCCGGCTTTTTGATCCCTCGCATCTGCATGCAGAGATGCTCTGCCTCCACAGCCACGGCAGCACCTTGCGGCTGGATCGTTTTCATCAGCATGTCAGCAATCTGAGCCGTCAGCCGCTCCTGCAGTTGCGGCCGGCGAGCAATGGCATCAACGAGGCGGGCCAGTTTGGAGAGTCCGACGACGCGCCCATTCGGCACATAGCCTACGTGCGCAACGCCGTGGAAGGGCATGAGGTGATGCTCGCAAGTCGAAAAAAAAGGAACGTCGCGGAGAATCACCATCTCGTTGTGGCCTTCTTCGAAGCCGACGGAGAGCAGCTCGGGAATGTTCACTTCCCGACCGCCCAGATTCTCCTCAAACGCCGCCACGACACGTCGCGGAGTCTCGACCAGGCCTTCTCGATCCGGATCCTCTCCAAGTGCCACCAGCAGTTCTCTGATGGCGGCCTCAGCCCTCACTCGATCTACCTTCCCATTCATCGCAGCCCCTCCTCGATCGCCGCGGCTGCCTGGTCGTACTCGGAGCTAATCTCCACGACATCGGCTGCAATCGACTGCACGGCGCGCTCCGGATCTTTGAGCCCGTGCCCGGTGATCGTGCAGACCACCTGCCGGCCGCTGAGCGAACCGTCGCCGTGCTGCGCCAGCAGTCCGGCAACGGAGGCCGCAGACGCAGGCTCGCAGAACACACCCTCACCATCAGCCAGCATTCTGTACGCGTCGAGGATTTGTTCGTCGGTCGTTGCGATGATGGCGCCGTCCGACTCATCGCGCGCGGCGATGGCGCCGTCCCACGATGCGGGATCTCCGATTCGGATCGCAGTTGCGATGGTCTCCGGCTTGGCGATGGGCCGCCCATGAACAAGCGGGGCCGCACCCTCAGCCTGCACCCCAAGCATCAGCGGCCGCTGTGTCGACACTTCTGCGTGGAAGTACTCGCAGTATCCCTGCCAGTAGGCCGTTATGTTGCCGGCGTTGCCGACCGGGATGCAATGTAGATCCGGCGCATCACCGAGTGAGTCAACAATCTCCATGGCCGCAGTCTTCTGACCCTCGATCCGGTATGGATTGACCGAGTTCACGAGCGCCAACGGCAACCGATCGGTCAGCTCCTGCGCCAGTCGCAAGGCGTCGTCGAAGTTACCGTCCACCGCCAGTACGCGAGCTCCGTGCGCCGCAGCCTGCGCCAGCTTTCCCTGCGCAATCCGGCCTTCTGGCACGAGCACGAAGGCGCGTAGTCCGCAGCGGGCGGCATATGCAGCTGCCGACGCGCTGGTGTTTCCAGTCGAGGCGCAGAGCACCGCCGACGCTCCCTGCTCCACCGCCTTGGCCACAGCTACGACCATCCCGCGATCCTTGAACGACCCCGTCGGGTTACACAGTTCCAGCTTCAGCCAGACCTCGTCCGCGCCGGTCGCCCGCTCCAGGCTCTCTGCCCGAACCAGCGGTGTGCTCCCCTCGCCGAGGGTGATGCACGGCGTCGACTCGGTAAGCGGAAGCCAGTCCGCGTAGCGTTCGAGGACGCCGCCTCCAACCCAGGTGTTGGACCGCAACGTACTGCTAGCCATCGCCGCGAACTCGCAGGTACGACTTCAGTTCGCGAATCTCCTGCTCTAACTCCTCGATCTGACGTCGGCGAATTTGTTCCTGCAGTGCGACGAAGCGGTCCTGTTCCTGCGCCGATTGGGTCGACACGCTCTCGATCTTGTCACCAAGCGATGCAACAGCGCGCTCTCGGCGCGCGTCGCGCCCTCGTAGCTGCTCTCCAACTCGCTCGATGTTGCCAATGCGTTCTTCCAGTGCTTCGAACCCTCGCTGCACCGAAGCGACAATCGCCTTGGAGGCATCCATCGCCTGCAACGACTCCTCCACCCGGCCTCGCAGTGCTTCCACGTTGTTGCGCAGATCGTCCCATTGCTCAGCCGTTTCCTGCACTCGACGCAAATTCTGATAGGAGAGATCGACCCGCTCTGTTAGACCGAAGAGGTTACGTTCCAGAGCCTCGAGCCGGGTCTCCAGCGCGCTCTCTTCGCTTGACGCTCGCCGCAGACCATCGGCGTTAGCTGCGATCCTTGCGCCAAGCGCGACCTGACCGTTTTCCAATTGCGACAGCCGATGCGCGATCTCTCCGCCCTCGTTGTTGACTCGTCTGATCGCATCGTCGAACACTGCGAGGCGTTCCCGAAGATCGTTGAGCGCCTTCTCACTTGACTGCAAGCGCCGATTGGCATCGTTGCCTGCTTCGCGCTGACCATCGACCTCTTGGCGCAACTGGCGAATCGATGCTTCCGCCAGTTCCTTGTTTTCGTCCAGATCACCACCGAAGCGGTTCACTCGTTCGCGCAGCGCCTGCATTTCTTCCAACTGCCGCATCGCCGAGGCGACCTCGGCGGCCAACGAGATCGCCTTTCCCTCCATGTCGCGCATTCGCTGGTCGAGGGTGTTCAGTTCACGTTCGTCGCGAACATGCGACTGCGACAGCTCAGCGGTCCGATTCCGTAGTCCGGCGATCGACTCTTCGAGCCGCAACCAGCGAGTGTCGGCGCCTTCGATTGGATCAGTCGTTGTCACAGCCATCCTCGATCCGCAGCCGCACACCCAGCTCAATCACTGAATCGGAGCGTTGCAGGCGGTCCAGCACACGATCGATTGCACCATCGCTACAAGCGTGCGTCGTCACGATCAGATCTGCCGACTGACTTTGCTCTGGATGCGGAGTCTGCAGCACTGACGCAATGCTCACGCCTTCGGCAGCAAACACCGCCCCCAATTCTGCCAGCACGCCCGCGCGATCGGGGACCTCCAGGCGTAGATAAGTACGTACGCATATGTCTGCAAGCGACGCGAACACGGGCGATTGGTCGATCGGAGGCAAGGGCCGAGCGGACTGCCTGGATGCCAGTCGACCAGCGACTTCGAGAATGTCGGCGACCACCGCGCTCGAGGTCGCTCCTGCGCCAGCGCCAGGGCCTTCCAGTACGACCGAACCGATCAGATCGCCTGAAACCGCTACTGCATTCAGGACACCTTCGACCCCGGCCATCGGGTCCTCTGTTGGAACCAGCGTCGGATGCACTCGCAAATCAAGACCCATCGGAGTTTGCCGCGCGGTCGCCAGCATGCGGATCGTGTAGCCGAGATCTCGCGCATGCGCAAAGTCCCGCGCCGTCAGCGTGCGAATCCCGTCGCGATGCACGTCTCCTGGCCCGACCTGTGAGTGAAAAGCGAGCGACGCGAGGATCGCCAACTTGTAGGCCGCGTCGATCCCGTCCACATCACTCGTCGGGTCGGCCTCGGCGTAGCCAAGGCGCTGAGCTTCTGCCAGGGCATCGTCGTAGCTCATCCCGTCGCGGGACATCGCCGTGATCATGTAGTTCGTTGTGCCGTTGATGATCGCGCGAATCGACGATACGTCATTCGCCTGTAAGTCGCGCTGTAACACCCCAATGATCGGAATCCCACCGCCGACGCTTGCCTCGTACCTCAACTCTGCCGCGCGCGCCTCCGCCAGATCCAGGAGCGTCGGTCCCCGCTTTGCCATCACCTCCTTGTTGGCGGTCACCACCGACTTGCCAGCCGACAGCGCCGCCTCGATACAGTCAGCGGCCGGCTCCTCGCCACCCATGAGTTCGACGACGATGTCGACGTCGTCGCGTGTCGAAATGCCCATCGGATCGTCGGAGATCGCCAGTCCGCTGGACTCCAGGTCAGCTCGTGCAGCGACGTTTCGCACGGCTGCCGCCCGAATCTCGAGTTGCCGCCCGCAACGCGCTTGATAGGCCTGAGCATTGGACTGCAACGCTTCAAGGACGCCTCGTCCGACGACGCCCAGCCCGAGCAACCCGATTCCCAGCGACTCACCCATCAGGCGTCAGGTTCCTCGTTCTGCTCCGAGACCGGCGCTTCCGAGACCTCAGCCTCTGCTGGAGCCGGCTCAGCGGACGAATCCTCGACTGGTGCAATGTCGGCCGGCGCAGCTTCGACTGGCGCGACCTCGACTGGCGCAGCTTCGGCTGGCGCAGCTTCGACTGGCGTAGTCGCGACTGGTTGGGCCTCGGCCGCTGGAGCGTCAACCTCAGCGCCGCCCTCCGCAGGATCTGATGGTGGCGCATCGTCCAGTTCGGCTCGCATAGCGCGCTGCGCCATCCGAGTCACCATGCGGAAGCGCGATGTCTGTCGCATGTGCTCAGCTGTGTAGGGCAGCAGTGCCACCTGGCGCGCGCGCTTGATCTCTCGGGCGATCTTGCGCTGATCCTTGGCGGTCAGGCCCGTCTTGCGCCTTGGCTCGATCCGACCGCGGTCGGAGATCAGTTTCCTTAGCCGATCGACATCCTTGTAGTCGATCGTCTTCACTTCTTGCGGGGTAAAGACCGGCGCGCGGCGACGTCGGCCGCGCCGCCGCGTGCGCTCGATCATTTGCGGCAGCCGTTCGCCCGATTCGGGCGCCGGTGTGATCCGCGGCGTTGGCGTCGGCGCAGGAGTGGGAGCCGGCGCCGCCTCGATCGCTGGTTCTGATTCAGTCGTCATCAATCGTTCTCCACAGACTCCGCAAACGAATGCGTGCTTACTGCTTACTCAAACGGCAGGTCGCCCGCGTCTGGGCCACCGCCGAAATCACTCGGTGCATCTTGCCAGTTGCCTCCACCGCCGGCAGGGTCGCCACTGCTTCCGCGCCCGCCGAGGAACTGGATGTCGTTCGCCACCACTTCCGTGGTGTAGCGATTGTTCCCCTCCCGATCTTGCCATTGCCTTGTCTGCAGCCGGCCTTCCACGTACACCGGTCGGCCCTTGCTCAGGTACTGACCAACTAACTCCGCCAACCGCTGCCAGGCAACGATCGTGACCCACTCGGTCACTTCCTGACGCTGTCCTTCTCGATCTGTGTACGTGCGACTGCATGCGATGCGAAAGTTCGCGACCGCCGCTCCGTTTGCGGTAAAGCGCAGCTCTGGATCAGCTCCCAGATTGCCGATCAGCATTACTTTGTTCAGTCCAGCCATCAGACTTCTCCCACGATGTTAGGTGCGCAGGCTAGTGGTCTCGGCGCACGATCAGATGGCGAAGCACCTGCTCATCGATCAACAGCGACTGCTCCAGCTCGTCGCGATGCGATTCCGAGCCGCCTTCGTAGTGAGCAATCAGGTAATGGCCCTCGAATGACTGCTTGATCGGGTAAGCCAGTCGACGCCGCCCCCAATCGATCACTTCAGTCACATCGTTGCCGAAGTCGGTCAACGTACCGCGCAGATGCGCCATCCGCTCTTCGATTTGCTCACCGACGATGTCGGGATGCAGGACCACCATGATTTCGTATTCAGTCGCCACCGATCGCTCCTCTGGTCGGACCCATGTCCGTCTATTGATTGTGGTTGTTGATGCCGGGAATTGGGAACCCCGAGGCAAGCTCCCGCACCTCGGTACGCACACCAGCGTGTTCCCCTGTGTCGTCGATGTTGTCCAGCACCCGGCCAATCAGCCCTGCGACTCGACGCATTTCGCTCTCGCGCATGCCTCGAGTCGTGAGGGCCGGCGTCCCGATTCGAATGCCGGACGTCACCGTCGGTCGCTGGCTGTCGTACGGGATCGTGTTCTTGTTCACGGTGATCCCGGCCTGGTCGAGCGCTGCCTCTGCTGCTTTGCCGGTCAGGCCCTTGACACCGACATCCAGCAGCAAGAGATGGTTGTCGGTGCCGCCCGATACCACGCGCCAGCCCTCCGATTGCAGACCATCGGCGAGCGCGCGGGCGTTGGCGACAATCTGCGCCGTGTACGACGCAAACTCGGGCGTCGCGGCCTCTTTCAGGGCAACGGCCTTGGCCGCGATCGTGTGCATGTGCGGCCCACCGGACGTGCCGGGGAAAATCGCGCGATCTATTGCACGCGCCATCTCTGAGTTGGTCAGGATCAGCGCAGAGCGCGGACCTCTCAGCGTCTTGTGTGTTGTCGTCGTGATCACCGGTGCATACGGAACGGGAGACGGGTGCACACCCCCGGCGACCAGTCCAGCCACATGCGCCATATCCACCATCAATACTGAGTCGACAGACTCCGCAATTTCGGCCGCTCTGGCGAAGTCGTAGATCCGCGGATAGGCAGTGGCGCCAACGACGATCACCTTGGGGCGATGCTCACGCGCCGTCGCAGCCATGGCGTCGTAATCGATTTGCTCAGTTTCAGGGTCGACGCCATAGGAGACGAACTCGAACCAGCGGCCGGAGATGTTGACGGGCAGTCCGTGGGTCAGGTGACCGCCGTGATTGAGCTCAAGTCCCATCGCGGTGTCGCCCGGCGAAAGCAGCGCGAAATAGGCGGCGATATTCGCCTGTGTGCCGGAGTGCGCCTGCACGTTGGCGTGGTCGGCGTCAAACAGCGACTTGGCTCGCTCAATCGCCAGTTCCTCGACCACGTCGACAAATTCGCAGCCGCCGTAGTAGCGCTTGCCCGGATAGCCTTCGGCGTACTTGTTAGTCAGCACTGAGCCCATCGCCGCGAGGACTGGCTCAGACGGATAGTTTTCTGAAGCGATCAGCTCAAGTCCATCGCGCTGCCTGCCCGCCTCCGACTCGATCGCGGCGGCGATCTCGGAGTCCACGGCATTCAGGGCAGACCCAGCCAACGTCAACGACATCTCGCACCCATTCGCGTTCTGGAGACCCGAGCCAGTCGGGCCGCCGCCTGGTCAGACGCCGGGCAGCACACGAACCACAGTCGATCCCAGCTTACACGCGGTCAAGAATCGCAAGTCAACCAGACAACTCTCGCCGTGTCCAGGCCTGATCGATCCCCGCCAACATCCCACCCGCCACGAGAGAGTGCCCGCCAGTCAACACCTGATGGGGTCCAATGCCCTGGACCAGCTCCTTCAGCGGCTCATGGGAAATCGCATCCCATCGTCCCAAATCGGCCCAGAACCGATCGCTTCGACTGAGATTCCAATCCAGGTGTGAGAAGAAGGGTCGTGTGTCCCAGATCATTGAGTCAGACATTTCGCTCAACATCGTCATGAAATTTTCAGCGCCGCAGGACTCATACAAGGCCGCCAGCATTGACCGCCCTTGTGTCTCGCGCATCCTAAGTCCGCGCTCCTCTGACAACACCCGCACCCTGCACGAGGTATCCCGATCGACCACAGCCCAATCGGAACCGCTGATTCGCCCCGCGATCATGAGCTCCGCATCTCGCTTCGTCATGACGTCGAAGACCTCTTCAACTCCTCTTTCGGCTGGGAGTAGCAGACCGGCCCACTCTTCTAGCACTGCCGCCAGGTATGAGCCGATCTGGAGCGATCCGACTTTCGCGCAGGCAGCGAGCACTGTCAGATCAGTCGGAGTATCAAGATCGAGTAGAGACCGTGCGGAGCGCTCAAACTGCTCGACCTCAACGGTGTTCTCGTCTCGTATCCGCAGCGCGAAGCGATTGTCGACTTCCTCTCCCTCAATGCTTGAGAGCATCCGGCCACTCGGTACGCCAAGCCAATCGCAAGAGAACATCCGATTTGAGACAGCCCGTCCGTTCTGCAGGATCGCCAGCACTCCTGCCCAGTCGTCTCTGCTCATGGCCGGCATCCCGCTGCCCGCATAGCAGACTGCAGCCTCAGCATTCGAAGCGGCCTCGGCGACAATGTCGCCGATCGCTCTGTTGGGATGTGTCGGTTCGACGGCCACTCCGTCCAATTCGACCGTCGAGAACACCCTGACTCGCTGGAACCCCGCTTCGAGCGCCAGTGTTGCGGTATCACAAACGACGGCCGCGCGAGCCTCATCGACCATGCGCACAACATCGCTGTCATCGCTGAATGGCCTGTAACAGAGCCAAAACTCCGACTTTCCAATCGAGGTCATTTCAATCCGCTCGTGCCACCGTCCACGCATCAACCACAGTCGCGCCGGCGGCCAGCAAGGTCCGCGCCGCTTCCGCCAGGGTCGCCATCGTCGTTGAGACATCGTCAATCAACAGGACGCCTCGACCGGACACCCGGGCCTGGTCAGCCGCAAACGCGCCCGCCACGATGCGAGGCCGCTCCGATCGCGATCGTGCCTGCGCCTGTCTCGGACCCCACCAACCGCGCCGTCTCAGCGCTCGTGGATCCATATCTGATCTGCTCCGCTCAGACACGGCGTGCGCCAGATGCTCAGCCTGATTCCCGCCGCGTCGACGTTTCCGCAACAGTGGAATCGGTACCGGCACGATGAGATCGACATCAGGCGCCGGGCGAATCTCGCCCGCCATGCCGACCATCAGGCGAGCCAAGTCCGTCACGCCGCGATGTTTCAGGGCAAGCACCGCGGCGCGAGCTGGACCGTCGTAGACAAAGCCTGAGCGCAACTCACGAACGGCCAATGGCTTGGAGATACAGTCAGGGCAGACAGGCTCTTCCGACGGCAACCAGCAGTGCCGACAGCGCTTGCCGTCTGCACGCCGCATCAGGTCGCGACAAGGCCGGCAAATGAGCTCCCCGGCCGCGCCGCACGACGCGCAATGAGGCGGCAGCGCGACTTCGGCGAGCGCCTCGACGGCGTCCAGCATTGCCCCGACCGGCCGATAGACTGACTTCATGCGCCTCACCGTACAACTCTTCGCCAACCTCGCCGAGACCTGCGGCGCGCGCCAGGTTGAACTGTGCGACCTGCCCCAGCCGCTCACCGCTTCGCTCGTGATGGACGCCTTCGTCGACCGTTTTCCTCAGCTCGACGGCATGCGCGATTCGATCATGTTCGCGGTCAACGCTGAGTACGTCTCTGCCGACCATCCCGTGACCTCTTGTGACGAGGTCGCGCTGATTCCGCCGGTCAGCGGGGGCTCGGATGACGATTTCTTCAAAATCACGCACGAAATTCTAGATCCGACCACGCTCCACAACCTGGTGCTCTCGCCGCAAGCTGGGGCGGTCTCGCTGTTCGTCGGCGTCGTCCGAGACAACAACCTCGGGCGCGATGTCGACTTCCTCGAGTACGACGCCTACCCGGCCATGGCGACCAAGGTGATGCGGCAGATTGCAGACGAGATCCGCGATCGCTGGGACGTGCTCGATATCGCCATGCACCATCGGATCGGACGCCTTGAGATCGGGGAAGCCTCGGTCGCCGTCGCGGTTGCTTCCGCCCATCGGGCCGAGGGGATCGAAGCATGCCACTACGGCATCGACCGGCTCAAGGCCATCGTCCCGATCTGGAAGAAAGAAGTCTGGGCCGACGGCGAGGAGTGGATCGAAGGCTCGCTCAGCCCCGCCGCTGAGGTCGACGTTTCTGCCGACTGACCACCATCGCCGGCTGATCCGTCCGATAGTCCTTGGCTTTGACATGCAACACCGTGCCGCGTTGACTATCCAAAAGCCGCGACGCCAGCCGCGGGTCAAGGCTCTCGGGAGCCACATTTGTCGTGATCAGTGTCGGCGCTCGACGCAGATATCGCGACGCGCAGAGTTGATAGAGCTTCTCGTTGGCCCACTCTGTCGCCTGATGAGCGCCAAGATCGTCGAGCACAAGAACATCCACATCCTTGAGCGAAGCAAACGTCGCCTCAAAGGACGCCTCACCCTCGTCGCGATAAGAGGCACGCAGCCCGTCCAATAGCTCGGGCACGACGGCAAAGCAGACGCGGTCGCCAACCGCCAACCGGTCGTTGGCCGCAGCAGCCGCAAGATGCGTCTTGCCCACGCCTGTGCCGCCGATCAGAGTCAGCCATCCTGCCGGTTGCTCCGCCCACTCCACGACTGCTGCCTTCGCTCTCGGTAGGTTCTCCGCGTCTCCGCGACCGCCAAGTCCCTGTTCGCGAAAACTGTCAAAGGTGTACTGCGAAAGCACGTCCTCTGTCATGCCGCCAAACTCCCGATACAGCGCTCCGGATGCTGTCCCGCCAAGCTCCAATCGCTCTACATCCAGCGTCAGAAACGACTGCAGGCCGATCGCCGACAGATCTGCCGACTCTGCGACCTTCACCGTCCGACGCCCGCTGTTTCGGCGGTGGTTCAGCAACTGAAACAGCTTCTCGCGTGCCCAGTCGGTCGGCGAGATGCAGTCCAAATCGTCCAGAATCAGGAACGGCGCGTCGCGCACATGCTCGAACAACAGCGCGTAGGAAAAGTCGCCTCCCTTCGACGCGTTCATGGCCGCCCGCAGCCGATCCAGGAGATCTGCGGCCACGAAGTAGAGCGCTGTTCGCCCCTTTGCAATCCGCCGATTGGCCATTTCGGCCGACAGACGCGTACGACCCGATCCGGCCTTACCGGTAATCAACAGCCAGCCTGGCTCATCATCTGCCGCATCGGCGAACGCGCACGCCGATGCGGCCGGCTCGCGAGAAGCTTCTTCCTCCGTCAACCTCGCATCCGAGAGGGGGCCCAGATTGCTCAACCGCTGTAACCGAGCGGCGGTCAACGCCTCCTGTTCGGCCCGCTGACACTCGCACGGCTGCACTCGGCCGAAGTCAGGATCACCGACCGGCTTCGACACCCGCACATATCCCGCCCCACCACAGATCTCGCAGTCGGCCGAGCCTTCATCCGACCACAGTGATTCATCGCGCGTGAGCCCTTCGCCGTCACTCGCGGAAGAGGTGTCGGTAGCGCGATGTCTCAAATCCGCCAGCAGCCGGCCGAGCGGTTGCATCTCCTTCATCGCGTCCCTCCTGCTCCCAACGTTCAAGGATTGCCTGCACGTAGCGCCAGCTACGCACTCCGTTGGCTACCGATTCAGCGAAGGCGTCGTGTAACCAGTCCGAGCCATAGCGTGACTCCGCCGCCTTGACCTCCTCAGCCAGGATTGGCGGCAACGGAGTCCCCAATGCACTCTGCCAGATTTCGGGCGCCGAGCTGTAGACCGGCTCGCGACCGTAGCTGGGCGACGCGACCGGCAGCATCGAAGCCGACTCCAGGGCCCGCCGACCATCGGCGTCGTTGAGCACGATCCACTCAGTCCAGACGCCGTCCTCTACCGAACGACCCTGCAACAGTGATCCGCGCTCCACGGCTGTATTGACGCCATCTGAGAACGCCTCGTCCACGTCACGAGAAGAACACAGAGTCCCTAGTGCCTCGATGAGTGGCCGCGACTCCCGCAGGTCTCGGCGCGAGATTCGACGTGGGTATCTCGGCACGCGAGAAATCGCCTCAACGGCATAGAGCGTGACGATCAGTTCAGCCGGATCCGACATCGCCGGCACTAGATCGCGTAGCAACGCCTGCGGCAGCGGCGTATGTGGAGCGCCTGAAGGGAAGCCGTCGAAGCCCATCAGAACTCATCCGCTCCCGGCTCAGGCTGCGCGTAGAAGTCTTCGAAACGAGCAACCGTCGGCACGAACCGCACATCGACCCGGCCGACCGCCCCATGCCGGTGCTTGGCCACGAGTAGCTGTGCCACCTCATGCCGGCCGCTATGCGACGCGTCCGCAACCAGATCATCCTGGTAGTCCTCGCGGTCATACATGTCTTCGCGATAGATGAACACCACTACGTCCGCGTCCTGCTCGATCGAGCCGCTCTCACGTAAATCCGAGAGCTGAGGCACCGGCGGATGCCGACGCTCAACTGCGCGAGACAGCTGGGACAATGCCAGAATCGGGATTTGCAACTCCCGGGCGATTTCCTTGAGCGTTCGTGAGATTAGCGAGATCTCGCTCACGCGGTTCGTATCCGCCGGCGCCCGTGAAAATCCGTGTACGAGCTGGATATGGTCGACGATAATCAAGCCCAGACCGCTCTGGCCGCTCCCGCGCCGGTGGGCCTGCTCCTGCAGCCTCGTGTGCAGATTGCGCGATTTGGCTCGAATCTCCGCCAGCGTCTGCCCAGCCGTGTCGTCGATGTGGATCTCCGCTCGGCTCAGTAGTCCGATTGCTCTGGAAATCCTGCCCTCTTGCTCCTCCGTATGTCGACCAACTCGAAGGCGCGCCTGCTCCACTCCTGACTCGGCCGACACCAGTCGGCCCGCAACCTGTTCGGCCGACATCTCCAGAGAAAAAATCGCGACTGGCAGTTCCTGACCGATTGCCGCGTTCCGCGCCATTGTCAGGGCCAGCGCCGACTTTCCCACGGACGGCCGCGCAGCCAGCACAACCAAGTCCGAGGCATGCATCCCGTCGTTCAGCAGTGAATCCAGGTCCTGGAATCCTGTGCGTGTCGGACCCTGGACACCGTCGTCCGCCTCACTTCCGTCGCTGAGAACGTCGCCCAGCAGGTCCTGCAACAGGCGAAAGTCCTGTCGACGATCAGCGCCGCGAATCCCGTAGAGCAGCTCTACTGCCTGGGTCAGGGACTCGCCTACGTTCGGATCGGCCTGATACGCGAGCTCGCCGATTTCTCCGGCGGCGCGAATCATGTCGCGGTACGTCGCAGCACGCTGAACCAGCCGTGCGTAGTGCTCCGCGCCGACCGTCGCCGGTAGTTCGTAGACCAACTGGTTCAGATAGGCCTGGCCGCCCGCCTCCTGCAGCCGCCCTTGCGTCGAGAGTTCCGCCGCGATCGTGATCTGGTCAATCGCCTCGTAGCGATCGAACACGGCCAGCACCGCGGCGAAGATCGCCTTATGCCTTGGGTCCATGAAGTCGCTGGGCTCGAGCATCCCCGCCAGGCGCTCGTAGACACCCTGTTCGGCGAGGATCGCGCCCAGCACCGATTCTTCGGCCGCCTGATCCTGCGGCACACCGCGCGGTACGGAGCGGCCACGGCCATTCTGGCCGTACTCCTCGGCAAGTTCGTCATAGGTCGGATCGCTAGAGACCACGGCCGCCCTCCTCATGGAGAGCAGCCCAGGGCGCAGAAGCTACGCTTCGACGGCTTCTGCCTCCTCGGCCTCCTCCGCCTCCTCGGTAGCACCGTCTGCTTCGGCTTCGTCCACTTCCGCGATGACTTCCTGGAAGCTCAGGTCGACGCTGTCCGCATCTGGCTCGACGGTTACTGACACCTGAGCCGACACGTTGCGAGTCAGCCGCACACGCACTTCCTCGGTCCCCAACGAGCGCAACGACTGCGCCAGCAGCACCTGTCGGTGCTCGATGGTGGCGCCCGGCACCGACTCCGAGGCGATCTCCGTCAGGCGCTCGGCGATATCGCGGGCCGTGATCGAACCGAACAACCTGCCCTGCTCGCCGACCCGCGCCTGGAACGTCATCTCGGCTCCGGCAATCGCCAGCGCTACCGGGCTTGCCTCGCCGTCGAGCTTCTCCTGGCGAATGGCATCTGCCTGGGCCAAGCGCTCCGCCCGCACCATGTTGTTGCGCGTCGTTGGACCGGCCAAACCGCGCGGCAGCAAGTAGTTGCGCGCGAACCCGTTCTTGACCTCTTTGACTTCCCCGACCAATGCGGTCCCCTCGACCTCTTCGAAGAACACGACCTTCATCAGCTTGCTCCGCTCGATCCGTCAGACATACCCAGTAACCATACTGATACATGACCAACGACCCAACACATATCGCTACAAACGCACGCGCGTTCATAGTAGAACGTGGATCAGACATTTACAAGCCGGCCGCGCTGTCGCTGGTTTGAACGGTGTCATCAGGCGCTTGCGCGATGTTGACGCTGCCCCGGTCGCCAAGTGTCTTCGACACCATCTGGACAACCTGATCGTTCGCCTGTAATCGCCAATCATCTGCGCAGACCATCACCTCGACTCGTTCTCCGTGACGAATCCGCAGATACACGCGAGCATCGCCAGCGTGCATCAGTTTCATCGACTTCAATCCGCCTTCGAGTTGATCCATCAACAGAACGTCGGCCTCTTCATCTCCCGACTCGTCGATCGTGATCCACAGTGCAGCGCCAGCAGCAGGAACAGGTGGCGGAGCCGCTGGGGCAGGTGTCGCCGCGGATAGGGTTTCGAGTGACACATCCTCCTGAGGCCTCGATAGATCGAGTGGCTCCCGCGGCTTCTCCATCCAGGGCGGAGGCGGCGCTTGTCTGATCGGAGGCACCACGACCGTGCCGCTGCCGCCCAGGGGTTGAGGACCTGCCGTTGTTGGCGCTGTCTGACTGGACGCTGTTTGCTCGGTCCAAGGCTCAACCGATTGCACTGCCAGCGTCAGCCGATCCATCCGCGTACGGATGCTGACCGTCGTCACCACGATCTGATTCGGCTCCCAGAGTCGTTTCGTCGTCGCCCACTGATCTGGCCAGACCGTCACTTCCGCTGTTCCCGAGAGGTCTTCCAGCATCACCGCGGCAAACGGATCGCCTTTGCGTGTGGTCAGTTGACGCACGCTGTTGACCAGACCGGCCACTGTCTGCGTGTTGCCGGACATGTCTTCGGTCAGCTCGGACAACTGCGCATCCACGCGGCCTTGCAGCGCGCGGGTTGCCGCCTGGAGCGGGTGCTCCGACACATACGCCCCCAGCAGCTCTCGCTCCCAGTTGAGCTGCTCGTGGTGGGTCGCCTCCATCCCCTCCTCAAGTTCGAATGTCGGGGTCGGCGTCTCGACCTCCGTCCCAAAGAGATCGAACATCGAGGTCTGCCCGCTGTCGCGTAGCTCCTGCGCTCGGCGGGCACGCTTGATAATGTCCTCGGCTACCGCCACCATCGCCCCACGAGACTCGATGGCGTCGAACGCGCCCGCCTTGGCCATCGCTTCCAGCGCTCTCCGATTCATCGACTTCGAGTCCAGGCGCTCGGCGAGATCGCTGGCGCTCTGGATCGGACCGTTCTGCTTGCGTTCCTCTATCAACGGTTCGACGGCCGCGCGACCGACGCTCTTGATCGTGCCGAGACCAAAGCGAATTGCGCTGCGTCCGTCGGCCATCTTCTCCAGTGTGAACGTGGCTTCGGAGCGATTCACGTCGGGCAACAACAGCGGTATGCCCAGCTTGCCGCACTCGGCCGCTGCCTCTCGCACTCGATCCCCATTGCCTGCCGCGGCTCGCAGCACTGCCGCCATGTACGGCGCCGGGTAGTTCGCCTTGAACCAGGCCGTCTGATAGGCGATCGCCGCGTAGGACACGGCGTGCGCCTTATTGAATGCGTAACCAGCGAACGGCTCGATCAGCTCAAAGATCGTCTCCGCATCGCGCTCGGTATAGCCGTTGGCCAGCGCACCCTGGAGAAAGTTGCCGCGCTCTCCGACCATCACCGAGGCGATCTTCTTGCCCATCGCCTTGCGCATGATGTCCGCCTGACCCAGCGTGTAGCCGGCGAACTTTCGGGCGATATGCAACACCTGATCCTGGTAGACGATGACCCCGTATGTCTCGTCCAGGATCTCGCCCAGATCGTTATGTGGATGAGTGACTTCGATCCGTCCGTGCTTGCTCTCAATGAAGCGCGGGATGTGTTCCATCGGACCCGGTCGGTAGAGCGCCAACAGTGCCGCCAGATCACGGATCGAGGTCGGTTTCAGGTCTTCCACGACTCGTCGCATCCCGCCGGATTCAAGCTGGAACACGCCGAACGTGTCGCCGGTGCCCAGCCGTTCGTAAGTCTTGGGATCCCCATCAGGCAAGTTCAGGTAGTCGACCTCAACGCCCTCATGCTCCTTCACCAGCGCAACCGCCTCCTCGAGGATGGTCAGGTTCGTCAGGCCGAGAAAATCCATCTTCAGCAGGCCGACCGCCGCCACCTCGTTCATTCCCCATTGGGTCATCGGAATCCAGCCCTCTTCCGACGACTCATTCACCGGACGCCGCAGCGGCACATTCTCGGCCAGAGGCTCCTGCGAAATCACCACACCCGCCGCATGCGTCGACGTGTTTCGCACCACGCCGTTGAGCCGCTGGGCGTAGGACAACAACTCGGCGACCGTTGGATCGCCCTGCTGTGCCTGTTGCATGTCCTGCGACTGCGCGATCGCATCCTCAACCGAAATGTTGAGCTGATTCGGCACCATCCGCGCCACGCGATCGGTATCGCCCAGCGGGACGCCCAGTGCTCGCCCCGAGTCTCGGATCGCCGCCTTCGCGCCCAGCGTGCCGAACGTGATGATCTGCGCCACCCGATCCCGACCGTACTTCTCGGCCACGTACCGAATCACTTCATCCCGCCGGTTGTCGGCGAAATCCATATCGATGTCGGGCATTTCGCGGCGCTCGAGGTTGAGGAAGCGCTCAAAGACCAGGTCGTGCGCCATCGGATCGATGTCGGTGATTTCAAGGCAGTACAGCACCAGACTCGCCGCAGCCGAGCCACGCACCGCCCGCGCAATCCCCCGGTCGCGGGCGAAGTGTGCAAAGTCCATCACGATCAGGAAGTACTCGGCAAAGCCGGTCTCCTCGATCACATGCAGCTCATAGGCCAATCGGTCCAGATGACTCTGCGGCGGCTCGCCGTACCGCTGCTCCAGGCCGCGATACGCAATCTCCGTCAGATGCTCGAGCGCAGTCTTGCCCGCAGGGATATCGGGCTGGGGCAGCCGCAGACGGTCAAAGTCCAGTTTGACGTCGCAGCGCTCCGCCACGAGCTGCGTGTTGGTTACGGCCTCCGGCAGGTCGCTGAAGTTGTCGAGCATGTACTCCTCCGACGTGAGGTAAAAGTCCTCACCGTCGAAGCGGAACCGTTTTTCGTCCGTCCGAACTGCGTTCGTACCGATGCACAGCAGCAGGTCATGGGCGTCGTGATCACCCGGCTCGCAATAGTGAGCATCCTGCGTCGCGACCAGCGGAACGCCCAACTCCCGCGCCATCGACACTGTGTGCCTCAGTTGAGGCTCAAACTGTTCAAGTTCGTCGTGCCGCTGAATCTCGAAGTAGTAACGGTCGTCGAAGACCTCGCGGTACCAGTCCACCACCCGGTGCGCCTCGGCCAGGTCATCGCGTTGCAGCGCTCGCTGCAACTCCGAGGACGGACAACCCGATAGGACGATGATCCCCTCCGAGTAAGCCGCCAGCAGCTCACGGTCGACCCGTGGTCGGTAGTAGAAGCCCTCAAGATGCGCTCGCGTCGAGAGCTGGATCAAGTTGCGCCAGCCAACCTCGTTTTGGGCCAGCAACACCAGGTGAAACGAGTTCGACGCCGCCTCGCGCCCATCCGATCGGTCGGTCCGGCCACCGGGAGCTACATAGGTCTCCATCCCCAGAACGGGCCGAATGCCCTCACGCTCACATGCCTGATAGAACTCAATCGCCCCATACAGGTTTCCATGATCCGTGATCGCCAGAGATTCCTGGCCCAACGACTTCGCCCGAGCCGCCAACGCCGAAATCTTCGACAGCCCGTCCAACTCTGAGTACTCGGTATGCGTATGTAGATGCGCAAACATCGGAGTAGGCGGCTCCCATCAAATCATCGCACGTTGGACTTGAAAATGATCCGACATTGCGGGGACCGGCGAAACGAGTCCAGCTCAGTTTCGTGGGCAGCGCGTGGGAGCTAGGTGGACGATTCGTGGGCAACCAACACTTCCTGTGGAAACGCTTATATCTCCTCATCCAACCGAAACGCCGAGTGCAGCACCCGCACCGCCTCTTCACCGCGATCTGCGCTCACCAGGCACGTAATCCGAATCTCCGACGTGGTGATCAGCTCGATGTTGATCCCCGCCTCCGACAGCGAACGGAACATGGTCGCTGCATAGCCGGGCCCGGACTGCATCCCGGTGCCAATCAGCGACACCTTGACCATGTCGTGATTGAAGAGCACGTCAGCGGCTCCCAGGTCGGAGGCGAGCGGCCTGCTGATTTCTTGTGTCCGCTCCCAGTCGTCCTTGGTAACCGTGAAGGTCAGGTCGGTCAGTTGCAGCTCTGAGGCGTTCTGGACGATGGTGTCGACCGAAATGCCGGCGTCGGCCAGCGGGCCGAACAGCTGCGACGCAATACCCGGTCGGTCGGGGATATGGCGCAAGGTGACAGACGCCACGTCGCGGTCCAGCGCGATCGTGCGAACTCGATTCTCTGGCTCCATTTCGACCTTCCCTCGTATCAGCGTCCCGCCTCCCGAGCCGAACTCGGCCTGCGACGACGCCACCAAAATCGGAATCTCGTAGAGCAATCCCAACTCAACCGCTCGCGGATGCATCACCCCGGCGCCTTGCTGCGCGGCCTCCAGCATCTCCTCGGAGGCGATGTCCTTCAGACATCGAGCCTTGGGCTCGATCCGAGGATCAGTGGTGTAGATGCCCTGAACGTCGGTATAGATCTCAACTTGTCTCGCTCGCAAGGCCGCGCCCAGCGCAACCGCAGATGTGTCAGACCCTCCGCGACCCAGTGTGGCGTAGTCCCCCTGCGGACTCTGCCCCTGGAAGCCGGCCACGACGACAACGTGACCCTCGGAGAACTCCTCCTCCATCCGCCAGGTATCAATCCCACGGATGCGCGCTCGGCCGAAGGTGTCGTCGGTGAAGACTCCGGCCTGCGCGCCGGTCAGTGCGACCGCCGGACAACCCATCTCAACCAGCGCCATGGTCAGGAGTGCGCTGGAGACCATCTCGCCGGTCGCCATGAGCAGGTCGGTCTCCCGACGCGGTGGCCTTGGATTCACCTCGCGGGCGAGCGAGAGCAGTTCATCCGTGGTCTTGCCCATCGCCGAGACGACGACGGCGATCTGCTCACCCTCGGCTGCACGCGCCGCCACGCGGCGCGCAACGTTTCGTAGCCGCTCGACTGAACCGACCGACGTCCCGCCAAATTTCTGAACAACCGTCACAGAATCTGCGCCCCGCTCGAATCGATCTCGGTCACAAACGCCTGACCGGAAATTCCTCGCGCCTCGGCTGCCGACACCCAGGCCTGGCGCACATCTTCGGCCCGCTCCTCGTTCGACAGTGCCATCAACGTCGAGCCCCCGCCCGACAGGTAAGCCGCATAGGCGCCTGCAGACTCCGCCGCTTCGAAGAGCTCAAACATCGTCGGAAACAGCTTGGATCGCGGAATCTGGTGCAATCGGTCATCCACCGCCGTCTTCATCGCATCCCATGAGCCTGTCGTTAGGGCAGCAACCAACAGCGCCGAGCGACACGAATTATGCACCGCGTCTTTGCGTGACAGCTTTGAGGGCAGCAGCGCGCGGCCCTTCTTGGTCGACATGTTGAAGCTCGGTGTGAAGCCGACGAACCGCAATCCGTCTGCGATCGGCAGTTCCACGCGAGTCACATCCGGGCCATCCATCGCCACAATCTGGCAACCGCCAAACAGAGCAGGCGCCATGTTGTCAGCGTGACCCTCTAGATCCGAGCCAATCTCCAGGATCCGGTGTTCAGACAACCGAGAGCCAAGTAAGGCGTTCGCCGCCACCAATCCTGCGCCTCGGCAGGCCGCACTGGCACCCAGCCCACGTCCCAGGGGGATTTCGGATTCGATTGAGATGTCGAGGTCCTCAGAGTCCGGACGCGCTAGGCCTAACTCCCGATACACCTCTCGGACCGCTTTGCGCACATGCCGCGTCATCGGCGATCGTTCGCCCTCATTGCCAGAGGCAATCGAGACCGTCGCCGTCACGTAGCGCTGCAGAGCCACGCCTGCGGCGTCGAAACCAGTTCCGAGATTGGCGGATGTAGCGGGTACGCGAACGGTGATCGGGCCCAGTGGCTCAATCGCTTCACTATGTCCCGACCAGGCCTCAGTTGTCATCGCGCAACATTCTATGTGCCGCTGCTACGTGCTTCCAACCAGTCGTTCACAGTCGTGAGCGCATTCAGCAACACACTCGATGCGTCCAGCGAGGCATCGATCACCACAATGCGCTCGCCATGCTCCAAGGCCAGAGCGCGAAAGCCGGCATTGACCCTCATGTGAAACGCCAGGTCCGCATCGCCGATTCGGTCGCCGTCCGACGAGCGGGTCCTCGTCCGCGCCAGACCGACCTCAGCAGGGACATCCAACAGCAACGTCAAATCAGGAATCAGACCTTGCGTGGCCTCGTCACTCAGCCGACGCAGCCGCTCAAGATCCAGCCCTCGCCCATAACCTTGATACGCCAGTGTCGAGTCACTGAACCGGTCGCTAAAGACCAGCTCGCCATTGGCGATCGCAGGCCGCAGGACATCATGCACATGCGAGGCACGAGCCGCTAGGAAGAGCCATGTCTCGTCCCAGTCGCCCATTTCGAGTTCTGGATCCAGAACCAGCGCCCGCAACCGGGTTCCGAGCGATGTTCCTCCTGGTTCAAAAGTCAGACGAACCGAGCGGCCTGACTGGCGCAGACACTCTGCCAGCGACTTCGCAAGCGTGGTCTTGCCTGCGCCATCACCGCCTTCGACGGTGATAAACGCGCCTTGTTCTCCTGCCGCGTCAGCCTCAGCCGGCATGGATTCGCACTCGCCGATTCGGTTCTCGACCACGGCTGACGGACTCCAGCGCCTGATCGCTGGCCAACTGATGCTGCAGTTTGCGGATGTACGGCCCCTGCGGGGTTAGATCAATCGACGACTGGCGCCCGGAGTGAATCTGCGAGATCGCCTCCTCTGCCTCTGACAGCGCGGCCGTAACCGTGTCGTTGGGCGACGCGCCTTTGGACAGCGCTCGCAGACTCTTCTCCATCTGCAGCACCGTGTTGTGCTTGAGCACAACGACCGGCAGCCGGCGTGACTCCGCCAGCCGCAACTCCGGTGGTCGACGCCGGAACGCCGCCCGCAGAGTGAGCAGGACGTCCGCCTCCTCGATTCGTTCGGCAATGGAGACATTGGCTCCGGTCTCGCGTATCGCTTCGCGGAGCCTCGAGAGTGACACGCCCAGGGGGTAAACCTTCTGATGCGGCCCTTGGGCTGCTGTTCGCGGCCGAGAATTCGTCCGGCGCCGAAGCGGCGCCTCATGCGATGACCCATTGCCAAAGCTCGGACCGCTGCCCGCTGCAGACATCGATGATCTGCGCTCGAACATGTCGCTCAACGAGGTCTCGAACCCTGACAGACCTCCATCGGAGACCACTGACTCGACCGAATCAGTCGATGTGTGCACCGCCCCGTCGTCATCGACTTCGCGAATCTCCGCGGCGACAGATTCGCCGCGCAACAGTGCATCGACAGTCGTATCAAGGTCGGAGTGGACGGCGACGCGCGTGAACGATTGGATCTCGACCAACGCCTCAAACGTCGGCGGCGCCTTGCGTTCCAACACAGACTTGCGAGTTCCCCGACGCCGAGCCTCTTCGTCCGACAGCGTCACCGTCTGGATCCCGCCGATCAGGTCGACCAACGTCGGATTCAACATCAGGTTGGCCAGCGTGTTCCCGTGAGCAGTGGCAACAAGCTGGACCCCGCGCTCAGCGATCGTGCGCGCTGCCTGCGCTTCCAGTTCGGTCCCGATCTCGTCAATCACGATCACTTCGGGCATGTGATTCTCAACCGCCTCGACCATTACCGAATGCTGCAACTCCGGACGTTCCACCTGCATTCGCCGTGCCCGACCGATCCCCGAGTGAGGAATGTCACCGTCGCCGCCGATTTCGTTGGACGTGTCGACGATCACCACGCGCTTGCCCTGCTCTGCCAGCACGCGCGCCGCCTCGCGGAGGATCGTCGTCTTGCCCACGCCCGGCCGCCCAAGCAGCAAAATCGAAGCGCCGGCCTTGACGAAATCTTCGATCACGGCCACCGATCCCGTGACCGCCCGACCCACCCGCATGGTCAAGCCGACCACGCCTTTCTGACGATTGCGGATGCATGCAATCCGGTGCAGCGTTCGCGGAATGCCCGCACGATTGTCGGCCCCGAAGTCGCCCAGGCCCGCAACCACTAACTGCAGTTCAGCGTTGGTGACTTCACTGTCCCGCAGGATGACTTCGCCCTCGAGATACCGCGCGTAGGGAGTCCGCCCAAGGTCGAGCACAATCTCCAGCAGGCTGTCTTCTTCGCCCCGCGCTCCGACCGCTTTGCGGATTCCCGCCGGTAGGGTCGACAACAGCGCCTCGAGATCGTCGCTGTGCGACGGCGTGGCCGCGTCTCTATTGGCGGTTGACAAGTCCGTCATCTACCCCGTTCCGCTGCGGAGACCACTCGACCGTCCATTCACCAACGTCGCATCGTCAGCATCACGCCGTCAGTGTATCGCTCAGCGAACATCTGCTCGCGACGCCCTATGCAGTCGCGATAGCGCTCTCAAGCTCGTCTACCTCGCCGCCACCGGCCATCAGGTAGGACAGGCTCTCAAGCGTCAGCGTTTCGCTCGGTCGGTCCTCCACCAACCGGCCACGCTGGAAGACCAGGAATCGATCGCCAACCCAGAACGCGTGCTGAGGCTTCGGCGTGACCAGGATCACCGCCGTCCCTCGCTGCGCCGCCCGGCGAATCAATCGCAGGACCGCGCCCGACTGCCGCACGCCAAGCGCCGAGGTCGGCTCGTCGAGGATCAACACCCGCGCGCCGTAATACATCGCCCTCGCGATCGCGAGGCCCTGGCGCTCTCCCCCCGAGAGCGTATGTGCCGCCCGATCTGGATCACCGAGATTGACGCCCAGTTTTTCCAGTTCGGACTGCATCGCCTCCTTGGCGTATCCGACATCGAAGCGCTGAAAGATGCCCCAGCCCTTAACCGGCTCGCCGCCCATGAAAAAGTTGCGCCACAACGACATCATCGGAGCCAGTGCAAGATCCTGGTAGACGGCGACGATTCCCAGTGACCGGGCCTGACGGGGAGAGGTGAACTCGGTGGGAAGCCCGTCCAGGAGGATCTCCCCTTCGCTTGGGCGGATGAGTCCGCAGAGCATCTTGATGAAAACCGACTTGCCCGCGCCGTTGTCTCCGACGACGCAGGTCACCTCGCCTGCTCGCAGCGAGACATCGACGTCCTCTAATGCCTGAACTGAGCCAAACCGCTTGCCCAGACCTCTGACTTCCAGGACGGGGACTTCGGCCTGAGCGGCGGGATCGATCGTGGTCTCGTCAGCCGCTGGTGTCGATTGATCAGTCGTCATCTCTCGCTCCAACTCGGTCCCGCTAGCCCGAGCGCGCTGTTCGAACGCGTTCGCCAACAATGTGATTGATCAGAGTCGCCAGCAGGAGCAGCACGCCATAGAACGCCCAACGCCAGTCGGAATTCCACCCTGCGTGGGGAATGCCGACAAAGGCGATTCCCCAGATCAACGCACCGATCGCCGGGCCAATCGCCGAACCACGACCACCCGACATCGCACAACCGCCAACCACCGCTGCGATGATGTAGAAGAACTCGGCCCCGACGCCCTGTCCCGCCTGCACCGATGTGTAGCGCACCGCGTTACTGACGCCGACGAACCAAGCGGCCCCGGCAGTCAGCATGAACAGCCCGATCTTCGTGCCATTCACCGGTACGCCCACAGCCCTCGCCGCTTCGCGATCGCCGCCGGTAGCGAAAATCCAGTTCCCGATCTTGGTCCGCCACAGGATCCATGTGGCAATCAGAGTGAATCCACCCCACCACAACAGCGAGACGCGGAAATCTGAAGGCGCCGTCCCAAACACCGTCGCGACGATCGAGTGCAACGAATCGAATCCCGCTGCGTCGTCAATGTTCTCGATCAATGCGTCGCCGGTGAAGTACTTCGACAGCGCCACGTTGGCGCCGCGCAAGCCGAAGAACGTACCTAGCGTGATCACAAACGACGGCAGTCCGGTCCAGACGACCAGCACACCGTTCCACAGACCCAAAGCAAGGCAAATCAGCAGTGAGAGAAGCAACGCCAGCCAGAGATTCATTCCCCACTCAGTTGCCATCACGCCCAACAGCGCGCCGGCCGTACCGACCATCACCCCGGTTGACAGATCGAACTCTCCGCTGATCATCAACAGGCCGACCGCCACGGCGATGATCCCGTAAGGCCAGGCGGTATCCAGCACGCGCGCGATGGTTGGAATCTCCAACATGGCGCCGGAACTGGCGATGCTGAAGAACATCAACAGCAGTGCCGCTGCGACCAGGGAACCAAGCTCGGGACGCAAAACCGCCGTTTGCACCCATGGTCGAGCGTTGCCGAACCTGGGCAGTTGTAACAGTGACACCGATTCGCCCCCCTCTGCCAATCTTGGGCAGATTACTCCGTCGTTTACTCGTCCGCGCTGGCGGCGGATGACCGCTGCATGGCCGCTCGGACGCGTGCCACGTTATGGGTATCGATGAATCCCGGACCAAGCAGCACTCCCCGGCCGGCGATCCATTGCAGCAGCGCATCGGCCAGTTCATCACCCTGGGTCAGCTCCGAATACTGCACCAGACGCGAGTATGCGACCGGCAAGTAGCCCTGGAGATATGGTTGCTGATCGACTGCAAACTCCACCCGCCCGTCTTCGATCGCATCCAGAACCTCCTCATTCAGCTCAAACACCGCATGGATCACGGCGCGCTGACCGCCCTCTGTCGACCGAGCTGAATCGATCGCCGCTGCGGCTCCATTCATCACAGCGGTATTCATCGTCAGCACTGCGTCGATCGATGGATCGGCCAGCAATGCTCGCTCAATCTGCTCCTCGACTCCGTTGCCCGGTTCAACCTTGAGCGTGGTGAGCTGTTCCAGGCGTGAACCGGCCCGATTGCATCTCGTCTCAAGGGCCAGGTTCAGTTGCTCATGTTGGACACAGAGCAGATGCGTACTCCCAGCCTCGACCAGGCGGTCGCCCACTGCCAGCCCGGCAACGGTTTCGACCTGCCCGAAATAGGAGTCGGCTCCAAGTTGCGCGCCAATGTCCGCGCCCACATTGACGACGTACACGGTCACACCGATCAGCGCAGCGTCACTCACAACCTCGGACAGCGCCTCCGGGTCGGACAATGTCACCACCAAGACCTCGAAGCCCTGCTGGACCGACTCGTCGATCAGGCGCACCCGCTCTTCAGCGTCGGGCGTCGAGCGCCAGAACAGGTTGACATCAAATGTCCTGGCGGCGTCCTCTGCCCCGGCTCGGACTTCAGCCCAGAACGGATCGTCCTCGGCACCATGCACGATCATGGCGACCGACATCGGCGGAGCCAATCCCAGTCCCAGCCGCTCGCGAGCCGCCTCGGCACATCCGGCTGCGATCAATCCCAAGACCGCGACAGTGGCCAACAGAATCAGTCCACGCAGTGAGTCGGGACGGATCATGTTCAGTCCTGACCCAACTGTGGGAAGCGGCGCACATTCGATTTGTCGACAAAGCCCGGCCCGGTCACCAATCGGCCCGACGCCGCCCAGCGCTCCATGCCCGCCAGGATGCCGCTCGTGTCCGAGTCAGCCTCCAGCGAAGTGAAGTAGGCAAACGCGATCGGTAAGAAGCCCTGCAGGTACGCCTGTTGATCTACTGCGAACAGCACATCTCCCGACTCGATCGCGGTCAGGATCGCCGGAGACACGTCGAACGTCGCCAGCTGCGCCGAAGAGCCCGAGGACTCAATCGCAGCCATCGCCAGCTCTGCGATGCTGGAGTTCAGCGCCAGAATGCCGTCGATGCTGGAATCGGCCTGAAGCACGGCCGCAATCTCGCCCGTGGTCGACACACGGTCCGCTGTTCCAGTCACAAACAACCGCTGTGAAGCGCCACCAGACAACTCCAAAGCCAACTCGGCATTCGCGCAGCGCGCCTCCAATCCGACATTGCCCGCCTCATGGATCAGGCAGAGCAGATTGGTGACCCCGGCAGTGATCAGCCGTTCACCAGCGCCCAGGCCCGCGACACCATCGGGCTGACCGAAGTGGGTGACCGCGCCGAACTCTCGACCCCGCTCCTCACCGGAATTGATCGTCATCACCAGCAACCCGGCAGCCACCGCCGAGCGAATCGACTGCTCCAGCGCGTCCGGGTCGGCCAGCGAAACGATCAGCACGTCGTAGCCCAACGCCACCGCATTGTCGACCAACCGCACCTGCTCGTTGACGTTGCCGTCGCCGTCATAAAACAGCTCGATCCCAAACTCACGCTGCGCCGCGAATGCGCCTGCCGCCACTTCGTCCCAGAACGGGTCGCCGATCCCCCCGTGCGTCACCATCGCCACGCGGATATCGGTCGGAGGCAACACGCCGGTGCCGGCCTGTAGGGAGACATCCTCCTCCACGCGGCAGATGTACGCGGCAACCATCGCCAACGCAATCAACCCCAGGAGCACGGCCCAGCGCAGCCAGCCCTCATTCGCCAGACGTTCGACTCTGCGAGCCAGCACTCCCCAACTCCCCTGTTCCGCCAACCGAGCGAGCAGCCCGATCCTCATCGACCGGTACTTCACTACAGGCCACGCTAGGCTACCAAGCATGCGTATTGGCCTCATCTCCGACACCCATGTACCCGAAGCAGGAACCGAACTCTGGCCGCAGCTCTGGGATCGCATGAGAACCGCCGATGTCCTCCTGCACGGCGGCGACATTCACGACATCGCCCTGATCGACAAGCTGGAGGCAATAGCGCCGATTTACGTCGCGCGCGGCAACGGTGACGACGGCTCCGGCGGACGTCCGGTTCAACCGGAAGACCCACGCCTGCGCGAGGCCTGGTCGCTGGAGTTTGAAGGATTCACCTTCGGCCTCACGCACGACATGGCCCTACCCGAGTGGCCGCCGTATCGCACCGTCGAGTCGATGATGGATCATTACTTCGGCGGACCGCGCCACGTGGTCGTCCACGGAGACACGCACGTCGCCTCCATCGAGACCATCCGCGGTGTGCTCCTGATCAATCCGGGCAGCCCAATGTACCCCCGCAATCTCGACACCAGGATGGGCACCCTGGGATTCATTGAGATCAACAACGGACGCTTGCACGCCTGGCTGGAACAGCTGGATGAGGACGGCTCACACGTCGTCCGCGAGCAGCCAAAATACGTCTACTAGCACCCGCACGAACCACTCGCCGCCAACCCCGACCTAACGCGCCAGCTGTTCCCAGCGAATATTCTACGCGCATGGCCGGCGTTACTGTCCTCGTTCCCTTCGATCGCTCGCCCGAGGCACGGCGCGGGCTCGATGTCGCCCTGCACCTCGCTCGAGTCGACCGGCGCAAGTCCCGGGTCTTGCCGATCTACGTCGTTGAGGTCGATCGAGCCCATCCGGTCGATAGCGATCTGCCCCAGGAATCCGCCCAGGGTGAAGCTTGCCTCGCCGAAGCCGAAGCCGCCGCCCGCCAGGCCAAAGTCTCCTGCGAAGCCATCCTCCTCCAGGCCCGCAGCGCCGGTCCCGCGGTCGTCGACCTCGCCGCGACCGAGGAGATCGACCTGCTCGTACTCGGCGTCTCGCACGCCAACACCGTGCACGGAGGCGTTGGCGAGCAGACGGCGCTGGTGCGCCGATCGGGCGCCGCCATCGACCTCGGGCACACTGCCGACTACATCCTCTCTCACGCGCCCTGTGAAGTGGTCGTCGTCCGCGAGCCGGCACAGAATCGCAGCGGCCAACTCAACAGCGGATTCATCGGCGACTAGTCGCCAGGAACAACGGGAAGCAGGCCGACAACGATGCGCGTCGTCATCATGGGCTGCGGCAGACTGGGGTCGACCCTGGCACGCGAACTCGACCACGAAGGCCACGATGTCACAGTGATCGACATCGACTCGGCCGCCTTCAACTGGCTCGAAGAGGACTTTCGCGGCGCAACCGTCATCGGCGCCGGCGAGGACGTTGAGGTGCAGCAAGTCGCAGGCGTCCCCCGCGCCGACATCTTCCTCGCCCTCGCCAACGGCGACAATCGCAATGCGATGGCAGTCCAGGTGGCCAAGCACATTCACCGCGCCCCCAGAGTCGTTGCCCGCATCTACGACCCGGAACGCGCGGAGGTCTACCGCCAGCTCGGCATTAACGTTGTCAATCCCACTACCATCCTCGACCAGATGGTCCGCGAAGCCGCGTTCGCCAGCGAAGATCCCAACGGGGCAACAGCCTAGCCATGTACATCATCATCGTCGGCGGCGGCAAAGTTGGACGAGGCGCAGCCCGCGACTTGATCGAAATGGGCCACGAGGTCTGCCTGGTCGAGCGCGACGCCAACACCGCCTGGTCGATCAACAACGAACTCGGCGAAGTCGCTCTGCTCGGCGACGGCGCCGAGATCCACGTCCAGCGCGCCGCCGGCATGAACCGCGCCGATGTAGTGGTCGCCTGCACCGGCCGTGACCAGGCCAACCTCGCCGTCGCCCAGACCGCACAAACGCGATTCAACGTGGCCAAGGTCATCGCCAGGATTAACGATCCCCGCAACGAGCGCATCTTTCAGGCCCTCGGATTCAACTACACGATCTCCGCCACCACAGCGATCGTCAACGCCATCGAGCAGGAAGTCAGCGCCGGGCTCACCAGGTTGACCCAACTACGATCGAGCGCATTCGTCCTGGCCGAACATGAAATCCCTCGGCTCGCGCCATGCGTCGGCTGCACGGTTCGCGATCTCGATCTCCCGCCGCACACCGTGTTGGCGCTCATCATCCGAGAGGATGACGAGCCGGAAATCCCCGGCCCCAACAGCACAATCAACGCGGCCGATGTCATCGTCGCAGTCACCCAACCCCAGCACGAATCCGCTCTCCGCACGGCTCTGACCGGAGAGACCTAGCTGCCCCTCACGCATCTCGATAGCCGCGATCTCAGGCGCCAGGCCCACCACTCCGTTGACTGCCAGCAACCAACGCAGTACGCTTGTCCTATCTGCAAGTCGTCAGCCAACGGAGCCTGTGATGCCTGTCGCCGCACCAGTCCCACCCGGATGCCCGGGCCGTTCGGCTGCCTCCACACGCCTGTCCAACCGTTCACAGACCCTGCTCACAAATCCTGCGCAAACCGAAAAAACCATCGCAAAACTATCAAAAACTATCAACCTTGATCGGACGATCCCCAGCAAAACACTGGACATGCTGCCGAATCACGGCGCAAGAAAAAAATTCGGCCGAACCACGATCCATCCTCCTGCAGAACCTCGGCGTCGCCCCAGCTCAGACGCCGAGTACCCGGGCCAATCCAACCTGAAAAAACCTGAAAAAACCCGAAAGAAAAAAGACGCGATTCTCAGCAATACGCTGGAATTTCGCATACTCCAAGGCCCAGAAAAAAAGTTCACCTGAAACCGAAAACGCCGCCCCGCGCGCCAACTGCGCGCCAACCGACCGACAACACAACGAACAGGCCCGAATCCGATGACCGATGCCAGCGCTGCCCCAGGCCGGATCGCCTACCTCGGACCGCCCGGAACCTTCACCGAGCAGGCAGCCGTCCTCTTCGCCGGCGACAACGCTCGCTCCGAGTTCGTCCCCTATTCCAGCATCACCGCCTCCGCCGAGGCCGTGGCCCATAGCGAGGCCGACGTGGCCGTAGTGCCGTTCGAGAACTCGCTCGCCGGAGCCGTCGGTGAGACCCATGACCTGATCATCCACCAACTCGACCTCTATATCCGCGACGAACTCGTCATCCCAATCGAGCACTGCCTCATCGTCGCCCCCGGCGCCGATATCTCGGACATCCAGGTCATCTACTCACACCCGCAGGCCTTGGGACAATGCCAGCGCTACCTCAATCGACGCTTCCCCGATGCGCGCACCGAGGCCACACTCTCGACCGCACAGGCCGTCGCTCGAGCTGTCGAACTGGGCGACCACGTGGCGGCGATCGCACCGCGCCGAGCTGCGCAGTTGCATGAGGCCCAGATCATCGAATTCGGGATCGAAGACGATCACCGCAACGCCACCCGCTTCGTCGTGCTCGATCACGAGGACCACGAGCCGACCGGTGACGACCGCTCAACCATCCTCTTCAGCACCGCCAATCGGCCAGGCGCGCTGCTCCGCGTGCTGCAACACTTCGCCGACGCCGACATCAACCTCACGCGGATCGAATCTCGCCCCGCCCGCGAGCGACTCGGCACCTACCTGTTCCTGATCGACTGCGATGGCCATCGCACCGACCCAGCCCTCGCCAACGCCCTGGAGCACATGGAACCCGATCTGGAACGGCTGCGCATCATCGGCAGCTACCCGAAAGCTCCTAGACCCTGACGACTCGCCGCCACCATGCCTGAGATTCCTGAACTCGAACACATCGCACGCCTCCTATCCGACCGGCTGTCGGGACGACCGATCAGCAACATCGACATCCAGAAGCCAATCGTCATCCGTCTCCCGCGCGAGGACTTCGAAGCAGGCTTGCTCGGCGCCGAGTTCACATCAGTCGAGCGAACCGGCAAGTTCCTCCTCTTCCATACCAACCGCGACAGCGTCATGGCCGTCAACCCAATGCTCACCGGCCGCTTCCAGTGGACTTCCGGTCCCCATGGCAAGAGCAAGGCTCACGCCCGAACCTGCTTCACGCTCAAATTTCAGAACTCAGAGGAGGATTTCGGCATCCGTTACATCGACGAGCGCTACCTGGGCAAGGTCTACCTCGTCGATGCCGACGATCTCGATCGAGTCCCGGTGCTCAACGAACAGGGACCCGACGCGCTCGATCCCTCGCTCGACCAGGAGGAGTTCCTCAAACGGCTCAAGCGCTACCGAGGCCAGGTCAAGAACGCGCTGGTCAACGCGAAGTTCATCGCCGGCATCGGCAATGCCTACTCCGACGAGATCCTCTTCAACGCCGGCATCCATCCGTTCACGAAAATCTCGACCCTCCCGGACGAACGTCGGATCGAGCTGTACGAAGCCATCCACGAGACGCTCAACTGGGCGGCCGAGATCGCTGCCCGCGAAATCGACCAGCAAGTCGACAAGAAACCGCGCGACTTCCTCAACGTTCACCGCAAGGGTGGTGATCCATGTCCCCGCTGCGGAAGTCCAATCTCCGAAGTCGCGCCCAACCGCCGTGTCACATCTTTCTGCCGCACCTGCCAGCCAAGCTGAAACTCCAGGTGTTCAGTCTCCCGACAGCACTCGCTCCGCGCCAGGGATGAACGGGGCCCAGCCCGGTTGGCTTTCCAGGTACTGGCCGAACAGGTTGGCAGCCGTCACTCGCGGTCGCCGAGGCTGATTGCGCAGCTTCATCCGCGCCTCCCGAGGCGTCCGTCCCGCCTTGCGGTGATTGCATCCTCGGCAGGCCGAAACCAGGTTCTCCCAAGAGTGGCTGCCGCCCCGAAAGCGCGGCATCACGTGATCGAGCGTCAAATCCTTGAGCGCCGTGCGGCGCCCGCAGTACTGGCACATGAACCGGTCGCGGTTGAAGACCTCGCGACGGGACAGGCGCATCACCGGCCGCGGACGACGGATGAAGTAGACCATCCGAATCACGGTCGGCACATCAAACTCATCGCCAACCGTGCGCAACAACGCCTTCGCTCGATCCAGTCGGTCGATGACTTCGGCTTTGCCTCGAGCGACCAACACCACCGCACGACGCACGTTGCACACATGCAACGGCTCGTAGTTCTGATTCAGCACCAGGACCGACTTGTTCAGAACCGACATCGCACCGACGTGATCGTACCACCGCAACAAGTGCGGCAACCTTTGCGACAGGGTAGTCAGATTCTCCGCTGGGCGACCATTCGGTCAGCCTCCACCGAGCGGCCCTTGCGCTCCATCCACCGCCGAGCGCAGCGTGTCAACCTCAGCCACAAACTGTTGGATCGCCAGGTCAAACTCGGATGGCAGCAGCGCCCGCACGATCGGCACATTGTCCATCATCACCCAACCAAGAACCGACTCGCCGATCTCGCCATTGGCATCGTCCAACCCGGCGAAGACCACGATCGCGATCAACGCCTGAGCCAGCACCAGGCCGAACAACACGCCGAACAGCGCTCCCGCAGCCCGATCCGCCCAGCCCAACAACAGCACCGAAGCCAAGCCGCGCAAGAAGGTGCCGATCACATAGCCGCCGACCGACACGAGCGCCAGGATCACGGCAAAGCTCGCCGCCTGCATCGCGCCCGACGGCGACTCGGCGATTGCCAGGTCGACGAACACGCGCTCGTGATACATCCCGGCAAGCAGCACGCCAACCACGATCGCTAGCAATGCCACGCTGGCCCGTAGAATTCCCATCCGCCAGCCCCACACGCCGATCGCGATCGCCACTCCCATGATCGCGAAGTCGATCCAGCTCAGTCCAAGAACCAGCCCGGAATCTGCCACGAGGCTCACTGTACACAGGTCGGCCGGGGCCGCCGTCAGCCTCGATAGCGCTCCTCGCTCGACGGCTCTGATAGCTGAGAGCCTCTGACTGCCGAGTTGGCGTGGTCGCCGTTGAGCAGATTCAACTTCGCCATCGAGGCAAAGTCCGAACGCGTCACGATCACATGATCAAGCAGCTCAATCCCCATCGTTGCTGAGGCAGACTGCAGATCGCTGGTCATCTCCCGATCCGCTCTGGATGGCGACGGCGAGCCAGAAGGATGGTTATGCACCACGATCATGGCCGGACCCTGATGCACGATCACGGGCCGCAGCAGTTCGGCCACCCGCACCGACGCGCCGTGCACCATCCCCTTGTAGAGTCGCTCCTCGCGAATCAGGCAGTGTTGCTGGTCCAGGACGAGCACCCAGACCTCTTCGTGAACCAGGTCGCCCAGCAAGCCTCGATAGCGCTCGAACACCTGCTTCGAGGATCGGAACGGCTCCCGCGCCGGCCACTCGTCGTCGGCCAGGCCTCGCGCGGCCAACTCAACCGCTGCCTTGATTCTCGTGACTTTGGCCGTACCCAGTCCCGAGACCTGCTTCAGCTCTTGCACCTCGGAGCGCAGCAGTCCGACCAGCCCTCGGTCTTTCAGCAGATTACGCGACTTCTCCAGCACGTTCTCTTCGCGGTCGCCGGTACTCAGCAAGATCGCGACCAACTCGGCGTTCGACAACGCCTCCGCGCCGAGCCGGACCAGCCTCTCACGCGGCAAATCTTCAGCGTCTAACCGGTCTGTAAGTCGAGTGCCCGGTTTCCGGCGCTTCGGCATCGAATCCTGTACGGACTCCACCTCCTCGGCCCGCCGAACCTGCTCGGCGTCCTCCTCCGCCCACTCTGCCTCAAGTTCGGCCAGCGGATCCCGCACCTGTCTACTCGTCGCGGCTCTCGCCGAACGTCGGCAGGTCGACTCGCTCCCTCGTCGGCGTCGCTTCCCGTTCTCGCTCGCGCCGACGCTGCTCCCAGGCGTCCTCGATATCCCGCGAGCGCTCGGCCTCCTGTGCCTCTCGCTCTTCTTCTTCCTCGGTACGCGGACGCTCGTCCTCGCCCAACGGCCGCCACGACACCACAGCGTTGGTATGCGGATAGTGATTCAGATACACCCAGCCGCCCGGCTCGGGCATCTCGTCGAACATCAGCCTCGGCACGCGGAACACACGCCGTGCGACCAGGACATAGTGGGCGCGAAAAAAGATAAGCAGGTCGAACTTGCGCCACTTTCGCGCGACCTGACCGGTGGTGTCGATCGGCTCTGAGAACCAGTCGCGAAATGCTGAGAGTGCCGAGAATCCCGACAACAGGCCGATCAAGGCAAACAGCGAGAAACCGAACCAGGCCCCGCCGTTGCCGCCCAGCGCATCGACCATCATGTACACCGCGCCGACCGTGAGCAGTGCGAAGGCGGGCGTCCAGATCACCATCGAGCGCAGGATGCCTCGTTTGGCCCGTTCCTCGTCGGGAGCCTGCGTGCCGCGCAGGTGCTCGAACCTACCCGCCGCCACGACCGTTCTTCCCCTCGTCGATCACCAGGCCCGGCTCATCAGCCACCGCGGGCACGTTCCACTGCGGAATCCAGATCCACTCGCCCCGGATCAACGTCGAGTCTTCATCCAGGTGCCAGTTCCAGGCCACGAGATCCGAGACGCTCACGCCTCGCGCGCTGGCGATCTTGAACAACGATTCGCCGCGCTGCACCTGGTAACGCTCGAATGAATGCGGAAGCGCGGGCCCGCCCAGATCCGGCCGCCCCGGCATGATCCCCGTTTGCGTCGGAATCGTCGCAGGCGCTGGATCGCTCGTCGCGTTCACTGAGCCCACTGAGACCTCCTCGATCTCCGATGCGACGGTGGTCGTGGTCACAGCGCCCTCTGCGTTCGTGGATGTTTCACCTGTCGCCCGCGTGGCCGTCGGCGCTTGCTCGGAGACTTCCAGGGTCCCAACCAACGAGATACCGTCCCGGGTCGACGACGTTCCCCATACCGCTGCTACTACAACCACCGCGACCGTCAGCGCAACCACAACCCCGAGCTCGGCGTTGCGCGAACTGCGCAGCCAACCGCCGCCGGGAATCCTCGCGACCGGGTTGCCTAGCGCCATCGCAAACCCCGGAAGATGCGCCGACGGCCGATGCCGACGCAGAAATGTAAATCAGCGTTAACGATAGCGCAACGCAGATGTGGCGAACTCCGCTCCTGGTGTGGGCCGGAGCGTGCTGCAGAATCCCTGAAAATGGACCAGACGGGCGGCTGAACTACTTCAGTTCGACGGTCGCGCCGGCCTCTTCCAGCGACGCCTTGACCGCGTCGGCCTCTTCCTTCGGCAGACCTTCCTTGACGGTCTGCGGCGCCGACTCGACGAACTCCTTGGCCTCTCGCAGACCCAGGTCGGTCACCGCGCGGACGGCCTTGATCACGTTGATCTTCTTATCGCCGAACGCCTGCAGGACGACATCGAACTCGGTCTGTTCTTCAGCCGCCTCAGCAGTTGCCGCTGCGCCGTTGCCGGCCACAGCGACCGCCGCCACCGGGGCCGCCGCCGTCACGCCAAACTCTTCCTCGATCCGCTTGACCAGGTCACGCGCCTCGAGAATCGTCATCGCGCTGATCAGATCAAACGCTTCGTCAACCTTCGACATGTCAGTCTCCACTCAATGCCGGCCGTTCAGACCGTGTCTACACTCGTTGTACGCCCGGGCAGCGGCCCGAGCAGGCTTTCCGTTATTCAGCGCCCGATTCAGCAGATTCCAGCTGCTCCGCGCGAGCCTCAACGATCGCCGCAACGTCGCGGAACACCGCGCTCAGCACCCCCGCCAGGCCGGAGATCGGACTGTTCAGACCGCCGGCGACCTTGGCCATCAGCTCCGGGCGGCTGGGCACGTCGGCCAGCGCTGCCACTTGGGAACCGTCCTGCAGTTCACCCTCGACGTAGACGCCGCGGATCGGCAGCTCGAGCCGGTTCTCGCGCGTGTACTTTTGCAGCGCCCTCGGCGCCTCGGTCAGGTCGCCGAAGCCGAACAGCATCGCCGTCGACTCCTCCGCCAGATCGGCGGCGCTTGGCTCGCCGACGCCTTCGGAGGCACGCCGCCAGAGCGTGTTCTTGATCACGCGCAACTCGGTATCCGGCGCCTCCGCCCGAATCGCCCGGCGAAGCTCCTGCATATCTTTGACGCTCAGGCCGCGATAGTCGATCCCGATCGTGATCGACGCACGGCCGAGGCGCTCCTCGAGCAGCGCTACCTGTTCTCGCTTGCGTTCAGTCGCCATACCGCCTCCCGACCTGCATGCAAATCCGTCGCTTCCACCGCCCCAACCCGCACGACCATCAGACTTGCAACCACACATCGGCTCGCAATCTCGCGAGCCCCATCCGGCTGCTGCCTGCGCTGGTCGTTTCAGGCCTCCTGAAGAGGAGGTCCGCCAGCGGTCTTGGGCGGCAATGCTTCCGTTTCTCAGCCTAGTCCAAGCTCTCCGCTCATGTCGACGCGTACGCGACTGACGCGAAGGAATCTGGTCTGCTTGCTCAGTCGACCCTCAGGGCCAACGTCGATTGTTGTTCCAGCTTGACGCCCGGACCCATCGTCGAGGCGATGTTCAGCGAACGAATGTAGCTGCCCTTCGATCCTGACGGCCGGGCCTTGACGATCTCGGTCACCATCGTCGCCAGATTGTCCAGCAACTGGTCTTCGCCAAAGCTCGCCTTGCCCAACGGAACATGGACGGAGGCTTCACGGTCGGTCCGGAATTCGACCCGACCCGCCTTGGCTTCGCCGACGGCCTTGGCCACGTCGTTGCGATCGACGACCGTCCCGGCGCGCGGATTCGGCATCAACCCGCGAGGACCGAGCACGCGGCCCAGTCGGCCGACTTTGCCCATGAGCTCACGCTGCGCCACCGCGACGTCGAAGTCGGTGAACCCGTCCTGCACCTGCTGGATCAAGTCATCCGCGCCAACGACTTCGGCGCCTGCCTCGGTCGCCGCCGTTGCCGCGTCGCCCTCAGCGAAGACGGCCACGCGGACTTCCTTACCCAGCCCATGCGGCAGACGCGCCGTGCCTCGTAACTGCTGGTCGGCGTGGCGAACGTCGAGACCGGTGCGGATATGCAGCTCGATCGTCTCATCGAACTTGGCCGTCGCCATCTGCTTGATCAGCGAGACCGCTTCGGCCGGCGGGTAATGCGATTCCTTGTTGTACGACTCGACTGCGCCTCGGTAGCGCTTGCCTCGCTTCGGCATCGTTAGTTCTCGACTTCCACGCCCATCGAACGCGCCGTTCCGGCAACCATCTTCATGGCCGCCTCGATGTCGTTCGCATTCAGGTCCTGCATTTTCTGTTCGGCGATCGCCCGAACCTGGTCCGACGTGATCGATCCCGCCACCTCACGACGAGGTTCCGAGGCGCCCTTTTCCAGACCCGCAGCTCGGCGAATCAGGTCCGACGCCGGCGGCGTCCGTAGCTCGAACGTGAACGAGCGATCTTCGTAGACCGTGATCTGGGCCGGGATCAACTCGCCGGCGCTCGACGCGGTGCGCTCGTTGTAGCTCTTGACGAACTCCATGATCCCCACGCCGTGCTGGCCCAACGCGGGACCCACGGGCGGGGCCGGGCTGGCCTTGCCCGCCTCCAACTGCAGTGTCAGCACTGCTCGTACACGCTTCGCCATCCGGCCATCTCCCTGTTTCGCCCCCGGAGAATCCCTCGGCGGCGCGCAAACGCAAGTGTTCAGCCTACTCGGTGACTGTCTCGATGTCCGCCTACTGCTTCTCCACCTGGTCGAAGTCCAGCTCCAGCGGCGTCTCCCGACCGAACATCGAGATTCGCACCCGGACCTTGCCCTTCTCGACGTTGATCTCCTCAACCTCGGCCACCATGTCGAGGAAGGGACCATCCGTCAGGCGGACTGAATCGTTGACGGCAAAGCCGACGCGCACGCGCGGCTCTTCAACCTGGGTCTGACCAATGATCTTCGCTACCTGGGCCGGCGGCAGTGGAATCGCCCGGTCGCGCAGATCCTCGCGGGTACCGACAAATCCGGTCACGCCCGCGGTGCCGTTGACCACGTGCCATGACTCGTCCGATGGACCGCCGGTGTGTTCGTCGAGCCGAATCTGCAGCAGCACGTAGCCGGGCAGCAGCTTGCGCTCGACCTCGCGGCGCTTGCCGCCGCGAATCTCGACCTCCTGCTGCGTCGGCACGAGCACGAATCGCTTCTCCGCCATCCCCTTCTTCGAGGCGCCCGCTTGCTCGGGCAGCAACTCGACGAACTGCTCTTCCGCGTCCATGTTGCGAATGCGCAGGTCCAGCGCGTCGCGCACCCGGTTCTCGTGACCGGTGTAGGTATTGATCGCGAACCAGGCCGCGTTCGATTCCTGGATCCCTTCGAGCGAGAGCGCCGGCTCAGCGTCTTCCGCTTCAGCTTCATCGCTCTGCAAGAACGAAGCGATCGGCGTCGCCTCTTGCTCGACCGGCCGATCCAGGCCCAGCTCGACCAGTGCTTCGGCCGCCGTCGTGTCAATCTCCGGCTCGGCCTCTTCGGTCTCGGCCTCAATGCCCAGCGCGCGAGCCGCCGCGAGGACCTCTTGCAGCTCGCGCTCGGCCGCCGAAATCTCACGCCGACCGAACCCGCCGTCGGCCGCCTCTGGTTGTTCGGTATCTCGTGAAGTCGTCATCAGGGAATCAACGTCTCTTCCACCACGCGATTCAGACCGAAGTCGATCGCGCCCAGGAAAATGCCAACCGCGATCGCGACGACCAAAACCACGACAGTCAGGTTGGCCGTCTCCTGACGAGTCGGCCAGACAACCTTACGCAGCTCGTCGATGATCGCCAGGATCGCGCGCGGATGGGTCAGTCGATAGAACAGGCTCTGAACTCGCGGCGCATCCGACGTGGTCGGTCGCGATGCGGCAATCTCTCGGCGAGGACGCGCCGGCAGCGCTGCCGCTTCCGCCGCTCCGCCCGAAACAGGTCCGGTGTCCGCGGATGGTGCCGTCGGCTCAGGGCGCGGAGCGCTTGAGCGCGTCGGACGCGGCGTCGAAGAAGCCGCGCGCGGCTGTCCGCTGCGGCGACCCCGCCGTCGACGGCTATCTCGCGATCGGGCCACGGATCACCGCGTCTCTCGATACGCACGCCGTGTGCGGCAGTTCGGGCAGTACTTGGTCAACTCCAGACGATCCGCATCGTTCCGACGATTCTTCGTCGTGTGATACGTATGCGACTGGCACTCGCGACAGCGCAGCGTGATGAACACGCGGTCACCTTTCGCCATGGCCAGTTCCCTTCCTCAAGCGCCGGCCGACCATGTCGGACTGGCTGACTAGAACCATCTTCGCACGTTCCGCGGCCAGAGTGCTATGCGGCGCGCTTCTCCGGTTACTCCAGGATCGAGGTGACGGCGCCCGCGCCGACCGTCCGGCCGCCCTCGCGAATCGCGAAGCGCAAACCCTCCTCCAGCGCAATCGGCGAGATCAAGCGCACACTCATCTGCACGTTGTCGCCCGGCATCGCCATCTCCACGCCCGTCGGCAGACCAATCTCGCCGGTCACGTCCGTCGTGCGAATGTAGAACTGCGGCCGATAGCCGGGGAAGAACGGACTGTGCCGCCCACCCTCGTCCTTC
>JAJDXE010000003.1 GCA_022825265.1 Dehalococcoidia bacterium
GACAAGACGTACGACCGCGAGCTGCGCGTGACCGTCGGCCTGCGCAACAACAAAACCAACGAGACCAAGATGCAGGAGCTCTACTTCGGCCACTTGCCGGCGATGACCGAGCACGGCACGTTCGTCTACAACGGCGCCGAGCGGGTCGTCGTCTCGCAGCTGATCCGTTCGCCCGGCGTCTACTTCTCGTCGACGCTGGACGCGGCCACGGGCCGGCGGCTCTGCTCGGCCAAGCTGATGCCCGCGCGCGGCGCCTGGCTGGAGCTGGAGACCACCAGCCGCGACATGCTGACGGTCAAGGTCGACCGCAAGCGCAAGATCGCGGTGACCACACTGCTGCGCGCCCTGGACGACTCGGACGATCCGGAGTTCTACGAGAACGGCGACGTTGAGCACGGCAAGAAGAAAGAGCACCTGCTTGGCACCGACGAGCGGATCCTGCAGATGCTCGAGGGGATCGACCTCGAAGACTCGCAGCACCAGTTCCTGCAAACCACGCTCGAAAAAGAGGCGCCCGGTGTTCCGCCCGAGCAGCGCACCAAGGAATGGGCGATGCTCGAGGTCTACAAACGGCTGCGCCCCGGCGACCCGCCGACGCTCGAAGCGGCCCGCTCGATGCTCGAGGGTCAGTTCTTCAATCCCCGCCGCTACGACCTAGGCCGCGTGGGCCGTTACAAGGTCAACACGCGGCTGAACTCGATGCACGAAGAGATCGCCGGCCGCTGCGAGCGGCTCGGTCTTGACCGCGAGCGCGGCGAAGCCGACGAAGCCCGTCAGCAGGCGCTCTGGATGCGTGACCTGCTCGCGATCGTCTTTACCCAGGTCGCGATCAACAACGGGATCCAGAGCGACGACGACATCGACCACCTGGGCAACCGCCGGATCCGCGCCGTCGGCGAGCAGCTCCAGAATCAGTTCCGGATCGGCATGGTGCGGATGGAGCGCGTGATCCGCGAGCGGATGACGATTATCGATCCAGATCAGGCCGCTCCCTCGGCCCTGGTCAACATCCGCCCGGTGCAAGCGGCGGTCAAGGAGTTCTTTGGCGGCCACCAGCTCTCGCAGTTCATGGACCAGACCAACCCGCTGGCCGAGCTGACCCACAAGCGCCGCCTCTCGGCGCTCGGCCCCGGCGGCCTGAGCCGCGACCGTGCCGGCTTCGACGTGCGCGATGTGCACTACTCCCACTACGGCCGGATCTGCCCGATCGAGACGCCGGAGGGTCCGAACATCGGCCTGATCGGCTCGCTCGCCACCTACGGTGTGCTCAACGATTACGGCTTTATCAAGACTCCCTACCGCCGGGTCGTGTCGCAGTTCGAGCCTGACCATCCCGACCTGATCGGCCGGGTGCTGGCCGAGCCGATTGAAGGCGATGGCGGCGCGCTAATCGCGGACGAGGGCGACGAGGTGACTGCCGAGTTGGCCGAGCGAATCAGCGCCGCCAACGATGCGTCGGTGCGGATCTTGCCCTACGTCTCAGACGATGTGATTGAGCTGACCGCGGACGACGAGGCAGACGCAGTGATCGCACAGGCCAACGCGCGCCTGGACGCGCGGGGCTACTTCCTCGACGATCGCGTTGAGGGCCGCCTGGGTCGGCGCTTCGAAGAGTTCGCGCGCGAGGACATCCAGTTCATGGACGTCTCGCCGCGCCAAATCGTTTCAGTCGCCGCGTCGTTGATTCCGTTCCTCGAGCACGACGACGCCAACCGCGCCTTGATGGGCGCCAACATGCAGCGCCAGGCGGTACCGTTGGTCCGGCCCGAGGCGCCGCTGGTCGGCACCGGCATGGAGCAGCCCGCCGCCCGCGACTCGGGCCAGGTGCTCTCAGCCGAGGCCGACGGCGAGATTCGCCACGTCACAGCCGAGGCGATCGTCGTGCACTACGACGAGCCGGTCGAGGGCGAGCAGCTGCACTCCTACTCTCTGCTCAAGTTCCTGCGTTCCAACCAGGGCACCTGCATCAATCAGCGAGCGATCGTCTCGGCTGGTGACCGGGTCAAGGCTGGGCAGCCGCTGGCCGACTCCTCCTCCACCGACCAGGGTCGGCTGGCGCTGGGCCAGAACGTGTTGGCCGCTTTCATGTCCTGGGAGGGCTACAACTTTGAGGACGCGGTGATCGTCTCCGAGCGCCTCGTGCAGAACCACAAGTTCACCTCGATCCACATGTCAAAGCATGAGGTCGGCGCGCGTGAGACCAAGCTCGGCAACGAAGAGATCACGCGCGACATCCCCAACGTGGCCGACGAGTCGTTGGCTCACCTCGACGCCGAGGGCATCGTGCGGATCGGCGCAGAGGTCCGACCCGGCGACATTCTGGTTGGCAAGATCACACCCAAGGGCGAGACCGAGCTGACGGCAGAAGAGAAGCTGTTGCGCGCGATTTTCGGCGAGAAGGCGCGCGAGGTGAAAGACACCTCGCTACGCGTCTCGCACGGCGTGCGCGGCGTGGTCGTCGACGTCCGTGTCTTCAACCGAGACGAAGAGGACGAGCTGCCGGCAGGCATGCAGAAGCTGGTCCGCGTCACGATCGCCGAGCGGCGCAAGCTGCAGGTCGGCGACAAGATGGCTGGGCGACACGGTAACAAAGGCGTGATCTCCACGATCCTGCCGGTCGAGGACATGCCGCACCTCGAGGACGGCACGCCGATTGACGTCGTGCTCTCCCCGATTGGCGTGCCTTCGCGTATGAACCTCGGCCAGATCCTTGAGACTCAGCTCGGCTGGGCTGCCAACCAGCTTGGCTTCCGCGCGATCACGCCGGTCTTTGACGGCGCGTCGGAAGAGGAGCTGCAGGACGCGCTGGCGCGCGCCTGGCTGGTCCGCGAAGCGCAGTCCTCGCGCGCGGTCAATGGCACAACCAGTGGCAATGGCGTGAGTGAGGACGAAGCAGAAGCACAGCCCGACCCAGCGATTGAAGCCTCGGTGCTCGGGGCCGGCGTCGATCCGCGCACAGCCGCCTGGCTGACAGAACGCGGCTACGACGAAAAGCGGATTCGGGTCGCCTTCGATCGGCAGGACCGCGACACGACGGGCGCGGCCAGCCAGATCGCACTCGCCGAATGGCTGATTGACCACGGCGAGACGCGGGCCGTTCGGAACTGGAGCGACGCCACGCTGTCCGAACACGCGACCCGGATCGAACGCGAGCAGCGCGTGGCGCGGCCGGTCTTCGGCAAGCAGCGACTGGCCGACGGCCGTTCAGGCGAGTTGATCGACCAGCCAGTCACGGTCGGCTACATCTACCTGCTCAAGCTCTCGCACATGGTCGAGGACAAGATCCACGCGCGTTCGACCGGCCCCTACTCGCTGATCACCCAGCAGCCGCTGGGCGGTAAGGCACAGTTCGGCGGTCAGCGCTTCGGCGAGATGGAAGTCTGGGCGCTGGAAGCCTACGGCGCCGCCAACATCCTGCAGGAGCTCCTGACTGTGAAGTCGGACGATATCGTGGGTCGCGTCAAGGCCTACGAGGCGATCGTCAAGGGCGAGCCGGTGACCGACGCAGCGATGCCGGAATCCTTCCGCGTGCTGCTGCGTGAGCTGCAGAGCCTCGGCCTGCACGTCGAGGTGCGTAACCAGGAAGACGAAGCGATGGTGCTTGAAGTGCCCAGCCGCGATGAAATGCCGCAACTGGGCGTGAACCTGTCCGGATTCGAAGGAGAGGATGTGACCAGTGCTTGAGACTCGCAGCACGGAGACCATGCAGATCACTCTGGCGTCGCCGGAGAAGATCCGCGACTGGTCCTACGGTGAGGTCCTGAAGCCGGAGACGATCAACTACCGCACCCTGAAGCCGGAGAAGGACGGGCTCTTCTGCGAGAAGATCTTCGGTCCGCAGAAGGACTTCGAGTGCGCCTGCGGCAAGTTCAAGCGGGTCCGCTACAAGGGCGTGATCTGCGACAAGTGCGGCGTTGAGGTGACCCGCTCCAAGGTGCGCCGCGAGCGCATGGGCCACGTCGAGCTGGCCGCGCCGGTCTCGCACATCTGGTTTGTCAAGGGAACGCCAGGGCGGATCGCGCTGCTGCTCGACCTCTCCCCGCGCAAGCTCGAGAAGGTCATCTACTTCGCGCAATACATCATCACCCACGTCAATGAGGACGAGAAGGCCAAGGCGGTCGAGTACCTGCGCATGGACGCAGAGGACGCGGTTGAGGACCTGCGCGAGAAACTGGTCGAGACGCAGGAGAAGCTTGCCCAGGCGCGCGAGCGGCTGCTGGCCGAAATCGACCTGCGCACCGAGGCCGACACGGCCGAGGTGAAGGAACGCGTCCGCGCGATCGTCAAGGGTCTGCGCGATGATGCCGCCTCGGTGCGAGAGGTGATTGCCGAATTCGACGGCAAGAAGGCGCGGCGCAACCTGAAACTGGGCGACGAGGTCTTCGCCAAGCGCGGCGACCCGATCATCTCGGAAGTGATGAGCGCCGATCTCGAGGTCAAGCTGGCCTCTGCGATCGCCAAGCACCAAGCGGTCGGGGACGAGGAGATCGCACAGATTAACGCCCTGGCCGAGGCCGACAAGAAGGAACGCGCCGAGAACGTTGCGGCGCAGGAGGAGCGCCTGCGCGAACAGCTCGAGCACGTCGAGCAGCGTGCGCAAGAGGAGCTCGAGGCGAGGATTCGCGAGGATCTCGATCCGCTCGTCGACCCGGTCACGACCGGCAACTTCGACGCGGCGATCCTGCCCGAACAGCGAGCCGAAGAGCTGATGGAACGCTACCCCGGCGTCGTCCGCTGCGAGATGGGCGCCGAAGCGATTCTCTCCTTGGTCTCGCGAATGGACCTCGACGCGACCGCCGAAGAGCTCAAGATCGAGGTCCAGACCAAGGCCGGTCAGCGGCGTAAGAAGGCGATGAAGCGACTCAAGGTCGTGGACGGTCTGCGCAAGTCGACGAACTCGCCGCAGTGGATGTTCTTCCGCGCGCTGCCCGTGCTGCCGCCGGACCTGCGACCAATGGTCCAGCTCGACGGTGGGCGTTTCGCCACCTCCGATCTGAACGACCTCTACCGCCGCGTGATCAACCGCAACAACCGCCTGAAGCGGCTGATTGAACTTGGCGCGCCCGAGATCATCATCCGCAATGAGAAGCGAATGTTGCAGGAGGCGGTCGACTCGCTGATCGACAACGGCCGCCGCGGCCGCCCGGTGACGGGCTCCGGCAGTCACCGGTTGAAGTCGCTGTCCGACATGCTCAAAGGCAAGCAGGGACGCTTCCGCCAGAATCTGCTGGGCAAGCGCGTCGACTACGCCGGCCGCTCGGTGATCGTGGTCGGACCCGAACTCAAGCTGCACCAGTGCGGTCTGCCTCGGCGGATGGCGCTGGAGCTGTTCAAGCCGTTCCTCATGTACGCCTTGGTCAAGGAGGAGAAGGCGGCCAACATCAAGTCGGTCAAGCGGATGGTCGAGCGTGCCCACGACGATGTCTGGGAAGTGCTCGAGAGCGTGGTCAAGCAGCGACCGGTGCTGCTCAACCGCGCGCCGACGCTTCACCGTCTCGGTATCCAGGCCTTCGAGCCGGTGCTGGTTGACGGCTCGGCGATCCAGATTCACCCGCTCGTCTGCTCGGCATTCAACGCCGACTTCGACGGCGACCAGATGGCCGTCCACGTGCCGCTCAGCCATGAGTCGGTGACTGAGGCGCGCCAGGTCATGCTGTCGACCAAGAACCTGCTGCTGCCCTCGAACGGCGAGCCGACCGTCGCACCGACGCTGGATATGGTGATCGGTTGCTACTACCTGACGCTCGAACCTGAGGCAGCGCCAGGCGCATCAGTCAATGGCGCGAGCGGCGACGACGAAGCTGCGGAGAACGTTCGCAGCTTCCCCTCGTTCGAGGACGTGCGCCTGCACTATGACTTGCACGCGGTCGGCCTGCATGAGCGCATCTTCGTCCGCGACGAGGTTCGCACCAACGGTGAACTGGTCGAGACGACCACCGGCCGCGTGATCTTCGACTCGGTGATCCCCAGCGCGATCCCGTTCGAAGAGATCAACCACGAGCTGGCCAAGAAGTCGCTCAAGGAACTGATCACGATGTGCCACCGGCTGCTCGGTCCGGAAGAGACGGCGCTGATGGCCGACCGGATCAAGTCGATCGGATTCCGCTACGCCACCCAGTCGGGCACGACGATGGCAATCGACGAGCTGCGCGCTCCGGACGCCAAGCCGGGCTACCTGCAGGATGCGGAGAAGCAGGTCGAAGCGATCCGCGACGACTACGGGCTCGGTCTGATGACCGAGGACGAGCGCTATGCCGCGACGGTTAACGTCTGGCAGACCGTGACCCAGCAGGTCAAGGACAAGATCGACGAGCAGCTCAACGAGCCCGGCTCGTTGCGGCTGATGGTCACCTCGGGCGCCAAGGGCAACCTGGCCCAGGTGACGCAGATGGCCGGCCTGCGCGGTTTGATGTCCGACCCGTCGGGGCGGATCATCGAGCTGCCGATTCGCTCCTCCTTCCGCGAGGGTCTGTCGGTGCTCGAGTACTTCATCTCGACGCACGGCGCGCGCAAGGGTCTGGCCGACACCGCCTTGCGGACGGCAGACTCGGGTTACCTGACGCGACGATTGATCGACGTATCGCAGGACGTGATCATCCGCGTCCCGGACTGCGTCTCAGAAGGCGAGATGATCCCGGGGATCACGATCGAAGACCGGGACGAGGACAACGAGCGCGTGATCACGAAGTTCCGTGAGAGCGTGATGGGCCGCTACACGGCGGCGCCGGTCTACAACCCCGAGGATCCTTCCGAAGAGTTGCTGGCCGCGAACGAGCTGCTGGACGAGCCGACCGTTGAGAACCTGGTCATGAACCACGACGTGAAGTCGTTCCACGTGCGCTCGCCGATGATCTGCCGCGAGCAGAGCGGACTCTGCCAGCGCTGCTACGGCCAATCACTGGCGACCGGCGAGCTAGTCGAGCTCGGCGCCGCGGTCGGGATTATCGCCGCGCAGAGCATCGGCGAGCCGGGCACGCAGCTCACCATGCGTACCTTCCACACCGGCGGGATCGCCGGCGTCTCGGACATCACCTCGGGTCTGCCGCGTGTGGTCGAGCTGTTCGAGGCTCGCTCACCCAAGGGTCAGGCGCTGATTGCCGAGATCGACGGGCGCGTTGACGTGCTCACCGACGGTGAGCTGCGACGCCTGCGGCTGACTGCTGAGGAAGTCCACCGCGACGAGTACCAGCTGCCACTCAAGACCCGCGTCCTGGTCAAGGACAACGAAGAGGTCGATGCCGGTCATCTGCTGGCTCGTCTGCCTAGATCGGGTGAAGAGGACGAGGATCCCGAAGCGCGGCAGATTCGCGCCCGCGTCGGCGGTCGCGTGAGCCGCAAGCGTGGGTCCCGCCTGCTGACGATCTCGTACGAGACGAGCGACACGCGTGAGTACGAACTGCCGGCTACGGCGCGTCTGCGCGTGACCGAGGACGATGAGGTCGAAGCGGGTGAACCGCTGACCGAAGGTCCGTTGGACCCGCAGGACATGCTGCGCATCCTGGGCGAGGGCGCGGTGCACCGCTACCTCGTGACCGAGGTGCAAGACGTTTACCGATCACAGGGCGTCGACATCCATGACAAGCACATCGAGGTGATTGTTCGCCAGATGCTGCGCAAGGTGGAGATCGACGATCCGGGCGAGTCGGACGAGTGGCTCGCCGGCGAGTTGGTCGACCGGCACAAGTATGAGCAGCGCAATCGGGCGCTGGCCGCAGAGGGCAAGCAACAGGCCTCGGCCAAGCCGGTGCTGCTCGGTGTGACCAAGGCGTCGTTGTCGCAGGACAGCTGGCTCTCGGCCGCCTCCTTCCAGGAGACGACGCGGGTGCTGACCGAGGCGGCGATCACCGGTCAGATCGACGAGCTCAAGGGGCTCAAGGAGAACGTAATCATCGGCAAGATGATCCCGGCCCGAGCCAAGATTGAGCTGCCGCCGCTGCCCAAGCCGGAACCGCTGCCGCTGGCTGCGGGTCTGCCGGGCGCGTCGCCGGCCGGCGTCTTCGCCAGCGATGACGACGATGAACTGGGCGACTTCGGCTTCGGTCTTGAAGACGACGAGGACATGGACCTGATCGGCGTCTCGGCCAGCGGCTACGACGAGGAGGGCGGCTACGTCGCGTTGCCCGACGAGTAAGCCCTCCGACCAGTCAAGCGCGATTCAGGGGCGTCCCTCGCGGGGCGCCCCTGTTGTCTTGTCCGCTGCGGCGGTGATGCGCGAGCGCGTTTTGGTCGATGAGATGCACAGAGGCCCCCGACGCTCAGCGTCGGGGGCCTCTGATTGCTCGTGTTGAGCGGTTGGACTTAGTAGTCCATTCCCATGTCGGGCATGCCGGCGGGCATCATGGGAGCTTCGGGGATTTCAGCGACGAGGGACTCGGTGGTGAGCACCATGCCGGCGATCGAGACGGCGTTCTCGAGCGCGGAGCGAGTGACCTTGACCGGGTCGACGATGCCGTACTCGACGAGGTCGCCGTAGCGGTCCATCTTGGCGTCGTAGCCGTGGGTGTCCTCATCGACCTTGCGGATCTTGCCGATCACGACCGAGCCTTCCTGGCCGGCGTTGAATGCGATCTGGCGGATCGGCGATTCGAGCGCGGTGCGGAGCAGGCGGACGGCCGTGCGCTGGTCGCCGGTCGATGCCTCGTCCATCTCGGCGAGGGCGCGGTCGGCGCGCAGGAGGGCGCAGCCGCCACCGACGACGATGCCCTCTTCGACGGCCGCGCGGGTCGCGGAGAGCGCGTCTTCGAGCTTCGCCTTCTTTTCCTTGAGTTCGACCTCGGTCGGGGCGCCGACCTTGATCACGGCCACACCGCCGGCCAGCTTGGCCATGCGTTCCTGCAGCTTCTCGCGGTCGAAGTCGGAGGCGGTGACGTCGATCTGGGCCTTGATTTCCTTGATCCGGTCCTGGATCGCCTCGTCGGAGCCGGAGCCCTCGACAATGGTGGTGTCGTCCTTGGAGGAGACCATGCGGCGGGCGCGACCGAGGTCGGCGACCTGGGTCTGCTCGAGCGTGCGGCCGAGTTCCTCGGTGATCAGGGTGCCGCCGGTGAGAACGGCGATGTCTTCGAGCTGGGCCTTGCGGCGCTCGCCGAAGCCGGGCGCCTTGACGGCGAGGACGTTGATGGTGCCGCGCATCTTGTTGACGACCAGGGTGGCCAGCGCTTCACCGTCGACGTCGTCGGCGATGATCACGAAGTTCTTGGTGATCTGGAGCAGTTTCTCCATCAGCGGGACGACATCCTGGACGGCCGAGATCTTGCGGTCGGTAATCAGGATGTAGGGGTCGTCGATGGCGGCTTCCATGCGCTCGTTGTTGGAGACGAAGTAGGGCGAGACGTAGCCGCGGTCGAGCTGCATGCCGTCGGTGAACTCGGTCTCCATGCGGATCCCTTGTCCCTCTTCGACGGTGATGACGCCGTCCTTGCCGACCTTCTCCATGACGTCGGCGATGATCACGCCGATCTCTTCGTTGTCACCGGAGATGGTGGCGACGGCTTCGATCTCTTCCTTCTTCTCGACCGGCTCGGCCATGTCGCGGAGTTCGTCGACGACGGCGCGGAGGCCCTGGTCGAGGCCGCGCTTGAGGGCCATCGGGTCGGCCCCGGCGGCGACGTTGCGCAGGCCCTCGGTGACGATCGCCTGGGCGAGGACGGTGGCGGTGGTGGTGCCATCGCCGGCCACGTCGTTGGTTCGGATCGAGACCTCTTTGGCGAGCTGGGCGCCCATGTTGCGGAACGGCTCGTCGAGCTCGATTTCGCGGGCGATGGTGACGCCGTCGTTGATGATCAGCGGGGCGCCGAACTTCTTGTCGAGGACGACGTTGCGGCCGCGTGGGCCGAGCGTGACCTTGACGGTGTTGGCGAGGGCGTCGACACCTTCGCGCAAGGCCTTGCGCGCATCCATGTCGAACGCGAGTTGCTTACCGGCCATGTTTGCTCCTGATTGTGTTCTGTTGGAGTGTTGGCTGAGCTGGACCGTCGACTAGACGATCAGCTTGGCCAGGACCTCGCGCTCCTCGAGCACGATCAGGTCCTCGTTGTCGATCTGGATTTCCTGGCCGGTGTACTTCTTGTAGAGGATGCGGTCGCCCATTTCGATGTCGAGCGGGACGCGCGTGCCGTTGTCATCGCGCTTGCCCGGGCCGATGGCGATGACTTCGCCCTGCTGCGGCTTTTCCTTGGCCGAGTCGGGGATCACGATGCCAGAGGAGAGCACCTGCTCCTGCTGGAGCGGCTTGATCACGATGCGGTCGTTGAGCGGCTTGAGCTCGGTGGCCATAGTGCGGTCTTCCATTCCCTGTGGTTGGTGACTTGCCTGATTGCGGACGTTGGCACTCTCACACTCGGAGTGCTAACGAGTGCATCGTAGGCAACGATCGCTGGTGCTGCAAGCAACGGAGCGTAACCGAAGCGGTCATTACGTCGCCATCGGGCCGCGCTGCGGGTATTGCGTAATCCACTGAACTGAGGGAGCTGGGCTATCAAGTGGGCACGGCGAGGCCGGGGTCGGATGATTCCCCAGGAAAAAAAGAAAACGCGCGGAAAAAGAGAGAACGGCGGGTTACAAGGGGTCGTCGTCTTCCTCGGGGGACTGCTCCGAGGGGACTGGGACGGGTCCCCGCTCGGGGGCGGGGACGGTTGGGTCTTCCTGGTCGTAGAGGTCGCGGAGTTTGTGGCGGGCGACGTCGTAGGGGCTGGTGGCCAGGTACATCTGATAGTTGCTCTGGGCTCGGGGAGTGGGGACGATGAGCTCGCGCACGATGGCGTTGAGCGCTTTGAGGCGGATGTAGCCAGGGTTGTGTGGTTCGGAGCGTCGCCAGAGGCGGTCGATCCTTGCTCGGTAGTGGAATGGGTTGGGCATGGGAGTCTCCTTTGCATGGTGCGGACGTGTGTTCTGATAGTAGCGGGATTTGATGGAGGTGGGGATTGGTTGCGAGAGCGGTGTTGCGTTGGTTGCGTATCTCGGGCGGCCCCCTCCGCCGCTTCGCGGCACCTCCCCCAAAGGGGGAGGTCTGGAGAGAACGGGCGTGTGTCCACCGAGGGTTGGTGTATAGCCTTGACAACCGGGGTTGCGGCCTGTTCGTTTTGCGGGGGTGAGATAGCTTGACGGCGTGAATCAAGTTGCGCCGTCGGCATGAGTCAGCTTGCGCCGTTGGCGGGGGGTGCGTTGCGATGAGTCGATATGTCGGCGATCCGGTGGTCTTCACGGGCAACGCGCACGCAGAGCTTGCGCGCGATGTGTGTTCGGCGCTGGGCGTCGAGTTGGGCTGCGCCAACGTGTTTGATTTCGCGAACGGGAACACGTTCGTGCAGTTCCTGGAGAACATCCGCGAACGCGACGTTTTCCTGATCCAGCCGGGGGCCAAGCCGGTTAACCATCACCTGGTCGAGCTGCTGATCATGATCGACGCGGCGCGGCGGGCCTCGGCGGGTCGGATCACGGCGGTCGTGCCGTACTTCGCCTACGGGCGATCGGACAAGAAGGATCAGCCGCGCGTGCCGATTACGGCGCGGCTGTTCGCCGACCTGATCCAGACGGCGGGCGCGGACCGGATGCTGACGATGGACCTGCACGCCGGGCAGATCCAGGGCTTCTTCCACATTCCCACGGACGAACTGACCGGCCAGATGCTGCTGATCGACCACTTTGCCGAGCAGGAGTTCAACGGGGTCGTGGTGGCGCCGGACCTGGGATCGGCCAAGCGGGCGCGGGCAGCGGCGGACCGCTTGCACATGCCGCTGGCGATCACGGAGAAGCGGCGCAGCGGCAACGAGGACGCGGCGGAGGTGATGCAGCTGATCGGCGAGGTCGAGGGCCGGGACGTGCTGATCATCGACGACGAGATCGATACGGCGGGGACGCTTTGCAACGTGGCCGAACTGCTTCGCGAAGAGGGCGCGCAGCGGATCTACGGTGCGGCGACGCACGGGGTGCTGTCGGATCCGGCGCTGGAGCGGCTGGATGCGAGTCCGATCGGGAAGGTGGTGGTGACGGACACGCTGCCGCCGAAGTCGAACGGGTCGGGCTGCGGGCTGGAGGTGGTGTCGGTGGCGCCGCTGCTGGGTGAGGCGATCCGTCGGATCCACGAGGGCGACTCGGTGGGGGCGCTGTTTACGTAGGGGAACCGGCCGAGTCTCGGTTGCGTCTGTATGGCATGAGGACGTTGTGGATCGCGGGCGGGCTGTTAGTGGCGCTGGCCGCCCTGACAGCGTGCGCGGACGACGGTCCGCCGACCTTTGTTGAGTCGAAACCGGTCTCCTCGAGCGAAGAGCTGCAGCAAGTATCAGTAGAACCGGCAGATCAGTCGACCCTGGTCTCTCAAGAGGGTCCGGAGCAGCAGACCGAAGCTGTACTCCAGAACGTTGCCAACCTGATCATGCGACTGACAGAGGAACTCGATGTGTATCAGTGGATCGGTGACGATTGGCTGCCGTTCCAGTCGTTTGGTCCGAGGACCCTGCTGCTGGCCGATGGTTGGGTTGGGCAGGACAACGGCGCGATCTGGCTACATCTTGATCTGAACGGCGACCTCGACGGCTGGGTGCGTCTCAATGAGTCGCCTGTGAGCCCGGAGGAGGCAAGGTCGCTTCCTCGGCTCGCGCAACCGACCTTGCCCACGACGCAACTCGCCACACCGGACGGCGGTCAGTTGGCAGTGTCCTTGCTCGGGATGTCTGAGGACAAGACAAGTATCGCAGTGCGCTTCGTTGGCAGTGATGCGGTGGTGTGGGTGGATCGATGGGAGGTTGAGGGCGGGCAGAGTCTGGGTTGGTTGCCGGTGTACACCGGAATCGTTAGCGGGCGGTGGGAACCGTGGCACGTTGTTGAAGGTGGACGCGTGGAAGTTCAGGTCTACAACTGGAACTCCGAACTGGCGGCCTGGCCCGGCGGACCAACCTCAGAATGGCGGTTACGGACAGACAGCTACCCGGTGCTGGGCCGGTCATTGGACACGAAGTGGCTTGCGCTACGAGTAGACACACTCGACCCGCCTGTGGTCTGGCGGTCTGCGGTTGGGCTGGAACTGGGTTTCGATCCGTCGGATCTTCCAGTCTTCCTCAGCGCGGGTTTGGAAGTCGTCATGATTGACTCGGATGGACGCGCAGTCTCGTCGAGCTTTGCACCCGAACTGCGGAGCTACTGGGAATGGAGAAGTGAGCACGAACTCTTGCTGAGTGAATGGGAGGCTGGATCTTGGCTTTGGGATATGGAATCGGGCGAGACGCGGAAGCTATCCGATCGTGATCTGGCCAACGTCTCGCCGAGTGGTGAGTTCGCCGTTGATGTCTTTCGCCCCGAAGAGCAGGACGAGATCGACTGGAGCAAGCCAAGCAATGTCGCGCTGGTCTCGCTGGACGACGGCTCGGAGATCGTGTTCGAATCGGCGCATAAGCCCTGGGGAACGGATGCCGCAGGTTTCCAACAGTTTTGGTCGGCTGACTCACGATGGCTGCTGAGCACGGTTGCGCGATACGGCGATGAAGAGGAGTCGACGAGATGGTTCGCGCTCTCAGTGGAAGGCGCCATGGTCGAGATCGTGCCGCCGGAGGGCGAAGGCGCTGGATCTTGGTGGGATCTGCAGCGTGTGGAACAGGCCGGCGGGGTGCTTCGCTACGTCAACTCCGATGGCGAGGAGATGGAGCGGCCCTGGTCAGACGAGGTGTTCGGCCCCGATACAGCGTCGTCGCGCGAGTTTCCAGAGCTCGCTGATGGCTGGTGGCCGCGCAATTGGTCGCCGGACGGTGAATGGTTGATAGCCATTCGAGCTCGACTCACGAATGAGTTTGATGAGTATGGAGTGGCTGCATTGCGGTGGGGTAACCGCAAAGGATGGGGAATCTACGAGATCGGAGTATTCGATGTTGAAGGCGCTCTGCGTCAGGTCTTCAGAGGCTTTGGCGGTCTTGACTGCGGTCAGTGGACAAGCATGGCAACCTGGTCGCCCGACGGGTCACGAATCGTGTTTGGACCGCGCCGGACGAGCTGCGCCTAGAGTCAGGAGAGACAACGGACGCTCCATCGGGCGGGCTACACTGGACTTGTGTGCCCTGATGTGGGGCTGATTGATTGGGGACTGCTGGATGGGTTTGTTTGATCGGGCGAAGCAGCGGGCGGGGTCTTTGATTGGCGATGCGAACGCTCGCGAGGTGAAGCGGCTGTCGGGGGCGGTGGATGCGGTGGCGGAGTGGGAGCCGGCGTTTGAGCGGCTGCGCAACGACGAGCTGGCGGCCAAGACGACCGAGTTCATCGAGCGGCTGGAGGACGGGGCGTCGCTGGACGACATTTTGCCGGAGGCGTTTGCGGTCGTGCGCGAGGCGGCCACACGGCAGGTGCAGATGCGGCACTACGACGTCCAGATCGTGGGCGGGATCGTGCTGCACCAGGGCAAGATTTCGGAGATGCGGACGGGCGAGGGCAAGACGCTGGTGGCGACGCTGGCGCTGTACCTGAACGCGCTGGAGGGCGACGGGGCGCATCTGATCACGGTCAACGATTACCTGGCCAAGCGCGACGCGCAGTGGATGGCGCCGATCTATCACTCGCTGGGGCTATCGGTGGGCGTGCTGCAGCACCGGGCGGCGTTCATGTTCGATCCGGAGGCCGACTCGACGGTCGACATTGAGAATCCCGAGGCGATGGACGCTGAGGAGTTGCAGCGGCGCCGGGAGCTGGGCGATCTGAAGATGCTGCGTCCGGTGACTCGTCAGGAGGCGTATCGGGCGGACATCACGTACGGCACCAACAACGAGTTCGGCTTTGATTTCCTGCGAGACAACATGGTGATGCAGGCGGCTGAGAAGGTGCAGCGGCCGCTAGCCTTTGCCATCGTCGACGAGGTCGACAACGTCCTGATCGACGAGGCGCGGACGCCGCTGATCATCTCCGGTCAGGCGGAGGAGTCACTGGATACCTACCGCGTCTTTGCCAACCTGGTTCGCGGGCTGCAGCGCGAGACGCACTTCACGCCGGACCCGAAGTCGCGGACGATTGCGCTGACCGAGGAGGGGATTGCCAAGGTCGAGGACTCGCTGGGGATCGACAACCTGTTCGAGGGCGAGAACGCTCGGCTGACGCGGTTCCTCGACTCGGCGCTGAAAGCGAACTTCATGTACCAGCGCGACCGCGATTATGTGGTGCGCGGGGGCAAGGTGGTGATCGTCGACGAGTTCACGGGGCGGATGATGGACGGGCGGCGGTACTCGGAGGGTCTGCACCAGGCGATCGAGGCGAAGGAGGGCGTGTCGGTTGAGCGGGAGACGGTGACGCTGGCGACGATCACATATCAGAACTATTTCCGCATGTACTCGAAGCTGGCAGGGATGACCGGCACGGCCGCGACCGAGGCCGAGGAGTTGCACAAGATCTACGGGCTCGATGTTGTCGTGGTGCCGACACATCGCGACATGGTCCGGAACGATCAGGACGATCTGGTCTTCCGTACGGAACAGGCGAAGTTCGAGGCGGCGATCGACGAGATCGACGACCTGACGCAGGAGGGCCGGCCGGTGTTGGTCGGTACGGCGTCGGTCGAGACCTCGGAACGGCTGTCGTCGATGCTCAAGCGCCGTCGGATTGGCCACGAGGTGCTCAACGCCAAACAGCATGAGCGGGAGGCGCACATCATCGCCAGCGCTGGTGATCCCGGCGCGGTGACGATCGCGACGAACATGGCCGGTCGCGGCACCGACATCAAGCTGGGCGAGGGCGTGGCCGAACGCGGTGGGCTGGCCGTGATCGGGACTGAGCGGCATGAATCCCGCCGCATCGACAACCAGTTGCGCGGTCGCTCAGGCCGCCAGGGCGACCCTGGGTCGTCGCGCTTCTACGTCTCGTTCGAGGACGGGATCATGAAGCGCTTCACGCCCGACTGGCTGCCGGGGATGCTGGAGAAGGCGGGTCTCGAGGATGGCGCGCCGCTGGAATCGGGCATGGTCGGCAAGGCGCTCGAGCAGGCGCAGCAGAAGGTCGAGACCTATCACTTCGACATCCGCAAGCACCTCGTCGACTACGACGACGTGATCAACCGGCAGCGTGAGGTGATCTACACCGAGCGCGACAAGGTCCTGACCGCCAAGGGCGAGTTGCTCGAGATCGTCGAGGACATGCTGCTGCAGACGATCGATGACCTCGAAGGCTCGTTTGCCAACGAGTTGTGGGACGAGACCACCGCGGATGAGTTCTGGCAGGAGGCGGCGCAGGTGCTGCCGCTGACCGGTCTGGATCGCGACGCGCTGTACGGGGCTGAGCTGGATGAGTGCGTTGAGGCGCTGCACACACACGCGGCGCAGGAACTGCGGACACTGGCCGAGAAGGTCGACTCGCGGACTGCCGACGGCACCTCGATTGAGTTGCTGCGCGGGCTCGTGTTGCGGACGATGGATCGGCTCTGGATCCGTCACCTGACCGAGATTGACGGGCTGCGGCAAGGCGTTGGATTGCAGGCGTACGGTCAGCAGGATCCGCTGGTGACGTACAAGCGCGAGGCATTCGACATGTTCGACCAGCTGGTGGCGGCGCTGCGGCGCGAGGTCTCGGCCTCGGTCATGCACGCGACGATCCGCGTTGACGAACCTGGCGCCCCGACGCCGTCACGACGGGCTCGCGGTGTTGCCCCGCCAACAAGTGGAGCGCCGGTCCGGGTCAGCAACGTGCGAGAATCGGGCGGTGGTGCCGACAGTTCGAGTGGAGGCGTCGCCGTCGCTTCGCGGCCGTCGGCGCCCAGCGGACAGAAGGTGGGACGCAACGCGCCCTGTCCCTGCGGCAGCGGCAAGAAGTACAAGCGCTGTCATGGGAAGGCGGCCTGAGCATGGCGGAGGCGAAGGCTGAGGCGTCCGGGCAGGCAGGCGACATTCCCTTCCCGCATCTGGCCGGTCGAGGCAATGGCGACGGCCCCGTCGAGACCGGCTTCGCCCCCGACCATGGATCGGATGAGGACGACATCCTCAACAGCGAGTTGATGGAGTTCGGCCCCGAGGCGTTGCTGGCGCAGTTTCACGCGCGATTGCATGCGGGCGCGCCGTGGTTCGACGCATTGCTGGATTGCATCCACGACTGGGAGTCTCCGCGTGAGACGTTCGATGGTCGTGAGTACGTCTACCTGATCGAGCACGAGGCGTTCGACTGGCTGTTGCTCGCCGAACGCATCTGCGACTCGGCTGCGCCGGGGCTGATTCCTCCGCACGAGGTCGAGGCGCTGCTGGTCGATGAGATGCCTCCGGTACCGCTGAGCGAACCGGAGTTTCAGGAACGGCTGGGTACGGCGAAGTACTGGGCGCACCTGAACTTCCTCTACGGGGTCCGGGTCGAGCAAGCACTGCACCTGGCGATGGAGCGCGTCCTGCAGAAAGAGCGCAGCGGGCTCTCCTTCTCGCACGCCCGGGACGAACTGGACGGCGATATCTTCGGCCGGATTTACGGCGCTCGGCAGGCCGATCTGCTGCGCGAGTTTCGTGCTGCCGCCAACCGGCAGGACGCCGATCCGGAGCGGATCGAACACTCGGAGTGGCAGGCGTTCACGTACTGGCTGTTCCGCCGTCGAATCGAACGCCAGGATCCTGCTCGCGTGGCCTCGGACACCCGCCAGGGTATGGAAATGCTGTACGAACTCGAAGCGGCCAAGCAACGCCGTTTTCGGCGGCGGGCTGCCGACGCCGAACGGCCGGCCGACGATGCAGAGATCATCGACGGCGTACTCGTCGCTGTAGGTTAGGTTCGGCGCGTGCCCTGGTCAGAGCGCGCCGGACCAGCAACTCACTCCCCTCAGCCAGACCAACCCGAGCATCACGCGGAGTTCAGCCGTGACCACTTCTGAATTCGACCTGTCCATCGTCAGCAGGCTGACCGGCGCCTACGACGCCTCGGTCGTGGAGGATCCGATCTACGCCTTCTGGGAGGACAACGGCTGGTTTCGTCCGGCTGAGGAGTCTCAGGCGGAGGCAGATCCGTTCACGGTGATTATGCCGCCGCCGAACGTGACCGGCGTGCTGCACCTGGGCCACGCGGTGACGCTGACGATCGAGGATGCGCTGATCCGTTGGCGCCGGATGCTGGGTCATCCTGCGCTCTGGCTGCCGGGACTCGACCACGCCGGGATCGCGACGCAGAGCGTGGTCGAACAGCAACTCGCGCGTGAGGGGATGACCCGTCACGACCTTGGCCGCGAGGCGTTCGAAGAGCGGGTCTGGGACTGGGTCGGCGTCACCCGTCCGCGAATCACCGCGCAGGCGCGGCGCATGGGCGCATCCTGCGACTGGGAGCGGACCGCCTTCACGCTGGATCCGACGCCGCGGGATGCGGTGCGCAAGACGTTCGTCGATCTGTTCAAGGACGGCAAGATCTACCGCGGCGCGCGGATCATCAACTGGGATCCGCAGATGCTGACCGCGCTCTCCGATGTCGAAGTGGAGTACGAGGAGGAAGAGGGCAAGCTCTGGCACGTCCGCTACCCGTTCGTCGAAGAGCGCGGCAACGAGTTGGAAGACGGGGTGGTCATTGCGACGACCCGGCCGGAGACGATCCCCGCCGACGTTGCCATTGCCGTCCATCCCGATGACGAACGCTGGCAGCCGCACCTGGGCCGGCACGTCCGCCTGCCGCTGCGTGGCTTCGATCGTCTGATCCCGCTGGTCGCCGATTCGGCGGTTGACATTGAGTTCGGGACAGGGGCGTTGAAGATCACGCCGGGCCACGATCAGCTTGACTTCGAGATCGGCGAGCGGCACGGGCTGGAACCGATCAGGGTCGTCGACTGGGACGGCACGCTGACGGCCGAGGCCGGTCTCTACGCGGGCATGGATCGGGACGAGGCGCGGGACCTGGTGGCGCAGCATCTGGATGAGGACGGTTACCTGGTCGAGACCGAGACCCACGTCCATAACGTCGGACACTCGCAGCGGTCTGGTGTGGTCGTGGAGCCGCTGGTCTCGAACCAGTGGTTCGTCGATACCGACGAGATGGCAGCCGAGGCGGCGCGGGTCGTACGCGAGGATGAGGTCCGGATCGTTCCTGAGCGCTCGAAGAACGTCTATCTGCAGTGGATGGACAACATCCGTCCCTGGTGCATCTCGCGGCAGCTCTGGTGGGGTCACCGGATACCGGCCTGGTACTGCCGAATCTGCGACGCCGACGCGATCATCACAGGCGACGACGGCGAGATCACGATCGACGAAGGTTCCAATCCGATCGTTGAGCTGGAAGAGCCCACGAGTTGCCCGACCTGCGGCCGGACGGAGCTGGTGCAAGATCCCGACGTACTCGACACGTGGTTTTCGTCAGGTCTGTGGACGCACTCGACCCTCGGCTGGCCGAACACGACCGACGATCTCTCGCGTTTCTACCCGTCCTCGGTAATGGAGACCGGCTACGACATTCTCTTTTTCTGGGTGGCGCGGATGATCATGCTGGGCTGCTACAACATGGGCTCGGCGCCGTTCCACACGGTCTACCTGCACGGCCTGGTGCGCGACGCGCAGGGGCGCAAGATGTCGAAGTCGCTGGATAACGTGATCGACCCGCTGGAGAAGGCGGAGCAGTACGGGATGGACGCGTTGCGCTTCACGCTGGCGACGGGCTCAACTCCGGGCAACGACATGCGTCTGACCGACGAGCGGCTGGAGGGGTCGCGGAACTTCGCGAACAAGCTGTGGAACGGGGCGAAGTTTGTGCTCGGTGAGATCGATAGCGCCGCATCGGAGTCGTCGGAGGGCCCCCTCAGTCACTCCGTGACAGCTCCCCCAGAGGGGCAGCTCTTGCAGCACGCGCCACTTGAGGATCGTTGGATCCTGTCGCGGCTGCAGGCGGTGACCGACTCCGTCGACGAACTCCTGCAGCAATACCAGCTTGGTGAAGCGGGTCGGCAGATCCAGGATTTCCTCTGGGGTGAGTTCTTCGACTGGTACGTCGAGGCGAGTAAGGTCCGCCTGCGCAACGGAGATCTCACGCCGCTGCCGGTACTGACGAAGGTGCTGGACGGCGGACTGCGCCTGTTGCATCCGTGGATGCCGTTCGTGACCGAGGCGATCTGGCAACAGCTTCGGCCGCATCTTGGCGGCGACGCGGACGCGATGGCGCTGATCGGCGCGCGCTACCCGCAACCGGGAGATTCCGTGCGCGACGTGGAGGCTGAACAAGCCTTCGCGGCGGTGCAGGAGATCGTGACGGCAGTGCGGCAGGTGCGCGCCGACTACCGCGTGCAGGCCGGACAGTGGGCCGAGGCGTATGTGCTGCCGCAGGACGACGTGGCCCAGGCGGTGAGCGAGTCGGCTCCGATTGTCGAAGTGCTGTCGCGAGCGCGTCCGCTGACGATCGTGGCCGAGCGCAGTGATGCTCCGACCGAGCAGATCGCTTCGGCGGTGCTGCCGGCTGCCGAGGTCATCCTGCCGCTCGGCGGCCTCGTCGATCTTGACCAGGAACGTGCGCGGCTGAACAAGGACCTCGATGGCATTCTCAAGCGCCTTCGAGGCGCGGAGGCGAAGCTGTCCAATGAGGGTTTCCGTTCGAAGGCGCCGGCCGAAGTCGTCAAGCAGGCGGAGGAGCTGGCCGCGGACTTGCAGCGTCAGCAGGCCGATCTGGAGTCGCGGATTGGGGCGCTGGGCTAAGCGGTCAGGCTCGCACGCCGCGCCGCACCCGGGCGAGCAACAGGCTCGATCCGACCGCCACTACGGCGGCCAGGGCGTTGAACAGCATGTCGACCGGATCGAACACTCGGTCCGGCAGCGCGAGCTGGATGACTTCGTCGACCACCCCGATCGCCGCCACGATGAGGATGGCGACGACTCCGGGCAGACGCGCGCCACGGCCCTGATCGGCGCGTTCGGTCAGGGCGGCATGGATGAAGACCGCCAGCACGCCGAACTCGATCAGGTGTGAGCGCTCGGCGAGGGTCAGGCGCAGGAGCGCCATCAGCACGACGGCGGCGATCCCGAACGCGACGGCCATCTCGGCTCGCGTGGGTGTCGATTGCAACCCGTCGGTCAGAATCGCGGCGGCCACGAGGAGCAAAGCCAGACCGAACGCGACTGCGGCGATGTTGTCATCGGCAAGTAACTCGGCCTGGCTCCCGCTGAATCCAAGGGAGGCGAAGATCGCCGCAACGACCGCCAGCGCCCAGAGCCAGAGCCGCCGCTCGCGCCGAGAGCTGAAGAGTCCCATCGGGACCCGGGTCGCCCTTGCTGCCAGCTACAGACTGAGTTTCGACAGCGCGGCCAGGAAGTCGGGCACATCGGTGCGGAAGTCGTCGGCGTTGACGCCGTCGTTGGCGGCGAGGTGGCCGGCGAGCAGTTGCGCCGGGACGACAGCGGGAATCGTGAGCAACTCCGGCGACAGGTCGGCGAGAGCCAGGTGTCGGGCAGACTCGGGGGCCGGCACGCTCTCGGGCGCGACCCAGGCGGCGGAGCAGCCGTTGTCCATGCACAGTTGCGTGATGGCGCGGGTTCGGTCGGCCGAGTCGTCGTTGGCGGCGAAGGTGAAGATGCGGTCGGAATCGACGATCTGCACGGCGGGACCGTGGAGGAACGACTCAGGCTCCTGGTGACGCACCGCGCGGCGCGAGGCCTCGGCGATCTTGATGTGCGCCTCTTCGGCGGCGCTCAGCATCGGTCCGGCACCCAGCGCGATCAGCGCCCCGTCCGACCACTCCGCTGCGAGTTCGGCAATCTCGTCTTCCAGCTTCAGCGCAGCGGCAAGCGCCGAGGGAATCTCCAAGATGTCGCCCAGCGCTCCGGCCGAGACGAGATCGGCGATCATCGCCGCCGCAGCCATCGCCGTCGTGTGCGAGACGGTGTACATCGAGGACGGATCCTGCGTGGTCGTGTGCAGGACGGTCACGCTGTCGGGGAAGGAGGCGAGGTCGAACCCGGTCTCGATCTTGGTGATGAGCACGGTTGGGATGCCGCGCTCGATGCACAGATCGAGCGAGTGTCCGCTGTAGGTCTTGCGGCCGGTGTGGGCGAAGAGCAGGACGGCGTCGCCGTCGGCGACGGTCGGCCAGGTGGCGAACTCGAAGCTGGTCAGCGGCCGCGCTTCGAGTCCGGCGGCGCGCAGCATCCAACTGGCGGCGTTGGCGGCGTTGAACGAGGTGCCGATGCCGACGGTCCAGACGCGGGTCGCTGCGGAAAGCGTCTCGGCCGCGCGATCGAAGGGTTGGGCGCTGCTCAGGACCTTGGCGCACTCGGAGGGTTGCGCCTGGATCGCGGGGTAGAGGCGGTAGTCGGTGATTGAGACCATGTTGTCGGACACTCCCACGCTGCGGGCCCCCTCAGGCGCTCCGCGCCAGCTCCCCCGGAGGGGGAGCTCTGTCATCGCTGACATCGCGACTGGCGGTGTTAGGCGACGGCGCCGGCGGTCTTGAGGTCTTCGCCCTGGGAGCCGTTGAGGCCGATTTCGGCGAGGATTTCGTCGGTGTGCTCTCCGGGGTAGGCCGGTGGGCCCTGGATCTTGGACTCGGTTCGGCTGAAGCGTGGGGCGGGGGCGGGTTGCACGACGCCGGCGACCTCTTCGAATGCCCCGCGCGCCTTGGCGTGGGGGTGGTTCGGGGCTTCCCAGGGCTCGAGCACGGGGCCGAAGCAGACGTCCGAGCCTTCGAAGATGTCTTCCCACTCGGCCCGGGTCTTGGTGCGGAAGATGGCGGTCACGCGATCCTTGAGCTCGGGCCAGCGGGTGTTGTCCATCTGGTGCGGCAGTTCCTCGTTCTCGAGGCCGAGCAGATGCAGGAGTTCGGCGTAGAACTGAGGCTCGATCGAGCCGATCGAGACGAACTTGCCGTCCAGCGTCTCGTAGGCGTCGTAGAAGTGCGCGCCGGTGTCGAGCACGTTGGCCGCGCGGCCGCGCCGCCATCCACCGGTTGCGAGACCGGCGTGAACCGAGGTAATCAGCGACGATGCTCCGTCAACCATGGCCGCGTCGACGACCTGTCCCTTGCCCGAGCGCTGCGCTTCGATGAGGGCGCCCAGCATGCCGACGGCGAGGTACATGCCGCCGCCGCCGAAGTCGCCGACCAGGTTGAGCGGCGGCACCGGAACCTGACCCTTGCGCGCGATCGGCGCCAAGGCGCCGGCCAGCGAGATGTAGTTGATGTCGTGGCCGGCCATCTGCGCGTAGGGACCCTCCTGGCCCCAGCCGGTCATGCGGCCGTAGACGATCTTTGGGTTGCGCTCCAGGCAGACGTCGGGTCCGAGGCCCAGGCGCTCCATGACGCCGGGGCGGAAGCCTTCGAACAGCGCGTCGGCGCCCTCGATCAGCTTGAGTGCGACCTCGACCCCCTCGGGGTTCTTGAGGTCGAGCGCGATCGAGCGGCGGCCGCGGGCGAGCAGATCGCCGGGCGGATTGGCCGGCGCTTCACCCGGGGCGTTCGAGGCACGGTCGATACGGACGATGTCGGCGCCCATGTCGGACAGGATCATGCCGCAGAACGGCCCCGGTCCGATGCCCTGAAATTCAATGATCCGAATGCCGCTCAGCGGTCCCATATCGTGCTCCTCACGTGCGCAACGCACTTGATCTGAACGTGGTTGTCTTCAGTGGCAGAGTAACGCGCGATGAGTTTCCAGATAGAACCAGTCGGTTACGAAACTGCGCCTGAAGTGATCGAGCTGATCCATCGCGTCTTCGACGAGTACGGGTTCATCTGGGATCCCGAGGACGAGTTCTGGGATCTGCTGGCTGAAGAGCGGGCGTTTCCGTACCGCTCCCCAATCGGCGGGATCTGGGTGATGCGCGACGCCGAGGGCATCGTCGTCGGCTCGATCGCGGCGAACCGAATTGACGGACCGACGGTGGAGCTGCACAGGTTGTATCTGGATGCTCACCTGCGCGGTCAGGGACTGGGTCGGCGGCTGTTCGAGACGGGGGTCGAGTGGGCGCGGCAACATGGCGCGTGGCGGATCGAGCTGTGGTCGGATACTCGGTTTGAGGATGCGCATCGCCTGTATGAGCGTCTCGGTTACGTCAAGACGGAGACTCGGGAGTTGAACGACGTCAACGACACGGTTGAGTTCAAGTACGAGCGAGAGATCCCGGAGTGATTCGGTATCGACCGGCACTCGTGCTTCGAACATCAACGATCAACCAGACATTGACCCTGATCACACCGCGCGGGTACGATCTGTTCGCACTGGGGAATCTGGTGCGTATCTTCAGAGCGGGTGACGGCAGGTAGACGTGTCTGAGCTGTTTGAGAACTATGGCGCTGTCCTGGTCGCGATTCCCGTCGGGATCATGCTGGTCCTGACCGCGCTGCTGGCGACCAAGTTGCTCGCCCCACAGCGACGTACCGCGCTCAAGGGACAGGTCTACGAGTGCGGCATGCTGCCGATTGGCCGCAACTGGGCCCAGGTCCACGTCCGCTACTACACCTATGCGCTGCTCTTTCTCGTCTTTGATGTGGAAGTCGTCTTCCTCTTCCCCTGGGCCGTCTCCTTCCTTGGACTGATGGGCGAGCCTGACTGGGGCAAGGTCATCCTCTGGCAGATGGTGCTCTTCATCGGCACGCTGTTGATCGCGCTGGCCTACGCCTGGCGCAAGGGCGTCTTCGACTGGCAACGAAACTGACGGAACGGACTGCGAGACGAGGCACATGACGACTTCCCAGCCTCCACACATGATTGATCCCGCGGGCGATCCGACGCCGGTGATCATCTCGCCCGAGTCGCTTCGTCTGCAGGCGATTGACGACGCTCCGCCGACCGTTCCCTACAAGGTTGTGTTGCCGGGCGTGATGCAGGCGCCGGCCGAAGCATTGATCTCGGCTGCGCGCAAGTCCTCGCTCTGGCCGATGACTTTTGGTCTGGCCTGCTGCGCGATCGAGATGATCGCGACCTACATGGCGAACCACGACCTCGACCGCTTCGGCATCGTGCCCTGGCCCTCGCCCAGGCAGTCGGATGTGATGATCGTCGCCGGCACGGTGACCAAGAAGATGGCCCCGGCGGTCAAACTGCTCTACGAGCAGATGCCGCATCCCAAGTGGGTGATCTCGATGGGCGCCTGCGCGACCAACGGCGGTCCGTACACCCAGTACGACCGCGTCGTTCAGGGCGTCGACAACATCGTGCCGGTCGATGTCTACGTGCCCGGCTGCCCGCCCCGTCCCGAAGCTCTGATTGACGGTTTGCTTGCTCTGCAGGAGAAGATCGTCGAAGAACGCGCGCGGGGTTACTAATCCACAATGACTTCACGTCGTACGCCGGCCGCGCCCGAGGAACCGCCGAGCAACGAGCCGCCTCCCGGCTCGATTGCCGACGTCTACCGCGAAGTTATGCCGCTGGTCAGCTTCGAAGCGGCGATGACCAAGGGCGACGATGTGGCGTTGACCATTCCTGTCGACTCGATCCACGAGGTCATTGAGCGGGGCCGCGACGACGAGCGCCTGCAGATGAATCTGCTGCGCAACCAGACCGCTGTCGACTGGGAGGATCGCGGGCTGGAAATCGTCTACCACCTGTACTCGATCCCCCTGCGCCAGGCCGTGACGATCAAGTCCTGGCTGCCGTCCGAGGGCGCCGTCGTCGAGTCGGTCACCGACATTTACGAGATGGCGGACTGGGCCGAGCGCGAATGCCGCGAGATGTTCGGGATCGAGTTCATCGGCCATCCCGACCCACGCAACCTGCTGCTCGACGAAGACCTCGATATCCATCCCTTGCGTAAGAGCCATCCGCTCGCGCCGATCGAGATGGAACAGGGCGTCGACGTCGAGTTCTTCACCAAGCAGTACCCGCCGCCGGAGCCCGAGGAAGAGGAAGAAGCGGCGCCCGAAGCCGCCGCCGCTGCCGCCCCCGAGCGCAAGCGGCTCGAGGACATGACCGAAGAGGAGCGCGAAGAGCGACGGGCCGAGCAGGCCGAACGCGTCGCTCGAGCTCGCGAACTCGCGGCCGTCCGTCGAGCCGAGCGTCTTGCAGGCGCGCCGCCTGCCGGCGGTCCGCGACCGGAAGGCGCGGCTCCGCCGCCACCTCCCGCAGCGCCGGCCGCAGCCCCAGCCGCCGCCGAACCAGCGCCGTCCAGCGCTCCGGCCCAGGACGACCGACCGCCGGCGCCTCCGCCGCCGGAATTGCCGACCATCCCCGACGTCGAAGAAGACCCCGAGGGCCGCGCCGCCGCGCAGGCCGAGCGGGTCCGACTCGGCCGCGAGCTGGCCGCCGCCAGGCGAGCCCAATTGCGCGGCGAGTAGTCGGCCGTTCGTTGGTCAGCGGGGCTGACCGCAGCAACGAGACGAGGAGCAGGGAGTAGACCGCATGGTCCAGCAGACCTTTGAAGGTGAAGTGCTCACTGAACCCGTCGTCGTCGAGCGTGAGTTCGAGACCGTCGACATGAACATCAACATCGGGCCGCAGCACCCGGCTACGCACGGCGTGTTCCGGATGGTGCTGACCGTTGACGGTGAGATTGTCAAGGACGCCATCCCCTACATCGGCTACATGCACCGAGGCGGCGAGAAGCTCTCGGAGAGCCTCGATTACCGCGGCGCCCTGGGCTACCAGGACCGCACCGACTACCTGGCCGCGTTCAACTCCGAGTGGGTCTACGTCAACGCCGTCGAGCGGCTGGCCGGAATCGAGATTCCTGAACGCGCCGAATACGTCCGCCTGATCCTGGCCGAGTTCAATCGCCTGCTCTCGCACTTCATGTTCATGGGCGCCTTCGGCACCGATGTCGGCTACTTCGGCACCGCCTTCACCTGGACATTCAAGGAACGCGAGCGGATCCAGGACCTGTTCGAGGCCGTCTGCGGCGACCGGATTATGTACAACTACTTCCGCGTCGGCGGACTGGCCTGGGAGCCGCACGAGACCTTCATCGAGGACTCGCACTGGGTGCTCGACCAGGTCGAAGTCGGCATTGGCGATGTCGACGACCTGATGACCAACAACGAGGTCTTTGTCGCCCGCTGCCGCGATGTCGGCGCGATGAGCGCGGACGAGGCGATCTCCTTCGGCGTCACCGGTCCGATGCTGCGCGCCTCCGGCGTGCCCTTCGACCTGCGCGTCGACGAGCCCTATTCGATCTACGACCGCTTCCACTGGGAGATTCCGGTGGGCGAGCGCGGCGACGTCTACGACCGCTACCTCGTGCGGCTCGAGGAGATGCGCCAATCGGTCACGATTTTGCGACAGGCGCTCGACCAGATGCCGACCTCGGGGCCGATCGAACCGGAACGCATGCCCGCTCGCCTACGCCCGCCTCCCGGCGAGATTTACATGCGCCAGGAGAATCCACGCGGCGAGTACGGGATCTACATGGTCTCCGACGGGACCGACAAGCCGTGGCGCGTGAAGATGCGCTCGCCATGCTTCCATAACCTTTCCTCGCTCAGGCCGCAGGTGATTAACACCTACCTCGCCGACGCGGTCGTGGCGCTTGGCTCGATCGACATCGTGCTCTGCGAGGTCGATCGCTAATGCTGCCACAGCGCCCAGTGAGTCGGACCCACTTGATGGGTGTAAGCCGGATCGCGTGTAACCTGCGTGAGCAGTCAAAGGTGGCGCGCTAAATGGTCCTGAGCGAGTTCGCCGGCGTCAGCATGCCCGACTGGATCGACGCGTTGTTGCGCGTCATCTTCATCGTCGCATTGATGACGATCATCGCATTCGCGCTGATCTATCTCGAGCGCAAAATCCTCGCTCGCTTCCAGGCCCGCGTCGGTCCGACCCGGACCGGCCCGATTGGCACGCTGCAGTCGATCGCAGATGCGCTCAAGCTCGTGACCAAGGAAGACGTTCGGCCGATCACGGCCGACCGCTGGGCATTTGAACTCGCGCCGTACATGGCCTTTGTGCCCGTCTTCCTCGTCTTCGTGCCGATGCCGTTCACCGAGACCTGGTTCATCCGCGACCTTAATCTCGGTCTGCTCTTCGTCTTCGGCGTGCTCGGCCTGAACATCGTCGGCGTCGTGATGGCGGCCTGGGGTTCGGACAACAAGTACGCGTTGCTCGGTGGCGTGCGAGCCGCGGCGCAGGCGATCTCCTATGAGATTCCGATGCTGCTGATCATCGTCGCCGTGGTGATGGTCGCGGCCAGCCGAATCGCGGTGGATGGCGATGCCTCGGCCGCCGGCTCGATCAATGCGATCGTCGGCGATCAGACCACGACGCCGTACATCCTGTTGCAGCCGCTTGGCTTCTTCATCTTCATCGTCGGCATGCTGGCCGAGCTACACCGCCCACCGTTCGACATGCCGATCGCGGAGTCGGAAGTCGTCGGCGGCTACTTCGTCGAGTACTCCGGCATGCGCTGGGGCATGTTTTTCCTGGCCGAGTACACCGCGCTCTTCCTGCTCGTGGTGCTGGCTTCCTCGCTCTTCCTCGGCGGCTGGAACTGGCCGTTCGGGGCGGACGTTGGGCTGGGCCTGCAGATCGTGCTGACCTTCGTCAAGACATCGGTGATGATCGTGCTTGTGATCGGATCGCGGGCGCTCTTCCCGCGTCTGCGCATCGACCAGCTCATGGCCTTCTCCTGGAAGGTGCTGCTGCCCTTCGCCATCGTCCAGGTCCTCGCCAACGGGATCATCCTCGCCTACGGCGGCGCTGACTGGGTGGTGGGACTGGTCTCCTTCGGGTTGCTCGTCGCGCTGGGCGGACTGGTCTACTACGTCATGCGCCGCAAGCAGGGCGAAGGCACTCGCACCGTATCGACCACGCCGGCCACGCCGCGCGTGATTACATCGCCAGAAGTCACCCCGGTCGAAGCCGGCGGCGACTAAGAGAACGGGAAGAGGGGCAACCGCGTGGAGGACGGCGTCACCGCGACTCAGGTGGTGTTTTGGATCCTGGCTGTGGTCATGCTGATCTCCGCGATCGGCGTGGTCACCGCCGGCAACATCGTCTACGCCGCGCTGTTCTTCATTGCATCGCTTGCCGGTGTCGCCGGCATCTACCTGATTCTCACGGTCGAGTTCATCGCCCTCGTGCAACTGTTGATCTACGGCTCCGCCGTGGTCATCCTGATTCTCTTCGCGCTGATGCTGACCCGCGCTCGCGAGCGACCACAGGCGCTGTTCGGCCGATCTCGACCGCTCGGCATCGCCGCCTCGCTGGGTCTCCTGGCGGCGTTGATCGGCGGCATTGTCGCCACGACCTGGGCCACGCCTGAGTCTTCTTCGGCGATTCAGCCGGTCGGACTGCAGGCCATCGGCGACGCCATCTTCACGCTCTGGATCGTTCCCTTCATCATTGTCGGCGTGCTGCTCTCGATCGCCCTGGACGGCGCGATCATGCTCGCCTCACCTGATGAGGACGACAACTGATGCCGCCGCTTGACCACATCCTGATCGTCAATGCGGTGCTCTTCGCGATCGGCGCGATGGGCGTCCTCACACGCCGCAATGCGGTGCTGATCCTGCTCTCCGTCGAGCTGATGCTCAACGCTGTGTCGCTCAATATGGTGGCGTTTGCGGTGTACGGGCATGTCGATTTCGGCAACATCACCGGGATCATCTTCGCCTTCTTCATCATCGTCATCGCCGCCGCCGAGGTCGCGCTGGCGCTGGGCATCGTCGTCCGGACCTTCCGCAACCGCGCCACCGCGAACGTCGACGAAGTGAATCTCCTCAAGTGGTAACCGGGAGCATGCAGCAATGATCTGGGCTGACCACGCATGGATTTTGCCGGCGATCCCGGCCATCTCCTTCGTCGTGCTGTTCCTCTTCGGCCGCAAGCTGCCGCGCGGCGGAGACTTCATCTCAGTCGGCGCGGCGCTGGCCGTGTTCGTGCTCTTCTTCTTCGTGCTCGAGTCCCACCTCGACTGGCTCGGCGCCGGCCTCGGAGGAATCCGCAACGTCGGCACCGACTGGATCAATTTCGACAGCTTCGTCGTCCGGCTCGGCTTCACCGTCGACTCGATCGCGATGGTGATGGTCTTCGTCGTCTCGACGGTGGCCCTGATGGTCAATATCTATTCGACCAACTATCTGCGTCACCATGGCCGTCCCGAGCCGCGTTACTGGTGGTACTTCGCCGTGCTCTCGCTGTTCGTGGCGATGATGCTCACCCTGGTCCTGGCCGACAACCTGCTGCTCATGTTCGTCGCCTGGGAAGGCGTCGGCCTCTGCTCCTTCCTCCTGATCGGCTTCTACTACGAGCGCCGTTCCGCCGTCGAGGCAGCCAAGAAGGCGTTCGTCACGACGCGACTCGGCGATGTCGGCCTGTTCATCGGCATCATCCTTTTCTGGCGCGCGACCGGCTCGTTCCAGATTTCCGACATCATCGCCGCCGCCGAGGCCGGTCGCGTCAACGATCTGCCCCAGGTCATGGGCGACGGCTACCTGACGCTCTCGACCCTGATGCTCTTCCTCGGCGCTGCGGGCAAGTCGGCCCAGGTGCCATTCCACGTCTGGCTGCCCGACGCGATGGAAGGCCCCACGCCGGTCTCCGCGCTAATCCACGCCGCCACGATGGTCGTCGCTGGCGTCTACCTGGTCGCCCGTTTGCTGCCGGTCTTCGAAGTCACGCCGGGCGCGTCCAACGTCGTCCTCGCGGTCGGACTGACCACCGCGCTGCTCGCCGGGATGATGGCGCTCGCGCAGAACGACATCAAGCGAGTGCTCGCCTACTCCACTGTCTCTCAACTGGGATTCATGTTCGTCGCCCTGGGGGTCGGCGCCGTCGGCATTGCCATGTTCCATCTACTCACGCACGCCTTCTTCAAAGCCTGTCTCTTCCTTGGCTCCGGATCCGTGATCCACATGACGGAGGAGCAGGACGCGCGCAAGCTGGGCGGCCTCTGGTGGCGGATGCCCGTGACCGCTTCAACCTTTATCATTTCCTCGGTCGCGCTGGCCGGGATCCCGCCGCTCTCTGGCTTCTTCTCCAAGGATGAAATCTTCGTCGCCACGCTGGGCGGTGCAAACACGGCCGTTGCGATCCTGCTCGGCGTGGCCGCATTCCTCTCGGCGCTCTACATGGCCCGGCTGGTGATCATCACCTTCTTCGGTCCGCCCAAGGACATCGAGGTGATCAGGCGCGCCCGCGAGGCTGCCCCGACCATCCTGATTCCACTCGTCTTCCTCACCATCCTCACCTTCCTGATCGGCTTCGTGGCCTTCGATCAGGTCGGCGATGCGCTCGGCTTCCCCGGCGGAATCAACAACTACGTCTACTTCCCCGAGCCGCACGACTTCCACTTCTCCAACTCAATCGCGGCCGTGACTGGCACCGTTTCTCTGCTGGGTTTCCTGACCGCGTACTGGTTCTTCTGGGGCCGAAACTCGCATCGCGCCCAGGCCGTGCGGGAATTCCAGCCGCGTCTGGCCGCGGTGATTGAGAACAAGTTCTACTTCGACGAGGCCTACCAGTGGGGCATCGACCGCGCGATGCTGCCGCTGGCCCGAATCGTGGCCTGGTTCGACCGCATGATCGTCAACGACACGGGGATCAACGCTCCGGCCGACGCGACGCGCTATGCCGCCTATTGGCTGCGCTACCACGTCACCGGACGGATTCCCGACTACGCGCTGCTCATGGTGGTCGGCGTCGCCCTGGCGGGCGGCCTCGCCTTCCTGCTGCGCGGCTAACGGATGAACGAGATAGAGAGAGGCGCACGGCGTGGACGCAGGTGAAGCTCTCCTCCTGCTCTTGCTGATCCCCGGGGCAGCGATGCTGCTCACGATCCTCGTGCCCTCGCGGCACGCCAACGTCGTGCGCTGGATCGCGCTGATCGCGACCACTGCCACACTGATCGATTCGATCTGGATCTTCGCCGTCTACGACTTCGCCCAGGGCGGCTATCAGTTCGATCTGCAGTACCCGTGGATTGAGAACATCGGCTTCCTTGGCGAGAACGGCATCTCGCTGCATCTCGCCGTCGACGGCATCGCCGCGCCGATGGTGCTGCTCAACGGGCTGGTCGGCTTTGCGGGCGTGCTGGTCTCCTGGAAGATCACGCACCGGGTCAAGGACTTCTTCATCCTCTTCATGGCGCTGTTCACCGGCGTCTACGGCGTCTACATCGGCCAGGACCTGTTCTTCTGGTTCTTCGCCTACGAACTCGCCGTGCTGCCGATGTACCTGTTGATCGTGATCTGGGGCTCGACCAACAAGGAATACGGCGCGATGAAGCTGACCATGGTCCTGGTCGGCGGCTCCGTGCTGATTTTCGTCGGCATCTTCGCCGTCTTCGCCGAGGCGGGCGCAGGCACGTTCGATATGGCCGTCCTGCGCGATATCGAGTTCGGACGCGGCTTCGCCAACACGTTCTTCCCCTTCTTCATGATCGGCTGCGGCATCCTGGCCGGCCTCTTCCCCTTCCATACCTGGTCGCCCGACGGCCACGTCGCCGCGCCCACCGCGGTCTCGATGCTCCACGCCGGCGTTTTGATGAAGCTGGGCGCCTTCGGCATCATCCGCCTGGGCATGGAGATCCTGCCCGCCGGCACCGACTTCTGGATGCCGGTCCTGCTCGTCCTGGGCGGCGTCGCTGCCGTCTACGGCGCGATCTCCGCGATCCACCAGACCGACCTCAAGTTTGTGATCGGTTATTCGTCCGTTTCCCATATGGGCTTCGTCCTGATGGGTCTGGGGACGATGAACAACATCGGCGTCAACGGCGCCGTGCTGCAGATGTTCTCACACGGCGTGATGACCGCCCTCTTCTTCGCCATGGTCGGCGGACTCTACGACCAGGCGCATACCAGGGACATCCGCGTCTTCGGCGGGCTGGTGCGCAAGATGCCCTTGTTCGTGATCTTCTTCGGCATCGCCGGCCTGACGTCGCTCGGTTTACCCGGATTGTCGGGATTCGTGGCGGAGTTCCATATCTTCGTCGGCGCGATCGACACCTTCCCCCTCTTCGCCGCGCTCGGCATTCTCTCAGCCGCGCTGACCGCGATCTACGTGCTGCGTCTGATGGGCCGCGCCGCGCTCGGTCCGTTCAATCCGCGCTGGGACAACCTGAAGGAGCTCACCCGCTGGGAGATCGCCGCTGCGATCGTGTTGATCGCGCCGATCATCGCGATGGGCGTCTGGCCCGACCCCTTCATTGACCGGATCGCGCCCACGGTGGCCGAACTGCCGGGTGTTGATCAGATTGGCGGACTGTTCACGCTCAGTTCGCTGACCGGACGGTGACACTGATGGATCTTGAATATCAGCTGATCATCCCCGAATTCGTCATGGCCGGCTTGGCCGTGGTCATCATCGCCGCGGCATTGGCCTTCCGTAACGTCGATCAAAAGTGGTTCGGCTACGCCACGGCCGCAGGACTCGCGATCATCGCGATCGTGACCGCCGTCGCCTACTGGGATACCAACGACGACTTCGGCGCCGTCCTCGCGGTCGACCACTTCACCGTGCTGTTCCGCGTCTTCTTCCTCGGCATCGCCTTCTTCACGGTGATCGCCGCCGTCCAGTTCGCCGGCGATCGGCTCAAGAACCATGCCGAGTTCTACGGCCTGATCGTCTTCGCCACGCTGGGCATGATGCTGCTCGCCGCCTCGCGCGAGCTGCTCACGGCCTATCTCTCACTTGAGTTGCTCTCGTTCAGCTTCTACATCCTGGTCGGCTTCAACAAGCTCAATCCCTTCTCCAATGAGGGCTCGCTCAAGTACATGCTGCTCGGCGCCTTCTCGTCGGCGTTGATGCTCTACGGCATCTCGCTGATCTACGGCGTGACCGGCACGACGACCTACTCCGCAATCGGTCCCGACGTGGTCGAGGGCACCCGCAACATCGCGGAACAACTCGCCTCCTTCGCCGGCGGCAGCGGCGGCGTCGATCCCGACGGTGCGCGACCTGGCCTGCTGATCGGCCTGGTCTTGATCACCGCTGGCCTCGGCTTCAAGGTCTCAGCCGTGCCCTTCCACCAGTGGACGCCCGACGCTTACCAGGGCGCGCCGCTGCCGATCACCGCCTTCCTCAGCGCCGGCGGCAAGGCCGCGGCCTTCGCCTTCTTCCTGAGGCTGTTCTCCGAGGCCTTCCTGCCCGCCGCCGCCGAGTGGGTCTGGTTCGTCGCCATCCTCGCCGCCGTCACGATGATCGTCGGCAACCTGATGGCGCTGCAGCAGACCAACTTCAAGCGACTGATGGCCTATTCGTCGATCTCGCAGGTCGGTTACCTGCTCGTCGGCATCGTCGCGCTCGACGCGGCCAACATCACCCAGTCGCAAGACGCCGCATCGGCGCTGGTCTTGCATTTGATCGGTTATGTCACAACCAACATCGCCGTCTTCGCCGCGATCATCGCCTTCTACAACCGCACCGGCCGAGACGATATCGTCGACCTGCGCGGCCTCGCTGAACGTCAACCGTTCCTCGCCTTCGCCATCGCCGCGGCATTGTTCTCCCTCGCCGGTATGCCGCTCTTCGCCGGATTCGCCACCAAGTTCATCATCTTCCAGGCCGCCTTCAACAACGGCTTCCTCTGGCTCGGCGCGATCGGCGTGACCGCGTCCTTCGTCTCGCTCTACTACTACCTGATGGTGATCAAGCAGATGTACCTGTACGAGCCGGAGGGGTCGGACCGCGAGCGCTTCCACGTCTCACGCCCGCTGGCTGGCGCACTGGTCGTGTTGGTCGCCGGGGTGCTCTTCATCGGCCTCTACCCCACGCCGCTGTTCGATGTCATCCACAGTTCGACCGAGGGTCTGTTCGAACAGGCGGCGGCGCTCTCGGCGTCGGTCGTCGGCAACTAGCGGCAGTTTTACAGCACGGCCAAGTAGCGGCGCAGCTCGTAGTCTGTCACCTGCGAGCGGTACTCGTCCCACTCGAGCAGTTTGTTCTGCAGCACCGTCGACCAGACGAACTCGCCCAGCACGCGCTTCATCAGGTCCGACTTGGAGAATGCCTCGATCGCCCGTCCCTGGGTGGTCGGCATCTCGATAATCTCCCGCGCGGCCCGCTGAGCCGGAGTGAGTTCAAACACGTTGTCCTCGGCCGGCGGAGGCGGGGTGAGTCCTTCGTCGATGCCCTGCAGACCAGCCGCGAGGAAGGCTGAGAAGGCCAGGTATGGGTTGGTCGCCGAGTCCGCGCCTCGATACTCGAGCCGCGTCGACTCGGAATCGCCGGGCTCATAGTCCGGGATTCGCACCAGGTCGGACTGGTTGGCGTGCGACCAGGTCAGGTAGACAGGCGCTTCGGTGCCGGGCGCGAGGCGCTTGTAGCTGTTCGACCACTGGTTGGTGATCAGCGTGAACTGCGGCGTGTAGGCGAGCAGCCCGGCAAGGAATGAGCGGGCGATCTCCGAGAGTCCGCCGCCTTCCTCGTAGAAGAGGTTCTGCTCGTGGTCGAACAGCGAGAGGTATGCATGCATCCCCGAGCCGTTGACGCCGTTGAGCGGCTTGGGCATGAAGGTCGCGTGGACGCCCTGCTTGATCGCGACCTCCTTGACCACCAGGCGCGTCGTCATCACCTGGTCCGCCATCGTCAGCGCGTCGGTGTAGCGCAGGTCGATCTCATGCTGCGACGGCGCCGCCTCGTGGTGCGACGACTCGACTCCAATGCCCATCTCCTCCAGCGTCAGAACGGTCTCACGACGCAGGTCGGTGGCCGTGTCGAGCGGTGAGAGATCGAAGTAACCACCCGAATCAAGCGGCGACGGATCATCCGGCGCCGTGAAGTAGAAGTACTCGATCTGAGGCGCCACGTAGAAGGTGTAGCCGCGCTGCTGGGCCGATTCGAGCTGACGACGCAGGATCCGACGCGGGTCACCCTCGAACGGTTCGCCGTTGCGCCGGTAAATGTCGCAGATCATCCGCGCCACACGGTGCTGCTGCGGTCGCCAGGGCAGAACGACGAAGGTGTCCGGGTCGGGCCGGGCCACCATGTCCGACTCGTCGTGACGGGCGAAGCCCTCGATCGACGCGCCGTCGAACTCGACGCCCTTCTCCAGCGCGCCAGGCAGTTCGTCGATCGTGATCGCGACCGACTTCAGCTGCCCCAACAGGTCGGTGAACCAGAGCCGCACGAAGCGGACGTCATGCTCGCGGCAGGCATTGAGAACGTGCTGATGCTCACTCGGAGGAGCGTTGATGTCCCCGTTGAGGCTGGTCATGCGGTTGGCGCCTTACGGCTGCTCCTTCCCCCGATGAAGAGGAGGGAGCCAGGCCGCTAGATGTGGTAGTAGTGGAAGAATTCCGCCGCGACCGGGTGCATGAACACGTCCCGCGCCTCGGTCAGCTTGAATTCCTGATACTCGTCGATCAGGTCCTGGGTGAAGACTCCGCCTTCCATCAGGAAGTCGTGGTCGTCAGCCAGCGCCTGCAGCGAACCCTCGAGCGAGTGCGGCACCGACGGGATGCCTGCGGCTTCCTCGGCGCTCAGCTCGTAAATGTCGGTGTCGACCGGGTCGTCCGGCTCGATCTGGTTGCGGATGCCGTCCAGGCCGGCCATCAGCATCGCCGAGAAGGCGAGGTAGGTGTTGGCCGAGGCGTCGGGCGGGCGGAACTCGATCCGTTTGCTGTTCGGCGAGGTCTCGTAGGTCGGGATTCGGACCGCCGCCGAGCGGTTGCGCTGCGAGAATGCCAGGTAGATCGGCGCTTCGAAGCCGGGCACCAGCCGCTTGTAGGAGTTGGTCGTCGGCGCGCAGAAGGCGAGCAGCGCCGAGCCGTGCTTGAGCAGACCGCCGATGTAGTGGCGCGCGGTGTTGGACAGCTCGGCGTACCTGCCCGCTTCGTAGAAGAGCGGGGCGCCGTCCTTCCACAGCGACTGGTGGCAGTGCATGCCGGTGCCGTTGTCGCCGTACAGCGGCTTGGGCATGAAGGTGGCCGACTTGCCGTGCGCCTTGGCCACGTTGCGGACGATGTGCTTGTACCACTGGGTCTCGTCGGCCTTGGTGCGCAGCGTGTTGAAGCGCGTGGCGATTTCGCCTTGGCCGCCGGTCGCGACCTCGTGGTGATGGACTTCCAGTTCCATCCCGACCGCTTCCATCGCGTCGGCCATCTCCCAGCGGATGTCGCTGAGGGTGTCGAACGGCGCGGTCGGCGAGTAGCCCTGCTTGGGTGGAATCTTGTAGCCCAGGTTGCTCTCGTCTTCGTCGCGGCCGCTGTTCCAGTCGGCCTCGTCCGACTCGACGACGTAGAAGGCCTGGTTGATCGACATCTGGAACTGGACGTGGTCGAACAGGAAGAACTCGAGCTCCGGTCCGAAGAAGGCCTGATCGGCGATCCCGGAGTCGATCAGGTGCTGTTCGGCCTTGGTCGCGACGTAGCGCGGGTCGCGGCTGTAGCGGTCGCCGGTCACCGGGTCGTGCACGTCGCAGATGAACTTCAGCGTCGGCACGTTCTCGGTCGGGTCGATGCGAGCCGAGTCGAGGTCCGGGCGCAGCAGCATGTCGGATTCGTCGATGCTCTGGAAGCCGCGCAGCGAGGAGCCGTCGAAGCCCTGGCCGCGGTTGACCAGGTCCTCATCGACCTTGGATGCGGGAATGCCGAAGTGCTGCCAGCGGCCGATCAGGTCGGTCACCAACAGGTCGACGCGGCGAATGCCCTGATCCTGGATCAGCGCCTGGATGTCGCCAAGGGTTGCCATGGGCTTGTGCCTCTCTATCTGTCGTCGTGCTGCACGGCGGTCGGGGCCGGTTGGTCTCGCACGCAGGCGCTGCCGCCTGCTACGCACGCCTGCCAAGCAGCGTCAATGATTGCTGGGACTCATCCTATGCGCAGCGCAGACGCAGACCGCCTCGATTCGGTTACACCTGAGTTACGCCGGCCGCCCGCCCCGTCAGCGGGCGCTGCTGTGTATCGCGCTTATCGCTCTGCTCTCCCGATGCCCCGTGCTTGACACGGGGCCCAGGCCGTGATGGTCGAGCGGAGTTCCGCAGTGCCTCTCGACTCGGCGGCTGCGGGGTGGGGCGGGAGGAAGAAAAAAAGACGGGCGGGATGTGGTGGCGTGGAGCGCGGCTGT
>JAJDXE010000015.1 GCA_022825265.1 Dehalococcoidia bacterium
CCCAACACAGCGCCGCTTGATATGTACAAGCGTTTGGATATGATGGTCTCAGTGTGGCGGAAGCGAGGGAGGAAGGATGAGGAGACCAATGGGATACCGGGAGGCGATGTGCGACCTGTCGGACATCGCCAAGGACAGCCCGCCGTATGTGCGGGTCAAGGCGCTGGTCACGATTGTGCGCGAGACGTCGCCGAATAACCCGCGTCACGGGGATGTGATGCGCGAATTGGGGCTGGCGGACGAGTTGCCGGGGGCGTCTGCGGGCGGCGCCGGCTGCCCAAACTGCGGCGGCGAGACTGCGGCGGAGAAGTCGTTGCGGTTGTTCAATGCACAATCGGAGACGAGGCGAGAGGAAGAGGAAGCCGCAGAGGAAGAGGAGGACCCCCACTGACCCCAATCCCCTCTCCCTTTGGGAGAGGGTGAGGGCCCGAGCCTGCGCCGCGTAGGCGGTGGGCAGATTAGTCGGTGAGAGCGGCGGGCTCCCGATCAGCCGCGGTGAAGCTGTAGTCGTCGTCAGCGAAGTCGACCTGGATGGTCTCGCCTTCGTCGAACTCGCCCGCGATCAGCAGCCTGCTGAGCGGGTTCTCGATTCGGCGCTGGAAGACGCGTCGCAGCGGTCGGGCGCCGAAGGCCGGATCATACCCATCCTTGGCCAGTTGTCGGCGGGCGGCGTCGGTCAACTCGAAGCTCCGGCCCATCTCGGACAAGCGGCCGCGTTCCTCGTTCGCGATCAAGTCGACGATCTCCTGCAACTCTCCCTCGCTCAGCGGGTCGAAGCAGACGATCTCATCGACGCGGTTGAGGAACTCGGGCCGGAAGAAGTCCTTGAGCGCTCGCTCGCAGTCGCGCGCCCGCTCGTCGTGCGAACCGTTGAACCCCATCCGCGTATCCATCCGCGCGCTGGTGCCGAGGTTGCTGGTCATGATCACGACCGTGTTGCGGAAGTCCACCGTCCGGCCCTGGCCGTCGGTGATGCGACCGTCGTCGAGCACCTGGAGCAGCAGGTTGAAGACGTCCGGGTGTGCCTTCTCGATCTCGTCGAGTAGGACCACCCGGAAGGGCCGCCGGCGGACCAGTTCGGTCAGGCCGCCGCCGTCGTCGTAGCCGACGTAGCCCGGAGGCGCGCCGACGATCCGGCTGACGGTGTGGCGCTCCTGGTACTCGGACATGTCGAGCCGCACGAGCGCGTCCTCGGTGTCGAACAGGTACTCGGCCAGCGCCTTGGCCAGCTCCGTCTTGCCGACGCCGGTCGGTCCGACGAAGATGAACGAGCCGATCGGCCGGGTCGGGTCCTTGAGTCCGGCGCGGGCCCGGCGGATCGCGTCGGAGACAACGCTGACGGCGTCGGACTGGCCGATGACGCGGTCGTGCAGCTCTTCCTCGATCTGCAGCAAGCGCTGCTCGTCGTCGGCCAGCATCCGGCTGGCGGGGATGCCGGTCATCTCGCCGATCAGCTCGGCGATGTCGCGCTCGTGGACGGTGTCTCGCTCGGTGTGCTGGGCGTCCCAGTCCTGGCGGCTGGCCTGGACCTCGTCCTGGATGCCGAGCAACTCCTGCTTGATCCGGGCCGCGGACTCGTAGTCCTCGCGCTGCGCGGCGGCTTCCTGCTCCTGCTTGAGTTCGTCGACGCGTCGGCGCAGCTCGACCACGCGGGTCGGCGGAGACTGGTTGTCGATCACGAGACGCGAGGCGGCCTCGTCGATCAGGTCGATCGCCTTGTCGGGCAGCCGGTGCTCGGTCAGGTAGCGCTGCGAGAGCCGGACGGCGGAGTCGATCGCGTCCTCGCTGATCGTCACGCCGTGGTGCGACTCGTAGCGCGGCTTGAGCGCGGTCAGGATCTGGATCGCGTCGTCGGTCGAGGGCTCGTCGAGGTAGACGGGCGCGAACCGCCGCTCGAGCGCCGCATCCTTCTCGATGTGCTTACGGTACTCGTCGAGGGTGGTCGCGCCGACGACCCGAAGCTCGCCCCTGGCGAGGGGCGGCTTGAGCATGTTGGCGGCGTCGATCGCGCCTTCGGCGGCTCCTGCACCGACGACCGTGTGGAGCTCGTCGATGAACAGGATGACCTGCCCTTGGGACTCGCGGACCTCGTCGATCACCGACTTGAGGCGCTCCTCGAACTCGCCGCGGAACTTGGCGCCCGCGAGCAGCACGCCCATGTCGAGCGACATCAGCCGTTTGCCGCGCAGGTTGTCGGGCACATCGTCGGCGGCCATGCGCTGGGCCAGCGCCTCCGCGATCGCGGTCTTGCCGACGCCCGCCTCGCCGATGATCACCGGATTGTTCTTGGTCCGCCGGTTGAGGATCTGCAGCACGCGGCGGATCTCAACGTCGCGGCCGATGACCGGGTCGAGCTTGCCCTCGGCGGCGAGGCGGGTGACGTCGGTGGCGTAGCGGTTGAGCGAGTCGTAGTGGGACTCGGCGTCGGGTTGGTCGACGCGCCGCGAACCGCGGATCTGCTGGAGCGCGGCATAGAGCCGCTCGGGGGTGAGGCCATGCGAACGCGTAATCTGCGCCGCGGGGCCGCCGGAGTCGCCGGTCAGCGCGATCAGGATGTGCTCCACGCCGACGTATTCGTCGTTGAGCCGTTCGGCCTCGACATTGGCCCGCTCGAGCAGCTGCACGACTCGCGGCGTGACGGTGAGCTGAACCACGTCGTAGCTCAGCCTGGGCGCGGCGTCGATCGCGGTGTCGGCGTCGGTGCGCAGGCGGCCGCGGTCGATATTGAGCGCCTTGAGCAGGTCGCTGGCCAAGCCGTCTTCGACCCGCGCGATGCTGGCCAGCAGGTGCTCAACGTCCCACTGGGCGTGGCGCTTCTCGCGCACGAGTTGCTGCGAGGCTTCGAGCAGTTGCTGGGCCTGGTTGGTGAATCGGTCTCGGCGCATCATCGTCGTCGCTCCGTTCGCTGGTCCCTGACGGGAATGTTCTGGACGGCGGGAAGTTGCTGGTCGCGAATCCGCTGCAGCTCCCGCTTGAGTTGGCGGTTCTGCGTCTCCAAGTCGTCGATCTGCTTGCGCAGCCGGAGAATGATGTCCGCGCCGGCGATGTTGACGCCCAGCTCGTCGATCAGCCGGCGAATCATCAGCAGTCGGTCGATGTCGTTCTGGCTATACAGGCGTTGTCGGCCGGCCGATCTGGCGGGAGCGAGCAGGCCCTCGCGCTCGTACGTACGCAGCGTCTGCTGGTGGACGCCGACGAGCTGCGCGGCAATGCGAATCGTGTAAACGGGCTGGTCGGTCATGAGTCGTTGCTCTCAAGATCGCGGATCTGTTGAAAGAGCTCGATCTGTTCCGGCGTCAGATCGTCGGGGAGCTGCAGCGAGACCTCGGCGAGGATGTCGCCGCGTCCCTCGCGCTTGAATCGCGGCATGCCCTGTCCGCCGAGGCGGAACACGCGGCCGTTCTGGGTGCCCGGCGGGATCTTCAGGGCGAGGCCGCCGCTGCCGCTGAGCGATCGGACCACCGCTTCGCCGCCGAGCGCGGCAGTCGTCACGGGCACATCCACGAACATGTGGACGTCGTCGCCGCGGCGCTCGAAGACCGGATCGTCCTCGACCTGGATGATCAGGTAGAGGTCGCCGGGCGAGGCCTGGGCGGGGTACGGCGAGTCCTCGCCTTTGCCGGAGATCTTGATCCGCGAGCCGTTGTCCACTCCCGGCGGAATGGTGACTTCGAGACGTGCGCCGCCGGCGCGCTGGACGGTGCGCGTGGTGCCTCGGAAGGCCTCGCGCAGGGAGACCGTGAGGTTGTGCTCGATGTCGCGGCCTCGAACCGGGGCCTGCGGCGCTCGGCCGCCGCCGCGCGCCCCGAACAGGTTGCCGAAGATGTCGCCCAGATCACCCATGTTGGTGGGGTCGCCGAACTGCTCGCCGAAGTCGAACTGGACGTTGCCTCGTTGATTCCCGAACGGCCGACCTCCGCCAAACCCACCGAAGCCGCCGGCTCCACCATGCTGGCGCTGCATCTCTTCGAGCTGCTCGGCGTGCTCCCACTGGTCGCCCCACTTGTTGTAGGCGGCGCGCTTGTCGGGATCGCCGAGCACGTCGTGGGCGGCGTTGACCTCTTTGAAACGGGCTTCGGCGTCGCGGTCGCCGCCGGTCACGTCAGGGTGGTACTGGCGGGCCAGCTTGCGATAAGCGGAGCTGATGTCGCGCTCGGAGGCGTCGCGGCCGACGCCGAGAATCTGATAGAAGTCTTGAGGCATTGGCGGGACTCCGTGTCTGCTGCCGATTGTATCATTTCTGCTGGTTGGTAGAGACAGATAGTTGAGTGGTTATCACTAAGTGTTATTGATTTCTTGGGTTCATCTACATAGTGTGGCGATAGAGCCACCGGACAATTCCCCGGTGGAGGAGAGGAACCAAGCATGACTCATCTCGTTTCGCGAGACCCGTTCACAGCGCTGAGCCGGCGCAGGGTCGCGGCGCCTGGCGGCATGCCGGTCAACGTCTATGAGACCGAGACCGGGATCGCGATCGACGCCACGCTGCCGGGATTCGACAAGGAGGACATCGAAGTCACTTTCGAGGAGGGCCGGCTCAAGATTCGGGCCGAGCACAACGTGGAGAGCTGCGAGGACGCCAGCCACGATCATGAGGATCGGCGCTACCGATATCGCGAAGTCTTCCGCCGCCGCGCCGAGCGCAGCTTCGAGCTCGGCGATCGATTCAATCCGGAGGCAATTCAGGCCGAACTGGGCAAGGGCGTCCTGCATCTCGAGCTGCCGCGTTCCGAAGGCGCCACGACGCAGAAGATCGAGATCAACGGCAACTAACCCAGGCACTAGCTGACTGGCCGACTGGCGTGGAGCATCGTCGCTCCGCGACAGGAGTGGCTCTCCCGGCGGGGGAGCCACTGTGGTTTAACCTGATCCCATGGTGCAACGGATGCTGGCCCTGGTGCCCGACGAGCAGGCGCGCGACCAGATCGACCTGGTCCGTGCGCTCTACGACCGCGAGCAAGTCGACGCGACGCCGCCGCACATTCCCCTGACGGACGAGTTCGATGATCATTACGGCCTCGAAGATCTGCAGCAAATGCTGGAGATCATCCTCGGCCTCTTTCATCCGTTCATGCTCGAACTGGGCGCTCCGCAGTCTTGGTACGACGACGGTGAACACCTCCTGCAGATGGTCGCCGAGCAGGGCGCCGAGGATGCGCAGCGAATCTCCTCGATCGTCTACCGCGACCTCTATCCCGAGCAGACGCCGAACGCCTTGATTCGATCGAGATCGCCGCTGGAGCGCACCGCGCTGACGGTCGGGCGCTTTCGGCGTGAGGCCGAAGCGCTCAGCGCGGCCGAATCGCTGGCGGCACAACGCTACTTCCTGGTCGTGACGCACGTTGGCGTCTTCGACTCCGTCGAGCAGACGGAGGGACCCTCAGGCTGGTCGTTGCGACGGACGTTGCCGCTCGGCTCGATGATGGCCGACCTCTAGCTGATTTGGCATCGAGCCTGGAGTCGTTGGAGTACTCTGAGCGTGCCAATCTCCCCGATCAGCTCGGGGGTGATCAAGTCAGCCCGGGAGGTGCGCGATGCCGGTCGTGACTGTATCCAGCCAATACGGAGCCGGCGCGAGAGACGTCGCACGCCGGCTCAGCCGCGACCTCGGTCTCGAATACATCGACCAGACAGTGTTGGTTGACGCCTCGCGTCAACTGGGACGCACCGTCTCGGAAGTCGCCGAGAAAGACGAGCGGACCGACTCGCTGCGCGCCCGCCTGGGACACTTCCTGCAGCGGGCGCTGGAACGCTCAGCCGCCGGAGGCGCCATCGACCCGATGCTCGGCTCCGGCAATCTGGAGTTGATGCTCTCGCAGAGTTACCAGGAACTCTCCGACAGCGGCTCCGGTGTCGTTGATGATCGCGCGATCCTGGCCACGACATCGCAGATCATGGAGTCGATCGCCCAACGCGGCAACGTGGTGATCATCGGTCGCGGCAGTCAAATGGTGCTGCGGGACATGCCCGACGCGACACACGTGCAGCTAGTCGCCGATCCTCCAGTGGCCCTGGCCAGGGTGCAGGAGTGGGAAGGCGTCGACGAAGTGCAGGCGGCCCGCTCGATTGAAGAGTTCAACAAGGGCCGGGCCGCATTCCACCGCAAGTTCTGGGACGTCGATGTCTGGTCGCCGCTGCTCTACGACGTGGTGATCAACACCACGCATCTGACATACGTGCAGGCGGCGCAACTCGTGGCGGCAGTCGTTGAGAAGAAGGCGGCAGCGGCGGTCTGAGCCGCTACTAGGTAACAGCTAGACGACTACGAGGTAACGAGGGTGCGCAGGACGTCTTCGGCCGCGATCAGACGCGGGGCCATGCCGAACGGACCGTGAATCTGGAGGCCTTCGGCGTCGAGCGATTCGCGCGGACCGATTGCCTCGCGGTAGCTGGCCATCACCGGGTGATCGTCGCCGACGGCGTCGGCCAGCAGTTCCTCGGTGGAGTCGCGCCAGCGCATGAAGTCTTCGGTGGTCGGACCGATCGCGCGGATGTAGCGAGAGCGCTCCAGCAGCTCGTCGATTTGCTCGTTCAGGTTCATGGAGCAGAGTGTACCGCAGGGTCGCGCTCAAACAGTCCACTGCTCATCGAGTGTCCCACCCCGATCGTCCCAGCACAGCACTAGTCCATCCTGCCAGCGCTGGCCTGCTCGTTCCCAGTTGGATTGGTCCAGACGCTCTGGGGTCGGCAAGCCCATCAAGATGCCGTCCTCCTTCGGTTGCGAATAGAGGTTGCGTCGCACCGCTTCTTCGATGAACCCTCGGCTGCGGTAAAGCGTTCTCGCCGTCTGGTTCGATTCGCGAACCTCAAGCTGGATGACCGTGCACTCGAGCCGCTGGGCGAGCCTCAGCACACAGTTGAGCAACAACGCGCCGAGCCCCTGTCCCTGGCGTTCGGGATCGACGGCGAACGTACAGAGATGCAATTGGTCGACCACATGCCAGGCGCCGAAGTAGCCGAGGATCTGCTGCTGATTGGTCAGCACGTAGAAGATGCTAATCGGCGATTCGGTGAGCTCGCCGGCGAAGTAGCGGCGGCTCCAGCTGGACTCGCCGAAGGCGCGTCCATCCAGTTCAGCGACGACATCGATATCGTCGAGGGTCATCGGCCGCAGCAGTAGCTGATTCGTCATGTCTTCCGAGGTTGTCGAACTGTCGCCGCATCGGTCAGAGTAGGTGGGTGCAACGCTCGCAACTGTCGAGTTTCGAGGCGAGCACTATACTGCTGCTGAGTTATGACTGAATTCCAGCGGCGCGCCGACGCCTGGGCGATGTCCGAGAGCCGCCCGGTCGGGAGCCGAAATTGACCACCCTGACGACCCAGGTCGAGCCGCAGCGACGGCTTCGAATGCCGGTCTCGGTGCTGATCCTGGGGCGCGTGATGCGCTTCGCCCTTCCCTACTGGAAGGGTCTCTCGGTGACCGGCATTGCGATCCTGGCGACGGCCGGGTTTGCGATCGCGACGCCATGGCTGCTGCGCTGGGCAATCGACACAGCAATCTCCACGGAGATCGTCAACGGCGACACCGTGATTTCGATCACTGGATGGCTCGTGGCGATCGCCGGTCTCGCCCTGGTCGGCGCGGCGGTGCTGCGCGGGACCTCGATGTTTGTCCAGCGCTATCTGGCCGAGTGGGTCGGTCAGACCGTCGCCTACGACCTGCGCAACGCGATCTATCAGCGTTTGCAGACGCTCTCATTCCGCTTCCACGACGGCGCCGAGACGGGCCAGATTATGGTCCGCGCGACGCAGGACGTCGAGGTCGTGCGGATGTTCATCAACTTCGGTGGTGTGCAGCTCACGTTCACGCTGGTGCTTGGCATCGGCACGCTCGTGATCATGCTGCTGATCAACTGGCCGCTCGCGCTGATGGTCTGGGGCATCATGATCATCATCTCGGCCCGCTCGGCCTTCGTCGCCCGGCGGCTGCGCCCGATCTGGAACGATGTGCAAGAGTCGCAGGCGCAACTCGGCACGGTGCTGCAGGAAGCGCTCTCCGGGATTCGGGTGGTGAAGGCCTTCGGTCGCTCAGAGTTTGAGGGTCAGAAGTTCGGCCGAGCAGCCGGCTGGTTGCAGCAGCGCTCTTACGACGCCTCGATGGTCCAGGCGGTGAACATGCCGCTGATGACGATGCTCGGCGCGGCCGCGATCGTGCTCACCATCTGGTACGGAGGTCGCGAGGTCGTGAACGGCAACTTCACGGTCGGCGAGCTGACCATGTTCCTGATGTTCCTGACCATCCTGCAGATGCCGATTCGCGGTCTCGGCTGGATGGTGATGATGGTCCCGCGCGCGGCGACAGCCGGCGTGCGCATCTTCGAGATCCTGGACCAAGAATCAGAGGTCCAGGAAAACCCGGACGCGGTTGCCCCCGAGCGTCCCCAAGGCCACGTCAAGTTTGAGGGTGTCAGCTTCGCCTACGACCCGCGCTCGCCGGTCTTGGGGAACATCGACTTCGAGGCCAAGCCGGGCGAGCTGATCGCACTGCTCGGCCTGACCGGCAGCGGCAAGACCACGGTGGTCAACCTGATTCCGCGCTTCTACGACGTCAGCACCGGACGCGTGACCTTCGACGATCAGGACGTACGCGACTGGCCGCTGGAGGCGCTGCGCCAGCAGGTGGCGATCGTGCAGCAGGAAGTCTTCCTGTTCGCGGCTTCGCTGAAGGAGAACATCGCCTACGGCCGCCCGGATGCGACTGACGAGGAGATTGAGGCCGCCGCCAAGCTGGCGCGGATTCACCACTTCATCAATCGCCTGCCCGAAAAGTACAACACCTGGGTCGGCGAGCGCGGGGCCAACTTCTCGGGCGGACAGAAGCAGCGAATCGCAATTGCGCGCGCGCTGCTCATGGACCCGAGAGTGCTGATTTTCGACGACTCAACCTCCTCAGTCGACGCGGCCACCGAGTTTGAAATCCAACAGGCGATGGCCGCGTTGATGCGCGGTCGGACCACGTTCGTGATTGCTCACCGGCTGCGGTCGCTGCGTGAGGCCGACCAGATCCTTGTCTTGGACAAGGGCCAGATCGTCCAGCGCGGCAAACATGACGAGCTGCTTGAGCAGGGCGGCCTCTACCGCGAGATCTACGAGTTGGAGCTGCGCGATCAGGAGTCGGCGGGCGCGCACGCCGTCGAGCCGGTCGAGGCCGTCGCCGCAGTGGGCGGGAGCGGCTAGATGGGCATGATGGGCGGCGGGATGGCCGGTGGTTGGACCTCCAACCTGGGCGGAGGCGGACACGGTCCGCGCAGCGCCTGGGCGAGCTCCGCCTCCATGGCTGACGGCTGGGACAAGGAATACGGCTCGCTCTACAACCCGCGCCTGGTGCGCCGGTTCGGCCGCTACATCGGCCCGCACAAGAAGCGGCTCGGCGCGGCGATCGTCGCCAACGCCTTCTTCGCAGTCGCATTCAACATCCAGGTCTTGGTCGTGTACCAGGCGCTGCAAGGCGCGCTGGAGAACGGCATCCTCTCTGAACTTGACCGGATCGCGATCGCCTTTGGTGTGATCGTGCTCGTCTCCTGGGGCGCGGAGTTTCTGCGCCAGTGGTTGATGGCCAACGTCGGCCATCCAATCTTGAGACGCATGCGTCAGGAGGTCTTTGATCACCTGATGCGCCTGGAGCATCGTTTCTATGACCGAGGCGAGGTTGGCGCGATCATGTCGCGGGTGACCTCCGACGTGCAGGTCTTGCAGGAAATGCTGACATCTGGCGTCTTGACGGTGATCGGCGACATTTTTGGTCTCGTGATCATCATGGCGGTCATGTTGTTCATCGACTGGCAGTTGGCGCTGGTCTCGTTCGCGGTGCTGCCAATCCTGATCGTCTCGATGGCCTGGTGGAGCAAGCGCGCTCGGATGGCGTTCCTCGAGACCCGGGTCGCGATTGCGGCGGTCAACTCGACCTTGAACGAAGACCTCAACGGTGTTCGCGTCGTGCAGAGTCTGAACCGCGAGTCGGAGAACGCCAAGCGGTTCGACCGCATCAACAACTGGAATCTGCGCGCGACTCGCAAAGCAGGGTTGCTCTCGGCGGCGATCATGCCGCTGGTGGAAATCCTGATCGCCCTCGCAACCGCACTCATCATCGTGGTCGCGGCGGTCCGACTCAGCGGCGGCGGACTGGACGAGGCTGCCGGCGTCGCCGCGATCATCGCCTTCGCGATCGGCATCCAGCGGTTCTTCGACCCCGTCCGCGACCTCGTCTTGCAGTACACGATGTTCCAGCGCGCAATGGCCGGCGCGGAGCGAGTCTTCGAGGTGCTCGACACAGAACCTGAAATCGAGGACTCGGCCGATGCCCAGGACCTGCCCGACATTGCCGGACATGTGCACTTCGACAACGTCTCACTGGAGTACGTCGACGGCGTGCGAGTCCTGTTCGATCTCGACCTCGAAGTGCAGCCCGGCGAGACGGTCGCCCTGGTCGGTGAAACCGGCGCCGGCAAGACTTCGATCACATCGCTGATCACGCGCAACTACGAGGTGACCGAAGGGGCGGTGCGGATCGACGGTCACGACGTGCGCGACGTGACGCGCGCGTCCCTGGTCCAGCGAGTCGGCGTGGTCCTGCAGGACCCGTTCCTCTTCTCAGGCACAGTGCTCGACAACATCATGTACGGCAACCTGGAAGCCTCCCGCGAGCAGGCGATCGACGCTGCCAAGGTGGTCGGCGCGGACGAGTGGATCGAGCGTCTCCCGCAGAGCTATGACACGCCGTTGGCGGAACGCGCCCAGAATCTCTCGATCGGACAGCGTCAGCTCGTGGCCTTCGCTCGCGCGATCCTCAGCGATCCGCGCATCCTGATCCTCGATGAGGCGACCGCCAACGTCGACTCTCAAACAGAGGCGCTGATCCAGGAGGCGATCGCCCGAGTCATGCGCGGCCGGACCGCATTCGTGATCGCGCACCGGCTCTCGACGATTCGCGCCGTCGACCGGATCATTGTGCTCGAGTACGGACGAATCCTCGAACAGGGCTCCCACGACGAGCTACTGGCGATCGATGGTCACTACGCCAAGCTCTACCGGATGATGTACGCAGCGCAGGAGTCAGTCGAGTTCGATGAGGACGCAGCACTGGCGGTTCTCGATCGGATGCGAGAGCGGATTGGCGCCAACGGCCGCAACGGGACGAATGGCGCCGTCGCATCGTCAGACAAGAGCGAGCCGGCCCTGGCGCTCGACTAGCGCCGCTATCCCGACCCTGCCTCGAACAAGGTGCCCTGGTCGGTCGTCGATTCTTGTGGCGTGAGCCCCAGGTGACTCCAGGCCGCGGGCATGGCGACCCTGCCTCGGGGAGTGCGGGCAAGGAAGCCAAGCTGGATCAGGTAGGGCTCGTAGACATCCATGACGGTGTCGGCATCCTCAGCGACGGCGGCGGCGAGGGTGTCGAGGCCGACCGGTCCTCCGTTGAAGCCCTCGATCAGGGCGCGCAGCAGTCCGCGGTCATGCTCGTCGAGACCGAGTTCGTCCACACGCAAGCCTCGCAGCGCCTCGTCGGCGACTGAATCGGTGATCACGCCGTCGGCTCTAACCTCGGCGAAGTCCCGGACGCGCCTGAGCAGCCGGTTGGCGATTCGCGGCGTGCCTCTCGCCCGCTCGGCGAGGGTGCGGGCGCCGGGTGGTTCGAGCTCGACATCCAGAGCCTCGGCGGAGCGGATGATCACGCGCTCGAGTTCGTCGGTGCTGTAGAAGTCCAGCCGCTGAACCATGCCGAAGCGGTCCCGCAGCGGCGGTGAGATCATCGCGTAGCGAGTGGTCGCGCCGATCAGCGTGAACGGCTTGACCGAGAGCTGGACACTCCTTGCCGCCGGTCCGCTGCCGATCATCATGAACAGTTGAAAGTCCTCCATCGCCGAGTACAGCACCTCTTCGGCTGAGCGCGGCACTCGATGAATCTCGTCGATGAAGAGCACATCGTGAGTCTGCATGGTCGTCAGGATGGCGGCGATATCGCCGGCCCGTTGAATCGCCGGACCGCTGGTCGGTCTGAGATTGACGCCAAGTTCACGCGCCACAATCCGCGCCAGCGTGGTCTTGCCGAGACCAGGCGGTCCGTAGAGCAGCAGGTGATCGAGCGCTTCGTCGCGCTGTCTCGCGGCGTCGACCGCGATGCGGATTGCCTCGTGGACGGTCGATTGGCCGACGAACTCGTCCAGCCGGGTGGGACGCAATGCGCGGTCGTGGCTGTCGATCTCCGACTCGGCCGCGTCGATCACTCGTCCGACGGCAGCGCCCTCGTCGCCGTTGTCGCTCTGCGTCGTCATACCGCCCGCCTGAGGAACGCGTTGCGGCTGGCAACCGCGAGCGGATGCAACGGTAGCCCGTTGTTCAACTGACTGGTCAGACGACGTTCCAGGAACATGGCCGCCGCCGCGTACAGATCGTGCTCGGCCGCCGCGGCGACCGCGAAGAGGCCGGGGTCTCGCTGCATCTTGCGAGGGTCGACCTTGTCGGCCAGGAAGACGGCGAGAGCCTCGAGCGAGTAATCGGGATGAGCAGTGGTGTGGTACGCGATCGAAGTCAGAATCTCCTCGTGCTCAACGTCCATGGTCTCTCGCGCGTAGGCGGCTGCCAGTGGTCCGTGCAGGACGATCGGCGCGGCCAGTTCGTCTTCACTGATCGGAACGCGGTAGTGCCGTGACAGGGCGATGAGCTCGGCGTCCTTGCAGTGCCGGAAGAGGTCATGGCCGGCAGCCGCGGCCGCGCAAATGTCGCGGTCGAGCTCATGAATGGCGGCCAGCCGCAGTGCGCCGCGTTCCACACGCTTGACATGCTTCTGCAGCTTGCCGGGACGGTCGCTCATCACCTCGGCGAAGCGTGCTCGGATCGCTTCAGGATCGCTGAGCGCGGTGGTCATCGACGGCCTCGGCGGCGATTCTCTTCCTCGTCCGGCTGCTCAAGCTGGACCCCGATGAACTCGGACACAGCTTTGCCGACATCGAGCGCCTCTTGATGGGTTGGGAAGCGTCCGATTCGCATGAGTTGACCGTCGGCGAAGGCGATGTGAGCGGTGTGCGTGCCGCTGAACTGCAGCAGGATCGGGCGAGACCGCTGGTGCTTCATGGTGATCGTCTCGACGTCGTACAGCTCGAAGCTCCACTGCCGATTGACGACCCAGAGCATCGACTGGCGCACCTGCGCCGTGTCATCCTCCAGATCGAAGTCGACCTCGAGCACGTCGCCTCCGATCACGCCGAGGATCGCCCAGAGAATGCCTCCGCCGAAATAGCCGGCCGCTGCGCCGATGATCGCGGCGCCAAGCGGGTCCGAACCACCGAACGTACCGACCGCGATCAGGGCCACGATCGCCGCTGGAATGGCCCCGTACGCCCAGTTGGGCAAGGGCGACCAAAAGGTGCGGAGCCGCATCGTATCCTGATTTGGATAGGAGAGGCGCACGATGGAGGAGCGCGTCTGCGGCGCAACCGGTTCCGGCGCGTCAGCGGGTCGACGGCGTCTTCTACGGGCCATGATCAGAGGCTATCGGATGCACCGATGGGTAGGGTTGGCGATCGCGTTGACGAGCTGGGCGGTCTGGATGTTGCCGGCGCTGGCCCAGGACATCGTCATGTCGGGCAGCCGCTACTCCGCCCCGCTGTGGACGTGGATCACCGCGATCGCAGTGGCCGCGGGATTGAGCGTCGTGGGCCTGGCGATTGGATTCTGGTTCCTACGCAAGCGAGCGCGGATTGACTCTTCCGACTGACAGAACAAAGCGCGCTCCCGAAAGAGCGCGCTTCGTTGGTTGACTTGTCTGAGAGCTGTTAGATCTCGAGCAGCTCGGCGACCTTCTCGCGGTGGTGGTCGGCGTCGCCCCACATCAGCTCGGCCATCTTCTGGCGGCGGAAGTAGAGCTGGATGATGTACTCCTTGGTGAAGCCGATGCCACCGTGGATCTGCTGGCCGTGGGCGACCACGCGGCGCGTGGCGTCGGAGCACCAGGCCTTGGCCATGGCGACCTGCAGGTCGGCGTCATCTTCTCCCTCGGTCACCGCCCAGGCGGCGCGGTACATGATGAAGCGCGAGCCATCGACATCGGTGATCATGTCGGCGGCCTTGTGCTGGATCGCCTGGAATGAGCCGATCGGGCGGCCGAACTGGATGCGCTCCTTGGCGTAGTCGACCGAGATTTCGAAGTCGCGCTGGGCCAGACCGACGAGGTAGGCGCAGTAAGCGACGGTGAAATAGCGCTTGGCGACTTCGATGATTGGCCAGATGCTACCGACTTCACCGAGCACCGCGTCGGCGCCAACACGGACGCCGTCGAGTTTGACTTCGCACTGCTTGTCGGCGGCGATGGTCTGCAGGACGGTCGTGCTTAGCCCGTCGGCGTTGCCTGGAACGAGGAAAAGCGAGACGCCTTCATCGCCTTCAGAGCCCGGGGTGCGGGCGGCGACGAGGATGGTGTCGGCGACGTGAGCATCGGGAATGAACAGCTTGGTGCCGTTGAGCACGAAGCCGTCCCCGTCGGCCTCGGCGGTCGTCTCAATGCCGGAGCTGTCGAAGCGAGCCGACGGTTCGGTCAGGGCAAAGGTCATCACGTGCTGGCCGGCCGCGACGGCGGTGCAGTACTGCTGCTTCTGCGCGTCAGTGCCGATCGCCTCGACGAAGCCGGCGGTGAGCACGGTGTTGATGAACGGTCCCGGGACCAGCGCGCGGCCGAACTCTTCCAGCAGCACGCAGAGGTCGAGGAAGTTGAGGCCGGCGCCGCCGAGTTCCTCAGCCGTGATCAGCCCCATCCAACCCTGGTTGGCCATGCCGTTCCAGAGGTCGTCGGTGTAGCCGCGCTCATCCTCCTCCATGTCGCGCACGAGCTTCTCCGTGCACTCGTTGGTCAGGAAGTCGCGGGCGAAGTTCTTCAGCAGTTCCTGCTCTTCGGTCAGTCCGAGATCCATGTCGTCCTCCGTCGCGGCCCAATTGTGAGAAAGCTGGGTCCGCAGATCTGCGTGTGGAGTGGGCACGCCGAAGCGCGCAACGCGTTTGAGACTATCGGATAGCTGTCTATCGCGCCAGATAACAGAAGCGACAATCACAGCCGTAGCCGGGCACGCCCGGGATATCCTCAGCGGGTGAGTGCGGGAATGACCGGGCGAGGCCCGCGCCGTACACGGTTGACGGCGATGATCGCTGCCGCCGCCCTGCTGGTGGCGGCGGCTGGCGCGTTCGTGCCATGGCGCGCTAATCCTGTGTCGGCCGAGGAGTTCAATCCCGTCGTCCGCAGCGGCGCCATTGACGGCCCGCTCGACGTCGATTGGTTCGTGCTGTTCGCGCTGGCAGGCGAGAGCTACGCCATCTCGCTGGAGCGCAACACACTGTTGGCGGGTGAAATTACCATCTGGAAGCCGGCGACTGACGAATCGGATGCGCGCATCGTCGCGCGGTCGTCCGGTCTCGATGTTCCCCTGATTTGGACGGCGCCCGAGAGTGGCGCCTGGCGAGCGCAAGTCTCGGGAGTAAGGGGCGCGACGGGGTCCTATCGGCTACGGATCCGCAACCACACCGATGCCATCGGCTCTGACCTCGCAACGGCCAAGCTGGGCGCGTACGACGAACGCGGGGTGCTGATCGAACGATCGGCGATCGACAACGCCGGGGACGCCGATTGGTTCGCCTTTCCCGTGGCCTCCGGGAACCGCTACCGGATTTGGTCGGTACTCGGATCTGTGACCGGACTGTCGGCGGCCATCCGCCTGCCCGGACAGAATTCGTTTCGCGAACTGGACCGTTATGGGAACTCCTTCAGCGACGCGATCGAGCCCGCCGAAGGAGGCTTGGCCGTGCTCGAGGTGAGAGCCTCTCAGGCATGGTTCATGGGTAGCTACGCCTTCGGGATTACGCGCTCGGGGGTAGAGCAGGAGCCGGAAGTCAGCCTGCCGACTCGTCAGATGCCGCGCTTGCAAATCGAATCGATCATCGGAGCGGAATCTGGCCGAACGGCTCAGTTCTCATTCCAGGGGGAATGGGGACCGATCCGTCAGAACAGTGGCCTCCGCGTCTGGATCGACATCGATCCGGGAATGGACGAGCATGAGCAAGACGAGTGGGAATTTCTCCTGTGTTCCAACGACGGCCGCAACGCCCGGCTGTGGTCCTTTGAGCAAGGGGCCTGGATCGAAACCAGCCAGGTCAGTGCCAGCGGGTTCGACACGCTGGTGATGCGCTGGTCGGGCCGGACGTCAGACCAGCAAATTCGCTGGCAGGCGAGCGTCAAGAACTGGGATGGGAGCTGGACCGTCTCGCGTCCCAGTCTGCTCGAGATCCCGGATCCCCAACCGCCGAACCCGAATCTCTGGCTTGCCCGCCAGCGGACGGGCGCTGAAGACCCGCGCTGGCAAGCCGAGTTGGAGGAAGCCGGCGTCATCCCGGGACTGGATGACGAAGCAATCGTGGTCGTTCTCGATGCCGGTCACGGCGTCGATACCGGCGCTTGGGATAACGGGGTCAAGGAAGAGGACTCGAACCTCGCGTTTGCGTTGAGAATCGAGGAGATGTTGGAAGCCGAAGGTGTCACGGTCGTCCAGACCCGGCGCTCGACCGACCGACCGTTCCTCAATCTCGACGAAGCGCTCTGGCGCGCGGATTACCAGGCGCGAGCGGAAATGGCCCATCTGGCCAGAGCCGACGTGTTCGTATCGATCCACTCCAACGCCAACTTCATGTTTCCGATCAACGGACTCGAGGCCTGGTACCTGCCTCGCTGGAACGGCGACGGCCTCAACCTGAAGCTGGCCGAAACCCTGCTTTCTCACATTCAGCAGGCACTGGCGGATTACGGATATCGGACTGCCACCCTGACCTACGACTCATCCTGTTGGGAGCTGGTCAACGGCGCCTGCGATCCGATCTACGTCCTGGCGCCGTTCCTGTTGATGGATGCCAGCGTTGCCCGTCAATGGGACCTGGATCCCGCCGGACTGGGTCTGTCTGAGGATCCTTGGGACGTGGCGATCAACGACTGGCTCTGGCGCAACGACATTACCGTTGGCGAGCCCCCGATTGACCTGATCGATCCCGAGACGCAGTCAGGACCGGGTCGGATCGTGCGCGCCAACCTGATGCCGACCACCTTGCTCGAGCTCCTCTATGTCACGCATGAGGCCGACGCCGGGATTCTGCGCGATCCGCAGGCGCGAGAAGTGATCGCCAGGGCAATCGCCGACGGAATCCTGGAGTTCCTCGACCTCGAGTGAGACGCAGCCGCGGCGCAACTGCGTCGCCGGCGACGCTCGACCTGTCGCGCCAGATGCAGACTCAATCCCGACGACTGCTCTGATACTCGTTGGCTGTGACCTCGTCAACTTGTGATTTCTGTCGCCCGAACGCCGAACCGGACGCCGACTTAAGGTCAGTTCAGAACGAAACGCCCGGTGTGTTTCGACGGGATTCAGAGAGGCGGTCGAGATGTCCGACGCAGCGATCCACGAAGCAACGTTCGCCACGGCAGCGATTCCCGACATCATGGTCGATCGGCAGCAGATCTACCCCTACCTGACCTACGCCGACGCCCCGGCCGCGATCGACTGGCTCTGCCGCGTCTTCGGCTTCGAGCTGGGCAGCGCCTACTCGGTGGCCGACGGCCGCATCGCGCACGCGGTGCTGCAATACGACGGGCTGTTCGTCATGCTCTCGTCGGAGCTCGATCAGCTCAACAACCACGCCCCGAACGGCGAGGCGCTCGCGACCTCGCGGGTCCACATGCACGTCCATGAAATCGAGGAACACTACCAGCGGGCGCTGACGGAAGGCGCCACGATCGTCCAGGGTCTACAGGATCGGTTCTGGGGCCTGCGCTCGTATCACGCGCTCGACCTCGAAGGCTATCGCTGGAGCTTCTGCCAGCGCATACGCGAAGTGCCGCGCGAGGAGGTCGACCATCAACTCCGGACCTGGTAGGCGAATCTGCTCACGATATGTCACGTCGTCCCGCCCGAGGCGGGACGATTTGACTGTCAGAACATATATGCGCTAACCTTGGGCCTGTACCCGCTCGACGCAATGAGAGGCCTGCTGGCAATGTCGGACCCCGTGGAACTCGGTCACCAGCGGATCGTGCCCGCCCTGACCTATGCCGACGCGCCCGCGGCGATCGACTGGCTATGCCGTGTCTTCGGTTTTACCGAAGTCCGCCGCATGGAGGTCGGAGACGGCCGCATCGGCAACGCCGCGCTCAGCTTCCAGGGCGAACAGATCATGCTCACCTCCCCCTTCGACGAAGCCGGCACGCGCTCGCCTCGTGATCTGTCGGCGCTGCATCAGCAGATCACCGTTCACGTGGACGACGTCGACGCCCACTTCGAGCACGCGCGCAGCGAGGGAGCCGAGATCCTGGCGGAGCCGGAAGACCAGTTCTGGGGAGCACGTTCCTACTGGGTCCAGGACCTCGAAGGCCACCGTTGGACCTTCCAACAGCAGCTCCGCGTCGTTCCCGACGAGGAGTCGGCCGCCCAGATGCGCAAGATCGCAAGTCGGGAGGCGCCGCCATGATCGCCCTGGACAGCCTGAACTCATCTGAACTCGCCTGAACCGGGCTGGAGAAACCTGAACGAACCTGAACGCTCTGAACGCACGATCTCCAGCAATACACGGCACTTCCGCGTTTGGAGCCCAGCAAAAAAAGTTCACCCTGAACACTGCCTGAACACCACCGGAACGCAACGAAAGGACAGCGATCATGGTTCAGAATCCACCGGAGGGCAATCAGCGGGTCATCCCCTACCTCGCGTACGCCGACGCTCCGGCGGCGGTCGAGTTTCTCTGCCGCGCCTACGGCTTCGAAGCCGGTGTGCAGATGGACATGGGCGACGGCGTCCTGGGACACGCCGAGTTGCATCTCGACGACAACGTCGTCTTCCTCGCCACCGCCTTTGATGAAATCGGCCTGGCCAGCCCTCAGAATCTCAGCGCCGTGCATGGACAGGTGATGGTCTACGTCGACGACGTGGACGACCACTACGCCAAGGCCAAAGCGGCCGGCGCCGAGATCACCGAGGAGATCGCCGATCAGTTCTACGGCGACCGCAGCTATCGCACCGTCGATCCTGAGGGGCACCAATGGGTCTTCACGCAGCACATGCGCGACGTCTCGCCCGAGGAACTCGAAGCAGCGGCCGCCGCGATGGCTGAAGGAGCGGGCGAATGACGGAGCAACCGGATCTCTCCGCCGGTCGCCGGCAACGCATCGTGCCGGCGCTGTCCTATGACGACGCGCCGGCCATGATCGAGTTTCTCTGCCGCGCCTTCGGCTTCGTCGAGCGTTTCCGCCTCGACATGCCGGATGGCAGCATCGGCCACGCCTCGCTGGTCAGCGGCGAGGACGAGCTGACCCTGGCCTCGGCCTATCCGGAAGGCGGGCTCGGCGGACCAAGCGGCTTGCCGCACTTGCACGCGAGCGTGATGGTCTACGTCGACGACGTTGACGCCCATTACGAACGAGCCCTGGCCGAGGGCGCCACGATTCTGCAGGAGCCGGAGGACCAGTTCTACGGTGATCGCGTCTATCGTGCAGCCGACCCTGAGGGCGGGCGATGGTGGTTCCACCAGGAACTGCAACAGGTCACCAGTGAACAGATGCAAGCGGCCATCGACGACATGACCGACGAATAGAGCGCTGCCCCATGGGCGAAGTCCCGCTGCCGCACGGTTCGCAGCACATCGTGCCCTACGTCTACTACGACGATCCGCGCGCGGCGACCGATTACCTCTGCGATGTCTTCGGTTTCGAACCCTTGATGGCGCTGGAGTGGCCCGACGGCCGGGTGGCTCACGCAGAGGTGGGAATGTCGGGTGAGCGTGTACTGATCGGCGGCGCAGACGCGCGGTTCGGTTTGGCCAGCGCGAAAGCGAACCAGGCCGTTCACACGGTGATCTGCGTGTACGTCGCCGACGTTGACGCGCACTACCAGCACGCCAGAGAGCGTGGCGCCGAGATTGTCCGAGAGATCACCGATGCCTTCTACGGCTCGCGAATCTACTCGGCCAGAGATCTGGAGGGCCATCTCTGGGAGTTCCGTCAACACCGCAGCGAGCCAACCGAGCAGGAGCTGACCCAGTCTCTGGCCGAGCTCGCGCGGATGATCGGCCGCTGACCGAGTCGACCGCTAGCCCGGCCAAGATCTACTCGCCGTAGACCACCCGGTGGGTCGTCTCGACCCGGACCTCGACGCCCTTGCTGAGGTCGTTGCCATCGTCGTGCCCGTCCGGATACTTGTCCAGCTTCCAGTACAGCGGAGTCATCTCATCGAGCATTTGGTGGCCCTCGACGGAGGTCAGCCTGGCGCGACCGCGTAGCTCCGTGTAGCGGTACGGGTTGGCTTCGTCGTGAATGCTGACCGCAATCAACGGGTTGCGCCGCAGATGGAGCGCCTTGAGGGTCGTCGGCACTGTCCAGAACTCAATGTCGTCGCCGCCCCCGCCCCTGGCTCGCCGATGCCAGACGACCGAGGAACGCGGCTGACCGGTCGAGCTGACCGTTGCAATGTGCGCGAAGTGCGGCGGATTCAACAGGTCGGTGCCCGGTTCGGGCGGGTCGAGGACGTCGCCGGGAGTGAAGTCGAGCGTGACTGCGCGCTCCACGTCGACCGTCACTCCCCAGCCGTCGGCGCCGCCTTCGCCCTTACCGGGGTAGTCCCGGCCGATGTAGGTTCGAGAAATCTCGTCCACATCGTCCCAGTCCGAGCGGGCAGCGAGCGACGCCGTGCCCACGATCTCCAGGGTGCGATAGGGATTCGCCGCGTCGTGCACCGAGATGGCGACACGCGGCTCACGCTGCATATTGAGCGACTTGCGAAAGCGCTTGCCGGTGCTGAAGTAGACCGATTCGACGGAGCCGTCGGGATTGACCTGTTCCGGCCGAAACCAGACCGGCGACGATTGTGGAGAACCGTCGCGGTTCACCGTGACCACGTGAGCGAAATGAGGAGCGCCGCAGAGATCGGCGAACTCGGCCGGGACTGATGGCATGATGACCTCCGGTCAGAACGGTGACGCGGCTCTCGGTTAGCCGACCCGGTGCGTCGTCTCGACACGGATGGCGACACTGCTGCCCATCGCGCCGACATCCATCGGGAACGCGTCCAGCTTCCAATAGAGCCTGGTCAACTCGTCGGCCATCTGACGCCCATCGATCGAAGCGATGTGCGCTCGACCGCGTAGTTCCGTATAGCGATACGGGTCGACCTCGTCGTGGATACTGACCGCGATCGCCGGGTTGTTACGCAAGTGCCTCGTCTTCAGCGTCTCGGCGCTGGTCCAGAACTCGATCTCGTTCTCCCCGCCGCCCTCGGGCCGCCGATGCCAGACCACCGATGAGCGCGGCTGACCAGTCGAGCTAACCGTCGCGACGTGCGCAAAGTGGGGCGGACTGAGCAGGTCGGAACCGGCGGCGGGCGGATCGACAGACGGCGGTTGTTCGCCATCGTTCGGCAGGGTGACGCGATCGATCTCAACGGTCACGAGCCAGCCCGCGGGATCGTCGCCCTTGTAGGGGTAGTCGGTGCCCAGGTATGTGTTGGAAATGGCGTCGAGTTCGTCCCACGAGGTTCGCGGCTCCATCGAAGCCGTCCCGACGATTTCCAGCATGCGATACGGCTGGTCGGCGCCGTGGATTGAGAGCGCCACGCGCGGCTCGCGCTGCATATTGAGCACCTTGCGATAGCGCAGCCCGGTGACGAAGAAGATCGATTCGACGGCGCCGTCGGCGGAGACTCGATCTGGCCGAATCCAGATCGGCGACGACTGCGGTGATCCGTCGCGGTTGACGGTGACGAGGTGGGCGAAATGCGGCGCGCCGACGAGGTCGGCATGCTCGGCGGGGACAGAGGCCATGAATCTCTCCTGTATGTACGACAGAGGCGGGGTCGGAGCCCCGCCTCTGAAGCTTGAATTGCCCGGTCAGAGCCTAGCGGCTGAGCGTGGCCGAGTAGCCACCGAAGCGGGCTTGGCCGGGCATCGCGTGCTGCTCGACCTCGACGTTGACGACCGACGGCAGTCCGGACTCCATCGCCCGCTCGATCGCCGGGCCGATCTCCTCGGGCTCCGTCACATGCTCGCCGTGTCCGCCGAGTGCGACCGCGATGTCCTCGTAGCGTTGGCCGTAGCCAAGCGGTCGGCCTGGCGTGTCGTTCGAGCCGGCGGTCCAACCGGCGTTGTTTGAGATCACAATGATGCCCGGCAGGTTGTGCCGCACCATCGTGTCGATCTCCTGCACGTTCATCAGGAACGAGCCGTCGCCGACGAAGCCAATCACCTGGCGCTCTGGCGCGGCAGCCTTGGCGCCGAGCACGTACGGCAGTCCAACGCCCATGCAGCCGTTGGGGCCGGGGTTGAGCCGGCCGCCCTCGGCGAAGGACGGGATGTACTGGCGGGCGAAGGCCAGCGTGGCGTTACCGTCGACGCAGACGATCGCGTCGCGGTCCATGCGCTGCACGACCTCGTCCGCCAGGCGCAGCGGGTGAATCGGCACGGTCGACGAGTGCGCCTGCTCGAGCGACTGTTGGCGGCGGTTGTCGTCCGACTCGCGCAGTTCGGCCACCCAGTTGGTCGGAGGCGCGAGGTTGGCTTCCTTGGCCGCAGCGGTCAGTGCGACCAGGGCGCGCTTGGCGTCGGCGACCATGCCGACGGCGGCTTCCTTGTTGTGGCCGATCTCTGTCGGGTCGGTGTCGACGTGGATCACCTTGAGGTCGGGCGACCAGCGCGGTGGCAGGCCGGAACCGACGACGAAGTTGAGCCGCGTGCCGACCACGACCGCCACATCGGCCTCGCGGAACGCCTTGGAGCGCGCTGCGATGAAGCAGAGGTCGTGGTCTTCGGGGACCACGCCGCGACCTTGCGGAGTCGTGTAGAAGGGGATACCCGTCGCTTCGACAAACTCCTGCAGTTCAGCCGATGCGTCGGACCAGAAAATGCCAGTGCCGGTCAGCACGATCGGCCGTTCGGCCTTGGACAGCAGCTCGATCGCTTGCTTGACCTCGTCAGGGTCGGCGCCCGGTCGCGAGCGCGGTGTGCCGGCGTCCGGGAACCAGACGGTTTCGTCGTCAGATTGTTGGTACAACGTGTCGCCTGGGAGGTCGAGATAGGTCGGTCCCGGCTTCGGTCCCTGTGACTCGCGGTAGGCAAGATTGAAGAACTCGGGCATCCGCGCCGAGTGCGTCACACGGCTCGCCCAGCGGGTGATTGGCACAGCCATCGCGAGCTGGTCGTACTCCTGGAAGTCGTCGCGCTCGAACGACGAGAACGCCGCTGCGCCGCCCAGCGCGACCATCGGCACGCCGTCGAGGTAGGCGTTGGCAACACCGGTCAGCAGGTTGGTCGTCGCCGGTCCCGAGGCGGCCATGCAGACGCCGGGGACGCGCTTGACGCGCGCGTAGCCGTGCGCGGCCATCGCCGCTCCCTGCTCGTGCCGACAGTCGATCGTGCGAATGCCGTGTTCGGCGGCGAAACCGGCGGCCTCGATGATCGGGCCGCCCATGATGTAGAACAGGTCCTCAACGCCCTCGTTGACCATCTGTCGGGCGAGGAGCTCGGAGCCCATCTGCTCTGGCATGTTGTTGTCCTCTCTTGGATCTCGTGGAGTGTGAGCTCTAGTCGGGGACCTCGTAACGGTGCAGCACCGGACGTCCGGTCGTGAACTCGCGGATCCCGGCCATGCCGGCCATCGCTTCCGAGGTGCCGTGCGCAGTCAGATCGTCCTCTGTGGCCCAGTTCTCGAAGAGCAGATACTTGGTGTCATCGTCGACCGAGCGGAACAGGTCGTAGTTGTTGCAGCCGGCGTCCTCCGCCTTGACCTTGGCCGTGGCGCCCGCCATGAATGCCTCGAATGCGTCGTTCTGGCCCTCGCCGATCGTAAATTCCACCGTCAAACCGATTGCCATATCCAGCTCCGTTCAGTCTGTTGCAGGACACGGCGCGCGCCGCGTCCGATGTGGACGTGTTCGGGCAACATGTTAGCGCTCAGCCGAGCCGGAGCACGCCAGGGCACAACGTAGACTGCCGGCATGCTGGAATCGTTGCGCATGGATGGCCGCCGAGTGATCGTCACCGGCGCCGGTCGAGGACTCGGCCGTCAAATGGCGTTGCACCTGGCCGACGCCGGCGCCGACATCGTCTGCGCGGCCCGGACACACTCGCAGATCGCCGCGGTCGCCGAGGAGATTGAGGCCAGGGGCCAGAGAGCACTGGTCATCCCGACCGACGTGAGCGACTCAGCCCAGGTCGACGCGATGGTCCAGCAGACGATCGCCGAGTGGGGCGGCTTTGAAGTGATGCTCGCCAACGCCGCCGCGAGCGGACCAGCCTCAATGAAGCATCTGACCGAGATCTCCGACGACGACTGGCGCGAGACCGTCGATCTCAACTTCTCCAGCGTCTTCTACAGCGCTCGAGCCGCAGTGCGGCATTTCCTCGCAGACCAGAAGCCAGGCAACATCATCACCGTTTCCTCGGGTACGTCCCTACGGGGAAGCGGCGCTCGGTTCTTTGTCGACGGCGCGGCCAAAGCCGGTGTGATCAACATGACGCAGTCGCTGGCGATTCAGCTCGCCCGCGACCAGATCCGCGTCAACTGCATCGTCCCCGGCTTCATCCTGCAGAAGACGCTGGAAGATCAGGACGAGATTGAAGTGGCGCGCAACCAAGGCTCGCGGATTCCAATCGGACGCGTCGGCGAGGCCTGGGAACTCGGACCGTTGGCTGTCTACCTCGCCTCCGACGCATCCGCCTACATGACCGGCGAGGCGTTCATCATCGACGGCGGCGGCTTGGCGGGAGGTCTGGCGCCGTCCGGTTGGGACGTGCAGTCGGGAATCGGCGGCGTGCCCTCATGAGTCAACAGAATCCGCTCACGCCGCCCGAAGTTGGCGAAGGCAAGATCCAGGGATTCGACCTCACTGACCGGCGGGTGATCGTCTATGGCGCTGAGAAGCCGGTCGCGACGGCAATCGTCGAGGGCCTGCGAGAAGCAGGCGCGGGTGTCGGCGTGACCAGCGTGAACACCGATGGGACCTCGTTGTTCCGCTTGAAGAAGGCGGGTGGCAACGGGCCGACCGAGGCAGTCGAACTCGGCAACGGAACCAACGTGCAGGTCGCGACCCGCAAGATCAGCAAGGAACTCGGCGGCGTCGACGCGGCGATCGTGGTTCCCAACCTCTATCACGCCGCCCCGATTCGCAAGACGCTCGACGCCGACATCCAGCGGGTGCTGATGGGCAATTTGGGCGGGACGTATGCAGCGTTCCGCAGCGCCACCCGAGAGTTTCGAGGACGGCCGGGTCGGTTAATCGCGGTACTGGACGCCACGGCGGTGAGGGGTTTGACCAACCTCAGCATCTACAGCGCGGCGCACTCTGGCGTGATCGGTCTTGTGCGAGCGCTGAGCCAGGAGCTGGCGCCAACCGGAACGACGGTCAACGCGATTGTGGTCGGCTGGACCGATTCCACGCCCGGTCGCGGACCATCGGCGGTCGATGAGAACCTGCTGCTCCGCTTCATCCCCATGCGCCGCTTCGGTGAGGCCGCCGATCCCGCCCCGCTCGCGGTCTACCTGGCCTCGGAAGCGAGCGGCTACATCACCGGCCAGGTCATCCAGGTCGACGGCGGGGTGCTCAAGCACCTGTAGGGCCGCGTATCCCTTGTCTGCGATACCGTGAACACAAAGGAACGGAGATATCATTTGTGTTCACGGATACCAAAGCAAATGATATGAGCTAACCTTTGTCTTCAGGAAGCGGGAGACAACGGATCCATGCGCGGCGCACTTGTCCATCGAGTCTGGCAGCCCAGGACGGACACCCTCGCGCCGCGACGCTTTCGCCGACCGTGCGACTACGCGGCGTTCATCCCGGACGCGCTCGACGATGTCGCCTTCCGGCTGCCGGTCGATCTTGCCGCCGATCTGGCGGACGCGGAAGCCACGCTGCAGCGTCTGCAATATCCCGACGATCGGTTGCTCGACCCGCTCACCCATCTGCTGATGCGCAGCGAGTCGATCGCGTCTTCACGAATCGAAGGCATCCAGCTCGATGCCCGCGCGCTCGCCCGCGCCGAGGCGAGGCGGCGCGTCGGTCGGCGAGTCGGTTCGCGGGCAAGGGAAGTGATCGGCAACGTCGAGGCGATGCAGCTCGCGATCGGGCGCGCGGCGGCGGTGGAACGACTGGGTCCGCGCGAGTTGCTCGACATCCACGAGGTGCTCATGCGCGGCCACCTGCGGACGGCGGGGCAGCTGCGCACGGTGCAGAACTGGATCGGCGGCAACGACTACAACCCGTGCGGCGCCGACTTCGTGCCTCCGCCGCCCGAGCAGGTGCCGGCTCTGATTGAGAACCTGTGCGAGTTCTGCAACTCCGACCAGACGCCGCCGCTGTTTCAGGCGGCGGTTGCGCACGCGCAGTTCGAGACGATTCACCCCTTTGACGACGGCAACGGACGCACCGGGCGGGCGCTGATCCATATCCTCTTGCGCCGCCGCGGGCTGGCCCCGCGCGTGACGCCGCCGGTCAGCGTGGCGCTCTCCCACGCCGGGGACGCCTACATCCGAGGACTGACTTCGTACCGCGACGACAACCTCGTAGAGTGGCTCGGCACACTCGCCGTGGCTGTCCTGAGCAGCGTGGCGCTGGCCGAGCGATATCGGACCTCCGTCGCCGAACTGGCGGCAGACTGGCGGCAGCGGCTACGCGATCGCGCGAATCCCCGTGCGGACGCCGCCGCCTGGCTCATCCTCGATCAACTTCCCGCTTACCCCGTCCTGAATCGGGCCGACGCAGCGGAGTTCAGCGGTCGCTCGCTGCCGGCGGTCGATCACGGCCTGCGGCAACTCGAGGCCGCCGGCGTCCTCGTCCCGATTCATGATCAGCCGCCCAGCCGCCGCAGCTGGGAGCCGTCGGGACTGCTCGATCTGATCATCCGGCTCGACTCACAGCCGACGTTCGGCCGCCGTGTCGGACTAGTCCCCTAGACTGGCGCTGCCAACCTCTACGTTCCAGGAGACCATCCGATGACCGACTTTGAGAACATCCTCTACCGCGTCGAGGACCGCAAGGCCTACGTCACGCTCAACCGTCCGGAGAAGCTGAACGCGCTCTCGATCGCCCTGCAGGACGAGTTGTCCCAGGCGATGTGGGAGGCGGACAACGACACCGCCGTCCACTGCGTCATCCTGAGCGGCGCCGGGCGCGCGTTCTCCGCCGGATACGACCTGACCGGCTCAACCCGCGACTCGCAGGAGACCTACGACAAGGTCTACCGCGGCCGGGTCACGTTCGACGACGACACCTGGGGCATGGAGAAGGCGCAGCGCGCGCGCATGGCGATCTTCGACATGCACAAGCCGGTGATCGGCAAGGTGCACGGCTACTGCCTCGCCGGCGGGACCGACCTGGTCCTGCTCTCCGACATCATCATCGCCGCCGAGGACGCGGTGATCGGCTTCCCGCCGGTTCGCGCGATGGGCGCGCCGCCGGCGCACATGTGGCTCTACCACGGCGGTCCGCAATTCGCCAAGCGCATGCTGCTGACCGGCGACAGCATCTCGGGCGCCGAAGCGGCCCAGCGCGGTCTCGTTTACGACGCCGTGCCCGCCGATCGACTGGACGAAGAGGTCGAAGAGCTGGCCAACAAGATGGCGATGATCGACCACGAGCTGCTCTCGGCCAATAAGCGGATTGTCAACCTCGGCCTCGAGATCATGGGCGCCCGGACGCTGCAACGCCTCGCCTCCGAGAACGACGCCCGCGCGCACCTCGCGCCGGCGGTCCAGGAATTCGGCAAGATGTCGCGCGAGAAGGGCCTCAAAGCAGCCCTCGAGTGGCGCGACAACCGCTTCGGCGACGGTCGCGGCTCGGCGGCGGCCCAGCAGCGCAAAGCCGCGGCGACCTAATCGCCATGGCCACGCCCGAACGATTCCGACTCGACGGACAGGTCGTCCTACTGACCGGAGCGGGACGCGGGCTCGGACGCGCCATGGCGTTGTCTTACGCCGACGCCGGCGCAAAAGTCGCCGGAGCCTCGCGGACGCTCTCGCAATTGGAGGAGACGGCCGAACTGGTCGCCGAGCGCGGCGGCGAAGCAATCTCGATCGCGACGGACGTGACCGATGCATCGGCGGTTGAGGCCATGGTTGCGGAGACCATTGATCGCTTCGGCCGGGTTGACATCCTGATGAACAATGCCGGCGGCGGCGCTGAGGGCGATGGTTCACCACTTGAGCAGCTGACTGACGAGCAGTGGCGCTGGGGCATCGACATGAACCTCACGTCGCAAATGCTCTGCGCTCGTACCGTGTTGCCTCATATGACTGAACGCGGCTCCGGCGTGATCATCAACGTGGCCAGCGGCTTCGGCCTGCGCGGCGGGCGCGATAACTGGATGTACGTCTCGGCCAAGGCTGGGGTCGTCAACTTCACCCGCTCGCTGGCGGTCACCTATGGACCGGCGGGTGTCCGCACGAACTGCATCGCACCGGGCATCTTTCCCCACACGCCTCAAGCATTGGAGCGTTGGCGAGGCGGACGCTACATCCCGGTCGGCCGAGCAGGCGTGGCCTGGGAGATGGGACCGCTGGCCGTATTCCTCTCCTCCGACGCGGCGGCCGGGATCAGCGGCGAGACGATCGCCCAGGACGGCGGCGGCCTGGCGGCCATCGGTCCCACCGGCTGGGCGCCCCGCGTGCGCCTGACCGAGCCGACCTAGGGAGCCAGCGATGTCAGACTTCGTCCCGACTCCCAATCCCGAAGAACCGCGGGATCCGTTCCTGCTCAAGGACCGCGCCGCGCTCGTCGTCGGCGCCGGCGATCCGTTGGGCCGCGCCTCGGCGGTCGCGCTGGCCGAGGCCGGTGCCGATGTCGCCGTGGCGACCCTTCGCGCCGGTCCGCAGGAAGTGGTGCGCGTCAACTCCGTCGCCAACGAGATCTGGTCCCTGGGCCGGGCCAACGCCGCGATCACCCTGGATGCGACAGATTCGAACAGCGTCGATGCCGCCGTCGCTCGCGCCAGTTCCGAGTTGGGCCGACTCGACATCCTCGTCAACGCCGCCGACCTGCCCGTCGCCGCCCCCCTGGACGAACTCACGCCCGACGACTGGCACGCGATCCTCGACGCCAATCTCCTCGCCCCGGCGATGACCGCGCGAGCGGCTGCGCGAGTGATGAAGGTCAACGGCTACGGGCGGATCATCAACCTGGTCTCGGTGCTGGCCGCCCGAGGCGTCGCCAACACCTCGCCCTACGCCGCCGCCCACGCCGGAGTCCTCGCATTGACCCGGGCCCTCTCGCAGGAATGGGCGCGTTCCGGGATCACGGTGAACGCGCTGCAGGTTGGCATCTACGAGGGCCAGCACGGCTTCGGCGACGACCCCGAGACCGTCCGTCAGGTGGCGCGGATGCTGCCGGCCAAGGAGCTGGTCAAGCCCGAGGATGTCGGTCCCGCCGTCGTCGCGCTCGCCGCCGACTCCGGCTTCATCACCGGCGAGATCATCGCCGTCGACGGCGCGGCGACCGCCCGCGTCTGACGCCTCTCTGGCTAAGCGCCCATCAGTAGCGACCTCGTCGCCGCCTCGATCCGTTCGCGCTCCGGAACGCAATCCAGCCAGCGCTGCGGAATCGCCGATGCGCCATTGCGGGCGCCCAGCACTGCCCCGGCAACGGCCGCATTGGTGTCGGTGTCGCCGCCAGCATTGACGATTCGGATTAGCGCTTCTTCGAGGCTGTCGCCCGTGTCGAGGCACCAGAGCGCTGCTTGCATGCAGAGGTAGGTGTGGCCGCTGACTCGTTCCTCGGCGATCCGTTCGTCGATCGCGTCGGGAATGGCCAGGGTCCAGGCGATCAACTCCGCCGGCGCGCCATCCTGGGTGGCGGCGAAGATCAGATCGTCGCGACTCGGCTTGCCACCTCGGACCAGCATGGCGATCGCGGCATTGACCAGGATGCACGACCACTGCGCTCCCGGCGCGAAATGAGTCACCGCGCACGTCGCAGCCGTCTGCTCGATCAGCCTGTCCGGATCCAGCGCATGCATGAGCGCCACCGGAGCGCAACGCATCAGCGCCCCGTTCGGTTGCGTCTCGGGACTGCCGTGCTCCCGCCAGAACGCCTGCGCGGCGCCCGGAGCGCCGAGACCGACTTCCAGGTAGTCGATCACCGTCGAGGTCATGATCCCGATGCCGCGGCCGTTCTCGGACCGCCATTTGACCAGCCGATCAGCGAAGCCTGAAACCGGATCTTGATCGTGCGCCAGCGCCTCGGCCAGTTCGACCGCCTGCGCGAGGTCATCGTCCATCGGACGACCCCGCTCCTTCGCGTTGATCTCGGTCATGCCGTCCGGATAGCTGCGCCGGATCGACGAGCGACTCGCCCCCTCCACCGGCAAGCCCAGCAGGTTCCCCACCGCCAGACCAAGCAGAACACCGTGCGCCCGGTCCTCATCCACCACCCCAACCGGATCTGAGCCCAGCAACTCGGCCAGACGCGGCGCCTCGCGGACAACTCCCGGATCCTCGATCGTTGACATCGCATCCGCAGCCTATCCAGTCGCCGCTTCGACCGCGCTCCATTGCCAGTTACTCTTAGCCCGAAACCGGCACGCCGAGGAAGACACCCATGACCTTGCCCAATGATGCCTGGGGACTACCCCTGACGACCTCCGACGAAGCCGCCGAGGCCTATCGACTGGGCGTCGACCGGATGCTCTCCTACTCACTCGGCGTCGATGAAGCGCTGGGCCGGGCAATCGAACTGGATCCCGACTTCGCCCTGGCCCACTCGCAGCTCGGACTCTTCCATCTCTTCCGGGGCAACGCCAAGCGAGCCGCCGAACTCGCCAATCAAGCCCACGACCTCGCCGCCAAGGCCTCACCTCGTGAGCAGCGCCATGCCGCCATTCTCGGGGCAGCGGCGCGAGGCAAGGCGTCCGAGGCGCCGGCGTTGATCGATGAGCACCTCAACGACACCCCGCGCGACGCCCCAATCGTCCTGCAGTGGCTGGGTGGCAACTTCTACGGCGGCGGCGTCGAGAAGCGCGAGCGCATGCTGGACAAGTTCGACAGCCTCGCCCCGGCCTTCGGCGACGACTGGTGGTTCATGAGCTGGCACGCCTTCGCCAACCACGAGATGGACCAGCTCGAGACGGCCCGCATCCTGGTCCAGCGCTCGCTCGATCTGCGCCGACAGAACGGCCAGGCCGCCCACGCCATGTCCCACGTCTTCTTCGAGGAGCATGACCTGACCGGCGGCGCCGGATTCCTCGGCGACTGGCTCACCGACTTCCCCGAGCGGGCCGGCTTCTTCCGGCATCTGACCTGGCATCAGGCGTTGTTCCTGCTGGCCAACGGACGCCGATCCGACGCCCTCGCCCTCCACGACGAGACCATCCGACCTGGCGCAGACGAGCACGGCGACGCCCTCGGCGGAGTCGCCGACGCCGCCTCCCTGCTCTGGCGCTGCCGCCTGCACGACTCAGTCGGCGGGAACGGCGACGATCATCCCGACTGGCGGGCGATCGCCGACCTCGCCGAATCCGCCTTTCCCCGGCCCGGCACTGCCTGGGTCGATGTCCATCGAGCACTGGCGCTGGCCGCCCTCGGCGACCAGATCGGCCTCGGCAATCTGCTCGACGGACTCAAAGAGGCCGCAGATCGCGGACACACGACCGCCGGCACCGTCGTCGCCCCGGTCGTCGAGGCGCTCTCCGCCTTCGGCCAGGGAGACTACGAATCCGCCGCCGACGGTCTCTCCGCTGTCCGCGACCTCCTCGTCACGCTGGGCGGCTCCAACGCGCAGCGAGACGTCTTCGAGGAAACCCTCGTCGAGGCGCGCCTCCGCGCCGGCCAAACCGAGCAAGCGATGCAATTGCTGCGGGAGCGCCTCGATCGCGGAGCCACCGCCCGCGATCTCTTCCGCTGGGGACGAGCCCAGACCGCGAAGGGCGAACTCGAAGAGGCCAAAACCGCATTCCGCCGAGCCGCCCAACTCTGGGCCGACGGCGACCCGGACGCTCCCGAAATGCGCGCCTTGCAAACCATGCAAGAGGCCGCCGCATGACCTCCCAGCCGTCCGTTCCGCGACCCGATGTCATCGTCGAAGACGACGTCGAACGCGGCAGCGAACTGGAAAAGCGCTACCACCTCTTCCTCCACGACTCCGACGATCACACCTACGAATACGTGATCGACATGCTCGGCGGGGTCTTCGGCTACTCGAAGGAGAAAGCCTTCGCCATCGCCTCGATGATCGACGGGCACGGCCGGGGCATCGTCGAGACCGCTGACTACGAAACCGTCAAGAAGCACCAGGACCAGATCCACGGCTGGGGCCCCGACCCCAGAATCCCCCATTGCCGCGGCTCCCTCTCAGCCACAATCGAGGAAGCCCCCTGATCCCCCACTCTCCCCCGCGCAGCGGGGGGAGATGTCCCGTAGGGACAGAGGGGGCTCACTTACGGCTGCAATCACCCCCAGCGGTTCCCTTAACATCCCCTCCAGTGGAGGTTCCCCATGGTCCGACTCAGCGAACTGCATCCCGAAGAAGCCCAGCACATGCTCGGGCGCGCCGCGCTCCTGAAGCGAAGCAATTTCGACTTCGACGCGACCCCCTGGATCACGCCGAAACCGCTGCGCGATTCGCGCATCGCATTGATCTCGACCGCCGCCCTGCATCGACGCGACGATCCCGCCTTCCGCTTCGGCGACACCGGTTACCGGCTGATCCCCGACGACATCGACCCCGCCGAGCTCGTCCAGTCCCACATCAGCGTCAACTTCGACCGCACCCACTACCAGCGAGACCTCAACGTCGTCCTGCCCATCGACCGCATGCACGAACTCGCCGATGCCGGGGAGATCGGCGGCGTCTCGCCAGTTCACTTTTCCATCCTCGGAGCGACCGAGTCGTTCCTCTTCGAGCAGACCGCCGCCGAAATCGCCCGCCGGATGCACGATCTGGAAGTCGACACCGCCATGCTCGTCCCGGTTTGACCGGTCTGCACGGCCGCCGTCGGCGTCCTCTCGCACTTCCTCCAGCGCAACGGAATCGCCACCACCAGCATCAGCCTGATTCGCGAGCAGTCCGAGGCCGTCCGTCCGCCGCGGGCGCTCTGGGTGCCGTTCCCGCTCGGCCGTCCGCTCGGCGTAGCCGACAATCCCGAGTTCCAACGGGACGTTCTGCGCAGCGCCCTGCAACTGCTCGAGACCGCTACCGAGCCCACCATCGCCGACTACCCGCACGAAGCGCCTGATGGCAACGGCGACGGCGTCTGGGCCTGCGCCATCGAGCTGCCCACCCCCGAGATGAGCGAGCTCGAATCCTCGGTCCGGACCGAAGTCGATCTGCTCATGCCTCGCTACCAGGAGGCGCGACGCAGCCGCGGACGAACGACCTTCGGGATGAGCGGCGCGACCATCGACGAAATCGACAAGGTCGTCTCATTCGCGATCGCCATCGCCGAGGGTTCCGGATTCGAGCAGGTCCCCGCCGTCGCATCCGGTCCGAACTGGAGACACAGAATGCCGATCCTCGTCCGCTTCGTCGTCGAGGACCTCCGCGCCCTCTATCAGGAGGCGGTCACCTCCGAAGCCGGCTCCCAACCCCCGTCCCAGCGAGACATCCACACCTGGATCTTCCAGGAGACCGCGCTCGGCCGTCTGCTCAAGCAGATCGCCCAGCAGATCACCGATCACGACGATCCGCGACTCCGCCTGATGCGAGGCTTCATCATCCCCGAAGGCTTCTGGGAAGGAGATCACTCCTTCGGAGGAATCCCCGCCGGCATGACCGCCGACGAATACGTCCGCAGCATCCGCCCCTACCTGATCGGCGAGAACACCTGAACTCGCACGGGGATTGCACTCCCGGTACGCTCCGACTACTTGAGCTCTGACCAGATATGGTGGAGTCGTTGTGAGCGAAGCACTCCCAGCCGTGGCAGACCCGCTCTTGGCCGCGCTCAAGGAGTCCTACGGCTACGACTCTTTCCGACCGCAGCAGCGCGAAACGATCGAGCACGTCCTCGACGGCGGCGACGCCCTCGTCCTGATGCCGACCGGCGGCGGCAAGTCGCTCTGCTACCAGCTCCCCGCAATCCTCTCCGATGGCCTCACCGTCGTCGTCTCACCGCTGATCGCCCTGATGCACGATCAGGTCACCGCGCTCCAGCGAGCCGGCGCCAACGCCCAATACCTGAACAGCACCCTCTCGCCGATGCAAACCGCCGAGGTCGAGCGTTCAGTCCTCGACGGTTCGGTCAAGCTGCTCTACGTCGCCCCCGAACGAGTCAACACCGACCGCTTCCGCAACCTGCTTGAACAGCGCAACCCCAGCCTGATCGCGATCGACGAAGCGCACTGTATCTCCGAATGGGGCCACGAGTTCCGCCCCGACTACCGCGTCCTCCGACGCCTGACCGAGCGCTTCGTCGACGTCCCCACGGTCGCATGCACCGCGACCGCGACTCCCCAGGTCCAGCGCGACATCGTGGAACAGCTCGACCGTCCCCGCATGCAGACCTACATCACCAGCTTCATGCGCGACAACCTGACGCTGCGCATCCTGCCCAAACGCAAGTCCGTGGATCGGCTGGCGGCCCGTATACGCGCGCTGTCCGGCGGCGCGGCCATCGTCTACAGCCAGTCGCGCAAGAGCACCGAAGAAACCGCCGAGCGCCTGCGTCAACACGGAATCAAGGCCGAGCACTACCACGCCGGCATGAACGGAGACTCGCGGCACGGTGTGCAAGACCGCTTCCTCAACGGCGAAACGCCCGTGATCTGCGCCACCATCGCTTTCGGCATGGGCATCGACAAACCCGACATCCGGCTCGTCGCCCACCTCGACATGCCGCCCTCGATTGAGTCCTACTACCAGGAGACCGGCCGCGCCGGCCGCGACGGCCAGCCCTCCGAATGCCTGCTCTTCTACACCAAGGGCATCTGGCATCAACAGATGTACTTCATCAGGCAGCTCAGCGACGAGGCCGAACGCCAGCAGCGCATCAACCGTCTGCGCACGATGATGAACTTCTGCGAGCAGTCGCAGTGCCGCTGGTCCAGAATCCTCCAATACTTCGGCGAACAGCCGGCCGCTCCACAATGCGGTCACTGCGACCAGTGTCTCGACGAACAGCCCGAACTGGACGCCGCCCCATCAGCTCGCACCGTCGATCCCGACGACCCGCCCGACCCACCTGGCCAGGACGAACCGAGACCACTCAACGCCGAAGAGGATCGGCTCTACGAAGCGCTCCGAGAGGAACGCACGCGCCTCGCAAGGGAAGCCGAAACCTCGGCCTACATCGTCGCCAGCAATCGCGAACTGGCGGACATCGCGCGCCGCCGACCTCGTACGATTGCGGAACTGATTGAGATCAAGGGAATCCGTCACCGCAAGGCGGCCCGCTTCGGCCAGGAGTTGCTCAACGTGGTCGCCCAACACTCGCAAGAGGCGCCCGCCGCCACGGACGACACCGCCGAGGAGATGCAATTGGCCCTCGAGACCCCGCCCGAGTCCTGGCAACAACGCTTCAACGCCCTCGCCGAGTGGCGGACCCTCACCAGCGCCAACGACAACTGCGATCCGTCCGACCTCCTCACCTTCCCCGCCATGCGTCACCTCGCAGAACACCCGCCGGCGACAATCGAAGCCCTGTCGAGCACCGACGGCGTCGGCTCGCTCGCAACCGAGCGCTACACCGACGAACCATCTGCCATCCTTGGAATCTACGCAGCACAACCCCAGCCGCCAACGCCGGAACCCGTCAACCGTTCCGACCCAGTCCCCAGTTGGCAAACGACACTCGATCTCTACCAGGCCGGCCACACCATCCTCGCCATCGCCGAACGCCGGATGCTCTCGCCCGGAACGATATCGACCCATCTGATAACCGCGCTCAGAAACGGACACGACGTCGATCTGCGCCCCGCCCTACCGCCAACCGACGTCATCCAGTCCGTCCGCCGCCTGCTGTGCGCAGACCCCGACGCCAGCGTCGCCGCCCTGCAGGAACGCTTCGACTACCGATTGTCAAACGCGGAGATGCACCTGGTCGTCGCCCACCTGCGACCCCCGGAGATCATCAACGACTAGTCCAACTAGTCGGCCGCCGCCGCTCCCGACGAAGCCGGCTCCAACGGCACGCCGTCGACCAAAGTCAGCTTCGCCCCCAGCCTCGACGCCACCTTCTGACCCGGAATCAGGATCCCCACCAGGTTGCACGGATCACTCGCGGCAATCGTGATCCGCTCGTCGGTCGTCGCAGCGCGGCGGACTGCTCGCAGTTGGTCAAGCGCAGCCGGCAGGGCGAACTGCTCCCCCAGCAGACCCTGGATAAACCGACCGCCCCGAATCTCGCCCCGCGCCTCGAGCCGACGCAACGCGCGCAGCACATCACGCCACTGGATCGTCAGGCTCTCCCGTGTCGCCAGCTCCCGCGAGACTACTCCGTACCGCTGCAGCAGGATGTTCGCCACCCGCTCGGCCAGCTCATCAGCCTCGATTGGATCCGCGGGACCCTCCATCGTCGGAGGCAAAGCGGCCCAGCGCCCCGCCGGACCCTCGCCGATAAACACGCCGCCGCCTCCGTAGCGCGGCCTCCGAGTCTTGCGATTTGGTCGAATCAGTTGCCGAAGCCCCTGGAACCCATCGGCGTGCGCCAGACCCGTCGCGACCAGCTCGCGCAGCCCCGTCTCGACATCCGTCGCGAGCCGCCGCGTGCCGTCGACCAACTCGTCGAAGAACAGCGCGCCGCGCTCCTCCAGCAGACGCAGGATCTGGCTGGCCGAGCCGCCGTCGGCATGAAGCTGCTCGGCCACATCCGGCTGCGGCTCGGGCGCAGACCGTCCCCGGGCCGCCGGGACCGGAGCCGGCCGACGCACCGCCATTAGCAGCGAGCGAAAATCGCGCCGCAATGCCAGCGCGATCGGCGTCGTCTTCGTCGGCGCTCGCCGGGCCGATCGCGCAGTCAGCCGGGCCCAGGCGACATCGCCCGCGAGGCAGAGTTCGTCCAACCAGGCCTCCCGGTAGTCGCCGACGCGAAGCGCGATCAGCTCACGCTCCCAGGACGCAGCCGGAGCCTCAAATCCCTGCAACTGCTCGATCACCGCTCGCACGCCCGCCTTGCCCGACAGCCGCGTGTCCGGCGTCAGATGCTGCCAGCGCAAGAGGAAGCGCAGATAATGCTGAACCGTGACCGGCTCAATCTCGGCTCGCAGCCGAGCAATCGTGTAGCGATGAATCCGCGCCAGCAGCCGACGGTCGCAGTACTCCTCCGCATCCTCTTCACCCAGCGTCGGCGTGAACTGACCGCGCATCACCTCGCCGTACGCCTCTAGCTGCGCCAACCCGTATCCGCAGTCCTGAGCCGACAGGCCGCAGCGCCGCGATAACGCCTCCGCCACGATCGGCCCCGATATCTCCAGATGGCCCCGGACCAGCTTCAGCCGGGCGTCCTCGCGGTCCGACGGCAGGATCAGCGCCGACTCAGGCACCGAGAAGCCCGGGTCGACCGCGTGGTCGGGGAACAGTTGGCGAATCGATTCCAGGTGCTCGGCGGCAAACCAGATGGTTCCCTCAGGACCCTCAGCCCGCGCAGCCCGGCCCTCTTCTCGCAACTCGGCGAACATCAGCGGCGTCGCCGAATCGGCCAGGGTCGGCGAGATCCTCGCCAGGTCCGTCTCGCGCAGCGCGACGACCGACAGCAACAGTTCATGCAGTTCGTCGGCGTCGCGGATCGGTGGGAACGCCTCGTCCTGTACCCGCTCGATCGCGTCGATGTCCAACTTGCCCAGGTCGCGCTGCTCGTTGGGCAGCGTCCGGCGAGTCATCACCGCCCGAGCCCGGCGCTCCTCCAGCGGAGCATCGTCGAGGAACCCGAACGGATTGATGTTGATAATGCTCTGCGCCATCCCCGACGGCGTCACCGTGTCCCGAGCATGCAGCCGGATCTCCCCCCGCTCGACACGCTCCAGCACACCGATGAGCGCGTCGGTGTCGACCGCTTCGTGCAGGCAGTCGTCCATTGTCTGCGCGATCAACGGGTGGTCCGGCACTTCGAGCGGTCCGGCCAGGTTCTCCTGGCAGCCGACCTGCGCCGGGAACACCGCCGCTAGCAGATCGTCGGCGATCATCCGCTGCAGATAAGGCGGCACTTCCTTCGCCCCGCGCCGTCGAGGCACCGCCAGCGCCCGAGTCGCCGCCCAGCGCCAGCGCGTGTTCCAGAACGGCGCGTAGAGCACCGCCTGACGCAACGACTGCTCCGCGTTGTCCGCCTTCAGATACTCGAACGCCTCCTCCAGCGGGAACGACTGCGTCGGACCCAGCGAGAGCAAAATGCCCTCCTCGTTCGCCGCCGCCTGCAACTCGAAGTCGAACCGCACGCAGAAGCGCTTGCGCAGCGCCAGACCCCAGGCGCGGTTGACGCCCGAGCCGAACGGCGCATGCACGACCAATTGTTGTCCGCCGCCCTCATCGAAGAAGCGCTCGAAGACGACGTCGGTGTCGGACGGCATCACCTGCAACGACTCCTGCGCCTCCGCCAGGTACTCCACCATCTGCTCGGCGGCGATCGACTGCATGTGGCACTCACGCTGGAGGTATTGGGACGCCGACTCCGGATCGTCCGCCATCCCGCCAATGTCGCGTCGCAACTCGCCGACCGCCGCCGACAGCTCGATGCTCCGTCCCGGCGCTTCGCCCAGCCAGAAGGGGATCGTCGGCGGCGCGCCATGCGCATCCTCGACCCTCACAATCCCCTTGTTCTCCACCCGCCGGATCCGCCACGACGTGCTACCCAGCAGGAAGATGTCGCCGGCCGCGGTTTCAATCGCAAAGTCCTCGTTCACGGTGCCGATGAACGCGCCCTCAGGCTCCTTGATTACGCGGTAGTCGCCGGTCTCCGGGATCGTGCCGCCGTTGAGAATCGCGGTCATCCGAGCCGCGCGGCGCGGCTTGACCACGCCGTTGATTCGGTCGCGATGCAGCAGCGGATTCGATCGACCGCCGCCCTCGCCGATGCCGGTCGCGAGCATCTCGATCGTCTCGTCGAACGCCGACCGCTCCAGTTCGCCGTACGGCGCCGCGCGGCGCATCATCGCGTAGAGCTCGTCTTCCCGCCACTCCTCCTCCGACGCCGTCTCCGCCACGATCTGCTGGGCCAGCACCTCGATCGGCGCCTTCGGCTGACAGATCCGGTCGAGATCGCCGCGTTCCACCGCCCGCACCATCGCCGCGCACTCGATCAGTTCGTCGAGCGCCGTCGGGAACAGCGCCCCGTGCGGAATCAGGCCCAGCGCGTGACCCGAACGCCCGACACGCTGCAGGAACGTCGCAATCCGGCGCGGCGATCCAATCTGGCAGACCAGGTCGACCGAGCCGATGTCGATGCCCAGCTCCAGCGATGCCGTCGCCACGACCGCTTTCAGATCGCCGCTCTTCAGCCGCTGCTCCATCACATGCCGCCGCTCCTTGGAGAGCGACCCATGATGCCCCGAGACGTGCTCCTTGCCCACCCGGATGCCCAGTTCATGCGCGACACGCTCGGCCAGCGAGCGCCGGTTGACGAAGATCAGCGTCGTACGATGCTGCAGGATCAGCTCGGCCAGGCGGTCGTAGACCGCGCCCCAGTGCTCATGCGTCGCCAGCGCCTGTAGCGGCGCATCCGTGGTCTCGATCCACAGCTTCAGTTCGCGCCGGTGGCCGAGGTCGAGAATCCGGCAGGGCAGCGGCCGCGCCGACTCATCCAGCCCGGTCAGGAACGAGGCAATCTCGGTCATCGGCTTTTGCGTCGCCGAGAGGCCGATCCGCGTCGGCCGCTGCTCGGCCACGTGATCCAGCCGCGCCAGCGTCAGCGACAGGTGCGACCCCCGCTTGTCCCGCACGACCGCATGAATCTCATCCACAATCACCGTGCGCACTGTGCGCAGGATCTCCCGCGACCGCTTCGCCGTCAGCATCAGGTAGAGCGATTCCGGCGTCGTAATCAGAATCTGCGGCGGACGCTTGACGATCGCCTGCCGCTCGGCCTGCGTCGTATCGCCGGTCCGCAGACCCATCCGAATCCGCGGCAGCTCAACGCCCCGCTCGTCGGCCAGTTGCCGGATTTCGGTCAACGGCTCCTCAAGGTTGCGCTGGATGTCGTTCGACAGCGCCTTCAGCGGCGAGATGTACAGAATCCGCACCTCGTCGGGTAGCTGTCCGCCGTTGCTCTCGCCCTCCCGGATCAGCTCGTCAATCCCGGCCAGGAACGCGGTCAGCGTCTTGCCCGACCCGGTCGGCGCCGCAATCAAACAGTCCTCCCCGGTCCGAATCGCCGGCCAGCCATCCTCCTGCGCATAAGTCGGCGCGCCAAACCGCCCCAGGAACCAGTCCCGCACGATCGGGTGAAAGCCATCAAGGACAGAAGCTGAGGCGTTCGTCTGGATCATAGGTTCCGTATCGTAACCGCTTAGCGCATCTTCTTCATTCGCCACTCCGCGGTGGTCGGCCATGAGCCTTCATCGATCTGTTTCTCTAGCCAGGACCTGTGGCGTCGCGGATCGGCAAATGAGATCCCTATTCGTTGCTCAAAGGAATGGAGGTACTCGATTTCTCCGGAGTCGATTGTTTCGCCCCGTACCCGTTCTGGGTCTAGTACATATGCGCCGTATCGTGCCCAGATACGCACTGGTATGCAAGAGCCTGTTCGAGCTAGTCGAAGCAGGCGAGCGGCCAAGTGACCCCTCTTTTCGCTCAATACAGGAACCTGAGAAATCACGGCGGCTCTTATCAAGGACGCTACTTGCTCTGCGCAGACCAGACCCCCGTCGTCCAGATCAGTTGAGGTCTCTATCAGCGTGGCCACTTGTTCGGACGAGGCGTGAGCAGCGAGGAAACCTGAAGCCCTGATGCAGGAACCCTCCCAAAGTGCCGGTTCCTCTACCATTCGGTCGACTATCCACTCTGGAAAGAATCCGCCCGTCGGCGCTTTGCTTAGCGTCCCGAAAAGTCGGTTCAAACGCGATTTATTCGCCTGGCCATCTACCAGTTCGGCTGCCAACTTGAACCACAAGTGCTCTTCGCTGTGAGATTCAATCATCGCGTTGATGTCGCCTTGGGAGACGCTCGAGCTGAGAAGAAGCTGCCGACCAGACAGTCCGCGCAGCCAAGAACGCACTGTCTTCTCCTCTGACGACGTCAGACCGAGCACACGAAGCTCCTCAGTTCGAACTGACTGAGCGTGCTCCAACAGAGAGGGGACGCCGTCAACCAAGAATTCATCGTCGCTCCAGCGAAGCGTAGCCAATCCAGGTATCGCCTCGAGCAACTGGTCGAGCCGAAACAGCACTTGATTGGCCAGCCAGCCGGACATCTCTGCGGTAATTGGTAGCCCGCCTACGCCGGAGTCGATTGCAATCTTCTCAAGCAGCATGCGGAGTCCGAAACTGAGTTCCGTGCCGAGGATGGGTCGCAGAGACTCCTCCACGATTCGAGGGCGCACAGACGGATAGAAGCGGCGAATGTCGGTCTTCAGTACCACCTCTGGTTCCGAGTCGGCGAGACGCAACCTCTCCCGGTTCCAGTCTCCGAACGCTGGGCCAAAAGCCTGGGTCGTCAGGACGGGGACCTGCGCAGCTTTAGGCTCGTAGAGTTCGAGACGTCCGGAGAAACTCCTTGGACGCTGTCTCTCAACGAGTTGTTCCGCACCTTCGTGCAAGAGAAGTCGGCCGACCAGTTGCGCTGGCCAAGGCACCAAGACCATCTCACGGCAAGACCGGTCCTCCTTGCGAGCACCCCTTAGTGCGCCCGCGGGGTTTGCCAAGTACTGTCGTTCAATCAAGAGAGTGAGCGCTTGAGACTTCGGCGCATGGCTAATCAGCCATCGAGCATCGGCAAACTCCAGTGGATCGGGCATGGGAGCATCTCGTGAACAGAGAGCATCGGTGAGGCCTCGCAGGTTCGCGAGCGTAATGGGTCTGGAGGAATGGATAATGGCCATATGAGTTCTGGTTCGGGCTTCCGTTGGGACTTGATTGATATACAGAAATCGCGCAAGAATCGATCAACAGAGTGAACCTCTGAGCGTCTAGGGGCGCTTCGTCTCACCTTAGCGGATTTAGACTGCGTTTGCTCCGCTGATCGGATAGAAACGAGGTGCATTCAGTGTCCGACATCAACTGGCAACCGATCTTCGACGAAGCCCTCGACAACTTCGTCAACTACCTGCAGATCGACACCACCAACCCGCCCGGCAACGAGAAGCCCGCCGCACGTTGGATGGGCAAGATCCTCTCCGACGCCGGCATGGAGGTCGAGTACGTCGAGATCCAGCCCGAGCGCGAGGCCGTCTTCGCCTGGCTGCGCGGCGACGGCTCCAAGCGGCCGATGATGCTCTGCAACCACCTCGACGTGGTCCCGGTCGAAGAGGAGTACTGGACCAAGCCCGCCTTCGAGGGAATGATCGAGGATGGCAAGATATACGGGCGCGGCGCAGTCGACATGAAGGGCTGCGGCATCATGCACCTGATGACGATGCTGCTGCTCAAGCGCACCGACGCCCCGCTCACCCGCGACCTCGTCTTCTGCGGCGTACCCGACGAAGAGGCCGGCTCGGTCTGGGGCATGGAATGGCTCTGCAAGAACCGCCCCGACCTCGTTGACGTCGAGTTTGAGCTCTCCGAGGGCGGTTCCGGCTCAACCCAGCTCATGGGTCAGGAAGCCAACATCTTCTCCGTCGCCACCAACGAGAAAGACATCTGCTGGCTCAAGCTGACCTCGATCGGCACGCCCGGCCACGGCTCGCGCCCGCACTACGACAACTCCGCCGTCCACCTCGTCAACGCGCTGCAGAAGCTCGCCGCCTGGGAGCGTCCCGTCACGATCACGCCCTCAACCCAGGTCTGGCTCGACCGCCTGATCGAAGAAGGCCACATCCCACCGATCAAGGACGCCGAGGAACTCTCCCAGCACGTCCTCGATCACCCGGCCACCCACGCCATGTTCATCAACACGCTCAACGTGACCATGATCAACAGCGGGATCAAGGCCAACGTGATCCCGGCCAAGTCCGAGGCCACCATCGACTGCCGCCTGCTCCCCGGTCAGGACCGCGAGGACTGGCGCCAGCAGGTCATCAGCGTGATCGACGACGACCGCATCGAGGTCGAGTTCTCCGGCTGGGACCAGGAGCAGCCCGTTGAAGTCGATTGGGACACCGAGCTCTACCGAACCATCGAAGCAGTCGTCAACGACGCCGTCGAGGACGCCACCGTCGTCCCCTCAACCTGCGTCGGGGGCACCGACAACCGCTTCCTCCGCCAGCAGGGCATCCCCGCCTACGGCTTCATCCCCGTCCTCCTCAGCCCCGAAGAAGCCGCCGGCTTCCACGGAAACGACGAGCACATGACCATCGAGAACTTCAACATGGGAGTCGAACTCACCTACGAAATCGTCCGCCGCATGGTGACCTAGTCGATCAAAGACCTCCCCCTCTGGGGGAGGTGCCCCGAAGGGGCGGAGGGGGCCCGCAGGGTTGACGCTGCATCCGCGACAAGGCCCCCTCAGTCGCTACGCGACAGCTCGCCCACAGGGGGAGCCCTTCAGCCCCTACTGCATCTTCGAGTACGGCAGCGGATTCAGGAAGTACAACTCCTCCTCCGGAGCATGCTCCCGCAGCGGACCGATGATCTCTTTCAGCGGATCACCCGCTCGATACTCCATCATCCCGCTCGCACCCTGGGGCATGATCCACAGATCGGTCAGCTCGCCCGTGCGCCCGATCCTCGAGGCATAGGCCGTCACCAACTGCAGCGCCCCCGCGCTGTCCATCGTGTCGACCAGCCCGCCGATCGTCTCGATCGCCGGCAGCAACCCGCCGCCGGCGGTCTGCAACACAGCCAACATGTACTGTCGAGGCTGCGCAGGATCGCTGGTGTCCAGCGCGGCCTGCAACCGCTCCTCGGTCCCGTACGAGACCCGGTTGGCGAACTTTGTGATCTCCTCGATCTCAATCTCGCCCCGCAGCTTCTCTACCGTCGACCAGAGCTTCTCGTCTTGGCCGAGCGAGCCAAGGCACTCCTCCGCGTGGGCCATGCTCTCGTAGCGATGGATCGAGATGTCCCAGCCCATCTCCCCGCCGGTCATCTTCCACGCCCCGATCAGGTCGATCCCGTGACGCTCCATCGCCGGCGCGACGGTGTCGGCGTAGAAGTCGACGAACAGGTCGAACGCGGTGTTGGTGATCGGCTTGATCCGATGTCGGACTTCAAGAAAGACGGCCATGCTGAACTCCAGAACTGTCTGACAGGTGCCCGCAGGCTAAAGGCTGGGAGCCAGCGCTGCGATGAACTCTCGCGTGCGTTGCCGCTCATTGGCATCCACGCCTTCGAACGCCGCGTAGAAGTCGGTCACGCCGATCTCCTTCCAGCGCAGCAGCTCCTGCTCGATCTCCTCCTCGCTGCCCACAATCGAGACCCCCGCGGGGTCGTCCGCGCCCGATCCCTGGATCACCCGCTGATACGACGGCAACGTGTTGTACATCGCAAACGCCTTGGAAATTCGCTCACGAGTGCCGTCCGGGTCGGCGGTGACGGCGATCGGGACTCCCGCGATCACGCGAGGATCGGGCCTGCCCTCCGCCTGCGCCGCGCCGCCCATCTCGGGCATCACGACCTCTTCGATCCACTTCGGACCCGCCAGCCAGAGCGCCGTGCCGTCGGCCAGCCGCCCCGTGATCCGCAACATCTGCGGACCCAGCGCCGCGACCAGCACCGGCGGAGCCTCGCAGTCGTGCAACTCAACCTGCGAGTGGACCTGGAACTCCTCGCCCTCGTGATGCACGACCTCGCCCCGCATCAGCGGGACCAGGATCTCCAGGTACTCGCGCATGTGCCGCACCACCTTGCTGAAGTCCAGCCCCCACGAGTCCGCAATCACGACCTCGTGCGAAAGCCCAAGGCCCAGCGTGAACCGGCCGCCGCAGGCCGCGTTGGTCGCCAACGCCTGCTGAGCCATCGCCACCGGATGCCGTGTGTACGTGGGAATGACGTAGGTGCCCAGCTCGATCTCCGACGTCTCCCCTGCCGCCAGGGCGAGCACGGTCATGGCGTCGTGCCCCATCGAGGGCAGGAACGCCCCGGCGAAGCCATCGGCCTCGAGCTGTTTGACCGCTTCGATCTTCCCGGCAAGCGTGGTGGCGTTGGGCGGTGCGAGGACGCGCATCGGGAACTCCTCTGAAATCTGTGGCAAATCGATCGGGCTGTTCGCAGTATTGCGCACGCGAGTCGTTAGCCTGCGCGGCGACAATAACTTCCGGAAAGCAGGAACGACCACCATGGCATCAGCAGAACTCCAGAAAGTCCTCGGACTCATGGCAGAGCGCCCGCTTGGCGCAGGCAATCCCACGCTCGAGGAGATGCGGGCGGGCATGGAGGCCAGCTCGTTCCCCGTCACCGACGCCGCGACCGTCACACCGGTCGTCGCCAACGGCGTCCCCGGCGAGTGGGTCACGGTGCCTGAATCCGACCCCAACCGACGCCTGCTCTACGTCCACGGCGGCGGCTACGTGATCGGCTCGCCGATCACCCACCGACGCCTCTGCGAAGACATCGCCCGCGCAGGCGGCTGCGCGGTGCTGAACCTCGACTACCGCCTCGCGCCCGAGCATCCCTTCCCGGCCGCCGTCGAGGACGCGATCGAGGGACTCAAGTTCATCCAGTCCAACGGACCGGACGGAGAGGGAGCAGCCGACTCGACCTTCGTCGCCGGGGACTCGGCCGGAGGCGGACTGACCCTGGCGACGCTGCTGACGGCCCGAGAACAGGGCGTAGACCAGCCCAACGCCGCCATCGGCATTTCGGCCTGGACCGACCTCGCGATCACCGGCGAAACGATTCAGACCCGAGCCAAGGCCGACCCGCTGATCACCGACGCGTCGATGGTGGAGGGCATGGCGACCCAGTACCTCGGCGGCGCCGACGCCGAGAATCCCCTCGCCTCGCCGCTCTACGCCGACTACGCAGGATTGCCGCCGCTGCTGCTTCAGGTCGGCGACGCCGAGGTCCTGCTCTCGGACACGACCCGGGTGACCGAGAAGGCCCGCGCTGCCGGTGTGGACGTGGTCGAGGAGGTCTGGGACGAGATGTTCCACGTCTGGCACCAGTTCGCGCCGATGCTGCCCGAGGGCCAGGAGGCCGTCAACCGGATCGGCGAGTTCATCAACCAGCACGCATAGCGCCCTCCTGCAACGACGCGCAGAGAAGGAAGGCTGCCGATGGCCTCGGAGGAACTGCAGCAAGTCCTCAAACTGATCGAGGAACGACCGCGTCCGCTGGTCAATCCCACGCGCCAACAGATCCGCGAGGCGATGGAGCAGCGCTCCTTCCCCGCGACCGACGCCGCCACGGTGATCCCGGTCGAAGCCAACGGGGTGCCCGGTGAATGGGTGACGGTGGCTGAGTCTGATCCGAACCGCCGCGTGCTCTACTTCCACGGCGGCGGCTACGTCTACGGCTCGCCGGTGACCCATCGCCGACTCTGCGAAGACATCGCGCGAGCCGGCGGCTGCGCCGTCCTCAATCTCGACTACCGGCTCGCGCCCGAGCACCCCTTCCCCGCGGCCGTCGACGACGCCATCGCCGGGTTCAAATTCATCCACGCGAACGGACCTGAGGGCGCTGGGGCGGCGGAGTCGATGTTCGTCGCCGGCGACTCGGCAGGTGGCGGACTGACGCTCGCCACGCTGCTGGCAGTCCGCGACCAGGGCCTCAATCTGCCCAACGCGGCAATCGCGATCTCCGCCTGGACCGACCTGGCCAACACCGGCGAATCGGTCACCTCGCTCGCCGAGGACGATCCGCAGAAGAGCAGCGTGTCGATGCTCGAAGAGCTGGCCGATCAATACCTCGCCGGCGCCGACGCCGAGACGCCGCTCGCCTCGCCGCTCTACGCGGACTACTCCGGGCTGCCGCCACTGCTGATGCAGGTCGGCGGTGCCGAAATGCTGCTATCGGACACCACGAGAGCCGCTGAGCAGGCGCGAGCAGCCGGTGTCGAAGTGGTCGAAGAAGTCTGGGACGAAATGTTCCACGTCTGGCACCAGTTCGCGCCGCTGCTGCCCGAAGGTCAACAGGCGATTGAGCGGATTGGCGAGTTCATCAACCATCACGCGTAACCGAATCCACCGGTTCAGCAGACAAGGGAGTAGTCCATGCCATCCGAGCAATACCAACAGGTCGTCGAGGCGATGCAGGCTCAGGCCGCTAGCATGATCGGAGCCGAGCTCACCATCGAGCAGCAGCGCGCTGCGATGGAAGAAGGCTTCAGCTTCCCCCTCCAGGACGACATCTCGCTCACAGCGGCCGACGCCAACGGCGTGCTGGGCGAGTGGACGGTGCTGCCCGGGTCCGATCCCAATCGCCGCCTGCTCTACGTGCACGGCGGAGGCTACGTCCTCGGATCGATCGGGACCCACCGGCGCCTGGTCGCCGACATCTGCCGAGCCGCGGGCTGCGTCGCGCTCAACCTGAGTTACCGCTTGGCCCCGGAGCACCCGTTCCCCGCTGCGGTCGACGATGCGATTGCCGGGCTCGAATACATCTGGGCCAACGGACCGGCTGAGCCGGGCGAAGCAAGCTCGGTGTTCGTCGGCGGCGACTCGGCCGGAGGCGGCCTGATGCTGGCCACCTTGCTCGCCGCTCGCGAGCGCGGCGTGCGTATGCCCACTGGCGGGATCGGACTCTCTGCCTGGGCCGACCTCGCCGCCAGCCCCGAAGAGCTATCGGCGTTCGGACTCGACGATCCGACCATCCCCGACAACACCGTCGCCATCACTGCCTCACAGGGCTGGGCCGCCATGTACGCCGGCGATGCCGACCGTAGAGACCCGTTGATCTCCCCGATCTTCGCCGACTACGACGGCATCTGCCCCTTGCTCCTGCAGGCTGGATCAGTCGAAATGATCTGCCGCGACACCGAGCGGGTCGCCGCCCGAGCCCGCGAAGCAGGCGTCGAAGTGGTCGAAGAGATCTGGGACGACATGTTCCACGTCTGGCAGGCCTTCGCGCCCATGCTCCCCGAAGGCCAACAAGCCATCGACCACATCGGCGACTGGATCCGCGGACGAGCCTGAGTGCCTGGCCGCAAATCGGCGACTCTCATGCAAGAGCCACCTGCTGCGTCGTTCACGTCAATCGGGAGCGATCCTCCAGGAGCCAATCTCCGGGTGCGATCGTCCGATCGGCTGACTGCGCGTCGTCGCTGAAACTCGTTGCGGGTGTTGCGCTCTCTGGACAATCCACGGCTGATCGCCGACAGGGCTCGTCGATACGGGATGAGCGGTCTCCTCGGCGACATCGTGGGCGGCGTCACCACCGCCGTCGTCGCGCTGCCGATCGCGTTGGCCCTCGGCGTGGCCGTCGGTCTGGCTGGAGGCCAGGATCCGGGCAGCGGCGCGCTGGCCGGACTCTACGGCGCGATCGCCGTGGGATTCTTCGCCGCTGTCTTCGGAGGCACCAGGGGTCAGATCTCAGGACCGACCGCGCCAATGGCGGTCGCCATGACCGTCGTGGTGCTGCAATTCAGCCTGTCCGAGGCCTTCGCGGTCGTCGTCCTCGCCGGCGTCATTCAGATCCTCCTGGGCGTCCTGCGAGTCGGGCGCTTCATCTCCTACACGCCCTACTCCGTGATCTCCGGATTCATGACCGGGATCGGCGTGATTATCATGGCGCTTCAGGTGCTGCCCTTCCTTGGCGCGCCGATCGAGTCGGGCAGCTTGGCCAATCTGATCAGTCGCTGGCCCGCCGCCATCGGCGACGTCGATGCCCAGGCATTGGCCATTGCCATCGTCACGCTCCTGGTGACCATCGTCTGGCCCCGGCGATTCCGCAGCTACTGTCCGCCCACTCTGGCCGCCTTGCTCGTCGGGACCCTGCTGGCACTGCTCTGGCTCAGTGACGCTCCAACGATTGGCGAGGTGCCCACCGGCTTGCCCTCCCTCGATTGGCCCGACGTGTCCTCCAATTCCTGGCCGCTGCTCCTCCAATCCGCCTTCGTGCTCGCCCTGATCGGCTCGATCGACGCCCTGCTCACCTCGCTCGTGGCCGACTCGATGACGCGCGACACGCACAGCCCCAATCGCGAACTCATCGGACAGGGCATGGGCAACACGGTTGCCGGCCTGATCGGCGGACTGCCCGGCGCCGGCACGACGCTGACGACCGTGGTCAACATTCGCGGCGGCGGACGCACGGCCGTCTCCGGCGTGATCGTCGCCGGCCTGTTCCTCGCCCTCGTCCTGGGCGCCGGATCCGTCACCGAACCGATTCCCCAGGCGGTGCTGGCCGGCCTGCTGATGAAGATGGGCTGGGAGATCATCGATTGGCGCTTCGTCCGCCGCATCCTCCAGATCGAGCGCGGACACGTCGTCGTCATGCTGATGACGCTGTTGCTGACCCTGTTCGTCGATCTGATCGTGGCCGTGGGCATCGGACTGATCGTCGCTGGCATGGCCAACGCCGTCCGATCCGAGCGACTGGAACTCGACCGCGTGCTCTCCGTGCCCCTCCTGGAACACGATCCCGATGATCCGTATCTGGCCCGGATCGGCGTGGTCGCGTTGCGCGGACGGTTCACGGTCGCATCATCGAACGCCCTGGTCCGCGTCGTCACCGCAGACCTCGAGGATCACGAGGTCGTGATCTTCGACTTCTCGCGAACCGCCAGCCTCGACGACAGCGCCGTCACGGTCATGCAGCAACTCTTCCAGACGGCGGCCGACAACGGCATCCCCTGCGTGATCGCCGGACTGAGCGGATCCGTCGAGTCCGCCCTGCAATCGCTCGGCGCGCTCAGTGGGATACCGCCCGATCGATTCGTCAACAGCCTGACCGAAGCGCGTGAACTCGCCCGAGAGCTATTGGTCGAGGAGACCCAGGATCTCTAACCGCCTGGCTACCAACAGGCGGCTCGCACGTCTGTGGTCGGCACCGTTAGAGGTGAACGATCTCGACATCACCCCAGTGACGCTGCAGGTACTCGGCAGCCAGCCGTCGGTGGCAGCGTGCGGGAGCATCCTCGCTGCAGAGCAGCACTGAATCGGCAATGATCGCCGGATCGAGCGTGGCCTCGACCCGCCGTTCGGCGAGCAACGCAACGTAGCGCTCGGCATACTCGTCCCAGCCGATATCTCCACCCCGAACACTCTTGAACAGCTCGGCTGACGGGGCGAGTTCCGTGACGTGGACGTACTCCATCTGGCACAGCCGATCGAGGAGGTATTCGAAGTCGCCGCCCGATTTCGACACCTTGGCAAAACCGGCCAGTTGCGAAGACGGCTTCAACCGGATATCGACCACGCGTCTGGCTCCGGTCGATCCCAGCAGCTCATCGAAGAACTCTCTGGCCGACTTCTTCGTGAAGCCGATGGTGTACAGCCTCATCTGCGGCGTGCCGTCTCGCGCTATGGATAGAACAGCTTCTGAGCCGCCTTGCGCAACTCTCCGCGGAAATCGGGATGCGCCACCGAAATCAACTCCTCAGCCCTCGCCCGCACCGTCTTGCCCAGCAGCCGCGCGATCCCGTACTCCGTCACGACCGTGTCGGCGATATCCCGGGGCACCGTCACGATCTGGCCCGGGTCGAACTGCGCCATGATCGTCGAGATCGTCCCGTCGCGGCTGGTCGAGGGCAGGACCGTGACCGAGCGCCCCTTGGGCGCGAGATAGGCGCCCATCGCGAAGGCCAGGTGCCCGCCGACCCCGGCATACACCCGAGGCCCGATCGTATGGACGCCCAGTTGCCCGGTCAGGTCCGCCGTCAGCGCCCCATTGATCGCGACGATGTTCTCGTTCCGCGCGATCTGACGAGGGTCGAGCAAGTACTCGATGCTGTACGTCTCAAAAGCGGGGTTGCGGTGAACCGTCGCGATCTCGTCGGGCGTGTTGCCGATCACCGTCGCGACGAACTTGTCGGGATGCGTCTGCGAGTACTTGCCCGTGATGATCCCGCGCTCGACCAGCGGCACCAGCCCCTCCGTCGTCAGTTCTGCAAAATAGGAGAGATTCTCGCGCTCGTCGAACGCGCCCAGCCGAGCCAGCGCGCCCGAGTGAGATCCCACGCCGACCTGGATCGTGTCGCCGTCCTGGACGAGCTGCGACACGTAGTGCGTCAGGCCAAGGTCGACCTGGTTCGGCTCGGGAAACTCGAGATTGACCATCACCGGCGTGTCGGCCGGCACGAAGCAGTCAATCTCCGAGACGTGCAGCCAGGAGTCGCCGAACGTCTCGACCACGTTCTCGTTGACTTCTGCGACCACCTTCCTCGCCCGCTTCGCCGAGGTCACGCCGTCCCAGACCGAACTGCCTAGCGAGACAAACCCCGCCTCGTTGGGCGGCGTGCAGCGGATCTGCAGCACGTCGATTGGCCAGGCTTCGTCCTCGCGTCCCGCGTCCCAGGCCTTGTGAATCCCGACCAGCCAGTAGGGGTGGTAATCCGCGATCCCGGCGTTGACCGCGTCGCGGTCGAACAGCGTCCCAAACTGCGGCGCGACCTTGAACGCCGTCATCATCTCCTCGGTGAACCAGCCCGCGTCCGGCACGACGATGCCCCGCACCTCGACACCCTCAAGCTCCTCGCTGCGAGCAACCAGCGCCTGCAGAATCGGCAGCGACGCGTGACCCGGCGGAATCCAGAGATGATCGCCCGAGTTGAAGATCGCCGCCGCCATCTCCGGCGTGGCCAGCCGCTCGGCGTAGACATCGCGCCAGTTGATCGTCGGATCGAAGCGCGAGCTGCGCTGTTGGACGTAGGGGGACGTGGTCATCGTGCTGCCTGCCACTCAATCCTGCCGCCGGTAGTTAGACTCGCAATCAAGGTAACGCTGACGCTGCTCTACCAATAGACGACGAATGGGGGACGACATGGCGACTGATGGACGCATGGACTTTGGCATCTTCATGGCGCCGTTTCACCGCGTCGGCGAGAATCCCTCGCTGGCGATCCACCGCGACCTCGAACTGGTCGAGTGGCTCGATCAACTCGGCTACGACGAAGCCTGGATCGGCGAGCATCACTCCGCCGGCTGGGAACTGATCGCCTCGCCCGAGGTCTTCATCGCAGCTGCCGCCGAACGAACCAGCAACATCCGCCTCGGAACCGGCGTGGTCTCGCTGCCCTATCACCACCCGTTGATGGTCGTCGACCGGATGATCCAGCTCGACCACATGACCCGAGGCCGCGTGATGATGGGCGTCGGACCCGGCGCGCTCTCCTCCGACGCGCGCATGATGGGCATCGACCCGCTCTATCAGCGACAGCGCATGGACGAGTCGCTGCGGGCGATCCTCGCGCTGCTCAAGCAGGACGGTCCGGTCAACATGAAGACCGACTGGTTCGAGCTAACCGACGCCCGCCTCCAGGTCTCGCCATACACGAAGCCGCACTTCGAGATGGCCGTCGCCTCGACCGTCTCGCCCGCCGGACGCCAGATGGCCGGCAAGTACGGCATGGGCATGCTCAGCATCGGCGTCTACCTGCCCGGCGGACGCTCCAACCTCGAGGGTCAGTGGACCGAGGTCGAGCAGGTCGCCGAGCGCGAAGGAACCGTCGTCGACCGCAACAAGTGGCGGCTCGTGATCCCGATGTACATCGCCGAGACCCGCGAGCAAGCCTTCAACGAAGCCCGCGAAGGCTGGCGCGCCTGGCAGATCGACTACTTCCGCGACACCCTCCAGGCCGTCCTGCCCGGTACAGCCGAAACACCCGAGGGCGCAGTCGAGACCGGCGGCGCAATCATCGGCACGCCCGACGACGCGATCAACGCCATCGAGATCCTCCAGGAGAACTCGGGCGGCTTCGGCGGCCTGATGATGCTCGCGCACGAGTGGGCCAACCGCGAGGGCATCCGCAAGTCCTACGAGCTCTTCGCCCGCTACGTCGCGCCGAAGTTCCAAGGCCAGCTCGCATCGGTCGAGGGAACCCAGCAGTGGGTCGCCTCCGGCGGCGGAGCCGTCTCCTTCAGCCGCAACGACGTCCTCGCCAAGGCCTTCGTCGACGCCGGCCAGGAAGTCCCCGAGTTCCTCCAGGCCCCCGCCGAAGCAGCCTCGGACTGACCAGTTCTGACAACGGTTGAGAGCTCCGATGCCCCGTGCTTGACACGGGGCCCAGACCTCGATCACCGCTCGAAGCGCGAAAGTAGTCCTCGTCTCGATCATTGTGCGGAGTTGCGAAGGCCGGTGCCCCGGATGACGTCCGAGTCGATCTCTCAGCCGCCGTTCGCCGCCCGATGGAACGCCCGACCCAGACGCTCCGCCGCGTCCTCGAGCACCTTCGTCGGCGGCCATGAGTAGGCCAGCCGCACCGACTGGCCGTCGTCGCCCGGGTCGCCCGAGGGATAGAAGCGGTTGCCCGAGGCGAAACTCAGCCCGTCCTCGGCGGCGAAGTCCCGCACCGCGTCCGCGTTCAGACCGTTGCGCAGCTTGAGCCAGAGGAAGAACCCGCCGGACGGCTCGATCACGTCGAAGTAGGGCTCGCCGTACGGTTCCAGCGCCCCCGCCAGGGTCTGAGCCTTGAGCGCATACAGCCGCCGCATCTGGTCGACGTGCTCGTGGAAGTTGCCGCGCACCATGTACTCGTGCAGCATCCGATGCAGCAGCGGGCTGTTGCCCATGTCGAAGCGGGCCGGCACCATCGCCTGGATCCAGTCCGGGCGAGCCTGCACCCAACCGACCCGCAGTCCGGTCGCGATCACCTTCGAGAACGTGCCCACCGTCAGCACGCCGTAGCCGTCGGTCAGCTCCGACAGGGTGGGCGGCGGCGGACCCTCGAAATACAGCTCCGAGTAGGCGTGATCCTCCATCAGCAGCACCCGCTTGCGAGCCGCCAGCTCGATCAGGTCGAGCCGCCGTTGCAGCGTCATCGTCAGGCCGGTCGGATTGTGGAACGTGGGCTGCGTGTAGATCAGCTTGACCGTGCGCCCCTCCGACTCCAGCCGATCGATCGTCGACTCAAGCTCGTCCAGCTTCAACCCCTCGTCGTCCATCCCCACGCCCACGACATCCGCCTGCTTGCCTCGCATCGTCCGCAATGAGCCAGCGAACGTCGGAATCTCCGTGATCACCACGTCGCCCGGGTCGAGGAACGCGGCGCAGATCGACTCGATCGCCCCCGCCGCGCCGTTGGTCATCAGGAACCAACTCGGGTCGGGCTGCGCCGGATGATTGCGCGCGAAGTACTGCGCGATCTCGTGCCGCAGCGGCTCGTACCCCTGCGGTCCGCCGTAGACCAGCGGCGCATCGCCCGGCTGCGCCAGCACACGCTCCATCGCCGCCAGCAACTCCGCCCGAGGCTGCGTGTCCGCGTCCGGAATCCCGCCGCCCAGCGAGATTGGCGGCAGCGTGCTCGCCCGCGCCCGCTCCGACAGCCCCCAGGCCGTCGCGTTGCCCGCTTCCATCTTCCTCGTCGCCGCGTTCGCCGTGTGCAGCGCGGGGAAGCTGTCCCACGCGTCGCGAGCCGCATCGGCCGCGCGGCTGCTGATCGGTGCAAGCGGTTCAGACATCATCGTCTCCAGACCTGTCGCCCAAGGCGTGAACGTTCAGCTTATGCGACAACCCCTCCCCAAGTTCCCGTCCAGTCTTGTTGTAGGGGCGCCCCAAAAGATCGATTCCGGATCACTGAAGACCTCCCCTTCCCATTTCCTCCCCCTCTGCGGGAGCCTGCCCCGCACTTGATGCGGGGGTGCCGCGATGCGGCGGAGGGGGCCGCCCGACATCGGCAACCATCACCAAACAGCCGACAGATCCACACCCTTCCCCTTCCGATCCCCCGCGCCCCGACACGGGGCCCAGAGCACCCAACCCCGCTAGGACAACACCGTCCGCCTCACTGCAACCCGCCGCAACCCCTCCCTCCCCATTCCCCGCTTCATGGGAGGACCCGCTCCATCTTCGACCAAGAGACAACAGCACACTTCAACTTGTCATCTGAGCAACTCCCAACCCTCCACCGTCGCTCGACAAGCCAGGAACCAACAATGTACGTTTGTACGACCTAACGCGACCGGCCACGAGAGATCGTATGTCCAACATCTGCCGCCTACCTGACCGCCTGACCGGCACGCATCCCGCTGCGCATCCGGCAAGCCCGGCAAACAATGCACAAAATCCGCGTTCGACCGAAAAAACCAGCACCAAACTGTCAGAAATTGCACCCCCGAATCGCACGATCTCCAGCAATACGCTGGACTTCGCCCTCGCTTCCGCCTCAGACAAAAAAACTCGCCGATACCGCGCTGGTGTCGCTCGGACCACCCGCTCCAGCGTGGCCCGGAATCGAACAAAACCGAACAGGCCTGCCCCCGACTTGATCGCGGGACCGAACGCCCCGGCGGTCAGGTCGGCCTGAACGATCCTGAACGAAGCTGAACGATCCTGACCGATCTGAACGCACGATCTCCCGTAAAACACTGGAAATCGTGATCAGCGAACCGGAGAAGAAAAATCGGGCTGAACACCTCAACACCTGAACACCTGAACACCTGAACACCTGAACGGCACAGTCGCCCGCGCGACCCCGCTGTAGGATCGTCCCATGCCTTCCGACATCCGACTCGGCGTGCTCGATCAAATTCCCATCCGCGACGGCGGCACCGCCGCCACCGCGATCTCCGAGACCTTCGAGCTGGCCGAAACTTGCGACCGGCTCGGCTACTCGCGTTACTGGCTGGCCGAGCATCACAACGCCGGCTCGCTGGCCTGCGCCTCGCCCGAGGTACTGATCCCCCAGGTCGCCTGGCGCACCTCTCAGATCCGCGTCGGCTCGGGCGGGATCATGCTGCCCCACTACAGCTCGCTCAAAGTGGCCGAGAACTTTCGCACGATGACGACCCAGTTCCCCGGCCGGATCGACCTCGGTGTCGGCCGCGCCCCCGGCTCCGACGGGCGCACCGCGCGAGCGCTGGTGCATGGACCCGGCGCGCTCGGGATCGACCATTTCCCCGAGCAACTGCTCGACCTGTACGGCTGGCTGGCCGACGACCTGCCGCCCGACCACCAGTACCGCGAAGTCCGAGCCGCGCCGCCCGGCGCGCCGATGCCCGAGCTCTGGTTGCTCGGCTCCTCGCACTACGGCGGGCACGTTGCCGCCGAGCTCGGCTGGTCGCACTGTTTCGCCCACTTCATCTCGCCCGAAGGTGGCGAGCAGGTCGTGCGCAAGTACCGAGAACGTTTCCAGCCCTCGCCGGTCAGCTCCGAGCCGCGAGCCTCGCTGGGCGTCTCGGTCACCGTCGCCGAGACCGACGAAGAGGCGGAACAGCTCTGCTGGAGCCGCTGGTGCTGGCGGATCAAGGGCAATCGCGGCGCGCGCGGAGGCATCCCCTCGGTCGAGGAAGCGATGAACTTTCCCTATTCCCAGCCCGAGCTCGACTACATCGGCTACATGCAGAACCGCAGCATCCACGGCTCGCCGCAGCGCGTCCGCGAGAAGCTCGAGCAACTGGCCAGGGCCTACGACGTGGACGAGTTCATCGCGCTCACGATCACCTACGATTTCGCTGCCCGCATCCGCTCCTACGAACTGCTCGCCGACGTCTTCGAGCTGCCCCGCCCCGAACTCAGTCAAGCGCTGGCTGACTGAGCAGCGGCGCCGGATCCAGCCCCGCCTCGCTCAAAATGTCGGCTGTAATCCGTTGAGCGATCACATAGCCAGAGTCGTCGCGGCCCTCAACCAGCACCGTCAGAAACGGCGTCGTGTTGGATGCGCGGATCACGCACCAGGCGCCTTCCGCCTGACTTGAGAGATCAATTCGAGCGCCGTCAATCTCATTCACGGGCCACCGTGCCCGTGCTGTCTTGGCGATCTCCGCAGCGACGCGGTGCTTGCGCTCGTCGGAACAAGCAATCTTGACCTCCGGCGAAATGCAATAGCGGGGAACAGAGTCCAGAATCGGTTCAAGCGGGCTTCGTGACGCCATCTGAGCAACGCGACAGGCCGTGCGCACGGCGTCGTCGGTGATGTGCGGCGGATCATCGACGCGGTAGAAGTAGTGAGTCGACGCCTCGCCGCCAAACCCGATCCCGCGCTCCCGCATCACATACTTGCCCAGCGAGTGTCCGACCGGTCCAACGCGCGCCCGACCGCCCAGTTGCGTGATGTGGTCGATCACCGCCTGCGAAGTCTTGACGTCGATGTGGATCGAAGCACCGGGATGCAGCGCCAACCAGTCCTGCGCCAGCAGCGCCAGAACCTGATCGGGCGTAGCTCTGCGTCCCCGACCGTCAACCAGACCCAGCCGGTCGCCGTCGCCATCGAAGGCGAACCCGACATCTGCGCCCGAGTCGGACACGAACGACGCCAGCTGCGCGACATTCCGGGCGTGTTGCGGGTCAGCGGGGTGGGCTATCTCGGTCTCCTCCGGATCATCGTTGATCGACAACACCTCGCAGCCGATCGCCCGCAACGCTGTCGCCGCAGTCACAGTCGCGGCGCCGTTGCCGGGATCGATGGCGACCTGCAACGGACGCCGCAATCGAAACGACTCAGCCAGGCTGCGAACGTAGGCCGGCCTCGGGCTCCACAGCGTTCGCTTGCCTTGACGCTTGGCGACGGTAACTCCCGATGCCACAAGGTCGGCGACCGACTGGATCTGTTCCGGCGAGAACGGCATGGCATCGGTGTGGAGCAGCTTGATCCCGTTGTCGTCGGGAGGGTTGTGCGACGCGGTGACGACGAGTCCGGCCGTGAGCCGCTCCTGGGTCAGCAAGGCCGTGGTCCAGTAGACCAACGGCGACGGCGCGCGGCCAATGTCGACGACGTCCAGGCCGGCATCGAGCAGCCCGGCGATGGCGGCCTGCTGGAGCGCCGGTGTGGAGCGTCGGAGATCGCCGCCGACCACGACCTGCTCGGTTGACTTGACCAGCTCGGCAAAGGCCAACCCGGCTCGAAGCGCCAGATCCGGCGTCAGCGGCGCGTCGCTGCCGATGGCCCGCCCGCGGATGTCGTAGGCGCGAAAGATCTCGCGAGGAATCGGCGAATCGCTCATCGATCATTACCCTACGTCCATGCCGCTCGAAGTCTCGGATATCGACCTCCAACGAACCCTGTTCCGCTTCTTAACCAAGTCGGCGCGCAAGGGCGAACTCGCAGACCCGGCGGCGGCCGAGCAGCGATTCCCAGCCGCTGCCGGGGCGGTCGACCTGTCGGCGATTGCCGATGGCATGCAGACAAGGCTGTCCGCGATGTACCCCGACGCTCCCGACCTGCGCGGGCTGTTAGGAGGCGCGTCGGACGACGAACTGCGCGCGATGCAGGCCTTCGACTGGGTCACGATCGGGATCTACACCTTCGGCCTCCCACCGACCAAGACCCGCTCCGGCACCCGCGAGAGTTCGGCCCATCGCGCACTCAAGGAATGGGCAGCGTCGAACGGAGCTGCGCTGGGCGCGCCGGCCGACTCGGTCGGCGTCACCGAGCGCTGGTTCCCGTCCGGCGACGAATCGGACGCCGCCTTCCTTGGCAAAACCGAGTCCTTGATCGTTGAGGTCCGTCCTCAGGGAACCGAGCCGCACGAGCTCCAGCAAGCTGTGTTCACGCTGGTCAAGATGCGAGCGGTCCGTCGAGCCGAGTCGTCGCTGGACGGTCGAGACGATGACGTTCGCGTGACTCTGGTCGTCGAAGAAGAGCCGGGCGCTGCGACTCGCGAATTGGCCGAGGAGCTGGGCGTCGCCGTCTACGTCAGATAAGCGGCTGAGGCCCGATCGTCGGAGGTTCGTTCAACTGGTCGGTTCCTGCCACGGCGGGATGCCGCGCCAGGACGGTGTGAAGTTGCTCGGCGAGTCGTCGGTAGGCCGATTCGTCGACGGCCTCGAAGCGCAGACTCAGGGCCGGAGCAGTGTTGGACGCGCGGGCGTGGAGCCAGCCGTCGGCGATCGTGACCCGCGCTCCATCGCTCCGATCGACCTGCGAGTCGCCGTGACGGTCGGAGAACCAGTCGCCGATCTGTGCGGCAATACTGGCCTTCTGACCGTCGGGACAGGGCAGGCGCAGCTCGGGCGAGATCGGCCGTGCGTCGATCTCCGACATCTCATCAGCCAGCGTCGATCCTGTCTCGGACAGGTACTCCAGCAACGCGCAAGCAGCGTAGACGCCGTCGTCGATCCAGGGCGCATGCTCGCCAGGTCGATACTCCGGCCCGAACATGATGTGCCCGCTGGTCTCCCCGCCGAACGCGATCTGCTGCTCGCGCATCAGTCGGCGGAAGAATGAGTAGCCAGTCCTGGCCGACACCGGCTGACCGCCTCTTCGTTCGATGTCGTTGATGGCGCTGGAGCTGGTCTTCAGATCAACCAGCACCTCGGCACCAGGATGACGTTCCAGCAGCGGCCGTGCCAGCACCGCGGTCAACCAGTCGGCCTCGTATCGTCGTCCGAGATGATCGACGACGCCGATCCGGTCGCCGTCGCCGTCCCAGCTAATGCCGAGGCCGGCGTCCAGTGTCCGCGTGACCCGAGCAAGTTCGCGCATCGTCTCGGGATTCTGCGGGTCGGCAGCATCGGACTGTAACGGCCTGGCCGTGGTGCGGATCGCATGCAGCTGTGCGCCGCTGGCGATCAGGGCCGGGGGCGCGGTGAGCGTCGTCGCGCCGTTGCCGCAATCGATGGCGACTCGGATTCCGGTGTCGTCCCTGAATCGCTCGTTGAGCAACTCGAGATATGGACCGTTCGCGTCGAACGAGTGACGCGAACCTCGGCTCGCGCTCGTCCGAGAGTCGTGGCCGGCGACGTGTCGGATCTCCTCGGGCAGCAACGGAGTCGCTTCCTCGCCGAGCAGTTTGAAGCCGTTGTACTCAGGCGGATTGTGGCTCGCCGTCACGATCAGCCCTCCGCCCAGACCGTCCCGCTCGACGCTCCAGCCGATCACCGGCGTCGGCGCGAGTCCGGCGGCCTGCACGTCGATGCCTGCGTCGAGCGCGCCGCCCACAGCGGCCTCGTAGAGCTCAGGCGACGTCGCGCGTGTGTCGTGACCGATGACCATCGAGCTCGCGCCGCGATCCAGCAGCCATTGGGCGAACGCGTTCCCGACTCTCTCCGCGACGTTCGCATCGACCTGATCCGGCGTGGTGCCGCGGATGTCATAGGCGCGGATGATCTCGTCGGGAACCTCGCTGGCGGGCATGAAATCACTCTAGGCTGAGTGCGCGGGAAGGGCGGCGGCAAGTGGCGTCCTGGTTTAGCCGCAACGACTGGGAGTCGGCGCTGAGTCGCTGGGACGAAGCGGGACTGCTCGGCGACGAAGCAGTTGAAGCGATTCGCGCCTGGGAGGCGGAGCGGGAAGCGGAATCCTCGGCGAGTCGGCTGGTTGATGCCCTGTCTTACCTCGGCGTATCGATTGCCCTCGTCGGCGCGTTTCTGGCCGTCGGCCTGATGGATTCAAACGACGACGGCAGGGTCTTTGTCCCGCTCGGGATGGGCCTCGTGGCCGGCTACCTGGCGCGAAGCTCCTGGCACTCGAGCTTGAGGGCCGTCTCAGACGGGTTGGCGGCGAGCACTGTCATCCTGCTCTCGCTGGCGCTGGGCCTCGCATTGGAGCTGGTTGGCGACGGTGACCAATACAAGATCGGGTTCTTCCTCATCTGCCTCGGCGCGCTACTCGTCGGCGGAGCAATGGTCCGCCTGACTCGCTCGCGCCTGGCGACATTGCTGGCTGCCCTCGCAGTTGGTCTGATGCCGTTCTCGATCGCGGTCGATAACAACGCACTCGAGGTGTTCATCGACGGAGGGGTCACCGATTGGCTGACGGGATGGGAACTGTGGGGCACATTCGTTGCGGTCATCGGAGTTGGCGCCGTGGCGCAGATCGCGACGCTGCGCCCCAGCCGATTGCTGAACGCCGACGCCGTGCCCTGGGCGCGCCTTGGCGCGTCGCTGGCGACCGGCGCTGCAATCCTCTGGCTCGCGGGCTCGTCGCCCGAGACTGCGATCGACTGGATGTCGCTGCTCGCCGGTTGGCTCGTGACCGTCCTCGCCTTCCGCCAGGCTCGGTTCGAGCTGCTCCCAGCCTCGGCGCTCCTCCTGCTTGGCTCCCTCGCTGGTGGTCTGTCCCATCTCGAGAGTGACCTGGGCGTCGGGTTGACCGTTGTGGTGCTGTTCACGGCGCTGCAGGTCACCGTCCTCGGGATAGCCGGACCGCGGTTGTTGGGAAAGCTCGGTGAGCACTGGCTGATGCCCTTCTGGCAGGCGGCGCTACTGACTGGCGGTGTGGTCGCCGTCTCCATGCTCGCCGCCGAGAACGACTGGCTCGCCGCCATCGGCATCGTCTGGGGACTCTCCCTGTTGCTTGCGGGTGTAGTCCGGCGGCAACGGCTCGAGTCGTTCTTTGGCGTCGTCGGCGTATATGCGACTGGCCTGACCCTCCTGCTCGGGCGTCTCGACTCGAACCTCGGCGCCGTGATCGGGACCCTCGTGTTTGGACTGTTGATTGTGGGCGTCGCGATCATCTGGCGGCACCGCGGTCGGCGATTGACACTGATCGAGGCTGACTCATAGCCTTGCAGGGTGTGCCCGCCTTCGGAGCGGGTCGTGCTCAGAGTGCGTTTGCCTGGAGGTGTCAGGATGGAAGACAAGACCGTTTCGCTGGTCAACGGCCGTTTCGACGTTGGCTACATGGAAGCAGGATCCGGACCTGATCTCCTCTTCATCCACGGAGCCGGCGGATTGATCTGGGACCCGTTCCTGGAGCAGCTCTCGCAGCACCACCGAGTGCTCGCACCGAAGCTGCCCGGCACCGCCAACTCGACCGGCGTCGAGTGGCTGATGGACCATCACGATGTCTTCTACTTCTACTGGGACTTCCTCGACGCGCTGGGCGTGGACGACGTGATCGTCGTCGGACACTCGATGGGCGGATGGTTCGCGGCCGAGGTCGCGGCGATGCAGCCCGGCCGGGTCTCCAAGCTCGTGCTGATCGCTCCGGCCGGCCTCTGGAACGACGACTACCCGGTGGCCGATTTCTTCGCCATGCTGCCCAACGAACTGGTCCCCGCATTGTTCCACGACACCAACCACCCCGGCGCTCAGATGATGACCGCGCCTCCGCCGGAGGACCCGGACGAGTTGCGCACCGTGACCGTCGAGCGGGCCAAGATGCTCCAGACTGCCGCCCGCTTCATGTGGCCGATTCCCGACAAGCGCCTCTCCGAACGCATCCACCGCGTCACCTCGCCGACCTTGATCGCCTGGGGCGCCTCCGACGGCCTGATTCCGCCGCAGTACGCGGACGACTTCAATCGCGCCATCCCCAACTCCGAGGTGGCGATGTTCAACGCCTCCGGTCACATGCCGCAGGTCGAAGAGCCTGAGGCGCTGCTCGCCAGGATTGGCGAGTTCCTCAGCGCCTAGAGCTGTCTAGCGCACGGACATGAGCGCCAGGAGCGGTCTCGATGCGCCTCTCGACTCAGAGAGGGCGGCGCACTATCGAGATGTGTTCCACCGCTTCGCCCGGGTCGAGTCGCCCGACCTCGCCTCGCCGATGTACGCGGAGTTGGCCTACGGTATCTCGCTGGATCACGAACTCCTGGAACTGGCAGCGCAGAAGCGGCGGCGGCAGCCGGCGCCGAACATGCTCTTTGCCGCCGTGCAGTACCTGCTGCTCAGCCGCGGCGCGTATGCCGACCATCCGCTGGCGGCGCACTACCCGATCGTGTCGGGCGAGGAGCGCCCAATGGAGCCGGCCTTCCCCGCCTTCCGCGACTTCTGCCTCTCCCATCGCGACGAGATCGTCAAACTGATTTCCACGCACCGGACCCAAACCAATGTCGTCCGCCGGTGTACTTGTCTCTTACCGGTGTTCTCGATGATCCAGCGGGAATCCGGCTTGCCGCTCGCCCTGATCGATGTCGGCGCCAGCGCCGGACTCAACCTCAACGTCGACAGATACCGCTACCGCTATCTGAGAGGCGGCCAGGAAGAAGCCGCCTGGGGCCACGCCGAGGCCCGGGTGGAGCTGGAGGCCGAACTGCGCGGCGGCGGCGCGATGCCGCCTCTGGCCGACGACCTGTCGGTCTGGTTCCGAGGCGGGATAGACATCAATCCGATCGACCTGAGCAATGAAGATGAACTGCGCTGGCTCAGAGCATTGATCTGGCCCGAGCACGTCGAGCGACACCAGCGATTGATTGACGGCGCTCACGAGTTGGCCAGGTCGCCGGTCGACCTACGTGCAGGAGACGCCGTGGAGTTACTGCCTGAGATGATCGCCGAGGCGCCCACCGAGGCAGCGCTGACGGTCTACTCGACCGTGGCGCTCTACCAGATACCGACAGCCGGACGCGAGCGGATCTTCGAGACGCTCGCCCAGACCAGCATGGACCGCCCGGTCTGGCTGGTCACCCTGGAGGCGTTTCTCGACGACATCGGCGATGCGCAGCAGCCGCAGCTGGCGATCACCCGATTCACCGGCGGCAAGTCGGAGCGCCAGCTCCTGGCGAGATCCTCGCCGCACGGCTGGTGGATCGAGTGGGCGGCGTGAAGCGCTTGGCTAGCCCTTGAGCGCTTCGAGGATCTTGGCGAACTCGTTGGGGTCGCTCTCCATCACGTTGACGCTGTGGAGGAGGGCGCCGGCGGCTTGTTCCTGCTCGAGGCGCTCGACGCATTCCTCGGTCGTGCCGACGAAGCCGAACTGCTCGAGCATCTCGCCGGGGATCGACTGGGCGGCCGCTCCGCCGCCGCCCTCCTTCCAGGCGAGTCGGGCTGCGTTGGCCTCGTCTTCGTAGCCCTGTCGCGAGAGCTGGCGGTAGTAGAACTCGCCCATGCGAGCGCAGTAGAAGGCGAGGGTGCCGGCCTGTCCGGCGCGGGCGCGAGCCTGGTCCTCGGGCGAGTTGGCGACGGTCACGCCGCCAGGCGCGCGGATCGTGAAGTCGGCCGGGTCCTTGCCCGCCTCGCGGACCCAGTCGTTGACCAAATCGATCTCTTCCTTGAGCCGGTCCATCGGGATCATGATCGGCAGCCAGCCGTCGGAGATCTCGGCGGTCATTTTGACCGATTTGGGGTTGAGTGTGGCCAGGTAAATCGGCAGTTGCTTGCGGTAGGTGTCGAAGCGCAGGGTGAAACCACGCTGGAGCTTGAACAGGTCGCCGTCGTAGTTGAGCCGCTCGCCGGAGAAGAGGATCTTCATGATCTCGACGGTCTCGCGCATGCGCTTGAACGCCGGCTGGAAGGGCACCCCGTGGAAGTGCTCGATCACCTGCGGTCCGGAGTTGCCCAGTCCGACGATCACGCGGCCTTCGGACAGTTCGTCAATCGTGGCGAAATGCTGCGCCAATGCCGCCGGCGTACGTGAGTAGATGTTCACGATGCCGGTGGCGACCTGCACGTTGCTGGTGCGTTCGGCGAGTTGGACGAGCGTGGTGAATGCGTCCTGGCCCCAGGCCTCGGCGACCCAGAGCGAGTCGATTCCGACCTCGTCCGCGATCTGCGCCCGCTTGAGCGAGGTCTCGCGGTCCATCGATCCTTGCCAGTCGAATCCCATGCCAATGCGTCGGCTCATGTGTCGTTCCTCGTCAAGTGGTCGTGGTTGGTCCCGATCAGCCTAACGGCGACCGTGCCAGCGGCCCGCGATTAGGCTGCCTGCAGCACATGCAGGAATGATGATCAGGAGCGCCCATGTCCGTCAGCTACGAAGTCTCCGAGCGCATCGCGACAATCACGCTCGACCGCCCTGAAGCGTTGAACTCGTTCGATCGTGAGCAGTACGCAGCCTTCGCCGAGGCCTGCGCGCGATTCAAGGACGACGATGACGCCTGGGCAGCGATCATCGCCGGGGCTGGCGACCGCGCGTTCTCAGCAGGCGCCGACCTGCGCGACATGATTCCGGCGTTGATGGACGAGCCGTCGAAGGAACGATTTGAGCTGGCTCCCAGCATCATGCGCGGGATGTACATCTCGAAACCGCTGATCGCGGCGATCAACGGATACGCCTTCGGCGGCGGGCTTGAGGTCGCGCTCGCCTGCGACATCCGCATCGCAGCGAGCGGCGCGCAGATGGGTCAGCCTGAGGTTGGCCTTGGCCTGCTTCCCGGCTGGGGCGGCACACAGCGCTTGCCTCGGCTGCTGGGCGAGAGCCGGGCGATGGAGATCATCCTGACCGGCGACCCGCTGTCGGCCGAGCGCGCACTGGAGATTGGGTTGGTGCATCGGGTTGTCGAGGCGGACGAGTTGATGGACGCGGCGCGGGCGATGGCGGATCGGATCAATCGCAACGGGCCGCTGGCGGTGCGGGCCTGCAAGTCGGCGGCGGTGCGCGGGATGCAGACCTCGTTGGACGAGGGCTTGCGGATTGAGCAACTCTACTTTGAGCGTCTGGCCTACACGGACGACGTGAAGGAAGGCGTGGCCGCCTTCAATGAGCGTCGGACAGCGGAGTTCACGGGCAGCTAGTCCGGTTAGAAGCGCCAGCGGGTGGCGCTGTTGGGGAAGTCGTGCTCTCGCCAGGCGATGACCTTGGCGGGACGGAGCCTGAAGGCCGTCTCGCTGCCATCGCCGACCAATCCGTACTTGGCTTGATATGCCTCCGCCACCGTGTCGATTGGGCCGGCGGTCTCGATGACACCGAACAGCAAGACAACATCGTCGCCGCTCTCGAGATGTACCTCGGCAGCCCCGTCTCGTAGCAGATTCCTGCCTGTCAGCGACTCAGGACCTGTGAAGAACCAAAAGGCGTCCTCGAACCAGATGCCCCAGACGGGGACGGAGTGGGCGCGTCCCGACGGTCTGGTCGTAGCCACCCAGTAGTTGCGCGATTCGACGAGGCGGGCGGTCACATCGCTCCATTCGATCGGCGTGAATGGGTACTGCGGATCGCCGATGCCGTAGCCGGGATCGATGTCGGGGCGTTCGGGTTCGGGCGCGAGCGGCATGGTTTACTTCGACTTACTTCGACTTACTCGGTTGAAGCCAGCGGGTCGTAGGTGCCGAAGTGCCAGAAGTTGCCTTCGGGGTCGCGGACCGTGAACGCGTGCGAACCGTAGTCGGTGTCTTCGAGCGGGAATGCGACGGGGGCGCCCGCATCCTGGGCTCGTTGGTACAGCTCGTCGACCTGTTCGTTCGACTCAGCAGTCAAGCTGACGGATGCCTTGCCGATCGACTCGTTCAGCGGGTCGTCCTCGCCGCGGGCTGATCCGAGCATGACCAGGCTGCCGCGCCATTCCAACTCGGCGTGGGCGAGGCCGCCGTTGCCGTCGGGCACGATCATCCTCTCGGTGAAGCCGAACGTGTTGCGCAGCCACTCGATCAGCGCCTGGGCGTCGTCGGCGCGGAATGCGGGAATGATTGTCTGGTGTGCCATGTGCAATCTCGCGAGTCCTATTCCTCGGCCAGGGCGTCGTAGGTGCCCAGATGCCAGTGGTTGCCTTCGTAATCTTCGACGGTGAAGGCGTGGGAGCCGTAATCGGTGTCGGTCAGGGGTTGGATCACTTTGACGCCGGCCGCGACGGCGTTGGCGTAGACCTCGTCGACCTGCTCCGCCGACTCGGCAGTCAGGCTCAGCGAACCGTGTTGATGCGGCAGGTCGTGGGCGTCGCCCTGCAGGTCGCCGAGCATGACCAGGGAGCCTCGAAAGGCCATCTGGGCGTGCTCCACGCGTCCGTCCTCATTGCGGACGACGAAGTGCTCGGTGAAGCCGAAGGTGTCCTGCATCCACTTGATGGCGCGGTTGGAGTCGACGTAGCGCAGCGAGGGAACGATGGTTTGGTGGGGCATGGACGGATCCTCTCGTTATGTGCCGGGGAATTGCACGATTCCCTGTGTTTTGCAGGGGATCGTGGGTTCTGCGCGTTCGGGTTTGATCGGATTTGATCGGATTTGTTCGGAAAAGTTCCGATTATGTATCGCCTTTTGCGAGGGATATTCGGAGTTTGTCGAGCGTGTTCGACGCCGGTTGACGAGGAAGGGAAAAGGGCTCATGTCGTCACCAGTGCAGAGCTGGAGATAGATTGCCTGTTCGTGATTATCACGCTACTACACCGACAGCGGTTCGTCGAATACGGCTTGTAGCTCTGTCGCGGTGTGGACGGGGGCTGAGCAGGCGAACGCCTGGCAGACGTAGGCGGTCGGTCGGCCGTCTTGTTGCGACTTGTCGGCGAGCTGGGGGACGAGGGTGTCGTCGGTCGAGCGCTGCATGACGACCATCGGACGCGGCTCGCCCGACCAGAGGTCGCGGCGCATCTGCTGGAGTTCCGGGTCATCCGCCGGTCCGACGAGCGCGACCGAGCGGTGATCAGTCAGCCAATCCTCGACCGAGACGAAGAGGCCGAGCATGGTCGGCGCCTTGCTCAGGTAGGCGGAGAAGGTGGTGCGCATCGCCTCGATCAGATCGGCGTAGCGGCCGTCTGCGGTGAGCGCGTACATGCGGGCGAGGGCGCGGGCGGCGAGCGCGTTGCCGCTGGGTGTTGCACCGTCCTGGGTTGGTTTGCGCTGTGCGATCAGTTGCTCGCCGTCGCGGCCAACGGTGAAGAATCCGCCACCTTCGTGGTCCCAGAAGCGCTCGATCATGGCGTCGATCATTGATCGCGCCTCGGTGTACCAGGACTCGTCGCCGGTCGATTCGTAGAGCGAGATCATCCCGTCAGCGACGGCGCCGTAGTCCTCGACAAAGGCCTCGACCGAGGCCCGTCCGGCGGAGTGGATGCGCAACAGGTTGCCCTCGGCATCGCCGCTACTGGGGCGCATGTGGTCGAGGATGAAACGGGCGGCTCGCTCGGCGGCGTCGATGAAGCGAGGTTCTTCCAGCACTGCTCCGGCTTTGGCCAACGCGTCGATCGCCATGCCGTTCCAGGCGGCGATGATCTTGGTGTCGGTGGCCGGAGGAATCCGCGTGGTGCGGTGTTCGAGGAGCGTTTGGCGGCTTCGTTCGAGCGAGGACTCGACATCGGCGAGGGCGAGATTGAGCCAGCGAGCGACGTCCTCGGGCGACTGGGCGGCGAGCAGGATCGAGTTGCCCTCCCAGTTGCCGCCCACGTCGACGCCCCAGCGGCGGCAGGCGATCTCGGCGTCCTGTTCGTCGAGCAGCTCGTGCAGTTCGTCGCGGGTCCAGACGAAGTACTTGCCTTCGACGCCTTCGGAGTCGGCGTCGGTCGAGGCGTAGAAGGCGCCGTCCGGAGTCTGCAGACCGTCGAGGAGGTAGTCGGCAGTCTGGCGGGCGATTTGGGTGAACAGGGAGTCTCTCCCCCCCTCTGCCTTCGGCATCTCCCCCCCGCTGGGGGGGAGAGAAGATTGCGAATCGGCCAAACGCTGTGCGTCGAGGTAGAGCGGAATGAGCAGGGCGTTGTCGTAGAGCATCTTCTCGAAGTGCGGGACCAGCCAGATCTCGTCCACCGCATAGCGATGGAAGCCGCCGGCGAGCTGGTCGTAGATGCCGCCTTCGGCCATCTTGCGCAGTGAGTCGGCGAGGTGGCGGCGGGCGTCGTTGCGATTGCCGGCCGCCGGGTCGAGCGCTTGCTGGACGAGCAGCTGGAGATAGAAGGGCTGCGGGAACTTGGGGGCGCCGCCGAAGCCTCCGTGGGTTCGGTCGGCGGCCTGGAGGAGCGCGGTAGCGGCTCGGGAGCGTATCTGTGCGGGCGACTCGGTCAGGTCCTCGCCGGCCAATTCGACTCGCAAGTTGAGGTGTTTGGTGAGTTCCGTCGCCTGTTGTTCGACCTGGTCGCGTTGCTCGCGGAAGGCTCGGGTGACGCCCTGGAGGACGTCGGTCCAGCCGGGCATGCCGGTTCGTCGCTGGGGCGGGAAGTAGGTGCCGCCGAAGAACGGCCGGCCGTCGGGGGTGCAGAAGACGTTGAGCGGCCAGCCGCCGTGACCGTGCAGCATTTGCTGGGCGTCCATGTAGATTTCGTCGACGTCGGGTCGTTCCTCGCGGTCGACCTTGATGCTGACGACGAGATCGTTCTGCAGGGCGGCGATCTCTTCGTCCTCGAAGGATTCGCGCTCCATCACGTGGCACCAGTGGCAGGCGGCGTAGCCGACGCTGACCAGGACCGGCTTGTCCTCGGCGCGGGCGCGAGCCCAGGCTTCCTCGCCCCAGGGGAACCAGTCCACGGGGTTGTTGGCGTGTTGGAGGAGATAGGGAGAGGTTTCGGCGGCAAGTCGATTTGGCATGGCTCAACCTTAACAGCGCACATACTCAGAGATTCGGGGTGAGTGATAACGTTTCGGGCGACTCGGAACGTGAAAGGTCAGTTCATGAGTCCGATTGAACAGGCACTGGCTCCGCTTGGTCGCCTGGTGAGTCCGGCGGTGAATCAACTGAGGCTGGATCGGCCGAGCAACCAGGCGACGGCTCGGCAGTTGATGGCCGAAGTGCTCGGCACGTTCGGGCTGGTGTTGTTCTGCGCCGGATCGTCGCACGTGAACTGGTGGTCCGGCGGTTCGCTCGGCGCGCTGGGTGTGGGACTGGCCAACGGATTCGGCGTGGCGGTGATGATCTTTGCCTTCTGGGCGATCTCGGGCGCGCATCTGAATCCGGCGGTCTCGCTGGGACTGTGGCTGACGGGCAAGCTGCCGGGCCGCAAGCTGGCGCCGTACGTGGGCGCACAACTGGTGGGTGCGTTGATCGCGTCGTCGGTGATGCACGGGCTGTTCCGCAATCACACGGGCGAGGGCGAATCGTGGTTGGGGGCGAACTTCAGTGACGGCCCGCTGATCCAGGCATTCGGGACCGAGGTCGTGATCACGTTCTTCCTGGTCTACGCGATCCTGATGATGGCCGAGCGGGGGCGCGGCGCGACCGTCGTTGCGATCGCGGTCGGTCTGTACGTGGCTGCGGCGGTGACGATGGCCGGCAGCGTCTCAGGCGCGTCGATGAACCCGGCCCGGTCGTTTGGTCCGGCGGCGATTGCCTGGTTCTGGGACGACCACTGGGTCTACTGGGTCGCGCCGGGGGTCGGTGCGTTGATTGCCTCGGTCTTCTTCGCGGTGTTGCGTGATCGGAGCGGATCGGACAGCGGCTAGCTGTCGATGCCCGCAGCTCGGAGCGCGATTCGTAGGGCTCGGTAATTGTTTCGGGTGAAGTGGTAGCCGCTCATACCGGTCTTCTGGGCTCCGAGTACGTTTTCCTCCAGATCGTCGATGAAGAAGCAGTGCTCGGGTGCGACGCCGATCTCACCGGCAGCGTGGTGGAAGATCTCGGGATCGGGTTTGCGCATGCCGATCTCGCCTGAGACGACGATCGCGTCCCAGTCGACCTCGACCGGGAGGTTGCTGAGGAAGCGGTCGCGCAGGTCGTCTGGGGCGTTGGAGAGCACGCCGATCTTGTGTCCGGCGGCCTGCAGGTCGTGGGCAAGCTCGAAGTTGGGGTGGTGATACTGCCAGGGCTGGGCGTACCAGGCGTCGAGCAAGTCCTGGACCGCTTCGACGACGTTGCCTTGCAGGTAGGGGGAGAGGCTCTGTTCGACGCCTCGTTGCCAGGTGTCCCAGTTGCCGCGGCCGGTTTCGATCGCGTGCCACTCGGGCGTGCGGTAGAAGGCGTCGATCAGGCTGCCGGCCGGAAGATTCCACTGCTTGCCGAACTCGTCGTAGCCATCCCAGTCCATGCGGATCAGCACTCCGCCGAAATCAAACAGGACTGCTCGCTGGGTCATTAGAGAGCCTCCTCGGGCGGTTCGCCCAGCGCGAGTCTACGGGCGATCCCGATCATGCGTTGGGCGGCGACATCGAATGGCCGCTCGCTGCCCCAGCTGGCTGCCGCTTCTCGTCGGCGCAGGATCTCGCGGTTCTCGTCGGCGTGTAATGCTCGGCGGATGGCGGCGGCGAATGCTCGCGGAGTCGGTTCGGCGATCCAGCCGTGGCGATCGTCGACCGTTGCGTGAGCTCCGGCGTGCGGAGCGGCGATCACGGGAAGTCCACTGCCCAGGGCCTGGGCGATTGTGAGGCCGTAGGCCTCGTAGTAGCTGGGTGAGAGGAAGGCGTCGGCGGCGGCGAACAGGTTCCATTTCTGCTCGCTGGTGACATAGCCGGGGAAGTGGACTTCCGCTCGTCTGAGTTGTGCAGCGTCCTGCCTGAGCTTTCGCTCGTAGGACACGCCGCCCATGTAGGCCGGACCGCCGGCGACGATGAGCTGGATACGCTCAGCCGTCGCGGGGGACTGTCGCTCAATCAGTTTGAGCGCATCGATGATGAGCTCGACTCGCTTTTCGGGCGAGAGACGACTCAGGGTCAGCAGGGTGAAGCGGTTTGGGTCGGCGTGGATTTCGCGCAGCGTTTCGCGGCGTTGCTCGCGCAACCCGGGATTGGGTTCGCCGATCACGCCCCAGGGAACGATCTGGGTGCGTCGGGAGACGCCGGTGCCCGGGTAGCAGTCTGCAAGTGAGCGGGCGACCGGCGCGGAGGGTGCGATCGGTGTGTCGACGTGTCGCGCCAGGTCTCGCTCCTTGGCCCAGACCAGTCGGGCGATGTCCGGCGCGTGTCGGGTCAAGCCTCGGCGCTCGGCCAGACGCCAGAGCGCGGACAGGTGCGGTCCGCTGATCGGCAGGCCGGTCGGCTGGGAGACGTAGCGTCGGCTGAAGAACTCGCTCACGATCACATGGAGCAGCGCGACCTGCGGGAAGCCGTTCTCGTGCAGTTGGGTGAACGGCGGGCCTTCGGCGGTGTCGTTGGCGAGGACGACGGTGTCCTTCGTGTCGATGTTGGCGAAGTACTGAGCCAGCGCCGATTCCCACTCGAATGCGAACTCCCCGTAGCGTCTCGCATTGAGCCTGAGGATTCGGTCGGGCTCCACCCGTTCGAGCGTGGGCACAGGGAGCTGCTGGCGGATGCCGTCCCTGGCTTCAGTGGCTCCGGGGGTGAGCAGCGTCACGTCGAAGTCGGAGCGCTCGAGGTGTGGAATCAGCGCCTCAAGAACGGCGACGCCGCCGCCGACCGGGGCTGCGTCGGTGGTCAAGGAACCGGTGGCGCTGCAGAGGAAGATGCGTGGCATGGCTTGAGCGTATTGGCTGAGGCGACTCGTGGCTCGAAGTTAGGCTGCCTACAGAATCGCATGCGGAGGCAGAGCTATGGCGCTGGCGTACGAACGGCTCGATGGGTTGATGACGGCACAGGTGACGCCGTTTACCAAGGGCGGGCGCGATGTCGACGTGGACTGGATCGGGCCGCACGTCGATTGGATGCGGACGATGGGCATCACCGGGATCCTCACGCTGGGGACGAACGGCGAGGGACCGTCGGTTGGCATGGACGAACGCAAGCGCGTGGTTGAAGCGGTGAAGCAGGCGTCGCGCGGGATCGGCGGCGGGCTGGTCGTCGTGGCCGGCGCAACCTGTCCCGCGCTGCCCGACACGATCCGCGCGGCCAATGATGCGCTCGACGCGGGCGCCGACGCTGTCGCGTTGCTGCCTCCGTTCTTCTTCAAGAACGTGGATTCCTGGGGGATGATCCAGTGGTTCTGCGCCGTGATCGAATCGTTGCCGTCCGAGGGCAAGGCGCTGCTCTACAACATGCCGGCTCAGGCCGGGATCGACATTCCCGACGACGTGCTCGCCGGCGTGCTGCAGCGGTATCCTGAGCAATTGATGGGGATCAAGGACTCGGGCGGCGACGCGGAGCGGACCAAGCGCTACATGGCGCAGGTGCCGTCGGCGGGTCCGGGCTCGGAGTTCCGGGTGATGGCGGGGTCGGACGCCGCGCATGCGCCGCTCTACCAGGCCGGCTGCGTGGGCGGCGTGTCGGGCATGGCCAATGCGGTGCCGGCGCTGGTCAAGACGATCCAGTTCGCGCACCGCGAAGGCGGCGAGCCGCATCGGCCCCAGGACCAGCTCAACGAACTGCACGCGATTCTCAACCTGTTCCCGCGAGTGGGGGCGCTGAAAGAGCTGATCCACATCACCAGCGGTTTGCCGCTGACGTACACGCGGCCGCCCTACCGCGACCTCGATCCTCGGGAGGTCACGGCGTTAGAGGAGGCGGTCGGGCGCTACCTGCTCGGCGAGGCGGTCTGAGCTCTGGTTGAATCCTAGAAGTGGTTCATGCAGTGCATGGCGTACTCGGTGGCGAAGAGGTGGTCGGCGCGGATCAGCGCGGCCGAGTCCGTGGCTTCGATCCGGCCGAGGCGATGATTGTAGGTCGCCGACAGTGCGCCGGTCGCCAGGTGCGCCATCGTGAACACGTCCATTGTCAGTTCCGCTGATGCGTCGACCTGACGGATGTCGGCGCCTTCGGGTCCGACCGAGAGCTTCCAGGTGCCCTGGTTCCAGTCGCAGAGGTCGTCGAGCACCCGGAAGGTGATCTCCGACTCGACCTGGTACCTGCGGGTCATGAGTGCGCGCGGCAGGTCGACGATGCGGACCAGAATGCCGTCCATCGACTGGACGCGGAGAGTGCGCGGGTCGCGGGCGAAGTGGACGATCGGATCGTCCGAGGGGACATCGTTGACGAAGATCCGCCAGGTCAGGTCCTGGCTGGCGGCGTATTGCCAGAGGGCCACATACGCGGCCGGCGTGAGCCAGCCGTACTCGCGAATCGTCATGCGGTGATCGCGCTGACCGGCGCTGAAGGCGTTGAGCGATTGGTCTTCGCGGCTGGTGAAGACCATGTAGCCGAGCGCTTCTCCGTCCTCTTCGTAGAGCAGGACACGGACGGGACCTTCGGCGATGTCGCCGGGTTCGTCCAGTACCTCGGCGCTCCAGAGGTTGATGCCGCGGTGCAGCAATCCGTTTCGCGGTTGCATGTACTCGCGGTAGAGGTCGCGAATGACGACGGCGTCGTCGGGCAGGTCCTTGGCGTTGGAGATGCTCAGCGTGCCGGTGGGTGTGGGCGCGTGGACGAAGCTGAGGTCGGCCGGGTCCAGTTCGTACTTGTTGCGGCGCGAGCAGATCGCGTAGCCGAATCGCTGGTAAATGCCGGCCTGAGAGGCGTAGAGCGCGGCGAGCGACTGTCCACGTTCGTACTGCTCGTCGAGCGAGTGTTCCATGGCGAATCGGAGGTAGCCGCGACGGCGCTTGGTCGGGTTGGTGCCGACGGCGGTGACGCCGGCCACGTGGGCTCGTTCGCCGTTGAATCTCATGGAGAATGGCCAGGCGCCGAAGGTGGTCGAGAGTTCGCCGTGCTCGAAGACGCAGGTCGACCATTCGGGCTGGAGGAAGGTGACCGGGTCGCGCATGGGGTTGCCGTGCTCCTGCAAGGCGAGGTTGGCAATGAAGCGGAAGTCCTCCATCTCCTCGGCATTGGCGGAACGGACTTCGACTCCAGCGGGGATCTCGCGTCGCGGCATCGTTTGGCTCCCTGAATTGCGGTTGGGTATGAGGCTATCAACGGTTTGGGCATTGGGCCGGGCGCGGGGAGCTGGTCCCCGAATGAATCGGGGACTGAGCGCTGGGCGTGCTGGGCCGGTCCTGCCGCCTGGCGGGGCACTGGTGGCTGAAAAAAACGCCGGGGGTCGGAGGCCCCCTCCGCGCCTGCGGCGCACCTCCCCCGGAGGGGGAGGTCTTGGGGACTATAGGGGGTCGTCGTCCTCCTCGGCGAGTTCCTCTTCGGCCTGGATCTCGGCCTCCTCCGCGGCTCGGGCCAGGCCTTCTTCCAGGCCGGCCATGAAGGCGCGGGCTTCGGCTCCCACGTCGATGCTCACCTGGACCTGGGCCTCGTCGATGCCCAGTTCGCGCTTGACCTCCGTGTGGCGCTCGTTGAGCGGCGAGAGTTCGCGCACGAGCGCGACCAGGGCGCGGACGCGGACGTAGCCGGGCTCGCCCTGGTCCATGGCCAGGTTGGCGGTCTGGTTCATCACGGTCTCGTAGTTCACGGAAAACGACATCTGGTTCCTCCTCCTCGTCGTCCGCACGTCTTCTGGTTCATGGTAGGTACAAGTGTTCGGTACTGGTGGTCTTGGTGTGTTGGTTGGTTGACACGTGGCATCGGAGGGTGCAGGCCAAGCGCGGGGCATCGGAGTAGAGCAGGGGGATCGGCGGGGGCTGGCAACGGTGGTTGGTTGAGGTTCTATAGTGGATTTTGGTTGGCTGGCAGGCTGCGCGTCATGAAAATACTCATTGCTGATGACGAGCCCCACATCCGTGAGTTGGTCCGCCTGTACCTCTCGAGAGAGGGATACGAGTTGGAGTTCGCCTCCGATGGCCAGGAGGCACTCGAGAAGGCGGTGATGCTCCAGCCGGATCTCGTGGTGCTCGACCTGATGATGCCCAAGCTGGACGGGTTCGAGGTGACGAAGGGGATCCGCCAGGATTCCGACGTGCCGATCCTGATGCTGACCGTGCGCCGCGAGGACGCTGTCAAGGTGGCCGGATTTGAACTCGGCGCCGACGATTACCTGACGAAACCGTTCAATCCGAAGGAGCTGGTCGCGCGGGTCAAGGCGATTTTGCGCCGCGCCGACGGGATCGCGCGGTCGGGGGTAGAGGTCGCGGTCGGCAGTCTGACGTTGAATCGGCAAACGCGCGAGGCGACGCTGGCCGGTACGGGACTCAAGCTGCGGACGAAGGAGTTCGACCTGCTCTTCGCCCTGGCGCAGAACCTGCAGACGGTCATGTCGCGTGAGCAGCTGCTGTCATTGGTGTGGGGCTACACCTTCAGCGGCGAGACGCGGACCGTCGACGTGCATATCAATCACCTGCGCCAGCATCTGCGCGACAGCGACCTGCAGATCGAGACGCTGCGCGGCGTGGGCTACAAGATGACCCTGCGCGACAACCCGAATAGGCTGTCGCTCGCAGCGAACGGCGACGCTGACTAGCCGCCAGCAGCGGCGGCTGTCGTCGGCGCAGTGATGATCATCCCCGGCAGGCTCAAGTGGATGCCCGCGATGGGCTCCTCGGTCCTCCAGTTTCAGACGATCAGGTCGCGCATCTACGTGACGCTGGTCGCGATTGTCGTGCTGACGCTGGTGGTCGTGGGTCTGATCAGTTTCCTGTTGCTCGGCGGGTATCAGGACCGGGTGGATGAGTCGCGGCTACGCGAACTGGCCACGGCGTGGGGTCCGGAGCTGTTCTCGGAGGAGGGCGAAGCCCGCAACCTGGACCAGTTGCTGCAGAACTGGGCGGTCGCACCGACGCTGACCGGTTCGCTGGTCGGCGATCTCGATGTACCGGTCCTGGGTCTCACGTCCAGCGGCGAGGTCGTGCGGGCGATGGAGTCGGGGGATCGCTTCCACGGCGAGATGTTGCCGATCGATCTGGGTCAGCTCGACCAGACGCGCATCGCGCAAGGGCAGGTCACGACCGAGGACGGCGAGCGGCTCACATATGTCGTGACCAGCCTGCCGCCCGAGGAGCAGCAGCGACAGGGACTGTGTTGCATCGCCGTGGCGCTGGTCGGGGAGTCGCGCTCGGCGGTGTTGGGAGACCTGGCGCCCAATCTGCTGCTCGCGGGCGGGATTGCGCTGGTGGTCGCTTCGCTGGTTGGTTTCCTGGTCTCGCGCTCGATCTATCGGCCGATTCAGCGCGTCGCGTCGGCGTCGAGGAGCGTGGCTCGCGGTCAGCTGCAGCAGCGCGTCGATGTTGGCGGATCGCAGGAGGCACAAGAGCTGGCGACCTCCTTCAATCAGATGACCGAGGAGGTCGAGCGTCAACAGACGGCGCTGCGCGACTTCCTGGCCAACGTCTCTCATGACTTACAGACGCCGCTGACCTCGATCAACGGTTTTTCTCAGGCGCTGATGGACGACGTGGTCAAGGGCGATGAGCAGCGCAATGCGTATCGGATCATCGAGGACGAATCGAGACGGCTGCTGAGGCTGGTCGAGGGGCTGCTCGATCTGTCGCGGATCGAAGCCGGCCAGGTGCAGGTGGAATCGAAACCGGTTGAGGTGTCCTCGTTGCTTGATCATGTCGGCGAATTGTTCACGCTGCGGGCGCAGGAGCTCGATGTCAATCTGTCGGTCTCGTCGAGCGATGTCGGAGATGTGCTAGGCGACTGGGACCGGCTGGATCAGGTGTTGGGCAACCTGGTCGACAATGCGCTGCGGCACACGCCGCCGGGTGGCGACGTACAGTTGAGTGCACGCAGAGAGAGCCGGAGCAGCGTGTCGATTGCGGTCGCCGACACGGGCGTCGGGATTCCCGAGGAAGCGATCCCCAACCTCTTCGACCGTTACTACAAATCGGATCGGCCTGGGGCTCAGGGCGGCACCGGTCTCGGTCTGGCCATCGCTCGCGAGTTGGTGCGGGCCCAGGGAGGCGAGATTCGCGTCTCGAGCGAACAAGGCATCGGCACCACCTTCCACATTGTGTTGCAGACTGCCCGAGATGCGATGTCGGCGAGTGATGCAGGAGAAACCTCGAGCACGGAGTATCGCTGAGGTGGCAGGTCGCAGTTCCTGGCTGTGGCTGCTTGGGCTGGTCGCCTGCGTCGCGCTCGTCCTGACCGCCTGCGGCGGCGACGAGCAAGTCGGCAATCCCGAGCAACCCAGGTCGGAACAACAAACCCAGAGTCAGACTCAGAGCGAGGAACAGTCGGCTCAGCCAGACGGCGACATGGTGCAGGAGCGGGTACTGACCGTGACGTCGGAGGATGTGGGCGCCCACCTGGAGCCTCGTAGTTACGCGGCCGGCCTGCCCTCCTGGTTGGAGGCATCAGAGGATTCCATGGTCTCGTCGCTGCCTGGTCGCGCGCTGGCAGTCAGCGGGATCGCGTTTGCTCCCAGCGACGACAGTCCGACGGAGGAGACTCTCTGGCTACATGTGTTCAGCGATGAGCAGGAAGAGTCGGCCGCCGACTGGGTGAAGTACCTGGCATCGCAGCCGCCGCAGTTGGCCAGCGTGATCGTCCCGCATCACGAGCTGTTCGACGCCGAATTCCTGCCGTCGCCCGTGGTTGGAGACGCATCCGTCTCGATTGAGATGTTCCACGGGCATAGCGGCATCTGCCTGCGATCGGAGTTGCTGGTGTTCGCCCAGGGAGCGGTACTGGTCTTCCTGTTCAACTCGATTGAGATCACGAGCGACGCGGCAGGAACACAAACGTCGCAATCGGACGGCGTGATTCCGCAGCAATGCGAGATTGAACAAGCAGGGACTCGGCTAACGGACATTGATGCGATTGCCAACCTGATATCCGACCGGTTGTCAACCGAGCCCTGAGACAGCTCTTGAACAGATCGTTAACCTGTAGCCACAGAGTCGATAGGCTAGATCGCGGCACGATCGGCGATCAGATAGGCAATCGAAGGCGGAGGGGTGCAGGGGCGTGCGACGGGTGCAGAACATCAGCCGTCGAGAAGCGATCGGTGCGGTCTGCTGGGCCGCACTGGCGATCGGCCTACTTGCCGTCCTACTTCGACAGACCGTTTCGCTTGAGCCGGTGGTCTTCGCTCCGATCAGCGGCGTCGCCGTGGTCGCGGTGTTTGTGCTCGCCCGTCGCTGGGGCGACTGGGGCATTCTGGTCGCTTACCTCGTGGCGATGGGCTTCTTCATCCAGTTGCGCGACGCGGCCGACGAAACCGGCCTGCGCACGCTGACCGCCTACGTGCTTGACTGGGAACTGTGGATGTTCGCCGGCATCACGCCGTCGGCCTGGTTGCAGGCGCGAATTGGCGGCGCGAGCTCCGATCCCGGGTTCCCGGCGTTCTTTTCCGCGATCGTCCACTGGACCTGGTTTGTCTTCCCCCACGCCGCCGTGCTCGGCGCCTGGCTATTCATGCGCAAGATGGCCTGGCGCGTGACGATCATCGTCGCGTTGACCTTCTATCTCGGTGTGCTGCTCTACTTCACGGTGCCGACGGCCCCGCCCTGGATGGCGGCCGAACAGGGACTGGTCGACGGGATCGCTCGCGGGATGAATGCCGTCGGACCGGCAATCCTGGGCGTCGATTTCTACAACTGGGCGTTCGCCGCCATGGCCGAACCAAATCCGATCGCGGCGATGCCGTCACTCCATTTCGCTGCGTCCTTTGTGGTCGTCGGAGTGGGAATCGTGGTGCGTTCGTGGAAGGTGATCGCTGTTGCGGTGGTCTACTGCATCGCCCTGGCGTTTTCGTTGGTCTACCTGGGCGAGCACTACATCGCCGACATCATCGCCGGGGCCGCGGTCGCCTTCATCGCGTTCTCCGCCGTGGAGGGCGGGCGCTACGCGCGTTACCAGATCATTCTGCGACACGAGCAGCTAACGGCCAGCGGTCAACGCGCGGCGCAATGGCTGCGAGAAGCGTTGCGCCTGCCGCCACCTCGGATCGAGGCGGGCTAGCATCCGCCTAAAGTTCGGCGGAATGGGCGATGACCGTTCGGATTCCAGGGTGGGCAACGGGTTCGGCCGCTCGGTTGATGCTCGGTCTGGGTGGCAGCACCGCATTTTTGGTCCTCTTCCTCCGCAATGCCGACTTTCACCAGGTCGGTCGGGCGTTCACTGAAGTCTCGGCCTGGTGGATCGGGCCTGCGCTGGTCGTCTACTTCGCCGGGATCGCGGCTCGCGCCTGGCGCTGGCACTGGCTGCTGCTGCACATCAAGAACATCGCCTGGTGGCGACTGTTCCCGATCGTGGCGATTGGCTTCGGGGTTAACAACGTCCTGCCGCTGAGAGCCGGCGAGCTGGTGCGAGCCCATGTGCTTTACCAGCGTCATGACATCTCGCGACTGTCCGGCCTGTCCAGCATTTTCATGACCCGCGTCTACGACGGGTTGATGCTGACTTTTTTCCTGGTGATCGGCGTGATCGCCAGCCTGGTCGGCTTCGGCGGCATGAACGACGCCGGCGATGAACTGACCGCGGCGATGGCCTTTCTGGTCTTCGGGATCACCGGAGCGTTCCTGGTCTTCGGTGCGATCGCGCGGCGACCTGAAGATGCCGAGCGGCTGATCGGAAGAATCCTGAATCGATTGCCCGGACAGGCCGACCGGGAGTGGACCTGGCTACGGCCCTTGATCACGGGGATGTCGGCACAGGCAAATCGTCGGCAGGTGATCGGTGCGCTGGTCGCCAGCCTGGTCGCCTGGACGCTTGAGGCGCTGATGTACTGGATGGTCGGCCAGGCCTTCAATCTCGGCTTGCCCTTCCCCGTCTATCTGCTGGTCGCCGCAGCTGCCAATCTGCTGATCACCGCGCCGTCGACTGCCGGCGGCGTGGGACCGTTCGAGTGGGCGACCAAGGCGACGTTGCTGATCTGGCTGCCGACGCTGGGAACGCTGGGCGCGCAGGACGCCGAATCCACGGCTGTCGCGTTTGCCGCCATTCTGCACGGCCTGGTCATCATTCCGATCTCGTTGGTCGGTTTGATTGCGCTGTGGGTGTTCACTGTTTCGCCGCAACGCAGATTTCTGCGGGCCGAGTCGTAGCCTGAGCCAATCACCTCGGTTGAGTGAAGGGACGTTGCGATGACGACGTTGGATGGTCCGTTGGATGGGATTCGGGTGGTTGATCTGTCGGCCCTCGCGCCGGGTCCGTATTGCTCGATGTTGCTGGCCGACATGGGCGCGGAAGTGATCCTGGTCGAACAGGCCGGCCGACCTCGCGGACGCCGCGACGTCGCCCGAGACCCGAACGAAGAGCGCAGGCGCTACTCCTCCTACGCGCTCGGTCGCGGCAAGCGATCAGTTGGCCTGAACCTCAAGTCCGACGAAGCGCGGGAGATCTTCTATCGGCTCTCGGACGGGGCCGACGTGGTGCTCGAGGGCTTTCGTCCGGGTGTGGTCAAGCGCCTCGGCGTCGATTGGGAGACGCTCTCGGCTCGCAACCCGCAACTGATCTACTGCTCGCTGTCGGGATTCGGCCAGACCGGTCCGTATGCCGCCCACGTCGGGCACGACATCAACTACATCGCGACGGCCGGCGCACTGGGAATGATCGGCGATTACGCCACCGGCGGGCGTCCGGCGATTCCGGTGAACATCATCGCCGACTTCGCCGGCGGCGGGCTGATGGCGGCGTTCGCGATCGTCTGCGCCTTGCAGGCGCGCGAACGCACCGGCGAAGGACAGTACATCGACCTGGGCATGTCCGACGGGTCGATGTCGCTAATCACTTCAGCGCTGGCCGGCTACGAGGGCGCAGGCGCGGACATGCGGCCGGCTCGGCACGTGCTCAACGGCGGGGAGCCGCACTACCAGGTGTACGAGACCTCCGACGGGCGCTGGTTCTCGGTTGGTTCGATGGAGCCCTACTTCTACGCCAATCTGTGTCGGGCGCTCGGGCTGGAGCAGTTCATCGACGATCAGGGAACCTCCGACACAGAACGCCGGGAAGAGATCCGCGACGCATTCGCCGCCGCGTTCAAGACGCGAACCGCCGACGAGTGGCACAAGCTGCTCAATGACGTCGACGTCTGCGCCAAGCCGGTGCTGTCGCTCGAAGAAGCGATGCAAGACGAACACAACATCGCCCGCGAGATGGTGGTCGAGGTGCCGACGCCGGATGGCGGCATGATGCGTCAGGCGGGCGTGGCTCCGAAGCTGTCGGGAACTCCTGGGAGGATTCGCGGCGGCGCGCCGTCTCGTGGTCAGGACACGGAGGAGTTGTTGTCCGCGCTGGGATACGACTCCGATGCGGTGGCGTCGCTGCGCGAGCGCGAGATCGTCGCTTGATGTTGTTGTCGTCCGCGGTGGTTCATTTGTCGGACGACCATGCTGCTCGACACGGGCCAATCAGGTAAGTTCTATTCCGCGCGCTTGTAGCTGAGGTGCGTGGCCAACCGGCCATCGATCGCGCTAGCGATTTCGAAGGATGGCGTTGCGTCGGAAATGTCCTCGAAGAGTCGTTGTCCGCCGCCGAAGATCACCGGCGACAGCGCAATCTCGAGCTCTTCGATCACGCCGAGGCGCAGGAACTGCTGAAGGGTGTTGGCTCCGCCTGAGATGCGAATGTCGCGGTTGCCGGCGGCATCGCGCGCCAGTTCCAGGGCTCGCTCCGGGCCGTCGTTGACGAAGTAGAAGGTCGTTCCGCCTAACCGCTCCCATGGATCGCGCCGCTCGTGGGTGAGGACGTATACCGGCGTGTGAAAGGGCGCGTCTTCGGGCCAACCGATGGCACCCTGATCGAACATGCGCTTGCCCATGATGTTGGCGCCGGTGTGTTCCGTGATCCGCCGTTGCAGATCGTTGACCGGGCCAGTCTCGCCGCCTTCGCCGAGTTTGAGGTTCTCGCGGAAGTGTTCCAGTTCGAAGATCCAGCCCATCAGCGCGCCCCAATTGGCGCCCCAGTTCAGGTACTCCGGATCGGCCCAGTGTTCGACGCTCATGCCCTCGGGCGCCATATAGCCGTCGAGGCTGAGGCCGATGTTCGCAAACACTCTGCTCATCGGGGCCTCTCCGTCGACTGAGTATGGCCGTGCTGTGCAAGGCTCAGAGTACTGCGGAGTTGGGAGGCTGATTGTGTGAGCGTCGCGGAATCAGCCGGCGTAGTGAGCTCGTCGCCAGCCGGCCCAGAAGACGGCCCCACCAGCGATCAGCAAGGCGAACGCCAGGCCGAAGCCGGCCTGGAAGTCGAACGCGTCGACCAGGGCGGAGGCCGAACCGATCACGATCGTGATCATCACGGCTGTGATGAGCGAGAAGATCGAGAGCACGGTCGCTCGCTGGTCGGAGGGGATGCGTCGGTTGATGTAGCCGCCCGCGAGCGGTTGGACTGCGGCCGTACCAGCAGCCAACAGCGCGAATGACGCCACCAGCGCGAGGTGATCGACGGCGAGCAGCGGGACGAACACCAATCCGCCGACGACCAGCACCGTCGGCAACGCCCGGCGTTCTCCCAGCTGCGCCGCCAGTGGAGCGGCAAACATCGCCCCGAGCATCAGGCCGAGGAACGAAGGCAGCATGAATCCGGAGTAGGTCAGACCGTCGAGCAGCGCGATAGCGGGGTCCACGCCGTGCGAGCGGACAAACGGTTGGATGAAAAACTCAGGCAGATCGAGCGTGGCCAGCATGACGCCGCCGAACAGGATGGCCCAGAGCACGGGGCGGGTTCGTAGTGCGATCTGCAGTCCGGTCCGGATCTCGCTGAGGACGGCAACGCCCGAACGCGAACTCGCTGGCGCATCAACTGAAGCGTCGTACTCCGCTTCCCGACGGGGCGGCTCTCGCAGCGTCAAGGCGATCAGCCCGGCCAGCCCCATGCCCACTGCGCTGATGATGATCACAGTACGGAAGTCGAGGACCGAGACCAGCGGCCCGGCGAGGATCGTGGCGGCCAGCAACGACGCGGTGGCGACGGCGCTCGCTCGACCGGCGTGGCGTTCGTATTCACCCGTGCGCTTGAGTTGTCTGAGGCTGTCATAGAGCAGCGCGTCATCGGAGCCGGACATCAGCGTTCGCGTGATCGACATGAACAGGTGGCCGACGATCAGGCTGGGAAAGTTGAGCGTGGCGAACAGCACGGTCGCCCCGGCAAAGCCGAGCGCGCCCATGCCCAGGGCGACGCGTCGTCCAAAGCGGTCGGCGATCGCGCCGGTCGGCACTTCCGCCAGGATGGTGGCGATCCCGAACAGGACCTCCATGAAACCGATCTGGACATATGAGAGCCCGTGCTGCGACTGCAGGAAGAGAAACCAGATCGGCAGCCAGAAATGGAAGCCGCGGACGAACTGGAAGAGGTAGTAGAGCGGAATGTTGCGCGCGAACGCGCTGGGCGGCGCCGAATCCGTCGGCGCCGCCTCGCTCATGGCCGATCGTGTCGAGTCGGAGTGGTGACCGGTTGCCGCCTGTCTGAGATCCCATTGGCGCCGTTCGTCCCGTTGGCGTGGACGCCATTCGAGTGGACACCGTTACTCGTCCCGTTGGACGCCGAGGCGATCGCCTGAGGTGCGGGCCGGATGCTGATTCGGCGTAGTGCGTCGGTCTGCTCGACGCGGTGCGAGCGACGCCAGATCATCCAGAACGCGATGCCGATGGTCAGGACGACCCCGACCGAGAGTCCATAGGCGAAGCGGAAATCGATGCTGTCGGCGGACGCGGAAATCAGCGGCACGATCAGGGCCATCTGGGCGGCCATCATCAACTCGAAGATCGAGAGCACCGTGGCCCGCTGGTCGGAGCGGATCCGGCGATTGATATAGCCGGTTGCGATCGGCCGAATCGCCGCGTGGATCCCGCCCAGGATCGCGATCGGCGCGATGATGCTGAGGTGGTCGAAGAGCAGCAGAGGAATGAAGAGGAATGCTCCGCCGATCATCAGGATCGGAATGGCTCGGCGCTCACCAACTCGCGCCACGAACGGCGCTGCGAGCAGCGAACCGGCCGACATGGCGGCAAATCCCGGAACGATCAGTGCGCTCCAGGTGACGCCGTCGAGCAGGCCGCCCGATGGGTTCAGACCATGACTGCGCAGGAAGGGCTGGACGAAGAAATTGGGCATCTCGTAGGCGACCGTGACGATCCCGGCCAGCAAGATGATCCAGAGGATCGGCCGCTGTCGCAGGACGATGCGGAAGCCGTCGAAGATGTTGCTGACTACGCCCTGCGGCGAGCGGTTCTCGGCCGCCGCGTCGACCGGGGAGATCGGCGCAGCGTGCAGACCATCGGGGCCGAACTCTTCCTCGGTGCGCGGCGGCTCGCGCAGGAGCAGCGCGATCAGCCCGGCTCCGGCCATCGTCACAGCGCCGATCAGGAAGACGGTCTCAAGTCCCCAGAGCCCGGCCATTGGGCCACCGAACAACGCCGCGCCGAGCAGCGCGCCGGTCATCAGCGCCTCCGAGCGGCCCATGTGCTTCTCGTACTCGCGAGTACGGCCGAGAGTGCGCAGGGTGTCGAACAGCAGCGCGTGGCCCGATCCCGAGTACAGGGTCATCGAGATCGCCATGATCACGTAGCTGATCGCCAGACCGGCGAACCCGTCGGCGAGGACGAAGAGAATCGTCCCGCCGGTGAACATGAACCCGCCCAGCGCGAGCGACGTGCGACGTCCCCAACGGTCGGCGATCGCCCCGGTGGGTACTTCGAAGAGCATCATCGAGACCCAGAAGACGGCCTCCATCAGGCCGACCTGGGTCAGCGAGAGTCCGCGCTCGTCCTGCAGGAAGATGATCCAGACCGGCACCCAGATCAGGAATCCAGTAGCGAACTGGAACAGGTAGTAGATCGGGATGTTGCGCGCGTAGCGTTCAGTCTGGGTCATGTCGGGAATTGTTTGGGGCACGGAGCGTCGCAGGCGACGCTGTAGATGGTAAAGAACACGGCGCCGTCGCGGCCTGCGGATCAGTCCAGGTTCTGCACATTGCGGTACAGAGCAGCGTCCTCACCGTTGCGTCCGTTGCTCCCGACGCCGTTGACATCGCTCGGACGCAGCAGCGCCTGCGGTTTTGGTACGGAGATCGACCATCGCCGGATGCGCTCGGCTTGATCTCGTCGGTGAGCCAGGTGCCAGAGCAACCAGAGGCCGGCCCCTAGGGTGACCACCGTGAGGAAGGCAATACCGAAGGCCGCCGGGAACGAGATCAGGTCGGCTGCCGGAAAGATCGCAATCACGGCGATGCTCATTGCGCCGCCGTGAACCAGCGAGAAGATCGACAGCACGGTGGCTCGTTGATTGGAGCTGATTCTGCGGTTGATGTAGCCGTTGGTGATCGGCCGGATGGCCGCCTGGGCGATGCTGACCATGAAGATCGCGCCCAGCACCCCGAGGTGATTCCAGATCGCCAGCGGGATCAGGCAGAGGGCGCCGTAGGCCAGGATCGTGGGAAATGAGCGTCGCTCGCCCAGTTTGCCGATCAGCCGAGCGGCGACCAGCATGCCCAGCACCGTCCCGATCTGCCCGGGGATCAACAGAGACGACCAGATGACTCCGTCGGCAACACCGTCCAGGGGGTTGAGTCCGTGCTGGGCGACAAAGGGCTGAGCCATGAAATGGGGCAGTCCGAACAGGGTCATCGTGATGGCGGCGAACGGCACCAGGTATCGAATCGGGCGGTTGCGCCAGACAATCCCAAACCCCTTGGTCATTTCCTGGAGGATGGGAACACCGCTGGCCTCGTGCTGCGCAATATCCGACGCGGTGTGCCTGAGATTGGCAGGCGCCGCGTGCAGCGGATCCGGTGGGAAGTCCGATTCCCGGCGGGGAGGCTCGCGCAACATCATGGCGGCACTGGCCGAAACGACGAACACGGCGGCCGAGACCAGGATCGTCGGCGTGTAGCCCAGCAGGTAGGCCGCCGGTCCGCCGACCGCCGTGGCCAACACCATCGCGGCGAAAAACAGACCGTGCGAGCGGCCGGCGTGGTGCTCGTACTCGCGGGTTCGACCCAACACACGCAATGTGTCGTAGAGCAGCGCGTCGCCGGCGCCTGAGTACAGCGTCATCCCGATGCCCATGACCAGGTACGAACCCAACAGGAGCGAGAAACCGTCGGCGAGCGCAAAGATCACCGTGGAGATCGCAAACATGATCGCGCCCAGCGCGAGAGAGATTCGCCGCCCAAAGCGATCGGCGATCGCACCGGTCGGCACCTCGGCGATGATCACCGTCAGCCAGAAGAAGGATTCGATCACGCCGACCTCGGTCAGCGACAGGCCGCGACCGTCCATGAGGTAGATGATCCAGACCGGCAGGAAGAGCATGAAGCCGGTCGAGGCCATGAACAGGTAGTAGACGCGAATGTTGCGCTGAAGGCGCCTCGGGTCGTATCGGGTCTGTGCGGAGAGCAGAGCGGACATGCCTCACCAAGGTACGGGGCAATCGGCGCGCTTGTCTGTGCTATGCCTGACTCTCGCCTGACTCTCGCTCAGTGGCCGACGCCGGATTTGACTCCACGGACGCGGATACCTGGAATCGGTTGCGCGGATCTTGGTCGCGACGATGATGTCGCGTGGCGGATCAATCGGCGTCAGCTCAGCGCCCAGGATTTCCAGGATGCTGGTCACGCTCGCCGTGTCGGTCTCAGACAACTCACCGGTCCAGGCCGCCGCGACCCCGCCAATCTGCAGGTAGGGGACCATCAACTCCAGGGCAGCCGCAGGTGTCGCAGCGGCCCGGCTGACGGCCAACGCGCACTGTTCTCGCAACTCTTCGTGAGCGGCGATCTCGGCCCGCTCTTGCAGGACGCTGATCTGTGAAGCCCCGATCTCGGCGACCACCTCACGCAGAAACGCCGCAGCTCCGGCGCGCGAATCGAGTAGGGTCGCCTGTCGTTCGGGCTCGCAGAGCGCGAGGGGCAAGCCGGGCGCTCCGTTGCCGCTGCCGATATCGATCATTGGTCCGTGAGGGACGGGCAGGTCGGCGCCGATCAGTCGATGGCGGCCTGCGAGCGGTTCGATCAGATGCTTCTGGATCGCTTCGTTCGGCTCGCGAATCGCGGTCAGATTGCGCGGCGCGCTGAGCAACCTGGTCAACCAGATGCTGAGTTGGGAGCCGACCCGGGGGTTCAAGTCCTGCACATAACTCAGACCCGCAGCATCAATCGCGTCTCGGATCTGCTGTTCGTCTATCAGGTGCGGCATTGATCAGGCAGTAGGATAGGGGTGTCGGAGCGTCCCAACGCTCTGCTCATGCTGCGTGTCTCGCGTAGCAGCGGTCCGCAACGGCTCGATAGTTGGAGACGACCGATGGCAATCTTTGACGACGATCAGCCAGCCGACGCGCTGGATGAAATCGCGGATGACGTGGTCGAGGGCGACGCCGAGATCTTCGATGAGCCAATCCCGTCGGCAGCGGAGAACGGAGCAGTTGCGCCGCTCCCCGGTTTGACGCTGGACCTGGCCGTCATGGAGTACTTCGCCTGGGAAGAGGAGCGCGAAGCCAAGCGCTCGCGTCGCAAGGCAATCGGTGCTGCCTCGGCGCGTCGAGGCACCTTCGTCCTCGACGAAGCCGCTCGCGAGGCCGTCACTCGCTTCCTCTGGCACTTCGGACCGAGCACGCCGATCTCCGAACTCTCTCCCAAGACCATGGAAGGTTTCCAGGAGACGATCGGCACCAACACCATGGACCTTGCCTCCAGGCTCCAGCCGGTCAAAGAATTCCTCCGCTATTGCTGGAAGCAGAAGTACACCGTCACGGTCGATGCCGAAGGCAACAGCAGCGCGCAGAACCTCGGTAACTTCCTCCGGATCAAGCGGCCAACCTCTGTCGGCCGGGATGATTCCCGCTTCCAGCACGAGCAAGCGCAGACCTTCGAAATGACCGCCGCAGGTCTCGAATCGCTGCGCGAGGAGCTTGGTCAGCTCAACGCGGAGATGCCGGAGGCCGTCCAGGCAGTGGCCGCCGCGCGCGAGGACAAGGACATTCGCGAGAACGCCCCGCTCGAGGCCGCCCGCGAGCACCAGGAGCGGCTGCGCTCGCGCATCGATGAGCTCGAGTACCAGATTGCCCACGCCGTCGTGCGCGAGGAACAGGCCACCGGCCGCGCCAAACTGGGCAGCAAGGTCGAAGTGGTCGAAGTCGACGATCACGGCGGATTCCTGGGCGAGGCCAGAGAGTACACTCTCGTTGGAACCACCGAGGCGAACGCGGCGGCACGGCGAATCTCGGTTGAGAGCCCGCTGGGTCGCGGACTGCTCGACCAGCCTGCCGACCGGCAGATCGAAATCCAGGCCCCCAGCGGTCGCAAGCGGTTCCGTCTGCTCGCCGTCAAAGGCTAGCCGGTCGCGACCGGCCGGCGGCCGGAGCGAGACAACACACGAGCGAGATGTACCGCGCCCCTCGCGCACCGGGACGCGGAGATCATTCACGCCTGCAGTGTGCGCGCGGGGAAAGTGTTGCCGATGTCAGACATCCCGACCATTGAGTTCACGATCACCAACGACCATCTCGATACCGGGCTGCGCGGCTACCCGGTCGGCACCTGCGAAACCAGCTACGTCGATCCGCAAGAGGGCGTCTCCTACGTCGGCTACCCAATCGCCGACCTGGCGTTCCTGCCGGCCGAGGACATCATCCACCTGCTGTTCAACAAGTCGCTGCCCACCGACGCCGAGCGTCAAGCCGTGGCCGACGACATCGCGGAACGCTCGGAAGTGCCGGAGGAGGCGCTGGCGGCGATCTCGGCGATGCCGGCGTCCGGTCACCCGATGGACCTGTTCTGTGCAGCCATCCAGATCCTGGGTATGACCGGCAAGACGGACGACTATTACGAGGATGCGCTCAACCTGGTCGCTCGGATTCCAACGGCCCTGGCTGCGATCTTCCGCAAGCGCGAGGGCTGGGGCGACCTGATTCCCTCCGAGCCGTCGCGCGGCTACGTCAACAACTTCGTCCACATGCTGGGCATGCCCGGCGGCGATGAGGAAGCGTTGACCCGATTGCTCTCGGTCTACTACAACCTCCACGCCGACCACGGCGGCGGCAACCTCTCGACCTTCACTGGCCGCGCGGTGGCCTCGGGCCTGGCCGACATGTACCGCTCGATGGCCTCGGGCATGAACGCCCTCGCCGGACCGCGGCACGGCATGGCCAACCAGGACGCCTTCAAGATGGTCCACGAAGTCGACAGTGAGGACCCCGAGGAGGCCTACCAGATCCTCAAGCAGCGGTTGGCCGACGGCGGGTTGATTTTCGGCTTCGGTCACGCGGTCCTGAGGCAGGAAGATCCGCGCGCCAAAGTGCAGCTCGGCGTTGGCGAAGAGCTCTGCCCCGACGACCACTGGTTCAAAGTCGTCAAGGCGGTTCGCGAGGGCGGCATTCGAGCGCTGAAGGAAAACCCGAAGGTGTCGAATCCCTACCCGAACGTCGACCTGATCTCGGGCAGCCTGGTCAACGCCCTCGGCTTCACCGATCCCGACTACTACACGACGCTGTTCGGCTGGTCGCGAATCTCCGGCATCGGTGCTCAGATCGTTGATGAACGCACCCGCGCGCGCAACGGTCGCGGCGTCGCCATCTACCGGCCCCGCTACATCCCGATCAACCAGCCGGCCCGCTCGCTCTCGGACTAGATACCGGGACGCGCAGCCTGTGGACTCTACCGAGTCGGGGGATAGCCTCTGTCGCAGGGCTGGGTTAGGATCGGAGATCGACCGCACGTCCCTCCCCGGGAGCGGCTGAGCGAGAGGCGAACAGACGGCGATGCCCACGCTGGAATCGGCGAGGCAAAAGCGTGCGAGTGTGCTTCAGCAAATCACTGAGGCGTCGTATGGCTATCCCAACGACGAGTTCCCCGATCGCGAAGTCACGACCAATTTTCCCCAGGAACAGATGGGCGTGCAGGTCCGTTCGCGCGGCTGGTTGTACCCCGACATCGTCGTCACCGATGAGCCCGGACACTTCATTGCCCTCGCCGCTGACCTCGCTCTGACCCACGAAGTCAACAACGACACCGCAGTCGATCGCTGGAAGCCGCTCTCACAGGCGGCGCCGCTGGTCCTCTACGTGCCAATGGGCCAGAGCGGTCGGGCCATCCGTCTCTGCCGAATGAATGGGATCAAGCTGCACAAGCTTGTCGCCTATCGACAGCGACCAGCCGGTTTCGGTATCGACCTGCAGGATGCCTACAGCGGCCCCGACCTGTTCAAGCCGATCGCCTCCTTGCTGCCGCCCGCCCTCCGACCGATGGCCTACCGCAACGAGCGCAAGGCGGTCGCCGACGGCTACCTGCAGCCACTGCCGGCGGCACGTTCCGGGGACGTTCCCGCAATCGCCGGGCCTGCCGAACAACCGGCGGCGACGCTGGCGTTGCCCTCCGGACTCGACGAGGAAGACGCTCACGGCGAACATGACTCCCCCGAGACTCACCTGCCGCCGCCCAGTCTGGCGCCCATCCTGTTCGCGCTGGGACTGATCGTGATGGGCGCTGGCGCGATCTTCGTTGGCGAAGTGCTCAGCGTCGGGATCACCTTGATCGTGCTCGGCGCCGTTCGCTGGTTCCTCGAGGACATGGGCTACTTCGAGGCCGGCGGCCCGGCAGAATTCCGTCAGCATCCGCTCCAGGTCATGCCCGATGTCACGCCCCCAGCCGGCATCCACATGCCACCGCCCAGTCTCTCCCCCATCATCTTCGCCGTCGGCCTGATCCTGACCGGCGCCGGCGCTGTCTTCACCGACCAGGTGCTGGGCGCTGGCATCACCCTGATCGTGTTCGGCGGGGTCGGCTGGTTCCTCGAAGACATCAAGGCCTTCGAAGAACCCGAGCACGACGAACACCACGATGAGCATGACTCGGACGCTCCGCTGATGCACGGCGCCGACGGCGCAGAGCAGCAGGCCGGCTAGCGACTGATGACAACGATGAAGACCGGGCTGAAACAGGGAGAGAAGGGAGCGGGCGCGTGAGGGCTTATCAACGGCTATGGCGAACCCGAATCGGTCGCCTCACGCTGGTCATGGGCGCGGCCGCCCTGGCGCTGCTCGCACTCTCGGGACTGGCCGGCGCGCAGGTCGCGCTTCCCGAAGCAGTTACCGAGCAGGGTGACTCAATCCGAACCCTCTACTTCGTCGTGTTCGCGATTGGCGTCGTCGTCTTCGTCATCGTCGAGGCGATGATCCTCTGGGTCGTCTTCCGCTACAAGCGCAAGTCCGACGACGAACTTCCAACCCAGGTCGCCCACAACACGACCGCCGAAGTTCTCTGGACCGGTATTCCCACCGTCATCGTGGTCGTGCTCTTCATCGTCTCCTTCTTCGTCCTCCAGGACATTCAGGCCGCCGCCGACCCCGATGAAGATGTGGTCATCGTCGATGTGCAGGGTCGACAGTGGGCCTGGGCCTTCAACTACGCCGTCCCGCTGGGCACCGAGTTGTCCGAGAGCATCTCCCCCGACCTTGCCGAGACCGAGATCCACCTCAAAGACTCCTCGCTGGTCGTGCCCTTCATGACGCTCAAGATCGGCGTCGAGCACATGCGAGTCGTGGCTCGCACCGGTGACGTGGTGACCGTCGATCGGGCGGTCAACGGCACCGTCGCGATCCGACATCGCGCCGGCGCCGAGGTGATGCGCGTCTTCAACGGCACCGATACCGTCGCCGAAGGCCGGATGCAAGCCGCCGACAATACGCCCATCGTCACCGTCCCCGTGGGGCAGATGATCCGCTTCAACATCGCCTCCGCCGATGTGCTGCATGCCTTCTACACGCCGCAGTTCCTGACCAAGCTCGACGCCGTGCCCGGTCGCGTGCAAACGCTCTGGGTGCGAATCACCGACAGCGGCGACTTCATGAGCCAGTGCGCCGAGTTCTGCGGTCGCGACCACGCTCGGATGATCTACACCGTCCGCGCACTGCCCCTCGCTGAGTACATGGACTGGTTCGAGGACAAGGCCGGCGACGCGCCCGAGCCGATCGAGGGCGACTTCGGCGGCGAAGAGGAAGTCGAGGCGCAGGAAGGCGCGGTCGGCAACCCGGCCAACGGCCAGAACCTGTTCTTCAGCCTCGGCTGCAATGTCTGCCACGGCGACCAGGGCGAGGGTCTGGTCGGTCCGACCATCGCCATGACCATCGTCCCACTCGACCGCGTGATCACGCAGTACCGCGAGCCGCTTGAGGCGATGCAGGTCTTCCCGCCGGACAAGGTCAGCGACGAGGAAATCGCCGATATCTACGCCTGGTTGCAGACGGTCCCGCGGCCGCCTGAGGCAGACGTCATTCCAAGCAAACTGGCTGAACTGATTGAGGCCGGCGGCTAGCCCCGCCGACGGCATACAGGAAGACGCAGAGGGAGGCGACAAGATGGCGACACTGGCGGGGGCGCAGACCAGCACGTATGCCGGCGCGAACGCCTGGCGCGTGATCCTCGAGTGGTTGACCACGGTCGACCACAAGAAGATCGGCATCATGTACCTGTGGACGGCCGGGGCATTCGGCCTCGTGGGCATGGCATTCTCCCTCGTCATGCGCACCGAGCTCGCCCAGACCGGCACCATCATCTCGGCGGAAACCTACAACTCGATCTTCACGATGCACGGCAGCGTGATGATCTTCCTCTTCCTGCTGCCGGTCGGCGCAGCCTTCATGAACTACTCGATGCCGCTGCAAATCGGCGCGCTCGACATGGCCTTCCCCCGGATCAACGCGCTCTCATTCTGGATCTTCCTCTTCGGCGGGGTGCTGATCACCCTGAGCTTCGCCGCCGAGGGCGGCACCGCCTCGGCCGGCTGGACCGCATACCCACCGGTCACGCTTGACACCGGCAACAACGCCGAACCGCCCGGCGCCGGTATGGACATGTGGCTGATCGGAGTCATCCTCTTAGGCCAGGCGTCGATCTTCGGATCGGTCAACTTCTTAGTCACGATCTTCAAAATGCGCGCGCCCGGGATGACGATGTGGCGCCTGCCGCTTTTCACCTGGACCACGCTCGTCACCGGTCTGCTGATCCTCCTCTCGACCCCGGTCCTCGCAGCAGCGTTGGTGCTCGGTTTCATCGACCGCAACGGCGCCGGTGGAGCATTCTTCGACCCCGCCGCCGGGGGACAGCCCCTGCTCTGGCAGAACCTCTTCTGGTTCTACTCGCATCCGGCCGTCTACATCATGATCTTGCCCGCCATGGGCATCGTCTCCGACGTCTTCGGCGTCTTCACCCGACGCCCCGTCTTCGGCTATCGCTCGATGGTCCTGGCCCTGGTCGGCATCGGCTTGCTCGGATTCATCGTCTGGGCCCACCACATGTTCACCACCGGCGGCGTCTTCCTGCCCTTCTTCATGGGCGCGACCTTCCTCATCGCGGTGCCGACCGGCGTCAAGATGTTCAACTGGATCACCACGATGTGGCGCGGATCCAACATCTTCCCCACGGCGATGCTGTTCAGCGTCGGCTTCCTCATGCTCTTCCTGATCGGCGGCATCACCGGCGTCTTCCACGCCGCCGTGCCCGTCGACTTCGCCCTCCACGACACCTACTTCGTGGTCGGACACTTCCACTACACCATGTCGATCGCCGCGACCTTCGGCTTCCTCGCCGGCTGTTACTACTGGTTCCCCAAGATGTTCGGCAAGTTCATGAACGAGGGCCTGGGCAAGCTCCACTTCTGGCTGCTCTTCATCGGCGTCAACCTCGTCTTCTTCACCCAGCTCCTGCTCGGCCTCGACGGCATGCCGCGACGAATCAACGACTACGCCGACAATCCCGGCTGGGAGCTGATGAACATGCTGATCACGATCGGCGCGTTCGTCTCCGCCGCCGGCATGATGGTCTTCCTCTACAACGTCTTCTACTCACTCAAGTGGGGCGAGAAGGCCGGCTCCGACCCCTGGGAGGGCACGACCCTCGAGTGGGCGACGACCTCACCGCCGCCGCCGCACAACTTCGACTCGCTGCCTGAGATCCGCTCCGAGCGGCCGCTCTTCGACCTGCGCTTCGGCGAGAAGCTCCAGGACGACCCGCACTACCACGTCAACAACGGTCACAACGGAAGCAATGGCGGAGGGGCCAAACAGCCCGATGCGTCTGCGCGGGAGGAGGGCTAGCCATGGCAGCCAGCGCCATCCCGCACAAGCGGGTCCACCCCGTCCGCAGTTTCCTCGTCGGCGACGAGCCGATGACGACCGGCCTGTGGGGCATCATCTTCTTCATCTTCTCCGAGATCATGTTCTTCGCCGGACTGATCGCGGCGATGCTCGCCCTGCACAGCGACACCCTGTTCTGGGAGCCGACCAACGGCGCGCACCGCGTTGAGGGCGATCATCTCCTGCCGATCCTCTTCACCGTCCTGCTGGTCTCGACCAGTATCCCGATGCAGTTCGCCGCCTTCGCCATCCGCAAGGGCAACCGCAAGGCGATGCTGATCAACATGACCATCGTGTTGGTCGTCGGCACCGCCTTCATCATCAACCAGTACTTCGAGTGGAGCCATGCCGGATTCGGCATCTCCGACGGCCCGTACGCGGCGACCTTCTACACCCTCACCGGGTTCCACGGCGCTCACGTGATCGGCGGACTCGTCTTCATCTTCGCGCAGTGGCTGCGCGGACTCCTGGGACACTTCGACGCCAAGCGCAACACGGCGATTGAGGCCGCGACGCTCTACTGGCACTTCGTGGGCTTCGTATGGCTGTTGGTCATCTTCCCGCTCGTCTTCTTCCTCAGCTGACGCGGACCAGCTGGTGATCACCCGACGGCGAGCGCAGGCCGCGCTCGTCGCGGTCGCCTGCGCGACTGCGGCGCTGCTGATTCCCACGCTCGCCTCGGCGCACGACGGCCGCTACGCCGAAAACGGTGAACTGCTCACCGCACTGGGCGTCTGGAGCATCGACGCGCCCGGTCTGGCCATCGTGATCGTCGTCGGCGGACTCTACGCCTGGGGCTACTACCGCCTGCGCCGCGACTCGCCCAACTTTCACTTCCCCCGCTGGCACGCCTGGAGCTTCTCCGCCGGTTGGCTGTTCATGCTGATCGGCCTGATGTCGCCCGTCGACACCTACTCCGACGACCTCTTCTGGATGCACATGATCCAGCACGTGATGATCACGATGATCGTCGCGCCGCTGATGTTGCTTGGAGCTCCAGCCACGCTCGCTCTGCGAGCCGCGTCCCCCCGCGTGCGCGCCACCTACTTCATTCCGTTCCTCAATTCTCGGCTCGTCAGAGCGCTGACCTGGCCGCCGTCAGCGATCCTGCTCTACATCGCCAGCGTCTGGAGCTGGCACTGGCCCGACGCCTACGACGCCGCCATAGCCTCGGAAGCGGTTCACTTCGTCGAGCACGGGGTGTTCCTCTTTGGCGCGGTTCTGCTCTGGTGGCTCGTAATCGGCGTCGACGCCACCCGTCTGCGGCCGCACCACGTCTGGCGCTGCGCGCTGCTGGTCGTCGCCATCCTGCAGAACATCGCGCTCGGTCTGATCCTGATCAACGTCGGCGAGGCCGTCTACGACACCTACGCCACCGCCGCCGCTGTCCGCGAATGGGGCCCCGACGCCCTCCTCGACCAGCGCATCGGCGCCGGCATCATGTGGGTGCCCGGTTCGATGATGTTCGCCCTCGCGATCGTCGTTACCGTCTACTTCTGGGCCGAGCGCGAAGGCTTCAAGGATCGCCGCAACGACGCCGTCCGCGACATGCAGATCCGCGTTCACGGAGAAATCCCAACCCTCGGCCCCCGCCCCGGCGAGCAATAGTCCCATGTCCCCCTCCCCCCAGTCCCCTCTTCCTCGGGTCTCCTCTCCCTCTGGGAGAGGGTTGGGGTGAGGGTCCGGCGCTTGTTGCTATCTGGTCTCTCGTAGAAGAGGGCCCGCCTGTCTACTCCGACACACGCACGATCTCAAGACAGAACATAAGAACGCTATAGTGAAAGGAGGTCGCGTGTTCGTCATGCGCGACGCGTGAGCGCCCCGGGAAGCCGGAGGCCGCCCCGACCACGAAAGGACCATCCGCGCCGTGGACTGCATCGCCCGTCGATCGCCGATCAAGCCCGATCAGTTCCGATCGAACTCGACGAAATCCGATCGAATCCGATCGAATCCGATCAAACCTGAACAATTCCAACCCTGAACGAGGCTAAACCCGACTGAACAGGGCTAAACATGACTGAACAAACCTGAACAACCTGAACACGGATCCCCAGTGTTTTGCAGGAGATCAGGTCCTCGATAGCCCCATAGAAAATTTCTGGCTGAACAACCGAACACTCCCACGCGAGTCCCAAGCTGTTCGCCGATACGCTGCGAGGTGCGACACTTAAGCACGCAACGCCGACTTGGGTTAGTCGGCGACCAGAGCGGCCGCTGATGGCATCGATGACCAGATGGACCAGGTTCCAGCGTGTCGGTCTCGGACTGGTGATCGGTCTGCTCGTGCTGACCGCGCTGGGCGGCATCGTCCGCGTGACCGGTTCCGGGCTCGCCTGTCCCGACTGGCCCGGCTGCTACGGCGCAGTCATTCCCTCCGGCGACTTCGGCGAGTTCGCCGCGCACCAGGTCTGGCTCGAATGGACGCATCGGCTCGTCGCCGCGATCATGGGTTTGATCATCCTCGGCTACGCCGTCGCCGCATGGCGCCGATACCGCGACCGCACCCGAGTCTGGCTGCCCGCCGTCCTCTCGATCCCGTTCCTCGCCCTCCAGGTCGTCCTCGGCGGGCTGACCGTGACCGAACGGCTCGAGGAAGTGATCGTCACGCTGCACCTGGCGACCGCCATGCTGATCTTGATGCTGGTCGCTTTCTCCTGGCTGGGCTCCTTCCAGTGGCGCGTCGTCACTAGCGACGACGAAGCGCCGTTGGGAACGGACTCCCCCTCCCAGGCCCGCAGCTACGCCCGGATCGCCTTGCTCACCGCACTCCTCGTCTACACAGTCGTCGTGGTTGGCTCATACGTCACCCACGTCGGCGCAGGACCCGACGCCGGCGCGCACGTTGGACCCGGCGGAGCCGCCTGCGGAAACAACTGGCCCTTCTGTTACGGAGGACTCTTCCCCGACGGCGAGTACGCTCAATGGAATATGGGACACCGATTCCTGGTGCTGTTCGGAGCAATCGCCCTGTTCGCCGCCTCGATGGGCGTCGTCATGCTGCGACCCCGGGCACGCGGTCTGACCTTCATGGTCCACGGAGCGACGACGCTCTACGTCGCGCAGATCTTCATCGGAGCGGCGATGATCTGGATCAACTTCGACGCCTGGGCGAGAGCCTTGCATCTATCGATGGGTTCGATCACCTGGCTGCTGGTCTCCGGAGCCGCCCTGATCGCGATCTATCGAGCCGGAGGACTGCGAGCCCACGCACCATCTGCGAGCGACCTACAGCCTGTCGGCGTCGCCGACGCCAACGTCTCGGCAGAGAGTGAGAGCAACGGATGACCGAACGTCCGCTCACCCTCCAACGACCGGCAACGCTGCCCAGTTCGCCCAGTTCACGTAGCGCGATCGAGTTGGCGCGCGGCTTCTGGGACCTGACCAAGCCGGGAATTATCGGCCTGCTCTTGGTCACCACGGTGCCGACCATGATCGTCGCCGCGGATGGTTGGCCAAAGGGCAACTTCGGAGAAGGTCTCGTCCTGATTCTGCTCACCTTGCTGGGTGGCATCCTCACCGCCGGCGGAGCCAACACCTTCAACCAGTGGTTCGACCGCGACATCGACGCGATCATGGATCGCACAGCCGACCGTCCGCTCCCGGCCGGCGTCATCCAACCCTGGCAAGCGCTCGCCTGGGGAGTGCTCCTCGCGACGGTCGGTGGCATCCAACTGGCGCTGACGGTCAACCTGCTCGCCGCCCTGCTGGCCGAGGCCGCGGTGCTCTTCTACGTCCTCGTCTACACGGTCTGGCTCAAGCGCTCGACCACCCAGAACATCGTCATCGGCGGCGCCGCCGGATCAATCCCGCCGCTGGTCGGCTGGGCAGCCGTCACCGGCGAGGTCACCTGGACCCCGTTCATCCTGTTCCTCGTCATCTTCATGTGGACGCCGCCGCACTTCTGGGCCCTGGCGCTCAAGTACCGCGACGACTACGCCAAAGCCAACGTGCCCATGCTGCCCGTCGTCTCCGGAGAGCGCGAGACGCGCAAACAGCTCCTGATCTACTCGGTCGGCCTGGTCGCCGTCAGCCTCCTCGGACCGCTCGGCGGACACCTGAGCTGGTGCTACGAGACCACCTGCGCCATTTCCGGCGCAATCTTCATCTGGATCGCCTGGCAAGTCTGGCGAGAGCAAGCCCCGCCGATGCGCCTCTTCTTCGCCTCGATCGCCTATCTCTTCATTATCTTCGCCGCCGTCGGCCTCGACGTCCTGGTCTAACGGGAGGCGGCATCGACAGCCGCATCCAACTCCGACCCATCCACCACGATCTCAAACCGAGCAGCGATCACCCCGTCTCCGTCAACAACGAAGAACTGAGGCTCCGCCTCAATCGACCAGGCCTCATTGGCGGCATCGATCAACGCCTGGAGCGCTCCCGACCGGGGACGGCCAAACGGCTCGACATGAATCACTTCGATCGCGCCCCGAGCAAGAACGTCCGCAGCCTGCTCCAGCGCCCTGGCGCAGGCCAGCCGACCCGCGCAGCGCTCAGCCGAACCCCAGACGATCAGGAACGGTTCACCAGCGGCGATCAGTGCAGACGCCGATCGCTCGTACATGGCCAGCGCCTCTACCGGAGTTGGCGCCATCCGCTCCAGCACGCCGTCCGCGATGGTCGGAGTTTCGATCGTCGGCGCGGAATCGCCCCGCGCAAGCCCCCTGGCTTGGCCACGAACGATGAACGGCAAGCGAGGCGTGCTTTCAGCCGTTCCATCCGCCAACTCGACCGTGATCGCAATCGCCCACTGACCCGCCGCGCCGAACGGCGGTTGATCGGCAATCAGATAGCGAAGGCCCTCAACCCCGATCTGCTCGAGCTCCGCCTCCGAGTGGAACTTGATCCCGCCTTCGGTCGGCTCGAAGTAGCGGATCAGGAACGACGCGCCGTCGTCGAACTTGGGCTGCACATCCTGCTCGAGCAGGATCAGGACCAGCCGCGGCACATCCACGTAGACATCGGACGACTCGATCACCGGCACGAAGTCGGCTTCCGAGGCGGTCACAACAACGCGGTCCTCCGACTCGCCGCATGCCGCGACGAACAGCGCCGCAACGACGAGCCCGAGCAGGATCAGTCCTAATCTCACGCTTCGGCTCATCTGCTCACGCCGCCCGAGGTGCTCGCCGCAGTCCGACCGCAAACAGCAGGACCGCCAGCCCGCCGAGTACCAGTCCGTCAATCAGCGGCCCGATCAGCCCGTCCGGCGAATCGGCGTAGGAGGCGTAATGCAACAGGTCGACGGCGTAGGTCAGCGGATTCGCGTAACCGATCACCTCCAGCCAGGTCGGCACGGCGTCCAGTGGAAAGAACGCGCCGGAGAGGAAGAACAGCGGGAAGAGGACCAGGTTCATGATCAGATGAAAGCCCTGCATCGTCTTGATGCGCACGGCCAGGAGCAGTGACAGCCCCGAGAGCATGAAGTTGAGGGCGAGAATCGTCACGACTACGGTCGCAACCCCGCCCAGCCATCCGAACTGCCAGGCCAGGTCGATGCCGGGAATCACGACCGCCAGCACGAGCACGGCCAGCGCCTGGATCGTCCCGATCAGGATCGCCCCCAGCGCCTTGCCGAACAGGATGGTCTGAGCGCTGTGCGGCGAAGCCAGCATGGCCCGCAACAGGCCGCTCTCCCGATCGCGATAGAAACCCGCGCTGGAGAAGGTCGAGGAAAACAGCGCCGTCATCGCAATCATGCCCGGCGCCAGGAACGACGTGTAATCGCCATCGATAATGCGTGGCGAAGTCGGCGACAGGCCGCTCGACACACCGGTGCCCAGCAACGCCAGCAGCATCAGCGGAAACAGCAAGGACGAGTACAGCTGCGACCTCGACCGAGCTACCGCACGCAGGTCGCGACTGAGCAGCGCGAAAGAGGCGTAGGCCGCGTCGATCATTCCGAGTCCCCAGCAGCGCTGTTCAGCGGACGACCGACGATCTGGAACCACGCATCGCGCAAGCTGGACTCGCGAATCCTGACCCCTGAGATTTGTGAGCCGTACTCCTGAAACAGGCGAGGGACGATCTCAGCGGAGTTCACGACCGAGAGCAGCAGTTGATCTTCAGCCCGCAGGACGGTCCCGACGCCATCCCAGCTTCCAATCTCCGCGACATCTTCTTGCGCCGCATTCGGCCAATCCAACTCCAGGGCGTCGTGGAGCAAACCGGCCGTCAAGTTGGACGGCGTGTCCTCCGCCACGATTCGGCCCTCGTTGACGATCACCACCCGGTCGGCATTGGACTCTGCCTCCACGGTGTCATTCGAGCACACCACCACCGCTGCCCCATCCGAGATTCGTTCGTGCAGCGTGTCCCAGATCGCACGACTGGACTCCGGATCAAGCGCCAAGGTCGGCTCATCGAGCAGCAGAAGGTCTGGTTCATGGAGCAGGGCGCGGGCGATGTCAAGTCGGCGCCGCAACCCTCCGGACAACGTCTCGCAACGGTCATTGGCACGCTCGCCGAGTCCGAGCGATTCGAGCAGTGTGGCGCAGCGTCGTTTGAGTGATGAGCCTTTCAGACCAAACAGTTGGCCATGCAGGCGCAGCGTCTCGCGCAAGGTCATCAGATCGTCGGTGCTGGGCTCCTGCAGCACGAGACCAATCCGGCGTCGCGCCTCCCGACCATGCGGGCCGCCGAAGATCGTGACCTCGCCCGCTTGCGGCGAAATCTCGCCGCTGAGCATCTTCAGGATCGTCGACTTGCCGGCTCCGTTCGGCCCCAACAGCGTGACGACTTCGCCGCCCTCAACCGCCAGGTCGATCTCGGCAACACCACGCCCGCCCGGCCACGCAAACGCGGCCCCGCTCAACTGAGCGGGGAGCGCGGAATCCGGAGCTTCAGACCCTGGGTCAGGCACAGCTCTGAGTCTATCTGGGGTGCGATACGCTGCGATCCGTCGAACGGTACGCAGCTCAGGAGACTCTGTGCGACGCCTGCGCGTGGCATTGGCGCAAATCAACTCGACGGTGGGCGACCTCGAGGGCAACGCCGCCAGGATCATCGACCGCATCCGCGAAGCCGAGGCGCTGGGCGCCGACCTCGTCGCCTTTCCCGAGCTCTCCCTGACCGGATATCCGCCCGAAGACCTGGTCCTGCGACGTGGGTTCGTCGAGGACAACCTGGCGATGCTTGAACGAGTCAGCGAGGCGACTCGTGGTTTGCATGTCACCGCGATCGTCGGCTTCGTCGACTACGCCCACGACATCTTCAATGCCGCCGCCGTCATCCACGATAGCCACATGGCCGGCGCGTACCACAAGCAGTACCTGCCCAACTACGGCGTCTTCGACGAGGCGCGCTACTTCCGTCCGGGACAAGGTGTGCAGCTCTTTGACATCGCCGGAGCCCGAGTCGGCGTGACCATCTGCGAGGACATCTGGTACTCCTCCGGCCCGATGCAGGATCAGTGCCTGGCCGGCGCAGAAGTCGTCGTCAACATCAACGGCTCCCCGTTCCACGCCGGCAAGTCACAGCAGCGCGAGCAGATGCTCGCCACTCGCGCCGCCGACAACGCCGTGCTCACGCTCTATTGCAACCTCGTCGGCGGACAGGACCACCTGATCTTCGACGGCGGCTCGACCGTCTACGGCCCCGGCGGCGACCTGCTTGCGCGCGCGCCAATGTTCCGCGAGCACCTGCTCATCGCCGACCTCGACGTCGAGGAAGTCCGCCAGACCCGCCTCCACGATCCACGCCTGCGCCGCTTGCCGCAGACACAGGCAAATCTCACCGAGGTTTCAGAGGAACTGGAAACCGACCGCGGTCCGTTGGTCGCTTCAAGCATTACCGACGCGCTGCCGAACGACGAGCAGGTCTACGAAGCGCTGGTTCTCGGCACGCGCGACTACGTCCACAAAACCGGTTTCGAGGATGTCGTCATCGCCCTGTCCGGCGGCATCGATTCCACCCTCACAGCCGTCATCGCCGTCGACGCGCTCGGATCGGAGCACGTGCGCGGCGTCTCGATGCCCTCGCGTTACTCCTCCGAAGGCAGCGTCGCCGACGCTCGCGCGCTGGCCGACAATCTCGGCATCCCCATGGATGTGCTGCCGATCGAGGGACCCTACCAGTCCTATCTCGACACCTTGGCCCCGCTCTTCGAGGGTCTGCCGCAGGACGTCACAGAGGAAAACCTCCAGGCGCGGATTCGAGGCGTGCTCATGATGGCGATCTCGAACAAGACCGGCGCGCTGGTGCTGACCACCTCCAACAAGAGCGAGTCGGCCACCGGCTACACCACGCTCTACGGCGACATGACCGGCGGACTCGCCGTGATCCAGGACGTGCCCAAGCTGCTCGTCTACAGGCTTTCCGAGCTGGTCAACGAGCGCGCCGGGCGCGAGGTAATCCCGGTCGCCGTCCTGACCAAGCCGCCCAGCGCCGAACTGCGCCCCGACCAGTTCGATGAGCAGTCGCTGATGCCCTACGACCAGCTCGACCCGATTCTGCAAGCGTTTGTCGAAGAAGACCGTTCGCTCGATGAGATCGTCGCGGCCGGCTTCGACGAGCCGGCCGTCAAGCGCGTGATGTCGTTGGTCACCGGCGCCGAGTACAAGCGCCGCCAGGCCGCGCCGGGACTCAAGATCACCCCGCGAGCCTTCGGCCGCGACCGACGCTTCCCAATCGCCAACCGCTACCGCGGCTTCTGAACCTCGCATGGCCGCCGCTGAGACTGCTGACTGGGAAGCCCTCGCCGAACGGATCAGCGCCCGGCAGCGAGGCCGCGACTCCCTCGTACGCGGCGTCGCCGTCATCGGCGACTACGCCCGCAACCAGGCCTGGGAAGGCTCACTGCTACAGATTCTGCTCTTCCGACACCGCAACGACCCACTGATCGACGAAGGCGGCGTGGTCGAAGAGAACGGCATCCCAGTCACAGTCGACTCGATCACTTCTGGCTCATTGGTCGAACTGGAGGAAATGCTCCACGTCGAGCCCCTGGCGGGCAATCTCGCCGACATGCGCACGTTGCGTATGGCCGACCCGACCCTGCGCGACATCCTGGCAACCTTCCGCGACCGCTACTACTCAGCCGAGGGTCGTCAATCCCGAGCTGCGCGGTCGCTGCAGCGAGCCCGTGTTGCGCTGGACGACTACGAGTCGACCGGGCGGCCAATCGAGGCGATCGAGGCTGTCCGCTCAGGGATCTTCCCTGCAGTCAGCGCGATGGTCGGAGAGCCGATCGATTTCCTGCGCATGCCGCGTCGGCTGCGCGCCGCCGGTCGCTTGCTCAAACTGACGAGCCTCTGGCCCGACATCAGCGAAGCGCTCCGGTTGCAAGCAGAGGCAGATCTTGCGCAACGCTGGTCGGATGTTGAAGCGTTGCACTCGCTGGCGATCTCTCACCTTGACGCCAGGATGCCCGAAGTCGGCGCTGCGCTGGTCCCTCGGCTGGAGCGGGCGCTCATCCCTGCTCGGCGAGGCAGTGAAGCGCTCAGCGCCGCCGGAGACCGGTCAGGCGCTGCCTGGACAGTCCTGTCGGCCGCGGCCGAGCTGGATGGCGTGGTCGAGGCCGCATCGCCAGGTTGGCGAGAGCGAGACGACTACCGCCGTCGATCCAAAACCGCCTACGGCGAGCCATCCGTCGCAACCCTGCGACACGTTTGCGTGGCGATTCAGTCCCGGATGGCCTGAAAGCCATGTAGCCGCGAGCGCTAGGGCAGCACGACCTCTGGATCTACGTACCAGTCGTTATGGTGCACCTCGAAGTGCAGGTGCGGACCGGTGCTATGCCCGGTGCTGCCGTTGTAGCCAATGATGTCGCCCCGGCTCACTTCCTGGCCCTGGAACACGTTGAACTCGATCAGATGCGCGTAGGTCGTGCTCCAGCCATCCGCATGCTCAATCTCGACATACCAACCGAGCCCCAGGAGGGAGTCTCCGCCGACGAACGTGACCACGCCATCGGCCGCCGCCACAATCGGCTCATAGAAATCGAGCGCCAGATCGAGACCCTTGTGCCGGTAGGAACAGTCCCAACTGCGGCAGAGTCCAAATGGATCGGTCTTCTCTCCATGCGCTGGCCAGACGAACTCGGGCATCGCCAGCGGCAGGATGATCTCCTGGCCAATCACGATCGCATTGGGGTCGTCGACGCCGTTGGCCGGATCCGCGAGGATCAAGTCGATGTCGACGCCATGCGCGTCGGCGATCCCACGCAGCGTGTCGCCGGGCTGCACCGTCACCAGCAGTCCTTCACGAATGGGCAAACGCCACGAGCTATCGGCCTCGATCCACTGCCCCTCTCCCAGCCAACCGTGATTTGCCAACAGCGTATGCGGCGTCACACCCAGCGTCGCGGCAGCGTACTGGACCAGGTCGGCCTCCCAGAGCGTTCGTGTCTCCGAAACGACCGGCGGTTCAATCGTGCCGGGCAGATAGAGCAACTGGCCGATGATGACGAGGTCGTTGGGCCGGTCCGGATTCAGCTCACGCAACTGATCCATCGTCAGGTCGTGTTTTGCGGCGATGCCCTGGAAAGTGTCATCGATTTGCACGCGATAGCTGCGTCGCCGCACCTCGACGGCCGGAGCCGTGCCGGGCGCGGCGTCGGGCGATGGGCCGGTCCAGGGCACGGTCAGCCGCTGACCGATGCGGATGAGGTTCAGATTGGCGCCCTCGTTGAGTTGTCGCAGATCCGACAGGCTGATGCCGTAGCGCTCGGCGATTCGCGAGGCATAGTCGCCGAGCCGGACGGTGTACGTGTCGGTCAGGACACCCCATGCTTCAGACGGATCAAGCGCCGGAACCAGGTAATCGGGTACAGGAATGAGCAAGCTATCCCCGGGGTGGATCAGAGAGTCGGGGGCGAGATCGTTATAGCTCAGCAGCTCCTGGAGAGGAATGTTGTGCTCGTCGGCGATTGACTGGAGCCAGTCTCCATACTCAACGACGTAGGTAGTCGTGCGTTTTGGCAATGAAATCACGGACGGGGCCACCGTGCCGGCCGTCAATGCGCGATTGCCCGCTCCAGTCTCGGCCGAGCCGGATGTTGAAGCATCCCCGCTTGAGGATTTCGATGTGCAGGGAACGATGAGTATCGCATTCACGTACAGCAAATCAGGGTTGATGCCCGGGTTGAGTTCGGTCATGAACGCGGTATCGATCCCATAGTTGAGCGCGATTCCGCTCAGGTACTCACCCTGCTGGACCGTGTGGCTGCATCCTCCAGGCGGATTGGTGGGCACGTTGCCCGCTTGGTTGCTCGGCGAGGTCGGCTCAGGCTCCGAGGCTGCCACTGTCCCGCAACCGTTGTCCGCATTGGCCGGAATCGTGAGTCGCTGGCCGCCGAAGATATGGTCCGGATTCTCGAGTCCATTCAATGCCACCAGGACCGACTGGCTGACGTTGAGGCAGGTCGCAATGCCGGACAAACTGTCGCCTGGCTGAACCTCGTAAGTGTCGGCGGACGCCCGATCCCAGCCCCACGTACCTAATGTACCTGATGTACCTGCTCCGGCGCCGATCAGCCCGAAGGCAACGACCAGTGGAACCAGCATCAGTAATCGTCTGAAGCGGCGCATATGTCACTCTATGCACCGATGCAGGAGGATCGAAGCCGCGCAGTGTCAAACCAGTGATAACTTCCCTCCTAGTGACGTAATGCGTCCTGTACGGCGAACCAGAGGGAACGGCGACCAGATAAGGCCGGACAACCAGCAGGAACGGACAGGCAGATGAGCTACGAACTGATCGAGGTTGAGCAGCGCGGCCCCGTCGGCGTGATCAAGAAGAACCGCCCGGAGAAGCTCAACGCCTGGAGCCGGGCCATGGCGGCCGAAGAGAAGGACGCCGTTACGAACTTCAACAACGACCCCGAGGTCGCCGCAATCGTCTTTGCCGGCAATGGCCGCGCCTATTGCGCCGGGCTCGACCTCCAGCAGCAGCAAGAGGACGTCAAGACCGGTGATGCATCCCGCCGCGCCGGTGAGGCCGACGATCATGACGAGACCTGGACCGACTTCTGCACCGAGAGCAAGCCGATCATCGCGGCCGTCCACGGCTACGCCGTCGGCGTCGGCGTGACCACCATTCTGCCGTTCGATTTCCGCATCGCCGGTGAAAGCGCGCAGTTCGGCTTCCGATTCGTCAAGATGGGCCTGCTGCCCGAGGCTGCGTCCACCACGCTGCTGCCCAGGCTGATCGGCGTCGGCCGCTCCCTGGACTGGTGCCTGACCGGCCGCTTCATCGGGGCGCAGGAAGCGCTCGAGGCCGGGCTGGTGCGGGACGTCGCGCCCGACGACGAGCTGCTCGACCGCGCAGTCGCGCTCGGCGAAGAGCTGGCTGAGAATCCCGACTCGATTATGCGCCGAGTGAAATCGCTGTTTTCGCAAAATCAACTGGAAACCAACATCGGCCTCGTGCAACGACGCGAAGGCGAGGCGCTAGAGTGGGCGATGCAGACACCGGAGCATGCGGAAGCGATCGCCGCGTTTCTTGAGAAGCGGCCCGCGAAATTCCGCTAAGCGACGCGCCTTTGGGCAACCTATGCGGCGGGGCGACTCGGTTGGGAGACCGGGATGTCCCTGCAAGAAGCCGCCTCGTCGGGTTCATTCAACCCCCGAGCGGCGCAATCAACTGACCCACAGCCGTCAGACGGACCGTTCGCCGCCCCGGGCGTCGACACCGCCGTCGATCAGGCGGCGGCCGAAGCTGCCTCGCCATTCGGCTCGACCTACGATTACTCGCCCGGCGCCGATGAGGCGCTCAGCGACGGGTCGGGACCCGACATGCGGGCTACCCGTCGGCGTGCATGGACGGTCGTCGGTCTCGCGATCGTGATTCCAGCCGCCGTCGCCGGCGTGATCGCCTGGCAACTCTTCGGCGCCGACAGCGAGCCCGCGCCGACCGTGACCAGGGTCACGACGACCCCTGCCGAGCCGGTTGCTCGCCAGGTGCAGAGCGCTACAACCGCGACGGTCCAGTCGAGCGCTACGGCCGAGACGACCACCGAAACCACCACCGTCGCTGCCGCGACGACATCGACAACAGAGGTCACCACGGCATCGGCAGCGACCGACGCTGAGGCCACCGAAACGGCTGCCGTCGCAGCAGAGGCGGAAGTCGATCTGGCATCACTCGACCCTGCCGCCCGCCTCGCCGCCTGGACTGACATCGAGACGATCCAGGTCCTGCCGGGCGAGACGCTCTGGCTGATCGCCCAGAACTACGGCACGACGATCTCAGCGATCGCCACGCTGAACGGCATCACCGACCCTCAGACCCTGAGCATCGGACAACAACTCGTCATCCCGGTTGGCTTCGCTGAAGAGATCGTCGAGACGGCTCCAGCGCTGACTGCGGAGAGCGGCTCAACCGTCGAGACTGATGGCTCAGTGGCCATTACCGCGACTGCCACCGTGACCTCGGGCCCCGCGTTGACCGACGATCTCGCGAACTGGCACACCATCGCGCCGGTGCTGATCGAAGACGGCGACAGCCTCGAGGCCATCGCCGTTGCCAACAACACCTCGGTCGGGGCGATCATGGCGCTGAACGGCCTGAGCGACCCGAACCTGATCTTCGTCGGCGTCGAGTTGCTCGTCCCCGTCGGCTACCAGGGCGACATCGCGATTCCTGAGGTCAGCGTGCAACCGGTGCAGCAAGTCAGCACCGACGGCGGCACGGTGGAAGCCGTCGAGCAGACTGCCGCCACCGACGATCTGATGGAAGAGGAAGCTACCGGCGCAAGCACCGGTGAAGAGGAAGACCTGATGGAGGAGTAATCCTCCCCAGCACGGACACGTGAAACGCGCCCCGGCGCGTTCGCCGCGAGGCGAACAGACGGGGCGCGTTTGTATCTCCGAGAGTTGCGCAGCTAGTCTTTCGCGTCGGGAGTGACGTTGCGCTCGGTAAAGCGCCACTGGCCGCCGACCTTGCGCAGCTTGTCGTCGTAGCGGCCGGTCACAATGCTGCTGCCGCCGTCCTTGGTCTGAATCAGGTTCAGATAGCAACTGTGGGTCGCCTCGTCGCCATCACCGTCAACCACGTGGTTGTTCGTCCAGTGCCGAGCGCCCGCCATGTTCGTGCCGAAGCCGCCCGCGAACTGAGCCAGCGCCTCGTGACCAGTGACCGGACTCGGTCCGCCGTTGAAGACACCGTCTTCCGTGAACGTGCCGGCCCAGGCCTCCGGGTCGCTGTAGTCAATCGCGTGGTTGTAGCGAGCTGCGAGTTGCAGGATCTCCAGAGTGTCTGCTGTTTCCAATGCCATCTCGGTTCCTTCCGCTAGGTGGTGTCGTTGGTCTCCGTGTCCTCGGGCAGGATAGCGAGGTCTCGCGCCACCTGGTCAACGGAACGATGCACGCCATGCTCAAACAAGAGAAGCGTGACAAGGTTCAGGGTCGGCGGCAAGTCGTCGACATACCGCGCTTGAACCCATGAAGCCTGCGCTGACGCATCCGCCTCGACAGGAAACTCCGATCTCAGAGCTTCAACTCTGTCGAGCAGGGCAGGCAGCCGTTCAGCTTCCTCCGCAGATAGTCGAACTCGTGGCGGCATGGAGCAAAGGTATCCTGCCGTTGTACGGCGAGCGCAACGCCATCGAGGCGACGGGAATCGACAAGGGTATCGACTATGCAGGGACCCCTGGACGGCTACCGAATCCTCGATTTCACGCGCTACCAGCAAGGCCCCTACGCCACCGTGATGCTCTCCGACCTGGGAGCAGAGATCTGGAAGATCGAGCCACCCGGCGGCGACCCGGGCCGCGCCTCCGATCTGTCAGGCGACGGCTTCTCGCGCTACTTCGAGGCCCACGACCGCGGCAAGCGCTCGATCGTCCTCAACCTGCGCGATCCGGCCGCCGTCGACGCCGCGCTGCGGATGGCAGAACGCTGCGACGGTGTGATCGACAACTACCGACCCGGCGTCATGGACCGGCTCGGGCTCAGCTATGAGAAGCTCCGCGAGCGCAACCCGAAGATCGTGATGGTCTCCGCGTCCGCCTTTGGCGCCGATGGACCGCAGGCCGGCGAACCCGGCTACGACGTGATCGGCCAGGCCACCGGCGGTGTGATGACCCTTCAGGCGCTCGGGCCCGAGGAAGAGCCGAGGACGCTGCCGGGCGGCTTCGCCGACCAGGTCGGCGCGATGCAGGCCTGCATCGCCATGCTGGCCGGACTGATCGCGGCCAAGGACTCGGGACAGGGGCAGCAGGTCGATGTCTCGCTGCTCGGCTCGCAGATCGCGCTGCAATCCGTCTACATCACCGGCTACCTCAAGGACGGTCAACAGCCCCACATGCGTCGCCGGCGGATGCCGACCTTCACCTTCTACCAAGCCGCCGACGGCCGTTGGCTGGTCATCGGCGTGGTCGACCCCAGGAACTGGCGATCGCTCTGTGGAATGATGGGTCACCCCGAGTGGGAGAGCGACGAGCGCTTCGCGACGGCCCCAGCCAGGATGAAGCACACCGACGACCTCGAATCTCTCCTCGAAGATTGTTTCGCAACCGCCGATCGAGACGAATGGCTGCGCCGCCTGCGTGAAGCCGACATACCCTCGGCCCCGGTCAACAGCTACGCAGATGTCGAGGCCTCCGAACAGGTCTGGGCCAACGGCTATCTGACGGAGATTGAAGATCCGCGGTTTGGCGCCCGCCGCGTCACCGGTCTGCCCTGGAGCTTCTCGGACACGCCGGGCGCCGTGCAGGGTCGGGCGCCGGAACTGAATGCCGATGCCGACTCGATTCTGGCCGAGTGCGGCTATAGCGTTGATGAAATCCTGCAGCTCCGCTCCTGCGGTGCCTTGCCGGCCTAGACACTGGAAAGTCCTCCCGATGAGCGACACGCCAGCCGACGTAATCGGCTTCTACTCCACCCAACTCGGCGTTGACGAAGCCGCGGCCGAGTCAGTTCTGGCCTCCGCTCTCGGACGCGGAGGATCGTTCGCCGAGCTCTACTTCGAGCACAAACGCTCCGGCTCGCTCAGCTTCGAAGATCAACAAGTCAAGTCGACCCAGGCCTCGCTCTCGCAAGGCGTCGGTATCCGAGTCGTCGAGGGCGACGCGATCGGCTACGCCTACACCGAGGACCTCTCGCTCGACGCGATGCGCCGCGCCGCTGCGACCGCCGCCCAGATCGCGCACGGCACCGCCGACACCGATCCAGTTGATGTCACTGCCGAGTCTTATCCCGCAGATCGCTACGCGATCGCCACACCCAGCACATCCACGCCGTTGTCCGACAAGGTCGAACTGTTGCGCCGCGCCGACGATGCGGCGCGCGCCTACCACTCCACCATCGCCCGAGTCGACGCATCCATGGTCGACGAAGAGAAGCGCGTCCTGATCGTCCGTAGCGACGGTCGCATGGTCGCCGACTACCAGCCGCTGCTCAGGTTCAACGTCTCCTGCCTGTCCGAGTCGGAAGGCGAGCGCCGCAATGCCCGCTGGGGCGGAGGCGGACGCATGGGCATGGCCTATTTCGACGACCATTCGCCGGAGTCGCTCGCCGAAGAAGCCGCCCGGCAGGCAGTGCTGCAGCAAGAAGCGCGCGAAGCCCCGGCCGGCACGTTCCCGGTCGTGCTTGCCGCCGGCGACTCCGGCATTTTGTTGCACGAGGCGGTCGGTCACGGTCTCGAGGCTGACTTCAACCGCAAGGAGACCTCCAACTATTCAAACCGGATCGGCCAGTCGGTCGCCTCCGAGCTGGTCACCGTGATCGACGACGCGACGCTCAATCTCTCCCGCGGCTCGGTCAACATCGACGACGAGGGCGAGGTCGCCGGACACAACCTGCTGATCGAGAACGGCCAGCTCGCCGCGTACATGCAGGACCGCATCTCCTCGGACCACTACGGCGTGGCGCCCTCCGGCAACGGACGCCGACAGTCGTTCCGCCATGCGCCAATGCCCCGAATGACCAACACCTACATGACCGCCGGACTGGACGAGCCCGAAGATCTCATCCGCCGCGTCGAATACGGCATTTTCTGTAAGGCCTTCAGCGGCGGACAGGTCAACATCACCAACGGCGACTTCGTCTTTTCCGTCACCGAGGGCTATCTGATCGAGAACGGGCAGATCACCGCACCAATACGCGACGTCAACCTGATCGGCAACGGCCCCGACGTGCTCTCCAAGGTGACCGGAGTTGGACACGACCTCGAAATGTCGGACGGTCGCTGGACCTGCGGCAAGTCGGGCCAGTCGGTACCGGTCGGAGTCGGCATTCCGACCGTTCTGGTCTCCGGCATCACCGTCGGCGGAACGCAAATGCGGCCTGGTGCGGGGATGTCGGCCTGATGGCGGAGTCCACGCTCTCCACCCAACCGCTCGAGATCGCGGCGCGTCTCCTGGAACTGGCCACGTCTGCCGGCGCCGACCAGGCCGACGCCGTCGCCATGAGCTCGACGAATGCCTCGACCACGGTCCGCAAGCAACAGGTCGAGAAGGTCTCGGAGTCCACCGCCCGCTCCGTTGGGCTCCGCGTCATCCTCGACGGCCGACAGGCAACCGTGTCGACCAGCGATGTCAGCGACGCTGCGCTCGCCGAGACCGCAGCGACGGCGCTCGAACTGGCCCGCGTCTCCGAGCCGGATCCCTACGCCGGACTCGCCGACCCGAAGGAGCAAGCACGCAACGTGCCCCAGCTTGCCCTCTTCGACGAGCAGATTCCCGATGTCGACGGTGATCATCGCCTGTCCCAGGCCTTGGCCTGTGAAGAGGCTGCGCTCGGCGCCGACGAGCGCATCGTCAACAGCGGCGGCGCAACATTCAGCACCAACTACAGCACCTTCGCCCTGGTCGACTCCAACGGCTTTGCCGGCGCCTACGCCGACACCTCAGCTTCGATTTGGGTCGAAGTCATGGCCCAGGAGGAAGACGGCCAGCTGCGCAACGCCGGATGGTCAACATCGGAACGCAGCTTGCATCGGTTGGACAACCCCGAGGACGTCGGCCGTGAAGCCGCCGCCCGCGCCCTGCGCCAGTTGGGCGCTGCCAAAGCCTCAACCTGCGAGGTCCCGGTCGTCTGGGAGCCGCGCATGGCCGCCGGGCTCGCAGGAATCGTCGCCGGCGCGGCCAGCGGTGACGCGCTCTACCGACGCGCCACCTTCCTCGCCGACCGCCAGCGAACCGAGGTCGCATCCCCGCTGCTCACGATCGTCGACGACGCGACTATGACCAATCGGCTCGGCTCCCGACCCTTCGATGGCGAAGGTGTGCTTACCCGGAGAAACTCACTGATCGAGCAAGGCGTGTTCCAGGGATTCCTCTTCGATTCTTACAATGCCCGCCGCCTCGACGCAGCCAGCACCGGCTCCGCCTGGCGAAGCGTCGGCGGTCTACCCCAGATCGGCAGTGGCAACCTCTCGATCGAAGCAGGCGACACGCCGCCTGAGCAGATCATCGCCGAGGTGGACGACGGTCTCTACCTGACCACCCTGATGGGCTTCGGAATCAACTACACGACCGGCGACTTCTCCCGCGGAGCTGCCGGCATCTGGATCCGCAACGGTGAACTGGCCGAACCGGTCCAGGAGATCAACGTCTCGGGCAACCTGCTCGAGATGTTCCAGCGCATCGACGCAGTCGGCAACGACGCCCAGTGGTTCGGAGCGACATCGGCGCCGACACTCAGAATGTCGAGCATGACCGTCAGCGGCGTCTGAGCCTTACGACTCCACCTCAGGCAGCCGAACGATCGCCGACGAGCGCACGCTACGGTCGCCTGTCGCCTGCTCGATCCAGAGCTCCAGATTCACGTCCCGACCGCCCTCAACCGCTTCCACTCGCGTGACCTGCCCGCCGATCGTGAACCGGTTGCCGTGATAGTCGGGGCGACGAAAACCGGACTGCAATCGAACGATCCTGCCATCGGGCTTGGCCAGGCGCCGCAAGTAGCCAAGCAGAAACGCCGACTTGTACTCGGCCGGAATCAGCGGTCGTTCAAGGCCGGTGGCTCGGGCAGCCACCGGGTCGAGAAAGATCGGAATCGCAAAGCCGGCCGCGCCGATGAATTTCGCCACGTCCATGATGTCGGGCGCGAGCGATCGCTCAGGCAGCGCTGTGCCCTCGACCAACTCGCCCAGGTCAACCAATCGCGGCAGCGTCACAACAGAAGTGGTCGGCTCTAGTCGAACGCGATCGTCGCCGCACCGCGGACTGAACGGTCGCCCTGCGGATTGTCGATGTGAATCTCCAGGTCGACCATCCGCCGCCCCTCAGCCTCGTAGGTTCGAGTCACTTCGCCGCCGATCGTCATCTCAGCGTCGTGAACGTCCGGTCGGCGGTGGTTGAGTTGCAGTCGCGTGATCTGATTCCGGCCGAAGTGCCGGCGCAGATACTGATCGAGGAACCCCTGCTTCATGTTGCCCGGCACGATCGGTCCCGGCAGTCCCATCTTCTCTTTGGCGAACTCCGGGTCGAGGAACTGCGGCCCGGCGTTGCCGGTCGCGTTGCAGAAGCCCACGACCTGGTCGGTCGTCGGCGTGCGCTGCTCGGTTGGGAGTTCGTTGCCTTCCTGCAGGTCGTCGTATGCGAATGCCATCGTCTCCCTACTCTCCCGTGTGCCGAGCCTGGAAATGAGTCACCGTCCGGCGAACTCGCGCCACTTCGACCTCGTCCTGGTTTGTGTAGACCCACTCGTGGTGAATGAACAGCGAGTGCCCGACGCGGCCGCCGATCCGCTCCTGGATCTCGGCCAGCCGCGGAACGATCGTCAACCGGTCGCCCAGGTGAATATCGGCCTTGACCTCCCAGGCGTCGGCAGCCATCAAGGCTCGTTCGGGCGCGTCGGGAACATTGAGTTGCCGCTGCGACGTGCTGGTCGTGAGCAGGGCGTAGGTCGGGATCGGATATGACGTGTCGCCCGACTCGACCGCCGCCAGCAGATCCTCATCCTCTTCGTCGAGCGCGTGCATCAGACGCAGCACGAGTTCCTTGTCAACCGTCACCTCGCGCGGTTCGCCCTCGGAACCGATGGCTGCTTCCATCGCGGGCGTGATCAGACTCTCGTCATCGCTCATGGTTGAACCTTCTCCAGCGCCGACTCGTGAATCAAGGCGGCGAGCACAGACTCGCTCAAGTATCGCCCGCGTAGGGCTCACGCGCTACGGGATGCTAGTGCGCTCCGCCAAGGAAGCGGTCCAGGTCCTCCGAGTGCTCGGCGTAGTGATGAGTGACGACGCCCTCCACCATTCGGTTGATCGTCTTCGCCTCCCCGAACCGCCCGGGATCCACCTTTCCCACCGCAGCGAGGAAGTGTTCGTGACCTTCATTGAAGGCCGCCCGCGCTTCCTCGTATGTCTGATCGCCTCGCTCCGCCACGAATCCCGGATTCCAGTCTTCGGGATTGGAGTAGTCAACGCCTTCCGGAGTCGGCCGTTGGCCCGCGTTCATCCGCTCGACCGCAGTGGTCATCTCCGTCAGCCAGCCGTGCATGTGCTGCAGCAGTTGCGCGACCGACCATTCACCGACCGCCCCTTCCCACGACCCGTGCGCCTCGTCGATGCGGTTGAGCAATTCGTCCAGCGACTCTTTGGCCTCAGTCATCGCCTGCAACGTCGATGTCTGGTCTGTCATCACGACCCCCTGCCAACAATGCTGTTTGGTTCAGTTTGGAAGAATCAGACCGCCCGGGCTGCGGCGTTCACCGGGCTGCAGTCCGCGCTGTTGCAGAGTTTGCAGAATGAACGGATTCTGTACGCGCTCGGCCCCGAGCGTGGTCTGGTCCATGTGACCGGGCAGGACGATCGTCTCGTCGGGCAGCATCAGCAGCTTGTCGACGATCGATGACATCTCCTGGTTGAAATCACCGCCCGGCAGGTCCGTGCGACCGATGCTGTTGCGGAATAGCGTGTCGCCGGAAAAAAGTACGCCGTGGCCGTAGAAGCAGACGGAGCCGCGAGTGTGTCCCGGCGTGTGAATCACCTGCAGTTCGACGCCGTCGACCTCGACCTTCTGCTCGTCGTCGATGTAGTGATCAGGGTCGGGCGGCTGTTCGACCTGCATCCCGAATCGAGCAGCCGACTCGGCCGCGCCCTGCAGGATGTCCAGATCTGCCTCGTGCAACAGGAATTTGGCGTTGTCGTCCGACTGCACCCCGCGCACGCCCAGCACGTGGTCGAGGTGCGCATGAGAGTTCGCGATCAGCTTGATCTTGACGCCCATCTCCGACGCCATATGCACAATGTCGTCGGCCTGCTCACCGGGATCGACGCAAATCGCCTCGCCCGTCCGCCGATTCCCAATCACCCAGCAGTTCTCCTGGAACGCCCCAACGATCAGCCCGCGAACCTCGATCTCATTGACGAATGGCTCACCCGACTGGTCCTCGTCATGCTCGTGACCGATGTCTTGATCTTGGTCGGCCATGTCAGTTGGACTCGTCGCCGCGCAGCAAGCGGTTGACCGCCTCCATGATGTCGTCGCTGTCAAGCGGTTCTGACTCGGCTTCACCCTCTGGCGACTCTTCGTCGGCCTGAGCCTCCAGGTTGCGGACATAGTCGCGGATGTCGGGTTTGTCGTCCAGCGCCGAGTCGATTTGCGCGCGATAGCGTTCCTGTGCGCCGTCCAGGTGGCGCAGGTCAAGCTCCAGCTTGAACACGCGATCCAGCTCGGTCAGCAGCGCCTTGGTCGCCCCCGGATTGTGCCTTGAAGTCACGTAGTGCGGAACCGACGCCCAGAATCCCATGTGCGGGAGTTCCGCGATCCGGCAGGCATCGCCGATCGAGCCGACGATCCCGGTCGTCCCTTCGTACTTCGACGCCTGGAATCCGAACTGTTTCTGCCGTTCGGGATCGGACGATCCGCCCGACACCCTGGTCGGCCGCGTATGAGCGACGTCCGCCAGCAGTGCGCCTAGCGTGACAACCTCTTCAACATTGGCCATCTCGGCGACCTGCAGCACGGCACGGCAATACCGACGCCAGCGGAGATCCGGCTCCGTGCCCAATCCCAGCACTAGATCGTGTTCGGCCTCCGGCCGGCGCAGGACGGTAAACTCAGTCAGTGGCCAGACCACTTCGCGCCGAGCATTGTCGCCGTCGACCCACTTCACCGTCGGACGATGCTCGGTGAAGACGAAGAATTCGTCCGGATCGAGCGAAGCGACCGGCGGCGATTGACCCAGATTGCGCAGGAACTTGATCGCATCGGTCGCCGCCTCGGCGGCGTCGTTCCAACCGAAGAAGGCCAACAGCAAAATCGGCCGGCGCAGATCGTCGGGCAGCCCGTCGATCGTCAGCGCTTCATCGATGCGTTCATTGCTCATGAACTGAGGGTAGCCGTTAGCAAGCGCCCGACGCAGTCAAGCGCAGCGAACTACAGCTCGACCGCCCCATACTTCTCCCGCAATGCGGGAACCACTTCGGTGATGTACGCCTCCAGGGCCGCCTCGCTCCAGGGCGCGCGCAACGCAACATTAACCCCGGCCGCGCCGGCGTCGCAGTACATCGAAACACGGTCGAACGCATCGTCCGGCGTGCCCTGTAGCGCCCCCTCCGACACGCGATCAGCCTGATCGCCCCACTGCTCCTCAAGTTTCTGCCGTGCGATCTCCGCCTCGGCCTGGGTCGGACTCAGGTTGAACTGCAGATTGACCGTCCGGTCAATCGTCGCCGGATCGCGCCTCTGCTCGCCGCAGCGCACATGCAGCACTCCCGACAGCCGCGCGAACTCCTCCGGTCCGATGTAGGGCACGTTCCAGCCGTCGGCATACTGGGCCGCCATGCGCAACGTCTTGCGCTCGCCCCGACCGCCGATCCAGAGCGGCACGTGCTCCTGCACCGGACGCGGTTCGTTGGTCGCGTCGAGCGCGTTGTAGTGGATGCCCTCGAAGGTGGTGCGCTCCTGGGAGAGCATGCCCTTGATGATCTGCGTGCCTTCCTCAAGCATCTCGAAGCGCGTCTTCAGGCTGGGCCAGCCGTAGCCGAACCCCTCGAACTCCATCTGGTGCCAACCCGCTCCCAGCCCCGGCTCGATCCGGCCGTTGGAAATGTGATCGAGCGTCATCAGAGATTTCGCGAGGTACGCCGGATTGCGGTACGGCACGCAGAAAACGAGACAACCGATCCGCACTCGCTCGGTCTCCGCCGCAATCGTCGCCATACAGGTCAACGACTCGAAGTGCGGCGACGTGCCATCCACTGGCGGCGCCTCGTAAAAGTGATCCCAGACCGAGATCCAGTCCATCCCCTGCTCATCGATCCATCGCCACAGCCGGCGCAGATCGCCCATCGTCACATTCTGTTGTCCGGTGTGAACGCCAAACGATACGGCCATCGGAAACCACTCCCATCAACGCCGAACACAGCCGACGCACACGCAGTCAGTGGAGGATAACGCTCGGACTCGGCCTTGCTCAGTCGGGCAGCTCGACCGGGATCACGTCGCGCCAGCCGGGAATGTCCATCCCGTAGTACCGAGCCAGCAGCAGGATCGCGATCTTCTGCTTGGCCGGACCGACGCCGGGCACGCCGCCGAGACGCTTCATGATCGTCTTCGCGTCGGGCTGGTTGTCCCAGATGTTCTCGGCGTTGTTGTCGAACTCGTCGCGGACGGTGGCGCAGGCCGCCTGCACCCGCTTGCCCATCGACGCCGGGAACCGGTGAATCGCCGGCTTCTCGCGGAAGATGGTGAGGAATTCCTCTTCGTCCATTTCGGCGATCTGCGCTGGATCCAGGTGACCCAGCCGCTGCTTCAGATCGTGCGGTCCGCCGAACGCCTTGTTCGTCGTGATCTGCTGATCGAGCACGATCGCGATCAACAGAGCGTTCGGATCATTGGCCAAAAGCTCGTTGGCATCGTCGTCGTTGGTGAACTTGATGACAGGCTCGCCCGAGCTCTTGAACTCCGGCACGAGATCGACGTACATCTCAGGGTTGCCCATGGCGCTGCTCCATTCGCTTCCTACAGCCTAAAGGCGGAACGGCGCGGGGGTAGGCTCAGGACTGACGTGCCCAGAATCCACGACGCGAGAGTCGGAGATGTCACGGCCAGCGAGACTCAAACTGGCGTTCGCGGTTGTCGCACTGCTGGCCGTGATCTACGTAGCCGCCTCGATCTACATCGCGGGCCAATCGCTGTCGGCGGAACGCAAGCCCCTCGATCAGCATCCGGGGGATATCGGTCTGCTCTGGGAAGAAGTCGAATTCTCTCCGCGCGATCGTCCCGAGCTTCGGCTGCGCGGCTGGTGGCTGGCCGCCCCTGAATCGCGAGCGACCGTGATCCGAGTTCATGGGGTCGACAGCAACCGCGAGTCATTGCTGGGTCTTTCGGTCGCTCTGGCTCGCGCGGGATTCTCCGTCCTGGTCTTTGATCTGCGTGGTCACGGTGAATCGGACCCGGCTCGAATGGGGGCAGGGCTCGACGAGCGCGACGACGTGCTGGGCGCTATTGACTACGCGATCGGTGCACGCCAGGCAGAGACGATTCTGCTGCACGGCAATTCCTTCGGCGGGGCGATAGCCTTGATGACCGGCTGGTGCGAGCATGCCGTCGTCGGGGTCTTCGTCGATTCCGCGTTCGCCTCGCTGTCCGACCTGGTGACGCAGGAGCTGTCGCGCCGCACACCGCTGCCCGGCTGGGCAGCGCAAGCGCTCAGGCCGGGGATTGTTGTCGCTGGCCGGCTCTTCTACGGAATCAATATCGGCAGCGTCGAACCGGCCATCGACGCGTCGCGCTACGAATACCCGCTCGGACTCACACATTGCCGAGTGGACGATCGCATCCCGGTTGAGCACATGGAGCGGATTGCCGCTGCGGCGCTGGTACCGGTCATGTCGCGAATCTTCGAGGATTGCGACCACGGTGATGCCTGGCACGAGTACTCATCGGAGTACGAAGCGCTCGTGATTGGTTACTTCAACGCGCGCCTTGGCCCGTGAAGGCTACTCAGGGAAACAGGCCCAGTTCGAGGTAGCTCTGGGCGACCAGTTCCAGTGAGTACAGATACGCCGCCGTGCGGAGATCGGGCAGGTTCCGCTCGCGGCGCAGGTCGGAGATGCGCTGATAGGACTCGCCCATCGTCTTGGCCAGCGAGTTGTGGACGATGTCGATCTCGGTCGGGCCACGTTCGAGCATCGCCCGCTCCTGCAGCGGCACGGCGCTGCCCGTGATCGCTTGCATGGTGTCGAGAATGCGGCGGTTCTGCATGTCCGCCGTCCCGGTCAGCATCCGATCGAACGAGACGTGCGACAGGTTTTTGATCCACTCGAAGTAGGAGACCGTCACGCCGCCGGCGTTGAGATAGAGGTCGGGAATCAGCGTGACTCCGCGCTCGCGCAGGATGCGGTCGGCCCCGGGCGTGGTCGGCGCGTTGGCCGCTTCGGCGATGATGCCCGCCCGGATGCGGTCGGCGTTGTCGATCGTGATCTGATGCTCGAGGGCGGCCGGGACGAGGATGTCGCACGGTTGCTCGAGCGTCTCCAGCGAGTTGGCGAAGACCTGTCCGGCGGGAAAGTTGGCGATCCCGCCGTGGTCCCAGCGCTGCCGGGCGATCGCTTCCATGTCCAGCCCGTTCGGGTCGTAGAGGCCGGCGTCGTGCTCGGCGATCCCGACGATCCGGGCGCCATGCTCGGACAGCTCTCGCGCCGCGTGATAGCCGACATTGCCCAGGCCCTGCACGATCACCCGCTTGCCGTCCAGCCCCGGCGAGAGGTCGTGCCCCGCCTCGGGATCGGCCAGGCAGTTGATGATCCCGTGGAATACCCCCAGCCCGGTCGCCTCGCGCCGGCCGGGAATCCCGTGTAGCGAGAGCGGCTTGCCCGTCACGCAGGCGAAGTGGTTGATGTCGTGCGGATTCAACGTCCGGTACGTGTCTGCGATCCAGGCCATCTCCCGCGCGCTCGTGCCATAGTCGGGCGCCGGCACATCAACCGACGGACCGATGAAATGATGTCGGTTCAGCTCGATCACCAGCCGCCGCGTCACACGCTCGACAAACTCCGGCGAGCATTGATAGGGGTCGATGCAGACCCCGCCTTTGGCTCCGCCGAAGGGAACGTCCACGATCGCGCACTTGAACGTCATCAACGCAGCGAGACCCTTGACCTCGTCCGCGTCGACCATCGTCGAGTAGCGGATTCCGCCCTTGGTCGGCAGCCGGTGATGACTGTGCTGGGCGCGGTACGCCTCGATCACTTCGATGTCCCCGTCGTCGTTCTCGACCGGGAAGGACATCTGGTAAACGTTGTTGCAGGTCTTGACCTGCTCCAGCAGCAGCGGATCAAGTTTCGAGTAATGCGCGGCCGCCTCGAAGTATTCGCTGAAGTCGTCGTAGAGCGAGGCCATTCGACTTCTCCGGCGCGCCGCCTAACACCACCGTCTGGAACCGCCGCCGGGAATCAGGCGCGAGGCAGGCCCAGGCCGCGCGTCGCGATGATCCCGCGCTGAATCTCCGACGAGCCGCCCGCGATCGTGGCCGGCACCGAGGACATGTACTGCTCGGTGAACCAGCCCTTCATCTGCGCGTAGGGATCGCCCTTGCGAACCTGACCGTAGCTGCCCATCGTGTTGACCCCGAAGCGGGCGAACCGCTGCGACAGCTCCGATGAGAACATCTTCGCCACCGATGCCTCATGGTTCGGCGCGAGACCGCCCTGCTGCATCGAGAGGACGCGCAGCGAGAGCATCCGCGAGACCTCGATGTTGATCGCGGTGTCCGCGACCCCGAGGTTGGCTTCGCGAGTCTTGGCGGGACTGTCACCTAGGTAGTCGATGAAGTCCTCGAAGTTGCGACGCAGCGCGGCGCTCCCGGAGAGCGCGCTGCGCTCAAAGTCCATCGTCGCCATGCCGACGTACCAGCCGCGGTTCTCCTCGCCCACGCGGTTCTCCACAGGCACGCGCACGTCCTCAAAGAAGACCTCGTTGAACCCGTGCCCGCCGAGCATATTGATCAGCGGCCGGACGGTGATGCCCGGAGTCTTCATATCGACCAGCAGATAAGTGATGCCGCGATGCTTGGGCGCGTCCGGGTCGGTGCGCACGAGCGCGAACATCCAGTCGGCGCGGTGAGCGTTGGACGTCCAGATCTTCTGCCCGTTGATCACATAGTCGTCACCGTCGCGCACGGCGCGAGTCTGCAACGAAGCAAGGTCGGAGCCCGAGCCAGGCTCTGAGTATCCCTGGCACCAGGACGCGCGAGAACTGACGATGTCGTCGAGGAACTGACTCTTCTGATCGTCGGTGCCGTAGACCAACAGCGTCGGGCCGACGTAGCCGACCGAGATCAGGTCCGGCCCCGGCACGCGGTGATAAGCCAGTTCCTCGTTGAAGATCGCCTGCTCCGCAAACGACAGTCCCATGCCGCCGTGCTCGGTCGGCCAGGCCGGAGCCGTCCAGCCCTTCTCGGCGAGCTTCGTGCGGATGCCCTTCGAGAACTCCCAGGCCTCGTCCGAGCCCTCTTCATCGTTCGAGACGTCGAGCCCGTTCCATTCCTCACCGAATTCATCGCGGATCCAGCCGCGAATCTCGTTCCGCCACGCTTCCTGATCGGCGTTGAATTCAAAGTCCATCGTGCGTCCTCACTCGTCCTCGTTGCTACTGGGGCTCTCAGTGGCAGTTTACCTGTGACCCTCAAGACTCACGCTAGTGCCGAGAGAACTGATACAAAATGTCCTCCGAAGACGGTGTCCCGTCCGACCGCCTGGTGGGGTCATCTCGCGACACCGCAAAACCGATCAGCGCGTCGTCCGACTCCAGATCGTTCGGATTGATCGAGACCGCCGCGCGCCCCTCTTGGTCCCGAGTAAAGATCGGCCCCGGTTCGACCGCTCCCGACTCACGCACCAACCAGAGTTGCCAGCTCTCGCCCGCCTGAAGCTGCGGCAATCCCCAAAAAATCAGGGCGAACAACCGATCCTCGTACCTCGGCAGCAGGACGCCGGTCACACCGTCCTCCGTCAGCGCCACGGCGCGTCCGGAGATTGGATCATCGGCGCGAAATGCCAGGACGCCAAAGATTGCCGCAACAGCAATCAGCCCCGCCAGCGCCAACCAGATCGCCCCGCGCCGCGCGACCCGAAGAGTCCGGCTCGATCGCACCTTGGGCGGCCGCTCAATCCGCGCACGTTGGATCAACCGCTGCTCAAGACGCGCCTCATAAGCGGACCGATCGATAATCAACGACGCGCACGTGATCGCGGCGACGGCGTTCGGCCAGCCAGCGCAGCGTCGTCGCAAGGTCGGGTTCGAGCGAATCGATCGCTCGACCACCGCTGCCTCTTCCTCGTCGAGCAATCCCAGGTAGTAAGCAGCCAGGGGGGGCTCGGCAGTGGTTGGTTCCGCGTTCGCCGTACTCAAGGCGTCGATCCAGTCAGATGGCCGCTGAGCATGCCGTCGACAACGGCGTCGAGCGCCTCATTCAGCGACAGGTCGTCATCGCGCACCTCGTCAAACCACGCATCCTCGAGCTGTCGCCCGCCCTCCTCCGCCAGACGCAACGCCAGACGCTGCAGTTCATCGTGGTTCAACTCCGTCACGACATCGGGAAGCTCGAGATCAGGGGGCATCACGAACGGTTGCAACTGGAGCGCCGCCAGTGCCGGTGTCACTCCCCGCCGTCGAACCGCAATCGCCAGATCACGAACGATCCGCAACACATGCACATCCAGCGCCGCCGAGGCCCAGTGCTCCGGCTCGCTCCAGATCAGCAAGAACGCCTCTTCAACCACATCGTCTGCCTGATCATGTCCAACGATTCGGCGAGCCAACTCCCTCGCGGCCGCACCATACGTCCGGAACGCATCGCGCAGAGCGATCTCATCGCCCTCGACGATTCGCTGGAACAGTTCAGGCGACGCCACAGGATCGTCAATCAGACTCGTTCGGGCACGTCGACACGTCCATAGTCATCGGCCAGCCGCACGATGTCCTCTTCATCGTCGGGCAACCGCGAGGCGATCTCAAGGATCTCCGCTCCCGACGTTCCGGCGCTGAGCCGATGAATCACCCCGGCCGCGATCTCTTCATGGTCTCCGGCCCTGAGGCGGGTGTCGCGCAGGTCATCCATTCGTGAGCCGCAGGTAAGGACCGCCTCCCCGCCGAGCAACATCAAGGTCTCGTGCTTTCGCCGATGAAACTGCAGCGAGAGTCGCTGGTTTGGTTCAATCCGCAGCGCCTTGACCACCGAGTCGGCAGTCCGACTGAGGATCAACTCCTCTCCCCACGGCTTGGGGATGCGCTCCAAAGGCGGCCCGCTGAGGACTGTCGAGGTCCCAGGATCTTCTAACACGAGGTCTCCTCGTTGCGATCCGAACCAGTTCTCTATCTAGAGTGAGGGTAAGAGCGCAAGTGGCGACGACCAACCGCTGCTTGACAGTCCTTGAACAACGCCGCGCCACAACTGGCATGGGAGGACTCGGTTGAGCGGTCGTCTGCTGGCGCTGGTAATCGTCTTGGCGATGGCCTCCGCCGCCGTCGGAGCAGGAGCCGCGTTCCTGCTCCAACGCTCTGATGACGCGCCCCGGACGCTGAACCAGGTTGAGGTCGTCACTCCAGCCGACTCAACGGTCGATCAAGCGCAGGACGCCGCGCCGCAACAGCCCTCCCTCTCAAGCGAAGATGTCGTGCAGGACGCTCCAGCCGACCCGCCTGCCCAGGCGACTCAGCAGGATCAGGCGCAGCCCGTTGAGCCGCAAGCAACTGACGAGCTCCAATCACAGGAGGACGCGGTAGATCCTCCGGCACAAGCGGAGCAAGCCGTCGCCGAGCAACCCGAGCAAGCAGGGCCGGAAGACGAAATCGAACAAACCCAACCAGCCCCACAACCCGATCCAGAACCCCGACTCATCACCTCGATCACCCCGGAACTCCTCACCCAGGGCGAGGCCTTCGCGCTCACTGTGGAGTCGAATGAAGCAACCGCCGTCGCCGCAACCATCGGGGCACGTAGCTGGAATCTGATCGAGACCGCGCCGGATCTCTGGTGGGCGGTCATCGCAATCCCACGAGACTCCGACACCGGCTCCACTGATGTCGTCATAGACATCTACGGCGAAGGCGGCGCCTGGCTGCGATCTGTCACCTCCACGATCGTCGTGCTCGCGAGCGCCGCCCCGTTCGAGGAGGTCGTCCTGGGAGGAACCGGAATCTCCGCCGATCCAGTAGAGGTCCAACGCGATCACGACGTTCGCTTCGTCCACAACGTCGCTGTGTCCGGACCAGCTCGCTGGCAAGGCACATGGATCCTCCCCGCCGTAGGCGAGGTAACCGGAGTCTTCGGCTCGAAGCGCTCCTACGACGGCGTCCCCTCCGACGGCTGGCACCACGGACACGACATCGCCGCCGATCACGGCGACCCGATCGTCGCCCCGGCCCCCGGCACCATCGTCTGGACCGGCGATCTGGCAATCCACGGCATGGGCGTGATCATCGACCATGGCGCTGGCGTTTACAGCGGCTACTGGCACATGTCCCTGATCGCCGTCCGCGAGGGCATGGAAGTCGCGCCCGGCGACTGGCTCGGCAACATCGGCACCACCGGACTCTCAACCGGACCCCACCTGCATTGGGAAGTGATCATCCAGGGCATCGACGTCGACCCGCTCCAATGGCTCGGCGATCAGCAGCCACCGGTACCAATGGTCGCGGGAGAGTCGGAGCAATCCGCCGATACACTCAACTAATGCCTCAAGCGCCCGCCATCGCCGATCGTTCGCAAGATCTCGTGTTCGCGCTCGGAGCGCACTTTCCCGACCTCAACCCATCCGACATCGAAGTCGTTGAAGAACCCGACGCCGATCTGTTGAGGGTCGAATGGGACGGCTGGACGGCGCTCTTCCCGCAGTCCGAATCTGCCCTGGACCAGCTAACAGCCACCTCCTCGGTCATGCCCCACCTGCGCGGATTCCTCAGTCCCGCCGTACCGATCTGGGAGCACGCAAACGAAACAGGAGACTGGAAGCGAGACTGGCGAGCAGCCCCCCAGACCGAAGGTCGCCCGCTCCGACCGGATCTAATCGTCGAGCAAAACCGAGAACGCCTCGTCCGCGATCTCGCAACGTTCTTCCATGAGCTGCACGAGTTCTCCGTCGAGCGAGCCCGCTCCCTCGGCGCGCCCTCCTTCCGCCAATGGCGAGACGATCACGAAACGCTCTCTCGCCGCTCCCTCGCCATCCTCAGACCCCGGGTCAACTGGTCCCAGATCACTTGGGCCCGCCGCTGGTGGGCCCGACTCCTCGACGATGAGGCCATCTGGAAGATCGAACCATCGCTGGTGCACGGCGGCATCTCGGTCGAGCGATTGCTGGTCGACCCGCTGGTCCAACAACTCACCGCCGTCACCGGCTGGCATGGCCTGCGCGTCGCCGACCCGGCAATCGACCTGGCCTACCTGATCGACGCCTACGGCACCGACCTCGGCTGGCGCATCGTCGAACATTACGGAGAACTCGGCTCGACTGCCGATGCCGCCCTCTTCCGCCGCATCCGCCTCCAGCAAACCGTCCGCCGCTTCCGCCAACTCGTCGAAGCCGCCGACCACAACGGAACCGACAGCGAAGCCGTGTCCGAGGCAATCACACGCCTTCGCTAACTACCACCACGTTTTGGTACCTTGACTTCAGCAGAAATCGAAACGACGATCGCTCGGAAGGATCACAGATCATGAGTGACGCACCAGCTCGCGCGATGACCCCCGTCGGCGTCAACCACCTGGTCCTCAACGTCCGCGACATCGAGGTCGCCCACGAGTTCTGGACCGAAGTCATGGGCTTCCGCCACATCGGTTCGCTCAAGCCTCGCGACGGCGGCGGCCGGATGACCATGCGCTTCTACAACGGTCTCTCCGAGAGTCACCACGACCTCGCCCTGGCCGAGATCATGGGCGACTCCGAGGACTCCGGCGACTGGTCGATGGCCCCCAGGCGACCGGGCCTCAACCACCTCGCCGTCCACTACCCCGACCGCGACTCCTGGCTCAAGCAGATCGCCTTCCTCCAGGCCAAGGGCGTCAAGTTCAACCTGCGCATCAACCACGGCATGACGCATTCGGTCTACATCAACGACCCCGACGGTCACGGCATCGAAGTCCTCTACGAACTCCCGCGCGAACACTGGGAGGGCGACATCGACGGCGCGCTCAACTACGCCGAAATGCTGCCGACCGAGGGCGACGAGGCGCTCGTCGACGAACCCACGCCCGCCTTCACCGGCGGCGATTAGGTCCATCGACCAATGGCCATGCGCGACGGCGCGGCCTACCTGGCCGGGCTGAAGGACCAACGCCGTATCTGGCACAACGGCGCGCTCGTCGAGGACGTGACCAGCGCGCCCGGCTTCGCCAACGCCGCCCACACGATCGCCGCCTACTACGACTTCCAATGCGACCCCGCCAACCGCGACATCCTCACCTACGAGGATGAAGACGGCGAACGCTCACACCGCTCGTTCAAGATCCCTCGCTCGAAGCAGGATCTGCGCGATCGCGGCGCCGCCTTCGCCGCCTGGGCCGAACACACCGGCGGACAGCTCGGTCGAGCGCCCGACTACATGAACGCGGCCATGGCTGGCGTCGCCGCAGCCGAGCAGCACTGGGGCCAACAGGATCCCCAACTCGGCCGGCACGTTGTTGAGATCCTCAACCACTGCCGCCGCAATGACGTCTGCCTGACCCACACATTCGTCACCCCTCAGATCGACCGAAAGACTCCGCTTGGAGAGCAGGAACCCTACCTCAACGCCGGGGTCGTGAAGCGCACATCCGACGGCATTATCGTGCGCGGCTCAAGAGTGCTGGGCACGCTGGCGCCATTCTGTGATGAAAACGTCTCCTTCGGCTTGCCGATCATCAAGGGCGAGGCTGAGCTCAAGTACGCGCTCGGCTTCACGATTCCTGTTGATGCGCCCGGCCTGCACTGGGTCTGCCGCGACTCTTTCGATCCCGACCGTTCAAGCCACGATTATCCGGTTTCCAGCCGCTTCGAAGAGATCGATACGGTCGCCGTGTTCGACGATGTCGAGGTGCCCTGGGAAAACGTCTTCGACTATCAGGACGAAAAGATTCATAACTCCGCGCTCCTCGCCATGCAGTTCCAGGAGTCGTTGGGACACCACGTCATCGTCAAGAACGTCGCCAAGACCCGCTTTCTGCTCGGCCTGGCCCACCTGATCGCCGAATCCGCGCAAACCAATTCGTTCATCAACGTGCAAATTCGCCTCGGCGAGATCGTGACAATGTTGCAAACGCTCGAGTCGATCGCGATCGCCGCGGTTGAAGGCTCTGCTGAGAATCCAGCCAATGGCGTCTGGTACTGCAACGCCAACGCGATCACCGCCGGCCTGCGGCTGTTCCCCGAGTACTACGTCCAGATCATCGACCACATCAAACAGATCGGCGGCAGCAACTTCATGGCCGCACCCTCAGAGGCGAACATGGAAGCCGTCACCGAGGCGGTCGGTCCATCGGTCGAGCGCTACTTCACAGGCGCCGCCGACATGACCGAGGAAGGCATCGAGAAGGTGCCCCTCTTCCGCCTCGCCTGGGACGTCGTCGGCACCTCCCTCGCCGGCCGCCAGGAGCTCTACGAACGCTTCTTCTTCGGCGATCAGCAACTCAGCAAAGCCAACTCCTATCAGCGCTTCGACAAGGCCGAGGCGGTTGACATCGTGCGCCGGCTCCTCGACCCAGAGTGGCTGAGCCAGTCTTGAGCGCAACTCCAGCGCTTCATCTGCGGACGATGTACTGCTTCGACGAAGCGGGCCGAATCGTATCTACGCTGGAGCCGCAGCCGGCGATCGGGCCGGCGTTCACACTGATTCGCAGCCGCTCCAGGCGCGTCTGGGCCGTCGGCTCGCGCGTCGCACCCGATCTTGCGGACGAACTGGACTGGCTGGCTGCCCAGGAGCAACCACTTGACGACTGGCGAGAACCACCGCGCTTCGACGAGCGTTACCACGCACTCCTGGGCGGCGACCTGGTCTCCGGGCCGGCGTTGGAATTCCCCGATCGGATGGCCGCACCAGAGGGCGTCAGGCTGATCGACGACGCTGGCATGTTGAAGCGTCATTTCCGCGGTTGGACTTCGGAGGAGATCCCGGACCGGACTCCCATCGCCGCAGTCCTGGTGGACGGCCAGGCCGTCAGCCTCTGCGCCTGCGCGAGGCGCAGTTCTGAGGCGGCAGAAGCGAGCCTGGAGACGGCTGAGCCCGTTCGCGGGCAGGGCCTGGCCGAACGAGTCACAGCGGCCTGGGCGATAGCAGTACGCGAATCTGGCCGCCGGCCGCTGTACAGCACATCCTGGGAGAACACGGCCTCGCAGGCCGTGGCACGCAAGCTCGGTCTGTCAATCTACGCAGCCAGTTGGAGCCTCTACGGCCAGCCATATGAGAACCGGCGCTTGGCAGCGACCGATTGACCCACTCGACCGCCCGCGCCTAGCCTCGACCAGTATCTAGCGTTCAAAGTTGGGGGATGACATGGGACACCTCGATGGCAAGGTGGCGCTCGTCACCGGCGGCGCCGGCGGCATGGGGTCGCAGATCTGCAAGGTCTTCGCCGAGCAAGGAGCCTCCGTCGTCGCCTGCGACACCGGCTTCGACGTTGAAGGCCGCGCTGGGATGGACCCCTCCAGGGTCCAGGCCGTCGTCGACGAAATCATCGCCAACGGCGGACAGGCCGTCGCCGTCGCCGGCGACATCGCCGACATGGACACCGCCGAACGCGCCGTGCAGACCGCGATCGACACCTTCGGCGACCTCGACATCCTCGTCTGCGCCCACGGCATCCTGCGCGAGCGCATGGTCTTCAACATGACCGAGGAGGAATGGGACGAACTGGTCCGCATTCACCTCAAGGGCTGTTTCGCCCCGACCAAGTTCGCCGCCATCCACTGGCGCGCCAACCGCGACAAGGGCAACCGCCGGATCATCTACTTCACCTCCTCCGCCGGCGTGCGCGGCGAGGCGGGCCAGCCCAACTACTCGGCTGCCCACGCCGGCAAGATCGGACTCTCGCTCTCCAACGCCGAGGCGCTCGAACGCTATGGCGTGACCTCGAACTGCATCTCGCCCGCCGCCTCGACACGCATGACCGATCGGGGCCGCGAGGTCGACCAGGGCGCCGACGCCCCCAGCCTCAGCGCCGCCGGGACAATGATGGACCCGGGGAATGTCACCCCTGTCGTCACCTACCTCGCCTCCGACGCCTCAGCCGACATCTCGGGCCGTGTCGTCGGCACGACCGGCGGGCGACTCACGATCTGGAAAGAGCCGGAGTGGGAACAGACGATTTGGAATGTCGAACCATACTGGGACATCGACACGCTCTTCGACCTGATCCCGATGACGTTCGAACTCCAGGGCATGGGGCCGCCCCCGCGCCAGTTCCCCTAGATATCTTCCTCCCCCGCAGGGCGGGGGAGATGTCGCAGAGCGACAGAGGGGGCCGCACCGCCGCTAGTCAAGGATCATCACGATGACCACGCAGGATCCCGACAACACCCCACCATTCGTAGGCCGGAGCGAGCAGGATATGAAACACCTCGAGGGCAGAATCTGCATCATCACCGGCGGCGCCGGAGGCATCGGCTCCAACCTCTGCCGAGTCTTTGGCGAGCAGGGCGCCAAGGTCGTTGTTGCCGACACCGGGTTCGACGTCGAAGGACGGTTCGGCATGGACGCGTCAAAGGTCGAAGCGATCGTTGACGAGATCCGCGACGCGGGCGGCGAAGCCGTCCCCTTCGTCGGCGACGTTGCCGACATGGACACCGCCGAGCGCATGATCCAGACCGCAATCGACGAGTTCGGTGGACTTGATGTCCTCGTCTGTGCCCACGGCATCCTTCGTGAGCGGATGATCTTCAACATGCTCGAAGAAGAGTGGGACGGTCTCGTCCGCGCCCACCTCAAGGGCTGCTTCGCGCCGACCAAGTTCGCCTCGATCTACTGGCGCGCCAACCGCGACGGCGAGCACCGCCGGATCATCTACTTCACCTCCGACGCCGGCATCCGCGGCTCCGCCGGACAGCCCAACTACTCCGCCGCTCACGCCGCCAAGCTGGGACTGATGCGATCCAACGTCGGCGCGCTGGGACGCTACGGCGTCACCACCAACTGCATCGCCCCCGGCGCGTCGACCCGCATGACCGACCGCGGACGCGGCGTCGATGCATCCGGGCCCGCGCCCTCCGAGTCGGCAGCGGGGACCGCCCGAGATCCGAAGAATGTGGCTCCGATCGTCGCCTGGCTCGCTTCCGACCAGTCCGACGCCGCCAACGGCCGCATCTTCGGAGCCAGCGGACACCGCATCTCGCTCTTCTCCGAGCCCGTCCTCGAGCGCTACCTGCACTTCGACGACAACCGGATCGAGATCGACACCCTCTTCGAAGTCTGGCCCCACACCCTCGGAGCCGGAGGATTCCCAAGAAACAGCATCCGCCCCGGCCTCGTCTAACCCCTCCGCTCTCCCTCCCTGTTGATGTAGGGGCGACCCTTGTGGTCGCCCTGCCCGCATTCTCTGTCACCCTGTCAGGCTGCCTGAACGGATGAAGGCGCGGGCGACCACAAGGGTCGCCCCTACCGGGCCAGAAACGCGGCGGCCGTCGATAGCGGCACACTTCATCCTGTCACCTTGACGGCGGCTCTACTTGCAACCGATTGCAACAACACCCACTCCCCCATACCCTGACCGGGTGCGACGCCCCGCTCTGCTGCTCATTGCCCTCCTCCTTGCTCTCCCGACCGTCGCCTGTAGCGCCGCCGAGGTCGACGACGACCAGCTCCTCGTCGTCACCACCGTCGCCCCGCTGCGCGACATCATCGAACAGGTCGGCGGCGACCGCATCGCCGTCGTCGCGCTCGTCCCCGAAGGCACCAACAGCCACACCTTCGACCCGCCGCCCTCCGCCGTCGGCGATCTCGAGAAAGCCGACCTGATCATCATCAACGGCCTCAACCTTGAACTGCCCACCCTCGAACTGGCCGAAGCGAACGCCTCCAACGACACCCCGATCGTGCTGCTCGGCAATCTCGCCGTCTCGCCCGACGAGTACGTCTTCGACTTCTCCTTCCCTGAAGAGGACGGCAACCCCAATCCACACCTCTGGACCGCGCCGCATCTGGCCGTCGCGTACGCGGAGATCGTGCGCGCAGAACTCAGCAAGGTCGATCCCGACGGCGCCGACTACTACGCCGACAACGCGGAACGCTTCATCGCCCGACTCTGGGAACTCGACGAAGCGATCGCTGACGCCACCGCGACGATTCCCGCACCGCACCGCCAGCTGATTACCTACCACGACTCCTTCCCCTACTTCGCGCCCCGATATGGACTGGAGATCATCGGCGCGATCCAGCCCTCTGACTTCTCCGAGCCCGCCCCGCGCGAAGTCGCCAGGCTGATCGAGCAGATTCGCGACGCCGGCGTGCCCGCCATCTTCGGCTCCGAAGTCTTTCCCTCCGAGGTCTTGGATACCATCGCCGAGGAGGCGGGAGCCGTCCAGGTCTCGACCCTGTCCGACGACGATCTGCCCGGCGAGCCGGGCGATCCCGAGAACACGCTGGTCGGCATGATGGTGGAGAATGTGCGAACGATGGTCACCGTCCTCGGCGGCGACGCATCGGCGCTCGACGGATTCGATACGAGCAGCACATGGCGACCCTCGGAGTAGAGGAACTGGTCAGCCTGGAGGGCGTTGCCCTCGGCTACGAAGGCGTCGTCGCGCTGCGCGATGTCGACGTGAAGATCGCCCCCGGAGAGTTGATCGGCATCGTCGGACCCAGCGGATGCGGCAAGACCACGCTCCTGCGCTCGCTGCTCGGCGAGCCCGAGCTCTACGCGGGAACGGCCAGGGTCGCCGACAACACCCGCGTCGGCTACGTCCCCCAGGTCGAGACCGTCGACTGGAACTTCCCGATCACAGTCGAGCAGGTCGCGATGCTTGGAAGCTGGCGCACCCGACGTTGGCTGCCCTGGACCAGCGGAGCTGAGCGCAGCAGGGCGCGGGTGGTGTTGCGGCTGCTGGGGATCGCGGACCTGGCCGATCGTCCGATTCGCGCGCTGTCGGGCGGCGAGCAGCAGCGCACATTCCTCGCCCGAGCGCTGGTCCGATCGCCGGACCTGCTGCTGCTCGACGAGCCCACCTCCGGCGTCGACATCAAGACCAGGCACGAAATCCTCCACCAATTGGCCACCCTCAACACCGCCGGCGTGACCGTCGTGCTGACGACCCACGACCTCAACGGCGTCGCCTCCCACCTGCCCCGTCTGATCGCGCTGGGCGAGCAAACCGTCCTCGCCGACGGCCCGCCCTCCGAAGTCCTGCAACCGGACATCCTCGAGCGCGCCTACGGCCAACCGATGCTCGTCGTCCGGCGCGGACACGAGACCTACGTCCTGCCGGTGCCCGAGGAAGCGCCGGGCGCGCACCCGGACGCCGAACACGACCATGACGACGACGAAGATCACGACCACGCCGAACTGAGCGTGGTCGACGCCCCCCAAGTGGGCGCCGACCATGCTTGAACCCTTCGAGTTCGGCTTCATGCAGCGGGCGATGATCGCAGCCACGCTGGTCGGCGGCGTGACCGCCGCCGTCGGCGTCTTCGTCATCCTCCGACGCCTCGCCTACATCGGACACGGTCTCGCCCACAGCATCTTCGGCGGAGCCGTCGTCTCGTTCACCATCGGCTTCAACTTCTTCCTCGGCGCCAGTCTCTGGGGCGCGTTCTCCGTCTTCCTCATCAACCAGGCCGCGCGCCGACGCCAGATCGGCGGCGACGCCGCGATCGGCATCATCACGACCGCCGCCTTCGCCATCGGGATCGCCGTGATCTCCCGAGCCCGCAGCTTCACCCGCGACTTCGAAGCCGCCCTCTTCGGCGAGATCCTCGGCATCACTAACCAGGACCTCTACGTGACCACCGGCATGATCGTGCTGATCGCCCTGGTCCTCTTCGTGCTCTGGAAGCCGCTTGTGTTCATCACCTTCGACCACGATGTCGCTACCTCATACGGCATCTCGGTGCGCTGGGTCGAATCGATTTTCTCGCTCGCCCTCGCCGCAACCGTCGTGGCGGCCCTCCAGGTCCTGGGCGTCACCCTGATCGCCGCCGCCCTAGTCATCCCCCCGGTCGTCGCGCGAATGCTGACCGATTCCTTCCCCCGACTCTTCCTCCTCGCCGTCGTGATCGGCGCAGTGACCGGATTCCTCGGCGTCTACGTGTCCTGGTTCGTCGACGTCTCCTCAGGAGCCACCGTCGTGCTCGTCCAGGCGGCCGTCTTCGCCCTCACCCTCGCCTGGGGACTGATTGAATCGAGACGAGATTTCAGCGCCACCCAACGCGCCGAACGCCTCGCCGGCCTCGAACGCTCCCTCAACGACTAACTACCTGCGCCCGCCTCAGCCCACCCCGCTCAGGATCAGCCCCATCAGCGTCAGCGTGAGCGCCAGCATCACGCCGATCCCCCAGCGCATCCAGGCCTGCCCCGACTTCATCTCCGAGCGCAGGTCATCAATCCGCGCGTTCATTTCAGAGCGCAGGTCGTCGATCCGCGCATTCATCTCAGAGCTCAGGTCGTCAATTCGCCTATTGACCTGATCGAGTGATCGCTGGAACTCGCCCGAACTCACCGGGCGGCTATCAGCATCGGGAAGCTGCTCGCTGCTGGAAACCATCTCTCGCCTCATCCCATCTGCTTGACATCATATCAACGGCGCTCAACGTCGGCGCCGCCTCTGATCCCCTCTCCCTCTGGGAGAGCCTGCCCCGTGCCTGCCTGCCCCGCACTTGATGCGGGGACACGGGGGGTTAGGGTGAGGGTCCCGGCTCCCTCTCCCTAGACTTGACATATGGTCGCCGACCACATCGACGAACCCCAACCACTCTTTGACCTCGCCGCCCTCGAAGCGGGACAGCCGCCGCTCGACCCCGACACGCTCACCCGCGTCAACGACGCCCTGGCCGAACTCGAAGGACGGACCGAAGGCAGCTGGCTGGCGGACTGGCCAAGCGCGCCGACATCCGACACGCCGCCGCCCCTGGTCTCGGAGTCTGCGCTCGCGGTCGCGCCCGCAGCCGACCCTGAGGCAGAGCCGCGCCCAGAACCTCGTCCAGCTCCGCGCCGCACGCAGGCCGCCGAGCCCCCTGAGTTGGTCGGTCTGACCGAGGCCGAAGTCGCCCAGCGCCTCGAAGATGGCCGCGTCAACCGCGACACCTCGAAGCAGCGCTCCGACTTCGATGTTGTTATCTCGAACGTCTTCACCTACTTCAACACGATCCTCTTCGGACTGATCGGCATCCTGCTGGTGCTGGCCGTGACCGAGCAGAAGACTGACCACCTGCAGGACGCCGCCTTCGTCGGCATGGTCGTGCTGGCCAACGTCTTGGTCGGCACCTTCCAGGAGCTGCGCGCGACCCGCAAGCTGCGACAGCTCGTCGCCCTGACCGCGCCGACCGCCACCGTCGTCCGCAGCGGCTACGAGCGGGAAGTCCCGGCCACCGATGTCGTCGCCGACGATCTGCTCGTCCTGCGCAGCGGCGACCAGGTCGTTGCCGACGGACCCGTGATCTGGGACGAAGCCGAGCTCGACGAATCGATCCTCACCGGCGAGACCAGTTCCGTCCGTCGCGGTCCCGGCGACGAGCTGGAGTCGGGCGCGTTCTGCGTCGGCGGTTCCTGCTACTACCGCGCGACCCGGGTTGGCGATCAGTCCCGCGCTGTGCAGGAGACGCGAGACGCGCGGGAACTCAAGCGGACCGAGACGCCGCTGCAACTCCGTTTCAAGCGCATCCTCGACGGCCTGATTGTCGGCACCGCCATCCTCGCTGCGCTGATCCTGATCTCCTTCCTGATCACCGGCCGCGAGTTCGACGAGGGGGTCAGGGCCACGATCGCCACGGCGACCTCGGTCGTGCCCGACGGCCTGATGCTCGGCTTCACCGTCGCCTTCGCCGTCGGCGCGTTGCGCGTCTCGAGGATGGGCGCGATCGTCCAGGACAACACGGCCGTCGAGGCGCTCAACTATCTCGACACCATCTGCCTCGACAAGACCGGCACGATTACGGCCAACCGGCTGCAGGTCGACGATGTCCGCTGGGCGACCGGCGGACGTTCGCTGGCCGGCTGGCTGGGCGCATTCGCGGTCTCGACCGCGGCCAACAACAGGACCTCCGAGGCGCTGTCGAACGCCTTCGCGCCGCAGACGAACGGCGCCTCGCTGGTCGCCGACGAGCCGTTCAACTCCGAGCGCCGCTGGAGCGCCGCCCGGCTCCGGCTGGCAGACGAAGAGCGCGTCTTCGTGCTCGGCGCGCCGGAGCGGCTGCTGCGCTCCGATGACGGCCATGACCGTAATGACGAGGAGACGCGCTCGGTGTTGATGGCCGAGTACGAGCTCGCCGCCCAGCGCGGTTTGCGCGGCGTGGTCTTCGCCGAAGCCGCCGCGATGCCCGACCCCGAGACCGACAGCTTGCCTCCGCTGCGTCCGGTCGCACTGGTCACGGTCGCCGACGAGCTGCGCGCCGAGATCGCCGACGCTTTCCGCATGATGGACGAGATCGGGATCGAGCCGAAGATCATCAGCGGCGACAATCCCGCGACCGTGGCCGCGCTCGTCCAGCAGCTCGGCATCAGCCTGCCGGGCGGGCTGATCACCGGATCCGCGCTCGAACGGCTCAACGAGAGCGACTTCGCCGACGCCGTCGAGGAGAACTCCGTCTTCGGCCGGATCGCGCCGCAGCAAAAGGAGCGGATCGTCGCCGCGCTGCAGGACAACGGCCACTTCGTCGCCATGGTCGGCGACGGCGCGAACGACGTCCGCGCGCTGCGCCAGGCCGACGTCGGCGTGGCCATGGAGTCGGGCGCCAACACGGCCAAGGGCGTGGCCTCGATCGTACTGCGCAACGACTCGTTCGAGGCGCTGGTCAAGGGCTCGGCGATCGCGCAGAGTGTGCTGGGCAACGCCTCGCAGCTCTCCAAGCTGTTCGTGACCAAGAGCTTCTACGCCTTCCTGATCATCTTCATCTCCAACATGATGGGCCTCGAGTTCCCCTTCCTCCCGCGCCACGGCTCGCTCACGGCCCTGTTCACGCTCGGCGTGCCGGCGGTGTTCATCACCCTGACCCGACCGCCGCGCTCGGCCGGCCGAGACTTCCTCTCCTCGACCATGAAGTTCGCGATCCCCGCCTCGCTGGCGCTGGCGGTCGCAGCGGTCGCGGTGCACCTGCTCACCGAGGGCATCCTCGGACGACCGGTCGAAGACGCCCGCACGCTGGTCTCGACCACGATCGGGATCGTCGGCCTGGCCTACATGGTCGAGGTGATCGGCTACCAGGGCGCGACCCGAGACCACTTGATGCGCCCCGCGCTGATCACCTTCTTCGGCATCGCCCTGCTGGGCGGGTTCATCCTCACCCTCTATACCCCGCCGCTGCGAGACTTCTTCGACTTCTCGCCGCTCTCGGCCGCCGAGTGGGCGATCGTGATCGTCGCCGTCGCTCTGGCGATGGCGGGCAAGTGGGTGCTCGCGACCTACTCAGCCCAGATCATGCGCCGCCTCACCGGACAGGCCTACGAAGAACTCGCCTCCCGCGGCCGCGCCAACTAGTCGGCGTAGAGGTTGGCGAGTTCGGGGTCTTTCTCGGCGAGCATGTCGGCCAGGTCGAGGAGGACCTGGCATTGCTTGTAGGTGGCGTCGTCCTGCATCTTGCCGTCGACGACCGCGACGCCTCCGGAGCCTCCCGCTTCCTGCATTGCGGCGACGACTCGCCTGGCGAAGGCGACTTCGTCGGGGTTGGGGCGGAAGACGGCTTTGGCGATGGGAATCTGGTTTGGATGCAGGGTCCAGGCTCCGACGCAGCCGAGGATGAAGGCGGCGCGGAACTGGTCCTCGCAGCCGACGGGGTCGGAGAAGTCGCCGAAGGGGCCGTAGAAGGGGTAGATCTCGTTGGCGGCGCAGGCGTCGATCATGCGGGCCAGGGTGTAGTGCCAGGGGTCCTGGATGTAGGGCGTGCGCGGCGCGGATTCGTCGTCGGGGTCGGCGTCGGTGCGGACGACGTAGCCCGGGTGCGGGCCGCCGACGCGGGTCGTCTTCATTCGCCGCGAGGCGGCCAGGTCGGACGGTCCGAGGCTCATGCCCTGGAGTCGGGGGCTGGACTGGGCGATCGCCTCGACGTTGGAGACGCCCTGGGCGGTTTCGAGGATGGCGTGGATCAGGATGGGCCGGGTCAGGCCGTTGCGCGCCTCGAGCTGGGCCAGCAGCAGGTCGAGGAAGCGGATCTCTTCGGGTCCGTTGACCTTGGGCAGCATGACCGTGTCGAGCACGCCGCCGATCTGCGCGGTCAGCTCCAGCATGTCGTCGAGGAACCAGGGGCTGTCGACCGCGTTGACCCGCGTCCAGAGCTTGGTCGCGCCCAGGTCGAGCGTCTGTCCGATCTCGATCAGCCCGGCCCGCGCCGCTTCCTTGGCCGAGGGCGGGATCGCATCCTCGAGGTTGCCGAGCAGGATGTCGACGGTCGGTGCGAGCTGCGGCAGGCGCTGGCGGATGCGCTCGTTGGAGGGGTCGAAGAAGTGGATCATGCGCGAGGGATAGGTGGGGATATCGGCCGGCGGGTCGGGCGCGCCGAGCACGAGCGGTCGGAGGAACTGTCGGGGGACGGGCATGGGCGGAACTCCTGGATACAGCCCAGATCGTATGGCCGCACGGAGCTAGGCGCAGGCACCCCCTCTCCGCAACCTCCGACACAAACCCCCACTACACATCCCGAACGAATGTACCTACCATTGATCCCCTCTCAACAATCAGACAGGAGAACCAATGTCCGCACTCAACGCAACAAACGCAATCCAGAAAACCAATCCGCCGCTCGAGTTCTCAAAGAAAGCCATCCGAGAGCACCTCCAGTTCCACGCCACCAACGGCCCCGCCTACGTCCAGATCCAGGCGACCAAGGCCCTGGCCCGAATGATCGGCCTCTACGACGACGCCAAGAACGGCTTCAGCGAGGCCGTCGACAACGTGAAGCAGAAGGGCAAGAGCCTCCACGAGCGCATGGAGGCGATCAGAAACGGTACGCACAAGGTCACGCGCGAGGAGCTCGGCGACTACGCCATCGTGACCGAGGAAGACGAAGAGGAAGGCGGAACGGATGAAGCAGAACCTCCCTAATCCCGAAATCGATCAGCGGCTGGGCCTGGTCCAGCTGCTGCACGCTGACCGACGGTTTTTTCTAACCGACCGCCAGCGCCAGCTTTACCAAGCGCTCCTCAGCGCCCCCTACCCGACGCCGGACGCCAAATCCGACCCGGACCACCTCACCCTGCTCGGCTACGGAGGCGCCATGGGCGGCGGCAAAACCCGCGCCATCGCCGAGCTCGCCATCGACGCCGCCCTCGCCTACCCGGGCAACAACGTCCTCGTCGCCCGACACCACCTCTCCGACCTCTCCTCGACCACGATGAAGGAGTTCTTCCAGGTCTGCCCGCCCGAGTTCATCGCCCGCCGACAGCAGGCCCCGACCCAGCTCGTCACGCTCAAGCTCCCCGGCTGGTCCGACGACGACGCCTCCACGATCAACTTCCGCCACCTCTCCGACTGGCAGGGACTCGGCTCCCAGCAGTACGGCGCCGTGCTGATCGACGAGGCCGGCCAGGTCGACGAGGACGCCGCCCTCATGCTCCTCACCCGACTCCGCCATCCCGCCCAGCGCCAGCGCTGGTTCGTCGCCGCCTCCAACCCCTGGCCCGGCTGGTTCCAGCGCTGGTTCGTGCGTCGCGACCTGCCCGAAGACGCCCTGCGCGAGGCTCAGGGACAGATCAGCTTCATCCCCGCCAGGATCGCCGATAACCCCTACCTGCCCGACAACTACGAGCAGGTCAACCAGGCCCTCCTGCCCCAGCCCTGGCGCGAGCGCTTCATCGACGGACGCTTCGACGCCCTCTTGGGACGCATCTACCCCAACTTCGACCCCGACATCCACTGCTGGAACGCGCCACTGCCCGAGTTCAGCCACTACATCGGCGGCCTCGACTTCGGCGGCCAGACCGAAACCGCCCACCACACCGCCGCCATCCTCGCCGGCGTCATCCGCAGACCTCCCCCTCTAGGGGAGGTGCCCCGAAGGGGCGGAGGGGGCTCACCTCAGCTCCCCGCCTCCTCCAACCTCACCATCATCCGGCTCGCCGAGTTCGAAGACCGAGGCCCCGGCGTCATCCAGCGACTCGAACAGTTCCAGAAGGACTGCAAGCGCCGCTTCGGACGCATCCGCTGGTGCGCCGACCGCTCGCAATCCGCCTGGATCGACCACCAGCAGCGCCAGGGCATCAAGGTCGAACCTTCCGCCGGAGGCCCCGGCTCCGTCAACTACGGCATCTCCCTCGTCCACGACGGCTTCGCCGACGACCCGCCCAGCTCGTTCTACATCCCCCAGCTCACCCAGTTCCCCAAGCGGGTCGGCGAATACGTCTGGGAACAGCGGCCGGACGACCCCGACCCCAAACCCCGCAAGCGCCACGACGACCTCCTCGACGCCGACCGCTACATGCACGAACTCCTCGCTCGAATCCCCGCGAAGCGTCGGCCTCCGGTGATCGTGTTTGAGCGGGCGAGCGGTCCGCGTCGTCCTCGGCGGGGTTGGTGAGTGGCGCAAGGTAGTCTGCTTGCTAGCTGGATTCGCTTGCTGACTGGAGATTTGAGATGGCTACTGATCTGACGCTGGGCGCGGTGCTTCCGACCAATGAGATTGGCGACGATCCGTCGGCGATTCGCGATTTCGCCCAGGCGGTCGAGGGGATGGGGTTCGACCACCTGCTGATCTATGACCATGTGCTCGGGGCGGATCCGTCGGTGCACCGGATGACCGGTCCGTACACCGACGAGCATCCGTTTCATGAGGTGTTTGTGACGCTGGGCTTCATCGCGGCTTGTACGCGGAACCTTGGTCTGGCGACTTGCGTGCTGGTGCTGCCTCAGCGTCAGACGGCGCTGGTGGCGAAGCAGGCGGCGCAGTTGGGCGTGCTCTCGGGCAACCGCTTCCGGCTGGGCGTGGGCAGCGGCTGGAACCATGTCGAGTACGAGGCGCTGGGCGAGAACTTCCGCAATCGCGGCCGGCGGCAGGAGGAGCAGATTGAGCTGATGCGGGCGCTGTGGTCGAATCACCTGGTCGACTTCGAGGGCGAGTTCCACACGGTGAAGGCGGCGGGGATCGAGCCGCGTCCGAGTGAGCCGGTCGAGGTCTGGTTCGGCGGCGGGCACGACCTGCAGTTGCGGCGGACGGCGCGGATCGGCGACGGCTGGTTCCCGGTCGGTCCGCCGAACCCGGACTCGGCGGCGATGGTCGAGCGGTTGCGCGGCTATCTGCGGGACAACGGTCGCGACCCGGAGACGTTCCCGATGGAGCCGCAGGCGCAGTATCGGGGCGGGAACCCGGAGCTGTGGGTGTCGCACGCGGAGAAGTGGTCGGAGCTGGGGGCGACGGCGATCTCGATTGCGACGATGAACGCGGGTCTGCCGGATATCGACGCGCACATCGAGGCGGTGCGTCAGTATCGGGAGGCGGTGACGGCGTAGGAAGCTAGGTCGCGCGCCCCTGAGCCGCGACCGCCGCAGCCGCTTCGGCGGCGGCTTGCTCTCCGGCGAGGTATCGGCGGTCGACGACCTGCAGGTTGGCGTCGAGGGTGTAGGCGAGGGGCATGCCGGTGGGGATGTTGAGGTTTGGGATCTCGTCGTCGGAGATTGATTCGAGGTGCTTGACGATGGCTCGGATGCTGTTGCCGTGCGCGGCGATCAGCAGGCGTTGTCCGCTCTGGAGGGCGGGCGCGATCTCGGAGTCCCAGCAGGGCAGGACTCGCTCGAGGGTGAGCTTGAGCGACTCGGCGGCGGGCAACTGATCGGGAGGGACCCGGGCGTAGCGGCGGTCGAGGCGGGGATGATCGGGGTGGTCGTCCTCGAGGAGGGGAGGCGGGATGTCGTAGGAGCGCCGCCAGATGTGGACTTGATCGTCGCCGTGGATGGCGGCGGTCTCGGCCTTGTTGAGGCCTTGCAGGCCTCCGTAGTGGCGCTCGTTGAGTCGCCAGTCGCGGTGGACCGGCAGCCAGGGCGCGTCGAGCTCGTCAAGGATGATCCAGAGCGTGTGGATGGCGCGCTTGAGGACGGAGGTCCAGGCGACGTCGAACTCGATGCCAGCCTCGCGGATCTGCCGCCCGGCGCTGTGGGCCTCGGCGACGCCCTGTTCGGTCAGGGGGACGTCGATCCAGCCGGTGAAGCGGTTCTCGAGGTTCCACTGGCTCTGGCCGTGCCGGACGAGGATCAGATTGGGTGTGTCGGTCGGCATGGGACACAGGCTACCCTGCGCTTGCCGGAACACAGGTCGGAGGAGGCGCGCGTGCACGAGGCTGAGCAGTCGTCGGACACGGTCTTCGGGGCGATCGTGCGCGGTGAGATTCCGGCGGAGATCGTCTACGAGGACGAGCAGTGCATCGCGTTCCGCGACCTCAATCCTCAGGCGCCGACGCACGTGCTGGTGATCCCGCGGGTCGGGATTGCGGGGTTGCAGGAGGCGGACCAGGCGGAGGCGTCGTTGCTGGGTCACTTGCTGCAGGCGGCGCAGATCGTGGCGCGACAGGAGGGGTTGGAGGACGACGGTTGGCGGGTGGTGGTCAACGTCGGCGAGGCGGCCGGTCAGACGGTGGCGCATTTGCATCTGCACGTGCTCGGCGGTCGCCAGCTGAGCTGGCCGCCCGGCTGAGTGGTGGCTGAGGGAGCGTCAGTGGAGGCGCTGCTCGACGTTCGCGAGCTGGACAAGCATTTTGGGGGTCTGCGGGCTTGCGATCGGGCGACGTTCGAGGTGGAGGAGGGCAAGATCGCGGGGATGATCGGGCCGAACGGGGCGGGGAAGACGACGGCCTTCAACTGCGTCGCGGGGTTTCTCAAGCCGGACGGCGGCCTGGTCCGCTTTGACGGCGAGGACGTGACCGGGCTGCCGCCTCATCGGATGTTCGCCAAGGGGCTGGTGCGGACGTTCCAGATCCCGCAGGAACTGGACACGATGACGGTGCTGGAGAACCTGATGCTGGCCGGGGAGGATCAGTCGGGCGAGGCGGTCTGGCGCACCTGGCTGCGGCCCGGCCGGGTGCGGCGCGAGGAGGAGGCGCTGGAGGCTCGGGCGCACGAGGTGCTGGAGCAGACGCAGCTGGGGCACCAGGCGTACATCCGGGCCGGGGCGCTGTCGGGCGGTCAGCGAAAGCTGCTGGAGCTGGCTCGGGCGCTGATGGCGGAGCCGAAGATGATCCTGCTGGACGAGCCCGGGGCGGGGGTCAATCCGGCGCTGATCCGGTTGCTCTCGGAGCACATCCGCGAGCTGAGCCAGCGGCTGGGTTTGACCTTCCTGATCATCGAGCACAACCTCGACCTGATCCGCCAGCTCTGCGATCCGGTGGTGGTGATGGCGCAGGGTCGGGTGCTGGACATCGGCGCTCCGGACGAGGTGCTGGCCAATCCCGAGGTCCAGGCCGCCTACCTGAGCGGGCAGCGAACATGATGGGCACAGCATGAGCTTGATGAGCGAGCGTCAACCGCTGTTCCGGGTGGAGGCGTTCAGCGGCGGCTACGTGGACGGGATCGACATCATTCACGATGTCGAACTCGACCTGTATCGGGATGAGATCCTGACGATCATCGGTCCGAACGGGGCGGGCAAATCCACTTTGCTGAAGGCGATCGTGGGCGCGTTGCCGTTCGAGCGCGGGCGTCGATCGTTCCAGGGCACCGATGTGAGCGGCTGGTCGACGCCGCGGATGATCGAGGCGGGGATCGGCTACGTGCCGCAGGTGGACAACGTGTTCACCTCGATGTCGATCCGCGAGAACCTGGAGATGGGCGGGTACATGCGCCAGGAGGGTCTGCGGGAGCGGATCGCCGAGGTGCTGGCGATGTTCCCCGACCTGGAGAGCCGTCCGGGTGAGCGGGCGAGCCGGTTGTCGGGCGGGCAGCGTCAGATGCTGGCGATGGCGCGGGCGCTGATGCTCGACCCGGTGATGCTCTGTCTGGACGAGCCGACGGCGGCGCTGTCGCCCGCCGCGCGAGGCGAGTTGCTGGGCCGGATTTACGGCATTCACATGTCCGGCGTGGGCATCCTGATGGTCGAACAGAACGCGACCGAGGCGCTGGTCTGGTCGGACCGGGCAGTGGTGATGGTGGACGGGGAGAAGGTGCTCGAAGATTCGGGGCTGGAGATGCTCACCAGCAGCGCAGTCGGTCAAGCGTTCCTGGGTCAGGGCGAGGAGGGCGAAGGCTTCGCGCTGGATGAGGGGAGTCCGCCATAGAGATCGCGCAACTGGTCACGATTGGGATCATTGTCGGCTCGATCATCGCGCTGGGCGCGATGGGGCTGACGCTGGTCTTCGGGGTGCTGGGGATCGGCGACTTCGCGCACGGCGACAAGATGGGCTGGGGGATGTTCCTGGCCTTCTTCGTGGTTTCGGCCGAGGGCGCGAACCTGGGCTTCGCCGGCGGACGCTTCGGTTCGCTGTCGTTCGGCTGGGGCCTGATCGTCGGGCTGCTGGTGGCGATGATCGGGGTGGCGCTGATCTCGGTGATCCTCGAGCGGCTCGTGTTCCGCCGACTGCGGGCGGCGGGCGGCGGATTCTTCGTCTTCGCGATCGCGTCGCTGGGCATCTCGATCATGCTGCGCGCGGTGATCCAACTGATCTGGGGACCGTCCAACTTCCGCTACACGCCCGGCATCCACCCGGCGATCGAGATCCTGGGCGGGATCAAGGTGAAGCCGGACCAGTTCTTCATCGTCGGGGTCACGATCCTGGCGGCGGTGCTGCTCTACTGGTTGCTCTACCGGACGCGATTCGGCAAGGCGATGCGGGCGACGGCGGATAATCCGGGGTTGGCCGAAGCGTCGGGGATCGACACCAACCGGATCCGGATCGGCACCTGGATCATCGCGGGTTTCCTGGGGGCGCTGGCCGGGGTGATGCTGGGTCTGCAAGCCGAGGTTCGGTTCGACGCCGGATTCCGGCTGTTGCTGCCGCTGTTCGCGGCGGTGATCCTGGGCGGGATCGGCAATCCCTGGGGCGCGCTGATCGGCGGATTGGGGGTCGGGATTGCGCAGGAGGTCTCGACGCAGTGGATCAATACGGGGCTGAAGCCGGGGATTCCGTTTGTGATCGTGATCGTGGTGCTGCTCTTGCGGCCTCGCGGTCTGTTCGGGCAGGTGCGGTGATGGAGCAGTTGATCGTCACCCTCGTTACGTTCGACGGGGCCGTGAACTGGACGGTGGGGTTCCTGACGACGGTGGCGATCTTCGCGATCCTGGCGCTGGCGCTGAACATCCAGTGGAGCGTGGGCATCCTCAACTTCGGCGTGGCGGCGTTCTTCATGGTCGGGGCGTACGTGTCGGCGGTGCTGACGCTGCCCGCGCCGGAGGGGTTGGAGGCCTATGTGGCGGGCTGGGGGATTCCGATTCCAGTCGGCTGGCTGTTCGCGGCGCTGGCGGGCGCGGTGCTGGCGATCCTGCTGGGCATCCCGACGCTGCGGCTGCGCGACGACTTCCTCGCGATTGCGACGATCGGCGTGGCGGCGATCCTGCGCAGCATCGCCAACTCGGTCGAGGGGCTGGTCAATCGCAGCCGCGGCCTGAACGGCATCGATGGGTTCCTCGAGGACCAGGTGCAGGGCGGCGGCTACCGCTGGGTCGAGCTGGCGATTGCGCTGGTCGTGTTGCTGGCGGTCTACTGGCTGGTGTCGCGAGCGAGCGCCTCGCCGTGGGGTCGGGCGCTGCGGGCGATCCGCGACAACGAGGACACGGCCAAAGCGTCGGGCAAGAACACGGTGAAGTTCCGCATGGGCGCATTCATGCTGGGGGCGATGCTGATGGGTCTGGCGGGGGCGATCTACGCGCACCGCAGCGGGACGATCTCGCCGCTGACGTTCTCGGACCTGCTGGGCACGTTCTTCGTCTGGACGATGCTGATCGTGGGCGGCAGCGGGAATCATCGCGGGGCGGTGCTGGGCGCGGTGGTGGTCGGCTTCTTCTGGTTCGGCACGCCGCTGATCCAGGAGAGCCTGCCGGACTGGCTGGGCAGCCGGGTGTTCCAGGTGCGGCAGCTGCTGATCGGTCTGTTGATCGTGGTCTTCCTGCTCTGGCGGCCGCAGGGTCTGCTGGCGGAGCGCGATCGGGTGAGTCGGTTTGTCACGAGGGGACCGGGAGACGAGCTACCCGACGGCTGGCTCGACAAAGCGATGAAGCGTCTGCGTCAGCGGTCGGCCGCTCAGTCGCCGAGGTCGTAGGGGATGCGGCGGGTGATTTCGATCTCTCGGTCGGCGTTGAACTGCCAGATGCCGACGATGAAGCGGGTGATGTCGCCGTTGGCGTCCCAGGCGAGGGAGCTCTCGACACCGCGGTAGTCGAACGGGTCGCCGTTGGCGGCGGCGCGCAATGCGTCGGCGAGTTGGTCGGGGCCGAACGTCGGGCCCTCGCCGTCGGCGACGGAGCGCAGCCGGTCACGGATCGCGGCGCCGTCGGTCGATTGGGCGCTCTGCGCGGCCAGGGCCAGCGCGACGGCGGCGTCGTAGACGGCGCGGACGTAGGTGAGCGAGCGGGCGGGCGGCGCTCCCCAGGCTTCGGCGTAGGCACGTTCCCAGAAGCGGGCGGAGGGATTGTCGGGGTTGTCGGCCGCTGCCGTTCCGACCATGCCGGCCAGCACGTCGGGACCGAGACGCTCAATCAACGCGGGGCCCTGGTCCGCGTCGCCGAAGATGAAGCGGTCGAACAGGCCCAGCTCGACCGCCTGGCCGAGGCAGAGCGCGGAGCCGTCGCGGAAGGTGAAGATGATCAGCGCGTCGGCGGCGCCGGCGGCGGCCTGCTCCAGCGGAGTCACGCAGGAGTCGGCGCCCGGCTCGAGCGCTGCGGCGCTGAGGCCGCCGCTCCAGTCGTCAGTCCAGTCGTCGGTCCAGGCGTCGCGGAAGGCATCGAAGAGGCCGCGTCCCCAGGCGTCGTCGCGGTAGACGAGTCCGACGTTGTCGTGTCCGCGTTCGCGCGCGAGTTGGGCCAGGACCGGACCCAGGGCGCTGTCGGAGGGGACGGCGCGGAAGAAGAAGTCGCGGTCGCGGGCCGCGGTGAGCGCGGGGGCGGTGGCCGAGGGGCTGATCGTTGGAATGCCCAGGGGTTCGATCACGGCCTCGATCACGGCCAACGAGGCGGCGCTGGTGTTGGGGCCGACGAAGGCGTGGACGCCTTCCTCCTCGACCAGGCGTCGCGCGACGGCGACGGCGAAGTCGGTGTCGAAGTTGATGTCGGCGATGACGCCGACGACGGGCTGTCCGAGGACGCCGCCGGCGGCGTTGATGTGACGGATGGCGAGCCGGAACGAGTTGCGGCGTTCGTGATCGGTGCCGCCGACGGACTGGATGAAGGCGATCTTGAGCGGTTCGGTTTCAGCGTCGTCGAGCGCCAGGGAGACGGGAGAGCTGACCAGCCACCGGCCGCGCTCGGCGTCAGGCGGCAGGAATCGGGCGTCGGGGGTCAGGCGTTCGCCCCATCCGCTGCCCGCGCGCTGTTGCAAGGCGACTTCGGTGCGGCCGTCGTCCAGCGGGCGGACGGCGACGCGAACCTCGGTGTCGGCCTCGCCGCTACTGCGAAGCAAGTTGAATTGCCACACGCCGGTTCCGACGACTGCGAGCGACAAGACCAAGGGGACGAGCCAGATCGAGAGTCTCGGTATGCGCATACGAGTGTCCAATCGGGCGGTCGCGTGTTGCAGGCGTCAGTCGCCGTAGGGGATGACTCCGGTGTCTTCGATGCCGCCTTCTGGGGTGAAGCGCCAGAGGCCTACGTAGCCTCGGGCGAGGTCTCCGTTCTCGTCCCACTCGAGGGACTGGGCTGCGCCTTCGTAGTCGACGTCTTCGCCGTTTCCGACCGCCTCAAGTCCGAGGCGGATGCTGCCGACGTCGGCGAGGACGAGCTGTCCGGGGGCTGCTCCGATTCGGCGGAGCTGGTCGCGGATGGCTGCGCCGTCGGTCGATTGGGCGGCTTCGGCGGCGAGCGCGAAGGCGATCACGGCGTCGTAGGCCTGCTTGGTGTAGGGGAATCCGTAGGGGCGCTCGTACTCGGCGATGAAGGCGGACTCCCAGAGCAGGGCGGACTCGGTGCCGGGGGCGGTACCGGGCGCGGTGCCGTACATGTCGGCCAGGTACTCGGCGCCGATCGCCTCGAGTAGCTGCGGGTTGCGGCTGGTGGGGCCGAAGACGAACTGGTCGTACAGACCGTTCTCGATCGACTCGCGGAGGATGATCGTACCCTCGGGGACGTAGGCGAGCATGACGAGCGCTTCGGGCTCGTTGGCCATCGACTGCTGGATCTCGCTGAGATAGCTGGGTTGTTGCGGCGTGACGGCGATTGAGACGACCGTGCCGCCGAAGGACTCGGTGAAGGCGGCCTCGAAGGCCTCGGCGATGCCCTGTCCCCAGGCGTCGTCGCGGTAAACGACGCCGACGTTGGTGTAGCCCTGATCGGCCACGAGTTGGGCCAGAGCGGGACCCTGCACCTTGTCGTTGAGGGTGGCGCGGAAGAGGAAGTCGTTGTCGGCGGCGACGGCGAGTTGGGGGGATGAGGAGGCGGGGGAGATCTGGGGAATGCCGGCGGGGCCGGTGATGCTCTCGGCGACGGCGATCGAGTTGGTGCTGGAGTGCGCGCCGACGATGACGTGCGCGCCCTCGATCTCGATCATGCGGCGGGCCTCTTCGACGGCGATGGTGGGATCGGTGTTGGTGTCGCCGATCAGGAACTCGACGGGTTGTCCGAAGACGCCGCCGGCCTGGTTGACGTGCTTGATCGCGAGGAGGAAGCCGTCGCGCATCTCGACGCCGATTTCGGCGAGTCCGCCGGTGAGGTCGCCGAGGAAGGCGATCTTGAGCGGTCCGGGCTGGGCGGATTGGTCTTCGGCCTGTTGGCCTGTCTGTTGGGCCTGTTGAGGCTGCGGCGAGGCTTGCTGGGATTGCGCGGGCTCAGACTGTTCCTGCGTGTCGGCGGCGGCGGCGTGAGATTGGGGTTGTACGTCGTCGCTAGAGCAGGCTGTGAGGAGGAGGATGCCAGCGACAGCGACGACGGTCACGAGTCGGAACATGCGGGGACCTTCCCTGGGGGTTGAGGATAGGCTGGCGCGGGGACGGTACCCCCCTCTGCCTTCGGCATCTCCCCCCTCAGAGGGGGGAGAGGATTTTGTCGGCATCTCCTCCCTCATAGCGTGAGATGGGAGATGACGGTTGCTATTGGTTGAGGTCGAAGGCGGTGACGCTGATCTCAACGATCTCGCCGCCCTCGTAAGCCCAGACGCCGATGTAGCCGGAGGTGATGTCGCCGTTTTCGTCCCAGTCGAGCGAGGTCGCTGCGCCGTCGATGTCGATGGCATCGCCGTTGGCGATGGCAGCGAGCGCATCGGCGACGCCCTGCGCTCCGGCCGGGTATGAGGTTCCCGGAGGGGCGGCGATCTCGCGCAGCGCGTCGCGGATGGCTGCGGGATCAATCGAGCCGGCGGCTTGCGCCGCGAGACCGATGGCCATGGCGGCGTCGTAAGCCTCGGGGATGAAGGGCAGCGGGCTCAGTTCGCCGAACTCGGCGATGTAGGCCTCGTTGAAGGCGCGCAGCGATTCGGACTCGGGTCCCGGCGCGGGGGCGGTTCCTCTCATGCCTTCGAGGTACTCGCCGCCGATGGCATCGACGAGCTCCTGGCTCTTGCTGCCGTCGACGAAGAGGAACTCGTCGAAGAGGCCCTGTTCGAGCGCCTCGCGGATGAAGATCTCGGCTTCCTGGGGGAAGGCGATCACGATCAGCACTTCAGCGCCGTTGTCGGCTGCCTGCTGGAGCTCGGCGAGGTAGGTCGCCTGTCGCGGTTCGATGGAGACGACGTTGGCCTCGCCGTCCCAGGCGGCGTCGAACGCCTCGGCCAGTCCCTGGCCGTAGGGGTCGTTGAGGTAGATCACGCCGACGTTGGTGTAGCCCTCGTCGGCCGCGAGCTGGGCGAGGACCGGTCCCTGGGCGGCGTCGGAGACGGTGCTGCGGAAGAGGAAGTCGTTGTCGTTGGCGATGGTGAGCTGGGGCGAGGTCGCGGAGGGCGAAATCACCGGGATGCCGGCGTCGGCGGCGACCGACTCGACGATGGCCAGCGTGATCGATGAGGCGAGCGGGCCGACGATGGCGTGGACGCCTTCGACCTCGATCAGTCGGCGGGTTTCCTCGGTGGCCTGGGTGGGATCGAGCCCGGTATCGCCGACCACGATCTCAACCGGATGTCCGAGCACGCCGCCTGCGTCGTTGATGTGCTTGATCGCCAGTTCGACCCCGCTCTGGATGCTGGGGCCGAACTCGGCCAAGGGGCCGGAGAAGTCGGCGAGGAAGCCGAGCCTGAGCGGCTGATCGGAGATCATCATCTGGTCGTCGTCGGCGGAGGTGCTGGGCGTGGCGACGATCGGTCCGCCGCTGAGGTCGAAGGCGGTCACGCTGACCTCTTCGATTGCGCCGTCGGCGTACTGCCAGACGCCGATGTAGCCGGAGGTGACGTCGCCGTTGGCGTCCCAGTCGAGCGAGGTTGCTGCGCCGGCGTAGTTGATGTCGTCGCCGCTGCGGATCGCGTCGAGGGCCTGGGCGATGCCGTCCGCTCCGGCGGCGTAGGCGTCGCCCGGAGGGGCGGCGGCGGCGCGGAGCTGGTTGCGGATTGCGCCTGAGTCGGCTGAGCCGGCGATCTCGGCGGCCAGACCGACGGCGATGGCGGCGTCGTAGGCCTCGCGGATGAAGGGCAGCGGCGAGAGTTCGCCGTACTCGGCGACGTAGGCTTCGTTGAAGGCTCGGAGCGAGTCGGATTCGGGTCCGGCGGCGGGGGCGGTGCCCTGCATGCCGTTGAGGTAGTCGCCGCCGATGGCGTCGATCAGGTCCTGGCTCTTGGTGCCGTCGACGAAGAGGAAGTGGTCGAAGAGGCCTTGTTCGAGCGCTTCGCGGAGGAAGACTTCGGCCTGCTGGGGGAAGGCGATCGCGATCAGCGCCTGCGCGCCATTGGCTGCGGCCTGCTGGAGCTCGGAGAGGTAGGAGGCCTGGCCGTCCTCGATGGAGACCAGGTTGACCTCGCCGCCCCAGGCTCCAGCGAATGCTTCCGCCAAGCCCTGTCCGTAGGGGTCGTTGAGGAAGAGCACACCGACGTTGCTGAGTCCCTGGTCGGCTGCGAGCTGGGCCAGGACCGGCCCCTGGGCGGCGTCGGAGGTGGTGCTGCGGAAGAGGAAGTCGTTGTCCTCGGCGATGGTGAGCTGCGGCGAGGTGGCGGAGGGCGAGATGATCGGCACTCCGGCCTGGGCGGCGACGGACTCGGTCACGGCCAGGGTGATCGAGGAGGCGAGCGGTCCAACGATGGCGTGGACGCCCTCGACCTCGATCAGCCGGCGGGCTTCTTCGGTGGCCTGGGTCGGGTCGAGGCCGGTGTCGCCGACGACGAGCACCACGTCGTGCCCGAGCACTCCGCCAGCGTCGTTCAAGTGCTTGATCGCGAGCTCGACGCCGGTCTGGATGGCGGGGCCGAACTCGGCCAGCGGGCCGGAGAAGTCGGCGAGGAAGCCGATCTTGAGCGGGCCCTCGGCGACGGGGGCAGCGGCCGGTTGCTCCTGTTGTTGCTGCTGCTGCCGAGCCGGAGCTGCGGCGGTGTCCTGCTGTTGCTCGGCCTGTTGCTGTTCGGCGAGCGTCTGTTGTTGCTGTTCGTCGTCGTCGCCGCAGGCGGCGAGGAGGCCGAGCGCGAGCGCGGTCAAGAGCGCGACGGCGGCCGGCCGGAAGAGTCGTGCGAACATCTCACCCTCCATCGGAAGCGCAGTCCCGCCGCGGGCACAGCGGGCATCGGTGATGAATGATTCTGAGCTTACACACCGGCCGCGTGGCGGACTCTGTGGGGGAGTCGGCGGTTCAGTCGTCGAAGGCGCTGAGCACGAGCTCGTCGAACTGTTCGTAGAGTCGCGGGTTGTTGGGGATCGACTCGAAGACGAATCCCGAGATGCCGATCGCTTCGTATTCCTGGAAGAGGCTGATCAGGTGGTCGGCCGGGCCGATGGGGAGGCGGGTTCGCTGTTCGTCCGACATGCCTTCGCCGTGGACCTGGCGCAGGCGGTCGATCTTGTGCTGTTCATCCACCAGCGCGGGGCGCATGACGGTGGTCAGGGTGATCTCCGAGGGATCGCGTCCCGCGTCTCGGCAATGACCGTGGATCACCTCGATCATCTCGGCCACCTCTTCCGGCGTCCCCCGCACGTTGCAGATGTCGCCGTAGCGGCCCAGCGTGCGCAGCGTCCGCCTAGCGCCGTTGCCGCCGATCATGATCTCGATCGCGCCGCCGGGATGGTCGGGATGTACGCGCGGCGCGAACGGGGCATGGTCGAGTCGGTAGTAGCGTCCCTCGAACTGCACCGGCTCGTCCGAGCGGAACAAGGCCCGGATCAGCGCCGTCGCTTCCTCGAGTCGGTCGGAACGTTCCTTCAACTCGGGGAATTCCCAGCCGTAGGCGGCGTGCTCGCGCTCGTGCCAGGCCGCGCCCAGGCCGAGGATGGCGCGTCCGCCGGTGTTGTGATCGAGCGTGGCGGTCATCTTGGCGAGCAGACCGGGATTGCGATAGGTGACGCCGGAGACCAACGTTCCGAGCATCAGGTTGGTCGTGGCTTCGCCGATTGCGGCGAGCGTCATCCAGCCTTCGAGGGAGTCCTGGGTCTCGTCCATGAAGACGAGCGGCGGGACGAAGTGGTCGTAGGTCCAGGCCGAGGACCAGCGGGTCGCGTCCATGGTCTGGGCGACGTCGCGCATGAGGGAAAAATCGGTGGAGTTGCCGGGAATCTGGGCTCCGAATGTCATTCGCATGGTCATTGGGTCTGCTCCTGTGTGGGTTGGTGCGATCAGGTTAAGGCCTGTTCTCGAGTCTTCTTGACTCGGCTTGGGAACGGGTATCGTGGTGGTCGAGTTGGCGAGGTGAGGAACGGAGACCGATGTGGCGAAGCAGTATCGGTTGGCTTACACGATGCGACCGCCGTCCTACGACACCGAGGACAAGTATCTGGCGGAAATCCCCGCCTTGCCGGGCTGTAAAGCCTGGGGCGATACCCCAGAGGAAGCGCTGGACATCCTAGAAAGCGTGGCTGAAGCGTTCATCGACTCTTGCAAGGAGCACGGCGATCCGCTTCCCGAATCGATCTGCCAAGTGGGCGAGATCGTGATTGCCGCTTGAATCATCGGGAGGTGACGCGGAAGCTGCGCCGGCTCGGATGCGAATTCGACCGACAAGCGAAGGGATCTCACGAGACCTGGCGGAATCCAAAGACCCGCAAACGCGCGACGATTCCTGATTGGGGACCGAAGGATCTCAAGCTCGGCACAGTTCGCGCCGCCGTTCGCGAGCTTGGGCTTGACTGGTCCGAGTTTCGTCGCGCCTGACTTTGCCCCCTCCGCCGCTTCGCGGCACCTCCCCCAGAGGGGGAGGTCTTTGTTGCCCCAGGGGGGAGGTCTTCGTTGCTTAGTTGCCCTTGTAGGTTGGAGGGCGTTTTTCGGCGAAGGCTTTTGGGCCTTCTTTGAAGTCTTCGGTCTTGCGGATGTGGGCGGAGAGCAGTTCTTCCATGCGGATGCCCTCGTCGATTGGGAGGGAGAGGCCGCGGACCGCCGCCTCCTTGATTGCCCGCTGGGTTAGCGGGGCTCCGGCTGTGAGCTTCTCGGCCCAGGCTTGAGCGGTGGGCATGACCTCTTCGGCCGGGACGACGCGATTGATGAGTCCGACGGCTTCTGCTCGCTGGGCGTCGATGTGTTCGCCCATGAGCAGCAGTTCCATGGCCACCGTCCAGGGCAACTGGCGGGTGAGGCGCTGGGTTGCGCCCAGCGTGGGCACGATTCCGCGGATGACCTCGGGCAGGCCGAACTGGGCGTGCTCGGCGGCGATGCGCAGGTCGCAGGCGGAGAGCAGGGTCAGACCGGCGGCCAGACAGTAGCCGTTGACGGCGGCGATCATCGGCTTCCAGATCTGCATGCCGCCGTCGATCGTGTGTCTCAGCGAGGGCTGGAAGACGGGCCAGTTGACGTTTTCGGCGCCCGGGCGGGTGGGGATCGTCTTCTTGAGGTCGGCGCCGGCGCAGAAGGCGCGGTCGCCGGCGCCGGTGACGATGCCGACCCAGACGTCGGGGTTGTCGCGGATTTCGACCCAGATGTCGGCGAGGGAGGCGATCAGATCGGGATCGAGGGCGTTCATCGCTTCGGGTCGGTTGAGGGTGACGGTGGCGATGTGGTCGGAGAGTTCGAAGATGGCGGTGTCGGTGGTGAGGTCTGGCATGATGCGCGCAGGCTAACGCGAGCCACCCCGCTCCCGTCTCCCCGAGAGGGAAGCCTGCCCCGTGCTTGACACGGGGGAGTGAGGGCGGTTCAGCTTGATAACCAACGCGGTTGGCGTCAATCGCCGCGTTATCCTGAACTCACAATTGCTGCCTTGAGGAGGCCGTTCATGACAGCGCGTCGCTCGGCCGAGGAGACCGCCCGTCTCGGCGACAGCATCTACGAGCGCGACATCCGCGAGCGGGTCGAACCGAAGCATGACGGCGAGGTGGTGGCGATCGACGTGGCCAGTGGACGCTGGGCGATCGGGGAGAACGTGATCGCGGCGCGCGACCTGCTGCGCAAGCAGCAACCGACGGCGGTCGATGTCTGGCTGCTTCGGGTCGGGGATAGAGCGTTGCATCGGTTTGGCGGTCGGTCGCTGCGGAGCGCCGGGTGATCGAGGGGGTCGTCAACGCCGCCAACGAGGCGGTGCTGGAACTCACTCTTGAGGGTCCCGATGGACGGCGGCGTGAACTCGAAGCAGTGATTGACACCGGATTCTCCGGGTTCCTGACCGTGACGCCAGCGCTGGCGTCGGAGTTGCAGTTGACGTTCGAGGGCTTGGCTCGGGCGACGTTGGCTGACGGCAGTGAGACGGTGTTTCCCTACTACGGAGTGTCCGTGCTCTGGGATGGCCGGATCAGATACGTCGAGGCTGGCGCAGCCGACACGACGCCTCTGATCGGGATGTCCATGCTTGAGCGCCACAGCCTGTACGTGGAGGTCGAGGACGGCGGTCGAGTCGTCATCGAGGCTCGCTGAAGCCGGCCCGTCTCTACCCCGCGCCAGACCCTCCAATCAGCGACGCAGAACTCGCATTCAAGTGTTATCGACCTCTCTCGGTCGCAGCGAGAGAGGGGGACAGATCCGGTCGCCTCTCCACGAGGGAGCGGGGGTAGGTCTGGAACTCTCGGCCCGCGCCTATACTCGATTCCGATTCCCACTCACCTCGAAGGACGACTTCATGAGCTACGACAACATCCTCTACGACACCGACGGTCGCGTTGCGACGGTGACTTTGAACCGGCCGGAGAAGCTGAATGCGCTGTCGAATGAGCTGCGCGGCGAGATGTTCCATGCGCTGAAGGCGGCTGAGGCTGATTCTTCGATTGGCGTGATCATCATCAAGGGGGCGGGTCGGGCGTTCTCGGCCGGGTACGATTTGCAGCCGTCGCCCGACCTGTCCAATCCGCACACGAACGAGTGGACCGGTCTGCCGGACACGGGGACGACTCACCCGCAGCATTACGACTGGTCGCGACATGCGGTGATGGGTAACTTCATCATCTGGGAGCTGGCCAAGCCGGTGATCGGTCAGATCCATGGCTATTGCCTGGCCGGCGCGACCGAGCTGGCGTCGGCCTGCGACCTGCGGATCATCGCGGAGGACTGTCAGGTCGGCTATCCGCCGGTGCGGGCGATGGGCACGATGGATGCGATGTGGGCGCCGTGGCATCTGCCCCAGGCGAAGGCTCGCGAGTTCGCCTACCTGGGCGACCCGCACTCGGGCGCGGACATGTACCGCTGGGGCTGGGCCAACTATGCGCTGCAGGCTGAGGAGCTGGACGAGTTCACGATGGACTTCGCGCAGCGCATGGGTCACATCGACAACCACCTGCTGATGTACTCGAAGCGGTCGGTCAACCGGGCCTACGAGATCCAGGGTTACAAGACGGCGATGATCTCGGGCACGGACGTCGAGGCGATGTCGAAGCATCGGCCCGAAGCGGGCGAATGGGGCGAGCGGGTGCAGCGCGACGGGCTGAAGTCGGCGCTGGAGTGGCGCGACGGTCCGTTCCGCGATTTCCGCGGGGCGCGCGCGAACGCTCCGCACGACCGTGAGCTGATGCGCGGGGCGTCGGCGCCGTCGAAGCCGAGCTGGGACTAGCGACTCTCAGGCGTCCGGCGCGCGACCCCCTCAGTCGCTCCGCGACAGCTCCCCCTGCAAGGAGGAGCAAAGGGGGAGCAGATTGTGCAATAGAGTCTCCAGCGGGCAGGACCGACGCGGATGGCTGTGCTGTGGCTTCAGTTTGTCGGGTCTGCCGTCCTGATCCTGCTGGCCGCGCACTTTCTTGCGAGTTCGGCCGACACCGTGGCGGAGCGCACGGGGTTGGGCCGATCGTTCATTGGGGTGGTGATGCTGGCGACGGCGACGTCGCTGCCGGAGCTGGCCACCGGGATCAGTTCAATCGCCCTGCTCGATGCGCCCGACCTGGCGATCGGCGACGCCTTCGGCAGCAACCTGTTCAACCTGCTGATCATTGGCCTGGCGGATATCTACTGGCAGAACGGTCCGGTGCTGAATGCGGTCACGCGGACCTCGGTGATGGTCGGCGCGTTGGGCGCCGGTCTGATCGGTCTGGCGACGCTGGCGATCTTCATCTACAGCGAGACCGACGTGACCGCCGAATGGTTGATCAGCCCGCTGACGATCGTGCTGATCCTCGGTTTCGTCGCGGCGATGTATCTGATCTACCGACACGACCGGCAGACCAGGGAATCGGAGAGCGCGGACGAGGCGCCGCCCGAGCCTGAGCCCGGCCGTCAGCACCAGTCGCTGTCGAGGGCGCTGCTGTTCTACGTCGTGTCGGCGGCGATCGTCGTCGCGGCGGCTGTCTGGCTGGCCGATGTGGGCGAGCAGATCGCCGAGACGATGCACTGGGAGGAGAGTTTCGTCGGCACGCAGTTCCTGGCGATCAGTACGTCTCTGCCGGAGATCGGGACTTCGTTCGCGGCGTTGCGTCTGAACGCGCCGGACCTGGCGATCACCAACGTACTGGGCAGCAACGTGTTCAACATGGGGATCGTGCTGTTCTTCGACGACATCGCCTTTACGGACGGGGTGATCTGGTCTGCGGTGTCGACGGTGCACATGCTCTCCGGGTTGATCGCCGTGCTGATGACGATGGTCGTGATCGTGGGAATCATGACCAGGCCGAGAGGCACTGGAAAACGGATCTGGACGCCTGAGGGCGCCACGCTGGTCGGCGCCTATGGAGGCGCGAGCGCGTTGTTGTACCTGTTGGCCTGAGGTTGAGCCGACGCTGGGTTACGGCTCCGCCGCCGCGTCTGCCCGGTTTCGCGCTCGGCGCGCTGCGAATCGACCGGTCCCGGTGAAGAAGTCCATCAACGCGATCGCGATCGCGGCCAGCGGCACGGCGACGAAGGCTCCCATGATCCCCCACAGCGCGCCGCCGGTGGAGACGGCGAGGATCACGAGCATCGGGTGCAGTGAGATCGAGCGGCCGAGGATGAAGGGGGCCATCACGTTGCCCTCGATTTGCTGAACGGCGAGAACCAGTCCGCCGACGATCAACGCGGCGGTGACGCCTTCGGTCGCCAGGGCAATCAGGAACGCGGCCAGACCGGCCAGTACGGCTCCGAGGACGGGAATGAACGCTCCGAAGAAGGTCAATACAGCCAACGGCAGGGCAAACGGGATACCGATGATGACCAGGCCGATCCCGATCAGGAGGGCGTCCATGAAGGCGACGATGGTGACGCCGCGGAAGTACTTGCCGAGCGTGTCGAAGAGTCCCGACGAGAGCACAAGGAAGTCTCGCCGATGCTTGCCGCCGATGCGCCTGGCGATGCCTCGCTGCATTGACTCGGCGTCTTTGACGAGCAGGAAGGTCAAGACCGCCAGCAGGATGATTCCGGCCAGTAGCTCGGCAGCGAGGCGGACGCCTGAGAAGACGCCGCCGGCAATCGTGTCGGCGTTGCCGCGGGCGCTGTCCAGCACGTCGTCGATCGCTTCATCGATCTGTTCGTCGGAGATTCCGGCCCAGTCGCCGACCGATTGCAGGACCTCGGTGAAGCCAGCCTCGATGTCGACTTCGAGTTCGGCGAACTCGGAGGTCAGGGTGTCGATGGTGAAGTAACCGATCGCTCCCAACACGGCGAGCCCGGCGATCACGACGGCGATCGCGGAGAGCACATTGTTGAGGCCTCGGCGCATGAGCAGATGCTTGGCCGGTAAGAGGGCGGCAGACAGAATCAACGCGGCCAGGAGCGGCAGGAAGATGAGCCGCAGACGGTCGATGGCGAGGCCCAGCAGGATCAGGAATCCGGCGACCACGATCGCTCGAAGCGCAAATTCGGATACGGTCTGCAGCCATCGAGGAGCGAGCGAGGTCATATGCGGCACAACCGCCAGCGCAACTGGAGCAATGGGCGTGCGCCGATCATAAGTCGCGACCGTCTGGAGGATTGTCGACCGAGCGCACATAACCGCTGCAGCGCCGGACCGGCAGCTGCGGGTACCTGGGGAATTTGGGGTCCTCAGCGGCGAGCGCGCAGCGCAGGAAGCTAGAACCTCGACGCGTCTGGACGAGCCTGGCCCATTGGCAGTCGGCGCAGAGTCCCTGTTGTGGACGCGAACGTGTCACAGGCTGCGCGTTCTGCGCCGGAGTTGGTTGAAGCAGCGGGAAGGCCGTGCATACGATTGTTGGAACGTTCGGCGAGCGCGCCTTCGCCATCCGAGTCCGAAGGCGCGGCGGGGATCTGGGTCTGGATGCGGCTGACCATTCTGGGTTCCGGGGCGGCGTGCGCTGGCGCGGGCGGCAACAGCTCGGGCTACCTCGTCGAGGACGGCGGAGTTCGCGTCCTGCTTGACTGTGGACACGGGGTGGCCAGCAGCCTGCTCGCGTTGACGCAACCTGCGGAGATCGACCACATCTTTGTTTCGCATATGCACGCCGATCACTTTATCGATCTGCTGCCGCTGCGATTTGCAGTGACGAAGGACATGGGCGGGCTGCCGGAGCGTCGGGGATGTCTCCACCTGCCACCGGGCGGCAGAGCGGCGCTGACTCAGGTGCTCTCCGCGGTCAGCTTTCCCAGCGACTTCCTGGAAACCGTCTGGAACGTTCGCGAGTATCAGCCCGGCGAGTCGTACACACTGGCAAGCGGCCTGCAGGTGCGATTGGCCGGAGGCGTCCACTACATTCCCGGCTGGGCCATCCGGATCGACGGGTCGTCCAGCCTGACCTACACCGGCGACACGGCGCCGTCGGACGCGGTCTGCGAGCTGGCGGCAGGCAGCGACCTGTTGCTGGCCGAAGCGACTCTGGACGAACCCGAGTGCGGTGCGGTCAAGGGTCATCTGACCGCGTCGCAGGCCGCCGAGTTGGCGACGAGCGCGCAGGTCGGGCGGCTGATGCTGACCCACTTCTGGTTCGACACCGACCGACAAGCGGTCGCGGATCAGGCCGCGCCGCATTTCCAGGGCCCGGTGCTGGTGGCGTCGGACGGGTTGGTCACCGAGTTCTAGGGCAGTTGCGGCCGGGATTGCCAGCTTGCTTGTGTATCTGGTTCATCGGTGGCCGGGCGGGTTGGCGTTGGATCGTGGGTTGCGGCAAGTAAGCTATGGCTGTGAGTTCGAACGATCCGGTCCTCAGGGGCGAGTCGTTGACGGTGCGCGTCGACGACCAGGCGTTGCTGCACGATGTCAGCATGGGCGTCCACGGCGGCGAACTGCTGGGTGTGGTGGGACCGAACGGCGCGGGCAAGACGACACTGCTGAAGGCGCTCTCGGGCGATCTCGAACTCTCTGCAGGCGCGGTCTACATCGATGATCGGCCGCTGAGCGATTTCGACGCCCGCGAACTGGCCCGCCGCCGCGCGGTGATGCCGCAGAGCTCGTACCTGCCCTTCCTGTTCACCGCCCACGAAGTGGTGCGGATGGGTCGCGCGCCGTGGGAAGGCGAACGCGGCGAACGCGAGCATGGGGCCAAGCTGACCGATTACGCGATGAGCCTGACCGATACGCGCGACTACGCGGTGCGGGCCTACCCGACGCTGTCGGGCGGCGAGCAGTCGCGCGTCACGCTGGCCAGAGTGCTGGCCCAGGAGACGCCGATTCTGTTGATCGACGAGCCGACCGCGCACCTCGATCTGCGGCACCAGCATCTTGTCCTGCAACTGGCTCGCGAGCTGGCCTCAGAGGGCGCGGCCGTGGTTGCGGTGCTGCACGATCTCAATCTGGCGGCGATGTACGTCGACACGGCGCTGGTTCTGCATCGAGGCGAGCTAGTCGCGTCAGGACCAGTAGAGGAGTCGTTGCATCCGGACTTGCTCGGACCGGTCTTCGGCATGGAGTTCGTGCTTCAGCCGCATCCGGACCTAGAACGTCCGATGCTGGTTCCTCTGCCGGCCTCGGTCTCGCACGAGCGAGGAATCTGATTCGCCGTCCGGTGGGCTGCGTCGCAGACGACAGAGGTTGACTGGCCGCCTGAGAATTGGTCGTGTTTTTCTGCGATTTGTGTATATTTGCGAAGCGTTGGCGATAAACTCACAGATACCACCCTCCAGGCGGCACACCATGGCAAGTCTCGCCGACCGGTAGGCGTGGAGACGGGAGGCCCCAATGCGGCCACGAGAAACTCGAACGAGCCTGCTCGAACGCGTCGTTGAGCTGGGCGGCGCCACCGTCGCGCAACTGTCGGAGGAGCTGGATATCTCCGACGCGACCGTGCGGCGTCACCTGGATCGGCTCGAGGCTGAAGGCCTCCTGCAGGTCGAGGCGTTGCGCCGAGGGCCGGGTCGACCTTCCTACCTCTACCGCGCGACCGATACCGGAGTCAGGTCGGTCCGTGATCACACACCTCAGTTGGCAGATCGCCTGCTGAGTGAAATGACTCGTTTGCAGATCGAGCAATCGACGATTTCGGAAGCGCTGGCCGATCAGGTTGCCGAGGCGCATCGCGCCGAGGTGCCGAACGGTTCCCTGGAACAGCGAGTCGACGCTGTGGTGGACGCGTTGCGCCCGGAGGGCATCCTCGACCACTGGCAGCGCACCGACAACGAGCTCAAACTGGTCAACAACGCCTGCCCGTACATCAGCGCCGCGTCAACCAGTTCATGCGTCTGCGACGCGGATCGGTTGACGATCGAAAAGCTGCTGGGCGTCGAGGTGGAACAGACGGAGCGCCTGGCCAAGGGCGACGACGGCTGTGTCTACATCGTGCCGCTGGAGCCGATTTCATTCGATGCGGAATTCAAGCAGGCCGTCTAGCGAACGGCTTCAGGACTGTCTGTTGGAGGACGGGCCGGACAATAGAAAGCAACCGGTGAATGACCTCACCACTGTTCGAGATTGACGCGCTGGAAGTCGCGGTTGAAGACAAGCAGATTGTCAACAGACTCTCGCTGACCCTGCAACCGGGCGAGGTGCACGCGATCATGGGTCCCAACGGCTCGGGCAAGAGCACGCTGGCCAACTCGCTGATGGGCCATCCGCGCTACACGATCAACGGCGGCGACATTCGTCTCGAAGGCGAGAGCGTGGTCGAGATGGCGCCCGACGAACGCGCACGTCTTGGTCTGTTCCTCGCCTTCCAATACCCGACCGACATCCCCGGGGTCTCGATGATCAACTTTCTGCGCCGCGCGATGAGCGCCCGCCGAGGCGAAGAGATTCCCGTGCGGGAGTTCCGCCAGGTGCTCAACGAGGTGCTCGGCCGGCTGCAGATAGACGAGCAGTTCGTCCGCCGCTACGTCAACGACGGGTTCTCCGGCGGCGAGAAGAAGCGCGCTGAGATTCTCCAGCTTGGGCTGTTGGAACCCAAGGTTGCGGTGATGGACGAGACCGACTCGGGCCTCGACATCGACGCGCTGCGGATCGTCAGCGAGGGGATCAACACCTTCCATTCCGACGACAACGCGATCCTGCTGATCACCCACTACCAACGCATCCTGCGCTACGTGCAGCCCGACCATGTTCACGTCCTGATCGATGGACGGATCGTCGAATCGGGCGACGCCAGTCTCGCCGAGGTCCTCGAGCGCGACGGCTACGAACCATTCATGGAACGAACCAAGGAAGAGGTACTGACCTCATGACCACACCTGCAACTGAAGCTCCGGTCACGCCACGAAGCGAGTACGAGTACGGCTTCCATGACGACGTCGAGGCGCTGGTCAAGCTGCCCAAGGGTCTGTCGCGCGAGGTCGTCAACACGATCTCCGACATCAAGGAAGAGCCCGAGTGGATGCGCAAGCTGCGGCTCAAGGCGCTCGATCACTTCAACGCCCGACCGATGCCCGAGTGGGGCGGTGATCTCAGCGACATCGACTTCAGTGACATCCATTACTACGTCCGCGCCACGGACCGCGACGAGTCGGCCTGGGAGGATGTTCCCGACTACATCAAGGACACCTACGACAAGCTGGGCATTCCCGAGGCAGAGAAGCAGGGACTATTGGCCGGCGTCGGCGCGCAGTACGACTCCGAGGTCGTTTATCACAACATCCGCGAGGACCTGGAAGAGAAGGGCGTGCTGTTCCTGGGCACCGACCAGGCGCTGCGTGAGTATCCGGAACTCGTGCGCGAGTACTTCACCACGGTGATTCCGCCCAACGACAACAAGTTCGCTGCGCTGAACACCGCAGTCTGGTCGGGCGGCTCGTTCATCTACGTGCCGCCCGGGGTCAAGGTCGACATCCCGCTGCAGGCCTACTTCCGGATCAACTCCGAGGACATGGGCCAGTTCGAGCGCACGCTGATCATCGCCGACGAGGGATCCGAGATTCACTACGTCGAGGGTTGCACCGCGCCGATCTACTCGTCCGACTCGCTCCACTCAGCCGTGGTCGAGATCATCTGCAAGGCCGGCTCGAACGTCCGCTACACGACGATCCAGAACTGGTCGAACAACGTCTACAACCTGGTGACCAAGCGGGCCACGGCCTACCAGGACGCGGTGATGACCTGGGTCGACGGCAACCTCGGCTCGAAGCTGACGATGAAGTACCCGGCCGTCTACCTGATGGAACCGGGGGCGCACGGCGAGGTCCTCTCGATCGCTTCGGCGGGACAGGGGCAGCAGTTGGACGCCGGCGCGAAGATCGTTCACGCCGCGCCGAACACGACGTCGGTGATCACATCGAAGTCGCTCTCGATGGACGGCGGCCGATCCAGCTACCGAGGCCTGCTCAAGGTCTACGACGGGGCCGACGGCTGCCGCTCCAACGTGCGCTGCGACGCGCTGATGCTGGACGAGCACTCCCGCTCCGACACTTACCCGGTGATGGAGATTGACGAGAAGCGCGTGGACATCGGCCACGAGGCGACCGTTTCCAAGGTCGGCGACGAGCAGCTCTTCTACCTGATGGCGCGCGGCCTTTCCGAGGCCGAGGCGACCAAGATGATCGTCAACGGCTTTGTCGAGCCGATCATCAAGTCGCTGCCGCTTGAGTACGCGGTCGAGATGAATCGCTTGATCGAACTCCAGATGGACGGCGCCATTGGCTGATCAAATCTCCCTTCTCAGCCATGTCATCAAGTGGGTCGTCAAGTGGACAGTGAGGGGCGGTCGATGACGCAGGCCACGCTCGACGCTCAATCTGCCGAATCGTCGGATGCGGAGTTCAAGCCCGATGACCTGCGCGATCAGGTCTCGGCGCTGAGCCGCGCCAAGGGCGAACCAGACTGGCTGCTGGCCTTTCGGCTCGCCAGCCTTGAGCAAGCGCTCGGGATGGAATGGTGGACCGGCCAGGAAGAGTCCTGGCGCAGGACGCCGCAGGATCGACTACCGCGCCGAGCGCGCGTCGGACACGTCGCCGGCGGCTCGAATGGCACCTCGATCTCCGTTCCTCCCCACGTGTTCGCCCCTGACGCGCATGCCGGCATGGTTCACCAGATCGACGGCCGAGTGGCCGCATCCGACCTCGCCGACGAAGCCCGCGCCCAGGGAGTGATCATCAAGCCGCTCTCGGTCGCAGCACGAGAACATGCCGGCCTGATCCAGGAGTGGTTGGGCGCCGTCGGTCCGCCGCAGGACCGCTACGACGCGTTTGGTCGAGCGCTCTGGACCCAGGGCGTCTTCGTTTATGCGCCGCGCGGTGCGGTGGTCGATGAGTCGTTGTTCTATCTGATCACGCAGGACGTGGCACGGGGAGATCACTGGCACTACACGCTGGTCGTCGCCGAGCGCGAGTCGCAGATTTCGTTGATCGACGCCGGGGACGCCAACGATCGCCGGGCCGAGATCGGAGAGACTCCGCTGATCCACGCCTCGGTTGAACTGATTGCCGAGGACGGAGCCAAACTCCAGTTCGCTTCGGTCCAGCGCTGGCATCGGCAGACGGCGGCCATTTCAACGACCCGCGGCCGGGTCGGCCGCGACGCAACGATCCAAGTTACGACCGCCGCCTTTGGGGCCGACCTGGACAAGCAGCGGATCGACATCGATATGTCGCAGAACGGCGGCTACGCCGACATCCGCGGCCTGTTCGTCGGCGACGGTAACCAGCACATCGAGCACGTCACGCGACAGCATCACAAGGGCGTCGGCGCGACCAGCGACCTGCTGATCCGCGGCGTCCTGACCGACGAGTCGCAGGCCGTCCAGTACGGCCTGATCCGGATCGAACCCGAGGGTCAGAAGACCAACGCACATCAGACGATGCGCAACCTGCTGCTCGACGACGGCGCCGGCGCTGATCCGATCCCGATGCTGGAGATCGAGGCCGACGACGTGAAGTGCTCGCACGCCGCCGCCGTCGGTCCGGTCGACCCGGATCAACTTTTCTATCTCCAGGCACGCGGCATCCCGCCCAAGGTCGCGGAGCGCATGGTTGTGCGCGGCTTCCTCGCCGAGATCGCCGACGGCGTCCCGGACGAGCACATGCGCGACGTGATCGACGAACTGGTCGAGATCCAGCTGGAACCGGCGAAGGGGGCCTCGTGAGCCTCGAACAGGTCGGCAATCTCGATGAGATCGAACCCGGCACGGCGCGAGTCGTCGAGGTCGGCGGTCAGAGCATCGCGCTCTGCCGAGTCGAAGACGGCGATCTCTACGCGATCGAGAATCGCTGCACCCACGACGATGGCCCCCTCGGCGAAGGCGAACTCGATGGCGACCGGATCGAGTGTCCGCGCCATGGGGCGCTGTTCGATGTGACCAGCGGCCGGGCGGTCACGTTGCCTGCAATCGGCAAGGTGCGCTGCTTCGCCGTCTCGATCGACGACGGCCAGGTCCAGATCGAAGTTGACTGACATGACGGCTGCGACGAAGGGGACACCGCTTGACACGGCCGCGATTCGGGCGCAGTTTCCCATCCTCGCGCGCGAGGTCCACGGCCACCCGCTGGTCTACCTCGATAACGCGGCGACAACGCAGAAGCCTCAGGCGGTGATCGACGCCTTGACCGGCTACTACTCGACGATGAACGCCAACATCCACCGAGGTCTGCACACCCTGGCCGAGGAGGCGACAGCCGCCTACGAGCACGTTCGCAAGCAAGTGGCCGAGTTCATCGGCGCGAGCAGCCACCGTGAGGTCGTCTTCACCCGCAACACGACCGAGTCACTTAACCTGCTCGCCTACACGCTCGGCGCTCGGTTGAAACCCGGCGATGAGATCGTGCTGACGGCCGCCGAGCACCATTCCAACCTCGTCCCCTGGCAGCTAGTCACGCAGCGGACCGGCGCTGTCCTGCGGTTCATTGAACTCAACGACGACCAGCAGATCGATGTCGATACCGCGCGCGCCGCAATCAACGCCAACACCCGCATTGTCTCCATTGTTCACATGTCCAACGTGCTCGGTAGCATCGCTCCCGTTGCCGAGATTGCCGAGATGGCCCGAGCCGTTGGCGCGACGATGATCGTCGATGCTGCGCAGAGCGCGCCGCACATCCCGGTCGATGTCGGCGAACTCGGCGCCGACTACCTCGCCTTTTCCGCCCACAAGATGCTGGGACCGACCGGCGTCGGCGTGCTCTGGGGCCGGCAGGAACTGCTGGCCGACCTCGACCCGTTTCTGGGCGGCGGCGAGATGATCAGCGTGGTCACGCGGGAGGAATCATCCTGGGCCGCGCTGCCACACAAGTTCGAGGCGGGCACGCCGAACATTGCCGATGTGATCGCCTTCGGCGCAGCGCTCGATTTCCTCAACGAGATTGGCATGGACGCCATCGCCGCTCACGACGCCGAACTGACCGAGTATGCCGTCGATCGACTCTCGCGGCTCGAGGGTCTCGACATCTACGGCCCAGCCGATCCGGCCGAGCGCTCGGCGGTGATCGCGTTCAACTACCGCGATATTCATTCCCACGACGTGGCGACGATCCTCGATCGCAGCGGCGTCGCGATCCGGGCCGGACATCACTGCGCTCAGCCGCTGATGCGGACACTCGGCGTGCCGGCGACCGCTCGCGCATCCTTCTATCTCTACAACGAACGCTCGGAGATCGACGCGCTGGTCGACGGCCTGTTGGAAGCGGGCGAGCGATTCGGCTTCGAACGGTGATTGCCGACGGGGGAGCGTACGCATGACGAGCAATCGGGAGTCCCAGAACCCGATCGATCTGGATGACCTCTACCGCGACGTCATTCTCGACCACTACCGGAGTCCAAGAAATCGCGGTGCGCGAGACGACGCAACGATATCGGCGGAGGGCTTCAATCCCTCTTGCGGCGACGAGATCCAGCTCTCGGTCGCCATCCTGGACGGAACAGTCAACGGACTGGGATTCGGCGGCAGCGGCTGCTCGATCTCGCAGAGTTCCGCTTCGATGATGACCGAGGCAATGACCGGGCGCTCGCTGGAATCCGCCCGCGAGATGTCGAAACACGTCCAACAGATGCTCACCGACGATACGTTCGACCTCGACGCGGTCGATCTCGGAGACCTCGAAGCGCTCTCCGGCGTGGCCAAGTTTCCCGTGCGGATCAAGTGCGGGCTGCTCGCCTGGAAGGTGCTCGACCAGGCCCTCGCCAACGCCAGCGGCGAGTCCGTGAGCGACGACAGCGACATTCCCACCCGCGTGACCAGCGGTTAGATTCAGAACACACCCGACAGGGAGAGGAGACTCACATGGCCAGCGAACAGGAAGTCCTCGAGGCGCTGAAGACCGTCTTCGACCCAGAAATCGGGATCAACATCGTCGACCTCGGACTGGTCTACGCGGTCGAGACGCCGACCGATGACAGCGTCAAGGTCGAGTTCACGCTCACCTCGCCGGCATGCCCGGTCGGACCGATGATCAAGGCTCAGATCGAGCAGGCCGCCTCAACCGTCGAGGGCGTCGATCACGTCGAGTCCGAGATTGTCTTCTCGCCGCCGTGGGATCCTCGGGAGATGTGCTCGGACGAGGCCAAGTTCGAGCTGGGCATCTTCTAGCCCCGCGGTCCCGTTCCCGATTCAATCGGGGACCCGCCTGGCTGTGAATCGGCCGCTCCATTATCTGAGGCTGATCGCGCGCCGTTGGCGAACTGGTGCTGCGGTTCAGTCCGAGCGACCAGCCTCGCGACCAGCGGTCGGACAAACCGGAGCGGCGGACTGGGAATGCGCGGGTTCGGGATGTAGTGGGCCAGCGCGAAGAAGACCATCGAGAGTCCCAGACAGCCGATGTTGACGACCAATAACAGGTCGTACTCGCCGGTGAACTCGTAGATGGCGCCGCCGACGGTCGGTACCAGGAACTGACCGATGGTCTCGAACATGAACAATGTGCCCATGATCGCGCCGAAGTGGGCCAGTCCGAACGTCTTGGGCAGGATGAGCGGTTCGAGCACGGGCCCTCCTGCGGAACCAATCATCCAGCAACAGAGGAACAACACGATGGCCAGGGTCAGGTTGCCGTCGTGCAGGATCAGCAGGATGAACATCCCCAGCGACATGATCGCCGCCAGTCCGACCGAAGCCAGCTCGATCGACGGGATCCGCTCAGCCAGCAGCCCGAAGGTCGGTCGTGAGACCAGTCCACCCAGCGCTTGCAGCATGAGGATGAAGGAAATCGTCTCCCGGCTGATACCCATCGACTCGTAGACCGGCGTGCCGTTGAACATCCAGCCGAACATGGCGAAGAAGAAGGTGGCAAAGGCCAGGGCGATCACCCAGAAGTTCCAGGTCTTCATCGCCTGCTTGACCGTCAGTCCGCTGAAGACGCGAGGCTGCCCGTTTGCTCGGGCGACTGGATCTGGTTCTCCATCGACCTCCAGGCCCATGTCCTGAGGGTGATCGCGGACCATGAACAGCCCCAGCGGTAGGAAGATCACCGCCAGGATGATCGCCGCGAAGATGAAGGACGCGTCCCAACCGACGTTGTCGATGATCTGCTGCATCACCGGCGAGAGGAAGCCGCCCAGCGAGAAGCCCATCGCCATGATCCCGACGGCGCGTCCACGCTTGCGGTCGAACCATCGCGAGATCAACACCTGGAAGGGGATGTAGAACATGAAGCCGCGGAAGAAGGAGTTGATTGAGAAGTAGAGGTACCACTCGACCATCGTCGAGGTGGTCGCCAAGAGCAGGTACGACGCGCAGGTGAAGATCGTCCCCCAGATGATCGATCGCCGAGGCCCCCAGCGGTCAACGACCTTGCCAGCGAGCGGCGACGCGAGCCCGCTGACCAGCAGCGAGACCGAGATCCCGGTCTGCAGCAGGGTTCGCGACCAGCCGAACTCTTGCTCGAGCGGCGTGACGTAGTAGCCGAGGACCCAGAAGGAGACGCCCGACGCGATCGCCATGCCGACCACTGCGGCAACCAGCAAGTACCAGCCGTAATAGGCGTTGCGGAGTTTGGTGATCACGGGGTTCTCAGGTGCCCAGTGGAGCGTTGGCGACGCCCGCGAAATGGGCGAACAACCGAATGCTATCGCTCAAACGCGCGTCTACCTGTGTTTCGCGCTGCGCAGCGCCTTGGCAAGAGCGGATCAGCCGCCTGGCAACTCGATCGTTGCCGCCGCCTCGATCACTTGTCCCTCGACCGCGGCCACCGCCGTGATCGCATTCGACGACCTGAGCACGATCCACGGGTGCCGACGCGAGCCGCCGTCGTAGCTCAGCGTGCTGCCACGCGAGAGCCAGGCTTGGCGCACGTCGTGTTCGCAGGGGATCTCGGACGCTGCGCCGCTGCCGTTGCTGGGCTGTACGACGAGCAGTGGGTCGTAGCGAACGATCGCGACTGCCGCGGCATCCGTGATCGGCGAATTCAATGTCACGGTCAGGCCATCGCCCGCGTCGAAGCTCGACACAATCGCCTCGTCGCCGCGTTCGACGTTGATCTCGCCGACGTTCGGCAGGTAGTTCCAGTGCGCCGCGATTGCATTGCGGGCCGCCTCGGAGTTGACCACCGCATCGACGACGTACAGCGCCGGAATCATCCCGACCCGGCAGCCGACCATCAGCAGCGCCTCGCGATAGGGTCCGACCGGGCTGTCGGCGCGGTCGATCACGCTGACCCGACCGTAGGTCGGCGCGGAGCGGGTCACGATATCGGGCAGGTTGCGGCGCGCGTTCGTGACCGGAATCTCATAGGTGATGTGTTGGACGACCGCCTCGCCGATCTCCCAGGGCGGCTCAGGCGCATCGCTCTCGACATTGACGGCGGGCAGGCCGGAACTGTCAATCAGACCGGATTCGGGCATGATGCTTCCTTCCCGCCGGGCCGTTCGGTCCCGGACGATCCAACTGGCGTGATCAGGCCGACGGCGCCGACGGTGAATGGCAGAATCCCAGGCCCCAGGCGCCCGCGCCCAGCAGTCCACCGACCGTGGGGCCGAGTTCGGAGACGTGGAGTTCGTCGACGTTCAGTCGCGCAGACGCCTTCTCGGAGAGCCTGGCAGCCGCTTCAGGTGCGAGCGCGTGCGTGACCACCAGAATGGCCGGCTGGTCGCCGAGGATGTCCGACGCCTGAGCGAGCAGCATGTCCTCGGCCTCGTCGGCGTCGTCGGCCAGGTTGACGGCCTTGATCCGGTCGCGGGCGCGGAAGACCGGCACGCCAAAGTCGAGCGGACCGATCCCGCTCTGCGATTGGACGGCCGACAACTCACCCGCACGGTCGAGGCCGTCCACATCCGGGGCGATCATGAAGATGTCGGCGCTGGGCGTCACTTCGTCGAGCGCTCGATCCACCGCTTCGCGATCACCGCCGGCCTGGCTGACGCGCGCGATCGCCAGCGCGATTGCGGCTTGACCGGCCGTCGAGCGGGGCGTTTGATGAATCCGCACGTCGATCTGATGGAAGTGGTCGATGCGCCGCGACGCGAACTCGGCTGCGTCGAACGAGGGGCTGGAGGAGCCGAAGGCCTGGCAGAGGCAGATGACGCCTTCATCGTGGCCTTGCATCGCGGTGAGGAAGACCGATTCCCAGTCCTCCGATGTGACGCCGTTGAGCGTCAGCCGTTCACCCCGCTCAAGCGCGTCGTAGAAGTCAGCGTGGGACTGATCGCCCTGGCTGTAGTAGGTTGCGCCCAGGCTGTAGCCGACGGGTGCGGTATGCAGGCCTCGTTGCGCCAGTAGCTCCGGCGAGAGATCAACCGACGAGTCACAGACGATCGCGACGGACATCGGCGCACCGCTCCCCTGCGCGGAAAATGCTAGCATTTCGCGCAACTCGCAGGCGGCGAGTAGTTGGTAGGTTCCCCATGAAATTCGGCATCTTCTACGAACACTCCGTGCAGCGCCCATGGACCGAGACTTCGGAATGGCGCGTCTATCACCAGGCCCTCGAACAGATCTGTCTGGCCGACGAACTCGGCTTCGACCAGGTCTGGGAGGTGGAGCATCACTTCCTCGAGGAGTACAGCCACTCGCCGGCGCCCGAGGTCTTTCTCTCAGCCGCTGCGACGATGACCGAGAACATCCACATCGGCCAGGGCATCGCGCTCTGCCTGCCCCAGGTCAACCATCCTGCCCGGGTCGCCGAGCGGGCCGCGGCGCTGGACATTATCTCCAACGGACGGCTCGAGTTCGGCACCGGGCGAGCCGCCACCTGGACCGAACTGGGCGGCTTCCAGGTCGAGCCGGACGATACCAAGGACATGTGGGACGAGGTGATCCGCGCGATCCCCCACATGTGGACCAACGAGATCGCCGGCTGGGACGGCAAGTACTTCTCGATGCCCGAACGCGCGATCATCCCCAAGCCGGTGCAGAAGCCGCACCCGCCAATGTGGGTCGCGGTCTCCAGCCCCGAGACCGCAATCCAGGCCGCGGAGCGCGGCATGGGTCTGCTCGGCGTCTCGATCGGCACGCCGTCGCAATACGAGCAGCGGATCGCCGACTACCGCCGAGTGATCCGCAACGCCGACCCGGTCGGCAAGTTCGTCAACAACCAGGTCAACGGGGTTGGCTGGATGTACTGCGGCGAGTCGGACGAGGAAGCGATGGCGCTCGGCGGGGCCGGCGCGATGGCTTTCATGAGCGCCGCCGCGCACCTGGTTGGGGTGGGCAGCATCTACCCGTCGCCCGCCTACAGTTCGCAGGCTTCGGCGATCCAGCTGCGCGATCGGCCCGGCGACGTGATCAACCCGCTGCAGCAGGGCACGCCGATCGGCAACCCCGACACGGTGATCGCGGCGCTGCGACAGTGGGAGGAGATCGGCGTCGACCGGATGGTCTTCCTGATCAACTTCGACCAGGTCGTGCCGCACGAGAAGATACTGGCCTCGCTGAAGCGCTTCGCCGCCGAGGTGATGCCGGCCTTCGAAGAGCCGGAGCGAGCGCCGCTGACGCGCCTGCCCGACTTCGACGCGGTCGAAGAGGTCGGCCTGCTCGCCGCAGCCGGCGGCGGCGGCGACTAGGTTCCTTCCGAGCGAGCGAGACGCTTCCTTCTGCCGTCGTCGTTGCCGCTTTGACCGGAGACTCCGGGCCTGCGTTTGTCCTAGACTGCCGCGACAACGCGGTCCTCCGGCCGTGAGACTCCATACGCGAGGAGCGAGCAGATGGAACGCAGGAACTACTGGCAACGGATGCGCCGATCGCGGATGAGCCGACGTGCCCTCTTGCGGGCCTCGGGACGCGCCGGTGTCGGCGCGGCTGGGCTGGCGCTTGTGGGCTGCGGCGACGATGACGACGACAGTCAGCCTCAGGCGGCGGCGCAGGCACAGCAGCAGGATCAGGCGCAGCCGCAACAAGCTCAACAGCAGGCCATGCAGCAGCAACAGCAGCAGGCCATGCAACAACAACAGGCCGAGCAGCAAGCCGAACAGCAGGCCCAACAGCAGGCTCAGCAAGAGGCCGACGCACAGGAACAGGCCGAGCAGCAAGAGCAGCAGGCGGCAGTCGCCGAACGCCAGTACGGCGGGAACTACTCGTTGAATATCATTCCCAACTGGGATGGATTCGACCCGCACCGCGCCAACCTGGCGACCCCCTTCCATGTGTTCAACGACACCCTGATGCGATTGAATCAGATCTACAACAACCAAGGACCGATTTACGCAGCGTCGATCGCTTCGCTGCCGGAAATCCCGGACGACGAAACCTATATCTTCCGCTTCGACCAGGGCGCCAAGTTCTGGGATCGATACCCGACCGAGGGTGGTCGCGCGTTCACGTCGGAAGATGCAGCGGCCAACATCCAGCGACAAATCGACTCGGTTGACGCGAACGGGGAGCCCGATGCGCGGTTCTGGCGCGCTGCCCTGTACCAGGAAACCGCATCGGTGGATATTCCCGACGAGGCCACGCTGATCTGCAAGACCGACGGACCGAACGCCACGTACCTTGAGACCACCCACATGGGCTATTCGTTCATGACCTCGGTTGAAGCGCTTGAGTTGTGGGATCAGCAGTGGATCGACGAGCAGACGAATGTTGAGCTAATGTCTGGTGTCGGTCCGTTCATCCCGACCGAGTTCTCCCCTGAGAGTCATATCCATATGGTCCGGAACCCGGACTTCTGGCAGACGCTGGATGGACAACAGCTGCCGTTCCTGGACAGTATGACGTGGCGCTTCCTCGGCGATACGACGGCCCAGGAGACGGCCTACCGGACCGGCGCATTGGACGATGTGTCCCTGAACGCGGTTGCGATCGAGGGACTGGAAGCCGATTTCCCGGACCACATCCGCTACGACCGCGGAGTGGTCCTCCCGTTGGCGATGCGCTTCAACTACAACGTGGACTGGGATGAGAATCCCTGGCTGGATCGCCGCGTTCCCTACGCCTTCCACCTAGTCATGGACCGCAACGAGATCATCGACTTTGTGTATCTAGGTAAGGGAAAGCCGTCAACTCAGCAACACATCAACTGGTATCACGGATGGTCGCTGCCGCAGGAGGAGATCAACACGCTGCCCGGCTATCGACCTGACAAGGATGCCGACATCGCAGAAGCGCGACAGCTGTTGTCAGCCGCAGGGGTCGAGCCGGGCGCGTCGTTCACTATGGTCGTCGCCGACATCTTCGAGGGTCTCTACCCTGGCTCGTCCGAGCTGTACACCAACATGTACCGCAAGGCGCTCGAAGTGGAATCCGAAATCGAGATTCTGCCCTACGACGGAATCACACAGCGCCTGGTCGAAGGCAGGTTCCCTGGGTCTTATCCGATCTGGGTTGGGTCCGGCACCGGTGATCCAACCGGTGAGTGGAACTCTCGGCTGGTGTTCGGCGCGTCGGGCAATCTGACCCACTACAACTTCCAGCCGGTTGAGGACCTCGTCAAGACCATGAGGGTCACGCTGGACGCCGAGGCTCGCCGAGAGATGGCGCTCGAGGTGACCTACATCCTCCTTGGCGAGGATGAGCGCTATGGGATCGATGGATTCGGCGACTTTGCGATCATGGGCAACGGCATCGACACCGGCATGTACTGGCCCTACGTCAATGTCCCTGAACGCAGCCTGAACGTATGGGAACGCGAGGGTTGGCACTGGCGTAAGGAGGTCTGGATGGACACCACCCATCCCGACTTCCCGGGCGAGCGTACCTAGAGTCGGGCAAAGCTGTCGTCGACAGTCCGAAACGTAAACCACGCGATTGAGCGGCCCCTCGATTGGGCCGCTCAATCGCTGTCTATCGAGATCTGCCTCTATATCCTGTGGCAATCACGGTTTCCCGACTTCGTGCAGAATTTCACACGTATCCCTTGAGAGGCTCGCCGATATGGCTGACTCAGTGTCCGAGGCCCACCAGCAGATCGCTGTTCGATACCCGCGCTCCGCGTCGTTGCGCGATGGTCACCGCATCTCCCTGCGGCTGATGGCGCCCGGCGACGAGGACCTGATTCTCGACTTCGCCCGCTCGCTGCCCTCGGACGACCTGCTCTTCCTGCGCCGCGACATCACCCAGCGCGCGGCCGTCGACCGCTGGATGCAGGAAGTCGTCGATCAGCGCACCTTCACGGTGCTCGGATTCGACGGCGACGAACTGCTTGGCGAGGGCGACCTCAACTACTCCTCCGCCGACTGGACCCGCCACCTCGGCGAGATTCGCCTGCTGCTCTCACCGGCCGCCCGCGGCCGAGGCCTTGGTCGAGTGCTGGCCGAAGAGATCTACGCGATCGCCCAGCTGCTGGAGTTGCAACTGCTGACTGCGCGCATGGTCCTCGACCAGGCGGCCGCGCAGTCGGTCTTCCGGCGACTCGGCTTCCAGCGCGAGGCTGTGCTCTGGGACTACGTGATCGACGCGGACGGCAAGACCCACGACCTGCTGATCGCCACGCGGCGGATGAAGTCGCCGCGCTCCGGCTCGTAACCTACTCAACCAACCCGTGCAGACGGTTGAAGTCCACGTGATTGTCGGGATTGAACTCTCGACCGGCGAGGCCGGAGTAATCCGGGTCGTAACGCCAGGCGCGGAACACCCAGTTGGTCAGATCGCCTCGCTGCTCCGTCTGGAAGGGCGAGATCCACTCCCAGACGACCTCACTCTTCGAGCCGACCTCGAATAACCGTCCTGCGGCGCCCTCGGTGACGAGGTAGTTGCCGTTCGACAATTGCGAGACGCCTGAGATGTGGGCCGAGAAGAACTGCTCGCGCGGCATGCCCTGGAAGACGACCTCGAACTCGTCGGTCTCGGGATCGATCGAGAGGATGCGCGAGTAGGCGAGGTCCTGCAGCCGGTGCATGCCGTTGTCGTAGACCAGCACGCGACCGTTCTTCAGCCATGAGGCGTGATGCTGATGCGAGATCTCGGGCTGGCCGAACCGCCAACGGAGCGTGCCCGGGCCGTCATCCTCGGGCGGGTCGACGATGCCGATCGTGCTGACATTGCGGGCTGAGAAGAGCAGTCCGCCATCGGGCGTCTGCTCGATGCTGTTGGCGTGGGTCCACTCCCAGGTGTTCTCCAGTGGGCAAATGACTGCGTCCTCAGGCTGGAGCACTCGCCAGAGGTTGATCCGGCTGACTTCGTTGCCCTCGGCGTCGATCTCGATGATGTCGTCGCCGATCATATTGGGCGGCATCGGCTGCTCGGGCTGACGTCCACCGCCAAGGACCGACTCCTCGATCTCCTTGGTCATCGGAACCCATTCCAGGGAGACCGTGTGACCGTTTTCGAGCCGATGGAAGTCGTGGTGGATGCCGGGGTTGTCGTACTCCCAGACGACGTTGCCGTCCCAGTCCAGCTCGACCAGACCATTTCCGCGGCCGCCCAACATATTGAAGATGTCGGGCACGCCGCCCGGATCGATAGAGAAGCGCGATTGATTGCCGCTGGTTCGCGGGGCGGGCGGATGCTCGGGCGCGACCATCGCCAGGAGATTGCCGTTGGGCAGCAGCTCGATGTTGAAGAAGCGTCGATCGTCGATGCGCCAGCGATGCACGACCCGACCCTGCATGTCGAGCAGCGCCGCGTCGTGCGAGTTGGCGCCGCACAGCAGGGTGTAGCCCTTGGACGAGCGGGCCGGATTGTGATGAGTCAGTCCAGTCGGTCGGTGGATCGGCCAACCCATGAACAGATCTCCTATGCGCGCTGCGCTTGTTCGGTCCTGACCAGCGGCAGGACGTCGTTTGCGATTCGTTCGGCTTCTTCGAGGTGGGGATAGGCGGAGAGGATGAACTCGTCGAAGCCCATGCGCCAGTAGGCGCGGAGCTCGTCGGCGGCTTGCTGCGGCGTGCCAACGATCGCCGTGCCAAGATTGACGCGGACTCGTGAGATTCCGTTCCAGAGCCGCTCGCCGAGCCGGTCGTCCTCGACCCGCCGAGCCTGCACCGCCGCTCCGACCATCGCCGTCGATTTGACCGCCGCCGCCCGCTGCGCCAGCACGTCGGGATGCGCCTCGGACAGCAGCTCGGAGGCTGCGTCCCAGGCCCCGGACTCAGAGTCGCGGACGACCAGGTGGGTTCGCAGGCCGAGTCGCGGTTGCCGACCGGCGAGCGCGAAGGCGTCGCGGGCGCGATTGACCAGTTCGGCCATGGCGTCCTGCGGCTGGATCCAGCAAAGCAGCACGTCGGCGCGCTCGGCCGCCAGACGTAGCGCCGCATCGGAGGCGCCGCCCAGATACCACTCGGGCGCGGGCGGCGACGGCGTCGGCGAGACGATCGCTTCGTTGAGCCGCACCGACTCGCCGTCGAAGTCGAGCGGGCCGCCGGAGTTCCAGAGTTGCGCGCAGGCGTCGATGAACTCGTCGGCCTGGGCGTAGCGGTCGGCGTGGGAGCCGCCGATGCCCAGGCGCTCGTTGTCGCCCTGGATGCCGCCAGGGACGATGTTGATGTCAACGCGGCCGCTGGAGATCTCGTGCAGCGTGGCCGCCTGCTGGGCGAAGAGTCCGACCGGCGTGATGCCGGGTCGGACGGCGATCAGCAGCCGAATCCTGGAGGAGACGGCGCAGAGTGCTGTTGCCGTGGTCCAGGTCTCGGCGAGGGGGGCGGAGTGTTCGAAGGAGCCGTTGGCGAAGCGGGTCGGGATGAGGAGCGAGTGGTAGCCGAGGCGCTCGGCGTTGAGGACGACGTCGCGGAGGTAGGCGAAGGTTGGATCGCGCTGGGCGCGGAGTGAGCCGATGCGGTCGCCGTCGCCGTCGATGGGGACGAACCAACTGAACTTCGGCGTCGGTCGAGACTCGGTCATGGCAGAAGTGTAGGTTGCGCTCTGCGCCCCCTCCGCCCCTACGGGGCACCTCCCCAGAGGGGGAGGTCTTAGGCGTCGAGGAAGGCGTTGACCTCGGACAGGAAGTTGTCGAGCTGGTCATGGTGGACCCAGTGGCCGGCGTTGGCGATGCCGACCTTCTCCGCGTCGGGGAAGGAGTTGGTGCGGCCGTCCTGGTTGGGGTCGCCCTGCGACTCCAGGCCGCCGATTAGCAGCGTGGGCATCTTGACTCGTGACCAGATTTCCTCGGCGTCGTTCTCGTTGAACGGGTAGGGGGAGGACGAGCGCGCGTAGTTGTCGAATTTCCAGATGAAGGTGCCGTCCTCGTTCTGGTGGACTGCGTGCGTGGTCAGGTGCAGAGCCTGCTCGGGCGACAGCCTCGGATTCGCCTCTTGCATCCGTTCGACCGCGTCCTCGAGCGTGGGGTAGCGGCGCGGCAGCCGGCCGGCGAAGCGGTGCGTCTCCGAGATCCACTCCGACATGCGCTGGTGCGCCGGCACGGCCGAGTGCGAATCGGTGATCCTGCGCGACGGACCGAGGCCCTCGATCGCGATCAACCTGGCCACGCGCTCGGGGTAGATGCCCGCGTACTCGAGGCAGATGCGGCCGCCCAGCGAGTGTCCGAGCAGGGTGACCGGCGCGAGGTGCTTCTGGCGGACCAACTGCGCGAGGTCGTAGACGTAGTCGATCATCGCGTAGCCGGAGCCGTTGACCCACTCGGAGTCGCCGTGTCCGCGCAGGTCGGGCGCGATCACGTGGTAGCGATCCTTGAGCGCCAGGGCGACCCAGTCCCAGGAGCGGCAGTGGTCGCGCCCGCCATGGACAAGGATCAAGGCGGGAGCCGTGGGATTGCCCCAATCGACGTAGTGCAGGCGCAGCCGTTGGGAGAAGTAGATCTGCGAGGCCGGGTAATCGGTGAGTTCGGTCATGGGGGGATCGTACCTGCCGACCCCGACTGAGACGAGAAACGAGGTGTCGTCGATCGGCGACTAATCAGGCTGTGGCAGGAGGGCCAGGTTGTTTCGATGCACGACCGCGGAGCCGTAGTTGTAGCCGAGTTCGGTTGCGATCTCGGAGGATTTCTTGCCCCGGATTCTTGCGGTTTCGGTTGATGAGTAGTTGCTGATTCCGACGGCGACGGGGATGTCGTTTTGGTCGTAGAGCTGGATGATGTCGCCGCGCTCGAACTGGCCTCGGACGTTGGTGATTCCGGCGGGGAGGAGGCTGCGTCCGTGGCGGGTGAGGGCGGCGACGGCTCCTTGATCGAGGTCAATACCCTCGCCGTTGTGGAGGCCGGCCAGCAGCCAGCGCTCGCGGCTGTCGCGGATCGTGCTGTCGGCGGGCACGAGCGTGCCGAGGCGCTCGCCGCCGGCGATCCGGCTGATCACGTTCGCTTCGTGTCCGGAGGCGATGACGACCTGAGTTCCGCCGGCCGAGGCGCGGCGGGCGGCCTCGAGCTTGGCTCGCATGCCGCCTCGGCTGCGCTCGTCCACGTCGCCGGCAGCCTGCATCATCGAGGCGGGGTTGCGCAGGACCTCGATCAGCTGGGCGTCCTGATGTGTGCGCGGGTCTTTGTCGTAGACGCCGTCGACATCGCTGAGCAGGATCAGCAGGTCGGCGTCGATCAGGTTGGCGATCAGGGCGGAGAGCGCGTCGTTCTCGCCGAAGGCTCCGCCGCGCAGTTCCTCGTCGGCGACGACGTCGTTCTCGTTGATGATCGGCACCACGCCGTACTGGAGCAGTCGGAGCAGCGTGTTGCGGACGTTGAGGTAGCCGCGTCGCTCGGTCACGTCGCCCCGAGTGATCAGGGCCTGGGCCGCGGTCAGGCCGTAGCGCTGGAGCAGGGAGTCGTAGCGCTGGACGAGCTGGGCCTGTCCGATCGCGGCCAGGGCCTGTCTGGCGCCGACGGAGGAGCGGGTCCTGGTCACGCCGACGCGGGCGCGGCCGGCGGTGACGGCTCCCGAGGTGACGACCGCTACCTGTGCGCCGTTCTGCCTGAGATCGGCGACCTGGCGGACGACCTCGTCGAGGACGGCGGGATCGAGGCGGTCGGTGCCGGAGGTGAGCAGGTTGGTGCCGAGTTTGCAGATGATCCGGCGAGGTTGGGGGTCAGTCATGGGATGAAGGCGGCCCCCCTCTGCCTTCGGCATCTCCCCCCAGAGGGGGGAGAAAATGGGAGGGAGCGGCATCGCCCCCCGGAGAGGGGAGAAGGTGGAAAGGAGCGGCATCTGCCCCCTCGGAGGGAAGCGGACTTCTTGTGGCTGGGTCGAGAGCGGATAATGGGATCATGCGATGGTCTTGGCCGATTGATCTTGAGTCTGTCCGCCAGCGGTTCCTGCGTTGGCGTCGCTGGCTGGTGCTGCATCTTGGTTGGTGGCGGACTGATCTGCAGTTGCTGGCGAAGCGGTCGGTGTCGGAGTTCCTCGACGACCACTGTGCTCAGCTTGCGGCTTCGATGTCGTATTACGTGTTCTTCTCGCTGTTTCCACTGGCGATCCTGGTGGTCTCGATTGCGGGGGTGTTGCTGACCGACGACAGTCTGCGCGAGGAGGTCGTGGACGGGCTGTTCGAGTTGCTGCCGCTGCAGTCCGGAGCGGGGAGGGAAGACCTGGAGGAGTTGATCGAGCCGATCGCCAGCGGACGCTCGGCGGTTGGAGTGATCTCGATCCTCGGTCTGATCTGGGCGGCGACGGGAATGATGTCGGCGTTGCGCTTCAGTCTGGATACGGCCTGGGACCTCGAGTTTCGACGGCCGTTCGTGCGTGGCAAGTTGGTCGACCTCGGTCTCGTGCTCGGCGTCGGCGGCTTGCTGACGATCTCGATCGGCGCGACGGCGGTGCTGCAGGTCGGCACGGATGTGTCCGATTCGGTATCGGACTCGCTGGGTCCGTTCGGAGCGGAGGCGAGCGGGTTCTTCCGGCTGGCGACGGTGTTGTTGCCGTTCCTGCTGACCTGGGCGACGTTCACGATCATCTACAAGGTCGTGCCCAGCGTGACGACGCGCGTCCGCGACGTCGTGGCCGGCGCGCTGGTTGGCGCGCTGCTGTTCGAGGCGCTGAAGCACGGATTCGCCTTCTACCTGCGCAACTTCTCCAACTATGACGCGGTGTACGGGTCGCTGGGCGCGGCGATCGCGCTGCTCTTCTTCGTCTACCTGGCGGCGTGTGTGCTGCTGTTCGGCGCGGAGATTGCGGCGGAGTGGCCTCGGGTGATGTACGGCCACTACGACGAGGAAGAAGAGGAGGAGGCTGAGGCGTCCACGCTGCGGGAGCGGGTGCTGAGTGTGGCGGCTCGGCAATTGATCCATGACCAGCCGATCCCGGAGAATCTGCCGGACGAGGAGGCTCGTGCTGCGCGGCTGGAGCGTCGGGCGGCGGAGCGCAGTGAGCGACTCGGAGAAGATTGAGGGCAGGTCAGGCACGTTTGAGCGCCAGCGTGATTGCTGCGCCATCGATCTCCGCTTCTGTTCGGTTTCCGGCAGTCGCGAGATCGGCGCCGTCGACCGAGATGGACGTCGCCAATGTCTCCGCTGCGATCAGTGATTCGAACTCTGACACAGCCGACTTGAGTTCGCGATCTTCGGAGGCCATCTGCAGCGAGATACGGTCGTCGGGGTCGAGGCCGGATTCCCGTCGCAGACCCTGGATGCGGTTGATCACCTCGCGGGCCTTGCCCTCGGCGACGAGTTCGGGGGTCAGTTCGGTCGAGAGCTGGACGGCGCAACGTTCGTCCTCGGCCGAGGCGGCCTCGGAGGTGGCGTCGGTGTCGACCTCGATCAGCAGGTCGCCGGGCTGGAGCTCGATGCTTTCGATCTCAACCGGTTGGCCGGCTTGCGAAGCCTGAGCGATCTGCGATGCCAGTTCCGGCGACAGATCGTTGAGCGTGGCGCGGAGCAGCGGGAGTTGTCGGCCCAACTTCGGCCCCAGGATTCGCAGGTTGGGCTTGATCGTGTAGCGACGCGAGTCGGCTTCCGCGTCGGCGAGGGTGACCGTCCTGACGTTGAGTTCCTCGGCGATCGTGGCGCGATGTCGCTCGACAGCTGCGGCGTCCTGCGGTGATCGGACGGCGACGCTGACGGCCGGCAGCGGTTGTCGGACCCTGATCCCGGCTCCGCTGCGGGCGGAGCGTCCGAGCGAGGCGACTCGCTGGACGAGCTGCATCTCCCGGTTGAGGGTTTCGTCGATCAGCGAGGCGTCGGCGACCGGCCAGTTGGCGAGGTGGACGGACTCGGCCGCGTCGGAATCGACTTCGGCGGCCAGGTTTCGCCAGATGTCCTCGGCGAGGTACGGGGTCATCGGGGCGAGCAGTTTGGCCAAGGTGACGAGGACAGTGTGCAGCGTCTGGTAGGCGCTGCGCTTGGCGTCGAGGTCGGCGGCCGCGCCGCCTCTCGCGGAGGACCAGAAACGTCGGCGGCTGCGTCGGACGTACCAGTTGGAGAGGGAGTCGACGAAGCCGTCGATCTCGCGTGCGGCGGCGGTGGGGTCGTAGTCGTCGAGGGCTTCGGTGACTCGGCTAATCAGTGCGTGGAGCTCGCTGATGATCCAGCGGTCGAGTTCGACTGCTGGCTGAGCCGGGTTGGGGTCGGGTCGCCAGCCGTCGATGTTGGCGTAGGTGACGAAGAAGGAGTAGGTGTTCCAGAGCGTGTGCAGGAATCGGCGCTGGGCCTCGCCGACCAGGCGGGGGGAGAATCGGCGGGGGTTGCCGGCCGGCGAGGCGACATAGCAGTACCAGCGCAGCGCGTCGGCGCCGCTCTGGTCGAGGACGGTCCAGGGATCGACGACGTTGCCTTTCGATTTGGACATCTTCTCGCCTGCCTCGTCGAGGATGTGTCCCAGCGAGATCACATGGCGGAACGAGATCGGTTCGGGCACGGCTTCGGCTCGGTGGAGCATCGCGGCCTCGGCGTGGAGGGAGTAGAACCAGCCGCGGGTTTGATCGACGGCTTCGCAGATGAAGTCGGCGGGGAAGCGCTCGTCGAAGCGGTCCTGGTTCTCGAATGGGTAGTGCCACTGGGCGTAGGGCATGGCTCCGGAGTCGAACCAGGCATCGGCGACCTCGGGACAGCGACGTGCGGCTGCGCCGCACTTCTCGCAGCCGATCTCGATGTCGTCGACGAAGGGTCGGTGCGGATCGGACAGGTCCGGCTCGACGCCGTTGAACGCGGTCGCGCGCTCGCGCAACTCGTCGAAGGAGCCGACGCAGGAGACATCGCCGCAGGCATCGCAGCGCCAGAAGGGGAGCGGCGTGCCCCAGTAGCGTTCGCGGCTGACGGCCCAGTCGACGTTGTTGGCCAGCCAGTCGCCGTAGCGTCCGCTGCCGGTGTGCTCGGGATGCCAGTTGATGAGTTCGGCGTTCGAGCTGGTCAGCAGGTCCTTGGCCTGCGAGGTGGCGATGTACCAGCTCGGCTTGGCGTAGTAGAGCAGCGGCGTGTCGCAGCGCCAGCAGTAGGGGTAGGTGTGCTCGTAGACGTCCTTGCGCAGCAGCAGACCGCGCGACTGGAGGTCGTCCATGATCATCGGGTCGGCGTCCTTGACCCACTTGCCGACGAAGGACGGCGCGGCGTTGGCGTCGGGATCGCCGACGATGCGCCCGCTGAGGTCGACGGGCTGGCGGAACAGCAGCCCGACCTCGCGGCCGAGCAGGTAGTCGTCCTCGCCGAAGGCTGGCGCGATGTGGACGATGCCGGTGCCGCTGTCCATCTCGACGAAGCCGGCGGCGGCTACCTTGCGCAGCGGCAGCGGGCCGTCTTGCTCGTGGCATTCCACGAGGCGCGCGCCATCGAAGCGATAAGTGGGCACGCCCCAGCGGTCGGGCTCGTAGAGACCGTCGTAGGTGACGCCGACCAAATCGGCGCCGGCAACGCTCGCGGCGATCGCCGGGTTGTCGACGATGCCGTCGAGCGATGCATCGACGAGCTGCTGCGCCAGGATCAGGCGCTCGCTGGGCGAGATTTCCACGACCGCGTAGGTCTCGTTGGCATTGAGCGCGAGGCCGGAATTGGCGGGCAGCGTCCAGGGCGTGGTCGTCCAGGCGAGGAAGTCGGTTGAGCCGTCCCAGCGGAGTTGCTCGGGCAGCGAGTCGTTGTGGGCGCGGAAGCGGACGGTGACGGCCTGGTCGCGGACGCCGTCCTGCATGCCCTGGGAGAGTTCGTGGCTGGAGAGGGAGGACTCGCAGCGCGGGCAATGCGGGGTGGTGCGGCGGGCTTCGTAGATCAGTCCGGCGTCCCAGAGGGTCTTGAAGATCCACCAGCAGGACTCGACGTATTCGGGCGTGTAGGTGCGGTAGGCGTCGGACATGTCGATCCAGAAGGCGACCCGTTCGGTCATGTCCTCCCATTGCTGGACGTACTCCATCACCGACTCTCGGCAGTGACGGTTGAACTCGGCAATGCCGTACTCCTCGATCGCCGGCTTGCTGTCGAGGCCGAGCATCTTCTCGACCTCGATCTCGACGGGCAGGCCGTGGGTGTCCCAGCCGCCCTTGCGCGGGACGCGCTTGCCGCGCATCGTCTGGTAACGGGGGAAGAGGTCCTTGAACACCCGGGAGAGCACGTGGTGGACGCCCGGTGTGCCGTTGGCGGTTGGCGGGCCCTCGTAGAAGGAGAAGATGTCGTTTTCGGGCCGTTCTTCGACCGAGCGGCGGAAGATGTCGCGTTCTCGCCAGAAGTCGCGGATGCGTTGTTCGAGCTCGAGATGGGGCATCAGCGAGCCGACGGGTCGGAAGGGTTGGTCGCTCGAGGTTGGACTAGACGAGTCGGGTTCGGTTGCTGCGGCTTCGGTCGCGGACTGTTTAGCTGTTTGGGCCATCGTCGGATGAATCCTCGGGGAATCGTTTCGCGATCTGCGCATGGGCCAGTTGGGCGATGCGGTCGCGGGTAGGTTGGTCGAGCAGTTCGGCAGCTTCATCGAGCTGCTCGCTAATCCAGCCGCGGGCCTGTCGGGCGGACGACGCCTGTCCCTGGCGTCGGGACTGGTCGACCAGCGCCTGGGCGGCGCGTTCGGGATATCGGGCGACGTTATCGGCGACGTCGGCGTCGCTTGGCGGACGGGCGGTGGGCCGGCCCTGACCGCCCATCAGGCGCATCCAGCGTTGCGCCGTCGTGTCTGCCATGTTGACCTTCTGGGTGATCCGATGAGTCTTACGAGCGAGTGCGTTCGAAATCCGGGATCTCGACGCCCGGCTTGGGCGGGATCAGGCCGCGGCGCAGGTCCTGGTTGATGCCGTCGACCTGGCACGGGTGAATCCCCCAGCGCTGTTGAATCTCATCCATCTGGTAACCGAGCGTCATGATCCGCTTGACCGTCGTGCAGAAGACGGGGCGGTCGCCGCGGGGCAGGAATGGCACTTCGATCATGTCGCCGCACATCGCGCAGGCGGCCGGGTGCATCTGTCGCGGGGTGCGCCCGCCGAACGAGGCTGCGCCGCCGTAACGGACGTAGCCGGCCTCGGCCTCGGGCGAGGTGCGGATCGACTTGCGCACGGAGCGGCATTCGGGGCAGCGGACCGGATCGTTCTGCAGACCCTTGGACTGGTAGAACTCCTGCTCACCGGAGGTGAAGACGAAATCGCGTCCGCAGTCGCGGCAAACGATCGAGCGATCCTGCAAGGCCATAGTTTCTCGCAATGTTGTCGTTGGGTGTGTTGGTGGTGTCGGTACCGGCCATCGGCGCCGATTCAACAGCGCCGGAACAAGGTCAACTCTATCAGAGGCAGCCGCGCGGCCTCGGAGCACTAGCGGCGCAGTGCACGCGAGGCGACAGACTCGACGCGCAGGATCAGCGCCTCGGCCTCGTCCTGTCGCATGATCAGGCTGAGGATGAAGTAAACGACTCCGCCTCCGGCGACGCCCAGGGCCAGTGTGATCCAGGAATCGCGGGCGATGTCAAGGCCGAACAGGACTTCGATCAGCAGCCAGACGAGCTGTCCCATGATCGCGGTGGCGACCAGCGTCTTGAGGATCGACCACCACAGGTCTCGCGTCAGCAACTGTCGGTTGAGTCTGGCGTTAAGCAGCAGGGTGATGAGGATGAACTCGGCGATGGCCGAGATCGAGAGGGCCAGCGCGAGCCCTTTCAGTTCCATCGGTCCGACGAGCACCGCGCAGAGGATGATGTTGAGCAGCATGGACGCGATTGCCAGTGCGACCGGCGTGCGCGTATCGCCGAGGACGTAGAAGCCGCGCGAGACGATCTCGATCGCGGCGTGGGCGAAGACGCCGATCGAGTAGAAGAGCAGCGCGTCGGCGACCAGTTGGCTGGCGACGGCGTCGAAGGCGCCGTGTTCGAGCAGGGTGGAGACGATCGAGTCGCGTAAGAGCAGCATCCCGACCGAGGCGGGGACGGCGAGGAAGAGGGTGAACCGCAGCGTCTGCGAGACCATATTGTTGACGGCGGTCGGTCCGGCGAGGGCGGCGCGCTCAGCCAGGCTGGGAAAGACGGCGGTCGCCAGGGACATCCCGAACAGGCCGACCGGGAACATCAACAGCAGCCAGGCGAAGTTGAGTGCGGAGATCGAGGAATCGCCGACCAACGATCCGAAGAAGGTGAGCACGATCAGATTGATCTGCGCGGCGGCCAGACCGAGCATCCGAGGTGCCATCAGGCGCAACACCTCGCGAGCTTCCACGTCGGCGAGATTGAGATGCAGGCCCAGTCCACCGCCGGAGCGAACCAGGGCGGTCGATACTGCAGGAAGCTGGATCATCAGGTGCAGTCCCGAGCCGGCGACGACGCCGATGACCAGCGCTTCGACTCCCATCTGGTCGGGCAGCAGCAGCGCGCCGAGGATGATGGCGAGGTTGTAGAGCATCGGCGAGATGGCGGGCAGGAGGAAGTGTCGTCGGGCGTGGAGGATGCCGGTCAGCATGCCGCTGACGGCGAAGAGGATGGGCGAGAGGAGCAACACTCTGGTCAGGAAGACGGCGTCGTTGATGATCTCGTCCTGGATGCCGGAGTCCTCGCCCAGGCCGGGCGCCAGCGCGGGCACGATCCACTCGGCGGCGAAGAAGACGGCGACAGCCAGCGCGATCGTGCCGAGCAGGACCCAGTTGAGGACGATGCTGGCCAATCGCCAGGCAGAGCGCTCACCGCGGTTTTGCAGCACTCTCGCGTAGACCGGGATGAAGGCCGAGGCCAGTGTGGCGCCGGCCAGCAGTTGGAAGACGAGGTCGGGCAGGCGCATCGCGACCCAGAAGGCGTCGAGTTCGACGGACGTGCCGAACTGCTCGGCGATCACCGACGTCCTGGCCACGCCGAGCAGTCGGGAGCCGAGGAACGAGATGCCGATCAGCAGCACTGCGCCGATCACGCCGCTGCGGCTGCCGAAGAGTCGTCCGGTCAATGAGGATGGGGCGTTCAGGCTCACTCAGTCACTGTCGCAAACTGAGGCAGAAGATGCACGCGGGGCGCGTTGATGCTCGCTTGGTTGTTTGGCGAGGCTGGGAATGCGCTAGACACTCGCTGATCGGCTGATACGATGAATCGCAGCGAGAAAGAGGAGTTGTCGTGGCGAACAAGTCTGCCGCCGTCAAGTATCTGCGCCAGAGCCAAAAGCGGCGGATGCGCAACAAGCCCGTGCGTACCTTCGCCCGCAGCAGCGTTCGCGACGCGCTCGACGCCATTGATGACGCCATCGACACGGAGGAATGGTCGGACGCGGACGACGCGATCCAGCGCGCCGTGAGCGCTCTCGACCGTGCCGCGCAACGCGGCGTGATCCACGCCAACACCGCCGCCCGACGCAAGTCGCGTCTGCTCCGCCAGTACCATTCATCGCGCAATCCCGACGCTGAGCTTCGACCGCGCACCCGTCCACCCGAGCCGGCGCGTACGCCTAACTGAGCCCGCTCGGTGTCAGCGACACCGTCAACTGGGCGATCGGCCCATCCATGCGAGCACTGATTTTCGAACGACCCGGTGAAATTCGGGTCGGTGATCTGCCGTCTCCGCAACCCGGACCGGGCGAAGTAGTGATCGAGGTTGGCGCGGCCAGCGTCTGCGCCTCCGACCTGAGGGTCTACCGAGGCGAGAAGTACGCCAAGCCTGGCGTCGTTCCCGGTCATGAGTTTGCCGGCCAGGTCATCTCGCTCGGCGAGGGCGTTGACGACCTGCAACTCGGCGATGGGGTGGCCGTCTATCCGATCATTGCCTGCGGCGGTTGCGAGTTCTGTCGACGCGGTCTGCGCAATCGGTGCAGCTCGAGGCGGACTCTCGGCTACGACGCCAACGGCGGGCTGGCCGAGCAAGTATTGCTGCCGGCGTCGCTGGTGGCGCAGGGACACGCGGTCAAGCTCTCGGATGGCGCAGACTGGGGTCGCGCTGCGCTGACCGAACCGACCGCCTGCGTACTCAACTCACTTGAATCTTGCCGTTTCCGAGCCGGCGCGAGCGTCGCAATCCTGGGCGCTGGTCCGATGGGGCTCCTCCATGTCCTTCTGGCTCGAGCTATGGGAGCGGGAGAGATCATCGTTTCGGAGCCTGTTGATGTCCGCCGGGCGGCGGCTCAGGACATTGGCGCGTCACGAGTCTGCGGCGGCGATCCCAGCGAGTTCAAGGCGACGGTTGATGAAGCGACGGGCGGCAATGGCTGCGACATCGTGATCGTCTCCGTCGGTCTCAATGGTCTGACGGAAGCTGCGCTGAGCGTGGCCGGACGGCAGAGCAGCGTCAACCTGTTCGCTGGCTTCCCGCCCGAGTCGTCCGCTGTAGTCGACGTCAACGACCTGCACTACCGCGAGGTCTCGTTGACCGGTACCCAGAACGCGACGCCCGACCAGTTCCGCCGCACGGCCGCGTTGTTGCCGACGCTGGATGCGGTCGAACGGATCGTCTCGCATCGATTTGCATTGTCGGAGGCCGACCAGTCGTACACCTCGCGCGAGGATCCGTCGGTGCTCAAGACCGCTGTGTTGCCGGACGCCTGATCATGGTCAGCCGAGGCGACGGCTATCTGACCGGCATCGGCGAAGAACTGCGCCAGGCCAGGATCCGGCGCGGTCGTTCGATTGCGCAGGCGCACCAGGCCACGCGGATCGCTCGCCATTACCTCGAGGCGCTCGAAGACGAGGACTGGCGCCAGATGCCGGCTGCGCCCTTCGCGCGGGGCTTTCTCAGTTCCTATGCCCAGTACCTCGGGCTCGACGCCGGTCCGCTGCTGGAACGCTTCCCCTTTGAGCCGAGCGCGCCCGGCGAGGGCCTGCAACTCACGCAGGAGACCGTCGAGTCCTATCAGGCCGCCGAGCGCAGCGTTCAGCCGCGGGAAGAACTGCGACCCTCCCGAGTGCACCTCGGACCCTGGCTGGTCGCTGCGGTCGTGGTGCTGGTGATCATCGGGGCAGTCGTCGCAGTTGTCAGCTTGCGGGATGAGGTCGAGCCGGTCGAGGAGACCCGCGAAGTGCCCGGCATCGACACCCTGGACGACATGTTGGCCGAATCTACTTCAGGTACCTCGATCAGCGCAGACTTCCAGCCGCTTCCCGACCTGCGCACGCTGACGTCTCGCGAGGCGATCAACTACATCAAGCTGCTGAACGCGCCGTACGTGGTCCTTTCGATCTACGACGATTCTCCGGTCGGCACCGTGCTGGAGCAATCGCCGGCTCCCGGAGCCGAACCGGACGAAGACGCCGTGATCACGCTGGTCGTTAGTCGCGGGCCGCGTCCCGGCGCGACCCCCAGCAACGCAACCGGTGACACGTCGGACGCTGGAACCGGCGGAGGCTGATGCGCTACCAGATCGTCACGCTTGGCTGTCCCAAGAACACGACCGACTCCGACCGCATCGCCCGCACGCTGGAACGTCAGGGGCATCGAGCGGTCGAACGCCGTGTCGACGCCGACCTCGTGATCCTCAACACCTGCGGCTTCATCGACGACGCGCGCGAGGAATCGCGGCAGGCCGCTGAGATCCTCGCGGCTGAGCGGCAGCCCGACCAGCAGGTGATCGTGACCGGTTGCTGGTCGCAGATTGAGCGGGAGCAGGTCATCGAGATCGATGGGATCGATGCGACCTTCGGGATCGAAGCGTGGCAGGAGATCGCCGAGCACGCCGGGGCGGTCGAGGCGGAGCGCGACATACCCGAGACATCGATCGGGGTCGGTCCGTCGGCCTATCTCAAGATCTCGGACGGCTGCGCGCGTCCGTGCACGTTCTGCAACATCCCGGGGATCAAAGGGCGACAGTTCCGCAGCGCACAGCCCGACGCGCTGGTGTCGGAAGCGCGAGAACTGGTCGTTCGTGGAGCCCGCGAGATTGTGCTCGTCGCGCAGGACAGCACTGCCTACGGCGCAGAGTGGGGCGACGCGAACGGGCTGGCCCGGCTGATCGAGCGATTGGCCGCCGAGTCGGGCGCGGACTGGCTGCGGCTGATGTATGCGTATCCGGGTTTCGTTACACCCAGCCTGGTCGAGGTCATAGCCAACACGCCGCAGGTCTGCCACTACCTCGATATCCCGCTACAGCACGGATCGCCAACCGTCCTGCGGCGGATGAAGCGACCGCACAACATGAGCATGGTGCGCGGGACGCTCGATCGGCTGCGCACGGCCATGCCGGATATCGCGATCCGCACGACGTTCATCGTCGGGTTTCCCGGAGAGACGGAGTCGGAGTTCGGCGAATTGCTCGACTTCGCGGCGGAAGCTGAGTTCGATCGGGCCGGCGCGTTTGTCTACTCGCCGCAGCAGGGGACGCCGGCGGCGGACATGACCGATCAGATCGCGGAATCGACGAAGCAACGACGTCACGAGGAGCTGATGGCCTTGCTCGCTGACGTCTCAGCACGGAAGAACGAGCGCCAGGTCGGCCGGCGGCTCTCAATGCTCGTCGAGTCGGAACCTGGACAGACCACTGAGGATGGCGACCCGATCATCGCCGGCCGGACCTATCGAGAGGCGGCCGAGGTCGATGGACTGGTCTTCGCGCTGGGCGAGGCCAATCCCGGCGAGTTTGTCGATGTGGAAGTGCTCGAGGCGATGGGTCATGACCTCTGGGCCGAGGTGATCGACTAGAGCGCAATCGTCTCCGTCGAGACCGTGCCAACCTGGCAGTCCAACCGCAGATCCTCGATGAAGGCCAGCACCTTCTGTGCGGTGGCATGGGAGATCTGCGAATCAGACGAGATGGCGGCAAATGCCAATGTCGCGCGCGTTGGGTCGTTTTGACTTTCGACCTCGGACGCAGCCACGGGAAACCTGTTGCGCGTGCGCTGTATCAGCTGGCGAATCACGGCACGCTTCTCCTTGAGCGAGGCGGACTCGAAGATCAGCAACTCCACGGTCAGCACTGTGACGAAGGTCATGCGTCGTCGCCCGGTACACCGTGTTCGAGCGGCAGGACTGACTGTTGCGCGGGCGCTTCGAGCTGTTCCAGAGGCGGCAACTGGTCCAGCGCGCTCAAGCCGAAGTGGTCGAGGAAGCGGGGCGTCACGCTCCAGAGCAGCGGCTGACCGGGCGTGTCGAGCTGGCCGCTCGGCGCGATCAGGTCGCGGGCGCGCAGCGATCGGATGACGCCGGAAGCGCCGACGCCGCGCACGCGCTCAATCTGATCCCTGGTGGCAGGCTGGTGGTAGGCGATCACTGCCAGTGTCTCCAGCGCCGCCTTGGACAGCCGAGGCGGCGTGTCGAGACCCAGTAGCCGCTCGACGTAAGGCGCCACCTCGGGCGCCGAAACCAGCGCGATCGTGTCTTCGTGCCGGCGCAGACGGATGCCTCCTGTGTCGTCGGCTTCCATCTCGGCCAGCGCAGATTCGACGGCGTCGACGGAGACGCCGGTGACTCGGGCCAGCATTCTCACGGTCGGTGGAGACTCTGCGACCAGCAGCAGCGCTTCCAGCGTGAGCCGCAGATTCTCAGGAGGCGGAAGCGGCGCCGAGTCCTCGGTGGTCATCCCAACAGCTCGCCGAACAGTGTCGAATCCCTGACGGACGTCATCCTGACGCTGCGGATCTGGTTCGTGAGGTCGTCGTCTTCCGCTACCTGCACCGGCAAGTAGGTGTCTGTGAGGCCTGAGTCCGAGGTCTCGAAGAGGACCGACTCGATCGAGCCGGTGCGGGATTCAAGGGCCGCTCGGCGGTGAATGCTGCCCAGGTCTCGCAGTTCGGCGGCGCGAGTTCGCTTGGTCTCTGCGCAAACGTCGTCCGTGAGCAGCGACGCCGAGGTGTTGGGTCGAACGGAGTAGGGGAAGACGTGGACGTCGGTGAAGCGCAGATCCTGCATCATCTGCAGCGTCTGCGCGTGGTCAGCGTCGGTCTCGCCCGGGAACCCGGCGATGATGTCCGTCGTGATCGATGGGCTGGACACGGAGGCTCGAATTGCCTGGACGGCGTCGCGGAACTCCGATGCGGTGTAGCGCCGACGCATCCGCGCGAGCACATCGTCGGAGCCGCTCTGCAGGGCCAGGTGGAAGTGTCGGCACATGCGGGCGTCGTCCCAACCGGCGAGCAACTGAGGCGTGATGTCCTGCGGCTGGATCGATGAGTAGCGAATCCGCGGGGCGTCGGTGCGCGATAGCAATGCTTCAATCAATGCCGCTGCCGAGGATCCATCGGAGCGGTCTCGGCCGTAAGCGCCGGGCTGGGTTCCGGTCAGCACGATCTCCTGGACGCCCTCTTCGACCCGCTCCTGGGCCTGAGCCACGATCTCATCGATTGGGACGGCACGCTCTCGGCCTCGCACGTAAGGCACGATGCAGAACGCGCAGACATCGTCGCATCCTTCCTGGATCTTGATGAAGGATCGGGCCCGTCCGCCTGAACGTGCTGCATCGTTGGACACAGGAGTTACACCCTCGATCGAATCGAGCAGTACTGTCGCGGCCTCGTGCTTGCGCTGGTTGCCGACCAACCGCACCTGCGGCAACTCGGCGAGCGAGGCGCCGTTGCGCTCGGCGTAACAGCCGGTCACGATCACGGGGGCGGCCGGCGACAGTCGATGCGCCATGCGGATCAGGCGGCGCGCCTTGCGGTCGGCGACGTGAGTGATGGTGCAAGTGTTGATCAGGTAGGCGTCGGCCCGAGCGGGACGGTCAGTCGTGACGCAGCCGTGGCGTTGCAGCTCTCGAGCAGCTTGCTGGGTCTCGGCCTGGTTCAGCTTGCAGCCGAGCGTCAGCGTCGCGACGACGGGGGCGCGGGAAGAACCGGAGGATGCACGGTCGCTCATGCCAAACTACGATACTGACAGGAAGCGACAACGGAAGTTCGAGGGAGGTCCAGGATGGTTGAGATCGGCCTGGCAATCCTGTTCGTCAGCATCCTGGTGGCCGCCGACCGCGGACGCTACGACACGCTCAATGAGAAGATGCGCGATTTCGTCGACTGGCTCGACCGTCCTGAAGACCAGCAGTAACCCCCGCCCGCGCCTTTCGCTTGCTGTTCCTTTCCAAGGTGTCATCCAGGTAACCGACATAATTGACATCTCTGTACGTGCGTCCTACCTTTGGATCCAGGAGAACGTACGTACAGGACGCAGAGATGTCGAGCCCTACGCCTGGTTCAACTTCCGGCCCCATCGCTCGCGGCGCGCAGTTGCCGTTGATGCTCGAGAAGCTGCCCGCTCGTCGCGTGTCATTGCCGCGACCGCGCAAGGGAAGCTCCGCCTGTCCACGCTGTGCCGGCCCAACCGCATCGCATGGCAGACGGGTGGTGTGCGTCATTTGCGGGTTTGGCGCGCGGCCGCGGATCGCTCGGAGGCGCGTACGATAGAGCGGTGAGCATCCTCATCGCCATCGTGGTCCTGGCCGTGCTGATCACCCTGCTGTACATGCGCGGGCTGCTGACCCTCGGCAACCTGGTTTCGGTTTATCAGCGGATACGGCTCGCGCTGCTGCTGTCGGTCGTGGCCATTCTGATCATCGGCATCCTGCGAATCTTTGGCATCGGCACAGGCGACTGACAGATGCGAGTGCTGGTCGCGCCGCAGGAGTTCAAGGGCAGCCTGACCGCCGTCGAAGCGGCCGCCGCGATCGGGCAAGGCGTACAACGCGTCTACCCCGAAGCAGTCATCGACAGCGCGCCCGTCGCCGACGGCGGACCTGGCACGGTCGAAGCCATGGTGCAGACGGCCAACGGGCGCACCTCGATTGCCCGTGTCGACGGTCCGCTGGGCGATCCGGTCGACGCTCGCTGGGGCCGTATCGATAACGGTCGCACGGCGGTGATCGAAATGGCTGCCGCCTCGGGTTTGACGCTGTTGCGCACCTCGGATTTGGATCCTCGGCGAGCCTCGACCTATGGGACCGGCCAGTTGATCAGGCACGCGCTCGATGCCGAAGTGGAGCGAATCCTGATCGGCGTCGGCGGCAGCGCCACCAATGACGGCGGGGCAGGGATGGCCGAAGCGCTCGGCGCCGTCCTGCTCGACGAGCAGGGGAATCGACTCCCACCCGGCGGCGCAGCGCTCGCTAATCTGGCGCAGATCCGCACGGAGGAGTTTGATCCGCGAGTCGCCGCAGTCGAGATGACCGTCCTCTGCGACGTGCAAAACCCGCTGCTGGGACCGGAGGGCGCGAGCGCCGTCTACGGACCGCAGAAGGGCGCCGACCCTGCCTGCGTGGCGCAACTCGACCGAGCGCTGGCCAACTTCGCCGGCGTCCTCGAACGTGACCTCGACGCGTCGGTCGCCGACGTGCCGGGCGCCGGAGCAGCCGGCGGACTGGCGACAGGCTTGATGGCGTTCTGCGGCGCGACGTTGCAGTCTGGATTCACTGCCGTCTCAGAGGCAGTCAACCTCGCTCAACGCATTGCTGAGGCCAACCTCGTGATTACCGGTGAAGGACGGCTCGACACGCAGTCCGCCTACGGCAAGACCGTGGCAGGAGTTGCCTCGCTCGCGAAAGAGTCCGGCGTTCCCTGCGTCGCGGTCGCCGGCGTTATTGAAGGTTCGACGGAGTTACCGGGACTTACGGACAGCGAGGCGTCGGCACCGAGTGGGATGTCGGTCGATGAGGCGATGGCTCGGACGGACGAGTTGGTTCCTGCAGCAGCCCAGCGGCTACTACGGCGCTATTCGAGGTAGGGCGTGCGGCGCTCGGTGATGTTGATCGCGCCTCGCACGTGATTCCTGGGCGGCGGCGCGATGCCGATCTCGTCGAGTCGATCGTCGTCGATGCCGAAGTGATGCGCCACTTCGTGCAGCACCGTTTCCCGGACCTGCTCGACCACCTCGTCCTCGCTGCGGCAAATGCTCTCGATCGGCTGTTGATAGATCATGATCCGGTCGGGCAAGGTCTCGCCGTAGAAGCCTCGATTGGTTAGAGGTTGGCCCACGTACAGGCCCAGGAGCGTCTGCCGGGGTCCGAGTCCCACTGAGATCCGCTCTTCCTCGGTCGGCTGATTGCGTAGCAGGATGACGACGTTGTCCATCCGCTCGGCGAGTTCCTCAGGGATCTCGTCCAGGGCACGCTCAACCAGGCGGCGAAATCGGGAACGTCGCATGGAGGTCAGGGTACCCAGTTGTTGAGAATGGCGCCCTCGAGCACGCGCTGGACGAGCGGGCCGGCATCGTCCGACCCCGACTTGGCGTTATCCAGGACGACCGTCACGACCAATCGAGGTTCTTCAAAGTTCGCCCAACCGGTGAACCAGACGTGGTTGTACGAGAGTTCCTCTGGTTCCTCGTCGTCTTCGACAGATTCCTGCGACTCGTCCTCTTCCGTCCGCTCGCTATTCAGCTCGACATCGATCTCTTCGTCCTGCTCAAGTTCGTCCACCTCTCCTTCTTCACCCTCAGATAGCGCGTCGGGTTCGACCAGCTGGTCCTCGGACGTACCGGACTTGCCGGCCACTCTGAGCACGCTGCCCTGGAAGACGTAGAAGCCAGTTCCATAGGGCTGCGAGATGGTCGTCCGCAGGGCTGCCTGTAGCTGCTCCAGCGTGTCGGCGGAGACGGGCAAGACGCTGATCGATCGGCGTTCGATCACTTGCGGCGGCGCGCCGCTCGGCTCGATTGATTGGGCGATGATCGGGGTGCTGACCACTCCATTGGTCGCCAGGGCGGCGTATGCGTTGGCCATTTGCAGAACCGTCACCGAGACGAATCCCTGTCCGATGCTCATGTTGATCGTGTCGCCGGTGAACCAGGCCTCGTTGACCTGTTCCACCTTCCAAGAGGGATCCGGATTCACTCCGCGCTCTTCGTTCAGACCGATGATCCCGGTTCGTTCTCCGAACCCGAATCCAGCTGCGACAAACGGCAGCAGGCCTTCGTCGATCCCATCGAGCGTCAGCCCGACCTCGTAGAAGACCGTGTTGCACGACTCGGCCAAGGCTTGCGACAGCGTGATCCGGCCCTGGTCGACGTCTTTCCAGTTGTGCAGCGGCTTGTCGCCGATCTTCATCCATTGCGCCGGACAGGAGACGCGGTCGGTGATCTCGTAGCCACCGCTCTCTAGCGCTGCCGCCAGCGTGACGACCTTGAACGTCGAGGCCGGTGCGTAGACCTGTTCGACGGCTCGATTGATGAACGGCTGCCGTTCGTCGAAGAAGTAGGTCTCGTACTCCTCCTGGGTGACGCCGTCGACGAGCGTGTTCGGGTCGATCCGAGGGTAGGAGGCCATTGCCAGGACGTACCCGCTGCGCGGATCGATTGCTACCACGGCTCCCGGTTCTTCGCCCAGCGCGTCCTCGGCCAACTGCTGTACACGCACGTCGAGTGTGAGCCGAATGTCAGCTCCGTCGATCGCCGGGCGGTTGGCGATCTCTCTGACCGGTCGGCCGATCGGATCAATGACCAACAGGCTGCCTCCGCGTCGGCCCGCCAGCACTCGCTCGAAACTCTGCTCGATCCCGTCGCGGCCGACCCAGTCGCCGGCCCGGTAGCCCTCGACGTAGAGTTCGGCCAGCTCGGTTGGGTTGATCTCCTGCAGGTAGCCGATCACATGGGCGGCGACGTCGCCGAAGGGATAGAAACGCCGCGTCTGGCGCGTCAGCAGGATGCCCTGAGACGCCAGCTGTTCAAACTCTGCGATCACTTCCGGCGCGGTATCCAGCGGCAGCTCGGCCACTCTGATGAACTGGTATGAGGGCAGGTCCTGGTAGATACGAGCACGGACCTCTTCCTCGTTGGCTCCCAGGCGGTTGACAAAGAACTCCAACACCGCTTGCTCATCCTCAATCGAATCCCATTCCACACCGACAATCACGATTTCGGTCTCGCCGGCGAGGACGACGCCGTTGCGGTCGAGAATCTGACCGCGCGCCGGGGTCTCGATCAGCACCCTGATCAGGTAGCCGGACGACCCCAGTCCGCTGAACATGAGATCGGGTGTCCAGTCCACGACCCAGTGCGGCTGACGTAGCGCTCGCGCCTGGACGATCTCTTCGATCTCGCCGAAGAACGTGGTCTGGTAGCGGATGATCACTTCGTGCGACGACGCGTTCTCATCGTCCTGGGGCGATACCTCCCAGGAGAACCCGCCGATCGTTGCTTCGGCCCAGACGTCTCGGTAGCGCTGCTCGAAGGCCTCAGCGCTGATTCGTTCCCTCGTCTCGATTGAGGTTCTTTCGTAGGCACCGGAAAGATCGCCTGTTGCCACGAGATGAAAGAAACTCTGCACGGCAAAGCGGGCGCTCGGCGGAGCGACTTCGAGATTCTCAAGCTCCTCGGCCGGCGGAGTGTAGGCAGCGCTGAGGTCTGAGGGGGCGTCGCCTGCGGCGGCGCCAGTCGCCGTGGCGCCCTGCTGCGCTTCCTCGGCGCCCTCCTCTGGCGGAGGCGGGAAGTACTGCGACAGGTCGCGCTCGGATTCACCGCCGAAAATGCAGCCGCTGAGCACGAGCGCTGCCGCGATCAGCAGCGCAGAGAGCCACACGCCAGCAGACCGTTTTGGTAGTCGAGGCAGGTCGCCCATGCCCGGCTTATCCGCTCACCCCGCTCAAACTCACCTTACCAGCCGTTTGGCAGCCCAGAGTATCGGCGTTCAACGTAGCAAGCGTTAGACTTGAATCGTTCCGGCAGCGCGTATCCGACGCAGAGGGGATTCAGCAGATGGACTATCGCGAAGACCAAACCATCGTCGACTTCCGCAACGAAGTGCAGACGTTCATTTCCGACAATTTGCCCGACGACTGGGGCTCCAAGCCCCAGGGCGAGGGCTATGACGCCGACGTGATGCAGGTCACCCGATCGTTTCAGACAGAAATGGCCAAGCGGCGCTGGCTGACCATGGCCTGGCCGGAGGAGCACGGCGGACTCGATGCACCGCACTCGCAGCAGATGATCATGGCCGAGGAAATGGCCTACCACCGCGCGCCCGGCGGCGGCAGCAACATGGGCGTGCAGTGGGTCGGCCCGTCGCTGATGCTCTACGGCACCGACGACCAGAAGGAAGAGCACCTCTCCGGCATCGCCGACGCCGAGACCTGGTGGTGCACGCTCTACTCCGAGCCCGGCTCCGGTTCCGACCTCGCCTCGCTCCAGACTCGCGCCGTCAAGGACGGCGACGACTACGTGATCAATGGGCAGAAGATCTGGACCTCGGGAGCGCACGTTTCCGACTGGGGTTGGCTCGCCGCGCGCACCGACCCCGACGCGCCCAAGCACAAGGGCATCACGATGTTCATGATGCGCATGGACACGCCCGGCGTGACCGTGCGACCACTGATCAACATGGCCGACGGCCACGGCTTCAACGAGGTCTTCTTCGAGGACGTCCGCATCCCGCAGACCAATGTGGTCGGCGAAGTCAACCGCGGCTGGTACCACCTGGCCGTCGCGCTCGACTTCGAGCGCAGCGGGATCGGCGCCTTCGCCGGCGGCCGCCGAACGGTCGAGGAGATCACCGAATTCGCGCAGGACAACAGCCACCTGGTCGACGAGCGCCCCAACGCCCGCTACGAGCTCGCCGAGCGCCACATCGAAGTCGAAATCGGCACGATGATGGCCTACCGCATCGCCTACATGCAGGAGCACGGCGTGGTCGCCAACCACGAGGCCTCGATGTCGAAGCTGTTTGGCTCCGAACTCGGCCAGCGGATCGCCAAGACCGGCATGGACCTGCTCGGCCTGCGAGGCAACGTCTGGTCCGATGGCCCGTACGCCGCCCTCCAGGGCCGGCTCAGCCGCAGCTACGTCAGCAGCGTCAGCGGCACGATCGCCGCCGGCACCTCAGAGATCCAGCGCAACATCATCGCCACCCGAGGTCTCGGCTTGCCTCGCGGCTAGCACGATTCCCAGTCGGCAACGGCAAACAGGGCGGCCAATCGGCCGCCCTGTTTCGTGGTCTCTCGGAACCGATTAGTCACCTCTGACGTCAAGATCAGAGAAGCCGTTAGATTGACGCCACTCACTGACCGGAGCCTCCCATGATCCGATCCCGACTCTGGCTGCTTGCCGCTGCTCCGATTCTCGCAGTGGCGATTGTGGCCACGCAGCACTTTGCGCTGGCCCATTCGTCCGACTCGGCGACGCTACGCGGGTTTGCGACCTGCGGCGAACTGCACCAGCACTACGTGAAACTGGCTGTCGCCTCGGCGCAGGATGATCAGTACGCGGAGGAGGAAGAGGCCGAAGAGGAGGCGATGGCGGACGATGGCGCGTTGTCCCAGGGCTCGGCTGAGGAGGGCGCGGCCGAATTTCCCGCGACCGGCGGAGGTCCTGACGACGAGGGGGAGGTTTCTGAGACCGGCACCAACGTTCAGGAGCGTGGCGTCGACGAGTCCGACATCATCAAGACCGACGGCACGCACTTCTACATCCTGCGACCCCAGTCTCTGCTGATTGCGGAGATCTCCGAAGAGGGCCCGCTAGTCGAGGTCGGTCGCATCGAGTTCTCTGACCTGGGACATCGGCAGGAGCTGCTGATCGGCAGCGGCAAGGCGATTGTCGTGCGCCAGCTCAATGCCATCACGAGCACCCTGAACGTTGATGACGACGATCTGACCAGGCCCGATCACGAGCTGAGCTACTTCCGCGAGCAGAGCGAGCTGCTGGAGATCGACATCAGTGATGCCACATCGCCCACATTGCTGCGCGAGCTCAACCTCGACGGCCGTTTCCTCAGCGCGCGACTGGTCGGCGATGACCTGCGCGTCGCGATGCAACACAGCTCCGTCATCCCCTACGTCTCACCCTGGTCGTTCGGCTGGCAGAACCGCTGGACCAACGCCGAGCGCTACAACAGCGCACTGCAGAAGGCCTTCAAGCCGGGCCAGTGGTTCCCGCTGTTCGGTCTGCAGGACCACTCCGAGAACTCCTTCGACCACGGCTACGCCGTCGATTGCTCGCAGACGTTTGCGCCCGAGGATCGGCTACCGACTCGCTGGGGCGAGCTGCCCAGCACAGCGTTCATGCTCTCGTTCGATCTGACCGAGGGCATTAGTGAATGGGGCAGCGTGGCGGTGCTGGGCATGGCCACCAATCCAACCGTCTACGCGTCGCAGGACGCGCTCTATCTCGCCGCGCCGCACAACTGGTGGCGCGATACGGCGATCCACCGCTTCGACATTTCCGACCCGCTCGAGCCGACGTACTTTGGCGGCGCGATCGTGTCTGGGCAGTTGCTCTCGCAGTGGTCTCTCTCCGAGCATGATGGCTTCCTGCGCGTCGCGACGACCCACTGGGATCGGTGGCCGACCGTCAGCAGCGTGACGGTGCTCGAGGCGGTCGCAGACGAATCCGACGACGTCGCGGCGTCCGTCCCCACGGGTTCGTTGCTACAGGTCGGACAGGTCGCCGGACTGGGCGCAACTGAGAGCATCTTCGCCGTGCGTTTCGCTGGGGACGTCGGCTACGTCGTCACCTTCCGCCAGGTCGACCCGCTGTACGTGCTCGACCTCTCTGACCCGACCGACCCGAAGCAGGTCGGCGAGCTGAAGATTCCCGGCTTCTCGCGCTACCTGCACCCGCTCAGCGGCGGGCTGCTGCTGGGCGTGGGCCGCGACGCCGATCCGCAGACCGGCTGGGAGCGCGGCCTGCAAGCGACGCTCTTTGACGTCTCCGACCCGGCCAATCCAACCCAGATTTCGGTACTGCCGCTGGGCGACGACGCCTATAGCCCGGTCGAGACCGATCACCGAGCCTTCCGCTACCAGGCCGGCGTCGCGTGGATTCCCGTCGGACCCAACGATCACTGGCTGCGGCAGAACCACGACGGCGCCTTCTTCGGCGTCCGAGTGTCCAGCGAAGGTCTCACCCACGAGTCGACGCTCAGAGTCCACGGAGAGGCCAAGCGAGCGATCCCGCTCGGAGCGCAGATCTACCTGCTCAGCGACGAGGAGATTCGCACCTACGAACTCGCCGACCACACCGACCTCGGCGCCCTCAGCTTCGCCCCCGAGTGGGACACCCGCTGGCTCCCAATCTCGCCGGAGTGAGCGACCGTACCGTCATCTTCTGCACTACTCCGACACTTCGCGACCCCGTTCCCTCAAGAGAGGAGGTCCCAGCGGCGGCGCATATAATCGGCTTCGTATCTGCTGCTCTTGAGGATTTCACCATGGCCCCACCCCTCACCGACACCCGTGTCCTTGACCTATCCACCGGGTCCGTTGGCGGCGTCGCGACCATGGTCCTGGCCGACTTTGGCGCCGAGGTGGTCAAGGTCGAGCCGGCCGGCGGCGACCCCTGGCGCTCGCTGGCGGCGGCGCCGATGTGGCTGCGCGGCAAGCGCTCGCTGGAACTGGACGTGATCTCGGAGCGGTCGCGGCTGGAGGAGTTGATCCGGGAAGCCGATGTCGTGGTCTCCACAGACTCTCCGGCCCAGGCCAGGGATCGCCGGCTGGAACACGCCGACATCCGCGCGCTGAACGAAGCCGCAGTCTTCTGCTCGATCACCGGATTCGGTCCGAGCGGTCCGTACGCCGAGTATCCGGCCTACGAGGCGCTGGTCTCAGCCAAATCGGGGCGGATGCTGTCGTTTTCCGGTCAACGATTGCGTGAGGGGCCCGGCTTTGCTGCCGTACCCGTGGGTGCGCATGGAGCGTCGCAGGGTGCCGTGCAAGGCATCTTGGCCGCGCTCATCGAGCGCCAGCGCTGCGGCCGCGGACAGATCGTCGAGACCTCGCTGCTCCAGGGTCTGATGCCGTTCGACCTCCTGCTCCTCATGTTGACCCAGCTCTCGGAGCGCGAGCCCGAAGTCTATCCGCAGGTCTTCAATATCGGCGGCGGCATGCCGACGCTCAACTATCACCCGGTGATGACTCGCGACGGCCGCTGGATCCAGCTCGGCAACCTGCTCGAGCACCTCTTCTACGCCTTCATGGACGCCGCCGACCTGACCCTGCTGTTCGCCGAGGAGCAGTGGCAGGGCGGTCAGGCCGAGTGGACGCCCGAGGCGACCGAGGAAATGCGCGACCGCATCCTCGAGCGGATGCAGGAAAAGACCTGCGACGAGTGGATGGAGATCTTCCGCGCCCAGGGCAACGTCGCCGCTGAGCCGTTCACGCCGACCCACGACGCGGTCGACAACCTCGATATGGCAGCCAACGGCGACACCATCGAGATTGAGGATCCCGAGCTGGGTCCGGTCAAGCAGATCGGGCCGATCGCGCATCTGCGTGAGACCCCGGCCGAGATCACGCGTCCTGCACCGCCGGTCGGCGAGGCGAACGGGTTCTCATGGGCGTCCCGCAACGGCAAGGTCCCAATGATGTCCTCGCCGAACGGAGCGGCGCCCTCGGGCAAGCCGCTGGACGGCTTCACGGTGCTGGAGTTCGCCACGATCATCGCCACCCCGATCGGCGTCTCGATGCTGGCCGACCTCGGCGCGCGCGTGATCAAGGTCGAGCCGATCGGCGGCGATCCGTTCCGAGGCATGGGCGGCGGCCCCCTGCGCGGTCTGCTGGCCTCGAAGACGAACGCGGCCAAGGAGTCGATCTGCATCGACCTCAAGTCCGAGCAAGGCCAGGCAATCGTCGCCGACCTGATCACGAACGCAGACGCCATCGTGCACAACTACCGCCCCGGCGTCCCCGACCGCCTGGGTATCGGCTACGAGACCGCGAGAGCGATCAATCCCGAAATCGTCTGGGTCTCGGCCAACGGCTACGGTCCCGACGCGCCGGGCGCGCGGCGACCATCGGCGCACCCGATTCCCGGCGCGGTGATCGGCGGCGCGCTCTTCCAGGCCGGCTCGGCGATGCCGCCCGCCGGCTGCGAGACAATCGACGAGATCCGCGAGGCCTCGCGCCAGTTGATGCGCGCCAACGAGGCGAATCCCGATCCGAACACCGGTCTGCTGGTTGCCTCCGCCACGCTGTTGGGTCTCTACGCCCAGCGACGCTACGGCGTCGGCCAGGAGATCTACGTCAACATGCTGACCGCCAACGCCTACGCCAACAGCGACGACTTCCTCCAGTACAAAGGTAAGCCGGAGCGTCGCCAGGTCGACGGCGAGCTCTACGGCACCGCGCCCTGGTATCGGCTCTACGAAGCGTCGGACGGCTGGGTCTTCTTCGCCGCGCCGACCTGCGAGGAATGGGAAGCCTTCTGCAACGAAGCGGCACCGCACCTCGCCGACCAGAGCGCCGCCGACGAAGCCGCGATGACCGCCGCCATCGCCGAGGTCTTCGCACAGGCCCCCGCCGCCGAGTGGGAAGCCCGCCTCACCGCCGTTGGAGTCGGCTGCGTCCAGGCCGATGCCGGCCCGGTCGGCGAGTTCTTGTCCAAGGACGAGCACGTGCTCGCCAACGATTTCAGCCCGGTAGCGAAGCATCGACGCCTCGGCGAGGTACGCCGCTGGGGTCCGCTGACCAAGATGGCCGGGGGCCGAACCGATTACGGCCCCGGAGTCCTCGCCGGCCAGGAAACCAACGAAATCCTCGCCGAGGTCGGCCGCTCACCAGAAGAAATCAACCGCCTGAAGACAGCAGGCGTCGTCTGGTCGGAGCCGGTCGAGCTCGAGTGAATGATCGGGAGTGAGCCCGGATGCGATACGCATACCCATGCCTCATTCAGCGCGACCTCGAGGAGCTTGAAGCGACGGGTCGTGAGGCATACATGATCACGTTCCGCGACATCCGCGGCGCTAACTCATGTGGCTGGTCATGGGCCGAAGCCTTGGAGATGGCCCAGGACTGCCTCGACGTTGCCCTGACCTTCTACACCGATGACGGACTTGAACTGCCGACCCCCAGCCCGTTGCGCGACGGCGAAGTGATGATCTCGACGACGCCAACCGTAGCTGCGAAGTTGGCCCTCTACAACGCCATGCGAGAGCAACGGGTCACAGCGGAGCAACTCTCCGAGCGCCTTGAGCTTGACCAACAGGCCGTCGAAAAGTTGCTCAATCCGCTCTATCGAAGCCACATCACGACGGTGCGACGCGCCCTGGCGGTTGTTGGCCGCGAACTCATTGTCGAGGATTGCGCCGTAGCGTCACCACCGGAAGCGATCGCTGCCGGATCAGAAAGCTAGCGCTCTCCCTGGATCAAGGCCCGACGTAAACTGCTCCTGACACTGGAACAGGAGCAGATCATGGGACTCAGAGGCGAAGCAGCGATCGTCGGTATCGCCGAGTGGAAACCCGAACGTCGACCCACCGCGCCGCCCATCTTCACCCTCGAACAGTGGGCCCAACTCACCCGCGAAGCCCTCGACGACGCCGGCATCGACCCCTCCGAGGTCGACGGCATCTGCGCCACCAACATCCGCGAGTCCGACTCCTTCGTCCCATCGACGATCACCGAGTACCTCGGCATCCAGGTCAACTTCGCCGAGGTCGTCGACCTCGGCGGCGCATCCTGCGCCGCGATGGTCTGGCGGGCCGCCGCCGCGATTGAGCTCGGACTCTGCAACGTCGTCGTGATTGCCGCACCCTCCTGGCCCTCGCCCAGACCGCCCAATCCCCCAACCGGACCCAGCAGTTGGCGCTACGGCGCATCCTCGGCCAACTACGGCTCGCCGCAGGCCGAGTTCGACATCCCCTACGGCAACGTCGCCCAGAACTGCGGCTACGCCCAGATCGCGATGAAGTACGGCGCCGAGTACGGCTACGACCCCGAGGCGCTGGCCAAGATCGCCGTCGACCAGCGGGTCTCCGCCAACCACAACCCGCCGGCCGTCTTCCACAACGTGCCGATCACGGTCGAGGACGTGCTCAACTCGCCGATGATCGCCGACCCCATCCACATGCTCGAGATCGTCATGCCCTGCTCCGGCGGCGCCGCGATTGTCGTGGCGGGCAAAGACGTGGCGCAGCGCTCGAAGCATCGCCCCGCCTGGATCTCCGGCTTCGGCGAACGCGTCCTGCACAAGACGCCGACCTATGCCGAGGATCTGCTCTCGACCGCGCTGATTCCCGCCGCCGACCAGGCCTTCAGCATGGCAGGACGCTCGCGCGACGAGGTCGACCTGATCTCGGTCTACGACTGCTACACCATCACCGTCCTGATGACGATCGAAGACGCCGGATTCTGTCCGCGCGGCGAAGGTCAGCCGTTCGTCCGCGAACATGATCTCTCGTTCAAGGGCGACTTCCCCTGCAACACGCACGGCGGACAGCTCGGCTTCGGCCAGGCCGGACTGGCCGGCGGCATGTCGCACATCACCGAGGGCGCGCGCCAGGTCATGCGCCGGGGCGAGCACCACCAGGTGCCCGACGCCGACGTGGCCTTCATCACCGGCAACGGCGGACTGATGTCCGAGCAGGTCGCGCTGATCCTGGAGGGCGACTGATGGCCGACCACACAGTTCGGCCGCCGCTGCCCACACCGATCGATCGCACCCAGCCGTTCTGGGACGGCCTGCGCGAGCGCAGAGTGCGCATCCAGTACTCGCCTTCGAGCGATACCTGGGTCTTCTATCCCCGCTCGCACGCGCCACTGACGCTGGCCGACGATCTCGAGTGGCGCGATATCTCGGGCGAGGGCACGCTCTACACCTACACCATCGCCCGCCGCCCCACCGCGCCCGACTTCGCCGGCGAGGAGCCGCAGATCATCGCCGTGGTCGAACTCGACGAAGGTCCGCGCCTCACCTCGACCCTGGTCAACGTCGACGAACACGCGATCAGCGTCGGCATGAGAGTACGCCCGGTGTTCGAGGACGTCCCCGACTCCGAGACCACCCTGCTCCGCTATGAACCGGCTCCGTAGCGCCGGAGGGCGGCTCCCCGCACTTCTCGCCCTCATCATCTCGGCAATCCTGCTGGTCACAGCCTGCAGCGACGACCAACCGACGCCGCCGACCGAATCGGGGCGTCAACAGACGTCGGCTGCCGACCAGGCCGATCGGCAAGAACAGCCCGAACAGTCCGCAGCCGAGTCGCGCCCGAGCGACCTGCAGGAGCCGCAAGACGACGCGACGCAACCCGAAACGCAGGCCCAGCCGCAACAGAGCCAGGACGCTTCCACGCAGCGCTCGCAGCCTCAGGCGCAGCAATCGCAGCCGGCGCTGGAAGACCAGGCTCTGCCGACCCTGGCTGCCCAACCGATTCTCGGCGGACGCCAGTTCGAGCAGCCGATCGAGATGCTCACTCTGCCCGATGGCTCCTTTCTGATCGCCGAGCAGCGCGGTTCGATCACCCGCTTCGTCGAGCAGGACGGCGAGGTGCGGCAGTTCGGCGTGCTCGACCTGAGCGGCTCGGTCGTCTTCCGCGGCGAACGCGGCCTGCTCAGCATGGCGCTTGACCCGCAGTATCCCGCCGATCCGTACCTCTACGTCTACTA
>JAJDXE010000006.1 GCA_022825265.1 Dehalococcoidia bacterium
GAAGGACGAGGGTGGGCGGCACAGTCCGTTCTTCCCCGGCTATCGGCCGCAGTTCTACATTCGCACGACGGACGTGACCGGCGAGATTGGTCTGCCGACGGGCGTGGAGATGGCGATGCCGGGCGACAACGTGCAGATGAGCGTGCGCTTGATCTCGCCGATTGCGCTGGAGGAGGGGCTGCGCTTCGCGATTCGCGAGGGCGGCCGGACGGTCGGCGCGGGCGCCGTCACCTCGATCCTGGAATAGCGCCGAACCAGACTGAACGCACGGCAGAGAGACGGCAATATGGCTCGGCAGAAGATCCGCATCCGGCTGAAGGCCTACGACCATCGGATTCTCGATGAGTCGGCCGCGCAGATTCTCGACACCGCCGAGAAGACCGGGGCCGGCGTCGCCGGGCCGATTCCGCTGCCCACCGAAATCCGCAAGTACACGGTGATTCGCTCGCCATTCGTCCACAAGGACGGTCGCGAGCAGTTCGAGATCCGTACGCACAAACGGATCATCGACATCATTGAACCCACCGGCCGAACCGTCGACTCCCTGATGCGGCTTCAACTGTCGTCGGGCGTCGATGTCGAGATCAAGCTCTAATCATGGCGATACCCGGACTCCTCGGTAAGAAGTTGGGCATGGTCCAGGTCATTGGCGAGGACGGAGCCGTCGTAGGCTGCACCGTGCTCGAGGTTGGGCCCTGCCCAGTGACGCAAATCATGACCGAGTCGCGAGACGGCTACTCAGGCGTGCAGGTTGGCTTTGGCGAGGCTCCGGCTTGGAGAATCAACCAGGCCGAACTCGGTCACACAGGCGCCAACGGTCCGCTCAAGCATCTCGCCGTGTTCCAGACCGACCCAAACGAGCTATCTGATGTCGAGGTCGGCACGGTCGTAAACGCGACTGAGGTGTTTGCGACCGGAGATCGAGTGGACATTCAGGGAATCTCAAAGGGTAAAGGGTTCGCTGGCGTCGTTAAGCGCCACGGATTCCGCGGCGGTCCTCGGACCCACGGTCAGAGCGACCGGCATCGCGCCCCGGGTTCCGTCGGCGCCGGTACGACTCCGGGTCGAGTGCTGAAGGGCACCAGGATGGCCGGTCGGATGGGTGGCAAAGCGACGACCTCTATGAATCTTGAGGTAGTGGACATCAACGCGGATCGACACCTCGTCTTCGTCAAAGGCTCGGTGCCGGGTGCGACGAATGGTCTGGTGCGGATCCGGCAGACCAAGCGGCGAGGCGGCAAGCGATGAAACTCCCGCTAATCGATGGACAGGGCAACGCCGCCGGCGAGATCGAGGCCGATGACTCGGTCTTCGGGATCGAACCGAACCTGGCAGTCGTGCACCAGGCGGTGACGGCTCAGCGAGCGAACGCTAGACAGGGCAATGCCGCCACGCTCGACCGCTCGGACGTCCGGCAGGCGTCCAAGAAGACCGGCCGGCAAAAAGGTGGCGGTCGAGCTCGAATGGGTACACCGTCCTCGCCGACTCGAATCGGCGGTGCTGTTGCGCACGGACCGCATCCGCGCTCCTACCGCCAACGCCTGCCGAAGCGAATGCGTCGACTGGCGATTCGCTCGATGCTCTCTCAGCGGGCGGCCGAGGGCGGCGTGCTGGTTACGGGGCCGGATGTGGAGTTCGATTCAAAGACGTCAGTCATGTCGAGCCTCTGTCAGGCAATAGGCGTCGAGCGCAGCGCGCTCGTAGTCTCTGACGGCGTTGATGAGGACCTCGTCCGAGGCACGCGGAATCTTCAGAACATTCAGGCAATGCCGGCCCAAACGCTGAGCAGTTACCTGATTCTCACGCACGACCAACTGATCATGACCGAGGCAGCCGTCCGACGTTGCGAGGCGATGTGGGCCGTCGAAATTGGGGACGCAGACGAGGAGGACGGTGATGCCTAAGGACATTCATCCGTTCGCCGTCGTCCGTCAGCCGATCATCACTGAGAAATCTACCGAGTTGGCCGAGCAAGGCAAGTATGTGTTCGAAGTCGATCCAAGGGCGAACAAACTACAGATTCGTGAGGCGATTGAGATCGCGTTCTCGGTGCAGGTGCGCAAGGTCAACGTGATCAACGTGCGCGGTTCCACTCGGCGCATCGGGCGCGGACGACCGGGTCGCGAGCGCGACTGGAAGAAGGCGATCATCACGTTGGCCGAGGGCTACGAGATTCGCCTGTTTGAGGGGGTCTGACGTGCCGATCAAGAACTACAAGCCGACCTCCCCCGGACGCCGCAACTCCTCCGGTCACACGTTTGAAGAGATCACGAAGAAGAAGCCGGAGAAGAGCCTGCTCGCTCCGTTGAAGAAGAAGTCGGGCCGCAACAACAAGGGCCGCGTGACCGTGCGTCATCGTGGCGGTGGTCATAAGCGCCGCTACCGCATCATCGATTGGAAGCGTCGCGACCGAATCGGCATCGAAGGCCGAGTGGCGGCGATCGAGTACGACCCGAACCGAACCGCGCGGATCGCGCTGATCTTCTACACCGACGGTGTGAAGCGTTACATCGTGGCGCCGAACGGGCTCAAAGTCGACGACCTCGTCATGTCCGGTCCCGACGCGCCCATCCGTGTCGGCAATGCACTGCCGATGTCGGCGATTCCCAACGGTACCCAGGTCCACAACGTTGAGCTGACCGAAGGTCGAGGCGCGCAGATGGTGCGCTCTGCTGGGGCGGCGGCGCAGATTATGGCCAAGGAAGGCGATTATGCGCTGCTGCGCCTGCCCTCAGGCGAGATGCGGCGTGTGCGCTCCGTCTGCTACGCGACGATCGGCCAGGTCGGTAACGTCGAGCACTCCAACATCAAGCTCGGTAAAGCTGGACGCAACCGGCACCGCGGTCGTCGACCGCAGGTGCGAGGCTCTGTGATGAACCCCGTTGACCACCCGCACGGCGGCGGCGAAGGCAAGGCCCCGATCGGTCTGCCCGGACCGAAGTCGCCCTGGGGCTGGTACACGCTTGGCCGCCGCACGCGGGGCAAGAAGCAATCCGACAAGTACATCGTTCGCCGTCGCGGCCGACGGCGCTAAGGCAGAGATCAGGGGTTTTGCGCGATGTCACGATCAACGAAAAAAGGTCCCTACGTGGACCACAAACTGATGCAGAAGGTGCAGCGTGTGCGAGCCTCTGGTGCCCGCACCGTGATCCAGACCTGGGCGCGTCCGTCGACGATCGTCCCAGAAATGGTCGGTCTGACCATCGCCGTACACGACGGTCGGCGGCACGTTCCCGTCTTCGTGACCGAGAACATGGTCGGCCACAAGCTGGGCGAGTTCGCACCAACGCGGACCTTCCGCGGCCACATCGGCCGTTCCGACCGCGGGACGCGGGTGAACTGATGCAAGTCCAGGCCAGCGCCAAGTTCGTTCGCACCTCGCCGCGCAAAGTCCGGTTGGTCATGCAAGGTCTGCGCGGCATGCCGGTTGAGGAAGCGCGCTTACAACTGCGCTTCACGCCGAAGCCGATCGCTCGTGACGTCGCCAAGGTGCTCGACTCCGCCGTCGCCAATGCTGAGAACAACTACGGGCTCGACGCTCGCGACCTGAAGATCGCCGAGATCCACGCCGGAGACGGCCGCACCCTTCGCCGCTTCCGAGCCAAAGCGCGCGGCCGGGTTGGACGAATTCTCAAACGAACCGCGCACATCACCGTCGTCGTGTCCGACGGCCAGGACGCAGAGGACGGATAACGCCATGGGTCAGAAGGTTCACCCAACCAGCTTCCGCATCGGCACGATCTACGAGTGGCGCTCGCAGTGGTACTCCGACAAGCAGTACGCCGAACTCCTGGCCGAAGATCGCCGGATTCGCGACTTTATCAACGACCGCTTGAGCGAGGCGATGATCTCGAGGATCGACATCGAGCGGAATGCGAACCAGCTTGGTGTGAAGCTGCACACCGCTAAGCCAGGCATCGTCATCGGTCGTGGTGGACAGAACGTCGAAGAACTGCGACGAGACCTGGAATCGCTGATCTCGCGTCCGATTCGCCTGCGCGTGGACGTATCCGAGATTCGAGTGCCCGAGCTGGATGCCCAGCTTGTTGCCCGCAATGTGGCCGAGCAGATGGAACGACGCATCGCATTCCGTCGCGCGATCAAGCAAGCCGTGCAACGCACGATGCAGCGCGGGGCCGAGGGCGCCAAGATCATCATCTCCGGTCGCCTCGGTGGCGCTGAAATGTCGCGCAAGGCGCAAGAGATGTCCGGTCGCGTGCCGCTGCACACGCTCCGCGCCGACATCGACTACGGATTCGCCGAGGCCAAGACGGTCTTCGGACGAATCGGCGTAAAGGTCTGGATCTACAAGGGCGAGATCCTGCCCTTTGAAGCAGAAACGGAATCATCGGGCGGTCCGGCTCAGGCCATCGATCCGGCAGCCGCCGGCAGGCGGGGAGGCCGCTGATGCTGCAGCCAAGACGAGTCAAGTGGCGCAAGCATCACCGCGGTCGACGCCGCGGTATGGCGCAGACCGGCAACTCAGTCGCCTTCGGCGAGATTGGTCTGCAGTCGCTGGAGGCTGCCTGGATCGACGGTCGCCAGATTGAGGCTGCCCGACGCGCGATCACTCACTACGTGAAGCGTGGCGGCAAGGTCTGGATCCGAGTGTTCCCGGACAAGTCGGTCACGCAGAAGCCGGCGGAGACCAGGATGGGCAAGGGCAAAGGCGCGCCCGAGAAGTGGGTCGCCGTGGTCAAGCCGGGACGAGTGATCTTCGAGCTCGCCGGTGTGCCCGAAGCAGACGCCCGCGAAGCGCTGCGCCGAGCCAGCCACAAGCTGCCAGTTCGCACCCGCGTCGTCGTGCGAGAGGCTGAGGTGGTTTAACGATGGCCAATCCACTTGCCGACGAAGCCCGCTCGATGACCGACGCCGAACTGGGCGAAGCGATCAACGAGGCCTACCGCGAGGTCTTCAACCTGCAGTTCCAGATCGGAACTCGCCAGTTGCAGAACCCGATGGCAATGCGCTCTGCCCGACGACAGGTCGCGCGACTGCGCACGATCTTGCGAGAGCGTCAACTAGCCGAGGCGGCGGGCGCGCCGATCGAGCCGTTGGCTCGTGTTGAGGATGCCGTTGAGGACGTCGAAGAAGAACAGATAACTGAGTCGGTTGACGACTCGGCGAGCGAGGAAGAATAGCCAATGGCCCGCAAACGACGTGTCGGGTTCGCCGTCGCGGATGCGCGCCACAAAACTGTGTCGGTGCGCGTCGAGCGAACGGTGCAACACCCGCTCTACAAGAAAATCATGCGCCGCCGCAAGCGCTACCTGGCGCACGACGAAGGCAATGACTGCAAGAACGGCGACCGAGTCATCATCGAAGAATGCCGCCCGCTTTCCAAACGAAAGTCGTGGCGAGTGATCGAAATCCTGGAGCGCCGCGAGGTTGCCGAGATTCAACCGCAAGAGATCGGCGCGCCGTCGCTGGAGACTGCAGCCTCTGGAAGTGAGGACTCGGAGTGATTCAACAGGAATCCTCGCTCCGCGTCGCCGATAACTCAGGCGCCCGAGTCATCAAATGCATCCGCGTGCTTGGTGGGACGAAGCGACGGTACGCCTCGGTCGGTGACACGATCGTCGCGACCGTCAAGCAGGCCGACCCAGGACGCGAGGTTCGCGCCGGAGAGGTCGTGCGCGCTGTGATCGTGCGAGTCGCCAAGCAGTACCGCCGAGTCGACGGCTCCTACATCCGCTTCGACGACAACGCGGCAGTCATCCTTGCAGCCGACGGCCAGAACCCGACCGGTACCCGCATCCTCGGTCCGGTCGCACGCGAGCTGCGCGAGCGCGACTTCATGCGCATCGTCTCGCTCGCTCCGGAGGTGGTCTAGATGCGTCGCGTACAACGAGACGACCTCGTCGAAGTCCGCGCCGGCAAGGATCGTGGACGCCGGGGTCAGGTGCGCCAGGTGTTTCCCAAGGACGACCGCCTGATCGTGACCGGCGTGAACATGGTCAAGCGGCACATGCGGCCGACCCAGATGGGCGCTCCGGCCGGCATCATTGAGCGCGAGGCCTCGCTTCACGAGTCAAACGTCAGCGTGGTCTGCCCAAGCTGCGATCGCCCGGTGCGCATCGGATTCCGCGTCCGCGCGGATGGCGCCAAGACCCGCGTCTGCCGCAAGTGCGATGGGGATATCGACTGATGACGACGAACGGAACGGCAACAGCTCCGCGCCTCAAGCAGCGCTTCAACGACGAAATCGCCCCTCGCCTGTTCGAAGAGTTCAGCTATGAGAACGTGATGCAGGTCCCGCGAGTAGTCAAAGTCGTGGTCAACTCCGGTGTCGGCGAATCGTTGGGTCCCGGCGGCGCAGCGATCCTTGAGAACTGCGTCTCGGATATGACCACGATCTGCGGTCAGAAACCAGTCGTCAACAAGGCGAAGAAATCGATCGCGAACTTCAAGCTGCGCGAAGGCAACAACGTCGGCGTCTCGTGCACGCTGCGCGGCGCGCGAATGTGGGAGTTCCTCGACCGAACGATCAATGCAGCCCTGCCGCGTATCCGTGATTTTCAGGGCGTCTCACGCACTGCCTTTGATGGTCGCGGCAACTACTCGCTCGGCATCCGCGAGCAAATCGTCTACCCCGAGATCGACTACGGCACCGTCGACCGCGTGCGCGGACTGCAGGTCAACATCATCACGACCGCGCGGTCCGACGCCGAGGGCCGGCGGCTGCTCGAGTTGCTTGGCTTCCCCTTCGAGCGCAACCAGTGAGAACAGCAATGAACAGCAGGAACTGTGCGAGCAGGCAGGAATCGCAATGCCAGTGACTGACCCCGTCGCGGACATGCTGACACGCATTCGCAACGCCATCCACGCCGGACACCCTCGCGTGGAGATTCCGGCGTCGAACATGAAAATCTCGATCGCCAACGTGTTGGCTGAAGAGGGATTTATCAGTTCGTACGAAGTCCGAGACCGCGCCGGACGCGCCGGTCGCGACCTCGATGTCGAGCTGCTCTATGACGAAGAAGGCACGTCGGTCGTGACTGGACTGAAGCGCGTATCGCGCCCCGGGCTCCGAGTCTATGTCCAGAAGCGTGAGATTCCCCGACCCTACGGCGGCCTCGGCGTGGCCATCCTCACGACACCCCGCGGTGTGATGACCGGCGCACAGGCGCGTCGAGAAAATGTTGGCGGTGAAGTGCTGTGCTTCGTCTGGTAGCGATCAACAGAATCAAGATGGGAGCGGGACGATGAGTCGAGTTGGCCGTCTACCCGTGCCGGTACCGGCCGGCGTCGATGTCACGATCGAGCCCGGCCACGTCACGGTCAAAGGCCCGGGAGGCGAGCTTGATCAGCACGTCCACCCGGATATGCATATCGCCTTGGGCGACAACGAAGTTGTGGTCACGAGACCCAGCGACCGGCGCGAGCATCGCTCTCACCACGGGTTGGTGCGAGCGCTGATCCAGAACATGATCACTGGCGTGACGCAAGGTTGGTCGAAGACACTCGAGATCCAGGGCACTGGCTATCGAGCCGAGATGGACGGTCAGACCCTCGTCTTGCGAGTCGGCTATTCCCACCTCGTGCGCAAAGACCCGCCCGACGGAATTGAATTCGCCGTCGAGGGCCAGTTGGTCCACGTCCGCGGCGCCAACAAGCAAGTTGTCGGCCAGCAGGCCGCAGAGATCCGAGCGGTCCGACCGCCCGAGCCCTACAAGGGCAAGGGCATTCGCTATCAAGGCGAGTGGGTCCGTCGCAAGCAGGGCAAGAGCGCCATCGCCTAAGGTCACGGCCTGTCGATGCCGGCGCTCGACGATGTGGAGAAGATGAGATGACGATGATTCGCCGCAAGCGGCGTACGAACCGTGCCGCTCGTCAGCGTCGCCACTTGCGCGTGCGCAAGCGTGTGCACGGGACGGCGCAGCGACCGCGACTCTGCGTCTTCCGATCGGCCAGGCACATCTACGGCCAGATCATCGATGACGACTCCGGCGTCACGTTGGCCAGCGCCTCCGACTTGGGGGCCAACGCCGCGTCTGCCGGCGAAGACGATGGTTCGGGCAAGCAGGCCAATGCTCGCGCGGTGGGTCGCCAGCTGGCGCAGGTTGCGCAGGAGGCGGGCATCTCGGCGGTCGTCTTTGACCGCGCCGGATACCAATATCACGGACGCGTTCGCGCCTTGGCCGAAGCCGCGCGCGAAGCCGGACTGGTCTTCTAGGGCCGGCGCAGCCGCGCGCAGAGCAGGAGCATCACATGGTTCAACAACGAGACGGTGGACGCGGGCGGGGACGCCGCCGCGATCGCGACGAACCGCAGGACGACATCATCGAAAAGGTCGTCTCGGTCTCTCGCGTCGCCAAGGTGGTCAAGGGCGGACGCCGATTTTCCTTCACCTCAGTCGTCGTCGTCGGTGACGGCAACGGGCGAGTCGGCATCGGCATCGGCCGGGCCAACGAGGTGCCCGATGCCATCCGCAAGGGTTCAACCATCGCTCGTCGCGAGATGATCACAGTCCCGATCCGCAATGGCACCATCCCCCACCCAATCACCGCACGATTCTGCGCATCGCAGGTACTGCTGAAGCCAGCCGCGCCGGGAACCGGCGTAATCGCCGGCGGCGGTGTCCGAGCCGTTCTGGAGGCGGTCGGACTGCGAAACGTGCTGACCAAGTCGCTAGGCTCCAACAACGTAGTCAACGTCGTCCAGGCAACCCGCCGCGCGCTGATGGAACTGCGAGATCCTGTACAAGTGAGACGAGAACGTCTCCGCCTGGCCGGTCTGCTGCCCACTGAACCGGTCGAGGAACCAGCCACCGAGACTGCCGAACCCGTCGAGCCCGAGGCCGAACTGGCAGCTGCCGGGACGAGCGAGTAACCAATCATGGCAGCACTCAAGATCACCTACACAAAATCATCCATCGGATATCGATCCGACCAGGGCCACACGATCCGCTCGCTGGGCCTGCGCAAGCTTGGTCAGAGCACGGTCAAGGACGACACGCCCGACGTGCGGGGGATGCTGCAGAAGGTCTCCCACCTCGTCACCGTGACGGAAATCGAGGACGCGTAATGGTTTTGCGCCTGAACGATCTCAGCCCCGCGCCGGGGTCGCGCAAGCGGCGTAAGCGCGTCGGTCGAGGCAACGCCTCCGGCAAAGGCACCTACTCAGGACGCGGACTCAAGGGCCAGCGCTCTCGAGCCGGCCGCGACTACAACTCCGTCTTCGAAGGCGGCGCGATGTCGATGATGCGCACGCTGCCACGGCGAAAGGGCTTCAAGGCCCCCTTCCGTGTGGAAGCGCAGCCAATCAATGTCGTCGATCTCGACCGCCGCTTTGCGGACGGTGATACGGTCGATGCGGACGCGCTCGTCGCTGCCGGACTCTTGCGGCGCGCAACCAAGCGATTCAAGGTGCTGGCCGGAGGCGATGTCGCCAAGGCCTTGCATCTCCGCGTAGAGCGAATCTCACCGGCCGCACAAGCGAAAATCGTTGCCGCGGGCGGCAGCGTTGAGGTCATCAATGCAGAGAACGCAGACAGCAGCGGGGCCGACGAGGCCTAAGCTGCTGCAGGCGTTGGTCGACGCCTGGCGACAGCCGGACGTCCGCCAAAAGGTCGCCTTCACGCTGGCCATGCTGGTCGTGTTCCGGCTGGTCGCGCACGTACCGATCCCCGACATCAACAAGACCCAGCTCGAGAACGCGCTGGACAACAACCCGGTGCTCGGCTTCCTCAACCTGTTCTCGGGCGGTGGCCTCGACAATCTCTCGATCGTGGCGCTGGGCGTCTATCCCTACATCACGGCCTCGATCGTGATGAACCTGATGCAGCCCATGATTCCCAAACTGCAGGCGCTGGCCCAGGAAGGCGAGTCCGGCCGCAACCGGATTCAGCTCTATACCTACTGGCTGGCCGTGCCGATGTCCCTGGTGCAGGGCTATGGGCAGCTGCTGCTACTCGAGAATGCTCGCGCGATCACCGGGATCGGCTTCGGCACCGAGGAGTGGCTGCCGACGATCTCGGCGCTGATGACCATGACCGCCGGCACCATGTTCCTGATCTGGCTCGGCGAGCTGATCACCGAGAAGGGCGTCGGCAACGGCATCTCGTTGATCATCTTCGCTGGCATCGTGGCCAGCTTCCCCACCCTGTTCAACTCGGTCCGCCTCTCCGACATCGGCTGGTCGGGCATCGCAGTAGTCATCGCGATCGCCATCGCGCTCGTCGCCTTGATTGTTTTTTTCCAGGAAGCGCAACGCAGGATTCCTGTTCAATATGCTCGCTCGGTCTTCAGGGGCGGGAGGATGTACCGCCAGAGCGGTCAGTCGTACGTACCGTTACGCGTCAATTCGGCCGGGATGATCCCGCTCATCTTCGCCTTCTCGATCATCATCTTCCCCTCGGTGCTCGCCGGCTGGGTGACCGGCGCCGCCGGCGAAGAATCGCAGACCCAGGTAGCGGTTGAGGTCCCGTTCACTCGGGAGGATGTTGATGAGCCACTGGCGACTCTGTTCCCCGACCTCGACTCGTCGGGTGAGTTCGTGGTCAACGACGGGATCATCGAGTGGAACAAGGAAGAAGACACCTTCCAGGCTCTCCTCGACCGCATCAACTCCAACTCCGATTCCAACGTACTGACCCAGGTCGAAACGACATCTGATCCCGTATCAGGGGAGACGCTGTACGCGTGGCGAATCGATGCCAATGAAATCTCCGAGGATCCGATCCGACTGGCCGACCGCGAGGGCAACTTCATCGTCGTCTCCGAGATCAAAACCCACGAAGATCCCGTCGACAATCCGCTGACTCCCGACATCGCAGAAGGACAGACGCTCGGCGAACGTCCCGGCTGGATCATCCGGGCGGCCGATTGGGTCCAACTCAACCTCTCGCCGGGCCGACCCGCCTATTGGGGACTCTCCTTTGTTCTGGTCGTGGGCTTCACCTTCTTCTACACCTTCGTAACTTTCCAGCAGCAGAACCTGGCTGAGAATCTGCAGAAGCAGGGCGGCTTTATCCCCGGGATCAGACCTGGGCGACCGACGCAGGACTACATCAACCGTGTCCTGGCGCGCATCACCTGGGCGGGAGCGTTGTTCCTCGGCTTTGTCGCTGTGGTTCCGTTCCTGGCGACCGAGTTCATCCCCGATTCAACCGCGCTCACGATCTCGTCGACGGGCTTGCTGATCGTCGTCGGCGTCGCGCTGGACACGATGCGGCAGATTGAAGCGCAGCTCCTCATGCGCAACTATGAAGGGTTTATTCGCTAGCCATGACAGACCAGACCATGTATGTCATCCTGCTGGGCCCGCCGGGAGCAGGCAAAGGCACGCAGGCAGTGCAGACTGCCGAGCGCACCGGCCTGCTGCACCTCTCCACCGGCGACATGTTCCGCGAGAACCTGCGCAACGGAACCGAACTCGGCAACCTGGCCAAGACCTACATGGACAAGGGCGAGCTCGTACCCGACGACGTCACAATCCGTATGCTGCTCGAGCGCATCGGCCGCGACGATGCCAGCGCCGGTTGCCTCTTCGACGGTTTCCCGCGCACGGTCGAGCAGGCCAGGGCGCTGGACCAGGCGCTCAACGAACAGGGCGATGAGATCGCAGTGACGGTCCTGATCGATGTGTCCAACGAAGAGATCACTCGCCGCCTTGGCGGTCGCGTGAGTTGCGCCTCCTGCGGCAGCGTGTTCCACGAGATCTTCAACCCCCCGAATGCAGACAGTCCTTGCTGCGACAGCGTGAACATGATCCAGCGAGACGACGACAAGCCGGAGGCGATCGCCAACCGATTGCAGGTCTACGCAGATCAGACCGAGCCGCTGGTCGCCTACTACACCGAGGCTGGCAATCTGTCGAAGGTGAACGGCGAGCAGTCGCCGCAAGCAGTCGGAGAAGATCTGCTCGCCGCGTTGCAGTCAGTCAGCGGTTAGAGTCGAACTAGTCTCGGAATCGTCGATGTCCACCTCACAGCGCCCAAGACAGGTCATCCTCAAGACCGACGCCGAAATCGAACAGATGCGGCCGGCCGGCCGGATGGTCGGCGAGACCCTCGCTGAACTGATCGAGATGGTTAAGCCGGGGCGCAAACTCTCGGAGCTGGACCAGTACGTCATTGACAAGTACGAGCGCCTGGGAGTGATTCCGACGTTCCTCGGCTACCAGGGATTTCCGCACACGATCTGCGCATCAGTCAACGAAGAGATCGTGCATGGCTTCGCGACCGAGCGTCGGTTGGAAGAGGGAGACATCCTCTCGATCGACCTCGGCGCAACGATCGATGGCTGGGTCGGAGACTCGGCCAGGACGGTCGGCGTGGGAACCATTTCAAGCGAAGCGCAACGGCTGTTGGACGTTACGTCCGAGTCCCTGCAAGCGGGAATCTCGGTCGCCGCGATTGGCGTTCGTAAAGGCGATATCGCTGCAGCCATTCAGGAAGTGATAGAATCAGCGGGTTACGGAGTCGTCCGCGGCTACGTCGGGCATGGCGTGGGACGTGACATGCACGAACCACCAAGCATGCCCAACTACGGTCGTCGCGGTTCCGGCATGACCATGCGTCGCGGGATGGTCGTCGCCCTCGAGCCAATGGCGACGGTCGGCGATCCGGCGACCGCAGTGTTGGACGACGGCTGGACCGTCGTGACCGCCGACGGCAGCTTGTCGGCGCATTTCGAGCACACCGTCGCGCTTCGCGAGAGCGGGCCGGCGGACATTCTGACTCAGGCCTGAGTAACAAGCGACGGAGGCTTGGTGGCGAGAAATCGAAACACCGGAGGAGGAGGACGGCGACAGCGGCGCACACCGGCGCCGTCTCCGCCGCCCAAGCAGGACAAAATCGAGGTCGAGGGCGTGGTCAAGGAGCTACTGCCCAACGCCACATTCCGAGTGGAGCTGCCCAACGGCCATGAGGTGTTGGCTCACCTCGCGGGCAAAATGCGACAACACCACATTCGAGTGCTGCGCGGTGATCGAGTCCTCGTCGAGCTTTCGGAGTACGACCTGACCCGTGGGCGGGTCGTCTATCGGTTTAAGAGCTGAACGGGCCCAGAACTAACCATCTCCCGGCAGGATTGCAGCCGCGGGCGAGAGGAACGGCGAATGGCGAGAATCTCGGGCGTTGACGTCCCGGATAACAAGAAGGCGCCCTACGCGCTGCGCTACATCTACGGCATTGGTGCGACTCGCGCCAAAGAGATCGTGGACAAGGCCAACATCGATCCCGATCAGCGCATCCGCGATCTGTCCGACGCTGAACTCGCGCGAATTCGTGAGATCGTGGACCGCGACTACCTCGTCGAGGGAGACCTGCGCCGAGTCGTACGAGGCAACATTCAACGTCTGATCGACATCAACTGCTATCGAGGTCAGCGCCACCGCCGCAACCTGCCAATGCACGGTCAGCGCACTCGAACCAACGCCCGCACTCGCCGCGGGGCGAAAAAGACCGTCGCCGGCCGACGCCGCGCTGTTAAGCGTTAGCCAGCAGTGGTCGAGCGCTCACGAGCAGTCGTGAAGCGCGAATTGAGAAGAGGGGATCGGGATGAGTACTCAACGACGAGAGCGCAGCCGCCGTCGCCGCGAACGCAAGAACGTCCCGCATGGCCGCGCCTACATCCAGTCGACCTACAACAACACCATCATCACCATGACCGACCTGGCCGGCAACACCGTGGCCTGGGCCTCCGCCGGCAGCACGGCCGCAACCCGCGGCTCGCGCAAGGGCACGCCCTTCGCGGCCCAGCTCGCCGCCGAAGACGCCGCCCAGAAGGCAATGGGTCACGGCATGCGCCAGGTCGATGTCTACGTCAAGGGACCGGGACAAGGGCGTGAGTCGGCCGTCCGAGCGCTCCAGGCGCAAGGTCTGACGCTGCTCTCGATCCGCGACGTCACCCCCATCCCACACAACGGCTGCCGACCCAGAAAAAGGCGCCGTGTCTAGCGAATCTCCGGCAGAGATTCGCTCCAAACCGAGCGACATCTGGACAAATCCGGACTAATCCGGACTCCCAACTACGACAGAGAGACCCGCCAATGGCTCGATACACCGGACCCGTCTGCCGAATCTGCCGTCGCGCCGGCGAAAAGCTGATGCTCAAGGGCGAACGCTGCGTCGGCCCGAAGTGCGCCATCGACCGCCGCAACCAGCCGCCCGGCCAGCGTTCGCCGCGCCGGCGCAAGGTCTCCGACTACGGCGAGCAGGTCAAAGAAAAGCAGAAGGTTCGTAAGACCTACGGCGTCCTCGAGCGCCAGTTCCGGCGGATGTTCGCCGAGGCCAATCGTCGCCCAGGCGCGACCGGCGAAAACCTGCTGCAGATGTTGGAGTTGCGTTTCGACAACGTCGTTTACCGCCTCGGCATCGCAGAGTCTCGCGCGCAGGCGCGACAGCTCGTCCGACACGGACACATCACGCGCAACGGCAAGAAAGCCGACATTCCGTCGATCGAGATGCGAATCGGCGACAAGATTGGCTGGACCGATCGGGGCCGCAATAGCAAGTTCTACGAAATGGCGCGCACCTGGCAGGGCTCTCGCGAAGTGCCCGGTTGGTTGCGCATCGACCCAATCCAGCTGGAAGGCGAGCTCACCGCTGCGCCCGCCCGTGAAGACATCGATATGCGAGTCGACGAGAACGCCATCGTCGAGTACTACTCGCGCTAAGCCCGGCGAGCCACACCAACCCACAGTCCCAGGGAGGGACGCGACAACGTGATCCTGGCTACCGAAACTCCCAAACTCTCGATCGAGGAAGAGCGCGACGACTACGTGCGCATCGCCGTCGAGCCGCTCACTCGTGGATTCGCGCACACCGAGGGCAACGCGCTCCGGCGCGTCCTGCTCAGCGGGATCCGCGGCGCGGCCATCACGTCCGTGCGGATCGATCAGGTCCAGCACGAGTTCTCCACGATTCCCCAGATGAAGGAAGACACGACCGAGTTCCTCTTGAATCTGCGTGAGATCCGGATTCACGCGATCGCCGACCGACCGGCCGAGATGCACCTCAACGTGACCGGCGCGACCCGAGTCACCGCCGGCGATATCCAGGTCCCGGGCGACTACAAGATCGTCAACCCCGACCTCTACTTGGCCACGATCGACAGCGATGAAGGTCGGCTGGACGTCGTCATGGACGTGGAAACCGGCTTCGGCTTCCAGCCCTCCGAGCGCAGCAAGAACGGCGAGCACCTGCTCGGCGTGATTCCGCTAGATGCCGTGTTCACCCCGGTTCGCAAGGTCTCCTACGAGGTCCTGCCGGCTTCTGGCGGACGCGGCAGCGAGTACGAACAACTACTGATCGAAGTCTGGACCGACGGCACCATCTCCGGCATCGACGCAGTCCAGGCGGCCGCGCGTTCCCTGCGCACCGAGCTCGAGCTGTTCGAGACCATGGGCCAGCCGATCACTGCGCGTCAACTGCCGGCCCACACCAGGGTCGGCCTCACCGCCGAGCAGTACGACATGCCGATCGAAGAGCTGCAGCTCTCCGTCCGTGCCCACAACTGCCTCAAGCGCAGCGGCCTGATGCTCGTCGGACAGATCCTCGAGAAGAGCGACGACGAACTGCTAACGCTGCGCAACTTCGGCGAGAAGTCATACATCGAGCTGATCGACAAGCTGCTCGAGCTCAACCTGATCGAAAACGATGATCCGCGCGTACGGCGTGCTCGCGATGGAGTCTTCGCTCCGAGCAGCGAAGAAATCTTGACCACCTTGCCGCCGTCGCCGGAGGAAGATTCTTCGATTCCGTCGCTTACCTCCGCACCGGCCGCAGAGCCGGAAGTCGCGGTCGGCGGCGACGAGGATCCCGAAATCACTGGCTCGCTCGGTGCCGCCTTGCTGGAGGCCCTCCGCGAGGCCGGCAGCGGCGTCGACGAATAGTCATACGAACGAGCGGCGTCTGCCGAAAAATATCGGTCGCGCCGAACGAAGACGGAGGAGTGGACGATGAGGCATCGAAAGAGCGGGCGCGGGCTCAGCCGTAGCCGTTCTCATCGCACGGCGCTGGTTCGTAACCAGGTGACGGATTTGCTGCGTCACGAAGCAATCGTGACGACCGAGGCCAAGGCCAAGACCATCCGTCCGGTGGCGGAAAAGATGATCACGCTGGGCAAGCGTGGCGATCTGCACGCCCGTCGGCAGGCCAGTGCCGTGCTCACCGACCGCAAGGTGCTGCGGACATTGTTCGACGACATCGCGCCGCGCTTCGCCGAACGCAACGGTGGCTACACGCGCATCATCAAGCTCGGACCTCGCCGAGGCGACGGCGCGCAGATGGCGCACATCGAGCTCGTTGAGCGTGCCGCTCCGGAGATCGAGGAAGCCGTTGCCGACGAGGATGCGGCGGAAGAATAATCAGAGGTCAAGGCAGTGAGCCAACGTTGGGCGCTCTTGCTGCAATACGACGGTACGGAGTTCGCAGGGTCGCAATGGCAGCCAAATCGTCCAACGGTTCAGGGTGTGCTGCAAGCGGCGCTGGAGTCGCTGACCGGCTCACCGTCGGTCGTCTCGATGGCGGGCCGCACCGACGCAGGCGTCCACGCCGCAGGCCAGGTCGCCTCGTTCGTCTCGGACAAGTCCGCAGAGGAAGTACCGGCGCATCGCTGGATCAGGGGCATCAATCACTTCCTGCCGACTGCGATCGCAGTGCAAGCCGCAGCCTCCGTAGACAACGAGTTCGACCCGCGACGCGATGCGGTTTCGCGAACCTACATCTACGAGCTGCGACTGTCGAAGCAGCGCCAACCACTGTGGGAACGACAGGCATGGATCGTGGCGCCGCCCTTCGACGTGGAACTGGCGCGCTCAGCGCTCTCGGTGTTGACCGGAACCCACGACTTCGCCGCCTGTACGCCACCAACGAAGGATCGATCGACTCGACGAACCTTGCGAGAGGCGACGCTGGAAACAGATCGGAACAAGGTCCGAATGCGGTTCCGCGCCGATTCGTTTCTGCAACACCAGGTCCGGCGGATGGTCGGAGCGGTCGTCGAGGTAGCTCGCCGCCGCTCGACGCTGGACGACTTCACTCGCTCGTTCGAGGCAGCCGAACCAGGATCGATGGGACCGACGGCGCCAGCCTGCGGTCTCACGCTGGCCGAAATCGAATACCGCCCGCCGCCGTTTTCAACGCACAACTGTCACTGGGATCGTGAGGGAGATTGAAGGATGTCGACAACCGTTCTCGGATCGCACCAGGTGCCGCGCTCATGGCACCTGATCGACGCCGCCGACCGTCCACTCGGTCGGCTGGCGACAGAGGTCGCCACACTGCTGCGAGGCAAGCACAAGCCGGCCTTCCACCCGTCGCAGGACATCGGCGACTACGTCGTCGTCGTCAATGCCGGCAAGGTCGCGGTCACGGGCCGCAAGCTTGAGCAGAAGATCTACTACCGGCACTCAGGGCACCTGGGCAATCTCAAAGAGACCACGCTCAAGGACATGCTGGCCAAGCGCCCCGAGCGTGTGATTGAGCACGCGGTGCGCGGCATGCTCCCCAAGAATCGACTCGGCCGGACGCAGTACCGTCACTTGCGCGTCTACCCAGGCGCAGACCATCCCCACGCTGGCCAGTTCGCCGGCGTCATCGCCGAGCAGGAAGCGGAATAGTCAATGACAACCAGCGCAGGACACTACTACTACGGACTCGGTCGTCGAAAGACCTCGATCGCCCGGGTGCGCCTCTACCCGGGCAACGGACAGATCACGGTCAACGGCAAGGACGCCGACGATCTCTTCCGCCGGCCGGAACAACGGCGACTAATCGAAGAACCGCTTCGCCACACCGGAATGCAGAACAGCTTCTCGGCTGTCGTGCGCTGCACGGGCGGCGGGGTCAATGGCTGGGCCGGAGCGATTCGGCTCGGAATCGCCCGGGCGCTGCTCGCCAGCGACGAGACCCTGCGCCGACCGCTGCGTCAGGCCGGCATGTTGACCCGCGACCCAAGGGCCAAGGAACGCAAGAAGCCAGGGCTCAAGCGGGCCCGCAAGGCGCCTCAGTACACGAAGCGCTAAGCCCAAGCCTGAAGCGTTGAATCGAACGAGCGCCCCATCGTGGGCGCTCTTCGTTTGTCTGCCTAGTCGTTCAGTCCGGCAGCCGCCCGGAGTTCATCCACGTGATGGCTCTGCTCCCAGGGCAGGTCGAGGTCACCGCGGCCGAAGTGGCCATAGGCTGCGGTCGGCTCGTAGATCGGGCGCTTGAGCTCGAGGTGGTCGATGATCGCGGCAGGCCGCAGATCAAAGCACCGCGAGACCAGAGAAGTCAGTTCGGAGTCCGGCAGCCGTCCGGTACCAAACGAATCCAACGCGAGGCTGGTCGGCTCGGGCTTGCCAATTGCGTAGCTGACCTGCAGCTCGACCCGATCTGCGAGATCAGCGGCGACGATGTTGCGCGCGACATGCCGAGCCGCATAGGCAGCGCTGCGGTCGACCTTCGACGGATCCTTGCCCGAGAATGCACCGCCGCCATGCCGGGCCATCCCACCGTAGGTGTCGACGATGATCTTGCGGCCCGTCAAACCGGCGTCGGCTAGCGGGCCACCCGTGATGAATTGTCCCGAGGGATTGACGTAGATCTGTGTCCGATCATCGATCAACTCCGTGGGAATCACCGGGTCGATGACGTGATGTCGGATGGCCTTCGCGATCTGGGCCTGTCCGATCTGTTCGCTGTGCTGCGTACTGACCACGATCGTGTCGATCCGATGAGGTCGGCCGTGCGCATACTCGACGGTGACCTGGGATTTCCCGTCCGGTCTCAGCCAGTCCGCACTGCCGTCGCGGCGGACCAGGCTGAGCTGCCGGGTCAGCAGGTGGGCCAACTCAATCGGCAGAGGCATCAGGCTCTCGGTCTCATTGCAGGCGAAACCGAACATCATTCCTTGGTCACCCGCGCCCTGCCGGTCGAACGGTTCGTCGCTGCCATGCGACGCTTCTCCGGCCAGACCGCCAACCCCTGCCTCGATGTCGGGAGACTGGCGATTGATCGAAAGCAGCACTTTGCAGGTGTCGGCGTCAATCCCCCAGGCGCGGTCGGTGTAGCCGATCCGCCGCAGCGTGTCGCGCACAATTTGCTCGACGTCGATCTGTGCCGACGTAGTGATCTCGCCGAAGACCATCACCAGATCGGAAGAGACGGCCGATTCACAGGCCACGTGAGACTCAGGATCGCCTGCCAGGCAGGCATCCAGCACGGCGTCTGAGATCTGATCGCAAACCTTGTCCGGGTGACCCTCGGTCACAGACTCCGAGGTCCACAGGCCGCTGACCATCTGTGGCTGCGTTGGGCGCTCGCTCATGCTTATGTGCCTTCGTCCCAGGAACTGAGGTAACGCTCCTGCTCAGCGGTCAACGAGTCGAGCTCCACTCCCATGCTGGCCAGCTTCAGCCTTGCCACGCTCTGGTCGATCTCGGCCGGGACCTCGTGAACGCCAGTTGCGAGCGCCGGGTCAGCCTTGAGCAAATGCTCGACCGCGAGCGCCTGGTTGGCGAACGACATATCCATCACGCTCGCTGGATGACCCTCGGCCGCCGAGAGGTTGACCAGCCGACCGTCGGCAAGCACGAGCAACTCGCGGCCATCGGCGGTTGCATGTGAGGTCACGTACGGCTTGAGCTCGTGTCGCTGTTCGCTGATCTCGGCCAGCGCGTCCAGGTTGATCTCGTGATTGAAGTGTCCCGCGTTGGCCATGATCGCGCCGGACTTCATCTGCGCGAAATGCGGTTCGTCGATCACATGGATGTCCCCGGTCGTGGTGATGAAGATGTCGCCCTCGGCGGCGGCATCCGCCATCGGCATCACGCGGAAGCCGTCCATCACAGCCTCAAGCGCGCGCAGCGGATCGACCTCGGTCACGACCACATGCGCACCGAGACCGTCGGCGCGAGAAGCAACCCCACGACCACACCAGCCGTAACCGGCAACGACGACCGTCTTCCCGGCAAGCAGAATGTTGGTCGCGCGGATGATGCCGTCGAGCGCGCTCTGGCCGGTGCCGTAGCGGTTGTCGAAGAAGTGCTTGGTCGCCGCGTCATTCACCGCCATGATCGGATAGGCCAGCGCGCCGTCGGCGGCCATCGCCCGCAGTCGAATCACCCCGGTGGTTGTCTCTTCGCAACCTCCCCGAACACCGCCGAGCGCGTCGCGTCGATCACTGTGCAACGTGGTAACCAGGTCTGCGCCGTCGTCGATCGTGATCTGTGGCTTCGTGTCGATCGCGCGGTGAATGTGCTGGTAGTACGTCTCGTTCGATTCACCCTTGATCGCGAAGACCTGGATCTGGGCACGCTCAACCAGCGCCGCCGCGACGTCGTCCTGCGTCGATAGCGGGTTGCTGGCGCAGAGCGTGACGTCGGCGCCGCCGGCCTGAAGCGCGAGCGCCAGGTTGGCGGTCTCGGAAGTAATGTGCAGACAGCCGGCGATGCGCAGGCCCTCAAACGGGCGCTCTTCCGCGAATCGTTCCTGGATCTGCGCGGTGACCGGCATCTCGCGGGCCGCCCAGGCGATCCGCTGTTCGCCGTACTCCGCCAGCCGATGGTCCGCGATATCGCTGGCTGCTTCGCTCACGTGCTGACGACCTCCCGCTCTCCGTCCGAGCCGCGTCTCCTCGCCGCCCATCGACGAACTGCGGTCACCAGCGTACCCGCATGTCGCGTTGCAGAGGCCTCAATGATGTCACCCACATGGCGATAGCCCAGCTTGCGATAGGCATGCACGGCGGGTTCGTTCTCCGGATTGACCGAGAGCACCACCTCATCGACCTGCTCAAGCAATGCAGCCGTGACTGCAGAAGTCGCAGTCGTCGCATGGCCTCGCCCCCGGAATCGAGGATGCGTGAAGACATTGCCCAGGATCGCGATGCCGTGCGTGCGACCGATCGCATGCGTCCCCGCCACCGCAACCAGCCGCTCTTCGTCAACCACGCCCCAGTAGCAGCCCTCGGCAATGTGTTCGCGACGGTAATGAGTCGGATCACCCTCGGCGTTGTACAGGCGATTGAGCAAGTCGGCATGGGCGCCAAGCATTGGCTGCGCCTCAGCATTGCTCGGATTGAAGGTGTCCCGAGTGACCAGCATTCGCATCATCCGCGTGATGTGGCGGAAGGTATAGACGGCCTCGAGCGCCGCAACATGCTCAGGATCCGAGATGGCAAAGGTGCTCGGATACCCGGGATGAAGTTGGAGGATGGCCGCCGCCCCTACGGTCGGGCCCGCGAGCGTGGTCGCGTTGCCCAGACCGCCTCGAGAGTGACAGACGATCGATTCGCCGGTCGGCGTGCTGCAGGAAAAAAACTCGGCCTCATCCCACGCGGCATCGTCGAGCTGGGCCAGCGCGTAGGCCGCGTTGTAGCGGTCGGCCTGCAGACGGCGACCTAGCGCATCGCGATCGTGGGCGCGAGAGATGACGAGCTTCGCCCGAGTTTCGCCAAGTCGAATCGAGAGCGCCATGGCCGCAACGTTAGCGCGTGGGCGGGATCAACGTCGATGCCGGAACGTCATTGACGCGAATCATTGATGTTCGGGCAGAAATCGCTTCTCGAGTCGTAGACAGAATCCCTTCGATGCCAAACTGCTCAATCGCGAATGACGCAGCGGCACAGCCCCAGACGGCGGACTGGACCAGGTCGCAGCCGCGTGCCAGCGCGCTGAGCAGGGCGCTGATGAAGGTGTCGCCGGCGCCGGTCGGATCGATGGCGCGGATCCCGGGCACGGCGCTGACCAACGTGCGGCGGTCGTCCTCGAAGATCTCGACGCCGTGCGACGCCTTCTTGAGGATGAACGTGCTCGGTCCGAGAGCACGGATTTCCTGCCACCCAGCGATCGGAAGCCCAGGGTCGTCTTCCGACCCAGGCCACTGGATCAGGTGCGCGGTTTCCAGCGTGTTGATCGACACGATGTCGGCATACCGCAACTGCTCGCGGAACTCACCGCGTCGCTCCGCGACCTCGCGCTCGATCGTGTCGATGGCGACCAGCTCCGGTTCGTTCATCTGCGCCATCGCGCGGTGATTCTGGTCGGGATTGCCCGCGGTCAAGAGCACGAACCGCGCATCGCGGATCGGCTCAGAGACAAGGATCGGATGACTGTCGTAGACGCCCGCACGGGTGTAGAGCGTCTCGCGCACGTCGCCGTCGGCGGAGTAGCGGCAGCCCCAGCGAAAGTTTGGACCCTCCGTCTGTTCGATGCCGTCGAGGCGGACGCCTCGGTCGATCAGTGGCTGCAACAGCGATTGATCGAAGTCATCGCCGATCACTGAGATTGGCGCCACCTGAGCAAGCAGTGAGGCCGCCAGGCTGGCGTAGACGGCGGAGCCGCCGAGCAACTGATCGATGTCGCCAGCCTGGCTGTGGATCTCGTCAAGCGCGATCGCGCCGACGACCGCGATCTCAACGGCCGCGCCGTCCGTCACGGCAGTCGACCCTCAATCAACAGCATGTAGCGTTCCAGTGTGTTCGCAGGGATACGCCGCGGATCCGTCATGATCGCGCCATACAGCGCGCCGTCTGCAGTTGAGGTCCAGTCGTTCGGTAGATGCTCGGCAAGGTCGGCGATGATCCGCTGCGCCGACTGAACGTTCTGAGCGACGATCTCGGCCACCGCAGCAGCCGTGACATCGGCTTCAGACTCGTGCCAGACGTCGTAATCGGTGGCGGTCGCCAGCATCGCGTAGGCAATCTCCGCTTCGCGAGCGAGCTTGGCTTCAGGCACCGCCGTCATGCCGATGATCGATGCGTCCCACGAGCGGTACATGTGTGACTCGGCCCTCGTGCTGAACAGCGGACCCTCCATCGCGATGTAGGCGCCGCGGGAGTGGACGGTTTGGCCCATGCGTCCGGCGCTTTCCACCAGGCGAGCGCTGAGATCGGCGCAGAACGGGTCGGCGAAGCCGACGTGAACGACGATGCCGTCGCCGAAGAAGGTCGTCGGACGGCCGCCACGCGTGCGGTCGATGATCTGATCCGGCACGACCATGTGCCCCGGCACGATCTCCTGTCGCAGTGACCCGACCGCCGACACGGCGAGGATGCCCTGCACGCCGAGCGCCTTGAGCGCCCAGATGTTGGCTCGCACCGGAATCTCGTGCGGCATCAGTCGATGCCCCACGCCGTGTCGTGGCAAGAACGCGACCCGCTTGCCATGCAGCGTGCCAATCACGATCTCGTCCGAAGCGGCGCCGAACGGGGTCAAAGGGCTCCAACGCTCGACATCGCTCAGACCCGGCATCTTGTAGAAGCCCGAGCCGCCGATCACGGCGAGTTGGGCGGTCGGATGTTCGCTCGTCACCTCAGTGCCCCTCTCGAGTTCAGTAGACCAGCATCGACGAGACGTCGTGCGGCAGCAGGCGGTCGCGACCGTTGAGCGCGGCAAGCTCGATCAGGAAAGCCACAGCGGAAACATCGGCGCCCGCATGCAGCAGGAGTTGCAGAGAAGCCTCGGCAGTGCCTCCGGTCGCGAGCAGGTCGTCAACCAGTGCAACCCGCGCGCCCGAGTTCAGCGCGTCCGAGTGCATCTCGATCGTCGCCGAGCCGTACTCGAGGTCGTAAGAGCGAGCAATCGTGTCGGCGGGAAGTTTGCCTGCCTTGCGGATCGGCACAAACGGCCGGTTGAGCCGCTGTGCGATCGGCGCGCCGAGAATGAAGCCCCGTGACTCAATGCCGACAACAGCGTCGGCGCCATCGCACCGCTCGGTCAACCAGTCCAGCGCATGGCCGAACGCGTCCGGCTCGGCAAGCAGCGGCGTGATGTCTCGGAACAGGATGCCCTGCTCCGGGAAATCGGGAATGGCGCGGATGTATTGCGCGACCAGGTCGTGAGCAGTCGGGGTATCGGTCATAGGGTCAGCGTACAAGCGAGGCTGGCAATGAGCCTGAGTAGGGCGCAGTGGGAGCACGTTTCACTGGTACGCTGACTGCCACGCTGCAGCGGGTGAGCGGAGACCGCGTGGACGATCCACTCAACTGGTCGACCGAAGATCAGGAGCGAGCACTGCGCGCAATTGCGCCGTGGTACGACCTTGATTTCGGCCCCCTCACCGACGATGTCGAAATGCTGCAAGAACTCACCGCCTCAGGACAACGAGTCCTCGAGCTAGGCGCCGGCAGTGGGCGCATAGCCGTCCCGTTGGCAATGAACGGATGTCGGGTGACGGCAGTCGATTCTTCTGAAGAGATGCTGGCCGTCGGCGAGCAACGGATGAAGCAAGCCAGGGTCAACATCGTCCGTGGCGACATGCGTTGCCTGCACCTTGATCAGCAGTTTGACCTGGTAGTGTTCGCCCTCTCCACGTTCCAACATCTCTTGCGCCGCAAGGATCAGTTAGCCGCGCTCAGCGTCGCTCGCCGCCATTTGGCCGAGGGCGGACGCCTGCTGATTGACTGGACAGCGCCGCGACCCGATGACATCGAACCGTCCCCGCCGATCATGCACCAAGAGTGGGTCCGCGAATCGAACACCGGAGACCTGGTCACCAAGAGCGCATCTCAGGAGCTGGCGCTGGACCGCGAATGCGGCGACGCACTGGACCGAGCGCAACCGATCGCCTGGATCACCTACCAGTACGACGCAGTCGACGAGATGGGCCGAGTGCGCCGCTCACTGGCCAGGTTCCCATTGCGAGTCAACCTCAACGCCGGCGAGATGGCAGGCCTGCTGGACGCATCCGGCCTGCGAGCCATCGAGTGGTTCGGATCATGGGACTTCGCCCCGCTCGGCGAAGGCGACCGCATGATCGTGGTGGCGGAGTCGTCATCGTGAGAGCTAAGGCCATGCTTGCCGCCGTCACCTTGCTAGTGATCTCGCTCTGGATCGCCGGTTGTGGCTCGAACCCCAACGAGCACGTGCAATCAAACCAGTTCTTCCGACCAGCCGCGGAGACGAACCAGGCTGAGCAGACCACCGTGCAGGCCGAGCAACAATCGCAGCAGGCCGAAGAGGACGCAACCGCTCAGACGGATCAGACGGAGCAATCAGAGCAATCGCAGCAACAGGATCAACCACAACAAGCCCCTCAAGACCAACAAGCGTCCTCCGAGGAAGAGCAGGACGATCAGGCGCAGCCGTCCGCCGAACCGATCGAAACGTCCGACGACGTCATCCGCCGATACGCCAATCCCAGCTACGGCTATTCCTTCGAGTTGATTTGCTCGCCCTTCTGCGATCCGAATTCGAACGGCATCGACCGAGTCTCCTTCCTCTCAGAAACCGGAAGAGCACTGATCGGCGTTGATGTCGTCGTCGATGACGGTTCCGATGCCGAGTCGCTCCTGCGGTCGGCGCTGGCGCTGGCCGACAACGTGGAGTTTGAGTCCGTCGAAGACACAACCACCGTCACCGGCGAAGCGGCCGTGCGCTTCAACTGGGATGAGGATCGCCGAGCCACGGGCGGTTTCCAGGTGCGCTGGCACGTGCTGCTGGTTCGGGTCCAGGACGTAGCGATCATGCTCCGCGCAGGCGCAGTGCTGGAAGACTACGAGGGTGTCGTCCCTGCGCTCGAGCGGGCGCTGTCATCATTCATCCTGCCGCTCGAGTTGACCGCGCGCCCAGGCCGCTACAACCGATTCGACTTCATCATCGACTACGACACGGACGACGTCTCGCAGGAGTTCGGCCAGCCGACCAACAACCCGCCCAGCGCCGAAGCCGGCATCTTCGTCCTCCAGACGACCAACGCGCTCAAAGCGGTACTGACCTGGCAGGTTCTGGGCGAAGCCTTCTACGACGGTGACACCGCGATTCAGCAATCCCTCCGAGACTCCCTGGGCATCGAGAATGTCACCAGTCAGCGCGATTGGGGCGAAGTCGACGGTCAGCCGGCGCGCACCGGCGAGACCGAGACCCAGTTCGGTGAAGGCGTGATGAAGATCCAGTCGTTCGCCTGGTACTGCCGAGAAGGCGGCCGCGAATTCGCCCTCCATGTGCTCGACCCCGACGACCCGGAATCCGTAGCATTACCGTTGATTGAGAGCTTCCGTTGCAGCGTCGAAAGCGCCGAGGAAGCAGACGCAGCCGCCGAGTAGTGTTGAGCGAAGTGGAAGGCCATGCGCCGGTCTGCGCAACGAAGTGCTCGCCAACGACCGATCACCGTCGCCCTCGACGCCATGGGCGGCGACGACGCCCCCGGCGCCATCGTCAGAGGCGCGCTGAGCGCCGCACGCGAGCTGGACGTCGACATCATTCTGGTCGGACGTGGACGAGAGATTCGCAGCCATCTCCCGGCGGCTCAGCGCAATCTGCGCATCCAGGAAGCGTCAGAGGCGATCACCATGGACGCGCCGCCGACGGCAGTGCGGAGAATGCGCGATTCTTCGATCATGGTCGGACTCGGCCTGCTGGAGGACGGCGAGGCCGACGCCTTCCTCTCGTTCGGCAACACCGGCGCGGTGATGGCCGGGTCGCTGTTCACCCTCGGCCGGATCCCCGGCGTCGCGAGACCGGCCCTGGGCGCGCTGTTCCGCAACGGACGAGGGACAACCTCGCTATTGCTCGATGTCGGCGCCAACGTCGAGGCGCGCCCACAGCATCTGGCCCAGTTCGCCACGATGGGCCGAGCCTACGTCGAACGAGTGCTGCGCCATCGCAACCCAAGTGTGGGATTGCTCAACGTCGGCGAGGAAGAAGGCAAGGGCACGAGCCTGCACCAGGAGACCTACCGGCTGCTCGAGCGCCAGGAGCTGAACTTCGTCGGCAACATCGAGGGCAACCAGTTGATCGCCGGAGCAGCAGACGTGATTGTCGCCGATGGATTCACCGGCAATGTCGCGGTGAAGCTAACCGAGGGGCTCGCCGAGCAACTCTTTGGCGAGCTAAAGCGCAGCATCGAGTCGAGCGTGATCCATATGGCCGGCGCCTGGCTGATGCGTGGAGCCTTCCAGGGTCTTCGCGCCCACTGGGACTACGCCAAGGTCGGCTCGGCGCCGTTGTTCGGCATCGATGGCGCGGTGCTGGTCGGACACGGACGGGCCAACGTCGAGGCGGTCACCAGCGGTATTCGCTCGGCGCGCAGTGTGGTCGAGGCGGGTGTCGTGGACGCGATCCGCGATGCAGTTGCCGGCACGGCGCCGGTCGACGATGACGAGGTGGAAGAAGAGGCTCCCCAACCACAACGCGACGGTCAGGTAAGCGACACTTGGCGCTATGAGCGCCGCTGAGTCCTGCCGATCTGTTCAATCAATGCGATACATTTGACCCGTTAGGCCTCATCTCTTGTAGACCGCTTGGAGGAATCAGATGGCAAAGCCGCAGGAAGTGACCGATAACAGCTTCCAGGTCGATGTGAAGGACAACGATCTGCCGGTCCTGGTCGACTTCTGGGCCCCGTGGTGTGGCCCGTGCCGCATGGTCGCCCCGATCGTCGACGAACTCTCCGAGGAGTACGACGGCCGCGTCGCGTTCTACAAGCTGAACACCGACGAGAATCCGGGCATCGCCACCGAGTACGGTATCCGCAGCATCCCCACGCTGCTGGTCTTCAAGGACGGCGAAGTCGCCGGTCAGATCGTCGGCTTCCGACCCAAGAGCGACCTCGCCAAGCGACTCGACGAAGTCCTGGCGTAGCTTCGTTCCCATCGCAACCAGCCCGAACAGGGCCGACAGCGCGACGTTCGACGCTGTCGGCCCGTTTCGCGTATCCTGCGCCAGTCCCACACTGTTAGGGGCTCCTGAAATGAGGAAATTCGCATGAAGGTCGGCGTTCACTTCAACTTCCAGAACTACACGGATTGGGACCGCTTCGAGGCGCAGGCCGTTTCGGACCGGATGCCCGTCAGCGACCAGCAGATCTACGAAGAGGACATCCACCTCGGCGGCCTGGTTGAGCCGCTCGGCTTCGATTCCTATTGGTGCATTGACCACCACTTCTCGCCCTACATCATGACCTCGGGCGCGCTGCAGAATCTGACCTACTTCGCCGGCAAGACCGAGCGGATCGACTTCGGCACGATGGTGATCGTCCTACCCTGGTACGACCCCGTCGCCATCACCGAGCAAATCACGGTCCTCGACAACATGCTCCAGGGCCGCAAGCTCACACTGGGCCTCGGACGCGGCGCTGCCAAGCGGGAGTTTGACGCCTTCCGCTCTCCGATGGGCGAGTCTCGCGACCGCTTCATGGAGTCGCTTGAGGTCGTACGCAAGGGTCTGACCCAGGAATTCTTCTCCCACGAGGGTGACTTCTACACAATCCCTGAGACGACGATCCGTCCGCGCCCGCGCAATGGACAGCAGTTGCTCGATTCGATGCGCGTCGCTTGGATCTCGCCGGAGACACTGGAGATCGCCGCCAACGCAGGCCTGGGCATGCTCTTCACCAACTCCAAGAAGTGGGAGGACTACCAGATCGACGTCCAGCGATTCAACGCCATCCGCGTCGCCAACGGCTGGGAGCCGAAGCAGCCGACCGTCGTCGCCAACGTCGCCTGTTTCGACAGCGAAGAAGAGGCCTGGGACGTCATGGTCCAGCACACCGGCGAGTTCCAGGAGAGCGTCGAGCGTCATTACCACTTCTCCGAGTCGGCCCGCTTCGCCGCGACCAAGGGCTACAAGTACTACGCCGAGTTCGGCAAGACGAGCGAGAAGACCACGCCCGAGCAGCGCGCCCGCTTCGCCGCGACCCCGCAGGCCTGGGGCACGCCGGAGCAGGTGATCGAGAAGCTCAAGCACATCCAGCAGATGACCGCTGCTGAAGAGATGATCATGAACTTCCGCATCTCCGGCGGGATGCCCGCCGAGACAGCGGAGCGCAGCATGAGGCTGTTCGCCTCCGACGTGCTGCCGGCAATTCACGAGCTTGAAGGCACAATGCCGGAAGAGCTGTCGGGACGTTCGGTGGCCGAGCCGGTCTCCGCCGACTAGGGGATGACTGCCGTCGAGCTTCAAGGCGATTGCGATCCGCGCTTCGGCGCGGTCCGCGACGCGTTTGCCGCCAACTGGACCGACCACGACGAAGTCGGCGCATCCCTCTCCGTGATCGTCGGCGGAGAGACCGTCGTCGATCTCTGGGGCGGCCACGCCGACGCCGAGCGCTCTCGCGCTTGGCAGCGCGACACGATCGCCAACGTCTACTCCTCGACCAAGGGCATTGCCGCTGCCGCAGCGGCGATGCTCGTCGACCGAGGCACGCTCGATGTCGAGCGTCCAGTCGTCGACTACTGGCCCGAGTTCGCCCAGGCGGGCAAGTCCGAGATCAAGGTGCGGCACCTCCTCACACACGAAGCCGGCTTGGCCGGCGTCGATGAGGAGCTGCCCGACCGCGCAGTGCTCGACTGGGACCGAATGATCGCCGCGCTCGAGCGCCAGGCTCCGATCTGGACGCCCGGCGAAGCCATGGGCTATCACGCGATCACCTACGGCTGGTTGGTCGGAGAGGTGATCCGCCGGATCGACGGTCGGACCTGCGGAGAGTTCGTCCGCGACGAGATTGCCGGTCCGTTAGGTGTCGACTTCTTCATCGGCCTGCCCGAGTCGGAGGACCCGCGCACGGCAGATCTGATTCCCGCTCCCGGAGCCGCACCGATCGGCGCCGCCCCGCCCGACAACCTCGCAGCCCGGGCCCTGGGACTGGCCGCCCCGCGACTGGCGGGAACTGTGAACTCCCGCGAGTGGCGCGCCGCCGAGCTGCCGGCGGCAAATGGTCACGGCAACGGTCGTTCGCTGGCGACGATCTACTCCGCTCTGGTCCAGGGCGGCGGCGACCTGCTCTCCAGGGACGCGATCGAAGCCTGCGGTCCCACCGAGCACGCAGCTCGCGAGGACATGGTGCTGGGATTCCTCGTGCGCCGCTCGCTGGGCTTCATCCTCAGCACCGCCGGCGGCCGCTACGAGTGGGGTCCGAACCCACGCACGTTCGGACACTCCGGAGCAGGTGGCTCGCTCGGCTTCGCCGACCCCGACGCCGAGATCGGCTTCGGCTACGTGATGAACCAGATGTCGGCCGGCCTCGGCGCGGATCCGCGCTGGAAACCGATGATCGACGCGGTCTACGCCAGCCTCTAGTCATGTGGTCATGCGTCCCTTAGGCGGCGAATCGGTGATGCGTCGCCTGGTTCAGATAGCCTCGCAACTCGGCCGCGACCAACTCGCGACGCTCTTCGCTCCAACCCATCTCCCGGGCGATTGCCAGCGCCGGTTGACGAGTGCCTGACGCGAATGGTCCGGTGGTCTCGTGAAACGTGCCGATGTGGACTCGGGAGACGCCGGTTGCGATGATTCGCCGCGCGAACGCCTGGGCGTCGTAGAGCGGCAGCAGCGGCGCGACATTAATCGAAGTGCGGAAGCCGGCATTCGATAGCTGGGTGATCGCTTCGAAGCGCCGGTCGATGCTGGCACACTGCGGTTCGAACCGCTTGCGGATGTCGTCGCTGTCGGTGGTGATGCTCAACGTGATGTTGATCCGGTCGAAGGTCCTGAACAGGTCGATATCGCGAGTGACCAGCGGACTCCGAGACAACACGGCCAGATGCGCGCCTCGCTGGGCAAGGATCGGTAGCAACGAGCGGGTCAGCTCCAACCTCGCTTCAATCGGTTGATAGGGATCGGTCGCGCTGCTCATCAGCACGGTCTTGCCATGCAGGTGCTGCCGCGAGTTGCGCAGCTTGGCGATCGCGTTCGTTTTGACGCGCACCCACTGCCCCCAGCGCTCGCGCTGCTCTTCCTCGGGGACGAAGAAGGCCGCATAGCAATAGGTGCAGGCAAACGTGCATCCCTGGTACGGATTGATCACGAAATCAAGGTCGCCGAGCCGTCCCGTCGGACGCGCCAGGATGGCGGACGCATCGGAGTAGATGACGTCGGCATTCCCCTGACTCAGAGGTCGGGCGGATGCCGGGTTCGGGTCGAAGAGTGATAGTTGCAACATGTGTACGATACTACACATGTGCGAGATAGCAGTCAACCGGGGTTGAGCTTGAGTCTCCCCCAGTGGGAACTCTGAGAGCGCGACGGCCCTCCCGAGCGGGAGGGCCGTTGATATGAGGTCGAGGTTTGGCTAGCGGGCGCCGCGGATGAGTTGGCCAGGGCGGGCTCCGGTTTCCTCTCCGTGGCGGGAGATCACTTCGCCACTGACGATGGTGGCGACGTAGCCTCTCGACTTCTGGATCAGGCGCATGGCCTCGGTCGGGAGGTCGTGAACCGCTTGCGGGGGCTCGAGCTCGAGCGCGTCGTAGTCGATCACGTTGACGTCGCCCTTCTTGCCGACTTCGAGCGTGCCCCGGTCGCCGAGACCGTAGAGATCTGCCGTGTCGCTGGTCATCCGCTTGACGACCCATTCGAGCGGCAGCTTCTCGCCGCGGCTGCGGTCGCGCGACCAGTGCGTGAGCATGAAGGTCGGCATCGACGCGTCGCAGATCACGCCGCAGTGCGCGCCGCCGTCGGAGAGGCCCATCGCGACGCGCGGGTGCATCATCATCTCGCGGGTGGCGTCGAGATTGTTGTGGGCGTAGTTGAACAGCGGCGCGAAGAGGACGTTCTGACCGTCGCCCTGGCTGAGGAAGTCGTAGGCGAACTCCAGCGGCGTCTGGCCGGCCGCCTCCGACTGCGCGGCAACCGATTCATCGGCGGTCGGCTCATAGTTGGGCGGGTCGGTCATCGGGTAGAGCTTGTGCCACATGATGAAGCCGAGCGCGGCGTCGGGAGCTTCGACCTCCGCCAGGATCTTCTCGCGGCGCTGCGGGTCGCGCATCGCCTCGGCCCGCTCGGCCCAGTCGAGCTCGTCCAGCTCGCGGTAGCTGGCCGAGTGGATGAAGGGGTGGCGTCCGCGCAGGGTGAGCAGCAAAGAGATGCCGCGCGCGGCGACCTGCGGGTAGAGCTCGGCGCCGTCCTCGAGCGCTTCGAGCGAGCGGTCGAGCGCGTCGCGCCAGGCCTCGGGATCGTTGTCGAACTGGACCATGGCAAAGCTGACCGGTCGCTCGATCTCGGCCGACAGCTTGCGCATCCAGGCGATTTCGAGTTCGGGCGCGTTGGCGTCGTCGCCTGTGACGCCGGCCGGGGCGACCTCGTAGATACCCGTGCCGAGATCCTTGAGCGCCTGGCCGATGCCGAACAGTTCGTCCTCGGCCGCGAAGGTGCCTGGGACGGGCTCGCCGTCGATCGCTCGGTGGGCAAGCGTGCGCGAGGTGCTGAAGCCCAGCGCGCCGGCCTGCAGGCCTTCTTTCACGATCGCGGCCATCTCCTGGATGTCCTCGGGGTTGGCGTCCTCGTTGCGCGCGCCTCGGTCGCCCATCACGTAGGCGCGGACCGCGCCGTGCGGGACCTGCGTGCCGATGTCGATCGCCTTGGGCAGCGTGTCGAGGAAGTCGAGGTACTCGGGGAAGGACTCCCAGTTCCACTGGATGCCCTCGGCCAGGGCCGAGCCAGGGATGTCCTCAACGCCCTCCATCAGGCCGATCAGCCAATCGCGCCGGTTCGGGGCGGCCGGCGCGAAGCCGACGCCGCAGTTGCCGAACACGACCGTCGTCACGCCGTGCCAGAAGGATGGGGTGAGCAGCGGGTCCCAGGTGATCTGGCCGTCGAAATGCGTGTGGATGTCGACGAAGCCCGGCGTGACGAGCATGCCCTGGGCATCGATTTCCTCGCGGCCAAGGTCGTTGACTTCGCCGATGGCGGCGACGACGCCGTCGTCGATGGCGACATCAGCCTGGCGGGCGGGCGCGCCGGTGCCGTCGACGACGAGTCCGTTGCGAATGACGAGATCGTGCATGGGGAGTTCCTTCTGCTGGCTGTTCGCGCGTTTGAGCGCATGACGCTGGTCCACACACCTCGGCGGTGTGTCGCAATGCGCACAGTATGCCAGATCGAACCGGTCCCACCCCATTCCCTCTCTCCCCCGCTGGACACACCCCCATCCGATGCCCCGTGCTTGACACGGGGCCCAGACCTCGATCACCGAGCGAGAAAGACAGTAACCCTCGCCTCATTTCCTTCCAGGACGACCCTGCGCTTCCTGAAACATTGATACTATTAGAACACAAATACTGCATGAACGAGAAGGAGCCAACCATGCCCAACCCATTCCACTACCGAGCCAGAATCGACCGCCTCTGGCGACGCTCGGCCGCACACAACCCGGGCTACATCCGCCTCAAGGCGCTCAACACCATCGTCCGCGAGATGTTGGCCCCGACCGAGCGCGCCCAACTCAACTACCGGCTCTACCTCGCCACCGACCCCTACGACGTCGCCCGACACAAGCTCCGAGACCTCTACGACCGCGCCGCGCCCACCAAAGTCGCCCCCGCGCAGGCGGGGGCCGCCCTTGCTGAAGAAGAATCCCCCGAGGAAGACGACGACCCGTTGTAACCCGCTCCTCTCTTTTTTTCCGCGCGTTTTCTTTTTTCCTGGGCGCCAAACCGCTCCCGGCCCCGCCCTGCCTGCGACCGGCAGCGATCGCCCCGACACCGGCCGAATCGTAAGCAGAGCGAAACCGATCGGTCAGCGCCGACGCTCAGGCGCGACGGCGAGGAACGGGAACAGCGCGACGAAGGTGAGTAGGCTGGCCAGTCCCCAGCGGATCGGATCACGGCCCTTGACTCGGGCCAGCCACGCGGCCAGCGCCGCGTAGCCGACCCAGAGCACGCCCCAGGTCCAGCCGACGGTCTGGGCGAAGTCGTCCGGCTCGTCATCCTCGATCCGAACTTCAGCGGCCACGTCGTCATCCTGGTTGTCGTTGACGTAGCTGATCAGCACGACGATGAACGGGATCCAGATCGCATACAGCAGAATCGCGATCGCAAGCCGATCGCGAGGCCAGAGGCGACGCCGCAGTCCCGACATCCGGCTAGCGCTGGTGGACGAGGCGCTCGCCGGGGATCGGCGACTTGGCGTGGACGACGTAGTCGCTGCGGATCGAGCCGATGTAGAGATCGGACATGTCGTCGCCGCCCCAACTGACGTTGGTCGGAGCCTGCATGATCTCGCCCTCGAGGTCCTCGATCATGGTGACGACCTCGAACTGCGGTGTGATTGCGACGACCTTGTTCGACATCGGCAGCGTCACCCAAAGGTTGCCCTCCTGGTCGAAGCCGCAGCCATCGGTGAGTCCAAGCTCGCCGCGCTGCTCGGCGCTGAGCGGGCGCATGGCCGCGAGGTCTGCGACCGTCTTGCCCAGTTGCGGTCCGTAGACCGCGGGTTCGCCCAGCGAGCCGTCTTCGTTGATCGGATAGCGCAGCACGTGACAGCCGGTGGTCGAGCAGACGTAAGCGTGCTCCTCACGCGGGTCGAGCGTGATGCCGTTGGCGAACTCGATCTCGGTGGCCAGCATGGTCAGCGAACCGTCGGTCTCGATGCGGAAGAGGAAGCCGTCCGGGTCGCCGGAGAAGGCGTCGCCGCCCGAGCGCGAGGTCGAGTGCGTGACCCAGATGCGACCCTGGGAGTCGACGTGCGGATAGTTGGAGGCGACCAGCGGGATGCCGTCGATCTGGTCGGCGAGGATCTCGATCTCACCCGTGTCGACGTCGAGCCGCTGGACGGGACCGGAGCCGCCATCGCCTTCAAGTCCACCGACGTTGGCGATGATGATCCGGCCCTGGGCGTCCATGTTGTTGCCGTTGGGCGAGCCGCCGGCGTTGCCGACTCGGTTGAGCGTCCCGTCGGGCAGTGCCTCCGCCGCCGCGGAGGCCTGGTCGGACATCCAGACGCGGCCGTCCCGGGAGACGACGACATCCTCGGGTCGCTGGACTCCGACGCCGACCTTGGTCAGTTGGTCCTTGCGAATTGGGGTGAGGGGCATGGTCTGACCTTCCTACGAGATGACGTCGTCCCAGACGCCGACTTCGGGGCCGCGCCAGTCGTGCTCGACCCTTGGGTTGTCGCCGAGAACCTGGATTGGCTTGGCATCGGCGTCCCAGGCAGGAGCGTCGACGCCGTCGCCGGCGGGGTTGCCGGTCCTGGCAAAGTTGAGCCAGGTATCCATCGTCAGTTCGGAGAACGCGTCCGCAACCGGTCCGCTGCCGCAGAACTCGGGCGCGGCATCGTGGGTGCCGAAAACGAAGGGCAGCTCCAGTGCGTGACACGACCCAAGCGCGCCGTTCATGCCCGGCGACTTCCAGTCGAACAGGTAGGCGTAGGTCGGCGCGCGCGAGGTCTGGGCGTCCGCCAGTCGGAGGCCGGGCACGCGCAGCATGATGTCGCCGATTGCGGCGACGAAGATCTCGTCCGGGGAGTCGTCCTCGCCGCGTTCGCGGCGGGCTGCTCGATAGGTGCCGTAAGCCGACGCCGGGTCGGGATGCATCATCCCGAACACGGCCGTCGCGGCCTCTTCGCTCATCGGCTCCGCCGGTCCGGCCGCGGCCAGCAGCTTCATCTCTTCGTCGAGCGAGCCGACCAGCGTCGCAACGTTGTCGGCCGAACCGTCGCGGATGTGGTCAATCGGCAGCTGGGAGAGAAATGAGCCGTCGATCACCGGCTGGAACGGCATCTGCGGCGTGGCGGATGCGCCGGCGTCGGCCATGTCCTCCGCCGATTCCGCGCTGGCGATCGGGTCGACGGCGACCGAGGCTGCGAGGATGTCGGCGGGGTCGGCGGCCATGAGCGCGTCGACGTCGTCGGGATCGACGCCGAGCGCCTTGCAGAACTTGAACGCCGTGGCGTTGGTCTCCTCGGCGCTGAGGGCGTTGTGTCCGGCGCCGCTCTGTGGGATCGCCTTCTGGAAGAGGCCGGCGGCCTCCGGCGAGGCCATCAGCGAGGCGACGCTCATGCCGCCGGCCGACTCGCCGAAGATCGTCACATTGCCCGGATCGCCGCCGAAGTTGGCGATGTTGGCCTGCACCCACTTGAGCGCCGCGACCTGGTCGCGCATGCCGAAGTTGGTCTCGCCGAGTGAGGGCAGGTTGAGGAAGCCGAGCGCGCCGAGTCGGTAGTTGATCGTCACGATCACAACGTCGCCGCGGGAGGCGAGGTTGGAGCCGTTGTAGTAGTCCTCGCTGCCCGACCCAATCGTGAATGCGCCGCCGTGGATCCAGACCATGACCGGACGGGCGGCGTCATCGAGTCCCGGCGTCCAGACGTTGAGGTAGAGGCAGTCCTCGCTCTGCGGCTGGGGTGGATCGGATACCGGCAGGAGCGCTTCCAGCATCTCGTTCGGGGCCTGCAGCGAGATCGGTCCGAAGGATGTGGCCTCGCGGACACCGTCCCAGGGCTCGACGGGTTGCGGCGGCTTGAATCGGAACGCGCCGACCGGCGGAGCGGCGAAGGGGACACCCCGGAAGACGCAGAGTCCGTTCTCTTCGGTTCCTTCGATCTGGCCGGCGGTCGTTTGTGCGATGGCGCTCATGATTGTGCTCCCGATGCAGACTTCAGACTTGGCTGAGGCTACAGCGTTGGGACTCAGTCGTAGATGAAATCGTTAGCGCCCGGACAGCGATCAAGCAGCACGCATTCGCCGCACTTCGGTCGTTGCTTGTGGCAGACCCGGCGACCGTGGCGGATGAGGGTGACGTGGAAGTCGTAGTACTTGTCGGGCGGGAGCTGGGCCTCGAGCATGTCGTGGGCGGGGGCGGCGGCGACTTTCGGACCGATCAGACCGAGGCGGATGGCGACTCGGTGGACGTGGGTGTCAACCGGCAGCGCCGGCCGCCCCAGCGAGAACAAGAGCACGCAGGCGGCGGTTTTGGGTCCAACGCCCGGCAGCTCGGTGAGCCACTGCTTGGCCTCCGCTATTGGCATGTCCTCGAGCCGCGATGCGTCCCAGTCGGGACCGAGCCGCTCGCGGAGCTGAGAGAGGAGCGCCTGCATCCGGGGAGCCTTGGTCCTGGCCAGTCCGCCCGGCCTGATCGTCTCTTCCAGCTCATCGACAGGAGCCTCAAGGACGGCGTCCCAGCCGGGATAGCGTTTGAGCAGATGCTGGAAGGCTCGTCCGGAGTTGGTGTCGGAGGTGTTCTGCGAGAGCAGAGTGAGCACGAGTTCGGTGACGGGATCGTTGGTGGCGCGCCAGGGCGTCAGCGGGGCCTCGCGGATCAATCGGTTGATGATCGCAGTCGGTCGGAGCGGCTTGGGGGTCTGGCGTCGGCGAGGCATGTCGGACTATGGCGGACTCGCAAGTCTCGGGCATCGATGGCTTCGCGCCTGACGTTCGACCTCGATGTAACGACTTGACCAGGCGCCTGTGTCGTCGCAAAGGTCACAATCCCAGCAGTACTGGGTTTCGCCGTCCACGCTCAAGCGTTCTCTGAGGGACATCTGCTGAGCAATCCCCCTCATAGGCGCCTTCCACCCCGTCGAACGCCTGAGCGCTTCAGCGTGCAATCGACTCCGCGCCGCGTTGCTGGCAGAACTGCGATTTATGAGCACAATAAGCAGAACGATAACGAGGACGAGGAGAATGATGAGAATCTCCATGGAGAGTATCCCTACGTTGCTATTGGCGCATGTCGATGCGGCGAGCTGCTGCAGGCTCTCCAGAGGTGTGTACCCGCGTTAGCCGCGCGATTCTCTCTCCTGCAGCCGGCGTATCTCGGCTTCCAATTCGAGGACTCGGCGCTCGGCAGCTTGACGCGCTTGGGACTCGGCGCTGCTGGCTGCGCGTTCGGCTTTGAGTTGATCCTGGACGCTGTCGAAGGTGGGAATGTGCTCGCCTGTCGACGGGTCATACCAGCCGAGCAGCTTCACATCGCGCTCCCAGCGCAGCCAGAGACCCAGTGCCTCGCTCTCGCCCTGCAACACCCCTGGCGCAATCTCGACGATCTCAATCGGCTCGTAGCGCCCATCAACCAGTTGATCCCCGGCCAGTCCGACGCCGTAAAACTCGCCGGTGAAGTCGTAGCGCCAGTACTCGCGGATGCCCAGAGCTGCGTACTCTTCGCGTTTCGGACCCAGGTCGACAGCGGCCGTGCTCTTCGATGCGACCTCCAGAACGAAGTCCGGCGCCTTCCCCTGATCCGAAATCACGTACCCGTTCTGCTCGTAGTAGAGATCCGGATCCACGTCGAACGCGATCAGCAGGTCGGGCACCCGCAGCGGCCGTGAGCGTCTGGCTGCGACGAGAAAGAGTTCCGCGCCGACAATCGTCGTCTCCGGTTTGGCGAAATGCCGCGCCAGGAAATGCGGATTCCCGGTCAGATGGACGTAGTGATAAGAAGTCACTTCGTCCGGATGCCGTTCTGGCGGCTCCGGCAATCGAAAGCTGATGAGGGTCTGGGCAGTCGGGTTGGCATCGGTGGCGGTCATGTCGCTCCGCTCGACAGGGTCATTCTACGGTCATTGCAGGAGGTCTTGGGCAAACTGGCTGCCGGGAAGTCGGGCGAGTTCCCTTGCATAAGTGGACTCGCCGCGCATGACTCGGAAGAAGGCTCTCCAGAGGTAGTTGACGTGTTTGGACATCTTGAGGGCGAGCCAGGGCCACGTGGTGAGGCACCAGTAGTAGAGGCGAGAGATGGTTCTGGCCGCGTTGAGCTCGGGTTGGATTTCTCGGTTGATTGATCTTGTGTAGCTGGACGCGGGGTCGGCTGCGTGGAGTATTGCGTCGGCCGCGAGGTTGGCGGAGTGGACGGCGTAAGCGATGCCCTCGGCAGTGAATTCGTCGGCGAGACCGGCCGCGTCTCCGAGGAGCAGGGCGCGACCTCGGGCGACGGGTTCATTGGTTGAGCGTCGGTAGCGGATCGGGTGTCCCTGGACCTTGATCGCCTCCGCATCCCCGAGACCGAGACGCGAGAGATAGCGGTCGGTTTGCTTGCGGATCGAGCGTCCTTGCTTTGGCGCGGTGACGACTCCGACCGAGAGCTTGCCGTCCTTGGGGAAGACCCAGCCGTAGCCCCAGGGTCGATAGCCAACATCGACGTTGGCAGCCTGATGCCAGTGGTCCAAGGCGGTCGTCGGAGCGGCGACCTCGACCTCATATGCAGCGCTCCGGGTTGGCGCGGAGTCGATGCCGAGCCAACGGGCGGTCGGTCCAGTGGCGCCGTCGGCGGCGAGGATGTGGCGGGCGGCCACCGCGCCGGTCGGAGTATCGATTTCGTAACTGCCGCCGTTCTCGACGATCGACTGAACCGGTGTGGAGTCGCGGACGGTGACGCCTGAATCGGCGGCCAGGTCGGTGAGGTACTGGTCGAAGCGGTCTCGCATGACCATCCATGCGAGCGGGCGGTTCGATCTCTTGCGGAACTGGTGCTGGCCAAAACGGGAGACGTCGATCGTGTCGACGTGGCCTTCGCTGACGGGGGAGATGTCGAGGCCGTCGAGCAGTTGGAGGGTTCGCGCGGGAACGCCGCCTCCGCAGGCCTTGTAGCGGGGCAGCGACTGCTTCTCCAGGAGCAGGGTGGAGGCTCCGGCGTTGCTCAGTCGCCGGGCGGCAGTTGCGCCGGCGGGACCGGCCCCGATCACGACGGCGTCCCAGGTCTTCTGACCATGGCTGGGCATGATGGATCAGCCTACCGGGCGTTGCTCCAGCCATTGTCTATACTTTGTGCGCCTGCGAGTAGGTCGCGGGTTGGTGCGCAGAAGCCTCAGGAGCCAAGCATGGACTATCAATTCAACGAATCCGACAACGCCTTCCGGACGGAGGTCGTGGACTTCATCGACAACAACTGGGTCCCGCCCGAGGGATCGAACGAACCTGGGGACGACTCGTTCTACGAGGCCGAGCGCGCGTTCGAGAAGCGGGCGGCCTCCAAGGGCTGGCTGACGATGGCCTGGCCGGAGGAGTACGGCGGCCGCGGCGCGAGCCACATTCAACAGATGATCTACCGCGAGGAAGCGGCCTACCGCGGCGCGCCCGGTTCCGGCGGGCAGGGCATCTCGATGGTCGGCCCTTGTTTGATGCTGCACGGCACCGAGGAGCAGCGCAGAGAGCATCTGCCCCGCATCGCCAACGCAGAGTCGTACTGGGCTCAGGGCTTCTCCGAGCCGGGCAACGGCTCTGACCTGGCCGGTCTGCAGACTCGCGCCGTACGCGACGGCGACGACTTCGTGATCAACGGTCAAAAGATCTGGACCTCGGGCGCGCACCACGCCGACTGGATCCACGTGCTCACGCGCACCGATCCCGAGGCGCCAAAGCACCGCGGCATTTCCTATTTCCTGCTCGACATGAACACGCCGGGCATCGAGGTCCGACCGTTGATCAACATGCTCGGCGAGCATGGCTTCAACGAGGTCTACTTCACCGACGTGCGCGTCCCGGCGGCGAACATGATGGGGGAGTACAACCGCGGCTGGTACGTCGCGGCGACCTTGCTCGACTTCGAGCGCTCGGGTGTGGCCTGGTCGGCGACGTCGCGCAAGAGCGTCGAGCTGATGACCGAGTACGCCGCCGACCGACCGGGCCGTCGAGGCGGCGCGAAGCTGATCGACGACCCGGGCGTCCGCAACGGGCTCGCCAACCTGATGATCGAATCGGAGATCGCGAAGTTGATTTCCTACCGAGTCGTCTGGATGCAGTCGCAGGAACTGGTCCCCAACCACGAGGCGTCGATGTCGAAGATGTTCGGCTCCGAGCTCGGACAGCGAGTCGCCCGTTTCGGCGTCAACATGATGGGCCTGCACAGCCAGCGGATCGACCCCGACGACCCGGACGCCCCGCTCGCAGCGAGAATTGGCCGAGCGTACATGTCCTCGGTCCCCAGCACGATCGCCGCCGGCACATCGGAGATTCAGCGAAACATCATCGCCACCAGGGGCCTGCAGCTTCCGCGCCAGTAACCGGATCAACCGGAACGAAACGCAAGAAGCGGCCTCGCAAGGGGCCGCTTCTTCGTGTTGGCGCTGTGGCTCCGATTCACCCAGAGCGCGCACCTCTGAGCAGGTCATTGACGTGCTCGCGGACATGACCGACGGCGACGCCTTCCAGCACATCAAGCAGCGTGCCCTCGACGCCTCCGGCTGACCTGGTCGGCTGCTTGAGCAGTTCTTCGTCGGCTGCTCGGATTGCGTCGATTGTCTCGGCCCGATTGCGCCGGAATTCCGTCAGCAATTGCTCGACCGGCTGGTCGTCCCGGCGGGCGACCTGCTTGGCGTTGTAGGCGTCCATGTCGAATCCGGCGCCTCCACCTTGGGGGACGTCGTCTCCGGCGGCTCGCTGTTCGGCTCGCTCGATCAGGCGGGGATAGGTCCACTCGATCGCGGCGATGTGGGCCAGGAGTTGTCGCGCGTTCCAGCCCTGCTCGTAGACGCCTCGCTCGAAGGCTTCGTCAGGCAGTTGGGCGACCGCTTCCTGAAACTCTTCACTGTCCTGCTGGAGTTCTGCGATCAGTTCTTCACGGTTGGTGATGCTCATGTTGCCGGCCACTCCGCTCCGGTGATCTCGTTGGTGGCGTCCCAGAGGCGTTCGGCGGCTTGACGATCGGTGGCCTGTGGTTGCTGCTGGGTGCGGGTGTGGCGGTCGAAGTACTCGCCGGCGTCTGCGCGTCGGGCGGAGTCGGTGACAAGCTCGACGACCGGAGCGGCGCCCTCCTCGGGACTGCGCAGCAACGGCCGCAGGACGCGAAGACCGGCCCGCATCGGAGCGGGGAAGTTCTGCGCGAAATTGGTCGCCACGACGCCGGGGTGGACGGAGAAGGCGGCTAACCCGGCGTCGTGCGTGCGTCGATGCAGTTCGTTGGTGAATAGGATGTTGGCCAGCTTGGTCGCGCAATAGGGCCGAATTCCACCCCAGTAGTGCTCGAAGTTGAGGTCGTCCAGCGGCATCGCCTCGACGCGCTCATAGACGCGCGAGCTGACGTTGACGACTCGGGCATCGTCCGACTCAAGCAGCTTCGGCAGCAGCAGCGAGGTGAGCAGGACGTGCGAGAAGTGATTCGTCTGCATCATCGTCTCATGGCCGTCGCCGGTGAGCTGTCGGTCGTTGAGAGTGAGCCCCGCGTTGTTGACCAGGACATCGAGCCGTTCGGTGCGTTCCAGCAGTTCGTCGGCGGCTCGCCGGACGGAGGCAAACGAGGTCAGGTCCATTTGCAGCAGTTCGACAGCGATGGAGCCGCTGTCCTTCTGGATCTGCGAGACGGCGGCCTGGCCGCGTTCGGGCGAGCGGGCGGCGGCGAAGACGTGCCAGCCGCGTCGCGCCAGGTCGGTGGCGGCCGCCTGACCGATGCCGCTGTTGGCTCCGGTGATGAGAACGGTCGGAGGTGTTGAGGGAGCGTTCATTGACGGACTTTCTGAAACCAGGTCACCGCTTCTCGGAATGTCTCGTCCAGAGCGGTCTGCGGCAGTCGCAACTCTTCGATCGCCTTGCGGCAATCGAAGAACTGCTGTCGGCGGGCGAGCCGGACTCCCGCAATAGTCGCCCGTGGTTGCTGTCTGGTCAAAGCGCTGATCAGAAACTCATCGATCACCGCGGCTGCGAAGGCCACCGGTAATGGGAGCGCAATCCTCGGCAGCGAAGCGCCGCTCGATAACGCAGCGCATTCGATGATCTCGCGCAAGGTCAGATTGCCATCGCGGTGTCCGAGGATGTAGCGCTCGCCGATGCGTCCGCGCTGGGCGGCCGCGACGTGTCCGGCGGCGACGTCGGAGACGTGGACGATGTTCAGGCCTGCGGACTTCATGTAGGCCGGCATGTCGCCGCTGGCTGCGTCGCGAATCAGGAATCCGGTGGGCGTTGGCTTGAGGTCCAAGGGGCCGATCGGGGCTGTAGGCAGGACGCAGACCGCGGGCAGAGACTCGGATTGGACCAGTTCGTGGACGAGCCGCTCACTGAGAATCTTGGTCTCCTCGTACGGTCCTGGTGCATCTTCGACAGTCGCCCACTGTGTTTCGTCGGCGGGCCTTGATGGGTCGAGAGGCGGTCCGACTGCGGCGACGGAAGACGTGTGCACGACGTGGTCGACCTGCGCCCGGAGCGCGGCCAGCATTAGTTGCCGTGTGCCGTCGACGTTGGCACGATAAGCGTCCGCTCGGGCGCGTCGGCTGAGGTCGTAGCGGGCGGCGACGCTGAAGAGGGTGTCGACCCCTGCCAGTGCGTTGGCGAGCGAAGTCGGCTCGGTGAGGTCTCCGTGGACGATCTCGATCGGCAGCCCATCGAGGCTGCGTTGGTCGCTGCCCTCGCGGACCATGGCCCGGACTTCGGCGCCCGCCTCGAGCGCGGCGCGGACGACATGAGCGCCGATGAACCCGTTGGCTCCTGTGACCAGAGCTCGCTTCAAGGGGATTCCGTAATCGGCGCTACGCGCCGTTCTCGCCGACGAGAGCGGGGATGATCAAGGTCATCGCTCGCTCCAGCTCCTGGATGGCCGATTGACGCTGGATGCCGAGTGAGACGAGCTCGGGCAGCAGGCCGGGACGGCGGATCGCGCCGACCGCGATGTCCAGGGCGGATGGCTTGCCTCGCCACTGGACGACCTCGTTGGGGATGTCGTCGTCGAGCGCATCCATCACGACGCGCACGCAGGCGAAGGGGATGTCCGCCGCGGCGCAGGCCTCGGCCCATTCTGCGTCTTCCATCTGGACGATTTCGGCGCCCGAGTCGGCAGCCTCGCGCTTTTCCGGCCTGGTGAACAGGATTTCCGGCGTGGTGATGCTGGTCACCGACTGCCAGAAGATGTCGGCCCGGTTGAGCAGGCGGATCGTTTGCTTGCGAAGCTGTTCGTCGGCCTCGAAGACTGCGCCGTCGGTCTGGCGGATGATGCTGGTCGGCAGGGTGATCGATGGCCGCCGCAAGGTGTTCGTCAGGCCGCCGGCGACGCCGATGCTGATCACCTGGGAAGGCGAGCGTTCCATCGTCTCCTCGGCCGCGTCTCGGGCACGCTGAGGCCCGACGCCGGAGGTGACGATCCGCACCCGTCCGCGCCCGGCGATCGCTTGTCCGGCGCGGGCGGCTTTCGCCTCCCAGGGAAGTGCAGCGGTGATCGTGAGCATGGGATTCAGTCTACGCCAGAGCCTGATCTGTCAGTCCCGCCTCCCACGGGTTATGCCATCCTCGACAGACCTGTGGCCGGCCGATCGCTGGGCGAAGATGCACCGAGACGATGGGTAGACTGAGCTTTAGGCAAGACCCGGCCACACTCGAGCCGCGAGGATGATCCATGTACGAAACCCTCCTGTACGACATTGAAGACGGTATCTGCACGATTACGCTGAATCGTCCGGAGTCGCTGAACGCGCTCAACGGGACGATGCTGAACGAACTGCCATTGGCCTGCGAGCAAGCGGCGGCGGACAACGATGTCCGCGTCGTGATCCTGACCGGTTCCGGCCGGTTGTTCTGCGCCGGTGGCGACCTCAAGGACACCGGTCGCGGCGACATTCGTAATCTCGAGCAGAGCATCTACTCGCTGACCAACCAGGAGCGCGCCTCGGTGCTGCTGCACCAGATGCCGAAGCCCACGATTGCGGCGATCAACGGCGGCGCGGCGGGCGCAGGATGTTCCCTGACGCTGGCCTGCGATCTGCGCTACATGTCGACCACGGCGTATCTCTATACCGCGTTCCTGAAGGTCGGATTCTCGGGCGACTTCGGCGGAACCTGGACGCTGCCTCGGTTGGTCGGAATGGGCAAGGCTCGCGAGATGTACCTGCTGCCCGATCGTGTGCAGGCTGATGAGGCGTTGTCGCTCGGTCTGGCCAACGGCGTCTACGACCCGGAAGAACTGATGCCGAACGTACTTCAGGTCGCCGCTCAGTTGCGCGATTCCCATCCCGGGGCAATCGCGCAGATCAAGAACAACCTCAACGACGCATTCACGATTCCGTTGTCGGAAGCGGTCCGGCGCGAGGCGGACCGGATGCGTCGGGTGGGTGAGAGCGAGGATTCGATCGAGGCACGACGGGCGTTCGTCGAGAAGCGACGTCCGGTGTTCAAGGGACGGTGATTGAATAGGGCCGAGGGCGGCCCACCACATCGGTTGAGAGGTGCGCCATGTTGCGAATGCGGCAGATCTGCCTGGTGGCTGAGGATCTGGACATGATTGAATCGCACCTGCGCGGCGTCTTCGGGCTGGAGGTCTGTCACCGCGATCCTGGCGTCGGCCGATTCGGCCTGCACAACTTCCTGATGCCAGTCGGCAACGCGTTCCTCGAAGTCGTCTCGCCGATGATGCCTGGCACGGCAGGCGGACGTTACTTACGCCGTCGCGGCGGCGACGGCGGCTACATGGTGATCATGCAGTGCGGCGACATCGCTGAGCGCCGGGCGCGTGTGGCCGAACTCGGCATCCGCCTGATCACCGACGGGGGCAACGACCAGACGGACGGCATTCAACTTCATCCGAAGGATGTTCCTGGCGCGATCGCCGAGCTTCGCTGGAATACGGGCGACGAAGAGCTGGACGGTCCCTGGAATCCGGCAGGCGACCACTGGCTGCCGGCCAAGCGTGAGCATGTGATCACCGCGATGACTGCCGCCGAACTGCAGTCGGAGGATCCGGCCGCGATGGCGGCCCGATGGTCAGAGGTGTTGGAGATTCCCACGGGTTCGGATGACGATGGCCACCCGACCGTGGCGCTCGATGACGCGACCCTCCGGTTCGTCGAGGCGACCGACGGCCGCGGCGAAGGCCTGGGCGGGCTCGATGTAGCGACAGTTGATCGCGGCCATGTGATCACGACGGCGAGGCATCACGACCTTGAGGTGTCGGAGGATGAGTCGATTGTGACGCTCTGCGGGGTGCGGTTCCGGTTGGTCTAGACGAGCAGGCTGATCGCGGCCTGGGCGATGCCGAGGAAGAGCAGGAATCCGAACACGTCGGTGAAGGTGGTAACGACCACGGCCGAGGCGACGGCGGGGTCGATGCCGACGCGTCGCATCAGCAGCGGCACACCGGCACCGACAGTACCTGCGATGATCATGTTGCCGAGCATCGCAAAGCCGAGCACCAGCGCGAGTCCGTGGTTGCCTTGCCAGATCACGGCGATCGCAGCGACCAACAGGCCGAGCCAGATGCCGTGAATGAGGCCGAGGATACCCTCGCGGACCAACAGCCGCTTCGCCTGCATACCGACGAGTTCGCCGAGCGCGATGGCGCGAACAATCAGGGTGAGCGTCTGCGTGCCGCCGATGCCGCCCTGTCCAGCGACGACGGGAAGGAACGCGGCGAGGACGACGAGTTGAGCCAGCGTGGATTCGAAGAGGGAGATTGTGGCGGCGGCGAGGAACGTGGTGGCCAGATTGATCGTCAGCCAGGGCAGCCGCGTGCGGATCGAGGCGACCATCGGTCCGTCGGCGCGCTCTCCGGGAACGTTCGCCACCTGGAGCATCTGGCGGGTGTCTTCTTCGACGGTGACTCCCAAGAGCGCGTCAGGCAGAATCACGCCGATGAGTTGATTGCCTTCGATCACGGGAAGCTGGGTCAGGTTGTAGTGACGCCGCAGCCGGGCGCATTCCTGGGCCGGGGTGTCGACGGACACGACCGCGGTGAGCGGAGCCGCGATCGCTGTTGCGCTGGCATCGGCGGGAGCCAACGCCAGGTCGACCATTGATATCTGCCCCTCCGGTATGCCCTCAGCATTGAGGACGTAGAGATAAGTCAGACGATCGCGATCTTCCTCTAGCGCCTCCAGGGCCCTGCGCAAGTCGGCGATACCGGCGTCGGCGTCAACGGCGACAAAGCGGTCCGTCATCAGCGCGCCGGCAGTGTTGGGATCCTGCCGGAGCAACTCGCTCTCGACGATCGGTTGGTCCAACTGCTCCGCAACTTGCTGTGCTCGACGGAGGGGGAGTTTCTGGAGAGCAGTGAGCGCGTGGCGAGGATTGACCTGGTCGAGGACGAAGGAGAGGGTCTGGATACTCAGTCGCGCGCCAAGTCGGCTGGCCTCGACCGGGTTCATGTGATGGAGCACCCAGGTGACGGTTTGGGGCGACATAATCTCCAGCAGCGCTTCGCTGCTGGCACGAGGCAGACCGGCGAGGATCAGCCCGACGTCGGCAGGATGCAGCTGACGCAGCCGCTGCCAGGCGGCGGCCTCGTCGCCGGCGGCGACCAGTTCCTTGACTCGCTCTGCGATCCGCCCGACCTCTTCCAGCGGGATCGCTGGAGCGAGCTCGGCAGGCGGTTGGCTCTCGATAGTCGGCTCGGGGCCTGGTTCTTGTCTCGACACCGTGAGATCTCCTTGCACGACGATGCGCCAGTGCGGCCGAGGGCGCTGTTGATCGGAATTCTGGCAGAAGACGGCGATACTCGACCCCTGCCGGGGCAGGCTCGTGGACGGGCAGGAGCAGGTTGGTTAGCGGATCGAGCCGACGAAGCTGCGGAGGCCGGCCTTGAGGTTGGTGGTGGCGTCGATCACGGCGGAAGCTTCGTAGCCCGAGTGGACCATGCAGTCGACGCACTTGGGATTGCCCGAGGCGACGCCGTAGTTCTCCCACTCGGTCTCTTCGATCAACTCGTGCCAGCTTTCGGCGTAGCCCTCGTCCATCAGGTAGCAGGGCCGCTGCCAGCCGAAGACGGTGTAGGTCGGGTTGCCCCACGGCGTGCAGTCGTACTCGATCTCGCCCTTGAGGAAGTCGAGGAAGAGCTCGGAGTGATTGAACTTCCAGTGCCTGGGCGGGTCGTTGAGGATGTCGCGGAACAGATCCTTGGTCTGGTTGCGTGCCAGGAAGTGCTCCTGGTCGGGCGCCTTCTCATAGGGGTAGCCGGGCGAGATCATCAGGCCGTCGACGCCGATCTCCATCAGCTTGTCGAACATCATCCGGATGCGGTCCGGCTTGGCCCCGAGGAAAAAGGTGCTGTTCGTGGTCACCCGGAAGCCGCGCGCTTTAGCCGCCTCGATCGCCCGGATCGCGACGTCCCAGATGCCGTCACGGCAGACCGAATCGTCGTGGTCCTGTTCGTAGCCGTCGACGTGGACGGAGAAGGTCAGGTACGGGTTGGGCTCGAAGTCCTGCAGCTTGCGCTCCAGCAGGATCGCATTGGTGCAGAGGTAGACGAACTTCTTGCGCTCGGTGTAGCCGTTGGCGATCTCGACGATGTCCTTGTGGATCAGCGGCTCGCCGCCGGCGATCGCGACCACCGGCGCGCCGCATTCCTCAACCGCGTCCCAGCACTGCTGCGGCGTGAGGCGACGGCGGAGGATGTCGTTGGGGTGCTGGATCTTGCCGCAACCCGCGCACTCGAGGTTGCATTGCAGCAGCGGTTCGAGCATCAGCACGAGCGGGTAGCGCTCGGTCCGGCGCAGACGCTGGCCGACGACATACTTGCCGACCTGAATGGTTTGTCTCAGTGGTGTGGCCATCAGTCGTCCACCCTATCTGGTGGGAGTCTGGTTACCTGGTGAACGTCCCGTCATTCCCGCCGAGGCGGGAATCTCGACCCACCAGCGCGCGGCCAAAGCTGCGCGAGATTCTTGCACCTGTTGCAGTTTAGAGGAGTTCTAGCGCGCGCTGGTATGCGTCGGGAGTGTTGAGGTTGAGCGTCACGATCGGGTTGTCCATCTCCACGAAGATAGTGCGATCCGCATGGCGGCGTCTGAGTTGCCGTAGACCTTCCAGGCGTTCTGTCACGTTCTGTAGTTCGGTCAGCACCGCGGAGCGGAAGATCGGCGGATGGCCGTTGCGTCCCTCGTGTCGGGGGACGGCGATCAGCGCCTCGGGAGCTGCTGCAAGCTCTGACTCAAGCACCTCGATTACCGAAGCCTCTGTCGGTTGGTCCACCGAGACGACCACCGCCGCATCAACGCCGGACGGGACCGCGCGAGCGCCGGTCCGGATCGAGGAGGCGCGGCCTGATCGCCAGTTGCGGTTGGTCGTGATCTGGACATCGGCGCGAGCCGGCAACGTTGGTCGGACCCGGCTGGCGTGCGCGCCCAGCACCACGACGACCGGGCGGCAGCCCGCAGCGAGCAGGGTCGCGGTCTGAGCGGCGACGAGAGGCTGACCCTGCCAGTCGAGCAGCTGTTTCGGCCGACCCATTCGGGTCGATTCACCGGCGGCGAGGAGGATGGCGGCGATCATTGGGCTGGGCATCGTCGAAACGGTCGCGGAGCCTGCGGAAGAGGCGTCGGACGGCGTCTTCCACGTGGTCGACGGCGGTGGGATCGGTCAGGTCGCCGACACCGTAGGGCTGGGCCTCGGAGCGGGCGGTTTGGGCGGCGAGATCGATGATCCGGTCGTTGAGCGCGCGGCCCCGGACGACCGATTCAATCTGGCGGGCGCGAATCGGATGCGGCGCAATCCCGACCAGCATGACCGCGGCGTCTCCGTTCTGGGAGAGTCGCGCGGCGGCGCTCACTGTGGGATCGGCCTTGGCCGCCGCCATCGCCGTCTGCGCGCCCCTGGGCAGGCGCGGGACGCAGAGCTGTTCGGCCGAGACCGCGCCGTCTCGACCGTCGACATCGACGCCGCCGTCGGCCAGCAGACGTTCGTCGACTCGCGCGGTATCGCCGTCCGAGAGGGTGAGATACGCGTCCAGCACGATCAACGCGGCAGCCAGGGCGTTCTGCTGAGGGTCTTCGAGGCAGATGCGGATCGTGGAGACGGAGTCGCCGATCGCGAACCAGTCGTTGAGAGTGTTCTCACCCGTGCTCTGTAGGTCAAGCACCGTGTGGTGCAGCGGCAGACGACGCTCGCTCACGCGGAGAGGTCCGAGGAAGCGCGCTCGCGGTAATCCGCCAGCGCCTTCTTGAGCGCGGCTGCGGCGAGCACCGAGCAGTGAATCTTGGCCTTGGGCAAGCCGCCGACGGCGTCGACGAAATCCTGCCGCTTGAGTTTGGCCGCCTCGTCAATCTTCATGTCGCTGAGCACAACGGTCGCCATGCTGCTGGTCGCAATCGCGGCCGGGCAGCCTCGAGTCTGGAAACGGGCTTCGGCGATGGCGTCGTTCTGGATCCGCAGCATCAGCTTCATGTGGTCGCCGCAGACCGGATTGCGGTCCTCACCGACCGCGTTGGCGTCCTCGAGCAGACCGGCGTTGCGAGGATGCTGGAAGTGATCGATCACGATCTCGCTGTAGGCGCGCAGGTCTTCGGTCGGCATGGGTTCAGTCTAGTCACGGCTGGTCAGGCCCAGTCACGTCAGGTCTGCGCGAGGTCGAGCAGCATACGCGTGATCACACGCAGGGAGCGGCTGCGATCGGTCGGGTCGAACCACTCGCGGACGCTGTGCTGGTTGTCTGATCGACCACCCCAGCTCATCGCGACTGCGGGAACGCCGGCGGCGATCGCCGCGTTGGCGTCGGTCGAGGCGGCGATCAGCCGCGGTTTCAGCTCTTCGGCCTCCAGGGCGCGACGACCGGCGAGGACCAGCGGCGAGTCAGCAGGGGTGACGCCGCCGGGGCGTTCGCCGATCCTGTTGACGATCGGGTCCAATGCGCCCCCGCTGCGCCGGCCCAACTCTCGCTTGTGGCCGCGCTCGATGATCTCCCGCACGTCCTCGTCGAGGCTGTCGAGCTGTCCTGGCGATTCGCTGCGCAGGTCGATGTCCATTTGAGCCAGCGCGGGGATCGCGTTGACAGTCTCGCCGCCTTGCACGACGCCAACGTTGTAGGAGGTGCGCGGGCTGCGCGGCACGCGGATGTCCGCCAACCGATCGGCGGCCGCGGCCAGCGCGAAGGCGGGGTTGTATCGACCGAAGTGAGCCCAGCTATGTCCGCCGCCGCTGCGGTACTGCACGTTGTAGCGCCGGGAACCGATGCCGCTGTTGACAATCGCGGCAGGATCGGAGTGATCGATCGTGATGAAGGCGCGCGCGGAGCGCCCGAGATCTGACTCGAAGAAATGGCGCGCGCCGCGCAGGTCTCCGCGACCTTCCTCGCCGACAGTGGCGACGTAGATCACATGCGAGGCCTGGGGCGTTCGCTGGAGCGTCCGCGCGATCGAGAGCATCGCCACCAGACCGGCGGCCGCGTCGGAGATGCCCGGCGCGTGGTACTCGTCAGCCGGCACGGGTTCGCCAGCGCGATAGGGATTGCCTTCGCCGGGTCGCGCGACGCGGACGGATTGCTCGGGTCCAAACACCGTGTCGAGGTGGGCGCTCAGCACGATCGGATGGCCGGCCCCCAGTGCGTGCTCGGCGATCACGTTGCCGACCTGGTCCTGATGAACATCGAGACCAAGCGAAACCAATGCCTCGGCGACATACGCCCCTCTGGCGGACTCCTGGCCGGTGGGAGCTGCGATCTCGCAGATCCTGATCTGCTCTTCCAGAATGGCGTCGGCGTCGGTATCGAAGTGGTCGAACATCAGATGTCCAGGCCGAGCGCCGCGAAGACGTCCTCGTAATGGTCGAGGTTGTTCGGTTGATAGAACGGGATCGCGAGCTGGATGACGCCCTCGGAATCAACGACGAAGGCGGCGCGTTGAGCGCGTTTGGCGGACTGGTCGACCACACCGAACGCCGCGGCTGCCTCGAGCGCCGGATCCGAGAGCAGCGGGAACGGGAAGCGTTGTTCCTCCTTGAACTGCTCCAGCTCCCAGGGCGGGTCGGAGGATATGGCAACGACCGCCGCTCCGAGCTCGTTGATCATTTCTTCGTCGTCGCGGAAGGCGCACAGCTGCTGGGTGCATAGGGGAGTGTTGGCCTCGGTGTAGAAGAGGATCAACAGCGGACCATCAGAGAGATGATCGCGCAGATTCAGTTCCGTGTCGGGCAACTGATCGCCGATGTCGATCATGAGGCGGTCCAGCCCGGCAGCGGAGCGATCGAACCTCGGCTGAAGCCCATCACGGCGATTCTTCCGAGTCCGGCTGGTTCCGTCAGCGTCTCCACGGCTCGACGGGCAGCGAGGTAACGGCCGGTGTCCACCTGCGCATCGGCGACGGCGGGCAACACAGCCGCGCCGAGGTTGTGCAACCATTCGGCCTGATTGAGCGCCGGCATCGCAGTGAGGCCCGCTGCTTGCGCAGCCTCGTCGACCTGGTCGAGGTCGATGTGAGCCGTGATGTCCTGCTCGCCCGGGTGAGCGTACGGATCGTCTCCGGGGACGTGGCCGCGGAACGTCATTAGCGTGCCGTCGCGTCGCCACGAAGCGTAGAGACGGTCTCGCGGATAGCCGTAGTCGAAGAGCAACAGCAGCCCGCCATCCGCGACGGCATTGGCCAACCTGGTGACGACCGAAGCGCGATCCGGAGCCACCTCGACGATCTGACCATCGGCGGGCGTGATGCCTGCGAGCGGCTCGAGCAGCGCCTCACGACTCACCGCTGCCGAGGTCTCGTGGAAGCCGAGTGCCGGCGAGTAGTCGGCAAACAGCTCAGTCCAACGGCCGCCGCTGAATGACAGGCGATGCACCGGCAGCGCATCGAGAAGTTCGTTTGCGATCACGAGGTGATGGTCGCCGGAGAGTTGGTCGATGCTGAGAATCTGGTCGACCAGACGATCGCTGTGGACCTGTAACAGGCGTTGCCGCTGCTGTTCAGCGGCCGCGGCGTTCGGCTCGACCAGTCGGTAACGAGTCGCAGCAGCCAACTCTGGAGCCGTCGCGTGGAGATGTCTGAGGATCGACTCCGCCAGGGCGCCCGTGCCGGGTCCGATCTCTGTGATCTGAAACGGCTGCGGATTGCCTGCCTGTCGCCGGAGTTCGCTCGCGACGTGTCCTACGGCCGCGCCGAAGAGCGGATGCACCTCGGGACTGGTCAGGAAGTCGCCGTCACGGCCAACCGTCGGTTTGCCCCGACGGTAGTAGCCGTGCTGCGGGTGGTAGAGGCAGCACTCCATCCAATCGGCGAAGCTGATCGGTCCGTCGCACTGGATGCGGTCGGCCAGGATCTGCGCCAGAGGAGCATCGAGCGTATGTTGGGCGACGGCCAACGGATTGAACGTGGTTGGGCCGCTCTGGGTCATGGCCTGAGTATACGAACGACCGCCCCGGTCACTGCCGGGGCGGTCGTTGGTTGGGTACCCGTTTCGATGCCCGGACTACTCGCCGAGGACTCCCAGCACTGTCACACTGACGCGGCGGTCGCGCGCTTCGTCGAGCTCGACCAGGAAGATCGATTGGAACTCGCCAATGTGCAGCTCGCCGCTGAGCACGGGAATCGTCTCGGACGTACCCAGCATCATGTGCTGGACGTGCGAGTGGCCGTTCTCAGGCTCGTTCTCGTGCATGTTGACAGTGCGGATGTCGAAGTCGTTGTGGCGGTAGTAGATACCGGGCGGACCCCATGCGATCAACCGATCGCGCAGGTCGTCGAGGAGCAGTGGTTCGTGCTCCTGCAGGATGATGGCAGCGGTCGTGTGCTGTGAGAACACGGATACCTGACCAAAACCCACACCGGAGCGGTTAACGATCTCTCGCACCTCTTCGGTAATGTCACGGAACCACGGGCCATCCTCCGTTCGGTAACGGAGTTCGTCGTGTACGTGACGGAAGGCGTTGGCAGGCAAAGCGCTGTTCGTCCCAGCCCCATCCACACTGCGCAGGGCTGTCGCGTTGGCCATTCCCCTTAGTTTCTCAGGCTGCGAGATGATGGGATGTGAAGAATGAGTTCGACGTCGTCGGTTGCAGCATTCCCGGCGACCGCCACAACCGAATATAGCGGATCATCGTCCGGTGTTGTGGGCGTGTCGATCTGACCGGCAAGCGGGGATGTTGCGTCAGCCGCTACCTTCGGCGATCCGAGTGCGGACACGTTCGATGAAGTCGGCTACGCGGTCGGCGTCCGGCGCGTCGGCAGCGTGCGTGTGGTACTGCTGCAGATCGTCGAGCGCCTCGATGTACTGTCCGGTCTGATAGCAGAGCAGACCACGGTCACGTCGGTCCTCGAGCGACCAGGGCGAAAGCGCGAGTAGGAAGTCGGTGGCCGTGATCGCGGCGAAGTAGTCCCGTTTACGCACACCGGCTCCCTTGAGGTTGGTCAGGATCCGCTGCAAAATCTGGCGCTTCGTCACCGAGGCGAGGAAGGACTCGGGATTCGGTCCAGCCCCGCGATTGGTGGCGCGCAGCCGCTCGGTCAGTGCACTACGGTCAATCTCGCGTCCGGCATGGAACGGATCGAGGAAGTGCTCATCCTGGGACTCGGGATCGACGTACTTGACCAGAAAATGGAACGGTGCGCCGACACCGTGCAGGTCCAGCCCCACACGACGGGCAACCTCGATCATCAAGACGGCCAGGGTGATCGGCATCCCGCGACCGCTCTCCAGGGTGGAATGAAGGCAGCAGTTGGCAGGGTCGTAGTAGGTGTCCGTGTCGCCCCGGAATTGATGCTCGTCAAAGAGCACCTGCCGTAGCCGCTCGACGCGCCCCTCGGTGCTGTGCTCAGCGGCCTGCAACACCTCGGCGGCCAACGCTTCCAGTTTGGTCACCGCGCCCAGTTGATTGAACTCGGGGTCAACGATTCGGCCGATGAGGAAACAGCAAAGATCAAGGCGGACGGCATGCTCATTGCCCCTGGCTAGGTTGCCGAACTGCCACGCCAGGTTGAGATCATGAGGTTTTACGAAACGTTGCGTCACGTCCTTGGACATGAATCGAGGCTAGCAGGCAGAGCATGTGCTAACGGACGTATGATGAATGTAAGTCGCACGGTTCGGAGCGAGGAGCGTGTTGGCTGAAATGCCGGACGAAGACTCTGTTCACGATTCAGATCCCAGAGCCAGCGCTGCGAACGGTACGTCGGGCAGCGCGAGCAGCCGAAGCAAGAAGGGTGGCCCCAGGGCCAAGAAACAACAGCTAACTCGGGCCGGGCAACCGATCGACCGTCGCCAGCGGCTGCGGATTCCACCCCACCACGTCACCAAGCAGACCCCGCATGACCGCATCCATAACTGGGACGAGGTCTACTTCGGCTACACCGCAGGCCCCGCGATGTTCGAGGCCCAGCGCTGTATCCAGTGTCCGGCCGCACCCTGTACGCAGGCCTGTCCCGTCAGCAATGACATTCCGGGCGCCCTCGCCTTCCTGGAGATCGGCAAGCTGGCTGACGCAGCCGCCGTCTTCCGACAGACATCAGAGATGCCTGAACTGTGCGGCCGGCTCTGTCCTCAAGAGGCCCTCTGCGAGGGCTCCTGCGTGATCGGCAAGAATGCCAAGCCAGTCGCGATTGGCAAGCTCGAGGCATTCCTTGGCGACTGGGACCGAGAACAGCGAGGCGGGTTCCCAATCCCGACCCCGGAGATCGAAACGGGCCAACGGGTCGCGATCGTCGGAGCGGGACCGGCCGGCATGGCCGTCGCCGAACAGATGCGGGCAGCCGGACACAGTGTGACGGTATTCGAGGCCTGGCCCTCCGCCGGAGGTGTGTTGCGCTACGGAATTCCCAACTTCAAGACTGCCAAGGACATCGTCGACGAGAAGGTCGAGGCACTGGCAGCGGCCGGCGTGGAGTTCAGATTCGACACCCGGGTCGGAATCGACATCGGCTGGGACGAGCTGTCCCAATGGGACGTCGTCTTCCTCGCTCACGGCGCCAGCCTGGGCAAGCGACTTGGGCTAGACGGTGAGCGCTTGGCCCGCGTCTATAGCGCAACGGAGTTCCTCGTTCGAGCGAACCTCGGCGACGAACTGTTGCCATCGGCGCTACGCAGCGTGCCGGATGTCGGACGCCGGGTCGTGGTAGTCGGCGGCGGCGATACGTCGATGGACTGCGTGCGCTCGGCCGTGCGGCTCGGAGCCAAAGAAGTGACCCTGCTCTATCGCCGCACCGAGAACGAGATGGTCGGTCGCGAGGAAGAGCGACGCCATGCTCGCGAAGAGGGCGTGACGTTCGAATACCTGACCACACCGGTTGGACTGATCAAGCAAGACGGAGCCGTGGTCGGCGTCGAGTGCGTGCGCATGAGCCTCGGCGAACGCGACGAGAGCGGCCGTCGTCGCCCGCAGCCAATGCCCGGCTCAGAGTTCGTGATCGACTGTGACGCCTTTGTCGTTGCGGTTGGCTACGACGTCGGCCGCGACGTTTACGGCGACTCTGGCATCGACGTCAACGACTGGGGCGAGGTCCTTGTCGACGAACACGGACGCACATCGCGACCGGGTGTCTTCGCAGGCGGCGACAACGTGACCGGCGCCGACCTGGTCGTCACCGCACTGAACAGCGCCCACGCCGCGATCCCGACAATGCTCACCTATCTCGAAGAGTTGCAAACCGAGCGAGCCCTGGCGATGGCCGCCGGCTAGGCGAAGCGATCTATTCCGCCTGCGAGCAACCAGGCGCTCTACTCAGCAGGGGAGCACCCCGGTGCTCCGGGAATATCAACCTCGGCAACGATTTCCTCAGCCGCGTTGCGGCAGAGCACGACCTCGGCGTCGCGGTCGTTGCGCGGATTGCTGATCTGGTGGATCGCGCGCGGCGGGACATAGAGGAAGTCCCCGGTCTCGACCTCGTGTATATGCTCAAGCTGCTCGCCGTAGGACATCACGATCGGCCCCTGCAGGATGTACATCGCCGTTTCGCAGTTGACGTGCCAGTGCGGCGTTGAATACATCCCGGGGGGAATCTTCTGCCGAGTCATGAAGACCTCTTCCGAGCCAGACAACTCGCCCGAGACGCCGAACTGAATAGCCATCCCCGAACGGTGACTCGACCACTCGGCCTGTTGGCCGTTGGTCATGATGATCACGCCGTCGAGCGCTCCGTCGGCTTCAACCTGTTGATCTGACATACATCTCTCCCCACAGCAGGACGCGAGTCAACTCAGTCGAGACAGACGATATCAGTAGGTCAGAAATGTGAAGGCTGAGTTCGGCGGCGAGTCAGCTGGGCGGGCCGATGCTGTGCGCCCAGTCGTCGACCAGCCAGTGGCCGCCGAGCTGGATCAGCTCGAAACGCATCCAGTCGGTCTCGGAAAACTGGAAGTAGACGCGTCCGCGGGCAGGGTGCAGGACATCGCCGTAAGAGACCGACTGCAAGATCTCGCCGCCAAGATCGATCGACTGGATCTTCCGAATGTCGCGACCCACATCGCCCGCGTCGTCCCAGCCCCAGATCGTCAGCGCTTCGGGACCGGCGAGGGCGAGGATGGTCGCCGAGTCGCCGTCACGCAGGGCCTGGAGGAAGGTCAGCGCCGCCCCGGCCAGATCGGAGGCCACGGCCTCGTTCACCGCGCTCGTCGGCAGGCCGTCTTCCACGGTGATCCGATACGCGCCGATCAACTGGCGTTGTCCGGCCTTGTTCGATGCCGGCCACACCTCGACCCGCCAGAGGCCGGCCGCGTCGGCCGTGAAGTAGATCTCAGAGTCCAGGCCGTGGCCGCCGTCATCGTCGATCTGGAGCAGGTTGCCGTCGGGCTGGAAGACCTGGGCGAAGACGTCGACTCCGGTGTCACCGTCAACAAGCACGAAGACCTGCTGGCCCTCTTCCGCCTGGAACTCGAACACGTCCACGTCGCCGGGAGTATTCAGCCGGCCATCGGTACTGGCGCCGACCGCCATGATCGCGTTGTCGTCGTCGTTGCCGATCGTCAGCGTCTGCACCTCGATGATGAAGTCGCCCAGGCTGTTCGAATCGAACGGCTGCACTCTAATCAGCTGAAGACCTTCGACCGGTACCTGTGCGATCAGCAGAGAGTCGCGGTTGGTTGTCGAGAGGTCGTCGTTGACTGCGATCTCGGTGCCGTCCGGCTGCAGCAGCGTGACGATGGGGTCCATTCCGCCTTTGCCGTCGACGAAGATGCGTAGCCAGGCGCCCGTCGCAGCCTGGAACTTGAACTGCTTCTCCGTCTCGTCCGGACCAATCGAAGAACTGAACCGTTCCCCGTCGTTCAGCGTGTCTCGATCGGCGTCGCTGGCTGGATCGTCGGTCGGCTCAGCCTGTTCGGTCGTCTGTTCCTCAGCTTCAGCCTGCTGTGCATCGGACTGTTCCGGTTGAGCCTCTGGCTGGGCGACCTGCTGAGCCTCCTGCTGCGTCGTCTGCTCGCTCTGTGGCTGTTCACTGGCGTCGATCGGCTGCGACTGCTCTTGCTGGGTCTGGGCGACGGCTTCTTGCTCCGTCTGTTGTTCGGCCTGCTCGGGCGAGTCATCGCTGCAGGCAACCATCCCCACCGCCAACAATGCCACTACAAGCAACAGGCCGACAACAGCGCGAGGGACACGCTCAGAAATTTGCAACATCGGAGTACTCATTCCTGACCGCCTCTCATTCACTATAGGAGCAATACATGCAAATCGGCGGAGGCAACGAGTTTGATTGAATGGCCCGATGATGCGTGGATATACTTGCGGAAGCGCCGTCGTGGAACGCAGAGGAGTCGGCCGTGGCCTACGAAATCGTCGAAACGTGTATCGGCTGCACGGCCTGCACGAACCGCTGTCCGACAAACGCCATCTGGGGCGAGCGCAACACGATCCACTACATCGACCCCGCGCTCTGCATCGACTGTGGCGCCTGCGGCGCAGTCTGCCCGGTTGAGTGCATCCTCGACGACGACGGCGACATCTGCCGCAAGTTCGCCAAGAAGGAATGGCCCAAGGCCGTCGTCGACGCCGACAAGTGCATCGGCTCGGGCTGCGAAATCTGCATCAACGTCTGCCCGTTCGAGGCGTTGGAACTGGACTTCACCGATGAAGCATCCGATTTCTTCGGTCAGGCCGTCGTAATCGAGAAGAACTGCACTGGCTGCCGCCTCTGCGAACAGTCCTGCGGCTGGGATGCGGTCCACATCTTCCCGCTGCGCGACGAGCTGAAGAAGCTCCACTACCCCGGAGACAAGCCGACCCCGGGCCAGGAAAAGTTCCTCCGCAGCCGCGCCTAAGCGTACGACCGCCAGTGAGTCCTCGTAGGGGCGGCCCACGTGGGCGCCCTTCTGCTATCTGGACGGTTCACGAACAGGGCGGCCACCAGAGCCGCCCCGATTGCGGTAGCTCGACGGTGTATATCTCTACTTGTGGACCCCTTCGAGGAATGAGCGATCCAGCGCAGCCTCGAGGTCGACATCGTTTTCCAGCGCGCCGTACTCGAGCAGCACGTCGGTCAGCGCTCGGAACTGCTGCTGGGTGAACCAACCGACACCATTGGCTCGGGTCAGATCGCTCAGCGCATTTTCAATCTCCGTGTCGAGAATGAAGCGCTCGTGGACTAGATCGGGCGGTGGGTCCTCGGCTAGGAACTTCTCGGTGGATTCGATCGCGGCCGCCGGGTCGTCGACGGCGAACTCGAAGGCGCGGACCGTGGCGCGCAGGAAGCGCTCCAGTTTCTCGCGGTTCGTCTCGTCCTCAAGGAATTCCTCGCTGACCAGGTAAACCACGCCAAGCGTCGGCACGCCGTCGTCCGCGGCCTCAAAGACCGTGATCTCCTGGTTCAGCTTGCGCGTCAGCGTGTCGGGCTCGTTGGAGAGGAAGACCGGGTAGACCTCAACCTGTTGCTCGACCAGCACGACCGGGTTGAAGCCGACATCGATCATGTTCATGTCGTCGATGGTCAGGCCGTGGGCGGCCAGCATCGCGTGGAACTCGGCTTGCACGATGCCCTTGAACCCGACATCACGACCGGCGAAGTCGGCCGGTGACTCGATGCCCGACGAGTTGAGCACGGCATAGCCAAAGTCACCGCGCTGACCGAAGAGCATCACCGCGACGTACGGCGCGCCGGTGTTGGCGCGAATCTGCAGCATCTCCGACGCCGGCAGCGTGGTGATGTCGATCTCGCCGGCGAGCAGCAGGTTCTTGTGGGCGCCGGTGAAACCGGCGTGCTGAATATCAACTTCAAGGTTCTCGTCGGCGAAGAAGCCCTGATCCTCGGCCACATAGACCGCGACGAAGGGCAGGTTGGCCTGGGCCACGAACCCAGCCATGTAGGTCATCGTCAGGACCTCATCTGAGTCATCGCCGGAACAGGCGATGCTCAAGGACGCTGCCAGGGCAGCGAAGAGCGAGATCGCGATCAGCAATCGTTTGTGAACGGAAACGGACGTCTGCAACATGGGCGCAGGGCTCCTCTGGCTGGTCGGACGCCGGGCGCTTTCTCTTGCCGGGCCGGCTAGCCGGAGCCGCTTCCATGGGGTTGCCACGGCGATAGCGACCGCCCACAGCGTATGAATCCCACTCGTATCGGGCAACCCGACGACACGCGGTCTACGCGGAATCGTTCGGGATCGGACTTGGCTCTCGCAACACCGACGACTTAAACCACCAGCCATCGACCGCGTCGCGGCGAAACTCGGCGATCAGCCGGTGCTCGCTCCGCACCTTGAGATCAGTGCCCAGGTCGACATCGTCGCCTTCCAACTCGAGCACCAGGCCGTCAGACGAGAATTTGATCACCACTGCGTCTGATTCCTGCGGAGCCTGACGCTCGGGCAGGCGGTAATCGGTGCGTTCGCTGTCGTCGGCGGGTGGTTCGGAAGGCGTTGTCATGGTTGCTCCATAGATCGAGCTTATGAGGCGGCGACAGGTTGGTCGAGACGCCACGAAAAAAGTCGCTCAGCGACGACCACAGCCGTCGAGAGCGTCACGCCGATCAGTGTCAGCATCAACACAGCGGCAAAGACCTGCTCCAGCCGCAGGTTGTTCTGTTCAATCCAGATCACCGCGCCCAGTCCGCCTTGTCCCGACAGGAAGAATTCCGCCACCACAGCCCCAATCAACGACAGTGTGACTGAGATCTTGAGCGAGGCAAACAGATACGGCACCGCCGCCGGCAGCCGTAGATGCCTGAAGATCTCCCAAGTCGACGCATCGACCGAGCGGAAGAAATCGTGCATCCGCGGATCGACGTCGCGGAAACCCGCGATCGCATTGATTAGGACCGGAAAATAAGTGATCAAAGCAGCAATCGCGATCTTCGGGTTCCAGCCATGCCCCATCCAGATGATGAACAGTGGGATCAGCGCCACGACCGGCGTCACCTTGACCATGATCGCGATCGGCAAGACGGCCCGCTCAAGGACCTGCGAGTGCGCCACCCCAGCCGCCAATAGCGTCGCGGCAGCCGTCCCGATCGCCAGTCCACCTAGCGAGACGCCAAGGGTCTTTAGTCCCTCAGAGAAGTAACGCCCAAAATCGGCGAAAAAATTCTCGATCACACCGGTCGGCCGAGGCATGACCCAGATCGACACATCGGCAATCCGCACCCACAGCTCAACCGCAATCGCGGCCAGCAACAATGCGACCAGCGGCGGCAGCACCCAGCCAAGCAGCGGACGGATATCCGGTGGAGCCATCGGAATCCGACCCGAGGCAGGAGCGTCGAGATGGTCCAAATCGCGGATCGGCTCAGAGATCATGTCGGGATCAGGCCGCATCCAGAGGAACGGCGGGAGTAGTTGGAGACCGCAGTGCCGCGCGCACGATCGCAGTGTCATTGACGAAGCGGTCAGAATGCTCGTGCTCAGGTCGTCTGGGCCGAGACGTGGTGATCGGAATATCCGCAATGATCCGGCCCGGTCGCGGCGACATCACCAGCACCCGATCGGCGATCGCCACCGCCTCGGCAACAGAGTGAGTGACGAACACGGCGGACCGAGGCGGATCGCGGGGATCGTGTGACACGCTCCACAGCCGCTGCAGTTCGTAACGCATCTGCTCGCGGGTGATCTCGTCCAGCGCGGCAAACGGTTCGTCCATCAGCAACAACGGCGGATCGATCGCCAGCGCGCGGGCCAGCGCTGCTCGTTGTTGCATCCCGCCTGATAGCTCCGCCGGTCGATAGCGTTCGAACCCGCTCAGACCGACGATTTCGATCAGCTCATGCACGTTGGTTGAGGAGTGCGTCTCGCGAGGATTCAGTTGCAGGCCGAGTCGCACATTGTCCTCGACGCTGCGCCAGGCGAGCAACGCCGGCTCCTGGAAGACGAGGCCTAGCCGCTTGTGACGCTGAGCCTCCTTCGGCGTCTGACCGAAGACGAACACCTCCCCGCTCGACGGAGCCGTCAGTCCGGCGATCACTCGCAAGAGCGACGTCTTGCCGCAGCCCGACGGCCCGACCAGCGCCGTGAACTCACCCGCCCGGATCGTCAGGCTGGTCCGATCCACCGCCTCAAGCAGAGCGCCCTCCTTGGTCTCATAGGTCAACCTGATGTCGTCAAGCCGCACCGCAGGCTCGGCGTCCGGCTCGATCGGATGCTTGATGACGAGCGGTGCGGCGGATGGTGGCGTGTCAGTCAGGCTAGTCACGGTGAATCGTAGGGCTGGCGTTAGCCTTGTGGTTGTGCACCCCACGGTGCGTGTGCGCAGGCAATCCTCAGTTTAGGCATAGATCTGGAGTGGGCATGGCGACCATCGGCTTTATCGGCGGCACGGGACCGGAGGGGTTGGGACTGGCGATGCGCCTCGCGATGGCGGGCGAACGTGTGCTGATCGGTTCGCGCAGGATCGAACGAGCCGAAGACGCAGCCCAGACCGTCCGCGACGCCGTCAACGAAGCCGGCGGAACGCCCGATGCCGGAGGCGGCGTCAACCGCGACGTTGTCGAACAGTCCGACGTCGTGATCATCGTGGTGCCCTTCGACGGCCACGAGGCGACCCTCAACGACTTGCGAGACGCGATCGGCAGCAAACTCGTGATCGACGCCGCCGTCCCGCTGACGATGGAAAATCGAGTCCCCGGCATTTCCGATGTCGAGCAGGGCTCGGCCACCGAGCAGGCCCAGGCTCTGCTGCCCGACGCCCGCGTCGTGGGCGCGTTCCACAACCTCAGCGCGCGCAAGCTGCAAAAGCTCTCTGATCCGATGGAAGGCGATGTCCTGATCACCGCTGACGACGCCGACGCCAAGCAGGAAGTGATCGACCTGGTCGGCAAGATGCCCGACCTCCGGCCCATCGACGCCGGTCCGCTCTCGATGTCGAAGTTCGTCGAGGACCTGACCGCGCTGATCATCGGCATGAACATGCGTTACAAGACCCAGGCTGCCGTACGAATGGTGGGAATCGACTGATGGCACCTCCCTCCGAGTACCGCGTCTTCGCCGTCGGCGGCATTCCCGAGGTCGCCGACGGAGACGATCTGGCCGAACTGATCCACAACGCCCTGACCGCACAGGAGACGCCGCTCGAAGCCGGCGATGTGCTCCTCGTCACCCAGAAGATCGTCTCCAAGGCGGAGGGCCGGGTCATCCGGCTCGACGACGTTACCGCCGGCGAGTTCGCTGAGGACTGGGCCCAGGATTGGGAGAAGGACGCCCGCGCGGTCGAGCTCGTACTCCGTGAATCCAAGCGCATCGTTCGCATGACCCGCGGCCTGATCCTCTCTGAGACCCGCCACGGCTGGGTCTGCGCCAACGCCGGCGTCGATCAATCCAACGTTGGCGGCGGCGAGGCCGTCGCGCTGCTCCCGATCGACTCGTCTGCCTCCGCCCTGGCGATCCGCACAGGACTCATCGCGCGCGGTCAGATTGATGTCCCCGTGATCGTCACCGACACCTTCGGCCGCCCCTGGCGCAACGGACTCACCAACGTGGCCATCGGCGTCAGCGGGATGAATCCGATTCGCTCCTACATCGGTGAGGTCGATGCCGAGGGCTACGACCTGCGGGTCACGGAAATGGCGCTCGTCGACGAACTGGCCTCGGCAGCCGAACCGGTCATGAACAAGCTCGACAAAGTCCCGGTCGCCGTCGTCCGCGGCCTGAACGTGCCCGTCGAGGAATACGACCACACCACCCTGGTCCGCCCGCCCGAGATGGACCTGTTCAGATAGGCGCGGTCGATGGCAGCAGCATTCAACATCGAAGCAGACTTTGAATGCCCGCTCGATCAGCTCTGGTCGTTCGTCTCGCACGTGCCCAACCAGGATCACTGGGTCTTCGGCATGTCCGACTCCGAGGTGGTCGGCGGCGGAGAGGTTGGACTGGGCTCCGAGATCGTCGGCACGTCGACTGAACAGGGCAAGTCCCTGCGCGTCACGATGACAGTCAAGGAATTCGACCCACCCAATCGCGTCTCATGGGAAAACACGGACGGTCACACGCCGTTCGTCACGGTCATCACCTGCTCGGGTGACGACCAGGCCTCGCGAATGAAGTACGAAGTCACGCTGTACCCGTCCTCCTTGATGATGAAGATCGCGATGGGCCCGCTGCGTCCGCTCGGCAGCATCGTCGCCAATCGGATGCTGAGAGATGAAATCGCACACCTCCGTCAGGCGATGGGACTCGAGTCCTGATGGTCAGTATGAGCGCCAGCGCCCAGGTCGCGATTGAACGAGATCCGACCGAGGTCTGGGCCTACGTCGCCGACGTCACCAACCAGGACGAGTGGGTCGACGGCATGTCCGACTCAGAGGTCGTCGGCGACGTGCCGATCGGTCGAGGCACGCAGATCCGAGGCACCTACAGCTACGGTGGCGGCTCGTCTCCGACCCTGATGACGATCACCGAGTTCCGCGAAGGTCGCCAACTGGTGCTGGAAGCGGTGGAGGGCCCCTTCCCCTTCACTGGCCAGCTAACCCTTGAGCGCGCCGGCGCAAGCACCATCGTGACCAACGCCATGACAGCCGGCAGCGATCACATCGCGACCTCGATCATGTTCATCCTCCTCCGCCCGCTGATGAAAATGATGATGACCCGTCAGATGAAGAAAGAGTTGGAACAGCTCAAATCGATCCTTGAGTCCAACGATGGCTAAGGCTCGCGCTCGTCGGTAAAAGCGATCTCGAAATCGTCAAACAGCACGCCCGCGCCCGACGCTGACTCCACGGTCCGCTCGTGAGCCGCCAGGAACGCCTCGCGGTCGTTCTCCTGCAAGGCCACAAACTGCGCGTTGTACCCGCTATGGAGCAGAGAGATCGCCGTCAGATACCGGGTGTGCCAGTCCTCCGCTTTCTCCGGCGGCATCAGGTCGAACAGAGCATCGCGGAACCGTTCCGTCGTCGGCAGGCCGCGGCGCAAATTCTCCCGGTGCACGCGGCAATCGACGTTCTCATCGACGCACCGGGTAGCGGTGTCCGGGTCGATCACCGTCTGAATCTCAACCGTCGCCCGAGCGACGAGCGTGCAGAGCTGGTCGTAGTAGCTGCCCACCGGGTAGTCGCAGGCCGCCGCGAGCGATGGTGCCGGCGGCGCCGGATCGCCCTCGAAAATGTCCAGCTCGCGCAGCAGGAACAGCGCGCCAATGAACCCGATGATCCCGCCGATGATCGGGATCAGCAGCGAGGAAGTCTGTCGCCGTCGTCTGGAGCGGGAAGCTGGTCGACTAGAGGACATCGTTGAGGAAGTCGCGCACCGCTCCGACGAACGCCTCGGGCTGATCGCCGGCAACCGAGTGCCCCGCTTCGGGAATCGTGACCAGCCGCACGACCGGAACCTTGTTGGCGAATTCCTCCGCCTGCTCGCGCTTGAGCACCGGGCTCTTCTCGCCGTGCAGTAGGAGTGTCGGCACGATCAACGCCTCGGCCGTCTCCCAGATACCCGTACGCGCATCGGCGACGCCGCGGAAGTCGGCTTCGCGGAAGCGTTCGTCGAACATCTTGGCCATCTTGCCCTCGGGAGTCTCCCGCAACGACACTTCCAGCCGCTTGCGGATGCCCTCCTTGGAGCGGAACGGGTAGTACTGGTGGGTCATCTCGACCCAGGCCTCCAGAGACTCGAGCTCATACGGCCCGGCCACAAACTGCCGAACCTGCTGCACCCCGTCCACACTCACGCCCGGTCCAACATCGATCAACACCAGTGCGCGAAGCTGGTCCGGGTACCGCGACGCAAACGTCATCGCGTTCATGCCGCCCATCGAGTGCCCCAGCACCACTGGACGATCGAGCTCCTGAGTCTCGATGAACTGCTGAATATCCTCAGCCATGTGGTCGCGCGAATAGTCGCCAAGCTCGGCCGCGCGATCCGAGTGGCCGTGTCCCCGCTGGTCGAGCGCGTACCAGTGCAACTGGTCAGAAAGCGCAGGCGCGACCTCGTCGAAGGAGTGGCAATTCAGCGCGAATCCATGCAGCGCCACGGCGCTGACCGCCGCCGCACCGCTGTGATCGACGTAGTGGAGTTTGAGTCCGTTGACCATGGCGGTGAGTCCGGATCCCATCGCGACACCTCACTTCGTGCGTCCCGGTATACCTGTTCCCTATAGACTACGCGCGCCATGCGACAGCGCGGACCGACACTTCGCTACGATGTCCACGAGCGCCCGCCGCTTCTGATCGCCGCTGGACTCGGTTTCCAGAACGCTCTCTTTGTCATCTCCGGGGCGATCCTGCTCCCGTTCCTCTTGCGCGCCGCAGAGCTGATCACCGCCGGAGAGGCCGCCTTCCTGATCTCGGCCTCCCTGCTCACGGCAGGGCTCTCCACCGCCGTCCAGGCATTCCGCATCGCCGGCGTGGGCTCCGGATACATGCTCTTCATGGGCACCTCGGGAGCATTCTTCGCTGCTACGTTCGATGCGATCGCGATGGCCGGTATCGGCTTCGTCGCCGCCCTGGCACTCATCGCAGCGCCAACCGAGATACTGATCGCGCGCTTCTTCCGTTTCTTCCGCAACGTCTTCACGCCGACAGTCGGCGGCGTCGTGGTGATGTGCGTAGCGGTCACCATTGTGCCCCTGACAGTCCAGCAGTGGAACGGCGTTGGCACCGACCGAGCGGGCTCGCTGGAGTACATGGCAATCGGTGGCATATCGGTGTTCGTGATGGTCGCGATGATCGTCTTGGCGCCAGCCCGCTATCGTCTCTGGTCGCCAATCGTCGGTCTGGCAGCAGGTTGCATCGCCGCAGCGATCACTGGGGACTGGGTGTTTGGGCACTCCGGGGACGCAGCCATCGTCGGCTTCCCAATCGGCGAGTGGGAAGCCCCGACCTTTCCAACGTCGGGCGCGGCATTTGCCGTACTCGGCGCCTTCGTGATCGCAACGCTGGCCGGCACCTTTGAGACTGTCGGTGACGCTATCGCGATCCAGAAGGTCTCGCAGCGAGACTTTCGCCGCATCGATTACGAAGCTGTGCGCGGCGCATTGAACGCGGACGGTGTGGGCAACGCGCTGGCCGGCATCTTTTGCACCACGCCAAACACTACGTACTCCTCACCAATCGGCATGGTTCCAGTTGTTGGGGTCGGATCGCGCTGGGTCGGTCTGTGGGGCGCCGGGATCATGGTCGTGATGGCGTTCTTCCCAGTCCTCAGCGGCTTCGTCCTTGATCTGCCAGGACCGGCCATCGGTGGCGTCTCATTCGTGGCGATGCTGCTGCTCTTCATCGTTGGGATGCAGACCGTTGTCGACGCAGGCATCAACACACGAGCCGCGATAATCATCTCGCTCGGCTTCTGGGGCGGCTTCACAGGCGAGTTCGCGGACGAACTGGGCTTGCCATTCCTCGAGCACATCCCCGAGGCGCTGGCGCCAATCACCGGCAACGCAATCGCCCTGGGTTCGGTAATCGCGGTCCTCGTCTCAGCGATCTTCGCCCTGATCCCGCAGCGCAAGTTCCGTTGGCAAGGGGACGCAGCGGCGGAGTCTCTGGAGCAGGTGATCGCGTTCGGGACTGACGTGTCAAAGGGTTTTAGCTTGGAGGCAGGCCCATCGAACCGGTTGGAGCTGTGCCTGGAGGAGCTCTTCACACACGTGGTCGAAGATGGCGATACTGACCGGACGGTGCGGATTGAAGCCACGGCCAACGAAGACGAGATTCAGGTCATCGTCACCGACCGCTCGGACGTCCGCGACGTTGAGCTCCCGAACATGCCCCCCGATCTGTTGCAGGCAAGCAACGACGAGCTTCAGGATCTCGGCCTCGTCCTGCTCACCCGTTTGGCCACGAACGTGAGCCATACGACCATCTCTGGCTGGCATTATGTCTCATTCGTCATCGCCCGACAGCAAAGCGAGATCCGCTTGGTCCAGCAGCAGTAGAGACTGGCTCGCCCTCTCCGACCAGGAGCTACTCAACCAGTGCCGGTTCGAACGATTCCGCGTCTCCGGCCCGGGCGGTCAGCACCGCAACAAGACCGACTCCGCCGTCCGCCTGACCCATGAGCCGACCGGCGTGGTCGGCTTCGCCTCCGAGCGTCGATCCCAACACCAGAACCGTTCTGCTGCGCTGGCCCGATTGAGGCGAAACATTGCCCTTGAGCATCGCGCAGACCTCGACCTGGAGATGTATCACCCACCGCTCGCACTGCAGCGGATCCTACCGCGATCAGTCGAGACCGAGGTGGCGCGCAAAGAACGAGTCGGCGCAAAGCATCGCGAGTTCTGGACGGGCGTTGGACCGCTGTTGGATCTCTTCGACGCTACTCAGGGCTCGACCGCCGACTGCGCCTCGCTGCTCGGCTGCTCCTCGAATCAGCTGACAAAGCTGTTCGCCTCCGAGTCACACCTCTGGGCCGCAGCCAACGCTATTCGCGAGCGGCACGGACTCAATCCACTTCGTCAATCGAGGAGTCGATGATCGCCTCTGCCTCGATCTCGACGATCATTTCAGGGTCCACCAGACCCCTGACCTCGACCAACGTCGATGTCGGCGGAGCGTCGGCAAACGCAGCGCGCAGATGCTCGCCCATCGACTCGGTTTGGTCGATGTCGGTGATGTACATGCGAAGCCGAACGACATCGGCGAGCGACCCGCCGAGTTCCTCGAGCGCAGCCTCGATGATTGCCAGGCAGCGAGCGGTCTGAGGGCCGGCGCCACCCGGGGTGACGCTACCGTCGTCCTCGACCGCCGCCGTTCCGCTGACATGAATCAGATTGCCAACGCGCAGCGCCCGGCAATAGGCGAAGCGCGTTTCAAACTCCGGATTCGAGTGGCTCCGCCGTCGGTTGGTCATCTCGATTGAACCGGTCTTTCTAGCAACGCCCGAGCGGCCGCTCGGCCGCTGCGCACGGCCGACTCCATCGTGGCCGGCCAACCGGTCGCCGTCCAGGCGCCGGCGAGTACGAGGTTGCGGATTGACGTGCGCGCCGGCACGCGATGCGCATTCATCCCCGGCGTTGGCCGGAACGTGGCCTCTGCCTCCTTGACCACCCGAGTCGCGAGCAGGTTCGCGCCCGCCGTCCGCCGCAACGCACGCCGAACCGCACGCTCGACCCGCTCAACGATCACTTGCTGCGGCAAATCAACCAGGTTGTGCGCCCCACTCAGCGAGACCGAAATCCAATGCGGCGGCGTCTGCCAACCGTGAATCTGGGATCGGTGGAAGATGAACTGCGCATCGGGATCGAGCACGGCGACAAAGTCCCGACGCATCACCCGCCGATCCCATTGCATGTGTACGTTGATGATCGGGCTGACCTCGTGCTGGCTCAGTCGCCAGAACGGCTCACGCCGTCGCCAGGCGGCCGGCACCAGGTTGAAGGCCGCCTGTGGAGGCAGGGCGATGACGACCGCGCTCACATCTGCCTGCTGGCCGCGCCCATAGCGCACCGCGGCGGCGTCCCCACCGTGCATCACGATGGCGCTCGCGTTGCCGTTCAACTCAACCCGTGCTCCTCGCTCGCGCAGCCGATCCAGCGCGGCATGCGCGACCTGGCCCAGTCCCCGAGTGAACAGGCCAATGTCGGCTGCGCCCGTATCACGGCTGAATCCCTCCTGAAAGACCTGGATCGCCTGCGTTGCCGACACGTCGGAACAGTGATCATTGCAAGTCGGCAAAACAATCAGGTCCCAGAACCGCTCGATCACGCGTTCGGTCTGATGGTGATTGAGCAGCCAAGTCTCAAATGACAGCCGATCGAGCGCCAGCCGCTCAAGTTCGCTCATCCTGCGAATCGGCTCAAAGGCAAAGGCAAGCCGCGTCTTCTCGGCCAAGGTCAGGTGCTCGTACGTCACCATCGAAGGAAACATATGCAGCGGAGCCGGCAACAGCTGCAGTCCCAACCGAGACAACACGCTCGGCTGCTTCGATGAAATCACGCTGACATGATGACCGCGCGAGTCCGGGTCAATCACCGCAACCTCGAGGTTGTCCTGGTAGCGCACAATGTCGGCGCAGCCAATCCGTTCAAGGAAGGCCTGGAATTCGGTGCAGCAGCGCATCGTGATGTGCTGCCCGTTGTCGAGGATCACCTCGTGCTTCGGATCCTCAAATGAGTAGGCCTTGCCACCGACGAACGGTCGGCGCTCGAACAAGGCCACATTGCGACCGGCGTCAACCAGTTCCAGCGCAGCGCTGAGACCGGCAAGCCCGCCTCCAATGACGGCGATCGGAGCCTCGACACCGTAGTCGGTCACGGCGGCGTCAGCCGATGCGGGCGACGTTAGGCATCGCGCCCATCAACCAGAGTTCCAACATCCGAACCACGCGACCCACCTTGGACGGCGACACCCGCTGGCTGTAGACGTCATACTCACGCTCGACGATCGCGTCGAGAATCATCCGGTACACGCCCTGCAGTCCATTGCAGCAAGCACGGCTGCGCGGTCCGTCGAGCAACGGGATCAGGCGGTCGCCCTCGCGATAGAAGGCATAGGCGCGCTGGGCGTAGTCGGCCATCAGGTTGCGGAAGGGCTCGCCGTAGACGTTGCCGAGAATGTCCTCATCGCTGAGACCGTGCAGATCCAGATCTTCCTGAGCGAGATAGATCCGCCCGCGCTCGGCGTCTTCCTTGACGTCGCGCATGATGTTGGTGATTTGCAGTGCCTTGCCCATCGCCACCGCAGAACTGATCGCGCGCTGCGTATGCGAGCGGTCGTAGCCAAAGATGCAGATGCAGATCAACCCGATCACCGAGGCGGCCCGGTAGCAATATTGCTCCAAATCAGCCCAGGTTTCATAGCGCGTATAGGTCAGGTCGTGCTCCATCCCGAGCACAAGTTCCTCAAAGTGGTCCCGCGGAATGTCGTAACGCTCGATCGCGTCGGCCAGACCCATCGTCAACCACGACGGTTCGGCGGCGCCGCCGTTGTAGGCAGCGTGCAACAGGTCGTGAGCCTGATTCAGGGCCGCCGCACGCTCCTCCTGCGTGCCGGCGTCGTCGACCGCGTCGTCAACTGTCCCAGCATAAGCGTAGGCAGCGTAGATCGCCTGCCGCTTGTGGCGGGGCAACGCCGAGAAGGCGATGTAGAAATTGGTCGCCCGGCGACGTGTAAACGCCTGGCATGCTTGGTAGGCCTCGGCGACCTGTGGATCGAGACGTCGTTGCATGATGGCGTCAGGTTAGTTTGAGTTGGATTGCCGCGCGCAAGGCCAACCAGGCTCGGGTGCTCTTGCCAACCCTGGGACGCCTCGTCAGCGTGTCGTAGTCCTGATGCTCGATCGCCTTGAGCACCGCTCGGCCTCCATCGGTGAACAGACGCAGATCGATCGCCAGCTCCGGTGGAACCTCGTCAATCAGCCGCTCGCCCTTTCGGAACCAGGCCTCCGCGCGATCAACCTGGAAGCGCATCATCGTTCGATATGCGTCGGGGCACTGACGCTCGCGAATCGCCTCAGCAACCTCCTCTTCCGACAGACCGAAGCCGTTCAGCTCCTCTAGCGGCAGGTACATCCGCCCGGCGTCGAGATAGTCGCGTCGCACGTCTTGCCAGTGATTGGCGATCTGCAGCGCAGTGCACGTCGCATCGGACAAATCCCGCCGATACTGGCCTTCGTCGGTCCCGGTGTCGATATCCCACAGCGCCAGCACCATCTCGCCGACCGGATTGGCCGAGAGGTCGCAGTACGCAAGCACGTCCTGGAAGGTCTCATAGCGAGACTTGTGCTGATCGAGCCGATTTGCCTCAATCAGCCGGCGAAACGGATCAACGCGCAGCGGCTTGGACTCGGCCACGTGTTGCAAAGCGACGTTGATCGGGTGTTGCGGCTGAGAGCCGTCAAAGCCCCGCTCCAGGTCTGCCTGCCAGGTGTCCAGCCGCTCAAGTCGCTCATGCGGCTCGGCGTCGGGATCGTCGCCGAGGTTGTCCGTGAAGCGGCAGAATGCGTAGACCGCGAACATCGGCGCGCGCAGTTCGCGGGGCAGAAACCAGCTGACGACGGTGAAGTTCTCACTGTGCCGCCGGGTGTATCGCTGACACCAGCGTAGCGCGTCGACCGAGTCGCCGGCGAACGCGCTGTCCGGGGTACCCTGCTTGCTGAGGCTCATCGGCGTGCGGCGCCTGTGTACTTCCTAGTCGTTCTCAAGGTCCGCCGGGTCGAGGATCCGGAAGCCGACGCCAAGCTTGACCTGGAACCAGCCGATCTCGCCGTCCTGGATCGGTCCGCGGATCTCGCGGACCTCAAACCAGTCGAGGTTCTTGAGCGTCTCTCCGGCCCGCTCGATCGCATTGCGGATCGCCTGGTCCACGCCATCCGGCGAGGAGCCCACGAGCTCAATGATCTTGTACGTGTGGTCTCGATGTTCCGCCATTCCGTCCTCCAGTTCCATCTTCCGCGCGTTATCCCGCTCCGAGTTCGTGATCAAGGATCTCGTAGCAGGCCCAGCAGAGCTGCTTGCCCTGCATTGGGATCAGGGTGAGTACCGGCTGACCACACTCCTCGCAGATCAGCCGCTGTTTGGTGTCGAAACGCATCACCACGAGGTCATGGAGTTCGCCGTCGGCCGAGGCGACATGGCGCGTCAGCACCGCGTCCTCGACGAAACCGAGACGCTCGAAAATCTTCCGCGCCCCAACCTGATCCGGAGTCATCTGAGCGATGATCTTGGCCACGTCGTCGGTCAGCGCGCCCTCGAAGGCAAGCCCGAGCAGAATATGGCCCAGTCCCAGTCGTCGTGCGCTGACATCGACCATCACGCGGATCTCAGCCACATGGCGGGTCCAACGCAACCGCCCTCGTTCGATCGTCGCATAGCCGATGATCTGCTGGTTCTCCTCGGCCACGACCGAGCGAATCCGACCGGCCTCGCTCTCGTGGATCCAGTCGCCGATATCGGCAACGTTGGTGATATCGCGCTCCTGGAAGAGGAGATCCTCATTCGGCTGCCGGCGGCCAAACTCGAGCAACGCGTTGCCATCGTCGCTGGCCAGGTAGCGGAGCCGAATCGTGTGTCCACCGTGCCGGAGGTCAAGGGGTAGCTGCCGCATCTCTATCTCGGCATTTGCGCTTGGCGTCGTGCCTGGCGTCGTCATCATGCTTCCCCCCTCCCCTGCTCTCAATGCTACGCAGGTGAATTGGCATGGTAGCTGTTCAAAATGGTTTCCAGATCGACACAAACACTGTGCAGTCGCAAACCCGATTGGTGCGACTGCCTCCTGGCCAACGTCAGAACGAACCGGCCGGAACCAAGAAGACGGTTCGCCTATCGAGGCGCGATCGCCTGTTCGTAGCGTCCCAGTGCCATCAGGGGGAAATAGTGACGGTAGAGGTGATAGTTGATCATGAAGTCGCCGGGGAATCCGGTGCCGGTGAATTCCGGCTCGTCCCAGGTGCCGTCCTCCCGCTGCCGCTCGACGAGATACTGCACGCCCCGCGCGACCGACTCATGCTCCGCCTCTCCGGCCGCGATCAGCGCCATCAGGGCCCACGCCGTTTGTGACGGTGTGGAGGGTCCCAGACCGCGCAGCGACGGGTCGGCATAAGTGTCGCAGGATTCACCCCAGCCTCCGTCCTCGAGCTGGTGGCGGAAGAGCCACTCGATCGCGTTGCGCACCGGAGGCGCAGACATCGACTCGCCCAGCGTCTTGAGCGCTGGCAGCGCCGCGCCCAGGCCGTAGATGTAGTTGACGCCCCATCGGCCCCACCACGAACCATCCGGCTCCTGCAACTCGTACAGGAAGCGCAGGCCGCGGCTGGCGGGCGGATACTGGCCGCTGTAGCCAAGCTGGCCGATGTACTCGAGCGCATGAGCCGTGACATCGGCGGTCGGCGGATCGAGCAGCTCGCCGAAGTCGGCGAAGGGAATGTCCGCCAGAAAGGTCTTGTCGTTGTCCACGTCGAACGCGCCCCAGCCGCCGTTCGAGGACTGCATCGAGAGCATCCAGTGCAACCCTTGATCGAGAGCAAGCTGCCGCTCCGACTCCAGACCTGGCATCGGAATGCGCTCCAGGGCCATCAGCACGACGGCGGTGTCATCAACGTCCGGATAGATGTCGTTGTCGAACTCGAATGCCCAGCCGCCTGGCGGCGTATCCGGATTCTTGACCTGCCAGTCGCCGCCGCTCAGTACCTGCTCGCGCAGCATCCAGCGGGCTGCGCGCTGCAGAACCGGGTGCTGCGGATCGAGTCCCGTGTCCAGCAGACCGACCGCGGCCAGGCAGGTGTCCCACACCGGGGACTGGCAACTCTCCGTCCAGATCTGTTCGCCCTCGCGATCGACCTGGTTCCAGGTGAAGCGTTCAAATCCCGCGAGCGCTCGTCGGATGACCGGATGGTCCAGCGAGTAGCCCATCGCCCGCAGTGCAAGGATCGCGTAGACCCAGGGAGGTTGAATCCCCCCCCAACAACCGTCGGCCTCCTGCCGGTCAAGCAGCCAGCGCTCCGAAAACGCAAGCGCGCGATGCTCGAACGGTCGGATGCGGTTGCGGTCCAGGAACCGAAGCAGCGAGTCGACGACATAAAACACGCCCTTTGCCGACAACGGATTCTTCGGCGGCGGCACAGCGAACCGTCGCCGGTCCGACGGCTTGACCCACAGCTCTGGCACGCCCGCGCCGGCCGGCAACGCGGCCGTCGGCCGAAGCGTCATGATCACCGTGATTCCGACGATCGTCGCCCGAGCCCAGCTCGCAAACTCATACAGATTGATCGGCAGCCATGAGGGCAGCAGATTGATCCAGGGCGGCATCGCCGGCAGACGATCCCAGTCGAACTCGCCGAACATCGCCAGCCAGATCTTGGTGAACACGCGCGCCTTGACGATCCCACCCTGCTCCAGAATCCACTCGCGGGCCCGCGTCATGTGCGGCGAGTCGGGATCGTCACCGGCCAGCTTGAGCGCGAAGTAGGACTCAACCGAGGTCGAGACGTCTCCGGGACCGTTCAGGTATTGCGCCCAGAACCCCTCCGGCCGCTGTTGCGCCCTGATGTAGCGCGCAATCCCGTCCCATTGCTGTCGATCACCAATGCCCAGGTGATGCGTCAACAGCAGGTACTCGGACGAGATCGACGGGTTCGATTCCAACTCGCCCCACCAGAACCCGGCCGGGTCTTGCTGTTCGATCAGCCAGTCGGTAGCCCGCCTGATCGATCTCGACAGAGCGCTGTCGGCGACCGATTGAGGTCTGACAGTCGTCATGCGCGCACGTTAGCGATCACGCTCGAGCGTGAAGAGCGCCAGCGCTTCCAGGTCGGCCACTGCTTCTGCGCGTGGCTTGGCCGATTCCATTTCGACGCGAAAGGCTTCATACTCTACCCGCGCCGCCTGGTCAGTCACCTGATCGGCGCCGATCTCATCGAGCAGATTGTGCACCCAGTCGACCTGCTCCTCCGGCAGATCATCACCACCGCCGAGTTCCGAGCGGTAGATCTCCATCAACTCGCGCCTCGCCTCTGCGGGAGCATTGCCCAGGGTGTACAGAATCGGATACGACTTCTTCCGCCGGCGGATGTCGGCGTCGGTCGGCTTGCCCAGAGCGTCCGGGTCGGCCCAGATGCCGAGCCAGTCATCGCGCATCTGAAAGCATCTCCCGAGCCGTTTGCCGGCGCGATCGAGCGCGTCGGCCTGCTCGGACGATGCGCCGGCCAGCGTCGCGCCGATCGACAGCGACACGCCCATCATCGCTCCGGTCTTGCGCTCGACCATGGCGAGGTATTCGTCCACCGCAACGTCCGTGCGCTGCTCGAAGGTCAGGTCGAGGTATTGTCCTTCGATCATCAGCATCGTCGCCCGGTTGAGGCGTCGCACCGCTTCGATCACGGATTCAGGACTCGCACCATGCAGCAGCGGGCGCCGCAAGGCCGCATCGGCCAGCTCGCGCATCAGATCGCCGGTGTTGATCGCCTGGGCCACGCCCCAGATCTTCCAGACGGTCGGCCGGCCGCGACGCTCGACATCGCCGTCCTGGACATCGTCGTGGACCAGAGAAAAGTTGTGGACGATCTCGACTGCGGCCGCCCCGGCACTCGCGCGCTTGAGCGCGTCCGGATCGTCCGTAATCGCTTCAGCACCCAGCATCGTCAACGCAGCCCGAGCGCCCTTGCCCGACGCGTTCGCAGGATTCCCCTGCTCATCCAGCCAGCCAAGCGCGTAGCGAGCCATGTCGTAGATCGGTAAGTCGACATCCGGAAACGCAGCCCGCATCTCCGTCTGCACGGCCTCGTGATAGCGGGTCAGAGCAACAGGAGTGGCGATCATCTCACCCGCTCGCTGGCGACGCATGACTGGCAGCGGCCGTACACCGCCCAATGATCGGGATCGATCTCAAAGCCAAACTCCGAATGCAGGCGATTGGAGAAGTTGGCCAGGAAGTCGTGCGGCAACTCGCTCATCTCGCCGCAAGATGTACAAACGAGATGATGATGCGGCCGCTCGGAGCGCCAGCTATACGTGCGCTCCCCGCCGCCGAGGTCGGTCTGCGAAACCAATCCCAGATCGCGCAACTGGGTCAGCGTCCGGTACACGGTCGAGGCATTGAGGTCCGGTGCTTCGCTGCGAGCCCGCTCATAGACGTCTGCGGCCGTGATGTGCTGGTCGGAGTGCCGCAGCACGCTCAACACCGCCAGTCGCTGGCGAGTGACGCGCAGTTCATTGCTGCGCAGCAGGACTTCTGACTCGGTCGTACACGCCATCGACGGTTCAGCCTGTCTCATCCGGAAGATTGAGTGGGAAGAATGAGATGCTCCCGGCCGAAACGCGCCGCGGAGGCGCAGAACCGTCGGCCGGGACGAGATAGCAGCCGTTCTGGGGGCCGAATCCACGCCGACCCGATCCGCCATTGCCCAGTGCCAGGCCGGAGAACGTAATCCAGTTCCCGCACGGACTGACCACCTGGTGAGAATGCGCAAACTGGTCGTAGAAGTTGAGCATCGTCGCGAACTCGGCCGATGGCTGGAAGCGAGCCAGGCGCATGCTGCCGACATACTCCCCGTCGCGATTGAGGTCGTACCGGACCAGCGAGATCATCGTGCTCGACGGCTGCGGCTCGAAGGCGAACACCGCACGCCCGTCCGGCGCCCAGAACACGCCGTTGATCGCCCGGTCAATGACCGGCTGCTGCATCCCGGTAATCGGGTCGAGAATTGTGAGCTGACGTCCTTCGGCGTCGCCAGGGGCGAGCGTCAATACGGCCAGGCGATTGTCGCTGCGCGAGGCAACAAACGAGGCCGGACCGCTCAGCTGCATCAGCTCTTCGTACTCCGAACCCGACCCAACCTCGCTACGCCGAGCGCCCACGATGATCGAACCGCCGCCCGGTCGCGGCTTCGCGAAATAGAAGGCCGATCCATCAGGCGACCAGGCGGGCGAGCGGAAACTCGGTCGCACCCGTTGAATCTGGTTCGGACCCTCGGAGTCGCCTGAGAGGTCGAACAGCACGAGTTGAGCCGCTCGATGCACGAGCACCGCTCGCCCGTCAGGCGCCCAGGCGAAGTACAGCGGAGCACCGTCGACCAGTCGCTGCGCTCGTCCCTGCCCGCTGGCCGCGACCAGGTTGACGGCGAGCCCGCTGCCGACATTGCCGACGACTGCAAGCGCGCGCCCCGATGGTGACCAGTTGACGTAATGAGCCAGGCCGGCGGCGATCACCTGCCGGCCGTCCCGGGGATTCTTGAAGATCGGTACCACGGGACCCTCATTGTGCGGCGCGCACCACAGCTCAAGCTTGGGATCCTCGCGCCGCTGCGACGACGCCGAAACCGCGATCTGTTCGCCGTTCGGCGACCACGATGGCCACATGAAGACCATGCCCTCGGATTTCATATCCAGGCGCGTCACTAGATCGGCCGACCACTCCGAGCTCTCACCACGAACCTGGGCGATGTGGAGCGATCCGTCGTCAGAGATCAGCGCAAGAGGCGTCGGCGTCATGTCACTCACTGAGCAGCCATGTCGGTGGTCGTCTGACGAGATCGAATCGCGTCGATCCCAGCTTGCTGCTCCTCATACCGAGCAAGATCGAACAGCACCGACGAGGCGCGATTGAGGTACCGGATCGTGTCGTCGTTGACCGGGTGACCGTGTCCGCGCAGCCGGACCGTCTCGCGCTCGGCACGCCGAATCGTCGTGCGCGCCAGGTCGAGCGCGGCTGAGCCCGGCGATCCTCCGGGCAGAACAAACTCATTCGGAGGCGGAGCGAGCTGCTCCAGCTCGGACGCCCAGGCCTCCAGTTGGTCGACATCCTCGCTGTCGGTGACGAAGTCGTCTGGGATCGATTTGCCCGGCGCCACGGCCAGTTCCGCCATGATCAGATAGAGCCGCCGCTGCATCTCGACCGCAATCTCGCGGGTCCGTCCATCGCTCGAAAGGGCACGGCCGAGACCCAGCGCCGCCGACGCTTCGTCGATCGCCCCGTAAGCCTCAGGCTGCGGATGGTCCTTGGGAATCCGGCCACCACCCCAGAGGGTCGTCGAGCCGTCATCTCCCGAGCGCGTGTAGTGCGGCATGCCTCAATGGTATCCGCGCTCGGCAAATCTAGTCGGCGGTCGCAGGCTGCAGTTCCGTCCACGCGCCAAGCAACTCAGGGGTCGTGCTGATCCCGAGGATGATGAAGCCCTTCTTGCGCGGACGACGGTCGTCCACGTAACCCAGGAACTCGAAGAGCGGTTCGCCCTCGTGGTCAACCAGGCGCCACGTTTGGTCAGGAGCGTTCGGATCGAGCAGGGTGGACGAACCGTCGGCTGGAAGCGCAATCACTCGGCCCTGGTCGACGCCGCAACCGGCCGGCGCAAAGCCGGTCCATTCGGCCTCGCTGAGGCTGGTCACCGGCGTCCATTCCTCCGAGCCGGTCATCAACTGGACTTGAAGTTCGCAGTATTCAATCTGGCGGGCCATGGTGGACTCCTGTGAGAGCTGCGCTATTGCTGGATTTCAGCGGCCGATTCGAGGTTCTGCCAGACCTGCTCGAAGGCCTCGAACGCGAGTTGATCAAAGAGGACAAACCGGATCGTTCGCAGACTGCGATTGCCACCCGAGTGTTCGTAACAGACGGTGAGCATGATCTCGGCCGCCTGGCTGTAATCGAATCCGCCGACGCCGGTGCCCAGCGCGGGAAACGCGATCGATGACAGTCCCAGTTCCTCCGCCCGCTTGAGCGCGTTGTCGGTCGAGGCGCGAATCTTCTCGGCCGAGGTGAACAGATCCTGACCCATCGCCGCCGCGTGGATCACGTGCTTGCAAGCGAGATTGCCCCCTCCAGTGACGACCGCCTCGCCGACCTCGATCGGCCCCTGCCGGATCGCCTCATCCTCAATCTCGCGTCCGCCCGCGCGGACGATCGCGCCCGCCGTGCCGGCGCCCATCCAGAGATGGTTGTTCGCGGCATTGACGATGGCGTCAGCCTCCTGCTTGGTGATGTCACCCTGGAGGATCTCAATCGTCGAGTCGGTCATCGTGGGCGGCTCCCGCCTGCTCGATGCTTGTCAGTCAATATGCAGCCTACGCTGCTCCGCTGGCGAGCTCATGCGGCGGATTACTTGATCGCCAGGCCATTCGGCGGACTACCGGTGCCCCCGGTCACATTCAGCGGCGCGGCCGCGAAGAAGCTCTCGTAAACGCCGTCCTCGGCGCAATCGTCAGCCAGCGCGTCGAGGGTGAACATCTCGCCGATCGCCATCCCGAACCGCCCGATGATCCAGTGGTGCAGGAAGCCATCGGGATCGGCAAAGTTTGGCGGAGGCCAGGACTCAAGCGCCGGGTTGTCCGAGCACACCGCCGCAGGATGATGATCGAAGATGTAGGCGGCCATCTCCTCCGAGCAGCCCAGTCCGGGGAAGGCCAGGTTCGGCATCTGTGAGAGCGACTGGCGCGTCATCATGTCGGTCTGCTCGTACCAGCCAATCCAGCCAATCCGGATCAGCAGTACGTCGCCAGCCTGCAGCTCGACCCGCTGCGCCGCGCGGCAGGCTTCGAGCTCATCGGCTGTGATCGGGCGGTACTCGTCCATCGGCAACGGCTGACCCTGCGACTCGAACCAGCGTCCCACGTCCAGCAGTACAGCCCGACCGGCGATCCCGCGCTTGGCCCAGTGCTCGATCCCCAGTTTGGGCGCGTCCCGGTTCTCCAACAGCCACTCGTTGGTCACGCCGCCCCAGAAGCCGTGCTCGAAATCGCCGACGTGCGTCAGCGCGTCCCATTGCGACGACTGCTGGGTGTAGAAGTTGTCCAGCACGTCGTCGCCGTGGTGGCCGAATCCGGCCCGGCGCATCACGGTGTGCCGCACGGCCCCTCGGTTGTACAGCGGCGGGCTGGGCTGAGACTGGTCCCAGTTCATCGGGAACATCGAGCCCTTGCGAATCAGCGACGCCGCCTGCACGATCCGCTCCGGAGTCTGCAGGTTGAACATCCCCACCTGGTCATCGTCGCCAAACAGACCCCAGGCCGTCTTGGCAGGATTCCCCGCCTTGTAGGGAAGCTGATCGTAAGTCGGGAGAGCGTCGGGTATGTCGGCCATGCCTGTTCCAGATTCGATTGGAGCGAATTTGCGACAAGTCTAGCCGTTCAGTCCAGCAGACCCGGGTACAGGATCTGCTTGATCTGACCGCGGAAGTTGAACGTCCCTGAGGGCATGAACTGGGTGAGGAAAATGACGATCATCTCCTCGGCCGGATCGATCCAGAAGATCGTGCTGGCCGCGCCGCCCCAGTAGTACTCGCCGATCGATCCCACATTCTGCGTGCGCGGAATGTCCACGATCATCGCGAAGCCGAGCCCGAACCCGACGCCGTCGTTGGCGGTTTCTGAGAACGTTCCCAGCGCCCGCTCCGACAGATCCTGCCCATCGGGCAGGTGATTCATCGTCATCAGCTCGATCGTCTTTGGACCCAACAGCCGAGCCCCGTCCAGCTCGCCCCCGTTGAGCAGCATCTGGCAGAAGCGGTGGTAGTCGTTTACCGTCGAGACCAATCCACCGCCGCCCGAGAAGAAGGTCTGTGGCTCCGCATAGTGACTCGTGGCGGGATCGTCCATCAGACGCAGCCGCTTGTCGGGACCGCGCTCGTAGTTGGCAGCGAATCGATCGATCTTCTCGGGTGGGACATCGAATCCGGTGTCCGCCATCCCCAGCGGATCGAAGATCTGCTCCTGCAGGTACTCATCGAACCGCTGCCCCGAGATCACCTCGACCAGGTAGCCGCACACATCCGTCGACACGCCATAGTTCCAGTTCTCGCCCGGCGAAAACTTGAGCGGCATCTCCGCCAACCGGTCGATCATCGACTGCAAGTCACGGCCCTTCATCGTCCCGGCCGAATACACATCGGCACGGTTGTAAGCCATCTCCAGCGCGCCCTCCATGAAACCGTACGTCAGGCCGCTCTGATGCGAGAGCACGTCGCGCATGGACATCGGGCGCGCCGGTGGGCAAGTGTCCGTGACGGCCCCGTCAGGATCAGACATCACCTGCAGGTCCCGCCACTGAGGAATGAACCGGCTGACCGGATCGGTGAGCTGGAACGCGCCCCGCTCGTGCAACTGCATCAGCGCCACCGACGTAATCGGCTTGGTCATCGAGTAGAAGCGGAAGATCGTGTCCGTCGCCATCGGTTTGGCGCGCTCGCGATCCATGCTCCCCATCGCCGACAGGTGCGCGACCTCGCCTCGCCGCGAGATCAGCGTCAAACATCCGGCGATCTTCTCTGGCTGCACATAACGGCTGAGCAAGTGCTGGTCGAGGCGCGCGAGCGATTCGACCGAGATTCCGGTGCTTCCGACTGTGGCTGTCATAATCCGCGTCGCTTTCGTTGTTGGGCCGAAAAACCTGTTGGGCTGAAGAACTGGGGGCTAGTCGAGGATCCCCGGATACAAAATCTGCTTGATCTCGTTCCGGAAGTGATGCGCGTCCGAGGGCATGAACTGAGTCATGAACACCACGATCATGTCCTCGACCGGATCGATCCAGAAGATCGTACTGGCAGAGCCCTCCCACCAGTACTCGCCGACCGAGCCGACATTCTGGACGCTCGCCAGGTCGAGCGCCATCGCGAAGCCAAGACCGAATCCAACCCCGTCGTTGGCCGCGTCGGCCCACGTTCCCAGAGCGTGGGCGCTGAGCTGCTGGTTGGCAGGCAGATGATTCATCGTCATCAGCTCGACCGTCTTCGGCCCTAGGATGCGAACACCGTCCAGCTCGCCGCGGTTCAGCATCATCTGGCAGAAACGCCAGTAGTCCTCAGTCGTCGAAACCAACCCGCCGCCGCCCGACAGAAAGGTCGGCGGCTCCAGGAATTCGTCCGCCCCGAACAGGTCGGTCTGGCGTAACTCACCATCCGGACCGAGCTCGTAGTTGGCTGCCAGCCGATGATGCTGCTCGGCGGGCACGTGGAAGCTCGTGTCGACCATCCCCAGCGGCTCAAAGATCTGCTGCTTCAGATACTCGTCGAATCCCTGCCCCGAGATCATCTCCACCAGATGCCCGCAAACGTCGGTCGACAGCCCGTAGTTCCAGTGCTCCCCCGGGGAGAACTTGAGCGGCAGCTCCGCCAGCCGATCGATCATCGACCGCAAATCGCGACCTCGCATCGTACCGGCGCGGTAAACCTCGCGCTCGAAGTACCCGACCTCAACTGGCCCACCCTGGAAGCCATACGTCAGCCCCGACTGGTGCAACAGCAGGTCACGAATTGTCATCGGACGATCAGGCGGTCTGGTCACGTAGTCGGGATACTCCCCTCCAACCCACACTTGCAGGTCGCGCCACTGCGGGATGAACCGGCTGACCGGATCCGTGAACTGAAACAGGCCTCGCTCATGCAGTTGCATCATCGCCACCGACGTGATCGGCTTGGACATCGAGTAGATGCGAAAGATCGCATCGGTGGACATCGGCAGACCGAGCTCCCGATCCAGCATCCCCATCGCCGACAGATGAGCAATCTCCCCACGCCGAGCAATCAACGTCACGCACCCCGCGATCTTCCCCCGCTCGATGTAGCGGGACAACAGGAAACCGTCGAGACGCGACAGCGCCTCAATGCTGATGTCGGTGTTGCCTACAGATTCGGTCATGTTGCTCCACGCCGAGGCTAGCGCTGCGCCGCAACCAGCCAGGCGAGCAATCCCTAGCCTGCCATGCACACTCCATCGCGCCACCGCAAGGGCTCGCCATGTCATCCATCGTCGCCACCTCAGCAGGACGAGTCAGCGGATCGTCCGATGACGGTCTGCACGTCTTCCGAGGCATCCCCTTCGCCGCCCCACCGGTCGGCGACCTGCGCTTTCGCGCGCCCCAACCTCATCCCGGTTGGGACGGCGTTCGCGACGCCACCGAGTTCGGATCAATCTCGCTCCAGGAAGGCATGGACGCGCTCGATGCTCTCCTCCCTTCGCCGCCGCAGGCCCAGAGCGAGGACTGCCTCTACCTCAACGTCTGGACGCCCGGCCTTGACGATCGCTCGCGTCCAGTGATGGTCTGGATCCACGGCGGCGCCTTCACTCTCGGTTCAGGCAGCGAGCCGATGTACTCCGGAGCAAACCTTGCCCGGCGCGGCGATGTCGTTGTCGTCACGATCAACTACCGGCTCGGTGCGCTGGGATTCTTCCACGAACAGTCGCTCGGCGAGACCAACTTCGGCATGCGTGACATGGTCGCCGCGCTGCGCTGGGTGCGCGACAACATCCGCGGATTCGGCGGCGACCCCGACAATGTCACGATCTTCGGCGAGTCCGCAGGCGGCGCGGCCGTCGCCTGCCTGCTCGTTTCACCCGAAGCACAGAGACTGTTCCATCGCGCGATCGGAATGAGTACTGCCGGCGATCACGGGATCCTCTTTGCAGGAACCATTCCCACGACCGACCAGCTCTACGCCCAGCTTGGCATCGAGGACGCCGATCCCGACATGTTGCGCAGCCTGCCGGCGGCCGACATGCTGGCCGCCCAGGCCGTAGTCGAGGCCGCTGCCTTTGAGGATCTGAGCGAAATGTGGTCGGTGCGCCTGCCATACGGACCGGTCGTCGACGGCGCCTTCCTCACCGCCCCACCGCTGTCGACCGCCGCAGAGGCGAGCGCCGCCACTGCCGTCCCGCTGCTCTCGGGCAATCCCGACGAAGAAATGAAGCTGATCCGGGCGATGATGCCGCCCGAACAGCTCGACGAGGCTGGCGTGATGGCCCGGCTGGAACAGATTCCCGGCGGAGCGCGGCGAGTCTATGGCGCGTACCACCAGGCGCGAGCGGACCGGGGTGAGCCGAGCGCGCCGGACGACATTCTCGACGCCGTCGCCAGCGACTACCTGGAAATCATGCCCTCGCTGCGTTTCGCCGACGCCTGGTCGCGCGGCGGCGCGCCAACTTTCGGCTACACGCTCGACTGGAAGTCGCCGATGAACGACGGCGCGTTAGGTTCCTGTCACGCCCTCGATATCCCCTTTGCGTTCGGCACGCACCACGACGCGAAGGAGTTCGCCGGCAGCGGTCCGGCTGCCGACGCCCTCGCGCACACCATGATGGATGTCTGGACCAGCTTTGCGCGAACGGGCAATCCGGCCATCGATGGTCTGGACTGGCCCGCATACGAACCCACAGCTCGCGCACAGGTCATGCTCGGAGACAACATTCGCATCGAGAATGCATGGCGCGCAACAGAGCGATCAGTCTGGGACGGCGTGTTCTAGCCGCCAGCGCAGTCCAACGGGCATACGTTGGAAGTAAGCAGACTCACTCAACCTACGACGCACCGATCGGGAGGAGGACGCGATGAGGCTCGTCAAACGAATCGTTAACTGGCTCTGGACGACCAGGAACGGTCGAATCACGCTGGCCGGCATGATCGCCGCCGCGATCCCGCTGCTGCTCCTGGGCGGCTGGCTGATCCGACCGCTCTTCGTCGACACCGTCGTCGATGAGTCCTTCCCCCTCGGCGCCGAGGCCGCGATTCCCGAGCAGCTCACCGAAGATGAGGCCCGCGTCATGATGTCGGCGGCATCCAAGCTCGAAATCGAAGTCGAAGAACCGATGACCGAGGCCATGGAATCCGCCGATGTCGTCGAGCTCAAGTCAGGCACGTTCGCCGACGCCGACGCCTTCCACAAAGGCGAAGGCACAGCGACGATCTACCAGCTCGAGGACGGCTCCCATGTCCTGCGCTTCGAGGACTTCCGCGTCACCAACGGCCCTGCCCTCTTCGTCCTCGTCAGCCCGCACCCCAACCCCGAGGGTCGCGGCGACATCTCCGACGCCGGCTACGTCGAACTCGCCCGCCTCAAAGGCAACGTCGGCAACCAGAACTACGTCCTCCCCGACGACCTCGACCCCGACGACATCAACTCCGTAATCATCTACTGCAAACCCTTCCGAGTCGTCTTCAGCACCGCTGCCCTCAGCGACAACTGACCCGCTCTCGCGTGTCGCGCGTTGAATCGGGTTAGGCTGCGCCTCGAACGGACGGCGACCCTGATTGGAGCGGCGACATGGCAGCGATCATTCAGACCGAAGCAGGACGAGTCCACGGATCATCCGAGAACGGACTCAGCGTCTACCGAGGCATCCCATACGCCGCGCCGCCTGTCGGCGATCTGCGCTTCAAAGTCGCCCGGCCGCATCCCGGCTGGGACGATGTCCTCGACTGCGAGTCCTTCCGCCCGATGGCCCCGCAGATTCCCAACGAGGCGCTCGACGCCATGATCGGAGCCGCGCCACAGGAGCAGTCCGAGGACTGCCTCTTCCTCAACATCTGGACGCCCGGTACCGACGACGCGGCACGGCCGGTCATGGTCTGGATCCACGGCGGAGCCTTCACCATCGGCTCCGGCAGCGACGGCCTCTACAACGGCGCGATGCTGGCTTCCCGCGGCGATGTCGTCGTGGTCACGATCAACTACCGACTCGGCGCCCTCGGCTTCCTCCACCTGCCCGCGCTCGAAGAATCCAACTTCGGGATGCGCGATCAGGTCGCCGCGCTGCGCTGGGTCCGAGACAACATCGCCAGCTTCGGCGGCGACCCCGCCAACATCACGATCTTCGGCGAGTCCGCCGGTGGCATGTCCGTCGCATCACTGATGGGTTCTCCCGAGGCGACAGGCCTGTTCCACAAGGCAATCCCGCAATCGGGTGCAGGCCATCATGGCATCGAGGACGTCAAGGCGGTCGATCACGGTCAAAAGTTCTGCGAACTGCTGGGCATCGAGCCGGATGACCTCGAAACGTTGCAGACGGCATCCGTTCCGGACATCCTCGAAGCCCAGGCCAAGCTCGAAGAGCAGATGCTCTACGTCGCCATGGAAGCAGGCAAGCAGCCCGAGATGCCCTTCCGCCCGATCATCGACGGAGAGTTCCTGACCGAAATGCCGATCGACGCCGTTCGCGCCGGCCAGGCCAAGGGCGTCGCCGCATTGATCGGTTGCCTCGACGAAGAGAGCAAGCTGTTCGCCGCCATGGTGCCGACCGAGCCGCCGAATGAGGAAGACGCCGTCGCCGTCATGGACGGTCTAAACGGCGACGGACGCCGCCTCTACGACATCTACCGAGCCGCACGCGAAGCTCGTGGAGAGCTGGTCACCCCATACGAGATCCAGACCGCCGCCTCAGGCGACGAGCTGTTCCGTGTGCCCGCGATCCGCCTGCTCGACGCCCAGGCCGAGCACAGCGACCAGACCTGGTGCTACCTCTTCGACTGGAAGTCCCCGATGCTCGACGGCGCGCTCGGCTCCTGCCACGCGCTCGACATCCCCTTCGTCTTCGGCACGCACAAGGTCGCCTCGGCCTTCGCCGGAGAAGGCGTCGCCGCCAACGCCCTCGCCGAGCTCACGATGGACACCTGGCTCGCCTTCGCCAGAACCGGAGACCCGTCAACCGGCAATGTCCCCTGGCCGCAGTGGGATCCCGAAACGAGACAGACCGTCGTCCTCGGAGAGTCCGCCAGAGTCGAGAACGACTTCCGGGCCGAAGAAATCTCAGCCTGGGAAGGCGTCCTCTAGCCAAGCAAGAGCTCCCCCTCTAGGGGAGCTGTCGCGGAGCGCCGAAGGGTGCCCATTCCCTCAAGCGATAATCCCGCGTGTCCGCAGATCAGCAAGCTCCTCGGCGCTGTACCCAGCGCTTCCGACGATGTCGTCCGTGTCCCGACCCAGCGGCGGCGATGAGCCCTGCGCCGCCGTCGGCGTTGCGCTCATCTTCAGCAGCGGACCGACCTGGCGCTGCGGGCCGGACAGGTCGTGGTCGAGATCGACGACCATCCCGTTGGCCTCGATCTGTGGGTCGTCGGCCAGTTCTTCCGGGAAGCGGATCGGTCCGCTGGGGACGCCGTGAGCCTCGAATCGCTCGAGCCAGTGTTCGGTGCTCTGTTCACGGACATGCGCTTCCACCTCGCGCACGCTGGCGATGGCGCTGGCGAGCTGCTCGGGGTCGGTCGGGTCAAGGTTCGGATCGGCAAAGCCGAGGAAGTCTGTCTCTAGCGCGGCCCGCACCTTGGCCCAGAGCGACGCCGACAACGCGCCGATCGCAACCGCGCCGTCGCGGGTCTCGTAGCAGCGGTAGTAGATATTCAGCGCCCCTTGCGCGCCCCGATCCTTGTAGACCTCCTGCAGCTCGGCGTACGGCGCGCCTTCGGCTCGCAGCTCGGCAATTCGGGCCATCTTCGCTGCGGGCAACTCGTCCGCGAGCGGCAGTTGCATCACGCTGCTGCCCTGCATCGCCAGGGCCGTGTTGAGCAGCGTCGTCTCGACCATCTGACCCTCGCCGGTCTGCTGACGGTGGAAGAGAGCTGCGCAGACGCCCATCGCGATCACGATGCCGGTGCCGTAGTCGGCCACCGGCGAGGACACCGGCGAGGGCGCCGTCCCGTTGTCGTCCAGCTTGCCGTCCAATGCCATCAACCCGGTCACCGCCTGCGCCACGATGTCATAGCCCGGACGCTGCGCCCACGGACCTTGCCGCCCGAACGCCGTGTTGTCGACATAGATCAGATCAGGTCGAATCGCCCGCAGCGTCTCGTAGTCAAGCCCCAGCCGAGCAGCCACGTCGGGCCGGTAGTTGATCACCACCACATCGACATCGGGGACCAGCCGATGCACGATGGCTTGCGCCTCCGGATCGCGCAAGGCCAGCACCAGCGAACGCTTGCCCCGGTTAAGCGACTGGAACCACTTCGACTCGTCCGGCATGAACTGGGCAAACTGTCGCCAGGCCTCGCCCTCAGGCGGTTCAACCTTGATCACCTCGGCGCCCATGTCGGCGAGATTCTGACAACCAAACGGTCCGGCGATAATCTGCGAGAACTCGAGCACGCGAATGCCGTTCAACGGACCTCGGTGAGGTGAACCATCGTGGGTAGTGGTCATGGTCGTTAGCCTTTCGCTCTAGCGGGTTAACCTGCGCCTAGGTCAAGGCCTCGGACGCAGCTGATGAAGCGAGTTGGTTCAGTGCAGGCAGTATCAGCCAAGTTCGCGTTACGAGTTGCCGCATTCGCCGCCCTGGTCCTACTGAGCCTGGTCGGCTCAGTGGCGTGCGCGGACGAGATTCCCGACCGACCAATGCTGCCAGTCAGAGAGATTGAGCCGACCGCCACGCGGTTCATGGAAGACACCGAAGCGGCCGGACTGATGTATTTGCAGCATCGAATCCGAGAACCGGGCGACTGCCTCTTCGACAACATGTCACGCGAGACCGAGGAGGAGCGCAGCGGCACGCTCTGCGACGCCGAGCGGATGACTGGCGGCGCGGCGGCCGGCGACTTCGACGGCGACGGTTCGACCGACCTGCTCGTCACCCGACTGGATGGGCACGACCTGCTTTTCCGCAATCGCGGCGACGGCACTTTCGAGGAAGTCTCGGCCGAGACCGGCCTCGAACGCTGGAATCTCCAGTCCAACGGCGCGGCCTGGGGCGATGTCGACAACGATGGCGACCTCGATCTCTTCGTCACCACAGTCGGTGACACGCGCCATTACCTGTTCATCAACGACGGCGGCGTGTTCTCCGAGCAGGGGGTCGAGCGCGGAGTCGCGGTCGAAACTGGCGATCGGCGAATCGGGTTCTCTGCCTCGTTCGGCGACTATGACCTCGACGGTTTTCTCGATCTGCACGTGACCGAGTGGCGGCCCTCGCAGCTCGTCGGCGAGGCCGTGGCCGGCGTACGCCTGTTGCGCAACCTGGGCGCCGAGTCGCCGGGCTTCTTCGAAGACGTAACCGAAGCGGCCGGCGTTCAAATGGAGGGCGTGATTTCGCAAACTCAGGCCCAGTTGACCGAGGGCACGTTCGCCTTTGGCTCCACATTCGTCGACCTCGACGGAGACGGCTGGCCGGAGCTGGCAGTCGCTTCCGACTTCGGCACCAGCCGATTGTTCTGGAACAACGGCGACGGCACGTTCAGCGACGGCACATTGGCTGCCCAGGTGGGAACCGCGCAGAACGCGATGGGCACGACGTTCGGCGACTACGACGCCGACGGCGACCTTGACTGGTTCGTGACCTCCATCTTCTCGGTCCAGCGAGGCAGCCCCGGCGGCGACGAAGAGGGCACCAAGGACGGCAATCGCCTCTTCCGCAATGAGGGCGGACGGCGATTCTCCGATGCAACCGACGAGGCCGACGTGCGCGACGGTTCTTGGGGCTGGGGCGCAGCATTCTTCGATGCCGATAACGACGGCGACCTCGACCTCACGATGACCAACGGGATGGAGATGATGCCCGGCTACCACGCCGACGCCATGCGCTACTGGCAGAACGACGGCCGAGGCCGCTTCCGCAGCATGAGCACCGCAGCTGGCTTGGACGACATCGAAGACGGCAAGGGCCTGCTGATCTTCGATGCAGACAACGACGGCGACCTCGACGTGTTCGTGGTCACCAACGCGGCAGAGCCAGTCTTCTATCGCAACACCTCGACCGGCGCCGGAGCCTGGCTAAGAGTCTCACTCGAGGGCACGATCGGCAATCGCCAGGGCTTGGGAGCCCGTGTATCAGTGTTCGCGGACGGACTGCCCGAGCAGATTCGCGAGGCCGGCGTCTCAACCCACTTCCTGGGACAGAGCGAGTCCGCCCTGCACTTCGGCCTCGACTATGCGCGCAGCGCCGACATCGTGATTCGCTGGCCGGTCAGCGGACTGGTAACCACGCTCAGCGATGTGCCCGCGAACTCCTGGATTCAGGTCACCGAAGGCGAAGCCGGCTACGAAGTCATCACTCCCCAATCATGACTCAGCGTTGACCTCGTTGACCAGGTGCATGAAGCGTTCGAGGTTGGCGATCCGATCGTTGACCGTCTCGCCCGCGATGCCGGCGCGGATCGTGTTGATCCCCGCGTCGCGGTAGACGCGCAGCCGCTCGAGGACATCGGCGTCCGTGCCGATCATGTTGACCTTGAAGGCCAGCTCTACCGGCACGCGGTCGCGGGCGAGGTCGCGTTCGCCCGATACCCAGAGCCGCTGGACTTCCTTGGCAACGTCGTCCCAGCCCTGTCGGCAGAAGGCGTCGTTGTAGAAGTTGGTCTTGGCTGATCCCATCGCCCCGAGCGTGAAGGCGATCCCGCGGGCGTGTCGCTTGCCCGCCTCTTCTGGATCGTCGGTGAACTCGATCCCGGCAGCGGCTTCGAGGTCGATTTCGTCGATGCTTCGACCGGCCGATTCAGCCCCGGCGCGGATGTCGTCAAGGAAGACGTCGGCGGTTTCCGGGATGAACGATGTGCCGAGCCAGCCATCGGCGACCGCGCCGCAGATCCGCAGGCTGCGCGGCCCGAGCGAGGCGAGGTAGATCGGCGGCGGCTCAACCGGCGGAGCGCCCGAGCGCAGGGCCTTGCCCTCGCCGCCGGGCAGCGGCAGCGTGTAGTGCTTGCCCTCGTAGATCACGCGCTCGCCGTTGCAGACCATGCGCACGATCTCGGCGGTTTCCTTGAGTCGGGAGACGGCGCCGGCGAAGGGCACGCCGTGCCAGCCCTCGACGACCTGCGGTCCCGAGGTGCCCAATCCGAGCATGAAGCGGCCGCCGGACATCGACTGCAGGCTCATCGCGGTCATGCCGACCAGGGCTGGAGATCGGGTGCCGCCCTGGATGATGCCCGTGCCGAGCTTGATCGACTCGGTCTTACCGGCCAGGTAGCCGAGCGGCGTGATCCCGTCGTGGCCCCAGGCCTCGGCAGACCAGAACGAGAAGACGCCCAGCCGCTCAGCCTCGCGGGCGTAGCGGACGGCGGAATCCCAGTCGTTGATCCCGTCGCGGTGCATCCCGATGGCGACCCGCATGGTGTTCTGGCTCATGCCGGGTAGTCCTTGGTCTCTTTGATCGCGTTGACCTGGTTGACGTGGTCGAGGTCGTGGACGCGCTGGAACATGAACCAGGCGCGCGAGTGCAGCGGACCGAAGAAGGGGTGAGCCGGGCGCGGCTCGAACTCCGGCGGCTCGGGCAATCCGTCGATCACGTTGCCGAACAGGCGCGAGTCTTCAATCAGCGTGTTGACCAGCTCGGGCCAGCTCAGCGCCGCCGCGCGCTGCGCCGGATCGATCGCACCGATGCCCTGCGGCCCGAGGTTGGGCTCGCGCCCGTAGGAGAGCTTGGCGATCATGTCGGCGTTGCGCCGCGAGCCGTCCAGCACGTGCTGAGCGACCTCTTCGATGCTCCAGTCTTCGGGCGCGGGTTTCCAGGAGGCCTGCTCCGGCGTGACCCGGTTGAGCGTATTGAGGAAGTCGATGCGCGCGTCGACGACGCGCGGCCAGAGTTCGATCCAGGTGTACTTCTCGCCCTGCGCGAGCAGGTAACTGGAGACGCGCTGGCGCTCGTCGTCGGCGATTGGTCGTTGTGGCATTGGCTGTCCAGTTTCTTGGCTCGCTAGCGGCCCTGGAAGTTCGGCTCACGCTTCTCCATGAAGGAGCGGACACCCTCTTTGAAGTCGTCCGACCGGAAGAGAGGCAGGAGTTGTAGATAGATGTGGTCGACGGCGGCCTCGAAGGGCTCGTCCATACCCAGCCGCATCATGCGCTTGGTCGCCTGGACCGAGAGCGGCGCATTGGCGGCGATCTCCTCCGCCAGTTCCATGGTGCGGGTCATCAGCTCGTCGTGCGGCACGATCTCGTTGACCAGCCCGACGTCCAGCGACTCCTGGGCGTCGAGCACGCGGCCGCGGAAGGCGACCTCGGCGGCTCGCGCCCAGCCCAGCAGCCGAGGCAGGATCCAAGTGCCGCCGGACTCGGGCAGCACGCCGCGGCGGGCGAAGACCGCGCCCATCTTGGCCTGGTCCGAGGCGATGCGGATGTCGGCGAGCAGCGCCATGTCCATCCCGTATCCGGCGGCAGCCCCGTTCACCGCGCAGATCACTGGCTTGTCCATCTTGTTGAGCACGACGGGAGGAGCGTCGCGCAGGTCGAACAGCGAGTAGCCCGGCGCGCCGATGTTGCTCTCGCCGCTTCCCTGGAGCCGCTGCTGCTGGTCGACGAGGTCGAGTCCCGAGCAGAAGCCGCGCCCCGCGCCGGTCAGCACGATCACCCGGATCTCCGGCTCGCGCTGGCAAGCGATCAGTTGGGCCGAAAGCGCCTCCAGCATTTCACTGGTGATCGCATTGAGCCGTTCCGGTCGGTTGAGGGTGATGATCGCGACATGTCCGCGCTCCTCGTAGAGCAGCGTCTCAGTCGCAGGAGCAGTCAAGGTAGTCATGTGGTCTCCTGGTGGATGGGTGTCCCACCGAGTGTATAACCGGACCTAAACCGCCCCTCCCAGTCCCCGACCTGTTCGGGGACCCGCTCCCTCCCCGCTCCCCCGTTCTTTGTCCGATGCCCCGTGCTTGACACGGGGCCCAGGCCGTGATGGTCGAGCGGAGTTCCGCAGTGCCTCTCGACTCGGCGGCTGCGGGGTGGGGCGGGAGGAAGAAAAAAAGACGGGCGGGATGTGGTGGCGTGGAGCGCGGCTGT
>JAJDXE010000007.1 GCA_022825265.1 Dehalococcoidia bacterium
GAGGGGCGTAGAGGCAAGCGGAATTCCCGGAGTAGTGGTGGAATGCGTAGATACCGGGAGGAACACCAGTGGCGCAAGCGGCTTGCCAGACGCATCCTGACGCTGAGGTACGAAAGCGTGGGTAGCGAACCGGATTAGATACCCGGGTAGTCCACGCCGTAAACGATGGATGCTAGTCGTGGGGGGTATCGACCCCCTCTGTGACGCAGCTAACGCAATAAGCATCCCGCCTGGGGAGTACGGCCGCAAGGCTAAAACTCAAAGGAATTGACGGGGGCCCGCACAAGCAGCGGAGCGTGTGGTTCAATTCGATGCAACGCGAAGAACCTTACCTGGGCTTGACATGTTCCGGATCGCGGGTGAAAGCCCGTTTCCCTTCGGGGCCGGATCACAGGTGCTGCACGGCTGTCGTCAGCTCGTGCCGTGAGGTGTTGGGTTAAGTCCCGCAACGAGCGCAACCCTCGTCGTTAGTTGTATTTCTCTAGCGAGACCGCTGCGTACAACGCAGAGGAAGGTGGGAACGATGTCAAGTCAGCGTGGCCCTTACGCCCAGGGCGACACACACGCTACAATGGCCGGTACAACGGGCAGCCACTGCGCGAGCAGGAGCGAATCCCTCAAAACCGGCCCCAGTTCGGATAGCAGGCTGAAACTCGCCTGCTTGAAGCCGGAGTTGCTAGTAACCGCAGGTCAGCCATACTGCGGTGAATACGTTCTCGGGCCTTGTACACACCGCCCGTCACGTCATGGGAGTGAGTAACACTTGAAGTCGGTGCGCGAACCTTCGGGACGCAGCCGCCTAAGGTGGGACTCGCGACTGGGACGAAGTCGTAACAAGGTAGCCGTAGCGGAAGCTGCGGCTGGATCACCTCCTTTCTAGGGAGAATTCCCCGCACTTGATGCGGGGAAGGCCGGACGATGATCCCATCATCGTTTGAGCTCCCAGGTCGATCCGCCAGCCCCGTCAGCAATGACATGGGCGCTTCAACGCCAACACCCCTAACCCGGGTCGCGGCCGAGAGGTCAACGGCGTGATTTGCTTCTCAAATGCACTGACTTCCGCTCTCCAACGGTTAAGGCCGAAGCAGAACCGGCCGAAGGCCATCCCGGGCCATTAGCTCAGCAGGTTAGAGCGCAGTCCTGATAAGACTGAGGTCCCTGGTTCGAGTCCAGGATGGCCCACCAAGCTGTACGAACTCAAGCACCGTCGAATTGACCTTCCAGTTGGAGTGCTGAAGCGGAGTCCTTAGGGACAGTTGCCTTCGGCGGACTGTCCGGCTTTGTGATCCTGCATGCCGCATAGAGCCGCTAGACTTCGGTCCTGGGCTGTCGACTGACTTGGCGTTCGCGACTCGAGTCAGCGATTCCGTCCAGGTCGCGGCCCCGGCCTCGTTTGACCATTCCCCGCACGTCGTATCTCTTGGCGCACACTTTCGATCGCTTCGTCCCGATCCTGGCTCGGCACCTATCATCGTGCGTGCATTGAACGTGTATGGCGCCAGGTCTCATCATGTCGTCAGCATGGTCTCGATAAGCGGCATGAGTCCGAACATGGGATGGACTGGGTGTTGTGGGCAGCTCTGAGACGATCATCGGCCCAGTCGGCTGATCCCTGGAAGTGAGTTGGCAAGTGTCGAATGACCTGAGTTCTGAGGCGTTGAGACGCGAGAACGACGTGCTGCGCGAACGCCTCTCCAGATTGAACGAGGCAGGCCTGCGCATCGGCGAGGACTTTGAGCTCGATGCCGTCCTGCGAGAGGTCCTGGACGCAGCGCGTTCGTTGACCGCAGCCACTCGCGGCGCCATGACGACGATTGACGACCGCGGCCGGGTGCTCGAGTTCATCACCTCGGGACTCAGTGATGTTGAACACCAGGCGCTGCTGGAGCTACCCAGTGGAAACACGTTCTTCGAGTACCTCAGCACGCTCGTGCAGCCGCTGCGCGTGGCTGACGGTTCCGCTCACTTCATCTCTCTGGGCATGGATCGCCTGCCCATCCCGCTGGGCAGCTTTCTCTGCACGCCAATCCGCTACCGCGGACAACAGGTGGGCAGTATCTACCTCGCCGACAAGGAGGGCCAGGCGGCGTTCAGCGCCGACGACGAGGAGACGCTCAGCCTGTTCGCCGCACAAGCGGCCATGGCGATCGCCAACGCGCAGCGGCTGCGCGATGAGCAGCGCGCCCGCGCCGACCTGGAGACCTTGATCGACATCTCGCCGGTCGGGGTCGTCCTGTTCGATGCACAGGGCGGCAAGCCTCTCTCGTTCAACCGTGAAGCGCGCCGAATTGTCGATCGCCTGCGGGACCCGGAACAGACGCCGGACGAACTGCTGCAGGTCCTGTCTTATCGGCGCGGCGACGGACGCCAACTGAGCGTGGCCGATTTCCCGTTGACTCGCTCACTGACCACCGGCGAGACGGTCCGGGCAGAGGAGATCGTGCTACAGGCGCCCGACGGGCGGCAGGTCAGCACGATCATCAACGCGACGCCGATCCACTCCGAAGATGGTCGCGTCGTATCTGTCGTGGTCACAATGCAAGACCTTGAATCGCTGGAGCAGTTCGAGCAGATGCGGGCCGATTTCTTGGCCATGGTCAGCCATGAGCTGCGCGCGCCGCTCAGCTCGATCAAGGGCTCGGCCGCCACGCTGCTCCAGTCAGGGGTCGCGATGGATCCGGCCGCCGCCGCCCAGTTCCACCGGATCATCGAGCAACAATCCGACCACATGCAGGATCTGATCACGGATTTGCTCGACGTCGCCAGGATCGAAGCCGGAACCCTGTCCATCTCGCCTCAGCCGATCGGTGTTGAGGAATTGGTCGAGGCCGCCCGCGGCATTTTCCTCAGCGGTCACACGGGAAGCGACGTTCAGATCGATCTGCCGCCCGATCTGCCGCTGGTGATGGCCGACCGGCGTCGCATCGTGCAGGTCCTGCTCAACCTGCTGTCCAACGCCGTCCGTCACTCGCTCGACGACTCGACCGTCCGCCTGTCAGCGCAGTTGTCCGGCGTCGAGGTGGAGATCCAGGTCGCCGACCAGGGCGAGGGCATCGCGGCGGAGCGGCTGCCGAAACTGTTCAGCAAGTTCTCACGCTCGCCGGCCGAAGCGGGGAGCGGAGCGGCCGAGTCGGGACTCGGGCTGGCCATCTGCAAGGGCATCGTCGAGGCGCACGGAGGCCGCATTCGCGCGGAGAGCGATGGACCGGGACGAGGCGCACAATTCAGCTTCAGCTTGCCGGCGAGCGAAGCGCCGGGCGCGGCTGAACCAAGCCCGGCGCCCGAGGCTGTGGAGGAACGACGCTCGAGCCGCCGCACCCGAATCCTGGCCGTCGACGACGATCCGAAGACCCTGCTGCACGTGCGCGACTCGCTCGTCCGGGCCGGGTACGACCCGATCCTGACCGGCGACCCCGACGCGGTGGCTCGGCTGATTGTCGAGCAGCGGCCGCACCTCGTGCTGCTCGATCTGATGCTGCCCGAGGTCGACGGCATTGAGCTGATGGAGCTCGTGCCTGAGCTGCGCGATCTGCCGGTCATCTTTCTCTCCGCCTACGGCGGCGACCGCCGCGTGGCCCGAGCCCTGGAGCGCGGCGCCGACGACTACATCGTCAAGCCGTTCTCGCCGACCGAGCTGATTGCGCGGATTCAGACGGTGCTGCGCCGCTGGACGATGAGCGTGACGGCTGAACCCGCCCAGCCATTCACCCTGTCCGACCTGTCCATCAACTACGCCCAACGCCGGGTCTCGCTTGCGGGGAGCGAGCTGCGTCTCACCGAGCTCGAGTACCGGATGCTGGTCGAGCTCTCGGTGCACGCCGGGCAGGCGCGGAGCCACGCCGAGCTGCTGCGCGCGGTGTGGGCCCCGGTCACTCCAGGCGGTCGGGCGCGGTGCGAACGGTCGTCAAACAGTTGCGCCGCAAGCTGGGCGATGACGCCGACGCTCCGGCCTACATCATCAACGAGCCGCGTTACGGCTACCGGATGCCGAAACCGGAGCCACCGGCGTGACCGCTCGCGGCCCCTTGCTCACCAGTTATTCATCCAATCGCTCGTACAGCAGCGCCCGAGCTGGGCTGAGGCGCTGCGATCCGGTCAGATGTTGGCTCACTTGCACTGTTGATTCAAGGGCGGAGAAAACTCTCGAATGAGCTCGCACTCAATGTGAGCTCGATGACCGGGCTGCGGCGTAAGCCTCGCATGAACATGCGTCGCGCCGGCTGCTCTGGCATCGGACCATTTCTCGTGGCCTGTAGTGACGCTTGACAACGAGTCGGCCTTGCCGACGTAGTAAGCCTTCCATTTTCCCTCGCTGCGGCCTGCGAAGATGTAAACTCCGCCTTCATGGCTCAACGTATCGCCTGGATCATGAACGTCAAAATTGTATCTGCTCTTGGTCGTGATCCAGTTCGTGGTGGACAACTCGTTCTCGGTCTTGCAGATGCCGCTCGGGTTGCTGGCGATCACAGCTTCACCCCATTGGGTGCCCCTCCAGCGCGGCCCTGAGCCCAGGGTCGGGCAGTAGTAGAGATCCGGCGTCACCGCCTCGGTGTGGTTGGGGTGCATGTGCCTTGAGCCGGTCCCGTAGGCTTTACCTGCGTACTTGCCGTTCGACCTGCCCTGGGCGTCGCGGGCTGGAAATACACCCGTGATTCCAGCTCCGCCGTTGGTGTAGTGCCCGGCCTCACAGTCCTTGTGGTAGAGCTTGTTGGCGGTGTGGAACTCGACGTGGTAGAGGGGCGTGCATGCGATGTCCCACCAGCCCTTGTCGATCTCCTGATCCGACCGGATCGATTCCTGCTCGACGCCCACCTGTCGCTTCCAGTTGAAGATCCATCGGGCACGTCCGGTGAGCAGATCTCCGAAGTTGTGAATCTGGGGATCTGCCCGGAAATCATACCTATGCGGCTCGTGGCCGCGAGCCCAGGGGCCGTCAAGCCGTTCGCTCGGTGGCGAACACTCCGAATCCACAGCATCCTCGCCGACGCCGACCCAGAGCTTGTCGGAGTGCACGTGCGACATTGAGTACGTCTTGCCCTCCAGGGGCGTCTCGGTAATCGTCTCACCCAGGTACGTGATGGGCTGTTCCAACGCGGGGTACGTCCAGGTGTGCGTATGCAGCTTGCACTCCAGGTCGGGATGGTCCTTCGATGGAGGGATCTCGGCCTTGCCTCGCGTCTGCGCCTCCGCCTCCTGCACTGGGGCCTGCTGCACCTGAGGCTGCACAACCACAGGAGCAGGCTCGGGATGTGACACCGACACCGTGGACGCAACCACCAACGGCATTGCCTTAGCGCCGGCCCCCTCTCCCGTCGCCCCCCCCCCGCTTGTCGTACACGCGAATGGACAGCGATACCGAGTCGCCCGTGATCTCGTGCCCGTTGTAGCGCACGACGCCCGTGGATCCCTTGATCTTGAACGCCTTGCCCGGCAGCGTGCCGCCGCCGGAATCCGTCGCGCTGATGATCGCATAGCGGATGTGCTTCGGATTGATGTCGTGACTGTAGCCGTAGACCGTGCCGATGTTGTCCGAGGCCACGCCTGACGTGACCGCCCAGCTCGCGTACGGCGCACCAGCAGCCTGGAGAGGCGGACGCTGCTTTGCCGTGACCGAGACGTTCACGGATACCTGCGACTCATGGGCCTTGCCCTTGGAGTCGGAGATCTTGATCGTCAGGGAGACCTGGCCGCCCTGCGTGGTGAGCGTGGCCCCGTTGTAATCGATCCTGCCGTTGGCCTTGATCGAGAACGCAGTCTCTTGACCAGCAGGCGTGGTGCTGAGGACCGTGACCTCGAAGCGGTTCCTGTTGAGCCCTGAGATATCAATGCGGCAGACGCTCTTTTTCGCGCTGCCACTCTCGACTCCAGCGCTCGAGCATGGAGATGCGTCAACCTCGATGGCTGGCGCCGAGACCGCAGGCTGGGCCAATATCGCAGCCGCGGACAACGCCACGACAACAGCAGGCAGGAGGAGCGATGCGAACCTCGATCTGGCGGGAGCACGTCCCGTGAGTTTGGACCTTGACATGGGGCACTCCCTCAGGCTCCGGATCACGTCCGCGGCCGGTCGGAGTTGGTTCGGCTGCGGTAACAGTCCGAAGTCGTAAGGTCAAGGGTAGTCATTTGCGTTTACAGATGTCAGTTGAACGGTGATCTAGGGGGTGATAAATGGTGACGAATCGGGAATTGATCGGCGCTGGCGGTCAACATGCTGCGACGCGTAGCAGGGAGCAGCAGGGAGCAGAGGGAGCGGTCAGACGGCGCGGGAGGGGCTGTAGTGTCTTCCTGACGATCGAGGATGACTCGACGGCAGATCCCGTAGCTCGTTCGTCATACTGAATGCTCAGGATGGCGATCAAGATCTGCAGATGCCCGCCAACGACCACATCCGTTACGAACCGGACGAGTCGGCGCCCTGGCCGTTGACGATCAACGTGGCCTTCCAGGGCGCGGTGCTGATCGTATCCAACACGGTCACGTTCGTCGTGATCTTCTCGGCGGCGTTCGAGGATGACGGCAGCTACGCCCGCTGGGCCATGGTCGGCGCGCTGATCATCGCGGGGCTGGTGACGGCCCTGCACGCGTCGCGGCTGGGCCGGGTGGGACCGGGGCACATCCTGCTGATGGGCCCGGGTGTGCCGTTCCTGGCCGCCTGCGTGCTGGCCGTCGATGCGGGCGGGCTCGAGCTGATGTCGAGCCTGGTGATCGCGTCGTCGCTGATCCAGTTCGCCGTAGCGGCCTGGCTGGCGAGGTTGCGGCGGCTGATCACGCCGGTCGTGTCCGGCGTGGCGTTCATGATGATCGCGCTCTCGGCGATGCCGATCGCGATCGAGCGCATGAACGACGTGCCGGCGGGCCTCTCGGACGCGGCCGGTCCGGCGGTGGGCGTGGCGGCGCTGGGCTTCACCGCGCTGCTGATGCTGCGCGGGGTGGGCCTGTGGAGCCTGTGGGCGATGCCGATTGCGATCGTCGCCGCCTGTCTGGTCGCGGTGCCGCTGGGGGTCTACGACGGGCAGCCGGTGCTGGACGCGGCCTGGATCGATCTGCCCGAAACGGACGGCTGGCCGGGCTTCGCTTCAATTCTGGACCGCGACTTCTGGGTGTTGCTGCTGGTCTTCCTGGTGGTCAGCGCGGTGGTGGCGGTGCGATCGAGCAGCGAGGGCGCGGCGATCCAGCAGGTGTCCCGGCGCGCGCCGCGATCGATCGACTTCCGCGGCGTGCAGCGGACGCTCAACGTAGGCGGGATCGCGGTGCTCTTCTCGGGCCTGGCGGGGACGCCGCCGACGATCGCCTATCTGCCCTCGACGATCTCGCTGTTCAACTTCACCGGCGTGGCCTCGCGGCGGGTGGGGATCGTCATGGGCGCGCTGCTGATCGTGTTGGCGCTGCTGCCCAAGGCGGTGGCCGTGCTGCTGACGATCCCGCGTCCGGTCAGCGGAGCGCTGCTGATGGTGGTCATGGGGCTGCTGTTCGTCGAGGGGATGCGCTCGGTGATGCGGGAGGGGCTGAATCGGCAACGGGCGTTTATCGTCGGCATCTCGCTGGCGATTGCGGTGGGATTGCAAAATCAGCCCGGCTTGCTGGAGTCGGTGGGCGGATCGTGGTCCGGCGTGCTGGGCAACGGGGTTCTGGTCGGGGTCGGCGCCGCGGTCTTGCTCACGATCGTGATGGAACTGACCGGCTCGCGGCGCAGCCGCCTGGAGACGGCGCTGGACTACTCGGCGCTGCCCGATCTGGACGCCTTCCTGCGCGGGCTGGGCGCACGAATGGGCTGGAACGAAGCGTCGATCGAGCGTCTCTGCGCGGCGGGCGAGGAGACGCTCTCGGCGATGATGCAACTGCGCGAAGATCACGAGGCCGACGCGCCGCCTCGGGTCATGGTCAACGCGCGTCCGGGATCGGGCGTGCTCGAGCTGGAGTTCCTGGCCCTGTTCTCGGAGGAGAACCTGGAGGACCGGATCGCCTACATCAGCGAACAAGCCGAAGCCCCGGACGTGGGCGACATCTCGTTCCGCCTGCTGCGGCTCTACGCCAGCGCGGTGCGGCATCGCAAGTACTACGGGATCGACATCGTCACGGTCGAGGTCGAAGGCGGGGGCTGACGGCTATCTTGGTCGAGGCGGATGGCTCGATCAAGTAACGGCAGCGAACCTAAGGGAGGCAGGCTGAGATGAACGGTTACGTGGTGATTGACACCGAGGTGGTTGACGCGGACGCGTTCGCGGAGTTCGTCGAGCGGATTCCCGAGGCGATGGCCGCCAACGGCGGACGCTTTGCCGCGCGCGGCGGACGGAGCGAGGTGGTCGAGGGCGACTGGTCGCCGCAGCGGCTGGTGATCATGGAGTTCGACAGCTACGACGCGGCGCGGGCCTTCATCGGCTCGGCCGAGTATCGAGCGCTGGGCGAGTTGCGCAGCCGGGCGCTGCGCTCGAACGTGGTCGTGATCGAGGGCTACGGGGCCTGAGGCCAGGTGAGCCCCACACCTCCAGGCCCGCAGCCCAGGCCCGCGGCGCCAAGCAGAGTTGCCCACTCGACTTTGGGCTGCGTCCTGAATCCTCCTAACGGAGGCGCACTCCAGTCGATTCTGATTGCGACGCCATTTCGTCCACGTAGCGGGAACTCGAACCTCTCCAGATGCATGATTCGAAGTCAGCTAGAGCAGCACCAGGCGGCAAACGCATTGCTCGATGAACTGCTCCAGGGAAGTCCTAGCAACGAGCTCCTCACGGCCGCCCAGGCCCCAGAGGAGGAACCGGGGGATGCACCCCAGGTGGTGCCTGGTGGAATCGGCGCCGACGAGGAAGAGCAGCTGCTGCATGAGATCAACGAGTGGCTCAAGGTGCGCGGCTTACCGGAGGGTGACATCGAGTTCGAGTTGTCGGATCCTGAGTCCGGCAGCCCTCTCGCAATCCTAGATGTCGCCTGGCAGAACGGTCTTCAGGCGGAGCTGGGCGAGCCGGTCGCCCTTCTGCTAGACGAGGGACCGCGGACACTACAGGTCGCGAACGACCGTGGGTTCAGGCACTTCACCGATGTCGAGACGTTCAAGCGCTACGCGGAAGAGGAGATTCTTGCGGTCGCTGGGACATCAGGAACCGGATGACCGTCGCCGTCTTTCGCGACTCAACGAAATCGGAGATCATGGACTTGATGTCAGAGGTTCGACCGGCTCACGCCGGCTGAGAGGTTGAGGAGTCTGAGGTGACAGACGCATTCTTTGAGGCTCCGGTGCTCAACTCACCGTACGATTATCCGAGCCGTCACTGGCAACTTGACGAGACGAATCAGCCGACCAGCCAGATCGTCGAGCAACGGCGGCCGGCCTCCTACATCACTCCGATCGCCCAGCCAAAGAAGCACGTCGGACAGCCTCAACAGTCGTCTTTGGTCATGGACGAGGGCAAAGGACTCTCAACCGAAGAACAGCAATACGACACAACCTCGACCATCAACTTGGTCAGGAGACACGTGGACCGTTGGCGGCAGCTGCCGGAAGACCAGTGGCGAGTCACGCCAGAGACGGCGCGTCTGCTGAAACACTGGCGACACCATCAGTTCAGCGGGCTGCGGCCCTTCTTTTGCCAGGTCGAAGCTGCAGAGACCGTGATCTGGTTGACCGAGGTTGCTCCACAGATGGGACGCGAGGAGCGGCGGATTCTTGACCGGCTCACCGCAGCAAGCGAGGAAGCCAACGCCGATTTGCAGCGACTGGCGCTGAAGCTAGCCACCGGCGCGGGCAAGACCACCGTGATGGCGATGTTGATCGCCTGGCAGACGGTCAACGCCGTTCGTCGGCCGAACAGCCGCAACTTCACCAAGGGCTTCCTCGTCGTTACGCCGGGGATCACGATCCGTGACCGACTGCGCGTGCTCCTGCCCAATGATCCCGACAGCTACTACCGGAGCCGCGAACTCCTGCCGGCAGACATGTTGCGCGACCTCGATCAGGCGAAGATCGTAATCACCAGCTATCACGCCTTCAAGCAGCGCGAGACGCTGGAGTTGGCCAAGGGCAGTCGGGCGCTACTGCAAGGTCGCGGTCCGGCGATTCAATCGACGGAGTCCGAGGGACAAATGATGCAGCGCGTGATGCCCGAGCTCATGGGCATGCGCAGCATCGTGACATTCAACGACGAGGCGCACCACTGCTATCGGGAGAAGCCGGGCGAAGATGACGAAGGCAAGCTAACTGGCGACGACCTCCAGGAGGCGAAGAAGAACCGAGAGGCAGCGCGCCTCTGGATCTCCGGTCTTGAGGCCGTCCAGCGCAAGCTTGGCATCCGACGTGTGATCGACCTGTCGGCGACGCCGTTCTTCCTGCGCGGCTCCGGCTATGCCGAAAGCACGCTGTTCCCCTGGACCATGTGCGACTTCTCGCTGATGGACGCGATTGAGTGCGGCATCGTCAAGCTCCCGCGAGTTCCTGTCGCCGACAACATCCCTGGCGCCCAGGTCCCGATGTACCGCGAACTCTGGAAACACATCCGCAAGGACATGCCCAAGAAGGGCAGGGGCAAGTCGGGCGACCTCGATCCGCTCAGCATCCCTGTTGAGCTGCAGACCGCGCTCTCGGCCCTCTACGGCCACTACGAAGAGACCTTCCGACTCTGGCAGGAGGCCGGCATTGACGTGCCGCCCTGCTTCATTGTGGTCCGTAACAACACATCAACGTCGAAGCTCGTCTACGACTACATCTCCGGATTCCATCGCCAAAACGACGATGGTTCGGCTCAGTTTCTGAGTGGCCAACTTGAGCTATTCAGTAACTTCGACGACTACGGCAACCAGCTCGCCCGACCGCGGACGCTGCTGATCGACAGTCAGCAGCTCGAGTCGGGCGACGCGCTCGACCGCAACTTCCGCACGGCTGCCAAAGACGAGATTGAACGTTTCCGGCGCGAGAAGATCGCCCGAGACGGCGATCGCGCCGCCGCCGACAACATCACCGAGCAAGACCTGTTGCGCGAGGTCATGAACACCGTCGGCAAGCAAGGCCAGTTGGGCGAGTCGATTCGCTGCGTCGTCTCCGTCTCGATGCTGACCGAGGGCTGGGACGCGAATACGGTGACGCACGTACTCGGCGTGCGGGCATTCGGCACGCAACTGCTGTGCGAGCAGGTGGTTGGACGCGCATTGCGGCGGCAGTCCTATGACCTGAACGAAGACGGTCTGTTCCCGGTCGAGTATGCCGACGTGCTCGGCATTCCCTTCGACTTCACTGCCAAGCCGGTCATCGCGTCTCCTCAGCCCCCGCGCGAGACCGTGCAGGTCAAAGCAGTCTCGCCGGAGCGCGACCCGCTGGAGATACGCTTCCCGCGAGTCGAGGGCTACCGCGTCGAGCTGCCCGAGCAGCGCATTGAGGCCAAGTTCAACGACGATTCCACATTGCGCTTGACGCCGGCAATCGTGGGTCCGTCGATCACGCGCAACGAACCGATCATCGGCGAGGGCGTCGACCTGACCCTGGAGCACCTGGGCGATCTGAGGCAGTCGACGCTGCTCTTCCACCTGACGCAGCGATTGATCTTCACGAAATGGCGAGATCCCGGTGGCGATCCGCAACTGCACCTCTTTGGCCAACTCAAACGGGTCACTCGACAGTGGCTCGACAACCACCTCGTCTGCATCGGCGGCACTTATCCGGCGCAGCTCATGTACCAGGAGCTGGCCGACCTCGCTTGTGAGCGGATCACGGCGGGGATCGTCGCCCACTTCGCAGACGAAACGCCGATCAAGGCCATGCTCGATCCCTACAACGCAACTGGCTCGACCAGACACATCAACTTCAACACCTCGAAGCAGACGCGCTGGCAGACCGACTCCCAGCAGTGCCACGTCAACTGGGCCGTCTGCGACAGCGACTGGGAAGCTGAGTTCTGCCGCGTCGCCGAGAAGCATCCCCTGGTTCGCTCCTACGTGAAGAACCAGGGGCTTGGTTTCGAGGTCCCCTACCGCTCCGGCTCCGAAACTCGGCGCTACATCCCCGACTTCATCGTCCGCGTCGACGACGGACAGGGCGCCGACGACCTGCTCAACGTGGTCGTCGAAATCAAGGGCTACCGCGGCGAGGACGCCAAGGACAAGAAGCTGACCATGGACACCTACTGGGTGCCCGGCGTCAACAACCTGGGCGCCTACGGCCGCTGGGCGTTCCGCGAGCTGACCCAGCTCTACCTGATGGAAGAGGAGTTCGAGAAGGCCTTCAACGAGCTGATCGACGAAACGGCCAACGCGGCGGGGTAGGATCGCCATATGACGACCACTGGTGACCGAGTGCTGACACGCGATGAGGCGCTGCGCATCCTGCGCGATCACAAAGCAGAGCTGGTCGAACGCTTTGCCGTGCAGGAACTCGCGCTGTTCGGCTCGACCGTCCGAAATGAAGCGGGTCCGGACTCCGACGTGGACATCCTGGTCAGGATGGACATCGGAGAAGATTGGACGCGATCCTTCCAACTCCAATTCCATCTTGAGGACCTGCTGCGACATCCAGTGGACCTGATCGTGAACGACTCGCTGCGCAAGGAGATTCGGCCGAACGTGCTCGCAGAGGCCGTCGATGTTTGATGCGCGCGAGCACCTCCGCCTCCGAGACATGCATCAGCGCTGCGAGCGCATCCTCGCCTTCACGGCGCGCCTGACCCGAGACGTTTTCTTTGACACGCCCGTTTGCTACGACGCGGCGATGTGGAATCTCATGATCATCGGCGAGGCCGCCAATCACGTGCCCTCCGAGATCACCGAAGCTCATCCTGACATCCCTTGGCGGGAACTGACCGGGCTTCGCAACCGACTGGCACACGAGTACAACGCGCTTGATGACGACACAATCTGGATCGCCGTATCTGTCGGCGTTCCAAAGCTGCTTGTGCAACTGAACGGCATTCTCGATGACCTGACAACGGAGGACGCCGATGGCTAGAGCGCGACGGACCCGCACGAAACAGCCCAAGCAGGTCGAGACCTTCACCCACGACGAGCGCCGGCCCAACATTCCCAATGCCGAGGACCGGGCATTGATGGACGCTGACGAGCAGTCGCCGATTGCCGTCGAATACGAACGCCGCAATCCCGACCTCGACCCGCAGTTGGTCTGGCGCGGCAAGAGCCTGGAACCGCTGGAGGTGCAGGCGCCGCCGCTCTACATCCAGGAGCGGGTCCATCCCAAGGCGTTGATCGCCGACCTGATGCGCCGATCCGCTCAACACACCGCCGAGGGCGACCAACTGGACTTCTTCGCCGACTTCAACGGCCTGCCCGAGGGCGCCGACCGGACCGAGTTCTACGAGCATGACTCGAACTGGTCGAACCGCATGATCCTCGGCGACAGCCTGCAGGTGATGGCCTCGCTGGCCGAGCGCGAGGGTCTGCGCGGCAAGGTCCAGTGCATCTACATCGACCCGCCCTACGGGATCAAGTTCAACTCCAACTTCCAGTGGTCAACGGCTGATCGTAGCGCAGGAAACGACACAGCTGGGCGAACGACGCGAGAGCCTGAACAAGTGAAGGCGTACCGTGATACGTGGCGACATGGCATTCATTCCTACCTCTCATACCTCCGAGCGCGCATCCTTTTGGCAAGAGAATTGCTCTCAGACTCGGGATCGGTGTTTGTGCAGATCGGGGAAGAGAACGTCCATCGCGTGCGCGCCCTGCTCGATGAAGTTTTTGGACCAGAGAACTTCGTTTCTGAGGTCAAGTGTAAGACCACTAGTAACCGAACATCGGAGTACTTACCCAACATCTATGACTCTGTGCTCCACTATGCTCGGCAATATGATCAGCTGAAGTATCGGCAGCTATACAGAGATAAGACTTACAGCGAAGTGACTGAAGATTCTTACGGCTGTGTAGAGCTAAATCAAGCGCAATGGCGACGACTAACTCGTCCTGAGAAAGACAATCCAAGATCTGCCGTACGGCTAGGACCTCTCTTTGGTCTCGGAGACCTGACTTCTTCTCACGAATACACTAGAGAGCCGTTTCATTGGTTTGGGAAGCAGTTTGTTACAAAGAGACGATACTGGTCGACCTCGCACGTCGGACTGACTCGGCTTGGACGTGCTAATCGACTGTGTGATGTCAACGCGACGCTGAGGTACAAGCGCTTCTTCGACGACACGCTCACAATCTCTTTGGATGATGTGTGGAGCGATCTCGGGAGTGGATCCCAAACGGAAGAGCGTACGTATGTGGTACAAACACTCTCTAAGATTGTACAGCGCTGCATCCTGATGACCACCGACCCCGGCGACCTCGTCCTCGACCCGACCTGCGGCTCGGGCACCACCGCCTACGTCGCCGAGCAGTGGGGCCGGCGCTGGATCACGATCGACACCTCTCGCGTGGCGCTGGCGCTTGCTCGCGCCCGGGTCATGGGCGCTCGCTATCCCTACTACCTGCTCTCGGACAGCGTCGAGGGTCAGCGCAAGGAGGCCGAGGTCACGCGCAGCGAGCCGTCGCTCGCGCCGGCCTACGGCGACCTGCGCCAGGGCTTCGTCTACGAGCGGGTACCGCACATCACCCTGCGCGACATCGCCAACAACGCCGAAATCGATGTGATCTGGGAGAATTTTCAGCACAAACTCGAACAAATCCGAACAAACCTGAACGACACGCTCCAGGAATCGTGGGAAGAATGGCAGATTCCGCGCGAGGCCGACGCCGACTGGCCCGCCTCCGCGCAGCAGTGTCACGCCGACTGGTGGGAGTTGCGCATCGCCCGCCAGCGAGAGATCGACGCCTCCATCGCGGCCAAAGCCGAGTTCGAGTACCTCTACGACAAGCCCTACGAGGACAGGAGCAAGGTCCGCGTCGCCGGGCCGTTCACGGTCGAGAGCCTCTCGCCGCACCGCGTGCTCGGCGTGGACGAGTTCGACGAACTGATCGATCCGCAGGAGCAGATGGTCGCCGAGTCCAATGGCAGTTACGAGGAGCCGCAGGACTTCGCCACGGTGATCCTCGACAACCTGCGCCGCGCCGGCGTCCAGCAGGCGCACAAGGAGGACCGCATCGAGTTTTCGTCGCTCAGCGGATGGCCGGGTCACTTCATCTGCGCTGAAGGTCGGTACGAGGAGTCGGGCAAGGAGAAGAAGGCCGGCATCTTCATCGGTCCTGAGTTCGGCACGGTCTCGCGACCCGACCTCTACGAGGCCGCCACGGAGACGGCCGAGGCCGGCTTCGACGTGCTCGTCGCCTGCGCCTTCAACTACGAAGCCCACACGACCGAGTTCTCGAGGCTGGGCAAAATCCCGGTGCTCAAGGCGAGGATGAACCCCGACCTGCATATGGCCGAAGACCTCAAAAACACCGGCTCGGGCAACCTCTTCGTCATCTTCGGCGAGCCGGACATCGACATCTTCCCGGCCGACTCAACTCTCCCCCCTCTGGGGGGAGATGCCGAAGGCAGAGGGGGGCTGCGCGCCCCGGGCCAACTCCAGGTCCAGGTCAACGGAGTCGACGTCTTCGATCCTTCGAAGGGCGAGGTCCGCAGCGACGGCCCCGACGGGATCGCCTGCTGGTTCATCGACACCGACTACAACGGCGAGAGCTTCTTCGTCCGCCACGCCTACTTCCTCGGCGCCAACGACCCTTACAAGTCGCTCAAGACGACGCTCAAGGCCGAAATCGACGAGGAGGCCTGGTCGACGCTGCACAGCGACACATCGCGTCCGTTCGACCCGCCCGAATCGGGCCGCATCGCGGTCAAGGTGATCAACCACCTCGGCGACGAGGTGATGAAGGTCTTCCGATCAGACGACGTTGGCTGACAGGCGGTCGGTACGGGCAGATGTTGCGTAGGCGAACGAACATAGCCGGGACCCGTGTTACGTTTGAGGTCGGACTGGAGGGGAGGCTGCGTAGGGCTCGGAAGCGCGTGAAGGCCGCCGATCACACTCAGGCGGTCCTGAAGGCCTTGCGGACGGGCCGCCTGGAGCACACACAGTCCGCCTAGATCGATTTCCCAATGTCTCGGTTCTTCAAATGGGCGCTCGGCGCCCTGGTTGCGGTGTCCCTCGCGGGAGCGCTGGTCGTCGGCTGTTCCGACGACGATCAACAGCAACAACAGCAGGAACAGCTACGGCAACAGGCTCAGGCTCAACAGCAGACGAATGCTGAGCAGCAGGCTCAGCCTCAACAACAACAGGAGCGCGAGGCGGCGGCGTCAGCGCAGCCGGCCCAATCACAACAGCAACAACAGCAACAGCAGCAACAGAGGCAGCCGCAGGCCGTCTCCGCCGAGCCGGTCAAGGTCGTGGTCTCCACCCAGATCATCGCCGACTGGGTGCGTCAGGTCGGCGGTGACCGGGTCAGCGTTCGAGCACTGGTCCCGGCCGGGGCAGATGTTCACCTGCTTGAGCTGACCGTGTCGGACATTCGCGCGATCGCGGACGCAGACCTCGTGGTGATCAACGGCGCCGGACTCGAATCGGCCTATGAAGACGTGATTCGGGAAAACGCCGACAACATTCTTGACCTGGCTGAGGCGATCGAGACGGCCGGACACGAGCTCATGGCATTTGGCGCGCTGATGGGCGAGGACGAACACGGTCACGACGATGAGGAGATGCACGACGACGATCACGGCGCGGCCGAGGCCGTTGGCCGTCTGCTCGTCGCCGACGCCGTGGAAGCGCGCCTCTCCGTCATCGACCTCTCGACCGAAGAGGTCGACAGCGGACTGTTCGAGATTGCCGCGCCCCGCGCCCGTGTCCTGCCCAGCCCCACGCACCGCTACGGCGTCGTGCTGGCCCGCGGGCCGGAAGATGGCGACGACCGCGTGCACATCTTCGACGGCGGCGTCTATCTCGTCGAGCACGGCGATCACTTCGACCTCGTTCGCGAGCCGGTCTCCCGTCACTCGCTTGAGATCGTCGAAGAGAACCCCATTCACTACGTCAACAGTCACGGCTGGACGGCGATCTTCGCCGATACCAGCGGTCACGTGATTCTGATCAACGAACACGACCTGTCGACGACCCAGGGCGACTACGAACCGATCGTGCTCGAGGCCGGACCGCAGCACGGCGCGGCGTTGGTCATGACCGATGACCACGTGGTCGTCACGACCAAGAATCCCGATGACCCGGACGACGTGCTGCCGGTTGGAGTAGAGGTCTGGGACTTTGACGGGAACGTCGTCTACGACGCCAGCAACCGTTCCTGCCCGGGCATGCACGGTGAGTCGCACAACGCGCACGGCGCGGCCTTCGGCTGCATCGGCGGGGTGCTCTTCCTCCACGCCCACGACGGCGAGTACGAACACCTCTGGGTACCGAACCCGCCCGAAATGCACGAAGCCGCCCGCATCGGCTCGGTCTACGGTCACCACGACCTCGACTACTTCTTCGGCAGCGCCTCCTACCGCGGCGAGGACGGCTGGAACTCCGACGGTATCTGGCTGATCGACGCGGCTCGCGGCGCGATGACCCGCGTCTTCGACGATGCGACGCTGGGCGCGGTCATCGGCGATCACGGCGAGACGCTGTACCTGCTCGGCGCCGACGCCGTGCTCTACGCGCTCGATGCGCATGACGGCGAGATCATCGCCAGCGCCGAGATGGTCGGTCGCAGCGAGGCTGGATCACCGAGCATGATCGCCGTCGGCGAGAACCTCTTCATCACCGATCCGTCCGACGGACACGTGCTGATGGTCGACGGCGACTCGCTCGATGTCGTCGAGGAATGGCATGTCGGCGGCGCGCCGAGTTCATTGGCCTTCGTCGGTGTGACCGACTCCGGTGGCGCTCCCCATGCCGGTCATGACGACGACGAGGAAGACGAACACGGACACGAGGAGGACGAGCACGAAGAGGAGGGCGATGATCACGGACACCACCATCACGGCTCCGAGGATCCGCACTTCTGGTTCGACGCCGACCTGGCGTCCGTCGCCATCACGGCGATCGCCGATGAACTGGCGCACCTGAACCCGGACGATGCAGATATGTTCAGCGATCGCCGTGACCTCTATCTGGCCGAGGTCGAGGCGGCGGACGCCGAGGCGCGTGCGTTGATCGAGAGCGTGCCGGAGAATCAGCGCGTGTTGGTCACCTTCCACGACGCCTTCGCCTACTTCGCTCGACGCTACGGGCTGGAAGTCGTCGGCTTCCTGATCCATGGGCCGGAACAGGGCATCAGCGCCGAAGCGATTGCCGAGCTGGTTGAGCTGATCGAACACGAAGGCGTGACGACGGTGTTCCACGAGCCGCAGTTCGACTCGTCGGCCCTCGATGCGGTCTCCGATGAGACCGGCGCCCGCCGGGGGATCATCTGGTCTCAGCCGACGGTCGACAACCCAACCTATCTCGGCATCCTGCTCGGCAACGCCCGAGCGATTGCGGAGCAATAGACCGGGAGGACGAATCAGTCAGGCGCGAGGACCGGGAGCGATGGTCACCGGCATCATCGCTCCCGCTCCGAGCGCCCGCCCTCGGAGCTGGCGCTCGGAACACCTCGTTTCGAGCGCCGCGACAGGCTCGCCCCGAGTAGCTGCTCCGGCAGGAGCGAGGGCCTATCCTTTGCCTTGTGGCGTATGGCGCACCCTGCTCTTCCTGCAAGGAGTAGAGTGGATCACGCGAACAATTCCCTGTTGACTTGTTGAAGTGGCAGTTTTGCGGGGCTACTGATGACTCTTACACATGAAGCAGAGACCGGCACGCCGGTCCAAACGCTCAGTTTGCCGGAAGAACTGCTCCTGGCGCTGCTCAACGAAGAGAGCGGCTACTTTCACCAGGTGCCCGGCTGGAACCTCAACTGCGCCATGGCCGGTGCGGCGTTGGCCGAGCTATCGCTGATCGGTCGCATCGATACTGACCTGGAATCCCTGATCCTCCTGGACGCGACCGCGACCGGTCATCCGCTCCTTGATCCAATCTTGCGGGAGATTGCAGCCGAACCAGAATCGCACAACACCCGCTACTGGATCGAGCGGCTCGCTCCGCGCTCCGAGACGGTGATCTCCCAGGCGCTGACATCACTGGTCCGGCGAGAGATTCTCGACCTGCACCCGGGCGAGTTCTACACCTTCACCAAGCATCACCGGCGCGGCGAATCCGCGCAGGGTGAACAGTACTCGGCGGGCGAGTACGTCAAGGCGCGCCTGACCAGGATCATCTTCGCCGACGAGATCCCGGATCCGCGCGATGCGATCATCGCCGCCCTGGTCGACGCCTGCGGCGTGTTCAATCTGATGTACCAGATCGACGAGGAACTGGAAGAACGCATCCAGCTGGTCTGCAAGTTTGACCTGATCGGCCGCTCGATCGGCGAGGCGGTGAGCGACAGCATCGCCGCGCCCGTATTTCGACAGCCGCCGTTGACCAAGCCGATCCCGAGAGTCTCGTACCTGGAGATGGGATTCAATCGTCATCTTCGCGAGGGACGACTGCCGGCGTTGTTCGCCTCGCTGGCCGAGAAGCACGGCCCCGTGTACAAGATCCCCCGCCCGTTCCAGGAGCCGCTGATCGTCCTCGCCGGGCTGCAGATGAATCAATGGGCGCACCGCCAGGGGCGGATGTACCTCAGATCTCATGACTACTTCCAGGGCGTCAATGATGCCTACGGTTCCGCCCGCTCGATCCACTCCATGGACGGCGCCGATCATTTTCGCTACCGCAAGGCGATCCAGCCGGCCTACGCGCGTTCGACCCTGACCAACCGTCTGGACGAGACCTACGACAACGCCCGCAAGCACATGGCCTCTTGGCGCGTGGGCGACGCAATCCCGGCCCAGAAGATGCTGCGGCCGCTGCTCAACGCCCAGGTATCGCCGCTGCTCACCAGCACCCATACGCAAGACCTGATTCACGATGTGCTGAAACACAAGATGCGGGTGCTCAACGTCGCCCTGGCCAAGATCCTGCCCGGGTTCATGCTCCGCACGCCAATCGCCAAGCGCCGCGCGAAGGTCACCGACCGGCTTACGGAACGCATCCTCCAGGCTCATACTCCCGGACAACGGGCGGGAAAGCCGCCTGACGTGGTGGATGAATATCTGAGCCTGCACGGCTCTGATTCGCAGTTCTTGCCGCAGACCGACCTCGGCGTGCCGATGGGCACGATGCTGATGGCCAGCATGTACATGGGCGATCAGCTCGGCTTCGCCATCTACTGGATGACGAAACACCCCGACATCCGAGATCAGGTCACGGCGGAAGCCGACGCCTTGTTCGCCGACGGAGATCCGACCGAGGCCGACCTGACCCTGGAGAACATCGACGTGACCCATCGCGTGCTGATGGAGAGCCTACGGATGAGCCCGATCGTCCCCATGGCGATGCGCACGGTGATGAACACCGTCGTGGTCGAAGGCTTCGAGTTGCCGATCGGATCGCCGGTCTACATTGCCAACACGGCTCCGCACTACATGGAGGACGTGTTCCCCGATCCCTGGAAGTTCGACATCGACCGCTATCTGCCGCCGCGCAACGAACACGTCGGCGAGGGCTACTCGCCGTACGGGTTGGGCACGCATTCTTGTCTCGGCTTCCGCTGGTCCGAGTTGCACCTGGCGCTCAACCTGCTCATGCTCACCCACTACTTCCGGATCGAGCTCAACCAGGACTTCGGCAACCCGCCGATGGACCCGTTCCCCTCCCAGTCGCCGAGCAACAAGCTCAAGTTCCGCATCGCCGAACAGCGCCACGAACTGCCCGTTTAAGCTCGGCGCCTGGACATCCTCGAGTGGATTGCGATTCACCGGTGTTCCATGAGGCCTCGTCGAGGACGACCCAGGAGCGCTCGAGTGACGAGCGCGGACCTCGTCTGTCCGGTAGCAGGAATCACGTCTGCCGAGGGACACGTCAAAAGACCCTCTCCCCGAGGGAGAGGGTTAGAGGAGCTGGCCCCGCGCAAGCGGGGGTGAGGGTGGCGCTACCGCCGACCTAGTCGCAGGCCGGGGGCTTCCAGCCGCCGGCCCGCTCGAGGGCGTCGCAGGTGCTCTGCAGCCAATCTTCGGGCAGGCTGTCGATGAACGCCTGGTTGAAGGTCAGCGGCCGGATCAAAATCCTGGACACGCCCGGTTGTCGCGCGCGAAGGATCGAGAACGTCGCCCTGGCGCCGGCGCTGGCGTCCACGCTCTGCAGCGCGAGTACGACCAGGTTGGCCTGCGCTGCGACGCCGTCGTTGACCGCGAACAGCAGTCGGCCGGCTTCGACCATCAACAGGCTGCCCGGGTTGGTGCCGATCAGGCCGAGCTTCACGTCGCCGCCGAGGAACTGGACAGCGCCCATCGCGCCGTTAACCAGGGCGCCGTTCAACAGCAGGACGCCGGCGGCGTCGTGTTGCGCAATCGCCGCGCCGATCGCGCGGCCGGCCGTGGCTGGGTCGGCGAGGCTTCCGGCGGGTAGCTGGACGCGTTCGACATCGCCGCCGTAGGCGTCTTCAAGCCCGTCGCAGCGATCGGCCAGGCCGACGTTCGCCCGCTCATGGAGCAGGCAGAGCACAGTTCCCGTGAGGCCGGCCTGCTCGAACTCGCTCCCGGCGGCCTCACCGGCTGCGACGTCGTCCAGCCCGTAGTGGTTCAGCGATCCGGCCTGATCGGCGACTTCGACGCCGGAGTTGAACGTGTACAGCACGATGCCGCGCTGCTTCACGCCGAGCAACGTCTCTCGCAGTCCGTCAATGTCGGGGATTGACGAGGCGATGGCGACGGCGCCGCGCTCGGCGCAATCCCGGATCGCCGCGGCTTGCTCGGCCACATCGGGCTTGCCGATGATCTGCAGGTTGGTCAATCCCTGTTGCCGGGCGTTGAATCGGGCGAGGTCGTCGAACTGAACCCAGAACTGGTCGTCGTCGGCCCCGTGGTGGACCACGCAGTAGAGCGGCGCGTCCTCGGGCATCGACGCCGGCATCGGGCCTGCCGCACCTGCGCGCACTGTAACCGCAGAGCTGCTGCGCCACTCGCCGTGCGGGGCGCCGGCCGGCAGGAAGCGCCGCGTCGGCAGTTGCCGTTCGCCCCAGGTGCCGCCGTCGGCCTGTTGCAGCGCGACCTCAACGCGCTCGTCCTCGAGCGCCCGAACCGACACACGGATGTCGGCGCTGCCTGAGGCGGCGTCTTCGGCCTCGGCCTCGGTCAGCACGTACGCGTGCAGCACCACGCTGATCAGGGCGGCGGCCATGCCCAGCAGCACGGCGCGATTGCGCCAGCCAGACCAACTCGCGGACCGACTGATCGTTCCCGAATCTCGCTGGAATCGTTGCATCAGGTCTTCTCAATCTCGTCCGACGCGGGCTCGGGTCCGAGCTTGCGCACCGACCAGTCGTACCCGCGGATGGCCAGGCCGAGCACGAGCATCGTCGGAATCAGCACCAGCGCGCGGATGCCGTAGTACGCCTTGGTCGCCGCTTTGCGCATGTCAGTCTCCTGTGTCACGGGCGCCGGCCCCGTCCGGGTCAGTGAGATGCGCATGATAACGATGATCTCGAATAGATCACTACGAAACAACGCTCTGTCACTTGAAGGTACGATAACAGCGATATCAAGCGCCGACTCAGTGACATCGGAGTCCGACGGGTGACGTTCGTCCCTGCCTGCTCGTGAAGCCTGGTGGTTCGAGCGTCGCCTCAATGGGAGGTGCTTCGTGGTGAATGCGCAGTGGCGTCGATTCTCCCTCGTCCTCTGCGGACTGTTGCTCGCATTGCTGGCCGGGCTCGCGCTGGCCGCCTGCGGCGACGATCCGGTCCCGACCGCGCAGCAGTCCACACAGTCCACACAGTCTGCTGGGCAATCGAAGCAGGCCCAAACCTCCGCAAGCGCAACGCAGCAGGGCGAGCAAGAGAGCGACGACGACGGAGATCGCGTCGCGCTCGACGATCGCGACGAGCAGGACGACGAACAGGGCGAGGGCTCCGACGCCGAGCCGGGCTCCTCGACGCAGCCCTCGCCGGCGGAGGCGGTTGGGATTGAGATCGACGGCGGCACGGTCTGGCGCGACCTGTACGGCACGCTCAGCGACTCCGAGCGTTCCTGTCTGCGCGAAGAGCTGGGCGAAGAACGGTTGCAGGATGTCCTCGACCTGCCGCTGATCTTCGAGGGCGACCCCGAGGCGTGGATGGCGACGGTCTACGGCTGCCTGTGGCCCGATCGGTCCCGCGCCGTGTTCGTCGCCGCATTCATGGCCGAAATCGCGGAAGAAGAGGATGTCCAGCTCAACGAGACCGAGCAGGCCTGTCTGCGCGAGTCGGTCTGGGCCTTCGATCCGGCCACCGTGATCGCCGCGATGACGCCCGAGGCCGCCGATCCGGCCGCGGCGGGGGATTTTTTTTCCACCTTCGTGAGCTGCATCCCCGACCTGTTCCTGACCAGCATGGTCGGGGAGATGGGCATTTCGATGGAGGAACTGAACGAGGCGGAGACCTCCTGCCTGCGGGAGTGGGTGATCGAGATCGACTGGGCGCCGCTGATCGGCGCGGCCGACAGCGACAACCCCGCCGCCTTCCTGACGTTCTCGTTGGGCGTCCTCTCGTGCATTCCCCAGCTCCTGGTATCGGGCTTCGCCGGGTCCGACCTGGTGTTGACCGAGGCGGAGAGTGCGTGCCTGCGCGCGTCGTTCTCCGATCTCGACGAGGAGACACTGAGCGAGGCCATGGGCGGGGCCAGTGAAACGGCCGCCTTCGCCGCGTTCGCCTCGGGCCTCTTCGGGTGCGTGCCGCAGCTTGTGCTCTTTGAAGTGCTGGAGTCCGAGCCCGATCTGACCGAGAGCGAACGTTCCTGCTTGCGCGAGTCGTTCGAAGATCTCGACCCGTCCGTGTTAGTCGCCGCGATGAGCCTCGACCTCGGCGACAGCGAAGCGCACGTCGAACTCGCCCAGCTGTTGCTCGGCTGCGTGCCGCGCCTGGTTCTCGCCGACGTCGTGGGCATGAACGAGCAGTTCAGCGAGGAAGAGACCGTCTGCCTGCGCGAGTCCTTCGGCGTCGCCGGATTTGCCGCCATCCTCAGCGCCGACCACGACCTGGCAGCGCAGGCGGGGCTCTCCGCTGCATTGTTGAACTGCGTGCCCGATCTGTTCGTCGAGGCCCTGGCCGGAGGCAGGGAATTGAGCGCCGACGAGGAGTCGTGCTTGCGCGAACTGATCGCGGACACCGACGCGGTCGCGCTGATCAGCGAAGGAGAGGACTCCGAGGCGTTCGCGAGCTTCTCGTTTGCGCTCCTGGACTGCGCGCCCGATCTGTTCCTGCCCGAACCGCCGGAAGAGGAGGTCGTCGAGCCTCACGTCGAGCTTGATCTCGAGGCGGCCATGCCACTCGCCGTCGGTCAGATCGTCGAGAGCGCGCTTGACGACAGCGGCGACAGCGATGTGTTCGTCTTCGAAGCCCAACCGGATCAGATCTATGAGATCGATGTGACCCTGGGCACGCTGGAAGAGTCGGCGCTGACGCTCTACGACATGGACGGATGGCAGCTGGCCTACAACGACGATCAGCCCGGCTCGCTGGCCTCACGCATCTATTGGCGAGCGCCCGGGCCGGGCCTCTACTACGTGCAGGTCACAGGCGGCGGCGCAGGCTCCTACAGCCTGATCGTGGTCGAGTCCGACATCGTCGACGACCACGGCGACTCGGCGGCGGAGGCGAGCGCCGCGACGATCGACGATCCGGCGCAGGGGGCGTTGGACTACGCCGGCGATGTCGACGTCTTCGAGTTTGCCGCTTCGGCCGGCGAGTCCTATGCGATCGACGTGAGCCTGGACACGCTGCCCGACTCGGTGCTGCGACTGTTGGACAGCGGCGGCTTCCAACTGGCCTACAACGACGACTCCTGGGGCTCGACGGCGTCGCGCATCTATTGGGAAGCGCCCGACTCCGGTCGGTTCTACGTCGAGGTCTCGGGCTTCGCGCAGGCGGTCGGCTCCTACACCATGACCGTGACCGTCTCCGACATCGTCGACGACCACGGCGACTACCCGGCCAGCGCCACCTCCATCACTGTTGCGGAGTCGGTCGAGGGCGAACTGCAACACGAATCGGACGCCGACTACTTCGCCTTCGAGGCGGAGCGCGGCCGCAGGTACCAGATCGATGTGACCCTGGGCACGTTGGAGGACTCGGTGATCGAATTGTTCGACGCCGCCGGACACTGGCTGGACGGCAACGACGACTACGGCAGCACGTTGGCTTCTCGCATCGTCTGGACGGCGCCGAGTTCGGGGACCTACTACCTGCAGGTGCGCGGCCACGGCTGGCAGATTGGGAGCTACACCGTGCTGATCGACGTCCGCTAAGGCCCGTTCGCGTATCGGCTCACTGTCCATGCGTCGGCCGTCAGCGGGCGGCGCTCAGGCCGGTACAGAGGAGACCGAAGGCGAAGGCCACATCTGCGGCTTGCACGAGCATGATCTGGGTCTGTTCGTGGTCGCTCCTCAGCCCAGCCCCTGATCCATTCAGGGGTCTGCTTTGGCCGCCGCCCGAAACCGAGCGGGTCCCCCTGAATGAATCAGGGGCAGGCTCCGAATACATCGGGGACTGGGAACCATCGGGGACTGCATGGAGTCTGCCGCTAGGCGATCGAGGCTCCGGCCGCTGTGGCGCTCGCCCCGAGGCGATAGCCGACGCGCGGATCGTTGAAGATGAAACGGGGGGCGTCGGCGGCGTCGCCGAGCTTTCGGCGCAGGCGCTTGATGTAGGCCCGCACGACGCGCGAGTCGTCGGTGTCGCGGGTCGACCAGACGCGGCGCATCAGGTGCTCGCGGCTCAGCGGCTGTCCCTGGTAGAGCGCCAGCTCGCAGAGCAGGCGGTACTCGGTCCTGGTCAGGGCCAGGGCCTGACCGTTCAGGGTGACCCGGCGCTGGCCGTAGTCGATGGCCAGGCCGTCGAACTCGAACGAGGCTCGGGCGCGGGTACGCCCCGGGGCGTCGGCCCGGCGCAATGACGCCCCCACCCGGGCGACCAGCTCGGTCGGCGAGAAGGGCGTCACGATGTAGTCGTCGGCGCCGGCCTCGAAGGCCTGGGCGAGTTCGCGCTCGCGGTTGGCGCCGGGTCCGGAAAGCAGGATCAGCGGCGCGTCGGTCAGCGTCACCAGGCGCCGGACGAGGTCCAGGCGGTCGGTCCTCGTCGACATGCTGCCGAGCAGGACCAGGTGGGGCCGCTCCTGGGCGATCAGCCGCTCCAATTCTTCCTCGTCCCCGCCCACCGTGAGCCGATAGCCGGCGTCCGACAGCGAGTTGCGGATGTGCCAGACCGCCTGGGGATCGTCGTCGAGGACCAGCAGGCGCCCCTGTCCGCGGGCGGCTGGATGTCCTGAGGGGCGAGCCGCGCTCAGGCTCGAGGGTACGTCCTCCGCCGCGGGCAGCGTGAAGCGGAAGCGCGAGCCGAGCCCAGGCCCGTCGCTTTCGGCCCAGATGCGACCGCCGTGCGCCTCGACGATGCCCTGGCAGACGGCCAGGCCCAGCGACTCGCTTCCACTCGCTCCGTCGGCGCCATGCTCGCGTCGCGAGAGGTTGCTGAACAGCAACGGCAGCGGTTGCGCCGCGAGCGCGCGGCCCTGGTCGGCCACGCAGATCTCCACATCGGCGCCGATGCGCCGCGCGCTCACCGTGATCGGCGAGCCTTGCGGGGTGTACGAGGCCGCGTTGGCCAGCAGGTAATCCAGCACCTGGAGCGCCCGCTGACGATCGGCGGACACGCGGGGTAGATCGTCGTCCAGGTCCAACTCCAGCAGCTGTTCAGCGCCGCTGGCTCGGAAGACCTCGCGGGCCTGGTGGACCAGCGACGTCAGATCGGTCGGTTCAGGCGTCAGGTACAGGGTTCCCGCCTCGATGCGGGCGACCTCCACGAGGTCCGATATCTGCCGGCGCATACGGTCGGCCTGCCACTCGATGATGCTGAAGAACTGCCGCGCCTTGGTCAGGTCGAGTCGCGCCAGGTCCTGCTGCACGGCCGCCGCCGATCCCTTGATCGAGGTCAGCGGGGTCAGCAACTCCTGGCTGACCAGGCCCAGGAACTCGGCCCGCTGACGGTTCGCCTCCGTGATCGGCGCCAGGTCCTGCATCGTCACCACCACAGAGGCCATCTGACCCTCGGGCGTGCGGATCGGGGCCACGTTGATGATCGTGTTGACCCGCCGACCGTCCGGCGCCCGGACGGCGATCTCCTCGGCCCGGATCGCGTTGCCCGAGTTGAGCATCTCGACCAGGGACGACTGATTGAGCGTGAACTCGCGCCCGTCGAGGCGCCGGTAGCTGAGCGCCTCCAACATCTCCTCCGGGGTCTGATCCGGGCTGCGCAACTCCTCCACGATCCGCAGCGCCTCGCGATTGATCGAGGCGAGCGCTCCGGTCATCGCGTCGAAGACGACCACGCCGATCGGCGAGGTGTTGACCAGCGCCTCGAGGTTGGCGCGCGCCAGTTGTTCCTCGCGGTAGCGCTGGGCGTTGGCGATCGCCAGCGCCGCCTGGGCCGCGAACAGCGACAGCACACTCTCTTCATTCGGCGTGAACTCCGGCTCCCGGCCCGCCAGGTAGATGTTGCCCACGCGCCGCCCCTCGCGCCAGATCGGCACGCTGAGAAAGGCCGCCGCCGGTCCCAGCGGCGGGCCGAAGTCGGGCAGGCCCGCGTCCCGCGTGTAGGCGCTGAAGTCGGCGACGCGCAGGGGCTCCGCCAGGTCGGTCAGGTGCTGGGAGAATTCCATCCCCTCGGGCAGGTCGAGCAGGGTCTGATGCTCCGCTTCGGTCAGCCCCGAGCTGATGAACGCGGCGGGCAAGCCGGATTCATCCAGCAGCGTGATCGCGCCGAACTGCGCGCCGGCCAGCGAGCGGGCCGCGTCGACCACGCCCTGGAGCACCGTGTCGAGGTCCAGGCTCTCAGTGATCCTCGCGCTGGCTTCGACCAGTTCGACCGTGCGGTCATGTCGGCCTGCGCCCGTTGGCGGTTCTTCCGCCGGGACAGGCGGCCGACCTGCCGCGCCGGATGTACGGTGTCTTGCTTGATCTGCGTCGCTCACGACCAAACCTCGCTCGAAACTGTTTGCTTGAGGCTCAGCTTAGCAGGACAGTGCGGGCGCCTCGGATCATTGTCACTCTGTTCATCATCATCGAAATGATCAGCAAGTCACCATGTAATCACCGTTTGATCACTGGTAACCGATGTTTGACGCGGATGGAACATCGTTGTCATGGAAGTTGAGTCAAAGCAGGTCACGGATCGGATCGTGACTCCGGCCGGACGCTGCGGCTCAACAGGGTGGCACGCGAACGGGGGAACGACATGAGTGTTCGGCGAATCCGACACCGCTCATGGCTGACGGCGCCGAGATCCGTTCTGTCACTTGTACAAGAACCTGATCTTGCGTTGATAGTTCATCGATTCGTCACGATATCTGCAGTATCAATGGAGCTGTAACTTGTCGATCTCTTGATTGATCTCTAGTCTTTCACTCCAACGGTGCACCAGCGTCCTGGGCGGGCGCCTGGTCCACGAGCGGAGTTCCCAATGAAACAACAGTTCACAGCGGGGGGGGGGGCGCGCCCGCCGGCCCCCCCCCCCCCCCCCCCCCCCCCC
>JAJDXE010000008.1 GCA_022825265.1 Dehalococcoidia bacterium
CGCATGCACGACGTGCTCCAGCACCGCCACGACGACGTCGTGGTCGTGATCGAAGACGTCCACGACAGCCACAACGCCTCAGCCATTCTGCGCAGCTGCGACGCCTTCGGCATCAGCCGCGTCGCGCTCGTCTATTCCAAACAGGAGTTTCCCAAGATCTCCAGCGGCGTCGCGGCCAAGGTCGAGAAGTGGCTGGAAATCGAACGCTTCGATTCGGTCGAGGCGTGCACCGCGTCGCTGCGCGCCGACGGCATCGCGCTGTACGCGACGAGGCTCTCTGAAGACGCAGTGGACTACCGCGACGTGGACTTCACGCAGCCCGCAGCGATCGCGCTCGGCAACGAACATGACGGCTGCTCGCAGGCGTTGACGGCGCTCGCCGACGGCAACCTCATTGTGCCGATGGCGGGATTCGTGCAGAGCCTCAACGTCTCGGTGGCGGCGGCGGTGTTGATGTCCGAGATCGCACGGCAACGGCGCGCAATGACGCCGCCGTGGACCGAGCGGAAGTCGGCGCTTGAGCGCCGCTGGGTCGAGCGCGAGTCCGCGCCGCGTTGAACGCCGCGCCTGTCGTGTAGCATCGCATTCGACAACTGCATTCATCCGGACAGGAGCAACCGATGGCTGACTACGCTGGCAGGCTGCCCGTGGCGACGCCTGAGTCGCAGCCCTATTGGGACGGCCTGAAGGAACACAAACTGATGCTGCCGACCTGCGACGACTGCGGTCCGCACTTCTACCCGCGACCGTTCTGTCCGATGCCCAAGTGCTTCAACTGGGACATCAAGTGGATGGAAGCATCCGGCAAGGGCAAGGTCCACACCTTTGTGATCTCGCATCAGCCGATTCCTCCGTACAACACCGAAGACAACGCGCCTCCTTACGTGATCGCCGTGATCGAATTGGAAGAAGGCGTGCGCATGATGTCCAACCTGATCATCGACGACCCCTACTCGACCACCGTCGACATGGACGTCGAGATCGTCTACGACGACGTGACCGACGAGGTCACACTGCCCAAGTTCAAGCCTGTTTAGGCGCCGACACAACCAACCCTCTCGAAACGGAGATCACTCATGGATCAGATTCGACACAAGGTCGCGATCGTCGGCGCTGCAGAGACCGATGATCTGGGCCAGCTTCCGCATATGTCGCGACTGGCGCTGCACGCGCAGTCGGCCAAGAACGCGCTCGACGATGCCGGCATGTCACTGGCCGACGTCGACGGCCTGCTCTGTGCCGGCGCGATTCCCAACGAGGTCGCCGAGTACCTCGGCATCCAGCCGCGCTACATCGACGGCACTTCCGTCGGCGGCTGCTCGTTCATGATTCACGTGCGCCATGCGGTGGCCGCAATCATGGCCGGCTACTGCGACGTGGCCCTGGTCACCCATGGCGAGAGCGGACGCTCAGGCGTCGACGCTCCGCGCGGTGGATCGGCGTCCTCGCCCGGCGGTCAGTATGAGGCGCCCTTCGCCATCGGCGGCGCGCCGACGACGTTCTCGATCCCCGTGCTGCGCCACTTCCACGAGTACGGCACGACCAAGGAACACCTCGCCCACATCGCCGCGGCGACCCGCGCCTGGGCCAACCTCAACCCGATGGCCATGATGGGCAGCCACCGCCGAGCGCCGGAACGTGGCGGCGGACCGATCACCCCGCAGGATGTGCTCAACTCGCGGATGATCTGCTATCCGTTCAACCTGCTCGACTGCTGCGTCGTCGCCGATGGCGGCGGGGCGCTCGTGCTGGTTTCGGAAGAGCGGGCCAAGGACTACGCGAAGGACCCGGTTTATGTGCTGGGCGCGGGCGAGGCGGCGGCGCACTGGATGGTCTCGCAGATGCGAGACCACACGACCGCTGACGGCTACCGGATCGCAGGTGAAGCCGCATACAAGAGCGCAGGTCTGGGCCCTCAGGACATCGACCACTGCATGTTCTACGACGCCTTCACCTTCACCCCGCTGATGGCGGCTGAGGACCTCGGCTTCGTGCCCAAGGGCGAGGGCGGCCCGTTCTTCGCCGAGACCAAGACCGGCCCCGACGGCGAGGTCATCTACAAGTCCGGACCGGGCGGCGACTTCCCGATGAACACCAACGGCGGCGGCCTCTCCTACTGCCACACTGGCATGTACGGGATGTTCGCGATCATCGAGTCGGTGCGCCAGCTGCGCGGCGAGTGCGGAGACCGCCAGGTGCCCAACGTCAACGTCAGCATGGCCCACGGCCCGGGCGGCATGTTCGCCTCAGCGGGAACGCTGATCCTATCGAATGCATAGCATGGGCCTATGGTCACCGAGGCAGCCTCGCGATTAGTCACCGCCGACGAGTTGCTCACGCTTTCCAAAGAGGAGTTCCACGGCGAGCTAATCAGAGGAGAACTTAGCGAGGAGCCGCTTTCCGGTGTTCGTCACGGCGAGATCGTCGCGAGGCTCATGATGTTCCTGTGGGACTTCGTCCAACCCAGGAGCATTGGCACGGTGCTCGGAAATGCGGGTGTTTGGCTCGAACGCGACCCTGATACCGTTCGCGCTCAAGACCTCGCGTTCTTCTCAGTTGATCAGATACCGCTTGACGCGGACATTCCCGGCTACGCCGAAGTCGTGCCCGATCTTGTTGTTGAAGTCCGCTCGTGGAACGAGTCGCGAAGCCACTTTCACGACAAGGCGCTAATGTGGCGCAGCTACGGGGCGCGGCTGGTCTGGGCCGTCCTGCCCGAAACCCGCACCATTGAGGTGTACCGACCGAATCAAGGAGTCGTCACGCTGTGCGCGAAGGACTCGCTTGACGGGGCGGACGTGTTGCCCGGATTCCAGTGCGCCCTCATCGACATCTTCGGCTCGCCGACTGAGCAGGAGTGAGATCACTCGTCATGTACGGACGGGCGGCTCTGGACGCTTCGCCAGCAACACACTCACCGCGGCCGTCAACAGCAGCCCGATGAAGACGATGTAGATCAGGTCGTACGAGCCTCGGCTGTCCACGACCAGCCCGGAGATGAACGGGCCGAACGCGTTGATCAGCAACTGCGGCGGCGCGGTCACCGAACGGATTCGCCCGACTGAGTACCGCCCGAAGTAATCGGGAAACGAGATCCGGTTGAGCGGCAACTGTGCTCCGAACGCCAACCCGTGCCAGACGGCGAAGACAAATGCCATCCAGACCGTGTCGGTAAGCACGAACCAGACGATCGCGCTGGTCGTGACGCAGATCACCAGCGGCAGCGAGTAGCGCACGGCCAGCCGTTGGCGCAGTTCGCCGCCCAAGACGCCGCCGATGATGCCCATGCCGGCCCAGAGCGCCAATGCCGTGCGCGCGGTGTCGGCGTCGATCCCGTTCTGGGTCATGTGCGAGACGAAGGTGAAGTTGACCGCTCCGCCAACCGCCATGAGCATCGTCGTGCCGAAGAGGAGCAGCCAGAAGGCGCGCGTGCGAATGGCCTCGCGGACGGTCCAGTCTGGGTCGCTGGCCAGCATCGAGGTGGCTTCATCCTGGGTGCGGGAGGCTCTCGATCGCTCACCGTCAGGAAGCAGCCCTACGTCCTCGGGCCGACGACGCATGATCAGCGGCGGGAGCACTCCGATGACGAGCACCAGGAGGGCCATCAGGAAAAAGGCTTCGCGCAGGCCGCCCAGCCAGATTCCGGCAGTGATGACCAGGGGAAAGATCATCATTCCGCTGCGGGTGCCGATCATCGTCAGGCCCATCGCCGAGCCTCGACGGCGAATGAACCAGTTGGCGACGACTACGACGACGGCGATGTCGATGACGGCAACGGTCAGGCCGCGTCCCAGGCCCCAGATCAGGAGAAACTGCCAGAGGTCGGAGATGAATCCGAGGGCGACCAAGAGGCCAGCGACGACCCCGACCGAACTGAACAGCAGCATCCTTGGTCCGTGGCGGTCGGCGATGGGACCGACGAATGTGGCGATTGCACCTCCGCCGATGCCGCCGATCACCATCGTCAGGGCGATCGAGGCGGTGCTCCAGCCGTATTCGGCCTGTAGCTCGGGCGTGATCGCGCCCAGGACCGGATTGAAGAAGGAGACGGCCGCGAACGACGACATCGAGGCGGCTGCCGCGATCCACCAGCCGGCGAACACGCGCCTGAACGGTCGCGCATAGAGGATTCTGGGCAGGCGTTCGCGGCGGCGGAGCAGGAGTCGGCTCTGCGGGTCGGGGGACTGACTCATGAACGCCACTACCCTACCGCTAGACCTCGACCGCGAACGTTCGCTGTTCAACTTGCGGAGGCGTCATGGCCGACAGCATGCTGCGTATTGGAGTCACGACCGAGCTCAATGATCGAGCCGGCGCGCGGCTGCGAGAGATTGTCCCTCAGTCTGAGATCGTCCTGCTCGAGACCGATGGTTCGTGGTCGGCCGATCCCGCCGGACTCGACGCATTCTTTTTTCCGAGGACCTCTACTACCTGCCCGAGGCGGCCGGAGCGTTCATCAGCTTGCTGGACAGCACGCCACCGAAATGGATGCAGACGGCCAGCACCGGGGTTGATCACGCGATTTTCGCGTACCTGATCGAGTCGGGCGCGATCGTGACCAACTCGCCCGGCGTGCACGGCTCGACGATCGCCGAGTATGTCTTCGCCTACATCCTGAGCCATGCCAAGCGTCTCCCGCAGCACGCCGCGAACCAGTCCGAGCACCAGTGGGCGCCGCTTGAGTCGGTTGAGCTGGCTGGGCAGACGCTGGGCATTGTCGGTTACGGCGGGATCGGCGAGGCCTGTGCGAGGCTCGGCAAAGCGTTTGGTATGCGGACGGTTGCTACGAAGCGCCGTCCGCCTGACATGCAGTTCCTCGATGAGCACTACGCGACCGATCGGCTCCATGAACTGCTCGCTGCTAGCGATTATGTCGTGCTGTGCTGCCCGCTGACCGACGAGACGATCAACCTGATGGACGCGGACGCTCTCGCGGCGATGCCGTCAGATGCGCTCTTGATCAATGTCGCCCGAGGCCGGGTTGTCGACCATGATGCGCTGGCCACAGCTCTGGAATCGGGAGCGATTGCGGGGGCGGTGCTCGATGTGGCTCCGTTGGAACCGCTCCAGGCGGACTCTCCGCTCTGGGATCTGTCCAACTGCCAGATCACTCCGCACGATTCGTGCCACGTCGACGCCTCGTATCTGCGGACCGCGGACTTCTTTTTCACCAATCTCGCCCACCTGGTTGCCGGAGAGCCGCTTGAGTGGGTCGTGGCTGACATTGAGCTATCCGATCCCAGTGAGGGCGATGTCTAGGAGTTGAGATGACAAACAACGTGCAACCGCCCGGACCGCTGGCCGGGATTCGAGTGCTTGATCTGACCTGGGTGCTGGCCGGACCGTACGCCGCGATGATCCTCTGCGACCTTGGGGCTGAGGTCGTGAAGGTCGAACGGCCGCCTCATGGTGACGTGGCGCGGACGACCGGCCCGTTCGTGAACAACGAGTCGATGTACTTTCAGTCGGTCAATCGGGGGAAGCGCAGCATCTCGATCGACCTTCGCTCGGACGAGGGGCGCGAGTTGTTCCTTCGACTCGTCGACGAGGCCGATGTGGTCATGGAGAATTTCACGCCGGGTGTGATGGACAAGCTCGGGATCGGTCCCGAGGCGTTGCTGGAGCGTAATCCTCGTCTGGTGTTTGCCTCGACCTCGGGATTTGGACAGACCGGGCCGTGGCGCGATCGGCCGGCGCTTGACATCATCGTGCAGGGCATGGGCGGCGTGATGAGCATCACTGGATATCCCGATGAACCGCCGGCTCGGCCGGGTACGTCGATTGGCGACATTTGCGGCGGTCTCTATACGGCGATCGGGATTCTCGCCGCGTTGCGCGAGCGGGATCACAGCGGACTTGGCCAGTCGGTCGATATCTCGATGCTGGACTGCCAGATCGCGATCCTCGAGAACGCGGTCGCTCGCTACTTCTCCACCGGGCAGGAACCGGGGCCGTTGGGCACTCGACACCCGTCCGCGACGCCGTTCCAGGCGTTTCCAACCGCCGACGGCTGGATGGTGGTTGCGCTGTCGTGGGGGATTGCGACTCAATGGGAGATCTTCTGCGCCGAGCTCGGGCTGCCGGAACTGGTTGGCGATGAGCGGTTCGATACCTCGTTCAAGCGAACCGAGAATCACGCCGAGCTTGAGCCCATGCTGTTTGAGGCGACGCGCAAGCAGACCACGGAGCACTGGGTCACGCTGTTCTCTCAGTACGGCATTCCGATCGGGGCGCTGAACACGATTGGGCAGGCGGTGCAGCAGGAACAGATTGCGGCCCGGGAGATGATCACCACGGTGCATCACCCGATTGCGGGCGATGTGACGATGGCGGCCTCGCCGCTCAAGCTCTCGCGCACTCCGGGTCGGGTGTATGGATATGGGCCTCAGTTTGGACAGGACACTGCGGCTGTGCTGGATGAGTGGCTCGATATCTCCGAGGAGGAGACGGCCGCGCTGGCAGAGGCCGGCGTTGTGCTGACCGAAGGCGGGCCGGACATTGCCGCCTACCTGAGCGCCTGACGTGTCGATCGTCTCTCGTCTGGTGAAGGCCGGGGCGGCGCTGAAGCGGCGGTTGCGTCCTGAGCCGATCGAGATTGAGCTGGACGTGGTTGAGCAACTGATCGTCCAGCACCTGTTGTTGGTTGAGCAGGCTTCGTTTGACGAGCTTGTCGACGCTGTGCTGGTCTCGCGGCCAACGGCGAATCAGCAGCAGGTTCGTCTCTCGTTGATTCGCTTCGAGTCGTTCCGGCTGATCAACCGCATCCTGCACCCGGAGTTGGAGCCTGGGAAGCAGATGTCGTTTACGCTCACTGCTGACGGTCGGCGGCTGAAGGCGGTGATTCCCGCCGTGCCGCGATCACGGATTCAGACCTGGTTATAGACGCATGTTGCGTCGAAGGAGTTCTCGATGTCGAAGTTCAAGGTGTACCACGTCGATTCGCGGCCCGAGCGCCAACCGCACACGGCCGAGGCCGCGGAGTTGGCCAAGGCGGACGCAGAGCTGGTCGCGTTGACGCTGGAGCAGCAGGAGGACATTCCTGCTCATGTCGGGGACGCGGATGGGATCATCTGCGGCTACCGACAGGTCGGCAAGGACATCTTCGACGCGGCGCCAAACCTCAAGGTCGTGGTGCGGTACGGGATCGGGTTCGACAACATCGACTGGCAGACAGCGATCGATTACGACATCGTGGTCTGCAACATCACCGACTACTGCATCAACGAGGTGGCGACGCATGCGATCTCGCTGCTGCTGGCGCTGAACCGCAAGCTGATCGCTCACAACGATGCCGCCCGCGCGGGCGAGCGCGTTCCGCTGGGGCCATCCGGCGCGCTTTACGGTGAGACTCTTGGCCTGGTCGCGTTTGGCCATATCGCGCAACAGGCAGCGATCCGGGCGCAGGCCTTTGGTCTGGACGTGATCGCATATGACCCGTACCAGGATCCGGCCGTCGCGGAGGCGGCCGGCGTTCGGCTGACATCGCTGGAAGAGGTAATGCAGGCCGACTACGTGTCGGTGCATCCGCCACTGAGTCCTGAGACTCGTGGAATCGTCGGCGCGGAGGAGTTGGCGTTGATGAAGCCGACCGCGTACCTGATCACGACCTGTCGCGGTGGGGTCGTCAGCGAGTCCGCGCTCTACGACGCGCTGAAGAACGGGCAGATCGCCGGGGCCGGAGTCGATGTCTGGGATCCGGAGCCGGTGCACCAGGGCCATCCGCTGCTCGAGTTCGACAATGTGATCGCGACTCCGCATTCGGCGTTCTATTCGGACAACTCGATGCCTCTGCTACTCCAGCGAGTCGGCGAGGCGGCGGCGGATGTGCTGCAGGGCTACATGCCTCGCTCGGTGGTCAACAAGGCGGTGCTGGACAAGGTGTCGCTGGGGCCGCACCCGGATCGCTAATCCTCGAGCAATTCGACGTCTGCGTACCAGGCGGTTACGGTTCCGCCCGAGCCGTCGTGGTTGCGGCTGACCGGTCGCCCGACGATTTCTCCTGGCCTAGCTGGGATTGGTCGGTCGAACATCGGGCCGTCGGTCACGCAGGTGTGGAACTCGCCGTTCTCTCCGAGCGGGTCGGTGCCGACTGGGAGGTCGTTGAGGAACGACTGGTCGAACCATCGTCCGGCGAAGCTGCGGTCGAGGTTCGATATCGGGCTGACGGCGGTGACGATGGCTTTGAGACCGGAGTCGAGCATGGTCTGCGCCAGCTCGTCGGTCGGCAGGCCCCAGACGGGGAAGATAGCGTCGAAGCCGGTGCCTTTGAGGTTGGCCTCTCGGTACTCGCGGATGTCCTGGAGGAAGAGGTCTCCGAATGCGAAGGTGTCGGCGCTCTGGTGCGGCGGCAGGCTTCGGACTTCTTCCAGGAACTTCAGCATCGCGGCTTCGTAGGTCTCGTTCGGGCAGGGATAGGGGATGGGGATCTCGTAGAGCGGCAAGGCCAGTCGCTGGGCCTGGACTTGCAAGACGCGGCGCGGCGTGGCCTGGATCGAGACGCGGTCGAAGTGCGGGGTGACCGTAGTGAAGACGCCTCGCACGTCGAATCGATCGGGCTGTTGACGCAGGACGTGGAGCGCCCAGGCGGAGTCTTTTCCAGACGACCAGGAGACCAAGACGGGGCGAGGCGTCACAGGGGAGACTCCAAATCATCGTGTACGCTTTTTGCAACGTAGGCGACAGATCTTTTTCCCGCTAGTGGAGGTACTTGATGCGACGGAACACGGTGAAACAGCTCTGGGCCGAGGGCAAGCCGGCCTTCGGCGCCTGGCTTGGTACCTGCTCGCCGCTTGCGGCCGAATCCATGGCCCATCAGGGCTGGGACTGGCTGGTCGTGGACGGCGAACACTCGCCCGTCGATCTCCAAACCATGATCCAGATGTTCCAGGCCATCTCGACCACCGACACGATCCCGATGGCGCGCGCGCAGTGGAACGACCCGGTCATTATCAAGCGGATCCTCGACGGGGGCGCTTACGGGGTTGTGATTCCCTGGGTGAACAACCGGGCCGAGGCGGAGCAAGCTGTGTCGGCCTGCCGATACCCACCTGACGGGCTGCGCGGTTTTGGCGCGTATCGCGGCTTCCTCTACGGCGGCCCGGACTACGGCGACGAGGCGAACAACGAAATCGCCTGCATCATTCAGATTGAGACGATCGAGGCGGTTGAGCGGATTGATGAAATCCTCTCCGTGCCCGGCATCGACGCGACCTGCATCGGTCCGGCCGACCTGGCCAAGTCGATGGGCATTCCGGTGCGGCCGGACAACCCGCACCCGGACCATGTCGCCGCCTGCGCCGAGGTGCTGGCTGCGTCGCAGCGAATCGACAATCGCGTGGCGCCGGGGATTTTCACCTCCGGCCCAGTCGAGGCGAAGCGCCGAGCCGAAGAGGGCTGGCTGTACATTCCCTCCGGCAGCGAGGGGCAGTTCATGGCGCAGGCCTCGGCGCAGGGGCTGCGGACCGTTCGAAGCTACGGTCAGGACTAGTACGTGGCCTGGACCGGGCTCGACGGGCCCGAGACCCGGCAGCGATTTGACGCTTCGGACCTGAACGGGTTCACGTCCGCCATCCTTCAGTCCTATGGCGTCCCCGCCGATGATGCGCAGATCGGGGCCGATGTCCTGATCGACGCCGACCTGGTCGGGATCGAGTCACATGGGATCGCCCACCTGCCCTGGCACATCGGCTACGCGCCCGGCTTCGAATCGGGAGCGGTGAATCCCACTCCCGAGATCAAGGTTCTGCGCGAGACTCCGGTGTCGGCTGCCTGGGACGGCGATGGCGGCTTCGGCACGATCGTCTGCCAGAAGGCGATGTCGAGCTGCATCGAGAAGGCGAAGTCGAGCGGGATGGGGATGGTCACGGTGCGCAACGGTCGTCATTTCGGCGCGGCCGGGTACTACGCGCACATGGCCGTGGAACACGACTTAATCGGCATGGCGATGTGCAATGTCCCGCCGATTGCGGTGGCGGCCGGCGGCAAGGGTCGGGCGTTTGGCACGAATCCGATCGCGATGGCCGCTCCGATTGCCGACGGCACGCCGTTTCGACTTGATATCGCAACCACTGCGGTGGCGGGCGGGAAACTTGAGATCGCTGGTCGTCAAGGCAAGCCGCTGCCGGAAGGCTGGGCGGTCGACGAGGACGGCCAGCACAGCGACGACCCGTTCATCATGCGCAAGAACGGCGCGCTGTTGCCGCTTGGTTCGACTCTGACGACCAGTTCGCACAAGGGCTACGGTCTTGGTTTGATGGTCGACATCATGTCGGGCGTGCTCTCTGGCGACGGCTCCGGGCTGTTTTCGCCTCGGGGACAGAACCTGGTGCAGGGACAATGGTTCGCCGCCTGGCGGATTGACCTCTTCTGCGAACCCGACGAGTTCAAGTCCAGCATGAAAGAGATGTCGGACGCGATCCGCGAGATTCCGCCGGTTGATGGGGTCAAGCGAGTCGTCATCCCTGGCGATCCGGAAGAGATGGCGCGCGCGGATCGATCGGTCAACGGCGTGCCGCTGGACGACGAAACGATCGAGCAACTGATCGCGCTTGGAGAACAACGAGGCGTGTCATTTCCGGCACCAATAGGCAACGGCGGTGCATCGTGACGACAGTGAATCCGCAGATCGACGCCAAGATCGACAACGTTCTGAACAACTATGGCCGTGCCGCCGGCATTTTCGATCCGAACCGTCTCCAAGTCTGGGAAGAGCTGGGGCTGACCATGTCCCAGCTTCGCGTGCTGTACATGCTGCAGGCCGCTCCGGGCACGCCCGCCGGGGCGGTCGCCACACAACTCAAGGTGCGGCCCTCGACGGCGACGGGAATCATCGATCGTTTGGTTGACAAGCAGAAGCTGGTTCGGCGCGAGCGCGATGATCTGGATCGCCGGCGGGTGCGGATCTATCTGACGGAGCGGGGCCACAAGGTGATCACCGAATTGGACGCCCGCAACCGCGCCGTGATCTGGAAGATCTTCCGCAACTTCTCGGAGCAGGATCTTGCCGACATCGACCGCACGTTCACCTTGCTAACCTCCGAGGCAGAACGCCAGGGCGTTCTCGCACCGTGGCCGCCTGATCCTGAGGTGATGTAATGTCTTCGGGGCCGCCAACGTCGCCCAACGGGCAAGCTGGCGCGCCCGCCGGGCCGCCGGGCATGGCTCAGGGCGGTCCACCGCCGGGAATGCCCGGTATGAGCGAAGTCCCACCTGGATGGCTGTTGCCTCAGCGCCGCAAGGTGCTGATCATGGTCTGCGTCATGCTGGCGCTGTTCCTTGCTGCCCTGGACCAGACGATTTGGAGCGTGGCCGCGCCGAAGGCCGTCGGGGACCTCGGTGGACTCGACCTGTTTGCCTGGCCTGCGACTTCTTACCTGCTCGGCTCCACGGTCATCGTCCCGATCATTGGCAAGCTCTCCGACGCGCATGGTCGCAAGCCCTATCTGCTTGCTGGAATTGTCATCTTCCTGATTTCTTCGGTCCTCTGCGGGGCCTCGGGCAGCATGTGGGAGCTGATCGGATTCAGGCTGCTTCAGGGCTTCGGCGCAGCCTTCATCATGGCCAACGCCTTCACGACGATGGGCGACTATTTCGCTCCTGCCGAGCGCGGACGCTGGGCCGGCATCATCGGCGGCACGTTTGCGCTGGCCAGCATCATCGGCCCGCTCGCCGGCGGGGTCCTGACCGACGAGCTCTCCTGGCGCTGGGTCTTCTACGTCAACATTCCAGTCGGGGGCTTTGGTTTGATCGCGATCTGGATGATCATGCCGAGGCAGAAGCCTTTGCACCCGAATCGACAGCCGACTGACTGGCTCGGGGCCGGGCTCCTGATCGTTGCGGCCACGCCGTTGCTGCTCGCTCTGTCGATGGGCGGTAACCAGTTTGGCTGGCTCGACTCTCCGATCATCGCCTGCCTGGTCGTCGCCGTGGTCGCGGCGTTCATCTGGTGGCGGACGGCGCGTCGCAAGGGCGACGACGGCATCATGCCGCTGCCGATGTTCCAGAACAAGATCTACCTGTTCTGCACGGTCGTGATGTTCCTGGTCGGCATCGCGATGATGGGCGCGATGTTCAACCTGCCCTTCTTCCTGCAGGGCGCGCAGGGTATTTCGGCCACGAACTCTGGACTCGTCACACTGCCGATGAGCATTGGCGTCGTGCCGGCCTCGGTCATTACCGGCCAGATCCTTGCGCGGACGGGGAGGTACAAGCCGCTCGCGATCATTGGCGGCGCCGGCGCGGCTTTCGCGCTATTCATGCTCTCTCAGCTCAACGTCGATTCGGACCTGAATCTGGCCCGCCTCTACATGTTCATCATGGGCGCATCAATGGGCACGCTGATGCCCTTGTACTCGCTGCTGATGCAGAATTCGCTGCCCTTCAGATTGCTCGGCGCCGGCACGGCAACCAATCAGTTTTTCCGCCAGATGGGCGCCGCGATGGGCATCTCGCTGTTTGGGGCCATGATCGTGTCCGGATTCTCCTCACAGTTGAGCAAGGCATTTCCCACCGGGTTCGAGCGGCTGAAGGAACAACCCGAAGTCCTGTTGAATCCAGACGCCCTCCAGGGGTTCCGCGCGCAGCTTGAGGAGCAAGCCCCAGGGTCCGCGGACGCGGTGATCCAGACGGCGCGCGAGGCGCTGGCCGTGCCGGTGACCGACGTGTTCCTCTATGGGGCGATTGTGATGGCGATCGTCCTGGCTATCGCTGTGGTGTTGCCACGGGTCAGATTCCAGACGCAGGAAGAGATGATGGCGAACGCCAGGGCGATGGCCGCGACCAATCGTCCGCCGGGCGGCGCGGGAGCTGCACCCCCAGGCCCGCCTGCCGGGATACCAGGTTCAGCTCCAAGTGATTCACCTCCAAGTACACCGCCAAGCGGTTGGCCGACGGAACCCGTCGCAAGCCCTAGAGTGAGTCGTGTACCAGAACCGCCCGTCGCCGTGGTCGCTGACAATGGCGGCGCAGCGAACAGAGAGTTGAACGAGTCGGTACCGCTGATTGCCTCATGGGCCAACCAGCGTCCGAACGAGGCTGAAACACTCGATTAGCCGGAGCCAAGATGACTACCCCCAACGGCCAACACGAGATCGAACCGAACGGCTCATCCCAACAGGCGACCAGCACAGTGCTGGCCCTGGATGGTTGGGGACCGGTGATCGCCGAGCCGGTCAGCAATGGTACCAACGGCACTGAGCCAGAGGTGATCGTTGAGGCGGAGCCTCAAAAGGAAGCCCCTCAGCCTCGGTCAGCGCGTCGGGATCGCATGGTCGCTGACTTGCAGAGCAAGTTTGCGCGGCTGGAGATCGATCCGCAGCTAGTCCGGATCGTTGCGCCGGCCCTTGCGATGGCGCTGGCGATCTTCGCCGGGCTCAAGCTGGGCAGTTTGTATCAGTGGCCGAACGAGCCGACGCCAGTGCCGAGTCCTCCCGGCGCAGTAGAGGTCCTGCGGCGACGTATCGCGCTGGCGATCGACCCGTCACTGACTCCGGTGGAGCCTCAGCGTCGCGGGTTGCTCGACTGGATTCGCTGAGTCGATCGACTGCTCGTCGGCGTTACTCCTGAGTGGCCAGCGTCCTGGCTCGTTCTTCCGCGCGTTCGCGCAGTACTCGCTTGTAGTCTCGCGGGATTACTTTGACGATCTGGCGCAGGACGACGTCCCAGTTGTCCAGCACCTCGAGGGCCAACGGGCTGCCGGTTCGCTCGGAATGGGTCTCAATCATCTCTTCGAGCATGTCAGCCTCGATCGAGTCGTTGACCTGTTCCAGATCGACCATGGCGTGGTTGATGCGGTTCTCGAGGTCGCCGTCGGCGTCCCAGACATAGGCGATGCCGCCGCTCATGCCTGCGGCGAAGTTGCGCCCGACGGGTCCGAGCACGACGACCGTGCCTCCGGTCATGTATTCGCAGCCGTGATCGCCGACGCCCTCGACGACTGCGCGGGCGCCTGAGTTTCTGACGGCGAACCGCTCGCCTGCTCGGCCGGCGACCCAGAGGGTGCCTCCGGTGGCTCCGTAGAGGACGGTGTTGCCGACGAGGACGGCGTCACGACCCTGGAATCCGGCGTCGTCGCGCGGCGCGACCGAGATCATTCCTCCGGCCATGCCTTTGCCGACGTAGTCGTTGGCTTCGCCCCTGAGGTACATGCGCAGTCCGCGGACCAGGAACGCGCCGAATGACTGGCCGGCCGAGCCGGCGAAGTGCAACTCGATCGTCCCGCGCTGCATGCCGAGGTCGCCGTATTGCTGAGCGATCCGTCCCGAGACGCGCGCACCAACGGTGCGGTGATTGTTGGATATCTCGTACTTGGCCGAGATGTGCTCTTCGCGTTGGATGTGCGGCTCAAGAATCTCGAGGAGATCGTCATCGAGTCGGAGATCGTTCTGCCGGTCGTTGCGTTCCTGGATTCGCATTCTGGGGAACTCTGGGTCGGCTTCGATCGGTGCGAGGAGCTTTGAGAGGTCGACCAGTTTCGCGCGTTCTCCGGAGCGGGCCGGGACCTGCTTGAGCAGGTCGGTGCGTCCGATGATCTCGTCGAGCGAACTGTAGCCGAGTTCGGCGAGGATGACTCGTACTTCCTCGGCCACGTGGAGGAGGAAGTCGATCAACATCTGCGGCTTGCCGAAGTACTTGGCGCGCAGGTCTTCTCGCTGGGTGGCGACGCCGACCGGGCATGTGTTGAGATGGCACTGGCGGGCCATCTTGCAACCCAGAGCGACGAGCGCGGTCGTGCCGAATCCGTAGGCTTCTGCGCCGAGCATGGCGGCGACGACGACATCGCGTCCGGTGTGGAAGCCGCCGTCGGTGCGCAGCTTGATTCGGCCGCGGAGTCCGTTGACGACCAGCGCTTCGTGCGCCTCCTTGACGCCGAGTTCCCAAGGCGCACCTGCGTACTTGACGGAGGAGAGGGGCGACGCGCCGGTGCCTCCGTCTGCGCCGGAGATGTGGACGACATCGGCGTAGGCCTTGGCGACGCCAGTGGCGATCGTCCCCACGCCTTCACAGGCGACCAGCTTGACGCAGACCCTTGCTCGCGGATTGGCGATCTTGAGGTCGTAGATCAGCTGCGAGAGGTCTTCGATCGAGTAGATGTCGTGATGCGGCGGTGGGGAGATCAGCTCGACGCCGGGCGTGGAGTGGCGCAACATCGCGATGTACGGGGTCACCTTGTGTCCGGGGAGCTGTCCGCCCTCGCCGGGCTTGGAACCCTGGGCAATCTTGATTTCGATCTCGCCGGCACTGCCGAGATAGGCCGGAGTGACACCGAAGCGTCCAGAGGCGATCTGCTTGATCTGCGAGTTGGCGTCGGACTTGTCGCCGGATTGCAGGAAGCGGCGCGGGTCTTCGCCGCCCTCGCCGGTGTTGGAGGCCGCGCCGAGGACATTCATGGCGCGGGCGATGTCTTCGTGCGTCTCGGGGCTGAGCGCGCCGAGCGACATCGCGCCGGTGCTGAATCGGGGTGTGATCTCCTCGTGCGGCTGCACGTCGTCGAGGGGGATCGGTTGTCGGTCCGATTTGAATCCGAGCAGATCGCGGAGCGCGGTGGGCTGACGATTGTTGGCGTGCTCGGCGTACTTCTCGTACTCCTCAGCGCCACCGCCCTGGACGACCTTGTGCAAGGCTCGCCAGACCGGTGGTTCGTTGGCGTGGTAATCGGCGTTTCGGCGATAGCGATACCAGCCGCCGGCATCGAGTCCGTCTGCGGGATAGGCAGTAGCGTGTCGGGATAGCGCGTCGGCGCCGATTTCCTCGAACCCGACTCCTCCGATTCGGGAGAGCGTTCCGGGGAACGATCGCTCGACCACTTCCTCGCCGATGCCCAAGGCTTCGAAAATCTGGGCGCCGTGGTAGGAGGCGCGGGCAGCGATTCCCATCTTGGACATGATCTTGAGAATCCCGGAGTCGACGGCCTGCACATAGCGGTCGATTACGTCGGCCGCGTCCATGTCATCGAACTCGCCCTCGGCGTGGAGAGAATTCAGCGTCTGCAGGGCGAGGTAAGGGTGCACAGCATCGGCGCCGAAGCCGATCAGACAGGAGATTTGATGGACGTCGCGAGCGTCGCCGCAGCTGGCGACGAGTGACGCCGAAAGTCGCTGTCCGCTGTCGATCAGGTGGTGATGGACAGTGGAAATGGCGAGCAGCATCGGGATTGGGACACGATCGGGGCCGACCTGTTCGTCGCTCAGGACAATCAGCGAGTGGCCGTCCTCGATGGCGTTGTCGACGTGGTCGCAGAGGGCGTTGAGCGCGGCTTCGAGTCCGGAGGGACCGTCCTCGACGGGGAATGCGGCCTCGATGACAGCCGCCGAGAAGCCGGGCTGGCGGAAGGTGAGCAGGGCGTCGAACTCGTCGCTGAGCAGCAGGGGCGACTTCAGGTGGACCAGTCGGGCCGCGTCCGGCGTTTCTTCCAGCAGCGATTGCTTACGGCCGAGCCAAGTATCGAGCGACATCACGTTGCGCTCGCGGATCGAGTCGATCGGTGGGTTTGTGACCTGGGCAAACTTCTGCTTGAAGTAGGTGTAGAGAGGTCGCGGCGGATCATGCAGAACCGACAGCGGCGTGTCGTCACCCATCGAGCCGACCGGCTCCTTGGCCTGGACAGCCATTGGCTTGAGGACGTATTCGATCTCTTCTTTGCTGTAGCCGTGCAGGATCTGGCGGGACAACAGCTCGCCTTCGTCCGGCTGGGGGATGCTCGATGCTTCGATGCTGGCGGCGCGCTCGAGGCGGCCCATGTACTGGCGAACCCAGCGGCCATAGGGCACTCGCGACGAGACGCGGCGCTTGATGTCGTCGTTGCGCAGGAGTTCGTGCCGTTCGGTGTCGACCGCAACCATCTGGCCCGGTCCGAGTCGTCCGGTTTCGATGATCTCAGACTGGTCCAGGGGGATGAGTCCGACCTCGGAACCCATGACGACGAGGCCGCTGCGTGTGACCTGGTAACGCGCGGGTCGCAGGCCATTGCGATCCATGGCGGCTGCGGCGATCTTGCCATCGGTGAAGGCCATGGCGGCCGGGCCATCCCATGGTTCGGTGAGGCAGGCGTGGTACTCGTAAAACCCGCGCAGGTCGGGATCCATATCGTCGAGGTTTTCCCAGGCTTCGGGGATCAGCATCATCATCGCGTGGAGCGGGCTGCGTCCCGAGGCGACGAGGAGTTCGAACGCCTCGTCGAAGGCCTGGGAGTCGGAGCTGACCGAGCCCAGCACGGGATGCAGCTCGGCCACGGAATCGCCCCAGACATCCGACTGCAGGGCGGGGCCTCGGGCTTTCATCCAGAGCCGGTTGCCGAGCAGGGTGTTGATCTCGCCGTTGTGGGCGATGTAGCGGAACGGCTGCGCGATGCGCCAGTTGGGTAGCGTGTTGGTCGCGTAGCGCTGGTGGAAGAGGGCCAGGGCGGAGACGGTCTCGGGGTTGGTCAGGTCGGGATAGAAGCGGCTGAGCTGCGGGGCGACCATCAGACCCTTGTAGACCACGGTCGAGGTGGACATCGAGACGATGTACGTTTCGTCGGCATGGTCGCCTGAGTCGGCGTCGCGCAGGGCTTGATACTCGGCGTCAGCGCGTCGGCGTGCCAGGTACATTCGTCGCTCGAATTCTTCGTTGGAGACTCCAGTCGGTCGCGCAATGAGCAGTTGCTCGATGCGGGGCAGCTCTCGGAGCGCCCAGCGTCCGAGGACGGAGGGATCTGTTGGCACGACTCGCCAGCCGAGGACGGTCAAGCCGGTCCGATTGACTGCGGAATCGAGACTTTGCCGGGCGCGGTTGGCGGCATCGTCCTCCATTGGCAGGAAGACCATGGCGAGGCCGAGATCGGCATCGCTGAGTCCGGTGCGGCCCAGGCGCTCGAGGTCGTCCTGGAGGATGGCGTAGGGAATGCTGATCGTGACGCCGGCGCCGTCGCCGGTCTCGGGATCGGCGTTGACGGCGCCCCGATGGGTGAGGCTGACCACTCCCTGGACGGCTTGCTCGACCAACTCGTGGGTTGCGACGCCGTCGAGGCGAGCGATGAATCCGGTGCCGCAGGCATCGCGGAAGCTTGTCGGATCGTGGAGGCCCGCGTAATCGGTCTGGCTGGCTCGATTCGGTTCGTACCTGGGTTTCATATCGTCAGCGTCTATCGATTCCTGGATATTCACTGCCACAATCAATGGAACTCTGGGCATCTGTACGCATATTACGTGAATATTCGCACAAACTCCTCGACAAGAGTAGCGACTCGATTACAGGCCAACGCACACCTCGCAGCGGTGCGATCGTCAGAGAATCTCGTCGCGTCTGAGGTCGGACAGGGCGGCGCCGAACCGGTCGATGGTTGCGTCGATGTCCGACTCGGTGTGGACGCAGGAGACCAGGGCGCCCATTCCCATGAGGTCGACGCCGTGATTGATCAGGGCGCGTCGGAAGGGCCAGATCACTTCTGCGGGCGTGGTCGGGAGGGACGAGCTTGCGCCGCCGTGCTCTTGCCAGTCCCAGGTCACGCCATCGTCGGGTCGGACGACGTCCTGGCCGAGGATGATGTGCACCATCGAGGCATCGGCCCAGGCGCAGCCCATCACTTCAGCCTCGATCAAGGCCTGGTTCAAGCCTCGCGAGAGCTGACTGGCGCGTTCGTTGGCTTGCGCCACGGGATTTTCTTCGGCGACTGCTCGCAATGCTCGTTCTCCGGCGACGGCCGAGAGCGGATTTGCGTTGAACGTGCCGGGATGGGCGACGCGTCCGCCTCCGGCATCGAAACTGATCTGGTCGAGCAGATCGGCTCGTCCGACGACTGCGCCTCCCGGGAGTCCTCCAGCGGCGATCTTGGCCAGCGTGGTGAGGTCGGGCTTGACGCCGATTCGCTCCTGAGCGCCGCCCTTGCTGGCTCGGAACCCGGTGACGACTTCGTCGAAGATCAGGAGGGTGCCGTGTTGCTCGGTCAGTTGTCGCAGTTCCTGGGGAACGGATGGATCGAGTGGACAGGTGCCCCATGAGTAGCCGGTTGGTTCGAGGATCAGCGCCGCGAACTGCTCGCTGGCCAATGCGTTTGCGATTCCTGGAATGTCGGTCTGATCGAAGACGGTGATCAGGTCCTGCATCGCCGATGGCTGACCGTTGGCGGCGATCGGGCCGGCGGAAGTTCGACCGGCGGCGAACACGCTGTCGTTCCAGCCGTGGAAATGGTGGCGTAGGCGGAGGAGTTGGTCACGGCCGGTTGCGGCCCGAGCGAGGCGCACGGCCATCATCGTGGCTTCGGTGCCGGAGGAGGTGAAGCGGACTTTCTCTGCGCTGGGGATCAGGCGTTTGATCGCCTGGGCCCAGCGGCGCTCGAGGTCGCTCGAGCCGCCCATGTGGGTGCCTCGGGCGACCTGCTCGGTGACGGCTTCGACGAGATAGGGATGACTGTGGCCGAAGAGCAGCGCTCCGTGGCCCATGACATAGTCGATGTACTCGTTGCCATCGATGTCCCATTTGCGTGGCCCAATGGCGCGATCGACGACGATGCCGAATGGTTCGAAGTGGCGAGCGTCGTGGGTGACGCCGCCGGGGAAGATCGTTCGCGCCTCCTCGGCCCGACGCGCCGATTCGGCGTGCCTCGCGAAGAATTCCCGGTCAATCGCCGTCGTCGCGCTCATGGCGTTCCTCCTGGGTAGGCCTGCATTCGACACTATCGCACAGAGCCGGGGCCGTTCCGGGCCAGTTGTCAATCTAGAGTGACGACATGCAGAACTGGCTGACGGACCGTCGACGCGTGGCGATTCTCGCCCTGGCCGCGGTCGCCGTCATCGCCATCCTGGTCGGGGCATACCTGGCCTACGAGCGCTGGTTTCCCTGGGAGCAGCATGAGATCGAAGAGTGGATTGACGGATTCGGCGTCTGGGGGCCGATCGTCTACATCGTGGTCTTCGCGCTCTCGATGCTGTTTGCTCCGTTGCCTACTGCGCCGATGCCGCTGATTGCAGCGGCGGTCTTTGGTCCGGCGCTTGGATTCCTGTACACGATTTCGGCCACCGCGATCGGTTCGACGATCTGCTTCTGGGTGGCACGGCGACTGGGTCGACCCGCGCTCAGGCGGCTGACCTCGCAGGCTGCGTTGGACAAGATTGACCAGCTTGGTGAGCGGCTGGGGATTCGGTTGTTGATCGTGCTGCGGCTCTTTCCGGTCGCGGGGGTCGACTACGTTTCATACGCGGCCGGACTGACCCAGATGCGGTTCGCTTCGTACATCGTGATCTCGGTGTTGGCTTCGTCGCCGATTCTGATTCTCGCCGCCGTGCTCGGCGACGCAGTGCTGGAACGGAACCGCGAGATCCTGATCGGCGCGTTCATCGCGATCGTGGTGTTCTTCGCGGCTCCGGTGGCCTGGGTCTGGTGGCGGCAGCGACGGCGGCGGCGAAGTGCAGAGCCTGCCCCATCTGAGCGCTAGCCTCTGATTATGCCGCTCGCCGATGCTCCCTCGCTGCTGACGTTGATGTGGTCGCCGTTGACGGTGGTCACGGCTGCTCATGAGGGGGCGCGGGGGGGACAGATCGCGGTGGGGGCGTTCGCAGCCTCGATTGTGCCGGCGCAGCCTCGGGTGCTGGTTCAGATTCAGAAGCGGAATCACACGAACTCGCTGATTGAGGCGTCGGGACGGCTGGCCGTTCATGTGATGGCGCGTGAGCAGTGGCAGTGGGTGCGGCACTGGGGATTTCGCTCGCAGACCGAGGTCGACAAGTTTGAGGGGCTCGACTGGTTCGAGCACGAGAGCGGCTTGCCGGTTCTCGATGGCGTGCTTGGTTGGATGACCTGCGAGGTCGTGAACTACATGGACGGCGGCGACATGGCGATCTGGCTGGCCGATGTCAGCGATGCGTCGCGCAACGCTCGGGCGCAGCCGATCCGGTGGCATGAGGTGCAGCAAGTCCTGCCGCCGGATTGGGCGGAGGAGTACGGGCGCAAGCTGAGCCACGACGTGCCCGACTCGGGGCGACGGATGGCTGAGCTGTCGGAGCGGCCGCGCTGGAGCGCGAGTTCTTAACGAAGGGATCAGCCAGTTGAGCCGCATTTCCGATGATCCACGCATTGATCCGAGACTGAAGGCCTTCTTTGGTGATTTCTCTTCTGAGTCCCAGGGGGACGTTTCTAGCCGGCAGGAGCTACTCGCGCGAGTGAATTCGCCAGAGGCCGTTGCATTTCGAGAGCAGCTCGATCAGACCTTTGCAAACCCTGATCTCGAGCAGATTGCGCCATCAGATGGGTTGACCATCACGGTCGAGACGTTCAGCTCGGAGCCGGATGGCAACATGAGCCGCATGGTTCTGATCCGGCCGGAGCGTGGTGAGCCGCTGCCGACCGTGGTTTCGATCCATGGCGGTGGGATGCAGGAAGGCACCTGTGACGATCCCGTCAGCCTCGCGTTTGGACGAATGATCGCCCAACATAGGGTCGCGGTTGCCCTTGTTGAATTCCGCAACTCCCTGGTTCCATCTTCTGTTCCCGAGATTGCTCCGTATCCGGCTGGCCTCAACGACTGCGTCTCGGGGTTGCGTTGGCTGCTTGGTGAGGCGGAGCGATTTGGGCTCGACGCAGACAGATTCATTGTTTCGGGCGCGAGTGGCGGCGGGAATCTCACGCTTGCCGTGGGCCTCAGGCTGACGGCGGAGGGCGATGCTGACCTCATCAGCGGCCTGTATGCACTCTGTCCCTATATCGCCGGGAGCTGGCCGCGCGATGACCTGCCTTCATCGATCGAGAACAACGGCATTTTGCTGGACTTGCATGACAACACTCATGCCCATGCCTATGGGATCGAGGCGTTTGAGGCTCAGGATCCCATAGCCTGGCCGCTATTCGCTTCGGAGGCGGACGTGCGGGGATTTCCGGAGACGGTAATTTCGGTCAACGAATGTGACCCGCTGCGCGATGAGGGGATTGAGTTCTATCGCTTGCTGCTGCGGGCCGGGCAGCGGGCTCGGTGCCGTCAAGTGATGGGCACGGTGCACGGCGGCGATGTGTTTGTCACGCCGTGCCCCGATATCTCTCGGGACACGGCGCGGGACATCGCTGCCTTTTGCGAGGGGTCCTGACGGCTCTAGCGGCCCTTCCAGTTTGGGGTCCGCTTCTCGGCGAAGGCTCGCGGGCCTTCGATCAGGTCTTCCGACTGACCCATGATCCGCTGCTGGTGGAAGCTGTGGGTCAGCGCGGCGGGGAGCGGGAGGTCGAGGCCCCTGTAGGCGGCTTCCTTGGAGGCTCGGACGGAGATGGGTGCGCAGAGCAGGATTTCGCTGGCCCAGCGCCTGGCGGTGTCCATCAGCTCGGCTGCGGGCACGACCTCGTTGACCAGACCCCACTGGTGCGCGGTGGCGGCGGGGATGTGGTTGCCGGTGAGCATGTAGCCCATGGCGATCTTGAGCGGGATGTGACGGGGCAGGCGGTGGACGCCGCCGGCGCCGGCCATCAGACCGACACGTGGCTCGGGCAGACCGAGGCGGGCGTGGTCGGCCGCGATGATGATGTCGCAGGCCATGGCCATCTCGCATCCGCCGCCGAGCGCAAAGCCGTTGACCGCGGCGATCATCGGCTTGGGGCATTCCCACTCGGCAGTGATGCCGCCGAAGCCGCCTTGCACTGGCTCGAACGACGGCCGCTCGTTAGCGGGGACACGCGACATCTCGGCGGTGTACTTGAGGTCGTTGCCTGCGGAGAAGGCGCGCTCGCCTGCGCCGGTGAGGATTCCGACCCAGGCGGAGTCGTCCTCGGCGAAGGTGTTCCAGGCATCGGCCAACTCGGCCGTGGTCGGCGGGTGAATCGAGTTCATCCGCTCGGGCCGGTTGATGGTGATGGTGACGATGTTGCCGTCTTGCTCGTACTTGATGAACTCGTAATCCGCCATGTTCGACCCTTTCAGGTGATGTTTGACTTGTTCGTGGCCGTTTAGTGCTGGACGCAGGTCCCGCCGTCGACATTGTACGACTGACCCGTAATCCACTCGCCCTGGGACGAACAGAGGAAAGCCGTGATGTAGGCGATGTCCTCGCCCTCGCCGGCGCGGCCCATGGGAATGCGGGTGTCGATCGCGCGCTGCCAGAACTCGCCGCGGCCCATGTCGTCCATGCGCGAGGTGTCGATGATGCCGGGGCAGATCGCGTTGACGCGGACTCCGTGCTGTCCGATTTCCTGAGCCATCGAGGCCGTTAACGCTTGTAATCCGGCCTTGGAGGAGGCGTAGGCAGCGGTGTTGGGGCCGAGCATCTTGCCGGCGATCGAGGAGATGTTGATGATCGCTCCACCCTCGCCCTGCTCAATCAATTTGCGTCCGAAGACCTGGCTCATGTAGAACGCGCCGTTGAGGTTGACATCGAGGACGACCCGCCAGAGTTCGGGATCGATGTCGACGACCGGGACGCGGTCGGAGCCTCGGGCGGCACCGGCATTGTTAATGACGAAGTCGACGCGTCCGAATTCGGCGAGAGTGGTGTCGAGCAGCTCCTCGACGGCTTCGTAGTCGGCGACGTCGGAGACGAGCGGGAGCGCTCGTTGACCTTCAGCGCGAACCTCGTCGGCGACGGAGTGGATGTCTCGCCAGCCGGCGGCTTTCTCGTCGTCTGGGTAGTTCTCCGGCGCGCGACCGGTGCCGGTCAGCACGATGTCGCAACCCTGTCTGGCCAGTTCGACCGCGATCGGGCGTCCGATGCTGCGCATCCGACCGGCTCCGGTGACCACGGCGACTTTGCCATCGATCCCGCTGAGCTGCATGGGGCGACCTCCAGTCCGTTACGTCGTGTGGGACGATGATAAGCGAGGGTGGTTGGGTGGTCGGCAGGGAATTTTTTTCCTGACGGCCGGGGAGAAAAACAGACCGTTCGCCCCGTACATTGCTGGGTTTCGTGATCGCAAAGCGGTCGAACGTGGTCGATTTTGGAAAGTCTTGGTCGACCAACGGTCGCTCACGGGGGTCGACCGAGTTGGAATCCGGGACAGCGACATCAGCGCCTTTCGCCACGAATCTTTGTTCTAAGGTTAGCGGGGCTGGGCGCACTTTGGCTGCACTATGGGCGATCAGTCGCCGTCTGGTTCTGCTTCGGCGTCGTCGTCCTCAACAGTGTCGAGAGTGTCGTCGTCTTCGTAGAACTCTTCGGATTCAGCGAGGTCCCTGATGTCGCCGAGGATCTTCTCCAGGTGGGGGCCGTTACCGGCGCCGCGGATCAGGCGGAGGAGCGGGCCGAGGAATCCGGAGAACTCGAGTACGGCTTCGACGCGTGTGAACGATCCGGCGGCGCGCTCGAAGCGGAAGTCGTAGCGGGCTCCGGTCAGGGAGGTCGCCCATTCGATCGCGTAGTGCCTGGGGGACTCGTTGACGACTTCCTTGAAGGCTCCCTCGGTGACTGCCTGTTCGAGGACTTCGAGTGAGGCCTCGTAGGCGTCGATGGGATCGGCGTCGATTTCGATTTCTCGAAGCGTCATTCATCATCTCCCGCTGCGATTGCTCTCCGGTCGACGCCAATCGCAATACGATGATCCACTGTGACGCAGCGTAATCGTCGATTGGGCAAACTCGACATGGTCCCCGAACTCAACGCCGTTGAGCAGGCCGCGTACGAGGCGGGGCTGGCGGTTCGGGCGGATGCGGCGGGTCGATCATCGGGGTGGGTTGAGCGGACGGTTGCGGTTGCGCTGAACACGAACCATGGGTTTCCTCGGGGGGAGGCTCGGATTGCGTTGCAGCTGGGGCCGGCGGAGGAGGTAGTGGCGGCGCTGCTGCCGGCGTTGCTTTCGCCGAACAAGCGGATGCGGCGACGGTCGATGACGCTGCTGCCTCGGCTTGACCCGGATGAGGTGTGCCGACAGCTCGATCCGGTGCTGGAGAGCGGCGGACAGAAAGCCCGGCGGGCTGCGTGCGTGGCGCTGGCGGCGATCGGGGCTCCGGCGACGGAGCTGCTTGAACGGATGACTCGTGACTCGGACGAGGCGATTCGCAACCGGGCGCGGCGGGCGCTGGATGCGATTACGGCGCGGCCTGCGGACAATGGCAATCGCAATCTGTCGTACGTGCGGCCATTTGGTCTGCCGTATCGTGATGCACCTCCTCCGAGGCCGCAGTCGTTTGCGGTGGCTGCGTTCAACTTCTCGTATGGGGTCAACCTGGGGACGCTGGTGCGCAGCGCTGAGGCTGCGGGGGCGGAGGCGGTCTGGATTATCGGCCGCGACTTCTATTACCGGCCGTCGACCAAGGGATCGGACTGGTGGTTGCCAGTCGAGACGATTGAGACGCTATCGGAGTGTCTTGAACGCGCGGCGCAGGATGGTTTCGAGATTGTGGCGCTGCAGCAGGGGGCGTCGGCGCAGGCGGTCTGGGAGGCTGAGTGGCCCGAGCGACCACTGATTGTGGCGGGTAATGAAGGGGATGGGTTGCCTCGGCAGTTCATCGAGGCCGCTGCGCTGCAGCTTGAGCTTCCGGTTTACGGCAACATCGACAGTCTGAACGTGGCGGTGGCGACCTCGGTGGCGATGTACGCGTTTCGCGGCTGGCAAGCTCGGCAATGAGTCGGAGGTTCAGCCGTCGGAGCATTCTGCGCGCTGGAGCTGTGCTGGCGGTCGGCGCGGCGCTGGGGTCTGGATTGCCGGCGGTCGCTCGCGAGACTGATTCGATTCCGCTCGTTGCCGGATTGAACACCCATACCTGGTGTGGTCCGGATATGGCGATTGCCGAGGCGACGGCGGGGCTGCCGCTGCGGATCTCGTATGGCTGGGATATTGCTGAGCGGCGCTGGCTGGCTTATGCGCCGAACACGCCGATCGACAGCATCGGTGTGTTGCGTCACGGTCAGCCGTTGATGTTGGTGCTGAATAGTGAAGCCGAATGGACTCAGGCGCGTTATCGCGGGGCTCTGCCTGAGGCTGTGGAGCTGCCTGTGGGATGGTCGTTCGTTGGCTGGTCGGGACTGAACGAGCCGGTCTGGACGGCGTTCGGGGAGGAACCGCTGGGTCCGGTGGCGGAGGTCCGGCGCTGGAACGCCGATTACCAAGAATGGATTACGTACACGCCGGGGCAGTCGGCGGAGCAGTTGTTTGCGGTGCTGCGTCCGGGAAATGCGGTGTGGTTGCGGATGCGAGTTGGGGGCGCTCGGTGGAATCCGGCTGGCGGATTGACTGATCCTGATCGGGCGGCTCGGCTGGTGGAAGGTGAGATTACGTACTACCATCCGTCGCTGGCCGGCGGGGTGATGTTCTGTCCGCCTCACAATCGGTACGACCCGCAGGATGTGACAGTCGGCGCGGCGGTCACGTGGCCGTGCGGGACTCGGCTGCGGATCTGGAGGGATGAGCGGTACGTGGATGTGATCGTGCAGGACACGGGTTTGCTTGGGCACAATCACGTCGATCTCTCGGAGGCTGCCTTCCAGCGGCTGGCGATCCTTCCTGAAGGGCGTGTAAGGGTTCTGATCGAAGTTCTCGCGGGACCGGAGTAGCATCTGCTCGACCGGAGTCGATCGAGCTACGTTGCGCCCATGGAGCCGAAGTCATGAGCCGACGCGCAGCATTTCTTTCCAGCATCTCTGCGGCAGTGGTCGCCGCGGCTATCACTGCAGGAGCGTTGTTACTGATCGGCGATGGCGACGTGCCGCCCAGCTCGGGCAACGCGGCGACGATCCAGAATGACTTGCTGGCGCCGGAATCGGCGCGGGCGCAGCCGTCGGCGCCGATTCCGGAACCGGTCAGCTTTGCGGAGTTGTCGCGATCGTCGGTTGACTGGGCTGCGGTCTATGCTCGCGTGGTTCCGTCGTTGGTCTCGGTGATCACGGAGCAAGGCGCCGGGTCGGGATTTTTTGTGACCTCCGATGGGCATGTGATCACGAACTTCCATGTGGTGACGGGATCTGAGCAGATTTTCGTGCAGTTGCAGGATCGCCGCCGGTTTGCTGCGGAGTTGATCGCGAAGGATGCGGGTAACGACCTGGCCTTGCTCAAGATCGATGCCGAGGATGTTGAAATCGTGGTGCCGTTGTTCGGCGGGGTCGATGATCTACGGGTGGGTGATCCGGTTGGGGCGTTGGGCGCGCCGTTCAACCTTCCGAACTCGTTGACGGTGGGGATCATCTCGGCGCTTGACCGGCAGCGTCCGAGCGGCAGCGGGACCTGGCAACCGATGCGGGCGATGATCCAGACGGATGCGGCGTTGAATCCTGGGAACTCCGGGGGAATGTTGATTGACGAACGGGGTCGCGTGATCGGGATTCCAACGCAGATCGAGAGTCCGGACCGGACATCGAGCGGGATCGGGTTCGCGGTCAGCAGCGAGACGCTGCTGCGAGCGCTCCCGACCCTGCTTGAGGGAACGGACTTCGAGCAGAGTTTCCTCGGCGTGACGTTCCAGCAGGACTCGACCGGGTTGGAGATCCGGGATGTGAGTTGCGGTTCGGCGGCCGACGAGGCGAATGTCCGGGCTGGTGATCGCCTGCTGCAGATCAACGGCGAGTCAGCCGACACGCTCGATGAGCTGGTGGAGGTCCTCTCGGAGATCACGCCAGGTGAAGAGATCACGATCACTGTTCAGCGTGGGTTCCGCCGGCTGACGCTGGATGCGACGATCACTGGGTGGCCGACGGAGCGACCCGATCTCGGCTGCGGCTAGCGGTCGTTGTCGGAGAGGCGTAGCCAGTCTTCTCGGGAGACGTCGGCGTACATCTGCCGTCGCCAGAGCCACCAGCGCACACGAGGCGTGGAGAGCGCGAGGAGGGCGCAGCCGAGCAGGCAGGCGCCCATGACGAGCAATCCCCAGCGCGCGCCGATCGAATCGGCCAATGTGCCGGCCAGCAATGCTCCGATGAGGATGGCGCCGAGCACGAGGTTCATCAGGGTCAGGGCCTGGCCTCGCATGTTGGTCGGCGCGTGGGACAGCAGGGCCAGATTGGCGACGGAGACCATGTTGTTGACGCAGGCGCTGCCGAAGAAGACGCAGATCGCGACGACCGCCAAATGCGGGGCCTGTGAGAGCACCGTGAGGGCGATGCCACCGATGACGATGATTCCGACCATGATCGCGTTTGGTGAGCGGATCTCGGTCATTGAGGCGATGAGCACAGCCCCGAGCGTCGCGCCGACTCCCCCGACCGCGACGAGATAGCCGACCCAGGATCTGTGTTCGCCCAGTTCCTCGATCACGATCAGCGGGACCATGACGCCCTCGTAGGGCTGCAGGAAGATGAACAAGACCGCGGAGATCGCGATGACGGCGAGCGGCCAACGCGATTCGATGGCCCATTTGGCCCCAGCTGTGAGCTGTCGCAACAGGGAGCGGGCGGCATCCGGCTCGGGCTGGTGAGGTTCGTCTCGAGTCCGGATGAGGAGGACCATGACTGCGGCCGATGCGTTGAGGACGGTCATGACACCGAAGATCCAGGTGAAGTCGGCGAACAAGAGCAAGAGGCCGGCCAGGAGCGCGCCGCCGATCCTCATCGAGGTCTGACCGGTTTGCGAGAGCGCCATGGCCGAGCGCAGGTGAGATTGCTCGACCATGTTGGGCAGCATGGCCCGGCGCGCCGGGTGGAAGAATCCGGTGCTCAATCCGGAGAACACCGCCAGGACGATGACCTGCCAGCCCTGAGCCTGATCGAGCAACAAGAGGATGAACAGCACGCCGGAGGAGGTGATGTTGGCCGTCAACGCGCCGACCAGCACTCGCCGATGGGGGAAGCGGTCGATGATGATCCCAGCAATCGGAGCCAGTAGGAGCGTGGGCGCCATGTAGGCGGCCAAGACCACCCCGAGCAAGAAGGCGGAGCCGGTCAGTTCGACAATCAGGACCGGGCGGGCGACGGTTTCCAGCCAGAGCGCGGCTGATCTGACGAAGACCGTGAGCCAGAGGACGCGGAAGTCTCGATATCCGAATGGCGCGAAGGTCTCGGGATTCAAGACACCGAGGAGCCGAGGCTTTGATGCGGTCTCTTCGCGATCCGGCGAGTCCGAACTCATGCCGTTTCTTCTAGCAGCATCGAGCGGCGAGTCGCCATAGTCTAGGCATCTTCTGACCGCCGCAAATGGCCGTCTTTAGTGCCGATCTCCATCCTCGGACACTCGCCTGGCGAGCGGGCTGGCGAGCATGAGCGCTGCGCAGACGGCCAGGCAGACTCCCATAGTCAGGAGGCCGACGCGTGCGCCGAGCAGGTCGGCGAGTCCGCCGGTGACGAGCGCGCCAACGAGGATCATGCCCCTGGCGATGTTCATCAGGCTGAGGGCGCGGCCGGCCATACCCTCGGTGGTGCGGGCGAGGAGGGTGAGGTTGGCCAGGGACATCACGTTGGTGGAACAGGCTGCGGCGACGAAGACGCATGCTCCGATGACGGCGAGATGCGGGGCTCCGGACATAGCGGCCAGGGCGGCTCCCGCTGCGATCAGCAGCACCGACATCAGTCGCCCGGGTGCGGGAATCGTCCGCCAGCCAGCGAGCAGGAGCGATCCGACGGCTGCGCCCGCGCCGCCGAATGCGAGCAGATAGCCAGCCCATGAGCGATCCTCGCCGAGCACGTCGATCACCATGAGCGGCACGAACACCGTCTGATAGGGCACCAGGAAGATGAACATGACGACGGAGATGGCGAGGACGGCCAGCGGCCAGCGGGTTTCGAAGGCCCAGCGAATGCCGCTCAGGGTTTGACGGATCAGCGAGTCGCCAGTTCGGGTCGCAGCTGCTCCCGCCTCACCCCTGGTCCGGATCAACGCCGTGCAGATGACAGCGCCGCCGAAGATGCATGTCATCGCTCCGTAGATCCAGACGAAGTCCGCGATGTCGAGCAGCAGTCCTGCGAGCAAGGCTCCGCCGATTCGCATCACCGTGTTCGCCGTCTGTGAGAGGGCGACGGCGGGTCGCAAGGCCGACTCTGGAACCATCGACGGCAAAATGGCCTGTCGTGCGGGCTGGAAGAAGGCCATGTTGAGACCGGCGACGGCGGCCAGGGCGATCACGTGCCATGCCTCGGCCTGGTCGAACAGCAAGAGGACAAACATCACGCCGGTAGCTGCGACGTTGCCGGTCTGGGACAGCACGAGCAGCAGTCGTCGCGAGTAGCGATCGACGATCGTTCCGGCGAACACACCGAGGATCAGGTTTGGCGCCATGCGGACTGCGAGCACGGTGCCGAGCAGGAACGCGGATCCTGTGAGTTCGATGATCAGGACGGGTCGCGCGACCTGATCCAACCACCAGGCGGCGGAGCGAAGGAAGATGGCCAACCAGAGAACGCGGTAGTCGCGCGAGGCAAAGGGGGCGAACATGCCCGCTTCGCGTCGCCGGAGGAACGCCTGACGCGCTCCGTCTTCTCGGGCGCTCTCTGATCCGTGGGAAGTCGAGGGTTACTCCTCGTCGGCGTACGGCGCTCGGCCCTGCATGACGTTCAACAGGCCCTGGCTGGAGAAATCGTCGGACTTGGCGAAGTTGATGATCACCCGCTCGCGATCCTCGACCGCCTGGGCGGCTGCGGCGACCTCGGGCGCGATGTCGTGGGGAATCTCGCAGACGCCGTGCTTGTCGGCGTGGAGCAGGTCGCCGGGATGCACGGTGACTCCGCCGACGGTGACGGGCTGGCCAATCTCGACGATGTGCACGTAGGCGTGGGAGACGAGGATTTCCCTGGAGAGGAACTGGAAGCCGATTTCCTCGACCTCGTCGAGGTCTCGCACGCCGCCGTCGGTGACGAGGCCGATCGCGCCCAGCGCCTTGTGGATGTTGCCGTTGACTTCGCCCCAGAAGGAGCCGATCGGCGGCTGGTCGAGGTCCTGGATGACGATGATGCGCGGCTCGGGGATCGATTCGATATGCGCCCACCAGTCAGGCGCGGCCTTGGTCTGTGGATCGTCGCCGGGTGGAATCGAGGCGCGGATCTTGCAGGTGGCGGCGTAGCCGACGATGGGATCCATGTCGGGGAAGCGGCAGACGATGTCGGGGGTCATGAAGCCGGTGGCGCGGCTGCGGACGTCGAAGGTTTCGATCGCGTTGGCGATGGCCGGTGAGGGCCAAGCGCGCAGGTCTGCCAGTTGTGCTTCACTCAGCGGTTCTGTCATGGATCGCCCTTCGCTGCAATGTGGGTGGCTTGTTGTTTGCCGGTGGTCTCAACGGATCGCTACTGCGAGAGCGCGTACTCTCGCTGAAGCGCCGTCACGTTGACGATGGTCACTCGTTGTCGATTGACATCGACGATCTTCTGTTTGCGCCACTGCTGGAGTTGCTTGTTCACGGCGACTCGGGAGGCGCCGATCATGTTGGCCAGTTCCTGCTGGGAGACTCGCAGGCCGATGTCGACGCCATCTTCGGTCTCTTCGCCGTGCTCCTCGGCAATCGTCAAGAGGCGTCGGGCGAGGCGGCCGGGGACATCGAGCAGGTAGGCGTCCTGTATGGACTGATTGGTTGCTCGGAGGCGCGCGACGAGCACATCGATGATTGCTCGCTGCGCCTCGGGGTGTCGATCGAGCACGGAAAGGAAGTCGTGCCGGCTCAGGCTGACGGCCTCGGTGTCTTCGATCGTGGTCGCGGAGGCAGAGCGGGGATGATCGTCCAAGAGCGACATCTCGCCGAGCAGGTCGTACTTGCGATGCACGGCCAGGACGACTTCGCGGCCGTCGAGCGAGGGGATGAAGATCTTCACGGCGCCCTTGAGGATGATGTAGAGCGTCGCGCCTTCGTCGCCCTCGTGGAAGATGTCGGTGTGGGCTCGGTAGCGAACCGGTCGCAGCTTCTGGGCAAGTTCCAGCAGCATGTTGCTGGGCATGCCGCGGAATAGCACGACGTTGAGCAAAAGGTCCAGCGCTTCGCCGCCACGATCCGATACCGGTGGTCGTCTTGTTGTCATTGCACGCTCCATGCGCAGTCTAGGCGCATCCTCGCCGAGCGCCATTGTCCGCGATGGCAGGGTGTGATCAAGCCTCGGTCGAGCGGCTCCGTGGGCGCCGTCAGGCCGAGCTCGATTACCAGAGCGAATAATCTGTGAGCCAACGCTCCCGCCTGTTGCGCTGAGACGCCGGGCGGGGATGTAGCGGAGGGGCGAACATGCCAGAGACCATTGCCGTCGACCAGGTGGGTCGGGTTGCGCGGATCACGCTGAACCGGCCGGAGAAGCTCAATGCCATTTCGCGGCAACTGCAGCGCGAGTTGGTGGAGGCGCTGGTTGAGGCTGAGCGGAACGACTCGGTGCATGTCGCGTTGGTGTCGGGCGCGGGTCGCGCGTTCAGCGCCGGGTACGACCTGACCGGCGGCTCGGGGATCGCGGCGGAGCAGGCGTCGGCGATTTCTCGGGATCGCGATGGTCTTGAGGAGCTGAATCGGAACTGGTTGCGGATCTGGGATTTGCGCCTGCCGGTGATCGCCAAGGTGCACGGTCATTGCCTGGCCGGCGGAACGCAGCTGGCGACGATCTGCGACGTCACCTTCGCTGCCGAGGACGCACGGGTCGGCGCGCCGCAGCTTCCGCTGGGCGCGGGGTTTGTCGCCTCGTTCTGGGCCTGGCAGGTTGGGGCAAAGCGGGCCAAGGAGTTCTTTTTTCCCGTGGGCAGCATGATCTCGGGGAAGGAAGCAGCGGAGATTGGGCTGTTCAATCGTGCGCTGCCAGCCGACGAACTGGACCAGTTCGTTGATGATTATGTCGAGTTGGTCGCCAAGACGCCCAAGGAGATACTGGTCCTGCAGAAGAAGGCGATCAACCGGACGCAGGAGGTCCAGGGTTTCCGCGAGGCGCTGATGGGCGGCGTTGAAATCGACGCCATTGCCCATTTCACGACTCCGGTGTTGGCAATGAACCGATCGCTGAAGGAGCGCGGGCTGCGGGCCACTCTCGATGACTTCCACCGGCAGTAAGGACAGTCAGGGCAGTACGGGCGATGGCGAGCCTCCAATCTCGCTGGAGGAGGCTCGGCTGCCGCTTGAGCAGGCGGCGCGCCTGTTTGCGGTTGCGGACGGCCTCTGCGCGATCGGACAGTTGCGAACGGGAACGCGAGCGGGCCAGTTCTCAATCTTCAACTTTCTGCTCCGTTGCGCGCCGGATGAGGAATATCCGTCGCCCGACGAACGGACGACGTACGTCCTGCTGATGCAGGCCGGGATCATTCGTCGGCACGGCTGGTACGCGTACTTCTGGCTGCCCGAGGATGAGCAACCGATGCGGATCGGCCTGCCTGCGCCGATCGGGAAATCGTGGCACTGGCACGACGACGTGGTCGAGATCAGCAAGCGACTGGAACGGTCGGAGACCTGGTCCCAGGCGGTTGGGGAGAGCGTGGACGAGCATGTGCAGCGCTTCGAGGACGCGCTGCGGGGTGCGGAGATCGTCAGAGCATCGAAGGCGTAGGCGGCATCTCGGAGGCGAGCGGCACGCCCTCGGGCTGGGAGGCGATCACGCCTGCGGCTTCCAGTGCGGACTGTTCGTCTTCGGAGAGGCCGAGCAGGCCTCCGAGGACTTCAGTGTTGTGCTGGCCAAAGTCGGGGGCCGGGCCAAGGATGCAAGGGCCGGCCCCATCGGCGCGCCAGAGCCAGCCGTGGACCGACCAGATGCCAACCTCGGGATGTCGGAGCGGTTCGTAGAAGCCGCGCTCCTTGAGGTGCGGGTCGCGGAGTACTTCGAGCATTTTCCAGACCGGGGATGATGGAATCTGCTCGGTGTGGAGCGCGGCAAAGGCCTCGGTCTTCGACATCGTCGCCGTCCATTTGCCGACCAACTCATCAAGCTCCGAGCGGTGCTCCCAGCGCAGGATCTGGTCGGAGAACTCGGTTCGCTCGGCCCACTCGGGCGAACCCATTGCGCGTTTGAGGCCTTCCCACTCGCGATCGGTGCGGACGCAGATGGCGATCCAGTCGTCGTCGCCGACGCAGGGGTAGACGTTGTGCGGCGCCATCCAGTCGTGGCCGGTGCCCATGTGCTCGGGCAGGCGCTTGTTCATGGACCAATCCATGTAGAACTCGCCGAGCATCGTCGACATCACCTCGCGCTGCGCGAGATCGATGTACTGTCCTTTGCCGGTGCGCTGGCGTTGCACCAGGGCGGTCGCCACTGCGGCGGCTGCGCCGATTCCGGCAATTGGGTCGCCGTATGAGATGCCGCTCTTGTAGGGGACGCCGTCGTCTCCGTAGCCGGAGGTTGAGGTCATGCCGCTCATCATCTCGATGATCGGGCCGTAGCCGACCGCGTCCTTCTCGGGGCCGGTTTTGCCGAAGCCGGCCATGCCGACGACGATGATGTCTTGCTTCTGCTCGCGCAGCCAGTCGTAGGTCAAGCCGAGATTGTCCATCACGTCGGTGCGGTAGTTCTCGAGCACGACATCGCAGTGAGGCAACAGCCTGGCAAGAACCTGCTTGCCTTCGGCGGCAGCCAGATCGAGCGTGAGCGATTTCTTGTTGCGGCTGTACTCGTGGAGGTAGAAGTTCGTGTTCCACCAGTGCTCGCCCAGGGCCATCGGCGGGGGCAGCAGGGTGCGGATGTTGTCCCAGGCTCGGGGTGACTCGATCTTGATGACTTCAGCGCCCTGGTCGGCGAGGATCTTGGCGGCGTAGGGTCCCGCCCAGATCATGGTCAGGTCGGCGACACGTACACCAGTGAGCGGACGGCCGGGATCAAACATCAGATGGCATCCAATTCCCGCAGGCGGACCAGGTCTTCGCGCTCGTAGCCGAGTTCTGCATGGATGATCTCGACGTTGTGCTGACCCAGCTTCGGCGCCGCGCCCATCTTCCAATCGTGACCGCTACTCAGCCACAGGCGTCCGGGATAGGTCAGGCTGCCGGCCGCTTCGTCGTCGCGTTGGGCGAAGAAATCGCGTCCTTGCAGGTGCTCTGAGTTCGACAGATCTTCGAATGTCGCGACGAAGCCGAATGGCACTCGGTGCTCGATGCCCAGCTCCATCAATCCCTGTCGAGTCTGGCCGCTGAACCAGCCGTACATGATCGCCATCAACTCGTCGTTGTTGACCAGGCGCTGTGGGGGGTCGGAGAATCGCTCATCCTGCAACTCGGGCAGGCCGACTGCTCTGGCGAAGCCTGGGTAGTTTCGCGGCAGAGCGCAGATACCGCCGTAGCCGTCGGACAGCTCGTAGACGCCCCAGAGGGCGTTGAGGAAGTTGCCTCCGCGTTGCGCTTCGATCCCGAGCTGCGATGCGCGATTGTGGAAGGCCTCGGCCATCGCTGCGTAGGTCTCCTGCATCGAGAGATCGATGTACGAACCCTGGCCGTGCATCACGGCGCCGTAGTAGGCCGCGGACAGCGCCGCGAAGGCATTCAAGCCGGCCTGGTAGGACGGTTGTGATCCGCCGTTCTTCAGGGGCTGCCGAGCAGGATGGCCGGTCAGCCACATTTGGCCGCTGGCGGCGTAGAGGGTCAGCTCCGTGGCCGGGAGATTGGCGTTGGGGCCCGTCTGGCCGAACGGCGTGATTGAAATCATGACCAGGGCTGAGTTGTCCTTTGACAACTCGTCGTAACCCAGTCCGCGCTCGGCGAGGAAGCCGGGTTCGAAGGACTCGATCACGATCTCTGCGGATGCGGCCAGTTCGCGGAGGATTTCGCGGCCGTCTGAGGTGTCGAGGTTGAGCGTTACCGAGCGCTTGTCGCCGTTCAGATAGAGGAAGAGGCCGCTGGTCTCGTCGTCGGGGAGATCGTCGGGCCAGGGACCGAAGGCTCGCGAGGGATCGCCGGCGGTTCGCTCGACTTTGACCACGTCGGCACCGAGGGCGGCCAGCCAGCGGCCGGCGAACGGCCCAGAGATGCCCTCGGCCAACTCCAGAACCCGGACGCCCTCATAGGGGCGTGAGGCCTCGGGTTGTGATTGCTCGTGCTCGCTCATCGCAGGCAGTCTATGAGCACTCCCGACTGCGTTCTAGACTGTCGGGGAATGACCACCGAATCCACTGCTCCCTCGACAACCGCAGACGAACCTGGCCCGCCGCTGCTCGACGGGGTGCGCGTCGTCGAACTGGCGGAGGAGATCGCCGGTCCGTTTGCCGCGAAGCTGTTCGCCGACGCGGGCGCCGAGACGATCAAGATTGAGTCACCCCAGGGCGACGCGGCGCGCAAGATGGCGCCGTTTGCTGAGCCGTCTCCGCATCGGGAGACCTCGACCACGTGGCTTGCGTACAACACGTCGAAGCGCAGCCTGGTGCTCGACCTTGAGTCGGCTGCCGGGCGACGGGTGTTGCATGAACTGATCGCGGAGGCGGACGTCTTTGTCACTGACCGAACGCCACAGCAGCTGGCGGACCTCGATCTCGTTCCTGACGATCTGCATGCGCGACATCCACAACTGATCATTGCCGCGGTGACGCCGTTTGGCCTGGTTGGCAACGCAGCGGAGTGGCCTTCTACTGCTCTGACCCGGGCGCACGCATCCGGTTCGGCTGCGGGTGTGAGACGGAATCTCGGCGCCAACACCGGCGCTCCGCTGATGGCGGGGGCCAACGTGCATGAGGCCGACGGCGGTACGGCGCTCGCTCTCGCGGCGTGGGCCGCTCTGATCGTGCGGGATCGGGATGGTCACGGACAGATCGTGGATGTCGCCTCGACCGATGCGATGATGAACATGGACCGCGTTGATATCTCGATCGCGCACAACGACGGCGGGCCACCCGCACGTCCACCGACCAAGGGCGGCAGCGCGTTTGGCGGTCGCCTGGAGTGTTCCGACGGGCATCTGATCGCCGTTACACCGCAGTCTCATCAGTGGGCCGGACTGATCAAGTCGATGGGCGATCCCGACTGGGCGTTTGACGACGAGGGCAAGTTGATCGACCGGCTGGAGCTCGGCGAGGAAGCAGGCGAGGCGATTGAAGAGTGGGCCAAGGCTCATACTCGCGATGAGGTTTTCCGCGCCTTGCAGGAGAACAGCGCGCCGGCCGGACCGGTCCTGCGACCATCCGAGGTGATGAACTCGGAGCAAATGCAGGTACGAGGCTTCTTCGATCGGCTCGATCATCCGGTTGCAGACAGCAGCCGATACCCGCAGTTCGCCGCTCGCTGGAACAGAGCCGCTCGCGCGCCGAGATCGTCGGCGCCGCTGTTGGGCTCATCATCTGCCGCGATCGCCCGAACACACCTGACACCCTGGACACCAGCGCAGGCCCGACGAGCCGGAGTCATCGGATGACCACTACGACGAATGGCGCCAACGGACAACATCCTCAGGACGGTTTGCTCCCGCATCACGTGGGGCATCACAGCCTGATCAAGCCGACGAAGCGCGCCGGCCCGCTGTCGGGGAAGCGGATCATTGATTTCACCTGGGCCTGGGCTGGTCCGTACGGGGCGATGCAGGTGGCGCTGCTCGGCGCGGAGCTGATCAAGGTGGAGTCGGCGACGCGGATCGATCACTCGCGGCAGCGATCGCTGGCGATGGGCTCGTTCAAGGGCGGCGTCAACCAGGCGCCGATGTTCAACGAGGTCAATCTGAACAAGTACTCGATCCAGCTCAATCTCAAGATGGCCGGCGCGAAGCAGGTCATTCTTGACCTCGCGCGCACGGCCGACGGCGCGATCGACAACTTCCGTCCCGGCATCCTGGAGAAGCTGGGGCTGGGCTACGAGGACCTGTGCCAGGTCAATCCCGAGATCGTGATGGTGTCGGCCTCGGCGCTGGGCGCGACGGGTCCGGAGCGCAACTACACCGGCTATGCGCCGACGTTTGCGGCGCTGAGCGGATTGTCGTACCTCTCCGGCGAGCCGCAGGAACCTCCGGTGATGATGGGCGGCTCGATCGATCTTCGCGCCGGGACCGCGGCCGCCCTGGCGATGGTTGCGGGATTCCACTATCGAGAGCGCACGGGACGCGGGCAGTTCATCGATGCTTCGTCTTCCGAGGCGATCGGGATGCACATTCCCGAGGAGTTCCTGCACGTCGATCTGCTCGGCAAGGACGGGGATCGACTTGGCAACGGGCACCGCGCATATGCGCCTCATGATGTGTTTCGCTGCGCCTCGATGCGGGCGCCTGATGCGTACACCGACGAGCACAAGGGCGCGAAATCGGGTTGGATCGCGATTGCCTGCCGTTCGGACCAGGAGTGGAATGCTCTTTGCGAGTGCTCAGGACTCGACCACCTGCGGGACGATCCTCGCTTCCGCACCGGCCTCAAGCGCTGGAAGCACCGCGAGGAACTGAACCCGATGATCGAGGCGTGGACCTCCGAGCAGTCGGCGGTTGAGACGGCTGAGACGCTGCGCGCTGCCGGTGTGCCGGCCGCGGCTTCGGTCTGGGGTAGCGACATCCATCACTCGGAGAACTTCCAGGGACGAGGCGGCGCAGTCAGCGTGCGGCCGCCCGAGTCTCATCTGCGCCAGGTGTTGCCGCCGCCGTGGAAACTGTCCGAGACGCCGGCGGAGATTGTCTCGCCGGCGCCGCGCCTGGGCGAGGACACCGAGTACATACTGAGCCGAATGCTTGGCTACGGCGCGGACAAGATCGACGCTCTCGCGCGAGAGGGCGCGCTGGAATAACCTAGACGGGCACAGTCACTCAGAGCGAGACAGCGGAGGGGACGACCATGCGAGAGGTACTGGGAGCAATCATCAAGCCGATGGCGCGACTCTCACTGGCTGCTGCCCTTGCCCTGGTCGCGATCTCTGCAATCCAGCCGCTGTTCAGCGACTCGGGCGACCTGCTCGCTGCTGACGCGGTTCCTGCGCAGTCCGAACTCTCGCTGCCGCAACAGGCCGAACCCGACGAGGGCGGCACCGGCGTCAACAACTTCGACCGCGAGGAGTGGTACGAGTTCTCGATCCTGCTGGCACCCTTCCTGGTTCTGGTCACGTTCATCCTGATCCTGATGTTCGGCTGGGACCGCTTCACCAGCGACGACGAGTAACCAAAGGCTGCCGATCATGGCTGAGGCGATCGCGCAGCAGCTCATCGACACCCTGTCCGAGCGCGAACTGACGCTCGCGACCGCGGAGACCGACACGGGCGGGCTGATTGGCCATTGGATCACTGACATCGCCGGATGCTCGAAGGTCTGGATCGGCGGAGCCGCGCCGTATCACAACTACCCGAAGATTGATCTCATCGGTGTTTCTCGTGATCTTCTGCGCGAACATGGCTCGGTTTCGGAAGAGGCGGCGGTGGCGATGGCGCGCGGTGTTCGCGACACGCTGAATGCGGACATCGGAGTCGCCGAGACCGGCATCACCGGTCCAACGGGCGGGTCTGAGTCTCGTCCTGTGGGTACTGTCTGGATGGCATGCGTCGGACCCGGCGAGCGCGTCCACGCCGAGCGACAGGTCTGGGACTCGGACCGCGAGGGCAACAAGCGCCTGACCGCTGTTCGCTGCGTTGAGCTGGTGCTCGAGGCGGCAGAAGCGTCGGCCGACGGCTGACTCGCCAGTTCAGATTGTGCCTTTCCTCCGCTGCAACGAGATTGACCTCTACTACGAAGCGCATGGCGATCCCTCCGCGCCGCCGCTGATCCTCGCTCACGGCGCCGGCGGGAATCATCTCGTCTGGTGGCGCAACGTCCCCGAGTTCCGCGAGCGCTACTACACGATCACCTTTGACCACCGGGCCTTCGGTCTGAGCCGGGATGTCCCCGGCGGTCCTGGTCGTCGGGCCTTCCCGCACGACCTGCATGCCTTGCTGGACCATCTGAAGATCGACAAGTTCGCGATGATTGCCCACTCCATGGGCGGCCGGACGGCGACGCCGTTTGCCTTGATCTTCCCCGGGCGGATTGAAGCGCTGATTCTCTCCGGGACACTGGCCGGGGCGGTCAACGACGAAGTGCGAGAGATCCAGGCCGCGCACTACAAGACTGTCGCTGGCCAGACGCTGCGGCAACGCGCGCTGGCTCCCTCGACGGAGCAGAAAGATCCCCGGTTGACCTGGCTCTATCGACGGATGAACGCCTGGAATCCGAAGCGTCCTTCGACTTTCCTGGCGCCGACGCCGGGTCTCGCGACGTGGCGCGGTTCGTCGATGCCGCTGCTTCGCCAGTTCGGCATGCCGATGCTCTACATCGTCGGCGAGCATGACCGAATCATCCCCTGGCGGGCGATGGAAGCTTCGCACCGCGCGATGGATGGTTCCGAGTTCGTCAAAGTGGCGGATGCTGGACACTCGGTGTACCTGGAACAGCCAGAGCGCTTCAACAGGGCTGTGATCGACTTCCTTGAGCGTCGCTGGCAGCGCTGAACGCCCCACTATCATCGATAGCATGAAGACTCCAACTCCCCTTGTGCTGGAACTGATCGATGCGATTGGCGAAGAGGCCGTCGTCTGGCATGACGAGGACCTGCTCGTCTACGAGTACGACGGCACGATCGACCGCGGTAATCCGGATGTGATTGCTCTGCCGGCAACCACCGATGACGTGATCAACCTGATCAAGGTCGCCAACAAGTACGACGCTCCCGTGACGCCGCGCGGGGCGGGCACCGGGCTCAGTGGGGGTGCGCTGGCGGCCAAGGGCGGCGTGATCATCGGGATGAATCGGATGCGTCGAATTCTCAATGTTGACGTTGAAAACAAGACGGCATTGGTGCAACCTGGCGTCGTCAATCTCGATCTTGGCGCTGAAGCCGAGCGGCACGGTCTTGCCTATGCGCCTGACCCCAGCTCGCAGCGCGCGTGCACGATCGGCGGGAATGTGGCCGAGAACGCCGGCGGTCCGCACACGCTGGCCTGGGGCACGACGACCAATCACGTGCTGGCCCTCGAGCTGGTGACAGCTGACGGTGAAGTCCAGTGGATCGGGCACGACACTCGCGACGAACCGGGTTACGATCTGGTCGGCTGCGTGGTCGGTTCCGAGGGCACCGTCGGCATCGTCACTCAGGCGCTCGTGCGGCTGGTTCCACGTCCGACCGCGGTGCGCACGATGCTGGCCATTTACGACAGCGTGAGGCAAGCGTCCAATGCGGTTTCGGCTGTGGTTGCATCGGGAATTGTGCCGGCGGCGCTGGAGATGATCGACAAGATGACGATCGCCGCCGTCGAACCGGTGCTCAACACCGGCTTCCCGCTCGACGCTGAGGCGGTGCTACTGGTTGAAGTCGATGGCCCTGAGTCGCAGGTCGAGGCTGAGGGCGCGCGGGTTGAGGGCATTCTGAATCGATTCGAGCCGCGCGAGGTTCGTTCGGCAACCGATCCGGAAGAACGCGAGCACCTGTGGGCCGGGCGCAAGGGCGCGATCGGTGCGTTGGGCCAGATCATGCCCAACTATTACTTGCTCGACGGCGTCGTGCCACGGACCAAGCTGCCCGATGTGCTCGACGGTGTGTACGAGATTGCCGAGCGCTACCGTCTGCCGGTCGCCAACATGTTCCACGCCGGCGACGGCAATCTGCATCCCTGTCTGTTGTTCGACGAGCGCGAGCCGGGCGCGACCGAGCGGGTGCTTGACGCGGGCGGCGAGATCATGCGGCTCTGCGTTGACGCGGGCGGCGCGATCACGGGTGAGCACGGGGTCGGGCTGGAGAAACGCGACTACCTGCCCTGGATCTTCACCGAGGCCGACATGGAGACGATGAAGTCGCTGCGCGCTGCGTTCGGCCCGACCGAGAACTTCAATCCATGCAAGATCTTCCCCAAGGGCCACGGCTGCGGCGAGGCAGGTCATCAGCACGCCCAGCAGCAGATCGCCAAGTTTGGGCCCAAAGCGTTCGTATGAGTGATGGCGCCAGCCCGGGATGCCGCCATGGCCGGCGCTGAGACCGTTGACACCGCCGGTCTTGCATCCCTCCTCGACCACGTCGATATCGACCAGGATCGGCTACAGCGCTATGCAGTGGACGGTGTTGTTCCTCGTGCGGCGACCAGAGCGCACTCGATCTCCGAGGTTGGGCGAGTGCAATCGGTGGCGACGGAGCATGATTTCGCCGTGATTGTCCACGGTGGGCGGACGATGCTCGGATTGGGCATGCCGCCACGGCGATACGACATGGCGCTGGATCTCTCCGGATTGAATCAGGTCGTTGATTATGAGCCCAACGACTTCACGATCACGGTTGAAGCGGGAATGACACTCGCCGAGTTGCAGCGTCATCTGGCTACGAACGGTCAGTTCCTGCCGCTCGACCATCCCCATTTCGAGCGTGCCACGCTGGGCGGGCTCTGTGCCGTCGGACGCGGCGGGCTGCGTCGCAATTCGTTTGGCGGTCCTCGGGACTGGCTGATCGGGATGCGGATGGTGAAGGCAGACGGCACGCCGATCAAGGGTGGGGGCAAGGTCGTCAAGAACGTGAGCGGCTACGACCTGCCCAAGCTGTTCGCTGGGTCGCTGGGCACGTTGGGCGTGATCGTTGAGTTGACGTTTAAGCTCCGGCCGCAGCCGGCCAGCGATCAGGTTTTGGCGATCAATGCTCCGACGTTTGAGGCAGCTCTGGAGGCAGGGCGAGCCGCGTCGCAGGCAGCGCCGTTCCTGAATGGTTGCGCGGCGCTGTCGGCAGATGCTGCGTCGGAGGCTCGGGGTCTTGGGGCGAGAGTGTTGCACGACCAACCAGCGCTTCTGCTGCGCGCCAATGGCCTGGAGTCGGCGGCTTCGGAGGTCCTGGCGCAGGCGCTACAGGCTGCTCGTGAAGCCGGTCTCGAGGGCCCGGAGCGGTCGACCGGCGCGATCGTTGAGACGTGGCAGGCCGTCGTGGACCTTGAAACGCAGACGTCAACGGATCACGTCAGACTGAGGCTTGGGCTGCCTCCGGCAAACCTCGGTCGCGCTCAGCAGATCGTCAACCGGACGTTTCCCGAGGCGACATCCTGGATTGCCGCAGCAGATTCAGGGCTGTTGTTTACCGAAGTGCCGTCTGCGGACGCCGACACGATCACGGCGCTGCGCAACGAACTCGGACCGTTGCAGGGACGGCTGACTGTTGAATCCGCGCCGACTGAGCTCAAGCAAGCATGCAACGTCTGGGGACCCAGCGGACCGGGCGCGCGGCTGATGCACAATATCAAGGAACAGTTCGATCCGCAGGGGATTCTGAATCCCGGCCGGTACGTGGATGGAATCTAAGCTGCATCCATGAGCATTGCGCCACCTCCCATCAACAACGAGACCATCTGGTTGACTGAGGATCGGCCCGATGCTGGTGAGCTGGGTCTCTGCGTTCACTGCGGCTTTTGCCTCAATGCATGTCCGACGTACCACGATCTCGGGGTTGAGACCGACTCGCCACGTGGTCGGATTGCATTGATGCGGGGACTGGACAATGGGCGAATCGAGTGGTCGCCGCGGGTGCAGCAGCACTTTGATCAGTGTCTCCAGTGCCGTGCTTGCGAGACGGCTTGTCCGTCGAAGGTTCCGTATGGACGGTTGATGGAAGCGACCCGCGCAGAGGCGTTTGCTCGCAACAACTGGCCTCGACGACAACGTCTGATCTGGCGGCTGATCATGCGCGGACTGTTTCCCTATCCGCGTCGGATGAGGCTGGCCGGCTACGGACTCAAGCTCTATCAACGCACGGGAATCCAGGCGCTGGTGAGGAAGTCGGGTTTGCTCGAGCGGCTTTCGCCGAAGCTGGCCGACCTCGACGTGTTGTCGCCGGTTGCGGACCGTCCCTTCTACGCCAATCGCGAAGCGGCTGAGATTTCTGCCTCGACTCCAGTCCGAGCACGAGCTTCGTTGATCACCGGTTGCATGATGCCGTTGGCCTATCCGGAGACTCATCGGGCGACCGTGCGGGTCTTTGCCCGCAATGGGGTTGCCGTTGATGCGCCCGAGGCGCAGGTTTGCTGTGGGGCGCTGCATGCGCATGGCGGCGATGTTGAAGCAGCGCGTGAACTTGCTCGGCGGAACATTGATGCGATCACGCCCGAGGACGGGGACCTGCCCAATGCCATCCTGATCAATGCTGCCGGCTGCGGCTCTCACCTCAAGGAATACGGGCATCTGTTGCGGAACGATTCAGAGTACTCGGAGCGTGCTGCCGCCTTTGCGGCGCGAGTTCGCGATGTGCATGAATACCTCGTGGAGATTGGGTTCAATCCGCCCGGGGGAGAAATCCAGCGCACAGTTACCTATCAAGATTCCTGCCATCTTTCCCATGCGCAGAATGTCCGCAGTGCCCCGCGGGATGTGCTGAGGAGCATTCCCGGGTTGGCGTTGAGCGAGATGCGTACGCCGGACAAGTGCTGCGGCTCGGCTGGGATTTACTCGGTGGTGCAGAGCGACATCTCGAAACGGGTCCTGGCCGAGAAGATGGAGGACGTGCTTTCGACCGGGGCCGAGCAGGTCTGCACGGCTAATCCGGGCTGCATGCTGCAGCTCGATGCCGGTATTGCCCACTATGACGACGAGGGGCGGATGATGCCTCGCTCCACTCATGCGATCGAGCTGCTGGACGAGTCGTACCGGCTGGGGGACGCTGCCACGAACCGCTGATCGGTTAGCCTCGCTAGCGCACTGACAACGACAGGCACTAGAGAGGCGGCGATCATGGGACAGTTTCACAAGGTTGAGGTCGGCAGCGCGACGCTGATTGCAGTTCAGGACTCCTGGGCCACGATGCCGCCGACGGCGTTCTTCAACCAGACCACGGACTCGGACTGGGACAACTACCGCGACCTGCTGACTGACGATGGTCACGTGACCCTCAACCTGGGCGCCTGGGTCGTGATCTCGGGCGGGACGACCATTCTTGTCGACTCGGGAATCGGTGGGCGGCCGGGTCCGATGCCGCTGAAGGAGACGCCGGCGCTGCCGACGGTGATGGAAGAGGCCGGAGTGTCGCCGAACGACATCGACATCGTCGCGTTCTCTCACCTGCATTTTGACCACACCGGCTGGAATACCTGGGACAACGACGGCACTCCAGTGCCGCAGTTTCCGAATGCGCGGCACATCATCCAACAGGCCGAGTGGGACTACTGGACCGGCAGCGACGAGTTGAAGCAGGGCGCCGGGTACGACAACGTGCTCGCGCCGATCGTCGACGCCGGCCTGGTCGACTTCGTTGAAGGCGAGCACGCCCTGACGTCAGAGGTCGTGACCGTGCCGACGCCGGGACATACGCCTGGTCACGTGTCGTTCGCGGTCAGCAGTGGGGGCGAGAAGGCGTATGTGCTCGGCGACGCTGCCCACAACGTGGTCCAACTGTCCGAGACGGACTGGTGCCCGGGCGCCGATGTCAACACGACCGACTCGACCGCCAGCCGACACAAGTTGTTCGACCAGATCGAGGCGGAGAACGCCTTGATTGCCTCAGGCCACTTCACGTTCCCCGGCCTCGGACGCGCGGCTCGACGAGACGGCACGCGCTACTTCGCGGCGGAGTAGACGCCCGGCAACCACTAATCGCGCAACTGGTCGGCGTACTGGGCGATGTCGATGTAGCGGTCGGCGACCTGGCGTAGGTCGGATGAGGTGCTTTTGCCAAACGCCATCACTTCGACCCTGACGCCGCGTGCGCCGACGATCTCTACCAGGCGGCGGAAGTCGCCGTCGCCGGAGACGAGGACGATCACGTCGACGCGGTCGGACATGGTTAGCACGTCGATCGCCAGTTCGACGTCGAAGTTGGCCTTGACCGATCCGCCGGTGAAGCGCTTGAGCGGCTTCGTCGCGATCCGGTAGCCGTGATCGAGGAAGGGAACGACGAATCGCTCGTTCTCGGTTCGGGCTGTCGGATCATCGGAAATCGGCGCATAGGCGATCGCTCTGACCAACGTGCGGCCGTGCGAGAGGAAGTCGGCGACCTTGCCCCAGTTCAGGCGTACGCCCGACGATTCCGCGCCGTAGAGGATGTTGGGCACATCGACGAAGATCGCCAATCGCGGCAACACTTCGATCCTTGCCGGGATTGCGTCTTCACCTCGTTGTCCGAGCAATGTCTCGGTCAACAAGGTCTGGGTATCCGCCAGCCGTTCGATCGTCTTGCCCTGCTGTTCCAGCAGCGCGGTCTGACGTTCCAGGAGCGCCAGCATCTTCTCGGTCGGGTCGGTCGGGAGTGCGTCCTGTTGACCACGACGTCCGCCGCTGCGGCGACTTGAAGACTTGTTGGGTTGCGGGCTGGTCGTTGCCGGTGTGCTGGAGCCGTTGCTGCCGGAAGAGCGGCGTCGTGAGCCGCGCCGGGAGGGCGCTCTCGCCGGGGGTTCGACCAGGGAATTCATTGCTGGTCGCTTAGGCGCCGGCGCCTGACTCTGCGCTGCCGGCCTTGATTGTTCTTCGTTCTGCTCGGTGGCGGGCTCGTCAGTCGACGTCGCTCGCCTCAAAAACCTTGCCATTACCTAGCTTTCCACTGAAAGGACGGGAATTGTGGGCGCCTGCAAGAGCGCTGATGCGGCGGCCTTGACCGCTACTCGGTTCGCGATTGCAACGAACGCTTCCGCTGCCGGATTGTCCGCATCGAATGCGACGATCGGTTGTCCATCGTCGCCGCCCGCGCGGACTTCAGTCGCCAACGGTACTTCGCCCAGGAAATCGATCTCCAAATCGTCGGCGGCGTCCTTTGCGCCGCCGTGTCCGAATATCTCCACGCGCTGTCCCGTATCGGGCGTGATGAAGTAGGACATGTTCTCGACGATGCCGAAGACCGGCACGTCGAGCTTCTCGAACATGGTCACTGCCTTACTGGCGTCTTCCAACGCCACTTGCTGGGGGGTCGAAACGACGACTGCTCCAGCGATCGGAGCCTCCTGGGCCATCGACATCGAGGCGTCGCTGGTCCCGGGCGGCAGATCGATCAGTAGGTAGTCGATCTCTCCCCACTCGACGTCGTGCAGCAACTGTCGGATCGCCGAGCCGATCATCGGTCCTCGCCAAACGACCGGCGCTCCCGGAGGAATCAGGAAGCCGAGCGAGATGACTCGCACCCCGTAGCGCTCGACCGGGTGGAGGCCTCGCTCGCTCTCGGCCTGGTATCCGCTGGGTAGTCCGAACATGGTGGGCAGGTTGGGGCCGGTCGCGTCGGCGTCGACGAGGCCGACTGCGGCGCCAGTTTGCGCCAGTGCGACCGCGAGGTTTGTCGCGATCGTCGACTTGCCCACGCCGCCCTTGTTGGACGCTACAGCAATGATGTTCTTGACGCCGCCAATTGCGGCCTGCTCGCCGCTGCCCTGCCAGGCGGGCACGTCGACGCGGATATCGAAGTTGACCGATTCTGCTCCGGCGTGCTTCAACGCTTCGCTGACGCGTTGTTCCAGTTCGTCTTGCGACGGATGACCGTGAATCGGAAGGGTGAGGTGGACGGTGACGGCATCGCCGTCGATGACGGCGCCGCCGAACATTCGCAGTGAGAGCAGATCGCGTCCCAGTTGCGGATCTCGGATGGTCCTGAGCGTGTCACGTACCGTTTCGACCGTGATCGCCATGCCGTTTCCCTTCGCGCCGGACTCGTTCCGGCCGTCACCTCTACCTGTCAACCGCCGCCAGACCACCGCCGCCTCAGCTCCAGACCCGCCGAATCGCGGTACCGTGGATGAAGTGCCTGTCGCGAGTCTCGCAACTGGAGAGAGCCCGGCATTCGAGCCAATGATGGCGTTGTGAGTGGTCTCGGTCGTCGCAGCGTGTTGAAAGCAATGTTGATCGATTCGGCCCGATTCGCGTGCGCATCAGCGGCGCGATGAACTCGAGCTGACTTCATCGTACCCCAATCGCCCGGCGTTCTCTCGTGGCAGGGTTGTCCGTAGCGGCGGCACGCGGCTCGATTCGGACGATTGAGTTCGAGATATCGAAGTCTGGGAACAAAATCGACAGTCGGATCGTCAAGTTGTTACAGCCGCGTATTCCACTTTACAGGCGCAAATCCGGTGTGTTGCCCGATGTATTGCCCAGCGACTCGGCCATCCGTAGCGTCCTGCTCACGTGGGACTGACAGAGCGCGGGTTGCGTCCACAGCCCGGTTGCTCAGCCCCAGGAAGGTTTCTTGAATGCCCGCAAAGACTCGTGTGAAGAGCGAAGCGCCCAGCCACATCCACTCGTGGACGATCGAGGCGCCGAACGGCCCGATGTCAATGGGTTTCTGCAGCTGCGGAGAGACCAAGGAATTCCGGAACTCCTCCGAGGACTCGATCTGGGATCGCAACGAGGGTCGCTCGCGCTGGAACGACATGGGTATCTCGAAGCGCCGTCGCTCGGCCGAGAGTTCCAACTAGCATCCGGTCCGTCGGTTTCCTGCTGACCATCCACTCAACGCGCCGTCCGCGTCCTAGCATGCGCGGCAGGAGTCGCGATGCCTTCGCCGATCGCTGAGACGTTGGATCAGGCGTCCCGTCGCGAGCACGCGCCGATGCCCAATCTGAGCGTCGACCTGGCGCCGGGCGCCAAGCGCGAGTTGATTCTCCGCAATCCGGTGATGACGGCCTCGGGCACGTCGAGCAACGGCCTGGAGTTTGCGCGGCTGTTTGACATCAACCGGCTCGGCGGCGTGCTGTCCAAGGGCGTCACGCTGAAGCCGCGTCGTGGCAACCCCACGCCTCGAATCGTCGAGACGCCCGCCGGGATGCTGAACAGCATCGGTTTCCAGAACATCGGCGTGCGCAAGCTACTCAGCGATGTCGCGACCGTGTGGGAGACCTGGGATGTTCCTGTGGTCGTCAACATGCTCGGCGACACGGTGGATGAGTTTGCGCATCTCGCGCAAGTGCTCGACGGTGCGCCCGGCGTGGCGGGGCTGGAGGTCAATATCTCTTGCCCGAACCTGGATGTCGGAGGGGTCGCGTTTGGCCGCGATCCGGTCGCAGCGGCACGAGTGGTTGAAGCCGTGGTGACGTCGACGACCCTCCCGGTGATCGCCAAACTCACTCCGGATGTGACCGATATCTCGGTCGTGGCCAAGGCGTGCGAAGAGGCTGGCGCAGATGCGCTCTGCGTAGCCAACTCGTTCGTCGGCATGAGCATCGACGTCAACACGCGGCGTCCGCGAACAAACCGACCGGTCGCCGGACTCACTGGACCGGCGATCAAGCCGCTGGCGCTGCGATTGGTCTGGGAGACGTCGCGCGCCGTCGACATTCCCGTGATTGGCTGCGGCGGCATTGTGGATGGGCGCGATGCGATCGAGTTCCTGCTCGCCGGCGCCAGTGCGATTCAGGTGGGAACGGCGTCGTTCCGTGACCCGTACGCGTCGATCCGGGTGCTGGAGGAGTTGATCGAATACTGCCGTGAGAACGGCGTGATGGACATCTCCGAATTGATCGGCGCGTTGCAGGTCGACTGAGGCATCGCAGCCCATAGAGTGGGCAATATCGGGGTGTAGCTCAGCTTGGCAGAGCGCACGGTTTGGGGCCGTGAGGCCGGCGGTTCAAATCCGCCCACCCCGACCACTTCCACCTGCTAGAGGCGCGACTTCATCAGCTCCGCCATGCTCGGTGGGCGGTCGGCGATGACTCGCTCGTCCAGCAAATGCTTGACTTCTTCGTCACTCAATCCGAGGATTTCTGAGAGCACTTCACTGTTGTGCTGGCCGAGACCTGGCGCGCCGCGCCGATAAGTGGCCGGGGTGACGCTCAGCCGGACGGGGCATCCGGGATAGCGCAGGACTCCCATGTCGACTCCGCCGACCTCTGCCCAGAAGTCTCGGGCTGCCAGGTGTTCCGACTCGAGCAGGTCGCGGCCGTCGGCGAGGACGGCTGCAATCACGCCTGCCCTCTGCAATAGGGAGATTGCCTGGGTTGGCGCGATTGCTCGGCTCCAGATGTTGAGGGCGACGTCGATTTCGTCGTGGCGCGATTCTCGTTCCCAGAGTTCCCAGGTCTGCCAACCGTCAGGTAAGTCAGCGATGGAACACAGAGACTTCCACGCTTCATCTGACGTGACTGAGATTGCGATCCAGCGATCGTCGCCGAGGCAGCGATAGACGCCCTGCGGCGCGACGCCCTGCTCTCGGTTGCCGCGACGTGGCGGCGGCTGTCCGACGATCTGCGCGGAGAGCAGCTCGTCGCCTGCGAAGGTCCCCATGGATTCGATCATGGCCGTTTCGACTCGCTGGCCGTCGCCGCCTGAGGACAGTCGACGCCAGAGTCCGACCAGGGTTCCAGCGACCGCGCTCATGCCGGACACGGGATCGGGCCAGGCTACGCCTGAACGGTAGGGAATGCCGTCCGTGTAGCCGGCCATCATCGTCATCCCGGTCGCCGCTTCGATCACCGGCCCCAGCGCAACTCGATTCGCACCCGGACCCGTTGCGCCGTAGCCGGGCATCGAGGTGTGAATGATGGCCGGGTTGATTCGCCGCATCGAGTCCCAGTCCAGGCCCCACTGCGGGAAGACGCGCGGCGAGTAGTTCTCGAGGACCACATCAGATGCCGCGATCAGTTCGCGAAAGATCTGCTGCCCTCGTTCGCTTGAGAGATCGATCGACAGTCCACGCTTGTTTCGCGCGAGCTTGTTGAATCCGCCGTTGCGATTCCAGTGGCGCTCGCCGAGCTGGTTGTCCGGGTAGATGTGCGTCAGCTCGGCCAGGTCATCCGGCACTTCGAGCGGTCCGCGATTCCAGGGCGATTCGATGTGGATGACATCGGCGCCGAGGTCGCCGAGCAGACGTCCGGCAATCGGTCCGGCCCAGACCCTCGTCAGATCGAGCACGCGCAGACCTGCTAACGGCCCCTGACTCAATGATTGCCCGCTGGTGGAGAGAGGATCTTCAGGCTTCCACTCTGCGAACTCTCGGAACTCCATTGTCTTCGGCGGCTGAGGACTACCGCCGGTGTGGTCCTCGCCGATCCGGAACGGGCCTCTGGGGATTCGCATGTCGCCGCGCGATTCGTCGAGCGGGACGAAGAACTCACGCTCTGCCATGTGCGGGTCGGCGAGGAACTCGTGCGTGTCCCAGACCGGTCCCATGGGCGAGAATGTCGCTTCGCCGAGGTCACAAATCTCTTCTGAGGTGTGCGACATCAACCAAGGGCGCAACGCTTCGTCGAAGGCATTCTTGTTGCGGCCGCGCGACTCATTCGTGGCGAAGCGTGGATCGTCCAGCAAGTGACCCATCCCTGCGGCATGCAGGAATGGCTCGAGCTTCGTGGCCGTTGCGTGTCCCAGGAAGACAAAGCCATCGGCGCACTCGTATACACCGGCGGGATGCCACATCCCTGGCTGGGCGTTGCCTTCGCGTTTGAGGATGTGGCCGGCGTGCGTCCACATCGTGGTCGTGTGCTGATGCATCGCGACCATCGCCTCGAGGTGCGACACCTCGACCGTTTGGCCCTGTCTCGTCGACTCTCGCGCAACCAGGGCGGACATCGCTCCGATGAATCCATACATGCCTGCCGCGTACTCCGTGTGTCGGCCGTGTCGACGGAACGGATGGCGATCGGCTTCTCCGTTGAGGTACATGTGCCCGCTGGCCGCGTCGTCGGTGAAGACGTTGGAGCGACGCTCGGACCAGGGACCGGACAGTCCGAAGGGCGAAATGAGCACTCTCACAAGCTGAGGAGGATTCACATTGGATGTACGCGGGGCCAGTGGATCGGGGGCCGAGCTCTCGATCACGACATCCGAGTTTCCGATTAACTCCATGACTTCGGGTGAATCCAGATTCTGCTGGATGATGCGCTTGGAGGTGTTGCAGAACGCCCAGATCGATCCGACCTCGCCGTCGCCCAGAACGTGTGTCGAGAGCACCTCGCCGTGATGCAGCAGCGGATCACCTTCCGGCGGAACGACTTTGATAACTTGCGCCCCGTAGTCGGCGAACATCTTGGCGGCGAAGGCTCCGGCGTGTGAACCCGCCAGTTCGACCACTCGCAGTTCGCTAAACGGCTTCGTCATCGCCAACGACCATCCAATCGATGCTCACGACAGTGTCCGTTAAGCTATCGCCCGTAAGCGAACCACCAACCAGGAAGGACCCGTTAGTGGCAACCGACAACTTCCCGATCGAAGCCGGGCACATCATGCTCTTCGCCCGTTCGATCGGCGATGCCAACCCGATCTATCACGACGCCGACGCTGCGACCGACACCGAGCCCGGCCACGTCATCCCTCCGCCGACGTTCGTGCAGGCCTCGGCGCAGTTCACCGAGGGGTACAGCTTGCGCCCCGAGATTGGCCAGCCCTGGTTCGGCTCGGGCAAGGAACCGACCGGGATCAAGCGGGAATCATCCGGCGGCGGCGGTGGCACCGGCTTCCACGCCGAGCAGCACTACGAGTACCACGCTCCGGTGCAGCCCGGCGACGTGCTCAAAGCCGTCGACAAGCCGGGCAAGAGCTGGACCCGCGAGGGTCGGCGTGGCGGCTCGCTCAGCTTTAGCGAGTCGATCACCGAGTACTACAACCAGGACGGCGTGCTCGTCGTCACGGCCCGGTCGGTCGGCGTACAGACTTCACGCGTCGTCGAGTAACCGGAACAGCAGCGAAACGAAAGCAGAGAAGAGCCAACTATGCCGCTTAGCAAGGCCAGTCTCAGCGTCGGCGACCAGCACAGCGAACAGGTCGTGGACAACCTCACCCGCACACAAATCATCCAGTACGCCGGCGCCTCGGGCGACTACAACCCGCTGCACACCGATGAGATCTTCACGACCCAGGTGGCGGGATACCCGACCGTCTTCGCCCACGGGATGCTCAGCATGGGCCTGACCGGCAAGATGCTGACCAACTACGTCGGCGACGGCCGGCTGACGAAGTACGGAGTTCGCTTCGTGGCACAGGTCTGGCCCGGAGACACCCTGACGGCCACCGCTACGGTCGAGGACATCCGTGAGGAAGACGGCGTCAGCCTGGTCGACTTGTCCGTCTCCACAGTCAACCAAGACGGAGCAGAGGTCGTCAAGGGTTCGGCGACTGCGAGAATCGACGCCTAATCTCGCTCGATCAGAACCAACCGAGAAGCCCGCCGCAGTGATTCTGCGACGGGCTTTCGCCGTTAATCGCGATCGTTGGGCGGCGTGTTCTCCGCTACCCATTCCGAGACATCGGGAATCAGACGATCGACAATGCCCATCATCAGCATGAACGGGACGAAGGCGACGCCGGTACCGATCGCCCACCACCACTCGGCGGCGACCAGCGCCAGCACACAGCCGGAGAAGGTCAATCCCATTCCCAGGATCGAGACCACACGGAGCACGACGGCCGTCGGTGGGATCGGCGGGATCTGAGGCGGCTGAGCTGACATGAGCTTCGTCTGCTCCCGGTTATGACTCCGTGATCGTAACGCTCTTCATCTTCGGGCCGGGCTCACGAGCGCGCTGCGGGTCGCGGTCGGGAAAGTTCTTAACGACGTCTATTCCCGAAGTGACCTTGCCGAATGCGGTGTACTGCCGGTCGAGGAACGTAGCGTCGGCGTTGCAGATGAAGAACTGGCTGCCGGCAGAGTTTGGGTCCTGCGCGCGCGCCATCGAGAGCACGCCCTCGACGTGCGCTGTTTCGTTGAACTCGGCCGGCACGTTGTAGCCGGGGCCACCGGTGCCGGTGCCGGTCGGGTCGCCGCCCTGGGCCATGAACCCGCTAATGATGCGGTGGAAGGTGACGCCGTCGTAGAAGCCGTCGCGGGCGAGGAAGACAAACGAGTTCACGTGCTCGGGCGCGAGATCGGGCCACAGTTCGAGTTCGATCTTGCCGCCGTCTTCCATCTCGATCGTGGCGCTGTAGGACGCGCCTTCCTTGAGCGCCATCTCGGGTCGCTGGCTGTAACTGGCCATATGTTCCTCCGCCGCCGTGCGGCAGTGCTTTGGTTCGCGCTATTCCGCGCGAACGATTTCGCTGATTGTGATCGTGGCGATCTCAGGGCCGCGCGGTTCGCTCGGGTCCGACGGATCGCGCGCCGGGAACGCGTCCACGACATCCATGCCGGAGATGACCTCGCCGAAGGCCGTGTATTGCCCGTCCAGGTGCGGCGCTGCGTCATAGACGATGAAGAATTGGCTGCCCGCCGAGTTTGGATCGGCCGAGCGGGCCATCGAGAGGATGCCGCGCACATGCGCGGTGTCGTTGAACTCCGCGTCGATCGTGTAGCCGGGGCCGCCGGCTCCCGTTCCGGTGGGGTCGCCGCCCTGGGCCATGAATCCGTGAATGATTCGGTGGAACGTGACCGAGTCGTAGAAGCCCTGTCGGGCGAGGAAGACGAAACTGTTGACGTGCTGCGGGGCGAGTTCCTCGTAGAGATCGATCTCGATCACCCCACCGCCTGCCATCTCGATGGTTGCGCGGTAATCGACGCCCTCCTTGAGCTCAAATGCGGGGGGCTCATCCCACGAACGCGGTTCTTCTGGCTCGACGGCTGTCGATCCCGCTGAATCGGCAGAGACGCCATTCTCAGTGATCCTGATCTCAACAATCTTCGGGCCGGCCGGCGGAGGCGGGATCGCCGCGGGATCTCGGGAACCGAACGCGTGAAGCGGCTGCAAGTCGGACGTGACCCGTCCAAACGCCGTCAAGCCTTCTGCAGTGCTCGAATCCGGCTCGGACAATGTGATCAGGAACTGCGAGGAAGACGCTCCGCCGTCGTCTCGCCACATCGCTAGCACGCCCTCGGCATCCACTGCCTGCGAGCCAGACGTCTCGTCCTCATCTGGGAGGCTGTAGCCGGCGTCAGTAGGCCAGCTCGCGGCAAGATCGCCGGCTGTCGGGTCGCCTGCTCGGACACTGACGCCTGGGAGGACCTCGTGAAATGTCAGGCCGTCGTAGAAGTTCTGATTGGCGAGGAAGACGAAGTTGTTGACGTGTTGAGGCGCGGTCTCTTCGAGGAGATCGATGACGATCACTACGTCGTCTTCGAGCACAATCTCCGCTCCGTAGTCCACGCCGTCGACGAGCGCGAAAACCGGTGGCGCGTCCCACGTCGGCTTGCCCTGAACGGCGCCGGTCACGACATCCGAGCCAGTGCGTCGAACCGGCGGAGGATCAGTTACCGGCGCAGGTCCGCCGGTGTCGAACGCCACCAGTGCCAGGCTGACAACCAGCGCGGCGGCCAGAATTAGCCCGACGGTGGCGATGACCGGACGCGAGAACAGTCTCGAGCGCCTGACGCCCCCTCGGTCAAAGCCCTGCACTGCGGCGCGTCGACGTGCCAGACGCTGCGGACGTCTCCGAGCGCTGCGACCTCGTTGCGACACCTGCTGTCCCCTCTGAACGCTCGGCACGGAAGCGCACTCAAGGACTTACGCTATCACCGCTCCACATTATGACGATGCCGGAGGAGACAAGCATGAACGCCGCCGAACACTACCGCGCGATGGTCAGCGCGTGCCAGGAACAGCAGGCGCGGCTGGCGACGCCGTATGGCGAATCCTATTGGGACCGGTTTGCACACACCTATCGGTTCGACCCGAATCGGCTGCCTGAGATGTCAATCCGAGAAGTGATACGCCGCATGGAGATGGAGGATGAGATCATTGAAATCGGCGGAGGCGCGGGTCGCGTCGGCCTGCCGCTACGGCTGCGAGGCAAGTCGTTGCGCAACGTGGAGCCGTCGGCAGCGATGCGCGAGCAGTTTCGGCTCACGGTCTGGCAACACCAGATCGAACATGCCGAAGCGATCGCTTCCCCGTGGCCCATGAGCGAGTCAATCAGCGCCGATCTCGTGGTCACGGCTGACGTGACCTACTTCATCTCCGAGATCGAACCGTTTTTGCGGGCGATGCACGAGGCTGCCCGGCGACGAGCGGCCATTCTGACCTGGACGGTTCCGCCGCCGAATGTGAACGTCAAGTTGTTTCAACTCGCCTTCGGCGAGACACAAGCGCCGTCGCCAGGCTTCCGCGAACTGTTGCCTGTCCTCTGGGAAATGGGAATCGTGCCTGATGTGCTGGTGGTCAACGACGAACCATTCGCCTGGCCGGAGCGTCGTCCGACCAACGATGACGAGGCGTTGGAATTCGTCTACAACGAACTCAGTCCTCGTGACGAAGGAGCAGTTGCCGAGCGTCTGCGTCCGCTGATCGGCGAGCTGTTCATGCGCGACGACGCCTACTTCCCGACCTGGCGTACGCCGTCGCGGGCGATGCTCATCACCTGGCGGACCGACTGACTGAGGGAACGAGCGGTACCTGGTACCCCCGGTAGGATTCGAACCTACGCTCCCGGCTCCGGAGGCCGGTGCTCTATCCCCTGAGCTACGGGGGCTCGGAACGTCACGATATCACCGGGCGCAACCCATCCATCCGCCTGCGCCGACGCGAAGACGGACCGGCGGCAGTCAGGTACCGAGGACGCCGCCGTCGTCCTTGAATGCGGCGACCACGCTTGGGCGGGGGAAGTCGCCGTCGGGCCATGTGCTGCTCGGCTGGTCCAGACCGTCGCCCTCGCCCGGGTGCTGAACGCTGACGAAGAGCGTCTTGAAGTCGGGTGTGAAGACGTGACCGGCCAGTTCGCCCTCGGGCACGCCTGTCATGAAGCGGCGCACGCGGCCGCGCTCCGGACCCGACGTCGGCACGGCGTAGACGGAGTCGGCCTGACCGAGTTTGCCCGGCTGACCATCGGTGGCGATCCAGAGGTTGCCGTGGCCGTCGATCGCCAGGTTGTCGGGCGAGGAGATCGAGTCGAGCTGGCTCTGGTCGAATCCCGCGAAGTAGGTGTTGTCCTCCTCGTTGGACGGGTCGCCACAGAGGATGAAGATGTCCCAGGTGAACAGTCGCGAACCCGCGTCGCCGCCATTCTCGGTGAGTTCGAGGATGTGCCCGTGCGCATTCGGACCGCGTGGGTTGGAGCTGTCAATACCATTCGCACGACCGAACTCGTCAACCGATGGCTCCGCGGTGCGTTTGGTGTTGTTGGTCAAGGCGATGTAGACGCGGTGGTTGATCGGGTTGACCTCGATGTCCTCCGGCCGGTCCATCGGCGTGGCGCCGACGGCGTCGGCGGCTTCGCGAGTGAAGGTGGCGACGCCGGCGTTGGTCCAGGTCGCGAGCGGACCGCTGCCAGCGCTGAGCGGCAGCCACTCGCCGCTGCCGTCATCGTTGAACTTGCCGACATAGAGCGTGCCGTTCGAGAGCAGATCGAGGTTCGCCGAGCGGTTGAAGATGTTGTAGCGGTCGTTGCTGACGAACTTGTAGATGTAGTCGAAGCGCTGGTCGTCGCCGGAGTAGACGACGACGCGACCGTCGTCGGACAGCGTCACTGTCGCCGCCTCGTGCTTGAAGCGCCCCATGGCGGTGTGCTTGCGCGGCGTGAACGACGGATCGTAAGGGTCGACCTCGACCAGGTAGCCGAAGCGGTTGATCTCGTTGGAGTCCGTGCTCAGATCGAAGCGATCAACGAAGTCTTCCCAGTGCCGCCGCGATTCGCCTGAAGGCACACCGTAGCGGTCCGCGCCGCGCACGCCCTCGGCATTGCCGAAGTACTGGTGGAAGTTCTCCTCGGCAGTCAGGATCGTGCCCCAGGGGGTCTGACCGCCGGAGCAGTTGTTGAGCATCCCGAGCACGGTCTTGCCGGTCGGGTCGGCGTCGGTGATCGTGTAGATGCTGTCAGCGCCGGGGCCGGTCAGGAGCATCGGCGTGTCGCCGGTGATCCGGCGATTGAGCCGCGACGACTGATCGTAGGACCAGGAACCGTCCGCGTCGCGCGAGACCTCGACGATCGACATGCCGTGCGAGGCGATCTCGATGGCGACCTGCTCTTCGGTAACTGCGTCGGAGTCGTAGCCCGGGAACATCTCGGAGCCACTGGTGTACTCGTGGTTGACCGCGAGCAGTCCGCGATGGCTCTGACCGGGGAGCATCGTGAAGAAGCCGTTGTAGTCGCAGTTGAAGCCGAACTGTTTGGCCGCCGCTTCAGCCGTCTGCCCCGTCAAGCTGAACTCCGGCGCACCGGGCAGCACGCCGTCGCCCCAACGGATAATCACGTTCGAGCTGTAACCCTCGGACACGTTGATTGTGTCCTCGTTGTCATGAGGGATGCTCTGCAGACCGACGCTGCTCGAGGCCGCGCTGGCGGCACTGGTCAATGGAGCGGAGCCGAAAATCTGGGAACCCAGCGGCGAGGTGCTGAGGGCCAGTAGGGGCGCGCCGGCGATCGTCGCCTTGACCAGCGAACGTCGAGAGATGCGACGATTGAGAATAGCTGCGAAGGGCTCGTTGCCGCTCTTGTTGGGGGCCGGCCTAAAGCAGTCGTCGTTGCACGAGATTGCGCAATGGTACGCAGACCTCGCCTGGCGCGAGACCCAGTTCAGTGGCGCAAATCCGCGCGAGGAGTGGTCGTTGCTCATACGGTTCTTCCCTTTCCCGCTCTGTTCCCTGGCGACTGCGCCAGCTGCTCAAGGCAGGGTAGGAATCACTCGACCGCGCGCGGATTAACGAACTGGAGTCACGAGGTAAAGCTCTCCGTAACAGGAAGTGAACGATCGATAAACGTCTCTCCACCGTCGCGCGGAGCGAGTCAGTTCAGATTGGATCTCCGCCGATACTGCACGGCCTCGGCCACGTGCTGCGCGGTAATGACTTCGGACTCCGCCAGGTCGGAGATCGTCCTCGCCACCTTGAGCACCCGATGGAAGCCCCTCGCCGAGAGGTTGAGCCGGTCGACAGCTTCCTGGATCAGGGTGCGCGCCCGATCATCGAGCATGCTGTAACAGTGCTTGTTGACCTCCCGGGCCGACAGCGTCGCATTGGCGTTCGGCCCGCTCTCGCCGAATCGCTGCCGCTGGACATTGCGGGCCTGGACGACGCGCCGTCGGACCTCTGACGACGGCTCCGCGCTCGGCGGCGCCGCCTGAGTTGGCGACTCCATCAGCTTCTGCACGTCGACCCGAGGCACATCGACGAACAGGTCGATGCGGTCCAGCACGGGACCGGAGATCCTCCGCTGGTAGCGGTACACGGCCCCGTCGGTGCAGGTGCAATGTTGATCCGACCCGAAGTTTCCGCAGGGACAAGGGTTCATCGCGCCAATCAGGCAGATGTCCGCGGGATAGGTCACCGTCCCGTGAGCCCGCGAAATCGTAATGTGCCGATCCTCGAGCGGCTGCCGCATGGTTTCCAGCGCGCGCACCGAGAATTCGGGCAGCTCATCAAGAAACAGCACGCCGCGATGAGCCATCGTCACCTCGCCCGGTCGCAGGCGCTGTCCGCCGCCGACCAGACCGGCATTCGAGATCGTGTGATGCGGCGCGCGGAACGGCCGCTCGCGGATCAGTGTGCTGCCGCCGGTCATACCCGAGATCGACGCAATCTTCGTCACTTCGAGCGCCTCCTGCGTCGTCAGCGGCGGCAGAATCCCGGGCAAGCACGATGCCAGCAGCGTCTTGCCTGCTCCCGGCGGACCGCTCATCAACAGGTTGTGCCCGCCCGCTGCTGCCACTTCCAGCGCGCGCTTGACGTGTTCCTGCCCGCGCACATCGGAGAAATCCTTACCGTCGTAGCTGGATCCGGGATCCTCCTCGCACACGTGGCTCGTCCGCCAGATCGCGTCGCTGAGCGGCCGCTCCTCGGTGGCGATCTCAATCCAGTCCCGCAACGAATCAACCGCCACGACCTCGATGCCCTCGATCAGCGACGCCTCCTCGGCGTCTACTTTGGGCACCACGATCCGTCGCACCGAGGCGTCGCGAGCCGCCGCCGCTACCGACAGTACGCCGCGCACGTGTCGGAGTTCGCCGTCCAGCGCCAGTTCCCCCAGGAACAGGGTGTCCTTCACCGCAGACTCGCAGACCTGTCCCGTGGCAACCAGCATGCCCACAGCGATCGGCAAGTCGTAGCCTGCGCCCTCCTTGCGGATATGCGCCGGCGCGAGATTGACCGTCACGCGCTTGGTCGGAAATCCCGCTCCTGCATTGCGAATCGCCGAGCGAACTCGTTCCCGTGCCTCGTCGACGGCCGCATCCGGCAAGCCCACAATCGTTGTCTTGGGCATGCCGGACGAGATATCGACCTCGACGCAAATCGGCGCTCCGTCAAGCCCGATGACTGCTCCACCATTGACTCGAGTGTGCATTCACAACCTCCTCAGATTTCCGTGTAGGACACAGATATCAAACCTGCGTTCTCTACCTACCAGTACCATAGAACACGAATTCTCTGTCTGGCAAGTTCTCATTCCACCATGAAGTTCGAATCGTGCTTAGACTCTCCTGAGTGGAGCACAACTGATGACCAATAACTCATACCCCGTCCTCGATAGCGGCCTGGCCTTCTTCAATCACGCTGGAGTCTCGCCGCTGCCGGCCGACGTCGCCCAGGCTGTTCACGACTACGCCGACCAGGCAGCGCGCTCGGGCTACTTTGGCTCGACCTGGATGGACGACATGGCGGACTTTCGCCAGGTCTCGGCCGATCTGATCGGCGCCCGCAGCCCAGACGAAATCGCGTTCGTGCCCAACACGGCCACCGGCGTGTCTGTGTCAGCCGGCGCGCTCAACTTGCAGGACGGCGACCGAATCCTCGTGACCGACGCCGAGTATCCCTCGAATCGGCACTTTTACAACGCGCTGCGGCAAAGCGGTGTCGAACTCGATGTTGTGCATCAACAGGATGACGGTCGCATCCCGACCGAGGACATCATCTCTGCGGTGAGCCAGCGCACCAAGTTGGTCGGCATTTCGCATGTCCAATGGGGCAGCGGCTTCCGATCGAATCTGCGACCGATCGCCGACGCGGTTCATGCTGTCGGCGGCCTGCTGTCGGTCGACGCGATTCAGTCGGCCGGCGCGCTTCCGGTCAACGTCGTCGAAGACGACGTCGACATCCTGGCCGCCGGAGGACACAAGTGGATGCTGGGACCAACCGGCTCGGGCATGCTCTACATCAAAGAAGAACTGATCGACGGCCTCATCCCACCGGTGTTGGGAGCCAACAGCATGGACGGCGGTCTGTCGGCGGGCAACGAGGAGTTGATCCTCTCGCCGACGGCGTCGCGCTTCGAGCCCGGCGCAACTCCGACAGCAGCGATGCTGGGCATGCGAGCGGCGATTCGCCACTTGCTCAACATCGGCATCGACAACGTGTGGGCGCAGTTGGAATCGGTGACGGCGTATCTTTGCGATGCCCTGACCGACGCCGGCTGCCGGGTCTTCTCACCGAGGGGCGAGTCGGAGCGCAGCGGGATCGTCATTTTCGACCCGCCGCCGGAGCTCGCCGAGCGCGAGACGCTCGAGCAAACCTGGGAACGACTGCAGGACTCTGGAATCATCACAGCGGTCCGCTTCGAGCGGCTACGCGCGTCGCCGCACTTCTACACCCCGGAGTCGGATATCGACCGGTTGGTTGCCGCGCTCAAGCCGTAGACGACTGCGACTAGTAATCGCGCTCGACACTCATCACGCCGTGAACACCGTCGAGCTTGGACATCACGCGCTGTAACTGGCGCAGTCCGTTCGCCTCGACGGTGAATGTCAGGGTGACCGCTCCTCGGTCGGGCTCGCCGGTGACGAACGAAACCATGTTGACGTTCTCGTCGGCGCAGATCCCCGCAACGTCGCGCGCGAGACCAACGCGGTCCCAGCCCATGATCTTCAGCCGCGCCTCGGTCAACCCGCGGAACGTGTTCCAGCGGACCGGGACGACCCGTTCATCGTCCCCGACCGAGATGATGTTGGGGCATTCGCTGCGGTGGATCGTGACGCCACGGCTGCGGGTGATAAACCCGGTAATGTCCTCGCCGACCTGGGGTGAGCAGCAGGGCGCGAGGCGCGTCAACACGTTGGAGCCGCCCAGCACCTGCACGGCGTCGGCGCTTGGCACTGCCGGCGATTCGACCATCTCGATTGCAGGGGCGGCCTCTGGCTCCTCTTCATCTGCCGACGCCACCTTGAGCGCCACCGCGTGAGCGGTCATGTCGCCAGCCCCAATCAAGGCGAGCGCGTCATCCATGGTTTTTGCGCGCGTCGCCTCGATCACTTCAGCGTCGACGCTTGACAGCTTCAAGCTGAGGCGCCGCAACTCTCGTTCGAGCTCGTCGCGGCCTCGCGCGATGTTCTCGGTCCGCGCCTGCCGGTTGAACCACTGGCGAATCTTTGTCCGCGCATGTTGTGTCGTGACGTAGCCCAGTGCGGGATTGAGCCAGTCGCGGCTGGGTCCGCGTGCTGTTCGGCTGGTCACGATTTCGACGACATCGCCGTTCTCCAGCGGGGTCGACAGTCGCGCCAGCCGTCCGTTTACCTTGGCGCCGACGCACTGGTAACCAACATCGGTGTGGATCCTGAAGGCGAAATCGAGCGGCGTGGCGCCTGAGCGCAGGGCCAAGATTTCTCCCTTGGGCGTGTGCACAAAGACCTGATCGTGGAACACATCCGAACGCAGCGTCTCGAGGAAATCGTCCGCGCCGGAGAGTTCTCCCTGCCACTCGACCAATTGACGCAACCACGACATTCGCTCGCGGTCGTTCATCGCGTTGTGGCGATTCTCCTTGTAGGCCCAGTGGACTGCGACCCCGTATTCGGCCTCGCGATCCATGTCGTGCGTGCGAATCTGGACCTCGACTGCGTGCGATGGCGACCAGAACGCAGTCGTGTGCAGTGATTGATAACCGCTGGGTCGAGGGCTGGCGATGTAATCGTCGAACTCACCAGGCAACGGCCGCCACAGCCCGTGCACGACGCCAAGCACTGCGTAGCAGTCGCTCGTCGTCTCGGTCAGGACACGGAGCGCCAGCAGGTCGTAGATGTCGTCGAACGACTTGCCCTGCGCTGAGTACTTGCGAATCTTCTCGTGAATCGAGTAGAGATGCTTCACGCGCCCGCGGACCTGAGCGGATAGTCCCTGTGCCTCGAGTGCGTTTTCCAACTGCACTCGGATCTGCCCCAGGTACCGTTCCCGAGTCTGGCGTCGAGCCGCAACCAGTTCCGAGATGCGCGCATACTCTTCAGGTTCGAGGTATTTGAACGCCAGATCCTCGAGCTGCGCCCGGATTTGCCAGATCCCGAGCCGAGCGGCCAGCGGGGCGTAGATCTCCATCGTCTCGCGGGAGATCTGCACCTGCTTCTCAGGACGCATCGCATCGAGCGTACGCATGTTGTGCAGACGGTCGGCGAGCTTGACGATCACCACTCGGACGTCGTCGGCCATGGCGACAAACATCTTGCGCAGATTCTCTGCCTGGACCTCCCGGTCGATCGTCCCGGTCACCCGAGGCAGCTGCAGCGCTGATAGCTTGGTCGCCCCGTCGACTAGTTTCGCAACGTCAACACCAAACTCGGTCACCAACTGCGCGCGCGTGACGCCGCAGTCCTCCATCACATCGTGCAACAGCGCCGCTTGCAGCGCCGGTACGTCGAGCTGAAGCTCCGCGCAGGTCACCGCCGCAGCGAGCGGATGCTCGATGTAAGGATGACCGGAGCGGCGCCGATGTCCTTCGTGCTTGGTCTCGGCGTACTCGTACGCTGCCAGCACCTGGTCGCGATCCGCGGGCGCGAGGTATTGCTCCAACACGTCGACGAGCACGTCGAGCGTCGGATGCTTCTTCAAATCCACGACTTCTGCGGGGACCGTCTGGGTCGCCATGGATCGATCATACAAAGCTGAGAGCATCGTCCAACTGTTTACTCCCGCGCACACGTTTGCGGGAGCGTGAACTTCAACCTCGTCTGTACGATGAGATCTGAGGATCAACGATGAGCAGCTCCCCGACGCGACAGTTTCAGACCCCTCGCGGCACGCGCGACCTTCTGCCGGAGGACTACGACATCCATCGCCACATCCTCGAACACGCGCGTGAACAGGCGCGCCTGGCCGGATTTGGATTCATCGAACCACCAACATTCGAGCAGGCCGAGCTGTTCGCCCGCGGCGTCGGCGAGGGCACCGACATCGTCGAAAAAGAGATGTACATCTTCGACGATCGGGGAGGCGACCGGCTCGCGCTTCGACCTGAGGGCACCGCCTCGGTCTGCCGCGTATACCTACAACATGGCATGGCCAACCTCAGCCAACCGGTCAAGCTGGCCTATCATCTGCCGATCTTCCGCTATGAGCGTCCGCAGGCCGGACGCTTCCGCCAGCACACGCAGTTCGGAGTCGAAGCCATTGGCGTCCGCGATGCCGCGCTGGACGCCGAAGTGATCGATCTTGGCTGGCGAGTCGCCGAGTCGCTTGGCCTGACCGACCTCAAGATCCTGCTCAACAGTATCGGCGATATCCAGGATCGCCGGGCATACGTTCCACTGCTCAAGGAGCACTTCGAGCCGCATCTCGACCGCATCGCTCCAGACGATCAAGCGCGCTGGGATCGAGCACCGATGCGCCTGCTCGACAGCAAGGACGACCGCACCAAGCCGTTCCAGATTGGCGCTCCGGTCATCACCGACCACCTCCGCGCGGAGTCTGCGGCCTACTACGACGCAGTCAAGTCCCACCTCGAGGCGCTCGGCATTCCCTACGAGGAACGTCCGACGCTCGTCAGGGGTCTCGATTACTACACCCACACGGTGTTTGAAATCGTCCCAGCCGACGCCGACGGTTCCCAGGTCACGGTCCTCGCCGGCGGCCGTTACGACGGCCTGATCGAGCAGATCGGCGGTCCGCCCACGCCGGGTATCGGCTTCGGCATGGGCCTCGAGCGAATGGCTCACCACCTACGGGAACAGGGATTGACACCCGACAGCGATTCCGCAACTGAGGTATTGATCGCCACACTGGGCGATGGCGCCGACATCGCCGCCTCGAAGATCGCCGGCAATCTACGCCGCCAGGGCGTCGCAGCGACGCTGGCATTCGGCGGCCGTTCGCTCAAGGCCCAGCTTCGACAGGCCAATCGATCCGGCGCTCGCTTCGCCGTGATCGCCGGCGTACGCGACCTCGCCGAGGGCAACGTCACCATCCGTGACTTGCAGACCTCCGACCAACGCCAGGTCGCGCTCGACGCCGTTGTCGGAGAGCTGACGGGCGAGTTAGCCAGCCCTGCATATACTCGGCCTCAGGACTGAGGCACAACATGCCAGCGACCGCCATCTCCGACAGCACTGCCATGTGGGCCCGGCTCGAGGACGTCGCCACGCGATTCCAGGAGATTGAGCAAGAGATGGCCGATCCGGCCACGGCCAGCAATCCGGCACGCCTGCAAGTCCTGGCCAGGGAGCATGCCTCGCTGCAGGAAAAGATCAACCTGCTCAACGAGTACCGCTCCGCCTCCGAGCAGTTGCAGCAGGCGCGCGAAGTGCTTGACGATGCCGACGACGACGAGATGCGCGAGTTCGCTCAGTCCGAAGTGACCGAACTGCGCGAGCAGATCGACCAACTTGAGGAGAGTGCCAAGCGAGCACTGCTGCCCCGTGACCCGAACGACGAGCGCAACGTGATCGTCGAGATCCGCGCCGGCGCCGGCGGTGACGAAGCCGGCCTCTGGGCGGCAGACCTGCTCCGTGCGTACGTCCGCTACGCCGAGGGCCGCCGTTGGCACACCGACGTGCTCAGCGCCTCCGAGAACACCATGGGCGGCTTCAAGGAGGTCATCTGCCAGATCGAGGGCAATGGCGCATTCTCACGGCTCAAGTACGAGTCCGGCGTCCACCGGGTCCAGCGGGTCCCCGAGACAGAAGCCCAGGGGCGCATCCATACATCGACCGCCACCGTGGCCGTCATGCCCGAGGCCGAGGAGGTCGACGTCGACCTCGACGACTCCGACATTCGCCTCGACCTGTTCCACTCCGGCGGCGCCGGCGGGCAGAACGTGAACAAAGTGCAGACCGGCGTGCGGCTGACTCACGAGCCGAGCGGCATTGTCGTGACCTGCACCGACGAGCGCTCGCAGCTGAAGAACAAGATCAAGGCGATGTCGGTGCTCCGAGCTCGCCTCTACGAGCAGCAGCGCGTCGCCGCCGAGCGCGAACGCGCCGACTTCCGCCGTTCGCAGGTCGGCTCTGGCGACCGCTCGGAGAAGATCCGCACCTACAACTTCCCCGAGAACCGGGTCACCGACCACCGCATCGGACTGACCCGACACGACCTCGACGGGATGCTGGACGGCAATCTCGACCCACTGATCGACGCAGCGGCAACCGCCGAAGAAGCTCGACTGCTCGCCGAGGCGTCCGCATGACGACGCCGCCAATGCTGCGCGATGTCTGGATGGCCGCCGCCACCGAGCTGGAGTCGGCCGAGATTGACGACGCGCGCTTCGAAGCCGAAGTCTTGCTGAGACACGCCACCGGTTTGTCCAGAGCGCAGCTGTACGCCTCACTGACCGACGAGATCGACCCGGCTGCGAGGCAGCGATTCGAAGCGGCTATCGCTGAACGGACGACCCGGAAACCACTGGCTTACATCACCGGCACCCGAGAGTTCTACCGGCTCGAGTTTCGTGTCACGCCGGACGTGTTGATTCCTCGTCCCGAGTCGGAACTGCTGGTTGATGCGGCCCTCGACCACATGCGTCAGGCCAGAATCCGCTCGCCGCAGGTCGCCGATGTCGGCGCAGGATCCGGCGCGGTCGGCATCGCCTTGGCCAAGCATCGGCGCGGAGTCAACCTGATTTGCAGCGACGTCTCCCGCGATGCCCTGCTTGTCGCCCGGGATAACGCCCAGCGACTGCTCAGACGACCGCGCGCCTCGTTCATCCAGGGAGACCTGCTCACTCCGCTACCGGGACCATTCCACTGCGTCGTGGCGAACCTGCCCTACATCCCCGAGGAACGGCTCGAAGAGCTGGAGCCTGAGGTCACCGATCACGAACCGCGCGTCGCTCTGACTCCCGGTACTCGTGGTACCGAGCTCATCCTGCGCCTGATCACACAGCTTCCATCGCGACTGCATCCGAATGGCGTCGCCGTGCTCGAGGTCGATCCCGGTCAGGAGTCGGCAATCGCTGACGCCGCCAAGCAGATGCTGCCCAACGCCGAAATCACTATCCTCAACGACATCTCCGAACAACCCCGCGCCGTTCGCATTATCGCCGGATGACCTGCCGAGGGAAGACCGAACCGATTCAGAAGGGCGCGAAATGAACCAAGAAGGACTTGAGGCTGGAAGCGCGGTCCTTGAATCGCCTTGTGAGTGCGAATGCCATCGAGACGGCACATGCCCGGCTCATGTCAAGGTCGAGGTTCCGACTCCGATATCGGCCTCAATGGTCAAGGCGACCTACCTCCACATCCAGACGCAGTCGCCGCAAACCACATCGGTCCCCTTTCTCGACGAACTCCCTTCGCTGCTGCCTCTTCTCTCCGACGCAGGCCTGTTCGAGTGGACTAGGTACGTGTGGGGAAACTGGGAAGCATGGGGAGTCGATGGAGATCTGAGGACGAGAGTTTTGGAGAGGTACTTCAACGAGATAGACCGCCGCTTTCCGGTTCCAAGCAGCAAGGATGAACAGCGTCGACAGCTCCATCACCGCGATGGCTCAGGCTGTATCTGTCGTCGGGACAAACCTGCATGCGATTTCCAGAGGAACAGCGGCATTCTTCTAGAGAACTATGAGGTCGCTCACATTACACCGCAAACACTTGGAGGGCGAGATGTCTGGAGCAACTTGGCTCTCATCCGACCACGCTGCAACAAGTCACAAAGCGGTAAGCCGTTCCACAAGTGGCTGGAAGAGCAGACCCGCCAGGAATGGAAGAAGACATTCCTTTGGCCAAAAGATGGTGCGAGGAGCGCCAATCCCTCAGACCTGATTGGCGCTGTCCGACTCGAATGGAGGCCGGACAGGACGAGAGGCCAACAAGAGCTAGCTCTTCAGTAGCTCCCGCCGGCAAGACAATCACAGATGAAACTGCCTCCTCAAGCAAGACGTGTGGCAAGATGAATGCTGCTCCCGGAGGGCTGTCGATGAGAATCGGGAGGCCGTCGCGCATTGACGAGACGCCCTCACTCCCTGGCAAAGGGATATCTTTGAAGCAATCGTCGTGTCCGAGTCGTGTCGCTAGACCTCCCGATCTAGGGACCAACGACCAGCACGGTTGGGAAAGCCAGGCTCGGAGGAGGTAACAGCGTGAGTTCCGTCGTTAATCCACTCAGGACACAATCTGAGGTGATTGTGCCATCGCCACCCGAGTTTTCTCAGAGAGAAGAGCTCCAGCAGTTGGCCTCTGACTTTGGACGGATCTACTACGAGGCATTCCGAGACGCCGACGACCAGACTCGGCGCAGCCTGGGCGCATATGTCCATGGCTATGACGCCACAAGCATTGGCGATGGTCCTTCTGGAACGGTGGTCGTCCTTGGAGCTTTGTTGCCCCACCTGACAGACGAACAGATGCGCGAGCTTGCGACGGAACTCGCCTACGTCCTGGGTCGGTATGCCTGATCCTTCCGAACGAGATTTGTTCGTTCACTATCCGATCCCGGATCAGCTCAAGGACCGCCCAACCTATCGCGATGTGGAAGGGATGATCACCAAACTTGAGAACAGGCTGCTGAAGTGGATGATCGCGACGATGCTGGTGTTGGCTGCTGGAGTGACGGCGATCATTCTGCGCTTCTGCTGAATCGCATCTCGATGACCAATTCCAGCAGTTCAGCCGCGGCACAGATGCTGCCCAACGCCGAAATCACCATCCTCAACGACATCTCCGAACAACCCCGCGCCGTGCGCATCATTGCGGGATGAACACGCCTCCTGACCCGCTGCCTTCGCCCGCCGACGTGCCGGTGCAGGGCTACTGCGACCCCCGCTTTCACGCCGTCCGCGATCAGTTCCAGCAGAACCTCGTCGACCGCTCGGAGACCGGCGCCGCGCTGGCCGTGACGCTGAACGGCGATCTCGTCATCGACATCTACGGCGGCTGGACCGACGCCAAGCACACCAAGCCCTGGGCCGAGGACACGATCGTCTGCTGTTACTCGGTCGGCAAGGCGATCTGCGCCATCCTCTCCTGGCGCCTGGCAGAACGCGGCGAACTGGAGATTGACCGCCGCGTCGCCGAGTACTGGCCGGAGTTCGCCCAAAACGGGAAGGCCGACATTCCCTTCCGTTGGATCCTCACCCACCAGAGCGGCCTCGCTGCGATCCGCAAGCCGCTGCCGCGCGGGTCCATGCTCGACTGGGACGTGATGACCTCGGCGCTCGCCGAGCAGGAGCCCTGGTGGCCGCCCGGAACAGGACACGGCTATCACTCGAACACCCAAGGCTTCCTGATCGGCGAAGTCATCCGCCGCATAACCGGCAAGTCGATCGGCGAGCACCTTCAAGTCGATCTGAGCGAACCAACTGGCCTCGACTTCCACTTCGGCACCAAGCCCGAGCACGACGCCCGCACCGCCGACATGCTCCCCGTGCAGCAACCGCCCGACTTCCGCCGCGCCCCGCCGAACGCCCTGCAGACCCTCGGCGGTCGCAATCCACCCCACATCCAGACCGGACCGGGCTCTCAGAACACTCGCGAGTACCGAGCCGCCGAGTTCCCCTCCACCACTGGTCACGGAGCCGCCCGAGGCCTCGCTCGACTCTTCGGCGCACTCGCCACCGACGGACAACTCGACGGTGTCCACATCCTCAACCCGCGGACGATCGAGCAAATGTCCGCCGAACAGGTCTACGGAGTCGACGCCATCCTCGGCCGCCCAACCCGCTTCGCCTCCGGCTTCCAGATGACCATGGCCGAGCGCCCCCTCGGCCCCAATCCAAGAACCTTCGGTCACTTCGGAGGAGGAGGCTCCCTCGCCTTCGCCGATCCCGACGCCGCCGTCGGCTGGGGCTACGTCATGAACCAGGGCCGAGGCGGCTGGCAACACCGCCACACGCGAAAGTTGCTGGATCTGTTCCACGAGGCGCTGTAACCCATCCGCCTCATGCTCGCCTAGCGTTGTTCCGTTGGTCAGACCGTTGCCTGTCCTCTGCACCCAGCAGATCTTGATACCTCCTAGCCCACCTATGGCGTCGCGTTCGATCCCAACCGAACCAGCGGCGCATTTCTACCCAATTTTCACCGATTCGATCGAGATCGGCGAGCTCCCGATCATAGCGTTGCTTCTCGCGCTCCCGCAGCACCGGGTCGGCTTCTCGCTGTGCCTGTTCTGCCTGCTCCAGCTGTTGATGCCAAGAGGGATGACGTTGTCGACGACCCGGAACCTTAGCAAACCAACGCCGCCGGGACGCTAAAGTACCGCTGAGACGCCAATACTGCTTCTTCTCGCGCTCGATCAGTAGCTCACGCTTTCGTTCCGCCACCGCTATTCGTCGCGCTTCTTCCGCGCGCTGCCGCTCTCGCTCCGCCTCGGCTTCTCGTTCCGCGCGTCCTCGCTGCCGCTGCTCTCGCTGCAGGTCGTTCCAGCGTGACGAACAACGCTGTCTGCGCCCCTCGTCTTCATCGAACCACGCGAGACGTTGCGTCAGTGTTCCCTTTAGTCGCGCCGACTCCTGCGCCTCCCAAGCCAAGTCCTCTTCCAGGGTCTGCCACAGATCAGGATGACGCTCTCGCCGCTGTGGCACCGAGTCGAACCAGCTAAGACGTTCAGTAATCGTGCCCTCGAGCCCTGCGTAAATGGCCCGTTCCTCTTGACGGAGCTCCCATTCCTCCTCAAGCAGAATGTCGCGGAGTTCCCGTGCTTCCAGATCGCTCCGGTCAGATTCGGGCTTGGCTAGAATCGCTTCCCTGACCCGGGAACGCCGGAACCGTTTGAACTCAAGATCTTCGACAGGCGCGGCCGGAACGGGCGTTTCTGGCGCAATGTCCATTCGTCGAATTGCATCCGCTGCGTCCTCCAGGCCAAAGGCCGACAGCACCCGACGACATTGGACGACGAATTCGTCGGCGTCGTCGCTGTCAACATCGCCTCTGGTTCGGCGATGTCCAAACGCTTTGTTACGGAGTTCCACGATGGTGAACATGCGATCAATCAAGTCCCGGAAGTCATAGCCGGTCTGCTCTCCGACCTGCACCTCGAAGAGCCTCGCGTTGCCCCGGATCAGAAAGGGGAAGTTCTTGGCTTCCAGAATGTCTTTCGGCGGTACCCCGGCATCCAAGTCGTTGATCGCGTTCTTGTATTCCCCGGGCCGTTCGCGCTTCGCTTCCTCGTTCGCAACCAACTTGTGGAACCACTTCGGCCCGTGTGCATCCTCGAAAATCGGCGCAACAAAATCCCGCATTGCCTCTTGGTAAAGGGACAGCGCCGCGCCAATTCGGTTCTGATTTGTGAACTGCTCAGTGCTCACCCGCCGACACTCTCTTCGAACCACGAACGCTGGCGCTCAGAGTAACGCCCTACCCCGCAGATGTGATGTCCCAGACGCTCAGTCCCGCATCATCTGATACCGCTTGCCCTCGGTCTTGATCGCCGGGGCGATCACCATCTCCGTCTGCTGCAAGTCGCGAATCGTCTCGGCGCCGACGCTACCCATGCAGGTTCGCAGTGCGCCGATCAGATTTTCCGTGCCGTCTGTCCGCGAGGTCGGACCGAAGAGCAGCCGGTCAAGAGTGGTGTGTTGTCCGACATGGACTCGGACTCCGCGCGGCAGTTCCGCGTGCGGCGTCGCCATGCCCCAGTGGAATCCGCGACCCGGCGCCTCGATCGCGCCAGCAAACGGCGAGCCGATCATGACCGCATCAGCGCCCGAGACCAGCGCCTTGCAGAAGTCGCCGCCCGTGCGGATGCCGCCATCGGTGATGATTGGCACGTAGCGGCCGGTCCGCTCGAAGTAGACGTCGCGAGCGTAGGCGCACTCGATTGTCGCCGATACCTGCGGCACACCGATACCAAGCACCTCGCGAGACGTGCAGGCCGCGCCGGGCCCGACTCCCACCAAAAGCCCCGCAATGCCCTCTTCCATCAGCTCCAGCGAGGCATCAAAGCCAACCGTGTTGCCGACCAGCGTCGGGATCTCCATTTCGTCGATCAGCTCTCGCAGGATCAGCCCGCGCTCGGACCGCGAGTAGTGACGCGCCGTCGTCACCGTCGACTGGACGAGGAAAACATCGGGATCTGCGTCCTTGATCGCCGAAGCCAGACGCTTGGCGTTCGGCGGTGTAACAGAAACTGCGGCGGCGACCCCGCCGTCCTTGATCTCCTGTACGCGTTGCCCGATCAGTTCGTCGCGGATCGGAGTCGTGTATGCGCGCTGCAGGATCTCGGTGGCGGTTTCCGTGTCGCTGCCCGCGACCTCCTCCAGCACCTCGGCCGGATCGTCGAATCGACACTGCAGACCCTCAAGGTTGAGGACTGCCAATCCACCGTGCCGTCCAACCCCGACTGCGAAGTGAGGATCGACGACGGCATCCATCGCCGCAGCGAGAATCGGAATCTCCAGCCGCTGACCAGCCAGCACGGTCGACACGTCGGTCAACTCGGGATTGATCGTCAGCGCGCCGGGGACGATAGCGACATCGTCGAATCCGTAGGCCTCTTGCAGCGACTTGCGCCGCGGATGGCGCATCGGCTCCAGCCCGGACTCGTACGCGCCCTGCACCAGTTCCTGGCCAGGGGTCAGTGGTTCGCGCTGCGTCAACGTGGTCATCTGTTTCCCCTTAGCGGCTGCCTGGCGTCGTGGATAAGTGGGCTGGCAGGCGTTAAACGCATGAGCGCGGCACATGGCCGCGCTCTGTTGGTTGTGTGCCATTGTCCCGTGCAAACAAGCACGTTACCGACCGCCTGTCCTGCCATCACCGGTGACCATAAGATACCCGACCGGTCTCCATCCATTCGTAAACAACCGAACAACGTGGACTCAACCAATACCTAGAGTGTGTTCCATGTCAGACTCGGAGCGCGATCAAGAAGGCGTCCTCTACGTAGTCGCCACCCCGATCGGCAACCTCGAGGACATCACCCTGCGCGCCCTGCGCATCCTCAGCGAGGTCGACCTGATCGCCGCCGAGCATGTCCCCGTCGCCCGGACCCTGTTGCGCCACTACGAAATCGACACCCATGTCCTTCCCTACCACGACCGTGGCCCCGACGCTCGCCGCCTGGTCGAGCGAATCGAGCAAGGTCAATCTGTCGCGCTCGTCTCCGACGCCGGCACACCTGGAGTCTCCGACCCCGGCCGCAACCTCGTCGCCGCTGCCGTCGAGGCAGAAATCGATGTCGTCCCCATTCCCGGCGCCGCCGCTTCGGTCGTGCTCTGGTCGGTCAGCGGAGCTGACTCACCTCGCGTACATCTCTACGGGTTCCTGCCTCGCAAATCCAAGGACCGTCGGCAGGCCATCCAGGAACTCGCAGAGCTCGACAGTGGTTCGCTGATCTTCGAATCGCCTCGACGAATCGTCGACACACTCAGAGACTTGGCTGACGTGGTTCCCGACGCCCAACTGGTGATCGGCCGAGAGCTGACGAAGCTACATGAACAAATCTGGCGTGGTTCGCCAGCGGACGCGATTGAGGAGTTCAGCGAACCTCGTGGAGAGTTCACCATCCTGATCATTCCACCCGCCGGCGACCAGCCGCGCTGGACGGACTCCGAGATCGCAGACGCTCTTGCCGACGCGGCATCTCAAGGCGCCTCACGATCGCAGGCCGCCCGCCACGTCGCCCAGCAGTCCGGCCGCCCGCGACGCGAGGTATACGGACTCTGGCCGTTCGGTCAGGATCGTTGACGTGACGGAGACGTGCCAAGTCGAATCAACGCCTAACCTAGAGCCATGAGCGACAACATCCTCGTCTGCGTGGCCTGGCCCTACGCCAACGGCCCAATCCACCACGGACAACTCGGCGGCGCTTACTTGCCAGCCGACATCTTCGCCCGCTACCACCGCATCCGCGGCAATCGGGTCGCCATGGTCTCCGGCTCCGACACCCACGGCACCCCGATCACGGTCCGCGCCGACGACGAAGGCCGGACACCCGAAGAGGTGGTGGCCGAGTATCACCAGTCGATCCTCGACACCTGGGACGGGATGGGCATCGCATTCGACACCTTCACCACCACAATGACCGACAACCATCGCGACGTAGTGCACGGCCTGTTCAACGCACTGCTTGAGCACGACTACCTCTTCACGCAGACCCAGGACCTGTTCTACGACCCCGAAGCCAAACGATTCCTCCCCGATCGCTACATCGAAGGCCAGTGCCCGCACTGCGACGAGCCCCGAGCCCGCGGCGACCAGTGCGACACCTGCGGCCGCCAGCTCGACGCCATCGATCTGATCAACCCCCGCTCCCGCAACACCGGCGCAACGCCTGAGCTACGCAGCTCGGAACACTACTTCCTCCGTCTGACCGCGTTCGAAGAACCCCTGCAGGAGTGGCTCGACAACGACAAAGACTTCTGGCGAGCGCACGTGCTCAACTTCTCCAGGGGCATGCTGCGCGAGGGATTGCAGGATCGCGCCATCACGCGGGACATCGAATGGGGCGTGCCGGTTCCACTCGATGGCTGGGAAAACAAGCGCATCTACGTCTGGTTCGAGGCCGTGATCGGCTACCTCTCGGCCACGGTCGAGTGGGCCCAGACCAACGGCGACGACGAAGCCTGGCGCGATTTCTGGCAGTCCGACGACGCCCGCATCTACAACTTCATCGGCAAAGACAACGTCCCGTTCCACACGATCATCTGGCCCGCCATCCTGCTCGGAGCGGGCGGCTACAACCTGCCCTACGACGTGCCCGCCAACCAGTACATCACCATGAGCGGCTCCAAGGCCAGCACCTCACAGCGCTGGGCTGTCTGGGTCAACGACTACCTCACCCGCTACGACCCCGACCCGCTGCGCTACGCGCTCGCCGCGCAGATGCCCGAGACCGCCGACGCCGATTTCTCCTGGTCTGAGTTCCTGCGCCGCAACAACGACGAGCTGGTCGCGACCTGGGGCAACCTGGTCAACCGCGTGCTCTCGCTGATCAACCGCCACTTCGACGCGCAGGTGCCCGACCCGGGCCCGCTCGACCGCGACGCGACACGGATGCTCGATCGCGCGCAGTCGGGACTCGAGCAGGTCGGGCAGTCGATCGAAGGCGTGCATCTGCGGCAGGGCATCCAGCAGGCCTTCGCCCTCGCCCAGGAAGCCAACCGCTATCTCGACCAGACTGCGCCCTGGCAGGCCGTCAAGACCGACAAGCAGGCCGCCGCCCGCAGCCTCTACACGGCGCTCAACGTGATCGCCGCGCTGCGCACCGCGCTCGCGCCCTACCTGCCCTTCAGTTGCCAGCGCCTGCACGAGATGCTCAACACCGAGGGCAGCATCAACGACCTCGGCTGGCAGATGCACGCCCTCCGCCCGGGCGATCAGCTCCAGAAGCCCAAGCCCCTCTTCAAGAAACTCGACCCCTCGATCGTCGAGGAAGAGGAAGCCCGGCTTGGCACATAAAGGGAGCATATGAGCGAGCTTCCAACCCTCTTCGACACCCACGCCCACCTCCACGACCCCTGGATCGGCGACGACCTGCCCGAGGTGATGGCGCGGGCGAGCGAGGCGGGCGTCGAGCGGATTGTGACGATTGGCTGCTCGCTCGAAGACAGCCGCAACGCCATCGCCGTCGCCGAGCAGTACGACAACGTCTGGGCAACCGTCGGCCTGCACCCGCACGACGCCAAGGACTGGAACACCGACCTCGAAGCCGAGTTCCGGCGATTGGCCGCCCACGAGCGAGTCGTCGCGATCGGCGAGATCGGCCTCGACTTCTACCGCAACCTCTCCCCACACTCCGACCAGTACCGAGCCTTTGAGGGTCAGCTTGGACTCGCGGACGAGCTCGAACTGCCGGTCGTGATCCACTCCCGAGACGCGCACGAGGACACCTTCGGCCTGCTCGAAGACTGGGCTGAACAGTGGAACCGCCCCAGGCCCCTCGGAGTCATCCACTGCTTCTCCGGGGACGCCGACCTCGCCCACCGCTACCACGACCTCGGTTTCCTCATCTCCTTCGCCGGCCCCGTCACCTACCCCAAGAACGACGCCCTTCGCGCCGCCGCCGCATCCCTCCCCCTCGACGCCATCGTCATCGAAACCGACGCCCCCTACCTCAGCCCGCAGCGGCGTCGGGGGAAGCGGAATGAACCCGCATATGTAAGGCTCACGGCCGACCAGATCGCGGAGGTTCGAGGGGAGTCACTCGAAGACGTCGCCGCGCACTCCACAGCAAACGGACTACGCCTCTTTCGAATCTAGTTCGCTAAGGATGGTTCGAAGGCGGGGTTCTAGCACTCGCTGGAATCCCTCGAGTTTGTCTACGCACCACGCGACAGCTTTTGCTGTCTGATCCGGTGAGTCATGGATCGACAGGTCTCGGAACATCATCACCCTCCCAGCGATGCGACCGTGTGGACCGTCAGGGTCCGGGAAAAAGAACTCCGGCTCGAAGCCCAACTCGCGACAAATGTCCGCCCGGTCAAGGTCGAGCGCCTGGATGATCTCTTCGTTTCGGACGACGTCTCCAGTTCTGACGTCCAGATGGACAGTGACTTCTCCCGTTTGACGCCAATCAACCCAGAGCGTCAGGCCACGCTCATCAACGCGAAACGGAAAGGACTTTGACCGCCGTACAGAGCCAGCGCTTGTCGACTTTGTGATTCGTCTCGCGTGGGCGCGAGCCACAAGCTCGTTGAAGAATGCAATCCGTCGATTCCCCTCTTCATCGCTCATCTGCGATCCTGCGACTTGGGAACGCGCGCGGCGCGACCAGTTGTTGGGAAAAGCGACTGCTCGAAACTCCGGCGCCGGCAGTGAGTCACCGATACGCACTGCTCGAACTTCAACTCCGTAGGCCTCTATCTCTTCTGTTGTCCAGCGATTCAGCCAGTCCAGCGCAGCGCGATGTTCATCGCGGAAGTCAGGCGTAATCCAGATCAGCGTGAGCGCGTCGCGCCCCGCTGCGTACGTCAGGAGTTGACCGAGATGGCTGTGATCCGTCCGTTCCAGCTGATTCTCAATCACAACTACGGCCGAGTCATCTGCTTCAGCCAAGATGTCGACCGCAAAGGAGCCGACCCCGGCCTCAGACTCGACTAGTCGCAAGTCCAAACCCAGCGCCTCACCGAGATGATCCAGATTCTCCGCCAACCACGGCGTGAAGTCTCTAGACTCATCGCCCCAGATCTCTCGCAGGTCAACTTCTTGTAGTTGACCCAGTTTCTGCGTAATCATTTCGCGCACCCTTCCCAAAGTCCCTCAGCGAGACTCAGAGTACGCTAGGCCTGATGACCACCCTCGACCGACTCTATGCGCCTGTTGCCGATGATTTGGCGATTGTTGAGGACACTCTTTCTCTCGTCGCTCAGTCGGACTTTCTGCCTCTGGAGGCGATGCTGAACCAGGTGCTTTCGCGGGGGGGCAAGCGGCTTCGGCCCGCGATCTCGCTGCTGTGCGGCGGATTCGGCGACTATGACGCCGACACACAGATTCCGCTGGCCGCGTCGATTGAGCTGCTGCACACGGCGACGCTGGTCCACGACGACGTGATCGACTCCGCCGACACCCGGCGCGGACACGTCACGGCCAACGCGACCTTTGGCAATCCGGCCTCGGTGATGCTGGGCGACTACATGTTCGCCCACGCCGCTGAGCTCGTCGCGCGGACGGGTCACATCGGCGTGATTCGGCTGTTCGCCGACACGCTGATGGTCATGGCAAAGGGCGAGTTGGCGCAGGATGTCTCCGCGTTCGACGCCGACTCGGGCACGATGCGCGACTACTACCGACGCATCCACGGCAAGACGGCGTCGCTGTTTGCGACGGCCGGCGCGGGCGGCGCGATGATGTCCGCCTGCGACTCCGACACGATCGACTCGCTGCGCGAGTACGGCCGCTCGATCGGCATGGCTTTCCAGATCGTCGACGACATCCTCGACTTCTGCGGCACCGAGGAGCAGCTCGGCAAGCCGGTCGGCGGCGACCTCTCGGCCGGCACCCTGACCCTGCCGGCGATCGTGCTGATGGAGGACGATCCCAACGACAACCCAATCAACCGCTTCCTGGACGCCAAAGACGACGGCGGTCGCGCCGAGCTGCTGGCTGAGGCACTCGAAGCGGCGCGTCAGCAGCCGATCGTTGAGCGCTGCATGGCGACCGTGGAGGAGTGGCGAGACCGCGGACTGACCGCGCTGCACGCCGCTCCGACGGACGGCCCGCGAGAGCAACTCACCGCGATCGCCGAGTTCGTCACCCAGCGCGACTTCTAGACCCGGATTCCTTCTAGTCTCGCTTCATTGGCTGCGGCTGAGGCTTGCGCTCCGGCGCTCTCTTGGCCATCCGGTCCCGCTTCATCTCCCGCTCTTTGCGCCGGTCTTCCCGGGCCAACCGACGCTCGTGGATCTTTCGGTCGACGAGGTCCGTGTAGTCCTGCGTCGCCAGCGGCTCCTGCTCGCGCTGCTTCGTCACCTGCGGATGCTCGTAGGGGCGCGCCTTCTTGGGCAGGTAGGTGACTTCCTGGCCCAGGTGCCAGTAGGTGCCCTTGTCCGGGATTCGGCGCGGGTAGCCCTGTCGCATGATGAAGGCGGAGAAGGAGGAGGGCATGACGCGCTCGCACTCTTCGTCGCACTCGGGGCAGGGCTGTGGTTCCGGAGCCTCGCGGATCGGCCGCACGACCTCGAAAATCCCCGCGCAGTCTTCACACAGATACTCATATAGCGGCACGATGCTGCTCCTCTCGCTCTCTCTCAGCGGCGGATTTCACCGCGCTGCGACCAATCGTCTCTGCTCGCGCCAGGTCCTCGGCGAAGCCGCGTGAGCGCAGCCAACCGTCAAGGGCCTGCTCCAGCGACAGTCTCAGGTGCCGCTCAAGCTCTGCCGACGCTTCCGCGTCGACCCGCACCTGAGCCGTCGACTCGGCCGACGACCGTCGCATATAGCGTAACAATCGAAACACAGGAGATGACAATCGCTGTCCGTGCCCCGCTCCGTGACAGTTCGGACAGACCACACCGCCATCGACAGCCGAGTAGCCATTGGCCTCAGGACCCACGTCTGCTCGGCAGCGGACACAGACCTCAAGCTCCGGTCGATAGCCCTGTTGGTCGAAGAAGCGCAGCGTGAACCACCAGCGAATCGCGGGAGGCGACGGCGTCTCGGCCAGCGCGTTGAGCGAATGGCGCAGGAGCTGATAGAGCGGGCCGGACGAGACATCGACATCGGTCGAGCGATCGACCAGCTCCGCCATCGCCAGGGCCTCGGTCATGCGATGGACGTCGTCGTGCAGCGACGGCCATGGGTCGAGCGTCTGTGCATCGGTGACGACGTACAACGACCGTCCCTGGGCCAGTCCGAACTGGCCGCGACTGAGCGGCTCGACATGGCCCGACATCTTGCTCAGGGGCTTGCGCACGCCCTTGGCGACCGCCTCGATCCGCCCGCGCGTGGGCGAGAACAGCACGCAGATCCGGTCGGCGTCACCGAGCGGACGCTGTCGCAGGACGATCGCCTCGGTGCGGATGGGGCGAATGCGCGGCATCAGTCGGTTCCTTCGTCGCGCTCTACTTCGACCCGATGCGTCATCGCCGCTCGCAGCGTCCGTTCGTCGGCGTACTCGACATCGGCGCCGACCGGCAGCCCGTGAGCAATCCGGGTGATCCTGACGCCCATCGCGCCGATCACTCGCGAGAGGTAGCCCGCCGTCGCCTCGCCCTCGAGGTTGGGGTTCATCGCCAGGATCACCTCCTGGACAGTTGCGTCGCCGAGCCGACTCAGCAGCTCGCGGACCTTCAGGTCCTCGGGTCCGACGCCGTCCATCGGCGAGATCGCGCCGTGCAAGACGTGATAACGGCCTCGATGCACGCCGGCCCGCTCGATTGCGGCGACGTCGAGCGGCTCTTCAACGACGCAGATCGTGGAATCGTTGCGCTGGGGGTCGAGACAGATCGCGCAGGGATCGGCGTCGGTGATGTTCTGACAGGTGCCGCAGAGCCGGGTTGAATCCTTGACCTCGAGCAACGCCTCGGCCAGCGTCTCTGCCTCTGCTCGGGGCGCGCGCAGCACGTGATAGGCGAGGCGCTGCGCACTCTTCGGCCCGATTCCGGGCAAGCGATGGAAAGCCTCGATGAGGCGGGCGATCGTCGGGGCGGTCGCCGGCGAGCGCTGCATGACGACGGCTCCTACTGCAGGCCGGGCAACGACAACCCGTCGGTCAGACCCGACATCCGCTCCTGCTGCATCTCTTCCAGCCGGTCCTGCGCCTCGTTCACCGCCGCCAACACCAAGTCTTGCAGCATCTCCGTGTCGTCCGGGTCGACGACATCCGGGTCGATCGTGACCTCACGCAGCTTGTGATCGCCGCCCAGCGTGACCGAGACGACGCCGCCACCGACCGAGGCCTCCACCGTTGCGTCCTTCAACTCGTCCTGGGCCTCGGCGAGTTGGGTCTGCAACTCCTGCGCGCGACGCATCATCTCCGGCGAAAAACCGCCGGCGCCGGCTACGCCTTGTCCGCGCTGCTTGTTCGAGCGCGCGGGACGGAACATGCCACCCTTCCGCTTCGCCATCGTCAGCCCTTTCGCTGCATCTACAGTTTAGGCGCACGGTTCAGGCGCTTGGTAGAGGAGCAAGTTTCGGTTGTTCAGTCGGGAGTTTATCTGGCGGCTGCCGAGGCTTGATCTCCAGCAAAACACTGGGATCGCGTGTTCAGCTTGTTCAGGTTTGTTCAGCTCTGTTTAGTCGTGTCCAGCCATGTTCAGTCTTGATTAGCCATTTTCTGGCCGGATTTGGACGATGCTGGACGGTCACGGACGGACCTGGACGGTTTTGGACGGATTTGGGCGGCTCCTGGGCGGCGATGTCGTACGGATGACGGACATGTTCGGGGGCATCAGTTGGCCTGATACGGCCGAGCGCCGAAGCGAGCTTTGGCTTCTCGGCTCATCACGCTCGGTTGGATCGGCGGCGGCGCATTCTTCTGAGCGCCAGTCTTGCCGGTCGTTGGGCCGGTCGTTGGGCCGGCAGCCGACGGAGCGGACCCATCCGCGGGGACGCACTTGACGACCACAGGACGCTTGAGCACCTCGGACGCCGCCGCCGAGACCGCATCCGACGCCTCGGCGACCTTCTGCATGTGGACCTGCTGATAGCTGGGCAAGAAGCCCAGCGTGAGAGAGTCTTGCGACTGCTCGGTGATGCGGCACGAGCCGTTGAGCATCGTCGCGATCAAGCCCTGGTTGCGGCGTCGGAGCGCGGTCCGAATCTGCTCCAGCAGGTCTCCAGTTGCGTTGCCATCACTGCCCTGTGCGCGGGCCGGCTGGGGTTCTCGTTGGGCGGCTGGCTGCTGAGGTCTCGGCGCCTGCTCCGCGACCCCCTGCTGAGACTGGTTCTGTACCTTCGGCAAACTCCGGGTCTGCTGTTGCTCTCGCCGTTGTCCCTGCCGACGCTGGCCGTCTGATTGAGCTTGACGGCGTTGGCCGTCAGAACGCTGTTGCCGCTGAGGACGCTGTTGAGTCGCTGGAGCGGGCGCCGCTTCCACCGTTGGCGGACCGTAGACGATTGCAGCGAGCGCCAGCTCCAGTGGCAGCGGCTGATAGGGGTCTCGCCGAACATCCGCCTCCGAGAACGCCCTCAGCGCCGTCACCGCCGCCGGGGCCTCGACTCCCTCGCAGACCTCTTGCAGTCGCTCGATCTCCGGCGCGGACAGCGACAGCGTGCCGGTTGCGCCGGTCAAGGTCAGCAGCGCGTGTCGGAGGTGCGTGACCACCTGCTTCTTGAATCGGCCGAAATCGATGGCGTCCTCCTGCACCGCCGAGAGCACGTTCAGGCCCTCCGATAGCTTCCCCCGCAGCGCTGCCGAGGCGAGCTCCATTGCCCGAGCGTCCGGACTCAGGCCGAGCGCCTCTTGCGCCGCCTCCAGCGACACCGTTGAGCCGCACATCACCCAGACCTGGTCGAGCAGGTTCACGCCGTCGCGCAGTGAGCCGGTTGCTTCTCGCGCGATGAGCCGCAGCGCCTCGTCGGGAATCTCGATGCCTTCCGACTCCGAGATGTCGCGCAAGCGCGAAACCATGTCGTCGACCGCGACTCTGCGGAAGTCGAATCGCTGACAGCGGCTGAGAATCGTCGGTTTGAGTGCCTCGGGATCGGTCGTGGCAAGGATGAATACGACGTGCGGCGGGGGTTCTTCCAGCGTTTTGAGCAGCGCGTCCGCCGCCGCGCCGGTGAGCTGGTGCACCTCATCAATCAGGTAGACCTTGAATCGGGCCGAGCCGGGACGATAGTTGGCCCGTTCGCGGAGTTCGCGAATGTCGTCAATTCCGCGGTTCGAGGCGGCGTCGATCTCGACGAGGTCGAACCCCAGGTCGTCGACCTCTCCGAGCGCCGTCGCGCCGGTGGAGGCGGTCCGTCCGTTGATCGCCCGCGCGAGAATTCGCGCTGTCGTCGTTTTGCCTGTGCCTCGTGGGCCGCAGAACAGATAGGCGTGCGAGATTTTGTCCTGCGCGACCGCGTTCTTGAGCGTGCGCACGACGGTCTCCTGGCCCACGACTTCATCGAAGTCGGCCGGCCGCCACTTCCGATACAACACCGTCCCGCTCACGTCACGCCTCCATCAGGTCCGCTCATGCGTACAAGATAGAACGTACCATCTATGCTTGTCAAGATCGCCCTGCCGATTCGAAGCCAGCCCGGCGCAACGCGACCCACTCCAGTTCCTTCATCTGCCGCTCCTCATCCGCTTCTTCGTGGTCAAAGCCGAGTAGATGCAGCGTGCCATGCACGGTCAACAGGGCGAGCTCCTCGCCGGGCGTGCGTCCGCGCTGCTTCGCCCCGCGCGCCGCGACGGGCAGGGCGATCACGATCTCGCCCAGGTCCGCCGAGCCGTCCGGTCGGCGGAGGCCTTCGAAGTCGGTGTTGAAGGAGAGCACGTCGGTCGCCGCATCCTCCCCGCGAAACCGCCGATTCAGCCGACGCACCGTTCGCGAGTCGGTCACCCGGAGCGCGACGACACGGGCTATCCGCAGTTTGCGCGAGGCCAGGGTCTCTCGCACGCAGCGCTCAAGAGCATCCACATCCACGCGGTGGACAAAGGGGGAATCAACCAGGACATCGACGTGGTGTCGGTCTGCCGTCACATCAGGAGAATATGGCGGCGACGGCGGCCTCGGCAGCGTTGATCAACAATCCGGGGTGCAGACCGATGACCAGTACGCCAGCGGTGACCAGACCCATCGTCGCCAGCACGCTGTTGGACGGACGCGGCATCGGCGATTCGTCGTCTTCGTCTTCGGCCGGGTCGATGAACATCGCCTTGACCGGTCGCAGGTAGTAGGCGGCTGAGATCAGGGTGTTGACGGTTCCGATCACGGCGAGCCAGGCGAGGCCGCTCTGTACGGCTGTCTCGAAGAGGTAGATCTTGCCGAAGAAGACTGCGGTCGGCGGCAGGCCGATCAGCGAGATCAGGGCGAACGCGAGCACGAGCGCCAGCCAGGGCGACTTCTTGCCCAATCCCGCGTACTGGCGGATGTCGTAGCTGCCGCCGTTCTGGTTGGCGATCAGGATGATCACCGTGAACGCGGCCAGGTTGGTGACCGTGTAGCCGGCCAGGTAGAAGAGGATGCCGCTCGCGCCGAGCAGTTCGCCTCGGTCGGCGGATATCGCAGCCAGACCGATCATCAGTGTGCCGGCCTGGGCGACGGACGAGTAGGCCAGCATTCGCTTGATGTTGTTCTGGCGGATGGCGAAGAAGTTGCCGACGAACATGGAGATCGTGGCCAGCACGGCGAAGATCGTCTTCCAGTGCTCGGCCAGCAGGTCGTCGCCGAGGGCTTCGAAGAAGACGCGAATGAGGATGGCGAAGGCGGCCGCCTTGGAAGCTACCGAGAGGTAGGCGGCGATCGGCGTCGGAGCGCCGGTGTAGGCGTCGGGCGCCCACATCTGGAACGGCGCGACGGCGGCCTTGAAGCCGAATCCGGCGATCAGGAAGACGGCGGCGAGCATGAGCGCTTCTTCGCGGCCGTCGCCCTGCCAGGCGATGTAGTTGGCGATCTCCGAGAGGTTGGTCGAGCCGGTCAGTCCGAGCAGGATGGCCATGCCGTAGAGCAGCACGGCCGAGGCTACGGCTCCAGTGAGCAGGTACTTGAGGCCGCCCTCGGAGCCCCAGCGATCCTTGTAGAAGCCGACCAGGATGTACTGCGAGATCGAGGTGAGCTCGAGCGCGATGAAGATCATGATCAGGTCACGCGATCCGGCCAGCAGTTGCAGGCCCGCCGTCGAGAACAGGATCAGCGCCAGATACTCGCCGCGACGCGACGGCGTCCGTTGCAGCGTCTCGGTTGAGACCAGCACCGCGGCCATCGCGGCGGAGGCCAGCAGGATCTGGAAGAAGATGGCGAACTTGTCGACGACCAGCACTCCGCCGAAGCCTTGCGATCCGACGTGGCCCTCGGTCAGCAGAATCGCGGAATAGAGGATCGATCCCAACAGCGCCGCCAGGGTCGCGCCCATGAGCAGGCGGCGGTCCTTGATGAACAGGTCGGCGATCAGGAGGAAGCCGCCCACCACGAGCAGGACGAGTTCGGGTCCGAGCAGGTTGACATCGCTGAGCATCAGCCGCCTCCCGCTCCGGCCGAGACGACCGCTTCAATCTCATGCACAATCGGCTCAACGCCCATTTCGAGCAGGTCCATGACGATCGACGGGTAGACGCCGAGCAGCACGATCAGGGCCATCAGCGCGCCGATGATGGTGAACTCGCTCCAGTGGTTGGCGTCGGGCAGGTGCGACCACTTTTCGTCTTTCGGTCCGAAGAATGTCCGCTGCAGCGCCCAGAGGATGTAGGCCGCGGCGAGCAGGACGCCGAGCAGCGCGACCGAGACTGGGGCCGTCTGTGAGCCGAACGCGCCCAGGAAGATCGTGATCTCGGCGACGAATCCCGCCAGCGCCGGCAGTCCAAGCCCAGCCAGACCGGCAAACACCATCCCGATTCCGAGCAAGGGTATGTAGTGCGCGAGGCCGCGCATATCGGCGATCTGCCGCGTATGCGTCCGGTCGTAGACGAGTCCGACCATGACGAAGAGCATGCCGGTGATTAATCCGTGGGTGACGAGTTGCATCGCCGCACCGCTCATCCCGGTCACTCCGAGCGCGGACACGCCCAGCAGCACGAAGCCCATATGGGATACCGATGAGTACGCGATCAACCTCTTCAAGTCCGTCTGCCTGATCGTCACGATCGCGCCGTAGACAATCGAGACCACGCCAATGATCGCCAGCGCGAGGTCGGCATCCGCCCCGACTTCCGGCATCAGCGTGAACAGCAGCCGCAGGATTCCGTAGCCGCCCATCTTGAGCAGGACACCGGCGAGGATTACGGAGACCGCCGTCGGCGCGTCGGTATGCGCGTCGGGCAGCCAGGTATGCAGCGGCACGACGGGCAGCTTGATCGAGAAGGCGATCAGGATGAAGGCGAAGATGACGGGGGCGGGCAGGAAGGCGGCGGCGAGCGCGTCCTGGCGGATTTCGCGGATGTCGAAGGTGTCGGCGGCGACGCCCATGGCCAGGAATCCGGCCAACATGAAGGCCGAGCCGAAGACCGTGTAGAGCACGAACTTGAGCGCCGAGTAGTTGCGGTTACCGCTGCCCCAGATCGAGATCAGGAGGAACATCGGGATCAGTTCGAGCTCCCAGAAGAGGAAGAAGAAGATCAGGTCGAGCGAAGTGAAAACGCCGAGTACGGAGGTCTCCAGCACCAGCAGCCAGGCGAAGTATTCCTTGGTGCGCAGGTCGATGCGCCAGGAGACGAGTACGCCGACGACGGTCAGGAATGCGGTCAGGAAGACCAGCGGCATCGACAGTCCGTCGACGCCGAACGCGTAGGTGACGTTGAAGCCAACGGCCTCGGCAGAGATCCAGTCGAACTCGTCGACGAACTGGAAGCCCGAGACCGAGCGGTCGAAGATGATGAACATCACCAGCGCGATGATCAGCGTGCCGAGAGAAATGCCCAGCGCGATCCACTTGGGGTAGTCGACCGCCCCTCTTGTCGCATAGCCGGGCGCGTTCTGCACCAGCCACTCGGTCCGCGTATGCCGACCGGGCAGCAGCGCGATCAGCAGCACACCCAGGAGGGGCAGGAAGATCAACAGCGACAGCACGGGGAAGCCCGGATCCATCTACCGCTCCTAGAACAACACGACGGCGATCCAGATGATCATGCCGCCGAGTCCGATTGACAATGTGCCCGCCTGCACCCAGCCGTTCTGTACGAACCGGGCGCCGTTGGAAATGGTCAAGCCCTCGCGCCAGGCTCGGTTGACGACGCCATCGACGATGGTCGCGTCGAACCAGGCCGACGAACGCGCAATCCAGCCGTAGAACACTCGCCGAGCCAGCAGGTTCTCGGCCAGCGAGTCGAGGTAGAACAGTTCGGTGGCAAACTTCTGCGCTTCGGGAATCGGCCAGATCCCGCCGATGCCCCAACTGCGCACGCGATCGCGGTGATGCATGAACATGTATGCCGCACCGCCCGCTGCCAGCGCCAACGCTGTCGAGCCGAGGAAGATGCCCCAACTCCAGTGGAACGAGCCTTCCTTCGGATCGGGCAGCGCGCCGTAGACCCAGGTCTGGAACTCGCCGCCGATCGTCAGGAACCCGGCAACCACAGAAATGACCATGAGGATGAGCAGCGGCATCGTCATGCTGCGCGGCGACTCATGCGGGTGCGATGGATCCTCGTTGCCGTGTTCGCCCGGAGCGACGTCCTCGCCGCCCCGGTACTGGCCGAAGAAGGTCATATAGACGGCTCGGACCATGTAGGCGGCGGTCAGTCCCGCGGCCAGCAGTCCAAGCACAAAGACGCCTTTGTTGTGGTCCCAGGCGTAAATCAGGATCTCGTCTTTCGACCAGAACCCCGAGAGCGGGAAGATGCCCGCCAGCGACAACGTGCCGACAGCGAAGGTGAGGAACGTGATCGGCATCAGCGTGCGCAGGCCGCCCATCCGCCGCATGTCGAATGTGTTGGTCGAATGGTTTACCGAGCCGGAACCGAGGAAGAGCATGGCCTTGAAGAAGGCGTGCGTCATCAGGTGGAACACGGCGGCCGCATATCCGCCGATACCGATCGCAAACATCATGTAGGCGAGTTGCGAGATGGTCGAGTAGGCGAGCACTCGCTTGATATCGACCTGGACCATCGCCAACAAAGCCGCTCCGAGCGCGGTGCCGGCGCCGATCCAGGCAATCAGGTCTGAGGCCGTCGATGAGGCGTGGATCACCGGGAAAAAGCGGGCCAGCAGGTAGACGCCGGCAGCGACCATCGTCGCCGAGTGGACCAGCGCCGAGACGGGGGTCGGGCCTTCCATCGCGTCGGGCAGCCAGATGTGCAATGGGAACTGCGCCGACTTGCCGACCGCTCCGGCGATCAGACCGAGGCCGAACAGCGTCATCGCCGTCTGACCGATCATCAGGCCGTTGATCGCGAACATCCCGGCCTCGGCCCCGCTGTCGGCGAGCACGTTGATCGAGGCGATGTCGAGCGTGCCGGTCTCGCTGTAGATCAGGATCATCGCGGCGAGCATGCCCAGGTCGCCGAGTCGGGTGACGAGGAACGCCTTCTTCGCGGCGGCCGCTGCCGCCGGTCGGTGGAACCAGAAGCCGATCAGGAGGTAGGAGGTCAGACCGACGAGCTCCCAGAAGGCGAACAGCATCAGGAGGTTGTCGGCCAGGACCAGGCCGAGCATCGATGTCGTGAATAATGCCATGAAGGCGAAGTAGCGGCGGTAGCCGTGATCGCCGTCCATGTAGCCGGTTGAGTAGACCTGGACCAGCAGCGAGACGCCGGTCACGACGACCAGCATGACCGAGGTCAGGCCGTCGATCCGCACGCCGACATTGACGACCAGCTCACCGGCGGTGAACAGCTCGTGCGTGCCGATGCCGAGCGGCAGACCGCGCAGTCCGATTGAGTCGATCAGGTTGATCACGGCCAGGAGGAAGGCGACGGCCAGCGCGATGATCAGCGGGGTTGAGGCCAGGCGTGGGCCGCAGAACAGGTCGGCGATCGGTTTCCACGAGCGCGGGTAGTTGGGATCCCACTCGGGAATCTGGCGCTGCAAATTCTGATTGACCGCCGAGATGCCGGCCAACACGAATGCGGTTAGCGGCAGGAACAGGATCACCCAGAAGATGGTCTCGGACACGCCGTTACACCTTCCCCAGGATTTCCCGCGCCACGTGCGTCTTCGAGTCCGGCACCATCAGAATGACCGGCGCAAAATCGCCCTCATCCTTGCGGTCGGGCTCAACCACGAACCGCACCGAGACGCCCTCGGCGAAGAGCAGCTCGCGCAACGTCTCGGCGACGTAGCGGTTCGGCACAGTCATCAGCGGAGCCCACATCCCGACGTCAGCCCTTCAACAAGGTCGTGCGGTCGACCGAGATTGTCTGTCGGTTGCGGTAGACGACCAGCGCCAGCGCCAGTCCCACCGCCACTTCCGCCGCCGCAACGGCGATGATGAAGACGACGAATACCTGCGTCGAGAGCGCCACCTCGGTCGCGCCGAAGCGCGAGAACGCGATCAGGGTCAGATTCACCGCGTTGAGCATCAGCTCGACGCCGATCAGCACGCCGACCGCGTTCTTCTTCGACAGGGCGATGAAGAAGCCGATGCAGAACAGCAACGCCCCCAGGACGAGGTAATGCTCAAGTCCAATGATCATGAGGCCGCCTCGGAATCAGGGGCCTCGGCGGCGATCGGCGGGTCGACGACATTCACAGGATCGACGCTTCCTTCGCCGTCAAGCTCGGCCTGAAGCGAGGCGGCATGAACCGCCGCATCTTCATCGTCCTGGCGGGCCAAGGCGATTGCGCCGACCAGCGCGGCCGTCAGCAACACCGCCCCGATCTCGAACGGCAGGATGTAATGCTTGATCAGGCTCTCACCGATCAGGCGCGCCTGATCGGTCAGCGCCGCCTCTCGCACGGCGCCCCAGTCGGTATCAATCGCCACCCAGAGCGTCGAGATCATCACGAGTAGGACAACTAACGCCGCCGGACCGCCGGTCTTGATGTTCTGCGAGTTATCCCGCTCGGCGCGCGGGGTCAGCATGATGGCGAACAGCATCAGCACCGAGATCGCGCCGACATAGATCAGGACCTGCACGACTGCGATGAAGTCAGCCGACAGCGTCAGGTACAGCCCGGCAATCCCGAGCATCGACATCACCAGCCAGATCACCGCGTGAATCAGGTTGCGACTAATGATGATCATCGACGCGCCGCCGAGGGTCATCGCCGCCAGCGACCAGAACGCCAGGTGGAAGCCAAAGTCACTCATGGACTAGTCACCACCCACCTGGAACTGCGGTTCCTCGCGTCGCGACGCCACCTCGCGCGCCGCCCGCAGACCACCGATGTCGGAGCCGGCCATCCGAATCCGCGCCGGACGCCGCAGCGGAGCCGGGCGAGCGACCCGGGCGAACAGCATGATCGCACCCAACGTCAACGCAATGTTGAAGACGGCCATGATCGGCAGCGCCACGGTCGTATCCCAGCCCTCCGAGATCAGCAGCGTCCGCTCGACGAACGCGACCACGACAAACAGCAGCGTCGCCGGCACCAGCGCCTTCCAGCAGAAGCTCATCAACTGGTCGATCCGCAACCGAGGCAGCGTGCCCCGAGTCCAGATCAGTAGGAAGTAGACCGCGCCGGTCTTGACCAGCAGGATGATCCAGCTCGGCACCCACTGATCCAGTCCCCACAACCACCAACCGCCGAGGAAGAACGTCGCGATGAAGCCCGAGACGACCAGCGTGTTGCCCAGCTCGACCGCGTAGAACAGGCCAAACCGCATTCCCGAATACTCGGTGTGATATCCGGCGACAATCTCCGATTCCGCCTCGGAGATGTCCGCCGGCGTCCGGTTCAGTTCGGCCGAGGCGGCGAAGAAGAACGCAATCGCGGAGAGCGGGAAGAGCAGGATGAAGATCACGTCCTCCTGCTGCTGCCACTCGACGATCCCGTTGACCGACATCGTGCCGGAGAAGACCACCAGCGTCAGCAACGCCAGCACCATCGGAACCTCATAGGAGATCGACATCGCCACCGCGCGCATCGCGCCGAACAGCGCGTACTTATTGTTGGACGACCAGCCGGCCATGAAGATCACCAGCACCGCGGTTCCCGACACCGCCAGCAGGAAGAGCACGCCGACGTTGAGGTCAGCGACCGACATCCGAGGACCGAAGGGCAGCACGCCCCAGATCAAGATGCCCGGCACGAAGATCAGCACCGGCGGCAGGAAAAAAATCAGCTTGTCTGCCGCGCGCGGCGCGAGTTGTTCTTTGAGAATCAGCTTGACCGCGTCGGCGACCGGCTGCAGCAGACCCTTCGGACCCACCCGATTCGGCCCATAGCGCTGCTGGAAGCGCGAGATCACCTTGCGCTCGACCCAGATCAGGATCAGCAGCGTCGGACCGACCACCGCCAGGATCCCCAGCGCGCCCAGCACGCCGGTCACGATCGATGCCAGCCAGTCCGGTCCCCACTCGGCGATCCACTCGGTGATCAACCGCTGCAGGTTGTTCAGGTCGCGGAAGTCGTACCACGCACCGAGCACATTGCCGAGTTGAGCGAGGTCGGTCATCGATCGATCTCCCCCACCACGATGTCAATCGAACCCAGCGTCACGATCGCGTCGGCAAGGGTACCGCCAACCGACATTTCCTTCAGCGCCGTCAGATTGATCAGCGACGGCGGCCGGCAGTGGAATCGATACGGCGCCGGCCCGCCATCCGAGACCAGGTAGAAGCCCAGCTCACCACGAGGCGATTCGACCCGCGCATATGCCTCGCCCGGCTCCGGACGCGCGTGCAGCGGCACGTCGGCCAACCACGGACCATCGGGCAGGGTGTCAACGACCTGCCGAAGAATCTTCAGGCTCTCCTTGACCTCCGCCATCCGCACCAGGAACCGGTCGAAACAGTCGCCCTGTTCGCCGACGGGCACATCGAACTCGTAGTTCTCATAGCCGCAATACGGATTCGCCTTGCGCAGATCCCAGGGCACGCCCGTCGCGCGCAACACCGGACCAGAGAGCGACGAGTTGATCGCCATCTCCGGCGAAATCACGCCGACGCCTCGCGCTCGAGCATGGAGAATCTCATTCTCCATCAGCAGCGCTTCGTAGTCGGCGATCCGATCCGGCATGTCCGCCAGGAACGACTCCAGCGTCGGCAAGAGCTCATCCGGCAGATCGAACGCGACTCCGCCGATCCGCATGTAGTTGGTTGTCAGCCGCGCACCGCAAGTCATCTCGAACATGTCGAGCACTCGCTCGCGGTCGCGGAACATGTAGAACAGCGGCGTGTGCCAGGCGCCGCAGTCGTTGATGAACGTCCCGTTCGCCATCGCGTGCGATGCGACCCGCTGCAGTTCGGCGAACATCACCCGTATCGCCTGCGCCCGAGGCGGGACCTCGATGCCCAGCAACTCTTCAGCCGCGAGACAGTAAGCCAGATTGTTGGACATCGCCGCCAGGTAGTCGATCCGGTCGGTGAAGGGAATGTTCTGTGTGTAGGTGCGCTCCTCGGCCAGCTTCTCCATCGAGCGATGCAGATAGCCGATCCGCATCTCCGCGTCCTGCACGATCTCGCCGTCCAGCGTCACCTTGAGCCGGAACACCCCGTGCGTCGACGGATGCTGCGGGCCCAGGTTGACCACGACCGGCTCCGAGCCGTCACCGGTCGTCAGCGCCTCGATCGTTCCCTGCATCGCGAGTTGAGTGTCGTCGGCAGTGGTCACGACGATTCCTCGCTCTCCTCGGCGACAACCAGGTCACCTTCAGGCTGCGGATCGTTGGGGTGCATCGGACGCTGCGGCACGCTGCCCGGCACCGGCCAGGCATTCTCTTCGCTCTCGTGCGGGAAACCGGGCAACCCGGCCCGCACCTGACCCGGCATCTGCAGGAAATCCTTGCGCAGCGGATACCCCGGGAACCCTTCCCAGAGGAACATCCGCCGCAAATCGGGATGACCCTCAAACCGGATCCCGAACAGGTCGTAGACTTCGCGCTCCTGCAGGTGAGCGCCGTAGAACAGCCCCGTCAGCGACGGCACCGCCGGGTCTTCGCGATCCGTTACGCGAGCCTTGATCTGCAGAATGTGATTCAGGTCCAGCGATTGCAGGTGGTAGACCACTTCAAAGTGAAGCTCCTGGTCGACCGCCGTCAGGTTGCAGAGGAAGACCAGGTCGCTCTCCCCCGAGTCCCGCAGCGACTGCACCGACTCCACCAACCGCTCCGGCTCGAGGAACAGCACGCCATCGTCGACGCAGGCCGCGCCCGGCGCATGTGCGTTGACGATCTCCATCGCCGCCGTTGCGTCATAAGTTGCGGTCACGTCAGCGCCACTCCAGCGCCTGGCGTCGCCACTCGTAGACCAGCCCCAGGAACAGCACGGCGATGAAAATCAGCGCCGCGACCATCCCGGTCACCACCACCGAGTCCAGCGCCACCGCCAGTGGGAAGAGGAAAATCACTTCCACGTCGAATAGCACGAAAATCAGCGCCACCAGGTAGTAGCGGAAGTTGAACTGCACCCAGGTCGGACCCTCGGTCTCGACCCCGCACTCATAGGTGTCCGACTTGATCGCATTCGGCAGCTTCGGCCGCAGACCGAACTTGAACATCGCCCACGAAGCGATCAGCGGGATCGACGGGAACACAGCGGCGAAGATCAGCAGGATGCCGAGGTGCCCGTACTGCTCCAGGACATTGTCCATCTGGATTGACCCCGCTCCGAACCAGTCAGCCGCCAAACTCGGTAGGCGACTCTGAGGGAGTATATGCACCAGCCCCAACTCACTCAATCGCCCCCACCCTCTCCCTCTGATCCCCTCTCCCTCCGATGCCCCGCGCCAGAACAAGACCTCCCCTCTGGGGGAGCTCGCCCCGCACTTGATGCGGGGGTGTCACGAAGCGACGGAAGGGAGCTCCCCCCTCCGCAACCTCCGACACACACCCCCGCTACACATCTCGAACGAATGTACCTACCATTGACTCCCTCTAAGCAATCAGACAGGAGAACCAATGTCCGCACTCAACGCAACAAACGCAATCCGGAAAACCAATCCGCCCTTGGAATTCTCAAAGAAAGCCATCCGAGAACACCTCCAGTTCCACGCTACCAACGGCCCCGCCTACGTCCAGATCCAGGCGACCAAAGCCCTGGCCCGAATGATCGGCCTCTACGACGACGCCAAGAAAGGCGTGAACGACATGGTCGACAAGGCGAAGCAAACCGGCCAGACCCTCTACGAGAAGGCCGAGGCCATCAGGAATGGAACCCACAAGGTGACCGCCGAAGAACTCGGCGATTACCTCACCGCGGGCGCGGACGACGAAGAGGAAGGCGGAACGGATGAAGCAGAACCTCCCTAATCCCGAATTG
>JAJDXE010000011.1 GCA_022825265.1 Dehalococcoidia bacterium
CCGGGCACCTGGTGCGCCGGACCTTCGAGGAGGGCGGAGGCGTGCCGTGCCTCATCGCCGTGGAGCAGGACGCCACGGGTCATGCCCGGGAGACGGCCCTGGCGTATGCCGACGCCATCGGCGGTGCGCAGGCGGGGGTCATCGAGACGACCTTCACCGAGGAGTGCGAGACCGACCTGTTCGGCGAGCAGGTGGTGCTGTGCGGCGGGTTGACCGCCCTCACCCAGGCCGCCTTCGAGACCCTCGTTGAGGCCGGCTACCAGCCCGAGGTGGCCTACTTCGAGTGCCTGCACGAGTTGAAGCTGATCGTGGACCTCATGTACGAGGAGGGGATCGGCGGCATGCGCTACTCGGTCTCCGACACCGCCGAATACGGCGACCTGACCCGAGGCCCGCGCATCGTCGACGGGTCGGTCAAAGCCAAGATGAAGCAGATCCTCGATGACATCCAGGACGGCACCTTCGCCCGCGAGTGGATCATGGAAAACCAGACCGGCCGCCCCGGCTTCGACAAGCTCCGAGCCCGGGCCGCCAGCCACCCCAGCGAAGAAGTAGGAGCCGAACTCCGAGGAATGATGTCCTGGCTCAACGAAGAAGCCGACTAGTCCTTCAGCCCGCCTGCTCCTGCAACGCCGACTCGTAAGGCAACGGTGATCCCAGCTCCCCATTGCGCCAACGCGTGAGCGAGTGCGCAAGATCGCCAAGCTCCGACGCGCTGTGATCCTCGGTCGCGCGCAGAATTTGCTCCGTCGTCGCAATCTCCGCGCCGTTGAAGCCAAACAGGTCCGCGCTGACCAGCGCCATCGGGCGATACTGCGTATATCCGCCCAGGTCCGACGGCTGAATCACGATCTTCCCGTCGTCGATCAGCGGGTCCAGGTGCAACTCAAACTTGACCAGCCACGGCCCATGCTCGGCAGCGACATAGTCGGCGCCCGTGATCGATTCGCCGTGGCGGCGGAAATGCAGGAAGTCGCTCAAGCACAGCAACGTGTTCAACTGGCTCGTACCAAACGAGCGAGCCGTGATCCGGCGCTCGCACAGGTAGATGATTAGCTCCTGCAGCTTCACCTCTGCCAGTTCGGACGTATACGTCTTCAGCGTGGTCATCTGATGCCCCCGTTCAGGCCCCGGCCGGCGTCCTGATCTCATGAGGAACGCCGCGAGCTTCGAAAAGGTCAACCCACTCCCGCTGAGTCCGGTTGCGCAAGGCCTCAGTGATCACCGTCGATAGCTCCGAGGCATGCTGAAGTCGCAACTCCGCCGTCGCAAAGCGCGGGTCGTCCTCGATCTGAAGCTGAAACTCCGGCAGATACGCCTCGCCGTCAGCTGGATGGCGCTCGTGATGATCCCACATGTGATCGGCCAGCGCCGCCTCGCCCAGCGTGTCTCGTAGACACTGCCACTCCGCGTCGGTTGTGATCGTCAGGTGCACCCAGCCGTCTGTCGCGCGGTACGCCCTCTGCAATGCGTTGAAGTCCGCCATCTTCCGATTCCTCTTCTCTGCCTCAACTTGAGCGCAGGCTAACGGTTAGCCTGCCCTCGAGTTAACTGGAAATGAGGACCGAAAAGGAGCAAGCCATGCGTGCTGTGGCATCACGAAACGGCCAACTGCGAATCACCGACGTTGACAAACCGGAACCGGTCGAGGGCGAAGCGCTGGTCAAAGTGCTGGCCTGCGGCATCTGCGGCTCCGATCTGCACTTCGTCAGGTTCGGCGAGGACATCGTCAAGGGCTCGATGGACTCCGGCAACGCGCGCTTCGCGCCCGACCTCAGCCGCGACATCATCATGGGCCACGAGTTCTGCGTCGAGGTCGTGGAGTACGGCCCCAACACCAGCGGACCGGTCGGGATCGGCGACCGGACGACCTCGGTCCCCACTCGCGGTGCCTACAGCAACGACTACCCCGGCGGCTACAGCGAGTACATGGTGCTCGACGCATCGATGTTGCTGCCCGTAGCCGACAGCGTCGAGACCGAGCACGCCGCCACCACCGAGCCAATGGCCGTCGGCATGCACGCGGTCCGAGCCGGACAACTGACCGGCGGTGAGCCGACGGTCGTCTACGGCTGCGGACCGGTCGGACTGGCCACCATCGCCAGCCTGCGCAACGAGGGCGCGGGCATGATCATCGCCTCCGACTTTTCCCCACGCCGCCGCGAACTGGCCGGAATCATGGGCGCCGACGTGGTCGTCGACCCGCGAGAAACTCCGCCGATCGCCGCTCTCGAGCAACGCGGCTACACCGCCGGCAACGAAGTCGTCATGTTCGACGCCATTGGTGTGCGGGGCACGATCGCGCTACTGATGAAAGAAGCGCCCTCGCGAGGCGCGCGCCTGGTCATCGTCGGAGTCTGCATGCAGGAGGACACGATCGTCCCCATGGCCGGGATCGAGAAGGAAATCCAGATGAAGTTTGTCCTCGGCTACACCCCGGACGAGTACGCCGAGACCCTCGACGCCATCACCAGCGGAGGCATCAAGCCAGGCCCAATCGTCACCGGCCGAGTCGGCCTCGACGGAGTCGCCGGAGCCTTCGACACCCTCGGAGACCCCGAAGAACACTGCAAGATCATGGTCACCCCCCACGAGAACAACTCGCTGTAGGGACCGCTACGAAGTGAAGCCGCCGAGTGGATCCGCGAGCGACTCCCGGTCGTCCTCACTTCGTAGCGGCTGAAGCCGCAGCGTCGCCGTCTCGCGACCACCTTGCTCGGCGTGCCGTCCGCCCTTAGCTTTACGCCGCTCGATCTCTCGATCGGCGGCAAGCCGGTATTGGATTGGATCGATCAGGTCACCGGTTCCGGCGTCGTCGTCGTGCTCGGCATCGCCGGGGCAGCGTTGATCGCCTGGCGCTTGCCCCGCTCCGAACTCGTAGCCGAAATGACCGCCGGCGTCTGGCGAGTCGGTCCCCTCCGACTCTCGCCCTACGGCCTGATCGAGGTCGGACGCTACATGCCGCTGGCCGCTCTGATCATCCTGATCATCTCCGCGCTTCTCTAGCGCCAGCCGTTCGCAGCGCTGCATTCCCTATCATGCCGACAATGCAACACCGTGTACGGAATTGAGCTTCGAATGACCTACGACATCGTGATCCGCGGCGGGACCATCGTGGATGGTTCCGGCGCGCCCCGCTACCAGGCCGACATCGCCATCGAGGGCGACCGCATCGCCTCGATCGGCCGGATTGCCGAGCAGGGCAAGGAAGAGGTCGATGCTCGCGGCCTGATCGTCTCGCCCGGATTCATCGACGGACACACCCACTTCGATGCCCAGATTTCCTGGGATCCCTACGGCACCTCGAGCTGCTACCACGGCGTCACCTCGGTGATCATGGGCAACTGCGGCTTCACCCTCGCGCCCTGCCATCCCGACGACCAGGACATCCTGATGCGCACGCTCGAGGCGGTCGAGGACATCCCCGCCGACGCGCAGCGAGCCGGCGTCGACTGGACTTGGCAGACCTTCCCCGAGTTCATGCAGTTCCTCCAGGACAAGCCCAAGGGCCTCAACTACGGCGGCTACGTCGGACATACCGCCCTGCGAACCTACGTCATGCGCGAGCGCGCCTTCACCGACCCCGCCTCCGACGAAGAGATCGCCGAGATGGCCGAAATCCTCAAGGAGGGCGTGCAGGCCGGCGGCATGGGCTTCTCGACCACGCGCTCGCCCGCCCACAAGACGCGCGAGGGCGCGCCGGTCCCGTCCCGCCTCGCGACCTGGGACGAGGTCCGCCAGCTCGTCATGGCGATGGGCGAGATCAACCGCGGCGTCGTCGAGATCAGCGGCGAGCCGACGATGGGCCAGGACCCCAACGATCCCAACCACTACGAGCGACGTTTCCACGACCTCGCGATCGACTCGGGCCGCCCGATGTTCTTCCCCGCTCTCCACAGCCGGCGCGCTGAGCCGGGCAGTTGGAAGCGCCTCTTCGATCACGCCCAGGAAGCAGCCGGCCAGGGCGGCCGGATGTTCGGCCAGGCCCACTCCCGCGAGCTCTGCACCAACTGGTCCTGGCGCACCGAGATGCCGTTCGACCGACTCTCGATGTGGCGCGACATCCGCAAGCAGCCGCTCGACGAGCAGATGAAGCTGCTCCAGGACCCCGACATCGTCGCCCAACTCGTGCACATCGCCAACACCGAGGAAGAAGACTTCTCCAGGGTCATGCCCGCCCAGGCGCGCAAGCCATCCGACTGGGACTGGGTCTTCATCCTCGACCACGTCGACGGCACCCCCAACCGGCGCCTCGGCGAACTCGCCCGCGAGCGCGAGGAAGACCCGGTCAAGACCATGATCGACGTCGGTGTCGAGCAGAACCTCGACACGCTCTACATGGTCCCGCTCGCCAACGAGTACCAGGAGACCGTGCTCGACATCATGCGCGAGCCGCGCTCGCTCGTCACCTTCTCCGACGGCGGTGCCCACGTCTCGCAGATCATGGACTCCTCCCTCCAGACTCACGTGCTCGCCCACTGGGTCCGTCGCACCGGCGAACTCACGATCGAGCAGGCCGTCAAGATGCTCACCTGGGACATGGCCACCGCCTGGGAGCTCCGCGACCGCGGCCTGATCCGGCGCGGCTACAAGGCCGACATGATCCTCTTCGACATCGACACCGTCCAGCCCGAACGCCCCACCGTCGAACACGACCTGCCGGCCGGACAGCGCCGCCTCGTGCAGAAGTCCAGGGGCTACCACATGTCGATCGTCAGCGGCGGCATCACCATGCGCGACGGCGAGCCAACCGGCGTCACCTCGGGCCAGGTGCTGACTTCCGCCTGATTTCGACCTCCCCCTTGGGGGGAGGTGTCACGAAGTGACGGAGGGGGCTTTCCGCTCCGACGCCGACCTGTAAAGGCAGGCCTCGTGCCTGCCCTTCTGTTCAATGGAACAATCACGGGAATGCTCTGGACGAGGAGGCGGCCGCATGCGCATCCCAAAGTTCGGCATCAACCGGCAGGACGCCGAGTCCCCGGCTCGCTTCGCCGCCGACATCGCCCGCATCGAATCCCTCGGCTGGGACTGCGCCTGGCTCCCCGACTCGCAACTCCGCCGTCGGGACACCTACGTCCTGCTCGCCGCGGCCGCCCAGGCCACAGAGTCCATCCACCTCGGCACCCTGCTCGTCAACCCGATCACGCGCCATCCTTCGGTGACCGCATCATCGATCGCAACCATCGACGAACTCGCACCCAGCCGAGTCTCACTCGGCTTCGGAGCCGGCGACACTGCCGTCCGCCTCAGCGGACTCCGCCCAGCCAGAGTTGCCGAGATGGAAGACGCGATCATCCTCATGCGCGGACTCCTCGCCGGCGAGGAGATCGAAGTCGGCGCAGAGCGCCCGTCCTACCTGCCCTTCCACCGTCCCGTCCCCATCTGGCTCACAGCCGGCGGCCCGAGGACGCTGGAGATGGGCGGCCGAGTCGCCGACGGCGTCTTCATGCGCGTCGGCACCCACCAGGCCACCATCGCCGACACCGTCGCAAGAATCCGCAGGGGCGCGGACGAAGCCGGACGAGACCCGCTCTCTGTCCCGCTCGGCATCATCTTCCACACCGTCTTCCTCGATCACCCAGACGACGCCCTGACCATGGCCAGCGCAATGGCCGCCGGCTACTACGAGTACTCGCCGATGCTGTTCCAGCCCGCAGGCCTGACCTGGGATGGCCCCGACCCTGAGATCCTCAAACACGAACGCGGAGTCTGGCCTGACTTCCATCACGATCCCGATCTGCTCAAGGCCGGCCGAGCCGTCGGCTTCCTCTCCCAAGCGCACGCCGATGCGTTCGCGCTGCGCGGTACAGCCGACGACATCGTCGATCAACTCGTCGGCGTCCTGCGCGAAGCAGCCTCGAACGGCATCGAGTTCGAGCACGTCGTCCTCCACCCGATTCCCAATCCACCCTCGCCCGACGACTCGGATGACGGCTACACCGTCCGCGTCGCCCGCGAGATTCTGCCCGCAGTCCGCGAACAGCTCGCCACCGACCAGTCGGCCTGACCACACCCTCGATGACCAACAGTGCAACAGACAACGCCCGACGACGACACTGACGATCCTGTGCTGACAAAGAACGAATGTCCATATATCATCGGAAGGCAAGACTCGCCAGCATCACGTGCACCGAAAGCGTTCCCCTTGCCACTCACTCTCATCCGGCGCTCGAAGTTCCTCGAAGATGTCCGCCAGTTTCCCCCGAAAAGTCGAGGAAACTCCGAGAAAGCTCGAATAGACCCGATCAAACTCGATCAAATCCGATCGAACTCGACATAAATCGACTGACAAAATCAGAGAAAACTGGCAAAAACTTGTATGAAATTGAACCCATCGATCCCACGATCTCCAGCAAAACACTGGAGATACGCCATTCTCCGGCCCCGAAAAAAATTCCGCCGAAAATCCGAAGCGCTGCCTTTTTCGTTCGGCGCTTCCACGTCGTAGCCTCATAGTCCCAAACCAACCAAGAAGCGCGGAAGGAACTGGACATGACCGATCTGAGCAACGTCAAAGCCCTCGCCTGGGACATCGGAGGCACGATCTTCGACTGGCACAACACGATCAAAGGCGAAGTCTCAGCCATCGCCGACGCGCAGGGCGTCGAGCTGGACGCAGCCGCCTTCACTAATATGTGGCGCTTCACTATGTTCAAGCGGCTCCAGTTGGTACGCCGAGGCGATCTGCCCTGGCTCAACGCCGACCAGCTCCACCGACGCGTCCTCGACGAAGTGATGGACGCCCACCCGCAGTTCAAGCTCGACATGAACGAGCGCGACGAACTCAACCAGGTCTGGCGCCGGATGAACGCCTGGCCCGGCTCGGCCGAGTGCCTCGAAGCGCTGCGCTCGCGCTACAAGGTCACCGTGCTCACCGTCATGTCCTGGGCCATCGCCGTCGACTGCAGCAAGCACAACGGCATCAGCTGGGACGGCATCCTCAGCTGCGAGTTCCTCGGCCACTACAAGCCCGAACCCGAGGCCTACCAGGCCAGCGCCAGGTACCTCGGTCTCGACATCTCCGAGGTCATGATGTGCGCCGCCCACAAGGGAGACCTCCAGGCCGCCGCCCGAGCCGGCATGCCCACCGCCTACGTCCCCGTCCCCGGAGAACGAGGCGAGGGCAACGACCCGGACATGTCTCCCGACCCGTCCTTCACCATCAACGCCACCAACTTCCCCGACCTCACCTGCCAGCTACTGGCGTAGATCTCATTCGCAGCAGCCGGGAGCTGTGGCAGAGTTCACACCAGCGGTGTGACATCCCGCGCCCGCAACAGGCACAATGGAGACCGACGCCAACGAGTCAGGCATTGCAATGGCCGAGGAAACCCGAGACATCACCGTCACGCTCCCGAGCAACCAGGTTGAATCTATCGAAGCGGAGGTCGGCAAGAAGGGCTGTACGCTCGACGAGTTCGTCAGTGACGCCATCGAGCGCGCACTGCGCGAGGAGCGCTGGCAAGAGACCTTCAGGTACGGCGAGGCAATGGCAAAGAAGCACGGCATCACTCGCGAGGATGTGCCACGGCTGATCGAGGAGTACCGGGCTGAGAAGAAGGCAGCGACACAGCAATGAGGGTTGTGCCGGACACGAACGTCATCGTGTCCGGGTGGATCAGTAGCGGAGCCGAACGAACGGTCCTCGACCGTGCGCAAAGAAGGCACTTCGATCTCGTGATTCCCCAGGTCGTTGTCGATGAGCTCCGCGATGTCATGCCGCGCAAGTTCTATTGGTCAATCCAGCAGGTTGAACATTCGCTGCGCGGGCTGATCGAAGTCGGCGAGCTCGTCGCGACTCCGACCCGTGTGGATGTCATTCAAGCCGAAGACGCCGACAACCAGATTCTTGCCTGTGCCGTCGAGCATGGCGCAGACTACTTGGTCACCGGAGATCGCAAGCACCTCTTACCCATCGGCGAGTTCGAGGGAGTGAAAATCCTCCGAGCGCCCGAATTCCTGGCGGTTCTGGACGCGGCTGACTAGGCCAACCCACCACCATCAACGATGAACTCCGCACCGGTACTGAAGCTCGACTCGTCCGACGCCAGGTACAGCGCCAGGTACGCAACCTCCGACGGATCCGCCGCCCGCCTCAGCGGAGTGTTCCGCAGAAAGCGCTCGCTGTCCGCCTCGAAGCCGGGCACCTGGTGCAGCATCATCGTGTCGATCGGTCCCGGGTGGATGCTGTTCACCCGGATGTTGTAGCGGCCCCACTCTCGAGCCGCGACCTTGGTCATCCCCCGGACCGCAAACTTGCTCGCCGTGTAGGCGACCGAACCCGCTCCGCCGCGAAAACCGGCCGTCGAGGAGATGTTGACCACCGAGCCGGACTCCTGCGCCATCATCTGTGGACCCACAGCCTTCATCCCCAGCCAGACCCCGATCTGGTTGATGTCGATCACCTGCCGATACATCTCTTCAGTCATCTCAACCACCGGCGCGTTGCGGTAGATTCCGGCGTTATTGACCAACGCATCGAGCCGACCGTGCTGCTCGACGATCTCGGCGACCAGCGCATGCCACGCGTCCTCATTGGTCACGTCCAGATGGTGATAGCTCGCCGCGTCGCCAATTGTCGCCGCCGTTTCCGCACCCTCCGAGTCCAGCACGTCCGCGATCACAACTCGCGCGCCCTCTGCCGCAAAGAGCTCAGCCTCCGCCGCGCCCTGCCCGCGAGAACCGCCGGTAATGAGCGCAACCTTGTCCTTCAGTCGGTCGACCATAATCTTGCTCCTGCTTCATCGTCCTGTGGCCTGCGCATTCTAGACACTCGCCGAAATCGGGTCGGTGCGTATCCTACGCACACGCGAACGAATCTCAACAGGCTGGAGCACTGATCATGGCAGGACGGATCGACGGCAAGGTAGCGGTCATCACGGGCGGCGCGAGCGGCATCGGCGAAGGTTCAGTCCGGCTCTTCGCCGAGGAAGGCGGACGCGTCGTCGTCGCCGACATCCAGGACGAACGCGGCCACGCGCTGGTCGAATCGATCGGCGGCGACACGACCTACGTCCACGCCGATGTCTCCTCCGAGGCGCAGGTCCAGGGCGCCGTCGCCCATGCCGTCGACCGCTTCGGCAGGATCGACGCGATCTTCAACAACGCCGGCTTCGCCGGCACGCTCGACGGCATCACAGAGGTCGACGAGGCCGGCTATGACCAGGTCATGGACCCCCTGCTCAAGGGTGTCTTCTTCGGGATCAAGCACTCAGCCCGCGCGATGATCGCCCAGGGCGACGGTGGAGCCATCGTCAGCACCGCCTCGATCGCCGGTGTCAACGCCGGCAACGGGCCAGTCATCTATAGCGTTGCCAAGGGCGCTGTCATGCACCTGACCAAGGTCGCTGCCTACGAACTCGGCGAACACAACATTCGAGTCAACTGCATCTGCCCGGGCGGCATCGCGACGCCAATCTTCGGCAAGTCGCTCGGTCTCTCGGCCGAGGAGGCGGACAAGACGGTCGAGGGAATCGCCGAAGTGATGGGTCAGTTGCAGCCAATCAAGCGATCCGGACAACCTTCGGACATCGCCCACGCCGCGCTCTGGCTGTCCAGCGACGATTCCACCTTCGTCACAGGCCACGCCCTGGTCGTCGACGGCGGAGCAACCCTGGGACGCCCTCGAACAGACGACTTCGGCGGAGGCGTCCAGCGAATGTTCGATGCCCTCGGCATCGAGATGCCGACTGAATGACCTCTAGATTCCTGGCTGCGCCCCGACCCTCGCAACGAAGCGCTCCATGACCCTGTTCGGGCGCCCCGTCTTTTACGGCTGGGTCATTGTCGCCGCGGCGTTCATGGCCCAGTTCGTCACTGTCGGCGTGCAGACGTCAGTGGTGGCAGTGTTCGCGCCGGAGTTCATCGAAGAATTCGGCTGGTCGCGGACGCAATTCTTCGCGGCCGATTCGCTCGGCCAAGTGCTGTTGATGGTGATCGGCTTCATGATCGGGCCAAGGATTGAGCGTTTCGGCGCACGCCCGATCATGCTCTCGGCGGCCGTGATCTGCATTCCGGCGCTGTTCCTGATGAGTCAGGTTGGCGATTACTGGCAGTATCTGGTTGTGCGCGGCGTGTTCCTCGTCACGTCCGCATCTGTGGCCGGATTCCTGGTTGTTTCGATTGCGGTGTCCAAGTGGTTCGTTGTGAAACGCGGCCAAGCGCTGGGCTGGACCTCGATGGGCGTGTCGATGGCGGGGTTTTTCTGGCCGTGGTTCACGGCTCAGTATCTGATCGAACCGTTGGGTTGGCGCACTGCGTGGGCAATTCTCGCCGTCTGTCTCGCTGCAATTCTTATCCCTTCCGCAATCCTGATCCGCCGTCGTCCCGAGGACTACGGCATGCTGCCCGACGGTGGTACGACTCAGTTGACTGCGACAGAAGTCGAGGCGTCTCGGCACGACGAGGCGACTTCGCTGAATCGCAGTGAAGCATTGCGAACCAGTTCCTTCTATCTGATCGTATTGATCTTTGGCATCTCAGTTGTCGGGATTTTTGCGATCCTGCTGAACGGCGTGCTCTACCTGCGGGAGTTTGGATTTACCTCGGTCGAGGCGGCCCGAGCGGTCCAGGCGTTCTCCTTGTTATCGATGCTGACCAAGCCGCCATGGGGTTGGGCGTTGGACAGGTTCGATACTCGAATTGTCGGATTCGTTTCCTTCGTGGTCGGCGCGTTTGGATTCGCTTTGGTAGTGCAGGTTGCGCCCAGCGGGAACTGGTGGCTAATCGCCGGAGCACTGGCGGTGATGGGCTTGGGGATCGGCGGGAACATACCGATTCAGGACATGTTCTGGGCCGAGTACTTCGGGCGGCGTTACCTCGGCGCGGTGCGCAGCATCGGCTTTCCGGTGGCGATGGGGATCAACGCGATTACTCCTTTGGCGGTGGCGTTGTCCTATGACCTGTTGGGCACCTACGACTACGCCTTCTACACCTGCGCGGGACTCTGGGCCGCTTCTGCGATTCTCTGCCTGATGCTCCGTCTGCCGGCCAAGCGCCGATTGCCGCTGGAGAATCTGGTCCGTCGAGTGGCGGCGCTGATCACCCCTCGAACGCATCCTGCGGCTCGTGCAGCCTCACAGAAGCGCGTTTAACGGATGTCACGAAACAGCCCGCTCCAATCGGAGCGGGCTGTGAGGCAGGTCGCGAACGGTCAGCCTAGCGCGGCTGGCCGATCTCAATCTCCGAGCTACGCAGGAAGCGGTTGTGATCCGGCCCGGTCGCGGGGAAGTATCGCGCACGCGGGAAGATATCGTCGTATCCCTCGACGCGGAAGCCGAACTCCACTCGTCCGTCTGGAGCGCGCCGCGCAATGATGCGTCCGGTAAAGCCGTCCCCGAAGTCGATCTCCGAGCTACGCAGGAAGCGGTTGTGGTCAGGACCCGTAACGGGGAAGTACCTGGCCCGAGGGAAGATGTCCTCACCGTCCGGATCACGCATGCCGAATTCAATCCGGCCATCCTCCGCTCGTCGGGCAATGATCCGTACAGATATTATCGAGTCAGAGTCGCCAAGCTCTTCCGCTACGGCCGAGAACTCGGTGATGGAGACTTCGGTCAGGCTGCCGTCCACGACGTGTTTGGGCGACGTTTCCAGTGTTCCAGAACTGTGAACGATTCGAAAGGTGACCCTCGAGGCTTCACTGCGGAAGATGGTTCGGCTCCAGCCGCCTCCCGAGTCGATCACACTGAGGTCATTGTCTTGAGCCGGCAACTCGACGCCGTTCTGGTTGAAGGCCTGAACTTCGGCGCCGACATAGGAACCGGCGTCCTGTCCAAAGAACCACGCGGGAGGTTCGGGCTGTTGTTGCGCATCGAGCGATGGTGCGAGCGTGACCAACAGCGCAGCGAGTCCGGCCAACAGGCCGATTGTCAGGCTCCAGCGACGTGCTGCGCCATCGAACAGAATGGACTTCATTCCTGGCTCCTCCTTGCCCCACGCCCGCCGTGGTGGGAGTTAGTTGACATTAGCTTATCGCGGCCTTCGACCAAGACTGTCCACGTGCGGAGCCTGTTGACCGATTTTGCGCTCGGCTTACGAATTCGCTGCCGCCACTCTGCCAAGCGATAACCAGGGTGTCAACTCATGCGGCTACTGAGCGGTTGGGCACTATCGAGCGAGGAATCCCCCGTCGATCTTCAGCTCCGAACCGGTCACGTAGGAGGACTCGTCCGAGGCCAGAAAGAGCACGCCATTGGCGACTTCATCGACCTCGCCGGTACGCCGCAGTGGGATCGCGCGAACCAGCCGCGCCCGCGCCTCTTCCGACATCCCGATGCTCGAGCGCATCGGCGGCATGAAGCCGGGGTGCACGGTGTTGACGCGAATGCCCTCGGGTCCAAGCCGAACAGCCATCGCCTTGGAGAAGTTGCGCACGGCCGCCTTCGACGCGTGGTAGGCGGGATGTCCGCCATCCGAGCCGACGAAGCCGTAGATCGAGGAGATGTTCACAATCGAGCCGCCATTGCCGGCTGACAGCATCGCCGCCGAGCCGAGCTTGGTACCGAGATACACGCCCGTCGCGTTGACGTTCATGATCTGGTGCCATCCCTCGGTGGAGTTAGGGTCATCCACCACAGTCGATGACAACCCCGCGTTGTTGACCAGGACATCGAGCCGGCCGCCGTAGGTTTCGAGCGTCGAGGTCAGGAGCGCATTCCACTCCTCCTCGGCGGTGACATCCATCTTCTCGAAGTTCGCCACTCCGCCAGCAGAGCGGATCTGCTCCTCAACCTCGTGCCCGCCTTCCGCGTACAGATCAGCGATTACGACCGACGCGCCCTCACGGGCGAACAGTCGGCACTCTGCAGCGCCCATCCCAGCGCCGCCTCCGGTGACGATCGCGACCTTACCTTCAAGTCTTCCTGGCATGACTGTTCTCCGATTCTTCGTTTGAATTGCGTCTGTCAAGTTCGAACGAGGGTAAAGAAAATGCTCCCCCTAGCAGGGGGAGCATTTCGTTAGGGACGATTCGCTTCCAACTACCCTCCAGCGGCAGCGCTCTCGTAAATCGAGGCCGGCGCCGGGGGCAGGTGGTAGATTCGCTCGGCGGTCGTCCGCAGGACCTTCTCGCGGATGCCTTCGTCGAGGTCGGTGAGGACCTCGGTGACGTGCTCCTGCGCTCGGGGGTAGAGGCAGGTGGGGTGCGGGAAATCGGTCTCGAACATCACGTTGTCCTCGCCGATCGCGGAGATCGTGGCGCGCGGACCGAAGTCCTCGAACCAGAACGAGGCGAAGATCTGGCGACGGAAGTACTCCGACGGCTTCATCGTCAGACCTTCGCGCTCGGTCGGGACGGTCTCCTCGAACTGGTAGTCCATCGCCTCGAGCAGGAACGGCACCCAGCCGATGCCGGACTCGACGGAGACGAAGTTGATCTTCGGGTAGCGCTCGCAGAGGCCGGAGAAGATCAGGTTCATGATCACCTTGAAGTTGGTGATGAACAGGCCGATCGAGGTGAGCGCGAGACGGCGCTGCGGACCGTAGCCGGGCCAGAGCAGCTTGTCGGCCACGCCCGCGCCCGCGCCGATGTGGAAGTTGACCGGCATCTCCATGTCCTGGCAGGCGTCCCAGAACGGGTCCCAGGCCGCGTCGCCGAGGTGCGGCAGGCCGAAGGCTTCCGGCGTGTCGCACATCGTGATCCCGGTCATGCCCAGGTCCTTGATCCGCTGCAGTTCGTCGACCGCCGCCGGGATGTCCCAGAAGGGAACCAGGCCCTGCGGATAGAGACGGCCCTCGCCCTCGGCCTGGAACTCGGCGATCGCGTCGTTGTAGACGGTGCAGCAGACGTTGCGCAGTTCTTCGTCTTCGATCTGCACGAATCGCTGAGAGCCGAAGCCGGCCACGTTGGGATAGACGATCTGTTGCGCCACTCCGAGCTGATCAAGCAGCTTGAGCCGCTCCTTGGGGTCGGTCGCCGCCTTGCTCATCTGCTCGAAGCTGTCGAGCGAGATGGCGCCGTACTCCTTGGTGCCATCTTCGCGCACAACGGTGAAGCCGGGCGGGCCGAAGTCGATGTCGTCAAGCACCGTCCAGCGCTGCTGACCCTCGTCGTTGAGGGTGATGTGCGGCACGGCGTCCTTGTACTTGGCCGGCGCGCGCGAGGTCCAGAGGTCGGGCGGCTCGGTGTAGTGCGAGTCGATATCGATGACGGGAATGCCATGCACGGTGAGGGACATGATGATCTCCTGCTGGTTGCTCCAGATGGTTCACCTGCATGGTAATCCGTCGCTCGCGGCTTATGCCGTAGCCCCGGCGAGTTGCTCGGCCGCGAACGCGCGCGCGGCCTCGGCCGTGGTGATCTTGTGTCGCGCCGCAAGCTCGAAGATCTCGCGGGTCGTCCGGTAGACGCCCTGAGCGTGCTCGACCGCCTCGTCGTAGCTCCAACCGGCGACCTCCTGGGCGACCGAAATCACGCCGCCCGAGTTGACCACGTAGTCGGGCGCGTAGAGGATGCCTCGGTCGGCCAGCAGTTCGGCGTCCTCGGGGTCGCGGGCCAACTGATTGTTTGCGCCACCGCAGATCGCCCGACATTGCAGCGCCGGAATCGTCTGCTCGCCTAGGATTCCACCGAGCGCGTTCGGCGACAGGACGTCGCTGGGCACAACGTACGCCTCGTCGACCGAGACAGTGTTCGCGCCAATCTCGACCGCCAGCGCGGCAGCGGCAAATGCGCGGATATCGGCGACGAAGACCCGGGCGCCGTCTCCGGCGAGCGACCTGGCGACCTTGGAGCCGACCTTGCCCACGCCAATCACGACGATCGTCTTGCCCTCAGGACTTGGATCACCGTCGAGCGCTTCGAGTGTCGCGTAGATGCCATTGAGCACCGTGACGGCGGTTAACTCAGAGGTATCACCGGAGCCGCCCAAGGCCGGAGACGTTCCGACGACGTGAGGCGTCCATTGCGAGATCTGGTCGATCTCATCGGTGGTGGTGCCGACGTCGGTCGTGGTCAGATAGCGGCCCTCGAACTCGTTGATGAACTCGGCGTAGCTGCGCAACTGCGCTTCGGTCTTGTTCGCGGGGTCTCCAATCACCACCGCTTTGCCGCCGCCGAACGGCAACCTGGCGGCGGAAGATTTGAGCGTCATCGCCTCGGACAGTCGCAAGACATCATCGAATGCGGCATCGAGATCGGCGTACGGCTGCCATCGGGTTCCACCGATGGCCGGACCGAGTGCGGTCGAGTGAATCGCGCAGATCGCTTCGATCCCCGCCTCTGGATCGCGCCAGCGTGCGACATCTTCAAATCCGTGCTTGATGATCGTGCAGAGTTGGGCCATCAGTGACCTCCTTGTCGGTTACTCCAGCATTCCCGAAATGCTGAGGATCACACCGCGCTCGTCTATCTGAATCAACTGTAAATCGCCCTGAGGCGCGTAGAGCCGGCCGACATCGGGCGACCAGGCGAGCTCGAGCCGCACTGTTTCCTGGTCATCGTCCGAACCGCCAAGCAGGATGATTGAGCCTTGCGTCGTATCTTCATCAGCACCGACTGCCCGACCGCAACGCATGCATCCCGGCGGCACGATCGCGATGGTGATTGTCTTCCCCCGTTCGCTGCTCAGCAGCCAGCGCTGGTCTGGCTCCAGCTTCGGCGAGAGCAGCATGTCCGGCGCGATCTCACCAACGCTGATGCCCACAGCCAGTTCCTCGTCACCTTCAACGGGAGGCGGCGACTTCAAGCCTGGGAGTTGGCCCACCTGGTCGCTCCCATAGGATTCCGCGAACTCTCGTGTGTGTTCCTCCACGATCTCATCGGGTGCCTGGCCTGCCCAGACACGCACGATCACACCGTCGGGGTCGATGAAGAATGAGCGAGGCGGACCACTCGGTCCGCCGCCGCCGTAAGCGCGGAAGACCGCGCCGTCGAAGTCCATGGGAACCTCATACTCGATCCCGAACTCGCCCACGAAGGTCTGCGCGACCGAAGTCGATTCCTCGATGTTGACGCCGACAATCGTGAGTCCTTTGGATCCATGCAGGTTGAGGGCGCGAATCAGCGCCGGGACCTCTCGACGACAGGGACCGCACCATGACGCCCAGAAGTTGATCAGCACCGGTTGGCCTCGCCAGTCGGAGAGCCGGAATCGCCCGCCATCAACCGTCTCCAGGTCGAAGTCCGGTGCCAGACTGCCGACGTCGGAACCAACTTCGCGTCCCTCGGTCGGGAGCCAGACCGGCAGATCGACGACACCCTCTCCGCCGCCGTTGGACGGCTGCAGCAGCGTCAACCAGAGCGCCGCCGCAACTGCAATCACGACGCCCGCGCCAGCGATGACCGTCCGCGCTCCGTGGTACTCGCGCGGCCGGTTGGGATTCTCGTGTGGCAGCTCGTCGGGCTGACCGTCTACCGGGTCCTGTGCCTGGTCAGTCGGGGCGTCGGTATCATTCATGGCGTTCGACTCAGCGCTGGTGTGAAGCCGCTGACTAGATGGAGGCAGCCTATGACGGCCCAGTCGATTCCGGCGGACCAATTGTTGTCGGCGATCCGCGAAGCGGGCGTGCAGGATGTCGTCCTCGTGCCCGACACGCACCAGCGTACGGTGCTCGACCTGTTGATGGACGACGAGGAAATCCGCACCGTGCACTGCTCGACCGAGGATGAAGCAGTCGCCGTGTCAGCGGGGCTAATCATCGGTGGTCGCCGGCCAATGATGCAGATCCAGCATGCCGGACTCTACGCCTCGGTCAACAACCTGCGCGGCGTCGCGCTGGACGGTCAGTTTCCTATCGTCCTGCTCATCGGACTGCTGGGACGCGACCCTGAACTGGAACCCGAGGAAGACGGATCCTCAATGGTCCGTCTCTGTCGACCGCTGCTCGAGACACTGGGTATTCCCTCGCATCTGCTCGACGGTCCGGAAGATCTGCATCACGTCGCTGCGGCCTTCGACGAAGCTAATGAGCGCAAGGGGCCAGTCGCCTTGCTGGTAGGGACGACGACATCATGACCGACAACACAGAAGTCCAACGAATGTCCCTCGACGCCGCCCTGGACGTACTGGCCCGCCGTCGCGAACAACAGGTCGTCGTCGGCACCATGACAGCCAACGGCGCCTGGAGGCAGAAATCGCCGCACGACCTCAATCTCGCCTGCATTGGATTCATGGGCGGTGCATCGACACTGGGTCTCGGAGTCGCCCTGTCGCAGCCCGAGCGCGACGTCTGGGTGATCGATGGCGACGGCTCCCTGATGATGCAGCTCGGCTCGCTGGGCACCATCGCCGGCGCCGCGCCTGCAAACCTCGTTCACTTTGTGATCCACAACGGCGTCTACGAGACCAGCGGCTCACAACCCCTGCCATCACAGCAACAGGTCGACTTCGCTCAGATGGCCGAGGGCGCCGGCTACGCGCAAACAGCATCCTTCGGAGACGCTGAGGAGTTCGACTCGGCCATCGACGAGCTATTGGCGTCCGAAGGCCCCACCCTGATTCAGCTCTACACCAGACCCGCCGACCGCTTCTATAGCGCGCGACCAACACCGCCAGGGACAACGCCGGCCCTGGCCCGGATGTGGCCCCCAGTCGCGGAGGCCCTGGCGACTGAGTAACCAGAACCTCCCCAAGTAGGGAGAGGTCTTTGCCAGGCGACCCTAGTGATGGTCTTCGTCGTGCGACGCATCGAGTTCAGGCACGCATGAATTCGCAAGCGTGCCGATGCCGGCGATCGTGATGCTGACCGTGTCTCCGGCGACCAGCCAGCGTGGCGGCGTCATCGCCGCGGCGACGCCCGACGGAGTTCCCGTCGCGATGATGTCGCCCGGCTCGAGCGTCATTGCTTGGCTGACGTATTCGACGATGTCGTAGCAATTGAAGATCAAGTGCTTGGTGTTCGAGTTCTGACGTAGCTCACCGTTGACGGAGGTCTGGATGTCGAGCACGTGCGGGTCGCCAAGCTCGTCGCCGGTAACGATCACCGGGCCGACGGGACCATGGGTGTCGAACGACTTGCCCATCGTGAACTGCGGCGTGTGACGCTGGAAGTCGCGCACCGAGACATCGTTGACGATCGTGTAGCCGGCGATCACCGACTCGGCCTCGGCAGCGGAGACGTGACGGCACGTCTCGCCGATCACAATGCCAAGTTCGCCCTCGTAGTCCACTGCCTTAGAGGCGAGCGGGATCTGAATACCACCGCCGGGATTGTTCACGCAGCTGACCTGCTTGGTGAAGATGGTTGGCATTCGCGGTGTTTGGGCGCCGGTCTCGGCGATGTGGTCGCCGTAGTTGAGGCCGACCGCCAGGAATTTCTTCGGATTCGGCACGGGCGCCAGCAGCTCGACGTCGGACAGCGGCCGTCGGTTGCCGCCGCGCTCAACGGCGAATTCAGCCATCACGCGGCCCTCTTCGCCCAGCGTAAGGAACTCGCACATGTCGGTCGGCGCCTCAGGCTCGGCGAGGTACAGGTCGACAATCTCATCGTCCACCACCACACCGACTCGAACGGTGTCCTCAAAGGAAAAACTGGCCAAGCGCATCCTGCGCTCCTCTCAATGTCAGATTGAACGAGTCTCAGGCTAATCACCCCGAGCCGCTAGCGGAATCGTGCCGATCACGTCGTCCGCCTCCATCTGATCGACCTCCGCCTCCGTCAACGAAGTCAATCGAGCCAGCACCCCCCGGGTATCCCGACCTAACGTCGGCGACGGTCGATCAGATTCCGGCCCGCTCCAGTTGGCGAACCGATACGGCTGCAATGGATAACGGCGAGAGCCGGCGTAGGTGTGGTGCTGGGTGATGAAGAAGTCGCGCGCCTGCAGGTGCTGGTCTTCGAGCAGTTCGCGTCCGGTGTAGACCGCGCCTGCCGGGATGCGGAGCTCCTGCAAGGTGCGCATCAACTCCCCGGCGTCGCGGGATGACGTCCAGCCGGCGATGGCGGCGTCGATCGCCTCGCGGGCTGCGTCGCGATGAACAAAGTCCGATGCCATCTCGATCCAATCGTCGCGTCCCATCAGCCGCGCCAGGTCAGCGAACTGCGCGTCGGTCTCGCAGGCGATCGCGATCCAGTGATCGTCCACGCACGGGTAGGTGTTGTGCGGGGCAATCTGCGGGTGATAGTTGCCGCGCCGTCCGTGGTCTTCTCCCGAGATCGAATAGGCAGTGACCGCCTCGCCCGTGAACGATGTCGCCGTCTCCGTCTGCGACAGGTCGATGTGACAGCCGCCCGGGTTGCCCTGCGCGTTCAACCGACGCCGACGCTCCAGAGCCGAGAGCAGCGCCAATGCGCCCATGACTCCAGCCAGCGGGTCGCCGCCCGTCGTGCCGCTGAAGATCGGCTGGTCGTCGGCGTAGCCGGTCAGATGCGGCAGTCCCGACATCTGCTCGGTCGTGTTGGCGAAGGCCGTGTAGTTCGACCAGGTGCCGGTCAGCCCGAACCCGGGCATCGAGATCATGATCAGCTCAGGATTGATCTCTCGCAGCTCCTCGTAGCTCAGACCAAAGTTGCCCATCACGCGCGGCGTGTAGTTCTCAACCAGGATGTCCGCGCCCCGAACCATGTGCCGGATCACATCCGACCCGCGCTGGTCGGTCAGATTGAGCGTGATCCCATGCTTGTTCCGGTTCACCCAGTTGAACTGCGGCGCCCACTCCCACCAGAAATCATCGGTCGCTCCGCCTGCGCGCCAGCCGTCGATCCGCTGGACCGACTCAACCTTGATCACGTCCGCCCCGCCGTCGGCAAACACCAACGACGTCATCGGACCCGACATGAACATCGACAGGTCAATGACCCGCAGCCCCTCCAACGGCCGCTGGACCCCCGCACTGCCGCTCCCTCTCCCTGAGGGAGAGGCTTGGGCTGAGGGCACTCCCCACACCTCAGCCCTCACCTCCTCTGTGTGCTCACCCAGCAACGGCGTCCGACCCCCAACCGGCCGCTCATCGCCGAACATCCAGGGAACACCGGGCATCCGCACCCGGCCGGCGCGCGGATGCTCGAAGTCGAAGAAAAACTCCCGCTCCCGATGAGGCAGCAGGTTGACCACATCCGACAGCGTCGGAATCAGACCGAACGGGATGCGCCAGGTCTGAGCATCGTGGAAGACATCTTCTGCTGTCCGTTCCCTGGTCAGTTCCGCCAGCTCACCGGCCAGCGAGCGTGAGTTGGCCATCCGCGACCATCCGTCGGCGTATTGCGGGTCGTCGACCAGGTCCGGTTGCCCGAAGAACTGGCACATCATCTCCCACTGAGCCTGCGTCAGCGTGTTCGCCCCGACGAAACCGTCCGACGTGGGCAGGATGAACGAGGGCGAAGGACCGATGTCGGCGCGGCGCTCGCCGCTGTTGCCGGTGTAGTCATACCGCTGGACCGGGAGCAGCGCGGCGTTGATCGCGGCCTCGATCACCGACACGTCCACGTGATCGCCCCGCCCGTACTCCAGCGCCCCACGCACTGCGATCAACGCCGCCACGGCGGCGTACGCGCCGGTCAGGGTTTCGGTCACCGATGCGCCCAACTGCAACGGTTCCCGCTGCTCGCGTCCGCAGAGGTAGGTGAAGCCGCCCAGCGCGCCCGCGATCAGATGGTTCCACTGCCAATCTGCGTACGGACCGTCCGATCCGAATCCGGTCACCGTCGTCAGCACCACCCGAGGATTGCCCGCCGCCAGCTGCTCGTAACCGAGCCCCCGCCTCGCCAGGCTCGGTTCGGCCTCATGTGAGATCACCACATCTGCACGCTCGAGCAGCCGTGAGCGGAGCGCAAGATCGTCCCGACTGGATGGGTCGATGATCACGCTGCGCTTTGACGTGTTCGCATACAGGAACGGCGCCGACGCTTCGATGTCCTCAGACCCGGCGAACGGACCGCGCCGACGCGCCGAATCTCCGTCGGGCGGCTCCAGCTTGATCACGTCCGCTCCCAGGTCGCCCAGCAACTTGGCGGCAAATGGGGCGGCAAGTCCCTCCGAGATGTCGAGGACCCGCAGTCCGTCGAGTGCTGTGGTCATGTACCCCGCTCCCGTCTTGCGGGCAGGGTAGTCGCAGGCATCCGAGACATTCAGCGCTGCTCGCGGTACGCTCGCTGCTTCTCGATCGTGACGTTGGTCGCGCGGCGATACTCGGCCGACTTGTAGTGCGCCTCGAGTTGCGAACGCAGGTCGTCTTCGTCTGCCGACGTGAACGACACGTTCATCACGTCGCACCAGACCGTGACCTCGTCTGCATCGGGACCCGCCGCGCGAAACGCGTCCCGAGCCGTGCGCCGCGCCAGCTGTTCATGCAGTCGATTCTTAAACCCGGCCATGGCCCCGCCTTCCAGCATCCGACCTAGACTCTGCCCAGCGTATGTGAAGGTCTGGAGTGAAGCATGGTCTGGGAACCAGAGGTTGAGGAACTGCGCAAGCGGGCGGAACTCTCCGCCCGAGGCGGCACACCCGATCGGATCGATCGCCAACACCGGCTCGGTCGCCTCACGGTGCGGGAGCGAATCGACGGGCTGCTCGATCCCGGTTCATTCCACGAGGTCGGGGCGTTGGCCGGACTGGGCGAATACGACGAGGGCGAGCTGGTCGACTTCACCCCCGCCTCCTACGTCATGGGCCTGGGCAAGATCGACGGCCGCACCGTCGCCATCGGCGGCGAGGACTTCACCATCCAGGGCGGCTCGGCCGTGTTTCCCATGCAGCGATCCAAGGGCGGCCTGGGCGGATTCTGCGAGGAGTTGGCGGTCGAGTATCGCGTCCCCTTGATCCTCCTGATCGACGGCGCCGGCGCCAACGTCAGCGTGACCAAGCAGATGGGCACCACCTACCTGCCCAACGGCGGCACGAACTTCGTCACCTCGATCGAGGCGATGCGCAATGTGCCGGTATTGGCCGGCGTCCTCGGCGCCATTGCCGGCGGACCGGCCGGACGCGCGCTGATGGTCCACTGGAGCGTGATGACCAAGGGACGCTCGGCGATGTTCGCCGCCGGACCGCCGGTCGTCAAGCGCGGCATCGGACACGACGTGACCAACGAATCGCTGGGCGGCTCTCAGGTCCACGTGCATACCTCCGGCTGCATCGACAACGAGGCTGAAGACGAGCAGGACGCCTTCCGCCAGATTCGGGCCATGCTCTCCTACTTGCCCGACAACGTGAACGAACTGCCGCCCGCCGCTCCGGCGCTCGACGCTCCGGAAGGCGCGGGCGAGAAGCTGATCGATCTCGTGCCGCGCAACACCCGCCGCCCCTACTCGATGTACAGGCTGATCAGTTCGGTGGTCGACGGCGGAGAGTTCTTCGAGGTCAAGCCGCATTGGGGCACCTCGGTGATCACCGCGCTCGCCCGCGTCGACGGCCTGCCGATCGGCATCGTCGCCAACAACCCACTCAAGAACGGCGGAGCGCTCGACCGCGACGGCTCGGACAAGCAGACCCACTTCCTTGAGCTCTGCAACTACTTCCACATCCCGATCGTCTATCTCGTCGACGTGCCCGGCTTCATGATCGGCGAACAGGCCGAGCAAGAGGGAACGCTGCGCTCCGGCATGCGTGCCGTCTGGGTCGGCCTGCAGGCCACGGTGCCGCAACTGACCATCGTGATCCGCAAGTGCTATGGCATGGCCGGCATGGCCACCGGCAATCCGAAACGGCTCAACTACCGCCTCGGCTGGCCATCTGGCGAGTGGGGCTCGATCCCGATCGAGGGCGGAGTCGACGCCGCCTACCGCCGAGAAATCGCCAACGCGCCCGACCCCGAAGCCAAACGCGAAGAGATCGAGGCCGACCTGCGCCAGCTCCGCAACGTCTTCCTCACCGCCGAAACCTTCGGCATCGAAGAGATCATCGACCCCCGCAAGACCCGCAGCTACCTCCAGCAGTTCGTCGAGCGAGCCTACAAAGTCCTCCCCCACGAACTCGAATCCAAACCCCTCTACGGCGTGCGCCCATAGGGACCGCGATGCGATTCTCGATCCCGCGTCATGCCGTCTGGCTGCTGGTATCGCTCGCGATTGCTGTGGCAACGCTCATAGCTTGCGCGAGTGGCGAGCATGCGGCGGAGCCTCTATCGCTGTCCTTGAGCGCACCAGAGATCTGCGAAACCGGGCGGGCGCAGGAATCCTACGGGGTAACCGTCGAGGTGGACGAGAAAGGCAACTCCACGGAGCAAGAGAGGAGCTATGGATGGGGAGGGATCGCCAGTGTGTCCATCGGCTGGTCGGTGAGCGGGGGCAACGCCCCGTACAGCTTGGTGATCTACAACGAGTCCGGCCACCGGGAACTCGCTTACACGGGCAAGTGGGGCACAGCCTCGGTCGGCTGCGCCGACACCTCGGGCGGCACTTCGTTCCGGTTCGGCGAGCGGCTGTACAGCGTCGACCCGCAGGTGGATTCGGGCTGGAAGACCCTCCGCGGGGTCGTGACGGACGCCAATGGAGGCACGGCGGGGGCGACGACACGGTTCTATGTGATTCGAACCGATGCGGAAATCCTGCGGCGTGGACAGACCTATCGCGTCTGGGGCGATCACCTGGTTACCGCTCCCAGTTCGTACGATGTCGGCCTCACGAGTCCGTCGGAAGTTGAATGTCCTGAGGATGCTCCTGCCAGTTATCGCTGCGAGCCGGCATTCGGACTCCTCCTGTTTCCCGACGGGCACCAAAACGACTGGACAACTGCGATTGCGCAGGTAAATCTCTACGTCACTGACGGAACGGAGGAGTCGCGCTGGCGCAAGCTGGATGACGGTACCTGGATTGAGATCGCTGCGTCTGTTCGGTCGCCATCAACTGAGGATGATCCAGTTATAGAAGCGTTGGATGAGATAGCGGAGTCCGTTGGCCGACTCCCTCAGCATTAGACGGATGAAGTCCTGTCGCAGCCCTCAATGGCTAAAGCCCGGCCGCTCGCGCTGCCAACACCGCGACCCCGGCCGCCAGACAGTATGCCGCGAAGGGAAGCAGGCTCCGACCCCGAACCAGCCAGAGCAGAGCCTTGATCGCAATCAGTGCGGTCGCGAACGAGACCAACGCCCCCACGATCAGCGCACCAGCATCGACAGACGGACCGTCATCGATGAGCGCGGCAACCGCCAGCACGCCCGCTCCGGCGAGCGCCGGCATCGACAGCCAGAACGCCCAGCGCGCCGCCGCTTCCCGACTCTGGCCCAGCGCCATGCCCGCCACCATGCACATCCCTGAGCGGGAGATGCCCGGCAGAACCGCCAGGCACTGCGCGATACCGATGGCCAGCGACCGGCGTTCGTCGAGGTCGCCCGGAGACGCCGATGCGCCAGATCGACGCACCCGCCACTCCGCCCCGGCAATCAGACCTCCGGTCACGAGCAGGAACGCGCCGGCCGTCGTCGCGTTGCGGAGGTCGTCTTGCAGGGTTTCGTAGAACAACCCGCCGACGATCACGATTGGAACCGTGCCGATAAGGCCCAGCCAGATCAGGCGTCGCGGGCGGAGACCCTCAACGGTTCCTTCGTCCGCTCTCAGTCCGCTCAGAACACTCCAGACCTCGCGTCGGAAGGCGAAGAGGATCGCGGCCAGCGTCCCGACATGGACGGCAACATCGAAGTCGAGGCCCTGATCCTCCCAACCGAACAACCAGCGGGCCAGCACCAGGTGTCCGCTCGACGAGATCGGCAGGAACTCGGTCAGTCCCTGGACGATGGCGAGGACGATGGCTTCAAGGATGCTCACGTACAATCGACTCCGAATTCACTCTAGGAGCCGCTATGGACATCACCGAGGTCATCCGCACGACCTTTGCCGCCCGACAGTTCACCGACGACCCTGTCCCCGACGACGCGATCGAACGCATGCTCGAACATGCTCGCTTCGCGCCTTCCGGAGGCAACCGCCAGGGCTGGCACGTGATCGTCGTCCGCGACCCTGAAATCCGCGCCGCCATTGCTCAGGCCGCCGAGCGTCCGGCCAAGCGCTACATGGCGATGCAGCAGGCCGGCGAAGGCCCCTGGAACGCCGCCTTCCCATCCTCAGTCACCGACGAGTCGGCAGCCAGTCTGCCCACGCCCAGGCGGCTGATGGACCCGTACGTCGATGCGCCGGTCCTGCTCGCCGTCGTCGTCGACCTCGGCGTCGTGGCCTCGGTGGACAAGGAGCTCGACCGCGTCGGCGTGATCTCCGGCGGATCGATCTACCCGTTCGTCTGGAGCATCCTGCTGATGGCCCGCAACGAAGGCTTCGGCGGCACCCTGACCACGATCCCGATCGCCAACGAACCCGAACTCAAACCCCTCCTCGGTCTGCCCGACCACTATGCGATCGCCGCTTTCCTGCCGATTGGCAAGCCGGTCAAGCAACTCACCAGGCTCAAGCGAGGACCAGTGGACGGCTTCGCGACCATCGATCGCTTCGACGGCGAGAACTTCGTCGTCTAACCAATGGGAGCGGAGCAATGATTTGGTCGCCGGTCGGCGCGCTCCTGGCCGTCTTGACGGCAACGCTCGCCGCCGCCGCGATTCTCGGGGTCGTCTCGGCGGCCGACCCCGTGCCCAGCTTCTCAATCGAGGTTCGCGCCCGGCTGCACGACAGCGGCCGGATCGAGTTCGGCGTCCAGACGGAACAGGGCATCAGGTTTCCGAGGGCCCGCTTCCTTAGAGAGAACATCGCGCACACCAGTTGGATCGTCAGTTCGCCGATCCAAGTCAACGGCTTTGAAACGCGCGTGATCGCGCGTCGCCTGACCGACGGGCGCACAGAGTTCGCGCTGCGTCTGGAGGGCGTGACCGTCAAGCCGCGACGATCCATCCTGCCGGCGTCGGCCGCACCGGGGAGCTGGTACCGCTCACAGGCCGTCGAGGTCGAGCGAATCCAGGACCCTGACTCTGCCGATCAACGTCATCTGCTTGCCCGGGCAGCATCGATCCGCGCCGACGCCACCACGCCCGACCTCACCGGCCTGGTCGGCTGGCTCAACGGCGAGCCGACCACGATCGCTCGCGAACTGGCCAGGGGCAACGTGGTCCTGATCGATTTCTGGACCTTCGGCTGTTACAACTGCCAGAACACGCTTCCCTATCTCACGGCCTGGGACGAGAAGTACCGCGATCACGGGCTCGTCATCCTCGGCGTCCACCGACCAGAGTTCGCGTACGAAGAGGATCCCGAGCGGATTCGCGACGCCATTGCGCGATACGGCATCGAGTACTCGGTACCGCTGGACAATGACGCCCGCACCTGGCGCGCCTATCGCAACCGCTGGTGGCCGGCCAAGTATCTGATCGGACCGACGGATGAGACGTCAATGGCCCTGCGCTACCGACACATCGGTGAGGGCCGCTACGAGCGCACGGAGCGAGCCATCCGTGCCGCGCTGCAAGCAGCCGGTCACGATCTGAGCGGCGTGCCGTTCGGTGTTGAAGTCGACAGCTAGCTGACTGTGGAGCCGGTCAACCCTGAGCAGCGATGATCGCGTCCAATTCCTGTTTCAACCGAGGCAGAATCTCGTCGTAGGGATAGTGTCCCAGCGATTCCTCGCCTCGCTTGAGGTTGACGGCCAGTGGGCCGCACCAGAGACCGAGGTCGGCATCGTCGGTTTCCCCTGGGCCATTCACACGGCAGCCCATCACGGCGATGGTGATGTCGTACTCGCTGGCGTATTCGGTCATCGCCTTGACGTCCTGGGCGAGGTCGACGAACTTCTCATTCTCAACCCGTGAGCAAGAGGGGCAAGAAATGATGTTTAGGCCCTCGTCAAACTTCGGTGGTACCGAACGGAATCGGCCGGCGGCGATGTCGGAGAGGATGTCCCTGGCGACATCGATTTCCATGCCTTTGTCGTCGAACGGAACCGTCAAGGAGACGCGCACCGTGTCGCCGATGCCCTGCGAGACGAGTTGTTCAAAGGCAACTCGTGTTTTGATCACACCCTCCGGCGGCATACCAGCTTCGGTGACGCCGAGATGCAAAGGCACGTCCGGCCGCTCGGCAGCGAACTTCTGGTTGACCTCAACAACCTGTTTCCAGTCGGAGTCTTTCAATGAGACGACATATCGCTCGTATCCGAATTCGTCGAGCAGCGCGCAGTGCTCGGAGGCTGAGGCCACAATTGCAGAGACATGGTCGTCTGGGTAGCGCTCCAACATGCGCGGGTCGATTGAGCCGCAGTTCACGCCGACCCGGATGGCGCAGTCGTTGTGCGCAGCAGTCTCCGCGATGAACGCGACCTTGTCTCTGACCGACTTCGACTTTTCGTGGTGGTGCAGATGGCCTGGGTTGTAGCGAATCTTGTCAACATGCGGCGCGACCTGAGTGCAGAGGCGGTAGTTCTCCTGCAAGTCGACCGATAGCGGCGCTTCGGTCTGTTCACGAACAGCGGCTAGCGCTTCGACGTCCTTGCGTGAATCGACCGCGACGCGCACGAGGTCGGCGCCGGCTGTCTCGAGCAGCTTCACCTGGCGGACTGTGGCGTCGATGTCCTGCGTCCGCGTCGCCGCCATCGACTGCACCACGATCGGGTTGCCGCCGCCGATCGTCACGTCCCGGACCCGCACTGGCCGCGTTGGATTCCGACGCAGGTCGCCGGTCAGCTGAATCGTCTCCGCCATTGATGTCGCCTCTCCCTCAGCCGATCATGTGCATCGTACCGTTGATGCGTGCTCATCAATGTGATCTTCCTGATTCTGTTTGCCGGAGCGTGGTCGTTCCTGGCGATGCTCAGCTGGATCGTGCTCAGCGTTCCGCGTCGCGCGCGCGGCGCGCTCTGGGCGGCACCCTTTGCCTGGCTCGGCGGAGTCGGAGGTGGCGCGATCGTGCCTCTGGCTGGACTGGACAACCAAATGGGCATCGGTGTGTCGATGATCGCCGCGCTTGTCTGCTCGGCAATTGCATGTTGGTTGAGCTTCAAGGTCTGGGACTCCTTCGGACTCGGCGCTCGATTCGCAGGTTTGGCGCGCCGGAATCGCTGATATCGTCGGGCCAATAGCAATTCAGATATTGGAATTCCCGACATGTCCGTCACTCGAATGTCTGCGCTGTTCGGTCGCACATTGCGTGAGGCACCTGCCGACGCCGACTCGGCCAACCACCAGTTGTTACTGCGCAGCGGTTTGATCGTCCAGTTGGCAGCCGGCGTCTACTCTTTCCTGCCGCCGGCTTGGCGGACGCTACTCAAGATCGAGCAGATCATCCGCGAGGAGATGGAAGCGGCAGGCTCGCAGGAAATGCGCATGCCCGCGATCCAGCCTCGCGAGCTGTGGGAGGAGTCGGGCCGCGCGGACTCCTATGGTCCGGTGTTGTTCAACCTCAAGGATCGCCGCGACCGCACGATGGTCCTCGCGCCGACGCATGAGGAGTCCGTCACGGACCTGTTCCGTAAGGTTGTGCAGTCCTACCGCGACATGCCCCAGAGCGTCTTCCAGATGCAGACCAAGTTCCGCGACGAGCCACGTCCACGCGGCGGACTGGTGCGCGTCCGCGAGTTCATCATGAAGGACGCCTACACCTTCGACGTGGACGACGATGCCTTCCAGCTCAACTACCTCGCGATGCGCCAGGCCTACTACAACGTCTTCGAGCGCTGTGGCGTCCCCGTGGTGGCCGTGCAGGCCGACTCCGGCGCGATCGGCGGTAAACAGTCGGAGGAGTTCATCTTCCTCACCGAGATCGGCGAGGACAACATCATCCTCTGTCCATCCTGCGCTTACGCGGCCAACCAGGAGCGAGCGGAGTTCGCCCGCGGCGAAGCCGCCGGAACCGATGGTGCGCTTGAAGAGGTTGAAACGCCTGGCATCACCACGATCGAGGGTCTTGCCGAGTTCCTCGACATTCCCGCTGAGACAACAGCAAAGGCTGCTTTTTTTCTCGTCGACGGCGAACCAACCTTCGCCGTCATCCGCGGCGACCTTGAAGTCAACGAACTCAAGCTGATGAACGCGCTCGACGCCTCGGAGATTCGATCACTATTGCCCGAAGAAGTCGAAAAGGCAGGCTGGGTCGCGGGTTACGCGTCACCGATCAGTGTCGACCCCGTGCGAGTCGTGGCCGACCCCAGCGTTGTCGACGCGGGTGGGCTGGTCGCAGGCGCAAATCGCGAAGGGTTTCATCTGCACAACGTCACCTACGGCCGTGACTGGACGGCAAGAACCATCGCCGACATTGGCATGGCTCAGCCAGGAGACTCCTGTGCCCAGTGCGGCGGCGACCTCGAAATGCATCGGGGAATCGAACTGGGACACATTTTCAAGCTGGGTACCCGCTACGCCGAGCCGATGGACGCCACCTTTCTTGACTCCGACGGTGAACGCCGCACGCCGATCATGGGTTGCTACGGGATCGGCGTAGAACGACTCATGGCGGCTGTCGTGCAGGCCAATCACGACGAACAGGGCATCATCTGGCCTCGCTCGGTCGCGCCCTTCGACGTCCACATCGTCCCCCTCGGGGGTAGCGGCGACGTAGCATCGGCGGTCTCCGAGGTCGAATCCGCACTCTCCGGCAAGGGACTGAACGTCCTCACCGACGACCGCGAGGAGCGTGCCGGGGTCAAGTTCAATGACGCCGATCTGCTCGGCGCGCCGCTCCGGATCACGATTGGCGCGCGTGGACTAAAGCAGGGGCAAATCGAGCTCAAACTGCGGTGGGATGCGGAGGCCACTTCGGTTCCGCTGGGTGACGCTGTCGCTTCGGCGGAGGATGCGCTGGCCTCGCTCGATCGCTGAGCGCCCTGATAGCCACTTGATATTGGCCCGGTTCGCGACCCGGTCGGCGTGTATAGTCAGGGGTGTGGATGTCGGGTGGGGGTCGGGCTGCCCTGTCTGATCCTGCGCGACTCGCACGGATCGATCAACACAGCGCTTCACAGGTTCTCGGAACATGAAGACTGCCCCATGAAAACCGATTTTTTGCTTGCCATCAAGCAGTTGCATTCCGACAAGAACCTTGACGACGACGTGATCTTCCATGCCGTCGAGCGAGGCATGGCCGCCGCCGTCAAGCGCCGCTACGAACTGCCCGGCAACGTGATCGTCACCATCGACCGCTACGACGGCAGCATGGAGGTCTGGTCGGAACGCGAGGTCGTCGAGATCGAAGAAGACATCGCCGATCCCGATCTGCAAATCGAACTCGATCGCGCCCGCTTGAGCGATCCGGCCATGCAAATCGGCTCAACGCTTCGAGAAAAGCACGACATCGAAAACGTCGGCGGTCGAATCGAAGCGCAGACCGCGAAGCAGGTCGTCCTCCAGGCCTTACGAGAGGCTGAGCGAGAAGCCGTCTTCGCCAAGTACTCGGGTGAAGAAGGCGGCATCATCAGCGGCGATGTCCAGCGTGTCGAACCGCATCAGGTCATCGTCGAGCTCGGCGACCACACCGAGACCGTCATGCCGGCCCAGGAACAGGTGCGTATGGAGCGTTACCGCACCGGCCAGCGAGTCAAAGCGATCATGGTCGAAGTGCTGCGCGCCAACAAGGGCCCGCAGATTGTGATCTCGCGGTCGCGGCCCGAGTTCGTGCGCAGGCTGTTCGAGATTGAGGTCCCGGAAATTACCCGTGGGGTGGTTGAGATTCGCGGCGTCGCCCGCGAGGCCGGACACCGCACCAAGATCGCCGTCTGGTCGCGACAGACCGGCGTTGATCCGGTCGGCAGTTGCATCGGCATGCGCGCAATGCGGATCCAGAACATCGTCAATGAACTCCACGGCGAGCGCGTGGACGTGATCCAGTGGGATCGAGATCCACGCCGCTTCGTCGAGCACGCGCTCAGCCCCGCGCAGATCCTCGCCGTTCGCATCGACCCTGAGACCAACACCGCTGAATGTGCGGTCCCCGACATGCAGCTCAGCCTCGCCATCGGGCGAGAGGGACAGAATGCGCGGCTAGCAGCCCGGCTCACCGGCTTCCGTATCGACATCAAGCCGCAGACCGTGGCTGAGCGGATGCAGCAGGAAGGCCGCGGGCCGTTCGCACCGCAGGTCGAAATCGAGCTCGAACCGGATCCGGTACCTGAGCCCGAACCGGTTCGCACTGCGCCTCCCATGGAACAGCCAATCGCCGCGGCGCCCCCGACACTGGTTGTCGAGCCCGAGCTGGTGGCGACTTCTACGCCAGTGGAAGAGCCGGAAATCGTCGAGGAGGAGCCAGAACTCGAACCGGTTCTGCAGGCCACGGAGATCGCTCCGGCGGCCCGAGACGATGGTCAGATTCGCTTCGCCGAAGACGTGCTGCGCCGCGAGCAAGAACAGCAACAACAGCGCGACCGCCGACGCCGTCGACCTCGCTACCACGAGAGCGACGAAGGCCTCGAGGACGATCCATACGCGGAATACCTCGAGTTTGAAGAAGAGTTCTAGGGGCGTTCTTCCACGCTTCTGACCCCGTCTGTCGAGAACGCGGGTTCCAGCCCCGCGCAGTACGAAAGAATCAGATGTCCGTCCGCAGTTTGTCGCCCCATTCACACTCGCCGCTTCGCCGCTGCATCGTCTGTCGAGAAACCGCACCCAAACCGGACTTGCTCAGAATCGTGCGCCGACCAGACGGCAACGTCATGCTCTCCACGCATGAAGACGGGCGAGGCGCCTACGTTCACCCGTATCCCCAATGCCTGACGACAGCGGCGTCGGACTCGAAGCACCTCGCTCGAGCGCTGCGCCAACCATTGCCAGTTACGGTCATTGACCGACTTCAGCAGCTCGCGGAGGCCCAACCCGCCTGACCAAAACACACTGAACACTGACTGACCCTGACCAATCGGAGCAGCCATGGCGACACAACAGACCATTCAGCAAACACCCGCGCCGGCGCCCGCCGAGAGCACCGTCCTGATTCCGCGCACGTTGACCGTGCGGGAACTCGCAGATCTGCTGGGCGACACCCCGGTCACGATCATCAAGACCTTGATGACCAACGGCATCATGGCTAACGTCTCCGAAACGCTGGACTACGGAACGGCGGCCATCGTCGCGATGGACCGCGGTTTCGAGCCAGAGGAAGCTGGCGATGTCGTGGCGGCCGAGGAAGCGCCGTCAACCATCGACATCCTCGGCGCCGCTGAGGAAGAGGAAGACGATCCCGCCGACCTGCGCGAGCGACCGCCCGTCGTTGCGGTGCTCGGTCACGTCGACCACGGCAAAACCTCATTGCTCGACTACATCCGCAACGCCAACGTCGCCGAAGGCGAGGCCGGTGGCATCACCCAGCGTGTCGGCGCTTACCAGGCGACCGCCAACGATCGCCTGCTCACCTTCATCGACACTCCGGGCCACGCCGCCTTCACCGAGATGCGCGCGCGAGGCGCACAGGCGACCGACATCGCTATCCTCGTCGTCGCCGCCAACGACGGCGTCATGCCGCAAACCCGTGAGGCGATCAGTCACATTCATGCCGCCGGTGTGCCCTACGTCGTCGCCCTGAATAAAATGGACCTCGACAACATCAACCCCGACCGGGTCAAGGCCGCGCTCGCCGACGTCGAGGTCCAGATCGAAGAGTATGGCGGGGATGTTCCGTTGGTGGCAGTTTCGGCCACGCGCGGCGATGGGATGAGCGACCTGCTCGACACGTTGCTGCTCGTCGCCGACATCGCCGAGTTCGCGGCTAATCCCGATCGGCTTGCCGATGGCGTGGTGTTGGAGGCGGAGCTCGACCGTCGCCAGGGCCCGCGCACAACACTGCTGGTTCAGAAGGGCACGTTGCGACAGGGCGATTCCGTCCTCGTCGGGCAGACCTGGGGACGAATCAAGGCGATGACCGACTTCCGCGGCAATCGCATCCGCGAGGCTGGGCCGTCGACACCGGTCGTGGTTCTCGGCCTGCAAGATGTCGCCGACGCCGGAGACTCCTTCCGCGCCGTCGAGAGCGATCGCGAGGCCAAGCGCATCTACGGACAGGCTCGGCGTGAGCGCGAGGCGCGCGAAGCGCAAATGCAGCACTCGGCCACCCTCGACGCGTTGTTCGGTGAAATCTCCCGCGGAGACGTCTCCGCCCTCAACCTGATCGTCAAGACGGACGTGGTCGGCTCGGTCGAGGCGCTACGCGATTCGCTCGAACAGCTTTCCAACGAAGAGGTCACCGTAAAGGTCATTCACGCCGCCGCCGGACCGGTCTCCGTGGCCGACGTCAACCTCGCCCTCGCTTCGGAAGGCCTCGTGATCGCATTCAGCACCCCGGTCGAACCCGGTGCCGAGCGTCTGGCCGAGCAGGAAGGCATTGAGATCCGCACCTACTCGATCATCTACGAGGTGATCGAAGAAGTGGAAGCGGCAATCAGCGGACTGCTCGAGCCCGTTCAGATGCAGGTCGTCGATGGACACGCCGAAGTGCTCCAGGTCTTCCCCATCCGCGGGCTGGGCAATATCGCCGGGTGCCGCTCGCTCGACGGTTCGATCCGCCACGACGCTCAAGTTCATGTCTATCGCGCCGGCGAGCAGATCGCGGAATCCCCGATTTCCAGCCTGCGACGCTTCCAGGACACCGTCCAGGAAGTCGACGCAGGTCAGGAGTTCGGTGTCGCACTGGCGCGCTTCGACGGCTTCCAGGCAGGCGACCAGCTCGAGTTCTTCCACATCGAGACGCAATCGCGGATCGTCCAGGGCGGCGAGATCCGCAACGTGTCCCGCTAGGCGTGGCAGTTGTCATGGCACGTACGACACGACCCTATGCCGCCCGCGATGCCGGCGGCGTCGACCGCATGCAGCGGGTCAACGATCTCCTGCGCGACACAATTGCCGAAGTCGTGGCCCGAGAACTGAAGGATCCACGCCTCGACCTCGCGCTGCTCAGCGTGACCGAAGTCCGAGCCTCCAGGGACCTGCGCAATGCGACCGTTCTGGTGTCGGCCATGTGCGCTCCCGATGCGTCGGAAGAAGAACAGGCTGCCGCTGCCGAAGGTGCCGTGGACGCACTGACGCACGCCGCTCCCTTCATCCACCGAACGATTCGCCGTCGCCTGCATATGAAGCGCGTTCCCTGGCCCTCGTTTGAGTTGGACCTGAGGATCGCCGGCGCGGCCGAAGTCCAGGAGCGCATTCGGACGCTGGGCTCCGCTGGGCGTGACCTATGACCCGCCGACGCAAGGAGCGGCATCACCCCGGCGCCGTGTTCCTCGTCGACAAGCCCAAGGGCCCGACCTCACACGACATCGTGCGCGACATCCGCCGCTGGACAGGCCTGCGGCGAGTCGGCCATGGAGGCACGCTCGACCCACTGGCCAGCGGCCTGTTGCCGGTGTTCGTCGGCGTTGCCACTCGCTTGAACGAATACCTCACGCCTTATCGCAAGTCATACGAGGCGACCCTCCTGCTCGGACAATCGACCGACACCGACGACAGCGAGGGCGAAGTGATTGCGAGCTCGCCGGTTCCGTCGCTCAGCGACGAGCAGATCGATGCGGCGCTCGAACAATTCCGAGGCGAGATTGAACAAGTGCCGCCGCAATACAGCGCGGTCAAACGTGACGGTGTGGCGGCGTATCGATCGGCCCGTGCCGGAGAGCACGTTGAAATTGAGCCTCGGGCGGTCACCGTGCACCATCTGACCGCCACATCAATCGAGCTGCCATACGTCACGCTGGCGATGTCCGTCAGCACCGGCACCTATGTCCGCGCAATCGCCCGCGACCTGGGAGAAGCGCTCGGCTGCGGCGCCCACGTCACCGAAATGCGACGCACCGGTATTGGCGCCAAGTTGGCCGAGGACGGGCACACACCCGAGGCGCTCGAAGCTGCGGCGGACGCCGACAACATCTGGTCGCTGGCGATCTCACCCGCCGAGCTCTTTCCCGACTGGCCGCACTTCCACCTGCACGGCGAGCAACTGAGACGGATCAAGCGCGGCCAGAAGATTCGCCACGCACCGGTCGACGGTTGGGACAAGGCCCTGGCGTTGAACTCGGAAAACCACGTCGCCGCAGTGCTGCGTCGAGACGAACTCAGCGCCGCCACCTGGCAGCCGGAAAAAGTCCTCGCGGCTGGCTAGAGCCTGGTCAGCCTGAGGCCGATTGATCGTCAGGCATCGAGAACAGCAACGCGAGCGAATCTGATTCCGAGATCAGCGAATATGGCGAGTCCGCTTCCAGCAGAACGCCTTCGCCAGCCTTGAGCGTTGCATTGTCGTCGAGCGTGCCAATCGCGACTTCCCCTTCGGCGACGATCAGAGCCGTCGGGCCAGTGGTCTGGCGATTGAGGGCGCGCTGTCCAGCCGGAAGGCGGATCGCTTCCGAGGCCAGGTTCGTTGCCGAAGGGGAGAGCGCGCTGCTGGCACTTGCCTTGATGCGACGCAGCGACATGACTACGTGATTCCGGCGTTCGTGAGGTAGTCGAGTACGTCCTGAACGGTTCGGATCTCAGCCGCGTCTTCTTCGGGAATCTCCAACTGAATGTCGTCCGTGGAGAACTCTTCCTCCACCGCAATCGTGAGATCCACGATGTCGAGCGAGTCGGCATCGAGGTCATCGATCAAGTGGGCCTCGGGCATGACCTTGTCGAGGGGCTGTCGAAGTTGGTCGGCTACGAGTTGGCAGACCCGGGACTGCAAGCTGGTGTCGTCGGACATGTGGCGGCTCCCATCTAGCGAATCACAGGGCTGTTAGATGTCTGCCGGATGTGAAAGCAAGGTTAGCGGTCAGTTGTCGACCCGAGAGAGCGCCACGACGCCGTTCTGTCCACCGAAACCGAAGCCGTTGACCAGTGCGACATTCAGACCACAGTCCCGCGCTTCATTGGGGACATAATCCAGGTCGCACTCCGGATCGGGAGTCTCGTGGTTGATCGTCGGCGGCAGCACGCCGTGGTACAACGCCAGCGCGGTTGCTGCGCCGGAAAGCGCGCCTGCCGCGCCCATCAGATGCCCGGTCATCGATTTCACCGAGGAAACCGCCAGGTCGTCGGCATGGTCGCCGAAAACAGTGCGAATCGCACGAGTCTCGATCGCGTCATTCAGTGGCGTCGAGGTCCCGTGCGCGCAAATGTAACCAATCTCCTCGGGATTCAGGCCCGAGTTGCGTAGGGCTGCGGACATCGCCCGAGCCGCCCCGTCGCCTTCCGGATCCGGAGCCGTGATGTGATACGCATCGGCGGTCCGACCTCCACCAAGCACCTCTGCATAGATCCGCGCGTCACGGGCCCTCGCACTGGCCAGAGACTCTGTCACGCACACAACGGCGCCTTCACCGAAGACAAAGCCGTCTCGATCCATATCAAACGGCCGGGAGGCAGCCTCGGGATCGTCGTTGCGCCGCGAGAGCGCCTGCATGTTTGCCAACCCGGAGATACCCAATGCCGAGACATTCGACTCCGTACCGCCGGTCAGCGCAACATCGGCCTCGCCGCCCAGCAGCACCTGCCGGCTGTCGATGAACGCATAAATGCTCGCCGCGCAGGCAGCCAGGGATGTGAGCGCCGGTCCACGAAGGCCGAGCTCGATCGAGACCTGGCAGGATGCCATGTTCCCGGCCATCATCGGCACAAACATCGCCGAGACGCGCCCGGGCCCCTTGCTGTTCAGGACTTCCGTCTGCTGGGAGATCGTCGTCACCCCACCGCCACCGGTGTTGATCACGGCCGCGACGCGTTCGGAATCGTGGGCATCGAGATCCAGTCCGGCGTCCTCCACGGCGAGGCGAGCCGCCGCTACGCCGAGTTGCGCAAACCGCGCCATCCGACGAGCCGACTTGTTCTCCATGTATTCGGACGGTTGGAACTTAGGGATATCCGCCGCAATCTGGACTTTCAGCCCCGCCTCGACCAGTTCCGGAACCCGTCGCGCGCCGGATCGACCGTGCTTGAGCGAGTCCCAGAAATCGTCGACGCCCACGCCGATCGGAGTCACGGGGCCAATCCCCGTGATTACGATGCGCTCTTCGGGCGGACGCTCGGTGGGTCTGATGCGGCCGCTCACTCGTCGTAGCGCTTCAGCAGCACGGCGGCGTTGTGACCACCCAGGCCAACCGAGAACGAGAGCGCTGCCTCAGTGTGCAGTTCGCGTGCTTCGTTGGGAATCACGTCAAGGTCCAGTTCCGGATCGGGAGTCTCAAAATTCAATGTTGGCGGCGCGATGCCTTCCTTCAGCACCATGGCCGAGACAATCACTTCCAGCGCACCCGAGGCCCCCATCATGTGTCCAGTGGCCGGCTTGATCGACGAGAGCGAGAGATCGTTGGCGTGCGCGCCAAACATCCGCTTTAAGGCCGTGACCTCAACTTGGTCGCCAAGTTTGGTAGCAGTGCCATGTGTCGAAACATATCCGATGCTCTCAGCATCGATTCCCGACTCCTCCATTGCCTGCTGCACACTCACCATCAATCCGCGTCCATGTGACTCAGGCTGCGCAATGTCATGCGCATCGTTGGCCGAACCACCGCCAATCACCTCGGCGTAGATCGGCGCACCCCGCTCGAGCGCATGGTCGAGGTCTTCAATCATCATTGCCGCCGCGCCCTCGCCTGGGACGAATCCGTTGCGATGCAAATCGTACGGTGCGCATGAAGTCGTCAGCGGTTCCGCCGGAGTGGCGAGCACACCCATGCGCTCGAAGCAGATGTGGAATAGAGGCAGGATGATCGCCTCGGATCCGCCAACCAGCAGGGCATCGGCGCGGCCGGCCTTGATGTGCAACAGACCATCCGCGACCGCATTCGCGCCGGTCGCGCAGGCCGACGTCGGAGAGTAGTTCGGTCCAGTCGCGCCGGTAGCGATCGACAGATGGCCCGACGCCGCATCGGCAATCAGATTGGGCATGGCAAACGGCGACACGCGCCGAGCCCCGCGGTTAACCAGCGTGTCCTGCCAGCGCGTGACCAGTTCCATCCCGCCGCCACCCGAGCCGAAGATGATCCCCACGCGATGTTGATTGTCCTCGGTCACTTCCAGGCCCGAATCCGCCAGCGCCTCCAGGCCCGACACCATTCCATACTGGGTGTTCAGATCCATGTGCCGAAGTGCCTTGGCGTCGGGTAGCAGCGGCTCGGGATCCCAATCCTTGACCTCAGCCGCAATCGGCGTCTTGACGCCCCATTGCTCAGGATCGAATCGTTCAATCCGACCAACGCCGCTCTCTCCGCCGACCAGATTGCGCCATGTCGTCGGCATGTCATTGCCGACGGGTGTCACGGCTCCAACGCCGGTGATCACCACGCGGCGCTCTGACGAAGACGAGTGCTGGGCCACTACTTGGGAATCCCGTCGCTTTTGTCCGGGTAGTCGCGCGTCGACAGGCCGTGGTCGTCGTCCGACAGCGGGAAGGTCCAGGAAGTTCGGGAAATCCGCCGCACCAGCTTGGACAGCACGTCGCCGGGACCGGCCTCGACGAACAGCGTCGAGCCCTGCGCAGCCATGGTCTTCACCGCCTGCTGCCACTGCACCGGAGCCGTCAGGGCCTCAGACAACTCATTAGCGAGCTGATCCTTCGTGTGCATCAGACCGCCGGAGATGTTGCTCACGACGGGCACGACGGGATCGCGCCACTGGATCGCATGGACAGCCTCTGAAAAGTGAGCTTGCGCCTCGGACATCAAAGGCGAGTGAGAAGCAATCGAGATTGGCAACCGAACCACGCGCCGTGCACCCTGCTCATCGGCCAGGCGCATGATCTTACGCAACGGCGCTTCATCGCCCGAGACCACCGTCTGTCCTGGACAGTTGTCGTTCGCGACGACCAGTGTCCCCTCGCTCGAAGCTTCGCCGACCAACCGGCGTAACACTCGATCGCGCAGACCAATGATCGAGGCCATACCGCCCGGTCGCAGGCTGTCTGCGGCATGCATAGCTTCAGCGCGCTGGCGGACGAGACGGAGCGCCTCATCGAAATCAACAGCCCGCGCGGCGAGCATCGCCGTGATCTGACCCATGCTGTGCCCCGAAACAACTTTCGGTGCAAGCGTCCGCCCGGCCTGCTCCCACTGGTCCCGCAATGCCTCCAGCCACGCGACCGAAGCGACGAAAATCGCCGGCTGTGAATGCGTGGTCTGGTTCAGTTCGTCGTTGGGACCGTGCTCGATCAAATGGAGCAGGTCGTAGTCGAGTACCTCGTTGGCTCGGGTGAACCACTGCTCAGCATTGGGATAGACCCGCAGAACCTTGCCTGCCATGCCGACCGACTGCGAGCCCTGTCCGGGGAACAGCAGCGCGTACTCATCGTCCGTCAGTGCCGGATGTTCACCACTTGGCGGTTCATCCGCGGCTTCCTCTGGCTGGGTCAGCGTTTCCATCTCGGCTCCTGCCCGCCAACGACGTCAGGCGTCTGACGCCGTGTCTACGGGTGATCACTCAGTTTACCGACTCTGAAGGCTTCCATGGCGTCGTAACCAACACGCAATGCGATCCAGCGAACAATACGGTGACTCGAACCAATCGCCCGGTGCTCGCCCGGTGCTCGCCCGGTGCTCGCCCAGTGCTCTCCAGTCTCGATTCGTCAGCCCATCACCATGCCTCCGTCAACATGGATCACCTGGCCGGTGATGTACGCCCCGCCCGGACCAGCGAGGAACGCGACCAGAGGCGCCACGTCCGCCGGCTCGCCCAGCCGCTCGAGCGGGATGCGCTGCATGACATTGCCGATCACCTCCTCAGAGAGATCGGCGGTGATATCGGTCTGGATGAAGCCCGGCGCGACCAGGTTGACCGTGATTCCGCGCGAGCCCAGCTCCTGCGCCAACGAACGGGTCATTCCAGCCAGTCCGGCTTTAGCCGCGGCATAGTTGGCCTGGCCTGCGTTGCCGACCGTGCCGATCACCGAGCCAATCGTGATGATCCGACCTTTGCGCGCCCGCAGCATTCCGCGCAGCACGGATTGAGTCGCCAGAAACGAGCCGGTCAGGTTCGTTCCCACGACCGCCTCCCAGTCGGCCGACTTCATCCGCATCGCCAGCATGTCGCGTGTGATCCCGGCATTGTTGACCAGGATCGTCGGCGCGCCGAGTTCTGATGTCACCGCCTTGGTCATCGCTGCCACCGCGTCGCTGTCCGAGATATCGGCCTGCACCACATAAGCGCGCCCGCCGAGCCCCCGGATCTCCTCGGCCACTTCTTCCGCTGCCTCGGCCGAAGACGTGTAGTTGACGCCGACATCCGCCCCCTGCGCCGCCAGTTCCAGTGCAATCGCCCGGCCAATCCCGCGGGACGCGCCCGTAACTAGCGCCACCTGACCAGAGAGCGGCAGAGCGTCGGAGTCAGCCATGCGGCGAGGCTACCATCGATCAGCCAAGCAGGTCCCCTCAAATTCATATGTCCGTAACCAGTTGGCCGAGTCGGTCGGCGAAACTACGCAGACTGGTTCTGCGGACGGGCGCATTCCGGTTGATCTAGCCTGCTATGTCAACAGCGCCCAACAAGGGGAGTTGCCTATGGATTCCGGAAATACTGCCTGGTTGCTGACATCTGCAGCCCTCGTGTTGTTGATGACGCCGGGCCTCGCGTTCTTCTATTCGGGATTGGTTCGCACCAAATCCGCCGCTGCGACGATCATGCAGTCGTTCATCATGGCCGGCGTGGCAACCGTCGTCTGGATCATGTGGGGCTACTCGCTCGCCTTCGGCACCGACATCGGCGGCTTTGTCGGCAACCTGACCAACTTCGGTCTGCGCGGCCTTGAGCCGACGGCCGATGGGTTGGCCTTCATGGTCTTCCAGATGATGTTCGCCATCATCACGCCTGCCCTGATCACAGGCGCGTTCGTCGAGCGAATCTCGTTCAAGGCGCTGCTCGTCTTCACGGTCCTCTGGATTACCGTCGTCTACGCCCCGATCTGCCACTGGGTCTGGCACGGCGACGGCTGGCTCTTCCAGCTCGACGCCCTCGACTTCGCCGGCGGCACCGTCGTCCACATCAACGCCGGGGCAGCGGCACTTGCGGGCGCGCTCTTCGTCGGACGCCGACGCGACTCCGTCGCCGAAACTCGTCCGCACGACGTCTCCAAGGTCGTGCTCGGTGCCGGATTGCTCTGGTTCGGCTGGTTCGGATTCAACGCGGGCTCCGCGCTTGAAGCCAACAGCTCCGCCATCAACGCCTTCGTGCAGACACAGATCTCCGCTGCCGGAGGCCTACTCGCTTGGACCTTCTTGTCCTGGAGGTACACCGGTCATCCCTCAATCATCGGTGCGGCGACAGGCGCCGTGGCTGGACTCGTGGCAATCACCCCGGCCGCCGGCTCGGTCGGCCTCTGGCCAGCCACCGATGGTTACCTCAACTTCTTCCCTGCGCTCTGCATTGGCGTGGTCGCCTCAGTCCTCGGTTTCTACGCCGTCCGGGCGCTGCACAACTGGCGAGATATGGACGACACGTTGGATGTCTTCGCCGTCCACGGCGTCGGCGGAATCTGGGGCGCCCTGGCGATTGGCATCTTCGCCGTCGCCGAGGTGACCGGAGGCGCGAACGGGTTTATCGGCGGCAGTGCCGATCTGATTTGGCGTCAGTTCGTCGGCGTCATCGCCGCACTGGCCTGGTCGTTGGTCATGTCTTCAATCTTGTTCATCCTCGTGCAGAAGCTCATGCCACTGAGAGTCGACGAGGACGACGAGATGATGGGACTCGACCGCAGCACTCACAACGAGCCGGCCTACGAGTTCGATGAGATCGGTTTCGGCTGGGACGCTAGCGATACGATCGACGAGGAGATTCCCAGCGGAACTGAAGCGCTGAGGAGGCTGCTGTCATGAAAAAGATCGAAGCAATCGTCCGTCCCGAATCGCTGGAACCGGTCAAGCGCAAGCTGATCGAAGCGGGCATCACCGGTCTGCACGTCGAGCGGGTCGCCGGCCACGGCTACCAGGGCGGCGTCGTCCAGGCCGGACGCGGTGGACAGTTCTACACCGTCGACATGATCCCCAAGGTCAAGATCATCACCGTCATCTCCGACTTCAACGTCGAGCCGGCGATCGAAGCCATCATCGCCGGCGCCCGCTCCGACCGCACCGGAGACGGCAAGATCTTCGTCACCGACGTCGAGGAAGCCGTCCGAGTTCGAACCGGAGAACGCGGCCGCGAGGTGCTCTAGGCCCGAGGCAACTTGTGTAGGGGCGCCCACAACAGTTGTCTGGGTGGGCGCCCTTGCGGCTTCGGCTGAGGGCTCCAAACCCTAGTAGATCACCTGCTCGATCAGCAGCTCGACGTAGCGCTCATCATCGACCCCGAACTCGCCCTTGAGGATCTCCTCCGAGTGCTCCCCGAGCCCGGGGGAAGCCCTCGTGCCAAGCCGTTCGCCGTTCCAGGTGAATGGCTGGTGCTGCGTGATGAACGGCACCTCGCCCCGGTCATAGCGGAAGAACAGGTCGTGCGCGCCCTCGTCATGGACCGCCAGGTCAGCCGCCGTCTCCGCCGGCGAGGCAGGAATCCCGCGGCTCTGGAGCAACGCCGACGCCTCCCACACCTTGTGCTTCGCCGACCACTGCGAAAGCGCCGCCTCAATCTCGTCCTCCGCCGCCCTCCGACCTTCGAGAGTCAGCAGGTCGGCACGCTGCGCCAGGTCGTCGCGACCAATCAGATCGCACAACTCACGCCACTCCCGACGGTCGCGCACCGCCACAGCTAACCACGAGTCCTCACCCGATGCAGGAAACAACCCATGCGGACAGTACTCAACCGAACGATTGCCGATCCTCGGCGTATCAACGCCGTTGATCAGGGCGTCCATCAACTCATGATCGAGCAAGTGGACGGCTGCCTCGTACTGGGCAATCTCGATCTCCTGACCCTCGCCGGTGCGCTCTCGATGAATCAACGCTGCCATCAACAGGGAAGCGGCAATCGGAGCAAGGGTGAAGTCGGTGTGCAGCGTGCCAATGCCGATCGGCGCGCGATCAGGCTGCCCCGTGTGCCCCGCGACACCCGAGAGCGCCGTCACGCCGTTGCCGATCCCGCGATACGACTTCTTCGGTCCCGACGTGCCCATCACCGGGAACGACGCATAGATCAGGTCGGGCTTGTGCTCCCGAAGCTCGCCGTACGTCAGGTGAAACTTCTCCATCGCGCCCGGCGCGAAGTTGTTCGTCACCAGGTCGAAGTGCGGCAGCATCTCCAGGATCAGCTCACGCGTCTTCGGATGATGCAGATTCAGTGTCAGCGAGCGCTTGTCGGTGTTCGTGTCATTGAAGAAAGCCCCCGTATCGATCGTGAAACCCGAGGGCGGGTGTGAAAACTCGCGCACGGTGTCGACACCGCTCACCGACTCAATCTTGATCACGTCCGCGCCAAGATTGGCCAGCATCTCGGTGATCAACGGTCCGGCCGCCATCCAGCAAAAGTCAAGCACCCGAACGCCCTTAAGCGGTAGCTTCGTCGCAGGACGCGGCGCGATCACAATCGGGGAGCGAATAGGTGATGCGCTAGCGACATCTCCCTCTGGACGTACGCCTTTCACGACGCCAAGGTCGATCAGCTTCCGGATCTCGCTGTCCGAGCAGCCGCCCAGTTCCCGCAACACCTGCGCCGAATGCTCGCCCAGACCAGGCGCCGGACGAGGAGTGACGCTCAGCCCAGTCGAACGGTAGGGAGAACGAGGCAGCGGCAGCGTCTGCCCCAGCACCGGATGCTCGACCTTGGGGAAGAACCCTCGCTCGTGCAGATGCTCGTCCGCCGCAATGTCCATCCCGGTCTGCACCGGCAATGCGAGGTCGGTGTTCCGTTGCGCCCGCTCGATCAACGCATCCCGCTCCTGCGCCGCGCAGAAGCGCCGAACGTGTTCCTGCATCTCCTCCTGGTGAGTAATCCGGTAAGTCGGCTTGGACCAGGGCTCGCCGATCAGCTGATCGTCGCCGGTCACCTCGGCGTACCACGCCGGGAATGCCTCCCAGGTAGTGTTGGTCGGCGATTGCAAGTAGGTCACCCACAGCTGGTCGGCGGTCTCAAACGTCACGCCCGGCGTATCGATGAAGACGATCTCACCGCTCTCGAACTCGCCCGATTCGAACGAACCCGGACCTCGACCCACAATCGGATACCGCAGTCCTCCCGTGCCGGTCCGCTCCGCGACCATGCCGTGCCAGACGTACAGATTCGGATTGGCCGCTTGGATGATCGTCGAGATCACCGCCTCTTGCAGAGAAATCGTCGAGGAAATCGCCTGCCCGCCCCGCGCCCGCTGAAAGATCGTCGCCACCGCCGCAGCGACCGCGAGATTGGACGACTGCTTGTAGCCCAGCTTGCCCGCCGGATAGTCCGGAGCAATATCCGGAAATCCATTACAGACGAGCTGGCTGCCCGCCGCCATCGCAATCAGGTCGGTCGCCTGCTCAGAAGGGTCATTTCGTCGGAAGACGACGTCAATGACCGATGGTCCCTCGCCCCGATGCGCCGAGTCGTGCAGTCGCTCAAAGAACCGAGACGCACCCTGAGACTTCTCCATCGGCGCAATCACCACATCAGCTTGGGACGCGAGCTGCTCAACAATGTCCCAAGACTCGTCGGCCTCCAGATCCAGCCCCAATGACTCTTTGCCCTGGTTATAGAGCAAGTGTCGCAGCGCCCGCTCGTTGCCCGGTTTGCCGTCGACCCAGGGCCCGATGCGCCGAATCCGATCACCAGTAGCGGACTCAATCCGCACGACACGTGCGCCGAGATCAGCGAGATACCGTCCCGCAATGATCATCGACTCGTCGCCCAGATCAATGATCACGGCGCCGTCGAGTGGTTGGTTGTTGGCCATCGGATGTCTCCAGCAGACTCGGACTCAGAACATCGCAATCGGATTGATCGGCGAGGCCGTCCCGCCGACCAGTCGCAGCGGCGCGATGGTCAGTAAAAACTCCCAGCGATTGCGTTCGGCGCAAGCCTCACCCAGCGGACCCAGCCGCGCGTTGTCGATCAGGTGCACGCCCATGTACGTGATGATGATGTGATGAATCGGCAGAGGTGAGTCCTCGATGTTCGACGGCACGACATCCGAAACGCCGTCGCATCCGAGGATCGCCACCTCGCGCTCACGGATCCAGGGCAGCGTTTCCATCAGCAGCCCAGCCAATCCGCTAAACGGCGGCCAGGCCCCTTCCGCCTCGCGTCGCGAGTCGCGGCCGGTACGGATCATCAGGATGTCGCCCGATCTGACGGTGACCCCCTGCGCCGCCTCCGCCGCTTCAAGGTCGGCAACACCGATGCCATCACCGGGTTCCAACCAGTCGACACCCTTGAGCCGTGCGATGTCCAGCAACACTCCCCGCGTCGCGATGCCTTGCTCTCCTGCCAGGATCGAGTTTCTCTCAGCGCCGGTCGAGAGCACGTCCGACGCCGGGAAACCGTTGTACATCTTGCCCTGATCGAGGATGTGGCAGAGCGCATCGATATGCGTGTTCGCCATCCCGTGCGGGGAAATCATGAACCCGTCCCCCGTTGCCTCGAGCCCGCGCAGTCGGCCTTGATCACTCACATCGCCTGCGCCGGTCATGAAGTGCATCACCGGAGTCGGATTGTCCGCCGCCGGCGTCTTGGCCAGCTCGAGCGCGCAACTCACGGTCACGCCCTCCGAGACCAGCGCGGCGGCCGTCGCCGAAACCTCAGGCGTAATGAAATTGAGCGCCCCGCGTTCGTCCTCGGGACCCCACCGGCCCCAGTTCGAGAGCTCCTGCGCCATCGCATCGACATCGGCACGGGTTCCGGTCTGATCGGCCATCGTCAAGATCCTTTCCAGGGAACGGCGGTTGCGTTCCGGTGCGACTGATTCACTTGCGATCGGCAGGCAGTATGCCAGAGCGCAGACCATCAAGTCCGCTGCGGATACAGTGATGCTCGGTCACCTGTTCCGATTCAAGCCAACTGGCATCGCGCCAATGCGGGCGGTCCGGCTGTTAGTGGGCATGGGAGGCTTCTGGAGGAAGACCCCGCTTGTTAGCCGCGCTTTTCGGATCGAACCGCAAGGTCTTCTACGGCTGGTACATCGTCGCCGGCGGCATCGTCATCAACATGCTGTCCGGCGGCTTGGTCATGCACTCCTTCAACTTCTACGTAGCCGAGTTGAAGAGCGAGTTCATGTGGTCGGCCACGCTGTTCGGCGTCGCCTTCATGATCACCCGCATCGAATCGGGCGTACTCGGACCGATCCAGGGATGGCTGATCGACCGCTACGGCCCGCAGACCATGATGAGATTCGGCCTGCTCTCGACCTTTATCGGTCTCCTGGCATTCTCGCAGCTCAACAGCCAGGCGACCTTCATCGGCTTCTACTTCATCGTCGCCATCGGAGCGTCAGTCGGCGGGTTCATGACCGTGTCCGTCGCGGTCGTCACCTGGTTCGAGCGCAAGCGCTCACGAGCGCTCGGATTCATGTCAACCGGCTTCGCCCTCGGCGGATTCATGACACCGCTGGTCAGCTGGCTCATTGAGGAAATCGGCTGGCGAAACACCGCGCTCGCCTCCGCGATCATCCTCTTCGTCGTTGGCCAGATCCTGGCCACCCTGTTCGTCCGCCGACCGCAAGACCGAGGCTTGATGAAGGACGGAGAACTCCCTCGGGATTCCGACTCTCCCCAGCAGATACTCGCTCAGGGCAACGAGTTCCGCCACCGCGACTTCACCGTCCGCGAGGCGATGCGCACCAAGGCGTTCTGGGGACTGGCGCTGGCTCATGGCGCGCCGCTGCTGGTCGTCTCGGGAGTCTTCGTCCACTTCGCCTCGCTGGTGATCGAGATCGAGGGCCTCACCGTCGTCCACGCCAGCCTGGCCTACACCGCAATGAACGTTGCCCAACTCGTCGGACAGGTCGGCATGGGCTACATGGGAGACCGATTTTCCAAGCGCATGCTTCTGATCCCCGCCATGTTCGGCCACGCCGGCGCAGCCGTGATGCTCGCCTTTGCCACATCGTTCGAAATCGTGATGCTGGCAGCGATCATCAACGGCCTCGCCTGGGGATCACGGGCGCCGCTAATCACCGGCCTTCGAGCCGACTACTTCGGCGCCTCCAACTTCGGCAAAATCATGGGCTGGTCCTCGATCGTCATGTCGACCTTCATGACCGTCGGAGGGTTCCTCTCCGGAGTGTTGTTCGACGCCACCGGCAGCTACACCGTCCCCTTCGTCGTGCTGGGCATCGGAGCCCTGACCGGCGTCCTCTGGGTCGGGATGTCCGGCCGGCCGAGACTGCCCGGCGTCAGAGTCATGACCGCCAGCGGACCGCTCCAACGTGCCCAACCGATCGCCATGTTCCGACCAAACCGACCAGCATCGAGCCTGGTCGTCCGCGAGGCGCCTCAGCAACCCGAGGTCAAGCGCTGAGGATCGAGCCTTACCCTCGCGGTTGATGCCCAAGATCTTCTACGGCTGGTACATCGTCGGCGCCGGACTGATCATCAACATGTTGATCGGCGGCCTGACGATGAATGCCTTCGGCTTCTACGCCGCAGCGCTCAAGGACGAGTTTGGCTGGTCGGCGACCATCTTCGGCATCGCAGCCGCCGTCACCCGCGTCGAGTCAGGCCTGCTCGGTCCGATCCAGGGCTGGATGATCGACCGCTTCGGACCGCGCTCAATGATCCGCCTGGGCATCACCACAACGGCCCTGGGCATGATCCTCTTCGGAATCCTCTGGGATCAGGCCTCGTTCATCGGCTTCTACATCCTGCTCTCGATTGGCACCTCGATCGGCGGCTTCATGACCGTCTCGGTCGCCGTCGTCACCTGGTTCGAGCGCAAGCGCTCTCGCGCGATCGGATTCATGTCGATGGGCTTCACCTTCGGAGCATTGGTCTCGGCGGTCGTCAGCGTGTTGATTCTCGGCATTGGCTGGCGCGAAACATCGTACGCGACCGGCGTCTTCTTGTTGGTCGTCGGCTGGGGACTCTCATTCCTCTTCACGCGTCACCCGTCCGACAAGGGACTAGAAGTCGACGGCGGAGTCGACGATGCGTCAACCGGTGCCGCCGTTGTTCGTCATCTTGAGAATCCGTTTCGGCACCGGGACTTCACCGCGCGAGAGGCGCTCAGAACGCGAGCGTTCTGGGGCCTCGGACTCGCCCACGGAGCGCCGCTCATGGTCGTCGGCATGTGGATAGGCCATGGAGTCCTGCACATCGACGAGCTGCCGGGATTTCAAGCCAGCGACGCCGCAATAGTCGTCACCGTGATGGTCGTCACCCAACTGGTCGGACAGGGCCTGTCCGCCTGGGCGGGAGATCGCTTTCCCAAGAGGCCCCTGTTGGTGCTCTGCATGATCGGCCATGCGCTCGCCGGAATCGCGCTGGCCCTGGCCACCGGATGGTGGATGTTGATGGCCTTCGCCGTCCTCAACGGCGTCGCTTGGGGCGCTCGAGGAACCCTGATCACATCACTACGCGCCGACTACTTCGGCGCCTCCCAGTTCGGCCGGATCATGGGTTGGACCTCAATGGTCATGATGCCCTTCATGACCATCGGCATGCTCGGCTCCGGCATCATGAGAGATATCTTCGGCAGCTACGACCTGGCCTTCATCATCTTCAGCATTGGCGCCGGCACCGGCGTGATCTGGATCCTCATGTCCACCCGCCCCCGACTGCCCGGACCGCCGCGGTTGCCCGTGGTCCCGTCGCTGCCGCCCGCCGCCCGGATGGTCGTCGCCGCCCGTCCCAACCAGCCCGGTGGGATCTCAAGAAGCCGGCACTGAGCGACACCCACCGATCGAGAAGTCCGTTGTGTCGCCGTTAGCACACAGGTTCCTGATCGCTGAAAGGTGCCTGGGATTCCTGTAGGGTACATGTGTACTGAATAACAACAGCGAATCGAGCAAATCGTGCGTTCTTCAACCCATCCGACCACTTCGTACACACGGTCCTCAGCGCTGATGCCCGGTCCAACCTTCAGACGCACATCGAAAAGCGCCGAAGAAACCTGAAAAAACCTGAAAGAGTTTCGGGCCCGATCTCCAGCAAAACACTGGAGATCAGCGCTTGAGGGGCGGCGAAAAAAATTGTTGCTGAACGTCGCCCTCGCCGCTCTGCTCAGGCGACCAACTCGTGAACTGGCCCTAGCTTGAGCTAAGTGCTTCGACGCTTCGCCACCGGTCGCGCCTTCTTTGGCTGGTACATCGTCTCCGGCGGCATCGTCGTACAGATCATGCTCGGTGGGCTGGTCATGCACGCGACCGGCTTCTACGTCGCCGCGCTCCAGGAAGAGTTCATGTGGTCGGCCACCCTCTTCGGCATCGCCCTGGCGATGACCCGAATCGAGGCCGGCGCGCTCGGACCCGTCCAGGGCTGGGCCATCGACCGTTTCGGTCCAAGGATGATGATGCGGCTCGGAATCGCATCCACGGCCCTCGGCCTGATCCTCTTCTACTTCATCAACAACCAGGCCACGTTTTTCATCTTCTACTTCATCATCTCCATCGGAGCCGGCATCGGCGGCTTCATGACCCTCACCGTCGCCGTCGTCCACTGGTTCCAGCGCACCAGAGCCCGCGCCATGGGCTACCTGATGACCGGCCTGGCCATCGGCAGTTTCCTCGCGCCCCTGATCTCATTCCTGATCGACGGCGTCGGCTGGCGCTGGACGTCGCTCGGCTCCGGAATTGTGCTCTTCGTCGTCGGACAATTGATCGCCACCTTGATCGTCCGCCCCGTCGATCGGGGCGAGTCGCCCGAACCGGCGCGCGCCGCCACGGTTGCCCGTCCCGATGCGCCAACAGCTCCAGCGCAACAGCGCCGAGACTTCACGGCCCGAGAAGCGCTCCGAACCCGCTCCTTCTGGGCGCTGGCGTTCGCCCACGGATCGCCGCTGCTCATGGTCGCCGCCGTCAGCGGGTTCTTCGTCCTTCGGGTCGGCGAGATCGACGGACTGGGTCCAGGCCACGCCGCCATCGCCATCGTGATCGGCACGGTCTGTCAGATCGCCGCTCAGCTGGTCGGCGGCTATGCCGGCGACATCATCTCCAAGCGGCTGATCATCGGTTTGTGCCTCGTCGGACACGCGGCTGCAGCGGTGGTGCTCGCCATCGCCGACTCCTTCCCGATGATCATCCTCGGCGCAGTCCTCCACTGGACTGCCTGGGGCGGCCGCGGCCCAAACATCAACACCTTGCGAGCCGACTATTTCGGACCGGCAAACATCGGACAGATCATGGGTTGGGCCTCCGTGGTCATGATGATCTACTCAGCCGGAGGCAGCCTGCTCACCGGCGCATTGCGCGACCTCAGCGACGGCTGGGCCTTGCCCTTCCTGGTCGCCGGCATCGGAACAGCCAGCGGCCTCGTCTGGCTGGTGATGGCGACGCGGCCTCGATTGCCCGACGATCCGCCCGATGCCGACCAGACGGATCCTGCCATGTCTTACCCTCAGGCTCGCAGTTGAAGCGACGGACGAGTTCGAGTGCGGAGGAGTCAGATGGAATACGACGTAATCATCGTGGGCGCCGGATCATCGGGCGCGGTGCTGGCGACGCGTCTCAGCGAAGACCGCTCCAGGTCCGTCCTCTTGCTCGATGCAGGTCCCGACTACCGAACCCTCGGCGAACTGCCGGGCGACGTCAACAGCATTCACGAGCCGTCCGTTCAGCGGCACGACTGGGGCTTCAACGCCACCTTCGTGCCCGGCCGCGACGCGCCGTTGCCGCGCGGAAAGTTGGTCGGCGGATCATCGGCGATCAACACCGGCGTCGCCATCCGCGGAGCGCCCGGCGACTACGACGTCTGGGCCGAGATGACCGGCGACGAACGCTGGGCCTGGTCCGAGTGTCTGCCCTACTTCCGAGGCATCGAGGACGACAAGGACGAGGGCGGAGACTTCCACGGTCAGGGCGGGCCAATCCCGGTGCGCCGCTGGAAACTCGACGAGATGGAATCCGTCCAGCGCGGCTTTTACGACGCCTGCGTCGCCCACGGCTTCGAACAGACCAACGACCAGAACGACCCCGAATCAACCGGCATCTCCCCGCTCGCCATGAACCGAGACGGCCCCGAGCAGATGACCCGTTGGTCGGCCAACCTCGGATTCCTCTCCCAGGCGCGCAACCGGCTCAACCTGACGGTCCGAGGACATTGCCTGGTCGATCGCATCCTCTTCGAAGGCAGTTCAGCCGTCGGATTGACGGTTGAATGCGACGGCGAGTTGCAGGAAGTTCGAGGAAAGCAGATCATCCTCTCCGCCGGAGCGATCATGAGTCCGGCCATCCTCTTGCGCAGCGGAATCGGACCGGCCCCCGAACTGGCCGAGCACGGCATTCCATCGATCGTCGACCTGCCCGGCGTCGGCAAGCATCTGATGGATCATCCGATGACCCCGATGCTCTTCTGGCCCACACCCGACACGGTCGACCCCGACCGCCCGCTCGCCCAGACCCTGCTGCGCTACACCTCCGAGACCGGAGAGTTCAACGACATGCAGGTCTACTTGCTCGGGCACATCCTGATCGGTCCCGAAGCCAGGTTCGGCGCCTGGGTCGGAGAGGATGAGGAGGCGCCGGAGTCGGATTGGGTCTGGGGCATCGCGCCCGGCGTGCAGCTTCCCAACTCATTCGGATCGGTCACGCTGCAGAGCGCCGATTACACGCAACATCCCAACATCGACCTGAAGTTCGACGAGCACGAAGGCGACCGAGTCCGCCTCCGCGAAGGCGCAAGACTCGCCTGGAATCTCGCTCAGACCGAAGAACTGAAGCAGTACCACCTCGGCGCCGTCGACATCGATCAAGCGACGATCGACGACGACGAAAAGCTGGACGAGTGGATCCACGCCACCGCGACCAGCATGGCCCACCCGACCTGCACCTGCCCGATGGGTCCCGACCCGTCAGCAGGCGCAGTCGTCGACAGCGAAGGCCGTGTCTACGGAGTCCAGAACCTCAGGGTCGTGGACGGCTCGATCATGCCCACCCTCGTCCGAGCCAACACCAACTTCACCTGCATGATGATGGGCGAACGCATCGCTGAGTGGATGTCGGCAGAGGGTTAGCTCAGCGCGCCCGACGCCGCCAGGTCCTGGATCTGCTCGTCGCTCAGGCCGAGGAGTTCTTTCAGGATCAACTCGTTGTGCTCGCCGTACTGCGGCGCCGGGCGGGTTGGTTCCACCGGTGCATCCGAGAGGATGTAACGCGGACCTTCAATCACCGTCTCCCCGTGCAGCGAGTGCGGGAGTCGGCGGAAATGGCTGCGATGAGCGAGTTGCGGGTCATTGGCTGCATCCTCGGTCGTGGAAACAACGTGGGCCGAGATGCCTTTGGACTGCAGCGCTTGCTCAACCTCCGCCGAGGCTCGCGTCGAAGTCCAGGCTGCGACCGACGCTTCGACCTCTGACTTCCGCTGCATCCGCTGATCAGACGAATACGAGGCATCGGCGCCGATCAGTTGGGCCAACTCGCGCCACTGGACGTCGTCGGCCACCGCGATGGCGACCCACGACTCACTGCGGCCTTCGGACGCCAGGCAGGGGAACACCCCGTGCGGGCACATTTGGGGGTCGTCATTGCCGCGACGTTCGAGCGGCGGTCCGCCGTTCTTGTAGTCGATCAACGCCGGCGCGAGGAGCTGTAGCGTGCCCTCAGCCTGGGCCTGGTCGATGTACACCCCCTCCCCGGTCCGGTTGCGATGGTCGAGCGCCGCCAGCAGCGCGGTCAGGGCGAATCGTGGGGCCGGGTAGTCGGTGTACGGGCCAAACGGTCCTGCGGGCGGACGGTCAGCCCAGCCGGCGAGATATTGGACCCCCGCCATGCCGGCGCCCTGGCTGCCAAATCCGCTGACCTGGTTGTAGGGACCGGTCTGCCCGAGCAAGGTGCTGCTGAGCATGATCAGTTCGGGCTTGAGCTGTCGCAGATGCTCGTAGTCGAGCTGCCAGCGAGCCAGCACTTCGGCGGTGAACGATTCGCTGACGATGTCGGCCCATCGCGCCAACTGACGGAATATCTCCTGGGCTTCCGGCACTCGGAGATTGAGCGTCAGCCCCCACTTACCGGCGTTGACATTGCCATAGAGGCCTGAGTGCTCGATGCCCGGCTCGTCACCGTGGAATGGGCCAACAACGCGAGCGGTGTCGACGCGAGTGGGTGATTCAACCCGAATCACGGTCGCGCCGAAGTCGGCCATCGCCCTGCCCACCGTGGGACCGGCAACGATCCAACTCAGGTCCAGAACTTTGACTCCGGCGAGCGGTCCGCTTCCGACGGGCAGCGTCACAGCACACCCTCCGACCGCAACTGCTGGATCTGCGCTTCCGAGAGGCCCACTTCCCCATACACCTCGACGTTGTGCTGTCCCAATTCAGGTGGCGGCCGCCGATTGTGTCCGAACGGCTGGTCATCGACGAGGATCTTGAGTGGAGGGCCGGGATACGTGACACGCCGGCCATCAGCGTGCTCGATCTCGTTCCAGAACTCACGGTGCTCAAGCTGTCTGCTCTCGCCCAGGTCGACCAGGGTCAGGACCGGAGCAAGCAGGAGGTCGTAATCGATAGAAACCTGCAGCATCTCCTGCTTGGTCGTCCGGGCCACCCGGTCGCGCATCAGGTGCTGAATCCGAGGAAACAGCTCGGGATCGGCTTGGCCCACGGCTGCGCGATCGGCGTACGTAACCATGTCTTCTTCGAGCAGCGCCGGTTCCGCTGCGCCCGAGTCAACGAGCCACTTGATCGCGTGGTTGGCAAAGTGACCGACTGCCGGACCGGGAGCCATCATCAGCACGATGTGACCGTCGAGCACATCTGCCGTCCCGCGAATCCCCTGGCCGCGGATCTTGACTCCGCCGCCAAACCGCTCCGGTTCGACCGCCCCCAGCTGATACGCCAGCACCTGACCCAGCGTCGCCTGCGCCGCCGATACCTGTGCCGAAACATCGACATGCTGTCCACGCCCGGTCTGGTGTCGAGCATGCAGCGCCAGCATCGAGCCTCCGGCTGCATCGCCCGACGCGTGTCCCCACGACTGCGGCTGCGAGACCCGAATTGGAGGCCGGTCGTCATCGCCGGTCATCAGCAGCGGAGTCCCGGCGGCCCAGATCGCGAGGTCCGAGCCAACATAGTCAGCCTTCGGCCCGGTCTGTCCAAACGCGCTGATCGACGTGTAGATCAACCGAGGAAATCGCTCGTGCAGGGACTCGTAACTCAATCCGAGCGCTGCCATTCGCCCGACATCAGACGACTCAATCAGGAAGTCGGCAGTCTCAAGCAGTCCGAACAGCAGATCACGCCCACGCGGGTCCTCGAGGTTGCAAGTGACGCCACGCTTCCCCCGCGTGTACGCGGCCCAATAGATCGACTCCTGGGCTCGGTCGGCGAAGAACGGTGCGACTCCGCGCCCGGTCGAACCGCCCGGCGGCTCAACCTGGATGACGTCCGCGCCAAGATCGGCCAGCATCTGCCCTGCAAGCACACCACGCTCGTCAGTCAGATCAACGACCCGGTAAGGAGACAGCATGAGCGGCAGGGTAACGCGAGAAGCTCAATCGCTCCGCGGCGGCCGACCCTCTCCTGGAGGCCCCGCAAACGCCTGCGCCACCTGCAGAAACTCCTCTGCCGCGCCAGGGGTAAAGCTGAGATCGGTGTCCTTGTAGTGGATTCGTTGCGTCGCAACCCGGCAAAAGTCAACCGCTGCGCCGCTCACGACGTTGATCGAGTCCTCCTCGCCCCTGCTCCAGGATGCTCCGGAGGGCAGGGTCAGTTCCACCCACAAGGGTTCGCTGTTCGGTTCCATCCCCCTTGTCTGATAAGCGAACTGCCGAGTAATGAAGCCAAGATGCGCGATGTGTTGCAGTCGATCCGAGTGAATCGGCTCAACTCCAGCCCCGTCGAGCGCGTCTAGTCCGTGCGACCAGCATTCCATCAGTCTGGCCGTCGCGAAGGAACGCGCGCTCATCGGAGGTCCGGCCCACGGCAACCGATCGCGTCCGTCGCGCGAGCGAAGGGCGACTTCCATCCGATCCCTCGCAGCCCGCCACCAGTCGACGAGCTGCGTCCGCGTCATATGACGCGAACTGTCCTGGAGGGCCGAGCGAGTGCCGTCTTCCGAGCGCTCGCCGCCCGACATCGTCTGCGCCGCGCCGGTCGCCACGTTAGTCGCCGACTCGTCCACCTCTGCTAGATGCGCGATCACGTCGCGGACCATCCAGCCGCGGCAGGGCGTGTCATTCTGCCAGACCTTGTCGCCAAGATCGGCCAGTTGCGCGTCGAGGTATCGCTGTTCAGCGACCAGGTCGTCGATCAGTTGCTGATAGGGGTCCGACATGGACGTGGCCTAAGGCCTCCCCAGATCAGAGCGCCTAGTCCACGATCGGATTCGCGCCCAGTGGACGCAGCTCGTCCATCAGCCAGGTCAGTCGTTCTTCGCTCAGGGTGGGCGGCGCGTGACCGTCCCTCGAGCCCGGGTAGCCGAAGCTGCTGCGGCCCTCCTGCTGCTGGCGTACGTACTGACCGAGCGAAATGCGGCTGGCGTAACTCAGGTTGTTGTTCACGTACTTGGGCAGATCGTCCCAGGTCGTGGCATGCGCCATCTCTGCCGCGACCTCGAAGTTGACAGCATCGGCCATCTTGTCCCATTCGCCCTTGAGCGAGAGCTCGTGCAACTGCATGCCCAGCGACTCGAACCCGTGCGCCTGGAAGATGTGGTGGTACGACCGGGTCGAGCCGTAGAACGAGATCGCCCGGCGCAGACCATCGATCGACTGCTCAACCTCGGATTCGTTTTCGCCGAAGGCCATGAAGCCCCCCACGCCGAGGTCAATGTCATCAAGGCTTCGGCCCGCGCGCTTGGCGCCTTTCTCCACGTTGGGAATCACGGTTTCCATCATCACCTTGTGGGTCATGAAGCCGTGAGGCCGCAGACCGTCCGCGCAGGCGCCGGCGACCTGGGCCATCAGCGGGCCGACATTGGCCAGCGAAATCTTGGGCGGGTCGTGAGGAATCGGCCCGGGATCGAACATCGGCGTCATCAAGGTGTAGGTGTAGTTGTCCGAGATGTACTCCGGTCGCTCGCCGGTCTGCCACGAGTGCCAGACGGCGCGCATCATGTTGATGTAGTCCTCCATCCGCTTCGCCGGAGGAGCCCAAGTGCCACCAAACCGACGCACGTTGTGACCCTTGACCTGGCTGCCCAGACCGAGGTTGATCCGACCCTTGGACAGCTCCTGCAAGTCCCACGCCGCCTGAGCCATGATCATCGGCGTGCGCGGGAAAGCGATCGTGACTGATGAAGAGATCTCGACCCGCTCGGTGTGCTCAGCCGCGATCATCATCTGAAAAAGCGAGTTGTGTTTGGTCTCGGGAACGACGATCGAGTCAAAGCCGCGAGCCTCCAGAGCTTGAACCTGCTCTTTGATCCCGCCAAGCCAGCCGCCGCCGAATCCGGTTTCGATTTTCATGTCTGTCGGGCCTTTCTGGTGCTGTCCGCAGTCTATCCGCCGACCCTGGAGAGCTCGCGCGGCGCCAGCGAGGCCCAGAAATCGCGCTCTGCATCGCCCGGCGCATTGACCACTTCGCACTCGTGATTGAGCGTCATCACGGCGCGATTGCTCGGGTCATACGTCGGCCACTCGGGCAGGCGCTCATTGTTCGGATCGCCGGTCTTGACAAAGGCCAGATACGTCTGCATCATCGTCTCCGACAGACTCGCCAGCTCAGGTGAGGCCTCGCCGCAGAACCGCTTCATGTTGTCGGCCTCGTACGTACCCCAGATGAACGGGATGTCGAGCGAGTGGCAGCTCCCCAACCTGCCGTCATACGCCGGCGACGGATAATCGAAGCGATAGCTCCACACACTTGGCGTGTGTCGGCTCTGAGCCTCGGCCGTCTTCACCGCCGGGATGCGGAACATCGAGTCGGTCATGATCGCGTTCCAGACCGAGTTGTTGTCCGTCGGCTCGCCGCGCGCATCCCTCGCCCGCTGATATCGGTCAACGCCCTCCGCGGCCCGCATTCCACCAAAGGGAGCCGTTGAGGCAGCCAGGAGATCGTTGTCCGTCATCTCACGCTCCGCCTGGGCAGCGGCGGTGAAGAGGTTGAACTCGTCTTTTGTGTGACCGATCATCATCGGCATGCCTCTGGTCTGGATCCCAGCGCCGATCCGCGCCTCCGCGTCCAGTCCCAGCGAGTAGCCATCCGCAACCGGACCAAACCGCGCCCCGCCGAGGCCGCCGCCGGTCAACTCGACCTGATAGTCCAACAAGTCGTCGGCGCTGGCCATTCGCATTCGCTCGGGGTCATCCCAACCCCCAAACCGCAGCAGGAACTTCTCTGCCACCGCGCGTGCCTCGACCTTGGTCATCGTCGGAATCAGCGAGCCGCTCATCGGGATCGCCTTGTCGAACGCCCCCGTCGCGGCCGGCATCGCCATCAGGTGGGCGATATCGAATCCACCGGCCGACTGTCCAAAGACCGTGACGTTGGCAGAGTCGCCGCCGAACGCCTCAATCTCGCGGCGGACCCAGAACAGCGCCGCCGTCTGATCGAGCAGTCCCTCGTTGCCGTAGGCCCCGAGCGTTGGCGCATGCAACCAACCAAAGACCCCCAGCCGATAGTTCAATGTCACCACGACCACATCGCCGGTCAGCGCAAGCTTGCGCCCGTCAATCCGAGGTTGAGTTCCCGAGCCGACAGTGTTCCCGCCGCCGTGGATCCAGACCATCACCGGCCGTTTGCGCTCGTCGCAGCCCGGCGTCCAGATGTTGAGATACAGGCAATCTTCCGACTGCGTCTGAGCCGGAATCCCAATCAGGTCGCCAACATCGCCCGGAACCTGACGCTGCATCGCCGAGGCCGAGAACTCGGTCGCGTCGCGGATGCCGTCCCAGGGCTGGATCGGCTCCGGTGGACGCCAGCGCAGCTCACCGACCGGAGGCTGTGCGAACGGAACCCCGCGAAAGACAACGCAGCCGTCGTCCTCCGCGCCCTGGAGTTTGCCGAGAGAAGTACCGACTTGAGGAGGCATGATCATCGCCCGCCGCTAGAGATCTGAGATTGATCGATGGTAATGGGAGCCAAGACCTCCCCCTCTGGGGGAGGTGCCCCGAAGGGGTGGAGGGGGCCGCCTGACGCGAGGAGGCTCCTCAGTCGCTCCGCGACAGCCCCCCAGGAGGGGAGTTCTCATCTGCCGCACCCAACGCAGACAGTCGTGCGCCCGTTTCGGTCCTGCAATGCCCTGGCATTCGGACCCCCGGCCAACGCCTGCAGTTGCTCAGCCTGCCGCTGAGCGATCGTTCGCACCGACCGACCCACATACCACTGGACGGGTTCACTGAACGGCGCAGCAGTCAGCGAACCGACGTAGTGGTAGTAGCCGTCGGACTCGGGAACATGCTCGGCCGCAGCAAGAGACAGAGTGACTCCTTCTTCTTCGCCAACCGCCGGAGTGCCATCAATAATCTGCTGCAGACCCACGTCCGGCTCGCCGAGCTGATAAACCGTTCCAACCACCAACAGCTCGTCACGCTCGTTGACGTGAACGAAATGAACCTCGGCGGCAAACTCGTCCCCGTCAACCGTGTGCTCGGCCGGAGTGTGCCAGTGCAGTTGCAACAGTCGATATCGCTCTTCGCCGAGCAACAGTTCACTCCCTCCGTCGAAGTGGAACATCACAAATCCCTGGGTCCGCTCGACCCGATTCGCTCGGCTGGCATATGCAAATCTCGGCGCCTGCGCTTGCGATTCACGCCAGTCCGTGATGTCAATCGGCGACTGCCCGCTACCCATGTCTCCGTTCGTGGTCATCGCTGCACCGTTCCGATCCTGCGTCCTGATTCGAGCGGTAGATTATCGTGCGAGCGTCTGCAAACGACGTTCGCACCAAACAATCGACCAGCACGGGGACGAAACGATGGCCGATCAACAGTACGAGACCTACGACCCCGCGAAGCACAACCGCGCGACGCCCCAAGAAATCTTCGGCCCGGTCGTCAAGGTCGACAAGCTCGAAGACGGCGGCGTCTACCTGATCACCCTCAACCGACCGCACAGGCTGAACTCGATCGGCGACGGCCTCAGCGAGGCGCTCTACGACGCCTTCGCGGAGTACCGCGACGACCCAAACGCCCGCTGCGCCGTCCTCACCGGCGCGGGTCGAGCCTTCTGCGCCGGAGCCGACCTGATCAACACCGCCGAGGCTCGCGAAGCCGAGCGCGAGGGCCGCGAGTCGGGCGTCGCGCCGATCATGTCCCGGCGCAAGAGTCCCGTGCCGCTGTCCGAGTCGATGAACCTGTGGAAACCCACGATCGCGGCCATCAACGGCTGGGCCGTCGCCGGCGGTTTCATGTACGCGATGCAGTGCGATATCCGCATCATGTCCGAGGAAGCCAAAGTCGGAATCGCCGAGACCCGTTGGAACATGGGCGGAGCAGGCTGGATGGTCCCCCTGACCCGGCAAATCGGCCTCGGCTCCGCGATGGAACTCACCCTCTGGGGCGACACCCAGTACGACGCCGAACGCTGCTACCAGCTCGGCTGGGTCCAGCGCGTCGTCCCTCAGGAGCTGTTGCTGGAGACGGCGTTGGCCTACGCCCGACGCATGCTCTACCTCGCCCCTCGCGAGGTCCGCAACATCAAGCAAGCGCTCTACCGCGGCTACTACATGGAGCCGATGATGGCGCAGCAGTTCGGAGCAGCCATCGAGCAGAACCTCCAGGGCATGAACGACTCCATCGAAGGCCCCAAGGCCTTCTCCGAAAAGCGCCGGCCCAACTTCACGGACACCTAAGCCATGTCCACAACCAGGTCCACACTTCGCATCCTCTGGCACGAGCAAACCTCCGACTTCGGCCAGCCAATGCCCTGGTTCGGCTCCTGGCTCGTCGGCGACGGCGAGACCGAGGGCGACTGGTTCCACTCCGGCCGAGGAGCCGACGAGACGACTCACGAGCCTCCCGACGACGCCGTCGGCGTACGACTCCGCTTCTGGCCCTCGGAAGGCCTCGATCCCGAGTACATCGACCTCCCACTCCCCGACAACGGCCTGATCGAGACCAGCGCCCTCGACTACGACCATCCCGGCCCTCACTCCAGGTTGGACGTGTCGCAGCTCTAAGGACTCAGTTAGACTCTCCCTAGCTATCGAGTGAAGGCAGGCACCGCCTGCCCGGAAGGATTTGCCCATGGTGACCGCCGAACGACCCTCGGCCGACCCCGTCGGATATGAGATTCCCGAGCACCGCACCCTGACCCCCGGCGTCGAAGGCTGGACCCGCACCGCGCGTCCGGATGACCCGAACAAATACTTCATGGTCTCGGCCGACTGCCACGTACACGAGCCGGTCGACCTCTGGGAGCGCCGCGTGGACGAGCAGTTTCGCCACAGGCTGCCGCGCATCGAAGTCGACGAGGACGGCGTCCGCTGGCAGGTGACCGAGGGCCACCGCCCCACCAAGATTCGCGACCTCAAGCTCGCCGGCGAGGACCTTGTCCGCGACAAGCACGGCAACGCCTTCCCCGAAGAGCGCGTCCGCGACATGGACCGCGACGGCGTCGACGCCGAGATCATCTTCCCCAACAAGGGACTCTCCATGTGGGCGACCGACGATCCGGTCTTCGCCAACGCCATGTGCAGCGCCTGGAACGATTGGGCCTGGGACACATTCGGCGACACCTACGACCGCTCATCGCCGCTCGCCTGCGTCGCCACCGGCGACATCCCCGGCGCCATCGCCGAGATCCAGCGCTCCGCCGAGCGCGGCTTCCGCGGCTTCTCCTTCCCCGCCAAGCCCGTCTGGGGACCGACCGGCGAGGACTCCCGCAACTACAACCTGCCCGAGTTCGACCCCCTCTGGGCGGCCGTCGAGGAGACCGGACTGCCGATCACCTTCCACGTCTCGACCGGCCGCGATCCCCGCGGCGCGCGAGGCAACGGCGGCGCAGTCACCAACTACGTCTTCCACTCCCTGGCCATGACCATGGAGCCCGTGATCAACATGTGCGCCTCCGGCGTCTTCCAGCGCTTCCCCGGCCTGCGCGCCGGCACCATCGAGGCCGGCATCGGCTGGATTCCCTGGGCCCTGACGGCCATGGACGAGGCCTACCACAAGCACCACATGTGGGCCTTCCCCAAGCTCGAGGGTCTGCCCTCGGACTACTACCGAGCCCACTGCTTCGGTTCCTTCCAGGACGACGGCCCCGGTATCGACCTCGCCCGCAAGTACGACCTCGTCGACAACCTGCTCTGGGCCAACGACTACCCGCACCACGAGGGCTCCTGGCCGCACTCCGCCGCCGCAATCGAGCGCACCATGGGCGACCTCGACGACAGCGAGCGAGCCAGGATTCTGGGCCTGAACGCCGCGCGGCTGTTCAACTTCGACGTGCCAGAATCGAAGCGATAGAAATCAGGTGGAGATACCGCGCGCATCCGTCATCGACGATGCTGCGTGTGTATAATCCGCCAGTAGCGAGGTAGCCTTCGGGCCAATCCGAAGACTGTGAAAGGACAGGGGAGCCTAATGAGATTGCCGAGTTTGAAAGGGCGCAGGCTGTTCAGCGCAATGCTGTTTGCCGGTGCCGCATTGATCGCCGGCGCTGTCATCGGCGCCTGTACGTCGGACGAAGACGAACAGCAGGCGCAGGCGACGGAACAACAGCAGCAGCAAGTCATGCAACAGCAGCAGGACCAGCCCCAGGCCCAGGTCTCCGGCGAGCCGCGCGGCGACACCGTCCAGTTGGTCAAGGATCGCGGCGTCCTCAAGTGCGGCGTCAAGCAGACCCAGCCGCTGTTCGGATTCCGCGAGCCAGACGGTTCAGTAGTCGGCTTCGATGTCGACTTCTGTCAGGCAATCGCCGAAGCAATGGAAGTTGACCTCGAGCTGGTTGATGCCTCCGACGCCTCGACCCGATTCGAGCTCCTCGCCGACGGCGAGATCGACGTGCTGATCCGCACGACCACAATCACCGCCTCTCGCGACCGGGAGCTGGGCGTCGACTTCGCGCAGACCACCTTCTACACAGGTCAGGGTTTCGCAGTCCACGCGGGTTCCGGCATCGAGTCCACCGCCGACATGGGCGACAAGACCATCTGTGTCCAGTCCGGTACGACGACTGAGCAGAACCTTGCTGACCACTTCACCGACCTCGGCCTCAGCTACACGCCGCTCGGCGGCTCCGACCAGGAAACGCAGGACGCGTTCCTCGCCGGCCGCTGTGACGTCTGGACGGCCGACCAGTCCAACCTCGCCTCCCGCATCGGCGTGCTCGACAACGCCAGTGAATTCGTCATTCTTGGCGAGCTGATCTCCAAGGAGCCGCTGGCTCCTGGCGTTCGCGACTTCGACTCCGAGTTCAAGGACGTCGTCAACTGGGTCGTGCACGGCCTGATCGCCGCTGAGGAAATGGGTATCACCAAGGCCAACGTGGCCGCCATGGCCTCGAACCCGCCGAACACCGCCGTCGCGCGTCTGCTCGGCGTCTCCTTCGAGGGCGGCGAAGTCTCCACCCTCGGCTTCGACTCGGTCGGTGCGCAGTTCATCCAGCGCGCCATCGCCGCAGTCGGCAACTACGGCGAGATCTACGAGAACAACGTCGGTGACGCCGTTCCGCGAGCCTGCTCACTGAACGCGCTGGCCTCCGAGGACAAGAGCAACTGTCCGCCAGGCACCGGCGGCATCCAGTACGCGCTGCCGTACCGCTAAACGACAGTTTCCGTACACGGAATCAGGGACCGTCCAACGGGCGGCCCCTTTTTCTGTCCGTTTCCGATACATCTATCTGCTGGTCTGATCGTGTAGAGCCATCGAGATCCCATCTCGGTTAACCTGTTGCGGAACCACGACCGAACAGCACCGACGGCGAACGGAACCAGATGTCCGCACAAGCAGGAGGACCACCGATGCCCTCGGGCGAAGTGCCGCTCTTCTACCGTCGCGGGTTCCGAAACGTCCTCCAGCAGGCGATCTACGTCGCCGCCACGGCAATCATCGCGTGGTACGTCTACACCTCGCTCGACCTGCGCGAGTTCGGCTTCGGCTTCCTCAGCGAGCCAGCCGGATTCGCCGTCGGATCGCAGTGGCTGACCGAGGTCGACGGCGTCACCAACTCGCGCCTGACGATGTATCTGGTCGGCGTCTGGTCCTCGATTCGCGCCGTCCTCGTCGCCATCCTCCTCTCCACGATCGTCGGCGTCGTCGTTGGCGTCGCGCGCCTGTCCTCCAATTTCCTCGTCTCCAAGATGGCGATGCTCTTCGTCGAGATCTTCCGCAACACGCCGCTGCTCGTGCAGGTCGTCTTGTGGTACGCCATCCTGCTCGTCGGCGCGCCGATCATCCAGAACGTCGTCAACGTCGGCGATTTTTTCTTCCTCTCCAACCGAGGCATCGCGATTCCCTGGCCGGTTCCTTCCGCAGGCCTCTGGGGCGTACCCGACTGGTTCGTCGGCGTCTGGGTAATCGCACTCATCGCAGCCGCCCTGGTCGCGCTGCGAGTGCGCGCATCCCGTCAGGAACGAGAACGAGAGACCGGCCAGCCGCACTTCGCAAATCGCTATGCCTTCACAATCTTTGCCGCCGCTGCGCTCATTTCCTTCCTCCTGCTCGGCGTGGTCGTCTCCATCGACCGACCAATCCTCGAAGGTACCCAGTACGCCGAGGGCATGGTCATCAAGCCCGAGTTCGCCGCGCTGGTGCTCGGCCTCACCGCCTACACCGGCTCATTCATCGCCGAGATCGTGCGCGGCAGCATCCAGGCCCTGCCCAGAGGCCAGACCGAAGCAGCCAATGCGATCGGGCTCTCCGGCTACCAGCGCCTCAGCCTGATCATCCTGCCCCAGGCGCTACGCCAGATGATCCCATCCGTTACCAACCAGTTCCTCAATGTGAACAAGAACTCGTCCTTGGCCTACGCAGTGCTCTACGACGACCTCTTCCGCGTCGCCACCGTGATTCAGAACAAGGCCGGCCACGCGCTCGAGATGTTCTTCGTGATCATCGTCACCTACATGATCATTTCATTCGCCATTTCCGCGGTGATGAACGTGCTCAATGCGCGCGTCACCGCGCACCGGTTGTAGGGGGCGTCGATGTCTGAACTGCCCCCAATCCCCCGTCCCGAACAGCGTCCGCTGCCGCCGGCGGGTGGGCCGCGCAAAATTGTGTTGCCGCCCCACCGTCAACGAGCCGGCCGCCCATTCCGAGTCAAGGCCCGCGAGTGGATCAGCCGCAACCTGTTCCCCTCGCTTGGCGGAACAATCCTGACGCTGATCTCCGCCGGATTCCTGGGGATCATGGTCGTCGGGATTCTCTGGTTCGTCTTCTTCGACGCCAACTGGAACGTGATCACCGCCAACCGCTGGCTGCTGTTCGCAGGATCATTCCCCCGTGAGGAAGCCTGGCGCCTGTGGACCAGCATCGCTGTCGTGATGTTCCTCATCGGACTCGCCTACGGCACCTGGTCGAGCCTGGGCCGACGCGACACCCTGTTCATCGTCCTCACCGGCGCCTTCGTGATCTTCTTGATGGCTCACGGCGGCGCAACGATCTGGTCGTCGATCTGGTTCCTGGTCGCGATCGGGCTCCTCTACCTCGGCTACTACCTCACCGTCTGGATGCCCCGAGAAACATCCCCGCGACGCGTCTGGCACCAGCGCATCGTCGGCGGCTTGCTGGCGCTCTCGCTACCGCTGGTGTTAGTCATCCTGATGGTCGCCGGCGGCGCGAACACGAGACAGTTCGACGGCTTCGTCCTCAACCTGATCCTTGCCCCCGTCGGGATCGTCGGCGGACTGGTGGTCGCGATTCCCCTCGCGCTCGGTCGCGCCTCAAACATGCGCACCATCAAGTGGACCTGCACCGCCTACATCGAGGTCGTCCGCGGCGCACCGCTGCTCGGCTGGCTCTTCGTCGCCCTCTTCATCCTCGACGACGTCATCGGCGGCGACCTCATCATCCGCACGATGGTCGTGCTGGCCGTCTTCACCGGCGCCTACATGGCCGAGTACATCCGCGGCGGACTCCAGGCCCTCCCCCGAGGCCAATACGAAGCCGCCCAGGCCGTCGGCCTCAACCAACTCCAGGCGATGCAGCTGATCGTCCTCCCGCAGGCCTTGCGCATCTCCATCCCACCGATCGTCGGTCAGGCCATCGCCATCTGGAAAGACACCACCCTCGTCACGATCATCCTGACCCTGCGCGAACTCAAAGGCAACGCCGACTCCGCCATCGCCCAATCGGAGTTCATTCCCGACCGGATTGAGGCCTACGTCTTCGTCGCAGTCGTCTTCTGGGTGGTCGCATTCATGATGTCGCGCATCTCCCAACGGGTCGAACGCGCACAGGGAATCGGCGAGCGCTAGCCTCAATCAAGAGGCGGTTTGAGGAGCTTGAGATGACAGATGAACTATCGCCCGTGGACATCATCGCCGAATCGGCAGGCCCCAAGGCCGCTGCCGCTGTGCAGCCGGCGACCAACGGCGAGGGCGAAGTCTTCTCGCCCCGCCTCGCCGGCTCTCAGGACATCATCATCACCGAGAACGTGGACAAGTGGTTCGGAGATTTCCAGGCCCTCGACGACGTCTCCCTGCGCATCAAGGAACACGAGATTGTCGTCATCCTCGGACCATCTGGATCCGGCAAATCAACCTACATCCGCTGCCTCAACCGACTCGAGGAGCACGACGCCGGCCGCATCGTCATCGACGGCATCGAGCTGAACGAAGACGTCCGCGCGATGGCCGCCATCCGCTCCGAAGTCGGCATGGTCTTCCAGCAGTTCAATCTCTTCCCCCACATCTCGGTGCTCAGCAACATCACCCTCGGACCGCAAAAGGTCCGACACATGCCCAAGCTCGAGGCCGAAGCCCTCGCCATGCAGCTCCTCGAGCGAGTCGGTATCCCCGAGCAGGCCGACAAGTTCCCCGCCCAGCTCTCCGGCGGACAGCAACAGCGAGTCGCGATCGCCCGAGCGCTCGCCATGCAACCGAAGATCATGCTCTTCGACGAGCCCACCTCGGCCCTCGACCCCGAGATGATCAAGGAAGTCCTCGATGTCATGCAGGAACTCGCTGAGTCCGGCATGACAATGATCGTCGTCACCCACGAGATGGGCTTCGCCCGCGAGGTCGCCGACCGACTCGTCTTCTTCGACGAAGGCGCATTGGTCGAGCAAGGCACTCCCGAGCACTTCTTCACCAACCCGCGCGAGGAACGCACCAAGCTGTTCCTTAGCCAGATCCTCTAATCCCCTCTCCCTAGGGAGAGCCTGCCCCGTGCTTGACACGGGGGGTAAGGTGAGGGTTCCGATGACCGATCTTAACGGCGTCAAAGCTCTGACCTTCGATGTGTTCGGGACCGTCGTCGACTGGCGCACCTCCGTCTCGGCTGAGGTCGAGACCTTCCTCAAGCGCTACGGCGTCCGAGCCGACGCCGGCATGTTTACCGACCGCTGGCGCCGCGAAGGCTACGCAGGAGGCATGAGACTGGTCCGAGACGGAGAGTTGCCTTTCCAGACCGCCGACCAGCTTCATCTGCGAATGCTCAAGATGCTGCTCGAGGAACTCGGCATCGACGCGCCGGAGGCTGAGGTAGCAGAGCTAAACCGAGCCTGGCACCGCCTGCACCCCTGGATCGATTCACCCGGCGGACTCCAACGCCTCCGTTCCCGATTCGTCGTCTCCACGCTCTCCAACGGCAACGTCGACCTGCTGGTCAATATGGCCAGGTTCGGCGGACTGCCCTGGGATTGCGTGCTCTCCGCCCAGGTCACCGGAGCGTTCAAGCCCGAGCCCCAGTGCTACCAGCGGGCCGCCGAGCTCCTCGGCTGTGAATCTCAAGAGGTGATGATGGTCGCCGCCCACCAGGGAGACCTGCTCGCCGCCGCCCAGACCGGCATGAGAACCGCATTCGTCCCCAGACCCGATGAAGCCGGGCCAAACTTCCCCGTCGACCTCACACCAGACCCATCCTTCGACATCGTCGCCACCGACTTCCACGACCTCGCCGCCCAACTCGCCTGCTAAGCACGATTGAGGAGTTCGAGATGGCGGAGCAGGTGAATCTGTGGGTTGCTGGTGAAGACGGGATGGTCGAACCACTTCCGAGACGACCGCACGTCGAGTACGAGCATCACTTTGAGGAGATGCTGATTCAGCGCCCTGAGATGCTCGGCGAAGGGGTCACGTTGGTCGGCAGACAGCTGATGACAGAGAGTGGGCCGCTCGATCTTCTTGGGATTGACGAGGAAGGGAAGCTCGTCGTCTACGAACTGAAGCGTGGCGAAGCGCCGCGCCACGCCATCACGCAGGCGATTGACTATGCCTCGTGGCTGGACTCACTCTCGTACGACGAGCTCGCTCGTCGGATTACCGATCACAGACCTGGTGGATTCGAGCGGGAGTTCGATGACTTTGACGATTGGTACTCGGATCGGTTTGACGAAGACCAGGTAGCAGAGCTCAGGCCGGCCCGCATCGCGGTGGTCGGTCTTGGACTGGAGCCAGCCGCCGAGCGAATGGCACACTGGCTTGCCGACAAGGGTGTCGATGTCGAAGTCGTGACGTTTCACGCCTTCAAAGAAGGTGATCGGACACTGTTTGCGAGGCAGGTCGAAGTGTCGACCGACGACGTTCGAAGGCCGTTGACTTCCTCTTCACAGCGAAACGACCCGGTCTTGCGCGCAGCGGAGTTTCAAGCTGCGGAGGTCTATCAGTCTGCCTTTCAGCTGTTGGCAAGATGTTTCGCGGAAGCGCCCTACAAGGTCCACAAATTCAAGAACGGCGTGAACTTCGCGTTGCCCACTACTGAGGACCGCCGCAGCAACAGGCACCATGGCTATGTTGGCCCATTCGTTCGTACTGACGCCACCGGACATGTGAACATTTTTGTCCGTCGGGCAGCTGTGGACGCGTGTCCGGACGAGCTATCGACGCTGCTCGAGTCAGTCAAACCGCTGGCAATTCGAACCGAACTGCGGCGGTCCGGAAACGAGGCATTCATTACCGTAGATGCCGACAGCCTCGAACAGGTTGCGCCACATCTGAGCAAGTTTGCCGAAGCAGCCATCGCCGCCTGGCAGCACGAATGGGACGAATGGAACGCCGACAGTTCTGCGCACGATCCAGCCACCACCCTTTCTGAAGGGAACGAATCATGACCCTCAACCCCGACGCCTACACCACCATCGACATCGACAAGCGCTCCGACGGCGTGACCATCGCCACCCTCAACCGGCCAGAGAAACTCAACGCCGTCAACTCCGCCATGCACCGCGAGCTGGCCTCGTTGCCCGTCGACGCCAATCGCGACCACGAAGTCCGAGTCCTGGTCCTCACCGGCGCCGGCCGAGCTTTCTGCGCCGGCGGCGACTTCTCCGCCGACCGCGACGAGCCCATGGGCGGCCGCTATCTCAATCGCATGAATGAAGCGCGGCTGATCGTCGACAACTGGCTCGATTGCGAGAAGCCGGTGGTCTGCGCCGTCAATGGCTACGCGCTGGGTCTCGGCGCGACCGTCGCGCTGATGGCCGATGTCGTCTACATCGGCCGCTCCGGCGTCCTCGGCGACACCCACGTCAACATGGGCATCGGCGCAGGCGACGGCGGCGGCGTGATCTGGCCCATGCTGGTCGGACCCTCCCGCGCCAAGTACTACCTCATGACCGGCGAGCACATCCGCGCCGACCAGGCCAGAGAACTCGGGCTCGTCCAGGATGTCGTCGAAGACGACGAGCTAATGTCGACCGCCCTCGCGCTGGCCGAGCGACTGTCCAACGGCCCGCTAGGCGCAATCTCCGCCTCCAAAGTGCCGATCAACAAGTGGCTCAAGCACGTCTCCAACCTCGTCCTCCCGCTCTCCCTGTCGATGGAGGAAGCCACCATGACCGGCCCCGACGCCGCAGAAGCGCAGGCGGCCTTCCGCGAGAAGCGCCAACCCGTCTATCGGCAATAGCCCGAACCTCCAATTCCTCGATAGGCTGGTTCCCAGTGCGGGGTACGCCGTGTCCGCCGGGCGCTGACGCGGCAGGGCATCAACGACGTTGATTGGCAGGTTCACTCCTATGGTGCTTGGTCTGATGCTGTCCCCTCACCGACTGCTGAGTGGGGCGTCAATGACCGCGTGGTTCCTCATCGCACTCGCCCTCTTCGTACTCATGATGGTCGCCCTCACCGCATGCACCGGCGACACCGATCAGTCCCAGGAAGCATCGTCCACGCAGCAGCAAGACCTACAACAAGATCAACAGGACGCATCGAATCAGCAGGACTCCCAGTCAGCGAGCGAGGCCACCCAACCAGACCAGCAACAGACCGCGCAAGATGAGCAACAAGATCAGGAGGGCGATCAGCCTTCCACCGCCGATGCGATGCAGCGCGACCAGGGACAACAGGCCGCCCAGCAGCAGACCCAGGACTACGCCTCCGACGATCCCTACGGCGCCCGGGACCAGACGGATCGGCAACAGTCAGTCGCCCCCGTCCCACCAGTCCGCAAGTGGCTCGCCGAGGGCACGCCCCTAACGCCAAGCGTCCCCGCCGAACGCGACGAGTACGGTTGGTCGGCCGTGATCGAGGGCGACGTGATCGCAATCGGCGCTCCCTATCACGATGTCATGGGCGACGACACCGGGGCCGTCTTCATCTTCGAGCGCATCGACGGCGAGTGGGTCGAGACCGCGTACCTGCTCCCTCCATATCCCGATCCGCTGGGCTGGTTCGGACGCTGGCTCGCCATCGGCGACGGCCGCATCGTGATCGGCGCGCCGTACGAAGACGGCCTACGACCCGACGGCAGCCGGATTGATGACTCAGGCGTCGCCTACGTCTACGAGAAGGTGCATGGCGAATGGATCCGCACTGGGACTCTCCTGCCGCAGACGGCAAATGCAGGAGCATCCTTCGGCTGGAGCGTCGCCATCCACGGCGATCGAATTGCCGTCTCCGCCTGGGAAGACCTGCTGTTCGGTGCGCAGACCGGATCAGTCACGATTTTCCGGCAGCACAAGGGACTCTGGTGGCCCGAGGCAGTGCTCCAGCCCAGTGAGGCCAGCGAGCGAATGATGTTCGGCCGCGACATCGACATGCACGAAAACGTCATCGCCGTCGGAGCCCCAGGCGACGACACGATCGCCGAGGACGCCGGCGCGGTCTACGTCTGGCACTTCTACAACGACGAGTGGAACTTCGCCGGCAAGTTGGTCGCCTCCGATGGCATCGCGGGCGACAAACTGGGCTCGCAAGTCGCGCTGCAGAATCCCTGGCTCGCCTCAGGCGCATACGACCACGACGACCCATTCTGGAGCGCCGGCGCAACCTATGTCTGGAAGCTCGAGAACCTCTGGGAGCTCCATTCCAAGCTCGAGGCCTCCGACATGCAACCAGGCGACTGGTTCGGTTATTCAGTCGACATCAAGGATGACCGCATGGTCATCGGAGCGCCGCACCGCGGACATCCCGAGTCCGGCACGTACCGAAGCGGCGCAGCCTACGCCTTCGAACTGGTCGAAGACCAATGGGTAGAGGTCGGAGTCCTCGGCCCGGTCGACGCAATCGAGGCCGGCGAACGAGCCGAGTTCGGCTGGGTCACCGAGATCGACGGCGCCACCGCCGTCGTCGGAGCCTGGCTCGCCGACACTGCCGAGGGCGGCGAAGACGCTGGAGCGGCCGCCGTCTACGAGATCCCCACGAACGGCGAGGACGACGAAGAAGAATAGCTACCGATCCGGCCCCCGGACCGTCACCCCACCGTCGACCGGCAGGATCACCCCGGTCACATACTTGGCCTCATCGCTGGCCAGGAACACCGCAGCCCAGGCGATGTCCCAGGGCTCGCCCTCCTGCTTCAGCAGACTCGCATTCTTGCGACGCTCCCGCAGCTCGTCCGACATCCCACCTGAGTACACCATCGGCGTATAGACCGGACCAGGCATGATGCAGTTCGCCCGAATCCGGTCGCGCCCATGATCAACCGCCAGCGCCTGCGTCAGAGTCGCCACCGCCGCCTTGCTCACGCTGTACGCCGTCAACCCCTGAGGCCGCAGCGCCGCAATCGACGACACATTCGTAATCGCCCCGCCGCCACTCTCGCGCAGAGCCGGAACAGCATGCTTGCAAGTCAGCATCATCGACGTCACATTGACCCGCTGGACATGCTCCCACTCAACCTCCGAGACATCCTCAACCGTCCCCCGGCCGCCAATCCCGACATTGTTGTGCAGCACATCGAGCTTCCCATACCGGCTAACCGCATCGCCCACGATCCGCGCACAGTCCTCCGTCGAGGTCACGTCGGCGACCGCAATCGCCGCGTCGTTGCCCTCCGCCCGAATCATGTCAAGCGTCGCCTGTACCGCCGCCTCATCACGATCAACAAGCAGAAGCTCCGCCCCCTCCCGAGCAAACAGGATCGCCGTCGCGCGCCCATTACCAATCCCCTCAGCACGCGATCCCGCGCCGGTGATGATCGCAGACTTCCCAGCAAGTCGATCAGGCATCCGATAGTCCTTTCAACGGTCAGTCAAAATCAACGGGCCGCGCCGCCGGTGTCGGACGCCGCTGAGGCTTCCACAACACCTCACGCAGCAGAGCGGGAATCGCCGGCGGCAACCGCAACCGTCCGATCTCCTGTCGGTCGGCCCGGACCCAGAGGATCATGATGATCAGCAGCAGCGGTCCGTAGAAACCGGCCAGTCCGAAGAACACGGTCGGCAGCGTGTTGGCCTCGACGAATTGCCCGAAGATCGGCAGGAAGGGCAGCATGATCAACGCCCAGCCCATGTGGTTCAGCGAGAGGGCGGTGGCCCGCAGGTGGGACGGGATGCGGCGGTTGAGGTAGCCCTCCATCAGCGGCATCTGCGCGCCGCGCGCGAAGCCAAGCACGGCAAACAGCGCAATCGCCCCGAGTTGGTCCCAGAGCGCGATGCCGACATAAACGCCGACCACCCAGAACGGCATCGAGGCCAGCGTCCGCACAATGCCCAGGCGAACCGCGAGCCAGAACGCGAGCGCGGCGCCGATGACCGTCGCGATGTGCGGAGGGGCTTGCAGCGCGGTAAAGAGCCAACCGACATCGATTCCCTGCTCCCTGAGGAACGGCTGGATCAGATAGAACTCGGGAACCAGCGCCGCCACGAGCAGGGCGCTGAAGATCAGTGAGTAGCGGATCGTCGGCGTCTTGCCGGCCAACCGCAGTGTTTCCTTCATCAGGCTGATGTAGGACAGCGCCTGTTCATCGCCGCTGTGAGCGCGTCTTGGCGGCTCGCGGAAGCCGAATGCAATCAGCAGGGCTAATCCGCTGCCGATGCAGCAGAACATCACGGTCGCCTGCAGGCCGATCACTCCGGCCAACACGCCCCCGATGAATGTCGCCGCTACCACTGCGATTGAGCGCACCGCAAAGGCGCGCCCCGCCACACGCTCGAAATCCCTGGCACGACCGAGCGCCTGGAGGGAGTCGTGTAGAAACGCGCTGTCTGTGCCGGTCAGCGTGACCATGGACAATCCCCAGAGGCCCCAGGCCACCGCCGCCTGCCAGAACGAGGCGGAGAAGGCGAACCAGATGATGAAGGCGATGTAGATCACCAACGCCGCGCGGATCACCCGGACCCGTCCGAACCGGTCGGCAATCGCCCCGGCCGGAGCCTGTCCGAACGAGGTGATCACATAGAACGCCGGGCCGATGGCCGTGAGCTCGGCAAAGGTCAGCCCAACCTCATCGAGCGCAAACACGATCCAGATCGGCAAGAAAAATTGCAGGCTTTGGAAGAAGTAGAACACCGGATAGAGACGCACATTGCGCCGCCACCGCGGTCGCAGATCAACACCATTGAGACTGGGTTGTACGGTCACCATCGCAGAGTAGGGTTTCCTTGCGCCAAAGCGCAGGTCGCAACGCGCTTTAGACTCAAGACATCATTCCGACAAGCAATCTCGCGAGGTGATCAATGACCTACGAACAGATCAAAACCGAAACCATCGGCCGCGTCGGCGTCATCCGCCTGAACCGGCCCGAGAAGCTGAACGCCTGGACCGATGTGATGGCCGGCGAGATGACCGAACAGATCCAGGCCTGGAACGACGACGACAGCATCGGCGCAATCGTCATGACCGGCGAAGGCCGCGCGTTCTGCGCCGGCGCCGACCTCCAGGGCTTCAACCAGCGCCTCGCCGACGACCCCGACGCCCGAGCCGGCGCCGGACGTGCCGTCAACTGGACGCAGCTGATCCGCGACTCGAAGCCGGTGGTCATCGCCTTCAACGGCTACGCGGTCGGTGTCGGACTGACCCTCGCGCTCCCCGCGGATGTCCGCATCGCAGCCGAAGGCGCGCGTCTCTCGATCCGCTTCGTCAAGGTCGGATTGGTCCCCGAACTCGGCTCGACCCGATTGCTCGCCCAACTCGTCGGACTCGGACACGCGACCGACATCTGCCTCTCAGGCCGCATGGTCCCCGCCGACGAGGCCTACCGAATCGGCCTGGTCACCGCCGTCGTCCCCCAGGACGAACTGTTCGCGACAGCCTTGGCCAAGGCCGAAGAACTGGCCAACAACCCAACCGCCGTCGTGCGCAAGATCAAGACGCTCCTCAACGACAACGTCACCGAGCCCAACCTGATGCGCGTCATGGAGCGAGAGGGTGCCCGCGACAGAGAGTCGCGCCGCCTGCCCTCTCACACCGAGGCCGTCACAGCCTTCCTCGAGAAGCGAGAACCCGTCTTCAACCAGTAACAAGCACGCTCAGCAGGTTCCCAGTCCCGGCCCCAGAGCCGGGACCTGCTCGGGGTCAGCGCTCCAGACCCAAACACAAGCGAACCCGATTCTCAGACCGAAAACAGCAGGCGTTGCACGCCGACGAGATTGTCCGCCGTGTGCGTCGCGCCAAACCGACGCAGATAATCCGCGTCCCGCACCCCGACGATCCCGATCACGCCGGCAAACTTCGCGTTGCGCCCCGCGCCCATGTCCGATTCCGTGTCTCCCACCATCACCGCCGACTCCGGCTCGCCCTCGAGAATCTCCAGCGCGTGCAGCAGCGGAGCGGCATGCGGTTTCGGATCACTGGCGGTGTCGGCCCCGATGATCGTCTCGAACCGATCCGTCCAGCCCAACAACTCAACCGTCTTCCGACCCGCGTCCTCGCGCTTGTTCGTCACCACAGCCAGGGGAACCTCAGCCGCGCCGAGCGCATCCAGCAGAGGCTCCGCTCCCGGCAACGGACGAGTCTGCGGCATGTACACGTCCTCGTACCGCTTCAGATAGTCCATGTAGATCGCGTGCGATTGCTCGCCGTCGAGCCCGAGCATGTTGTACAGCATCACCGGCAAGGGTGGACCGATGAACTTCAGCAGCAGCTCCTCGTCGACCGCGTGCCCGTGAGCATTGATCGTGTCGAGCATGCAGCCGATCACCAGCGGCTCGGTGTCCGCGAGCGTGCCGTCCAGGTCAAAAATGACCGACTCGTACCGCGGCCTCATGGGAAGCGGATGCGCCAATCGTCCGAGCCGGGCTTGTCCCGCTCGCAGACCGCCAGCTTGCCGTTCACGAAGACGCTCACACTGAGCGCCGGTCCGGGAATCGTTCAATCCCGCGCCGAGGGTCGCTCGGCTTCGGCGGCAGCGCTGCGAATTTCGGCCAGCAGCGCGTCGGCGTCAACATTCAGGATGTCCGCTGCATTGCGAATCGTGAGTGGTTCGGTCGGTGCAACCATGTCAGAAGAGTAGCGTAGGGTCTCATAGCCCCTCGCTCGGACAGGGGACAGCACTCTCAGGAATGTGACGCAGAGTGCAGGGAGCCACTTCGTGATTGAGTATTTCGTGCTGCTGGCAGGGTTGCTGGCTCTGTCGGCGTTTTTTTCCAGCGCTGAGACGTCCTACCTCTCGATCGAGGGCGTCCGACTCGAGCATGAACGACGCCGTCGCCTCCCAGGCGCCGACCGCGCCGCGTCCCTCCTCCGCGAGCCCCGCCGATTGCTCGCCTCGATCCTCGTCGGCAACAACCTCGTCAACACCGGAGCAGCCACCGTCGGCGCAGTGATCGCCCAGGAGCTGGTCGGCGGCAGCGGAGGACTCAGCATCGTCGTGGCGACCGTCGCCGTCACCGTCCTGCTCGTCATCTTCGGCGAAATCGGACCCAAGTCCGTCGCGCTGCACCACAACCTGACCGTCGCGCGCTACTACTCGCTGCCCCTGACCTGGTGGTCGAGACTCATCGGCCCGGCCGTAGCCGCGCTCGACTGGCTTTCCAGGATCTGGCTGCGAGTCGTCGGCGGAGCCGAAGAAGCCCATTCCGCCCTCTCGCTCGGCGAGCTGCGTACTGCCATCGTCCAGGCCCGCGACGAGGGCGAACTCGAAGGCCAGGACACCTCAGTCCTGCTCGGAGCGCTCCGCCTCGGCGAGACCCAGGTCCGCCGGATCATGACGCCCCGACCGCAAATCGCCTCCATCGACTCCGCCGCCACCCTCGAAGAAGCTGGACGCGCGTTTGGCGAAGCCGGATTCCTGCGCCTGCCCGTGCGCTACGGCTCGGCCGACGACTACATCGGCTACCTGCACGGCTCCGACGTCGTCGCCGAGCTCGGACGCGGCAATCGCGACCGCCGCGTCCGCGAGGTCATGCGCGACGCGCCCATCGAGTCCGAGCGCGCCTCGGTCCAGCGCGTGCTCACCGCCATGCAGGAGACCGGCCAGCACCTGATGCTCCTCATCGACGAGTTCGGCGCCACCACCGGACTGGTCACCCTGGAGGACATCCTCGAGCTCGTCGTCGGCAACATCCGCAGCGAGACCCGCGCCGGCTCCGAGCCGGTCCCAGTGCGCATCGCCGGCGAAGAGTTCGTCGAGGGACGCCGCAGCCTGACCGACCTCGCCGCCGAACTCGAACTCGACCTCTCCGACGAGGAAGCCGAGACCGTCGCCGGAATGCTCCTCCAGCGCTTCCGCCGCATCCCCCAGTCGCAGGAGTCAATCGACCTCCACGGCTACCGCTGGACCGTGGCCGAGTCCGACAACCGCCGCATCCGCCTCGTCCGCTTCCGCAAGTTGAACCCGGTCCAGGCCCACCGCGACGACGGCGACCCCCGCCACGACGTCCCCCGCGAGTCCTGATAGTCTGGTCAGAGCGTGCCGAGGTGGCGGAATGGTAGACGCGATGGTCTCAAAAACCATTGGGCCGCAAGCCCGTGCCGGTTCGAGTCCGGCCCTCGGTACCAACAACATTGCCGATTGCCGAGTAGTGTAACGGTAGCACTAGGGACTTTGGATCCCTCAGTTCAGGTTCGAATCCTGGCTCGGCAGCCACTGCCCTTGTAGGAGGGAAGTGGAGTTGAGCGTTCGCCATATCCTGTTAGTCTTGCGCTTCTCCACGGCAACGAAGGAGCAAGTGTAAATGGCAGTCCAACAGTTTGAACTCTTTCACGGTGCGGCAATCGTGAAGCTACTGAGGAAAAAGGGCGGAAACCCGCCAACTTTGAGGATGATCGAGACTAATCCCTCCCAGGATTGGGCCACCTATGAGCTAAACGGAGAGTTGTCCCTGTTCCTCAAGTTGAGAACTACATCACGGCTCGCAAAGGACAAGGCCAGGACATGGACGTTCCAGTTCCCGCGGGATAAGCTCGAACTTCTCTCAGGAAAGAGATACGCGGCGGTGTTGATCTGTGGAGTTGACAAGTTGGATGCTGCTGGCCAGATGGAGACTTGTTTGTTGCAGCCTGACGAATTGAAGGTGCTACTGGACCTCACTACTCTGGGAGATGCACAAAGCAGGAGCATAAGCGTTAGATGTCAGCCAGGAAGTCAACTGCACGTGACTTCTCCACAGGCATCGGATCCTATAGTTGTAGCTCGAAGGGCACTCGACGTCTGGGAGGTTCCTGGAAGTTGAGTGACCCACAGCGATGTCATCGCCGTGGAACCACGAGGTCGCCGCTGGTACTGGAGCCGATCGCCCAATCTCGTTAGCGGCATCCAGCCAGGGGGAGATGCTGGATACGCTTCTGCATTGGTAGTATGAATTTGGCAAGAATAGCTGCCCGGGCAGGACTTGAACCCGCAACCTAGCGGTTAACAGCCGCCCGCAGGAGGCGCCGCCAACTCGACGGACGGAGCGGGAACTGGATGGCCGAATTCCTTTGCAGTGTCGATCCACAGAGACATGGCCACCTGTACCTCGCGGAGTGCCTCGTCGTAGGTGTCGCCGAGCGCTGAGCAACCAGGAAGGTCCGGGACGGCGGCCACGTACATCCCGTCCTCGCCGCTCCAGAAGATCGAGATGGCGTATCTGTGCATGGGTGATTCTGGACTAGCGATGATGGCTGCCCGGGCAGGACTTGAACCCGCAACCTAGCGGTTAACAGCCGCCCGCTCTACCAATTGAGCTACCGGGCATCGCCTCCACAATCTTAGCGCGGCCCGACACCTCGATCACCCCGCATCTGACTCGCCAGACGCACTGAGCCCGACGCCCCGCACCCAAAATCGGATACAATAAGAACGCATGAACGAGAGAGGGCCAGAGCGCATGTCCAGCCGACATCCAGATTCCATCCCGCACGTTCCTGTTCTCACCTGGCTATCTCTGGCCGAACGCACTCGAAATCGAGCAAGATCTGGCCAGATCTGGCGAAACCTAGACAAACCTGAACACCTAGACGCCCGATCTCCAGTCCAGCAAAGGAAATCCGAGCAAACGACCCAAAATTCTCGCCCGAACAGCCCCGCCACCGCTAACTCGGCGACGGCAGCCCGCCCACCGCCAGCGGATTCGCCGACAGCGGGTCGTTGATCCGCAGGCTGATCCGACCCGCCAGCGCCTCGAGCAACGGCTCGCCGCAGACCTCGCCGCGCCAGCCGCTGAGCAGCCGAGGCATTTGCTCGGCCGGCCGGCCGCCCTCGTTCCACGAGACCACCGCCCGCAACTGCGAGCTGCTGCCCACGAGCTCAGGGTCAATCTGATGCTTCGCGCACGCCGCCGCCAGCACCGACTCCAGGAACAGCACCACCATCCGCGACGGCTTCCCGCCATGATGCCGAGTCGCCCGCGCGGGTAGCTCCGCCTCGGGAATCGAAAGCGCCGTCTCAATCGCGCCCAGAACATCGGAGAAGTACGACTGCTTGAGCTGCCCAACCCCGCGAACGCTCTTGAGCTCTGCCTGCGAAGAAGGCCGAGTCGCCGACACCGCCACCAGCAGATCGTCCGAGGCAATCCGTCGGAAGGGAATGTTGCGCCGGCTCGCAACCGACTCGCGCCAGGCCGAAAGCTCACGCAACGCCGCCAGAGAGCGCGGAGACAACTTGTTCGCCCCCGAAAGCCGACGCCACCGGTCGCTCTCGCGCCGGCTCAGCCGGTCCAGCCGCGTCTCCGTCTCCTCGCGCAACCAATCAAACCGCCGCTGCTCCGGATCGTCCGACATCCGCCGCACAAACCGGTCGTGCAGCCGAATCAGCCAGCGAACATCCTCAGCCGCATAACGCTGCTGAGCAGCAGTCAACGGACGCTGCAGCCAGTTCGTCCGAGACTGCGACGGCCCAACCCCGCGCCGCAACTCCCGTCCGACCAGCTTGTCGTAGGCAATCGGGTAATAGTGCCCGCTGAACGCCGCCGCAAGCTGAACGTCAAACAGGTCTCCCGGCGCCCGCCCCGTCCGCTGGAAGCAGAACTGAGCCTCCTGGTCGTGAGCATGGACAATCGTCCGCACCGACGGGTCCGCCATCGCATCCCAGATCGGCTGGTCGGGCGCCTCCTGGATATGTTCGGCCAGCGGATCGATCAGGAAAATCTCGTCGCGCGTCGCGACCTGCAGCAGCGCCAGTTGCGGCTGATAAGTGCGTTCCGAGACAAATTCGGTGTCGAGGCCCATCACGCCGTCGTCGCGGATGCGGTCGGCGAGTTCTGCGACATCTTCGTGTCGGTCGAGCAGTCGGCCAGCCGATTTCGAAGCGCGAGCGCTAGTCAAGGGGCTCAAGGGCATACGCAGTTGAAGCCTCGTTCATCAATCCGTTCGAGGATAGCGTCAACTCGGTGATACGTCTGCAACAAACCCGCCAGCAAGAGCGAGGCCGAGCGCGTGGTACGATTTCCAGAGCAGCAATCGGAGCCCTCATGAAGGTCAGAGCCTCGGTCAAGAAGCGCTCCCGCGACGACCAAATCGTGCGTCGCAAGGGCCGCGTCTACATCATCAACAAGAAGAATCCGCGCAACAAGCAGCGTCAGGGCTAGCCAAACGGGTTCGAACGGGTCGGGTGGCGGACGCAGCGGTGAGTGACGAGTCCCAGCTAGAGGAATCGCAAATCAATCGTGCGCAGGCCGCGCTATCGGCCTGTGGCGTCGACGGAGTCGTCTCCAGCGTCGAACGGCTCAAGGGCCAGTCCCACCTCAGTTGGAAGGTGGAGCGGATCAACGCACCCCCCGTCGTCCTGAGGATGGAGCCCAAGCGAGGCATCCTGCCGCCCTACGACCTGCCCGCGGAGGCGAGACTGCTGAAACAGCTCGCCCAGGCGGGCATTCCCGTTCTCGAGGTCCTGGGCGTCTGCGCCGATCTCGAACCATCGGAAGACGCCGGTCGAGCCTGCCTGGTCGTCGAGTGGGTCAACGGCGAAGTCCTCATCAAACGCAGGATGGAGGCGCACGCCGCCCGCGCCTACTGCGACACCCTGCAACGCATCCACACGCTCGACTGGCGAGCCGCAGGCATCGACTGGTTGCCCGAGCCGCCTGAATCGGGCCCGGCGATCCGAGAGCGCGCCGAAATCGCCGAGCGTCTGAAATCGTTCGGAGTCTTCGACTTACCCCACATCCGGCGCCTCCGCGAAGCACTCGAGGGCCGAGCCCCGCAAAGTCCATCGCCGATGCTCGTCCACGGCGACGTCAACTTCGGCAACATCATGCTCCGCCCCGGGCGACCGCCGCAGGTGGCTGCAGTCCTCGACTGGGAACAAACGCACCTGGGCGATCCACTGTCGGACTGGGGTCGTCTCGCTGCCGAGGACTTGCTCGGCAATCTGGATCTCTCCCCTGCCGCAAGGCAGGTGATGCGCGAAGCGCTGGCGAGCTACGGCCGCAGCGACGACGACATCCACTACTGGACGCTGCATCAGCTCTACAAGCACTCCTCGGCGACGGGCGCGCTAACAGTCCTACGCGGCTGGGACGCCGAACAGATCGCGAAGATGTACGCCGAGCCGACCAAGCAAATGCTCTCGGGACGCGGGCCATTTCAGGGCTGCCCCTAGACTTGCCCCATGCCCGACGACATCCAGTATCTGGTCCCGCTGCCCGAGATTGAATCCCGCTATGGGACCAACTCGCTCTTCGGCGAGCAGTTCACCGAGATTTCGCGCGGCCGCACTGTGCTTGAGATGCCGATCACTCGACACACAGCCGGCGGCGCCCGAGGCGGTGTCCACGGCGGAGTCCTCGCTTCCTTGGCCGATATCGGCGTGGTCGCGGCAGTGCTCTCAACCTGCCGTGTCGGCGAGCAGATGCAGGGCACGTCCGAGTTGAATATCTCTTATCTCCGCCCGGCTGTTGGTTCCAAGGTGCGAGTCGAGTCGAACGTGATCAAGAAGGGTCGAACCCTCGCCGTCGGCGATGTCGATCTGCTCAGCGACCGGGGCAAGCTCATCGCCAAGGCGCGCGTCACCTACTCGATCGGTCAGACTGGCTGATCTCATGGACCTCGAACTGACCCCAGCGCTGGCGACCGAGGCGCTGAACGCCTGCGGCGTCGATGGGCGCGCGCTCTCGGCAGAGCGTCTGGACGGCGGCGTCTCCAATCTGACCTGGCGCATCAAGCGAGCTGACGACGCGCCAGTCGTCTTGAGGTTGGAGCGACCGAGCGGCATCTTCCAGCCCTACGACATCGGCCGCGAGGCCCGGGTCATTCACTGCCTCGAATCCTCTCCGATTCCGGTGCCGCAAGTGCTCGGAGTGATCGATCAGTCTTCGCCCCTCGGAGCGCCGTACGTGGTCATGTCGTGGCTCGACTACCCGCACATGGGCATGGTTCCAATGACGCCCGAGGTCATTGACAACTACCGCTCGATGGTCGAGTCGATTCACGCCCTGGACTGGCGTTCGTATGGGCTGGACCTCCTCGACCCACCGTCGCCGGGTCACGAGGCAGCGTCGCGAGACCTCGACGCCGTCCGCGCGCGCGCGATCGCCTTCAACTGTCAGCACGACCACTTGATTGCCGAGGTCGATGCGATTCTCACTCAGCACCTTCCCGACAGCCCCGAACCGCGGCTCTGCCACGGTGACATCAATGTCTTCAACTACCTCATCGCCGACGACGGCTCGATCGCTGGCGTGGTCGACTGGGAGCAAGCTCAGCTCGGCGATCCGCTATCAGACTGGGGATTGATCACCGCGCTCGCCTCGCTCAAAGGACTCGACGCCCCGCCCGAAGATCATCCGCTGGCTGCTCCCGCATTCCAACGCTCAGGCCGAGACGTGCGCGACCTGCGCTACTGGATGCTGCATCAGATGTACAAGCTGACTGTGATTCACCGGATCTGGTCGGAGATCGGTGATGTCCCGCCCTGGTACTCATGGTCCGATGTCGAGCGCGTGACCGAGAACGCGCTGTCGTATCTGGGCGAGTGACGCCGTTTTCGGCTTAAGAGCGAAGCGATGCCAGGTGCTCAACAGCGTGCAGCATGCTGCGCTCGTTTGGTGCGGCTAATGAGACCAGGCGATGTGCGCCGGCCTCGGCGTATTGCTCGACTGCTTCGGCGGTCAGGCGTGCCGGTGGAGTGATGGTGATCTCCAACTCGCCCAGCTCTTCTGGTCTGCCGAGTTGTTCAGACAGGTCGTTCATCCGCCGAATGTAGTCGGCGGTTTGCTCCGGATCCTGCATCCAGCCGTACCAGCCCTGACCTCGCTGCGCTGATCGCTTGAGCGCGGCCTCGGAGTGTCCACCGATGTGAATCGGGACGCCGCCGGGATTCGTCGGTCTTGGATGCGCGTCGATGCCGCTGAACTGCCAGAACTCGCCCTCGAAGCTGGGGTCTTCCTCGTTCCAGAGCGCGCGCATGGCGTCGATCGCTTCGTCGGTGCGGCGACCGCGCTCGCGGAAGGGCGCGCCGATCGCGTCGAACTCGGGCTGCAGGTATCCGGCGCCGATTCCGAGGATGACTCGGCCGTTGGAGAGGACATCGACCGAGGCGAACTCCTTGGCCAGCACGAGCGGGTTGCGCTGCGCGATCAGGACGATGCCCGTGCCCAGCTTGAGGGTCTCGGTGCAGGCGGCGAGGTAGGCCAGCACGACTGACGGATGGAGAAAGTCGTGCGCCGGATCGGCCGGTGAGGGTGCGACGCGCGGCTTGGGCAACACGACATGCTCGCCGCACCAGAGCGATTCCAGGCCCGACGCTTCCGCCGCCTCCGCGATGGTGCGCAGCGACGCAGGATCTGAGACTCCGGTGCCCATGTTGAAGATGCCGAGTTTCATCTGGGTTCTCCCCTGGCTGTTGCTCTGGTCTATGACTTGAGCAGGCCGTCGGTCAGGGTGACGTCGTAGTTGCCGTCGATGAATGGTTGGGCGTCGAGCACTCGCTGGAGGAAGGGGATGTTGTGCTTCAGGCCTTCGATTCGCGAGCCGTCCAGCGCGATCCGAAGGCGCTCGAGCGCCTCTGGGCGGTCGGCGCCGTAGACGATCAGTTTGGCCATCAGCGGGTCGTAGAAGTGCGAGACCTCATCGCCTGAGGCGACGCCGGCGTCGAGCCGGAGCCAGGGTTCGTCGGGCACTTCGAGGACATCGATCGATCCGGGGCTGGGCAGCAGCGTCTCGGGGTCTTCGGCGTAGATCCTGGTCTCGATTGCGTGCCCTGAGATTGGCGGCGGGTCGCCGTAGCCGGGAAGCTCAGTCAACGGTTCGCCGGCGGCGATGCGCAGCTGCCACTCGACCAGATCGAGTCCGGTGACCATCTCAGTGACGGGATGTTCGACCTGGAGGCGGGTATTCATTTCGAGGAAGAAGATCTCGCCGGAGGCGTCGAGTAGGCACTCGACCGTGCCGGCGTTTTGATAGTTGAGACCGGCGACGGCGCTGCGGACCTGGTCGTAGAGGCGCTCGCGGAGCTCGTCGGTGAGATGCGGCGCCGGCGCCGGCGCTTCCTCGATCACCTTCTGATGGCGGCGTTGAACGCTGCACTCGCGGTCGCCGAGGATGGCGGCGTTGCCCTGGCCGTCGCCGAAGACCTGCAGCTCGATGTGATGCGGCTCGACCAGCAATCGTTCGAGGTAGACCTCGTCCGAACCGAACGCTCTCAGTGCCGAGGAGCGAGCCCGCCGCAAGGAGCGGCTGAATTGGTTGGGGCGTTTGACCGTCGCCATCCCGATGCCGCCGCCGCCGTATGAAGCCTTGATCAGCAGCGGGTAGCCAACCTCTTCCGCCACCGCTTCGGCATCGTCGTCGGCCACCGTTGCGGCTGAGCCGGGGATCACCGGCATGCCCAGGTCGCGCATTGTCGCGCGAGCCTGGTTCTTGTTGCCCATCAACTCCATGTGCGCCGCGGCGGGTCCGATGAACGTGATCCCGCGTTCGTCGCAGGCCTGAGCGAAGTGGCCGTTCTCGGAGAGCAGGCCGTAGCCGGGATGGACGGCGTCGCAGCCGGCCTGGACGGCCGCGTCGAGGACGGCATCGACATTGATGTAGGACTCGGCGACGGGCGCCGCGCCGATGTGGGTCGCGCCATCGGCCTCGCGGACATGGAGCGCGTCGGCGTCGGCGACGGAGTAAACCGCGTGCGACTCGATTCCGAGCCTGCGGCAAGTGCGGGAGACGCGCGCGGCGATCTCGCCTCGGTTGGCGATCAGGACACGTTGGAACATGGTGAGCGATGCTGGTTTCGGTGCTTACTCACTGAGCGTGACGAGCACGTCACCTTCCTGGACCTGGTCGCCCTGGGCGATGTGGATTTCGGCGACCGTGCCGTCGCTCGGCGCTTCGACCGGGATTTCCATCTTCATCGACTCGAGGATGACGAGTTCGTCGCCCTCTTCAACCGCATCTCCGACGGCGGCGATTAGTTCGAAAATGGTGCCGGCCATCGGCGACTTCACATCGGCCATGGTTGGATTCTCCGCTCTCTACGCCTACTGCTGTGCGCTGGGTGCTGATTCTGGGTCTTGATTGTTCGAGAACAATTCGCGTTGGCGTACAGTATTGCAGTATGCCCGCAGCGGTCGGTATGCGCACTGGCCATGAATGCCCAGGAATGCGGGGTGGCGAATGAGACGAGAACTGGTCGAGCAGCTGGTCTGCCCGGTGACCCGCGATCCGCTCACGCTCGAAATCACGCGAGAAGACGAGAACGGCGATGTGATCGAGGGCGCGCTGGTCTCCGAGCGAATCAATTTCCGCTACCCGATCGAGGACGGCATCCCCAATCTGCTGCCGCCGGACATGCAGCGACGCGCGGACGGACCAGTCTGACTGCCTACGCTCCACAGCGACCCGGTGGAGTGTGTGGGATCGTGTTCGAGGCAATAGTCATCCGGATCAGGGCCATGTAAGCTCGTTCAAACGCGAGTTGGACTTTAATCCGGTCCCGTGAGGCCGGGAAGGTCAACGAGATGCATCTGAAGTATCTGCCCACTCCTGTCGTACCCGCGTATCAGTCGCACAACCAGCGCTCGCCGCTGGTTTTTTCGTCTCTGGGGACCACCCGATGATGAACTCGATGGACGCGCCGGCGATGGATCGCGCGGTCACGCGGATCGCGCATGAGATCGTGGAACGTCATCCCGATCCCGAGCCGCTGATGCTGGTTGGGATGCGCACTCGCGGCGTCCCACTGGCCGAGCGGCTGGCGACGCGGATCGAGGGCATCGACGAACGCCGAGTTCCGGTTGGCGCGATCGACATTTCGCTCTACCGCGACGATCTCGCCCAGCGGCCCCACGCGCGGATGCAGCCGTCCAGAATTCCCGAGGACATTGACGGCGCGGTGATCGTGCTGGTCGATGATGTGCTGTTCACCGGACGCTCGATTCGGGCCGCGCTCGATGCGCTGATTCACTACGGCCGACCGGCGGTGATCGAGTTGGCTGTACTGATCGACCGCGGCCACCGAGAGCTGCCGATCCGCGCCGACTACGTCGGCAAGAACATTCCCACGCAACGCGGGGACGACGTCCGGGTCTCGCTGCTTGAATCCGACGGCGAGGACTGCGTCGGCGTGTACGAGGAGAGGATGGCACGTGGTCACTGAACCGATGGCGCAGACATTGACCTCGCAACCCGCGACCTGGCAAGCCGCGCAGGTGCCGTTCGACGAGCCGATCACCGATTGGCGGCACCGACATCTGCTCGATGTCGACACGCTGTCCAAGGATGAGATCCTGCGCATCCTCTCGACGGCCAGCGCAATGGCCGAGGTCTTGAACCGCTCGGTCGCGAGGACGCCGGCGCTTCGCGGTGTGACGATTTTCAACCTGTTCTACGAGGCGTCGACTCGGACGCGTTCTTCGTTCGAGTTGGCCGGCAAGATCCTCGGTGCGGATGTGATCAATGTGTCCGGCTCGGGATCGTCGGTGGAGAAAGGCGAATCGCTGGTCGAGACGCTGAACACGCTCTCGGCGGTCGGCGCGGATGCTGTGGTGATGCGGCATCACGCCTCGGGCGCACCCTGGCTGGCTTCGCGCACGATTGATGGGCACGTGCTCAATGCGGGCGACGGCCAGCACGCGCATCCGACGCAAGCGCTGCTCGATGCGTACATCCTGCTCCAGGAATTCGGCGACCTGTCGGGTCGCAAGATTGTGATTGTCGGCGACATCCTGCACTCGCGCGTAGCGCGTTCGAATCTGTGGTCGCTGACGACGCTCGGCGCTGAGTTGACGTTGGTCGCGCCTCGGCCGCTGCTGCCGGCGGCGCTGGCTCCAGGCGCGGCGGAACGCGAGCATCCGCTTTCTTTGCCCTCGGTGCAGGTGGAGTCGGACCTCGACGAGGCGATGGTCGGTGCTGACGCGGTGATGGCTCTGCGGATTCAGAATGAGCGTCTGCGGGGCAAGCTGCTGCCTTCTTCGGCTGAGTTTGCTCGGCGATATCAGCTGACTGCTGAACGTGTGGCGTTGGCGTCGCCGGATGCGATCGTGATGCATCCGGGACCGATGAACGAAGGCGTCGAGATTGGTGTCGATGTGGCGCACGGACCGCAGAGCCGGATCGAGGCGCAGGTCTCGGCCGGTCTGGCGGTGCGGATGGCCGTGCTCTTCCTGCTGATTCGAGGCGGCTCATGAGCAGCATCCTCATCCATGGCGGGCGTGTGATTGATCCTGCTGCCGGGCTTGATGAATGGCTTGACGTGTTGGTTGTTGATGGGCGGATCGCCGAGGTTGGAGTGGATCTCGCGGCTCCGGATGGAGCCTCGCTCCTGGCTGCGTCGGGACTGGTCGTCGCGCCGGGGTTCATCGATCTGCATACGCACCTGCGGGAGCCGGGACAGGAACATAAGGAGACGATTGCTTCGGGAGCCCGAGCGGCTGCGCGGGGTGGATTCACCACGATCTGCGCGATGCCCAACACGGAGCCGGCGATGGATTCGGCGGCGATCATCGATGGTGTGTTGCAGCGGGCTCAGGATGTTGATTGTCGGGTGCTGCCGATCGGCGCGGTGAGCAAGGGTCGTGAGGGTCGGGAGCTGACTGAACTGGCGGCCCTCAAGGATGCCGGCGCGGTTGCGGTTTCGGACGACGGCGACGCCGTCGCCGATACGTCGCTTGCTCGCAGAGCATTTGAGTATCTCTCCGACATCGGCATCCCGCTCGCGGAACACTGCGAGGACCCCGCGATTGCACAAGGCGGGGTGATGCACGACGGCGCAGTCTCGGCGCGGCTGGGATTACGTGGTCAACCGGCTGCGGCAGAGCTGTCGATCGTGCAGCGCGACATTACTCTCGCCGAAGCTGCGGGGTCTCAGCTGCACTGCTGCCACATCTCGACCGAGCCGGCACTTCAGGCCATCGCCGATGCCAGGGCGCGTGGACTCAATGTCACCGCCGAGGTGACGCCTCATCATCTGTGCCTGACCCACGACGCGGTCGCCGGCCGCGGCGACGAATTGCTCTACGACACCGACGCCAAGGTGAATCCGCCGTTGCGCACGCAGGCCGACGTGCAGGCTTGTATCGATGCGCTGGCGGCCGGCATCGTTGATGCGGTGGCGACCGACCATGCGCCTCACGCTGCGGTCGACAAGCAGTGCGAGTTCGACGCCGCAGCGTTCGGCATTTCGGGACTGGAATCGGCCTGGCCCGTGGTCAACTCGCTGGTCGATGCTGGGCGGTTGACGCTCCCTGAGGCGATTGAGCGATTGACTGTTGGTCCGGTGCGCGCGTGGAGTCTGGATCGCGGCGAACTGAACGGCCTGGGCACACTCAAAGTTGGCGCTCCGGCCGATCTGACGCTGCTTTCGACCGACGCCGTTTCTCGGGTTGAGCCGGATTCATGGGCGTCGATGGGTAAGAACACACCGCTCGCGGGGCACACGCTGGTCGGCGTGGTCGCCGCGACGGTCTCACAGGGACGCATCGTCTGGGACGGTCGGGAGCAGTGATGTCTGAACATATTGAAGCGGCGTTGGTGTTGGCCGACGGAGCGGTGTTCCGCGGCACGGCACTCGGCGCCGCGAGCGACACCTGGGGCGAGGTCGTCTTCAATACCTCGATGACCGGCTACCAGGAGATGCTGACCGATCCCTCGTACGCAGGACAGATTCTCGTGCTCACTTACCCGCTGATCGGCAACTACGGGATCGACCCGCCGATTGACGAGTCGCGTCAGATCCAGGTGCGCGGTCTGGTTGTGCGCTCAGAGTGCGACTCGCCTTCGCATCCTCGTGGCGGAATGCGGTTGCACGACTATCTGGCCTCGGCCGGCATCCCGGGGATTGCCGGTGTCGATACCCGCGCGATCACTCGGCGGATTCGCCACGAGGGTGTGATGATGGGGATGATCGTCCCGGTTGACGAGATTCAGTCGGCGCAACAGCATCTGTCCGACCTTCCTGCCTACGACACACAGGACTTCATCGATGTCGGCGTCAGCGAACCGTATAGCTGGCGCGATGGTGGACCGCAGGCACTGGTCAATGGCGCGGGCGAGACAGGCCCGCACATCGTCGTGCTCGACGAGGGACTGAAGTACAACATCCTGCGAAATCTACGGCGCCGCGGTTGTCGGGTGACGGCGATGCCTCCGTCGGCGGGGGTTGAGGACATCCTCTCGGTCAATCCTCAGGGCGTGTTGCTTTCGCCGGGACCGGGCGATCCGCAGCTGCGTGAGCTCCAGGTCCAGACGGCGACTTCTTTGATCGGCAAGCTGCCGATCATGGGCATCTGCATGGGGCACCAGGTGCTGGGACGGTCATTCGGGGCCGATACGTTCAAGCTCAAGTTCGGGCATCGTGGTGGGAACCATCCCGTGTTGGAGGTTCCGACCGGGCGCATCGCGATCACTGCGCAGAATCACGGATACGCGGTCGACCCCGACGGTCTACAGGCCGACGTTGAGGTGACGCACATCAATCTGCACGACCAGACGGTCGAGGGATTGGCCCACCGCACGGAACCAGTGTTTTCGATTCAATACCACGCAGAGGCATCTCCGGGTCCACTGGACAACGGACACCTCTTCGACCGCTTCCTCGACCTGATCGAATCGGTCAGCGGGGCTCAGGGAGACTGACATGACGCATTCCACCGGACCGGGCGAGGGCTCCGAACCCGAATATCGACTGGCCACCGGCGACGACGCGGCGGCCATCGCCGACGTGATTCGCGATGTGGTCGAGGGGCCGAACCCGGTCGTGTTCGACCGTCCCTGGAGCGTCGAAGAGGTCTCGATGTGGCGTCGGCGGCTCGGCAATAGCGGCGCGATCTACGTCGCGGTTGAAGGCGGCACGCTGATCGGCTTCGGCGCGCTCGACTACAACACGCGCCAGCCAGAGACCTGCACGCTCGGCGTCTGGCTGCGCTCCGAGTGGCGACGCCGCGGGATTGGCACCGTGCTGGCCGAGTACCTGCTCTCGCACGCACGCGAGCAGAACTTCGAGCGCGTCGTTGGCTCAGTGCCCGACAACAACGAGGCCGCACTCTCTTTCCTCAGCGCGATCGGCGCGCTCGCGCCGCTGATCAATCCCGACTCGCGATTCGAGCTGCCGCTGTGAAGGGAAGACCGATTGACTCTTCGACGCTGGTTGCTCGTCGGCGCGTCGTTCTGCGCGCTGATCGGCGCAGGAAGCCTCGCGCTGGCGCTGTGCTGCCTGTTCGAGGTCATCGGCGGTCAATGCGAACTCTGGCTGCTCGGACCACTTGTGGCGTTGCCGCTCGCGCTTGGACTGGGATTGATCGGCCGGGCCGTCGGGCATCCAGAGGCGATTGGAACCGTCGAACCGCACGAATCACATGGATGTGGTGAACGTGAAGACACCTGAATCTGTCCTGATCATTGGCAGCGGGCCGATCGTCATTGGCCAGGCTGCCGAGTTCGATTACGCCGGCACCCAGGCCTGCAAGGCGATGACCGAGGAGGGCGTGCGTTCGATCCTGGTTAACTCCAATCCGGCCACGATCATGACCGACGAGGGGGTCGCCGATGCTGTCTATATCGAGCCGCTGACCGTCCCGGTCCTGCGCCGAATCATTAAGAAGGAGCGTCCCGAGGGTCTGCTGCCGACGCTGGGCGGGCAGGTTGGTCTCAATCTTGCCGTCGATCTTCACGAAGCTGGCGTGCTGGACGAGTTCAATGTCCGACTCCTGGGCACGCCGCTGGACGGGATCCGCAAGGCCGAGGACCGCGAGCTCTTTCGCACAGCGATGCGTGATATCGGGGAGCCCACGCCACCGTCGGCGGTTGTCAACTCATTGGCCGAAGCTCGCGAGGCGCTGGAGGAGATCGGCCTGCCGGTCGCGATCCGGCCGGCGTACACGCTGGGAGGTACCGGCGGCGGGTTCGTCCGCACGATGGAGGAGTTCGAGCGGGTCGTACAAACCGGACTCGACGCATCGCCGATTACTCAGGTTCTGGTTGAACGCTCGCTGCTCGGCTGGAAAGAGGTCGAGTACGAAGTGATGCGCGACGGCGCCGACACGTGCATCACGATCTGCAACATGGAGAATCTCGACCCGATGGGCGTCCACACCGGGGACTCCATCGTCGTCGCGCCCTCGCAGACGTTGTCCGACAAGGACTACCAGATGCTGCGCTCGGCCTCGCTGAACATCATCCGATCGCTTGGCATTGAGGGCGGCTGCAACGTGCAGCTGGCGCTGGCGCCGCGGCAGGATGTCGTCGCGTGGCCGCCGGAGTCGATGCGCGAGGGCGGCGGAGTTGGCGTACCGCACGATGAGCCGCTGCCCTACTACGTGATCGAGGTAAATCCGCGCGTCAGCCGATCGTCGGCGTTGGCCTCGAAAGCGACCGGGTATCCGATCGCCCGGGTCGCCGCCAAGATCGCGGCCGGCAAACGGCTCGACGAGATCGCCAACCAGGTCACTGGACGCACGCAGGCAGCCTTCGAGCCGGCGCTCGACTACTGCGTCGTGAAGATCCCCCGCTGGCCGTTCGACAAGTTCGAGGCCGGCGACCGCGTGCTGGGCACGCAGATGAAGGCCACCGGCGAGGTGATGGCGATTGATCGCACCTTTGAGGCCGCACTTCAGAAGGCGATTCGGTCTTTGGAGTTCGGCGGTCGCACGGTCCTGTGGGAAGACTCGGAAGCGGAAGCTGAGCCGATCAAGGCCGCCGAGACCCCGACCGACATTCGGCTGTGGCACCTGCTCGGCGCGGTGCGCGCCGATATCTCGCTGGACGAGATAGCCCAGCGCTCCGGTGTCGATCCCTGGTTCCTGGAGCGACTGGAGACGATCGTCAAGATGGAGCGGCGACTGCTGGCTGAGCCGCTCACTCCGGACCTGATGCGCCGGGCCAAGCGTCTGGGGTTCGCCGACGAGCAGATCGCCAACCTGGCGGGCAGTGTTGACGAACGAATCCGCGAGCAGCGGCTGGCCTGGGGCATCAAGCCCGTCTACAAGATGGTCGACACGTGCGCCGCCGAGTTCGACGCAGTGACGCCATACTTCTACTCGACGTACGAGGTCGAGAACGAGGCCGAGCCGGAACAGGGCAAGCGTGCGCTGGTCGTGGGCTCTGGCCCAATCCGAATCGGCCAGGGTATTGAGTTCGACTACGCCTCGGTCAAAGCTGCGCAGGCCCTGCGCTCGGCCGGCTGGGGCGCGGTGATGGCCAACAGCAACCCGGAGACGGTTTCGACCGACTTCGATACGTCGGACCGCCTCTACTTTGAGCCGCTGGATGAGGAAGCTGTTCGAGACATACTCGAGAACGAGGACGGCGGTCTCAATGGCAATGGCGGCAACGGCGAGGTGGCCTCGATCCTGCAGTTTGGTGGACAGACGGCCATCAACCTCGCCGGACCGTTGACGTCGGCCGCGCGGCCGATCCTCGGCTCGTCGGCTGACGTGATCGACCTGGCAGAGGATCGAAAGCGATTCGAGCGATTTCTCGCCGACCTGGGGATCCCTCAACCTCCGGGCACGGCGGTGAGCAGCGTGGACGAAGCGGTGCTGGCCGCCGATGCGATCGGCTATCCGGTGCTGGTGCGCCCGTCCTACGTGCTCGGTGGCCGAGCGATGGAGATCGTGCAAGGCGTCGGTGATCTCGCTCGCTATGTCACCCAGGCTCAAGCGGCGGCACCCGGCAAGCCGATCCTGATCGACAAGTACCTGGCCGGCATCGAGGTCGAGGTCGACGCGATCTGCGGCGGAGTGGACGATGACGCCGTCCTGATCCCCGGGATCATGGAGCACATCGAGCGGGCCGGCGTGCACTCCGGAGACTCGATGGCGGTTTATCCCGCGCCCAACCTGCGTGAAGGCGAGATCGAGACGCTGATCGAGTACACGCGGCAGATCGGCATTGGACTCGGCGTCGCCGGATTGATGAACATTCAGTACGTGATCATGCGCGAGTTAGAGGAACGAGATGGCGATGTGTTCGTGCTCGAGGTCAATCCTCGGGCCAGCCGCACGGTTCCATTCCTCAGCAAGGTCACCGGCGTGCCGATGGTCGAGGTTGCGGTGCGAGCGATGCTGGGCGAGAAGCTATCGGATCAGGGCTATCCCAGCGGCCTCTGGCCATCGACACCGCTGGTCGCCATCAAGGCCCCGGTGTTCTCGATGTCGAAGCTATCCGGCGTTGATACTCACCTCGGTCCGGAGATGAAGTCGACCGGCGAAGTGATGGGTGTCGATACCGACTACGACAAGGCGCTGAACAAGGCCCTGATTGCAGCTGGGATGGCCGTCCCGGCGAAGGGTCGTGCGCTGCTCAGCATTGCCGACCAGGACAAGCCGCGCGCCATGACCCTGATTCGAGAACTTGGCGAGGCCGGCTACGAGCTCCATGCCACCGTCGGAACCGCGAGCCTGATTCGCGGTCTGGGCTACGAAGTGCACGAAGCGCCCAAGCGTGAGGTTGGTGGCGATCCGGACGTGATCGACCTGATTCGCTCGGGGCAGATCGACATGGTGATCAACACGCCTGAGCAGATCAGCAGCAACATCCGCGACGGCTTCCACATCCGGCGTGCCGCGGCCGAGCAACGGATTCCCTGTTTCACCTCGATTGACACTGCCCACCACGCGGTCGGAGCGATGCTTGAGGGCGGGGCTGACTACCACATTGCTCCGCTGCCCGATTACACCGCGGGACGCGTGTAGAGAGCTCGTCAGTTGCGCCGCGCCGTCGCCCGTGTGATCGAGACCGAGGAAATCTACCCCGGCACGTTTGTCACCTGGTACGACGCGCCCTCGCTGTCCCAGCATGCGCAGCCGGGACAGTTCGTGATGGTCGACCCCGGTGCGGAGCGCGGCGCGCTCGACCCGTTGCTGCCGCGCGCGTTTTCCTACTACCGCTTCCGCTATGCCTCGGCCAGGGATGCTGATCGCCAGTTTGCGTTGCTCTACACCGTGATCGGACGTGTCACAGAGCAAATGGCTTCGATGCAACCCGGCGATCGGGTCTGGATGACTGGTCCGCTTGGTCGAGGGTTCGATGTGCGCCGTTCGGCCTCGAACTTGCTGTTGGTCGGCGGCGGCGTGGGAATCGCGCCATTGGTGGCGCTGGCGGATGCGGAATCCGAGAAGGCAAGTCGCTCGCGGTCAATCGTGCTCTGTTTCGGCGCTCGCAGCGCTGACGGCGTCTACCCGGCCGAACTGTTGCCGCCGCAAGTCGAGTACCAGGTCTCGACCGAGGACGGCTCGATGGGTGCAGAGGGCTTCGTCACCGAGCTCTTCGCCGCGAATCTTTCCTGGGCCGACCAGACCTTCGCCTGTGGTCCCGTCCCCATGTTTCGGGCGATGTCGCCGATTGTTCGCCGAGACGGCATGAACCGCCCGGTGCAAATCCTGATGGAAACCGAAATGGCCTGCGGAACCGGCATTTGCTACGGCTGCGCCGTCTTCACGAAGCGAGGCGTCAAGCTCTGCTGCAAGGACGGTCCGAGGTTCGAGCTGCTGGACGTGTATCCGAACGGGTGAGTTGACTTCCAATGCCGCAGATTCCTGATGGCGGGCTGCGTGGAAATGGTTCTACAGACGACCATCTGTGGAAGCACGGACTCGACTACCGGGATGCAGTGGTCGTGTGGGTCGGCCCAGCCAAGTACTTTGAACAGCAAGAAGCAGAGGAAAGCGGCGACGCCGGAAGGCTCCGGGTTCGGCCCGAACGGACCATCATGATTGGTCCCGATGCCAGTGGACGTCTACTGACATTCATCCTGGAGCTGCCCGACCACCACGAAGAGTCTCACGTCGTGACAGGGTGGCCATCAACGATTGGGGAGCAATCCCGTTACCATCAACCAGGAGGAAGGATGCGCCGGACATGACCACACAAGGTGATGAGTGGCACAGGATGAATCCGCCGATTGAAGAGGCTGTCGAGATTCCCTACGACCCATCTAAGAGGGGCCCTGGTTCCTTCACCATCGAAGTGAAATTTGACCGCGCAGAGATTGATCGGCTCTACAAAGGAATTCCGAGAGGTCCTGTAGGCATCACAAGATTCATCAAGGAAGCGGCTCTGGCTGAAGCGGATCGGCGGGCGGCGGACATTGAAGCCCAAGAACTCTTGGAGACTGACTAGCCACGGAGGGTAGTCATGGTCAGTAATGCTCGGTTAGTGCTGGACGAGTTGGTTTTCCCCGAGGGACCTCGATGGTTTGAGGGGCGACTGTGGTTCTCCGACATGCATGCGCATGAAGTTGTTGCCGTTACGCCCGACGGCGAGCGAGAGACCATCGTCGAAGTTCCCAATCAGCCGTCCGGGCTCGGGTTCTTGCCCGACGGACGGCTGCTGATCGTCTCGATGACTGACCGCAAGCTGCTGCGGCTTGATCCAGATGGGCTGTGGGAGGTGGCAGATATCTCCGACAAGGCGCCCTACCACTGCAACGACATGGTCACCGACGCAGAGGGCAATTCCTACATCGGTAACTTCGGCTTCGACATCACCGACGGCTCGCCGCCTCGCGCGACGACGTTGGTGATGGTCACACCCGACGGCGAGTCCTCGGTCGTGGCCGACGGCCTACAGTTTCCCAATGGCACCGTGATCACACCCGATGGCAAGACGTTGGTCGTTGCCGAGAGCTGGGGACAGCGGCTGACCGCGTTTGACGTGACTGGCGACGGTTCGCTTTCCAATCAACGCGTCTGGGCCGACCTGGGATTCCCGCCTGACGGCATCGCTCTCGACGCCGAGGGCGCAATCTGGGTCGCCGTGCCGACCAATCCGGGCGCGCTGGTCAGGGTTGCCGAGGGTGGAGAGGTACTGGAGCGGATCGAGGTGCCCGACATGGGTGTCTACGCGTGCATGCTGGGCGGCGACGAGCGCAAGACGCTCTTCTCGCTCGAAGCGCCGACCTCGAATCCGCAACCAGGCGATCCCCGACGCGGCCGAATCCGCGCGTTCGACGTCGAGGTCGGTGGCGCCGGGCTTCCCTAGCGCTTCTGCATGTCATGACCAAGGTCGAGCTACGACGCAAACTGCGGAAGATTCGCGCGGGACTGCCGACGGAGCTGGTTGATGGCTGGTCGGCGGCGATTGCGGCTCGCTTAACCTCGCTCGAAGTCTTCCAGCGCGCCGAGGTGCTGCATTGCTACGCAAGTTCCTTGCCGGGCGAGGTCGGCACCGATCAGCTCATTGTTCGCGCCATAAACCAGCGGATGAAGGTCATCTGTCCACGGGTCCGTCCGCACGGACAGCTTGAGCACCGCGAGATTTCACATCCGTCTCAACTCGTCGAGGCGGCATTCGGATTGCGTGAGCCGGATCCCGAAGTTGCATCTCCGGTTGATCCACGGCTGGCAGATTTGATTGTGGTACCGGGAATCGCTTTCACGCAGGATGGGAGGCGCCTGGGCATGGGAGGCGGGTACTACGATCGCTTCCTGGCCGACCATTCTGCACCGCGCATCGGCCTGGCTTACGAGTTGCAGTTGTTGGACACTTTGCCTCGCTCGGAGCACGACCAACCGGTCGATTTGATCGTGACCGAATTGCGAGTGATCCGGTGTCGGTGATTCGCTGGCTGCCGAGGCGCCGGACGGCCGTCTTCCATGCTGTGACGACACGCGACGAACTCGAGGGAGCCTTCGCGCAGATGTATCCCGGGATCTGGGATGCGCTGCAGGAGCAGGGTCCACCCGAGCTTGGAGAGGTCGTTGCTGTCTACCACTCGATCGGCGAGGGCGAGCTGGTGCTCTCGGCTGGGATGGAGGTCGGCGACGACTTTGAGCCGGCCGAGCCGCTGGCGTTACTCGAACTGGGTGGATGCGAGGCAGGCATGATCGATCACTTCGGCCCGTACCTGTTCGAAGACTTCCGCCGTACCCAGACGGACCTGGAGACAGAGCTCGCGGCTCAGGGTCGAACGCCAGCCGGAATGGTGATCGAGCGCTACTTGACGATGCCTGCAGCAGAACCCGACCAGTCGAAGTGGCACACGGAGCTCTGGCTGCCCTTGGCCTAGCATTTGACTGAATCAAGTGAGCGAGAGGAATCCCGATGCCAGAAATCATCCAGCTGCCAGCTCGGCGCGCCGCCGTGATGCACGCAACTGCATCAACCGAGGAATTGCCCGAGACCTTCGCTCGGATTTTTCCGGCGGTCTTCGCTGCGCTGACCGAGCAAGGCGTCACTGACATGGGTCATGTGATCGCCGTCTATCACACGATGGATGCCAACCAGATGGAGCTATCCGCCGGAATTGAGATCGGCGACGGTGTGGAGCCGGCTGAGCCGCTCGAGCTTTGTGAGTTGCCCGCCTGCGACGCGATCAAGGCCGACCACTACGGTCCCTATGACGAGCTCTACCAGACGCACGAATCGATCTGGCCCATGGTCGAGGAACTGGGTCGCGCGCCGATTAGCGGTCCGATCGAGCGTTACATCACCGATCCTGAGGCTGAGCCGGACCCGTCCAAGTGGCACACCGAGATCTTGCTGCCACTGCAATGACGAATGGGCGGAGGCGAGAAAGGGGCGACCAAAAGGGGTGCCCTGGCGCGTGTCCTGAACTCGGTGGTGTGTGTGGAGCGGGGGACGGGATTCGAACCCGCGGCCACCTGCTTGGAAGGCAGGAGCTCTACCCCTGAGCTACCCCCGCGCGCTCATCAGCTTAGCGCGCAAGCGGCCGGTCCGATGAAGACCGGCCGCTTGGTTGGTTAGCACTCGCGCAGATGGCGCAGCTCGGGATCCTTGCGCAGTTCGCGGTAGGCCTTGCTCTGGATCTGGCGAATCCGCTCTCGAGTCAGACCGAAGCGATTGCCGACCTGCTCCAGGGTGTACTCGTTGCCGTCTTCCAGGCCGAAGCGCATGGCTAGGACCGCAGCTTCCCTCGGTTCCAGGCGATGCAGCGCCTCACGCGTCAGACCTGTCAAAGCCTGATGCAGGACTTCTTCCTCCGGCGAGCGCGTGTCCTCGTCGGCGAGGAAACGCGTGAGGTCGGAGTCGTCGTCCTCATCCGAAACGCTCTTGTCCAGCGAGGCCGGGGTCATCGAGATCCGCCGCAGTGTGCGAATTCGATCCTCGGATTCGTCAAGCTCCAGTGCCAGATCGGCGTCGGTCGGTTGAGCCTGGAACTCCTGGCGCAGGCGGCGCTCCGCCCGGTTCATCTTGTTGATCAACTCGGACGTATGCACCGGCACGCGGATCAGGTTGGCGGTGTCAGCCAGCGAACGTGTCACCGACTGCCGGATCCACCAGGTCGCGTAGGTCGAGAACTTGTTGCCCTTGCGGTAGTCGAACTTCTCGACGGCGCGAAAGAGGCCGACGTTGCCCTCCTGGATCAGGTCGAGCAGGTGTAGACCCTTCTTCTGGTACTTCTTCGAGACCGAGACGACCAACCGCAGGTTGGAGACGTACATCATCCGCTCGGCGTCGTAGCCGTCCCACGTGGTTTCGGTCAGTCGGCGCTCGGCTCGGCGAACCAGACCGGCATCGGCCGAGAGCAATGCCTCGGCGTCTTCCGGCATGTCCTCGAAGCCCGAGTCACAGCCCAGCGCCTGGACAGAGCGGCGGTACAGCCGCGGCGTCACGATCGTCGAGACGATCGACAGCGCGATCACCAGGTCGGCGACGTACTCCTGCTCCAGCCCCGAATCAGCGCTCAACCGCGATACGAGGTGGGTGTCGAGCTTCCCGTCGACCGCCTCACGGAAGCGCTCGTGCCCGAACAGGTCCTCGTTGTTGAGCGTGTTCAGGTAGAGGCAATGCGCGGCCATCTCGGTGACGTAGTGGAGTTCGCTGAGCTGTCGGAGCAGCTCGACCCAGATCTGCATCGGACGCGGTTCGTGGCCGAGTTCTTCAGTCAGTCCTTGTTCCAGTGCGTCGATCCAGCGCGCCCGCTCGATCGCCGCGCCCAGTTCCTGCTCCTGCTCGGCAGTGAGCAGGGGACGCCGGCCGATCTCGTTGAAGTAGGCCCGCGTTGCGTCGACATCGGGGTCAGCGTCCGGGTCGGAAGCTCGACGTCGCCGGCCGCGGCGCTTGGGCGGCGACGGCGTGTCGCCGTTGGAACCGTTCGACTCGTTGGCGAACTCCCATGCGGGCGTCGCCTGGCCCAATCGGACCGGCGGCCGAGTCGCGTCACTCATGCGTCGCCGCCAGGCGGCGGCCGCGTTCTTGGTCGGGGCTCGGGTGCCGGTGATGTCAAAGCCCATCAAGGGGATCGCCTTGTCTTTCGTGCCCTCTGGCGCCGTGTGGCGCTCGTCTCCACTCACCTCGCTTTGATCCTCGATCAGCGCGTCGATTTCGGCGCCGTCGTGGTCGAGTCGTTGCTCGAACGTCATCCGATCCCCCTTTCTCTCAGTGCTACCGCGCTCGCCCGGTGCTCCGTGCACCAGCGAACCAGCGCGCTTAACGACAGTACGGAAATGAACATAGATTTGTTCCCGATCACAAGGGCGACTGCAATCCGGTGTACGCCGAGCATGCGTCCAGCGTGACGCGGGCAGCGCCAACGTCTACCAGTGACAGATGAGATGTGTTGCGGGCGACTGAGTCGCGGTCAGTCGCTCCATGCGTGTGCGGTTAATCCGCCAGGACGGCCGTTGCCGTTGCCGCTCGAGCCGGCGCATGACGCACATCGTCGGGCCGCATCGCGCGCGTCCAGGCAGCGAACTCGAGCATGATTCCGTCGGGATCGTAGAAGTAAACGGAGCGCACGAAGACGCCGGGATGGTTCTCCCGCGCGATACCGCGCTCCGAGTCGTCGTGGTTCAGGATCGGTGTGCAACGCACCCCGGCCGCGATCAGCCGGTCGCGCATTTCCTCGATCTCGTCCGGATCCACGTCGAAGGCTACGTGATTCATCGACGCGATGGCCGTGACGAGTTCAGCGGAGGGATCGAAGAACGTGTTCGGGTCCGGCGAGGCGACGCCGGGCGCGGGCTCTGGCGCGTTGGGGAAGTTGAAGAAGGCGAGACAGTCGTTGTTGCCGATGTCGAAAAAGAAGTGCTGGCCCATGTCGCCGGGCAGCTCAATTGTCTTGACCAGCGGGAAGCCCAGCACCCCCTCGTAGAAATCCACCGTGCGCTGCATGTCGCGACAGACGAGGGCGAGATGGTTGATGCCGCCGACGTTGAATTTGCCGACTCGGTTCTTGACCGGCTGCTCGTTGGTGGTCGTCATTGATCCTGCTCCTCGCCGATGTGCGGAGTCCAAGGATACGCTTCCGAGCTGGATGTCGCGCGGGACATACGCAGGGGCCACTTCTTATCGACTCGGTTACTTGCGATATCAAAATATTCTATCGTGCCTATCGAGAACTATTGACGATGCCCGCATCTTCCTTACCTTAATCCAACGTTCACAAACGATACTTCCTGTTGGTATCCACGACCTTCGTGAGAGGCCGCTGAATCCAACAGGGCGGCAGAAAGACCGCGAGCAGAGACCGAGCATACACATGACCCAGACCAGCGAGATCAGTGCACCCGACGGAGTGGAAGTCGTCGGCGCTCTCCAGGAGGGCTTCGACGAGATCCTGACCGCAGAGGCGCTCGCCTTTGTCGCGGGCCTGCACCGAGAGTTCGATGCTCGCCGCCGCGAGCTGTTGGCCCGCCGGATGGAGCGCCAGGTCGAGTTCGACAACGGCGCGCTGCCCGACTTCCTCTCCGACACCGAAGAGATCCGCTTCAGTTCCTGGCAGGTCGCGCCGACCCCCGAGGATTTGCAGCAGCGTTGGGCCGAGATCACCGGGCCTGTCGACCGCAAGATGATGATTGGCGCCCTGAACTCGGGCGCCGACGCGTTTATGGCCGACTTCGAGGACGCGCTCTCGCCGACCTGGGACAACATCGTCAACGGTCAGATCAACGCGCGCGACGCCGTCCGCCGCGAGATCACGTTTGAGAACCCCGACGGCTCGGTTCGCAGCCTGAACGAGAAGATTGCGACGCTGCTGATCCGTCCGCGCGGCTGGCACCTGGACGAGAAGCACGTGTTGGTCGATGGCGAGCCGATTTCCGCCTCGCTGTTCGACTTCGGCATGTACATGTTCCACAACGCCGCCGAGCGGGTCGCCCGCGGGACCGGACCTTACTTCTACCTGCCCAAGCTGGAGTCGCATCTCGAGGCGCGGCTCTGGAACGACGCCTTCGTCAAGGCGCAGGACGATCTCGGCGTGCCCCAGGGCAGCGTGCGTGCAACCGTCTTGATCGAGACGCTGCCGGCCGCGTTCGAGATGGAAGAAATCCTCTACGAGCTGCGCAACCACTCGGCCGGGCTCAACGCCGGGCGCTGGGACTACATTTTCTCGGCGGTCAAGCGATTCAAGACGCAGCCGACATTCACCCTGCCCGACCGCGTGCAGGTGACGATGACGACTCCGTTCATGCGCGCTTACACCGAGCTGCTGGTGCGCACCTGCCACAAGCGCGGCGCGCACGCGATGGGCGGCATGGCCGCCTTCATTCCTTCGCGCCGTGACCCTGAAATCAACGAAGTGGCCCTGACCGGTGTGCGCGCCGACAAGGAGCGCGAATCGACCGACGGCTTCGACGGCACCTGGGTCGCCCACCCCGACCTGGTTTCCGTCGCGCGCGACATCTTCGAGAAGAACCTCAACGGCGCGCGCAACCAGCGTGAGCGCATGCGCGAGGACGTCGAAGTCAGCGCGGGCGAGCTGGTCTCGCTGGACGAATCCGGCGGCACCGTCTCTGAGGCAGGATTGCGGGCGAACATCTCGGTGGCGCTGCAGTACATCAACAGCTGGCTCAACGGTGTGGGCGCGGCGGGGATCAACAACCTGATGGAGGACGCCGCGACGGCGGAGATTTCCCGCGGCCAGATCTGGCAGTGGATTCGCCACGAGGCGGAACTCGACGACGGCCGAGCCGTCACCAGTGAGCTGTACGAATCGCTGCGCGACGAGGAGCTCGCATCGCTGGGCGGCTCCGGGGAATCGCGCTACGGCGACGCGGTTGAGATTCTCGACCAACTGGTGCTCAACGACGAGTTCACCGAGTTCCTCACGCTGCCCGCATATGAGTATCTCGACTAGACGTACGGCACGAAACGGGACAGAGTGAGCGAATCCCCAACCACAGGCATCACGGCTTGACAGCCGCAACGACGTGACCCGACGCCACGGATCGGACACGGACAGCCACGGAGGACCCAGATGACGACGAACGGCACGAACGGGACCGGCAACCCCCACGACAGCGCCGCCTCCTCACTCGAGCACGAGTGGGCGACGAATCCGCGCTGGGCGGGAGTACAGCGGAACTATTCCGCCGCCGACGTCCTGAAGCTGCGCCCCTCGCTGCTGCCCGAGTCGACGATCGCGCGCTACGGCGCCGAGCGGCTCTGGAACGCGATGCAGGAAACCGACTTCGTCCGTACCTTCGGCGCCGTCACCGGCGCACAGGCGGTGCAGATGGCCAAGGCCGGCCTGCAGTCGATCTACGTCTCCGGCTGGCAGGTCGCGGCCGACGCGAACACCGCCGCCCACACGTACCCTGACCAGTCGCTCTACCCGGTCAACAGCGTGCCCTCGCTGGTCAAGCGACTGAACAACGCGTTGATGCGCGCCGACCAGGTCGACCGCCTGGAGGACCGCGCCAGCGTCGACTACTACCTGCCGATTGTGGCCGACGCCGAGGCCGGTTTCGGTGGTCCGATCCACGCCTTCGAGCTGATGCGCAATATGATCGAGTCGGGCGCCGCCGGCGTCCACTACGAGGACCAGCTTGCCGCAGAGAAGAAGTGCGGTCACATGGGCGGCAAGGTGCTGGTCCCGACGGCGCAGCACGTCCGTACGCTGCAGGCCGCCCGGCTCGCCGCCGACGTGATGAACGTTCCGACGATCCTGATGGCCCGCACCGACGCGCTCTCGGCCACGCTGATGACCACCGACATCGACGAGCGCGACCGCCCGTTCACGACCGGAGAGCGCACCGCTGAGGGCTACTTCGGCGTCACGGGCGGGATCGACTCGGCCATCGCCCGCGGACTCGCCTTCGCTCCGCACGCGGACCTGATCTGGTGCGAGACCTCGGTGCCCGACATCGGTGAGGCACGCGACTTCGCCCAGGCGCTGCACGCCGAGTACCCGAACAAGATGCTCGCCTACAACTGCTCACCCTCGTTCAACTGGAAGCGTCACCTTGACGACGCCACCATTGCGAACTTCCAGGAGCAGTTGGCGGACATGGGCTACCGCTTCCAGTTCATCACCCTGGCCGGTTGGCACGGGATCAACTACCACACCTTCAACCTCGCCAGCGGCTACCGCGACCGCGGGATGGCTGCCTACGTCGAGCTGCAGGAAGGCGAGTTCGAGGCCGAGGCCCAGGGCTACACGGCGACCAAGCACCAGCGCGAAGCGGGCACGTCCTACTTCGACGAGATCCTGCTCACCGTCACCGGCGGCGACGCCGCGACCACCGCCCTCAGCGGCAGCACCGAGGCCGCTCAGTTCAGCGAGGAAACGGTCGGCGCTCACTAAACTCACTGCGTGCGACGGCTTCTGGTCCCGGCTCTTGGCTGCCTGATCGCAGTTTGCTGTGCGGTCGGACTGAGCTCCCTGGCCGCGGATGACAGCGAGCCGTCGCTGCCTGAGTCTGTCACGACCACGCTTCAGCCCGGCGCCAACCGGATTGGCTGGGTGGCCGAGCGGATGTCCTCGGAGGACCTGTTCGCGCAGCTTCCCCGGGTCGATTTGGTCTACTCCTGGGACGCGAACTCTGGACGCTACGAGGTCGCGGCGCCGCGTTTGCCATCGCGCTATTGGACGCTGCGGTTCCTCGAGCCCGGACGAGCGTACGTCCTACGGGTCGGCGGACCTGGCGAGGTCGTTTGGCGGCGATCAGTGCTTCCCGACGTCGGCCTGGTTCAGCTGCGCAGCGGCGTCAATTGGTCGGCGTGGGCCGGTCCGGACGATTCAGCCATTGCCGACGTCGCGAGAGGCATCGGTAGCTCGCTGCGTTCGATCCGCTCCGGCGATCTGTTCTATGACCCCTCCGCGCCTGAGACCAAGGACGGTTGGCCGGCTGTTCAACGCGGCGACGCGCTTCAAGTCGACGTCAGCCGCGATGTCAATTGGCTCCAGCCGACCTTCGTCACGCCCGAGATTCACTACGCCGGCAACGTCGATCACGGCGTGCGCCGGCTGATTGAGCGAGATCTGGCCGCGACGCTCGACTACAGCGCCAGCGAACTCGGAGTGCAGGCCGACCCGTTCTCACTCGTGGTTGTTGTCGCGGCCGACGCGAAGTCCGCGCATAACAAGACGACGGAACTGGGTCGTGCGTGGGATTGGGAGGCGTTCAGGAACTTCTGGCAACGGGCTGGTGGCTGGTACAGCAGCGATCAGGATGCGTTCTACCTGAAGAGCAGCTCGTGGGAGGGACCTCGCTGGGGCCGTTACCACGAGGGTCGATATGTGGTGCTGCACGAGTACACTCATGCGTTGCAGTTCCAGCTCATGGGCGCCAACTACATCGATTTGAGCTGGCTGCTTGAAGGCTCCGCCAACTGGTTCGACAGCGATCTCTCAACCCAGGATCGCAACGGCTATCCGCTCAGCAGGAAGCTGATCGACGCACTCAACCAGGCCTCGCAAGGTCCGCCGCTTGAAGAGATTGAGTCGAACAACGAGACTTGGCAGTATTCGTTCGGACTGGTGGCCGCCGACATGCTGGTCGAGCGCGCGGGCAAGAGCGCCGCGCTCGACTTCTATCGCGTACTGGTGCCCGGCAGAGCCGGGCCCGGGGGGCGCTGGGAAACCAGGCCCACGTTGCGCAGCGCGTTTGCGGCCGCCTTCAGACTAACCCTGGACCAGTTCTACGACGAGTTCGATGCGCTCATGACCAGGCGCCGGGGTAGCGCCAAACGCCGGCCCGCAGCGAACCAGTTCGCCCTTGCGGGCACAATCGTCAACTCCGACGGTACGCCGCGCGTCGGCGCCGTGCTCGAGGCCCGGGAGTACCGGGATGGCCATCCGGCCGGCTGGGATCGTCGAGCGACCTCGAACGAAGACGGGACGTTCGAAGTCTTCGTCCGCAGGCGGGCCGACTACCGCATCTGGATCGAGCTGGGCGACGACGACCGGCACTGTCAGTTCTGGTGGTCGGAAGACAGCGATGAGGAATGGCCTGCCGATGATGAGGCCAGCCTGATTGAAATCGGCAGCAGACAACCGGATTCGATCAGAATCACAGTCAACGCCGATCAATGCCGCTGGCGCATCGCCGGTTCGCTGACCGGACCGGACAATCAGCCCCTGGCGGGCATTGAAGTCCAGGCGCAAGGGGAAGGCAGCTCGACCTCGGTCAGAACCGAACTCGACGGCTCGTTCGCATTCCTTGCGACCGAGCCTGGCCTCTACCAACTCTCCGCTGACCTGGGCGGATGCCGACTCTATTGGAGCGCCGATGATCCAGCCTGGACCGAGGAACAGGCGGGGACGATCAACGTGGTCAACCGGGATGTCACTGACATCCAATTTCGAGCCGAAAAGGATCCGTGCATCAGGATCGCCGGATGGCTATTCAACTCAAATGGCGACGGTATCAAGAATGTCCAGATCAACGCTGTGGCGAACGACCTCAGCGCCAACGCTCACACCGATTCAACGGGCAGGTTCAGCGTCGCGCTGACCGAGGCGGGAGAATATCACCTTCCTGGCTGGGCGGGTGCCTGTTGTACCACGGGCATGACGGAGCGACAGGAATCTGGCGCGAACGGAAGACGATTGACGTGACGCAGCACGATGTCTCCGGCCTCGTCTTCCAACTCCAGCCCGACCTGTGCACGCTGCGAATCACGGGCACGTTCCTCAACGCCGACGGCACTCCGAGGACGGGCACCTGGGTCGGCGTATCCGGCGACTCCGGTCGAGGCGGTGATTGGCCGACTGGCGACGGGACGTTCTCCTTTGCGGTCCCGGGACCGGGGGCGTATGACATGCGGGTCACTATCGACGGATGTGAGATTTACTACTCGGGTAGTGGCAAGACCGGAGCCAAGAGCGAACGCCGCTCCCTCAACCTCACCAACGCCGACATCACCGGCATCGAGTTCCGCCTGCCCGCGGATCCCGCATCCGTCTGCAACTGACCCTGCGCTACCCTGCCTCCAAACTCAGATCAGCAAGTCACCGCTCCGGCGGCGAAAGGACATGCACGTGACCAACAGCCCACATTTCGGCGTCATGGTTCCCCAGATCAAGCGCACCTGGCAGGAGACGCAGCGCGCGGCATCGGCCTTTGAGGAGATGGGTTTCGACTCGCTCTGGGTCAACGACCACCTCTACGGCCCGCAGTCGCCCGCGATCCCCATGCTCGAGGCCTGGACCCTCGCCGCCGGCATCGCCGCCGTCACCGAGACGCCGGAAATCGGCACGCTCGTCACGCCGGTCGGCATGCGCAACCCGGCCCACACCGGCAAGATGATCGCCACCGTCGACAACATCGCCGGCGGACGCGTGATCCCCGGCTTCGGCTCCGGCTGGATGGCGCGCGAGTTCTCCGACTTCGGCATGCCCTTCGTCTCGACGCGCGACCGCCTGCGCCAACTCGAAGAGGGCCTGCAAATCTTCAAGGGCATGTTCGACGCGGACCAGGACGAGTTCTCCTTCGAGGGCGAGTTCTTCCACACCGAGAACCTCGTCACTCAGCCCAAGCCCCCGCGCGACATGCCGATCCTGGTCGGCGGCGGCGGCGAGCAGGTGACGATGCGCATCGCGGCGCAGTACGCCGACATCTGGAACAACTCCGCCGGCGCCCAGGACGACCTCGAGCACAAGGTCTCCGTCCTTCACGGTCACGCCGAGCGCCTCGGCCGCGACCCCTCCGAAATCCGCGTCTCGCAGCAGTGCCTGGTCACCATCGTCGAGGACGACGCCAAGGTCGGCCCGATGGTCGAGCGCGCCCAGAAGATCTTCGGGGGTCACATGGGCAACCCGGCCGGCGATATGGCCCTGACCGGAACCCCCTCGATGATCAAAGAGCGCATCGAGAAGCACGTTGAGCTCGGTTGCGACATGTTCATGATCGAGTTCTTCGGTCGAGACACGATCGAACCGGCCCAGATGTTCGCGGAGACGGTCATCCCCGAGTTCCGCTAGGCGCCATGGGTTCTCAAAGAATGGCAAGCAAATGACCCCAAGTGCATTTCGCAAACAGCTCAAGCGTGACTTTGACGGCCTAAAGGCCGATCCCCAGATACCTGTTAGCGACGATGCTCGCGCCTTTGAGTGGTGGTGTGCGAGCAAGTTCATCGAGGCGGAGTCCTCCTTTCTTCCGGATCCCGATGATGCAGTTGTCGGCGGCACTAAGGACCTCGGGATCGATGTTGTCTTGTACAACGAGGCAGCCGATGAGTACCTCATTTGCCAGTGCAAGTCGCTGACAGGTAATGCGGCTACTTCGGATCGCGACATTGAGGCCTTCTTTTCCCTCCACACTAGGTTGAGGGATCCCGAGTACGTGCTCAAGAACGGGAATGCTAAGCTCGTTGATGCCCTTCCGCCATACGAAGTGTTTCGAGATCATCCTGACAGATTCACATACCGGTTTGTCACAACGGGTAAGATCAGCACGTCTTCAAGAAACCAATGGCCTACGCGTTCACCAGAGAGCGACGATCTGCGATGTGAACTTTGGGGTATTGAAGAGCTAAAGGCGTTCTATCAGGAGGCAGCTACATTGGTCCAACCGATACCAGAATCGGTAACTCTCGTTCTTCCACGAGGACGGTACTTTCGAGTGGAAGATCCTTATCCTGGTCTGGTCGCGGTCTTGAAGACGAACGCTATTCGCGGCGTATGGCAGCAGCACAAGCAGAAGTTGTATGCCTACAACATCCGAGGATACCTAGGAGCTAGTGGCTTGAACGGTCGAATCAAGCAGACCCTTGAAGAGCGGGCTAGTGACTTCTTCTACTTCAATAACGGCATCTCAGCTGTCTGCACTGCGTTCGACATCGAGAACGACAAACTCGAAGCGCAGAACTTTCAGATCATAAATGGAGCACAAACCCTTAATGCGATTAGGTTAGCAGGGGAGCAAAATGAAGGCCGTGTACTGCTAAAGCTAACTCAGACTACCGCCGTCGAAACTGACTCGGGCATCAATGCGGATATCATTAGATTCAACAACTCTCAGAACGCAGTAAAGGACTCCGACTTCCGGTCAAATGATAACATTCAGCAATGGCTAGAAGGAAAGATAAAGAGGTGGAACAAGGATTGGAAGGCAGTTGCGCAGTTCAAGTACCGGAGGAAGCGGGCAGTGGGAAGGGGAGGAGGCAAAGGGAAGAGCTTGAAGTTAGAAGATGCGGCCAAGATCCTGTATGCTTGGCAAGCGGATCCCCATACAGTGACAGCTAAGCCTCGGTCCCTGTTTACGGACGGCGATGCCGGTGGCTACTACGAACAAACATTTGGCGTCGATGGTGACATTACGAACAGGTGGAGTGATGAGCAACTCGAGTGGTTTTTGTTGGCGGTAGCATGTTATGACCGAATTGAGGAGATATTGGTCCAGTTCAGGGAGGACGATGAGGACAGGTTCAATTGGGTAAAGGGGCACAGGTGGCACGTGCTGGCCTTGGCTGGCTTATTTTACAGGGGGTTGGGCGAAAGCCCGAGTAGGTGGCTCAAGAGCGAGCGGCGTTTCAGAGAAACTTTCGATGATTTCTTCCGTAAGGCGTGGCCACTCGTGGAGGCTGCGGAACGGAAGCGGGCGAAGGAGGACAGGTCGAGTTGGAGAAACTGGAGGGCCAGTCCAGATGAGTGGAGAGATTTGAAGGCGGAGTTCGAAAGTGTGAGTAAGTCAGAGTCTGTGCTCGATCGGGTGCTGTCGTGAGCTTGGCGGGCGTGGCGACAGATGGTTGTTGCATTGGTTCGGACGCAGGATGTTGTCGTGGCTCTAGGATGGGTTGGTCAAGTTGCGGCACATTGACTTGACATGCGGGCACTGCACGGCCTCAGATCGGGTGTGATGCCGACGACCTATCGACTGCCCTACATCCGGCATGAGCCCTCCGAAGAGACGGAGGACATGTACATGGGCGAGGTTCCCTTGCTGCCCGGCTGCCGTGCCTGGGGCGAAACCCCTGCGCTCGCGCTTGAGTACCTGGAGAGCGTCGCCGAGGCGTTCATCAGGTCTCATCGGAAGCACGGCGAACCGCTCCCCAAGCAAATCAGCCACGCATGATTCTGCAACTGATCCCGCGACCCGCCCCGCTCTGACATCTCCGCCACACCCCGATCATCAGTCCTCTCCCAACCGCACAGCCGTTCTGTTAGGATCGGCGGCGCCCAACACGAGCAGCCAGCCGGAGCGACCCGACATGACTTCCCAAACCCAATCCGGACACTCCTGGAAACCCCCGGACTCAGCCGCTCTCAGCGAGACAAACACTCCCAAAATCTGGACAGATCTGGACAAATCCGGACAGATCCGGACGTTTTTCCGCAGGAAACTCAATCCACAGCAGCAAAACCGTCAAAATGTCGCAGAATTCTTCCCCCGAAGACTCACTCCGGCTTCGGCGTCCTCGACTGCACCACGTACATCGGGTCGCTCTGGCCTTTGGCGGGGGAGATGTCGTGCCATTGGGGTGGGTCGAACGCGCCCGAGTAGTGGAAGTAGGCGCCGACCATCTGCACGTGGCCCTCGTCGCCCATGCCCTGCCAGAGCCAGACGGCCTTGGTCGGGAAGCAACGGTTCGAGAACGACACGATGCAGCCTCCGCCGGGCCTCAGTACCCGTGCGATTTCCCGAAAGACCTCGATCGGCTTCGTGATGTACTGCACCGAGACCGCGATCGTGACCACGTCGAACTCACCGTCGCCAAACGGCAGCGCCGGGTCCGCATTCAGATCGTGCACGACCCATTCGGTCAGCTGCGGATTCTCGGCCAGCTCCTCGGCGTTCATCCCCAACCCGGCAACCCGATCCGATTCGAGGTCGTCGGGATAGTGCGAGACCCATGACGACATCAGGTCGAGCAGCCGGCCCTGTTTCGGCAGGAACTTAGTGTAGTGCTCGCGCAGCGCGCCGATCGCCGCGTCGTCGATGTGCGTGACGAGCCGCGGTTCGACGTAGAAGTTGGCGTCATCCGACTCGTCGGCACGCCGAAAGTGACCCTCCTCGAACGGCGGGTCACTCGGGGTATCGTCGGGCATCGGCGATCAGAACTTGGGCGGCTTGGGCAGGATGTAGGCGGCCGACAGTCCAAGCAAAATCGCCGCCATCGCAATCCCAATCACGATGGCCACGATCTGGCCGGTGTGTAACCCGCCACTGCCGCCCTCACCGGCAGCCATCGCCGCGCCGCCCAACAGGACGGCGGCGATGATTGCAACGGCCAGAGTCAGGGTGCGCAACATGGCGCTTGGGTCCTTCGACTACATCGGGTTCAGAATCTGAGCCGCGTGGTCGGCCAGGTGCCAGGTGGCCATGGCCATCAACGCACCTGCAGGGGCCGCTGCCATGCCTTCCCCACCGGCCGACTTGCCCAATTCCTCGTCCTGCACGTAGTTGACCTTGGAGTCGAACGCCGCAGCGATGGCGTCGAGTGCGGCCAGCGCGTCAGCCGGGTCAGAGAAGTCGGTGCTGCTCAGCGGGTTCTCCGGGCCGTCGTAGCCGCAGGCCGCGCAGATGCCGTTGGCGAACATCATCTCCGCCGGAATCACGTGCTCGGCGACCTGGCGCGGCGACCAGCCGGCCTCGCCGTCGTCCGCCGTTCCCTTCGCCGTCTCCCAGTTGCCGTGCGCCGCGGCGCCGGCGATCGCGACCTTGAGCGCCGCGCGGGCGCCGGAGATTCCGGCGCGCAGATCGTCTGCTTGTGACATGGTCTCTACTCCTTGGTTGGGGTGGATTCGAATTGTTCTCAAGCAGCATAGGACAGCCCCCGACTACCCTGACCCTGACTTCGCAAACCTGAACGACCAGTCATGTAACGGGAGGAACCGGCCATGGCATTCGGCATCGGACTGATCGGCGCGGGCGGGAACCAGAAGCTGCGCCACATCCCCGGCTTCCGCGAGATCGACGACGTGGAGATCTTCAACGTCGTCAACCGCTCCCGTGAATCGGGCGAGCGCGTCGCCGCCGAGTGGGACATCCCCCGTGTTTCGGAATCGGTCGAGGAGTTGCTCGCCGACCCCGACGTGGACGCCGTCAGCATCGGCACCTGGCCCTACAAGCACCTCGAGTACACGCGCGCGGCGCTCGAAGCAGGCAAGCACGTGCTCTGCGAGGCGCGCATGGCGAGGAACGCGCAGGAGGCGGAGGAGATGCTCGCCGTCAGCCGCGCGCATCCCGACCTGGTCTCGCAGCTGGTGCCCGCGCCCTTCGACTTCCGCCTGGGCAAGACGATCAAGCGGCTCTGCGAGGACGGCTCGCTGGGCAGCATCATCGAGGTCCACCTGACCCTGCTCAACGGTTCGGGTCTGGACGACTCGGGACCGCTGCACTGGCGTCACCGAAGCGACTACTCCGGACATAACATGATGCAGCTCGGCATCTTTAACGAGACCATTCAGCGCTGGCTCGGAGACACGGCCCGCGTCACCGCACACACTCGCACGTTCGTGCCCTCGCGTGTGGACGAAGAGACCGGCGAACGCTACAACATCACCATCCCCGACAGCCTGGGCATCTTCGCCGACATGGCCAACGGCGCGCGCTGCACATATCGGGTCAGCGCCGTCACCGAGGGAGCGCCGCAGCCGCCGAGCATCGACATCTACGGCTCCGAGGGCCGCCTCCACTGGCGCTTCGGCGATACCGGCGAGTGGGCCCACCACGGCGAGGATTTGCAGACCATCCATCCCGATCCCGGTACCGCGCACGACTGGCAAGTCGAGGCCGACTTCATGAACTCGGTCCGCAATGGAGCCCCGGTCGAACTCACGAACTTCGCCGACGGAGTCCGCTACATGCGCTTCACCGACGCCGTCTGGGATTCGTGGAACAGCGGTCAGAGCCGGGAGATCGAGCCGCTGACCTGACCAACGTGGTCGCTAAAGCTCCAATAGCCAGTCTACGAGGATCCGATTCAGCTCTTTCGGCTCTTCCTGCTGGGTCCAGTGGCCGCACTCTTCGATGTGACCTCGGGAAAGGTTGGGGATCCACTCCTCCATGCCCTCGGACATGGAGGGCAGCAGGACTCCGTCCTTGCCTGCGGTGACCATCAGCGCGGGCTGGGTGATGTCCTGGCCGTCGACGGCGGCGCCCCACTCCCAGTTGCGGCCGTGGTTGCGGTACCAGTTGAGTCCGCCGCGGAAGCCGGTCTGTTCGAACGCGCTGACAAAGGCGTCGAGGTCTTCCTCGGTCAGCATGATCGAGCGTTCGGCGTCGTCGGGCAGGCCGACCAACAGGCCGCCGCGTTCGCGCACGCCGGAGGTCATCCCGATCACGTCGAGCCGGTCCTCGGGCTTGGAGGTCCGCAGCATCAGGGTCATGGTGCGCCTCGCGTTGCCGCCGAGTTCCGCCTCGGCGACGCCCTCGTCCTGGAAGTAGAGCTGATAGTCGAAGCGGCCCGGGTCGATCTTCATCGCCTCGAGCGGGTTGATCGGCGGTCGACGGCCGGCCGGCGTGTTGATCCCGGCGACGGCGTTGCAGCGCGTCGGATGGTGCTGGGCCATGTTCCAGACCACCGCGCCGCCCCAGTCGTGTCCGACGAAGACGGCGCTCTCGATCTCCAGCGCGTCGAGCAGCGCGACCATGTCGGCGCAGATCCGCTCCTGGGTGTAGTCCTCGATGTTGGGCGGTGCGTCAGTGTCGCCGTAGCCGCGCATGTCGGGTGCGATGGCGCGGAAGCCCGCCTCGGCGACGGCCGGCAGTTGGTGCCGCCACGAGTACCAGAGCTCGGGGAAGCCGTGGCAGAAGACCACGGCCGGACCCTCGCCGGCCTCGGCGACGTGCATGCTGATTCCGGTGGAGAGGTCGATTTGGGAGTGAGTGATGTTGGTCATGGCCGTCCTCAGGTGCTGTCAAATGGGCGCAGAGACTAGGTCTGGCACTCGCCTGATCATACGTAGTGTCAGGGCCTGCGGATACCGTAAGCCCAACAGGAGAACGCCGATGACCATTGACACACCAAACTGGGCCAACACCAACCCCGGCGACATTGAGCGCGGCGTCAACGACGCGATTCGCACGGTCGAGCGATTGGCCGACGAACTGGTTTCCGTGCCTGACGGTCGGCGCAGTTTCGAGAACACGGTGCAGCCCCTGGATGAGATCAGCAACGTCTTCACGCTGGCCTCCGGCCGCTACGGATTTCTCTCGCAGGTCTCAGCCGACGAAGAACTGCGCAACGTGGCCCATCAGCAGGAGGAACGCCTGAGCGTGTTCGCAGCCGGCCTCGGATTCCGCGAGGACATCGACCGGGCGCTCAAGGCGTACGCGTCGCGGGCTGAGCTGGAGGCGCTGCCCGATGACGCGCGCCGGCTGCTGGAGTTCGCCTTGCGCGACTACCGGCGCAACGGCCTCGACCTTCCCAAGCAGACGAGAGACGAACTGAAATCGCTGCAGGAGCGCTTGGTCGGTCTGGGCATTCAGTTCCGCAAGAACATTGACGACTATGAGGACCACATCGAAGTCAGCCGCGATGAACTCGACGGGCTGCCCGATTCCTACATTGAGCGACTGCGCACAGTGGAAGACGGCGGCGCCGTTCGCTACAAGATCGGTCTCGACTATCCGGAGTTGCACCCGTTCCTCGATAGCGCGCACGACGGGGAGCTTCGGAGAGAGCTGTTCCGCAAGAATCACAACAAGTCGGCGGACACCAACATCGAGCTCCTGGAAGAAGCGCTGGGCGTTCGTTCGTCGATGGCCGCGCTACTCGGCTACGAGTCGTGGGCGGCCTACGCACTCGAAGTCAAGATGGCGAAACAGTCAGACGCCGTCCTGGAGTTCCTGCTTGATCTTGAAGAACGGCTGCAGCCGAAACTGGCGAGCGACCTTGCCAGGCTTTCAGATGAACAAGAACGCCGCACCGGCGTGGGCGGCCCGGTCGACATCGCCGACTGGCGCTACTACACGAACCAGGTGATCCAGGAGCAATACCAGGTCGACCCGTTCGAGGTGGCGGCGTACTTCCCGCTCGATGCCGTGCTCGATGGGATGTTTCGCGTCTACGAGGAGTTGGTCGGCGTGCGATTCGTCCGCCGCCCCGACGTGGTTGATTCAGCTTGGAACGAGGATGCTCAGCCGTTTGACATCGTCGATCCGTCCGGCGGAGAAGCGTTGGCGCGGTTCTACATGGACCTCTACCCACGGCCGGGAAAGTTCGGACACGCGGCGGCGTTCACCCTGCGCGGCGGACGACGCCTGGCCGAAGGTGGATACCAGCGACCGATCTCGGCGATCGTCGCCAACTTCACCAAGCCGACAGAATCATCTCCCTCGCTGCTGAGACACACGGAAGTGGTGACGTTGTTCCACGAGTTCGGTCACATCCTGCACCAGACGCTGACGACTTCGCGTTACACGCGGTTCAGCGGGACGCGCGTGGAGCGCGACTTCGTCGAGGCGCCGTCGCAGATGCTGGAGCACTGGTGCTGGCAGCCTGACATGTTGAGCAGCTTCAGCCGTCACTACGAGACCGGTGATCCGCTGCCGAAATCGTTGATCGATCGGATGATCGAAGCCAAGCACACTTCGTCGGCGATTGCGACGCTGCGGCAGGTCTACTTCTCCCGGCTCGATCTCGCCTACCACTCCGAGTCGGGACGCAGCACCGACGAGCTCGCGCGCGAGCTTCATCCGATCACGGGCTTTCCGTTTCCGGAGGACACGCACTTCCAGGCCGGGTTCGGACATCTCTTCGGCTATGACGCAGGGTACTACGGCTATCTCTGGTCGCGTGTGTTCGGCGACGACATGTTCACCCGCTTCGAGGCCCCGGGCACGTCGGTGTCGGGCATCGGCTCGGAGTATCGACAGCACATCCTCGAACCGGGCGGCACCGCCGATGCTGATCGGTTGATCCACCGCTTCCTCGGTCGCGAACCGAACGCCGATGCATTTCTGCGCGAACTCGGCCTCTCGACGTAATCCAACCGTAGTCGACTCGGCCGATTCCTGACTTGCGCAGCAGGTACACTGCCGACGAAACTGGGACGCAGTTGCTTCGGCGAGGAGAATGAACATGCCCGACATTGGCTCGATCGAGCAAGCCAAGCAGCGCTTTGGCGAACTGCTCGAGGCTCAACAGACACGGGTGGACGCGATCAAGGCAGAGGGCGAGCCGACCGACTTCACCAAGCTCGATCACATTGAGATCGGCGTGCTCGGTGGCGACGGGATCGGCCCGTCAATCGCTCACGAATCACAGCGAGTGCTTGAGACATTGCTGGAGGATCAGGTCGCATCGGGCCGAGTCAGCTTTCGCACCATCGATGGTCTGACGATCGAGCGTCGAGCTGACGAAATGGCCGCGATTCCGGAGGGCGTGCTCAAAGAGATCCACGAGTGTGATGTCACCCTCAAGGGTCCGACCACGACGCCGGAGCAGGGCGACGGCTGGCCGAACATCGAGTCGGCCAACGTGGCGATGCGCAAGGTGCTTGACCTGTACGCGAACGTCCGGCCGGTGCGGGTGCCGGCAGAAGGGATCGACTGGACCTTCTTCCGTGAGAACACCGAAGATCTGTACGCAGTCGGCTCCGAGGGTTTCTCGCTGGGCGACCTGAACATTGACTTCAAAATCCTCTCGAATCCAGGCTCCGAACGGATCATCCGCGCCGCCTTTGAGTATGCCAAGAACAATGGCAAGGACTCGGTCACGATTGTGACCAAGGCCAACGTGGTCAAGACGACCGACGGCGCGTTCCTCGACGCGGCGCGCAAAGTGGCCGAGGACTTTGAAGGGATCGAATGGGAGGGCTGGTACATCGACATCATGACTGCGAAGCTGGTCGACCCCAAACGTCGGACCAACTTCCAGGTCTTCGCGCTGCCCAACCTCTACGGCGACATCCTGACCGACGAGGCAGCGGAGTTCCAGGGCGGCGTCGGCACGGCCGGCGCAGGCAACATCGGTACCAAGACGGCGATGTTCGAGGCGATCCACGGCTCGGCCCCGCGCATGGTCCGCGAGGGCCGCGATATCTACGCCGACCCGTCTTCGATGCTGCGGGCCGGAGCGATGATGCTCTCGCACATCGGCTTCCCCGAGCTCGGCGGCAAGCTCGACAAAGCGATGGACCTTTGCGGCCAGTACGAGAAGAAACTCGTGATGACCGGCCGAGACACCGGCGCGACGACGGCCGAGTTCGGAGACTACGTACTGGCGACGGTGAACGACTCCACGCTGGACGACCGCTGGACGACCGCGATCGAGGCCGTCCGCGCCGGGTCGTAGGTCGACCCATGACCGACCAGCTTCGAGTTGAACGAGCTCGGGCGGAGCGTGCCGAGGCGGGGCGCAAGGCGGCCGTCGCGCGCGCCGACACGCTCGAAGATCGAGCGAAAAAGGCCGAAAAACAATCACGCGATTTGCGGGCCCACCTGGATCGGCTCGCCAATCGGCTCTCGACCGCGGGCGAGGAGGTCGAGCCGCTGCGCAACGAGCTGCGCGACGTGAAGACCGAGTTGGCATCAGTCAAGCAGGCGGCAGAGGCGGCCACGGCGTCCGCGGAATCGGCGACTTCGGAGCTGACCGAGCTACGGACGCGAGCCGGATCGGCTGAGCAGGAGCGCGATCGGCTGCGTACCGAACACCACGCCCTGACCGAGAAATCGACCTTCTACGAGCAGGCTGCGAAGGAAGCCTCGTCCTCCCTGGCGGCTGCCTCGGCAGCGCAGGCGGAGGCCGAGAGCAAGGCGTCGGAGCTGAGCAAGACGCTCGACGAGCGGCACGAGGAGTTCCGCCAGGAACGAAACCGGCTCAGCCGCGAGAACGAACGGCTGCAAAAGCAGGTACAGCAGTTAGAGTCGGATCTTGAGGCTTCGAAGGCCGGAATCGGCGGCGCTCTGAGACGCCGGTTCGGCGGTTAGCTTTCACGATCCGCGAAAGTGTCACGACGATACTGCCGAGCCTCGCCTCGCTGGATACGATCAACGGATGCAACGCCCTACCCTGCGCACCGCTGCCGCTGAGCGTGTCATCGTCCTCGATGGCGCGACGGGTACAGGTTTGCAACTGTTGGACCTGTCGTTGTCGGACTTCGACGGACTCGAAGGCTGCAACGAAATTCTGAACGTCTCGCGGCCCGACGCGGTGGTGTCGTTGCATGAGTCCTACCTCGATGCCGGCGCCGACGCGGTTCTGACCAACACGTTCGGCGGCTCTTCGATCACGCTGGGCGAGTACGACCTGTCCGAGCGAACCCGCGAAATCAATCGGGCGTCGGCTGAGATCGCACGTCGCGTCGCTGACGGGTATTCGACGCCGCAGTGGCCCAGATTCGTGATTGGCTCACTGGGTCCTGGGACAAAGCTCCCGTCCCTGGGCCACGTCGATTTCGATGAGTTGCATGCCGCCTACCTCGAACAGGCTCGCGGTCTGCTGGCCGGTGGCGTCGACGCGCTGCTGGTCGAGACGGTGTACGACCTGTTGCAGGGCAAGGCCGCGATCCTGGCCTGCAAGGACGCTCTGGCCGAGTTCAGGAGCGACACGCCGCTGTTCGCGACCGTGACGATTGAGACGACCGGCCAGATGCTGGTCGGGAGCGAGATTAGCGCGGCGTTCACTGCATTGTCGCCGCTTGGTCTGGATGGCATCGGACTCAACTGCGCAACCGGCCCGGATCTCATGCATGAGCCGCTGCGCTACCTCGCCGGAAGCGCCGACACGACCCTGCTCTGCTCGCCCAATGCCGGACTGCCCAGGACCGAGGGCGGCCAGATGATTTACGATCTGCAGCCCTCGGAACTGTCCGACGCACACCGGACCTTCGTCAACGAGTACGGCGTCGGGATCGTCGGCGGATGCTGCGGGACCACTCCGGAGCACGTCCGAGCGATGCGCGAAGCGATGGACGGCCTGCGGCCGATCAAGCGCAGTCCTGAGCCGGAACCTGCGGCTGCCTCGTTGTTCGTCTCGGCTCCCTATCGACAGGACGCCTCGTTCCTGATCGTGGGCGAACGAGCCAACGCCAATGGCTCGCGCCGCTTCAAGCGACTGCTGCAGAACGAGGAATGGGAGCAGATGGCGAATGTCGTTCGCGACCAGGCCTCCGAAGGCGCGCATATCGCCGACATCTGCGTCGATTTCGTCGGCCGAGATGGCACGCCGGACATGGCGGAGCTGGTTTCGCGCGCGCGCGGCCTGTCGACGCTGCCGCTGATGCTCGACTCGACCGAGCCGGCGGTGCTCGAAGCCGGGCTGAAGCAGCTCGGCGGCAAGGCGATCGTCAACTCGATCAACCTGGAAGACGGCGGCACGCGGCTCGATCAGACACTATCCGCTGCCATCCGCTTCGGCGCCGGCGTGGTAGCGCTGGTGATCGACGAAGAAGGACAGGCCCGGACCTGCGACCGCAAACTCGAGATCGCTCGACGCCTCTACCGGATCGCGACGGAAGACTACGGCCTCGCCCCCGAGGATCTTTTTTTCGACGCCCTCACGCTCCCGGTCAGCACCGGTCAGGAAGACTTACGGCGCGATGGGCTGGAAACGCTGGATGCGGTCGAGGTGATCAGCAACGAGTTCCCTCGCGCGCAGACGATCCTCGGAATCTCCAATATCTCGTTCGGCCTCAACCCAGCCGCTCGACAGGTGCTGAACTCAGTCTTTCTGCACGATGCTGTGGATCGCGGGCTCAAGGCCGCAATCGTCCATGCTGCGCAGATCCTGCCGATCAATCGGATTCCCGACGAGCAGCTCGTTGTGGCTCGACGCCTGATCTTCAACGAGTGGATCGAGGGACCCGACGGCCTGATCGACCCACTACCCGCGTTCATGGCCCTGTTCGAGGACCAACAGGCGGCGACGCAGCAGCGTGAGAGTCTCGACGACCTGCCGCTCGAAGACCGGCTGCACCGACGGATCGTTGACGGTCAACGGGAAGGTCTGGAGCGCGACCTCGACGACGCGCTCGTCAAGCGCGAGGCGATCCCGATCATCAACGAGCTGTTGCTGCCCGCAATGCAGGAAGTGGGCGACCTGTTCGGTGCCGGTGACATGCAGTTGCCGTTCGTCCTGCAGTCGGCCGAAACGATGAAGAAGGCTGTGGCTCATCTGGAGCCGCACATGGACAAGCTGGACGCAGCCAGTAAGGGCTCGATTGTCTTGGCCACCGTGCGCGGCGATGTGCATGACATCGGCAAGAACCTGGTCGAGATCATCCTCTCCAACAACGGGTTCACGACAATCAACCTGGGCATCAAGCAGCCGATCTCCAACGTGATCGAAGCGGCGCTGGAGCACAATGCCGACGCAATCGGACTGTCCGGGCTGCTGGTCAAGTCAACGTTGGTGATGAAGGAAGATCTGGAAGAGCTCAACCGGCGCGAGTTGGCGGATCGTTGGCCGGTGCTGCTCGGCGGAGCCGCGCTGACGCGCAAGTACGTCGAGTGGGACCTACGCAACACCTTCCACGGCGACGTGTTCTACGGCCAGGATGCGTTCGACGGCCTGCGGATCATGAACGCGCTGAGCGACGGAATCGATCTGGATCGCGCACCCGTTGAGCCGATGCTCGCACCTGCAACGGCCTCTTCGGCAGCGACGGCGACCGCCGTCCGCTCGACACTCGCTCCGGCGGCGTCGATTCCTGATGCTCCGTTCCTCGGGACTCGGGTGATTCGCGGTCTGCCGTTGACCGACGTGTTTCCTTACATCAACCGCACCGCACTCTTGCGTGGTCAGTGGGGATTCAAGGGCCGCGACGCGGAAACGGCGGCTCGCGCGGAAATGGCGCTCTCGCAGATTCAGCAGGAGGCGTTGCGCGACGGCATCCTTGAGCCCGCGGTCGTCTACGGCTACTTCCCGGCGCAGTCTCGGGGAGATGACTTGATCGTCTATGAGCCGGATGGGTCCGGCAGGGAAGCGGTTCGATTTGCGTTTCCCCGGCAACAGGGCAAGCAAGGACGCTGCCTGGCCGACTACTTCCGCTCCACAGACTCGGGCGAGATGGACGTGATCGGCCTCCATGTAGTCACAATGGGATCGCGAGTTGGCGAATACGCACAGGAACTGTACGAGGCGAACCGATACCAGGATTACCTCTACTGGCACGGGTTCGGCGTCGAGATCGCCGAAGCGCTGGCCGAATACTGGCACCGTCGGATCCGGCAGGAGCTGAGAATCGACAGCGCTGACGGCGCGACGCCCGAGGATCTGATCAAGACCAACTATCAGGGCGCTCGCTATTCCTTCGGCTATCCGGCCTGTCCCAATCTGGAAGATCAGGTCCTGCTCTGGCAATTGCTGGAGCCGGAGCGCATTGGCGTCACCCTGAGCGACGAGTTCCAGATGCATCCCGAACAGTCGACCTCGGCGCTGATCGTGCATCATCCCGAAGCCCGCTACTTCAGCATCTGAACAGTACCTAGGTGTTGATCGCGGTAGGCTGCGTTCGGTTGAGGGTGCATCAAGGGTGAAGACGAAGGCGCATGGCTGATCTCTTCCGACCGCGCTGGCGCGAGGGCAACGACCCGTTCCGCCGGATCGTCGTGCAGACGACGCTGCGTTTCATGGAGGTCGAGGCGGCCGGCGGGATCGTCCTGGTCATTGCGGCCGCAATCGCGTTGATCTGGGCGAATGTCGACATTGGCTCCTACGACTCGTTCTGGCACGCGCACATCAAGCTCGACCTCGCCATCTGGTCATTCGATCAGTCGCTGCAGCATGTCGTCAACGACGTGCTCATGGTCGTTTTCTTCCTCGTCGTCGGAGCCGAGATCAAGCGCGAGGTCACCCACGGCGAACTGCGTGACCCGCGCCAGGCCGCCTTGCCGATTTTCGCCGCGTTGGGCGGCATGCTGGTCCCGGCGGCGGTGTATGCCGCGCTCAACGCCGGCGGCGAGGGCAGCTCCGGCTGGGGCATCCCCGTCGCGACCGACATTGCCTTCGCGCTCGGCGTGTTGGCACTGGTCGGTCGCGGCGTGCCGGTCCAGCTCAAGGTGTTCCTGCTCACCCTGGCCGTCGCCGACGATGTCGGCGGCATACTGATCATCGCGATCTTCTATTCCGACTCAATCCAGTACGAATGGCTTCTGGGCATGGTCGGAGCGGTGGCCTTCCTCCTGCTCGTCAAGCAGTTCGGCTTTCGGCATTTCGGCATCCATGCGATCGGCGGCGTGTTTCTCTGGCTGACCCTGTGGGAAGCCGGGGTGCATGCCACACTTGCCGGAGTCATCCTCGGCCTGATCGTCCCCGCTAATGCCCTGTATGACCGCGAGGGATCAAGCCGACGGCTCGATTACCTGTTGCAGCGGCTGCGTCATATCGAGGATGATCCCGATCCGTCCGTCCGGGAGGAAGACGCGCACGATGCCTTGCGCAACATCCGTCATGTCGCGCATGAAGGTCTGAGCCCGCTGGAACACCTGGAGGAGGCGATGGCGCCGATTTCGGCGTTCATTGTTGTGCCGGTCTTCGCCCTGGCCAACGCCGGCATTCACATCACGGGCGACAGTATCGACGCTGCCCTCAGCTCCAACATCGCCTGGGGTATCTTCCTCGGCCTCTTGCTGGGCAAGTTCGTCGGAATCGTCGCTGCGTCGGCGTTGGCCGTTCGTTTGGGCATCGCGTTCAAACCGCAGCAGCTTCGCTGGCCCCACCTTGGAGGCGCGGCCCTATTGGCCGGAATTGGATTCACCGTGGCCATCTTCATTGCCAACCTGAGTTTCGAGGCAGGGCAGACCGACCTGCTGGAAGCGGCGAAGATCGGCATCTTCGCTGCATCGATCGTTGCCGCAGTGCTGGGTTTCGCAATATTGCGAGCCGTCAGGCCGCGCTTCTAAGGCTCTCCATTGCGGAACACGGTGTGCGTTACACTTTTTGCGGCTAGCCGCCCTACGGGACTCTTCGTCCCTGACCCGGGCTGGCGACATTTGAGCGATTTGTCAGGGAGCGCCGCGAGGCGCTGATTTTGAGGAGGCGGACTACGTGCAAGCGGTGAAATATGCCCGCGCCGGAAGCGTGGAAGAGGCGGTCAGCCTGCTGCAAGACGGAGGCGACGGCGCACGGCCGCTGGCCGGTGGTACCGACGTCATCGTCCAGGCCCGCGAGCGGACTCGTGACATTGACCTGTTCGTCGACATCAAGCACATTCCCGAAGTGGTCGGCATCTCGCATGGCGACGACGGCAGTCTGACGATCGGCGCGGCGACGCCGTGCTACCAGATCTACGGCGACGAAACGATCGCTGCGAACTACCCGATCCTGGTCGATTCGACTTCTCTGATTGGTGGAACCGCGATTCAGGGCCGAGCTTCGCTCGGCGGGAACCTGTGCAACTCCTCACCGGCAGCAGACGGAATTCCGTCGCTGATCGTGCTCGAGGCGCAGGTCGAGATCGCCGGCCCGAACGGCCGCCGCACAGTTGCGGTGGAGGACTTCTGCACTGCTCCGGGTCGGAACGTGCTGGGCGCCGGCGAGTTTGCCATCTCCCTGCATTTCCCTGCTCCGGCTGAAGGCTCCGGCGCACGGTTCCTGCGCTTCATCCCACGCAACGAGATGGACATCGCAGTGACCAACGCTGCGACCCAACTTCGGCTCGACGGCGATGGAAACGTCACCTGGGCGCGCGTCGCGATTGGAGCGGTTGCACCGACGCCATTGCTGGTTTCAGCCGCAGCCGACGCGATTGTCGGACAACCGCTGAGCGAAGAGACAATCGCTGCGGCGGCGGCTGCATCGAGCGCCGCCGCTAACCCGATTACCGACATGCGCGGGAGTGTCCGCCAGCGAGTCCACCTCGCCGGCGTGCTGACCGAACGCACCATCCGCCAGGCCGCAGAACGTGCTGCCTGAACCAATCGATCTGATCGATCAACGGAGGAACATCTTCCATGGCAAGTGAACACATCGTCGTTAGCTGCACCATCAATGGGGAGCAGCAGGTCTTCCTGGCCAACGAGCGCGACTCGTTGCTCGAGGCGCTGCGCGACCGGATCGGTCTGACCGGCGCCAAGGAAGGCTGCAACAACGGCAACTGCGGCGCCTGTTGCGTCAACATGGATGGCCGGATCGTCAACAGCTGCCTGGTCATGGCGGCCGAGTGTGAAGGCTCCGAGATTCGCACGGTTGAGGGGCTTGCCTCCGGCGACCAACTCTCGCCGTTGCAGAACGCTTTCCTCGAGCAGGCCGCGCTGCAATGCGGTATCTGCACGCCTGGTTTCCTCGTCGCAGCGGAGGCGCTGTTGGAGCAGAACCCTGATCCATCAGAGCATGAGATCCGCTACTGGCTAGCGGGCAATCTCTGCCGTTGCACTGGCTACGACAAGATCATCAAGGCGGTCCAGCAGGCCGCCGGACAGAGCGTCGTCTAACCACTTCAATCCTGCACAGCGCGCAATCGCCCATTCGAGAGGACACACTCACATGGTCACCGCTCAGTCACCAGAGACCGAGAAGTACAACGTCATCGGGACGCGCCCGATCCGTCACGACGGCGTAGACAAAGTCACCGGCGCAGCGCAATACGGAGCCGACATCAGCTTGCCCGGCATGCTTGCCGGCCGCGTTCTGCGGAGCCCGCATGCGCACGCCAGAATCGTCAGCATTGACACGTCCAAGGCCGAAGCCCTGGACGGCGTGCTCGCGGTGATCACGAACGCGGATTTCCCCCGGGCCAGTGATGAGGTGATCGACACCGGCGAAGGCACTGCGCAGCTCAACTGGGTGCTGGACAACGTCATCGCCTCTGACAAAGTCCTCTACAAGGGTCATGCCGTTGCCGCCGTGGCTGCGACCGACCACCACATCGCCGAGGATGCGATCGAGCTGATCGAGGTCGAGTACGACGTGCTCATCCCGGTCCTCGATGTGCGCGACGCCATGGTCGACGGCTCGCCGTTGCTTCATGACAGCCTGCACACGGGCGAGATGGACGGTTCAAAGAGCGACAATCCGAGCAACACAGCTTCGCACCTGCAGTTCACCAAGGGCGACCTTGACGCCGGCTTCGCCGACGCAGATGTCGTGATCGAGCGGGAATTCGAGACCTCGATGGCTCACCAGGGCTACATCGAGCCTCACAACGGAACTGCCTACTATCGCGCGGATGGCACGCTCGACGTTTGGACCTCGACGCAAGGCGCGTTCGTCGTCCGCGACTCGGTCGCGCCGCTCCTGCAGCTCTCCCCGTCGCAGGTCAAGGTCACGCCGATGGAGATCGGCGGCGGCTTCGGCGGCAAGATTCCCGTCTACCTCGAGCCGCTGGCCGCCCTGCTCTCGCAGAAGACCGGCCGCCCGGTCAAGCTAACCATGAACCGCGAGGAAGTGCTGCTCGCAACCGGCCCGACCTCGGGCACCTACATGCGCGTCCGCATGGGCGCCAAGCGCGACGGCACGATCACGGCCGCCGACGTGCATCTGGCTTTCGAGGCCGGCGCCTACCCTGGTTCGCCGGTCGGCGCCGGCGCCATGTGCGCGCTGGCCCCGTACGACATCCCCAACCAGCGGATCGATGGCTACGACGTGGTCGTCAACAAGCCGAAGACCGCCGCCTACCGAGCGCCCGGTGCGCCGCAGTCAGAGTTCGCCACTGAATCGGTGTTGAACGAACTCGCGGAAGAACTCGGTCTCGATCCGCTTGAGATGCGTCTGCAGAACGCTTGCGTCGAGGGTGCCCAGCGCGCTGACGGCTTCACCTATGGCGTGATTGGCAACGTCGAGTGCTTGCAGGCGGCGCAGGACTCGCCGCACTGGCAATCGGAGCTCCAAGGACCGAACAGAGGTCGTGGCATCGCCCAGGGCTTCTGGTTCAACATCGGTTTCGAATCCTCCGCCTACGCCCAGGTCAACGGTGATGGCACAGTACCTCTGGTGCTCGGCTCGACCGACATCGGCGGCACCCGCGCGTCGATCGCGATGCAGCTCGCCGAGACCCTCGGCATTTCCGCCGAGGATGTCCACCCCCACGTTGTCGACACCAATTCAGTCGGTTACACACAGGTCACCGGCGGGAGTCGCACGACCTTCGCCGGCGGCTGGGCTGCCTACGAGACCGCAATGGACATCCGCCGCCAGATGGAGGAGCGCGCCGCCCAAATCTGGGAGTGCGACACATCCGACGTCAGTTACGGCGACGACGCCATCATCCGCGGACCTCAGGATGAAGACGGCAACGACCAGCAGTTCACGTTCAAGGAACTGGCTGCTCAGCTCGTTACCTCAGGTGGGCACATCGTCGGCCGCGCCGATGTGAACAAGACCTCCTCCGGTCCCGCGTTTGCGACGCACATTGTCGACGTTGAGGTCGACCCCGACACCGGCAAGGTGGACGTGCTTCGCTACACGGCCGTCCAGGACGCTGGCACCGCGATTCACCCCGCCTACGTTGAGGGACAGATGCAGGGCGGCGTCTCACAGGGCGTCGGCATGGCGCTCAACGAGGAGTACTACTACGACGAATCCGGCGACCTCAAGAACGCCAGTCTGCTCGATTACCGCATGCCGACGGCGCTCGACCTACCGATGATCGAGCCGATCATCGTCGAGGTCCCGAACCCCGGACACCCATATGGCGTCCGAGGCGTCGGCGAAGTGCCGATCATTCCACCGGCGCCCGCCGTCCGCGCAGCAATTGCAAACGCGATCGGCGTGCACATGACCGAGCTGCCGATGTCGCCGCGAGCCATCCTCGACGCGACCGTACTCGAGGACGAATAAGCGTCATCGCCGCTGGACGGCGTCAAGGACGGCGCAGATGGTCACCGTCCTCATTCCCCAGCCGCTCAGGACGCTCACCGACGGTGAGTCAGTTCTGACGGCTGAGGGTCACAACATCAGGGCAGTCATCCGAGACCTCGGCCGGCGCTATCCCGAACTAGCCGAGCGCTTGGTCAATGGAAGCCGCATCGGCCGGGGCATCTCGCTGGCAATCAACGGTGACGTGGTCTCGACGGGTCTGATCACCAAGGTCCCTGAGGGTGCCGAGATCGCGATCGTCCCCCAGATCAGCGGCGGTTAATCGGGCTACTTCTCTGCGGTCAGCACTGCAATCGATGCGGTGAAGCCGTGGAGGTAGTTCTCGCCTCCGACCGGGCCGATCTCTCCGTTGCAGAAGAAACCGGCGGTGGGGACGGGGCCGAAGATTTCGGAGAGGGCGGCTGCGTCGTGGTCGGGTTCTCCGAAGAGGCCGCGGCCTCGGCCGTTGCATGAGCAGAGCAGGGCTCCGAGTACCTCCTCGTCGGGCTGGAGTGCGTCCCTGAGACCCGACAGGCGGGTTCTCAGGTCATCGTCGGCGGCCTGGGCGTCGCGGAACTGGAACTGGAAAGTCTGGCCGACCCTGGGGATCGCGTTGATGGCGACCACGCCTGACTCACGATCGGCGCCCATCACGTTGCGGATCAGGAAATCGCCTCGCTCGTGGGTTTCCTTGTACTCGTTCATCGCGAGCCCAACGAGCAGATTGCGTACCGCCCGTTCGCGAGTGTCGTCGTCCAACTCCATCAGGGTTTCCTGGAGCACCTCAAGGGCCGGTCGGGAGCCGAGGGTCTTGACCGTGTTGGCTTCGCAATCGGTCACGATCCACGGTTGTCCCAGCGGCTCGGCGCCCTGGGCGACGACCGGCTTGACCGACACGCCCTTCAGCCCCATCATCGCCGCGCCGCCCATCAATGCGCGATCGTCGATGAACACGGCGCATCCTTGTTGTTGCTGATGAGAGGATGCCATGCCGCCGAGCAGCGTGACCTCGGGACGAAGCTGCTGCAGGTGAGAGACGAGTTGGTCGGTCATGATCGTGAAGGGATTACTGAACAGCAGCCAGACCTCGGGACCCTCCTGAACCGGACTGAAGAGGTCGTCCGGCATGGACTGCGGGTCGATGGCGATTGGCGTCAACTCAGCGCCCGGCAAGGAGAGGCCGAGGACCGCGATGGCGGAGCCCTCTTCGGCCTCGAGTGATGAGCCGATCACGCTTTGTCCCGACGCCCCGATCAGGTGGCGAGCGCCGGTCTGTTCTCGGAGATGGGTGATGATCTCGTCGTAATGGCCGGCGAAGCGAGAGTCGACGAACACCAGCAGCAGGTCGGGAGTCTCGCTCAAGTCCATTGCGCGGAGAGCTGAGTCGCAGGCAGTCTCCCACTCCGCTTCGAATCCGACAGCGGCCGAGGCGCTCGCGGTGGCGGTCTGCACGGTGGCCTGGCCGGGTCCGCTCGAGCGACGGAACGTGTCATCCGATGTTGCCGATAGGTTAGACATTTGAACAGTTCCTTCATCGAGGGTGCGGGTAGCAGTGCAAAGGGTAACCTGCTGGCATGAGCAACATGACTGATACTTCTCTGGCAAGCGACAAATCTGATCTATCCGAGACCACCGATCTATCGAATGACGAGATCGCGCATCTAGCGGACGCGGCGCGTTCGCTGGCTCAGCGCGGCGGCGACATTCTGATGGATCGCTTTCACGCGACGATCGAGATCTCGTTCAAGGGACAGAACGCACACGACCCCGTGACCGAAGTCGATCATGCGATCGAAGACCTCATTCGGGAAGAGGTTCACCGCCAGTTTCCGAACCATGGCGTGCTCGGTGAGGAACGCGACAACGGTGGACCCACCGACGCCGACATCGTCTGGGTGATCGATCCGCTGGACGGTACGTCGAACTTTATCAACGGAATCGGCATGTTCGCATGCTCGATCGGGATCCTCAGCCGCGGCGTTCCGATCGCAGGAGCGATGTGGTTGCCTTCCAACCGGTTCCTGACTCCGGGCGTGTATCACGCGAGAGCTGACCGGCAGTTGATGTTCAATGACGACGAGGTCGACTGCGGCGCGCCGGCACTGCAGCCGGCGTCTCGACTGAGCACGGTTCCGGCCGGCACCGGTGGGGTGACCGGACCCGCGGGACGGCGTTTCGGCATTGCCCGGACCTTTGGCAGCACCGCGACTGAGCTGGCGCTGGCGGCGGAGGGTTCGGTGCAGATGGCGATCTTCGACGGATCGCGGATCTGGGACGTGGCCGGCGGCGTCGCGCTGTGCTTGGCCGCAGGCCGCGCGATTTACACGAAGCCGAGGCACGGAGATGCGGGCTGGCGGCCGTTCACGCACTTCTGCGATCGAGTCGAGGGACCGATCACCATGACCAAGCTGCGCGCCTGGAGCGATCCGCTCGTCGCCGGCGACGCAACGGTCTTGCCCAGCTCGGCGACTGACCTGAAGCGTGAGCAGAGTGTCGCGGCGACCGCCAAGCGCGCCGCTGTGAAGAGCGTGAAGCGGGCCTTCCCGAACCTGCCGCTGCCGTCGTATCCGTAATCTGCGGCGCTGCTCAAGCGTGGACGACCGGTAGCACCTCGTCGAACAGGCGCTGCGACTGGTACATGATGGCGTCGTCGCCGCGGGCGACCGGGCGCATGATGAACTTGCTCACGCCTGCGGTGCGGTACTCGTTGACACGGCGCAGAATGTCTTCCGCTGTACCGACCGAGTAGAAAGTGCCCGGGTCAACATCGGGCAGCCGACGCTTGATCCCGGCGATGCTGTCCTGGACATCGGCGTCGTCCCAGGAGCCGAAGTGGTATGCGAAACCGGCTCCGAAGTGGTCGGGTTCGTAGTCGGTGCGTCCAGCTTCGGCGAGCGCCGCTTTGATCTGTTGGATCACGGGACCGACTTCATGCGCCGACTGGACGCCGGCGACCCAGCCTGTGCCGATTCTCGCCGTCCGGCGGATGGCGGCCTTGCTGTGTCCGCCGATCCAGAGCGGCAACGGGTCCTGTACCGGGCGCGGTGAGATGGTGGCGTTGTCGTAGGTGAAGTGTTCGCCGTGGTAGGTGAACGACTCCTCGTTCCAGAGTCCCTGGATGATGTCCAGCATCTCGTCGGCGATCGGCGCGCGGCCGCGTAGCTGACGATTGGTGACGTTCCACTCGGGCGCGAAGCCGCCGCCGACGCCGAACGCGGGCAGCATCCGGCCGTTGGAGAGGAAGTCGATTGTGGCGCACTGCTTGGCCAGGACGAGCGGGTCGCGGAAGCCCACGACGACCACGTTCATGCCAAACTTGAGCTTCTCGGTGCGAGCAGCGAGGGCCGCCATGAAGGTCATCGATTCGAGGATCGGCTCGCGTGAGATCAGCCGATCGGTCTGCCAGATCGAATCGACATCGTTGTCTTCGCAGAGGTCGATCCAGCGCCACATGGTGTCAACGTCGGAGAAGGGGAAGTTGGCCAGGCCCATGCCAATTTTGTCGCTCATGTTCAGTTCCTCCGCCAGATAGCTCGCTTATGTGCCCAGCTTAAACGGTGGGTAGCGGTCGGTGATGAGGAGGAAGCCGTAGGCGCTGATCCTGAGCCAGTAGCGGCTGACGCCGACGATGAAATCGAAGAGCGGTCGCGGGTACCTGGCGGTGAAGAGGATGGCGAACCATGCACCGACGATGGCGAGGATCGAGAGTACGAGCAGCACGACGCCGACGATGTAGTGGGGAATCAGCAGCAACCACTTGATAATCGGCAGGAAGCGGTTGAGCTCCTCGGCTTGCGGGTAGTCGAGTTCGAGATGCACCGCCTGCTCTTCTTCAGTCGAGGGATACTTGTCGGTCAGCAGGTCGAGATAGGCAGCCACCCGAGCCTGAAAGCGCGTCAACTCGAGCAGGAAGTCGAACCACCAGCGCGGATACTTGCGCCGGAACAAGAGCATCAGCACCAGCGGGAGGAAAAAGGCGGCGCCGAAGACGCCGTTTGCCGAATCTCCATCGATCAAGCCCTCGGCGGCCAGTGAAATGAAGACGGCGGGCGCTACGGGTAAGAGTGCGGCAAGGATCCAGATGGGGATGCTGAAGGGAATGCGCAGCAAGGTGGACAGCCGATCGAGTCGATCCGGGTAGTCGACCTCAAGTCGTGCGGGATATGCGTCGGGTTGATACTCCATGTGTCGCCTCCAGTTCGCGCAAGGCTACCGCTTGTCCAAAGACCGGTTGGCAGTCGATGTTCGGTGTTCAGTGTTCAGGCGAATTTTTTTCTTCGGCCCAGAAATCCGCTGATCCCCAGTGTTTTACGAGAGACGTGTGTTCAGGTTGTTCAGGTTTGTTCAGCCATGTTCAGCGGCATCTAACCTTGATCAGCCATGTTCAAGGCGTGTTCAGCCGACATGTTGCGGTCCTGTTCGGTGGTGAACGGAACCGTGGGGACCTGGCTTGCGGCTGCTTCGCGTCGGCTGGAGGACATCGACACCGCTTTCGTTGTTCGTGAACAGGCCGCTCTTAGCGTATACGAACTCACGTTCATTCGTACTAACGTTCAGTGGCGCGGGCAACAGAGCGCGCCAAGCGCAGTTAGTCCAGGCGCATCGGCCGCTGCCAGATGCCGACGTCCCAATACTGGTCGAACTTGCGCCCGCATTCCTTCCAGACGCCTGAGAGGGTGTAGCCGACCTTCTCGGTCATCCCGACCGATGCGTCGTTGGGCAATGTGATCAGCGCGAAGATTTGATGCAGGTCATCGACCTTGACCAGTTCGTCGTAGAGCGCATACCAGAGACGAGTTCCAAGTCCGCGCCCGACTTCGCCCTCGCGCAGATAGACGCTGGTCGCGACGCTGCTGTCGTAGGCGGCCTTGGGGTAGAGGGCGCTGGAGTACGAGTGTCCGACGATCTGGCCGTCCGGTTCGACCGCGACCATCACGCGGAACGGGCCCGAGTCGGAGTACCTGGAGAACCACTCCCGCTTCTCTTCGACCGAGTGCGGCTCGAGGTCGAAGGTGGCCGCGGTGTTGATGATGTAGTGGTTGTAGATGTCGGCGAGCTGTGGGACGTCGTCGTCGGTCGCCGAGCGGATGATCAGGTCGTCGGTCATGGTTCGCCCTCTCAGGCGTTGGAAATGCGAAGCGGCGGCTCGATCGAGCCGCCGCTTGAGCGTATCGAAGCGAAGTGGGGGGGTTAGCCGAAGAGTCGGCTGCCTTCCACGGCAGGCTTGAAGACTCGCTCGATCTCCTCAGCCGCGCGCTCGACGGTCCAGGCTTCGTTGCCGGACAGATTGCGAATCACCTCGTACTGGTTGTAGAGGCCGATGTCGAAGCCCATGGCCTGGATGACCTGGCCGTTGAGCCAGTCGGAGGCCTCGGAGGCCATGTAGACGATCGGCACGGCGACGTTGGCCGGCGAGCGGCGCGGGTCGACAGTGGTCTCGGAGTCTTCGTCGAAGCCGCGACTGCGTCGATCGGTCGGGACGGTGTCGGTCATCCGTGTCGATGCGCCCGGGCCGATCGCGTTCGAGGTCACGCCGTAGCGACCCAGGGCGTTGGCGCAGCTATAGGTGAAACCGACGATGCCCAGCTTGGCCGCGGCGTAGTTGGGCTGTCCCGGCGCGCCGTGCAGGCCCGATCCCGACGTGAAGTTGATCAGCCGGTAGTGACCCTCGCGGTTCGCCCGCCAGTAGATCGAGGCGTACTTGGTCGTGTTGAAGGTGCCCTTCATGTGCACCGCCACGACCGCGTCCCACTCTTCCTCGGTCATGTTGAAGACCATGCGGTCGCGCAGGTTGCCGGCCACGTTGACGAGGATGTCGAGGCGACCGTACTCGTCCAGCGCCTGCTGGATGATGCCCTCTGCGCCGTTGTAGTCGGCGACCGAGGTGTAGTTGGCGACGGCGTTGCCGCCGGCGTCGCGGATAGTCGCGACGGTCTCGTCGGCCGGGCCGGCCTCGCCGCCGGTGCCGTCGACGGCGCCACCGAGGTCGTTGACGACGACGCTGGCGCCGTTGGCTGCGAACAGCTTGGCGACCTCGGAGCCGATGCCGCGTCCTGCGCCGGTGACGATCGCGACGCGATTGTCAAGCATTCCCATGTTGTTGAGTTCCTTTCTGCCCCGGCACCTCCCCGTTTGGGGGAGGTGCCACGAAGTGACGGAGGGGACTAGCCGAAGGAGCCACCGCCGCCGGTGACGGCCGGCTTGAACAGTTCTTCGATCTGCTGGGCTGCGCCCTGGGGGGTCCAGCGTTCGGTGCCGCGCACCTGGCGGATGACGGCGGGCTTGTTGAAGAGCTGCAGCTCGTAGCCCGACGCGCCGACGATTTGGCCCGTCAGCCAGTCGGACTGCTCGGAGGCCAGGTAGACCAGCGGCACGGCGACATTGGCCGGCGAGCGCTGCGGGTCTTCCTCGGACGAGTCGACGTTGGTCGCGGAACGCCGCTCCTCGGGCACGGTGTCAGTCATGCGGGTCGAGGCGCCGGGCGAGATCGCGTTGGCGGTCGCGCCGTAGCGGCCGAGCGCGTTGGCACAGCTGTAGGTGAAGCCGACGATGCCCATCTTGGCCGCTGCGTAGTTGGGCTGGCCGGGCGCGCCGAAGATGCCGGAGACCGAAGAGAAGTTGATCAGTCGATAGTGGCCCTTGCGCTCGGAGCGCCAGTGGATCGAGGCGTACTTGGTCAGGTTGAAGTGGCCCTTGAGGTGGACGTCGAGGACGGCGTCCCACTCGGCCTCGGTCATGTTGAAGATCATCCGGTCGCGAAGGATGCCGGCGGTGTTGACGACGATGTCGAGGTCGCCGAAGTTGTCCAGCGCGTCCTTGACGATGCCTTCGGCTGCGTTGTAGTCGGAGACCGAGGAGTAGTTGGCCACGGCTTCGCCGCCGGCGTCGCGGATCGCCGCGACGACCTCATCGGCCGGAGCCGCCGCTGCGCCGGAGCCGTCAACCGCGCCGCCGAGGTCGTTGACGACGACCCTGGCACCCTCGGAGGCGAACAGCTTGGCCGTCTCAGCGCCGATCCCACGTCCCGCGCCGGTGACGATTGCCACTCGGCCATCAAGCATTCCCATGTGTGATTCCTCTCAGCCCGCACCGCCGTCACGTCAGGCGTGCGGGAAAAATTTCACAGGTGGGCACAGGCTATCACCGCGCCTGGCTAGCTTCCGACCGCCAAGGCCTCCCCCAAGCGGGAGAACTCTCTAGTGTCGAGGGCCCCGGCGATTCGGGTCTGGGGCGGTATCGATCAGTTCTCGACTCGCTGCCGTCTCGTTGATCACCGGTTCGTAGAGACCGAGTTGCGGTGGGCCTGTGAGTACTCCGGCAACTGTTCCCTGGGCGTGGCCTTTGCGGAAGGCCTCGGACTGGGTCCAGGCGTGGAAGGCGGCCTGGTCCTCCCAGACCGAATAGGAGATGTAGTCGCCGGGCTCCGCGCCTCGGAGGAGCATGAACTGGACGAAGCCGGGTACCTCCTGGAGATAGGTCTCGCGATTCTTCCAAATCGCTTCCCACTCGGCTTCGCGCTCGACATTGACACTGAAGCGGTTCATGGCCAGGTACATGTTGCTGCCCTCGCACGGTGTGAGCTGCTGGTCGGTTGCTGAATTGCTGTCAGATCGCGCAGTGTCTTTCGATGAAACTGCGCGTAAGCTCAGTTTAGATGAGACGACCACCAATCCTCCTGGCGATTGCGCTGCTGATGACGCTGGCGATTGGCCTGAGCGCCTGTCGCGCGCCGAATGTCAACGACATCGATGATCTGCAGGTGGAGGCTGCGCGTGCAAATGAATCGGCCCAATGGGCGCAGATACTCGCCGCGCTCGAACCGCTCGATCCGCTGCGTTATCACGAGCACGATGCGACGATCCGCAACGACGGCCATATCCCGGCCGAGGCGGTGATCTGGGCGAGGCGAGCGCGCGAGGTGCTTGACTGGGTCGACTGGCCGCCGGAGCTCGACGGGCACGTTGAGCAGTACGGCGAGTGGCTGGACGCGCTGCTGGCGGCGTTCCACGAGGATGACGCAATCGCCGCGGACGAACCGTCGCGGATCGTCCACGCGCTGGCGCACACATTCGAGGCGACGCTGGAAGCGTGGCTGAGCAACGAATCGCTGCCGGCCGTCCCGGCGCTGGCCGGTCTGGAGCCGCCCGCCCATCACTAGGATGAGCGAAATGACCATGCCTACGCGGCTGCCGGCCTTACTCGCACTGGCCGCGGCCGTGCTCTGGTTCTCCACGACCGATACCGATGCTCACGCGGCGTACGAGTCCTCCTCGCCAGCGTTCGCGGAGGTACTCGACAAATCGCCGTCCGAGATCAGCATCCGCTTCACGCAGGAGTTGTTTCGTCGAGAGGGCGGGAACGAGCTATGGGTTGAGAGCGCTCGTGGGGGCGATATCTCGCAGTACCTGTTGCCAATCGTGATCAGCAACGAGGATCGGCACGTGATGCGCGCCGAGCTTGATTTCGAGCTTCGCCCGGGTCGGTACCTCGTGAGTTGGGTGAATCTCTCGGCGGAGGACGGCGACACGGACAGCGGGTCGATCCCCTTCTATGTAGCCACAGAACCAACGATGTCGGAAATCGAGGTCGATCGGACAATGGCGCAGGAACTGCTGATCATTTATCCCGGCGACGAACCGGAGGAGCCCGAGGCCGTCGAGACCGTGGCGCCCTTGACGCCTGCCGTGGTACGTGCTGATCAGAGCGACGACGCCTCGCTCGGCGCCGGACCGATCATCTGGCTGGCCGCGGGAGGGCTCGCGGCACTCTTTGTCGTCGGAGCGATGGGTGTTCGTCTCGGCAGTCGCAGGCGGCACGATCCGTGAGACGTATGGTCGTCTTCTGCTTCGGGTTCCTGGCACTTGCCCTTGCCGCGTGCGGCGGAGGGAGCGCGGACCAGGCAGAGCGCCGCATCCCGGCGCCGGGAACGTTCGTCTTTACGCAGGGCGTCGACCTCTGGATCCAGGACGAGGATGGCGCCCGCCTGCTGATCGCGGCCGAGCAGGATCAGCAACTGCTGCATCCGGCGATCTCTCCCGACGGTAGGCGAGTCGCTTACGTCGTGTTCCAGCTCACGCAGGCCGAGGGCACGACGATTGGCACCGACCTGGCTATCGCAGAACTTGACGACCCAAAGCAAGAGCTTCTGACCCAGCACACCAGGCAGGCGGAGTTCGTCTGGACTCCTCGCTGGACTCCCGACGGTCGATCCCTGATCTTCACCCACGAACCTGGCGAACTCGTGATCCGAGTCGCCAAACTGGATCTGCTGCGACGCGAGATCGAGATCCTACGAGAAGACGCGCGCGACGCAGACATCTCGCCCGACGGCTCAACCCTGGTCTTTGTCAACGCTCCCTATAGCGGCGACCCGCATCTCGTCTTGAGAGACCTGGCTGACGGTTCAGAGACCGTTCTTGACCCGGAACGAGCGTGGCAGCCCAGACCTTTCCGTATCCCCCGATTCTCCGCCGACGGGGAGGCTGTCATCTTCTCCGCCGGCCAGTTCCTGCCGCAGGTATCCGCCATCGCGCTCGGCCTCAACGGGCCGGAAGACATCTGGCGCTACGACCTCGCCACCAGAGACCTCACACAGCTCGCTGCGATCGGTGAGGACCAGCCGGACTTCGCCCTCTCGGATGATGGTCGGCACGTGCTGATCTTCGGCACGTTTGGAATCTATCTGGTCGCAGATCCCGCTACCGACCCACCGTTCGCCATCGCGCCGGGCGAGTTCCACGGCAGCCTCGACTGGATCGGCAGCGTGAGCGAGGCGGAATGGTCGGAGATTCGCGGATTGGTCTACGAGATTCCGGAAACGACCCAATGAAGGCCGCGCTGGTTGGTTTGTTGGCGCTGACCGCAGTTCTGGCGACTGTGCTCTGGCCGCAGCCTGCCGATGCCCATGCGCTGCTGGCCCGCGCCGACCCGCCGATCAACGCCTCCCTGCGCGAATCTCCGACCAGGATCACGCTGTTCATGACCGAGCAGCTGCAGCGCAGCCACAGCTCCGTCGAAGTCCTCGACAGCGCCGGACAGCGCCGCGACATCGGCGAGACCGAGTTCTCGGACGAGGTGCCGACCCAGATGGGCGTGCGCGTGCTAAAGCTCGACCCGGGCGTCTACACCGTTGTCTGGGAGACGCTCTCCGAGGTCGACGGTCACACCTGGTCCGGGTCTTACGTGTTCTCGGTGCTGAATCCCGACGGCTCCGCTCCCGCCGGCGGCGGCGTAGAGATCGACCTCAGTCGACCGGGACCACCCGTCGCGGCCGACGCCATCGTCAAAGCAGTCGGACTTGGGTCGCTCGCGCTCTTCGTAGGCGCCGTCTTCATCTCGGTCTTGCTCCGACCCTCGCCGATACCCACGCTGCTCCCGCTGATGGCGGCGACGGTCGTGATCGGAATCGCAGCCACCGGCTACGAAGCGATCGCCGGCGCACTTCGCCTCGGAGACATCGGATTCCTCGGCGACGTCCTCTTCGACACGCGCAACGGCCTCTGGCTGCAACAACGCTGGTACGCGCTGATCGTGGCGGCAGCCGCAATCAGCGTTCGCTTGCTCAGACCGACGTGGATTCCCGAGCGACACCTGCTCACCGCGCTCGGCGTCCTCGGAATCGCCTGGCTGGCGTCCGCCTCGGCGATTTCCCACGGGGCTGCGATCGGCTCGGGCTGGATCTGGGGCACGCTGTTCGACGCCCTGCATCTGACGGCCGCCGCGCTCTGGATCGGAGGCCTGATCAGCCTGCTCATCGCCCTGCGCAGCCGACCCAATGACCGCATCGAATCGGTCCGACGATTCTCCGTCGTCGCCGCGCTCTCGGTTCCCGTGCTGATCGCGGCCGGGCTGCTTTCGGCACTGATCCAGATTCCCAACGTCGGCGGCATCGTCGAGACCGACTGGGGCATCGCGTTCCTCATCAAGATCGTGATTCTGGCCGGAGTCTTCGCAGCCGCCGGAGCGAACGCATTCTTCTTACGACCACGCGATGCTGCAACCGAGGGCAAGGATGAGACGCTGACCAGGCGGTTCAAGCACATGATGCGCGTTGAGGCGGCATTAGGACTAGCCGTGATCGCCGCGTCGGCTGCGTTGACCCAACTGCCATCGCCCGCCAGCGCACAGCCCGAGGTGGAGCAGAAGGACAACACGGTCGTCGAGACGGTCACGCGAGGTCCAATCGTCGCCTCGCTTGAGATCACCCCGAACCTGGTCGGATTCAATACCTGGACTGCAACGATTGACGGCGTACAAGGCAATCCGGTCGAGGCGCTGCTCCTGCGATTCCGCTACGCCGACCGCAGCGTCGGTCCGGTCACCGTGCCGACGACCGCGATCTCGGAGAACCAGTTCCAGCTCGAAGGCGCGTACTTCGGCTTGCCAGGTCTCTGGACGGTCGAGTTGGAACTGCGCAGGGCGGCCGGAGACGATCTGCTCGTCGCCGTCCAGACCGACGTGGAATCGGGCTTCCAGGCGTCGCCGTTTGCCGCCGACCGAGGCGGCGCGCTGGCGCTTCCGCTGACCCAGATGGACTGGAATGGCGTCGGTGCGCTCTGGGCGTTCGTGCTCGGAGGATTGGCCTGGATCAACCGACCGCGGATCCGCCGGACCTGGGGTCCGCGAGGCGGCGATGCGGCCTTCGTGACCGGCTTGCTCGGGCTGATCGTGGCTATTGTCTTGCTGACCGGGCTGCATGTGGAGCCCGGACGGACGCTGGCCAATCCGGTGCAACGAACAGCGGAGTCAATCGATCGCGGCGCCGTGCTGTTCGCGGCCAACTGCGCCTCCTGCCACGGCGAGACCGGCGCCGGCGACGGCCCATTGGCCGATTCGCTGCCGGCCCCTCCGGCCAACTTCACCGTCCACGTCCCATTTCACCCCGACGGCGTGCTCTTTGCCTGGATCACGGATGGCATTCGCGGCACCGGCATGCCTGCCTGGTCGCCTCAGTTGTCGGACCAGGAACGGTGGGACCTGGTCAACTTCCTCAGGGCCAACTTTGATATCGCCGCTGTCCAGTGAAGAGTCGCTAGCTGATACGCTGATTGCATCCGAACCAAGTGGCAGCGCGTCCTCCGCCGCCCTTCTGATAGGAATCCAACATGGTCACCGCGATTGAGAACCCGGGCCTCAACCTTGACTGGCTGAACCTGGAAACCGATGACGAGTTCGAGATCAAGGCCGGTCGCAAGGGTGTCACCCTGCAGTCGATCAACCAGCGCATGGCCGGCGTCGAAGGAGTCGATCAGGCCGACTGGCGCTCCTTCGCGCCGCGCGGCATCGAGGCCGACCCGCGCTCCAATGCCCACGCGCGACAGTACCGCGACAAGGGCGATGTCTGGTCCGAGTCGGCGATGTTGCTCTACGAAGAGGCGCTGCAGCGGCAGTGGTCCTCGGCGCGCGACATCCCCTGGGACACGATCGGCGACCAGCCGGACGACATCGAGAAGGCGATGTGCACCCTGTGCACCTTCCTGACCCAGGTCGAGTTCATCGCCGGCGACGTGCCCGGCCGCTTCCTCGAGTCGGTCCACCCTGACTTCTTCGAGTCGCAGCTCTTCCTCGGCACACAGCTCATGGACGAAGCGCGTCACCTCGACGTGTTCCGCAAGCGCGTGTTGGTCAACGGCGGCGGCATGTCGCCGGCCGGACTCGGCGCCGTCGGGCTGCTCGCCATCGACGACTTCACCGAGATGACCGCCATCCTTCACCTTTTCGCCGAGGGTCTGGTTCAGTCGCTCTTCCGCATGGGCGAGCTGATCGGTCAGAACGAGGCCGAGAAGCGCATGTTCCGCCTCTCCGCGCAGGACGAGTCCCGCCACCTCGCGTTCGGCGTCACGCACACCAAGTACACCGTCGAGACGCAGCCCTGGCGCAAGGAAGAACTGCACCACTACCTCGACATCAACGAGACCGTGCAGAACACCCAGGCCGGCCTGACCACGAACCCGATCACGGGCGAGGCCCTGGCCGTGCTCGCTGGCGGCGGCATCGAATACCTCGACGAGGGCTACAACCTGCTCATGCTGATGCGCAAGAAGCAGATCAATGAGTACTACCACCGCCTCCAGGTGGTCGGCCTCGGCGACCGGCTCGACCGGATGGCGCCTGAGTTGCGTGAGCTGATCACCGTCTAGAGCCCCGCCTGGCGGGACGCGACCAGGACAGTCCAGGACCATTCATGCGGATTCTCGGAGTCACACTGCCGAAATCTGGATGAGTCTGGACAATTCTGGACGAATCTGGACAAACCTGAACACCTGAAGGCGCGATCCGGCCCCGCCGACCTGAACCACACGGGAGATTCCCATGCCAGCCCTCTCACCCGCCCAGAAAATGCGCGCCCAGGTGCGCGGTTGGTCCCCTGAACTGGTTGAGCGTGCGGAACAGTCCGCTGCATCTGGCCGGCAGATCGACAACATCCTCAACGTGTCGATCGAGCCCAACCGAATCGCCAAGTGGCTCGACTTCATCGAGTCCAATCCCGATCACCCCTCTGCGCAAGCGCAGTTCATCATGTTCGAGGACGGCGGCGAGACGGGCCTCAAGCCGACACCGTCCGAGGACGGTATGCGTCTCAGCGATGTCGACATCGGCTCCTACGGTCACGTGCCCGACGTGTGGAACTACCGCAACGACCTGCCCCGAGGCACGCGGCCCGTTCCCGGCATGTACATGCCGGCCGGCTACGCGATCTACGACCGCACAGAGGTCTGGGCCGACGGCGTCGCCGACCTCTACGAGGACGCCATCCGCGACCGCTGGATCCCGGCTACCGACCTCGACTGGGAGAACCGCGAGGAACTCTCGCCCGAGGTTGAGCGGGCCACCGGGCAGCTCTGCGCGATTTACTCGACGTACGGCATCGCCGAGCAGAAGATCATTTCCAAGTGGCTGGAGGAGATCTCCTACGGCTTCCACGAGGTCAAGCTCTTCCTGGCGACGCAGGTCTACGACGCCGGCCGCAAGGTCGAAGTGCTGCGCAAGCGCGCGCTGCATGGCTCCGGGGTCATCGGCAAGGCGCCGCTCTCGGACGTTTCCGAGACTTGGTACAGCGCGCTCACCTTCACCGACATGATCATCGCGCTCGATGTGGTCTACAAGTCCTACGAGCTGACGGCCTTTGAGTGCGCGACCGACTGGGCCCGCTCAGACTTCGACCGCGATCTCTTCGCCCGCCTGGCCGAGGACAGCAAGCGGCATCTCCAGTACGGACTCAAGCACCTCGAGTGGTACAACCGCTACGCAGAGCGCGCCGACCTCGAGTTGCCGATCTTCTTCATCAAGGCTGAAGGCGGTCTCTCGTCCGAGCTGGCGCAGTCGCCGCTCGAGCGCGAGGCGCTGGCAGTGCTTTACGCCGACGGCGTCGAGCGACTCGATGCCGGCGTGGAAGGGCTGCGCAAGCTGCGCGAGAAGCAGTACCACGACTACCTGCACCGATTGCACGAGCACGGCTTCGACCGGATCGGCGAGACGGCCAGCATCCTCGGTCTCGTGACTCAGGACCCGCTGCTCAAGGCGCTCAACCCAGAGGCGCTGGTCGAGGGCGCGGCCGCCGGTACGACCGCGACCGACCGCGACTAACCGATTCCGCAATCAGCCTCGCCCGTATCATTGCGTGGTGACCTCGCCTGAAATCGGACTGAACCATGAGATCGACGGGCCGTCCGACGGGCGGCCCGTGCTGTTTGTGCACGGAATCCTGACCTGCCGCGCCCATTGGCTGCTCAATCTGCCCGCCTTTCACGACGCCGGATTCCGCAGCATCACGGTCGACCTTCTGGGCCACGGCTCCTCGCCGTCCCCCGAGGATGAGGCGTCCTACCATCCCGACCGATACATCGATCACTTCACTGCGCTCAGGGAGTTGGTCGGCGCTGAGCGCTGGTATGTCGTTGGACAGTCGCTGGGAGCGGCGTTGACGCTCAACTACGCCATGTCGCGTCCCGAGGAGGTCATCGCCCACGTCGTGACCAACTCACACTCGGCCTTTGGCGAACTCGAGCGAATCCGCAACCCTGAGGCGGCGCAAGCACGAGCGCAGGGGATGATGGACGGCGGGATCGACGCGGTGATGCGCCACCCGCTCAATCCCCGCCGAGCGCGGGCGTTCAGCGATGCTCAGCGCGCCGAGTTTGACGACGCGATGCTGCTCAGCGATTCCACAGGGATCGCCCGGACGATGATGTGGACTTCGCCGCACACGCCGCTGCGTCATCGACTGCCCTCGAATCCGGTCGACACCCTGCTGGTCGCTGGTGATCGCGAGGAGGCATTCGTCTCGGCCCGGGAATGGGTCGAGGAGAACGCCGCCAACTTCCAGATCGAACGGGTTTCCGCTACCCACGCCGTCAACATCAGCGCCGCCCAAGATTTCAATAGGATCGCAATAGAGTTTCTCAATCAGTACTCATAGTGAGCGTGAGCGTGCGGAGGGTGAACAGTGGAGGAGGCGCTTGACTTCACGCCACTCCTACTCGTCAGCATCCTCGCAGTCGCGGTTCCATTTGTCGCCTGGAGACTGACCGGCGGTCTGGTTCCAGCGGTTGTCGGGGAAGTGCTGGTTGGCATCCTCTTTGGCGAGCCGGTCCTGGGGATCATTACGCGCGACAACGAGTGGCTGACGTTTCTCGGACTGTTCGGGTTCGCCTATCTCATGTTCCTCTCCGGACTTGAAATCAACCTCGGTCTGCTGGGTCAGTCGCCAGGCCGACGTTGGTACGTCCCAAGAATTGCGCTGCGGCATCCACTGATCTCGGGCATGGTGTTGCTCGTCCTGGTCGTGGTCTTTACGTACCTGGGCTTGCATCTGATGAGCACCGTGGACTTGATCGACACCGGCCAGATTCCAATGTTGCTGTTCATCCTGATCGCCACCGCGGTCGGGGTCATCGTTCCGGTGCTGAAGGATCGGCCTGACCTGGGGCGGATGGGCCAGTCGCTGTTGGTCGGTGGGTTTTTGCTGGAGTTTGTCGCCATTGTTGGTGTCGGGGTGGTTGCAGGACTTGAGCGAGAGGGGATCAGTTGGAAGATCTTCCTCATCCTCTCGGTTCCTGCTGCGTTGGTGTTGATGGTCTGGCTATCGCGATATGGCAGTGGTCGATTCCCGATCATTCCGCGCACGATGCATGAGTTGGCGCAGACTTCATCTCAGCTGAAGATTCGCGCGTCGCTGGCCTTGCTGGTCGTCTTTGTTGCCCTGTCTCAGGTGGCAGGGACGGAGATGGTGTTGGGGGCGTTCGTGGCCGGCCTGGCGGTGACGGTGGTGTCGCCACGTCATGGGTCTTCGCTGCGAGGCAAGCTTGATGCATTGGGCTACGGCTTCTTCGTGCCGATCTTTTTCATCCACGCCGGCGCGACCCTGCATCTGGGAGAGGTCTTCAACTCGGTTGACTCGCTGATCCTCGTACCGGTGCTGCTTCTGGTCGCGTTTGGGGCCAAGCTGGCGCCAGCACTGATCAGCCTGGTGCCCGCGTGGGGCGTACGCCCGGGGTTGGCGGGCGGCTTCCTGTTGAGCGCCAACCTCTCGTTGGTGCTCGCAGCCGGCGCGATCGCAGAGGACCTTGGCGTCATTGACGACGGGCTGCACGGCGCGTTGCTGCTGATGGCGTTGTTGACGACGGTGCTTGCTCCCTTGATGTTCTCTTCAATCGCCGGTCGGGCGCCGGTGCAGGTGGATGGGCACACATTGATCGTGGGCGGAGGGGATCTGGCGAAGACGCTGGTGGAGCGCTTGATGGCTGCCGGGCGTCGAGTGATTGTGTTGGATCGGGATTCGGACGCGGCAGCGAAGTGGGATCCGGTTGGAGTTGAGAGCGTGGTTGGCGATCCTAGCGACGCGCTGACCCTGATCAGCGTGCGGTTGTTGCAGACTGACGTCGCGGTGATCGTTGATTTCGATCACTCGGATCAGGTCGTCGAGTATGCGCGGTCGATGCGGCGCATCCACCCCACGTTGCGCGTGGTGACGTGGGTTTCGGAGCCAGACGGCCGGTTTGACCATGTCGAGATCGATGCGTACTCGCTGTCCGATGTGACGGCGCTGGCGCTTGAGGAGGCTGTGCTGCGTCCGGGGTTGCATGCCGCTCGGAACGACCCGGAGTCCGGTTTGGTGGAGGTGGAGATGCTGAATCGGGAGATGGATGGTCAGACGTTGCGCGACATCGACTTTGAGGGGGACGTTCGCGTGCTGGTTGTGATGCGCGATGGGGAGTCGTCGGTGGCGACTGGCGACACCACGATCTTCCTGCGCGATCGACTGACGTTGGCCGGCGCACCTGAGGCAGTTTCGGCGATGAGCAGCCGGTTCCAGCAGCGCAGCCGGCATCGTTGGCTGATTGATGTTCGGACGGCTCGCCGATCAGATGGTGAGATCTAGGCGGAGCGGATCGTGGCTTGCTCGGAGCCGATGCCGGCGAGGTGTCCGAGGTAGATCGGGACGAGCGGCAATACGCAGGGGCTGATGAAGCTGACGAATCCGCCGGCGAAGGCGATTGCGGCGGAGCCTGCGTTGAGGTCGAGCATCTGGGTGGAGGAGCCGTCTGAGCCGGCGAGGACATCGACTCCGAAGCTGCCGAGGGCCTCGTTGAGGACGACGACGCGGTCGAGCGCGATGAGCATGCCGACGAAGACGAGCAGCACGCCGGAGACGACTCCGATCAGCGGCATCCAGCGGTTGAGCTTGCGCAGGAACTGGGTTGAGGCTCCGAAGGTGGCACCGACGATCAGGAAGGGGATGCCGAGTCCGGCGGCGTAGCAGATGAGCAGGATGATGGCCTGAATCAGCGAGGCCGAGTCGAGGGCGAGCACGAGGATGCCAGCGAGGATGGGTCCGACGCAGGGAGTCCAGCCGACGGAAAAGGCGACGCCAACGACGAGCGAGCGTCCGTAGTCGGCGGCCGCGCGAGCGCGAGACGTTTCTCCTGCCGGGGCGGCAGACGATGCGCCGCCGCCGGGTCCGCTGCTGGGTCCACCGACCTGGAAGCTGCGGTAGAGCAATGGGATGGTGATCACCTCGGCCAGGTGCAGACCCAGGATGACCAGTAGCACTCCGGCGACGCGCTGGAACCAGATCAGCTCTTCCTGGAAGGCAGAGCCGAGCGCACCCAGCAGTGCTCCCAAGGCGACGAAGACGACGCTGAATCCGAGAACGAACGAGGCCGAGTGGAGGAACACGACTCTGCGGGCTGTGTTCTGTCCGCCGCCTACGGTGCCGGTCGCAATCGCCATGTGCTCAAGTGTAGGTCAACTCTGGGCACGATGAGGCTGCTCACGCATCTCGCGAGGGTTTAGTGTGACACGCCGGCGTCCTCCTCGGCTGAGAGCAAGGTGGCCATGACGGACTTCATCCCGTAGCCGCGGTTCCTGGCGCGGTTGAGCATGTCGCTGGCGGCGGAGGCCATCGGCGATGGGATGCCCTGCTCGCGCGCGACCTGGACGGCGAGGGAGACGTCCTTGGCGGCCCACTGGAGGAAAAACGAGGCGTCGTCGAAGTCGCGCTCGAGGAGCGTGGGCATGTTGCGGACGTAGTTCTGGGCCGAGGCGACGCTCATCACCTCGTAGGCCTTGTGGGCGTCCAGGCCTGCAGCTTCGGCGATCACGGTGGCTTCGATCAGGAGCTGGATGGAGCTGATGCTGACCATGTTGTTGGTGATCTTGGTGAGCGCGCCCATGCCGAGCTCGCCCATGTGGAAGACGTTGTTTCCGATGCACTCGAGTACGGGCCTGTACTTCTCGAAGGCGGCCTCATCACCGCCGACCATGACGGCGAGGGTGGCGTCGATGGCACCCTGCACGCCGTTGGAGACGGGTGAGTCGAGGAAGGTGACGCCGTGTTCGGCGGCTCGCTCGGCGAGCAGCCTGACGGTCGAGGGCAGGTTGGTGGAGAGGTCGAAGCAGACGAGTCCTGGTTCTGCGCCTTCGAGGATGCCGTCGGCGCCGCGGAGGACGGCGGTGACTTCGGGCGGACCGGGCAAGGAGGTGAGGACGACCTCGGACTGTGCGGCGACCTGGGCGGGGGATTCGGCCCAGATTGCGCCGAGTTCGATCAGGTTGGCGGCGTGTTCCTCGACGAGGTCGTGGACGACGACTCGGTGTCCGCCCTTGAGCACATTCGCGCACATCGGGTTGCCGATCTTGCCTACGCCGATGAAACCCACGTCAGACATGTCCCACTCCTGAGTGATTGACCGAACGGAGAGTTGCTGAGGCGCAGGCTAAGGGCTGTTCGGGCATCGCTGAGGCGGCGGGTTCAGGTTTCAGCAAGAATTTTTTTCGGGCCGATCAGCGGGGCGTGTTGCACATGAAGTCCCGTGTTTTACTGGTGATCGTGGGTCTTGAGGCGACATAACGCTTTCAGCTTTTTTCAGGTTTTTTCGGGTTTCTTCAGTCGATCGTTGTTCGGGTTTGTTCGGATCTGTTCGATTTTGTTCGGAGTTGAACGGTCCATGTCCTGGTTTTTCGGCGCGAAATCGTGCGATGTTGGTGGTGTGTTCGATGCGGCGCGCCTGAGCATTGGGCTTCCGTTCAGCGACGCCTTCGTCGGGCGTCGGCGTCTTCTAAGGAACAGCGTACAGGCGTACGGAATACACTGAGAGTCAAGTGGATTGCAGTACCGACGGCGCGGGTCAGACGGGTCGAACAGGTCGTGTGGAGGATTCGTAGTCGAGAGTCACGGGTATCCTGCGTCGGTGAGTGAGCGAGAGCCAGCACCAGCACCACCAGCAGCAGCACCAGCAGCAGCGGGGCCGTTGGACGGCGTGCGTGTCGTTGAGCTGTCGGAGACTCCGGCGGGCGCGTACTGTGGTCGGCTGCTGGCCGGGTTCGGCGCGGCGGTGACGATGGTTGAGGGGGCTTGCGGCTCTGCGGTCAGGCGCCAGGGTCCGTTTCGCGAGGATGTGCCCGACATCGAGGGCGGGGCGACGCATTTGCATCTGAACCGGAGGAAGGGTTCGATTCGGTTGAATCTGGAAAGTGCGGCCGGTCGGCGACTGCTTGAGGGGATCTTGAGTGAAGCTGATGCGTTGGTCGTCGATGTTCCTCGGCGGCGATGGAATGACCTGGGGATCGACCCCAGTGGTGTTGGCGCTCGGCATCCGGGTTTGCAGGTCTGCACGATTACGCCTTATGGGACTGCGGGCCCGAAGTCGGAGTGGGTTGGTTCGGAGTTGACGCTCTATGCGGCGGGCGGGTACTTGCGGATCGGGGGCGAGCCGGATCGGGAGCCGGTCAAGGCGTGGGGCGAGCAGGGGCATATCCAGGCGGGGTTGCAGGCGGCGCTTGGGATTGTGTCGGCGTTGTATGCCGATCGTGGGGGGCAGCAAATCGATACGGCGATTTTCGAGGCAGTGGCGTTCCTGCTCGGCGGCGGGTATCAGCATGCGTGGTTCCGGGATCGTGAGCCGAAGCGCAATGGCGCCCGGCTGGTTGGGTTTGGTCCGGGGCATCTGTATCCGTCGACGATTCGTCCTTGTCTCGACGGCTGGGTCCATGCGCACTGCAACAATCGGTATCCCGAGGCGATGGCGGTGCTGTTCGAGGAGCCTCGGCTAGCGGAGGAGGAACTGGTTGGTTCGCTGATGGGTCGCGCGGACGAGGTTGACGAGCTGATGGCTCCGATGCTGATGCGGACGGCTCGGCGGGAGATCGTGAAGCAGGCGCAGGAGTTGCGGATTCCGTTTACCGAGGTGCTGGCGCCGTCGGAGGTGATGGCGGATGCGGATGGGCATCACGCGTCGCGGGATTTCTGGCAGACGACGGCGCATCCGCGCGGCGGCGATTACCTGGCGCCGGGCCCGGCGGTTCGATTTGGTCGGACGGCGTGGGTGGATGGCGTGGCGCCTCGGCTGGGAGCGGACAATGCGCATCTTGGGTCGGCGCAGGATCGGGTTCGCTGGAGGCGCGCCGGTGTTGCCTGAGGCTCGGTTGGTTCCGTTTGCGGGGAGCGACTGTCGGCCGCTCGACGGTGTGCGGGTGCTCGATATGACGACGGCGGTGGCTGGGCCGGTGGCGACGACGCTGCTGGGCGCGTTGGGCGCTGAAGTGTTGCGGATCGAGACTCCGTGGGGGAAGCCGAGGCATCCGTCGTCGGCGCTGCCGTTGCAGGTCGAGGGTCCGGACGAACCGTGGAATCGGGAGCCTCGTCAGAATGAGCTGGCGCATAGCAAGCGCTCGGTTGCGTTGAATCTGACCATGGATGATGGCCGTGCGGTGTTTCTCGACCTGGTCGAACGATCGGACGTGGTGCTGGAGAATTACTCGCCTCGGGTGATGGGTAATTTTGGTCTGGAATGGGATGTGTTGAGCGGGCGGAATCCGCAGATCATCCATGTTTCGATGCCGGCGTTCGGCAAGTCGGGGCCGTGGCGCGACCGGATTTCCTATGGGCCGGGGATCGATGCGATGAGCGGGATGTCTTGGCTGACGGGGTACGTGGATGGGTCGCCGTTGAAGCCGGGGAATTTCTACTGCGACCAGAATGCGGGGTTGACGGCTGCGCTGTCGACGGTTGGGGCCTTGATGGCTCGGGCGCGGGTTGGCGGGCAGACGGTCGAGCTGGCGATGCTGGAGGGTGAGCTGCAGTTGATCGGCGAGGCGATGGTCGGTCAGCAGCTTTCGGGTCGAGAGCCGACGCGGATGGGGAACGAACATTCGTCGGCGGCTCCGCATGGGGTGTATCCGGCGGCGCCGGTCCTGGGGGATGCGGACTCGTGGATTGCGATGGCGTGTCGCGATGATGCGGAGTGGGACGGGCTTCTGAGTGTTTGGTGTGATGATGTGGTGGCTGGCGATGGTCGATTTTCGACTGGGTTGCGTCGATGGCGGCATCGGGGCATTTTGGATGAAATGCTGGCTGAGTGGACCGCGAGTCTTGATCCGATTGAGCTGGCTGAGCGCTTGCAGGCTGCGGGAGTTCCCGCCTCTGCGGTGATGGGGGCTCGGACGTTGCTTCGCGACGAGCAGGTGCTGGCGCGCGGATCTGTGGGCGGCTTGATGCATCCTCAGGTTGGGTTGTCGCCGGCGCCGCAGGCGGCGTTTCGGTTGTCGCTGACTCCGGCACCTCCGAAGCATGCGGCTCCGCTGTTTGCCGCCGATACTGTTCCCGTGATGCGGGAGATATTGGGATACTCGGAGGAGCGAATCGCGGCGCTGCTTGCGTCTGGGGCGGCCAGCGATCGTTTGCAAGAGCGCTGATGGCGACGATTGGGAGGTGATGATGCCGATTCGGAAACCGTGGATTCAGCCGACGGCGGAGTCGATCCGTGCGATTCCGGCGGTGGTCGGCGTGTATGAGATCGCGGATGCGGAGGGCAACCTGCTGTACATCGGTCAGGCCGGGGGTCGAGAGCCGTTTGGGCTGCGGACTCGGATTGCGCTGCACTTTGGCTTTGATCCAGGTGGCGATGATCCGAATGCGGTCCTGCGCGAACGGGCGGCGCAGTTTCGCTGGGAGGCGAACCAGCAGTACACGACCAAGCGTCTGGAGATGCTGATGAAGTTCCAGCGCGACCACAGCGATGACGGGGGCACCGAGTGGCCGCCGGCGCATCCGGCGGGCGACTGGCGGGACACGCCACAGCTTGGTCGGCTTCGGCGCTCACGGCCGGTTGCGCGATCGAGCGGCTGAGGGAGGAATCTGATGGACGTCTTGATGTCGGAAGAGCAGCGGATGATCACTCAGGCGGTGAAGCGGTTCGTGCGCGAAGAGGTGCAGCCGCTCGAACGCGATCTCGATCCGGATGCGGTCGAGTTGCCGCCGGGCGAGCTGGACCGGCTGAAGGGCATTGTCCAGCAGATGGGGTTGTATCACATCGATGTGCCGGAGGACTATGGCGGTCCGGGGCTGCCGCTGACGACGCGGGGACTGGTTGCTGAGGAGATGTCGCAGCATCGAGCGGGGCTGTACCTGCCTTGTTACGGGGCGTTTGGATCGGCCGGGTTGGCGCAGTTGTATGCGGCCTCGGATGACCAGAAACAGCGGTATCTCTATCCGATGTTGGAGGGCGAGAAGCGGGCGTTCTTTGGATTGACCGAGCCGTCGGGCGGGTCAGATCCGGCGCGAGCGATTCAGACCAAGGCGGTCAAGGATGGCGACGACTGGATTCTGAACGGTTCGAAGCTGTTCAGCTCTGGCGCCGACCGAGCCGATTTTGGACTTGTGTTTGCTCGGACTGATCCATCGAAGGGGCGGCGCGGGATCTCGGCGTTCCTGGTCGATACGGACTCTCCGGGGTTTGAGGTTCGGCGGGTCGTGCACACGCTGCGCTCGGCGAACTATGGGACCGAGCTGTCATTTGACGACGTGCGGGTTCCGGCGGCGAATCTTGTCGGAGAAGAGGGCGGCGGGTTCGCGCTGGCGAACAACAACCTGACTCGACAGCGGATTCCTTACTCGGCGACGTGTGTGGGGATTGCGGTGGCGGCTCAAGAGATGGCGATTTCTTACTCGCAGCAACGGGAGACGTTTGGCGCGGCGCTGGCATCGCGGCAGGCGATCCAGTGGATGATCGTCGACAACGAGATCGATATCCGAACCGGACGGATGATGTATCTGGCTGCGGCGGAGAAGGCGGAGCAGGGCGATCCGTTCCGGTTTGAGGCGGCGATGGCCAAGCTGACCACGACCGAAGGCGCGAGCCGAGTTGTGGACCGAGCGATCCAGATTCACGGCGGCATCGGCGTGACCAAGGATTTGCCGCTGGAGCGCTGGTATCGGGAGATGCGGATCCGCCGGATCGGCGAGGGTCCGTCGGAGGTGCAGCGGATCATCATGGCCCGCGACCTGCTCGGTCGGGGGAGCAGCGGGTAGTCTGCGCGGGTTGGCGGAACAGATGAGGAGTTTGCGATGAGCGAGATCATTGAGGTTGCCATTGACGGAGCGGTGCGCACCGTCACGCTGAATCGACCGGAGAAGCGGAACGCGCTGAACAGCGAGATGCTGTCGGCGCTGCACTCGGCGTTCTCGGGTGAGCCGTCGTCGGAGGAGCGGGTCGCGGTGATCCGCGCGAACGGTCCGGTGTTCTGCGCGGGTCTCGACCTTCGTGAGCGTGAAGAGGGCTTGCCCGGCGGGGATGTCTCGATTGAGCAGATGCTCGACGCGATCCAGCACTGGCCGCTGCCGGTGGTCGCGGTCGTGCAGGGCGACGCGATTGCTGGCGGGAACGAGTTGGCCCTGCACTGCGACTTTGTGGTCGCGAGCGTCGACGCGAAGTTCGGAATGTCGCTGGCTCAGATCGGCCTGGCGCCGTCGTGGTTCCTGGCCAAGAAGCTGCTTGAGGTTGCGGGACCAGTGGCGACTCGGGAGATCCTGCTGCTCGGCGATCGGATTCCGGCGTGGCGGATGCATGAGTGGGGCGTGATTGCTCGGGTGGCGAACTCGGAGGAGCTTGACGACGCGGCGGAGGCGGTGATCGATCGGCTGAGCAGGAATGCTCCGCTGAGCTTGCGGGCGATGAAGGCGCTGATCGTGCGCGAGATGGACTTCCGCGATCACATCCCGCACGGGGATGTCGACGAACTCGTCGCCGCCGCCAGGAACTCCAACGACGCCAAAGAGGGCATCCGAGCCCTCTTCGAGCGCCGCCCGCCGGCATTCGCCGGCGAGTAGCCGAGCGGTTCGCTAGCGCGACATCGGCGCGTCGGCCGGGCGGCGGAAGGCGAAGCCTCCTGATTCTCCGTTGAAGCCTCCCTCGACGACCTGGGCTGTTGGCGTCACCGACTCGTTGATGATCGGCAGGAGCAGGCGTGATGCTCTCTCACCTCCGAGGCCGAGCGTGAGCGTGGCTTCGTCTCCCTGGGTGGGGACGACGAGGTTATCGGAGTCGGCTGCGGCGATCGTGAGGCGCAGGCGGTCTCCGGCTCGGATGATGCTGGAGATTGGATACATCTCAACCTGGAGGTCCATTTGCTCTCCGGCATTGACGGGCGCGAGGTCTGCCTTGCTCCAGCTATGCCAGACCGGACCCTCGTGGCCGCCAGGGTCGTCTCCGGTTCGGCGATGGGCGAAGTTGAGGAAGCCCTCGGACAGGTAGGCGGCGGAGCCGTCGGCGGCGATCTGCTCCAACGTCACGACGACCGCGCCGCGGTCCGAGGAGGTTGAGAGCTCAAGCCGGAGGGCCGGCCATCCGGTGACTTCGATGTCTTCCGCCAACGGCTCGCTGGTGAAGCTCAGGCAGTCCTCGGCGCGCGCGTTGAGGTCAACCGTGTTGATGTACAGGTCCTGGCTGTAGTAGCTGTGCCGGCTCAGGGTGCCGAGGCTCACCTCGTGGTCCACCTCGTAGGACATCGCCGATCGGTCGGCGGGACGAGTGGCGGTCAATCCGCCGTCGGCGCTCAGCCACTGCGTCCGGTTCCGTGCCTCGGGCAGCGGTAGGCGCGGCGCCGACTTCCACTGCGTCGCACCCGACGGCTCGCTTGCGCCGTAGTGGACCTGCGGATCGTCCATCACGCCGTTGTCGACGTCCCTGAGCCAGTAGTCAAACCAGCGCAGCAGCTCGGGGTCGCCGCCCTGTCCGTGATTCCAGGGACCGATAAGCAGCTTCTTGGGCACGTCCAGACGATTGAACGCATCGATCAGGTATCCGGGAAAGGTCAGGTCCCACCAGCCGGTAACGAGATAGGTGGGGACGCCGCTCGCGTTGATCATATCGGTGGAGTCGAACCAGCCGCTGGCGACCTCGCCCAGGCCGATGTCGGGTCGCGGCTTGCGACGCATCAGGCCATCGTACGACGACATCCGCGTGACATCGCGTGGATCCATCTCCGAGAACGCTTCGACCCAGCGATACCCGTCGGGCGAGTGCGAGTCCATTGCGTCTCGTTGCAGGGCGTCGCCGTCGGGACCGTCAACGGGGGCGGACGGTTCGTGTTCGGAGAGGCCCTTGTGCAACTGTTCCCAGACGCGGGCGAAGCTGCTGATGGCCAGCCCACCGTCGACATAACACTGCGGCAGCCCCGGGTACTGCGGAGCGATGCACTTGAGCCCCTCGGGCTGGTGCGCGGCCGTGAAGAACTGGATCATCCCCTCATAGGAAATGCCGACCATACCGACTCGGCCAGTCGACCAGTCCTGTGCGCAGATCCACTCGATGACTTCGGCAATGTCATGGCCGGCCAGCCACGAGTCGTTGTACAGCTCGCCGAACGAGGCGCCGGTGCCGCGCAGGTCGAGCGAGACAAAGCGATAGCCGTGGTGGATGAGGTCGCGCGCAATGGGGCGCTCCTCGTACTGCGTGACCAGTTCGCCCGGCTCCATCGCGCGCAGCTCTTGCTGGTAGCGCGCAGCCGACGTCCCCTCGCCGGTCAGGATGAACGAGCGGCGGTACGGCGTGCAGTGCAGCACGGTCGGCGACGGAGACTCGATCCGCCGACCGTCGAGCGCGGGATGCAGGACGTCGACAGCGATCCGGCAGCCGTCCTGCATCGTCAGGTACAGCGACTCTCGCTGGTATCCGTCGGCGACGACATCTGTAAAGCTCTCATAGACGCCGAGTAGTGATCGTGGACTCGTCATTGGCCGCCTCGTTTCTGCCTAGCGCTATGCAGATGAGTCTTGTCTCGTTGGCGCTGAGGATACTCGCGACGCAAGATCGATACGCTGAACCTGGCGGAGAGGCCTGCGGATTTGGACGGGAGTCAGCCATGACGACAATGACGAGCACCCTGGAGCACATCGACCTGGTCACGCCGGAACTCTATGGCAGCCGCGGCTATCCCTACGCGGAGTGGGCGCAGTTACGGCGCGAGGCGCCGGTCTACTGGTACGACCGGCCCGGCGTGACGCCGTTCTGGGCGATCACGAAGTGGGACGACATCCAGCAGATCTCCAGGGACCCGGAGACGTTCATCAGCAGCCAGCGGCTGGTCATCCGTTCCGCCGGTTCAGGCGACGGCGGTGCGTCCGATCCCAGTTACGCCATTCCCAACCTGATCAACATGGACCCGCCCGAGCACGGTAAGTACCGCTCGGCGACCAACCGGCGGTTCTCTCCTCGCGGGATGCGGCTGCTGGAGGATCGGATTGATGAGATTGCCGAAGAGGTGATCGACGATGCGGCGGCTCACCTGGTCAGCCAGTTGACCGATCGGCGGGAGGCGGACTTTGTGCGCGATGTGGCGGCGCGGATGCCGCTGGCGGCGATCTGCGAGCTGCTGGCGGTTGACCGAGAGTCGTGGGACGACCTGTTTCACTGGACGAACGAGTTCCTTGGCTCGGAGGATCCGGAGTACCAGCAGGGGCGGACGCGTCGGGAGACGTGGCAGTCGGGGATTCGCGGGCTGCAGGGTTACTTCATGGCGCACATTGAGCGCAAGCGCCGCGAGCCGGACAACAGCGTGATGACGGCGCTGGTTGAGGCCGAGATCGACGGCGAGCCGATGCCGGATCAGGACATCCTCTCGTATGCGATCCTGCTGATCCTGGCCGGCAACGAGACGACTCGGAACGCGACGTCGGGTGGAATGCAGGCGTTGATCGAGCATCCGGAGCAGTTTGAACTGCTGCGTGATCAGCAGGACCTATTGGACAGCGCGGTGGAGGAGATGCTGCGCTGGACATCGCCGGTTGTGCATTTTGCTCGGACGGTGACACAGGACACGGAGATTCGCGGGGTGCCGATTAAGGCGGGTGAGACGTTGGCGATGTGGTATCCGTCGGCGAACCGCGATGAGGATGTGTTTGAGCACCCAGACGAGTTCGATATCCGTCGGACGCCGAACGAGCACCTGGCCTTTGGCGGCTTTGGCGAGCACTTCTGTCTCGGGGCGAACCTGGCACGGCTGGAGATGCGGTCGATCTTCCGTCACCTGATCGGGAGGCTGGATGGCTTCCAGATTGAGGGTGAGGTTGAGCGGCTGTCGTCGGGGTTGATCGGTGGGATCAAGCGGTTGCCGGTGTCGTACACGGTTCGCTAGCCGGCAACCTGCTCAGAGCGTTGCGCCGCCGTCGACGGTGATGGTTTGGCCGGTGACGAAGATGTTTCTTTCGATGAGGGCGACGATGGCGTCGGCGCAGGTTTCCGGGGTGGCGACTCCTCGCAGGGGGGCGGTTTCACCGAGGCGCTTGCGGCCTGCCTCGTAGGTGTCTTCTCCGAGTCCGCCTCGGAGCCAGCGTCCTTCGATAAACCCCGGCGCAATCGTATTGATCCGGATCTCCGGCCCCAGCACGCGAGCTAACGACTTGGTGATGACGTTGACGCCGGCCTTGCTCGCGGCGTAGGGGATGCAGGAGCCTCCGCCGCCGGCTCCAGCGACGCTTGAGACGTTGACGACCGCGCCCTCGCCCGCGACTCGCATGTGAGGCGCGGCGGCTCGGGTGCAGTTGAAGACGCCTCGGAGGTTGGCTCCGATGATGTCGTCCCAGACGTCGTCGGTGACGGCTTCGAGGTCGTCGTGGGCGATGAAGTGGGTCATGCCGGCGTTGTTGACGAGGATTTCGAGGTGGCCGTATTCGTCGATGGCGGCCTGGATCAGGTTGCGGCAGTCGGCGTCGGCGCGGGTGTCGGCCTGGACGGCGATGGCGGAGCCTCCGGCGGCCTGGATTTCGTCGACGACTCGCTGTCCAGACTCGGCGCCTCGGAAGTAGTTGACGACGACTGAGGCTCCGAGCGAGGCGAGGAGTTTTGCGGTGGCTGCTCCGACGCCTGATGATGATCCGGTGACGACTGCGACTTTGCCGTTGATGTCCATGGTGTTCCTTGGTTTGTGGGACGCAGAAGGGGCGCCCACAAGGGGCGCCCCTACATCTTGCTCCGTGGCGGATGCGCGGTCTAGTCGCCGCCGCCGGCGGCGGCTGCTGCGGCCAGGCCGGCGGGCATGACTTCGGGGATGTCGATGTTGTAGAGCCTGGCCGAGTTTTCCCAGAGGATCTTTCGGCGGACTTCCTCGGACTGTCCCTCGAGGCCGTCTTCGATGGTTTCCTGCACGTTGCCGTAGAGGCAGGTGGGGTGGGGGAAATCGGTTTCGAAGAGGATGTTGTCGGCTCCGATGTCGTCGATCAGCTTGCGCGGGGCGACCTTCTCGAACCAGTAGCAGGCGTAGACCTGTCGGCGGAAGTAGTCGGAGGGCATCATCTCGAACTCGGGGCGGGCCTTGCGGATGTCGGCTGCCATGAAGTGGTAGTCGCAGCTTTCGAGGCAGAAGGGGACCCAGCCGATGCCGGATTCGACCGAGATGAACTTGAGGTCGGGGAAGCGCGGGAGGACGCCGGAGAGGAGCAGGTCGGTCATCTGGAGGCCGTTGGCCATGAAGAGGACGGTGGAGGTTCGCGCGTAGGTGACCTCGGGGCCGTCGACGGCGAGGCGCTCGGGGGTGAAGCCGTCGGTGAAGTCGCCGGAGCCGATGTGGAATGAGATCGGGAGACCGGCGTCGGTGGCGATGTTCCACAGGGGATCCCAGTGGTGGTCGCCGAGGAAGGGTTCGCCGTGCGACTGTGGATCGCCGGTGAAGAGGATGCCGCGCATACCCTTTGGCGCGACGCGCTCGATCTCCTTGACGGAGGCTTCGACGTCCCAGAAGGGGATCGAGATGTTGGCGACGAAGCGCTCGGGGGCGACGGAGATCCAGTCGAGCTGGAAGTCGTTCCAGGCGCGGACGCATTCGAGCATGAGCTCGGGGTCCTTGAGTGAGAGGAAGCGCTGGGAGGCGAATCCGGCGACGTTGGGGTAGAGGACCTGGGCGTAGACGCCGGTCTCGTCCATCAGCTTGAGTCGCTCGTGGACATCGAATGATGCTGGGTGAGCCTCTTCGTAGGTGGGCGGCGAGCTGGGGAACTTGCCTTTCCAGCCGGCAAAGACGCCGGAGGGTGCGGCCGCCACTTTGTCGTCACCGACGAACCAGGAGTTGATTCCCTTGTCGTCCTGCTTGACGTGCAGAACCCGGTCGCCCCACTTGGAGGAGACACGGGATGTCCAGAGGTCGGCGGGTTCGGTGATGTGGGTGTCGGCGTCAATGAAGGTCTCAAACGCCATTGGTGCTCCTTCAACTCAGGGTGCGGATCGATTGTGAACAGTGTAACGGGGGCGACAGTGGGTCGCACTGCTAGGGGATGACGGGTTCGCCGGAGACGGCCTTGATGATGTCGAAGTAGCTGATCACGACGATGAAGATGAGGAGGGCGGCGAAGCCGGCCATGTGGACGAGGCCTTCTCTTTCGGGGCTGATTTTCTTTCCTCGGCGGGCGATTTCGATGAGGACGAACATGATCCGGCCGCCGTCGAGCATGGGCAGGGGGAGGATGTTGATGATGGCAAGGTTGAGGGAGATGAGGGCGGCGAGTTCGATCAGGCGGGACCAGCCGGCTCGGTCGACGACTTCTCCGGTGACGCGGGCGATGCCGACGGGACCGGAGAGTTCGATCGGTTCGCCGCCGGCGATCCAGGAGCGGATTCGGTTGCGGACGAGGACGAAGGTGTCGCGGGTCTGGGTCCAGCCGAGGGCGATGGACTCGCCGAGGGACGGGCTGTCGCGGGCGACGAGGCGGGAGGCGTCGGCGATGCTGATGCCGGTGGCTCCCTGGGGGACCTCGATCTCGATGCCGGGCGGTGGATGAACGGGATCGATGCCCATGGCGGCGTAGACAGCGGCCATGCGGACCTGCTCTTCGATCGCGATGCTGAGCATGGTGTCGTTTTCCTGGGTGACGTAGGTGACGCCGCCTGGCAGGTCGAGTTCGATACCGGGCTGGAGCTCTTCGGTCTCGATGCCCCATCCGGCGATCACCGATGCGGGCGCGACACCGAGCTTGTCGGCGATTTCGTGGACGGAGTCTCCGGGCTGGACGACGTGGGTGAGCGGTTGGGGCGCGAGGCGGGCGTGGACGGAGACGTCGAAGCGTTCGGGTTCCTGAGAGGCTCGGCTGGAGGTGAGCGAGGAGGCAGGTGGGCGCTCGACCGTGACCAGCAGGGTCTCGCCCAGGTTGAGCTGGATGGCGCGGGAGAGGTCGGCGGCGTTCTGGATCAGTTCACCGTTGATGGCGACGATACGGTCGCCGGCTCGGATACCGGCCTGGTGAGCGGGGGCGTGCTCGATGGTGCTGGTGACGACGGCCGGGCCGGCGGAGACGTTGTCGGGGATGAGCGCGCCGACGGCGAAGAGGATGATCGGCAGGATGGCGTTGACGATGGCTCCGGCGGCGAGGATGGTAATGCGGGTGAGGCGCGATTTTGCGCCGAGGGAGCGTGGGTCGATGCCGACGGTGAGGCCGTGGATTTCGGCCTCGCCTTTGTCGTTGATGAACTCGGCGCGCTGTTCCTCGGTGGTGATCAGGTTGCGTGCCGGCGGGAGCTCGGAGTCCTCGTCTTCCTGTGCGGTGAGGGTGAGGGTCCAGGAGGTCTTGCGGCCGTCGGACTCGACGTGGTCGAAGGTGAACTCACGCTTGGCTTCTCCGTGGGTGCGGAAGATCCGATCGAGGAACTGATCGGGGGTGACGACGCGCTTGCCATTGACCTTGAGGATGCGGTCGCCGGCGACGAAGTGCTCCTTCATCCGGGTGTCCTGGTCGACGCTGGTGATCAGGAGGCCGGAGGCTTCCTCGCCGGTGAGTCGGACGAAGCCTCCGATGGGAAGCCAGTTGAAGGAATAGAGGGTTTCTCCGAATTGCCAGCCTTTGCCGATACGGGGCGGGAGGCCGATGCCGAATTCCTCGACTCGGACGCCGGCGAGTTTGGCGGCGACGAAGTGTCCGAGTTCGTGGAGGACGACGAGTCCGAGGAGTACTCCGACGAAGGGGAGGACGGTGTCGATGAGGACCATGGATTCAGATTACTAGCGAGGGTTGGCGGTGGATTGGGGTCGGTGTCGGGCGGGCTCCCTCCGCCTTCGGCACCTCCCCCAGAGGGGGAGGAGATTGGTGGAGTGTTGGGCAAGGGACTTGTGGTTGGAGGTGAGAGGGAGGTTGGTGTGCTTCGGATGGCTGCGGTCTGGGCCCCGCGTCAAGCGCGGGGCATCGGAGAGAGGGTGCGGGGTGTCGGAGTTGGGGACTGGGCGTTAGACGGCGGCGGCGATCCGGCCGGTGGTGAAGCCTCGGGCCCAGGCGTCGGCGGCGTCGATGGCTTCTATGTTGGGGTTTTGGGTGTTTCGGTGGGCGTCCATGGCTTGGTTGACGTAGTCGGCGATTTCGGTGAAGGCGATCCGGCGATCGAGGAAGGCTTCGACGGCGACCTCGTCGGCGGCGGCCATGACGGCGGGGTAGGTTCCTCCGGCTCGGCCGGCTTGTTGGGCGAGCTTGAGGCAGGGATAGCGGTCGAGGTCGGGTCGGGAGAAGTTGAGGGTGCCGACGGAGGCGAGATCGAGAGGCTCGACGGTCGGCTCGAGGCGCTGGGGGTAGGAGAGCGCGAGCTGGATGGGGAGCTTCATGTCGGGATAGCCGAGCTGGGCCTTGACCGAACCATCGCCGAACTCGACCAGGGAGTGGACGATGGACTCGGCGTGCTGGACGATTTCGACGCGCTCGTAGGGCACGTCGAAGAGCCACTTGGCCTCGATGGTCTCCATGCCCTTGTTCATCAGGGTGGCGCTGTCGATGGTGATCTTGTCGCCCATGTTCCAGGTGGGGTGGTTGAGGGCCTGCTCTGGCGTGACGTCGGCGAGCTGGTCGGCGGGGAGGTGGCGCAGGGCTCCGCCGGAGGCGGTGAGCAGGATGCGACGGATTTCGTGGCCGTCCTCGCCCCAGAGGCACTGCCAGATGGCGGAGTGCTCGGAGTCGACGGGCCGGAGTTGTCCGCCGCCGCGGTCGACGGCGTCGCGGACGAGCTGTCCGGCCATGACGACGACTTCCTTGTTGGCCAGGGCGACGGCGCCGCCGCGTTCGAGGGCGGTCAGGGTGGGTTCGAGCCCGGCGCGTCCGGCGGTGCCGACGACGAGGACGTGGCCGTCGGGATCGGCGGCCATCTCGTCCATGGGGGTGAGAGCGCTGCCGCTGGCGTTTGCGATCTGCGAGAGGCGGGATTCGTCGTCGGAGGCGGCCCAGATGTATCGAGGGTGGAACTCGTGAGCCTGCGCCTCGAGGGCGTCGAGGTTTCGTCCGGCGGCGAGTCCGAGGATGTTGAAGCGGTCGGGCATGGCGCGGACGACGTCGAGGGTTTGCCGGCCGATGCTGCCGGTCGAGCCGAGCAGTACGAGGTTGATCGGGGACTGGTCTAAGTCGTCCATTGCAAGAAGAAATATACGACGGGCAGGCCGAAGAGGAGGGAGTCGAGGCGATCGAGGACGCCGCCGTGTCCGGGGATGAGGTTGGAGGAGTCCTTGACGTCCATGGCGCGCTTGAACAGGGACTCGACGAGGTCGCCGAGCTGGGAGAAGATGGGCAGGACGATGGCGAGGATGACGAGCGGCCAGATCTGTACATCGAGGTCGAGGATCTGGTCGAGGGCGATGGTGGCGCCGAAGCCTCCGAGCCAGCCGGCGACGGCGCCCTCGATGGTCTTGTTGGGCGAGACGGAGGGCGCGAGCTTGTGGCGTCCGAGGAGGCGTCCACCGGCGTAAGCGGCGGCGTCGGCGGACATGACGGCGAGCATGGCGAGCAAGACCCAATCCGTGCCCTGGTGCGAGGCGCGGACCAGGATGAAGGTCGCGCCCGGGATGGCCAGATAGGCGACAGCGCCGAGCATCGCGAGTCCGTGTCCAACGATGGGCTTGAGCTGGGCGGGATCGGGCTGACGAACGGCGCCGACGGCGGTGATGGTCGCCCCGCCGGCAATGGCGAGGACTGCGGCCAGGATCGGCCAGAGCAGCGGGAGGTCAGCCTGGGTGGATACGCCGATGACGGCGCCGATCGCCGCGACGGCCGTGAGAAAGACGAGGCTGCGTCGGCTGAGTCCGACGATTACGGCAATCTCGCCAAGGGCGATAGCGAGACTGAGCGCGACGAGCGCGGCGAAGAGGGGGACGCCGACGAGGATGGCGGCGATGATCAGCGGCATGCCGATGGCGGCGCTGATGAGTCGGAGCCCGAGTCCCGTTCCGAGCAGGCGGTTCATCGAACGAGGATTCCGCTCGGCACTCGCAGAGCAGGGAGCCCCCCTCTGCCTTCGGCATCTCCCCCCGCGAAGCGTGGGGAGAAATGGGTTGGGCCTCGGTCGACTTCAGCCTGCATTGGCGGGGCGTCCGCCGAAGTTTCTGGTTCTCTGGGCGTAGGCGGCGAGGGCCTGGTCGACGTCGTTCTCGCAGAAGTCGGGCCAGTAGGTGTCGGAGAAGATGTACTCGGCATAGGCGGCCTGCCAGAGGAGGAAGTTGGAGACTCGCTGGTCGCCGCCGGTGCGGATGATGAGGTCGGGGTCGGGCAGTTCGCGGGTGTAGAGGTAGTCGGAGAGGGTGCGCTCGCTGACCTCGTCGGGGTCGAGGCCGTCGGCGACCATTCTGCGAACGGCGTCGACCAGCTCGGCTCGCGAGCCGTAGTTGAAGGCGACGCAGACGGTCATGCGGTCGTTGTGCTGGGTGAGCGTGATTGCTTCATCGATCTTGCGTCGGAGGCGGGCGTCGAGCGCGTCGAGGCGTCCGATGTAGCGGAGCTTGACGCCGGCCTCGTGGAGCGGCTGGACCTCGCGGTCGATGGTTGAGGAGAGGATGCGCATGAGTCCGCGGACTTCGGGTCGGGGGCGCTTCCAGTTTTCGGTGGAGAAGGCGAAGAGGGTGAGGCAGCGAACGCCGCGCTCGGCGAAGGCTTCGATGGCGGCGCGGATGTTCTCGGTGCCGGCGCGGTGTCCGTCGGTGGGTCGCAGACCGCGTTGCGCGGCCCAGCGTCCGTTGCCGTCCATGATCACGGCGACGTGATGGGGAACCTCTTCGGAGTCGGCGGGGTGGACTCCGTTGGCCCTGACGAGCAGGGGATGCTGTTTAGCCGGCAGGGTGAGGGGAGAAGCGGATGTGATTGGCACGTACTAGACCTCGAGGAGCTCGCGCTCCTTCTGACTGCCCGCAGCATCAACTTTAGCGATGAACTGGGTGGTCAGCGTGTCGAGTTGGGTTTCTGCTCTGCGTTCTTCGTCCTGAGAGAGGTCGCCGTCGCGCTGCATGTGGCGGAGATCGTCGTGGATGTGGCGGCGGACGTTGCGGATGGCGACTCGGGCGGTCTCGGCCTTCTGGTGGACCAGTTTGACCAGATCTCGGCGTCGTTCCTCGGTCAGTTCGGGCAAGGCGAGACGGATGAGGATGCCGTCGGACTGTGGATTGATGCCGATGTCGGATGTCTGGATGGCCTTGGTGATCGGGTCGAAGGCGTTCTTGTCCCAGGGCTGGATCGCGATCAGTCGGGCCTCGGGCGTGGAGATCGTGGCGAGCTGGTTGAGCGCCATGGTCGTGCCGTAGTAGTCGACGCGGAGCTGGTCGACGAGCGAGGTGTGGGCGCGGCCGGTGCGGACGGCCATGAGGTCGCGCTCGAGCGCGCTGACGGCTCCGGTCATGCGGGAATTGGCGTCGTCGAATGCAAGGTCGAGGAGCTCGTTTTCGGACATGTCGCGCTCCGGTGAGTCATCGGCCGGGGGACGGTCAGCGGGTCTCAGTCGGCGAGAACCGTGGCTCCATGATCAACGCGAGTGCCGGCCTGCTCCAGATTGGGACCGTCGATCACTGTGCTCACGATAGCGTCAGGCGCCTCGATGTTGAACACGACGATCGGGAGCGAGTGCTCCTCGCAGAGGGCCAGGGCGGAGGCGTCCATGAGGACGCCCAGATTCTGTTGCAAGGCTTCTCGGTAGTTGAGTCGGGCGTAGCGTTTGGCGTCGAGGTGAGTGGCCGGATCGGCGGTGTAGACGCCGTCGGTGCCGTGCTTGCCCATGAGGAGTTGGTCAGCGTCGAGCTCAATTCCTCGTAGGGCGGCGGCGGTGTCGGTGGTGACGTAGGGGTTGCCGGTTCCTCCGACGCAGAGGACGATGCGGCCCTTTTCGAGGTGTCGGAGGGCGCGTCGGCGGATGAAGATCTCGGAGACCTGGCGGACTTGCAGGGCGGACATGGTGCGGACCTCGCCGCCCGCGGCTTCGATGGCGTCCTGGAGGGCGAGTCCGTTGATGATGGTGGCGAGCATTCCGGCGTAGTGAGCGGTCGCCTCGGCCATGCCGAGCTGGCTGGCGAGTCGGCCGCGGAACAGGTTGCCGCCGCCGACCACGACGCCGATCTCGACGCCGCGATTGCGGCATTCGACGATCTGTCGGGCGATGTCGTTGAGCGACTCGGAGTCGATGCCTGAGTCTCGTTGTCCCTGGAGGGATTCTCCGGAGACTTTGAGGACGACTCGTGGCTGGGACGGATTGCTGCTCACGTGTCGCTTCCGTTTGCCCCCTCTGCCTTCGGCATCTCCCCCTGCAAGGGGAGAGGGGACCCGCTGGTTACTCGCCCATTTCGTAGCGGGTGAAGCGGGCGACTTCGATTCGTTCTCCGATGGAGGCGATGACGTCGTTGATTCGGTCGGCGATGGTCTGGGAGCCGTCGCGGATGAACTCCTGGTCGAGCAGGGCGACGGCGTCGTCGTCGGCGTCGTCGGGGATGTCGTCGGCGCTGACGGCGGCGGGATTCATCGATGCGATCTGCATGGCGATGTCGTGGGCGAGTTCTTTGAAGGGGTCGGTCTTGGCGACGAAGTCGGTCTCGCAGCGGAGGTCGACGAGCACGCCGATACGTCCGCCGTGGATGTAGCTGTGGATCAGGCCCTGGCCGGTGGCACGGTCGGAGCGCTTGGTGGCGGTGGCGATGCCCTTTTCGCGCAGGACGAGCCGGGCACGTTCGATGTCACCGTCGGCTTCGGTCAAGGCCTGGCGGCAATCCATGACGCCTGCTCCGGTCTCGGCGCGCAGGGCCTTGATCTGGTCAATCGTTACGGGCACGTTGGTGGCTCCTCTGGTGGTTGGCTGGGTGTGGTGCTGGCTGGCCAGTGTGTCGCAGGATTCAGTTCGCGGCGACGGGCTCCGCGGTCGGCGCGGTTTCGTAGGCCTCTTCGCCTTCGATCGCGCTCTGTTGCAACATGCCGCCCTCTTGTGCGGCGTCGGCGATCTGCGCGGTCAACAGTCGGACCGCGCGGATGGCGTCGTCGTTGGAGGGGATCGGGAAGTCGACCAGGTTCGGGTCGGAGTTGGTGTCGCAGACGGCGATGATGGGAATGTTCAGCCGTCGCGCCTCGGCGATGGCGATGTGTTCGCGGGGGACGTCGACGACGAAGAGGGCGCCGGGCAGCGAGGTCATGTCGCGCAGGCCGCGGAGGTAGCGGTGCAAGCGGGTGAGCTTGTCGCGCAGCTTGAGTGCTTCCTTTTTGGGGAGGAGGTCGAGCTGTCCGATCTCTTCGCGGCGCTCGAGTTCGATCATGTAGTCGACGCGCTGGCGGATCGTCTGGAAGTTGGTCAGGGTGCCGCCCAGCCATCGGGTGACGACGTAGGGCATGTTGGCGCGGTCGGCCTCGTTGCGGATGACGTCCTGGGCTTGCCGCTTGGTGCCGACGAAGAGCACCTGCTGGCCCGACGAGGAGAGTTCGTGGACGAACTCGGTGGCGTCGTTGAGCCGGGTGACGGTCTGGGCGAGGTCGAGGATGTGTACGCCGTTGCGGGCACCGTAGATGTAGGGCGCCATTTTGGGATTCCAGCGTCCGGTCTGGTGACCGAAGTGCACTCCGGCTTCCAGCAGGTCGCGCATTGAGATCGTTGTCGTCATCCGGCTCCTCAGGAGAATCAGGCGTCCGCTCACGCCGAAGCCGCCCCATATGGCGGGTCTGTGGATCGAGTATAGGCGTGTGAATTGGCTACGCGCACCGAGTGGGGTGTCGTGATAGCTTACGTGGTGTTGTCTGGTATCTGCGCGGAGGAAGTACGTGCCCCGCTACGTCTACGAGTGTTTCGAGTGCGGCCACACGGTTGAGAAGCTGGAAGGATGGAGCGCACCCGCGCAGCAACCCTGCACGGAATGCGAGCACACGCTCCAGCGAATCCCGAGCGCGCCTGCGATCGTGTTCAAGGGCTCCGGCTGGTACTCGACGGACAGCAAGAAGAGCAGCTGGAAGTCTCGCCGGGACGAAGATCGCGAGGGCGGCGGCGAAGGCGGAGACGGTCCTGAGTCGGACGGGGCTTCGTCGAATGGCGTGGACTCCGGCGAGCGCGAGGCCTCAGCGGCGACGGCCGACTAGCCGGTCCGCGACTCTCTCAGCAACCAGGAATTGACCGATGAGGCTCGTGCTACAGCGTGTGTCTCGCGCCTCGGTGGCTGTTGATGGCGCGGTCGTTGGCGCTATTGGTCAAGGACTGCTGATCCTTGTGGGCGTGGCGGATAGGGATTCTAAGGCTCAGGCGGAGGCGCTGGCTCGGAAGGTGGCGGGGCTGCGGATTTTTTCGGATGCCGAGGGTCGCTTCAATGAGAGTTTGCTCGATGTCGGTGGATCGGCGCTGGTCGTGAGTCAGTTCACCTTGCATGCGGATGTGCGCAAGGGGCGTCGCCCGAGCTTTACCGGAGCGGCTCGTCCGGAGGTTGCGGAGCCATTGTGTGAGCACTTCGCTGAGGCTCTTCGGGGAGAGGGGCTATCGGTTGAGACGGGTGTGTTTGGGGCGATGATGGCGGTGGAGCTGGTGAATGACGGACCGTTCACGGTGGTGATTGATTCGGCGGATCTGGAGCGTCCGAGGCGAGGCTAGTCGGGTGGGAGGTCGAGGGCGATGTCCAGGGCGATATCGAGGGATGGGGCGGAGTGGGTGAGGGCTCCGAGGGAGATGTAGTCGACACCGGCTCGGGCGATATCAGGGATTTGCTCGATGGTGATTCCGCCACTGGCTTCGGTTTTGGCGTTGTAGACGCGGGCGACTTCGACGGCAGGGGGCAGGTCGTTGACAGCGAAGTTGTCGAGGAGCAGCGCGGTGGCTCCGGCGTCGAGGGCTTCTTTGGCTTCTTTGAGGTTGGTCACTTCGACCTCGACACCAGTGGCAGGTCCGACGCTGGTGACGGCTGCATTGACGGCGTCGGCGAGGGTTCCTCCGGCCTGGTGAACGGCCGCGATGTGGTTGTCTTTGATCAGTACGCCGGCGGCGAGGGAGTCGCGGTGGTTGAGGCCGCCGCCGCAGCGAACGGCGTAACGCTCGGCGGGTCGGAGCCCGGGCGTGGTCTTGCGGGTGTCGAGGATTTTGGTTCGCGAGCCGGCTGCGGCGACGGCTTTGGCGGTGAGGGTTGCGGTGCCGCTGAGACGTTGCAGCCAGTTGAGGGCGGTGCGTTCTGCTCGGAGCAGGGGATCGAGTTGTCCACCGACGATGGCGATTTGCTGGCCGGCAGAGACCTGGTCGCCGTCGCTGACTTCGGGGAGGAAGCGGACATCGGGATCGAGGGCTGCGAAGGCGGCGAGGGCGAAGTCGAGGCCACAGACGACGCCGTCGGCGCGGGCGGTGAGATGGGCGTTGCCCTGTCGCCAGTCGATCCACTTGCTCAGTGAACCGGTGGTGACGTCGAGATCAACGCGGTCTTCGGCGAGGGTGGCGTCGACGAGCCGCTGGACGATGGCGAGGTCGAGGGCGGTCATTCGCGGGCCAGTTGCCAGAGGCTGTGTCGTTGCCAGTCAGGATTGGTATCGGGGTGGTCGAGGCGGAGATGGGATCCGCGCGTTTCGGTGCGCTGCAGGGCGGCCTCAGCGATCAGGCGAGCGGTGAGCGTAGCGAGCGGGAGTGACGCGTCGGAGGAACCTTCGTGTAGGTCCGACCACTCGTCGAAGCGTGCGATGGCTCTCTGCAACTGGTCTTCGGTGCGAGTGATCCCGACGAAGTCGTTCATGGTCTGGCGGAGGGAGTGCCAGGAGGAGGCGCAGCCCTGGGGATGGATCCTCAGAGTCTTGATGTCGTCCACGGGCATTTCGGCTGGGCCGGGGCCGCCACGAACTGCTTCGACGGCTCTGGCGGAGAAGACGGCGGCCTCGAGCAGTGAGTTGGAGGCCACTCGGTTGGCTCCGTGGGCGCCGGTTGAGGCGCATTCGCCCGCGGCGTAGAGGCCGGGCACGGTCGTGCAGCCGTCGATGTCTGTGTAAACGCCGCCCATGTGGTAGTGGGCGGCCGGGGCGACCGGGATCGGGCCGGCGGTGATGTCGTGGCCTTGCTTGAGGGCTCCCCGGTAGACGCCGGGGAAGCGGTGGCGGACGTAGTCGGAGTCGAGATGCGAAATGTCGAGCGAGACGTGGTCGGCGCCGTCTCGGCGCATGGTCTCGGTGATTGCCTGGGCAACGACCGAGCGGGGGGCTAGCTCGGCGTCGGGATGCACGTTGGTCATGAATCGGTCGCCGCGAGCGTCAAGCAGCACCGCGCCGTCTCCGCGCAGTGCCTCGGAGATCAGGAATGCGCTGCCATCGTTGACGAGCGCCGTTGGATGAAACTGGACGAATTCGACGTCTCGGACGAGTGCGCCGGCGCGGAAGGCGAGGGCGATGCCGTCTCCAGTGGCATTTGGTGGATTGGTGGTGGTTCGGTAGAGGGCTCCCGCTCCGCCGGTGGCGAGGACTACAGCGTCGGCGAGGATGGCCTCTCGACGGTCGGTGACTGCTCCCACGCAGCGCCCGGCTTCGATGGCGAGGTCGGAGACTGCGACGCCGGTTTGGACGTCGACGTCGGCTTCTGCGAGCCGGCCGACGAGCGCGGATTGGATGTGGACGCCGGTCTGGTCGCCGCCGGCGTGGAGCACTCGGGGTGTTGAGTGCGCGCCTTCAGTCGCGAGTGCGAGTTGGCCGTCCGGGGCTCGGTCGAAGTTGACTCCGAGCTGGAGCAAACGGTCGATTGCAGCTGCGCCGTCGGCTGTGAGAGCGTTGACGGCTTGCGGATCGCAGAGTCCTGCGCCGGCTCGGATGGTGTCCTGGGCGTGGACTGATGGATGGTCGAGCGCGGTGATTGCGGCTGCGATGCCGCCCTGGGCTCGATTAGTGTTGGTTTCCTCGAGCGCGGATTTGTTCAACAAGGTGACGTCGGCGAACTCGGATGCCAGGAGCGCGGCGTTGATGCCGGCGAGTCCGCTGCCGATGACCAGGACGTGCATGGGGTCGCGTCCAGCGCGTCTAGGTGATTGCCAGCATGCGGTCGAGCGCGAGGCGGGCCCACTTGCGAGTGTCGTCGTCGACCGTGATCGGGTTGACCACGCGGCCTTCGACCAGTGACTCGGTGACCCAGGCGAGGTATGCAGGGTGGATGCGGTACATCGTGGCGCAAGGGCAGACGACCGGATCGAGGCAGAAGGCGGTCTTGCCCTCGTTCGCGACCTCTTCGTTGAGTCGGTGGACGAGGTTGATCTCGGTGCCCACGGCGTACACGCCGGGTGGACCGTTGCGCACGTAGTTGATGATGAACTCGGTCGAACCGTCGGCATCGGCTGCGTCGACCACCTGTTGCGTGCACTCGGGATGCACGACCACGCGGACCCCGGGATGCTCTTGGCGAGCGCGCTCGATCTGGTCGACTCGGAAACGGATGTGGACGGAGCAGTGTCCTTGCCAGAGCAGGATCTTGCTTTGCTCGATTCGCTCTTCGGTCAGGCCGCCATTGATCTTGCGTGGGCTCCAGACTGCGGTCTGGGTCTTGGGGTCGATGCCGAGACGCTTGCCGGTGTTGCGTCCGAGGTGTTGGTCGGGGAAAAAGAGCACCTGGTCGCCCTGTTCGAAGGCCCACTCGAGCACGGCGGTGGCGTTGGATGAGGTGCAAACGGCTCCGCCGTTCTTGCCGACGAAGGCTTTGAGCGAGGCAGCGGAGTTCATGTAGGTAATCGGGATGACGCGCTCAGTATCGACGACCTCGCCGAGGTCGTCCCAGGCGTCGTAGACGTCCTCGGGCTGCGCCATGTCCGCCATCGAACAACCCGCAGCGAGGTTGGGCAGCACGACCGCTTGCTGGGGCGTCGTCAGGATGTCGGCGCTCTCGGCCATGAAGTGGACGCCGCAGAAGACGATGTAGTCGGCCTCGGAGTTCTCAGCGGCCTGCTGGGCGAGCTTGAAGGAGTCGCCGCGGAAGTCGGCGAACTCGATGATGTCGTCGCGCTGATAGTGGTGTCCGAGGATCAGCAGCCGATCGCCGAGTTGGGCTCGGGCGGCGCGGATTCGCTCGCGCAGTTCATCGCCAGAGAGCTTGAGGTAGGTCTGCGGGATCTCGGGTTGCCAGTCGGGTAGATGCGGTTCCGACGCCAGTGGGATCGTGGCGATGTCGGTTTCGCAGGCTTCATCGGGCAGATTTGGCGGGAGAATGTCGGGGACGAAATCGGTTTCGACAACAACTGCTTCGGTCATAGGTGGCTCACAAACCGGTCACTTAGTGTCAGTAGGACACTATCAATCCTCAATAGTGTTGCAAATCAGGACGGGGCTTGTCAAGAGGTGGTTAAACGAATCGTGGATCAACGAGGTGTGACATAAGGAGGGAAACGCTGGGCCATGTCGCGACGGACGCCACCGGTCAAGAGCGGCTGGTGAAGTGATAGAGGCGGGCGGGTCGGTGGCGGCCTTCTTTGCGCTGCTCGGAGGTTGGGGCGATGAAGTCGGTGGCAAGCAGGCGGCGGCGGAAGTTTCGCTTGTCGAGCGGCCGGCCGAGGATTGCTTCGTAGACATCCTGGAGTTCTCGCATTGTGAACATCGTGGGGAGCAGTGAGTAGGCGGCGTCGGTGTATTGCAGCTTGTTGATCAGGCGAGTGCGCGCGATGTCGAGGACTTCTTCGTTGTCGAAAGCGAGGGGCGGGACCTCGTTGAGATCCCACCACTGAGGACGCCAGGCGGTTCGCTGGGCCAGACGGACGCGGTTCGGGTCGACGAGGGCGAACCAGGCCACGCCGACGCTGCCGTCGGATGAGGCCGGGTCGAGGTCGCCGAAGGTGTAGAGCTGCTCGAGGAAGAGGTCGGTGACGCCGGTTTCCTCGGCCAGCTTGCGGACGGCGGCCTGTTCCAAGGTCTCGCCGTGTTGAAGGGCTCCGCCTGGGATCGCCCACTGACCCTCGGCAGGCGGGGCCGAGCGCTCGATCAGCAGGACCTGCAAAGCTCCGTCGACGACTGTGAAGATGACAACGAGGACGGCGACGGTTGGGCGTCGCGCTTCGCTTGTCTCGGTGGTCATGGATCTATGTCGGCTGGCCTTGCAGGCTCCATGCGCCGACTCGGGTCACGGAGACGGTGAGCATGTCGCCTGGTTTGTAATCGCCGATTGGTGCGTCGAAGTGGACCAGCTTCATGGTTCTGGTGCGGCCGGTGTGTCGTTCCTTGCCCTCGGTGTCGGAGGGCTTGGTCGACTCCAGCAGGACTTCGACGTCGGTGAGCAGGTAGCGGTTGTTGATCTGGAAGGAGATGTCTCGCTGCAGCTCTTCGACGCGGTGAAGGCGTTCCAGCTTGACGTCGTGAGGGACGTCGTCGGGCTGGTTCTTCTGGGCGAAGGTGCCGCTTCGGGGGCTGTAAGCGGCGACGTGGACCTTGTCGAAGCGCATATCCGCGAGCAGATCGTACGTGTCCTGGAAGTCGGATTCCGATTCTCCGGGAAAGCCGACGATGACGTCGGTGGAGATGCTGGCATCGGGCCAGAGCGAGCGGACCTTCTCCAGGCGGTCGCGGAACTGGGCGACGCTGTAGCCGCGGCGCATGTCGGTGAGGACGTCGTCGGAGCCGGCCTGGACGGGGAGTGAGAAGGCCTCGCAGACCTTGGGCAACTCGGCCATGCCTTCGAGGATGCGGTCGGTCATGTCGGGCGGATAGCTGGTGAGCTGGCGGATGCGGCGGAGGTTGGGGAGGTCGTGGATCTCGCGCATGAGGTCGAAGAGGTCGGCGTGGTCAGTGGTGGAGTCGACCGGCGGTTGGTCCTTGCCGTAGGCCTCGACGGTCTGGCCGAGCAGAGTGACTTCTCGGACGCCTCGTTGGGTGTGGGCCTCGATCTCTCGGGCGATCTCGTCGATGGGGCGGGAGCGTTCGCGTCCACGTCGGAGGGGGACGATGCAGTAGGTGCAGAACTTGTCGCAGCCTTCGATGACGGGGACGAAGGCGGTCGGCCTCGTTTCATTCGGAAACACGTCAGTCCAACCCGCAGGCCAGAACTCGCCGCCGTCGTCCTCCGGTTCGGGGATGCCGGGCAGGTCGAGCAGGTTGACGACCTGGTCGAATCGCTGGGGCTGGGCCCAGGTGTCGACGAATGAAAAGCGCTTCGTGATTGGGTCGTCGCCGCGGGCCGTGTGCGGGCCGACCATGCAGCCCATCACGGCGATGCGGAGGTCGGGATTGGCGCGCTTGAGGTGTTTGAGGGAGCCGAGTTTGGCCTGGGCCTTGTCCTCGGCGTGTTGGCGGACGGCGCAGGTATTGAGCACGATCAGGTCGGCATCGCGAGGATGATCGGTTGGATCCATGCCGAGGCGCCGCAGGCCGGCGGCGAGCTTGGCGGAGTCGGCCGTGTTGACCTGACAACCGACGGTCCAGATGTGGTACTGCGACATTGGTTTCTTGCCTGGTTCCCTGGCGGAGGGTGAGGGATTCGAACCCTCGACGGAGTCTCCCCCGAACCCGCTTAGCAGGCGGGCGCACTAGGCCACTATGCGAACCCTCCACGTATGAGATTAGCAGCGGGAGGGTCATATGCTGCGCGGAGATTGCACACTGGACGGAGCACGATCGGCGGCTAGACGATGCGGGATCGGCTACTGAATATCTTCGACAGCGCTCTGCTCAAGCTGGCGCCGCCGAGTCCTCAGCAACTGCTGCAACTGGCTTCCAATCGCTGGATGCCGTTCATCGGAGCGGGATTGTCGATCGCGGTGGCGCTGGCGATCGTCGTGCCGTTGTCGCTGGCGACGAAGAGTGACCAGAACGATCCCTTCGTACTGCAGTCGGCAGATGGCGCCCGTTTCGTGGCGGAGGTGAATGGAGAAGGAGACGATTGGGTGCTGCTTGGTCATATGTACCGGACCAAGAACACGAATCCGACGCACCGGGGGATCTGGGACAAGTTGGCCGAGCGGCTAGTTGCCGAGGGGTATCGGGTGTTGCGCTGGGACTTCCGATGTCACGGCGACACGCCGTGCGTGTACAGCGATCGCCAGATCGAGGATGTGCCAGAGATTTATCTCGAGTGGGAAGCGGCGATTGACTACGCGGTCGAAGAGGGGGCGGAGCAAATCTTCGGGATCGGCGTGAGCATGGGTGGGACGAGCCTGATGCAGGTGGCGGCCTATCGGGACGAGTTCACGGCGGTCAGCGCAATTTCCAGTCCCAACATCTTTCCGAACAAGCCGCCCAAGGACTCGGATCGGGCGGGAGAAGACGGATTCGACAAGCTTGATGGACTGACGACGGTCACCGATATCCAGGTGCCCAAGTTGTACATCGCCGGGGCGCGGAACCAGTGCTCCTACTGGCAGTCAAACCGTTACTTCAAGAAGGCCGGGGAGCCGGTTCGGTTCGTGATCTATGAGACCGATCTTCATGGGACGGAGATTCTCGACGACGAGGAGATCGGGCCGGACGCGGTTGGCGAGGTGCTTGATTTTCTCGAGGATCCGCATGGGATCATTGGCAAGGAGAAGCGCAATCTGGCTCCCGACGCCGACCCGAGTACGGAGTGTTGGCCGCCTGAGGACGACGAGGAAGAGGAAGCAGAGGCAACCGAGCAGGGAGACACGTAGGTCTCAGGATTTGGCACGGCGCTTGAGGATCCTTTGTGTGATTGGGACCAAGACGAGGACGGCGACCGCTCCGACGATGATGCCGACGACGACGTCGACGACGACGCTCAGAATGACCATCAAGAGGATGCCGAGCAGCGGCGCGATCAACCCCGCGAGGGTCGCGATCTGACCCTGTTGCTTTGGGCTGATCGGGCCTTCACTCATCAGTTGGTCCTTGATTGAGCGCGCTACTCGGCGGGTGGGCCGGGCGGCTGGTACTTGCCAGCCTCCTCGAGCACGCGGCGCATGGTTGACCCGATCTCGGCCGGGCTGCGGGAGATGATCGCTCCGGCTTCTTCGAGCGCTTTGATCTTGGCCTCGGCGGTTCCTGCTTCACCCTCGATGATCGCTCCGGCGTGTCCCATGCGGCGTCCGGGAGGAGCGGTGGCGCCAGCGATGAAGGCGACCACCGGTTTGTTCATGCTGCGCTTGATGTATGCGGCTGCCGCCTGCTCGGCCAGGCCGCCGATTTCGCCGATGAGGACGACAGCGTCGGTGTCTGGGTCGCTGTTGAAGCGCCGCAGGATAGCCTGCTGCTGCTCTCCGATGATCGGGTCTCCGCCGACGCCGACGCAGGTCGACTGGCCGATTCCGGCTCGGGTGAGCTGATCGACGGCCTCGTAGACGAGGGTTCCGGACCGAGAGACGACGCCGACGTTGCCGGCCATGAAGACGTCGGGCGGGTGGATCCCAACCCGGCAGTTTGAGGCGGGCTGGATGATGCCGGGGCAGTTGGGTCCGATCAGTTTGCTCTTGGAGCCTTCCAATGCGGTGCGCACGCGGATCATGTCGTGGACTGGGACGCCCTCGGTAATACAGACGATCAGCGGGACTTCGGCGGCGATGTTCTCGAGGATGGCATCGGCTGCGCCGGGGGCGGGCACGTAGATGATCGTGCAGTTGGCCTGGGTGTTCTCGATTGCCTCGCTGACGGTGGCGAAGACCGGGAAGGTGTGATTGCCGTGGCTGAAGGTCTCGCCGCCGCGGAATCCCGGATGGACGCCGGCGACCACCTTGGTGCCGTAGTCGAGCGAGCGGCGGATCTGGTTCTGTCCCTCGTTGCCGAGGCCCTGGATCAGCAATCTGGTGCGGTTGTTGAGGAGGATGCTCATGGGCCGGATCCTTGTTCGATTTTGTGCGGGTTTTGGGTCGAACAGGTCGCTACTTGTTCGAGCGTGTGCGGCGCTTTGTGGAGCCGGCGGCCTGCACGGCCAGCTCTGCGGCGTCGCCGAGTTCGTCGGCGGTTTGCACGGCGATCCCGGAGTCGTGCAGAACTCGGCGGCCCTCTTCGACGTTCGAGCCATTCAAGCGAACGACGAGCGGCTGCTGAATGTTGAGCTCGCCGACCGCGTCGACGACGCCTTCGGCGACGATGTCGACGCGGGCAAGTCCGCCGAAGATGTTGATGAAGATTGTCTTGACGTCGGGGTCGTTGACGATGATTCGAAGGGCCTCGATCACGCGGTCTTTGCGGTTGACGGTGCCGATGTCGAGGAAATTGGCCGGCTCGCCGCCGTGGAGCTTGAGCGTGTCCATGGTGGCCATGGCGAGGCCGGCGCCGTTGACGACGCAGCCGATGTCGCCGTCGAGCTTGATGTAGGAGCCGATGTTGGCTTCCTCGGCCTCGATTTCGGTCGGGTTCTCCTGGGAGCGGTCGCGCCAGGCCTCGTAGCCGCCGTGGCGGAAGGAGGCGTTGTCGTCGAGCCCGACCTTGCCGTCGATGGCGACGACTGCGCCCTCGGTTGTGAGGACGAACGGGTTGACCTCGACCAGGGAGGCATCCATGTCGCTGAAGACGCGATAGAGGTTGGCGAACATTTCGCCTGCCGGTCGGATGGCCGAGGAGGGCAGGCCGAGTTGGCTGGCGAGCGAGCGGCCGCGGAAGGCGGGGAAGCCCTCGACCGGGTCGACCGGGACGCGTAGGACGGCGCGCGGGTTGGTGCGGTTGACTTCTTCGATCGATTGTCCGCCTTCGGCCGAGGCGACGATCAGCGGCTGGCCGTTGGCTCCGTCGACCTGGATCGAGAAGTAGTACTCCTTGGCGATTGAGGTCTGCTGTTCGATCAGCACGGCAGAGATCGGCACGCCGTCAGATCCTGTCTGGATACTGACGAGGCGAGCGTCCTGTTCCATCATCGGACGGAACTCTTTGAGGGCTTCCTCGGTGCCGCTGGCGAGTCGGACGCCGCCGCGCCGACGGCCGGTGATCTGTCCCTCGTGGCGCTCCGGGTCGTCGATGAGATCGTTGTAGATGCGAGTGGTCCGATCGCGCTTGACGATTCGGCCCTTCCCGCGTCCGCCGGCGTGGACCTGGGCCTTGACGACGACGTCAGGGCCGATCTCTTTGATCAGGTCTCGGGCTTCGCGTTCATCGGTTGCCGCGCCGCCATCGGGGACGGGCACCCCTTGAGATTTGAACAGTTGCTTGGCCTGGTATTCGTGAATGTTCATGTTCGCCAGCCGGATGAGTTGAGGAGCGGGTTTCTCGGGTACTGTCGGTATCGAACATAGCTGCGGCTAGGTGGTAGGGCAATTGCGTATGACACTCAGTCGTCGTGAGTTCATCAGACGCTCGGGATTTCTGACCGGTGGCGCGGCGGCCCTGGCGTTGGTCGGCTGCGGCGACGACGAACCGGCGGAACGGCCTGAGCAGGATCAGCGGGCGTCGGCGGAGCAGCCTCAGCCAGAGCCTGAAGTGGTCGAGCAGGAGCAGAGGGAGTCGGTTGAGCAGGCGGAGGCGGAACAGGTTGAGTCTGCGGCCGAGGCTGCGGAACAGGTTGAGCAACAAGTATTGCAACCGGCGGACTCTCAACAAGCGGGCGTCCCGGAGCAGCAGGCTGCTCGGGCGCAGGTTCAACAGCAGGCTCAGCAAGCGGTTCAGTCGGGGCCACCGGCTGAGCGGCTGCTGCTGGTTCCGGACGTTGTTGTGGGGGACTATGAGCTTGAGGATCCGTCGTTCGAGCCGATTGCCGGGTCGCGGGTGGACTACGGCGAGATTGAGGGTGCGGGGTACCGGATTGAGTTGCCGGAGCAGTGGAACGGGGAGCTGGTGCTGTGGGCGCACGGATTTCGTGGGCTCGACGATGAGGGGACCGGCTTCAGCCGTCGGCTGAGCTTTGACGACATCCCGGCGCGTGATGTGATCATTGGACAGGGTTACGGCTGGGCGACATCGACGTATCGGGTGAACGGATATGTGCCGGGCGTCGGTGTTGACGATCTGCTGAAGGTGAAGGATCGGGTCGCTGAGGTTGCGCGCACGCCTCGGCGGACGTACATCGTGGGCGGATCGATGGGCGGCGCGACGGCGCAGCTGATGGCGCAGGAGTTTCCCGAGGAGATTGCGGCGGCTCTGGCTTTCTGTCCGGCGATGGGCAATGTCTGGGTGGTCGATTACACGGTCGCCTGGCACGCGCTGGCTCACTGGCTGATTGGCGACGTGCCGCAGCAGTTGGATGTTGCCGGGATGCTCGACTGGGCGAACGCCCTGGGGACTTCGGACTCGACCGGCCTGTACCTGACTCCGCTGGGCGAGCAGTTTGCGGCGTTGATCAAGGATTTCACTGGAGGCGAGCGCTGGGGCTTTGACAAGGGTCTGCGGCAGCAGTGGAATATTGCCTTCAGTCTGGGTGTGACACTGTGGCCGGACATCGTGGGTGAGGGTCCGCTGCCAAGCGGCGCGGTCATTGCGGTCTCGAATGATCTGCCGCCGGCGGATACACGAGAGCATGTCTACGACGCTGATCCGGCGGCAGGGATTGATCTGCAGCGTCTGAACGCAGAGGTGATTCGCGTTGCTGCCGATCCTGATCGCAGGCACGATCCGGGAGTTGGGATTCCGTCTGGCGAGCTTCGCGTCCCGATGCTTGCGGTGAAGACGACGGGCGACCTGTTTACGCCGATTCACCTGGATCGGGACTATCAGCGGCTGGTGCAGGAGTCAGGCTGGGAGTCGAACCTGGTCGTGCAGACGATTCGACGGGCGGGTCACTGTTCGTTTTCGGAGCGTGAGGCTCTAGCGGCGTTCACCGGGATCATTACCTGGTTGTCGCTGCGGTTCATTCCTGCGGGGGATGATCTGCAGGGCGACCTCTCGATGATTGGGACGAGGTTTACTGATCCGTTTGACGCGGACGATCCGTTGCGTCCCAGTTAGCGAGCTCGCGCGAATCCTGCGGGGATCATTCCGATCACCATGCCTGAGACTCGGCGGTCTTCGCTTTCGCTCATTCGGGCGACGATTTGGCGGAGGACGGTGCCGAGCAGGGTCTGGTTGAAGAGCCAGTTGTTGAGGTCGGCGTCGGTTGGGTAGCTGGCACCGGGCTGGGCGGTGACGGACTCGTGGTAGAAGGCTCGGAGGTCGTCAGAGGCGAACTTGAGTCTGGCCGGCATCGGATGGTTCCAGTCGATCTCACCTTCGGACGGTTCTTCGCCGGTTGCGAAGTCGGCCAGGAGCGTGGCCAGTTGCTCGATCTGGTCCATTGAGGCGCCGGAGATGCCGACGGTAGTGCGGCCGCGGCGCTTGAGCGACTCGGCGTGCCAGGGTGCGAGCTGGCGGATCTCTTCGACGAGTTGGTCGCGGAGTGCTTCGGTCTCGTTGGCGGGCTCGGGCGGCGCGAGGGCGACGGCGCAGGCCCACGGATCGTCGCCGGTGGTTGGTGCGTCGTGCGGGTAGTCGGCGAGGGTTGTCTCGGTTGCGGTCTCGAGCAGTTGCAGCGAGGTGAGCAGGACGTCTCGCTGGAAGTCTGGTTGGTCGGGGGAGCCGAGCGGCCGTCCGAGCGGGAAGGGGACGAAGAGCGAGCGGGGCGGCTTCATGCCTTCGGCGTGCTCGCGGATGAGCGAGACGCCGGTCGTGGCGACGCGTCCCTCGCTGCCGCGTTCGATGTAGTGGCTGAGCGCACAGACTGAGCGCGTGCAGAATGGTCAAACGGGTGTGAGGAAGGCGGCGGTGACTCCATCTTCGGCCAGGAGGCGGCCGATTTCTTCGCCGGTCTTTTCGAGGCGGGTTGGCTCGGGCTGGGCGCCCATGAATGAGTAGTGATAGCGGCTGACGCCGGCGATTGTTCCCTGATCGGCCAGTTCGCGCAGGCGCTCGAGCGGGAAGACGGTGTTGATGTCCTGCTGGAAGCCGGAGCGGTCGAAGTTGACCGAGAGGTGGGACATGCGCAGGTCGGCGAAGTCGATGTCGCCGGGGATCAGTCGGTACTCGACGGAGCCGCCGGTGAAGGGGCGGTCGTCGTGGGCGTGCATGCCGGCGGTGGTGACGATTGCGACGGTTGCTTCAGAGAGCGGTCGGGGAGCGATCCATGGTTGCGGGTCGATCTCCGGCAAGGGGAGGCTGAGCAAGTTCCTGGCCATGTCGGGGTGCATGTCGGAAGTTCGGACCATGGGGCGGCTCCAGTGCGTTGCGGGCTGACCATCTCGAACGGTATCGGATCGGGTCTTGCTGTGTCCTCTGAGGACGTGAGCACGGGGTGGCCGGGAGCGGTTGGTCGCCTGTGAGAAAAAAAACGCGCGGGAAAAAGAGAGAAGGGCGGGTTACAAGGGGTCGTCGTCTTCCTCGGGAGATTCTTCCTCGGTGAGCACGGTGGCGACTTGAGTGGGCGCGGGTGCGGCCCCCTCCGCCCCGCACGGGTGCGGGGCACCTCCCCCAAGGGGGGAGGTCTGGGTGTGGTCGTAGAGGTCGCGGAGTTTGTGTCGGGCGACGTCGTAGGGGTCGGCGGCCAAGTAGAGCTGGTGGTTGAGTCGGGCCTGGGGAGTTGGGGCGAGCAGCTCTCGCACGATGGTGTTGAGCGCCTTGAGGCGAATGTAGCCCGGGTTGTGTGCGGCGGAGCGTCGCCAGAGGCGGTCGATCTTGGCTCGGTAGTGGAAGGGGTTGGGCATTAGTTGCTCCTTTTGTTCGTACAGACCTTGTGTTCTGACTGTATCGAGTCACGGAACGGTTGGAGAGGAGCCAACAGGGAAGTGAGGCGAGGGTTACTGTCTTCCTGCGCTCGGTGATCGAGGTCTGGGCCCCCGCCTGCGCGGGGGCGACTTGATTGTGGGGGCGGCTCTGCTGCGCGGGTCGCTGATAGTCTGGGTTCATTGAGCAAGTACAGGAGTGGGGCGATGCCGGAAGACACGATTGAAGTGAGCGTGCGCATGGCCGACCGCGGCGAGGTCGGCTACCGGATGGTGTCGGCGTCGATCAGCAGCCGGGAGGGTTCGCTGGCGGGCGCGCCGGTAGCGTTCACGATCGAGGACGGTCCGGGGACTCTGGCGTCGGCCGGTGGCCGCGAGCGGACGGTCGACTCGGACGAGTGGGGTATCGCCGAGGTGAACTGGTATCCCGAGCAGCACGCGCGATCCTCGCCCGAGGCCGAGGTCGTGCAGACGGTGACGATCAAGGCTTCCTGTGAAACGGCGGCCGAGGTGTCGTTGAACGTGGCCTCGCCGCTCTGGAAGCACTAAGCCGGTTGACTTCGACGTCCGTCGGACCCCCTCTGCCTTCGGCATCTCCCCCTGCGAGGGGGAGAAAGGAATCGTGAGCGGCATGAACCGCGATCCTGGGCCGGAACTGCCGGGGTGGGCGCAGAAGGTCGACAGCATTCCGCAGGTCGACCCGGTTGCCATACTCGGCGCTGCGCCGACGATCGCCTATCTGGTGTTCAATGCGATCGGCGGCGTGCGTCCCGCGATCGCGGCGGCGGTTGTCTTCGGGATCGTGGTCTACGTCGTTCAACGCCGCCTGCGTCCGCAGATCACGGTCGTGCGCTGGCTGATGGTGTTCAGCGTTGCGTTCAATGTCGGCTTCGGCGTCTGGGGGCTGATCGAGGGGGACGGCAAGGTCTACTGGGCCCGCGACTTCATCGACAACTTCGTACTTGGCGGCGTGTTCTTGCTCAGCGTGATGATCGGGCGTCCGCTCGTGAGCGCGCTGGTGCGGGAGACCTTCCCCGACATCCGCGAGCGGATGCCCGCCGACCATCGCGTCTGGATCAGGCTGACGATCGTCTGGGGCCTCTACATCGCGCTCGCCGGCGTGCTGCGCTGGTGGATCCTCGATCAGGTCAGCGCGAGCACGTACGCGCTGATTCGCCTGCCGCTCGGCTGGGGGATGGGCGCGGTGCTGATGATCTGGACCTTCAGCGCCCTCAGTCGCGCGATGCGCGACGTCGGTCTCCAGAATCTGCGATCCGGTTCAGGCCCAGACTCAGACGATGCCGGCGAAGTGGTCTCGGATGCCGAGATCGGTGAACGCTGAGCGGAACCACTCGATCACTTCTGGGTGATAGGGGATGCCGCGTTCTGAGCGGTCGATCTCCTGTTCGTGCTCCTCGAGGCCGGCGTAGATCACGCGTTCCTCGCCGGGAGCGGTCGGCGTCTCGCGCAGGGCCTTGAGGTATTCGTCCATGTGGCCCTTGAACTCGTCGACGTCGGTGAAGGCGGCGATGTTGAAGACGGTGAAGTGGTGTCCGACGCCGTTGAAACGGAAGAGGGCGGAGCCGGCGTTGGCCATGATCCCGCTGAGGATGTCGATCATCACGGCCAAGGAGTAGCCCTTGTGTGAGCCGATTTCTCGGGTGCCGCCGAGGGGCAGCATGAGGAACTCGTCCGGTGTCTGGCCCGACTCCATCATCGGGGTGCCGTCGGCGGTGGCGACCCAGCCGGGCAGGAGGTCTTCGCCGAGTCGCTGGGCCAGGCGGATCTTGTTGCCGGCGACGGAGGACATCGAGGCGTCGAAGATGAAGGGGGCTTCCTCGTTGGCGGGGGCGGCGATGCTCAGCGGGTTGAGTCCGACCATGGCCTGGGCTCCGTGGGTCGGGGCGACGAGCAATCCGCCGACGGTCATGGAGAGTCCGATCATGTCGTGCTCGAGGGCCATCTGGGCGTGGTAGGCGGCGGCGCCGAAGTGAGCGCCGTTGTTGCAGACGACGGTTGCGACGCCCTGGTTCTTGGCCTTCTCGATCGCGAGGTCCATGGCCTGTGGTCCGACGGTCAGTCCCAGGCCCCGGTCGCAGTTGATGGTCGCTGCGGCGGGCGCGTCGCGCTCGACGGTCCAGTTTGGAGCGGGGTTGATGTCGCCGGATTTGAATCCGGCGACGTAGGCGCGGAGCATGTTGGAGACGCCGTGGGAGTCGATGCCTCGGAGGTCGGCGTAGAGCAGGGTGTCGGTGCTGCGCCGGGCGTCGTCCTCGGGCATGCCGCAGGCGGTGAAGATCTCATGCACGGCTCCGCGCATGGCGTCGCCGGGGATGCGGACGGCGATGTCTTCGGGGACGGCGAATTGCTTCAGCATGGCGGGCTCCAAACGTGCTGCATCGGTCGGACTGTGTGGCAGGGTACCCGCAGTCTGACGCCTGCTTGTCAAGCGGAATGTGGCGTCGGAGCGCTTGTCCCTGCGTTCACAATCCGCCCGCGCCGGCCGATGCGGTTCTGCATACCGTCGGGAATGGAGGCAACGGATGGGCCGCGCCGTGCGACCCAGCGAACTCCGAGCAGATCAGTGGAGTGGAACGTGATCAACGCGATGCCCGAGTCGAGCCCGTACGCGCGGATTCAGCCGCCGTTCAAGGAGACGTACATGCGGGAGATCGCCCGTCGGCGCTGGATGGCGCAGCAGGAGCAGATGCGGCAGCAGGCGCGTCGGCGGCGCGTGAGCAAGGTCGTCGATCGGGTGAGTCAGATTGGGCGGCTGCGACCGGGGCGGTCGGCGGCCAACTCGCTGTCGCCGGTGTACTCGATGTTCAACGAGTCGTTTTTTCGGGGTCGGTGAGGCGACCGGCCCAGGAAGCAAACTGAGGGGCGGCCCCAGTGGGTCGCCTTTTCACATCTGCGCGAGATACGGAGGTGTTGAGCACATTTAAATCACCAAAAGTGTGATGTATGTGCTCATAAGGCAAGTGTATGTGACCATTCGTTGTGCGGAGGGAACGTCGCTCCGCACAGCGGAAGAATGCTGCCTTGCAGCCGCATCGAGTCGGGTCAAGGACGGGTTCTTGATACCAGCGGCGCTCATTCCTGCGGTCGTCATGGCGATCGTGGCGATCGTGGCGCTCTCGCCCGGTCAGGTTCTGGAGGAAACCTGGGAAGGGCCGCAGGAGGTCATCTGCGCCGGCCTCGACTCGTTGACAATGAGCATCAACGCCGCGACGTTGCAATCCATCGGAGAGTTGACCAGATCGACATCTTCCAAGGATGGCGAGTGCATCGTCACCATGACCCTGTACGACACCTCCGACTACGACAAACCTGCCGACTCCTCCATGACATGCACGGTCACGATGGTGCCGATCAGAAACGACTACGCATTTGATGTCGACACCATTGACTCAGGTGATTGCTCCACCGTTGGCATTCAGATTCAGATCGATTACGGAGATCTGCCAGGTGATTGGGCGCCTTACCCCGCAGCAGGAGTAACAGGTGCGGCGCCGGTGACCGGCGATCCGGCTGACAAGAAGAGAATCAGGAACGAAGTCGGATGTCATCCGTACTCCTGGTAGCTGATACGCCATGACCGCAATGCTCGCCGAGGCGTTCGGCCGCCTGTCCTCTCATCAGGACAGAGCTGTTGACGTCCTCGGCGAGGACTTGTACAGCATCTTCCTCGCAAGGTCGCAGTTGATGGGCTGGTCCACGATCGGCTCTTCCGCCTCCCCCGGTGAAGTTTCCCCGCTCTGGGATATGAACGAAGCGGAACTGACTGAGGAGGAAGGCGGGTGCCGCATCGGATTCGCCCAGGTGGGACTCGATGTCGGCTCGCGCAGCTCCGTCGTTGAACCGCAGGAACAGGGGCCTGCCGGAGACCCTTCCGGGTTGAGGGCGGCGCCCTTCCCGGGCGTTCCAAACGAGCCGTCCACTGACCCTGTGCTGGCAATCCCTCCACTGATTCAGTGCCTGGATGACTCTCTGCGATGGTTCGGAGAGGTAGAGGTCACAGCGGTTCAGGTGACGGCGTTTGACATCGCGCCCCGGCAGCGCTCGTACTTGCACCGGTTAGTGTCCGAACTCAACTGGTTCAACATAGAGGCTGCGTTAGAGCATCCGCAGGCATTGGCGACTGTGGCGACCGAGCAGTGGAATGCAACCAAGGAGGCGCGAGTTGTCGCCGCCATCCGTCAGACGAACACTGGCCCGTTCGAGATCGGCGCTCGGATTAGAGCGCCGGCAGAGTGCGTGGCAGGTCCCGAGTTTGTAGGGCTTCAGTGGGGGCGCACGAGCACAGGGTTGGATATATCGATGCCTTTGTGGTCAGCCGGCGCCGTGGGGTGGGTGATTGCCAGGTTGTTCGAGGCCGTGCTCGCTCGTGAGCCCGCGCCCCAGCATCTCTCCGTCCGCGTGACGCGCACCGCGCCGGAATGAGCAGCGTCTAATGAGTCCTCCAGCTTCGCCGCGGCCGCTCGCAGCTTCGATCGTTCGACATGGTGCACTGCGTTCCGCATATGCGCTTCTGTAAGCCATCCTGATGAGGTCCGCTCCAAACAGCTAAGGGAAGGCGCCCGCCGTGTATCCAACTCTCTTCGTTGACGCCTTCGGGCGCCTCGACCCGATTCCCGAGCGGGTGGCTCCCGATCCCGAGTACCGACCTGACCCCGAGAATCCGCTCGACGGCTACCTCTGGGGCACCTTTCACCATCGCTCTGAGATGATGCGATGGTCAACTGACGGAAGTGCGGGGACTTCTCGCGTGTGGGATGTGGAAGAGGCGGAACTGACCTACCATCTCGGGTCGTCCCGGATCGGCTTCGCCCAGGTTGAGCTCGAAGTCAAAGGGGCCGCTGCGGTGGAGCCTGCCGAGATGCCAATGCCCGACGTGCTGCAGCCGGACATTGATCTGTCTCAGGCGGGCTGGGCGGCTGTGCCGAAGCTGGACGACGGAGCTCCACCCAGACCGCCCGGAGTAGCGCTCGCCCACGTGCCTGGTCGTGCGCCAGCCAATCTCGCTGCCCAGCGCACGCGCATTCAGAGCGGACCAGCGCGCGGCGACACGGCGCTTAGAGAATCGACAGCCGCGTGCATCTCGAACCTGCTTGAGCGCGGGCTCCGACGGGCCATCCGCTGGCCCTCGTCGTTCACGGTCGCGTCGATTTGTCACGCGTGAGCGCGCGCAACTTCACTGCGTAGTCGGGGCCGAATGTAGCATGCCTCAGTAGGAACCCTGATCCGGCCGCGCTGCCTTGCCGGACCCTGACGCAACAACGGAGAACCACCGTGCACCGACCGCAAGCACTCGCTCGATACAGCCGTTCACTCCGCATGACCCTGGTGGCCGGCCTGCTGCTGGCGGCCGGCGTCGCGTTCACGTTGATCGCTCAGGAGTTGTTGTCCGACCGCGCCGGCGCCGACGGGCGGACCGGCGGGACCACGGTGCGCATCTCGGCGATCAAGTCGGACGCGGGCGACGTTCGCGTCGCGCTGCAGCCGCACGACGGCGAAGGTTGGGGCGAGCGCCTGCATCCGCAACTCAACACCGTCGGACGCGACGCTCCAACCAATCGCTGGCTGAACAGCTCACCGATGGAACTGGCGGTCGCGGTCCAGCTCGCCGACGATGTCGCCGAAGAGCCCGCGAGCATCGAGAACACAGAAAGCAGCGCCACTGAGCCGGGCGTCGGTGACCCGGTCGCCGACGAGCGACAACTGCTCTGCGTCATCGCGCACGGACACGCCGACGACCCGTTCTGGGAGCAGGTGCGCGGCTTCATGTACCAGTCGACCACGCACCTCAATGCGCATGTGCGATTCCACTCCTCGCCCGACGGCGCCTCGCAGGCGGCGGCGATCGCGCAGTGCAGCGCCGACGGCGCGGTCGCGATTGCGGCCACCCTCGCCAATCCCGACGCCGTCACCGATGCGCTGCTCGCGGCCAAGCAGGCCGGCGCGCGGATCGTGACCTTCAACTCCGGCGCGAGTCACGCCCGGGCGGCGGGCTCGGAGCTGCATATCGCGCTCGACGATCGGGCCGCCGGTCGCTTCATCGGCGAGCGCCTGAACGAGCAGGGGGTTACGGGCGTGGTCGCCTGCCTGATCCATGAGCGCCAGAACGTCGGACTTGAGGAACGCTGCGACGGCCTCGAGGCGACCTACGCCGGCGGCGAGGTGCGAGAGATCAACCTGCCAACAGCCGACGACCCTGACGCGCTGCAAGAACGGCTGCGCGAGTTGTTGCTGGCCGACGGCGACGACGCCAACGATGTGCTCGTCGCGCTCAGCGCCGGCACCTCGGTCGCCGCGCTGAAGGAAGCCAACGCGATCGAGAGCGAACACGGCGCCGTGCTGGAGGGCAAGGGCCTCGTGGCGATGGGCTACAGCCTGGAGCGAGGCCAATACCGGCGCGCGCGGACGCAGGCGGGTTTGGAGAGTCTCGACCTGCTCGGCGTCGCCGATGCGAGCGAGGCGCAGGGCTGGTTCATCGTCAGCGCCCTGACCTACGTCGCCAACTTCCCGTTGACTCCGGTGTTCATCGAGCAGCCGACCATCATGCTGATCACACCCTGGAACCTGAACCTGAGCGGACTGGGGACCGTGTCCTTCGCCGAGCTGCGAGCGGCCGACCATGCCTACCGCGCGGTCCTCGCCGACGGGACCAAGGTTGAGCAGATCGGCGTTGAGTAGACGGCCGGGGCCGCGCCGGGGTCGCTGGTACACTGCGGGCTGCGTGAATGAAATCACGTGATCAAGCCATGTTCGCGCAGCGGAGCGCTGCGCGGCCCATACGCACGACTGTTGAGAGGGGAGCGCGGTGGCTGAGTACACCAAGCCGATTCCGAGTCCCGACCCGGTCTCGCAACCATTCTGGGACGGGGCCAAAGAGGGGAAGCTGATGCTCCCCCGCTGCGACGACTGCAACCGGGTCCACTGGTACCCGCGAGTGATTTGCCCGTTCTGCCACTCGATGAACATCGAGTGGGTCGAGGCCACCGGCAAGGGCACCATCCACACCTTCGCCGTCCAGCACAACAAGGGCCTCGTCGCACGCGGCTGGGGCGATGAAGTGCCCTACGTCAGCGCCTACATCGACCTCGCCGAGGGCGACCGGATGCTGACCGTGCTCAAGGGCGTCGACCCCAACGACCCCGAATCGATCGAAATCGGCGGTGCCGTCCAGATCGAGTTCGAGGAAGCGTCTGAAGACGTCCACATCCCCTTCTGGCGGCCTGTCTAAGCGCGCCGACGACCGACATCACACGGAGCACACAGGAGAACACTATGCCTGGCGAAGCATCAATGTCCGCCGCGATCATCGGCGCCGCCGAAGCCAACGACATCGGCTACCCGCAGACGCCGAAGTCCTCGCTCACCCTCCACATCGAGGCGATCAACAACGTCTGCGAGATGACCGGCATCCCGATCAGGGCGATTGACGGAATCTTCTCGGCCGGTTGGTCGCCGCAGATCGCCGAGTATCTCGGCCTGCACCCCAAGTACATCGACACCACCGCCGTCGGTGGCTGCTCGTTCGAGATGCACGTCCACCACGCGCTGGCCGCGATCCACGCCGGCGTCATCGACGTGGCCCTCGTCACGCACGGTGAGATGGGATTCAGCCAGCGGTTCACCGGCGGCAAAGGCACCGGACGCCCCTTCGGCGGCGGCGACCCCTGGGACCCTGGCACGCAGCACACCTCGGCCTACGGGCTGGGCGGCGCGCCGACCTCCTACTCGCACGCGCTCAACCGTCACATGGCCCGCTACGGCACGACGCAGGAAGACTTCGCCGAGATCGCCGTCGTCACCCGCGAATGGGCGACCCTCAACCCTCGCGCCGTCATGTACCGCAAGGCCGGCGAGGGCGACCTGCCCCCGCTGGAAAAGGGCGAGTGGGGCGGCGGCAAGCGCGGCCACACCTTCGGCGGACCGATCACCGTCGACACCGTCATGAACTCCCGCCCAATCTCCTGGCCAATCAAGCTGCTCGACGTCTGCCTGGTCACTGACCACGGCGGTGCGGTCCTGATCACCGGCCCCGAGCTGGCCAAGACCTCCAAGACCCCTCCAGTCTGGATCGCCGGCGCGGGTGAGTCGATCTCGCACTGGAACATGCTCGAAATGGGCGAGTTCACCAAGACCTCCGCCAGCCGCTCGGCCGCGGCCGCCTACAAGATGGCCGGAATGGGTCCCGAGGACATGGAAATGGCCATGATCTACGACTCGTTCACCGTCACCGCCGGGATCACCGCCGAGATGCTCGGTCTCGCCCCAGCCGGTGAAGGCTTCACGCTCTGGAAGGACCGCCACGCGGCCCCCGGCGGACGCCTGCCGATCAACACCAACGGCGGCGGACTGAGCTTCAACCACTCCGGCATGTACGGCATGCAGTTGCTGGTTGAGGCGTACCGGCAGCTCTCAGGCACGGCCGAGGACGGCGGCTTCTCCGGCGACCCGGGCAAGCAGACCAGCGCACGCAGTTGCGTGGTCAACGGCACCGGCGGCTCGCTGAGCACGACCGGCACCCTGGTGCTTGTCTCCGACGACTAATCGCCGAGACAGATTTCATTGCATCGAGGCCGCCCCCACAAGTGTGGGGGCGGCCTCGTTCGTTTACCTTGCCGCACACGCGGTGATGGGAGTCAATCATGTCAAGCGAGCATCCAGGCAGCTCAGATGAACACGAACGCCAAACCGCTCAGGGCGTCACCTTCTTCTGGGCCATGGTCATGGCCGCGGGCTTCGTCGTCCTGTTTGGCCTGACGCAATGGGGCATCCTCGACGATGTGCCGACGTCAGAAATCGGCTTGTTTGCGGTCGGTTCGGCCAACGGCATCGGGCTCATTGCCATTGGCGGCTGGAACGCGATTGGATTGGTTGCCATCGGTGGCGCGAACTCGATCGGACTGGTCGCCGTGGGCGGTTTCAACTCGGTCGGCGTGGTGGCCTTCGGCGGCGTCAGCAGTTACGGTCTGGTCTCGCTCGGCGGAATCAATGCACTGGGTACCAGGGTCAGCGTGCGCATGTTCCAGTGGTCGCCGGTCGTCGTCAGGTCGCAAGGCAGAGGCGGGTAACGATCGCCGGTGTGTTAACCTCAGCAGAGAGTCAAGCCGGGGTGGTCCACCGTCGAGGCGACGGGCACAGGGCCTGAGAACACACCCGCCGAACCTGATCCGGGTAATGCCGGCGCAGGGAGCGCAGCGAACTTCAGGCCCGCCCAGACGACGATGTACCGCCCCCAAACTGGGACTGCCCGTGCGCGTCGTCTGTTCGATTGCCGGTTCGGATTCGTCTGCCGGGGCTGGGATCCAGGCCGACCTCAAGTCGATCACGGCCAACGGGGCGTATGCCGCGACGGTGATCACTGCAGTGACCGCGCAGAACACGCTCGGCGTGCAGGGCGCCTGGCCGCTTCCGCTGGAGTCGGTTAATGATCAGATTGAGTCTGTCTTTGATGACCTCGATGTCGCGGCCGTCAAGACGGGCATGCTGGGCGGGTCCGAGATGATTGAACTCGTCGCCGAGCAGCTCAAATCTCGACGGCCTCCGTTTGTCGTGGTCGATCCCGTGATGATCTCGAAGACCGGGTTCGCGCTGCTGGCCGAGGACGCTGCATCGACGCTGCGTCGTCAGTTGCTTCCGCTGGCGACTGTCGTGACGCCCAATGTGCATGAGGCCGAGGCCTTGACCGGACTGTCAATCAAGACGGTTGATGACGCCCAGCAGGCTGGAGAGGTGCTGCTTGAGGCCGGGGCATCGGCGGCGTTGGTCAAGGGCGGACATCTCGAAGGCGCGCCTGCGACCGACGTGTTGGTCACCGCCGACGAGACCGAAGTCTTCGTGGGGGAATGGATTGACCAGCGACACACCCATGGGACGGGCTGCACGTATGCGTCGGCGATTGCGGCGCAACTGGCATTGGGAGCGGAGTTGAGAGACGCGATTGGGAGGTCGAAGCAGTACGTGACGGAGGCGATCCGCGGCGGTCTTGAAATTGGGCATGGCGTCGGGCCGACCGATCACTTCTGGATGACGCGTTATGACTGAGGAGAAGTCGGTCGGTCGACTGCATGTGATTACGGATGAGGTGCTGCAGGACCGGTTCAGTCACGTTGAGCTGGCCGCGGCTGCGGCTGCCGGCGGCGCCGATGTCATCCAGTATCGAGAGAAGCGGCCGGTCTCGACGAAGGAGATGATGCGCGTCGCGGTATTGATGAGTCTTGCCTGCCGAGAGTTCGGCACGACCTTGTTGATCGACGACCGCGTCGATGTCGCCGCTGCGGTCGGCGCGACTGCGGTGCATCTGGGCCGCGAAGACTTGCCGCCCGATATCGCCCGACAGATTCTTGGCTCCGATGCGATCATCGGCGGGACGGCTAACTCGGTGGAGGAGGCGGTCAAGGTGGCGAAGCAGCCCATCGACTATCTCGGTGTGGGTCCCGTGTTCGGTACAACGTCGAAGGGTGAACGCGCGGCGCCGATGCTCGGTCTGGAACGGTTTGCGGAGATTTGCGAGGCGGTCGACAAACCGGTGATCGGGATTGGCAGCATCTCCGTCGATCGCGTTGGAGATGTCCTGGACGCGGGGGCGCATGGGGTCGCCGTGTTGTCGGCGGTGGTCTGCCAGGAAGATCCGCAGACGTCATGTCGGGAGTTCGCCGACGAGATCAAGCGGGTGCTGACATGACTGACGTCGCGGACGTCGCAATCGTTGGCGGCGGTGTGATTGGTCTGTCGTGCGCGTTCGAGCTGGCGCGTCGGGGCAAGTCGGTGAGCGTGATCGAACGAGAGCGGCCGGGATTCGGCGCGTCGACGGTCGCGGCGGGGATGCTGACGCCGTCGTTTGAGGTCGAGCTGACGCCACCAGCCTTGGTCGAGCTTCAGTTGGACAGCTTGCGTCGTTATCCGCAGTTTGTGGCTGAGATCGAATCGGCCGGCGGGCTGTCGTGCGGGTACCGGGAGGAAGGCACGCTCTGGGTGTCGAGGCACCGGGACGATGAGTTGGAGCTCGAGCACCTCCGCAAGATCCAGGAGGACCGTGGGTTGCCAGCGCGTCGTTTGACCGGGCGCGAGGTTCGGCAGATCGAGCCGTACGTCTCGCCCCGCGCGGTCGGCGGGTTGTTGGTCGAGTCCGATCACCAGGTCAACTCGAGGACGTTGATGGTCGCTCTGCAGGCCGCCTGCGAGGCGGTTGGAGTTGCAATCCGAGTCGGCGCGGGCGTTACGACGGTCGAGCGGACCCAGGGTCGGGTCGAACTGGCGATTGAGGAAGAGTCGGGTGTGTCAACGCTATGCGCTGATCAGGTTCTGCTCGCCGCCGGGGTCTGGCTGGAGGATGGACTGGTTACGCCGTTGCCGACGATCGGCATGCGGCCGATCAAGGGGCAGATTGTTCACCTCAAAGGACAGCGGCTGGCTGATCATGTGCTGCGCAACAGCGACATCTACATCGTGCCTCGCTCCGGCGGAGAGCTGCTGCTCGGCGCGACCGAGGAAGAACAGGGCTTCGATCTGCGGCCCACAGCGGGTGGGACGCTGGATCTGTTGCGCTACGCCTTCGAGATCCTGCCCGGGATCTACGACCTGTATGTCAGCGAGATTGATGTTGGCCTGCGTCCTGCGGTGACCGATCATCAGCCGGTGCTCGGGCCGGCGAACGTTGAAGGGATCTACATTGCCGGAGGTCACTATCGGGGCGGGGTGATCCTGGCGCCGAGCACGGCGTACTGGATGGCCGAGCTGATGACGACTGGTCGGGCGCCGGAACAGATTGCGTCGTTTGGTATCGAACGACTCCTGGCGGAGCGGCTGCAGGAGGCGGCGGGATGAGTGAACGGGAGACCTGGGATGTCGCTGTCGTTGGCGGCGGTGTGATTGGCCTGGCCTGTGCGTTTGAGCTGGCGCGGCGGAGGCGGCGTGTTGTGGTGATCGAGCGTCATCAGCCGGGGAGTCACGCCAGCCGGATCGCGGCCGGTCTGTTGAGCACGATCGGTCTGCCGCTGGGCGAGGATGACGACCTGTTCCCGCTGAAGCTCGACAGTCTGCGTCGGTATCCGCAGTTCATTGCCAAGGTGGAGTCGATCGGCCGGCAGAGCTCGGGATTTCGGACGGATGGGACGCTCTGGGTGGCCCGAACCGCTGAGGACGACCAGCAGCTCGATCAACTCAACGAAAAGCGAACGAGTCTGCGGCTGCTGTCGCGTCGGGTGACGGCGCGGGAAGTGGCCTCATTCGAGCCGCAGCTGGCGCCGGGTGCGGTCAGCGGGTTGTTGATCGAAGAAGACGTCCAGGTCGATCCGCGTCGATTGCTGTCCACGCTTGAACAAGGATGCCAGGCCGTGCGGGCCAAAATTGCGACCTCTCAAGAGGTCACAGGCGGCGAGTACGAGGAGTCGGCGCAGGCCTGGAACCTCAGCCTGCGAGCGACAGCATCCAACGAGCGGCTCGATGACCTGCTGGCCAAGGATGTCGTGATTACTGCTGGTCCCTGGTGCGACGAGATCATCGACTCGGCCTCTGAGTCGGCGGCTCCGCTCTCGCCGACGGGTGTGGGGCCGGTCAAGGGACAACTGCTTCGGATGCGGGGGCCGGCGCTGATCGAGCGGGTGATTCAGACGACGAATATTGCACTGGCCCAGCGTCGGGATGGGGAGTTGATCATCGCCTCGACCAAGGAGCCGGAGGCGGGTTGGGATTTGACTCCGACCGATGATGCTCGTGAGTCTCTGTTGCAGCGAGGGACAGAGATTTTGCCGGCGCTGAGTGGACTCGATCTGGAGGAGCACAGCGTTGGCCTGCGTCCGTCCACTGACGATCATTTGCCGGTGATTGGACCTGCAGGCCGCGAGGGGCTGTGGATCGCGACGGGTCATTATCGACACGGCGTGCTGCTTGCCGGGTCGACGGCGCATTGGCTGGCCGAGGCGATGGAGTCGGGCGGGGTTCCCGAGATTCTCAAGCCGTATGGGATCGAGCGGCTGGGACAGTCGCAGAAGAGTTTGGAGGCGGCGAGATGACGCAGCCGCACACGACGCTGGAAGTGACGCTCAACGGTGAGGCGATCACACTGTCCAATCATGAGCTGACTGAAGCTCTTTGCGAGATTGGCTATGACCCTGAGCAGCAGGGCATTGCCGTGGCGATCAACATGTCGGTGGTGCCGCGCAGCGAGTGGGGTCAGACCAATGTTGCGGACGGCGACCGGATCGACATCGTCGGCGCGAAACAGGGTGGATAGGCAGACCGATGAGCGTTGCAAGCGACAGCATCGAGCAAGACACCTGGACCCTGGCCGGGCGGGAGATGTCCTCTCGGATCATTCTCGGTACGGCGCGCTATCCCTCGCAGGAGACGTTGCTGGCGTCGCTGGAGGCATCGGGGACTGAACTGGTGACGGTCGCGCTGCGACGCGTCAATGTTGGCTCGGCGGACGGCAGCGACCCGACCAATCTGTACACCCTGCTGACCGAGCGTGGCTACGGATTGCTGCCAAACACGGCCGGGTGCTTCACCGCGCCCGATGCCATCCTGACGGCTGAACTGGCGCGGGAGGCGCTCGGCGTTTCGCTGGTGAAACTCGAAGTGATCGCCGACGAGGACACGCTGTTGCCCGATACGGAGGGACTGCTCGAGGGCGCGCAGGAACTGGTGCGGCGTGGATTCCAGGTGTTGCCTTACACCAACGACGACCCGGTCACGGCGCGGAAGCTGGAGGACGTGGGTTGTTCGGCGGTGATGCCGCTGGGCGCGCCGATCGGCTCGGGACTGGGAATCCGAAACCCGCACAACATCCAGCTGATCAAGGAGCGCGCCAATGTGCCGGTGATTGTCGACGCTGGCGTCGGCACGGCGTCCGACGTGGCGATCGCGTTTGAGCTCGGCTGCGATGCCGTGCTGATGAACACCGCGGTCGCTCGCTCACGCAATCCGATCCAAATGGCGCGGGCGATGAACGCGGCGGCGCGCGCCGGTCGGGATGCGTTCCTTGCCGGGCGGATGCCGCGCAAGTTCTACGCCGATGCCTCTTCACCGTCCGAGGGGATGATTTCGCCTCTCGAGACGTCATGAGCAACGAGCTGATTCGACCTCTCAACAGCGAAGGAGATTGACTGTGTCCGAACCGCCTCCGACTTCAATGTCACAACGCCTCTGGGATGAGAACCGCGACCTGGCGGAAGCATGCCTGGAGCATCCATTCATCGTCGGGCTGGCCGACGGCTCGCTGTCCGAATCGCGCTACGGACTGTTCGCGCAGCAGGACCACTTTTACCTTGACGCCTACGCGCGCTCGTATGGCTGGGGCGCCGTGCGTGCTCGCGACTGGGCCACGCGCCGACAGTTCGGCGAGCTGCTCTCGGGGATCCTGACCGAAGGCACGCTGCACGAGAAGACCGCGCCAGAACTGGGTGTGTCGCTTGAGGACGTTCAACCCTTGCCGGCGGCTCGCGAGTACACCGACTTCCTGCTTGCGACGGCGTCGCTGGGAACGATCGGCGAGCACCTGGCCGCGATGGCGCCTTGCGCCAAGTTGTATGGATGGCTGGGCTCGCGTCTCGCCGATCAGCCGTATGACGACCGCTATGGATTCTGGATCGATATGTACTCAGGATCCGGCTACCAGGAGAAGGTCGAGATCATCATGGGCATGCTCGACGAGCAGGGTGACGACTCGGCCACGGAGGCGATCAAGTTCCGTACGGCGATGGAGCTCGAGTACAACTTCTTCGACTCGGCCTGGGTGAATGGGGAGGCGCAGTGAGCATCCCGTTGCGACTGCTTGCAGCCCTCTTCGGGGCGGCTCTGCTGGTTATCTCCGCGATCCTGGTTGGCTGCGGCGAGGATGAGCCAGACTTGATTCGAGTGCAGCTCGACTGGACACCGAACACGAACCACACCGGCGTCTACGTCGCGCTGGCGCAGGGCTGGTACGAGGACGAGGGCGTCGAGGTTGAGATTTTGCCTTACAGCGGCACCTCGGGCGATCTGCTGGTCGCCGAGGGCGTGGCCGATGTGGCGTTCTCGTTCGCGACGGTCGTGCCGTTCTCGCGAGCGCAGGGCCTGGATGTGGTCAGCATTGCCGCGGTGCTGCAGAAGAGTCCGACGGAGATCGCCGTGCTCGAAGACGGCCCGGTCAAGCGCCTCCGCGACATGGACGGCAAGCTCTACGCCGGATGGGGGCTGCCTTATGAGCTTCCGCAATGGCGCACGGTGATCCAGGCCGACGGCGGGGAGGGCACGGCCGAGTTGGTCGTGCTTGACACCGGCGCCTACGATGCGTTGCTCGCCGGGCGCGTTCACGCGGTGGAGATTTTCGTTACGTGGGAGGGGCTCGACTGGGATCGGCAGGGGATCGAGTATCGCACCTGGCGCCACGCCGACTTCGGCGTGCCTGACCGTCCGGCGGTGCTGCTCGTCACATCTGGTGAGACGCTCGATGGTAAAGAGGACGCCCTGATCCGGTTCATGCGCGCCACTCTGCGCGGCTATGAGTTTGCCGCTGATGACCCGGACGAGGCAGGTCGGCTGTTGATCGAGACTGCCGGCGAAGACGCCTTCCCCGACCCAGAGCTCGTCTACGCATCGGCGCGCTTGTTGGCTGAGGAGTACTACATCGCCGCCGACGATCGCTGGGGGACGCAGACGCTGGCGCAGTGGTCGGACTATCCCGGTTGGTTGTACGAGCATGGATTGTTGACCGACGAGAACGGCGATCCGTTGTCGACTGAACCTGATTGGTCGGCGCACTTCAACACCGAAATCATCGAGGCGGCGCGAGAGTAGCGGCCGCTGATGCTGCAGGTTGAGGGCGTCGGCAAGCGTTACGGCTCGGATGAAGCGGCGGTCGTCGCGCTCAGTGACGTCTCACTAACCGTTGGTGACGGCGAGTTCGTGGCGCTGGTCGGTCCCTCGGGGTGCGGTAAGACGACGCTGCTCAACCTGATCGCCGGATTGGACGATGCCGATGGCGGACGGATTGTCGTCGATGGCGAAACGCCGACGGCTGAGGAGCGACTGACTCGATTTGGTTACATGCCGCAGGAGGACATGCTCTTTCCCTGGCGCTCGGTCCTGGAGAACGTCTCGCTGGGGCTGGAGATCCAGGGCATCGGCAAGCGGGAGGCCAGGGAACGCGCCGCTGAGCTGTTTCCGCAGTTTGGACTCAGCGGATTCGAACATCGCCGACCGCATGAACTGTCCGGCGGCATGCGCCAACGAGCCAGTTTTCTGCGCACCTATCTGCTCGGCCGACCGTTTCTGCTGCTTGACGAACCGTTTGGGGCGCTGGACGCGATCACTCGTGGACAACTGCAATCTTGGCTCGCGGAGACGTGGAATCGAGTTGGCGGCTCGGCGCTGCTCGTGACGCATGATCCGCATGAGGCGGTGGCGCTGTCGGACCGGGTCTACGTGATGTCGGCACGGCCGGGGCGGATTACGAATGTCCTCGAAGTGGATATGCCTCGGCCGAGGACGGCTCGGGCGGCTGAGACCGAGGCGGCTCATCGGCTGATCGACTACCTCCGACATGAGACAGAAGCAGAGGAAGTGACCGCATGAGCGGGCGAACGCTCCGGGGGGAGTTCGCGCTGAGCGTTGCCGCGCCGCTTGGGCTGGTGTTTTTCGTCCTGAGCGGCTGGCAGATCTATGTCTGGCTGTCCGATATCCGCCCTCAGACGCTGCCAGGACCGATTCGGATCGTGCGCGAGAGTGTTGAATCGGCCGGATCGATCTGGGCGCACTCGCTGGTCACGATGTCCGAGGTGGCGGCCGGCTTCGCGATCAGCATTGCCTGCGCCCTGGCACTGGGTCTCCTTCTTGATCTCTCGGCGCCGGTGCGGCGAGCGCTGTACCCGATCATCGTGGCGTCACAGACGATTCCGATTCCTGTGGTCGCGCCGCTGATGATCGTCTGGTTCGGATTCGGGGTGACGCCCAAGATCATCGTGATTGGCCTGTTTACTTTCGTGCCAATCGTGCTCGGGTTCGCGGCTGGTCTCGCCTCGACCGAACGTCCAACAATCAACCTGATGCGCAACTTCGGGGCCTCTCGCTGGCAGATGTATCGATACGTCAAGATTCCTGCGGCGCTGCCCGATCTGTTTACGGGCCTGCGAATCGCGGCCATCTATGCCGTTCTGGGTGCCATCTTCGGCGAGCTTGCCGGGGCGACCGACGGTCTAGGTATCTTTCTCGAGCAGTCGCGGTTGTCGTTCAGGACCGATCTGGTTTTCGGGGCGATCTTTGTCGTGGCGCTGCTCAGTTATCTGCTGTTCCTCGGCGTGGTGCTGATTGAGCGTCGGGCCATTCCCTGGCGGTTCCAGCGGCGGGCGTCATGATCCTGCACCGACTGATGCTGATCGCCGACCAGCGGGGCACGAATGGCCGTCCCTTGCCGGATGTGATTGTGCGCGCGGCCAATGGCGTCGGCGGACGGCTGATGGTGCAATTTCGCGAGCGTGAGTTGTCGGATGCGGAACTGATCGCTGTGATTCGCGCAGTCCAGCGGCGAGTCCCGCCACAGACGGTGTTGATGGTCAACAATCGACCGGATCTAGCGCGGGCCATGGAGATCGGCTTGCATTTGCCGGCTGCGGCTGAGTCGCCGGGTGGACAATACGCGCTGGTTGGCAGATCGGTCCACGACGAGTCTGAAGCGGAGATAGCCCTCGGTGACGACGTCGATTATGCAATCGTCGGCACGATCTTCGAGACGGAGTCGCATCCTGGTCAGGTTGGCGCCGGACTGGAACATCTCAGCGCTATGCGGGATCTGCTGGGCAATGTGGCCTGTTACGGCATTGGCGGTATGACGATCGAGACCGCGCCGGCGGCGATCGAGGCCGGCGCGTGGGGCGTTGCTGTGCGCAGCGCGATCCTGTCGGCTGATGATCCTTCGGAAGCGGCGTATCGGCTGCACAGTAGCCTGCCGGCATGACGACGCAGCAGCCGCTGAGGACGGTGATTGAAGGCCGAACGCCTTCAAACTTCGGATCGGTCCAGCGGGCTCGGGCGATGCTCAACAACGGCCCGAATGCGCTCACGGCAATCGAGCAAGACCTGCGTAGCGCCCTCCAAGATCCATCCGACGTCCTGATCGATCGACCCTCGCGACTGCTCTATGCGACCGATGCCTCACTCTATGAGATGGAGCCGGTCGCGGTCGTGTTTCCACGCACACCAGCGGACGCAGCCGCTGCGGTTGACGTCGCCAGAGGCCACGGTGTCCCTGTACTCCCGCGAGGCGGCGGCACGAGCCTGGCCGGGCAAGGCGTCAATCATGCAGTCGTGCTCGACTTCACTCGACATATGAATGCCGTTCTCGAGATCGACGCCGATCGACGCCTGGCTCGAGTGCAACCCGGACTGGTGCTTTCGGAACTGAACAAGGCAGCCCGGCCGTATGGCCTGCACTATCCGATCGACCCTTCAACGGCCAATAGGGCCACGATTGGCGGGGGGATCGGCAACAATTCCTGCGGCACGCACAGCGGTCTGTATGGGAAGACGGTTGACGTTGTTGAGTCGATGGATGTCATCCTGTCGGATGGCGAGAGGCTGCGCTTCGACCAGGTCGACGAGCGACGGCTGCGCGCATTGATGGATGCCGGCGGGCGAGAGGGACGGCTTTACCGCGACCTGCGTGAACTGGCCGAGCGGGAACGCGCTGAGATCGGCGAGCGATTTCCGGACATCCCCCGCCGAGTCTCGGGATACAACCTCGAGACGCTGCTCGATCCTGAGGGCGTCAACCTGTCGCAGATGGTGGTCGGCTCGGAGGGCACGCTGGCGGTGGTCACGGAGGCGACGGTGCAGCTCGCGCCGTTGCCGGCTCGCCGGGGGATTCTGGCAGCGCACTTCGGCACCCTGATCGAGGCGGCCGAGGCGACGGTCGCTGCAAACTCGCACAAGCCAGCTGCGATCGAACTGGTCGACGACATCATCATCGAGCGCTGCCGCTCGAGTGTTGGCTACGCGCCGCTGGCTGAGTTCGTCATCGGCGAGCCGGGCGCGATCCTGCTGATCGAGTGCTTTGCCGACAACGACGCCGACCTCGTCTCTCAGCTCCGCACTATCCAATCGGAGTTGGAGTCGCGGGGCATGGGCTACGCCTTCGTGACGGAGACCGATCCGGCAGCGCAGGCTCGGATGTGGCAGATGCGTCAGGCCGGGCTGGGGCTGTTGATGTCGATGCACGGGGATCCGAAGCCGGGAGCGTTCGTCGAGGACACGGCGGTCCCACCTGAGCGACTGCCAGAATTCGTCGCAAGGTTCGATGCCGCCGTGCGGGCGAAGGGGTTGCGTGCTGGTTACTACGGTCACGCCGCTGCGGGCTGTTTGCACATCCGGCCCGTGGTCAATGTCAAAGATCCGGTTGGCCTGGACCAGACGGAGGCGCTGGCATCGGAGATCGCCGACCTGGTCGTCGAGTTCGGCGGATCGCTCTCGGGCGAGCACGGCGACGGGATCGTGCGCGGCGCGTTCATGGAGAAGATGTTCGGCCCGCGCCTGGTTGAGGCGTTCCGCGAGGCCAAGCAGATCTTCGACGCGGATGGCCTGCTCAATCCGGGCAAGATCATCGACACGCCGCCGTTCCGCGACAACCTGCGGCTCAGCCCGGAGACGATCAATCACGAACCGTACGGTTGGCTCGATTTCTCGTCCGAGGGCGGGCTCGCCCGCGCGGTTGAGATGTGCAATGGGCAGGGCGCCTGCCGCAAGTTCGACGGTGGGATGTGTCCCTCATTCATGGTCACCCAAGACGAGGAGCACTCGACCCGGGGGCGCGCCAACCTGCTGCGGCAGGTGCTCAACGGGGCGATGCCGCTGGAGGAACTCTCCGGCGACCGATTGCACGACGCCCTCGATCTGTGCGTCGAGTGCAAAGCCTGCAAAGCCGAGTGTCCTTCGGGGGTGGATCTGGCCAAGATCAAGTACGAGGTCCTCGCGCACCGACATCGAGAGCATGGCGTACCGCTGCGCGATCGCGCGTTTGCCAACATCTCCTCGCTGCTTCGAGCCGGTTCGTTCGCTCCAACGCTTGCCAATCTGGTTGCGTCGACTCCGATTGCGAAGTTTGCGCTGCGACGGCTCGGAGTGAACACATCACGGTCGATGCCGCGGCTGGCGCCTGAGACGTTTAATCAGTGGTTTCGGAAGCGCGTGGCTCGGGCAGACCAGTCGGTGCGAGGCGACGTGGTGTTGTTCGACGACACGTTCACCAACTTCGTTCATCCCGAGGTGGGGATTGCCGCGACCACGATCATCGAGGCGCTGGGCTACCGGGTGATCCGGGTTGAGAACCGCGCCTGTTGCGGACGGCCTTCGATCTCGAAAGGCCTGCTCGACGACGCTCGATCACTCGCAGAGCGCAACGTGTCGGCGCTGGTCGAGTTTGCGGAGTCGGGGGCGCCGATCGTTGGCACGGAGCCTTCCTGCCTGCTGACTTTGCGCGATGAGTATCCGCTGCTGCTGCGCAACGAAGCTGCCTCACGTGTGGCTGCTCGGGCGCTGTTGTTTGATGAGTGGCTGGCCAGGGAGTTGGAAGCGCAGGACGTTGGAGCGATCTTTGCGGGCGAGCATGGACCGTTGATGCTGCACGCGCACTGTCATCAGAAGGCGCTGGCCGGCTTTGACCAGACCCTGGCGGTGCTGCGGCGAGCGGGTTATGAGGCGGAAGTGATCGACAGCGGATGCTGCGGGATGGCGGGGTCGTTTGGCTTCGAGGCGGAACACCACGAGATGTCGAGACGGATGGGCGAACTGCGCCTGTTTCCGGCGATCCGGTCGGCCAGGCACATCCCGGTCGCGGTGACGGGCGTGTCGTGCCGACAGCAGATTGGACACTTTACCGACGCGCAGCCTCGACACGTGGTGGAGTACCTGGCGGATGCATTGAGGTAGCTGGGAAGTAGCTGGGAGGTAGTCGGGACGGGGTTGGTGCCGAGGGGCAGAGTCGAACTGCCGACACCACGATTTTCAGTCGTGTGCTCTACCAACTGAGCTACCTCGGCGCGATAGCTGACTCAGCATACACTCAGACCGGCAATTTGGAGGTCAGGCCTCGACCCTCGACATGCCCTCGACGGTCGGCATGACGGCTCGGCGCACATGCTCGAAGACCTCTTCGATCGTGCCGCGCGCATCGACGACGTCCCAGTCGTATCGGTCGGCCATGACCGACATCTCGTGCAACTGCTCGCGCTGGTGCTGCATGAAGCCGTCGTAGATGCTGCGGTCGTGCAGGTAGTCGCCGCCCGATTCCCAGAAGTCGAAGCCGCGCTCGAGGATGCGCAGGACGAGGTCCTCGGCGTCGATGTCCAGGTAGATCACCTGGTCGGGGATCAGGGCGAAGCCGTAGATCTGCTCGAGCCATTCGCGAGCCGCGCCGCGCACGACCGCGCGGGCCATGAGGGAAAAAATGTAACGGTCGGCCAAGACGACCATGCCCGCCTGCAAGGCGGGCAGCATGATTCGCTCGAAGCGGTCCCAGAAGTCTGTGGCGTAGAAGAGGTTGAGCGTGATCGGGTCGAGCGTGTGGCCTTCCTTGGCCTGGTCGATGCCGGGTCCGACCAGCGGCGAGCGTCGCAGTCCGCTGTCGACGACGCCCCAGCCGTTGGCCTCGAGGTACTCCTTGAGGATGGAGATGATCGTTGAGCGACCGACTCCGTCGGTGCCTTCGATCGCGATCAGGCGGCCGGGCAACCAGTCCTGATCGATGCCAGGAGGCGGTTCGCCGTAGAATCTGACCTCGGTCACAGGCCACCCCCGGCGGCAAGGGCGGCATATCCAGTGTGCAGATGGGGAGGCACCTTGGTGATTTCGCGCTGAGGCATATCCACGAGCAGCGGCTCGACCAGTTCGCGTACCAACACCTGCTGGCTGACGAGCGATTGGTGTGCGTCGACTCGGGTGATGTCGTATTCCTCGCAGAGGGCGTCGTACTCCTCGAGGATTCGGCCCTGGAAGAGGCGGAAGGATTCGTGGACATCCTCGGACAGACCGAGGTCCATGCCAGCCTCGTAGAACTTGATCTCGGCGCGCGCGGCGGCGATCCGTCGGATCGACTCATCCAGCGAGACATGGAAGTAGAGCGCCAGGTTCGGCGGCGGGGCGAAGGCGTAGAGGTCGCGGACCCACTTGCGGTTGACGCCGCGTGCGGCGTCACGGGCGAAGGCGGTGTAGACGTAGCGGTCGGCGAGGACGATGACGCCCGCCTGGAGCGCGGGCAGAATCTGCGAGTGAGTCCGGCTGGCGAAATCGGCTGCGTGGATGAGGCTGAACGACATCGGCGTCAGGAGTTGCTTGCGCTTGCCGCGCTTGGTCGTGTCACGAACGATCGGCGAGGAGTTCCACTCGGTGAAGACGGTGACGTAGCCCTCGCTGCGCAGCCACTTGTGGAGGAGGTCGAGCTGGGTGCTCTTGCCGGAGCCGTCAATGCCCTCAACGACGATCAAGCGGCCAGGCAGGTCTGAAAAGTCTGAGGACGTCGTCACGGTCTGTTCCCTTCGTGGATCGCGGCCTCGCCGTTCGCTCGCCCGGCAGCTTGAGGGGTCCATCCACTCCACCACAGGCTAGCGAACCGAACAACGCTCGCTTGGCTTTCCGAGGAGTGGGGCCAGTCGTGTTCAGGTGTTCAGGTGAATTTTTTCTTTTCGATGTCTGGGGCGATGATCTCCAGTGTTTTATCGGGGATCGGGTGTTCAGGTTGTTCAGGTTTGTTCAGTCATATTCAGTCGTGTCCAGTCATGTCCAGCATGTTCAGCCCTTGCGCGCCCGATGGCCGAGCGGAAGCGAAGCGATGCTGTGGGTCGGAGTGAGGACGGACATGACGTTGCGTTCCGGTTGAGAGCGATTGGCCTGATCATAATATCCGAACTTCGGTTCTCTGCATGGCGGTCATGGCGTTGCTTGCGATACAGAAGCGGCTCAGCAGATCGGTGCGAGCCCGCGAACGTCAACTCGAAGGTTCTTGGTGTTGTCCAGGGTGGTGGAGATAGGGGGACTCGAACCCCCGGCCTCGTCGTTGCGAACGACGCGCTCTCCCAGCTGAGCTATATCCCCACGACATTGCCCGGACTGCGCCGGACGCCCTCAGCGTACAGCCGCGCTGCGCTGCGGTTCAATCAACCGCTTCATCGTCCGGCAGCAGCCCGTCGGGCAGATCGACTGTCATCGTCCCCGCCTCAACGTCAACGCCGACCACCACATCGCGCAAGGCCGGCACCAACAGATCGCGACGAGTGCCCCGGTCGACGATGTAGACATCGTTCGCTCCGGTCTGCAGCACCTCGCGGACATTTCCCAACTGATCGCCTCCGACCGTGACGACGCGCAGGCCCTCAATCTCGTCGATGTACCAGAAGGCTTCGCTGGTCCTCGGCCGCTCGTCCTCGGGAATCTCGATCAGTTCGCCGCGCAACGACTCAGCCGACTCCCGATCGGCGACGCCCTCGATGTAGAGATAGACGCGCCCCTTCTGCCAGTTCGACCGAGCCACGGTCCGCGACAGCCCGGAGATGAAGACACGCGCGCCGGGCTCGAACCGCTCCGGGAAGTCGGTCAGCGGCCGCGCCTTGATTTCACCCTTGAGTCCACGCGGACGCTCGATCAAGCCGATCGCGCGATAGCCGTCGCGCGGCATCCGATCCTCGGTCTGGGAGCGTCCTAGCCGGAACGCCATCGGTCTGCCGGCCTTGCTAGCTTCGGGCCAGTCTCGGGCCAGTGTCGGTTATCGAATGTCGAGCGAGGTGTCGACGGCCCGAGTGTGCCCGGACACCGAGAGCAACGTCCGCATCGCCATCGCCAGGCGGCCCTCGCGGCCGATGATGCGGCCCATGTCATCCTCGTGGACGTTGAGCTGGATCGCCACGTGATCGCCGTTCTCGACCCGCTCAACGTGGACGGCGTCGGGATCGTCAACCATCCACTTGGCGACGTACTCGATGAAATCTTCCATCAGGACACTCGATCGTTGGGTTACTCAGAGGATGCGGCGGCGGCAGCAGCGGCCCGCTTGGCGTCGGCGCGCTTGCTGCGAGGCTTGGGCTGCCACGGCTCGATCAGGCCTTCCTTGGCCAGGAAGCGATGCACCGTCTCGGTCGGCTGAGCGCCGTGCGAGAGCCAGTGTTTGGCCCGCTCGGCATCGATCTCAAACGTGGCCGGATCGGTCAGCGGGTCGTAGTGACCCAGATTCTCGACAAATCGTCCGTCGCGCGGCTTGCGCGAGTCCTGGACGACCACGCGATAGAAGGGCCGTCCCTTGCGCCCGTGACGGGCCAATCGAATTTTCAGCATGTGCTCAGCTCTGCCTGCGTCTCGTTCGTTGCTATCGATCCAGCCTAGACCGATCCCGCGATTGGCGCTGTCGCCCTAACGACGACCTGTGGCCGTCCGCACGCCGGGCATCCCGGGTACTTTGCCGGAAGCCAGATCTTTCATGATCCCCTTGGCCTGCTTGAACTGGTTCAGCAACTGGTTGACCTCCTGCGGCGTGGTCCCGCTGCCCTTCGCGATCCGCCGCCGCCGAGAGCCATTGATCATGTCCGGCTTCTGCCGCTCCTCGGGCGTCATCGAGAAGACGATCGCCTCGAAGTGCTTGAAGAAATCGTCATCAATCTCGTCGACATTGATCTGGTTCTTGATCGAACTCAACCCGGGAATCATGTTCACGATCTGCGAGATCGGCCCCATCTGCCGAACCTTGCCGATCTGCTCGATGAAGTCGTTCAGGTCGAACTCACCCTCTTGCAGGCGACGGCGCCAGACCTTCGCATCCTGATCGCCGAACTCCTCCGACGCCCGTTCGACCAGCGTCGACATGTCTCCGTGACCGAGGATCCGGCCGGCCAGTCGATCGGGATGGAACTGCTCCAACGCATCCGCCCGCTCGCCGACGCCGAGGAACTTGATCGGCGCTCCGGTCACGGCGCGAATCGACAGCGCCGCCCCGCCGCGAGCGTCGCCGTCCATCTTGGACAGCACCACGCCCGAGATCCCGACCGCCTCGTCGAACGCCGACGCCGCGTTCACCGCGTCCTGACCTGACATCGCATCGGCGACCAGCAGCACCTCGGTCGGATTGAATCGATCCCGCAGCTCCGTGATCTCCGACATCATGTCTTCGTCGATATGCAGCCGACCGGCCGTATCGACGATTACCGTGCCCGCGCCGAGCTGCGAGGCTCGCTCCAGCCCTTGCTCAACGATCCTGGCCGGCTTTTCACCCGGACCGAGATCGAAGACCTCGATATCAAGCTGCCGGCCAAGCGCCTGCAACTGATCGATGGCTGCCGGACGGTACACGTCGGCCGCAATCAACAGCGGACGATCCCCGGCCTTTCGAGCACGCAGCGCGAGCTTGGCCGATGTCGTCGTCTTGCCCGATCCCTGCAGTCCAACCATCAGGATGATCGTTGGACCCTGGGACGCCCGCTGCAGGCTTGGAGACTCCGTGCCCAGCAGCGAAACCAGTTCCTCGTTGATGATCTCGATCACGCGGTTCAGCGGAGTCGGCGACTTCATCACATCATCGGCGCTGGCTCGGCCGCGCACCGCCTTGATGAAGTCGCGAGCGACCTTATAGTTGACGTCCGCTTCGAGCAGCGCCAGGCGGACCTCGCGCAGCGCCGCCTCGAGGTCTTTCTCCGATATCGCGCCGCGCCGGCCCAGCGTCGCAAAGACGCCTTGCAGCTTCCCGCTCAGGGCATCGAACATCGCCATTGGTGTGATTCTACTTAGGAGAGCCCGGCCTCGGCCATCCGCACGCAGAGGTCGCCGACTCGCACGCTGTAGCCCCACTCGTTGTCGTACCAGCTCACGACCTTCACCTGGGTGCCCTCGATCACCATCGTCGACAGCGCGTCGATGATCGAGGAAGCGGGCGAGCCCTTGAAGTCGCTGCTGACGAGCGGCTCGTCGGTGTAGTCCAGAATCCCGTGCAGCGGCGATTCCAGGTCGGTCGCGGCCTTCTCAAAGGCGGCGTTGAGCTCTTCCGCGTCGGTCGCGCGTTCCGCGTCGACCACCAGGTCAACCACCGAAACCGTGCTCGTCGGCACGCGGTAGGCCATACCGTTGAGTTTGCCGTTCAGGTGAGGCAGCACGAGTCCGACCGCCTTCGCTGCGCCCGTCGTCGTCGGGATGATGTTCATCGCCGCCGCGCGAGCCCGGCGCAGGTCGCCGTGGACGGTGTCGAGAATCGCCTGGTCGTTCGTGTAGGCGTGGATGGTCGACATAATCCCGCTCTTGATGCCGACGGTGTCGTCGATCACCTTGGCCATCGGCGCGAGGCAGTTGGTGGTGCAGGACGCGTTGGAGACGACGTGGTGCGAAGCGGGGTCGTAGGCATCGTCGTTGACGCCCAGCACGATGGTCAGGTCCTCGTTCTTGGCCGGCGCGGAGATCACGACCTTTGACGGCCCATGGTTCAGATGACCGCGAGCCCTCTCCGCATCCGTGAAGATGCCGGTGCTCTCGACCACGATCTCAACCCCGTAGTCGCCCCAGGGAATCTGTCCGGGGTCGCGCTCGGAGATCACGGCGATGCGCTGACCATCGATCACCAGGTCGCCATCGACAACATCAACCTCGCCCGGGTAGCGTCCGTAGTTGGTGTCGTACTTGAACAGGTGGGCGTTGGTCTCGGAGTCGGTGAGGTCGTTGATCGCGACGACTTCAAGATTGTCGCCATGGAAGTCGAGCATGCCTTTGAGCACCTGCCGACCGATCCGGCCGAAGCCGTTGATGCCAATTTTCGTCGTCACGAAGTTCTCCTGAGTGTGTGGGGGACGGTGCGTTCACCCGCAGGATCGCAGAGGGAGGCGGTGCGCTCAAGCGCGGTGGATGTAGAGGGCTGAACAGCGTGAAACGGGCGGAGCTGGGGATCGCCGTGACGCTGACGAGGAGGCCAACGGGCTAGAGCAAGATGCGCTTTGGCGCGCCGGAGGGTTGGCGGCGGTAGTTTTCGATCAGGAGGCGCTGTCGCCCCTGGTCGATGATCCATTCTCCTCGGCAGCGGCGTTCGTCTTGGAGGATGGTCTGGGTCTGACGGTGCAGGCGTTGGTACTCCTGCCGATCTTCAGATTCGACTCCGAACAGTCCGCTGCCGACTGCGAAGCGGCATTGGCGGTCCTGGATGACGATCTGCCAGCCGAAGAGGAGCTGGGCCCAGCCCAGGTGGAACGCCTCGTCGGCCCAGTTGACGAGGAAGCGTTTGTCGTGGGATCCGTCGGCGGTTAGCAGGGCCGAGGCTCCGAAGTGGGGCCGGGAGAGCTCGGAGACGGCGCGGTAGGCGTCGGCGGTTTCGGGGGCCATGGCGATCTGCTGGCCGGCCATGTACTGGCCCATCCCGATCTCGGTCGCATGATGCGCCGCGTTGTTCCCCCACGCCTCCCGCAGCCAGTCCTCGAACTCGATCTGTTCCTCACCGACCACCGCCTGCTCCGCCCCCAGCCACTCCATCGCCGCCCGCATCAGCGGCAGCGCAGCTGAGTAGGAAGCTCTCGCGGTCAGCGCCCGTGCCTCCAGCCCCCCGCTGTACACCCGCGACCAGAACATCAACGCCGAGGCATAACGTCGGTTGCGGAACGAGGAGCCATAAGACTGCTCGACGATCTTTCGCTGCAGGGCAAACGCGTCGTCGAGCCAGCGAAGATCGAGCGGCAGGGCAAACGAAGTCTCGCGAAAGGCGTCGCGGCGAACCTGCGGCTCATCGTCGCGCGGCTTGACCAGTGCCGGTGTCTCGGCCGGGAATGTGATCGGCGAGATCCGCTGCTTTGGCGGACCCGGCTGGTCGTCCGTCATGTCGTTGCGGTCCCCTGGTCGCGGGAAGCCAGCACTGCCTCCAGCCACTCCAGTAAGCGCTCGCTCTGGCACTCGATAAACGGCCGATCGGGATGCCAGGCCCACAGCTCGCGGACGACCTCAAGCGTCGACCAAGTGCTGCCTTCGCCGCCGTTGGCGATTTGCACCAGCCGAGTGGCGACATGATCCGCCGTCCAGACCAGCGGGCGCTCATAGTCCAGCATCCGCGTCGACTGGGTCAGCGCGCGGATCCAGCGTTCGACCGTGTCAAACGCGACTCGACGGTCCATCAACATCGCCCGAAGCGCCAACACTTCCGGCAGGTCAATCACGCGAGCTGGCGGGCGATCGGGCGGTGGGACCGGTTCCGGTCCGTCGTCCTCGGGGAAGCGCTCGAGCGCATCGGTCCAGTTGGCAGCCGGAACGCGGCGCAGTTCGTTGTAGACCAGCGCGCCCCCGGAACCGGCATCCCACCAGGCGCGAAGGCGCGTATGACGCGCAGCGCGCAGGCGGTCGTGGCGCGGCTGAACAGGCGGCTGATCAGGGGGTTGGGCGACCTGGGTGACGTCGGAATCGGGAGAGGAAGAAGAGGGCACGCGCTTAGGTTATCGCAGGGCTTATCGCAGCTCGTTCTGTCGGCGGAAGGCGCCTAGTTCTGTTGATGGAACGTTACGTGGATTACCCGATAACTGCGATTACGCATCATCCACGCGTGGTCTCGCCAGCGGTTGCTAGAGCGGATCCAGCGCCGACGCCTGTTGCCGGCGCCGCCACTACACAATCGCGATGGCGAACACGAAGGAGACGACTCGGCAATATGGAACACGAAATCCAGCAGTTTCTGACTTACATGGCAGCCGAGCGAGGAGCGTCGGCCAACACGATCTCGGCCTATCGCAACGACCTGGCCCAGCTGCGCGCCTACTTCGTCGAGCACCAGCACCGGCACGAGGACGAGGCGCAGACCACACCGATCGAAGAGATCGACGCCGAACAGCTGCAGGAGTACATCGTGCACCTGCGTGAGCAGCAGTACGCCGCCGCGACGGTCGCCCGCAAGGTGGCGGCAGTCAAGAGCCTGTTCGGCTACCTGCACGGTGAGGGTCTGATTCACGTCAACCCGGCGGAGCAGTTGTCGTCGCCGAGGGTCGGCCGCAGTTTGCCGCGGACGCTGACGGTGCAGGAGGTTGACGCACTGCTCGAACAGCCGGGTCGCTGGGACACTCCCGAGGCCGCCCGCGATCAGGCGATGCTGGAGATGCTGTATGCGACGGGGATGCGGGTCTCGGAGTTTGTCTCGCTGGACTTGTCCTCGATCGAGCTGCAGGGTCAGCGGGCCTCGGTGCGCTGCGTGGGCAAGGGACGCCGCGAGCGCCTGATTCCGATTCACTCGGCTGCGGTCGCGGCGTTGCACCATTACCTGCAGGAAGCGCGACCCAAGTTGGCCCGAGGCCGTCGCGAGGTGGCATTGTTCATCAATCGGCGGGGCGAGCGTCTGACGCGGCAGGGCGTCTGGTTGATCATCAAGAACTACGCGGAGGCTGCGGGCATCTCGGGTGTGACTCCGCACACGCTGCGGCATAGCTTTGCGACGCACCTGCTGCGCGGGTCAGCGCCGTTGCGTAATGTGCAGGAGCTGATGGGTCACGCCAACATCTCAACGACTCAGCTCTACACGCAGTTGACCGACGAACACCTGCGGGACGTCTACGATCGGGCACATCCGCGCGCCAGCTAGCCGTCACGGCTGCGAGTACCGGGGCGCGCGTCCGAGTCTGATCGGAGGCGGTTGTGGCGTCAACCAGGATTGCGTCGATCCGGGCGCGCGAGATTCTCGACTCGCGGGGCAACCCGACGGTCGAGGCGGATGTGCTGCTCGAGGGCGGCGCCTTCGGTCGGGCGGCGGTTCCGTCGGGCGCGAGTACCGGCTCGCATGAGGCGGTGGAGCGCCGCGACGGGGTTTCGGGGCGCTATCTCGGTCGAGGCGTGCTGGGCGCGGTGGCGTCGGTCAACGGTGAGATCAATGAGGCGCTCGCGGGACAGGATGCCTCCGACCAGGCCGGGATCGACCGGGCGTTGATCGCGCTGGACGGCAGCGAGCAGAAGGGGCGGCTGGGCGCGAACGCGTTGCTGGCGGTTTCGATGGCTTCGGCGAAGGCGGCTGCTGAGGCGGCCGGGCTGCCGCTGTACCGGTCGATCGGCGGCGACGAGGCTGTCGTGCTGCCGGTGCCGCTGGCCAACATTCTCAATGGCGGCGCTCATGCCACCGACGGCACAGACTTCCAGGAGTTCATGGTCGCGCCGATCGGCGCCAGGACGTTCGCCGAAGGTCTGCGCATGGTCGTCGAGGTGTATCACTCGTTGGCTGCCGAGCTAGGCAGCCAGGGTCTGGCGACGGGGCTTGGCGACGAGGGCGGATTCGCGCCGTCGCTGCCGACGAACGAGGCTGCGCTTGAGTTGATCATCAACGCGATCCGGGCGTCGGGCTACGAGCCGGGGCGAGAGATTGCGATCGCGCTCGACCCGGCGGCGAGCGAGCTGTGGTCGGACGGGCGCTATGAACTGCAGACCGAGGATCGTTCGCTGACTAGCCATGAGATGGTTTCGTTGTGGCGGGACTGGTGCGAGCGCTATCCGATTGTCTCGATTGAGGATGGGATGGACGAAGACGACTGGGAGGGCTGGCGGGCGTTGACGGCCGAGATCGGCGGTCTGGCGCAGACGGTTGGCGATGACCTGTTGGTGACGAATCCGGCGAGGCTGCGTCGGGCGATTGAGCTGAAGGCGGCGAACAGCATCCTGATCAAGGTGAACCAGATCGGCACGCTGTCGGAGACGCTGGAGGCGGTGCGGATGGCCCAGGAGGCGGGGTGGACGGCGATCATCAGTCATCGGTCGGGAGAGACGGAGGACACGACGATCGCGGATCTGGCGGTGGCGACGAACGCCGGACTGATCAAGACGGGCGCTCCGGCTCGGGGAGAGCGGACGGCGAAGTACAATCGGCTGCTGCGGATTGCGGAGGAGCTGGGCGAGCGGGCTCGGTATGCGGGAGTTGGGGCGATTCCACAGGCGTCGCGGTTGGTGTAGGGCAAGTGGGCGAGGCGCGGGCAGAGCGGGGCGGCCCCCTCCGTCGCTTCGCGACACCTCCCCCAGAGGGGGAGGTCTTAGATTCACAGTTCGGTTTTGAGTTGTTCGGCGAGGCGCTGGGTCATGCCGGGGGTTGCGGCGATGTCGGTGACGTCGGCCTCTCGGAGTGCCTGGAGCGAGCCGAACTTGCGTAGGAGGGCCTTCTTGCGGCGCGGGCCGATTCCCTTGATCCGGTCGAGGGTGCTCTGCGATGTCTGGCGGGCGCGCAGGCGGCGGTGGTAGGAGATGGCGAAGCGGTGTGCCTCGTCGCGGATGCGCTGGACGAGGTAGAGGCCCTGGGAGCGGCGGTCGAGGCGGACGGGGTCGGAGGAGTCGACCTGGAAGAGGAGTTCCTCGCGTTTGGCCAGTCCGGCCAGCGGGATGTCGTCGACGGCGAGGTTGCGCATGACGTCATGGGCGGCCGAGACCTGGCCCTTGCCTCCGTCGACGATGACCAGATCGGGGATCGCGCCCCAGCCTTCCGCATCGGATTGATCTTCCTCATCTGATGGCGCCGTGGACGGATCATCAGGCACGTCGAAACCCTGAGATCGCTGGGCACGGCGTTCTTCGCCAAGACGCTTGAAGCGACGCTGGATGACCTCGGCCATGGAGGCGAAGTCGTTCGGGCCCTCGCTGGTGTCGACCGTTTTGATGCGGAAGCGGCGGTATTCGCTGGTCGCGGGCTGTCCGTCGAGGAAGACGACCATTGAGGCGACGACGTTGGAACCCTGGGTGTTTGAGATGTCGTAACACTCGATCCGCTTTGGCGGCGTCGGCAGGCTGAGCGCTTCTTCCAACTCTTCGAGTGCCGCGTCGGTGCGGCCGCGATCGGCCATCCAGCGGACGCGCGACATTGCCAGGGTCTCGGAGGCGTTCTCGGTGGCCATGGTGACCAGTCGGCGCTTGTCGCCTCGCTTTGGATGCCTGACTTCGACCTTCAGTCCGCGCTTCTCAGACAGCCAGCCTTGCAGCAGCTCCAGGTCGTCCACTTCGTCGGGGATGAGGACCAGTCTGGGCGGCTGGAGGCCGCCCTCGTAGTGCTGGCGGAGGAAGGATGCGATGACGGAGCCGGGCGATTCGTCCTTGACGCCGGCGAGGTTGAAGTGGTCGGAGCCGGCCATGTTCTGGCCGCGGATGAAGAGCATCTGGACGACGGCTTCGTCTCCGTCGACGGCGAGGCCGAAGACGTCGATTTCGGCGGCTGAGGTGTCGGCGGTGAGCTGGGTCTCGGTGACTCGCTCGACGGCGGTGATCTGGTCGCGGAGTTGGGCGGCGCGCTCGAAGTTGAGCTCGTCGGCGGCGTCGGTCATCGAGGTCTTGAGTTGCTTGACGACGGTTTCGCTCTTGCCGTCGAGGAAGAGCATGGTCTGGTCGATGACTTCCTGGTACTCGTCCGGGGTGCAGAAGGAGGTGCAGGGGGCGATGCAGCGGCGGATGTAGTACTCGAGGCAGGGTCGGGGATCGGAGCCGGTGATCTCCTTGTCGCAGGAGCGCCAGGGGAAGAGTTTCTTGGTCAGGTCGAGGGTGGTGCGGACGGACTTGGCGGAGGCGTAGGGGCCGAAGTAGCGGGCGCCGTCTTTGGCGACTCGGCGGGTGATGGTGACGCGCGGCCAGGGGGCGTCGACGTCGATCTTGAGGTAGGGGTAGTGCTTGTCGTCCTTGAGGCGGACGTTGAAGAAGGGCTGGTGGCGCTTGACCAGCGTGGCTTCGAGGTGGAGGGCGTCCTGCTCGGTGTGGGTGGTGACGACCTCGAGCTGGGCGATCTTCGAGGCGAGGACTCGGGTCTTGCCTTCGAGCGAGCGGGGGGAGCCGAAGTAGCTGCGGACGCGAGACCTGAGATTGGCCGCTTTGCCGATGTAGATGACGCGGTCGTTGGCGTCGCGGAAGGTGTAGACGCCGGGCTTGGCGGGCAGGGCGGCGACCTGCGCCTGGAGTTGGGCTCGGGTCTGTTCGGGGGCGTCGGTGGTCACGGATTCAGCGTAGCGAACCCCGGCGATGGGTATGGGGCGCTGGTCCCCGAATGAATCGGGGACTGGGGTCGGGTCGGAGGTTGGGGGAGTGAAGTGGCGCGCCCGGCAGGACTTGAACCTGCGACCTCTGCCTCCGCAGGGCAGCGCTCTAATCCGCTGAGCTACGGGCGCAATTGATGTGGGGAGGTGAGATGGTGCCGACGGAGGGATTCGAACCCCCACGGGCTTAAGCCCACTACGCCCTGAACGTAGCGCGTCTGCCAATTTCGCCACGTCGGCACGGATCAGGAGTGTTGCGTCTCCTCACAGCTGTTGGGGCAGCCCAAGGGCAGCCTATCGGCTGATTGGGCGCTGGTGGGCGATGCAGGACTTGAACCTGCGGCCTCTCGGATGTGAACCGAACGCTCTAGCCAGCTGAGCTAATCGCCCACGAATACCTATCTGATTGACGCACCCCGAGGTGCTGGTCTGTTTGACGCACCGCTAAGTGCTGGGGTGGTAGCAGCGGCAGGACTCGAACCTGCGACACGGGGCTTATGAGTCCCCTGCTCTGCCAACTGAGCTACGCTGCCACGTTTGCTCAGGGTATCGCACGGTATCGAGCGAATCGCGGTTGGTCAAAGGTCTTGCTGCGTCTCGCCGTTCGCTGATCGCATACTCTGACGCACAACGTAGTCCGGCTGATGCGAACGGTGTCGGCGATGGCGATCGAGTGGCGTCCCAACGACCCATCCTTCAGCCTGTCGGGACAGATACTGGTTGCATCGCGTCACCTGACCGATCCGAACTTCTTTCGCACCGTGGTGCTGATCCTGGAGCATGGCGAGGGCGCGTTGGGCGTGGTGCTCAATCGGCCGACCGAGATCACGATCGCCGATGTCGTTCCGACCTGGCTGGATCTGGCGGCGGAGCCGCGGGTCGTGTTCCAGGGCGGCCCGGTTGAGCGCACTGCGGCGATCGGTCTGGCGCGGCCAGAGGGCGCGCTTGATCCGGAGCAGACCTGGTTCTCCCTGGCAGTCAGCGAGGCCGGTCGAGAACTGGGAATCGTCAACTTGAGCGCAGAGCCGGGCGATCTAGCCGGTGTGGTTCGCGATCTGCGCATCTACTCGGGATACGCTGGCTGGAGTCCGGGCCAACTTGAGAGTGAGATCCAGGCCGGAGGCTGGCTGGTGCTCGACCACATCGAGTTCGAGGGGTCGTTCGATCCACTGACCAGCGATCCGGCGACGCTCTGGAACCAGGCTTCGAGCGCGGCCGCCAGCGGGCAAGGAGTGAGGGTCATCGACGGTCCGTCGGTGCAGAACAACTAGCGAAGACCGACTCCGCCGGGCAGGTCGTAGCGGGGCTGGGGAGGAACGCGCGATGGCCGACAACTTCCTGACCCGACTGCGTGAGAAGCAGCAGTCCTACATCCTGTTCACCTTCCTGCGCAAACCGTATTCGACGCGGGATGCGATTAATCGGGGTCTGGTGATCGCGGCGATTGCAGCGGCGATCGTGGCGCCGATTTTCATTGGCAGCCGGGGCGGTGATGTCGCTGAAGGCGCGGGCGCTGAGTTTTCGGCCAAGCTGACGGAACTGGCGGCGCTTGAGGAGCAGCGGGATCAGGAAGGTAGTTCGGACGAGCTGGACGCGCGGATCCAGAGGCTCGAGGAGGAGACTCACCTCGGCTATATCGAGCGCGACGGTGATGCGTCGGACAAGGGCGCGCTGGCGCCGGATTTCCGTTTGCTCGACCTGGAAGGGCAGCCGCACCGGCTGTCGGAGATCGACGGGCCGATCGTGCTCAATTTCTGGGCCAGTTGGTGCGAGCCGTGCATCGAGGAGATGCCGGAGTTCGAGGAGGTCAGCCAGGAACTCGCCGGCCGAGTCACATTCATCGGCGTCAACGACGGGGAGAGTCCGGAGACGGCGCGCGAATTCGCCGAGAATGTCACCGGAGTGACCTACCTGGTTCTGCTCGACCCGACCAGTTCCATGACCAACGGCCCGTATCCGCTGGTTGGGCGTCCGACGACATTCTTCATCGGCGCGGACGGAATCATCGAGGATCTCTGGGTTGGCATTCTGAACCTGAAACAGATACGGGAGTTCGTTGCTGAACTCACAGGGGAAGATGTCGGAACTCCCGAGCAGGAGGCCGTACCAGCGGACTACGGCGAGGCGACGCTGAACCGCCTCGACTCGGCGCGGGCCAACTACGTGGCGGCCGAGGAGTTGATCCAGCGCTGGCGCGACAACCCCGACGTGCTTGGCGATCCGGGCTGGCAGCGGAATATGGTCGCGCAGACGCGGGTTTGGTCCGATCTGCATGCGCAGTTCGTTGAGTTGTCTCCCCCGAGTCAGTGGGAGGAGCTGCACCAGAAGGTGTTGGATGCGCTGGCGCAGATCGCCAACGCGGCTGGTCCGCTGGTGCGCGACGCGGTCGAAGGCGAGAACAGCGGCGGCATGGAAACTGCGGTGACGCTGTTTGAGAGTTTCCGCGGGATCTTCGATCAGGCCGCGGAGAACCTGTCGGGTGTGATAGAAACTCAGCAGTAGGGCCAGCAACATGGAACAGTCCCCGCTCAAGGGCGGGGAGGCGGCTCTGGGGCGATTAGCTCAGGTGGCTAGAGCGTCCGGTTTACACCCGGGAGGTCGGAGGTTCGAGTCCTCCATCGCCCACCAGCATTAGTGGAGTGGGTTGATCATGCGCGTGATGGTGTTGGTCAAAGCGACCGAGGACAGCGAAGCGGGGGTGATGCCGACGACTGAGATGTTTGATGAAATGGGCGCGTACAACGAGCAGTTGGTCGAAGCTGGGATCATGCAGGCGGGCGAAGGACTACAGCCGACCGCTGCCGGCAAACGAGTTGCGTTCGACGGCGATTCGCGCACGGTGATCGACGGGCCGTTTGGGGTGACCAACGAGTTGGTCGCTGGATTCTGGATCTGGGAGGTCGAGAGCCTGGAGGAGGCGGTGGAGTGGGTCAAGCGCGCTCCCAATCCGATGCCGGGGCCGAGTGAGATTGAGATCCGGCCGTTCTATGAGCTTGAGGACTTCGGCGACTCTATCTCTCCCGAGCAAACGCAGCATGAAGAGGGGCTTCGCCAGCGTCTGGCCGAGTAGCCTGAACTCGAGAGAAGGCAGTGAACATGAAACAACTCGAACCCGATCTGTGGCAGACATCGCGTCGCGCAGTCGGCGACGGCGTCGGTACGCACGCCTATCTGCTCGCTCGACCGCAGGGCAATCTGCTGATCTACAACCTCGGTGAGGATCAACACGACGATCTGGACGCCATCGAGCGATTGGGCGGGGTGGCCATGCAGGTGCTGAGCCATCGCGACGAGGCCAGTCCGGCGCTGGGTCAGATTCGAGATCGCTTCGGCTCTCGGCTCGCGTATCACCAAGCGGACGACGAGGCGATCCGCGACATCGCCGATGCCGACCTGTTCGTCGATGCCGACTGCGCCGATCCGCTGCTGGAGGGCATCGACATCCTGCACACGCCGGGGCATACGCCCGGCAGCGTGTGCTTGCGCTACGAGTCGCCGCACGGCCAGTCGTATCTGTTCACGGGGGACGCCATCGTGCCGATTGACGGCGGCTGGTTTACCGGTCTCTATCCGGAACTGGAGAGCGACGCGGGGGCCGCGGTCGAGAGCCTGAGGCAGTTGCGCGATCAGTCTGCGGATCTGATCATCAGCAGCGCCTTCGGCGGCGAGACGGGGGTTGTGGAGATGGCGCCCGATGCGTGGCGTGGGATTGTCGACAGGCGGATCGCCAGTCTGGAGCGACGGTTCAGCCAGCAAACGGATTGATGGCGCGCAGACCGGCGTAGTCTTGCTGGTCGCTCAGGTCTTCGGAGTAGACGGCATCGCAGCCCATGGCTCGGGCGGCGGCAAGGATCGCCGCGTCCCAGTAGGAGATTTGGAAGCCCACACTGAGGCGCACAGCCTCGCGAAACAGCTGAGGCGTGATTGGTTGGATGGGAAACGAGTCGAACTGTTCCAGGAACGCGACGGCCTCGCGGCTCGTCAACGCGTCGGACCGCGTTGGGCGGGTCGCTTGGTAGTAGAACTCCTGCAGAACCTGAACGGACAGCGCCAGGTCGCCGGACTCGAGGATCCGGCGCGCGATGCGCTTCTTCCCGACTGGCTGTGCACCGGGAAGCCCCGCATAGAGCAGGACATTGGTATCAACAAATCGCACGACGGTCGTATAGCTCGTCGCGAGGCAGATTCTCTGCCATGTTGAAGTCTGGATGGTTCTTGCTGATGTCCTCGATTACCTTGTTGAGCCGCTCCAGCCGTTGAGCTTTCTCACCTTCGCTCTCCGGTTCTCGGTCCAAGGTTCGCGTCAGGTCACGCAGATACTCGCGCACGAGTGCGGAGACGGATGTGTCCATCTCGGCCGCTCTGATTCGGGCCTGGCGGTAGGTCTCGTCATCGACGGAGACGGTGATGTTCCTCATTGCCGACTCTCCGGGTCACGGTTGCACAGTTTCTGTGAGTCACAGTATCGAGGACGCCCTGGAGGCGTCAACTTGCGCTGGCGGGAGCCTCGCCTGGAATCGCGCGCCTGTGCGTCGCTTGTGCGCGGGCGGGCCGGGCGGAGGGCGTTGACCTGCTGACAGGGTCTACGTAGCCTCTGAGTATCTTCGTTCGCTGGAGGGAGCCTTCCGATGTCTTCAAAACTCCAGGACTGGTTGGATGGGCCGTACGCCAAGGCGACGGGCCGGTTCCCCGAGCGTCGTGAAGAGTTCCGTCGGTCGTCGGGCGATCCGCTTGAGCCGATCTACGTCAATGGCGACTCGGACCCACTGCCAGGCGAGTATCCGTACACGCGCGGCATTCAGCCGACGATGTATCGCGGTCGGCTGTGGACCATGCGCCAGTACGCGGGACAGGAGGACGCCGAAGCGTCGAACCGCCGCTATCGCTTCCTGCTCGACCAGGGCCAGACTGGACTTTCGGTGGCGTTCGACCTGCCGACGCAGATTGGATACGACTCCGACGCGTCGATGGCGGAGGGCGAGGTCGGCAAGGTTGGCGTTGCGATCGACTCAATCGATGACATGCGCACGTTGTTCGATCAGATTCCGCTGGACCGCGTGACGACGTCGATGACGATCAACTCGACGGCGAACATCCTGCTTTCGCTCTACGCCGCGGTGGCGGAGGAGCAGGGCGTGGGTCGAGACAAGATCGGTGGGACGGTCCAGAACGACATTCTGAAGGAATACGTTGCACGCGGGACGTACATCTATCCGCCCAAGCCGTCGATGCGGTTGATTACGGACAGTTTCGACTATTGCACCCGCGAGGTTCCGCGCTGGAACACGATCTCGATCTCGGGCTATCACATGCGCGAGGCGGGCTGCACGGCGGCGCAAGAGATCGGCTTCACGCTGGCCAACGCGATTGCCTACGTCGAGGCGGCGTTGGAGCAGGGCATGGCCTTCGACAGCTTTGGCCCTCGGCTTTCTTTTTTCTTCGCCTGTCACAGCAACTTCCTGGAAGAGATCGGCAAGTTCCGTGCGGCGCGTCGACTGTGGGCGAGCATCGCCAGGGAGCGCTTCGGTTCGGAGAATCAGCGCGCGCAGATGCTGCGCTTCCACACCCAGACCGGAGGGGTGACGTTGACGGCGCAACAGCCGGACAACAACGTGATCCGCACGACGCTGCAGGCGCTGGCGGCCGTCCTGGGCGGCACACAATCGCTGCACACCAACTCGCTGGATGAGGCGCTGGGCCTGCCCTCCGAGCATGCTGTTGAGATCGCTCTTCGGACTCAGCAAGTGATTGGCTATGAATCGGGCGTCGCTGATGTCATCGACCCGTTGGGCGGTTCGTACTACATCGAGCAGACCACCGACGCGCTTGAAGCAGAGGCGCGCAACTACATCGAGCAGATCGATGCGCTCGGCGGCGCGGTCTCGGCGATTGAGCAGGGCTACCAGCAGGCGGAGATCCTGGAGGCGTCGTCCAGTTTCCAGCGCGAAGTCGAGACGGAAGCGGAAGCCGCTCGCGAAGGCGACAGAACCGCCGGCAAGCGGGGGCGCGTGATCGTCGGCGTGAACCGGTTCGAGACCGATGAGGATTCGGACGTCGAGATTGTGCGGGTCGACCCGACGGTTCGTGAGCGGCAGATCGAGAAGCTCGAGCGGTTGCGCGACCGGCGCGACCCGTCGGCCGTATCGGCGGCGCTCGACGCGATCCAGCAGGCGGCCGATTCGGACGAGAATCTGGTGCCGCTGATGCTGGATGCGGTCAAGCAGTCGGCGACGCTGGGCGAAATCTCCGACTCATTGCGCCAGGTCTGGGGCGAGTACCGCGAGCGGATCGTGGTGTAGGACGAGTGGGATCGGCGACGTGCCATTTGGAAGACGAGCAGTTGGACGCAAGTCGGGTGGTTCGGACGGCGGCCAGTCTGAACATGAGTGGTCGGACGCTCAGCGTCTGCGTTACTGGTGGCAGGCTGAACGCGACCTGCTGCTGAAGACGCTGTCGGCAGTGCCGGAGGACCAGATTGACAGTGTACTCGCGGAGGGTTCGTGGTCTGCAAAAGGGCTGGCTGCCCATCGGTTGTTCTGGGAGGCGGAGGAACGGGCGGCGATCGAGGAGCATCTCGGTGGGGCGTTTCCTTCGCTGCTGGATTTTCCGACGCGGCGGATTGACTCGACCAATGCTGCGGCTGTTGCGTCGCTGGGTGATCGGCGGCTGACGGCGTTGATCCGGGCGTTGCAGGACTTGAGGGAGCGCACGGCTACGCTGGTGGAGCGCATCCCCGACGCCGACCTCAACACGCAAGGCAATCCCGCGCGGATCCTGCTGGGCGTGGCACTGGAACACGATCGGGAGCATCGCGGGGAGCTCGAATCGAAGTTCGGCGCTCTCGCGCAGGACGACTAACCCGCATCGAGCGAGGCGGGGAGCGAGATGGGAACACGATGGCACTGACACGCATTCACCACATTGGGATCGCCGTGCATGACGCGGACAAGACCGCGGAGGTCTGGCGCGACACGTTTGGCCTGGAGACAGCGCTGGACACTGAGCTTGAGTCGCAGGGCGTGCGGGGCGTGATCTTTCCGCTCGACAACTGCGAAGTCGAGCTCTTGCAGCCGACTCGGGAAGACACCGGCATCGCCAAGTACCTCGAGACCAATGGCGAGGGCTTTCACCACATCTGCTTCGAGTCGACCGATGTCGCGGGCGACCTGATCGCAGCCAAAGAGTCCGGGATGCAGATGATCGACGAGGAGCCGCGGGTCGGTCTGACGGGGATGATCGGGTTCATTCATCCCCGGTCGAACCACGGTGTGCTGATTGAATATGCTCAGCCGCCCGACGACGCGCCGCAGCATCAGGGTCCGACTTCGGGACCGGGACCGCACGCGCTGCACCACATGACCGTCGCCGTGAATGAGGTGGCGCCGGTCACGGAGGCGTGGACGGAGCGTTACGGGCTGGTCGGTCGTGAGCCGTTTATGGCCGAGGCGCTGGGGTTGGAGGGTCAGTTCCTCGACATCGGTCCGACGGCGATTGAGCTGGTGCGTCCGTTGCCGGGCAGCGGCGGACCGCTGCCGCGCAAGCTCGACACGTCGGGCGAGGGCATGTTCATGCTGGCGCTGACTGTGCGGGACGCGGCGGCCTCCGTTGAGCATCTGCGTGGAGCGGGCTGGACTGTGACCGACGCGAACGCGGGCGCGTTCATCTCGCCGAAGCACACTTATGGCGCGCGGTTGAGGCTGTCGGAGGCATAGACTGATCGACGCTGATTGAGAGTTGAGATCATGAGCGACAGCGCAACGATGACGGACCAGATTCGAGTGCTGGTGGCGAAGCCGGGGCTTGACGGGCATGACCGGGGGGCGAAGATTGTGGCTCGGGCCCTTCGCGATGCGGGGATGGAAGTGATCTATACGGGGATTCGGCAGACTCCGGACATGATCGCCGAGGCGGCGCTGCAAGAGGACGTGCACGTGGTTGCCCTTTCCGTGCTGTCCGGAGCGCACTTGGAGCTGTTCCCTCGGGTTGTTGAGGCCTGTGGACAACGTGGCATTACGCCGGACAACACGCTGTTTCTGGGTGGCGGGATCATTCCCGACGAAGATGCGGAAGTGTTGCAGGACGCAGGTTTCTCGGCTGTGTTTGGACCGGGCGCGCATACCGGCGACATCGCGGAGTATGTGCGGGCGCATGTTCCTGAGCTCGACCGTTCGTGACGACTGAAGCGGCAGCCACGTCGACTTTTCGGCTCTCAGGCCGGCTTGCCGAGCTGGAAGAGCGTCTGCTGTCCGGCGATCGCCGCGCGCTGGCGCGTGTGCTGAGTTGGGTTGAGAGCGGCGACCAACGCGGCCGCGACATGTTGCGGGCGCTCTATCCGCGCAGCGGCCGGGCTCGCACGATCGGCCTGACCGGCTCGCCCGGCGCGGGCAAGAGCACGGTCACCAACGAGCTGGCGAAGGCGTTCCGGCAGCGCGGGCAGACGGTCGGCATTGTTGCAATCGACCCCTCGTCGCCGTACACGATGGGCGCGATTCTCGGCGATCGCGTCCGCATGACCGAGCTCTACTTGGATTCCGATGTGTTCATCCGCTCGCTCGCCTCGCGGGGGGCGCTGGGTGGACTTTCCGCGGCAACGCAAGATGTGGTCCATGTCCTCGACGCATATGGCAAGGATGTGATCCTGATCGAGACCGTCGGCGCCGGCCAGGACGAAGTGGATATCGCCGGCGCGGCGCAGACCACGATCCTGGTCAACACGCCGAACATGGGCGACGAGGTGCAGACGCTGAAGGCGGGGATCATGGAGATTGCGGACGTGCTGGCGGTGAACAAGTCGGACCTGCCAGGGGCCGACCGGATGGTCTCGGCGCTGAAGGCGCTGCTTTCGCTCAATCCTGATCGCGGCTGGGATCCTCCGGTTGTGCGGGTCGTTGCGACCCAGGGTGAGGGAACCGAGCAGCTGGTCGAGGCCTGCGACGCTCACTTCGACGAGTTGCAGTCGTCGGGCAGATTGAAGACTGCAGAGCTGGAGCGCGCTCGCCAACAGATCACTTCGCTGGCTCGAGCCAACGTGCTCAAGGAGCTACGCACTGAATCGGGCGAAGAGCGTCTGGCGAAGTTGGCTAATGACGTTGCCTCGCGCACTGCGGATCCACACACTGCGGCGGCTGCCTGGCTCGCCAGAACATGAGTCAGTCCGACGCGGTCCAACGGTTGCACATCCGGTTTGCGGCGGAGGGGCCGCTCAAGTACGTCTCTCATCTTGACCTGATGCGGGTCTGGGAGCGGGTCTGCAAGCGCGCCGGCTTGCCGCTGGCGACCTCGCACGGGTTCTCGCCTCGACCAAAGATTGCGCTGGCCGCGCCACTGGCTGTTGGCGCGACCTCCGAGGCAGAGTTGCTTGATCTGTTGCTCACAGCACGTGTCGATATCGGCGAGACGATGAACGATCTCTCACGGGAATTGACGCCAGGATTGCGGATTCTGGAGCTTCGTGAAGGCCCGCTGAAGCAGTCGTCGCTGCAATCGATGTTGCGGGCGGCATCTTATGCAGTCGAAGTGCCAGATCGCCGTTCGCCGTCTGAGTGGCGGCTCGCGATCGATGAGTTGCTCGCCCGGGACGAGATTCCCTGGAGTCATCAGCGCGGCAAAGAGACGAAGTCCTACGATCTGCGGCCGCTGATCCTGACGGTGAGGCTGCTGAGGGCTTCAGATGGCGTCGCCGAACTCTCGATGGATCTGCGGAACGACGAGCGCGGCGCCGGCCGGCCGGAGCAGGTTCTGCTTGCGCTGGGGTCAACCGAGGAGCCGACCCGGATACATCGCACGGCAATTGAGTTGGCCGGAGAGCCGGTCTCGGCATGAATCGGATCATCATCCTCAGACACGTTGAATCCGAGGCAAATCGCTCCAATGTCGGGCTTGGTCGGACTGACTCTCCGCCGACCGAGCTTGGCCTTCAACAGCTTCAGGCAACTGTCGCAGCGCTGACTGACGAGCCAATCACGAAGGTCTTGACCAGTCCGCTTTCGCGGGCGCGGTTGCTCGCTGAGGCAATTGCGGAGGACCACAACGTCGCCGCCGAGTCGACCGACGGACTGATCGAACTGGATGTGGGCGAGTTGGAGGGCCTGGAATGGCCGCTCGTGCGCGAGCGATTCGCTGCATTCCTCGGGGCCTGGCGGGGTGACGATTCGGTCAGCGAAGCGATGCCCGGTGGCGAGTCGCTGCTCGACGTCCTGGAACGTTCCCGTCCCGTGTTTGATGACCTGGTCGCAGATCCGTCGGATGGGACAGGCCTGCTCGTGACGCACAATTTCGTGGTCAAGATGCTGGTGGTGCACGCGCTCGAAATGCCGCCGCGGGAATGGCGGAGAATCGATACTGGCCTGGCCGGCATTTCCACGTTCCGTATCGCAGACGGCGTGCCCGCGGTCGTGCGGTTAAACGATCGGCACCATCTCAACGGGCTCTAGTCCGCTTCTGTCGGTGTAGAGTGCCATCGGCGGCGGTGCAGACCGCAGACCATGGCTGAGATGCCGGTCGACCGCAGGGTCGAAATCGTGACCGACTCTGTGGTCACCCCTGCTCACGAGCGACACTCGCGACAAGAGCTGCCGAATCAGACGGCGGCGTTGCCGTGGCTGCTACGCCGGATCGCGTTCATCTCCTCCCTGCTGCTCGTCGGATTCGTTGTCTACAGCGGCGTCGAGGGCCTGCTGCAAGCCAATAGCCTTGATGATCGAATCATCGAAACGCGCGCCGAGATTGAGCAGCTCCGACGTGACACCGAACAACTTGCGGCGCTGGTCGCCTGGTTGGACTCTGACGCCTACATCGAACGGATCGCGCGAGAGGACCTGGGCATGGTTCGTCCCGGTGAGGAAGCATTTGCCGTCCACGCTCCGCGACGAGGCGACCTGGAGATCAACCGCACTCCCTGGTGGGCCAATCTGCTGCCGCCTGACCAAGAAGCGCCGTCGCCGGAGTAGCAGGCGCCAACAGGGTTCAGCATGACCCTGCCTACCGATCGGCGGATTCGAGAGATTGGGCGCCGCATTTCGCGGGCATTGGTCGAAGCTGCGGGGACCGGCTACGGCCGGCCGCTGATTGCTGCCGTCTCCGGCGGCGCCGACTCTTCGGCGATGTTGCTTCTGCTCGCGGATACCCAGAGTCGGCATGGCTGGCGGATTCGCGCTGCGCACGTTGACCACCTGATTCAGACCGAGGAAGTGCGAGCGGGTTTTCGCAAGGCGTCGGCTGAGGTTGCGGCGATGGCAGGATCCCCACTTGATTTTGTGCAGGCGGATGCCGCGTCCGAGGCGAACTCATCCTCCGACGGCCTTGAGGCCGCCGCTCGACGCGTTCGCTACACGGCACTGGCCGAGCTCGCCCAGGAACGTGGATCGTCGGTTGTGGCTGTTGCCCACACGCAAGACGATCAGTCGGAGACCGTGCTCATGCACATCCTGCGAGGATCCGGTCTGGATGGTCTCAGCGGGATGCCGGCGACCAGGCCGTTGACAGATGAGGTGCAACTTGTGCGGCCGCTGCTCGAGGTGACCAGGGCCGAGACAGAATCCGTTTGCCAGGCCTACGGATGGCGTCCGGTCCACGACCCCTCAAACGACCTGCTGGGGCACACCCGCAACCGAATCCGACACTCGCTGTTGCCTCTGCTGAACGAGTTCAATCCGAATGTCTCGGAGCGGCTTGCGCAGCTGGCGCGATCGGTGAGCTCGGATCGCGCGTTGCTTGACCTGATCGGTGAGCAGACGTTGGAGCAACTGCGCGACGGCAGCGATGTGCTGCCTCGGCGACTGTTCATGTCGCTGCCCGGCCAGCTTCAGAATCGCGTGGTCCGGGCGCTGTGCCACGAGCATGGGGTGGTCCTGTCTGCGGAACGGACAGGGGCGGCGCTGCAGGTGATCCACACCGGCCATGGACAGGTTGAGCTGCCAGAGGGGGTGCGACTCAGTGTGGCGGGCGGCACAATCAAGGTTGTTCCACCGTGTCCACCAGCGGCAACCGGTCATTGACATCGCGGATCGCCGCGGGCTACTATTGACGTCTGCGCAAATGCAGGGAGCCCTACTCGGAAGACCGAGGAGCGCCCGGCATCGGCCAGGCCTTAACAATTGGAGAGCGGAAGTCCAGTGTGCTTGGGGAGCCCCCCAAGTCCGGAATCGGGCTGTTTCAGCGCCTTCGGGCGGCGGGACGGGTTCGATGTCCGAACAATCTCTACCTTTGCAGCCGAGATGATCGGCTGATCCAATGGAGAGTTTGATCCTGGCTCAGGATAAACGCTGGCGGCGTGCCTTACGCATGCAAGTCGAACGAAGCCCTTCGCTTCGGTGAGGGAGACTGAGTGGCAAACGGCTGAGTAACGCGTAGGTGATCTGTCCCGAGGAGGGGAACAACCCGTGGAAACGCGGGCTAATGCCCCATACGCCCATCGGATCGGACCGATGGGGAAATGTTCCGGCGCCTTGGGAGGAGCCTGCGTCCGATTAGCTGGTTGGTGGGGTAACGGCCTACCAAGGCGACGATCGGTAGCTGGTCTGAGAGGATGATCAGCCAGACTGGGACTGAGACACGGCCCAGACTCCTACGGGAGGCAGCAGCGAGGAATCTTGCGCAATGGGCGAAAGCCTGACGCAGCAACGCCGCGTGGGTGATGAAGGCCTTCGGGTTGTAAATCCCTTTTGCCGGGGAAGAACTTTGACGGTACCCGGCGAATAAGCCACGGCTAACTACGTGCCAGCAGCCGCGGTAAGACGTAGGTGGCAAGCGTTATCCGGATTTACTGGGCGTAAAGCGTACGTAGGCGGCGCCATAAGTCTGTCGTGAAATCTCCCGGCTCAACCGGGAGCGGCCGATGGAAACTGTGACGCTGGAGGGGCGTAGAGGCAAGCGGAATTCCCGGAGTAGTGGTGGAATGCGTAGATACCGGGAGGAACACCAGTGGCGCAAGCGGCTTGCCAGACGCATCCTGACGCTGAGGTACGAAAGCGTGGGTAGCGAACCGGATTAGATA
>JAJDXE010000002.1 GCA_022825265.1 Dehalococcoidia bacterium
TTACCTCACCGCGGGCGCGGACGACGAAGAGGAAGGCGGAACGGATGAAGCAGAACCTCCCTAATCCCGAATTGATGCAGCGGCTGGGCCATCTCCAGACGCTGCACGGCGGGCGCAAGTTTTTTCCAACCGACCGCCAGCGCCAGCTTTACCGCGCGCTCCTCAGCGCCCCATGTCCGTCTCAACAGTCGCTCCGAGACCGGACTCCCACTCCCCCTGCCCGCCGCTGGCGACCCTCCGACGGGTGATACCATGACTCTCGCCGCCCGACAACGACATCCCGCACCAGTTAGATGCCTGCATGCTGATTGACCTTCACAACCACACGTGGCCGCGCTCGCACGACTCCGTGCTCGACCCCAAGGACCTGGCCATCCGCGCCAAGGAAGCCGGCCTCGACGGCATCTCCTTCACCGAACACGATGCGCTCTGGCCCCACGACGAGGTCCAGAAGATCGCTGAAGAGACCGGCATCGTCATCATCCCCGGTTGCGAAGTCTCGACCGACCCCGGCCACATCCTCGCCTGGGGCATGGACAAGTACGTCTTCGGCATGCACCGCGTCGAGCGCCTCGCCGAGCACGTCAACGAACGCGGCGGCGCGCTCGTCCTCGCCCATCCCTACCGGCGACAGATCGCCTGGAAGGACAATCCCGAGGATTGGAAGACCGCGATCGAGCGCGCCACCGGCAACAGCGCCATGGAACACGTGATCGCGCTGGAAATCCTCAACGGTCGCGGCAAGGAACGCGAAAACCGCTTCTCCGCCGACCTCGCCGCCGAGTCCGGCATGAACGGCACCGCCGGCACCGACTCCCACGCCGTCCACGACATCGGCAAAGTCGCCACCTGGTTCGAGACCGACTCGATCGAAACCTGGCAGGACCTCGTCCGCGAACTCAAGACCGGCAACTTCTGCGCCGTCGACATGGAGACCGGCGAAGAGTTCGCCGTCCCCTCGCGGCCGCCAAAATTCAGGATCGTGGGAGCAAGCGCCAGCGGCAGCTAGACTTCCATTCGTCCAGCGTTGGCAACCCAAATCCAGACCACAGCAAGGGAGGAGCTTATGGCAGATCAAGAGTTTGAATCGGCCATCACCGACGAAATGCGCGCCCTCATCGGCGTCAAGGGACCGGAGACGGTCAGCGAGCTGACCACCACCAGCGTGCGCATGTTCGCCCGCTCGGTCGGCTACGTCGACCCGGCCTTCTACGACGAGGACGCAGCCCAGGCACGAGGCTTCCGCAGCCTCCCGGCGCCTCCGGGATATCTCGGCACGCCGATCTTCAACCCCGCCGACTCCGACCCGACGTTCGGCGGTCGCCGCGGCGGCGGCGGCTTCCGCTCGCCCTACCCACTGGTCCTCAACGGCGGTACCGACATCGAGTACACCGGCGAGCAAATCTGCGCCGGTGACACGCTCACCTCATCGACCGCGCTGGCCTCGCTCAACGAGCGCTGGAGCGGCGCCCTGGGCGTGCCCATGCTGATTCAGGTGTCGGAAACCACCTACACCAACCAGAACGGCAAGGTTGTCGCCATCTCACGCGGCACCGGGATTTCCTACCCGCGCCCCGGCGACTAGCGAGAGATCGTTCCCCCCCTCGCAAGGGGGAGATGCCGAAGGCAGAGGGGAGTCCTGCCCTAGCGCAGCACACCAGTTACAATCCAGTACCAGACCCAAGGAGCAGAACATGTCAGACGCAGTGCCGGACCAGATCTACTTCGAAGACATCGACGTCGGCGACAGCATCCCCGAGCTCGAGAAGAGCCCGACCAGCCAGCAGCTCGTCCAGTGGGCCGCCGGCTCCGGCGACTTCTACCAGATTCACTACGACACAAGCTACGCGCAGGACACCGGCCTCGACGACATCATCGTCCACGGCGCGCTCAAGCACGCCTTCCTCGGCGAGCTGCTCTGGCGTTTCGCCGGCCCCGAAGGCCAGGTCAAGCGCGTGCAGTGCTCCTACCGCGGCATGGACCCGGCCGCCCAGGGCCGCGAGTCGGCGCAGGAAAAGAAGTTCACCCTGCGCGGCACCGTGACCCGCAAGTACACCGAGGGCGAGCGCAACATCGTTGAGCTCGACATTGAAGGCGTCCGCGCCGACGGCTCGGTCAGCACCCCGGGCCAGGGCGTCGTCGTCCTCCCCAGCCGCGGCTAACCGAGAACCTCCCCCTCTGGGGGAGGTGTCACGAAGTGACGGAGGGGGCCGGTCGCGGCCCCTTCCGTTAGCGCATCCCACGACGCTGGTAGTCCCGATCCCAGAACCACTCGCGCAGCACGTGCATCTGGTGAAACCGTTGCGGCCCGCGTCGCACCCGACCGCAATCGCGGAACCCGGCCGCGGCAAACGCCCGCTGCGCCCGCACGTTCCAGTCCAGCGTGTGCAGGTACACCCTGGTCAACGATGTGTTCGTGAACACATGGTCGAGCAACAATCCCACCGCCTCGCGACCATACCCACCGTTCCAGCAGGTACGATCACCCAAGAGGATGCCCAACTCCGTCTCCCGTCGCTGGAAGTCGGTGTTGTAGTACATCACATTCCCAATGTGACGTGAATCCTCAATCGTCTCGACGGCAAACGTCGAGCGATACACCGGCGTCGAGCGCAGTTGCCAGGCGTACTGGTTGCGGTACTGCTCGAATGTCAGCGGACTGACGGTCGCGGCGTCGAGTTCGGCCAACTCGACATCGGTCCGCCAGATCCAGTCCAGCCTCGCATCGTCAAGACGTTTGCGGCGCAACAGGACCAGCTGGCCTTCGGCGACGACGTCGGCAGGACTGGTGACCACGACGCTTCTCCCGAACACAGTCGGCGCGTTTCCGATGGACGCAGGGTAAACCGACGATCAGGCCTGCGCAGGCCCGACCCGTCGGTCCAATAGGGCGGCGGCATCCTCTAACAGGGTGGCGGTGTTGCGATAGCTCACCATACGCATCGCATCGCCCAGGCCCACCCAGCGCACGTCGATGTGCTCGTCGTCATGATCTTCAAACGAGCCGCCCGTCGGCTGCATCAGCCAGAAATGGACCGCCTTGTCAATCCGAGCCTCTTCGCCGCCGAACGAGTACCGCATGACGCCGATCTTCTCGTCCAACTGCACCTGCAGCCCGGTCTCCTCTGAGACCTCGCGCAGCGCCGTCTCGTCCAGCTTCTCACCGTTCTCGGGGGTCCCCTTGGGCAACGACCAGCGTCGCGCCGGAGTCTGCACGAGAACGATCTCCACCTCGCCCTCCTGTGCGCGTTCGCGCCAGACCACGCCGCCGGCGCTGACTGCGATCCCCTTGCGTATCGACTTTGGTGACCTCGTGGTTCGTCGGGTTCCTATTCGTGGTCGGCGCTCGTTGCTGCTCCGCACGCCCATCTCCTCCTCGGACTCAACCAATGAATTTCAATCTATCAGAGGTGCTGCGATTGCTTGCAACAACGTGGCCGTCACGGCCGGCCGACCAGCTACCTGTCGCTCCAGCCAAAGGGATCCTGAGCCGCGCCGAGATCGTCAAAGTCATCGAGCCAGGTCGCCTCTTCCAATGCAGCCTGGGCCGTCGCGCGGACCGTTGGATCAGGATGCGTCTTCAGCCGTTGCAACTCTTCCACCGCCTCTTCGCTGCCGATCTCACCGAGCGCCGCGACTGCGCCCTGGATCAGTTCCTCCGAGGAGGATGGATCGTCGAACAGCTCCAGCAACATTGGCGCTCCGTCTTCCGATCCAATCTCGCCGATCGCCTGCACCGCAGCGAGCCGCTCGTCCTCATCCTCGGCCACCAATGATCCTTCCAGCACCGGCAGCCAGAACACATCGGCACTGCGACCCATCGCCTGCACCGCGCCCAGATGCAGCGCCGCAGCGTCGCTCTCAAACGCTTCCTCGATCAGTTCAGGCACCCAGGGCGCCGTGACTACCCCGACACCCGACACGGCCGAAGCGCGGATCTGTTCGTCCTCCCGCACGTCCTCCGCGATCTCACGCAGCGCCTCAACCACCTCGTCCGCGGCCTCGCTCGAGGCCCAGCCGAGCTCCAGGCGCATTGCCACCTCGCCCAGCGCCGTCACCGCCTCGCGCCGCACCTCGGCGTCCTCTTCCTCTGACCTGGCGACCGTCAGCAGCGTCGCCGTCGCTCCAGCCGTTTCGCATGTCGCCAAGCCGTTCACCGCAAGCGTCCGCACCGCAACATCGTCGTCCGACATCATCGTGGAAAACAGGACAGTGAAGTCGTACCCGCCGAACTCCGACCCGACCTGGTGTAGCCGTTCCAACAGCGCGAAGCGGCTGACTGACTCCAGCTCCGACAGGTTTTCGCGAATCACGGTCTCTGAATTGGACGACAGACGCGACACCGCGTGTAGATCCTCTGGCTCGAGATCCACCTGCCCTGAAGAGATGACGCCGATGACCCGACGCAGGGCGTCAAGTGGATCGGCGGCGTCTTGATGGACGGTTGCCTCGCTCATCAGCCTTCCACGGTCGGCGCGCGTTCCATCAGCACACGGATCGCCTGCCTCGGCTCCAGGCCTTCAAACAGCACCTGCGAGACGACCTCGGCGATCGGCATATCAACACCGAGACCCTCCGCCACCTCGAGTACGACCCGCGTGGTCTCAACACCCTCAACGACGTGCGGGTTGTCGGCCATCGCCTCCGACAACGTCATCCCACTGCCGATCTTCTCGCCCAGCGTCCGGTTGCGAGAGCGTGGGCTGCTCGCGGTCGCCAGGAGATCGCCCAGTCCAGCCAATCCGGCAAAGGTGGACGGCATCGCGCCCAGCGCGACACCTAGTCGCGCGATTTCGGAAAGTCCGCGCGTCATCAGTGCTGCCTGCGCGTTATCGCCAACGTTGAGCCCAACACCCGTCCCCACCGCGATTGCAATCACATTCTTCAAGGAACCACCCAGTTCCACGCCGACCACGTCCTCGTTGGTGTACACGCGGAACGTGTCAGAGTTGAGCGCCTGCTGCAATCGTTCGCGGTCGGCAGCCTCCGCCGACGCCACCACAGTGGTCGCCGGCAAACCCCTGGCAACTTCGCGAGCGATGTTCGGGCCGGAGACCGTTCCCACTCGCGCGTCCCGCCCAGCAAGGTTCAGTTCTTGCTCCAACACCTCGGACATCCGCAGGTGGGAGCCTTTCTCCAGCCCCTTCGCGGCCGATGCGTGAACGGTATCGCCGGGAGTCAGATTGGGCAGGACGATGCGCAGATTATCTCTCAGACGTTGCGACGGTGTGGCCCAGATCACGACAGCCGGCGGAGCGCCGCTGGGGTCGGCTGTGAACGTCAATCCTTCTGGCAACGGCACTCCGGGGAGTAACCGTCGATGCTCCCGAGCGGCCGACAGTTCGGCCGCTTCTTCGTCGGAGCGGCACAACACAACAGCATTGTTCCCCGCGCGATCGACGCAGGACGCGAGGGTGCAGCCCCATGATGTCGCGCCGGCGATCATCACCCTCACGACGCCGACCTACCCATTGACAACACACGCTCGGTGCCTGCGGCGATTCGCTGGACGTTGTCCTTATGTCCAGCAAGCACCAGCAGCCAGGTACCGACCGCAAACGCGATGTAAGCGTCCGGCGCTTGGCCATATGCCGCCAGCAATGAGATGCCGATCGCAGCTGAAGTGGCGCCGGTCAGCGTGGCCAAGGACATCACCTTGATCCGCAGCAGGATCGGAAGCGCCGTGCCCAGGGCAAACAGGGCGCCCATGGGCATGATCGCAATCATCCCGCCAAGCGCCGTCGCCGCGCCGCGGCCTCCGCGGAATCCTGCGTACAATGGGAACTGGTGCCCAATGACCGCGGCCAATCCACCGACGACCTCGCCTGTTGGACTGTCCCAGGCAAGCATCACGATGAGGATTGGGAGAGCGCCCTTGATCGCGTCAAGGACCAGCACCGTGACCGACCAGCGCAGTCCCAGGGCGCGAAAGGTATTCGTCGCACCCGTGCGTCCGCTGCCCGAGGCGCGGATGTCTCCGCCGCCTCGCCACTTACCGATCCAGAGTCCTGTCGGAATCGAGCCAAGCAGATAGCCAATCACTCCGCCGACGATCCAGGCCTCAATCACGCCGCCTGCCTCCATCGTCAGCCTCGGACGGCTCACGTCCGCGCAAAACGCAGCGTAGCGGCGTGCCCTCGAAGCCGAAGGTGCGCCGAATCCTGCCCATCAGGAATCGTTCATAGGAGAAGTGCACCGCATCGGGATAGTTGACAAAGAAAGTGAAGGTCGGCGGAGCGTACTCAGTCTGTACGCCGTAATAGAAACGAATCCGCTTGCCTCGATAGGTGGCCGGTGGACGCTCTACCTGGGCCTGGCGGAGCATGGCGTTCAGGCGAGGAGTCGGGATGCGCTGTCGCCGAGCCTCGGCGACATGCAATGCCGCAGCGACCACGCTGTCCACCGCGTCGCCGGTCAATGCTGAGATCCAAACGATCGGAGCCCAGTTGACGAATCGCGCTCGCCCTGCCAGTTGACGCTCGCGGCTGTTGCGGAGACCGTCCTCGGCGTCCACCAAGTCCGACTTGTTCATCACAATCACAATCCCGGCGCCATCATCCATCGCCATGCCGAGCACGTGCAGATCTTGCGAAGTCACGCCCTCATGCGCATCGATCACCACAGCCGAGACATCCGCGCGACGAACCGCCGCTCCCGCTCGGCGAACGGATGCGCGTTCGATTCCAGGTGCGACTCGACCGCGGCGTCTAATGCCGGCTGTGTCGACCAACGAGACTCGCTGGCCGTCAAAACTGAGCAGTGTGTCGACAGCGTCTCGAGTCGTGCCCGGCACTTCCGACACGATCATCCGCTCATCGCGCAGCAAGGCATTGACCAATGATGACTTGCCGACGTTCGGTCGGCCGACAATGGCGAGTCGACAGGCGACATCATCCGTCTCCGTCGGTTCGGCGACTGCCAGATCCGACGTGACGCGGTCTAGCAAGTCGTCAATCCAACGACCGTGATGGGCTGAGATCGCGACCGGCTCGCCAAGCCCAAGCCCGTAGAACTGCGTTGCCGCAGACGCCATGACATCGTTGTCGGCCTTGTTTGCACACACGGTGACCGGTTGTTGCGCTTCCCTGAGCAGCGCCGCCACATCCTCATCCGCCGGCAGTGCTCCTGCTTGTACGTCGACAACCAGGACGATCGCATCGGCCTCCGCGATCGCCTGTTCCACCTGTTCGGCGACAGAGTCTGCGAAGGGCCCGGTGAGCTGCTCGCCCAAGAGTCCGCCGGTGTCGATGACTGAGAAATGCTGACCGCGCCATTCGGTCGTTGCGTAGTTTCGGTCTCTGGTCGTTCCCGGTTCGCCACGAACGATCGCTTGCCGTCGGCGGACCAGGCGATTGAACAGCGTCGACTTGCCGACGTTGGGCCGCCCAACGATCGCAACAGTCGGCAGCGCATTGCGCGGGATCGCCCGCACACTCACCTGCGGCAGTCCACCTTCGCCCGCGTCATTCACTGTCGTCTTCTTCCGCTGGCGGTTCGTCGTCGGCTGGTTCGCCGTCTTCAGTCTGCGGGTCTTCCTCTGCCTGTGGCGGCTCTGGGACCTCGATGGGACTGAGGGTGACAATCATTTGCGACGGGGCCAGCTCGACGAGTTCGAGCCCGGTTGGGGGAATCCACCTGAGGTCGATTCGGTGCCGCCCAGCTGCGTAGCTTCCGAGATTGACCTGGATAACGTCTACTGGACCCTCTAACTCCGAGATTAGTGCCACAGGCCCACGAAGAGTCACTCGGGCTGTTAGCGGCGATGCAAAGGTCAGCTCCAGACCGTCTCTGACCGCGAACAGTTCGACATCGATCGGCAGAGTGACCGAAGTGATCACCGGCTCAATCACCACCAGTACCCGAGTTGAGACTTCTGAATCGCCGGCCGGCGCGGCGCCGTCGGCGAACATCAACTGGGCTTGCGTCATCACATCATCGCTGCGGCCGGTGACATCGACTGGCTCAGTGAGCACCTCTACTTCGGCGTCCAGCTCGTCGACCGGAACCAGAACATCCACGGTCGCGGGGGTTGCTCGCACCGTTCGCACTCGATAGCCCTCCGCCGGAACACCGACGACGTCCGGGAGGATCGAGGCTGTGCGCCGGAAGAGCTCCTGCTCGACGGGAACGCGGACTCGAGCCGATCGCGGATTGACGACGACTTGCGCGACGGCACCTCCGGCCGCGGTTCTCGCTTCCAGCGTGACGTCGCGCTCGACGGTCGCGTTCACTCCGCCCAGATCGATACGAGCGACGACCGACTCAACGGCTTCGACTTCGGAAGCGATTCCAGACACAGTCGCCATCTCTGGCACGACCTCGGGTGTGCCGACGCGAAACCCTAGCGGCGGCAGATTCGAAGGTTCGACCACGACGGGCACTTCTCGCTCAACCGACTCTTGCAAGATGACGACTACGGTTTCAGGTTGTACCGCCCTGACCCGGACGTCGCCTTCCTGCGCTTCTACTCGCACCGGCAAGCTGTGTCGTCCGGCCGCTCGGTTGCGTAGCGACACTGTTGCTTTGAAGTGTTCGGGGCGCGCCGATTCCACGTCTGCTTCACGTCCAACCACCGTCAACGTGACCGGCAGCGGCTCTCCGGCGATGACCAGGTTTGAGCCGAGTTCTTCAATTTCGACTGTCAGGCTGAAGCCAAGCCTGGCCTCGATCTCGCGGTTCTCGGTATCGGCGATCACAAACCAGACGATGATCGCCAGGACGAGCACCGTGCCAAAGAGTGTCGCTTCCCGCGCCAGGCGTCGCACTCAGGGCCCCGTCGCATCTCCGCCGGCGGTTGACGCCGCGCGGCCGTGCCGGCCCAATGTGCGATCAAACAGGGGGACGCTCAGGCGGTCGCCCCAGCGGCGGGAGTGCAGCAGCCTTGTCAACTCGACCTCTAGTTCCGTCGCCGTCAAGGGAGACATCAATGCTCCTCCAGCCGCCAGAGAGATCACACCCGTCTCTTCCGAGACGACAACCGCGACCGCGTCCGTCTCCTCGCACACGGTCAGCGCGGCACGATGCCGGGTGCCGAGGTGGGCGCCAGGCAGTCCATTGGACTGTCGCGGGATACTGAATTCGCCGGCAGGCGTCGGAATGATCACCGCGGCAGCCACGATTTCTGATGGACGGAGCAAGACGGCGCCATCGTGCAAGGGAGATCCGCGCCAGAAAATGCTCTCCAACAGTTCTAGGGTTGGCTCTGCGCCCAGCCGTACTCCTGAGTCGGCCAGCTCTTCCAGTCCCGTGTCCCGCTCGAACACGAACAAACCACCGACCCGCTCCTGCGACATGCGGTGAACGACCGCGGCCGTCATCGGAATCAGTGCTCGGTACGGCTGCCGTCTGCTACCCCAGTGCTTGAGTCCACCGGCACGTCCAACGTGCTCGAATGCTCGGCGAAACTCGGGCTGGAAGACCAGCAACACGACAATCAAGAGCACGGCCAGGGCGTTTTCGACAATCCAGTCAAGGACGATCGAGTCGATCAGCCGCCCGATGATCAAGATGGCGAGCACGACCAGGACCATGCCGCGGATGACGGACATCGCCGTCGTGCCTCGCAGCAGACGCAGACCTGCGTAGAACACCACCGTAATCACGGTGACTTCGAGCGCATTCGTCCAGCTAAAGTCGCCAAACGTGACCTGAATGTCGTTGATCAGGTCGCCCACGACATTCGCCTCGGCTCTCTGGTCTGTCGCCAGTCGTGACGCTCGCGCAGGCAATGCTACGCGAACGAGCGCCTGCTCAGGCGACTACTCAAACATCCAGGCTAAGAGCGCCTGTTGCGCGTGCAAGCGGTTTTCGGCCTGATCCAGTACCACCGATTGCGGCCCGTCGAGCACATCGTCGGTGATTTCTTCTCCGCGATGAGCCGGCAAGCAGTGCATCACGCTCGCTCCGGGGGATGCACTGCCAACCAACCTGGCATCAACCTGGTAGCCGGTAAACGCTTCGAGGCGCCTCTTGGCTTCGAGTTCTTGCCCCATTGAGGTCCATGTGTCGGTGTAGACCACATCTGCGCCATGGACGGCTTCGACCGGGTCGGACATGGTGGACACTGAGCCTCCAGACATATCGGCTCGCCTAGAAGCTGCAGCGACGCTTTCGGCGTCAAGTTCGTAGCCCAGCGGCGATGCGATTCGCACGTGCATCCCCTCGCCGGCTGCGGCTACGGCCAGCGAGCGGGCGACATTGTTGCCGTCGCCGACGTAGGTCACGGTGCGACCGGACGTGCCTCCGTGCTCGCGAATGGTCAAGACATCGGCTAGCGCCTGGCAGGGATGCTCCCAGTCACTGAGTGCATTGACGACCGGCACGCCGGAGGAGGCTGCCAATCGATCGAGATTGTTCTGGTCAAAGGTCCGGCAGATGATCAGGTCGCAAAAGCGGCCCGCGACTCCGCCGACATCCTCCGGCGATTCCCGCTCGCCCAAACCGACTTCCGGCGGCGACAGGTATAGCGCTCGACCTCCCAGGTTGGTCACTGCCAGTTCGAACGAGACTCTTGTCCGCAGCGACGGCTTCTGAAAGATGAGTAGCGCCGTCTTTCCGGCCAATTGTGCGCCTTCACGACGGCCCTGACGCTTCGAGTCCTGCGCGCGATCCAGCACGTCACCAATCTCATCCGCGGACAGGTCTCCAACCGTCAACACCGAGCGATTCATGCTCTTCCTACCTCTCGGTTCCAACTGTACCTAGAGCCGATTTCACGTTGCCTCCCCGATTTCGTCTAATGTCTTAGCGTTCTCGCCAGATCGCTGGAGTTGAAGGATTTGAAGTGTCGTTCTGGACAGAAGTCCTTCCTCCGAAGCAGCCTGGAAGGGCAACGCTCAGCCCGCGTCGTCGAGTCTGGCGGCTGGTACTCGGTTCAGCAGTCTGGTGGCCTGCGGTCGCGGCGTTGATTCTGGTCGTGGCGGGCTTGGTTGTGGTCGCCGGCCAAGGGTCCAGCGCCAAACCTGCTCCGATCATTCGCGACGGTGCTGCGCCGACCGCTTACCGCGACGGTCTGATCGATCTCAACACAGCTACACATGCCGAACTGGAAACTCTGCCGGGGATCGGCGCCTCCCGAGCGGAGGCGATTGTGCAGCTCAGAGCTCAGCAACCGTTTAGTTCTCTGGCCGACCTCGTCGATCGAGGCATTCTCAGCCCGGCGCAATTGTTGGATATTGCAGAACTGGCAGCGGTTTATGTCCCTGACAGGTAGCCAGGTGGACCGCTTGCTCCGAGGGCGCAAAGTCCCGTATCAGCCTCCGCTGTTGCATTGGGCGCTGGCCTTTACGACTGGTACCGCGTTGGCGCTGACGGAGGCCGAACCCTGGACCGTCGCGATTGCCGCAGCGTTGGTGAGCCTGTTCGCGATATCTTCTGCCGCCCGGATCGACTCGCTCTCCAAGCGGCGACGGATCAATCTGGCGCTGCTGCTGTTGACTCCGGCGCTGATCGGAGTGGGCTACTGGCGCGCGGAGGAGACGAAGCTCCAGCCGGCGAGTGTTGCCTGGGCGGATGTCGGTGACCAAGTCGTCCGACTGGACGGCGTGGTAGCGGACGACCCTCAACTTCGCGGCAGTGGGACTCGCTTACTGCTTGATGCCGAATCTGTTGCGATTGCCGGAGAGCGGATCTCGATTGACGCGCGGGTCCAGCTCCATGTTCCAGACGCGCTCGCGATTGAGTACGGGGATCGCATTGCCGTCGAGGCCGTCCTGGCGCCGACGTCGCAGGGCGAGGATGAGTACCTCCAGTGGCTTGCCAACCGACGCATTGCCGCCAGCGCGCTGGCGCGATCGGGCAGCGTCCGTTTGTTTGGCCGCGCGGAGCTTCCCTGGTGGCAATCGCTGGCTTCGAACGCACGCCGGGAGCTGAATCGGAGCCTGCGAGTCTCCCTGCCTCCACCTCTCTCCGGCGTCGCGCAGGGCATGATCACGGGTCGTCGCGACGCTATCGATCCTGAGCTGCGTTCCGACCTGAACGACACCTCGCTGTCGCATCTGATCGTCATCTCTGGCAGCAATCTCACATTGCTGACGACGATTGTGATGGCGTCTTCGGCCTGGCTGCTGGGACGACGACCGGCTGCGTTGCTCGCCATCGCGGCGGCGCTCGCTTATGGAACCTTGATCGGGCCCGATCCGCCGGTGCAGCGGGCGATGTGGATGGCAATCGTCTTTGCTGCCGCTCACTTGTTGGGTCGCGGTTCTTCGGCGCTGTATGCCGTCCTCACGACTGTGGCGCTGATGGTGGCGCTGGAGCCGCACATCTTGCTCGACCTGTCGTTCCAGCTCACGGTGGCGGGCACGTTGGGGATCATCGTGTTGATGCCATCGGTTTCGCAGGATTTCCTGAGCGGGCAGAGCGGCATTGCTGGTTCGATCCGCGACGTGGCGCTGGTCACGCTGGTCGCCACACTGGCGACGATGCCGTTGATCGTTTTGCACTTCGAGCGGGCGGCGTTGATTGGGATTCCCGCCAACCTGCTGGTTACGCCGCTGTTTACGTGGACCTTGCTCGGTTCGGCGTCGACCGCACTGGTTGGCCTGCTGTCCGAATCGCTGGCGTCGACGCTTGCCTGGGGATTGGCCTGGTTGCCGCTGCGCTGGCTGGTGCTGGTTGCTGAGGAAGGGGCTCGATTGCCAGGGGCGGGCACTACGATTCAGGGCTTCGGCCATCTGCATCTCGTCGTGGTTTACGGCGCGATCCTGGCCGCGTCGTTGCGGCCTCATCGGGAGCGAGTTGATCGGTGGAATCGGGCTTCGCGCACTGCTGAGTCGGCGCCGGCAACCAACGTGCTGCGTCGGGTGGGATTGGAGGCCATTCCTGATTTGCGGGCGCAGATTAGTCCGGCGCTGGTCAGCGGTGCGGCGTCGGCGGTCGCTGCTGTGCTCTGGCTTTCGGCCTGTAGCGCTCCAGAGGACGAGCTGGAGGTCCATTTCATCGACGTGGGTCAGGGTGATTCGGCGCTAATCGTGACGCCGGACGAGCGGACGATCCTGATTGATACTGGTGAGCGTTCGGATGCTGTCCTGGCGGCGTTGCGGAGGCACATGCCCGACGGGGCGCGGCGAATCGACTTTGTGGTGATTACTCACCCTCAGTCGGATCATGGCGAAGCTCTGTGGGCCGTTCTCGACCGCTATGACGTGGGGCAGGTGTTGCTGAGCGCTTATGCCGACTCGACGTCGTTTGGCCGACGGCTGATCGAGCTGCTTGAGCGGACGGAGACCCCCACGATTGAAGCGAGACCGGGGCAGCAGATCGTGTTTGAGGGCGCCACGGATCTGAGCCTTGATGTGCTCTGGCCGCCGGCGCGAGGGCTTGCGGAGGGTTATCGGACTGATCCGAACTCGACTTCGATTGTGCTTCGCGTCCAGTATGGGGAGGCTGCGTTCATGTTCACCGGGGACATCAACGTCAAGCAGGAGTTGGACCTGGTTCGCAATCCTTGTCCGGCGTCGTCTGAGCCATGCGAGCTGCGCGCGGACGTGCTCAAAGTGGCGCACCAGGGCAGTCGATTCTCTTCTTCGACGCTTTTCCTGGAGTCGGTGCGGCCCACTCTGGCGGTTGTCAGCGCGGGAGCGGGCAACCCTCATGGGCATCCGCACGATGAGGTGCTGGCCTCTCTGGCGAGCGTTGGCGCGACGTCCTTGTTGACATCGGAGCACGGCGACATCTCCATTGCGACTAATGGTCGTTCGATCAGTCTCACGACGGAACGTTGAATCTTCGATATCGTCGCAGCACGTGCCGCCGTGCCCAATGTCTTTGGCGCGGCGCCGCGCGCCGGGATGGCGGAATTGGCAGACGCGGCGGACTTAAAATCCGCTGGCCTATTGGCCGTGTGGGTTCGAGCCCCTCTCCCGGTACCACTTCCCACTCAGGCAACGCGAAGCCCTAGACTGCGCAGCGCAACGGCGCAGAGGTGCGCCGTGCCCAGAAAGGATGTCTCGATGAAAGCCGCTGTCTTCCACGGCCCGAACCAGGATTTGACGATCGAAGACGTTGACGTTTCCAAGCCCGGCCCGCGCGAGGTGCTGGTCAAGACGGCCGCATCGGGCGTCTGCCACTCCGACCTTCACTTCGTCGAGGGGCTGTACCCCTTCCAAGCGCCCGGCATTCTCGGCCACGAGGCCGCCGGTGTTGTCGAGGAAGTTGGCGAGCTGGTCCAACAGTTCAAGGCCGGCGACCACGTGATCATGTGTCTGTCGGTGTTCTGCGGCAACTGCTCTTACTGCCTAAGCGGCCGACCGAACCTCTGCCGCAGCCCTGAGACCCAGCGGCGACCGGACGAGGACCCGCGCCTGTCCTGGAACGGCAACCCGGTTGCTCAGTTCGCCAACCTGTCCACCTACGCGGAGTTCACGCTGGTTCACGAGAACGCTCTGGTCTACGTCGACGACGAGATGCCGCTCGAACAGGCCGCGCTGATCGGTTGCGGCGTGATGACCGGCGCCGGGGCGGCGCTGAACACGGCCAAGGTGCATCACGGCAGCACGGTTGCCGTCTTCGGCGCGGGCGGTGTTGGCCTCTCGGCGATCCAGGGCGCTCGGATCGCCGGCGCGAAGCAAATCATCGCGGTGGACCTGCACGAGCACAAGCTGGCGCTGGCTCGGGAGCTTGGCGCGACGCATTCCGTGGACGCGTCGACCGGCGACCCGGTTGCGCAGATCAGGGACATGACCGAGGGCGAGGGCGTCGACTTCTCGTTCGAGGCGATCGGCCTGAAGTCGGTCGCCGAGCAGTGCTTCGACGCGATCAAGCGGGGCGGCGTGGCCACGATCATCGGCATGGTCCCGCTGGGTCAGAAGCTGGAGATCCCTGCGCACGAGCTGCTCTCGGAGAAGGTGCTGCAGGGCTCGAGCATGGGCAGCAACCGCTTCCGCACCGACATGCCCAACCTGGTCGAGTACTACCGCCAGGGCCGGCTGATGCTCGACGAGATGGTCTCCATCACCGCGCCGCTCGAGGACATCAACGAGGCCTTCCGCGCGATGAAGGCCGGCGAGGTCGCGCGCACGGTGCTGACCAGCTTCTAATCTCTGTTTGCCAATAGAGACCTGCGTGTCTTCCCCTTCCCCCATATGGGGGAGGGGGAGGGCGTGCGGGATTGCGGTTGTGTCGGGTCAGGTGAAGCGCTCCGGCCAGGGGTTGGGCGTGGGCATGTTGATGATTGTGGCGTTGCGTGGGAGGTATCCGAGAGGTTTGTCCCGAGTGACGGGCTGTTGAGGTACGAGGCGGAGTGGTGGGGCGGCGTTCGGGGGTGAATTCTGGGGCTTTTGCTCTGATTCAGCGTCGGACACGGGGAATTCGTCGTCGAGGTGTTCAGGTTTGTCCAGGTTTGTCTGGATTTGGCCAGATCCTGGGTGTGTATGGCCGCGTGGCGGCGGGTTGGGCTGGGCGAGTTCAGGTTCGGACAGGTCGGATTCGGGCAGGTCGGGTTCGGACAGTTCTGAGTCGTTGCGTTCAACGAGGGAGAGGGGCCGTCTCTCGTCCCTCCGGTCTTGCAACGGAGGGATGACCGGCAGCGGGTTGTCGCCTTCGTAGCGTTCCGGGTAACAGGCGGGACATTCGGGCGTGCACAGACCGACTTCGGGCCCAGCAACGTAGGCCACGTGTCCGCGCTCATCGGCCAGCCAATGCCGACTGCGAGCGAGAGCGATGGCCTCGGCGTTGCGGGCGGTTTCGATCTTTTCCTGCTCTTGTTCCTCGTGTTCCTGAATCTGGGGCATATTGATGAGCAGGAGTCGGAGTTCGCGCGCGCTGGCGACGGTCTGCCTGTGTTGGTCGGGGTCGGCCTGCGGGCTGGTGAGCAGGTGGACCTGATCGAGCAGTTGGTTGGAAGCGACGACACGGGTGATGTGAGCGCGGTGAATCTCGCGGTCGCGGAGATAGGCGGAGACCGTGGAGGGCGCGCATTTCATCTTGGCGGCGATCTGTCGGCGGGAGAGGCCCTGGCACTCGAGGTGGTTGGCCTGGAGGATGCGCAGGCATCGGGCCGGCGTGGGCGGCGGTGATGGTTTTGACAATGGTTTGGACATAGCGAGACTCCTGTGCCGTAGATGTACGTTTGTTCTAATAGTGGCTACTTCGCACATAGATGTCAAGTGAGGTTTGCGGTTGTCGATTGGTTCTGTGTCGGGGGCTACGTCCCTTCAGCAAGGCATGGGCTGGCTGGGCTGGGACATCAAGGGGATGACGGACGAGGATCTTTTGCTGGCCGTTGCGCAGCGCTACGTTCACCCCCCTTCTCCCGCTTCGCGGGAGCTTCCCCCCAAGGGGGAAGCGAGAATCTGGTCGCTGTAAGCTCATGCTTGCGGAGGGGTGGCCGAGCGGACGAAGGCGGCGGTCTTGAAAACCGTTAGGCGTGCAAGCGTCTCGGGGGTTCGAATCCCTCCCCCTCCGCCAGTGATCAGCTATCAGCTATCAGCGGTCGATCTGACTCAGGTCTCGGTTCCGGCGATGGTGCGGGCGATCGTCAGGACGGCCTCGACCGTGGTTGGCTGGGGCAGGCCTGCGCCGGTGTGATGTGCGGCGACGCGGACTCTCGAGGCGGACGGGGCGACCTCGACCTGCAGGGTCTGGGGTTCGTTGAGGACCACGTTGACCCAGCGGGCGACCCGGTCGCTGGCGGTGAGCAGGGTTGCGACTTCTGAGGCACCTGGGCCGGTGGCGTCGAACGGCCGCCAGGAGAATGATCCTCGATCCTCGGGCTGGGCCAGGATCGGGGTGGCCCAGGTCTTTGGCCAGTCGCCGGAGAGGACTGAGCGATCGAGCGTCACGTGGATTCCAGTGACGGTGATCTTGCCCATGTGGCCGGCCGATTCGCCGCCGATTCGCGAGGCGACAACGTGACGCAGCGGCGCGGCGTCGGCGTCCAGTTGGATCACGGCCAGGGCCCGGGTTCCGCGCGGCAGGTGGAGTTCCTGGACGACTTTGTCGGCGTCGGCGGCTGCGCGTCCACTGACTCGGCGCTTGGCCAGCATGTCGATAACGGCATCGGTCGCTTCGGTATCGGGACCGCGGCGAAAGAGGCGCCTGAGAATGCTCACGTACCCTGCCTATCGTTTCCTCGACAAGGGTAGCCCGGCAAAGGAGTGGTTCATGCTGGTTGTGATGCGTAGATTCTGGATTGAGCAGGGCTCGTTCGATGAGTTCGAGCGATTGAGCCGGGAGGAGATCTGGCCGGCGATCGAGGCTGCCGGCGCGCGAATCCTGGGCATGTTCCGGGCCGAGGAGCCGCATCCGAACGAGGAGGTGACGCAGCCCTGCGACATGGTGATCCTGCTGACGCAGTACACGGACCGGAACCACTGGCTCGCGACTCGGGCTCGGCAGGACACGTGGCGAGGTCCGGAGGACGTTCAGGCGAAGCTGGCGCGGGGTGGTCGGGCCAGGCACCAACTGACGCTGGCGACGCATCCGACATTTACCGAGCCGGTGCACGTGAAGATCGGGGGGCCGTTCTTTACGTGGAAGGAGGAGCCGATGGGGGATGTGGAGTAGCGTACTTTCGTCGCCCGTCTCGTCAGCGTCGGTGCGGTCGAGAGCATCGCGCTGATCAATAGTGTGTTTTGAGGGGTAACCCTGCACCTGATTGGCACAGAGCCGACATGAGCAAACCCGACAGCCCCGCAGGTACCTGCCAGCAATGTGGGACAGACTATCTCCCAAGGCGCCGCGATCAGAAGTACTGTTCTTCCGAGTGCCGGCACCGAGCGCAACATCCACTGCGGAAGGGCCCCAAGTGGCAACGCAGGAGATCACGGGGCGAGGGCACCATTCTCTCAAACGGCTATGTGAAAACAATGAAGAATGGCGTGCGGAAGTTTGCCCACATTTGGCAAATGGAAGAGCACCTCGGCCGCGAACTCTATCCAGACGAAAACGTACATCACATCAACGGCGTCCGACATGACAACAGGTTGGAGAATCTCGCGCTCTGGTCGACCAGGCAGCCATCTGGACAGGCGGTCGAGGACAAGGTTGCCTGGGCGAGGGAGATTCTCAAGCTGTACGGCGACCTGCATCCCGAGGAGGACAAGAAGTGACCAAAGTCCCGGCCGCCATAGATGTGAACGAGCGCCCCAGCAAATGGTTCTGGCGACGCATCCGACGTTTACCGAGCCGGTGCACGTGAAGATCGGGGGGCCGTTCTTTACGTGGAAGGAGGAGCCGATGGGGGCGGTGGAGTAGCGTTCCTGGTTGCTCGGAGCGAGAACATGAGCGGCAGGCGGCGGTCGGGTTGACCGTCGCGCTGCGGGAGTCGCCAGATGCCGCGCTCGGTTTCTATGAGCCAGGGCAGGGCTCGGTAAACGGTCCAGTCCTGCTCGTGCAGGAAGTCGATTTGCATTCCGGCGTCGATGACGGCCGTCACGATCTCGCCGAGGCTGTGATTCCACTCGTAGGAGTCGTGATGCTCGAGCGAGGCTGAGTCGTCGGCGTAGTCCTCGCCACCGACCCAATGCTGGGGCTGGGCTGTCTCGAAGTAGGGGTAGCGGAGGCGGAGTTCTCCGGCGGAGGATTCGTCATCTAGGGTCTGGGTGATTGGGTGGACGTCTCGGACGTAGAGGGCGCCGCCGTCGCGGAGGAATCCGGCGCAGACCCTTGCCCAACCTGCGATATCGGGCAGCCAGCACAATGCTCCGAGATTGACGTAGACGATGTCGAAGGATCCGAGGCGATCGGACAGGACTTCCGGCGATGCGTAGAGTTCGGATTCGACGAACTCTGCGGTGAGACCGGCCTGGGCGGCTATCTCGCTGGCTGTCTTCACTGCGGATGGTGCGAAGTCAAGACCAACGACGTTGGCCCCGAGTCGGGCCCAGGAGAGGGTGTCGAGGCCGAAGTGGCATTGCAGGTGAAGCAGGGACTTGGCGGTTACGTCGCCGAGTTCGTCCAGGTCGATTTGCAGCAGGGTTGACGCGCCTGCGAGGAAGCGGTCGACGCCGTAGAAGTCGGAGGCGGCGTGGATTGGGACGGTTTCGTCCCAGCGGTCGCGGTTCGCTTCTCGGTACGGATCAAGTGATGACACGCGAACCCATCCGCGAGGCCAGGACCTCGGGCAGAATGACGGAGCCATCCTCCTGCTGGCCGTTCTCCAACAACGCGGCGATCGTCCTTGGCAAGGCGAGGCCTGATCCGTTCAGGGTGTGGACGAAACGGGTGCCCTTCTTCTCGGAGGGTCGGTAGCGGATGTTGGCTCGGCGCGCCTGAAAGTCGGTGCAGTTGGAGACGCTGGAGACTTCCAGCCACTCCTGGGCTCCGGGCGCCCAGATCTCGAGGTCGTAGCTGACGGAGGCGTTGAAGCCGATGTCGCCGCTGCAGATTTGGAGGACGCGGTACTCCAGCTCCAGGCCCTGGAGCAGCGCTTCGGCCGAAGCGAGCATCTCATCCAGTGCCGCCGCCGATGTCTCCGGCGTCGTGAACTGGTACATCTCGACTTTCTCGAACTGGTGCACCCGCTTGATCCCTCGGACGTCGCGGCCGGCGCTCGTCTTCTCGCGGCGGAAGCAGGGCGTGTGGGCGGCGTACCGAATCGGCAACTGGTCCTCGGAGAGGATTTCGTCCGCGTGCATGTTGGTCAACGGGACCTCGGCCGTGGGCACGAAGTAGTAGTCCTCTTCCTCGTCGCGGTAGAGGTTGTCGCGGAACTTGGGTAGCTGACCGGAGGCTCGCATCGCGTCCTCGCGGACCATGGCGGGGACGTAGCACTCCTCGTATCCGGTTGCGCCGTGCGAGTCGAGGAACCAGCCGATCAGGGCTCGCTGGAGTCGAGCACCTGCTCCTCGGAGTGCGTACATTCGCGAGCCGGACATGGCGGCGGCGCGCTCGATGTCGATGATGCCGAGTTGCTCGCCGATCTCCCAATGGGGTCTTGGCTCGAAATCGAATGAGCGGCGCGTGCCCCAGGCTCGGACGACGGGGTTGTCTTGCTCGTCTTCGCCGTCGGGGGTTTTGTCGCCGACCAGATTGGGGATTTCGGACAGCAGGGCGTTCATCGACGATTCGACTTCACGCAGTTGTTCTTCGAGCTCGTCGATTCTTGAGGCCGACTCGCGTTGGGCGGCGATGAGACGCTGGCGCTCTTCGTTGTCTTTGGCTTTGCCGATTGCTCGGCCGGCGGTGTTTCTCGCTGCTCTCAGATCTTCCAGCTCGACGAGCACGTTGCGTCGCTGCTCGTCGACTTCGATTGCCTCGTCCAGTGGAGCTTCGGCTCGGCGACGCTCCAGCGAGCGGCGAATTGCTTCGGCATCCTCACGAATCATCTGCGCTGAAATCACGCCTGGTTCTCCTCGAAATTTGATATGTGGTCGATTGCCGCCATGCCCAGCACTCTGACGTCTTCCGAGATTTGCGCCGAGACGCCCTCGAGCGTCATCGGCGCGTCGTCCTCCAGTTGCCGTCGGCTGACCCAGCGCCAGGTCTCGCTGGGTGGGTCGGGCCGGTCCTGGCTGGTTGGCCGGGCGAAGTAGATCATGTCGATGTGGTGGTGGGCATCTTCTCCGCCGAAGGAGCGGATTGGCTCGACCATGATCGTGGCGGGCGGCCAGACCTGGGGCGGATCCGGATAGTCGAAGGGAACCGTCGTGGGGATGATCTCCACGGGGAATTCCGTCTCCTCCAGAGCCTCGCGTTGGGCGGCCTGCACGGGATCCTCGTTGGGCTCGATGTGGCCTCCGGGCGGCAGCCACAGGCCAACTTTACGGTGCCAGTGGAGCAGGGTCGCGCCGTCCATTGAGACGAACGTAGTCACTGTGAAGTGTCGGATACCGGCCACGGGATTACCGTATCGCACATGGAGTTGATTTCCGCCGAGAACGGGATGTCGCCAAGCTGGTCTCCGGACGGGCGCTCGATCGCGTTTCTCAGTAATCGGGCTGAGGGCTGGGACTTGTACACCATGCCAGCCTCGGGCGGAGAAGCGACTCGATTGACCAAGGGCGCGACGGCGGATGATCCGGCGTGGTCTGCGGACGGAGAGTGGATTGCGATTGAGCGAAATCACCGGATCGAGGCGGTCTCGCCGGATGGCAGCGAGCGCCGGGTCCTGGTTCGGGACGCGAGCCAGCCAACGTGGTCGCCGAGTAATCAGCTTGCCTTTGTGCGCAATCGTGACCTCTACATCCAGGAGCCAGATGGTACGGAGCGGCTTGTGCTGCGGGATGCAGATCAGCCTCATTGGTCGGCAGATGGGAAGACCATCGTCTTCGCGAGGCGCGGGATCTGGGAGCTTGATCTGGGAAGCGGCAGGCTGAGGCAGCGAACGCAGAATCCGCTAGACCAGTCGCCCTGCATCCAGTTCGACGGCGACATCGTCTTCATTCGGCAAGCGGAGTTGATGATCATCCACCAGGATTCTTCGATGACCGACATTTCGTATCTGCCATCGCCCGCCGGTGCTCCGTCGCCGCATCCGCGAGAGATTGACACCATCGCCTATCAGCTCCATGACGGCGGCAACTGGGATATCGTCACGGCCTCGCTGGAGCATGGGAAACTGCGCCGGCTGACTCGCGCGACCTGGACTTCGTGGAATGCGCGGTTGTGATCCTCGCTTCGGTATCGTGAGGCCATGTCTCACTTCCTGCTCCGCCAGGCCGCCCGCGTGATTGCCGGGTCTGCAGCACCGCAGGTGGCCTCGCAGATCGCGCAACGGCTGACGACTCCGGCGACCCGGGACGAGGACCGGCGGCGCTTCCTGATCTGGCTGGCCGGGCCGTTCAAGCAGTCGCAACCAGACGCCTATGAGCAACTCTGGCCGCGCATGAGCGGCCAGGACGAGACGATCAATGCGCTGACCGGGGTCTTCCTTGAACTGCAAACCGCCGGTCCGAGCGCGATGATGCATTGGTTCGTCCAGCTCGCGGAGTCAGATCAGCAGCACTTCGACGAGCTGATTGCGGCGATGCAACCGAAGCAGCCGGACACTCAGCAACTGATGAAGCAGGCCTCGAAGGAGGCCGAATCGACCTTCCGCGGGGCGGCCCGATTTCTGGGTCGCACCTACCGCAAGACCAGCCAGACACATCAAGAGCGACGCAAACGAAAGCGCTGACCACAATGCCGATGATCGATCACATTACCGACGAGCAGGCCGACCTGATCCGCAACGCGAAGGTGTTCTTCGTCGCCTCGGCCGATCCCTCGTTTGGCGAGGGGCCCAACGGCGAGGGTCCGGTCAACCTGTCGCCCAAGGGCGCTGCCGACCTGCAAGTGATCGACCAACACACGATCGCCTACTTCGACTATCGCGGCAGCGGCAACGAGACCGCGCGTCACACGGCGGCGGGCGGGCCGATCACGGTAATGGTCACGTCGTTCGACGAGGACGCTGCGATCGTGCGGCTGTACGGACATGCCGTCGCGAAGCCGCTGGAAGAGTCGGTGCTGGCCGAGCAGGCCGAGGCGCTGCGCGCGGTCGAGATGCCGACGCCGGAGCGCCAGGTGATCGAGATCAGCGTCGACTGCACGCAAACCTCGTGCGGGTATGGGGTGCCGATGTACGAGTACGTGGGCGATCGCAGCGTCGAACAGCGGGGGCGTCGGTACAAGTAGCGCTAGACCTCCCCTTCTGGGTGAGGTACTCCGTCGGGGGGGAGGGGGCTGGCCCGCTGCTGCTCCTAGCCAGACGGGCCCCCTCAGTCGCTTCGCGACAGCTCCCCCAGAGGGGGAGCTCTGCGAGCGCTAGGCGATCAGTCCTGCCAGGCGGTCGAGTTCGGGGATGACGACATCCGCGCCTTCGGGCGGCAGCATGAAGATGCAGCGGTCGACTCCCATGCGCTCGTATTCCGCGATGGCGTCCTGCTGGGCGTTGAAGACGTTGATCGAGATCTCGTCGAAGTCACGGCCCGCCTCGTGGGCTCGCGACTGGATGTCCTGGATGCCTCGCTCAATGAAGCCGGGCGCCGTGATGTTGGGCAGCCAGCCGTCGGCCCAGTCGACGATGCGCTGACGGGCCCACTTGCTGCCCGCGCCGATCAGGACCGGCGGGTGCGGGTCCTGCTTGGGCTTGGGAATGACGTAGGTCCTGGGGATCTCGACGAACTCGGAGTGATACTCCGCCTCATCCTGGGTCCACATTTCCTTCATTGCGGCGATGCGCTGTTCGGTGACCTTCCAGCGATCCTGGAAGCGAACGCCGAGCGGTTCCATCTCCTCGGCCAGCCAGCCGGCTCCGATACCGAACTCGAACCTGCCGCCGGAGATGAAGTCGAGCGACGCGATCTGCTTGGCCAGCGCGATTGGCTCGTGCTCGGTGACCAGGCAGATGCCGGTGCCGAGACGAATCTCGGAGGTCGCACCGGCGGCGGCGCCGAGCGCGACGAAGGGATCGTGAATGCGGCGGTACTCGTCGGGCAGGGAGCCGTCCTCGCTGCGCGGGAACTGGGTCTCGCGGTCGACGGGCATGTGGACATGCTCGGGTACCCAGAATGATTCAAAGCCTCGATCTTCGGCGGCGACTGCCAGGTCAACGGGGTCCATTGCCAAGTCGGTTGCAAAGATGAACACGCCGTACTTCATCGTCTGATCCTCTCGATGTGGGCCACTCGGCCCACCACAGACTACGGCCTGATCGCGGCGACTAGGCTGTCGCCATGCAACATCACATTCTGACTCCGCCTGCAGCGCCGAATCGGGTGCCGATGGTGCTCGACACCGACACGGCCAACGAGATCGACGACCAGTTTGCGGTCGTCCATGCGCTGCTCTCGCAGGATCGGCTGCAACTGGAGGCGATCTACGCGACGCTGTTTTCGCGAGCGGGCAACTCGCCGGCCGAGGGTGTGGCGGAGTCGGAGGCGGAGATTCATCGGTTGCTCGACCGACTTGAGGTGGAGGATCGGAGTCGGGTGCTTCGCGGGGCGGATGCGTTTCTTTCCGACGAGCGGCCGACGGTTCCGAACGCGGCATCCGATGACTTGATTGAGCGGGCGATGGCGCCTCGGGACGGACGACTGTGGGTCGCGGCGATTGGTGCGCTGACCAACGTCGCCTCGGCGCTGAACGAAGCGCCCGAGATCGCCGAGCAGATTTGCATTGTCTGGCTTGGCGGGCAGGCGCAGCACTCGGAGGACGCGCGCGAGTTCAACCTGTACCAGGATCCGATCGCGGCGCGTGCGGTCTTCGATAGCGGGGCGCCGCTGGTGCACATTCCCTGTTACGGGGCGGCGTCTCACCTGCTGACCAGCACGGCGGAGCTCGATGCGTATGTGCGGCCGTTGGGGGCGATCGGGGAGTATCTGAGCGACATTTTCCGCGACCACAATGCGCAGTACCCGGGTCGGACGAAGGAGATCTGGGACCTGTCGGCGACGGGGTTTCTGATCGATGAGGACTGGGCGCCGCGTCGCAGCATTCAGCGTCCGACGCTCTCTGAGGACATGCGCTGGGTCAGTCAGCCCGACGACGCCCCGCTCGCGCCGTTTGCGGAGGCTCATTACGTCCAGCGGGATCCGATCTTTGGCGATCTCTTTGGCAAGCTGGCGGAGCTTAATCGGGGTGAGCGCGTCGCGGGGTTTGCGTCCTGATCGCGACGCCCTATGGGAGCGGGACGGTGACGGGGCGGGTCATGCCGCCGAAGGTGGGCATCCAGCAGGAGTGTTTGCCGGGGCCTCCGGCGACGATGATGTGGATTTCGTCGGGTTTGTCGGTGATCGGCAGCCACTCGTCGGGGCTGTGGGTGGGCAGGATTCCGCCGGCCATGCGGATGTTGACCGACTCGAGGAACTCCTCGCTTAGCTTGCTCGCGGGGTAGCGGGCGTGTTCCCAGAGGTATTCCTGGATGGCCTCGCGGGTCCAGCCTTCGGCGGCGACGGTCTCGGCGTGCTCGGGTCCGAAGGCGAGGACGGGCTCGCCCTTGCCGAGGATGTTGTTGGAGCCTGCCTGACCCATAGCGCCGGCGACGGTCTGGAGGATGCCGGCGGCGGTGTTGCTGCCGTGGTCCTGGATGTTGTGCGGGCCCTCGCAGGCCCAGGTGGTGACGCAACTGTCCTCGGCGTTGAGTTCGCGGGTGGTCTGGAAGGGCGGCCAGGGCGAGGCGTCCTCGCGCTCGGTGGCGCAGAAGGCGAACTTGGCGGGCGTGCCCTGGGTGGCGCGGTCGCCGCGACCGGGGGTCGCGCCGGCGACGTTGAGCTGGACGAGGCGGACGGCGCGTCCGATGGTCGCGTTCGCCGGAAACGTGGGCCCGAAGCAGCCCGAACCGCCGTGGATGCCGGCGGAACGGGCGGCAGGTCCGGAAGCGAGGATGAAGACGGCGCAGGGATGCGTGGTGGCGTTGATGCCGTCGAGGTTGAACGGCGGCTGGGCGATGGCCTCGACGGCGGCGAGCACGACGGGAAACTGCTGCGGTCGGCAGCCGGCCATGACGGCGTTGATCGCGATCGCCTGGACGGTGGCTTCGCCCTGTCGGGGAGCGAGGACGCCGAGGACTTCGAGCGGGTCGCGGCCTGCGGAGTTGATCATGGCCTCGACGCGGTCGGCGGTTGGCGGGATCAGCGGGAGTCCGTCGGACCAGCCTCGCCGGATGCACTCCTGAGAGAAATCGAAGGGGTCGGAGGGGAGGGTGAATCGATCCGCCTCGCGGCCGTGTGCCGTCATCGCTGCCGTCACGAGGTCGCCTGGCCGAGCAGGGCGGCTTCGAGTCGGCCGAGGACGCCGTCGTCGACTCGGGCGCGGACGCGATCGGGGCGGAGGCCGCCGAGCGGGTGCTGCACGATCAGGCGGTCGAGCTCGGGCAGGCCTCGCTGCTCGGCTTCAAGCTGGAGCAGGTCGGTGAAGGCCGAGGTGCCGACGGTCACGGTGGGGATTCCCAGTTCTTCAAAGAGGACGGAGGCGTGGACACTCCACGTCGTGCAGCTGCCTCAATCGCAGCTTCCGATGAGGAGGAAGTCGGCGCCATTGCGCAGGGCGTCGATGGTGGAGTCGGAAGGCGGGCCGCCGACCGGTTTGCTGCCGACGACCATTTCTCCGAGGTCGAAGCGCTCTCCGAGGCGCTCGATCATGGTTTCCATGAGCAGGCGGGCGTTGGCCTTGCGGTTCTCGAGGATGCCGGGTCGGAGGCCGTCGAGGGAGAGCGGTCGGGGAGCGGCGGTGGCCTCGTGGATCGCGACGTGGGCCAACGGGCTGAGTACTTCGATCGTGTCGGGCATGTCATCACCTCTACGGGATTGGTTGACTCTTAGTCGGGTGTCAGGTTAGCGAGTCGAGCGTCGAGCAACGACTGCTCACTCGTCCGAGTCAGGTTCAACGACGATGATTTCGGAGTAGCCGATGAAGCTCGGCTCCTGCGCATACCCACCCGGACACCGAGTGGTGACTTCGACGCGCACGCGTCCTGTCTGAGTCGGGGTACCGTCGACGTACGTGCCGTTTGGCCCTCGTTGCATGAAACTGCTGAACCCGATGAGCTTGATGCCATTCCACGTCCCACCTGGATTGACTGTGAATCTGCCTCCAGGAGAATGCCGCACCTGATACGTCGTTCCGTCGGAGTATGACTCTGTCACCAGACAGGTCTCTGATTTGTCGGAAGTGACAACAATGGTGTCGTCGCCGTAGTTGTAAGTTCGACCTACTTCGAGGACAACGCGCAGGTGCAACTCATCCGGGTCGATCGGTTCATTGTCGGAGGGAAGCGCGGGGGGCATTTTAGTGAGCACTTGATTCACCAGGGGAGTGCGCTCCGACACCGGATTCACGGCACTCGGCGTTCCCACAACAACTGAGTAGCGATCTGCAAGAGCGAGCGCCGCCGCCATGTCGAATTCCGGGATGTATCGATCCCAGAGCATGAGCAGCGTTGCAGTGAATGTGCCTCCATACCCGGCGTTTGGACCAGCGACTAAACGGGCGATTCGGTGCAACATGACAAACGTATTGGCGCCGTTGTGAAAGTAGGTGTTTCTTTCGGTATCAAGCAAACCATGACGGCCCGCTTCTACATTAAGGAGAGGTCGATCGGGGCGCCCGTGAAACAAGTCTTCCAGGATGGCATCGGTAGCTTCTTTCATCACCATCCAATAGCTGTCCCAGTCCGGGAAGAAGTCGTAACCGGCGTGGCTGAACGAGATTGGAACCAGCGCAGACCGAACTCGATCTTCCCAATCGGTCGAGAGATAGTACTGAAGCTGAAAGTGATTGCCGACCAGCGGCTGCCGAATGAAGAAGATCTGGCCGCCGGAGGGGCCGGGATGATTTCTTGCCGTGGTGATCCAGATTCCGGGCCACCGATTGGTCAGCGTGATTTGACTTCTCGGAGTCTCGTTCTCGCCCCAGCCGGTCCGGTCGAGATGTACGTGATACCACCCATCCTCTCCAACAGCGACGAATTGTCGTCCGACCACATAGATCGTGAAGTCCGGATTGAAGACGCGCCTGTCGGTTCGCTCGATCCGTTGGCGTCCTCCACAGGGATAGCCGGGAGCGCTAGTCGTCAAGACGCCGTTCTGAAGCTGGATCCTCCGGTCACAAGTGTCGCCAAACGCGACGTGATCGTCGTACGCGGTGATAGCCAAGCTGGTCTCGCGGCGAACCTCAAACTCCCAGTAGATGGATCCATCACCTGCCTGAATCAGCGCGCCGCGCTCTTGCAAGACGCCTTCCAGCGCGACAATCTCTCCACGATCTGCGGCTGCTCTGAGGCAGTTGGAGAAGTCTTCTTGCGTCGCGCTGCCCGGGATCCCCTCGGCGTAGCCCAGCCAGCGATTGCCGTCGTAGCACCAGGCCGCCCCCCGACTTTCGCCCAGAGCGAGCGCCGACGTCGAAACCAGGGCAAGAACCAGGCCGCCCAGCGCGATCACGCCGAGCAGCAACCGCCGACCGGCTGCATGCTGCATCTGATGACCGCCTTGTCTACCGCGCCCTACTCAAGGTAGCCGTAGACGAGCTCCCGCAGTTCGTCCATGTCGGGGAAGCGGCCCATGGCGGCTTTGCTGAAGACGAGGTCTCCGTTGACCGACCACTCGAACAGGCCTTTGGTGTCGGGGACGAGTTTGACGTCGGAGACGAAGTGCTGGATGTCGGTCATCAGCTCCCCCAGCATCCAGGAGGTGCGGGGCCAGTAGCCGCAGTCGGCGCAGTAGACGACTTCGATCGCGATCTGTTTGTCGGACATCGTTGCGTCCTAGCGGCCCAGGTACTGCTCGAGGCGGCGGCCGACGTCCATGGTGTCGCCGGAGGGCAGGGAGATCATCTGCAGGTCTGCGCCGGCGTCGGAGCGAGCCTGGAGGAGTTGAGGAACTTCCTCGATCGGGCCGATCACCTGGATCTCGCGAACCATGCTTTCGGAGAAGGCCATCAGCGCGCCCTCGGAGTCGCGGTCGGCCCAGGCGGCGCGGGAATCCTTGATCTCCGACTCGAAGCCCGAGCGCGAGAGCATCTGCCAGTAGAACGAGCCCATCCGGTTGGTGTAGTGGAAGAGCGGCTGGCGGGCGTTGCGCCAGACCTGCTCGTCGCCGCCCTCGCCGGTGACGTAGACGTTGGTGAACGGCGCAACGGTGACCGAGTCCTCGGGCCGGCCGGCGTCGCGCGAGGCGCCGGCGAGCTGGCGCTTGAGCGGCTCGAAGCCGCGCTTGGGCCAGTGGATCGGGTAGATGCCGTCGGCGATTTCGCCTGTTTGCTGAATTGAGCGCGGGGTGATGGCGGCGATCCAGACGGGCATGTCTTCCCGCACCGGCTCGTAGCCGAGCAGGCGGAATCCGCGCTGGAGCGAGTAGATCTCGCCCTCGTACTGCAGTCGCTGTCCGCTGAGCAGCATCTTGATGATCTCGGTGTACTCGCGGATGCGGCGCAGCGGGCGGTCGAAGTCGACGCCGTGGAAGCCCTCGATGACGAGGTTGCCCGACGAGCCGAGACCGCAGACCATGCGTCCGCCGGAGATCGTCTCCAGCGTGGCGAATTCCTGCGCAATCGCCGCCGGCGTGCGCGAGAAGGTGTTGAGGATGCCGGTCCCGATCTGCATCTTCTCGGTGTTGGCCGCGATCACGGTCAGCCAGGGGAGTACGGAGTGTCCCCAGGCCTCGCCGGTGGAGACCATCTCGTAGCCGAGGTCCTCGGCGATCTTGATCTTCTCGAGCGTGTCGCGCCAGTTGGCGTCGAATCCGGCCAGGATGCCCAGTCGCATGGTGGTGTCTCTTTCTGTTGGCGTAGTAGCGGGGCTACTCAATCTCGACGATCATCTCGATTTCGACGGCCATGCCGACCGGCAGGGACTGCATGCCGACGGCGGAGCGGGCGTGGCGGCCGGACTCGCCGAACAGTTCGACCAGCAGGTCGGAGGCTCCGTTGGCGACGCCGGGATGGTTGCCGAAGTCGGGCGTGCAGTTGACCATGCAGAGCAGCTTGACGATCCGTGAGACGCGGTCGAGCGAGCCGATCTCGGCGCGCAGCGAGCCGAGCAACTGGACCATCACGGCGCGCGCGGCCTGGTAGCCCTCGTCGACATCGAGGTCGTCGCCCAGCTTGCCGCGGATCAGTTCGCCGTCCTGGAACGGACCGTGGCCCGAGAGATACACGAGATTGCCCGTGCGGACGGCGGGCACGTAGTTGGCCAGCGGCGGATTGGTCGAGAGGTCGAGTCCCATCTCCAGCGCTTTGGCGTCGGCGTTATGTGCAGACATCGAACGCTCCTTAGTCAGAGGTTGTCGCGGCTCAGGGTATCGCAGGCGGTCGCCCCCCTCTGTCCCTACGGGACATCTCCCCCCGCTGCGCGGGGGGAGAACGAACTAGGGATAGGCACGGAGCTCGATTTCGTTGCCGTCCGGATCTCGGATGTAGAGACCGTCGGCCATGCCTCTCGCGCCGAAGAGGGCGAAGTCGGGGTCTCGCACGATGTCGAAGTCGCCCGAGTTGCGGACTTCGTCCATGCTCTCGGCCGTGACGACCATGCAGAAATGATCGAGGTTGCGGATCTCGAGATCGACGTCGCCGCTGATCAGATCAATGATCGTGTCGCTCGAGATCCTGACCGAGGGGAACGGGCAATCGCCGGCGCGCCATTCGTCTTCTCGGACGGGTTCGAGACCAAGCATGTTCACGTACCAGTCCAACGAGCGTTCGACATCGGAAACTCGCAAGACGATATGATCCATCGCTGTGACCTGAACCATGTCGGACTTCCTCTCGTTACGTCGACCGCAGCAGCAACCAATCGAGTCGTTGCATGACCTAGTATAAACATCAAACACTCGTGCTGCGCTAGTACAGCACGTTGAGGAACGCTGATGAGCGTCGAGATACGGATGGCGCGCGGATTACGAGTGCATCTCGACGTGCCTGAGCGCGTCGAGGTCGAGGGCGTGACGGCGCGTGAAGCGATCGATGCGTTGATCGAGATTCATCCACCGCTGCGCCGCTTCGTGCTGGACGACGCCGCGCGGCTGAGGCAGCACGTCAATATCTACATCAACGACGAGTTGATCAACGATCGGAAGCAGCTCTCGGACTGCGTCAGCGAGGGGGACACGTTGTACATCCTTCCGGCCGTTTCCGGCGGCGCCGTCAACGAGATGGGAAGCGAACAGGAGCGAATATGAATGAAGCAGGACTGTTGGTCAGCACTCGCAAGGGGCTTCTGATTGGAACGAGCTCGGCGGGTAGAACAAGGTGGGACTGGTCGGGTCTGCACTTTGAGGGGTGGATGGTCGACTACTCGGTTCGCGATCCGCGGACGGGCACGATCTGGTGCGCGGCGAACCACTTTCAGTGGGGCGCGCGGTTGCATCGCTCGGACGATGGCGGCGAAACCTGGCGGGAAGCCGGTACGCCCGAGTTCACGGACGGCGAGACTTCGCTCGAAGGGATCTGGACGATTCAGCCGGGAGCTGTTGACGGCGTGCTCTACGCCGGCGTGATGCCGGGCGCGTTGTTTGTCTCGGAAGACGACGGTGAATCCTGGAGATTGTTGGAGTCTCTCTCGAGTCATCCATACAGCGAACATTGGATGCCTGGGGCGGCCGGTCTGATGTTCCATCATGTTGGGATCGACCCTGAGGATCCGAGCCGGATCATCGTCGGAGGCTCGGCCACTGGCGTGTTCGCCTCGTATGACGGCGGCGCGAGCTGGGAAACCCGCAACGCGGGAATCCGTTCCGATCACATGCCTCCCGAGATGCAAGAGTTCGCTCCGTGTGTACATTCACTGTTCGCCCATCCCAAGCAACGAGGCCGGTTGTGGCAACAGGGTCATTTCGGGCAGTACCGCTCGGATGATGACGGCGAGACCTGGGTCGAGGTCGGTCAGGACCTGCCCGGGGAATTCGGTTTCGCATCGGCGATTGATCCGGAGAAGCCGGACACCTGCTTTTTCGTCCCGATGAACTCGGATCAGGCACGGATGCCGCGCGGCGGCGCGCTGGCCGTCTATCGAACGCAGGACGCGGGCGCGAGCTGGACAAAGCTATCGAGTGGCCTGCCTCAATCTGGATTCCACCAGGTCGTCTATCGGCAGGCGCTCGCTCAGGACGGCGCGGACCCGCTGGGTTTGTACATGGGATCGAGCGGCGGTGAACTGTATTCATCGAATGACGCAGGCGAACAATGGGATCTGATCCTCGATCACCTGGCCCCGATCACCGCCGTTCGCGCGTGGAGGCTCGATGGGCGGCTCGAAGCGTAAGACGACGACACTGACTGAGGTGAAGCTGCGCGTATCTTCGAAACGTGTCCACTCAACCGTCGGTCCCTCGAGAGGATTCCGCACAGGACTCCCCGCCCTCGCTTGACGTTCGCCGTCCGCTGACGCTGCGTGCGGGTGCGCTGGCGATGCTGCTCGTCCTGCTCTGGGGCGGACAGCCGGCTGCGATCAAGGCGGGTCTTGAAGAAGGCGTCGGTCCACTCCGGCTTAGTGCGATTCGCATGGCGCTGGGCGGGATTGTCGTGATCGGCTACGCGATCGTGACGCGGACGCCACTGCGTCCGACTCGCAGCGAGTTGCGGCCGCTCTACGGCCTCGGCATCCTCTTCGTCGTCCAGACGATGCTGATGTACGTCGGCGCCGACAACACGAGTTCCGGTCACGCATCGGTCCTGATCTTCTCGTTCCCGCTCTGGACCGCGGTGCTGGGACACCTCTTCGTGCCCGGCGACCGCATGTCGATGCGGCGGACGGGCGGGCTGCTCGTCGCATACGGCGGTGTGGTCGTTGTCTTCGTCGGGGGATTTAGCGCGCCTGGCGCATCGGTCTGGGGCGACCTGATGACGGTCAGCTCGGCTGCGCTGCTGGCGGCGCGACAGGTGTACCTCTCGCATTTCTCTCAGAGCATTCACCCGGCTCGGCTGCTGATGACTCAGTCTGTTGCCGCTGTGTTGATCTTCGGTCTTTCCGGGCTGTTCATAGAGTCGGGCGGGATCGCCTGGACCAACGAATTCATCATCGCGTTGCTCTACCAGGGTGTGGTGATCGGCGGGTTTGGATTCATCGGTAACACCTGGTTGGTCAAGCGGTACTTCCCTTCGCAGGTCTCGGCAACGATGCTGTTCGCACCGATCTTTGGGGTGATCTTTAGCTGGGCGATTCTCGGGGAATCGCTTGGCTATGAGGTGCTTGTCGGAGTCGTGCTGCTGGTGATCGGTAGCTCGGTCGTCCAGCTCAGGCGTCAACCGTCCGCGGAATACTCCGGTTAGTTCCAGTCGTCGAGGCCGAGCAGCTTGCGTCCGAGCGGTGTGAGTTCCGCCGGGGGTGTTTCCGACTCCTTGCCCCTTGGATCGCCGGGGAAGGCGCGCGGGTTCTGAAACGCAGGGTGGGCGCTCTCTCGCCAGGAGGCGATTCGCGCCTCTCGCAATTCCTCATCGGCGGGATCGGCGGGGAAGAGGCGCACGTACTGTGCCAGCCTGGGCTTGTCGGAGAAGTTGCGGCTGTTGCCGTGCGGCAGGGCCGAGTGCCAGATGATGAAGTCGCCGGCTTTTGCCTCGACCTCGATCGGCGGGCCGATCTGCTCGGGGAACCGCTCGTGCAGTTGCTGGTGGCGGAGGTCTTGGTCGGAGATACCGGCGGAGACTTCTGCGGCTCGGCGATGGAGGCCAGGCACGCATTGGAAGCCGCCCTCGCCCTGCTTGGTATCGACCAGGTAGAGGACTCCCTGGACCAGGAACGGCGTCGGCGTCTCGCGGACGTCAATGTCCCAGTGGACCATGCCGTGGTGGTCGTACTCGGGGTGTTCCGGGTTGGGCGGCGGCTTGAGGTTGGCGCGGTCGATGAAGACCCAGAGGTCGTCCTGGCCGAACAGATCCTGGAAGAGCTCGTACACCGCCGGATGCTGGCGGACATCCCAGAGCGCCTGATGGTGATACATCTCGACCATGCCGTTGACGCGGTGCGGTTCGCGATACCAGTCCGAGGGATCGTTGCGATCGAACTCGAGGAAGTCCCAGATTGCGTCGACGACAGCCTCAACCTGCTCTCGGGGAATGAGCTGACGGACGACGAGGTAGCCGTTCTGGTCGAAGAAGGCTCGGTCGGCGCCGGAGAGCATTGCAGACCGCTCGCTCAGTCCGAGAACGGCGCGTCGATGCCAGGCGGCATTCCGACGTTGAAGGTGTTCAGTCCGATTGAGACGAGCGCGTAGTAGCCCATCACCGATGCCACTTCGAAGACACCGCTCTCGCCGATCATTCCCTTGAGCGCTTCGTAGGTCTCGCCGGAGACGCGCTGGTTCTCGATCAGCTCGCGCCCGAACTGGTAGACCGTCTGCTGGCGGTCATCGCCGAAGAACGGTCGCTCGCCGTCGCGGATCGCGTCGATCGCGCCCTCCGACACTCCCGCGTTGACTGCCAGTCGAGCGTGGGCCCAGAACTCGAAGTTGGCCCGCCAATGGCCGCCCATCGTGCAGATTGCGACTTCGAGCAGATCGGAGGGCAGCGATGTCCTATAGCGAATCGCTGCGCCGAGCTGCTGAACGGCGTCGCCGACTTCGGGCGAGAGGAACAACGCGTTGAATGGTCCAATCAGCGCGCCATCTGCGCCGGCGAGGCCTCCGTGCTCACGCTCGGGATTGCCTCGTGGGCCGGTTGTGATGTTGTCCCAGAGGACTCTTTGTTTGTCATCGAGCGTGTCGAATGTTTGCGGACCGAGTCTTGGCATGGTCATTCCTCCGGGTTGTTGGAGCTGGATGTTGCGGCTCGGAAGTGTTTGGGTAACAGCGAGTCGGGATATGCGGTGCCGACCAGACCTTTGGCTTCGAGCTCAGCGAGTTCATCTTCCGAGTAGCCGAGCAGACCGCAGTAGATCTCGCGGTTGTGCTCGCCCAGCTTCGCCGGCGGCGTTCGCAGTTGGTTGGGCGTTCGGCTCATGGTGAAGGTGAGCCCTGGATAACGATGCGTGCCGACGCCGTCGATCGTCATCGGCTCGAAGAAGCCGACTTCGCGCAGGTGGCGGTCCGACAACGCGTCGAACGGGTCGTTGAGCGGTCCGGCGCAGATCCCGGCTGCTTGCAGCTTGTGGAACAGGTCTTCCTTGTTCCAGACCTTCGTCTCCTGACCGATCAGTTCGTCCAGCGCCTCCGAGTTGGCCACCCGAGCTTCCGCATAAGCAAAGCGGGTATCCAGCGGCGCGTGAGCCAGGTCGGACTGCACCGAGGCGTCGCCGGGGCCGGCGGCGAGCGAGTCGCAGAGGGTCACGAACTCGGCGTCGGAGCCGACGTCGATGGCGATCCACTGGTCCTCGCCTCGACAGGGATAGACGCCGTACGGAGCACGTCGCTGGTGTCGGTTGGCCTGCGGCGGCGGGGTGACCCCGTTCATTGAGTACTCAAACAGGTACTCGGCCAGCGTGGGGATGAATCCCTCGTTGAGCGGCATCTCGATTTGCTGTCCGAGGCCGGTCTGCTCGCGGTGTCGCAGCGCCATCAACACGGCGACGGCGCCCTGCACGCCCGAGAGTCCGTCGCTGGCCAGGGTCTCGCCGATGCCTTCGGGGCCGCGGTCGGGATATCCGCGCAGGTGTGTGTGTCCGACCATCGCCTCGACATGCAGGCCAAACGCTCGATAGGAGGAGTAGGGACCTTCGAGGCCGAAGGCGGGCATGCGCAGCATGATCAGGCGTGGATTGATCTCCTTGAGCGTCTCCCAGGTGATGCCCGCCTTGTCGATCGTGGTCGGCACATTGTTTTCGACCAGCACATCACAGTGCTCGATCAGCTTGAAGAATGCCTCACGGCCCTCGGGCGACATGATGTCGCAGGTCATCGAGCGCTTGTTGCGAGCATGCGAGTTGAACGACGCGAATCGGTTCCAGGGGTCGTCGCCGGGTTCGGCGTCGGGATACTGAGGCTGCACTCCGACTGTTGCGCCCCGCAGCATGGTCTCGCGCGACTGGACGTTCTCCGCGCCTCGCGTGTAGGGCTGGATCCGGTTGACCGGCTCGACGTTGATCACGTCCGCGCCCCACTCACCAAGGAGCTGGGCCACATGCGGCCCAGCCCAGACGACCGTGATCGCCGCGACGCGGATGCCTTCGAGCGGCAGATGCAGTGAACTGAGCGGACCCTCGGGCAAGGGATGACGTTCATCCTCCAGCGGATCGGGTGGCGTGAGGTCGAGCACCACTCGCGAGTGTTCGCCCAATCGAGGAGAGCGCTTTGGCCTGGGCGGATGCGATTCGCTCATGCGGAACGGGAAGCCGGGATACGGCAGCTCGGACCCGTGCCAGTGGGCGATTCGGTGCCACCAGTCGCGGTACTCAAGCTGTGGGTCTTTGAGCACATCGCGGACAGTCATCACCGCGCCAGCGAGTAATCCGGCAGCCTGCGCCGAGGCGACTGCATCGGTCTTTCCGAGGTCAGCGAGGTGCGCCTCGACCGCTTCGTCGACTTTTCCTCCAAAACCGGAGCCGGGGCGCGGGCCGGCGAGGAAGTCTTCGTCCTCGAGTAGATCCTCTCGACCGATCCAGCGCAGCAGCCGAGGCATCCGGTTGCCCGAACCGACGATGTTGACGAAGCCATCGGCGCATGGGTACATGCCGAAGCCGACGAGTCGTCGTGACGGCAATGCGCGGCCGGGCGCCACGCCGCTGTACTCGGCGGCCAGGAGTTGAATCGTGCGTCGATCTCGGCAGCCGGCCTGACAGCGGTAGATCGAGATGTCGATCCAATCGCCGGCTAGCGAGTCGGTGGCGGAACGCTTGAGGGCGAGCAGGATCGCAAAGGCGGCCGTCGCGCCGGCGTGATAGCCGGCATAGTGACCGGCGACCTTGATCGGCTCGCGGTCTGCTGCGCCGGTCGCGTGCAGCGGACCGCCGATCGCCTGCATCGTGATTTCCGAACCGCGGTAATCGCGATACGGCCCGGTCTGCCCGTACGGAGTGATTGAGCAGAAGATCAACCTCGGATTGATCGCGTGCAGCGTCTCCCAGCCCCACCCGGCGGCTTCGGCCTCGCCCGGCGGCAAGGCCTCGACGATGACGTCGACGAGCTGCGCCAGACGGCGCACAGTGGCCGCGCCGTCGTCGGTGTGAGGATCCAGCACGATCGACTGCTTGTTGGTGTTGAGATGCATGAAGAGGCCGGAGGCCTCGGGATTGGGCTGGTTGTCGGGGAAGGGGCCAAATCTTCGCGCTGGATCACCCCCGCGCGGTTCGGCCTTGATCACTCTCGCGCCGTAATCGGCGAGCAGTTTCGTCGCGTAGGGACCAGCAATGCCGCTGGTCAGATCCAGAACGGTGATTCCCTCCAACGGACCGGCCATACGACTCCCGCGCGGAGCGGCTGGATCTCAAACGAGCATGCACGCCCGTCCAGCCGTCCTGATGCGGCCATGCTAAGCCACATCCCCCAGATTCCGCTAATGGAAGGCAACCAGCGTCGAATCAGCGAGCCCGTCGAGGTGGCAATCCAAGCTGCGCACGCACGCCGGCGTCGAAGTTCCATTCCAGCGCCGCGCCATGTTGACGAGCCGTTTGCAGGTCGCGCCAGCGGCGCTCCAGGGTCCAGGTCCGACGCGCCGCATTGGTCCCGCCGGCTCGAAACAACCGCTCGACCGCATCGACGCAGGTGTGCACAGCGTGCACATTGGCCAGGCGACAACGACCCAGCAGTTTCAGATCGGGCTCATCCTGCTCGACCGACGGCCAGGCTCGAGTCCAGGTCTCCTGGACCAGGGATCGAGCCGAAGCGACCTCAGCCTGCGCGCGGGCAAACTCGAGTCGAAACGGCTCACGGTCTCGCAGGGCGGCCGTATCGCCGGTGGTCGACTGCGATGCCGCCTCGGCCAGATCGTCGAGCGCGCCCTGTGCGGTCCCCACTGCGTGGCCGGCGTTCGCAATCCAGGCCACCAACGAGCGATCCGGGACGTTCCATTGCGGACCTTCAGCGCAGATTGGCCCTAATGCCGCCCAAGTGTGCGCCTTCTGGGCGAAGGCGCCATCCAGTTCCCAGTCGTGGCTGCCGGTGCCGCGCAGTCCCATCGCGTCCCAGGTCTCGATCACCGTGCCGGCGCGCTGCGGCAAAAGCGCGAATCGAATCTGATCTTCAAAGTCGATGAAGGTTGCCACGACGTGAGTCGCGTGCTCGACGCCGCTGACGAAGTTGAGCCGACCGCTCAGCCGATATCCCGATTCGTCCGGCTCCGCCGTCGTCATCACGCGCGACGAACCGACGATCCGGCAACTCGGTCCGCCGGGTTCCTCGCCGCCGATCATCTGACTCAGGACGGCGTTCGGCAGATACGCGGCGAGCAGGGACACCTCGCTCGCGATCATCACGACCCAGGCCGTCGAGGCGTCGGCATGGGCCAACGCCTCGATCACGTGAAAGACGACCAGTGGATGCGCCTGCTCGCCGTAGCTGCGGGCGGGGATATTGAGCCGGAAGAGTCCTCGACGGGTGATGGCCTGGATCAGGTCGGGAGGAATACTGCCTGTTTCTTCAATCTCATCGGCCCGGTCCCGAATCGCGGGTTCCAGTTCTCGCGCTGCTTCAGCGAGCGAGTGTTCCTCGTACTCGGCGAACGGGTGGCGCGTACCGGACATGAAGGCAGGCTACCGGCGCACCTCTAGACTTGGCCGCAGCACAGATCTCCGCAGGATTGAGGGACTGAATGACTTCCGAGCGACCACGATCGGCCGACGCAGCGCTGCGCGAGCGCGCGCAGGCCGTGATCCCGAATGGCATGTACGGCCACCAGAATGCATCGATCCTGCCCAAGAACTTCCCTCAGTTCTTCGCCCGCGGCGAGGGATCGCACCTCTGGGACGTCGACGGCAACGAGTACATCGACTACATCTGCGCCTATGGCCCGATCCTGCTCGGTTACCGGCATCCGGCCGTGGACCGGGCGGTTGCTGAAGTCCAGGACTCGGGCGACTGCTTGAACGGTCCATCCGAGAAGATGGTCGAGCTAGCGGAACTGCTCGTCGACATCACGCCGTGGGCCGATTGGGCGTGGTTCGCCAAAAACGGCACCGACGCCACCGTCTACGCCGCCTCGGTCGCGCGCACGGCGACCGGCAAGGGCACCCTGCTCCGAGCCCACGGCGCGTACCACGGCGCCGCGCCGACCTGGATCAACGCCGGCGACATGGCGAAGCAGGTCGATGGCACGGTCGAGTACGAGTTCAACGACCTTGCCTCCGTCCGAACCGCGATCGACGCGGCCGACGGCGATGCAGCGGGGATCGCCGTCTCGGCCTTCCGCCACGACGTTGGCTTCGACCAGGAAATGCCGACCGTTGAGTTCGCCCAGGGTGTCCGTGACCTCTGCGACGCAAACCAGATGCCCCTGATCCTCGACGATGTGCGCGGCGGATTCCGGCTCGACATCGCCGGTAGCTGGGCGCCACTTGGGGTCGACCCGGATCTGAGCATCTACTGCAAAGCGATCGGTAACGGGCAACCGATCTCGGCCCTGATGGGACGTGACAGCCTGTCCGAAGCGGTCGCGGCGACCTTCGCCACTGGTTCGTACTGGTTCACCGCCGCTCCGATGGCTGCGTCCTACACGACAATCACGACGCTGCAAGAGACCGATGGCATCGCGCGCCTGGAACAGACCGGCAATGCCCTGCGCGAGGGCTGGCAACGAGCCGCCGATGCTCACGGAGTCGGCATCCGCCAGACCGGGCCGGTATCGATCCCGTTGATGCTCTTCGACGGCGACGACTTCTCGACTCGGGACGTGCCGCGCGCCTACCGATTCTCGGCCGAACTCGCAGAGCGTGGTGTCTACTTGCACCCTGTGCACAACGGCTTCCTCTCGACGGCACTGACCGAGGAAGACGTGGCCCACACGCTGGAAGCCTCGGACGAGGCATTCGCCGTCGTCGCTGCGGAGTTCAAGGACTAACGGGTCTTGGTTCGCGGATAAACAAAGGACAGCGCCAGTCCAACACCGGCACCGACGATCGCCGCCGTCATGACCGCGCGTCGCAGGGACCTGCCTCCATCGGCGCCGTTCGGTCGATTTGGCATTGGCTGAGGCGCGTATTGGTCGCGCAATTCCAAATCGAACGCCTCGACAGCACCGTTGAACGGACTACTTGGTTTGGGCTCGAGGATTGGAAATTCGACCACCCTGGTCGCCTCCGTCTTCGGCGGGTCAGGATCGGGACGCTCCACGTTGACTCCTGAGGGCAAGGCCGCACTGCGCAGCCTGATTTCTTTCATCCTGAAGATCGCCAACACCGAGATCAGCACAATCGCAGCGGCCAGGAGGAAGTTGTCGGTGATCGCCGTCGCAACGGCCGTCTGCACCTGCGGTTCGGCGATCGACCAGACTTCGGGTCCGAGATCTGTCATCAACGACTCGCGGAACAGCGGGTCGACCAACTTCTCGGGCTGAATCTTCTCGACCAGGTCCGGCGTCAGGCGCTCGACGAGGCCGCTGGCCAACCGGGCATTGAACAGCGCGCCGATCACACCGATGCCGATCACGCCGCCGACTTGCTGGAAGAACTGAGTGAAGGCAGAGACGATGCCGAGGTACTTCTGCGGCGCGGCATTCTGCGAGGCAATCGACATGACTGGCATCATCAAGCCCATGCCCACGCCGAACAGGAACATCCGACCCAACACGCCGATGATTGTTGTCTCGCGCGTCATCGTCGAGAGCAGCAACATCGATCCCAGCATCATCAACGAGCCAGTCACAGCGAGAATCTTGTAGCGCCCGGTCCGCGACATGATCTGTCCGGAAACGACCGATCCCGCCACGGAAACCAGGATCATCGGTCCCATGACCAGGCCCGCAGTGGCGGCGTCGGCTCCGATCCCGACTTGCAGATAGAACTGGAGATAGACGAACACGCCCATCATTCCCACGCCGAGGAAGAAGGTGACGATGGCCGTGGTCGCGATCGTGGGGATGCGGAACAACTCCAGCGGCACGATCGGCTGATCGGCTCGGCGTTCAATCCGAATAAAGAAGACCAGCGCGATCGCCGAAACCGCGAACAGAATGATCGTCTGCGGAGCGGACCAACCCCACTGAGCGGCCAGGCTGAGCGCGATCATCGCGGGGATCAGCGTGATCGAGAGCGCCAGGACGCCGGCGACATCAATTCTGAACCTGCGCTTCGGCGGCCGCAGCCAAGGCATCTTGAACGCAACCACGGCGACAACGACCGGTCCGAGGAAGAGCATGATCCAGAAGACCCAGCGCCAGGAGAGCGTCTCCGTCAGCACTCCGCCGACGGGAGCGCCGATCAGGCTGCTGAGCGCGAAGACGCCGCCGAACACTCCGATGAATCGTCCGCGCTCGGCCGGCGCGTAGAGGTCTCCGACCACGGAAAAGGTGGCCGTCATCAGGATCGCCGCGCCAACGCCCTGGACGGCTCGGAAAGCGATCAGTTCATAGATGCCGGGCGCAAAGCCGCATAGCGCCGAACCGATCAGGAACACGGTCATCCCGGTCAACAGGATCGGCTTGCGACCAAAGGAGTCGCTCAGCGTCCCGGCAATCGGGATCGTGACGACCTGCGCCATGATGAACGACTGCATCAGCCAGGGATACAGTTCAAGACCACCCAGATCCGAGACGATCTGCGGCATCGCCGGGCTGACCACGCTCTGTTCGAGCGCGGCCATGAACATGCCCAGCATCGCCCCAATGATGATCAGTCGTTTGGTGCGTCGGGGCAGGTCGATCCCGAGCGGACGCTGCTCGTCCAGGGACGCCTCGGGATCGGTGGTCGCGTTTTGCAAGGACACGAGATTTGTTTCGGGAAGTCGAACTAATAGGAAGGGTACGAAGACGCTCGCGGTCGGGCAATCTTCTCTGGCCGGGCGCGAATCTGCTCAAGGGCGAGTGCTAACCTGATTACATCTCAACCACTCTCGCCGCCAAGAAGGGAACCGCCATGGCCGAGATGATCTGTGACCGGATCAAAGTGATCGACTCCGACACCCACGTCTCCGAGCCGGAGACGCTGTGGACGGATCGGATTTCGACCAAGAAGTGGGGCGACCTCGTCCCGCACGTGATCTTCGACCCGGAGATCAACGAGGACCGCTGGGTCATGGGCGGCAAGAAGTTCATGCCCACCGCCGGTGCCGCGATGGCCGGCTGGAAGTCCCCGCCGCCCAACCACCCGCCGAGCCTCCAGGAGGCCGACCACGGCAGCTGGGAAATCCGCGAGCGCCTGCAGCGCATGGACGAGTACGGCATGTACGCCCAGGTCGTCTACCCCAACGTCGGCGGCTTTGGCTCCGGCAACTTCCTCCAGATGACCGACGACGAACTGCGCCTCGACTGCGTCCGCGCCTACAACGACTTCCTCGTCGACTGGACCTCGGTCGAGCCCTCCCGCTTCATCCCAATCATGGCGATGCCGTTCTGGGACGTGCAGGCCTGCGTCGACGAGATGCAACGGGCCTACGACCGCGGACATCGCGGCGTGCTGATGACCAACCAGCCGCACACCTTCGGTCTGCCGCGCATCACCGAGACGCACTGGGATCCGATCTGGAGCCAGGCCCAGGACATGGGCCTGTCGATCAACTTCCACATCGGCTCCGGCGACCTGACCGAGCTGCGCAACGTGACCGTCGACAACGGCCGCCAGGCCGCCTACGCGAAGTCGACTGTGAAGCTGTTCCTCGACAACTCCAACGCCATCCTCGACATCATCCTCTCGGGCATGTGCCACCGCTTCCCCGAGCTCAAGTTCGTCTCGGTTGAGTCCGGCGTCGGCTGGATTCCCTACCTCCTCGAGGCGATGGACTGGCAGTGGAAGAACTCGGGCTGCTTCGAAGAGCATCCTGAGATGGACCTGCTGCCCTCCGAGTACTTCAAGCGCCAGTGCTACGGCTGCTTCTGGTTCGAGGAAGGCTCCGCGCTGAAGGCGATCGACATGATGGGCTCCGAGAACTTCATGTTCGAGACCGACTTCCCGCACCCGACGTCGATGTCGCCAGGCCCGAACTCGGTCGCGCGCAATCCCAAGGAGCACGTCGAGGAAGTCCTCGGTGTCCTGCCCGAGGAGGACCTGCTCAACGTCCTCCAGCGAAACGCCGCCAAGGTCTACAACTTCGAGGTGTAGGTCCAGGGCAATCGGAAGACCAACCCGCCGCGCCGGGCCCTCTGGGGTCCGGCGCGGTACATTTGGTCCTATGAGCGAACCTGCGGACATCGCTCCTCCAAACCGTTACGGTCGCTGTCCCCAATGTGGAGGAAGACTTGATCTCGACGCCGTCGAATGTCCGTACGGCTGTCCGAAAACTGGTGATGGACTAAGCGAGCTTTCCGGCAGGGGATGTCTCCCGCTGACCGTTGCGGCGTTGGTGGGAGAGTTGCTACTCGCTGCACTAGCGGCAGCACTGTGCTGGAGTTGATAGTGAACCATGCTTTGATCCTGGGAGGGCACGGGACGGAATGACGACCGAGACCAAGCTGTTGACCGCCGACGCTCTGCTCCATCTGCACAGTCAAGGAGTCCGCGGAGAGTTGATCCGTGGGGTCTTGTGCGAGCGTCAACCGGGCGGGATTGAGAGTGGCGCGATCATCGCCAGCCTGGGCCGTGAAATCGGCGAGTTCCTGCAGCGAAACAAGCTGGGCACGGGAACAATCGGCTCTGGTTATCAGCTGGAACGCAATCCCGACACGGTACGCGAGACGCAGATTGCCTACACCTCCCTGGAGAAGCTCCCCCGCGATCAGCGAATCACCGGCTACGCCGAGGTCGTTCCCGATCTCGTGGTCGAGGTACAGGGGTTCAACCGAGGCGTTAGGGAGGTCCACGACAAAGCGAGGATGTGGCTCAGCTTTGGCGTGAGGCTGGTATGGGTGGTACAGCCGGAGACTCGCACTCTGGAAGTGCATCGATCGGGGGCGGCGGTCGTCGTCGTCGGGGAAGATGGACAAATCGACGGCCTGGATGTCCTGCCCGGCTTCACCTGTCCCGTGGCGTCGATCTTCGGCTCCTGACCTGCCGATCGATTTCGCCGAACATTCGCTACACTGCCAACTGAACCACAGTGATAGGGCGCATCCGCGCCTCAGAGAGGAATTTGAACGATGGAAATGCAGAATGTCGTCATCGTTGACGGCGTACGTTCCGCCTTTGCCCGTGGCGGACGCGGTGCCTTCACGGCGACTCGCCTCGACACCATTGGCGTCCAGGTGCTCCAGGAATTGCTGGGCCGCTACCCGCAGCTCTCCCCGCACGAGATTGAAGACGTCGGCATGGGCTGCGTCGGCGGCGTGACCGAACTCGCCGGCATCGGCGCGAACCACATCGTCCGACTGGCCGGCCTGCCCGAGTCCGTCTGCACCTTCGACTCCAACCGCCAGTGCGGCTCCTCGATGGAGACCATGCACCGCGTCGCCCAGGAGATCATGGTCGGCGCGATTGACGTCGGCGTGGCGCTCGGCGTCGAGCGCATGGGTCGCCAACTCGGCGGCGGCGGCGGCGCGGAACCGACTCGGATCACCGAGTTCAACCAGGACCGCCACCAGATGACTGAGAACCAGCGCAACCTGGCCCCGTCCCACGGCCTCGACTTCTCGGTTCCGATCCCCGACGAGATCCTCGACTCCTCGCCTGTCACCTCGATGCTGCAGACTGCTCAGAACGTCGCCGAGATGTACAACATCTCCCGCGAGGAGCTGGACGAGTTCGCGGTCGAGTCGCACCGCAAGTACGGCGAAGCGCTGGCCTCCGGCTTCTACCAGGGCGAAATCGTCCCGATCGAGGTCGAAATGCCAGTCTTCGACGACGAGGGCAACCTGCTGCTCGACGAACGCGGCGACAAGCGCGTCGTCGAGGTCGACGAGGGCTTCCGCCCCGGCACGAACTTCGAGGGCCTCAGCGGCCTGCGCACCGTGCGCGGCACCGTCTCCCACACGCAGAGCGAAATCCGCATCACGGCGGGCAACTCCTGCCCGACCAACGACGGCTTCACCGCCGCGCTGCTGATGAGCGAGCGCAAGGCGGACGAGCTCGGCCTCGAGCCGCTCGCCCGGATCGCCGGCTTCGGCGTCGGCGGCGTCAAGCCGCAGGTCATGGGTCTCGGTCCGATCCCCGCGACCCGCAAGGCCATGGCCCACGCCGGCATCGACGCCTCCGACATCGACCGCGTCGAGTTCAACGAGGCCTTCGCCGCCCAGGTCATCCCCTCCGTCAAGGAACTCGGGATCGACATGGACAAGGTCAACGTCAACGGCGGTTCGCTGGCCATCGGCCACCCGCTCGGCGCCACCGGCACCCGCCTGGTCACGACCGTCGCCCGCGAGCTCAAGCGCTCCGGCGGCCAGTACGGCCTCGCCACCCAGTGCATCGGCGCCGGCATGGGCATCAGCACGATCATCGAGGCCGTGTAGGGTCCGCCGACCCCGAAGCCGTCCTCAACAGACCCAGACAGGGGTGCGGGCTAGTCCCGCACCCCTGTCTCGCTTTTCCATACACTTTTGCATACCCTTTGCACATTCGATTGCTGGAACATAGCCTGTTCGCGGTTACAAGCCCCAACTGTCGATGGCAATCATCCGAAGGAGCCGACATGTCTCAACACAGATGGAAACTGGTCAGTCTGGCCCTGATTGGCGTAATCGGCATCATCGCCGGCGCTGTCTATGCCACGTCAGGTAGCGAAACCGAAGTCCGCATCCTGGGAATCCGGCACGACGACGGCCGTGTCGAAGTCGCGCTGCAACAGGCCAACGACGACGGCACCTGGGGCGAGCGCATCCGACCCGAATACCGCGTCATCCCCGCTGGCGTGACCGGCGCGTGGCTGCATTCATCCCCGGTCTCCGTGCATGTCGCGCCAGCGGGCGACAGCATGATGGAAGACTCGATGCCGAGCGACGGTGGACCTGCCGAGTTGTACTGTGTCATCCACCACGGCGCCGATGACGACCCGTTCTGGAACAACTTCAACCTGGTCGCGCGGCAGAATGCGCTGGAACTCGGCTTGACCAACGTTGAGATCAGCGGCGAGCCCGACATCGCCGCACATGCGGCGGCAATCGATGACTGCGTCGACCGCGGCGCGCTCGGCATCGCCTCGTCAATCCCCGACATCGACGGATTGCGCGATTCGCTCATCGCCGCGCGAACCAGCGGCGCATTTCTCGTCACCTTCAACTCCGGCGCCGACGTCGCCGGTCTGGTTGGCTCGACCGTCCACTACGGACTCGACGACCATGGCGCGGGCCGACTCGCCGGACGCGAATTCAACGAGGCCGGCGCGACCGGCACGGTCCTCTGCGTCATCCACGAAGAAGTGAACATCGGCCTGCGAGACCGCTGCGACGGTCTGGCCAGCAGCTACGGCGGCGCGGTCGAGCGGCTGCAACTCCCGGCTGGCAGCCTGACCGACCCGGTCGCTGCCGGCACGGCGATCGGCGCGGCGATGGTCACAAATCAGGCCGGCGGCGTGCTGGTGCTCAACGCCACGCTGTCCAATGCGGCGATCGGCGCCGCACAGCACCTGGGCGGCCAGGCGCTGGTCGGCTCCGTCGGACGCTCCCAGTTCAGCCTCGCTCAGGTGTACGAAGGACGTTTGCTGTTCGCCATCGACGACGGCGACCTCGTCCAGGCCAGTCACGTGATGCTGGCCTTGAAAAACGTCGATTCCAGCCCGAGTGCGCGCGCGATGCTCGCGCTGACGGCTCAGCAGGCCCCCGAAACGACCACAATGCTGATCCGCCCCGTCGCGCTGAACATGGCCTACATCGACAATCTGCCTCCAGGCTGGCAGCAGCAGATCTGCGCCCTCGCCATGCAAATCGCCCCCGACCAGGCCCCCTCCTTCTGCAACCAATAGCCGAAGGCAATCGACAAACCACCAGAGGGCGGGCCAATCAGCCCGCCCTCTTGCTACGTCTCAGACTGGCTGATCCGCTCTGGAAGGAGCGGAAAGCCCTTAGCGAAAGAAAAAGACTGCGGCTCCCACCAAGCGAAGACGGCTTCGGCGTACTCCTCCTCTTCAATTGAATCGCAGATCCAACACCACAGCCTTGGACCGTCTTCGTCGGGGATCAGCGCGAAGATGGTGAACGAGTACCAGACGCCATCCGCGCTGGCTGACTCGGCCTGCACGTCCCATTCGAGAAAGACGCGGCCTCTTACGTACCTTGGCACGGCCCTGCCCAACTTGCCGTGAGAGACAAGCTCAACGTCGACGCCTTCCCAGCAGCCCGCCTCTTTGAGCGCCCGAAAGAACTTGATGTGGATGTTGATCCGCTGTGGCCACGATCCCTCCTGGTCCTTCACATCTGATCGCAGCCGCGTGGCCAGCCAAGTGACATCCGGTCGAAGCCAGAGATCCTCAATCGCGCTCGTCAGTTGTGCTTCGTTTGCCATGGTCGTCGCCTCCTCGCGGTAGCCTGGCCTGACTGGAAGCTCAGAGCAAGCAAGGACTGGTTGTGGCGACGACGAGGCGACCGTGGGCTCGTGAAGAACTACTGGTCGCGCTCGGCCTGTATCTACGGTTGCCGTTTGGAAAGCTCCATCGCGGCAATCCTGAGGTTGTCCGGCAGGCTGCTCTGTTGGGTCGAACGCCCTCTGCGCTAGCAATGAAATTGACGAATCTCGCGAGCCTTGACGACTCTTTGGACCGATCAGGATTGAGCAACGCCTCAAGGGCGGATCGCGAAATGTGGGCCGAGCTGCAAGCGGATTGGTCCGCGACGGCAGACGCGATCGTCGAGGCGTCTGCTCGGGTAGGCGCGGAGTCATCCAGAGATGAAGAGATCTCTGCTATGCCAACCGGCGGTGAAGACGTACTGATGGAGACCAAGACCCGCCGCGGACAAGAACTCTTTCGCGCGGCAGTGCTGAGCGCCTACCAGAACCGATGCTGCATCACCGGTGTAGCGGATGCACGCCTCTTGAACGCTTCGCACATTGTGCCGTGGCGCGAGGACCCGGAAAATCGCCTCAACCCACGTAACGGCCTGTGTCTCAATGCCCTCCATGATCGGGCATTCGATCGGGGTTTGATCACCTTCGATGCCGATCTGCGCCTGCTCCTTTCGCCGCAGCTGGCTCAAACCCAAAACCCATTCGTCCTCAAGGCCTTCGGAGCCTACCACGGACAGCAGATCGAACTGCCAGAGAAATTCACGCCCGACCTCGTTCTGATGCAGCACCATCGCGAACGAATCTTCGTTGGCGCGTGACCGCGAACCAACGTCCCGCACGATTGCCAAAATTCGCTGCTCATCCCCGGATCCACGCCGATCAATCATCTCGAAATCGAGTGAAATCTGGACAGATCTGGACAAACCTGAACACCTGACGCGACAATTCCCAGCCCAGAGCAACAAATCCTGTCCAATCGACGGGAATATCCCCGCGAAAACTGTCCGGCCCACTTCCGGTACTCTCCGATCAGAACCCGCATGGCAGGAGCACCCCACATGGTCACCGAGACTCGACCCGCCGCGCCCGTTGGCGTGACCCACCCGCTTGACCCCTTGACCGCCGACGAAATCTCGGCGGCCTCTCAGATTGCCTCGTCGCACCAGCCCCGCGACGGCTGGCGATTCCCGCTGGTCGCCCTCGACGAGCCCGCCAAGGATGTCGTCCGCAGCTTCTCCGACGGCGACCCGATCGCCCGCCGGGCGCTGATCGTGATGATGGATGTCCAGACAGGCGACGCTGTCGAGTGCGTCGTCGATCTCGATTCACAGTCGGTCGCCCGCTGGACCTCGCTGGACGGCCAGCAGCCGTTCCCGCTGGCGGAAGAGTTCGGCCGGGCGATGGAAGCGGTTCGCTCCGACTCTCGCTGGCTGGCCGCCATGAAAAAGCGCGGATACTCCGACGAGCAGATCGAGCTGATCCAGATCGACCCCTGGCCGGGCGGCAACTTCGGTACCGCCTGGGAGAACGAGCACCGCACGCTCAAGGCGATCTCCTATCTGCGCGACTCCGAGGAGTCCAACGGCTACGGACGCCCGATCGAGCACGTCATGGCCGTCGTCGACCTGGTCGAGAACCGCGTCCTCGATGTGGTCGACGAACCGGGACCGCCCGCGCCCGACACGTCGCTGGACTACCGCTACAACGACATCGAGCCGCGCGAGGGCTTCAAGACGCTCGACATCGTCCAGCCCGACGGCGTCTCCTTCACGCTGGACGGGCACCTGCTCAGCTGGCAGAAGTGGCAGATGCGTGTCTCGCTGCATCCCCGCGAGGGCCTCGTCCTGCACCAGATCGCCTACAACGACGATGGCGAGCTGCGGCCGATCTGTTACCGAGCCTCGATGGTCGAGATGGTCGTGCCCTACGGCGACGCCTCGCCCACGCAGTACTTCAAGAATGCATTCGACTCGGGCGAAGTCGGCGGCCTCGGCCGGCTCACCAACTCGCTGGAGCTGGGCTGTGACTGCCTCGGTGAAATCGTCTACATGGACGCCCAGGTGACCAACGAGTTCGGCGGTTCGCGCACGATCAAGAACGCCGTCTGCATCCACGAGGAAGACTTCGGCATCAACTGGAAGCACACCCGAGTCGAGAACGAGATCCCGGTCTCGGAAGTGCGCCGCACGCGCCGGTTGGTCGTCTCGGCCATCGCCACGGTCGGTAACTACGACTACGGCTTCTACTGGTCCTTCTACCCGGACGGCTCCTGGGAGCAGGAAGTCAAGGCAACCGGCATCGTGCAGACGATCGCCGCCGACCCGGACGACCCCCAGATCACCCGTCACATGATCGCCCCCGGTCTGGCCGCGCCGATCCACCAGCACTTCCTCTGCTTCCGCATGGACATGGAAGTCGACGGCGGCACCAACACCGTCTACCAGGTCGACACCGTGCCCCTGCCCGCAGGCCCCGAGAATCCCTACAACAACGCCTTCACCGCCGTCGCCAAGCCGCTGATCAGTGAGACGGACGGAGAAGGTGTCGTCAACTCCGCCTCGGCCCGACATTGGCGAATCGCCAACACCAACAAGGTCAACCACGTCGGCCACGCGCCGGCCTACCTGCTGGTCCCCGGCGAAACCGTGTCGATGATGGCCGGCCCCGACGCCGCCGTTCACGGACGAGCCGGCTTCACCCAGAAGCAGCTCTGGGTCACGCCCTACAACGAGTCCGAGTTCTACCCGGCCGGCGACTACCCGAACCAGAGTCAGCCGGGCGAGGGCATTCCCGCCTGGATCTCGGCCGACCGCGAGATCGGCGATGAGGACGTGGTTCTCTGGTACACGGTGGGCATGAACCACATCGTCGTGCCCGAGGACTGGCCGGTCGCCCCGGTGCATCGCAGCGGATTCAAACTGCGGCCCTCCGGCTTCTTCAGTCACAACCCGGCCCTCGACCTGCCCGAGCCCGACCACTGCGCCCACGACATGGACCACGACGGCCACGACCACTCCAACCACGTCGGCCACAACGGCCACAGCTAGTCACAGCCAAGAAACGCGTTGGCTCAAACACCGCTGAGATACCCCCTGGCTCGAACAGGAGGTATCTCCGTGTACATTCCGGATATCTCGATAGAACGCCTGCGCCATATAGTGATCTGAAGCCAGGAGCCCAGGAGTCATCTAGCCAGGCCCGAGAACGGATGACCAAACGCGATGAGCCGAGTCGCCGGCCAGACGATCCTCTTCACCGCCGCCTCGCGCGATGGTGACCGGCGGCCGTCGCGCATCAGCCAAAATCGAACGGAATCGAACAACCCTGAACGCCTCGAACACCTCAAACACCTCCAGAGCTGCGTTCATTCGATCGGCCGCCTGCGGTTCAACCGAACTGAACCTGGCTGGACCAGACTGAACAAACCTGAACAACCTGAACACCCGATCCCCCGTAAAACACTGGAGATCGTGCCCGATTCCCCCGCAAAAGAAAAATTCCGCCGAACACCTGAACATCAGCATTCTTGGCCGACACGCTCGCCCGGTTCCTCTCACCCCGGAACTGCGTGCGAACCAGTAGGGACACGGACCTGGAAATCAGGCATAGTGAAGGCAGTGGCCTCCGGCGGGGTGCCTGATTGTGAGGGTCGTGGATGGTTACGAGCGCGCCTGCTATGAGCGGTCTGGACGTCTTCGAGGAGCTGGAATCGGAAGTCCGTTCCTACGTGCGCGCCTGGCCCGCCGTCTGGTCGCGGGCGCATGGCGCCTCGCTTTGGGACGAGGACGGTCGCGAGTATCTCGATTTTTTCAGCGGCGCCGGTGGCCTCAACTACGGCCACAACCCCGACGAAATGATCGCCGCCCTGACCCGCTACCTCCAGTCGCAGGGCATCATCCACTCGCTCGACATGGCGACGACCGCCAAGCGAGACTTCCTCCGCCGCTTCGAAGAGGTCGTCCTGCTCCCGCGCGGGATGAACTACAAGGTGATGTTCCCGGGACCGACCGGAACCAACGCCGTCGAGGCGTCGCTCAAACTGGCCCGCAAGGTCACCGGACGTCAAGACATCGTCTCCTTCACCAACGCATTTCACGGGATGACGTTGGGCGCGTTGGCGCTGAGCGGAAACGTGGTCAAACGCGAATCAGCCGGAATCCCGCTCGAGCATCAGCTCACGGCGCCCTTCGACGGCGAGCTTGGGGAGGATGTCGACACCGTCGGCGTGCTGGACACGATGCTCGCGGACGAGTCGACCTCAGTCGCCGCCGTCATCGTCGAAACCGTCCAGGGCGAAGGCGGGCTCCACACGGCCCATTTTTCCTGGCTGCAACGACTCTCGGAATGCTGCAAACGCCATGACGTGTTGCTCATCGTCGACGACATCCAGGCCGGCTGCGGACGCACCGGCACGTTTTTCTCGTTCGAGCCCGCCGGAATCCAGCCCGACCTGGTCTGCCTGTCCAAGTCGATCTCTGGCAGCGGCCTGCCAATGTCGCTCACCCTCATCCGACCCGACCTCGACATCTGGTCGCCAGGCGAACACAACGGAACGTTCCGCGGCAACAACGCCGCCTTCGTCACCGCGACCGAAGCGCTGAGCTGGTGGGCCGACGAGTCGCTCGCAAACGAAGTCCGGCGAAAATCCGAGATCATTCACACGGAACTGGCCTCAATCGCCGAGGAGCACGAATCGCTCCGCGCCACCCCTCGAGGCCGAGGACTCCTGCAGGGCCTGCACACCCCGATCGACGGCCTCGCCTCAGGGATCTGCCACGAAGCGTTCGAGCGCGGCCTGCTGATGGAGACGTCCGGAGGCGCCGCCTCGGACGTGATCAAGCTCATGCCGCCGCTGACCATCGAGGACGAAGATCTCGAACGCGGTCTGGCAATCCTCCGCGCCAGCGTCGAAGCGACGGCCCCCTAGGCCCCCTAAACCGGCTCAAGCCGCAGGCTGCCCTCGCTGTTCGCCTCGATGTCGTCCCACTCGATGTAGAGCGGGAAGTACTCCATCTCGAGCCACTTATGGATGTGGTCGTTGTAATGCGGACTGTCGGGGCGGCCCGAGTTGCCCGGCGGCAAGACGATCCGAGCCCCATTGAGGTTGGACAGGTCAAAGATCTGTCGATAGCTCACGCCATGGTCAGCCGGCTCGTTGATCAACCCCGTCGCGTTGTTCGGAGTATTGCCGTCGCCGCCCTTGGCAAAGTCGCCGACATTGAATCGCGCCGCCCGCTCCGGATCGCGCCCAAGGTTGTGACGCCACGTCACAGGATGCGCGTCGCCAAACTTCCACTGGCTGCGATCCGCGCCATGCCGCTCAGCCAGCACCGAGGCGGTGGTCGCCAACGCCTCACCGATCACCTCATCCCACGACCTGCCCTCCGGCAGCGTCAACGAACTGTCCGCCTTCATCTGTTCGTGCAGGATGCGCATCTCCTCGTACGAACTCTGCGCGATCCGCGCTGGTGCATTGAAGTAGGGTCGAATAGTCAACGCGATCAACTGCTCGCAGAACTCGTAGTAAACGAGCGCAGCGGCAGAGTCGATCGCCATGTGCCCGTCCCAGTCGGCAAGCAGCGACTGAATCTGCGCACCAACCTCGTCGCCGACGCTGGCCCGGCCAACGCGCTCCGCGATGAATCGCGCATGCAGGCTGGTCTGGTCGGACTGGACTTCCGGCATGTCCTCCGGCGACCAGTCATCCCGACCTTGCAGTAGTTCTCGCAGCCGATCGGCGCGGTATGGAGTCTGGCTGAAGCTGAGGTAGTACGGGTAGTCATCGGTCGTGGTGCGATTGTTTGCCGTAATGATTACGCCGTCGGCGGGGTTCAGATCCTGCGGCAGTTCATCGGCAGGGATCTCGCCGTTCCACTCGTGTTGGCCGTCCCAACCACTGACCGGTGTGAGCCTGGGCTCGCGAATCGGAACTCGGCCGGTGTACTGATAGCCAATGCCTCCCTGCTGGTCGGCGAAGCAGAAGTTGCCCGAGATCGAGTCGTAACGGCGGAAGCCCTGCCGCGCGTCGTGAATGTTGTCGGCGGTGAAGATGGTCATCATCCCGTCGAAGTCGTGGCATGGGTCCGAGAGGCCAAACCGAGCCGCCAACACCTCATCGTCGGACTCTGGATCGCCGTGAACGACCGGTCCGTGCCGCGTCGACCAGACGGTCTGGGTGACAGTTTCTTCATCGCGAATCTCGATCACCTCCTCGCGCCGTTGCAGCGGTTCGCTCCCGCCGAGCCACTGCGCCTCGGGACCCGAACCATTGCGCACGATCCGCTCGCGGTAGACGTCCCAGCGGTCGCCCTGGGCGTGAGTCATCGTCCAGCCGATTTGGGTGTTATGTCCGTAGTAGACCGGTCCCGGATAGCCGGGGCTGCAGGGCCCCGCCACGGTGAACTCCGGACACTGCATGTGCATCACGTACCACTGAGGCGGGACGCTGAAGGCAAGGTGCGGATCGCCGACCACCAGCGGCTTACCGCTGGCCGTGTGCGCCCCGTCGATCACCCAGCAGTTGGAGCCATCCAGTCCACCTCGTCTGGTGCCCGGTTCCGACTCGAGGTCGGCCAGCGCTTCGGCGAATGCGTGCGCGCCGTTGGTCCAGGAGGCTCCCGCCGGCGCGATCAATGCGGCATCGGCCGGTACGTCGGGAATCAGCGCCTGGAGCGCGTCGATCCCCAGACGCGAAGCGACCTCACCGTTGCCGATCTTGGTCGCCCAATGCACATTCGCCGAAACCATCTTGAGGATGGCGAGCGAATCAACCGGCGACCACGGTTGCATCTCGTGCCCAAGCAGCCCAAACTCGACCGGAGCCGGACCTGCTGCGATCGCCGCGTTGATCCCGTCGGCATAGGCCTGCAGGATCATTCGCGCCCCGTCGGACTGCTCTTCCCACTCTCGAGCAGCGTCGCGGCCGAATCCGAGCGTGCGATTCATCTGGTCGATCCGCAGCAGGCCCTTGTTCAACAGTGATGCCGCTCGACCATGAGCCATGTGTCGATACAGCTCAAGTTGCCAGCCGCGATCCTGTCCCAGACAGAATCCCTGGGCGAAAAAAGCGTCGTGGGCCGACTGCGCTTCGGCGTGGGGCACACCCCAACGGTCTCGCACGATCCGCACCGGAGCCTGGGGGCCTTCGGCTTGAAGTTCACCGTCGATCTGGGGAAGTACTGCCTGTTCGGTCATCGCAAGCGCTCCAAGGGCTAAGGTCGCTGGTCGATAGGCATGGTACCGCTGGCACCGCAACACGTTGGTGCGTTCGTCCACTGACGCGGTACGCGAACGCTCGGTTCAGACATGAGATTTTGTCACCGCATGGTTCTTCGTTATGATCGGTTGGGACCAAAACCAGAGAACTTTTCCATAGGAGACGGCATGAGACGTGTGGGTAAGTCGCATCTGCTGACGTTGCTCGTCGGCGTCGTCCTCGGCGCTATCGCCCTGGGCGCCGTGCAAGCGGCGATCAGCGTGACAAGCGAGGTCCGAATCGGGGTCAAACGCCTGGACGACGGCCGGGTCGAAGTCAAACTCCAACAACTTGATGACGAAGAAGTCTGGAACGATCTGGAAGCTCCTGCGGCGAGATTCCTGCCCGTGGACGCAGAACTCGATGAGTGGCACTACAGCAACTCGGTCGAAGTCACGGGCACGGTAGAGGAAGAGCCCGAGGTCGTAATCGAGCGCCAGCCGCCGGTCATGTGCATCCACGGTCACGCTAATCCAGCGGACGATCGGTTCTGGCGCTGGACGCTGGCCGCAGCCAACGTAGCCGCCTACCAGTACGGCGTCGACATCTTCCTGTACGGCGCGCCCAACAGCGCGGAGCACGCCGCCGGCATCGCAGACTGCATCAGCCGCGATCCAATCACGATCGCTACGTCGCTCCCCTACGCCGACGATCTGAGAGAGGTCATTGCTGAGGCGCAGGACGCCGGTATCCAGGTGGTGACCTTCAACTCCGGCGCTGAAGACGCCGACAGCGTCGGATCGTTGATGCACATCGGACTTGATGATCTGGCAGGCGGCGTCCGCGCCGGCGAGGAATTCAATGAGGCCGGAGTCAATGGGACGTTGCTCTGCGTGATCCACGAGCAAGACAACGTGGGGCTGCGCGACCGCTGCGACGGCGCGGAGCAGAGCTACAGTGGCGGTGATGTCGAGCAGATCTCGGTCGACCTGTCGTCGGCGCCCGCGCATGGCGAGGCGGATGAAGACTACACGCAGTTGGAGCGCCTCCAGGATCGTATCTCCGAGCGAGTCGCTGAGGGCGATATCGGTGGAATCCTGACGCTCAATCACGACAGCGCGATCGCAGCCTTGGCGGCGATCGAAGCCTCCGAGACAGAGATCGCCATCGCCAGCTTCGGATTCAGCGATGCGCTGGCAGACGCAGTTCGCGACGGGCAGATGTTGTTCGTCGTCTGGGACCACCCGGTCATCCAGGGCTACATGGCCGTGTCGGCGATGGCGATGGCCTACACCCTTGAACTGAGCCAACTCAACGCCGAAGTCTTCTTCAACGGCGCAGAGGTCTTGATCGAGCCGACGCTGGCCGATCAGGAACGCGCCGGCGAGCTCAAGTCCATGTTCGCCGGTCCACCGCCCAGTCCGCAGGATCAAACCGAGGACTCGGAATAGCCTCTGACCGACTTGCGGCAAGGTCGAATGAGCGAGCGCGGCTGATCTGCTTGATCAGCCGCGCTTCGCTGTTCAGACTGAGGACGGTTTGCCTACTACCGGCCCAGACTGAGGACGCAACATGCGATACATCATCTATGGAGCGGGCGGCATCGGCGCTGGGATCGGCGCGCTCCTGCAGTTGGCCGGTTGTGACGTTGTCCTGATCGCACGCGGCGCCCATCTGTCGGCGATGCAGGAGCATGGGCTGTTGGTCCGTCGGCCAGGCAAAGAGCAGCGCGTGCCAGTCACAGCGGTCGGCCATCCGTCGGAGTTGACGTTCAGTGACGGCGACGTGGTCATCCTGACCATGAAGGGACAGGACACATCCGGCGCGCTCGACGACCTTGAACGAAGCGCCGGTCCGGAGATCCCCATCGTCTGTGGACAAAACGGCGTCGGCAACGAGCCCAACGCGGCACGGCGTTTTCTCAATGTGTACGGCATGTTGGTCGTGATGCCGGCAACGTTTCTCGTCCCCGGCGAGATTGCCCTGTTCGGCACGCCCAAGCCAGGACTGCTGGATAGCGGCCGTTACCCCCGTGGGGTCGATCCAACGATCACACAGCTCTGCGACGATCTCACAACGGCCGGATTCAATGCCCGGCCTGATCCGAATGTGATGAGACTGAAACACGGCAAGCTGCTCGACAATCTCGGCAATGCGGTGGGGGCACTCTGCGGAGAAACCGCGCTGCGATCAGCCGGCGACGACGTGAGGGCGTTCATTCGCCGAATGCGAGACGAGGCGCTCGCCTGTTACAAAGCGGCAGGCATCGACTACGCCCCACGTGCGGAAGTCGGCGAGCGCCGAGCAGCGACATTCAGCGCCGGCGAGATTCCCGGCGTCGAGCGAGGCGGCAGCTCCACCTGGCAGTCGTTCCGACGTGGAGTCCCCGCCATCGAGACCGACTGGTTGAACGGCGAAATTGTCCTGCTCGGCCTCGAACACGACGTGCCAACGCCGGCGAATCGCGCTCTGCAGCTCATGGCCAAGCGAACGCTGCGGGCCGGTCTGGGCGACGGCGCCGTCCCGATCGAGGAAATTGTCGCTCTCGAACAAGAGCTACAGGCCTGAAGGCCTTCGTCTAGCTGGCCAGACCCTCGACCACTCGCGCATGAGGTAGCTGCGCCAGATCGTCGGCCTTGACGCCGATCTTGAGCGATCGGCTGCCTCCACCAAGCCACATCAACTCGTCGCCGACAATCCGCGCATCGATCAGAATGGGCACCTCGGACGGCAGATCGAAGGGCGTCACGCCGCCCGACATCATGCCGGTCAGCGCTTCCGCCTCCTCAAACGAGGCGAACGAGCACTTCCGCACGCCCATCTCCTTGCGAACGGTTCGATTGACATCGAGCCGCGTGTTGGCAAGCACCAGACATGCGGCGTAGCTCTTCGGTTCCTTCTTCGACGCCACCAGGATGGTGTTGACCGACTGCTCGTACGGAATATCAAAGACCTCGCAAAACACGGCCGTGTCCGCCTGATCGGGCTGGCAGACGATGGTCTCGTAGGCAATTCCCCGCTTGGCCAGAAATCCTCGCACGCGCGCCTCGATGGCATCGGAATCGGTCATTTGACTTCCAACTGTGCAAACCGGGTTACGAAGGGTTATATTACGCGCACCCGAATGGCCGAGAGAGCGGGCGGCTACTTGTACCGCGATCGGCAATAGGACGCGAGGAGCGAAACATGACAGAGCGCAACTATTGGAAGCGAATGCAGCGCAAACGCCTCAGCCGACGAACGCTGATGAGCGCGTCGGCCCGAGCAGGCGTCGGCGCCGCTGGCATCGCCCTGGTCGGATGTGGCGATGACGACGATGACGGCCAGCAGGCAGCCGCACAGGCGCAGCAGCAACAAGCGCAGCCGCAACAAGCTGCCCAACAGCAAGCGCAGCAGCAGGCACAGCAAGCCGCCGCGCAGCAGGCAACGACTCAACAGGATGCTGCTGAGGAACAGGCGGTTGCGTTGCTTCCTGGTCAGTTGACCGCCGAAGAAGAGGCGATGACGCTCACGCCCGAGGAGGAGTATCGGCTCCGCTATCACTGGAGTAAGTTGCAAAACCTCCCCGGACAGGCCGACGGCCCCCGCTACGGCGGGACCTGGACGCTCGCACACCTTCCGGTTGCCAACTGGAACGTGGTCGGCCCGCAGGCGAACATCATGGCGGCCTTCGCACCGATGTTCTACAGCCAGCTTGTCGTCTTCCCCATGGACGACTGGGCTAACGCTCACTACTACGAGTTGGAGGGTGATGTCGCAGCCGGTTGGGAAATCCCGGACGAACTGACCACGATTTTCACGATCCATGATGGCGTGAAGTGGCAGGACAAGCCGCCGCTGGACGGCCGCACGCTGACCGCCGAAGACGTCAAGATCGCCTACGACGCGCTGCGTGACGGATCATTCCTGGCCCACGAGGGCGAAGTGGACCCGGTGCCGGTGCAGGCCTCGTCGTATACGGCGGTGAAGGACATCGATTTCGACAACGCGTCGAACACGGTTCGCTTCAACCTGCTCGAGCCGGCCGCGTACCTGCTGAACAACATGATGAACCCGTTCCACGTCATCGCGGCGCCCGAGTTCATCACCTCCGACTACACCGTGCTGGACGACTGGCGCAACACAGTCGGCACCGGCCCCTTCGTCCTCGACTTCGTCGAGCAGGGCGCCGAATGGAAGGCCTCCAAGAACCCGACGTACTTCAAGAAAGACCCACGCAACGGCAAGCAGCTGCCGTACATGGACGGGCTGCACGGTCCCGACTTTGTCAACCAGCGCGAGTCGGAGTGGGCGGCCTGGGAGAGTGACGTCATCGACCGGCTCACGGTCCAGGACCTCGCCGACTTGGAGCGCGTGTTTGATACGCAACCGGACTCGACCGTGCAGGTCTGCGCGCCGCCTCCGGGCTGGCAGCCGTACCTGTCCTTCCACAACCTGGACGAACCGCCGTTCAACGACATCCGCGTTCGCCAGGCCCTTGCTCTCGGCCTCAACCGTGAGGAACAGAAGCTGGGCGTGTACGACGGCCTCGCTGCTGCCGGGTACGGTCAGAACTGGACCTTCTTTGAGGACCTGGAATCGCCTTGGGGCTTCCGCGAATGGCCGTGGACTCCAGCGGAACTCGGTGAGTTCGGCGACTTCGACGCCGCCAAGGGTCGGCAGTTGCTCGACGCGGCTGGGTACAACGAAGACAACCAGCTTGAGTTCGAAGCTACCTTCCACGCCGTGGCCGGCGTCTACCTGAATCTCTTTGAGCTCTGTCGTCAGCAGTGGAACACCAACCTCGGCATCCAGGTCAACCATTTCCAGGTCGACCTGGAAACGTGGCTGGGCCGCCTGGTCACGCGCGACTTCAAGGACTCGCTGTTCACCTGGCTGATTGGCGCGGAGATGGACGCCGACGGACTCTCCTACGGCAAGCTGCACAGCGAGAGCCCGGGCAACTTCTACGGGATCAGTGAGCCAGACGTTGACCAGTGGTGCCTTGAGCAGCGCCAGGAACTCGACGTCAACAAGCGCTCGGAGATCCTTGAGAAGATCCGAGTCCGCGAGCTCGAGAACATGTGGCGCATCTTCGCCGTCAACCCGTACCGCATCGCGGCGCGGCGTGGATACCTGTTCAACGAGATGGACACCTACAACGCCTGGAACCCTGGCTGGGGTGCGACCAACACCGAGAGGATCTGGAAGAACTTCCCGGATTACCCGAGGGCCTAGGTGCGATTCAACATCGCTCAGTCCTGAACGACAGACTGCCGGCCGCGGACACCGTGGACCGGCAGTCAAGGCAGGGAAACGAGGCGTGAACGCATGTCGGGCTATATCGTTCGTCGCTTGATTGGCGTCGTCATTGTCGTCTTTCTGCTCTCGATCATCTCATTCATGCTGGTCAATGCGTTCCCTGGCAGCACTGCCGAACGACTGCTGTCCGAAAGTCCCCAAGGCGGAGCGATCACGCAAGAGTTGATCGATCGATTCAATCGTGAACTCGGCTTGGACAAGCCCGTCATTGAGCGCTACGGCGATTGGCTCTGGGCCGCGCTACAAGGCGATCTGGGGGAGTCATTCGCCACGTCGGAGAGTGTGCTGAATGAGCTGAAGATCCGCTTACCTCGCAGCATCGAGCTGGTCATTATCGCCAGTCTGCTCGCCTTCCTGATCGCGATACCTGTTGGGATCATCTCGGCCGTGAAGCAAAATTCGCCGGCCGATTACAGCGGGCGAATATTCACAATCCTCGGGCTCGCCGTCCCGAATTTCTTGCTCGGGATCCTCGTCGTTTCCTTCGTCGCCAAGTGGATCGGCGTTTCGCTGGCCACTCTGCCCTCTCCCTATATCTGGGACGATCCGGTCACCAACCTGGAGGCGTTCATCGCGCCCTCGCTGGTGCTGGCCGCATCGCTCATGGCAACCTTGATGCGGATGCAGCGATCGCAGCTGCTTGAGGTCGTGCACGAAGACTATGTTCGAACGGCTCGAGCCAAGGGCTTGTCTGAACGAGTCGTCGTCATGCGCCACGCTTTGCGCAACTCCTTCATTCCGGTGCTGACGATCTTTGCGAATCAGTTCGCATTCCTGATTTCGGGAGCAGTGATCGTCGAGTACATCTTCCGCATCAACGGTGTTGGTGCGCTGCTGGTCACATCAATCCGCCGCGCTGACTTCCCCCTGGTGGTCGGTGTCGTGGTGGTGATCGGATTTGGCGTGGTTCTGATCAACCTCATCACTGATCTGAGCTACGCGTGGATCGACCCGCGGATTCGGTACGGCTAGGAGTAAGACATCATGGCCACAGCTGCGGGTACTGCAGACGAAATCGTTGTCGCTCTACCAGTGAGGCGGAGCCGGCTGCGTCGCATGGGCCAGCTGGCGCGTCAGCGCCCGCTTGGTGCTCTAGGCGCCGGCATCATCTTCATCCTGATTGTGGCAGCGCTGTTCGGTCAGGACATTTCCGCCTACGGCACCACGATCGTGCCGGGTTTCGCACCGCATCCGGCCGAAAAGGCTGACCCGATTAACAAGCTGGCGGCTCCGTCCTGGCCTGACCACATCGCCGGGACCGACGTGATTGGCCGAGACCTGTTTAGCCGCATCATCTTCGGTGCCCGCACGGCGATGATCATCGGAATCGCGGCGACTGGGATCGGAATCGCCATTGGCACGTTGATTGGGACCGTCTCCGCCTATGGAGGTGGGTTCGTCGACCTCTTCATCCAACGGGTGTCCGACTCGATGCAGGCATTGCCGCCCCTTGTACTGATGATGGTGCTGGTGACGATGATGTCGCCCGGCATTGGGACGGTGGTGTTTGTCATTGTGATCTTCCTGGTCCCGGGGACTCAACGCGTCATTCGCGGCACGGTCTTATCGATCAAGGAGTTCACCTACATCGAAGCGGCCCGCGCCGTCGGTGCGACAGCGCCGCGCATCGTCCTCCGCCATATCGTTCCCAACATCGTCGCGCCGATCATGGTGCTGGCGACCATCACAATCGGTGGAACGATTTTGGCTGAGGCGGCGCTTTCCTTCCTCGCGCTGGGCGCGAACTCAGCCGAGAATCCGACCTGGGGCTTTGTGCTCTACGAGGCGACTCAACGCGGCAACCTGACCAAGTGGCCATGGCTGGCGTTGACGCCTGGCGCGGCGATCACATTGGTCGTCTTCGCCTTCAACGTGTTTGGCGACGCGATCCGTGACATCCTTGACCCGCGACTTCGAGGCACTGGGGCCGGCGCGTAGGTTCTGGCTATTCTCGGGAACCTTTTGGGAATCTTCGTCGTCTTGTATGACGGAGGGTCAGTGAGGTCAGACGGTAGAAACTGTCACCCCGCCCGCCCACCGATGTCCACATGGGAGACATCGGTTGTCTCTCCGACTGGCCACCCTCCAGTTGCCTGTGTCGCGCCCCCGACCGGTCCGCCGGCGGGGGCGCTTCCTATCTGCGAAGGGCAGTTGGCCGCGAGCAGTGCCGTTAGACGCCGATCTTGTTGAGCAAGCGGTTCGTGTCGACGACGTGACGGGTGAGGCCAAGTTTCTCGGGTGGCAGGCCCATTGCGAGGCCGAGGAGCTGCGGTACGTGCAGGATCGGCAGGTTGAGGTTTCGGTCGATCACTTTGGCTGCGTCGGGCTGTTGGGCATCGAGGTTGAGGTGGCAGAGCGGGCAGGGGGTGACCAACGCGTCGGCGCCCTTTGACTGGGCCTCGTCCAGATGCGTGCCTGCCATGGTCAGCGAGTTCTTCTTGTTCATCGTCAGGATCGGGAAGCCGCAGCACTTGGTCATGCCGTCGTAGGTAACGGTGGTGGCGCCGAGGATCTCGATGAGCTGCTCGAGACTGTCCCGGCGTGTCGGATGTGCATCGAAATCGAGCGTGCGCTCGGGTCGGATGATGTAGCAGCCGTAGAACGGGCCGAGGTTGAGCTCTTCCAGCGGCCTGGTGATCAGGGAGTTGATCTTGTCGATCCCAACATCCTCGAGCAGGATCCAGAGAAGATGTCGCGGGTCGGCCGAACCTCGGTACTCGATGCCTTCCGGGGCGAGGTGGTGGTTAATACGGATGCGGTAGTCGACATCTCGCAGCTTCTCGGCCGCGAGCCGGTGGACGCCAACGCAGGTGGAGCAGATGTCCATCAGCGGCAGGTCCATCTGCTCGGACATGGCCATTGTGCGGGCGTTGAGGACATCCTGGAGGTAGGGTTCGCCGTCGGAGATGATTCCGGCGCCGGTGCAGGCGGCTGCCTCAAGCTCGACGAGGTCCATCCCCAGGTGCTCAGCGACGGCGAGCGTGGATGTGTAGAGCTCAGGGGCTGCGCCTCGCGCCACACAACCGGGCCAGAATGCGTACTTGCTCATGTTGGTCCGCTCTCCCGCTCGTCGATCCTCAATGGGTGGTGCTCAATGGCCTAGTGTCCGCCAATGGCGGTCTCGAACTCGGCGCCGAAGGCCTCGGCGTCGACGTCGTGATGATGCTTCTCGGCCTCGACCTCTTCGAAGATGCGCTCGATCTGCTCGCGGCCTTCCGCGTTGGCGCCGTGTCGCTGGGCGATGGTCAGGAGCTTCCGAGATTTGAGCAATCTGATCGCGCCCGGCGTGTAGTCCATCATCTCCTTGTGGGCGGAGAGGTTGCCGGTGAGCAAGCGTCCGAGCCCAACAGACTGAACAGGCAGCATCATTTCGTCGAGCCGGCCGCGCTTGCGCACGCCGCCGGTGAATCCCTTGTGGTGTCGAACACCGTGGTTGTTGGTGTGGCCGGCCTCGATCGCAAGGGTGCGCAGCTCCATGATCGCGTCCATCGGGAGGACGTCCTTGGGACAGGCCTGGACGCACATGTAGCAGCGAGTGCAGTCCCAGATGCCGCCCTGTTCCTCGGAGAGGAACTTGAGCCGCTCCTCGCGCTTGGCGTCGCGGCTGTCCATAACGAATCGGTAGGCCTTGGCCAGCGCGGCCGGGCCGAGGAAGTTCTCGTCGACCGCGGCGACGGTGCAGTCCGAGTAGCAGGCGCCGCAGTGGATGCAGGTCGAGGCGTGCGACCAGTGGTCGAATTCCTCCACCTTCTGTCGGTACTCGCGCTCGGGCGGGTCTTGATCTTCGTACGGTTCGAGCCAGGTCTCGGCGCGCTCGAACTGGTTGAGGAACTTGGTCACGTCGACGACCAGGTCCTTGACCACATTCTGGTTGCCCTGCGGTCCGACGTGGATCGGGTCGCCGCGCTCGGCGGCGGCGTCGACCTGGGTCTGGCAGGAGAGCATCGACTGACCGTTGACCTTCATCGCGCAGGAGCCGCAGATCGCGTGTCGGCATGACATGCGGAAGGACAGGGTGCCGTCTTGCTCCCACTTGATCGCGTTGAGGCAGTCGAGGACCGTCTGTCCGGGCTGCACATCGACGTTGAATGACTCCTCGTAGGACTCATCCGTGTCGGGGTTGTAGCGCTGGATGATGAATTCCTGCTGGGCCATGGGTTTCGCCTGTTCTGCGCTGTGTTTCCGCGTCTGAGGTGTTCAGGTTTGTCTAGGTTTGGCCAGATTTGGGCAGATTTGGCTAGTACGTGCGCTCCTGGAGCGGGAATGGCTCGCGGAATTTCGGTTCCATGTTGACCGCGCAGTACTCGAGCCGGGGGGCGTCTTCGCCGTCCTGCGGTCGATAGGCGAGTGTGTGGCGGTGCCAGTTCTCGTCGTCGCGGTCGGGGAAGTCGCGACGCGCGTGGCCGCCGCGCGACTCCTGTCGGGCGATCGCGCCGACGGTGATCACCTCGGAGTATTCGAGCATGTGCCCGAGTTCGATCGCGTCGAGCAGGTCGGTGTTGAAGGTCGAGCCGTGATCGTCGATTGAGATGTTCTTGAAGCGTTCCTGGTAGTCCTTGACCTCGGAGAGGCAGTCGCGCAGCTCAGCGTCGTCGCGGAAGACGCCGCACTTGTCCATCATCGTGTCGCGCAGCTCGGCTCGGATTTCGCCAACCTTCTGGTCTCCTGTGGCCGTGAGGAAGTGGTCGACCTCGCCGATCGCGTTGGCCATGTCGCCCTCGTCGATGCTGGTTGGTTCGAGGTCGTGGACGACATCGAGGATGCCTCGGCCTGCGCGGCGTCCCATGACGACGGCTTCCAGCAGCGAGTTGGTGCCGAGGCGGTTGGCGCCGTGGACCGAGACGCAGGAGGCCTCGCCAGCGGCGAAGAAGCCGGTGATCTCGGGCGCGCCTTCGAGGTCCTTGATCCGCACCTGGCCGTTGATGTCGCAGGGGATGCCGCCCATTGAGTAGTGGGCGGTGGGCTGGATCGGAACCGGCGCTTCGAGCGGGTCGATGCCGGCAAAGTCTCGAGCCAGGTGCAGGACCGAGGGGAGCGCATAGCGAATGCGCTCTTCGCCGATCGGTCGCAGGTCCATGAAGACGGAGTCTCTCAGCGTGGTGACCCCCCGGCCCGCTTCGATCTCGGACTGTTCAGCGCGGGCGACGATGTCGCGGGGGGCGAGTTCCATCCGCCCCGGGGCGTAGTTTTCCATGAAGCGGAAACCGTCGGAGTTGACGATATGCGCGCCCTCGCCGCGGGCGGCCTCGGAGAGCAAGATGCCCGAGCCCTGCAAACCGGTCGGGTGGAACTGAACGAACTCCATGTCCTCCAGGGGGATGCCTGCCCGGTAAGCCATGACGACGCCGTCGCCGGTGGAGGCGAAGGCATTGGTTGTGACGCGGAATGCGCGGCCGTAGCCGCCGGTGCCGAACATGACGGCCTTGGCCGAGATGGCTTCAATCTGGCCGGAGAGGATGTCGTAGGCGACGAGGCCCTGGCAGACGTTGTCCTTGACGACGAGGTCGAGCGCGTACCACTCGGAGTAGACCTTGACGCCTCGGCGGAGGAGCTGCTCGAAGAGCACGGTGAGGACGGCGTGGCCGGTGCGGTCGGCGGCGTAGCAGGCGCGAGGCGCGGTGTGGCCGCCGAAGCGCCGCTGGGCGACGCGGCCTTCGTCATCGCGCGAGAAGGCGCAGCCCATGTGCTCAAGCTCGAAGATGTTCTCGGGGCCTTCGCGAGTCAGCACTTCGGCTGCGTCCTGGTCGACGAGGTAGTCGCCGCCCTTGACGGTGTCGAACATGTGCAGATCCCAGGAGTCCTCGGCAGAGTTGCCGAGCGAGGCGGCGATGCCGCCCTGGGCGGCGCCGGAGTGCGAGCGCAGCGGATGCACCTTGGAGAGGATCGCCACGTCCAGCGTGGGATCGTTCGAGACCTCCAGGGCGGCGCGCATTCCCGCCAAACCGGAGCCGACTATCAGTACATCATGCTGCAACATCGTGTTGTCCCCCCGATTTGCGAGCGCGGTGGATGCAACGCTCAGTCTCGCACCAATCGCCATTGGGCGGTAGTCGCATGTGTAGCAAGCTCACTCCTGGCCACGGTAGTGACGGACGATCTTGCGTCCCAGCGGACCGACCGCTTCCAGCGCGAGGTACTGGATCAGAATGACCGACTTGGCGTCGATGATCTCGCCTGCTTCGACGAGATCGATCGCCTCGCCGAGCGGCTTCCACTCGACGATCAGTTCCTCGTCTTCGTCCGCTTCCAGGGGCGATTCGGCGCAATCGCGGGCGATGTAGCCGTGGAGGAACTCGTCTGCGAAGCCTGGGGCGACGTAGAAGCCTCGGGCGAAGTCGAGGCGGGCGGGGTCGAGGCCGACCTCTTCGCGCAACTCGCGGCGCGCGGTCTCTTCGGGCGACTCGCCGGGATCGACGCGTCCGGCGGGCAGTTCCAGCAGCGGCCGACCCGTGGGATGCCGCCACTGACGGACAAAGGCGATGTCGCCGTCGTCGCGGATGGCGAGGATGACGACGGCGTCGGGATGCTCGACGACCTCTCGGCGAGCGCGGCGTCCGTCGGCCATGGCGACTTGGTCGACGCGGACGTTGATGCGGGAGCCGCTGAAGACCTGCTCGGTGGTGAGCACGGTCTCCTTGAGCAGCTCAGACGCATCGCTCATGCGTTGAGCCTGTCGCGCAGATCAATCGTGACGGCAATTTCGTCGCAGGCGTTGTACTTGGGACAGCGGAAGCATTCGTTCCAGACCTTGCGCGGGAAGGCAGAAACGCCGGAGATGCGGAATCCGAGGCGCTCGAAGAACGCGGGGGTCGTGGTCAACGCGAAGACGGTCTTGAGGCCCATGTCCACCGCCTCGCCCAAGCAGGCGTCCACGACGATGCGTCCGAGGCCCTTGCCCTGTGTCCCAGGATCGACGACGAGGGACTTGATCTCGGCGAGGTCTCGCCACTCGACGTGGAGCGCGCCGGCGGCCAGCAGTCGGTTGGCGTTGGGATCACGGATGACGACAAAGTCGCGGATCGTTTCGTAGATTTCGCCCTCTGTGCGAGGCAGGACGTCGCCGGTCGCCTCGAACCAGTACTGGATCAGCCGATGGATTTCCGGCGCGTCGCCGACGACGGCCTTCTCGGCGTGCAGGGGCACCTCGACCGCCACACTCGTGTCGACCGTGATGTCCTCGAGTGCGTGTATCTCGGAGGCTCGTTGGCGGATGGTGGCGGATGGTGTCGGCCCGACGGCTTCGGATGTCATGAGGCGACCGCCGCGTGCAGCAGATCGGTGGCGCTGGCCCGATTGGCGTCGGATTGTCCGCCGAGCATGTCGGCGAGTTCGGCGATGCGTTCCGGATCAGAGAGCATCCGCACGTCGACGCTGGTCCTGCCGTCGACTGCCGACTTGCTCACGGTGATGTGTTGCTGGGCTCGCGCCGCGACCTGGGGGAGGTGGGTGATGCAGATCACTTGCCGACGCTCTCCGAGGCGAGCCAGACGCTCGCCGATCATCCCACCGCTGCGGCCTCCGAGACCAACGTCGATCTCGTCGAAGACCATCAGCGGCACCACATCACTTTCGCCCAAGACCGCCTTGATTGCCAGTGTCAGGCGAGCCGTTTCACCGCCCGAGGCGACGCGCTGTAGCGGACGCGGCGGAGCATCCGGATTGAAGGCAACCAAGAGCTCCACCTGGTCGATGCCATTCTGGTCAAAGCCGACTCGATCCTGGCCGACCTGTAACGATCGTACGTCCGGCGCAGCGGCGATGTTCTCAAAGCGGAATTCGATTCGCGCGTTGGGCAAACGCAGGTCGTGACACTCTCTTGAGACGGACTCGATCAGTTCCACGGCTGCGCGTTTTCGTCGGTCGCTCAGTTCGGCCGCGGCGTCGGTCAGGTCGCCGGCAAGTTGTTCAGCTTCAGCCGCCAGCGCATCACCGTCGGCTGATTCCTGTTCCAACCGGTCGGCCTCAGCCTGGGCTCGTTCTCCGTAAGCAATCACCTCGGCGACGGTGTCGCCCCAGCGGCGTTTCATGTCTCCGAGCAATGCGATTCGCGATTCAACCTCGGTGAGCCTCGCGGGATCGAGTTCCACCTGCTCGGCGTAGACGCGCAGCGAGCGGAGAGACTCGGCCGCTTGCTCGACGGCGCTCTCGATCGCTTCTGTGATCGGCTCCGCGCCGTCGTCGATCTCGGCGATTCGGCGGACAGCTCCCAGAGCGTCACCGAGAGAGTCTTCTTCCAGGGCCGCGATCGCTTCGGCGGCGTCGGAAGCCAGCGTTTGGGCGTGGATGAGGCGTTGATGTTGGCTCTGTAGCTCTGCTTCTTCATCGGGCTGGAGATCTGCTGCCGCGATTTCTGACGCCTCATGACGCAACAGTGCGATTCTGCGGGCTCGTTCGCGTTCATTTTCGGTCAGGTCGCTGAGCTGGCGGTCGAGGGTGTTCAGTCGGCGGACCATCGCCGATACGGCGTCGCGTTGATGGTCAACGCCTGCGAATCGATCCAACAGATCGAGCTGTTCCTGCGGTCGCAACAGCGATAGATGCTCACGCTGTCCGTGTATGTCCGCAAGAAGAGGTGCGAGGTCTCGCAACACGCCGACGGTTGAGGCTCGATCGTTGATTCGTAGCCGCCCACCGAGGCGATGTGAACCGTCACGCGGGCGGGTCAGGGCTCTGCGGACGATGAGCTCACCATCAAAGGGGATGTCGGCGTCCGAGAGCAGCCTGGCGATTGGACCGTAGGCATCGCTGTCGGTGAGGTCGAATGTCGCCTCGACTTCTGCGGTGTCGCTTCCTGGCCGGATCATCTCGGTGTCTGCAGACGAGCCAAGAGCAAAGGTAAGCGCCTGGATGAGCACGCTCTTGCCAGCTCCGGTTTCGCCTGTGATGACGGTGAAGCCTCTGTGCAGGTCGAGCTCGACGCGGTCGGCCAGCGCGAAGTTACGCAGATGCAGGCCGGTCAACACCGTTGGACTCCAGTTACCACGCTTCAAGCATTGTTGACTAGCGCAACTCCATGCCTGTCGTTACCATACCCCACGTCTGTCGCAGGTGAGCGACGCTCCCTCCATCCACCAACCGGCGAGGAACTGACATGACCAACATTGCTTATCCTCCTAGAGAACTAGCCGAGGTCAGTGGGATTGCGCCCTTCATGTATGACGCATCCCTCAACGTTCCACTGCGAGACCTTGCTGACCGCGTCCGCGAGATGCGCCGAGTGGGCACCCTACATCCAGACGTGTTACCCCGTATTCGCAAGCACTTCCGAATCAAGACTATCTACCACTCCAACGCCATCGAAGGGAATGTTCTTGACGTCGGTGAAACACGCCAAGTCGTTGAAGCTGGCCTCACAATCTCTGGCAAACCACTCAAAGACCAGGCAGAAGCGAAGAACCTAGGGCACGCCTTAGACTTCTTCGAAGAGTTAGCTGGAGACCCCACCCGAGAGATCGACTCCTACTGTATCCGTCAGATTCATCAGCTCATCCTTGATGGCATTGACAACACAAACGCAGGTTCTTACCGCACCGTCGACGTAGTCATTTCCGGCTCCGATTATCGCCCACCCGACCACTTCGACGTGTTCCCACAGATGGAAGACCTGACGGCCTGGGTGAACGATCCTGAGACAAGTGCTGACTCTGATGTCATAGATCCAATCATCAAAGCCGCTGCCTGTCACGCGTGGTTTGCCCAGATACATCCCTTCATCGACGGCAATGGCCGCACTGCAAGAATCCTAATGAACCTAATGCTGATGCGGTCGCAATACCCTATCGCGGTCATAACTAGGGAAGATCGTAGTCGCTACATCGACGCTCTAGAAGAGTCGCAGGGCGGGGATCTCTCGCCCTTCATCGCACTGATCTTGGAGTCAGTCGAAGAGACTCTTGAGGAGTACGAGAGCGCAGCCGCAGAACAAGAAGAGCAGACTGAGTGGGCAGCATCACTGGCGGACAAGTTTGCTGGACCTGTGACCGTTCGTGCCTCAAACGAATACGAAGTGTGGCGGAGCGCAATGGAGCTCTTCCATCATCACTACAGACAAGTTGTCGAAGACGTGAACCAAAACAGCCCTGTGGGACGCTGGTACATCAAAGACTTTGAGATGCTGCCTTATGAGAAGTATCTCTCACTGCGCGATGGACAGTCTGCAAAGCGAACTTGGTTCTTCCGTGTTGACTTTACACGAGGCGACCAAGCAGTTCGGTATCTCCACTTCTTTGGCTTCTCGAGCTACGCAGTGGCCGAGCAAACAAACGCAAAAGTATCACTCCACTTATCTCGAGAAGAATCGCCATTCTTCTTTGAGAAACTTGACGACATTTCTGCTCCCGATGTGCCTTTGCTCAGAGAGATTGCCTATTCTCCGACCGACGAGAAGTTCATAGTTCGTCATGGGCATGATCGAGTCTCGGATCGGAAGATTGAACGAATTGCGAAGGACTTCTTTGAGAGTGTGGTGGATCTTCATTTCCAAAGTTAGACAGGCGATCAATTCACTGACGTTCCCAAAGCTCCAGATCTCGGGATCCTATTGGCAGGAAAAATCTCGCGTAGGAGGGTCAGATAGCTCTTTCAGGCGGGATCGACGTACTTGGCGTCGAAGGCTTCGACGCCAGTGCGCGAGACGGCTTCCATGCGCCGCTCGTCGAGCCAGGCGAGCCGCTTGCCGAGTTGCGCGAAGAAGGGGCGCTCGCCGAAGCGGACGAGCCGGGCGAGCGATTCACTGCGCTTCACCTGCACCCCTCCGCCCGGTTGCAAGGAGAAGGGGCGCTGGCCGTCGACCGAGAGTGAGCCGGGATGTTCGAGGCCAAGACGCAGTTCGATCACTGCGTCGCCGGGGAGGACCATTGGAGCAGCCTGCGCCAGGTGCGGCGCGACCGGCGTGAGCACCACGTTTCGCGCTTGGGGGTGGAGGATCGGTCCGCCGGCGGAGAGTGAATATCCCGTGCTGCCGGTCGCCGAGGCGACCACGACAGCATCGGCGCGCACGACGCCGACCAGGTCGCCGCCGACCCAGACGGCCACGTAGGCCGGCTGTCCCAGGCTGCCGCGGCCGATCATGACATCGTTGAGAGCAGTCAGCACGCTCGGCGCTTCTCCCTCGACATCGATTGGGCGCGCCTCGAGCATCGTGCGGTCTTCGACCACGAAATCGCCATTGAACAGTGCGGGCAGATGGTCGTCGACCTGCTCGGGAAGCAGTTCGGTCAGGAATGCCTGACGACCGAGGTCGACTCCGAGAATCAGGCAGTGGTGACCGGCGCTGGCGCGAGCAGCGCGGAGGATGGTGCCGTCGCCGCCGAGACAGATCAGAAGATCGGTCTGGGGCAGATGCTCAGTCGAGCGTTCTGGCTCCCAGGGCATCGACGTCCAGACATCGATCCCTCGCTGGCGCAGTTGCTCGGCCAGCTGATCGGCGGCGGCTCGCGCCTCGTCAAGACGTGGGTGGTAGTAGATGCCGATGCAGTCGATTTCATTCACGGTGTGCGCAGCCAAACGAACCACTCATGATTTCCGGCGGGACCGGTCAACGGAGACTTGATCACACCACCCACGCGCCAGCCACGTTGGGTGGTCCAGGACAGGACCGAACTGACGGCTCGTCCCTGCGCGAGCCGATCGTGGACCACCCCATGATCGTCGACTTCGTCGGGCGGCGCCTCGAACTGTGGTTTAACCAGCGCGACCACGTCAGCACCCGGGGCCAGCGAATCGGCGACGCAGGGCAGTACCTGTCGCAGGCCGATGAAGGAGACGTCAACGGTCGCCAGGGTCGGGGACTCCGGCAGCATCGGCATTTCACAGATGTGGGTGCGTTCCATGGACGTAACGCGGTCGTCGCGACGTAGCTGCTCAGCCAGTTGACCGTAGCCGACATCGACGGCGTAGACGTGTTGCGCGCCGCGTCGGAGCAGGACATCGGTAAAGCCTCCGGTGGAGGCGCCGACGTCGAGGCAGATGCGGTCTGCCGGCGAGATCTGCCAGGCATCGAGGGGAGCAATGAGCTTTTCTCCGCCTCTGGAAGCGAACTCACGCGATGACTTGATGATTAGGTCGGTATCGTCCGAGACCTGCAGTCCCGGCTGCGCGTATCGCTTGCCGTCGCCGTGGACGCGGCCGGCCATGATCAGTGCTCGGGCGGTGGACAGGTCCGGTGCGCAGCCTCGTTGGACCAGGAGATCGTCGATGCGCACGCGGCGGGATGCGTTCGGCGCGGAGGCGCGAGACATCAGGCGCTTTCCTGGCGGGGCGCCAATCCTCCGTCGCCGCGTCGGCGGATCGCCTCGTACTCAACGGCCAAACCCTGGTCGTTGAGCAACAGCGGTCGTTCCTGTCGCCTGACGGTATCGGCGTTGACTACGCACTTCTTCACCTCGGGGCGACCGGGTACCTCGAACATCACGTCGAGCAGCAGGTCTTCGACGACGGTGCGCAGTCCACGGGCACCCGTGGCCTCGGCGATCGCGTGTTCGGCGATTGATTCCAGCGCCTCGGGAGTGAAACTCAGCTCGACGCCGTCCATGTCGAAGAATCGCTCGTACTGACGTACGAGGGCGTTCTTTGGCTCAGTCAGGATTCGCACGAGCGATGCCTGGTCCAGCTGATCGAGGGTGACCACGACTGGCAGCCGGCCGACGAACTCGGGGATCAGCCCGTACTTCTGCAGATCGTCGTGGCTGAGGTGATGGAGCAGGTGGTCGTGGTCCTCGGCCGTCCGCGGCGAGGAGCCGAAGCCGATGTTACGAATGCCGGTCGTGACCCGACGGTCGATGACCTGGTCTAGTCCTTCAAACGCGCCGCCGCAGATGAAGAGAATCTTGCTCGTGTCGATCTGGAGAAATTCCTGGTGTGGATGCTTGCGCCCGCCCTGGGGCGGAACGGAAGCGACGGTACCCTCGATGATCTTGAGCAGCGCTTGTTGAACACCCTCTCCGGACACGTCGCGCGTGATCGAAGGGTTGTCGGCCTTACGGGCGATCTTGTCGATTTCGTCGATGTAGATGATGCCTCGCTCGGCTCGGGCGATGTCGAAGTCCGCCGCCTGGATCAGGTGGAGGAGGATGTTCTCGACGTCCTCGCCAACGTAGCCGGCTTCGGTCAGGGCTGTGGCGTCTGCGATAGAGAACGGCACATCGAGGATGCGGGCCAGCGTCGAGGCGAGCAGGGTTTTGCCGGAGCCGGTCGGTCCGACCAGCAGGATGTTGCTTTTCTCGAGTTCGACCTCGTCATCGGGGTCGACGACGGTGTTGATCCGCTTGTAGTGGTTGTAGACGGCGACGGCGAGGACGCGCTTGGCTTCGTCCTGTCCGACGACGTGCTCACAGAGACGGTCGTAGATCGCCAGCGGCGGCAGCGTTTGCGGCGGACTGGAAGCGGTCTGAGGCTCTGGCGGCGCTGAGTTGAGCTGTTCATCCTGGATGACGGCGCGGCAGGCCTCGACGCATTCGTTGCAAATGTAGACGCCGCCTGGTCCTGCGACGAGACGGCGTACCTGGGCCTGATCTTTCATGCAGAAGGAACAGTGATACTGACTGCGCCCACCTCCATGTGCACTGCTCATCAGCTCACGCCCTTCCCTTGCGCCTCGTCGCGACGGTTATGGAGAGTGGTTGATGTTCTCCACCGCTGCGCCGAGCGCACTCAGCATGTACAGATGCTACGCGCCAGCGGCTGCGGCTGCATCTCCAGCAGCATCGCTGGCGAGCACGGAATCGACCAGGCCGTACTCCTGAGCCTGTTCCGCATCGAGGTAGAAGTCGCGGTCGGTGTCGGCGGCGATCCGGTCGAGCGGTTGGCCGGTGTGCTTGGCCAGAATCTCGCGGATCGTCTCGTTGTTGCGCAGGATTTCGCGGGCGGCGATTTCGATGTCAGAGGCCTGACCTCGGGCGCCGCCGAGCGCCTGGTGCATGTGAATCGTGGCATGCGGCAGCGCGAATCGCTTGCCGGCCGCGCCAGCAGAGAGCAGCACGGTGCCCATCGAAGCCGACATGCCCACACAGATCGTGGAGACGTCGGCCTTGATCAGCTGCATCGTGTCGTAGATCGCCAGGCCGGCCGTGATCACGCCGCCGGGCGAGTTCACGTAGAGCTGGATGTCGCGATCCGGATCCTCGCGGTCGAGGTAGAGCAGCTGGGCGACGATCACGTTGGCAATCTGGTCGTCGATTGGCGTGCCGAGGAAGATGATGCGCTCGCGCAGGAGCAGGGAGTAGATGTCGTACGCGCGCTCGCCGCGGTTGGTCGTCTCGACGACCATGGGGATGATGTCGCTGGGGCGAGTCAGTGAGCCATTGGGGTAGTTGCTCAGGGTCATGAAACCCTCCTTCGCGGGTTAAGTGTAGTCACGAATCATCATCGCGCGATTACGCAGCGCACACGAGCGGACAGAACTCGCTGGCATATCGGCAGCGATTATTCGTCGGCCTCTTCCGAGTCTTCGTCTGGCTCGGAGGCCTCAACCTGATCGTCCTCAGGCTGTTCCTCTTCCTCTTCGTCCAAATCGTCGGAAACGCCTGCGGCGTGGTTGGTCAACGCGATCTGTTGCAGACGCTCAATCGTTCGCTCGCGCACGAGACGGGACTGGACATTGGCTCGAATGCCTTCGTCCTGCAGCATCTGTTCGGTCTGGTCGGGATCCTGCGTCGGCATGCCGGCGAGCATCTGCTGAAGATCGGTAGTGATCTCTTCGTCGAGCACTTCGATGCCCTCGGCCTCGCTGATGTTCTGCAGGACGAGCGTGTTGATCACGCGCTCATTGGCCTGAGTGCGGAAGCTGGCCAGCAATTGCTCGCCTTGCTCGCTGTTGTCGCGCAGGAAGGTCGCCGGATCCTGACCCATCTGGCGGGCGAAGTCCTGGCGCATGTGCTCGATCTCGTGCTCAACCAGGGCAGGTGGATACTCAAGCGTCGTGCGGTCGACGGCGGCCTGCATCACCGCTTGCGAGAACTGTTCCTCGGCCTGGCGATCAGTCTGCTCACGCAGTCCCGACTCAACCCGCTCTCGCAGGTCGGCGTAGGTCTCGAACTCCTCCGAGACCTCCATGGCGAAATCATCGTCGGGCTCGGGCAGTTCCTCCGACTTGACGTCGTGGATCGTGACCGTGAAGACGACCGTCTTGCCGGCGACCTCCTCGTCGTCCCAATCCTCGTCGACGTCGATTGAGATTGAGTGTTCCTCACCGACAGCAACGCCGACCAACTTCTCGCTGAGTCCGGGCACGCCGATCACCGAGCCCTCGCGCAGGTGAAACTCTGCGCCCGGCTGATCGAGGATCTGTTCGCCCTCGACCTCCGCGCGAACGTCGGCGGTGACGCGATCGTCGAGCTCAGGCTCGCGCTCCACAGGTTCGAGCACCGCGTGTTGTCGGCGCAGTTCGAGCAGCCGCTCTTCGACCATCTCTTCCGAGAACTCGCTCTCCGGCTTGGCGATCGAGATGCCTTGGTAGTCGCCGAGTTCCACAACCGGCGGCAGCGGGATTGTGGCGGTGAAGGTGACCGGCTCGCGGCCGGTGACTTCAATGCTTGGCTGCGCGACCGGATCCAGGTCCTCTTGCTCCAACGCTTCGGTCAGGGCCTGCGGGATCAGCCGCTCGGCCGCTTCCTCGAAGACCGCGTCGGCGCCGAGCGCGCTCTCGACGACACGTCGCGGCGCTTTGCCCTGGCGGAAGCCGGGGATGCGGAAGCGCTGCGAGAGGCGACGTGCGGCCTGGTCGAGCGACTTCTTGACCTGCGCATCTTCGAGCTCGATTTCGAGCAGCATTTGCGCCTCGGGGATGCGTTCGGCAGTTACTTTCATCGGTCAACCTTCATCGCCCAACCACTGCGGGCATAGCTGCGGCTGAGCATATCAGCGCCCCGGCGCAAGACCTGTTCTACCGCCCCCGTGGATTGAGCACGTCATTGATCGCGTCGCCGAGGAGGTTGAAGGAAAGCATGAGCACGAGCAGGAACAACCATGGCGCGGTCATCAGCCATGGATAGAGCAAGAAGGTGGTCCGGCCGCCCGCGTTCTCGACCATGATGCCGAACGAGGGCGTCGGCGGCGTGATGCCGATCCCCAGCCAGGTCAGGACGACCTCCGCACCGGCAATCTCACCCAACGAAGCGCTGAAGCCGACGATGAACCAGGGCAGGATTCCAGGGAACAGGTGGCGGATGAGGACACGTGGCGTTCGAGCGCCGAGCGTCTCCGCGGCGAGGATGTAGTCGGACTCGCGAAGCGCCAGCACCTGCGCTCGGTAGAACCTTGCCGAACCGGCCCAGCCCACGAGTGAGGTGGCGAACACGATCAACACGTAGTCGTCAACGCCCTGGTCGATCAGCCAACCCATGCCCGTCGCATCTTCGATCGACCGGAACCAGACTTCCCACTGATCGCGGAAGACGGCGACAATCACGATCAGGAACAGCAGTCCCGGCATGGCCAGCATGACGTCGCCGATCCGCATGATGACCTGATCAACCAGGCCTCCGCGATATCCGGCGAGCAGCCCAAGCCCCAGCCCGAGAAAGAGATTCCCGAACACGACCGAGATGACGCTGATAATCAGCGTCGTCCGCAACGAGAACATGGCCCTCGAGAAGGTGTCTCGCCCATTTCGGTCGGTGCCGAACCAGTGACGCGACGATGGTCCTTGCAGCGACTCATCGCCACTGAGCACAAGCTCCGTACGAGCAGGTAAGACGGTATCGGCGGTCAGCGGGCCGTATTGGTCCACGACCTCGGGATTGAGTTCGTTGAGCGTGGACAGATCGACATCCAGGCGTTGAGTAAACGCGCCGAGTGTCTCCGGCGCGCCGTCGACCTCACGAATCGAGCGACGCTCACTGAGGTTGGAAACCGTGGGATCCTGCAGACCGATGTCCACACCAAAGGCATCGAGCAATGTGTAGGCGCCGGCGCCGTACAGGACGATGATGACGGCAATACAGACGACCGCAATCTTCTTGCGCAGGATCGCGCGCAACCCGCGCAACCACGGAGCCTCCGACTTTTCAGGCATCGCCCACTGCGGCTGGACCTCAGCGCGCACGGTCATGAGAACCGCGCCGTAAATCGGATGCGTGGATCAATGAAGATGTAGAGCACGTCGATCAGTGCGTTGACGACGATGAACAGGGTGGCCGTCAACAGAGTGAAGCCGAGGATGACATTGAAATCGCGCTGGGTGATCGACTGGAACATGAACGCGCCGACGCCGGGAACGCCGTAGGCGGTCTCGATAATGATCGAGCCGCCGATGATCCCGACGATCGAGAGGCCGAACACGGTCGACAACGGCAGAAGCGCGTTGCGCAGCACGTGCCCGTAGAGAATCCGCCGCTCAGTCAAGCCCTTGGCCCGGGCGGTTCGCACATAGTCGTCATCCATGGTCGACAGCGCGCTGACCCTGACGAATCGCGCCATGCCGCCGAGTGATGGCAGAGTCAGGGCAATCACAGGAATGATGAAGGACGCAGGATCGCCCGGCGTCCAGACATTCGGCACGTTGAATCCGAAGAAGTTGAATACCTCGGCCAGGCCGTTAACCATCAGGACGGCGATCAGCACGATGAAGATTGGCGACGGAATTGAGTCGAACACCTTCAATCCACCGATGAGGGCTGGATCCTGCCAGCGCCCGCGATGCACAGCGGCGTAGACGCCCATGGGAATACCAAGCCCAAAGACGATGGCCATGACGATCAAGTTGATTTGAGCCGACACCCAGATGCGCTCGCCGAGCAACTCCTGTACCGAGCGGACCGGCGAGCGGTAGTAGTACGAGGGTCCCAGGTCTCCTCGGGAGACGACGCCCCAGACGTAGCGGCCGAATCGCTCGACGTAGGAGCCTTCGAGACCGAACTCTTCGCGGATCTGTTGCGCGCGCTCCGGCTCGATGTCGCGGGCCCCGGCGATGATCTTGACCGGGTCGCCGGGTGCCGCGTGGGTCAGCGCGTAGGTCAGCGCCATCACCGCGAAGACCAAGATCGGCACCAGGAGCAATCGCCGAATCAGGAGTGGTATCGCGCCTGATCCCATAGGTTGCCCCCACCTAGCGTTGCGCGGGCATCGAGCTTAGGCTTCGAGTCTATTCCTCGATGCTGACGAAGCGGAGGTGCGGAATCACCATTCTCGTCGGCTCGTAGTTCTGCACGTAGGGCTTGACCAGCTCGTGAGCGACCGAGTAGTACAGCGGGATCCACACGGCCTGCTCGACCAGCATGTTGTCGACCTGCTGGTAGATGCCGGTGCGCAGTTCCTGGTCGAGGGAGTAACGCGCTTCTTCGAGCAACGCGTCGATCTCCTCGTCGTCAAGCTGGACATCGTTGCCCAGTGAGGCGCTGTAGAACTTATAGTCGAGCACGTTGTGCGGGTCGGGATAGTCGAGGCTCCAGCCAAGCGAGAAGAACCCGTAGAGACCGCGATCCAGGTCTGAGATGAAACTGGCGAACTCAACCTGCTGAATCTGGACCTCGAGGTCCAGGTGTTGTCGCCACATGTCCTGGATCGCCTCGATGCTGGGACCGGGCGTCGCTCCGGCGCCGGAAATCGTCAGTCGGATCTCATCCAGCAACGGCGTGCCCGCGTAGCGCGAAGCGGCGAGGTATTCCTGCGCGAGTTCGGGATCGAAGACGAGGCCGGGATAGTCGGCGTCGTGCGCAGCGAGACCGGGCGGGATGATCTGACGCGCCTGAATCAGCAGGTCGGCCTGGACTTCCTGGGTGATCGTGGTCTTGTCGATTGCGTGCGCCAGGGCAAGCCGGACGTTGACGTCGTCGAACGGCGGCGTCGCGACGTTGAAGGCGAGGTAGAAGATCGAGAGCTCAGACCGAGTCACGTACTGAGCATTGAGTTCTGAGGCCGGGTCGCGCACGCGCTCGATGTCGTTGATCCCGACGAATGCCTGATCGAGTTCGTCGTTCTCAAACTGCTCAACCGAGCCACCGGCGAACCTGACCGAGACCTTCTCCACCTTTGCCGGCTCGAGATGGTAGTCATCGAATCGCTCGAGCGTCAGACCCTCACCAAGTTGCCACTCAGTGAGCTTGAACGGACCGCTGCCGTTGGGGTTAAGCGCCCAGCGCTCGGGATCGGCTTCGACCTGTTCTCGGTCGAGTACGTACGCCGTGGGATAGGTCAGCTTGTAGAGGAAGACCGGCGTCGCCTGAAGGATCGTGATGTCCAACGTGTGCTCATCCACGACCTGGATGCCGACGACTTCGTCCGCTCGTCCACGCACATACTCAGCCGCGCCGACGATATCGCCGAGGAAGTCGGGTGCCGTCGGCGACAGCGTCTCGGGATTCAGGTTGCGCTCAAAGCTCCACTTGAAATCGTCGGCGCTGATCGCCTTGCCGTCGTGGAACTGCGCGTTCTCGCGGATCGTGAAGCGATAGGTGACAGTGCCGTCGTCGTTGATCTGCGGTCCCGGCACCGACTCCGCGAGGTCTGCGGCGATCTGCAGGTCTCGGTTGAGGGTGACGAGTCCCCCGAAGATCTCGACCGCGATCACGGCCGACGTGACATCGGTGATCTGGGCAGGATCGAGGTTGATCGGCTCGGCGCGGGCGATGCGGAAGGTACCGCGTTCGCGCGGGGCCGCGGCAGCGTCGGCGGACTGCTGCGCCTGCGCTTCAGCGGCGGCGGACTGCGCCTGCTGGCTCTGCTGCTCTTGCGCCGCCTCGGCCTGTTGACGCTCAGAGCGTTCGACCGGTTCCTGTGACGCCTGGCCTGTCGCTTGCTGTTGCGAGTCGTCGCCGCTGCA
>JAJDXE010000004.1 GCA_022825265.1 Dehalococcoidia bacterium
TGGACATCGGAGCGGCGGCCTTCTCGGCCTCCGATGTTCACCCTGGAGCAGTGGGCCCAACTGGCGCGCGAGGCGCTGGATGACGCAGGCATCGACCCCTCCGAGGTCGACGGCATTTGCGCCACCAACATCCGCGAGGCCGACTCTTTCGTACCGTCGACGATCACCGAGTACCTCGGGTTGCAGGTCAACTTCGCCGAGGTCGTCGACCTCGGCGGCGCCTCCTGCGCAGCGATGGTTTGGCGAGCCGCCGCCGCGATTGAACTGGGACTCTGCAACGTCGTGGTGATCGCCGCGCCGTCCTGGCCTTCACCGCGTCCGCCCAATCCGCCCAGCGGACCGAGCAGCTGGCGCTACGGTGCATCCTCGGCCAACTACGGATCGCCGCAGGCCGAGTTCGACATCCCCTACGGCAACGTCGCGCAGAACTGCGGCTATGCCCAGATTGCGATGAAGTACGGCGCCGAGTACGGCTACGACCCCGAAGCGCTGGCCAAGATCGCCGTCGACCAGCGCGTCTCCGCCAACCACAACCCGCCCGCTGTCTTCCACAACGTGCCGATCACGGTCGAGGACGTGCTCAACTCGCCGATGATCTCCGACCCAATCCACATGCTCGAGATCGTCATGCCCTGCGTCGGCGGCGCGGCGATTGTTGTGGTCGGCAAGGACGTGGCGCGGCGCTCGAAGCATCGGCCCGCCTGGATCTCTGGCTTCGGCGAGCGTGTCCTGCACAAGACGCCGACCTACGCCGAAGATCTGCTCTCGACCGCGCTGATCCCGGCCGCCGACCAGGCCTTCAACATGGCCGGGCGCAGTCGCGAGGAAGTCGACCTGATCTCGGTCTACGACTGCTACACGATCACCGTGCTGATGACGATCGAGGACGCAGGCTTCTGCCCGCGCGGCGAAGGCCAGCCATTCGTCCGCGAGCACGACCTCTCGTTCAAGGGCGACTTCCCCTGCAACACCCACGGCGGACAGCTCGGCTTCGGCCAGGCCGGACTCGCCGGCGGCATGTCCCACATCACCGAGGGCGCGCGCCAGGTCATGCGCCGCGGCGAGGATCACCAGGTGCCCGACGCCGACGTGGCCTTCATCACCGGCAACGGCGGCCTGATGTCCGAGCAGGTCGCGCTGATCCTGGAGGGCGACTGATGGCCGAGGAGACGTTGCAACCTCCGCTGCCGACGCCGATCGACCGCACGCAGCCCTTCTGGGATGGCCTGCGCGAGCGAAAGGTGTGCATCCAGTACTCGCCCTCGAGCGACAAGTGGGTCTTCTATCCGCGCTCGCACGCCCCGCTGACGCTGGCCGACGACCTCGAATGGCGCGAGATCTCCGGCGAGGGAACGCTCTACACCTACACCATCGCCCGCCGCCCAACCGCCCCCGACTTCGCCGGCGACGAGCCGCAGATCATCGCGGTCGTGGAACTGAACGAAGGCCCCCGTCTGACCTCAACCCTGGTCAACGTCGATGAGTCCGAGATCAGCGTGGGGATGCGAGTGCGGCCGGTCTTCGAGGACGTTCCCGGAACCGAGACCACGCTGCTGCGCTATGAACCGGCTTCGTAGCGCAGCAGCCCGCCTCGCGCTGGCGGCGCTGATCTCGCTGGCAGTGCTCGCCGTCGCCTGCGGCGGAGACGATCAAGCGCCTCCGACCCAATCCGGGCCCTCGCAGACACAACAGTTGGACGAGCCTGGTGCAGCCTCCGCCGAGCAAGATTCGCGGGAAGCTGAGAGCGCAGCGCAGGACGATCAACAGCGATCGCAACCGACAACCGCACAGGCAGAACGACAACAAGACGATCCCGACCCACAAACAGCGCAGGAACAGACCGATCAGCAAGAATCCGACGATCGGGACTCCGAAGCTGAGCTGGAGATGCTCTCGCTGGCGCTACAGCCGATCCTTGGCGGCTATCAGTTCCAACAACCGATCGAGCTGCGGCAACTGCCCGACGGCTCGTTCCTCATTGCCGAACAGCGCGGATACATCACCCGATTCGTCGAAGACAACGGCGAGATCGAGCAGTTCGGCATCCTCGACCTGACCGAGTCGGTGCGCTTCGGCGGCGAAGAGGGCTTGCTCAGCATCGCCCTGCATCCGGACCTGCAGAATGAGCCGTACCTCTACGTCTACTACTCGCCCCAGGACGCCAGCGTCACCCGGCTTTCGAGGTTCCGACTGGTGCTGGGCGCGGCCCTCATGGCGTCGGAACTGGTGATCATTGAAGTCCCACAGCCTTACTCCAATCACAATGGAGGCGCTGTGCGATTCGGCCCGGATGGGATGCTCTATCTCGGGCTCGGCGACGGCGGCGCGGCCAACGATCCGCAGGGCCATGGCCAGAATCGAGAGACCCTGCTCGGCACGATCATCCGCATCGACGTCGACGACATCGACACCGCGACGCCATACCGGATCCCGACCGACAACCCATTCCTCGGCGTCGCCGGCGTGCGTCCCGAGATATGGGCCTACGGCCTGCGCAATCCCTGGCGGATGGCCTTCGATCCGCGGACCGATTTGCTCTGGGTCGGCGATGTCGGCCAGAACCAGGTCGAGGAAATCGCCATTGTGCAGGCCGGGCAAAATCACGGCTGGAACGTCTTCGAGGGCGACCAGTGCTTCCGCAGCGACGAGGAGTGCGAGGCATTGAACGATGCTGTGGCGCCGGTCGCCGTCTACGGCCACGACGAAGGCTGCTCCGTCACCGGCGGCACGGTCTATCGAGGCGAGGCGCTGCCGCAGCTCGTCGGCGCGTACGTCTTCGGCGACTATTGCTCCGGCACGATCTGGGCGCTCTGGCCCGATCACAGCGCCGACACCGGTTGGTGGCGGGTGACGCTCCTCGAGAGCGAGCAGAACATCGCCTCGTTCGCCGCCGACAACGACGGCGAGATATACCTGTTGACATTCGGCGGCCCCATCCTCAAGCTCACCTCCGACGGACCTTGATTTCCCTCATTCCTCATAGTACATTTGTTCACCGGACAACCGAGTGCCAGTGAGGAGGCCGTGCCGATGTCCGCAATCTCATCCACCATCGCGACTGCCCGTGTTCGCGCCGCGACGAGTTCGAACAGATCCGAACAGACTCGAACAGGGACACCTGGAGCAATCCGAAAAAACCTGAAAAAACCTGAAAGCCACGAATTCACGATCTCCCGTAAAACACTGGAGATCGTCGCCCGATCGCGTCAAATTCAGCCTGAAAAAAAAGTTCCTGAAAACCTGAAACCGGCGCCCCGAACCCTTTTCCGAAGAGGTCCTAGCCTGAAACCACACGAAACGAGACTCGCATGACCACTTCCCGCGCCTTTGGCAAGACACCCGCGCCCGCCGTGCCCGACGGCATGACTTGGCTCAACACCGGACGCGAGATGTCGATGGACGACTTCCGCGGACGCCTGCTGATTCTGCATTTCTGGACCTACGCTTGAATCAATTGCCTCCATGTCCTTCCGCAGTTGCGGAAGCTTGAACGCCGCTACGCCGACACCCTGCAGATCGTCTCCGTCCACTCGCCCAAATTCCCCACCGAGCGGGAAACCGAGAACCTGCGCCAGGCAATCCTGCGACTGCGGATCGAGCACCCCGTCCTCAACGACGCCGACTTCAAGTACTGGCAGACCTTCGGCGCGCGCGCCTGGCCGACGCTCTACTTCATCGACCCGCGCGGCAACGTGATCGGCATCCACGAGGGCGAATTGACCGAGGACATGGCCTCGCCCCTGATCGACGGCTGGTTGGCCGAGTACGAAGCCGAACAGATGCTGAGTCGGCAGGACCTCGGACTGGTCCGCGAGACCGGCCGCGACAGCGCGCTCTCGTTCCCCGGCAAGGTCGCCTGGGACGACGCCTCCGGCCGGCTCGTGGTCTCGGACAGCAACAACGACCGGATCATCGTCGCCGATATCGACGGCAACGTCTCTCAGGTGATCGGCGGTTCGGAAGCGGGCTTCCAGGACGGGTCGGCTTCTGAGGCGCAATTCAATCAACCGCAGGGCGTCGAGATCCACGGCGACTACGTGTTCGTGGCCGACAACGAGAACCACGCGCTGCGCCGCATCGACCTCAACGACGGCTCCGTCCTGACCGTCGCCGGCACCGGCGAGCAGGCGCGCATGATGCCCTCCGGCGAGCCGGCGGTTCGGACCGCGCTGAGTTCGCCCTGGGACGTCGCCGTGCATGACGGCGACCTCTACATCGCGATGGCCGGCATCCATCAAATTTGGCGGATGCCGCTCGGCGATCAGGCGGGCAGCGGTTCCTACACCGGACCCTGGGGCGGCTCCGGACGCGAGGGCATCGTCGACGGACCGCGCATGCAATCCGAGCTGGCCCAGGTCTCCGGCCTGGCGCCGGGATCGAGCGGACTCGCTTTCGCCGACTCAGAATCCAGCGGCGTGCGCGAGATCTCCTGGGACCCCGACGGTCGGACGACGACATTCATCGGCAAGACCGGACAGGGAGGCCTGTTCCACTTCGGCGACGCCGACGGCGGCCGCTCGGTCGCGAAGCTCCAACATCCGCTCGATGTCGCGCGAGTCGAAGACGAGCTCTACGTCGCCGACACCTTCAACCACAAGATCAAGCAGGTCTATCCGCTGACCGAGAACGTCAATACTCTCGTCGGAGGCCACGGAGACGCGCTCGGAACATTCAGCGAACTCCAGCTCGACGAACCCGGAGGCCTCACCAACGGCCCCGGCCGCTCCCTCCTCGTCGCCGACACCAACAACCACCGCATCGTCCACCTGGACCTCGATGCACGTCAGGGTCGGGAGATAGTGCTGAGACTGTAAGGAGACCGTTCTGATCCCCTCTCCCTCTGGGAGAGGGTTAGGGTGAGGGCTTCCCGACGACAACGTTGCCGCCCTGCATCACAAAGACCGGCCGATCGAGGTCGCGGATATCCGCAGCAGGATCGCTGGAGAAGGCAGCCAGGTCGGCATCAAAGCCTGGCCCGATGCGGCCAACCTGATCGCCGACGCCGATCGCGTTCGCCGTGTCGCAGGTCATGATCCGCAGCGCCTGCCACTCGCTGAGTCCAACTTCCTCGACGAACGCCCATGCTTCTGCCGGAGCCCGGTTGAAATCGGCATACGCCATCCCCATGTCCAGCCCTGAGGTGAAGCGAGCTCCTCGATCTCTCATGTCGCGCAGAATCTCAAGCCCTTGCTCGCGCGGCGACGGACCCTGCAGGTTCGGGTTGCGCCGAGGCACCGCATCGCCCCGTTCGCGTGCCTCTGAGGCAAGCAGTCCGAGTCCGATGGTCGGGTTAACCCAGATGCCCTCATCGGCGATGCGCTGGGTGAGGTCGGGATCGTACTTGAACCCTTCCTCGGGATTGGCCGAGAGCCAGCGGCAATGGATCAAATGCCGGACGCCGCCCTCGACCGCCGCCCGAATGCCTTCGGCGGCATGCGTGTGCGCGGCCACATCGATCCCCGTGGACTTGCCTGCCTCGACGATCTCGCGAATCGTCTCCGGCGGATACTGCCGGTCGCGAGGATTCGAGGTCGGTGTGAAGTTCCCGCCCGAGGCCATCACCTTGAGCACGTCCGCACCGTCGTCGACGGTCACCTGCGCCTGGGCGCGCACCGCCTCGGGCGTGTCGGCCTCGCCGCCCCAGAACCAGCAGTGATCCATCGTGCGGGTGATCGGCGCGCCCGCGGCCAGTAGCCGCGGTCCGGGAATCACGCCCGACGCAATCGCATCGCGGACCGCGAAGACGACCTCGTTCTTCGACCCAAGGTCGCGCATCGTCGTGATCCCGCTGCGCAGCGCCAGTCCGACTGCATGGGCAGCGCGCATCAGCGCAGGCTCATTCGGTTCCTCCGAGATGATGTCAAACGCATCAACCCGCGGCGGACAAGGAATGTGTGTGTGACCCTCGACGAGGCCAGGCAACAGCGAAACGTCGCCGAGGTCGACCATCTCAACCGCCGGTGCGCCGGCCGCCGGCAACACGTCAATGATCTTGCCATTGGCGACGCCGACGGCATGGTCGGCAAGCCAGCCGTCCATCGCCTTGTTCGCAACGCGCGCCGCTCGGTAGAAGCGACGCTCCGCCTTCGGCATTACTGGGCGCCCCAGTTCGGCGGGCGCTTCTCCCGGAATGCCTGCGGGCCTTCCTTGGCATCGGAAGTCTCACGCGAGACGCGGCGCATCGTCTCACCGAAGCGGATCGCCTGGACGAAGGGCAGCTCTTGCCCTCGGTGGGCGACTTCCTTCGTCGCGCGGACGGCCAGCGGCGCCCCCTTGCACAGCCGCTGCGCGAGGTTGTTCGCCGCTTGCATCAGGTCGTCATGAGGCACGATCTCCCAGACCAGCCCCATCTCCTTGGCCCGCCAGGCGTCGACGCGGTCGCCGATCAAAAGCAATTCCATCGCATAGTGCCATCCGATCTTCTTGGGCATGCGAATCGCGCCCTGGATCGTCGGCACGCCGATCTGCACCTCGGGAAAACCGAACTGCGCCCGGTCGGAGGCGATCACGAAATCACAGGCCGCGACCATCGTCAAGCCAAAGCCGAGCGCGTACCCGTTGACGGCCGCAATCGTCGGCTTCCAGACCTCCATGCCCGATTCGAGCGAGGTCAGCGACGGCACCTCCCAGAACGTGTGCTCCTCGGGCGGTGCCGGCGAACGCAAGTCCGCCCCCGCCGAAAACGCCCGCCCCGCCCCGGTCACGATCCCAACCCACGCCTCATCGTCGTTGCGAAACGCTTCCCAGGCCGCGTTGAGATCGGACCGCAGCTCATGGTTAATCGCGTTCAACGCCTCCGGTCGGTTGTAGGTGATCGTCCCAATTCGCCCGCTGCGCTCATAGGTCACGGTGTCGCCCATCGGGGCCTCCTCTTCACTGCGAATGTCAGCTTACTCGCGGCCGGACCTGGGACAGCTGACCGGCTCCGATGAAGTTGTCGACGCAGGCGTCACACGCAAAGCTGACATTGGAGGACCAGTTATCGCGAGTTATCGAACAACTTGCGATAACTGGTTTCGGGCTATCCAGCCTGCAGACCTTGCAGATGCCTCCCCGAGAATTCCGCCAGAACCGCCTCAGCGTCGGACGCCGGATGCAGATTCGCGATCGCTTGGTCAAACCCCCTCGACTTCATCTCGTGCAGCGTCTCGGCTGCCTCGTCGATCGTGTCCTCCGACAACACCGTGATCCGGTTGATCATCAACTCCAGCGCCGACGAATCGCGGCCGTGCGACTCGGCCTCCGACTTGACCAGTGCCCAGTCCTCATCCAGCGTGTCGAGCATCGCCGGATTGGCCAGGTAGCCGTCGGCGAAGCGGCCCGCCCGGCGTAGCTGTCGGGGATTGTTGCCGCCCAGCAGGATCGGGACCCGGCGCGGCGGTTGCGGCCGGCAGTACCAGCCCTTGGTGTTGTAGAACTCGCCCTCGAACGAGCCGATCTCGTTCTCCCAGAGGTCGCGCAGGACTTGCAGGTATTCGTCCATCCGAGCGCCGCGCCGGTCGAACGGCATCGAAAGCGCCTCAAACTCTTCCTTCCACCAGCCGACGCCGGCGCCCAGGATCAGCCGGCCGCCGGCCAAGTGGTCGAGCGTGGCCATCATCTTGGCATGCAACACCGGAGCCCGCATCGGCGCGACGAGCACCGCCGTACCGAGCTCGACTCGCTCGGTGACAGCCGCCGCATAGGTCATCAGCGTCAGCGGCTCGAGGAACGGCGCCTCGGCCGGGACCAGGAAGCGACCGTCCTCGGAATATGGATAGTCCGAACCCTGGTCGGGTCGCAGGACGACGTGGTCGAAGGTCCAGAGCGAGTCGTAGCCGTTAGCCTCGACCGCTCGCGCGACGCGTGTGATGTTCTCCGGGCTGGCCACGCCGCCGACCTGTGGCAGATAGATGCCGACCTTCATGCTGACCTCCCGATGATCTCCAGATGGGCGATACCCTCGGCAGATATGCCCCAACCGATTTCGTGTTCGCCAAACAGTATGCCCGACGCTGAGCCGAAGCGGTCTGGCCCGTGAGCCAGCGCCCGACCTTCGCCCGGCCGCCGCTGCGCAGCCTGTTCGGGATCCGCGACTACCGCGTGCTCTGGGTCGCGGCGCTCTGCATGATCATCGCCCAGCAGATTCGCTTCATTGCGATCCCGCAGTGGTTCCTCGATCAGACCGGTGCCGAGTCGTTCACCGAGGTCGCGATCATCGGTGCGGTGCAACTGCCAATCCAGGCATTCGGCGTGCTCTACGGAGGCGTCCTGGCCGACCGCTTTGACCGGCGCTGGTTGATGGCCGGGGCAAACGCCAGTGTCCTCGCGATCCTCGTGGCGGTCGCGACAGCGGCAACGCTTGATCTGCTCGAGTTCTGGATGGCCTGGGTCGCGCTCGGTGCGCTCGGCGGTCTGGCGACCTTTGTCGCGCCGGCCCGGGCAACGATCACGCCTCGCGTCGTGCCTCCGCGCTACTTGAGCGCCGCGGTCACCTTGGACACCAGCACCCAGATGACCGGCTGGATCCTGGGCGGACTGATCGTGACAGCCCTCGCCGTCGGACTCGACGCCGTCGGCATGCTCTGGGTCGCGGCCGGATTCGCCGTCGTCTCCGCCATCATGCCCGCGCTGATCAAGACCTCTGCCCGCGCCGTCTCCGAGCGCCAGTCGACCATCCGCATGGTGATCGAGGGAACCCGCTACGTCGTCCGACACCCAATTCTGCCGGGGCTGTTCATCCTCGACTGGGGGATCACTGTGATCTCCTACTACCGCGAGATCCTGCCGCTGCTCGCGACTGGCCTGTTCATGGCCGGCGTCGGCGCGGCGGGCGCGTTGGGGACCGTCAACGCCGTCGGTTCGGCCTGCGGCATGATGCTGGCGCTCTTCCTGGTCAACTATCGAGCCAAGGGGATCATGGTGCTGGCGGCCTCAGCCGCCTACGCAGCGCTGCTGTTCGCTCTCGGCGCCGCGCCCTGGCTCTGGGTCGGGATGATCGTGATCGCCATGCTTGGAGCCGCCGACGCCGTCACCGTCGCCGTCCGGCAAGTTACCGTCCACCTGACCACGCCCGACGAGATGCGCGGCCGTGCCTTCTCCGTCATGGTGCTGATGGCGCAGACCGCCAACAACCTGGGCATCATCTGGGTCGGATTCTGGGGCGACGAAATCGGCGTCGACAACACATACTTCCTCGGCGGCGCGATCGGACTCGGCGCGACCCTCCTGATCGGCCTGCTCTGGCGCTCGATCAGCCGCTACCGAGCTCCCGATCACGCGCCAGATACGCTCGTGAACTGAGAGGCGTAACGGAAAAGGGACAGTCATGGTCTTCAGCGAGCAGTTGTTTGAGTTCCTCGTCGAACTCGCGACCCACAACGATCGCGAGTGGTTCAACAAGCGCAAGGACCTCTACGAGTCCGTGCTGCGCGAGCCGGCGTTGGAGTACATCCGCCAGATTTCAGGTCCGTTGGCCGACATCTCGCCGCATATGCGGGCGTCGGACCGCAAGCAGGGCGGCTCGCTGATGCGCATCTACCGGGATGTCCGCTTCTCCAAGGACAAGTCGCCTTACAAGACCAACGTCGGCATCCAGTTCCGCCACGAGTCGGGCAAAGACGTGCACGCCCCCGGCTACTACCTCCACATCGCAGCGGACGACTGCTTCATCGGCGTTGGCAGCTACATGCCCGACCGCGACGCGCTGGCCGCCTACCGCCGCGCCATCGACGAGCGCCCCCGCGAGTGGCTGGAACTGAAGAAACTCACCGAGTCCGACGACTGGGAGCTGGGCGGGCACGGAGACAGCCTCAAGCGTCCGCCCCGCGGTTACACCGCCGACCATCCTCTGATCGAAGACATCAAGCGCAAACACTTCATCATTACCCACTACGTCGACATCGAGGACGTCACCGCGCCCGATTTCGTCGACTACTCAATCGAACGCTTCAAAGAGTCGAGGGAGTGGATGGCCTTCCTGACCAAGGCAATCGGCTTGCCCTTCTAGAACAACCATCCCCTATGGGGGGAGCACCTGGACCGTCTCTATCCTGCGACTCACCCGTATTGAGCTGACTAACGAGATATCGAGGAGGACGCGATGACCCAGCAGACGCCTGAACGGAATATGCCCCCCGTAGCCCCTGCCCTCGAGGGGGATCCAGTCAGCCCTCCCGATGACGCCCGCTTCGTGATCAAGCCGACCTCGGAGATTCCGGTCAGCGTCGGACGCAACATCCACTCGCGGCGGATGTTCACGACCGCCGAGGGCCGCTTCGAGAGCTCGTTCCAGTTCGTGCTCTACAACGTCCTGCCCGTCGGCGAGACCAACGTGCGGCACATCCACGAGGACATCGAGAAGGTCTACTACTTCCTCAAAGGCAACGCCGAGATCGACTGCGGGCCCTGGCGCACGACAGCGACGGCCGGCGACTTCCTCTTCTTCCCCGCCGACATCGCGCACCAGATCTACAGCCAGGGCCCCGAAGATTTGGAGTTCATCGTCTGTGCCGCCCAGACGACCGGCGAGGCTCGCGGGATGTCGGACGGTGGACTGTTGGAATCGGACAGCGGGGATGACGACTGATGGCCGACCAGGATGCGACCGAAGTCGTCCCGCTCGAACCGCTGCGCGAGTTCGGCAAGAAGGTCTACGAAGCCTGCGGCGTACCCTCCGAGGACGCCGAGTTCACCGTCGAGATTCAGCTGACCGCCGACTTGCGCGGGGTGGACACGCACGGCTTTCAGCGGCTCGGCTGGTATGCCGGACACCTGCAGGCGGGACGCTACAATCCAACGCCGAGTCTTGAGGTGTTGAAAGAGACGCCGGTCTCGCACGTCGTCGATGGCGACGGTGGGATCGGCCAACTGATCGTCGCGCGGACGATGGAGCGCACGATCGCCAAAGCGAAAGAAACTGGTCTCGCGCTCGGCACGCTGCGCAACAGCAACGACTGGGGCATGGGCGCGTTCTACCCGATGATGGCCGCCGCCGAGGGCTTTGTCTCGTTCTGCACGACGACGAGTGTCCCGAACATCGCGCCGTTCGGCTCACGAACCCGCATGAGCGGCAACAATCCGATGGCGTTCGCCGCCCCGCGAGCGTCGGGACCTCCGGTGGTGCTCGACATGGCCTTGACGCCGGTCGCACTGGGCAAAGTGATGCGAGCCCGAGCGGAGGGTCGAGAGATCCCGGAGGAATGGGGCTTCCTCGACATTGAGGGTCTCCCAACGACCGATCCGGATGCGGCAATGTCGGGCATCATCCCCGCGTTGGGCGCGGTCGCGGCCTACAAGGGCGTGGGTCTGAGCATGTTCATGAACCTGCTCGCCGGCGCGCTGCCGGGCGGCTACCACTCCAAGGACGTCAACATCGGCAAGCGCGGACAGTTCCTGCTCGTGATCGACCCCGAGATCTTCGGAGACGCCGACGAGTTCGCCGAGAAGGTCGATGCGATGGTCGAGCAGGTCAAGTCGGCCGATCCGCTGCCCGGCGTGGATGAAGTGTTTGCGCCCGGTGAAATCGAACAGCGCGCTTACGAGGAACGGATCGCCGCCGGTCACGTGGTCTATCCGTCATCGACCCTGCAGGATCTGAGAGACCTGTCGTCGCAGATGGGCATTCCGCTGGACGTTTAGCAGCGTTCACTCCTCGCAGACGACGCCGTCGCTGTCTCCATCGCGGGCTGATGGCACGGTCTCTTTCGGGAAACCTCGCCCGTCGCCCTTTGAGCCAACCCGCCGCTCGACGCCGGCAGCCTCCGCTTCGTCGCAAGATGCGTAGACGCCCTCCGGCGTTTCGGCGGCGTCCGATGATTGAGCCTCTTGCTCTGGTTGTCCTTCGATCTGCACGACTGTCGGCTGTCGGTCGGGATACTCGGGCGGACGTTGGTAGCCGGGTGGACAGGTGTCGAGCATCTCTCGCAGCGCGGCGACCTCCGCGCGGTCGGCGGTCAGCGACCACTTGACCTTGACCGCGATCCAGTCGTGGGCGTACTGGCACCACGCGCTTCTGAGCGGCGGCTTCCACTCGGCCGGGTCGTCGGCGCTCTTGGTCCGGTTGCTCGACCGTGAGACAGCGGTCAGCGAGGCCACCAGATCACGATCGTTTGCGTAGGCCGACTTCTGCTCGGGAGTCCAGCGCGCTGCGCCCGAGAGGTGGGCTTCTGCCAGCGGCACCATGTGGTCGATATCGAGATCGGATGGGTTGTTGAACACATCGTCGTCGTACCAGGAGCGCCAGATGCCGTCGAGCGGTCGACAGTCCTGATCGACTTCCGAGATCGAGGCAGCTTCCGCGATCAGGACGAGTTCGCGCACGTTGCAGCCTGGACGGTCGGTCAGGTTCCAGGTCGGATAGTCGTCGCGGTCGTAGTCGATGCCCTCATCCGACTCCGGCGCGATCGTCAGCTGACCCAACAGTTCGGCGTGTGGATCCTCGACGGTTGCAGGCTGGGCCTTCGGCTGTTCGTCCGCCTGGTCCGGTTCGTCCTGCTGCGACTGTTCGTCCGCTTCGGGCGGCGGCTCAGACTGATGTGTGACTACCGGTTGAGCAGTGGTCTGTTGCTGTTGCGGAGCGTCCGGGTCCGGACTGCCGAAAATGCCGGCCAGAATTGCGATCAAGACGATCGCGGCCAGACCGATGCCGATGGTTCGCCGACTCATGGACTTCGCGCCTCATCCCCCGCACCGCCAGTCAGACACCAGCCTAGTCTGCGCTCTATCCTGATTCCGAAGCCGAGAGGAAGTTTGTCATGGTCAGCGAGATTGTTTACTCCTGCGACTCCCACGTGGTTGAGGGGCCGGAGGTCTTCGACGGATTGGTGGAGAAGTACGGAGACCGCGCTCCGCGCGTGGTCGACGGCTGGAAGGGCCGCGAGGGGGTCTACCTGGCCTGGCCGCAGATCGATTTCGCCATGCTGGTTGGGCGCCTGGGGATCGCCGGAGCGAACCTCAACCTGCCCGAGACCAAGGAGAAGATGCAGCGCGGCTGGGACCTGATCAACCCCGGCGTCAAGGACCCTGTGGCCCGCCTGACCGAGCAGGATCAGGACGGCGTGGTCGGCGAGGTGATGTACCCCTCGATCAACATGCTGACCTACATGGTCGACGACACGGAGGTCGTCAACGCCGTTTTCCAGCGTCACAACGACTGGATCCGCGATTACTGCTCGCATGCACCTGAGCGATTGATCGGCGTCGGCTGTCTGACCTTGCGTGACGTGGAGACCGGCATCGCCGAGCTCGAGCGCTGCGCCAAGATGGGCATCAAGGGGCTCGCGATTCCCTGCACTGCGCCCAAGGACCTGCCTTACTCCGACCCCTACTACGAACCCTTCTGGACCGCCGCCGAGGAAGTCGGCCTGCCGCTGACGATGCACATCTTCTGCGGCGCCGAGCCGGGCATGGGATTGCCCAAGGAGTGGGACGAGGTGGTCAGTTACACGCTTGCCCACGCCGCCGCCTGGAACACGATCTCCAACCTCGTCACCTCTGGCGTCTGCGAGCGCCACCCCGGCCTGAAGTTCGTCATGGCCGAGTGGGAGACCGGCTGGATCGCCCACACGCTCGAACGTTGGGACCACGCCTACTACCGAGCCCGCGCCGTCGACCGCACGCCCGAACTGCAGATGCTGCCCTCCGAGTACTTCCACCGCAACTTCAACGTCACCTTCGAGGACGACGCGATCGGCGTCCAGACCCGCGACGGCATCGGCGTCGACAACCTGCTCTGGGGCAACGACTATCCCCACCACGACGCGATCTGGCCCAACTCCCGCCGAATCCTCGACGAGATCATGGAAGGCGTCCCCCAGGAAGACGTCGACAAGATGGTCTGGGGCAACGTGCAGAAGCTCTACAACATCGATCGGTCTGCATTGCCGGTGTAGGTGGTTCGCGACCAGAGTCAGCAGTGAAGACGCCCGCACGAGAGTGCGGGCGCTTTGCTGCTCAGGCGCCAGACCCGGCCTGGAAGGGCTCGGCGGTGGATTGCCTCTAGTCTGCGGAGTGGAGGAGTGACCGATGGCTTCGTTGCGGGAACAGGCAGGTGTGCCAACTTTTCCCGGTCTGCGGAAGGTCGTGCTGGAGACGATGCGAACGATTCCGATGCCGGTGCATCGAACAGAGATCGGCGATGCGGTTGCCGATCGCCTCGGCCTGACGCCGGCGGAGCGCGCCGTGATGGAACCAGGCGATGGAGCTACACGGTCGTATGTGAACTGGGTCAGTGAGTTCGCCTGCAACGATCTCAAGCACGTCGGGGTCTGCGAACAACCCTCCAGAGGTCTGTATCAGTTGACCGACCTTGGACAGACGATCTCAAGCGATGAGGTCGAGAAGTTGCATCGAAGAAGAGTTCGCGAGTACAACGAAAAGCGAAAGAAGGCCGATGCGATCTCAGCAGATGAGAGCGATTCCTCCCATGCAGAGGTTGATGAGCACCTGGAGGACAACTGGGTCCAGCAGTTGCTCGATCGGCTGATGAACGTGACTCCCAAGGCTTTCGAGCATCTGGCCGGGGCATTGCTTCGAGCTGCGGGGTTCGACGATGTCCGGGTCACCGGTGGAAGCGGTGATGGCGGTATCGATGGCATTGGCGTGTACCGTCCATCGGGCTTGATCTCCTTTCATACGGCGTTCCAGTGCAAGCGATATCAGGGCTCGGTCGGCGCCTCTACCGTGCGAGATTTCCGCGGCTCATTCATTGGGCAGGCAGACCGAGGAATCATCATCACGACCGGTACGTTTACCAAGTCAGCGCGAGAGGAGGCCGGTAAAGCCGGTGCTCCGCCAGTCGATTTGGTTGATGGCGAAGCGTTGAGCGATTTGCTAAAGCAGCACAGGCTTGGAGTGCGTGTCATAGAACGAACAGTTGAGGATGTCTTCATCGACGATGCCTACTTCGACCAGTTTGAGGACTCTCAATGAGCAACTTGCGTCCTGTTCTCTTTGATGTGCTGGTTGCGCTGATCATTCTGATTGGCGGTGGGGCGATCTTTGCTCGGATTGCCGGGGTGGCGGAGGGTGAGGCCGCGCCGGGGTGGGTCTCGATTGCTCCTCTTGTGCTGGCCATGCTGTTTCTTGGCTGGCGGACGATGCGGCGAGGCAAGCAGCGGCGCGAGCAGGAGGCGGAGCAGGCCGAACGGGGCGAGGAGCCTCGCGAGCGCGCGGGCTGGGGCGAGGTTGATCGCGTTGAAGACCCGCCGATGGACGATTACCAGTGGCGTTCACGACTGGAGTCCTCGATTCGCAATCTCGGCCGCGATGCGTTTGAGCAGTTCACGATGCGCATCCTCGAGGCGCTGGCCATCGCCGACGCCAAGGTTGTGCGGATCGCGTTCGACGGCGCGGTGGAGTGCACCGGCGTGCGCGACGACGCTGAGCGTGCCAGCGTGTACGCCATCTGCCGGCGCTCGTTCGGCTCGCTGGGGGCCAACCAGGTGCGTGATCTGCAGGCCCTCATGGAGGGACAGGCGGATGAGGGTTTGTTCATCTCGAATGGCGAGTTCTCGTCCTCGGCGATCGACGAAGCGGACGGCGGCGACCAGCCGATTGAGCTGGTCGACGGCGAGGACTTGCTCGACCTGATGCATACGAACCGGCTGGGCCTGGTGTTTGATGAGATCGGCCGCGTCACCGCCATCGACGAGGCGTGGTTCCGCAGCCTGGAACGGGATTTCCTGACTCGGGAGGAAGACTGAACATGGCCGACGAGCGCACTGTTGGAGTCCTGCCCGGCGACGACGCCGCTCCTGAGGCCGTCCACGCCTCGATGGCCGTGCTGCAGGCGATGGAGCTGCCGATCTCGTTCGAGGTCCTGCCCGATGGGGCGGAGATGGCTCGCGAGATGTCGCGCGAAGAGGGCGAGCGGCTCGTCATCGACACGGCCGAGCGCTGCGACACCGTGCTGTTCGGCTCGACCAACGGTCAGACACCCGGCGTCGGTTATTTCCGCTGGGGCAAGCAGACCTTCGCCAACGTCCGCCCGATCAAGTGGCGGCCCGGCTTCCGCTCGCCGATGGCCCAGCCCGAGGGCATCGACTACGTCATCGTTCGAGAGAACCTTGAGGACCTCTACGCGGGGATCGAGGGCGACCTCTCGGAAGTTGCGGCCTCGGGGCTCGCCGACCGTCCGCGCTTCGGCGGCGTTTCGCGGACGCAGGTGCCGGGCGGATTCAATCACTTCGCCGAGGCCGAGGGCCGCTACGCGATCAAGTACTTCACCCGTGCGAACGTCGAACGGGTCGCCCACTTCGCCTGCCGCCTGACCCAGCAGCGCAAGGCCGAAGGATACCCGGGCAAGCTCACCTGCTCGGCCAAGACGAACGTCCTCTCGCGCACAGACGGCTGGTTCGTCGAAATCGCCGCCGAGGTCGCCTCGGGCTACTCCGACATCGAGTTCGAGAGCTTCATCGCCGACGACTTCGCCCGCCGCATCGTCGCCTCGCCCCACGACCTCGACGTCGTGCTCCTGCCCAACCTCTACGGGGATATCTTCTCCGACGAGGGCGCCGGCACCATCGGCGGCCTCGGCCTCGCTCCCTCCGGCTGCTTCGGCGACGACTGGGCCTACTTTGAGTCCGTCCACGGAACCGCCCCCGACATCGCCGGCATGCACCGGATCAACCCGACCGCGACGATGCTCTCCGCCGTCATGATGCTCCATCACCTCGGTCAACACGACCAGGCGTCCGCCCTGGAGTGCGCCATCGACACGGTCTACGAAGCGGGCGAGAGCTTGACGCCGGACCAGGGCGGCAATGCCAGTACCGAAGAGTTTGCCCAGGCAGTGATCGACGCGCTGTAGGGTTTCTCGGCTCCCGGCGAACGATTGCGGCCTGACCCTGTGTTCAGGTGTTCGGCGGCTTTTTTCTTTCACGGTTGTTTGGGACAGGATCTCCAGTGTTTTACGGGGTTTCGCGTGTTCAGGTTGTTCAGGTTTGTTCAGTCTGGTCCAGCCATGTTCAGTGTTGATTGGACGTGGCTGAACGGATAGCGCGGCGCAGGAGTCCTCAGAAAAAAACAGAGAGGTGTGGGGGCGTGACTGGTCAGAGGGGTCGGTGGAGGTCTCCGGGCGAGGCTGGCGTCGAGGTTGGGACAGGGTGGAGGCGGCAGCGATTGGGATAGCGGCGCTCGTTTCGCAGTTTGACAATAGTTCGTACAATAGTGCGGTGATAGGCGTCGGAAGTCAAGCGGCTCTGCTCCGGTTGTTTGTTGCGCAGGCGACGGGGTTCTCAGGGTGATCGTGGCGTTGTGGGCGGCGGTCTGATTCCAGTCCCCGACTTGTTCGGGGACCCGCCTTGGGCAGCGGCCGGCTCCACAAGGGAGGTAGGGGGCAGACCCCCGAACAAGTCGGGGGATGAGAAATGGGAGTCAGGGGATGGGACTTCGGAAGTGGCGGGAGCGCATGGGAGTCGAACCCACCCGAGACGGCGCGGACCGCCCCGCATCAGTTTTGAAGACTGTGGAGGACACCGGTCCCCTTCCGCTCCCGTGCAGCAGAGGTTAGCCGACGTAGAGGTCGACCGAGGCTGGGGCGACGGCGGCTTCGAGAGCTGTGCGGAACTCTGCCCAGCGATCGTCGTAGCGCGAACGGCGGAAGTTGGCGTGGAGGCTGGCGGTTCCGGCGTTCTGGGTGGTCGAGGCGATCTTGAAACCGCGCAGGTTGGATTGCAGGAAACTGAGCAGCGCGGCCTCGTGCTGGGTGTAGTCGGCGGAGGGCATCGTGATGATCAGATCCCGGCTGCCGGCGGTCAGGCCTCGGAGGCCGGTCGAGCCGAAGATGCGCTGGCCGACCAACACGATCGCGACGGCGGCGAAGAGGATGCCGATCAGCTCGTAGTTGTAGGTTGCGGCGCCGATCGATGAGGCGATCACGACGAGCAGGTAGCCGATCTCGGCCGGGTCCTTGATCGGCGTGCGGAAGCGGACGAACGAGAGCGCGCCGAGCAGGCCGAGCGAGAGGGGCAGCGACCACTGGATGGCGATGAAGAGGAGGGTGATCGCGGGGCCGGCGAGGAGGAAGACGCGATGGATGCCCGCGCCGCGCTGCCAGTCGCGGTAGAAGATCAGGTAGAGGGCGTAGGTCGCGATCGAGGCGGCGAGCGAGACGATCATTGCGAGGAGATATTCCTCGAAGGCGATCTCCGAGGTCGGTCCCAGCCAATCCGGCCACTGGATCAAGACGGTGGACATGGATTCACTCCAGAATTGCGGGGAGAGTTAGCCCGCGCGGGCGGATTCGCCGCCGTAGAGCGTCTCGACGGCGAGCGCGTACTTCGAGTGGGCGGTGCGGCGCAGACCGAGCCGTCCGAGATGCGCCATCTGGGCAGGCAGCTCGCCCTCAGACTTCAGCTCCAGCACGCTGCCATCGCGGATCGGCAGCCAGATCGGCGCTCCGCGCGGGTCTGCCGTGCGGACGTTGGTATCGAGCGCCGCTCGCACCGAGCCATCCGCCGCCTGCCAGCGGATCCGCTCGTAGCGAATCAACGCGGTTGGTTGCAGCGTCGGGGCGATCGGCAGTGCGGCGAAACCGGTCAGGTCGTGCAGGCGACTCGCCAGCTCCTCGCGCTCGGGGATGATCAGTCCCATCTGGTTGGGAGTCCCGCTGGACGGATAGCGAAAGCGCTGCTTGACCGAGCGCGCGCCGTCTCGGGACTTGAGTTCCAGCCAGACTCCGGCGTACGGGTCGACCGGGTCGCCGTACCAGCGCAACCGCAGCTTCTGTTTGGCGAACTCGCCGTCGGCGGAGTCCTGGTAGGAATCGAGCTGCGGCGTGTCGTAGTAGCAACTGGTGACGACGCCGAGCGGGTACTGCGGATCTCGCGGGAGTCGGGCATCGAGCCAGGCGGTCAGCAGCCCCGCCCTCGCCGCCGGCAAGGGATACTTGCGCTCCTCGCGCCAGTCCGAGGCTCGCGCTTGACCAGATGTCTGAGGACGCCGCAGGGTGAGGGCCATGCGGCTAGCGTAACTGCTCGTTAGCTTGACTCCGGGGAGTGTGACGGCCGATGAATCTGCGGATCGGCGCAGGACTGGCTCTCGCTGCGGCGTTGATCGTCGCTGCGGTCGTGTTTGCGACGGTGGCCGACTCGCCGGCGCCGCGCATGCCGTCCGAGGCGGCCGAAGCGACGATCGGCGTCGACCAGCAGCGCAGCGATCCCTTTGGGGTCGTCTTCGATCAGGCAACCGTGCGGACGTACAACATCGTGATCAGCGATGAGGAGTTCGCCAGGCTCAAGGCCGATCCGACGGCTGAGGTCTACATGCAGGCCGCGGTCGAGATCGATGGGCGACGCTATGAGCCGGTCGGAATTCGCTACAAGGGCTTCTTCGGGATGCTGCGCTTCTGTTTCCAAGGTGGACAGCAGGTCTGCGACAAGCTGTCGTGGAAGCTGAAGTTCAATCACTACGATCCGGCGCTGCGCTACCACGGGCTGAAGCGGCTCAACTTCCACTCGATGAACAGCGACGAGACGCAGATGCGGGAGGTCCTGAGCTACCAGGTCTTCCGCGACGCCGGCGTTGTGGCGCCGCGCGCCGTTCACGCGCTGCTCGAACTGAACGGCGAGCCGCTTGGACTGTTCGCGTTGGTCGAGGACATTGACGATCGCTTCATCGCCGACCGCTTCCGTGATCGCGGGCGAGGCGTGCTCTACAAGGAGATCTGGCCCGGGAACATCGAATCGCTCTGGGTCTTCCAGGAGAACCTCGAGGACGCGATCGCCCGTGGTCCGCTCGACGCCTCGGGCATGAGGGAGTTCTCGGAATCGTTCGCGTCTGCAGAGACGAACGAGCGGCGCTACGACGTGCTGGTCGACTACTTGCAGGATTCCGATGACCTGTTCAACTACCTGGCCGCCGACCGGCTGTCGGACAACTGGGACGGGATCGTCGCCTGGTATTGCGTGCCCGAGTGCGGGAATCACAACTACTTCTGGTACCAGGACGCGCTGTCGGGTCGATACACACTGATTCCATGGGACCTGGAGAACACGTGGCGGTCGCCGAGTCCGATCCGTCGCTACTTCCAGATGCCCGATTGGGACGACGTGGATCGCAGCTGCCGGCGACGAGCCGTGTTCCTCGACATTCCGGCGCTGGCCCCGCATTGCGATCCGTTGATCCACTCGATGGCCACCCTAGGCTGGGAACGGTACATCGAGGCGTCGCGGGAGTTGATGCGCGAGACGATCTCTCAGGAGTTGATGCACGAGCGGGTGAATCGGCTGACCAAGTTGCTCGACCAATATGTCGAGGCCGATCCGTACGGTCCGGGTTACTCCGAGTGGAAGGAGAACGTCGGCCGTCTGTATGAGGAGATCGACGAGCGCTGGGCGTATATTGACGCGAAAATCGAGGCCTGGGACGCGACCGGCAAGGCTCCCGGAGAAGGCTGAAGCGATGGCTGATCTGATTTTGCGCGGCGGCACGGTGGTGGACGGAACGGGAGCGTCGGCGTTCGCCGCCGATGTGGCGGTTGAGGGTGATCGAATCAGCGCGGTCGGCGACCTGTCGGAAATGGCGGCTGAGCGGGAGATCGATGCTTCAGGTCTCACGGTCGCGCCCGGATTCATCGATACCCACGCACACTCGGACGGCGTGTTGCTGCGCGATCCGGTTCACGCGCACGGACTGATGCAAGGGGTGACGACTGAGTTCATCACCCAGGACGGCCTCTCCTACGCGCTGCTCTCAGAGGAGAACCTCGACTCGTACGGGCGCTACATCGCCGGGCTGTACGGTCCGCCGCCGGTTGGCCTGGACATGTCGACGATGGCGGCGTTCCGATCGCACTACGACGGCAAGGGTTGCAACGTCGCCGTGCAGGCCCCGCACGGTCCGGTGCGGCTGGAGAGCGTCGGTTTTGTGGATGCGCCGCTGGAGGGCGTGGGTTTGGCCAAGGCTGAGCGGATGGTTGCCGGGGCGATGGAGGAGGGCGCGACCGGGTTCTCGACGGGGCTTTCCTACTATCCGAACTCGTACTCGAACACCGACGAACTCGTGGCACTGAACAGGGTCGTCGCCTCCTACGACGGCGTCTACGTGACCCACATCCGCAACCACAACGACGATCGCGCGCCAGATGGGTCGGGCATCGTTGAGGCGATGAACATTGGCCGGCGCAGCGGGGTCAAGGTGCACATCTCGCACTACCGCACGTTCCCGAGCAATGCCGGAGACATCGATTCAATCATGTCTGAGGTCGATCAGGCCAAGGCCGAGGGCGTCGATGTGACGCTCGAGTGCTACCCCTACGCCGCCGCCGCGACGGTGCCCGGCTACTTCCTGCGGGGCGAGTGTCATATCGGCGGGATCGACCGGCTGTTGGAACGTCTCGGCGATCCCGCCTGGCGCGATCGTTTGATCGACTCCCTGGAGAACCTGTTCCCCGGCCGCAGCGACGCAGCGACGTTCACCTGGATCGGGGCGGAGCATCTGAAGCACCTTGAGGGACTGTCCTTCGCCGATGCTGCCGAGCGCATGGACATGTCGGTCTCCGAGGTGACGTTGATGGTGATGCGCGAGTCGGGGCTGCAATGCGGCTTCCGCGACGCGATGCCGTCCAGCCCCTCGGTCGCCCGGCAGGTGGAGGCGGACGTGATTGCCTTGCTCTCGCGAGACGACTACATGGTCGGCTCGGACGGCATCCCGTTCGACGAAGGCGTACCGCACCCCCGGGCCTACGGCACCTTCCCACGAATTGTCGGTCGGCTGCGCCGGCGGACCGGTGTCTCGTTGGAGCATTTGGTGCGAGGCATGACATCGCTGCCGGCGAGCCGATTCGGGCTCGCGGATCGAGGCGTGGTGGCCGAGGGGAGGTTCGCCGACCTCGCGGTGTTCAATGCAGACACCGTGATCGATACGGCCGACTTCAACGATCCCCGAACCCCACCGGCCGGAATCCCCTACGTGATCGTGAACGGCCAAGTCGCGGTCGACGGCGGTCGGCCGACCGGTGCGCTAGCGGGCCGCTCGGTCCCCTGAGCTACTCGACGACGCCATCGACGATGAGCTGCTGGAACTCCTCCTGGCTGTAGCCGCACAGTTCTCGGTAGACGTACTCGGAGTCCTCGCCGAGCAAGGGCGAGCGGCGCGGCATCGGCGGAGGCGTGTCGCTCAGCCGCCAGGGCGGGCTCTCGTACGACATCTCTCCGATGACGGGGTGGTCGCTCGTCCACCAGTGATTCCGATGCGCGAGCTGCGGATCTTCGTGCGCGTCGCGGACGTTCGATGCTCGGTGGGCGGGAACTCCGACCGCTTGCAGCATTTGCTCGACTTCGTCGACGGTCTGCTGCGAGGTCCAGGAGGTGATGCCCTCGTCGAGCGCGTCCTGCGCGGCCAGGCGTCCGGCTGCGTCACAGAGGTCGTCCGACTCAAGCCAGTCCTGCCGATCCATGATCAGGGCCAGGCAGCGCCACTGGTCGTCGTTGGTGACGGCGATGGCGACCCAGCGATCGCCGCCGGTGTGGTCGTCGGCGCAGGGATACACACCGTGCGGGGCGTAACGGAAGTCTCGATTGCCGAGTGGTCCGGCGACTCGTCCGGTGTTGGCCGCGTCGATCACGCCGGCGTCGAGGACGAGAGTTGAGGCTTCGAACTGGGAGAGGTCGATGTACTGACCCTCTCCCGTGCGGCGGCGGTGATCGAGCGCGGACAGGATGCCGATGATGCCGACGTGGGTCGCGACCCAGTCGGTGTAGGCGACGCCGGTGCCGACCGGTGGTCGGTCGGGCCAACCGGTCACGCCGGTGACGCCGGCGGTGGCTTGCAGCGTGAGCCCGAAGCCGCGGAACTTGGCGTGGGGCCCGGTTTGACCTTCCATCGACATGGAGCACATGATCACGTCCGGCTTGATCTTGCGGACTTCCTCGTAGCTGAGGCCGATCCGCTCCATGAAGCCGGGCGCGAACGATTCGGTGACGATGTCGGCCGTCGCGATCAGCCGCTTCGCGACCTCACCGCCACGGGGATGGGCGAGATTGATCGCGACCGAGCGCTTGCCGCGATTGAACTTGGCGAAGTAGGCGGAGGCGTCGAGCGAGCCATCGCCGGCGGGTCGCGGGCCGCCGGAGCGGAAGGTATCGGGCCGGTGAGACGACTCGACGCGGATCACTTCCGCGCCGTGAAAGGCCATCTGCATCGTGGCGTTGGGACCGACGCCGACCCAGGCGAAGTCGGCGATTCGGATGCCGTCGAAGATGCGGGCGCCGGGAGATTCGCTGCTGCTCATTTGAGGTGCAAGACCTAGCGCCGCTGGAAGTTCGGGTCGCGCCGCTCTCTGAAGGCGCGAGCGCCTTCGCCAGCGTCGAGCGAGTTGCGCAGCCAGGCCTGGTTCAGTTCTTCGAGCTGGGCTTGCTCTGTGGCGTCATTGTTGAGCGCGGCGTAGATCGCCCGCTTGGTCAGCGCCATCGCCCAGGGCGCGTTGCGGGCCAGCCGATCCGCGAGGGCCAGCGCCTCGGACATCAGATCGTCGTGGGCGACGACGCGGTTGGCGATGCCGAGCTCGAGGGCGCGGTCGGCGTCGATCGGGTCTGAGGTCCAGAACGTCTCGAGGGCTCGTGAATGACCGACAAGGCGGGTCAGTGTCCACGATGCGGCCCAGTCGGGACCGAGACCGATCTTCATGAAGCCTGGATGGAATCGCGCGTTCTCGGACATCAGGCGGATGTCGGCGGCCAGTGCGATGGCGAATCCTGCACCGGCGGCAGCTCCGTTGACGGCGGCGATCACGGGGATCTCGAGTTGCTGGAGCTCGGCGGCGAAGCCGTATCGCAGCTCGGTCGAGGTGAGGCCGGGCTCGCTCTCTGCCGCGACGCGCTCCTCGCGGTTGGAGAGGTCCGCGCCGGAGCAGAACCCGCGGCCCGCGCCGGTGATCACCAACACTCGTGCGTCGGGGTCGCCGCGCAGTTCGGCAGTCATCTCGCGAAGCCCAGTGCGGATGCGGGGCGAGAGCGCGTTGAGCACTTCGGGCCGGTTCAGCGTGGCTACAACGACGCCGTTGTCGCGCCGTTCAATCAGCAGATGGTCATCACTCATGGCTCCTGCCTCTCGTCAGGTCCGATCAGGTCCCTTCAAGACCGATCAGAATCTCCTCGTTGTGCTGTCCCGGCATCGGCGCGGGACGGGTCTGCCAGGGCGTGGCCGACATCTTGAGCGGTGCGCCGGGCACCTTAAGCGGTCCCAGCATCGGGTCGTCAACGTCCTCGAAGAAACTTCGAGCGTTGAGCTGCGGGCTGTCGACGATGTCCTGCATCGTGTTGACCGGGCAGATCATCACGTTGAAGTGCTGCCCCGATTCGTACAGCGCCTGCGCGCCGCGGGCGGCGAAGAACTGCTCGATCTCGGATTCCAGCTCTGCGATTTCGTCGTCCGAGGGCAGATTGTCCCCGGCGATGGCGATGCTGGCCCAGCGCTCGGCGTCGAACTGCGGATCTGCGCCTTCGGCCGTCATCCACTTGTACAGCCGGATCATCGAGGCCGGGACGCGGACGAAGGCGACGTAGCCGTCGGCGCAGGGATAGATGATTCGCGTGGCGCGGTTGGCGAAGGCGCGCGCGCCGCCGGCGCGCTCCGTGATGATGCCGTCCTTCTCCCAGTAGAGCCGTGCGTTGCCGAGCGTGTTGGCCATCGCGGCCTGCATCGAGACATCAACGTGTTGGCCCTGCCCCGTTAGGTGTCGCGCGTGGAGGGCGATCATCGCGGCGGAGCCCGCGTTCAAGGCTGTGATGTTGTAGGCCTGCTCGACGGAGGGACGCAAGGGCGCGCGGTCCGGGTCGCCGACCAGTGAACTCAAGCCGCCCGAGACATGGCCGATCAGATCGGAGGCGGCCCACGTCGATTTTGGTCCGGTCTGACCGAACGGCGTGATCGATACGTAGATCAGCTGCGGCGCCCGCTCACGGAGATCGCCATAGCCGAGGCCGCGGGAAGCCATCGCCCCGGGAGCATCCGATTCAAACAGGATGTCGGCGGACTCGCACAGCGCGCCGAGACGCTCGCGGTCGGTGTCGTCATCGAGATCCAGTGTGATCGAACGTTTGCCAGCGTTGATCTGGGCCCAGTACAACGAGGAATCGTTGTCTTCTCGCAACATGGGTCCGCGCTTGCGCGTCGGATGGCCGCCGGGCGGCTCGACCCGGATCACGTCGGCTCCGAGTCCGGCCAGCACCATGCTCGAGAGACCGCCGATTTCGGCGGTCAGATCGATGACCTGGTAGCGACTTAACGCACCATTCGTTTCCTGAGACATAGTCAATACAGTACGACAGGTGGTGTACACGGCAGTCCGTGTATCTTCACTCTTTCCGACCTACGTGATCCGACGTAGATGTCGGCAAGTGAGCCGCAGTTGAATGGAAACGGTTGTGAGCACCTCGGCCTCCGGATCGCCGATCCGGGCAGCGATCATCAACGTGACGGGTTACGTCGGAGCGGAGTTGGCGCGTCTGCTCGCGCAACACCCGCGTGTGGAGATCGTCTGCGTGACCGGCCGTTCCGAGGTGGGCAAGCGTCTGCCTGAGGTGTTTCCGCACCTGTGGTCGCTCGACCTGCCGATCGTGGCCGAGGTCGATGACGACGTTGACGTGATCTTCTCAGGCCTGCCGCACGCGGCTGCGGCTGAGCGGCTGACGCCATTCATCGAGCGCGGGACGCCGGTGATCGATGCGTCAGCCGATTTCCGCCTGTATGACGAAGAGACATATGAGCAGTGGTACGGCGAGCATCCCTCGCCGCATCTGCTGCCGGAATCGGTCTACGGACTACCGGAATTGCACCGCGACGCGATCGCTGAATCGCGGCTGGTCGGTGTGCCGGGCTGTTATCCGACCTCGGCGATTCTGGCGCTGGCGCCGCTGGCGTCGAAGGGCTGGCTGGACGGCCGAACGGTGGTTGACGCCAAGTCGGGCGTGTCGGGCGCCGGTCGCGCGTTGAAGATCACCTCGCACTTCTCCGAGGTCGATTCCAACTTCTCGGCCTACGGTCTGAGCGGCCATCGACACCAGCCGGAGATGGTGCAGGAGCTGTCGACGCTGCAGGACGGCGCAGACGGCGACGGCGAGTTGAGCGTCACCTTCGTGCCTCACCTGGTGCCGATGACTCGCGGCATCCTGGCGACTTGCTATCCGTCGATTGCTGACGGGGCACTGCCTGAGAATGCCGCAGAACGCGCAGCAGCGTTGCGCGACGTCTATGAGTCCTACTACGAGGAGGAGCCGTTCGTGCATGTTGCGCCGAACGCTCCCTCGACCAAGCAGACGCTGGGGTCGAACGCGTGCATCGTCTACCCGATGGTCGATCCGATGACCAACGAGGTGATGGTGATCAGCGCGATTGACAACTTGGTCAAGGGCACAGCCGGGGCGGCGTTGCAGTGCTTCAACCTGATGTTCGGACTGCCCGAGGAACTGGGTCTGAGCAAGATCGGCGTCTACCCATGAGCAGCAAACATGATGCCCTGGGCGCGAACCCCAGCGCAGAAGGGGCCGTGACGAGGGCTCAGGGATTCTCGGCCTGTGGGTTCACGGCGGGAATCAAGGAGTCGGGTCTTCCCGACCTGGCGATGCTGGTCTCCGACCGGCCGGCGACGGCTGCGGCGGTCTACACGCAGAACCAGAGCACGGCCGCGCCGGTACACATCAGCAAGGCGCACACGGCAAACGGCTCGCTACGCGCGGCGGTCGTCAACTCCGGCAACGCCAACTGCGCGACGGGTGAGCAGGGTCTCGACGACGCTCGGGAAATGACGCAGCTCGCCGCTTCGCGGATCGGCTGCGAGGCCGGGGACGTGTTCGTCAACTCGACCGGGATCATCGGCCACTACCTGCCGATGGATCTGTTGCGGTCCGCGATTCCGCAGCTGGAGCCGCAGACAGACGGTGGCGCGGACTTCGCCCGTTCGATCATGACGACGGACACGTTTCAGAAGGAGGCTGTGGCGACATTCACGGCGAACGGCGTCAACTACACGATTGGCGGCTGCGCCAAGGGCGCCGGGATGATCCATCCCGACATGGCGACAATGCTGGCTTTTTTCACCAGCGACGCGCCGGTGAGCGCCGGTGATCTGGATGCCTGTTTCCGATACGCGATGGATCGCTCATTCAATATGGTCACGGTCGACGGCGACACGTCGACCAATGATTCGTCGGTGATCCTCGCGAACGGCGCTGCCGGTGGGGAAACGCTGACAGGCGAGGCTCTGGAGGCATTCGGATCGGCGCTGCTGGAAGTGTCGACGGCGCTGGCCAAAATGATGGCTCGCGACGGCGAGGGTGCGACCAAGCGGATCTCGATCACGGTCTCGGGCACGAAATCGTGGGAGGACGCCCGCGACGTGGCGCGGACGATCGCGGTGTCGCCGTTGCTCAAGGCGGCACTCAGCAAGTACGACCCGAACTGGGGCCGGATCCTGATGGCGGCCGGTCGCGCGGGAGTGCCGTACGACCTGGATCGGGTGAAGATCTGGATTTCGGATCTGTGCGTCTTCGACGGCACGGCAACCGGAGTGCCGGAGGAGGAGGCCTCGGCCAAGACGCAGGGCGCGGAGGTCTTCCTGCGCATGGACCTGGGCCAGGGGGACGCTGAGGCGACGGCCTGGGGCTGCGATCTGACGGAGGAGTACGTCCGCTTCAACGCCGATTACGTGACCTGAGCAGGTTCTCCGTCGGCCTCTGAGTCCTATTGCAGCGGCAGCGGCGATTGCCACCATGACGGCTTGTTGCTGACCTCAATCGACGTGACCCACTTGACCCAGTTGTAGCCGCGATGACCTGGGGCGACGAGGCGGAGCGGATAACCGTGTCCCGACGAGAGGGGCTCGCCGGCGATGTGCGTAGCGAGCACAAGCTGGCTGGCTTCTCCGATCGAGAAGCGACGGTTGAATCCTGTGGCGGATTCAATCACGACGCTCTCGGCTTCCTCGCCGATCTGTACGTGCTCCAGTACATCCGACAGCCTGACGCCGCTCCAGTTCTGGACCGTGTACCAGCCTCCGGTGCAATCGAGGGTGGCAGTGATCCCATGGTTGGCGATTGCCTGTAGGTCCTCGTAGGTGAGGTTGACCGGTGTGTCCACGTGACCGTGGATGGTCAGCGTCCATTCATCCGCCTTGATTCGTTGCCGGGTGTCGAACAGCCACTGCGTGACGGGATGCGCGTTGCCCTGGCCGCTCGCTTCCTCCCGCGAGCCGGTAAAGCGTGGACGCTGGCCGGCGACCGGGGCCGCCGCCGACGCGCCCTGCCAGAGGACGAGCCCCCCGAGTCCGACGGCCATCAACCTCAGCGCGGCGCGGCGGTTGGTGAAGTCGCTGCGCGTGACTCGCCTGGGCCAGCGCATGGCGGCGTGGACGAGCAACGGAATCGTCAGCGCCAGACCGAGCGTGGTATGGATGACCAACAGTCGGGCGGCGCCGTAGAAGGGAATGTCGAGACTGCCGCGACCGATGATCGCCCAGAGCGTTCCGGTCGTCAGGACACCCACGAACAGCAAAACGAGAATGATCGAGCCGACCGTTTCGGAGGCGACGCCGCGGCGACTGAAGGATCGCAGGACGATGCGGTACTTCCAGATGACGAGACCGATCAGCGAGAATCCGCCGATGCCGTGCAGCCAGAAGATCCACTCGCCGCTTGGTCGACCGATGGTGAAGGAAGTCAGTCCCGAGAGCAGCTCGAGACTGAGCAGGAAGAGGATCGCGTGGTTGGTCGCCCGGGCGCTCATACGGCGACGGTATCGGGTTGGCGGTGTCGCCTGGGGAGGCGTTCTACGAGCGGGCGTCGGCTAGGCTTGCATCCATGAGTTCAGCGAGCCCCGGCAGCGGCGTGGTCGTGATCAAGATCGGGGGTTCGACCCTCGGCGAGCACGACACGTCATTGTCCGATTGCGTTGACCTGCACCGCGAGGGGCGACAGGTGGTGGTGGTACATGGCGGCGGCGCCGCCGTCACCGACTGGCAGCAGCGCCTTGGGGCGGAGGCGGCCTGGGTGGATGGGCTGCGCTCGACGACGCCCGAGTCGCTGGAGGTGGTTGTGGCGGTCCTGGCCGGACTGATCAACAAGGAGCTGACGCGACGGCTGCAGGAGTTGGGCGCGCCGGCGGTGGGACTGAGCGGGGTCGATGGCGGGACACTCTGTTCTCCGATCACAACTCGGATCGGGCTTGTGGGCGAGACCCCGCGGTGCCATCCGGACACACTGCGCAAACTGCTTGATGCCGGTCTACTGCCTGTGCTGGCGCCGGTTGGTTTGGCCGATGACCTCTCGACGACTCTCAACATCAACGCAGACGCGGCAGCCGGAGCGGTCGCGGCGGCGCTAGGCGCTTCGTCGCTGATCTTCCTGACCGATGTGCCGCAAGTGCTGGACGGTAACGGCGAAGGCATCGATTGTCTGGCAGAGGCGCAACAGCAGGCGCTGACCGATGCGGGCGTGATTGCGGGGGGAATGTTGCCCAAGCTGCGCGCGGGTCGTGAAACGTTCAGGCTGGGGACGCAGGTGCGTATCGTGGACGGAAGACAGCCGCACATCGTCCGTGAAGCGGTCGACGGCGCAGTGGTGGGGACGGCGCTCTCGTGAGTAGGTTGAGCCAGCGGCTTCCAACCTGGATCCAGCGCACCCAAGGCGGTTGGCGCAACGGCAACGACGGCCCTCAGGACGTCCCGCCGTCGGATGAGGGTCGGTCGGGACAGCTTGGTCCGCCCCCGCCCGTCTTCCGCGAGGGACTTGGCGGTGGTGGAGGCGGGATCGGCGACGACGAACCGCCGCCCTACACGGCGGCGGAAGGTCAGCCGCCGCAGGGCGGTCGGACCTGGCCGAGAGTGGTAGTGGCCGGCGTCGGACTGCTGGTCCTGCTGATCCTGCTCAACATCGGGATCGACATCTACGTCGATCGGCTCTGGTTCGGCAACGTCGGATACCAGGGCGTGTTCGATCTGCGGATCGTGACCCAGGTCTGGCTGTTCGCGGCCGGCGCGGCGATCTCGCTGGCGGTCCTGGGCTTGAGCTACATCGTCGCCTGGCGCATGCCCGTCGAGGAGCTGGCGCCGGCCGTTGATGATCCTCGCCTGGTTCGCGTGATCCACATCATTGCGGCCGTTGCGATGATCCTGCTTGCGATCATCTTTGGTTCGGTCGCCGCTGGTCAGTGGGAATTGATTCTCCAGTACCTGCACGCGAAACCATTCGGCGAGACCGATCCGCAGTTCGGCAAGGATCTCGGGTTCTACGTCTTCGAGCTCGAGGCGCTGCAGTTCATGAAGGGCTGGGCGACCGGGCTTGCGATCATGACGATGCTGACCACCGCCGCCACCTACGGCGTGCGGCTGATGATGCATCGAGGCAACGCGCGCTCGACGCTTGGTGTGCGGATCCACATTGCGTTCACGATCGCTGCCGTGATGGCGCTGTTCGTCTGGAGCTACTGGCTGGCCAGGTTCGAGTTGGCGCTCAACCCTGGTGGCTTCGTCTTCGGCGCGACGTTCACCGACGACAACATCCGCTCGCCAGTCCAGATTGTGAAGATGGTGGCCGCCATCCTAGTCATCCTCGGGGTGCTGTCATGGCCGTTCCATGAGCGTCTGCGATTTCCGCTGACCTCGATCGCCCTGCTGATCCTGGTCTCGATCATCGGTGGGGCAATTTTGCCAGCTGCGATTCAGCGCTTTACGGTCGAGCCGAACGAGTTGCAGCGCGAGACGCCGTACATCGAGCGAAACATCGCCGCGACCCGCTCGGCGTTCGCGCTCGACACGATCGAGGAGCGCGAGTTTGCCGCTGACGACGCGGTCGATGAAGGTGATTTACAACTCAATCCCGAGGCGTTGCTCAATGTCCGCCTCTGGGATCACCGGCCGCTCAACGACACGCTGAACACGATCCAGACAATCCGGCCGCTGTACGTCTATCCGGATGTCGATGTCGATCGCTACAAAGTCGGCGGCGAAGAGCACCAGGTCTTCCTGGCCGCGCGCGAGCTGTCCCAGGCGAACCTTCAATCGACTCAGCAGGGCTGGGTCAACCGGCGTCTCCAGTTCACACACGGATTCGGCGTGGTGATGACGCCGGTTGACGAGGTCTCGCCGTCCGGCGAGCCGGTGTTCTGGGTCTCCAACATTCCTCCGGAAGTGATCGAAGAGACATCGTCAGGACCACTCGATCTGGAGATTGTCGAGCCCAGGATTTACTACGGCGAAGTCACCGATGCCTACATCATCGCCAATAGCGAGACTGAGGAATTCGACTATCCACTCAGCGGCGAAGAATCGACGGGTGAGGCAGATCAGGCGACCACTCGTTACTCCGGCGACGGAGGGATCGAACTCGGCAACTTCTTCCGACGCCTGGCATTTGCCTGGTCATTCGGCGACGCCAACATCCTGATTTCCGGCTCGGTCGACGGCGACAGTCGGATTCTCTTCCGCCGGTTGATCCAGGAGCGGGTCAATGAGTTGGCGCCGTTCCTGCGACTCGACGCCGACCCATACATCGTGGTCGGCGAGAACGGCCGACTGTACTGGATCCAGGACGCGTACACGGTCACCGACCGCTACCCGTACTCTCAGCCGCACGGCGTGGGCTACAACTACGTTCGCAACTCGGTGAAGGCTGTGATCGACGCCTACCACGGGTCGGTCGACCTGTACATCGTCGACGACTCGGACCCGATTATTCAGGTCTGGGAAGACATCTTCCCCGACCTGTTCCGACCGGCGGAGGAGTTCCCCGTCGATCTGCAGCAGCACTGGCGCTACCCGCAGGACTACTTCCAGATCCAGGCCGATCAGTACCTGACCTATCACATCGAGTCCGCGCGGGGCCTGTTCAACCGCGAGGACCTCTGGGCGATTCCGCAAGAGCTGTTGCGGCAGCAAGAGATTGCGGTCGAGCCGTACTACGTGACGCTGCGCCTGCCTGACCAGCCGGAGCCAGAGTTCCTGCTCATCCTGCCCTTCACACCGAGGAACCGGCTCAACTCAATCGCCTGGATGGCGGGCCGCTCGGACGGCGAAAACTATGGCAAGCTGTTCGCCTTCCGCTTCCCGGCGAACAAGAATGTGGACGGCCCCAAACAGATCGAGAACAGAATCGACCAGGATGTTGCCGTGTCTCGGCAGTTCACGCTGCTCGGTCAGCAGGGCTCGGAGGTGATCCGCGGCAACTTGCTTTTCATCCCGGTCGGCGACTCCTATGTGTACGTGGAGCCGATCTATCTGCAGGCCGAAACCGGTCGGTTCCCACAGCTCAAGGGAGTGATCGTCGTCAACGGCGACACGATTGCCTTCGAGGACACGTTCTTCAACGCTGTCGAAGTGGCGTTGGGTAACCGAGCCGCGCAGGGTCTGTCCTTCCTCGGCGACGTACCCGGTCAATCGGTGGCGGAGGAACCTGTTTCCGAGCCGGAAGTCGATGAAGAACAGCAACAAGAGGCAGAGCCGATCGAGTTGTCGGACGACGCTGCGGAGCTCGCTGAGCAAGCCCAGGAAGCGTTTGAAGACGCCCTGCAAAAGCAACGAGACGGTGACTGGGCCGGCTATGGCGAGGCGATTGAGCGGCTTGGGCAGATCCTGGAACGTTTGGCGGCCGCGGAGTAGTTCGCTGCCCAAGCGCTATCGACTGCATAGACGCGCACCGAACCCTCGCCTAATCTGAGTCGGACTGATCCTGCCTGTGCCGGTAACCGGAGTGACGACCATGCCCACCACTGCTGAGCGCGAGTCCGCTGTCTTCATGATGTCGGCGGGCCGTTTGCCCGTCACGCTGGTGCGCGGCGAGGGATCCAAGGTCTGGGACGACGAGGGCAACGAATACCTCGACTTCGTCGCCGGCATTGCGGCTGACAACCTCGGCCACTGCCATCCGAGGATCGTCGAAGCGATCAAGCAGCAGGCCGAGACCCTGCTGCACGTCTCCAACTACTTCTACACGATTCCTCAGCTCGATCTGGCCGATGTGATCCTCGAACAGTCGGGCATGACCCGGATTTTTTTCTGCAACAGCGGCGCCGAGGCGACCGAGGGCGCGATCAAGATCGGCCGCAAGTGGGGCCAGACCCGGCGCGACGGCGCGACCGAGATCATCGTCATGGATCAAGCCTTCCACGGCCGCACCCTGGCCTCCGTCAATGCATCCGGCAATCCGGCCTACCGCGAGCCGTTCGGTCCGCTCGACGGGTTCCGCCACGTGCCCTTCAACGACATTGACGCGGTGCGCGCAGCGGTCGGTCCGCAGACGGCGGCCATCCTGGTCGAGCCGCTGCAGGGCGAGGGCGGCGTCAACATCGCCGACGACGGATATCTCGTCGCGCTGCGCCAAATCTGCGACGAGCACAACCTGCTGCTCATGCTGGACGAGGTCCAGACTGGGATCGGCCGGACCGGCAGACTGTTCGCCTGGCAGCATGAGGATGTCCAACCCGATGTGATGGCTCTGGCCAAGGGACTCGGCAGCGGCGTGCCGATCGGCGCGATCGTCGCCAACGAGCGCGGCGACATCCTCGAGCCGGGCGACCACGGCACCACCTTCGGCGGTCAGCCATTCACCACCTCGGTCGCGCTCGAGACGCTCCGGGTGATCATCGAGGAAGACATCCCGGCGCAAGCCGAAGCCCGGGGCGGGCAGCTCGTCTCGGGCCTGCGCGCGCTTGAGGATCGACATCCGCTGATTGACCATGTGCGCGGCAAGGGACTGCTGGTGGCGGTTCAACTCAGCGAGGACGTCGGTCCGGCGCTGGTCACCGCGATCCGCGATCGCGGACTGATCTGCAACGTGGTCAAGCCGAACGTGCTGCGCTTGGTCCCGCCGCTGACCATTTCCAAGGACGAGATCGATCAGGCGGTTGCGATCATCGACGACGCACTCGCGTCGATCGCTGAGTAATCGAGCGCCGACGGAACAATCCTGACGGGAGACCCGGGTGGCAAGACGAACTGAAGACAAGCGGGTAGTGCTGGCCTACTCGGGAGGGCTGGATACGTCGGTGGTCACCCGATGGCTGACCGAACGCGGCTGGGAAGTCATCTGTATGACCGCCGACATGGGCTATCTCGAGGCGGACGAAGAGCTGGAATCACGCGCCTATGCAGCCGGCGCGATCGGCTTCGAGATGCTCGACCTGCGCGACGACTTCGCCCGCGCATTCTGCTTCCCCGCGCTGATGGCCGGCGCCCTCTACGAGGGTCGCTATCCGTTGGCGACCGCACTCGCCCGACCGTTGATCGCCAAGGCGCTGGTCGACGTCGCCCGCCGACACAACGCGACCGCCGTTGCCCACGGCTGCACCGGCAAAGGCAATGACCAGGTGCGGTTCGACGTCTCGGTCCAGGCCCTCGCGCCTGACCTGCGCATCCTCGCGCCCGTTCGTGAATGGGAGCTGACGACGCGCGAATCGGAGATCGTCTATGCCCAGGCGCACAGCATTCCGATCACCGTGAGCGTCGACAAGCAGTACTCGACCGACGAGAACCTCTGGGGCCGCTCGATTGAGGCCGGTCCGTTGGAGGATCCGTGGACCGAACCGCCGGACAACGTCTGGGAATGGACCGTCAACCCGGAGGATGCGCCGGACGACCCGACCTACATCGAGATCGGCTTCGAGCGCGGGCGGCCGGTCTCGCTGGACGGCGAAGAACTGGATCCGGTCACCCTCGTCAGCAGGGTCCACGACATCGCCGGCGCGAACGGCGTCGGACGGATCGATATGGTCGAAGACCGACTGGTCGGGATCAAATCGCGTGAAGTCTACGAAGCGCCCGCCGCGACCACGCTGCGCATCGCTCACCAGGCGCTGGAGACGCTGACCCTGTCCAAGTCCCAGATCCGGCTCAAGCACCGGCTGATGCAGGACTACGCCGATCTGATCTACGACGGTCTCTGGTTCACCGGCACCCATCAGGACCTGGCGGCCTTCACCGCTTCGATGCAGCGCCACGTGAGCGGCACCTCGCGGGTCAAGCTGTACAAAGGACAGGCGGTCACCGTCGGCGTCGAGAGTCCCAACAGTCTCTACCAGTACTCGCTCGCGACCTACGACGAGGGCGACGTCTTCGACCAGTCCTCGGCGGTCGGTTTCATCGACATCTTCGGTCTGCCCGTCCGCGTCCAGGCGGAAAAGCAGTTACTGCGCCAACCGGGCGGCGTTCTGGACGTATCATCGGGTAGTACGACGTAATCGAGTCGCCGGTTCGTCTGCGAGGGCGGCCAGATAGGACAGCGTGCGATGACGACGAACGCCTCCGACATCGAGATTGACATCGAGTACGAGACAGCCGTGCCCACGGCAGGCGGGCCCGACGCGGCAGATTTCGAGATTCGGCGCCCGGGTCACGCGACGCTGGAGTGCGCGATGTATCTGGCGTTGGACGCGAAGCAGGCATTTGAAGCGCTCTGTGGCTCCCTCTCTGAAGACCAGGTGCAGGCGGTCATTCGCGACCTGGCCGACGGCCTGTACCGGTCGCAGATCGGCTCGGGCAACGAACCTCCGGCCATCCAGACGATTCGCGCTCGTGACCTCTCCGCCGACCAGATCGACAGCGCGATCGACGCCGCCGGGCTCACGAAGCTGCCCACGGACGAATAGCAGGCGGCGCATGGCTGACGCCGGCAGTTCTGACGCAGAATCACAGCGGCTCTGGGGCGGACGCTTCGAGGAAGCGCCCGACGCCCTGGTGCAGGCCTACACCTCGTCAATCCAGACCGACCTCTTGCTGTTCCGGCATGACATCGCCGGATCGCGCGCGCATGCTCGCATGCTGGCCGCCCAGGGGATCATCGACGCCGGAGACGCGGCCAAGATCCTGCAAGGGCTTGAACAGGTCGAGTCGGAGATCGAGTCGGGCGGCTTCGAGATCAACCACGAACTCGAAGACATCCACACCCACGTCGAGGCGCGGCTCAGCCAGATCATCGGCGCCGACGCGGCCGGTCGGCTGCACACAGCTCGGTCGCGCAACGACCAGGTCGCTCTCGATACGCGGATGTTCGTCCGCGACGCAATCGTCCAGGCGGTCGGCGCGGTTCGGGGCCTTCAGACCTCGCTGATCGAGTTGGCTGAGCGCTCGCTGGACGTTTACCTGCCCGGCTACACGCACCTTCAGCGAGCTCAGCCGGTGCTCCTCTCCCATCATCTGCTGGCCTATCTTGAGATGCTCGACCGCGACGCCGAGCGCCTGGTGGATTCCTTTGCCAGAGCCGACATCATGCCGCTCGGCAGCGCGGCGCTCGCCGGCGCGGCGTATCCGCTCGATCGTGAGGCCGTGGCCGAGGAACTGGGATTCGAGGCGATCTCGCGCAACAGCATGGATGCGGTCTCGTCGCGCGATTACATCGTCGAGTTCCTCTCCAACGCGTCGATCTGCATGGTCAATATCTCGCGGCTCTGCGAGGACGTGATCCTCTGGAGTTCGGCGGAATTCGGTGTGTTGCAGTTGGGCGACGCATTCACGACCGGCTCCTCGATCATGCCCCAGAAGCGCAATCCCGATATCGCCGAGCTCGCCCGCGGCCGCAGCGGCAAAGTGCTCGGCCATCTCACCGGTTTGCTGACGACGCTCAAAGGGCTGCCGCTGGCCTACAACCGCGACCTGCAGGAGGACAAGTCGGGATTGTTCGACACGGCGGAAACGCTGATCGGCACGTTGCACGTGCTGGCTCGAGCGCTGCTCACGGCATCGATCGACGGTGAGCGGGCCCGAGCGATGGTCGACCGCGACCCATTCATCCTGGCCACCGACTACGCCGACTACATCACGCGCAAGGGAGTCCCGTTCCGCGAGGCCCACGGCGTCGTCGGACGCCTCGTCCGGCTGTGCGAGCAGCGCGGCTGCGGCCTGTCCGACCTCTCGCTGGAAGACTTGCAGTCGGAGCATCCGTCGTTCGACGCAGACGCCGTCGGCATGACGGTGCAGTTTGCCTTGGAGTCGCGCGACATCCCCGGCGGCACGGCCCCGAAGCAAGTCCGGGCGGCGCTCGATGAGGCCAAGGATCGATTGCAGCTCAAGCCGGCCGGGCAGCCCGCCGCTCCGCAGGCGGCGCAAGCGCCCGAGCCGACCCTCGAGACCGGTCTCAACCGAGCGCAGCGCCGCGCCGCTCAGCGAGCAGCGGCCAAACAGCAAGGGCAACAGGGCCGACGATGACTCAGAGGACAAGCAGGCCCGTTCAGCTCGCACCCTCAATCCTCAGCGCCGACTGGACGCGGCTGGCGGAACAGATCGGCGACGCGGAGGCCGCTGGCGTCGACTGGATTTCGCTCGACGTGATGGACGGCAACTTCGTGCCACCGATCACCTTCGGCGCGCAGATGGCGTCCGCCGTGCGTTCGCTCACGAATCTGCCGATCGAAGCTCACTTGATGGTCGGGCGTCCTGAGGAACAGCTCGAAGCGTTCATCGCCGCCGGCGTCAACTGCATCACCATTCACATCGAGTCCACGCGTCACCCTCACAGGCTGTTGCAGCAGATCTCCGAGGCCGGAGTCGAAGCCGGCGTGACCCTCAATCCAGGCACCCCGCTCAGCGAGATTGAGGCGGTTGCACCGATCTGCGATCGCATCCAGATCATGAGCGTTAATCCCGGTTGGGGTGGACAGCAATTCATTCCCGAGTCGCTGTCACGGATTCGCCAGGCTCGGACAATGCTCGATGCTTGCGGCCGCGAAGATGCCGACGTGGCCGTCGATGGCGGAGTGAATGAATCGACGATCTCCTCGATCGTCGAGGCAGGCGCGAACTGGCTGGTCGCAGGTTCGGCCGTCTTCAACGACCGAGAGTCGGTCGCGGACGCAGTGGCTCGGCTGCGCCGGGCGCTGCCGGCCAGCTAGAGCGTCTTCTCGTAGATCCGGTAGACCTTGTACACCTCAGCGTCGGTGCGCTTGAGCGCATGGTTGAGCAGGTGGTTGTCTTCCAGCACCCAGCCGAGTTCGGCCCACTGGTAACCCTTCGCCGCGCCGCGGACATGAACTTCAGCGGTCAACATCACCCCGAGCTGAGCAAACTCCCGCACTCGCCACTTCTGACGCACGCCGAGCAGCATGACGCGACCGCTCTCAGGCCTGCGCTTGAGCCGCCAGAGCAACTTCGCCCAGCCGAACGGCAAGAGACGGCCATTGATGTCGCGAGCGCACTCGTTGAGGTTCGGGATTGAGATCACCATCGCCGCCGGCTCGCCGTCGATTTCGACGATCGCCGTCAGGCTGGGATCCGCGAACTGAACCAGGTCAGCGGCCAGACGATCGGCCTCTTCCGTGGTGATCGGGACAGATCCCCAGTTGTCGACCCAGGCCTCGTTGAAGATTTCAGCCGCAATGCGCACGTCTCGCCGCAGGTTGCGCTTATCGAACGAGCGAACATTGACGCGCGGATGATCGTGGATACGCTTCCAGGCGCGCTCCCGCCGATTGCCGAGCGGGGCGGCGACCGGATAGTGGTAGGCCCAGAGATCCTTCGCTTTCTCGTACCCGTTTGCCTCGATTAGCTCCGCGAACCAGGTGCGACCATGCGGCATGGCGACCATCGGCGGCGTGTCGAATCCCTCGACCAGGCAACCTGATTCGTCGTTGATCGTGAAACTGAACGGTCCGCGCGAGAAGGTGGCGCCACGCTCCCGCAGCCAAGACTCGGCCGCCTCAAACAGGGCCGACGCCGCCTCGGGGTCGTCGAGGCAGTCGAAGTGACCGAAGAATCCGGCCGATTCGTTCCACTTCTCGTCGTGCAACGGATTGATCTGCGCAGAGATCCGGCCGATGTCGCGGCCATCGCGTTCGGCGATGAAGAGTTGCGCCTCGCCGTAGCGCAAGAATGGCGTCTGCTCGGGGTCGAGCCGTTCCATCTGTGCACGGCGCAGCATCGGGATCCAGTTGGGATCGCCGTCGTAGACGGTCCAGAGGACGTCGATGAATGGAACGGCCTGACGCCCGAATCCGATCGCTCGGACTCGGACGCCAGATGTCATGTCGTTCGTGGTGCGCCGGCTGCGCCGGTTAGGCCCTAGTAGCGCCGTCCACGGTCGGCGTAGTTGTCGCGCGACCCACGGTCGTCGTAGCGCGGCTCGCGGTATCCGCCGCCGCCGCCGCGACTCTCGCGGTAGCCGCCGTCGCGGTATCCACCGTCGCGATAGCCACCGCCACCGCCGCCGCGGTCGTCACGGTAGCCACCGCCACCACCGCCGCGGTACCCGCCACCCCCACCGCCGCCGCCGCTCCCGCGCGGCCGCGCTTCGTTGACGCGCAGCTGGCGACCGTCAAGGTCGTAGCCGTCGAGCGCGGTGATCGCGTTGCGCGCTTCTTCGTCGTCCATGTCGACGAAGCCGAAGCCGCGTGAGCGACCGCTGTCGCGGTCGACGGGGATCACGCAGTCCTGGACCTCGCCGTGCTCGGCGAAGAGGTCGCGCAGTTCCTCGGAGTTCGTACGGAAGGGAAGGTTTCCAACGTAGATTCGCATATTCCTCGGTCTCGGTGTGTCTGCTCTGTCTCGATCAATCGGAGTCAGATTCGGGCGTTTCGTCAGGTGCGGACGCTTCGTCCGCGGCTCTGGCTTGGGGGCGGTGCTCTGTTCCGATCGCGGTCTGGTCAAGGACAATGGGTCGCTGCCGACGCCGATTCGACGGTTAGGCGGCGAGCCGCTTCATCATCGTTCTCAGGCAGGCGGTGCATACGTTAAGCCGCTGGGTTTTACCGTCAACGGTTACTTTGTGTCGGTGAACATTCGGTTTGAAGGTACGAGACGTGCGTGGCGCCTTGCGCTTCCATCGGCCCGAGTGCTTGTGTCGGATGTTGCGGCCGAACGTGGTCCGCTTGTCACAGAGGTCGCACTTGCCGGCCATCGATCCGTCCTCAAATCCTTCATCCACCCACGCGCCGATCGCGGCGGTCGCCGGCACGTGGCAGGTATCATATCAGCACTCTGACCCATTTCTGGGCAGGCGCCCATGGCGACGTTGGCACTCTATACGGGAGGCTACAGATGGTCGAACGGGAAGCATCGGCGGGCGCCGGTCAGCGGTTGAGCGGCGCCGACATGAAACGCATGGTCCGAGGCGCCGCCGGCTGGGTCGCGCTGCATCGTGAAGCGCTCAATCTGATCAACGTGTTTCCCGTCCCCGACGGCGACACCGGCGCCAATCTGGGCCGCACACTGGCAGCCGCGAGCGAGGCCCTGGACGACACGCCCGACGAGGCCTCGGCGCACGAGGTTGCCTCTGCCGCCGCATCGGCAGCGCTGCTGGGCGGCCGAGGGAGCTCCGGCGTGATCGGGGCGCAGTGGCTGCGCGGCTTTGCCGCGGGACTGTCAGACGACGCGGACGCTTCGCTCTCAGCAGCATTCGCCAGTGCGGCCGAGGCCGCCCGCAACGCCGTCGCTGAGCCGCGCGATGGCACGATGATCTCGGTCGCGGCGGACACCGCGTCGGCAGTCGAGTCCATGGGCGCGGAACCATTGGCCCAGATGGAGCGAGCGGTTGAGGCGGCGTACGAATCAGTCGAGTACACGCCCGAGCAGAATCCCGTGCTTAAGGATGCCGGCGTCGTCGATGCCGGAGCGCGCGGTCTGGAGTTCATGCTCCGAGGTATGGCCGGAGCATTGGCCGGTGAGCCGATTCCCGATGTCCCGGCCGAGCTGGGCGCGATCGATCCGGGCTGGCTGGCGCGTCGGCTCGACGATGACGGGGAGTTCGACGGCTTCTGTACCGAGCTCGTGGTGGCCAACGTCGAAGACATCGATGGTCTCCGCGAGGTCCTCTCAGGCGAGGACGAGACCGTCATGCTCGCGCCTGACGGTGACGACCTGCGCATCCATCTGCACACGACAGAGCCAGCCGACACGTACGCCGCTGCCGATGGAGCCGGACAGATTCGCGTCTTCCGCGCCGTCGATATGCGTATGCAGGCGGCGCGGACCCATGAGTCGGAATCGGACGCAGCGGTCGTGGCGGTCGCCCAGGGCAGTGGATTCGTGCGCGTCTTTACCGAGCTGGGCGCGGCAGCGATCGTCTCTGGTGGCGCGGCGGACAATCCCTCGGTCGAGATGCTGTTCTCCGCCGCCGAGTCGGTCAAGGGCGAGGATGTGATCATCCTGCCCAACAACCACAACGTCACGCCCGCAGCTGAGCGAGCCGGGGAGCTTGCAGCCGAGGCTGAAGAAGCGCAGCGAGTCCACGTCATCCACAACGACAGCCAGGCCGAGGGCGTCGCCGCCCTAGCGGCCGTGATCGGTGGCGTCCCAACAGAAGATGTCGTCGCCGAGATGGAACAGGCGCTCGACGCAGTCCGAATCGGTCGCGTGACATACGCAGCGCGGACGCTTGAAGGCGATGTGCCGATTAGCCAAGGCCAACCATTCGCCATGCTTGATGGCGAGATCGTCGGCGCTGGCGAGTCGATCGACGACGTGGCCTTGACCCTCGCCTCGCAGATGGCCGAGTCGCTCTCAGGGGCGTCGCTGTTTACCGCCTACATCGGCGAGGATGTTTCGGAAGATCGAGCCGACGCCCTGGCAGAGGCAATCGAGGAATCCACAGGCCTCGAAGTCGATCTGATCGAAGGCGGCCAGCCGCACTATCCGTGGTTGCTCGCGCTGGAGTAACAGCAGCGGGCGACCTTGAGTTAGCCAACGGAGTTCTGCTAGGATAGAACATATGTCTATTGCAATCGTCACCGACTCAGCCTCCGATCTGGAACAAGGACAGATCGAGGGCATCACTGTCGTCCCGCTGCACTTGCACTTCGGCGACGAGCTATTCGAAGACGGCGTGACCCTGACCAAGTCAGACTTCTGGCAACGGCTCGACCGAGTCGTGAGCGAGGGAGGCGTCTTGCCCACGACATCGCAGCCCGCGCCCGGTGTGTTCCGGGATATCTACCAGCAACTGATCGACGAGGGGGCCGAGGGCATCGTCTCGGTCCATCTCAGCGGCAAATTGTCCGGCACATTGAACTCGGCACGGCAGGGCGCATCCCTCCTGGAGAGCGCGCCGCAGATCGAATTCGTCGATACGCTGTCGGCCTCGATGGCCGTCGGTTGGGCCTCCGAGGCCGCGCTCTCTGCGACTCAGGCCGGCGCCGGTGTTGCCGAGGCGGCTGAGGCAGCCCGCGAGCTGGTCGGTCGGACGCGGACCATGCTGTTCGTCGAGACACTCGACTACCTGCTGCGCGGCGGACGGATCGGCCGGGCCCGACAACTCGCCGGCAAGCTGCTGCGCATGAGGCCGCTGCTGGAGCTGGTCGACGGCGAAGTCGCCGACGTCGAGCGTCCCCGAACTCGCAAGAAGGCGCTCGATCGGCTGTACGCCCAGATCATGAGCAACGGCGAACCCGAGCGAGTTTCGATCCTGCACGGCAACGCCGAGGCGGACGCGACAGCGCTGGCGCAACGGGTCTCGGCGGCCAGCAGCGGGATGGATGTACCGATTGTCCTCAGCGCGCCGGTGCTGGGCGCGCATATCGGTCCGGGCACGGTTGGGGCCACGGTCCTGCGACGAGCCTGATGACCACCCAACGCCGGCCGACCCAGACGCTCCAGTCGATGCTGGCGTTGGAGGACAAGCTCGGCTACGAGGATCGTGCCGTCGCCGGCGGCCTGGACAAGTTCCTGCGCAATGTCCTGCGCGACGGCGACCAGGCGAACTTCTTCAAGCGAATCGTCGCTGCGCTGCCGCAAGAGGGCTACGCCGCGCTCTCCCCGGCAGAGCGTCAACGCTGGGCGGCCGATGTCCGCGCCGCCCTACGCCCCGGAGCCGCTCCAAAGGGCTCCAGACGATCAGATAAACCAGGAATCGCCAGGACTGTCTCGGACTCTGCAGGAAAGAATCGGGAACAATCCAGGACAAATCTGGACAAATCTGGACAAATTCGGACACCAAAGCGCACGAAATCCAGTCGTAGACGCCCCGCAGCCACATTCGACGACGAAAATCCCCTCGCCCGCGACGTTTCCGTGCTCGGCCGAATCGTTCCCATCTCTCGCAAGGCTCTGACGTCGCTGGGAATCAAGACGATCTACGACCTGCTCTGGCACCTGCCTCGCCGATATGAGGACTGGCGCAACGTGCGAGCCGTCTCCGAGGCGCTGGAGGGAATCGAGCTGACGATCGTCGGCGAAATCGCCAGCATCGGCGTCAAGTACCTGCGCGGAGGCCGCGCGGCCACTGAAGCAATCGTGCGCGACGGCTCGGGCAGCCTGCGTGTCTGGTGGTGGCAGCAGCCCTACCTGGCGCGAACGCTGAAGCAAGGCATGCGGGTTGGCTTGTCGGGCAAGATCGAGATTCGCGGCCGTCAGTTGCAGATGGTCTCGCCGGAGTGGGAACGGCTCGACGATCCTGACGACGACACCGTCCACGTCGGCCGGCTCTCGCCGGTCTATCCCAGGACAAAGGGTCTGCCGAACCGAACGATTCGTCGGCTCGCGCACGCCGCGGTCCGCGACTATCTGCCAATGCTGGCCGAGTCTCTGCCGCCGCAGATCGTCTCGGAACAACGATTCCCCTCGGAAGCCGAGGCCCTCCGAGTCATTCACTTCCCCGACCGACTGGAGGATGTCGACACCGCCAAAGAGCGCATCGCATTCCAGGAGCTGCTCTCGATCCAGTTGGCGGTGCTGTCGCGCAAGCGCGAGGCGAGACTGCGCGCCGACGCGCCCCCGATTCCGATGCCGGGCGACTTTCTCGACAAGTTCCTCGGTGCGCTGCCGTTCGAGCTGACCACGGCGCAGCAGCGCGTACTGACCGAGATTCGCAACGACATGTTCCGCCGCGAACCAATGGCTCGCTTGCTGCAGGGCGACGTCGGCTCAGGCAAGACGGTCGTCGCCGCGGCTGCGATGCTGGCCGCGGTGCGGGCCGGCCACCAGACGGTCCTGATGGCGCCGACCGAAGTGTTGGCCTCGCAGCATTACGAGACCTTCCAGCAACTCTTCGCAGGCAAGGAGCACTCAGCTGGCGAACAACTCTGGTACGACTTCAGCCTCGCCCCGGCGCTGGGGCGGCCGGTGCGGATGGCGCTGCTGACCGGCAGCGTGCGCGCCGCGCGCAAGCGACAGATTCACCAGGAGATGGAGTCGGGCATGCTCGACCTGGTGGTCGGCACGCACGCACTGATCCAGGAGAGCGCCAACTTCAACGACCTTGGCCTGGCCGTCGTCGACGAGCAGCACCGCTTCGGCGTGCTCCAGCGAGACGCCCTGCGCAGCAAGGGTCGCAGCCCCCACCTGCTTGTCATGACGGCCACGCCAATCCCGCGCACGCTGGCACTGACGGTCTACGGCGAGCTTGATTCCTCAGTCATCGACGAACTGCCTCCAGGTAGGCAGCGAGTGCGTACGCAGATTGTTGAACCGTCGCAGCGCGAGGAGATTGTCTACTCGCGCATTCTTGAAGAAGCGCGGCAGGGCCGACAGACATTCGTGATCTGCCCGCTGGTCGAAGAGTCGGACAAGCTCGAAGCCGAGGCGGCGACCGAGCAGTACGAGTTTCTACGCACCGGCCCGTTGCGCGAACTGGCGCCCAGGATCCGCCTGCTGCACGGCCGCATGTCGTCCGACGAGAAGCGGTCCGTCATGGCCGATCTGTCGAGCGGCGACGCCGACGTGCTGGTCTCGACCATTGTGGTTGAAGTCGGGGTGGATCTGCCCAGGGCAACGGTGATGGTGATTGAAGGGGCCGAACGCTTTGGTCTGGCCCAGCTCCACCAGTTGCGTGGCCGCGTGGGTCGCAGCGATCTGCCGTCGGTCTGCTATCTGATCTCAGATACGGATGTCGAACAGAGTCAGCGGCGCCTGGACCTGATGGTCCAGGCATCGGATGGGTTTGTATTGGCCGAGGCCGACCTAGAAATGCGCGGACCGGGCGAGTACTTCGGCACGCGGCAATCTGGGCTGCCGGAGCTGCGCGTCGCCAAGCTGACCGATCATGGGACGCTCAACCTCGCCCGAAACTGGGCTAACCGCATCCTGGACGATGATCCGCATCTCCGGGCGCCGGAACACCGCCTCCTACGCACCCGGGCGGAGAGTCTGAATGTGTCGGGCGCGACGGCCGTGCACTGAGCCGCGCCATACCGTTCCAAACTCTGGCGAGCACTATCCTGCATCTTTGGCCTCGGAGCGCCTAATGTGAGATCCGGGCCACCACCGACTTGGCTCGGCAAACTGGGAGTGTGACTACGACATGGCGCGTGCGACGAGAGATCTCGTAGGCGAGCTGGTTCGCAATGCCCTTGAGCTGGCGCAGGCCGAGCAGGCTCTGCCGCCGATCCCACCGATCGAACTGCGAATCGAGCGGCCCAAGGAGCGGGAGCACGGCGATTACTCCTGCAATGTCGCGCTCAGGCTGGCCAGCGCGGTGCGGATGGCGCCGATGGATGTCGCCGAAGCGATCGCCCAGCGGATTCTGCCGACCGAGCCGATTGCCAGCGTTGATGTCGCCCGGCCGGGATTCATCAACATCACGCTCGACGCCGAGTGGCAGCGCGGACAGCTGCTCTCAGTGATCGACGCGGGCGACCAATGGGGTCGCGTTGATCTGGGCGTGGAGCATCGGGTGCAGGTTGAGTTCGTCTCGGCCAATCCGACCGGTCCGCTGCAAGTCGGCAACGGACGCGGAGCGGTGCTGGGCGACGCCCTGGCATCGATCCTCGATGCGGCTGGCTACGAGGTTGAGCGCGAGTACTACGTCAACGACGCCGGGGCGCAGATTCGGCTCTTCGGGCGAACCCTGTTCGCTCGCTATCAGCAGCAGTTTGGACGCGAGGTCCCCTTGCCCGATGGCGGGTACCAGGGCGCATACATGATCGACGTAGCGAAGCAACTGAAGGATGAGTCGGGCGACCGCTGGTTGGACAGCAGCGACGATCCGCCGTCCGACCTCTCCGAGCGCGGTTTGCAGCTCATGGTTGAGCAGATCCGCGGCGATCTGGCATTGCTTCGAGTTGAGTTCGACCAGTGGCAGCGCGAGTCGGCGCTGTACAACGGTAGCGACGGAACATCGACGTACGACGTAGCGATGGGTCGGCTGCGCGATGGGTCGTTCGTGATCGAGAAGGAAGGCGCGGTCTGGTTCCGCTCGGAGGATCTGGGCGAGGACAAGGACAACGTCCTGATTCGCTCTTCCGGAGAGCCGACCTACTTTGCCTCGGATGTTGCCTACCACTACGACAAGTTCCTGACGCGCGGGTTCGACACCGTGATCGACGTCTGGGGCGCGGACCACCAGGGTCATGTCGCGCGGACCAAGGCGGCGGTCTCTGCCGTCGGCGGCGACGGCGAGGCGCTGGAGGTGCTGCTCTACCAGCTCGTGCATCTGCGACGTGGCGACGAGCGGGTGCGGATGTCGAAGCGTACCGGGGAGATCGTTACGCTGCGCGAGCTGATCGAGGAAGTCGGGGCCGACGCTGCGCGGTTCTTCATGTTGCAGCGATCGGCCGACGCGCAGATGGACTTCGACCTGGAGGCGGCGGCCTCGGCCGACCCTCGGCAGAACCCGGCGTCGTACGTCAAGTACGCGCACGCCCGCTGCGCCAGCGTCATGCGCACGGCGGCTGAGGCCGGACTGTCGGCATCGTCTGACCATCTCGACCTGCTGACGACCGAGCAGGAGACTCTACTGATCGGCGAGATTTTGCGCTTGCCGGAGCTGGTGGCGGACATGGCGGCGAGGCGCGAACCGCACCATCTGACCTACTACGCACAGAGCCTGGCCCAGGCGTTCACCCAGTTCTACGACGCGCATCGGATCGTCTTGCCGGAGGAGGCGGAACGGTCGGGCGCGCGTCTGACCCTCACCCAGGCTTCGCAGGCGGCGTTGGCGGCGACGCTGCGCATGATCGGCGTTGACGCGCCGGACGAGATGTAAGACTTCGGAGGATTCCACCATGCAGGATCGCGTCTTCGCGGGGATCCGCGCGACCGGCCGACAGCACATCGGCAACTACCTCGGCGCGATCCAGAACTTCGTCGCGCTGCAGGACAAGTACGAGTGCATCTACTCGATCGTCGACCTGCATTCGCTGACGACGTTGACCGAGACCGAGCAACTCCGCGACCACGTGCGCGAGACGGCGCTCGACCTGCTCGCGGCGGGCATCCGTCCCGAGGAGACGATTCTGTACGCGCAGAGTCACGTGCCCGAGATCTCCGAGCTGCACCTCTTGCTCTCGATGGTCACGCCGATTGGCCGATTGATGAATGTGCCGACGTTCAAGGAGAAAGCCAAGTCGCAGCCTGAGAACGTCAACTATGGGCTGGTTGGATATCCGGTGCTGCAGACGGCCGACATTGTTCTGTATCGGGCCAACAAGGTGCCGGTTGGCGAGGATCAGTTGCCTCATCTCGAGTTGGCTCGTGAGATTGTGCGGCGGTTCAACAACATCTTCGGCGACACGTTTCCGGAGCCTGAGGCTGAGCTGACCAGCGCGCCGATGGTGTTGGGTTTCGACAACCGCAAGATGTCGAAGTCGTACGGCAACGCGGTCGATATGGCGGCGACGCCGGAGGAGACGTTCCAGGCGATCCGCTCGGCGATCACCGATCCTCAGCGCGTGCGCCGTAATGATCCGGGACGTCCGGAGGTCTGCAACGTGTACTCGCTGCACGGGTTCTTTGGGCCGGAGAAGCAGGCTGAGGTTGCTCCAGCTTGCCGCAGCGCGGAGATTGGCTGCGTTGATTGCAAGAAGATGTTGGCGGAGTCGGTGAACGACTACTTTGCTCCGATGCGCGCTCGGCGGGAGGAGCTGGCGGCAGATCCCGACGCCGTGGACGAGATCCTGATTGACGGCGCTCGCCGGGCACGGGTGATCGCGGCTGAGGTTTTGGCCGACGTCAAGGCGGCGATCGGGTTGCCGGCGTCGTTGCCTGAGGTGTCGAACGTCTCGTAGCTGCCGGCGTCATACCCACGACGAGCGCGGGTATGACTCGCCTCGTGGACTACTTCCGCTCGAGGACGACGATTGGGATTTGGCGGCCTGCGCCTCCGGCTCGGATGGCGTAGTCGAGGTAGGGGGCGAAGTCCTTGGCCATCATCGCGTAGAGCTTGTCCCGCTCGGCGCCTTCGGCGGTTCGTGCGGTGGCTTCAAACTGCTCAGTGCCGACCATGAGTTGGACATCGGGATTGGCGTCGAGGTTGAGGTACCAGGCCGGGTGGCTTCTCGCGCCGCCCTTGCTGGCGACGATCACGTAGGCGTCGTCGGCCTCGCCGTAGATCAGCGGCAGCGTCCGCCACTGTCCCGACCGTCGCCCCTGGGTCGCCAACAGCAGACAGGGGATCGAGCCGGAGCCGTCAGGGCGGTCCCACATGTGGCCTTCTTCGCCGCCTGAGCCGAGGTACTGCTCGGTGTGCTCGCGGATCCAGTCGGGGAGGCTGGGGTCGACGGTGAAGATGTCGGACATGCTGGTTCTCGTTTCTTGCGCGGCGTGCTCGATTGGGGTGGAGTCTAAGGCCGGACGCCTGCCTTGCCCTTGACGCCGAGGTTGGCCGAGATGGTTTCGTAGGCGTGCTCGAGGAAGCGGTGGATGTGGGAGCGGGTCTGGCGTGGGTCGATGATGTCTTCGATGCCGAAGGCTTCGGCGGTGCGGAAGGGGTTGCGGAACTGGAGCAGGTGTTCTTCGAGCTCTCGGCGGCGCTTGTCGGGGTCGGGTGCGCTTTCGATCTCGCGTCGGTAGGCGGCGGCGACGCCGCCCTCGATCGGGATTGATCCCCAGTCGCCGGAGGGCCAGCCGACTCGATAGTTGATCGTGCCGACGTTGGCGGTGGCCTGGCCGGCCATGCCGTAGTTCTTTCGGGTGATCACGGTGAAGACGGGCACGGTGGCGAGGTAGGTCGCCCAGTAGGCGCGCATCCCGTGACGGAGCGTGCCGGTTGCTTCGGCTTGCGGGCCGAGCATGAAGCCGGGCACGTCGGCGATGAAGACGATGGGGATGTGGAAGTGGTCGCAGAGTTCGACGAAGTGACCCTGCTTGTCGGCCGAGTCGGCCGTCATCGCACCGGCAAGCATGCTGGGGTTGTTGGCCACGATGCCGACGACATACCCGCCGACGCGGGCGAAGAGGGTGTGGACGGTGGTGCCGAACTCGGGCTTGATCTCGAAGAACTCGCCGTCGTCGACCAGCATCTTGACCAGCTTGAGCATGTTGTAGGGGCGGGTGCGCTTGCGTGGGATGATGCTGAGCAGCGCTTCTTCTTCGCGGTCGGGCGGGTCGTCGGTGGGCTTGAACGGCGGTTGCTGGTAGACGTTCTGCGGCATGTAGCTGAGGAACGCCTTCATCTGCTCGATGGCGTCGCGCTCGTCGATGGCTCGGTTGTCGATTGCGCCTGACTGGGCGACGTGGATGTTTGGTCCGCCGAGCTCGTCCTTGGTGATTTCCTGGCCGAGGGCTCGCTTGACCAGCGGCGGGCCTCCGGCGAAGAGGGCGCCCTGGGGGGTCATGACGGTGAAGTGACCGAGCATGGCTCGGGCGGCGACGCCGCCGGCGGTAGCTCCGGCGACACCGAAGATCAGCGGCACCTCCTGCCCGGCGCGGATGTCGGGTCCGAAGACGTCGAAGCTGCTGGGCAGGTGTCCGTGGCCGTCGCCTTCGGCGGCGACGTTGGCGCCAGCGCCCTCGTGGAAGACGAAGAGGGGGACTCGGTACTCGCGGGCCATGTCGGCGAGGAAGAGGCTCTTGAAGCGTTCCTGGGTGCTGATGTCGGCTGCACCGCCTCCGACGGTGAAGTCTTCGCCGCCGACGACGACGGAGCGGCCGTCGATCTTGGCGAGGCCGCCGATGTAGGGGAGGGGCTTGAAGTCCTTGAACTCGCGATCTTCGTAGGCTCCGTAGCCGGCGAGTCCGCCGATTTCGTGGAAGCTGCCGGGGTCGACGAGGGCGTCGATGCGTTCGCGGATGGTGAGCTTGCCCAGTTCTCGCTGGCGGTTGACGCGTTCTTCGCCGCCCATCTTGAGGGCGAGCTTGCGGCGCAGGTTGAGTTCGTCGACTTCGGGTTGCCAGTTGGTCGGTTCGGACATCTTGGGCTCCTGGTACTCGGGGTCAACCTAGCAGGGCACGCCAGCCCGACGCGTGGCTCGGGCGTCCCGTCGGGGGGTGGGCTTCAAAGTTGAGTGATCTGCACTCAAGGGACGAAAAAAAGAAACGGGTATTAGAGCGGTTCGGTCTCTTCCTCGGCTTCTTCTTCGTCGGCGGTCGAGCTGGGTCCATGGATGATGGCCATGACTTCGTCGATTGCCTGCTCGATCTTTTGCGCGTTGCGGCCGGCGAAATCAGTCGCGGGCCGGGGGCAGTCCATGCCGAGGATGCGGGCCATGAGCTTGAGCGCGCCGAGGCGGACGTATGGGGCGGCGTTGGCGGCGAGGTCGCTGATGGCGTCGCGGACGGCCTGAGGTTCGAAGGGAATGGGCGGGTTGCGAAGCATGATGTTGTCTCCTGTTTCTGTCGCTGCGGACGAAGGCTGCACGCGGACGCGGCATGCCAACACGGCATGCCAACGCTGCCAATGAAGTCTCCAGGAACAACTGTAGCGAACGAGAGTTCTGTCAGGAGTGCAGGTTCAGAGGTGGACGTAAACGGGGACTCAGGCGGAGGCGGCCGCGCCGAGCCAGCCGATCAGCAGGAAGGAGAGCATGGGCACGATGAGCCAGCGCTGCAATCGGAGGCGGACCTCGGAGACTCGGCGCATGAGCATCCAGATGCAGAAGAGTCCGGCGAGGATGAAGTAGAGGAGCGGGCCGAGGAGCCAGGCGAGGTTGCCTCCGGAGAGGTTGATCGAGGCGGCGGCGAGCGCGAGCGCGGCGGCGAGCACGGCCCAGGACATGGAGATGGCGGTGTCGATGCCTAACCAATGGAGGACGGAGCGTGAGCCGTCGACATCGTCGATCTCGAAGTCGGGCAGCTTGTAGATCATGAAGGTCGCGGCTCCGGTCAGGGCTCCGATGGGGATGACCCAGAGCAGATGGGCGCTGGGGAAGCCCTCGTCGACTGCCTGGATCGCTCCGACCGGCAGGAGCACGCCGATCAGGGCGAAGGCGAGGAATCCCATGACCGATCCGCGCCAGGCGAGGCTGTAGAGCGTGCTTGCGCCGAGCATGGCGAGTCCGATCACGCCGACGCGCCAGTCGGTGAGGAATCCGGCCGTTGCGCCGAGGGCGAAGGGCAGCGAGGCGGCGAGCAGCGCCGACCTGGTAGTGATCTTGCCGGCGGGGATCGGGCGCATGAGGCGGCTTTTCGCGTCGATCTCGGCGTCGAGCGCGTTACCAATCAGTGCGGCGGCGTAGGAGAAGCCGACGATCATCGATCCGTACTGGAACGGGAGTCCCCAGTACAGCGATCCTTCGGCTGCGGTCAGGGTCATCAAGGCGGCCGAGAACAGCAGCCAGGTGCCGGTGGAGGGTCGGCACATCTCGCCCCAGGCAAAGACGCGGCTGCGGACCAGCTTGACCTGCCAGGGGATTTGCGGCTCGGGCTGGGAGTCGGGTTGAGGGTCGTGATCTGATTGGTTCACATCAGGCAGGGTATTCCGAGCCGGTTCTTCCGATGTGCTGCTTACCTGATGTGTACATTCAGTGGAGGAACGGCTGCATATACTCGCAGCCAGCAGCATTCGTTTAGCACGAAGCAGGACAGGAGCACCCGATGGCGATTATCAACATGGTTCGGGACTACGAACGGGTCGCCAAGTTCCAGCTTGGCCGCTACGTGGGGATGAAGGGACCGGGGCTGGTCTGGATCATCCCGATTATCCAGGCGGGGACCAAGGTCGATACGCGCGAGCAGTACTTTGATGTGCCGCCGCAGCGCAACATCACCCGAGATAACGCCGGCGTTGACGTGGACTTTGTCGTCTATTTGCGTGTGATGGAGCCAGAGCGAACGGTGCTTGAGGTTCGCGACTATCTGGGCGCGGCGCGCCAGCTCGCGACGACGACGCTGCGCGCGGTGGTCGGTGAGATGGCATTGGATGAGGTGCTGTCGCGACGCGACGACATCAACGACCAGATGCAGGTGAAGCTGGACGAGGTGACGAATCGCTGGGGCGTGAAGGTCACAGCGGTGGAAATCCGCGAGATCGAGCCTCCGCCCGCGATTGCCGAGGCGATGACGCGGCAGATGTCGGCGGAGCGGACGCGCCGGGCGCAGATCACGGAGTCGGAGGGTTCGCGCGACGCGCAGATCAACGTGGCCGAAGGTGAGCGGCAGGCGGCAATCCTTGAGGCCGAGGGTGAGAAGCAGGCGCAGATCCTGCGGGCCCAAGGTCACCGAGAGGCGCAGATCCTGGAGGCGCAGGGTTATGCCGACGCCCTGAACTCGATCGACGGCGCCGCGCAGAATGCTCACGGCAACACGATGGGCCTGCAATACCTGGACGCGATCCGGACGCTGGCGACCAGCGAGAGCACCAAGTGGATCGTGCCGATGGAGTTGACGAACGCGGCTCGGTCGATTGTTGAGCGGCTGGGTGTTGGATCGAGTAACACCGGCGGTAACGGTGGCGGGAACAGCGGCGGCTAGGGCGTCCCGCACCGTTCAGCAGCTGCTCATTTGCTATCGTGGGCCTTGGAACTGGCGTTGATCACTGGATTGACGCTCGGGACCAAGAGGCGGCTGGCCAGCGCATTAGAGGGTTCGCAGATGCGCAAGCCGGCCTAGCGCGGGTCGCTACACCCGCGCTCGCCTCAACCTACTGCCCATTGGTTTGTAATCAACCATCCAGCTTCGATGACTCGCCGCTATTGCGGGCCGGCGTGGTTGTGGATGAATTGGTGCATTTCGGCGAGGACGGTGTCGGGGTCTTCGGCGAGGCCGTGGCCTCCGTCGGGGATGAGGACGAGTTTCTTGGGGTCGTTGGCTCGCTCGAAGATGTCTTCGGAGGCCATGTGGTGGAGGATGGCGTCGGCGGTGCCGTGGATGAGGAGGAGTGGTTTGTTCATCTCGTCGACCTGGCGGGTGCCGAAGAGCTGTGGTGAGAGGGAGATGACTCCGGCCACCTGGGGCATGATCTGAGCGGTCTTGATGACGACGGCGCCGCCGAAGGAGTGTCCGGCGAGGATGATGCGCTCGGCGCCGACGCCGGAGAGGAATGAGCAGGCTCCGAGCAGGTCGAGGACGCATTCCTCGAACTCGCCGGCGATTCGGTAGTGGATGCGGAGCGTGGAGACGCCCTGTGCGGGGAGTTGCTCGGCGAGGCGCTGGTAGACGCTGTCGGCGGGTCCGCGGACCTCGTGCTCGCCGCCCATGGCTCCGGAGCAGGTGATCAGGGCTCCGGTCTGGCCCTCGCAGACGTCGAGGAGGGCTTTGATTTCGCCTCGGGTGGTGCCGAGGCGGAGTTCGAGCCGTGAGGGATCGGGCTCTCCATCTTCGACTTCTCGCGGTCGCGCCTGGACACCGGTGATCCTGAGGGTGAGGTCTTCCGGTTCGGGCTCGTCGGGCGCAGGGTTGAGGCGGAAGGTCATGGTCGCAGGCTAGCGCCTGGGCGACCGATCGCCGGTCGCGCTACTTGGCTAATGGGGCGTAGTGCAGAAAGCGACCGATTCGCTCCAGCGCTTCTTCGATCTCGTCGTAGCTGGTGGCGTAGCAGGCTCGGACGTGTCCGGCGCCGGCAGTTCCGAAGGCGGAGCCGGGGACGACGGCGACCTGCTCGCGGAGGAGCAGTTGCTCGGCGAAGGTTTCGTCGTCGTAGCCGGTCTGGGCGACGGAGGGGAAGGCGTAGAAGGCGCCTCGGGGCTCGGCGCAGGAGAGTCCGAGCTTGTTGAATCCGCGCCACATGAGTTGTCGTCGGCGATCGTACTCCTCGCGCATGGAGATGACGTACTCCTCGCCCGCGCGGACGGCCTCGAGGGCGGCGTATTGGGCGACGGTGGGGGCGGACATCATGGCGTACTGGTGGATCTTGAGCATGCCGGCCATGAGGTCGGTCGGGGCGGCGGCCCAGGCGACGCGCCAGCCGGTCATCGCGTGCGACTTCGAGAATCCGCCCAGCGTGATCGTGCGCTCCTTCATGCCGGGCAGCGCGGCGATCGGCGTGTGCTCGAAGCCTCCGTAGACGAGGCGGTCGTAGATCTCGTCGGAGATGACGAGGAGGTCGTGTCGGCGGGCGACGTCGGCGAGGGCTTCGAGGGTGGCGCGTTCGAGCACCGCTCCGGTTGGGTTTGAGGGATAGGCGATCAAGAGGGCCCTGGTCCTGGGCGTGATCGCGGCTTCGACTTCCTTTGGATTGAGGGCAAAGCCCTGCGAGGCCCGAGTCGTGATCGGAACAGGGACGCCGCCGGCGAGGAGGACGGCGGGGGCGTGGGCGGCGTAGGAGGGGTCGGCGACGATGACTTCGTCTCCCGGGTTGATGATTGCTCGGGCGGCAAGGTCGAGGCCCTCAGAGACGCCTGTGGTGATCAGCATTTCCTCGCGCGGGTCCCACTCGACGCCGTAGCGGCGCTCGAGGTCTCGGGCGATGGCCTCTCGGAGCTCGAGTAGGCCGAGGTTGGAGGTGTAGTGGGTGTGGCCTTGCTCGATGGCTCGGATGCCGGCCTCGGAGATCGGCCAGGGGGTAACGAAATCGGGCTCGCCGACGCCGAGGGAGATCACGTGGTCCATGGAGGCGATGATGTCGAAGAAGCGCCTAATGCCGGAGCCGGGCACGGCCTGCACCCGCTCGGCGACTCGGGCGGCTCCATCCGCCGCTTGCTCAGCCGATCCGGTTGCTTGCGCCGCAGCCGCCGATCCAGCACCCGCGGCGCCGGTACGCCGGGGATCGTCGTCGCTGGAGTATTGGCGGTCGTTGGACGCTATCGGCATGGCTGAACTCGCTTTGAACTCGTTCCTGCTCTGGCGCGGTGGTTCAGAAAACGACCTTCTGGCGGTCGTTCTGTAGGTCGGAATCGATGTAGACGCCGTCTTCCTTGTAGCGGCGCATGAGGACGCGGGTGGTGGTGCCCTTGACGCCGGACATCGTGGCCAGGCGCTCGCCGACGAAGTCGGAGATGCCGCGCATGTTGTCGGCGGCGATCATGACGAGGAGGTCGTAGGCGCCGGAGACGAAGTAGACGGTCTGGACTTCGTCGAAGCGGGCGATGCGGCGGGCGACGGCGTTGTAGCCGACGTTGGGCTGTGGTTCGACGGTGACCTCGACGACGGCGTAGACGGTGGAGAGACCGAGCGTTTCCCAGTTCACCTTTGCGCCGTAGCCGAGGAGGATGTTGCGCTCCTCGGCCTCGTCAATGGCCTGCTGAACGGATGCCTCGTCGGCGTCGATGTTCTCGCCGATCTGGGCTGGCGATTGGCGGGCGTCGCGGGCGAGTTCGCGGAGGACGGGTTCGAGGATTGGGTCCATCAGGATCGAACTTTACGTGAAGAATCTGGCCGTGTCAGTGGTGGTGGGGGTGTGTGGTGATCTCGTTACGTTGAGCCAACATTCCCGGGCGGGACGGTCGGCCATTGGGCGAGTTGCTCGTAGGCGTTGGCGATGCCGAGTAGGGTCGTTTCGCCGAGGCGTTGTCCGACGAATTGGAGTCCGACGGGCATGCCGTCGGCGCCGAATCCGCCGGGGACGGAGATGGCTGGGAGACCGGCGATGTTGGCGGGGATCGTGTAGATGTCGTTGAGGTACATCTGATAGGGATCGGTGATTTCGCCCTGCTTGAAGGCGACGGTGGGCGCGGTGGGCGCGACGATCACGTCGTGCTGGGCGAAGACTCGGTCGAACTCCCGGCGGATCAGCGTGCGCACCTTCTGGGCCTGGAGGTAGTAGGCGTCGTAGTAGCCGGCGGAGAGGGCGTAGGCGCCGAGCAGGATGCGTCGCTTGACTTCGCGGCCGAAGCCGTGTTTGCGGCTGGCTTCCATGTCGGCCCACATGGACTCGCCGCCGCGAGCGCCGTAGCCGTACTTGACCCCGTCGAAGCGGGCCAGATTGGCGGAGCACTCGGAGGGGGCGAGGATGTAGTAGACGGGCAGCGCCATCGGCACTGAGGGCATTGACGGCGTGCGGTCGATGATCGCGCCGTTGGCGGCGAGCAGGTCGAGCGCGGTTTCAATGGTCGAGGCGACGTCGTCGTCCATGCCGTCGCCGAAGAACTCCTGCGGCGCGGCGACCTTGAGGCCGTCGAGGCCGCGGTCCAGTTGCGCGCTGAAGTCGGGGACGGGTTCGTCGTAGCAGGTGGAGTCGAGCGGGTCGGGTCCGGCGATGGCCTGGAGGAGCAGAGCGGCGTCCTCGACGGTGTGAGTGAAGGGGCCGATCTGGTCGAGGGAGCTGGCGAACGCGATCAGTCCGTAGCGGGAGACCCGGCCGTAGGTCGGTTTGAGTCCGACGACGCCGCAGAAGGAGGCCGGCTGGCGGATGGAGCCTCCGGTGTCGGAGCCGAGCGTGGCGATGCACTGCTGGGCGGCGACGGCGGCGGCGGAGCCGCCTGAGGAGCCTCCGGGGACGCGCTCGAGGTCCCAGGGGTTTGCCGTGGGGAACCAGGCCGAGTGCTCGGTCGAGGAGCCCATGGCGAACTCGTCCATGTTGAGCTTGCCCAGCGAGATCGCGCCGGCGTCGCGGAGACGGCCGACGACGGTGGCGTCGTAGGGCGGGATCAGGCTGTCGAGCATGCGCGAGCCGGCGGTGGTGCGGACGCCACTGGTCATGAGGACGTCCTTGAGGCCAATCGGCAGGCCGGTCAGTTGGGCAGTTGCGTCTCCCTGAGAGAGGAGGTTGTCGGCTTCGGCGGCCTGTTCGAGGGCTGCCTCTGCGGTGACGGTGACGAAGGCTTTGACCTGGTCGTCGGTGGCGGCGATTCGGTCGAGGAAGGTCTGAGTGAGCTGCTGCGAGGTGATCTCGCCATCGAGCAGTTTGCGGCGGCCTTCGGCCAGTGTGATCGACAACAGATCGAGTTCGGAATCGGTGGATGTGGTCATGACTGATCGAGGACCGCGTGGACGCGGAAGTACTCGTCCTCGCGCTGGGGCGCGTTGGCGAGGATTTGATCTCTTGGTAGAGCGGGACGCGAGGCGTCGGTGTCCTGGACGTTGAGCAGGTCGGCGCCATTGTTGGTCGGCGGGACGCCGGCGGTGTCGATCTCGGAGAGGGCGTCGATGTGGGAGAGGATGCTGGCGAGCTCGCTACGGAACTCTTCGACCTCGGAATCCGTCAATTCAATACGGACCAGCGAGGCCAGATGGCGCACCTGGTCGCTGGTGAACTGCGTGCTCTCGGAATCAGACATGACTTGTCGTTCGGCTGGTGACACTTCGTTATTCGCAGGTGAAATGCAGCGTATCGCGGGCGCGGCTAATGGTCGGGTCCCAGGTCACAAGACGTAATGTGGAGTCTGAGACGGAGTCCGGGCATTGCCATCTGAACCTCAATCGGGACGCAAGCGGCGCATGAGCCTGGCCACGCGGCTGGCAATTCGCTCGCGTCGACGAAAGCGCGGGGAGCGAGTCGAGCCAGTGCGGATGCGCGGCTGGATGATCGCGCTGGTGATCGTGCTCGGATTGCCGATGGTGATGCTCGGGGCGGCGGCCGGCGCGGCGTATCTGATCTACTCGGACTTCGCCGACGATCTCGCGCCGCCGGATCAGATCGAGGAGACGCAACGACTGCTGGGCAGCAGCCGGGTCTTCGATCGCAACGGCGAGGACGGCGTGCTGCTGTTCGAGTACGCGCGGCCCTATGACGGCTTGCGGGCTCCGGTGCGGTTGCACCGGGTGTCGCAGCACATCATCGACGCGACCGTCGCGACCGAGGACTCGTCGTTCTGGACGAACCAGGGGATCAACTTTCGCGGTCTGATGCGCGCGGCGTGGGAGAACTTTGGGGTCGGGAGTTCCGATTTCCTCGGCGGATCGGGCGGGTCGTCGATCACGCAGCAGTTGGTCAAGAACGTGCTGATTCCGCCGGAGGAACGGAGCGGGCGGACGCTGAATCGGGTTCGAGGCAAGCTCAAGGAGACGATCCTCGCGGTTGAGCTGACCGACGAGTACAGCAAGGAGCAAATCCTTGAGTGGTACCTGAACTCGATCTTCTATGGGAACTTCTCTTACGGGATCGGGGCGGCGAGCCAGCGTTACTTCGGCAAGCGTCCTTCGGAGTTGACACTGGCGGAGTCGGCGATGTTGGCGGGTCTGCCTCAGGCGCCGTCGCTGTATGACCCGCTGGTCAACTTCGATGGGGCGAAGTGGCGTCAGGGGCAGGTGTTGTCGCTGATGGTTCGGCATGGTTACATCAGCCAGGTTGAGGCGAATGCGGCGTGGGCGGAGGAGCTCGAGTTTGACTCGGTGGAGTTCGACATCCACGCGCCGCACTACGTGATCTACGTGCGTGAGCAAGTTGAGCAGCTCTGTCGGTTGGAGCGGTTCGTGCCTCCTCCGGGCGCGGGCGGCTGCGAGAATTTGATGCATAACGGCGGGTTGCGGATTCGCACGTCGCTGGACTTTGCCTTGCAGGAGCGGGCTGAAGTCGAGTTGCGCTCGGCGATTGCCGGCTTCGAAGCGTCTACGGGTGCACATAACGGAGCGCTGGTGGCGATTGATCCTGCGACGGGGCAGATCCTGGCGCTGGTCGGGAGTCGCGACTTCTTTGACGAGGCGATCGATGGGCAGGTCAACCTGGCGACGGCGACGCACTCGCCGGGGTCGGCGCTGAAGCCGCTGACCTATCTGGCGGCGTTCCAGATTGATCCGCGCAGCTGGCATCCGGCGACGGTGTTGTGGGATGTGCCGACGACGTATGTCGAAGCGGATGGGACGGAGTTCCGGCCGGTCAACTTCGACGGCGTGTTCCGCGGGCCGGTGACGGTGCGCAGCGCGCTGGCGAACTCGATGAATGTGCCGGCGTTCAAGGTGGCCGATCGGTTGGGCAGCAGCGCGCTGCTCGACACGTTGCATCGGCTGGGGATCACGACGATGCATGATCCGGGGGCGTATGGTCCGTCGATCACACTGGGCGGCGGTGAGGTCTCGCTGCTGGACATGACCTACGCCTATGCGACGCTGGCCAACTTGGGTGAGATGAAGGGTCAGCCGACGGTCCTGTCGTTGCCGGACGGCTTCCGCGAGCTGGATCCGGTGGCCGTGCTGGAGATTCGCGATGCGGAGGGCCGGTTGTTGTACGAGTGGTCGGCGACGGGCGAGCCGGAACTGCGGGCGGTGGCCAAACCGGCTCAGGTGTATCAGATCACTCACATGCTGTCGGATAACCATGCGCGGTCGCTGTTGTACGGGACGAACAGTCCGCTCGTGCTCGATCGGCCGGCAGCGGCCAAGACCGGAACGGCGGGAGATCCGGGCAAGGACGACCTTCGCCGCGACTACTGGACGTTGGGCTACACACCGCAGCTCGCGGTTGGGGTCTGGGTTGGCAATGCGGACGAGTCGCCGATGACCGGCGGATCGTCGGTGCAGACGGCGGGGCAGATCTGGAATCGGTTCATGCTCGCCGCGCATGAGGGGTTGGAAGCGGAAGCGTTCTCGGCACCCGACGGGATTCACTGGGCCGATGTCTATGCTCCCTCGGCGACTCCGTTGGTAGTGGCCGCTCAAAGTGATGGCGGGCTGCAGAATCCGTGCGTGTCTCCGAGGCGGGAACTGTTCATCTCGATCCGGGTAGCGCCGCCGGTGGACAACTCGATCTGCGTTGAGGTTGAGGTTGATCGTCGAACGCTGCAGCGGGCAACGGTGTCGACACCTGAGGAATTCCTGGAGCCGGGCGTCTGGCTGGAGCCGCCGACCGTGGCTCGGGGGAGCGCGACGGCGCTGGACCCGGCTGTGGTCGATTGGTTGCGGCGCAATCGGATTGCCTACCTGCAGCCCGGGACGTTGGACGAGGCGGATGCGCCGGTGCGTCTGGATTCACCGGGCGACGCCGAGATCGTGGAGCGGGGCGAGTTGTTGATCAGTGGCCGGGCGCAGACTTCGGAGCTGGTTGGTTGGACGCTGAGTGCTCGGCAGTTGGGCAGCGAGGACGTGATCACGATTGCGACCGGGGAGCGGCCGATCGAGCGAGGCGTCCTGGCGCACTGGGATAGCAGCGAGATTCCCGGCGGCGTGTATCGGCTGACGCTGGAGGTGGTTGATCGGTACCTGGGATCGATGGTTGACGAGATCGTGATCGCGGTGCCGGAGGATGCGAGTGTGTCGGGGCTTGAGGCGGACGAGGCGGATGAAGCGGATGAGGCGGACTCGAATTAGTACGGTCAGCGGGGTAAGAGCGCGTCGGCATCGTTGGGCGAGCCGATTTCGCGGACGTCGGTGAGGAACTCGGCGAGGGTGTTCTTGCCAGCTCGGAATTCGAGCAGGCGCTGTCCCCAGGGGCTGGCCGAGGATGGGCTTGCTCCGTAGCCGCCGCGGAACGCGAGGAAGGCCTGGTTGATGCGGCGGAAGGGGCGACCGAGGTCGATGAGCTGCTGCCGCACTTCTCGCATGAGTAGTTCGGCCTCGTTGATCTCGCCCTGTTCGAGGAGTTCGTCAACGTCCAGGGAGAGCTGGCGGAGGATGGGATCGGTGACGGCTCGGATTGCATCCCAGTCGGCATCCGATTCGGTTTCCGACGCCGCTTCGTAGCCGGGCAGATCGGCGGCGTACTCGCCGAGTTGGTCGCCGACGATGTCGGCCACGGTCTCGTTGATCGTGCGCATGTCGGAACCACGTGCGTAGGCGAGGCCGAGTGGATAGAAGCCGAGGTAGTGGTGCGTCCACTCGTGAGCCATGATCTGCAGCGTGCTGAGATAGTCGCGCGAGGAGATCACCGAAGCGGGATAGAGCGCGACACCACCGATGCCGCCGACCCAGGCTGACCAGTCTCCGCTGGCTTCGACTTCGGCTTCGATTCGGTCGTAATCTTCGCGCTCGACCTCGGAGGTGAGCAGGACTGAGCGGACCATGCGCACCTCGTCACGCGGAGAGACGGCGACGATATGCAGCCGGTCGCTCAGGTCGACATCGATTGGCGGCCAGACGACGCGGACTCGGTTGAACAGGGGCAGCGGCGTGTCGAGATCGAGCTGTGATGCAGCGCGGCTGAGTCGGCGTTCAAGAAGCAGCTCCGCTTTCTTGCGGTCGCTCTGATCGCGCTGTTCGCGCTGATCACCTTGATCGAACCATCGCTCGAGGATCGCCTCTTCATCGAGGTCGGGCGCGTCCAGCCAGCCGGCGACGTTGGTCAGCCAGCGATTGGGCAAATGGGTGAGCTCGTACTTGATCAGCGAGAAGCGATGCGTCTCGGTGGCGTCTCCGAGCAATTCGTCGAGCTCCGGCGCGGACTGAGCTCGGAGCGTCGATGCGGCGAGCAGGGCGGCGGCCATCGTCATGGACACGACGAGCGCAGCAAGCGTCGCGGCGAGGAAGAGGCGTCTCTGGGCCATGGATTCGATGCTACGCTCAACCGCGTTGATGGCCCGTCCTGATTCCGAACCTCTCTACATTCCTATCGTGCGCCGCGAGGCGCGTCTGGTTGCGGCTGCGATTGATTTTGTCGTGATTGGGCTGTTCAGCGGTCTGTGCGCCGTGATGGCGACCGTCGCCATGCTGTTGCAGGTGGATCCGTTTGAGCGAGACCCAACCGCGGGCGAGTGGGGCGTGGGCTACGCGATCGCGCTGCTGTGGTTTCTGCTGTCTTCGTTGTATGCAGGGCTCGGCGCGCGGACAGTGGGCGCTCGGTTGTTGGGATTGCGGGAGTTGCGAGGCGGGGCTCGGACGTTTGTGATCCGGGGCTTGATCTGGTGGCCGTCGGTGCTGCTGCTCGGGATCGGGATGTGGTGGCCGTGGGTTGATGCTCAGGGCCGCAGCTTGCCGGACATGCTGTCGGGATCGCTGTTGATCGAGACGTCCCTCCCCGAGGGCGAGATGAGGACGATGTGAGCAGTCTGCCGACTCTGCATCGGCCGGGGCGAGACTCGGGTTGGCGTCGCTGGTCGTTGGTGATCACGATGCTATTGACGGCGATCACCACGGCGGTTGTGGTGGTCTTCATGTCGGCGACTCAACTGACGGAGCGCGTGACCGCTCAGGAGTTCCTCGCCCGATCGGTGAGTTCGCTGCTGGAGATCGATCAGTTCGTGCTGAACGCCTGGCCGGCAATGGAGGCGGCCGCCGCTCAGGGCGAGGCCATATCGCTCACCGACTTCCCCCTGGCGCTGCAGATCGATCCGGATGGGCTGGCCGAGGGTCCGGCTGCCGTGTCGGACGGAGTGGCGGCGGCGACGGCGTCTTTGGTTTACGACGATGGCCTGGAAGTTCTGTCCGACGCTCCTCAGGCGTTCCGGTTGGTTTCTCGAGGCGCGGCATTCGACGGCACGGTCGGCCGATTGACAGGCGGTGGTCATGCGGTGGCGACGGTGGCGCTGATCGTCAGTGGGACGCTGGCGATCCTGCTCGGGATGGCGACGGCGGCTCAGGTCGGCGGGTTGAGTCGGGTCGGCGTTCCGGCGCTGGCGATCGGTCTGGGAGCGACGCTGATCTGGGTGGTGGCGATCCTGGCGCAGTCATCGTTTGAGGGCCGCGCTGAGTCGACGCTTGACCCGTTTGCGGCCGACCTCTGGCTGATCGCGGTCGACGCGGTGTCGTTTGCGGTACGGAATGCGGCGATCGTGGCTCTGGCGTCGGGAATCGTTGCGTCGCTGGCCGGGATCGGTGGCCTGTTGTTGCGGGCCGTCGAGGAGACGAATCGGGCTGGCGCGCCGGGATATCGATAGGTCACTACTTGATTCCGCGGCGGTCGGGTCGGCGTGTACGATGCAACAAACTGGTTCGCAGGCGCGCGACGCAATTGGCGCACCTGCGGGCGCTGCGGGAGTAGCTCAGTGGTAGAGCATCTGCTTCCCAAGCAGAGGGTCGCGGGTTCGAATCCCGTCTCCCGCTCCACGCATCACGAGAAGACCCAGCCGACGAGCCATCTCAGGCGTAAGTAAGGAAGCACCGATGGAACTGCGATTTTCCGAGACCGAGGAAGCCCTGCGCGGCGAGGTCCGCCAATTCCTGCTCGACAACATTCCCGAGCCGGCCTCCAGCGAGGGTCCGGGCGGCGCGCGCGAGAACGAAGAAGACTTCAACAACGCCGTCGATTTCAACCGCAAACTCGCCGACCGAGGCTGGATCGCTCCGGCCTGGCCGAAGGAGTACGGCGGTCTGGGCGCATCGATTTACGAGCAGATCGTCTTCAACGAGGAGTTCGGCTACCACGGCGCGCCAGACACCGGCACGCGCGGTTTCGGCGTCGGGATGATCGGCCCGACCCTGATCATCCATGGCTCGGATGAACAGAAGGCCGAGTACCTGCCCAAGATCACCTCGGGTGAGCACATCTGGTGCCAGGGCTATTCCGAGCCCGGCTCCGGCTCCGACCTGGCCTCGCTGCAGACCCGCGCCGTCCGCGACGGTGACGACTACATCATCAACGGCCAGAAGATCTGGACCTCTGGCGGTCACCGTGCCAACCAGATGTTCTGCCTGGTCCGCACCGACCCCGACGCGCCCAAGCATCGCGGCATCTCATTCCTCCTGATCGACGACATCAAGAACACGCCAGGCCTCTCGGTGCGGCCGCTGATCAACATGGCCGGACGCCACCACTTCAACGAGGTCTTCTTCGAGGATGTTCGCGTCCCGGCCAAGAACCGCATCGGCGAAGAGAACCGCGGCTGGTACGTCGGCATGACCCTGCTCGACTTCGAGCGCTCCGGCATCGGCACGACCGCCGGCCAGCGCAAGACGCTCGAGGGCATGACCGAGGAGCTGCAGAATGGCTCGGCCGAGGAGCGCGATCGCTACCGGCTGGGTCTGTCGGACCTGGTCATCTCCAACAACGTCGCCAAGTACCTCGGCTACCGGATCGGCCACATCCAGGCGACCGGCAACGTGCCCAACTACGAGGCCTCGGTGATCAAGATCTTCCAGTCCGAGCTGGGTCAGAAGATCTACAACTACGGGATCAAAATGTTCGGCCTCAGCGGCCAGCTGATTCCCGAGGAGCCGACCGCCCCCTGGGCCGGCGACATGCCCGAGCAGTACCTGCTCGCCGTGCCCAGCACGATCTACTCCGGCACCAACGAGATCCAGCGAAACATCATCGCGACTCGTGGTTTGGGTTTGCCTCGGTCGTAGGCGCTCTCGTCCACAGTTCGACAATCGCCGCGGCGCGTCCAAGACGCGCCGCAGTTGTCTTAGTGCCCGCAGAGCGACCAGAACACCGGCGGGTTTCGCTTCAGTACGTCGTCACTGACTTTGACGCAGCTGTCATGGAGTTTGGTTTGGCGGGATGCGTACGTCACCTGCAACGTCCCATCCGGTTCGGCCGACCTTGGCGCGCCAAGGGAGACAGCGATGCTTCCCGCGAGGTCGTCGGACAGGAACCACGAGGCAGTCTGAAGTCCTTCGCCCGCAGATCCTGCATCCAGGTTGACCAGGATTGCGCCTGGGCCGAGCGCTTGATCAACCAGCGTCAGTACCCAGGGATGGACGACCATTTCCTCCCAATGGCGGCCAACGACTCCCTGCTCGCGCAACTCATTTGCCATCTTGTCGGTGAACGCGTCTTCAATGACCGTGAAGCCCTGTTTGGTCAGCTCCTCAACGTTTGAGCGCAAGCCGTAATGCTCAATCCTGTGATCGATGTCGGGGTTGTTGATGGTTCTGCGGGCCATGTGATCGTGGAGGCCACCGAGAAACGGGAGCATCGGCGGATGGGACGGGAACTGGCCCTTCATCTTGACTGGCTTGTCTCGCGAGAGGTGACTGTATTCGCGCTGAGCACGGGCCTGGACCTCGGCGTCACCGCCGTAGATCGTCCAGCCGATCGGCAGGATGGCGTTGTAGTTGCCGTCGATCTCGGTCTCGGCTTCGGGCGCAGGTCCGGCTCCGACCTCGATCTCGCCGTCCGAGATGGTGAACCAGAAGCCTGCGATGTTGTCGGCGAATCCGAGATGGGGCGGCGCGTTTCGCCAGCGTTCGGTGACCGACCATTCGACACCGTCGAGTGCCTCGGGATGTTTGTCGGCTTGTTCCTGGAGGTAGCGGTTGGCCTCTTCGCACCACTCCCTGGAGGCGAACTCCACCCACTCGCTCCTGGGAACCGGCAGTTCTGCGCTGGTCGACATCGGGGTCTCCTCGCCGTTCTGGGCGAAGATAGCGAACCGACTGGACGGGAGATCAGCCTTCCCAGAGTTGGCCGTTGTCGGTCTGGTTGGTGATTGCGAACCAGTAGGCGTTGTGGCCGCCGACTCGGGGCAGGACCTGGCCGTCCGGTCCGAGCAGGCTGTCCTCTCTGATCATCCAGACGCCTCCATCGGAGTCGGTCAACGTGTCGGCTGCCGGATCGGCGGACGCGAACTGGATGCTGCCGGACTCATATGAGCGGCCTCCCTCGCCATTGGCGGTGCTCACGACGACGATGGCCACCCCACCGACTTCGTCCAGCGCGAACCTACGCTCGGCGAGCAGTTGGATCGGGTAGGCGGCGAGGGAGTCGCCGACTCGCACGGCGTAGACGTTGTCCTTCTGCGCGAGTCGCTCGTCCTCGACCGGGACATTGAACCAGGTCAGCGGACTGTTGAAGTAGTCGTTGTAGGCGACGTCGGGTCCGTAATCGCGGACGAATCCGGTATTGATGCTGAGCACGGTGGTGTCGGGGTGGCGGGTGTACCAGTCGCCCCAGGTCGTGACGACGACGGGCAGGACCTTGAGCCGGATGTCCTGGCCGACCAATGGTCCCCAGGCGGGTTTGCCGCTGAACTGGTTCCAGAGCGTGCGCGTGTTGCGGTCGTACATCAGCTTGTTCGAGCGGTAGAGCAGGCCGCTGGTGCCGAAGCGATAGACCTCGCTGCCGACGCGACCGTCGAAGAGAATCGGCGAACCGCAGAGGGTGCAGTAGGCGAGCGAGACGGGGACGCCGCCGATCGTGTCGTTGACCATCTCGTGCCAGGCAATGATCCGGATCGGATAGGCGCGGGCGTCGCCATCGATCTCGACGCCGACGACGATGTCCGTGTCGTTGATCCACTCGGCCGCCTCGTCGGGGAAGATCTGGGTGGGGAACTCGAGCGGTGGGATACCGTCGACGCGGACGCCGCCCCACATGATCTCCCGCGCATCGATGATGATCGGTTCGTCCGGGTTCATCATCTCGGCCATGTCCTCGAACTGACTGCCGAACAGGGCCTGCTTGAAGCGCAGGTATGAGATGGTGGCGCGGTCATCTGGGTGGAACTCGAAGATGTCTGGGTACTCGTAGACCGTGCGATATCCGCCGCCGTAGCGCTGGTTCAGATAATCCAACGCTTGACCCCAATAGGGACTAGGGAACGCGGCCAGGTCGATCACGTACTTGTCGATCGCGGGCGAGTCGGAGGCCAGCAACTGGTCGAGCAGTTGCTGACCCGCGACGGGAATCGGCACGTAGCGACCGAAGAACCCATCCATCGGGCCCCAGAAGATCAGCTGCGACATATCGATGGCGTCAGGGTCGAAGGGGAGGTCGCTGACCTGCGCGTCTTTTTGTTGGTCTGCAGTCTCGACCTGGTGCTGTTGAGAAGCAGATTGGTCGACCTGATCTGTGGTTTGAGAGACGGACTGATCGATATCCTCAGTCGCTTGTTGTTGCTGCTGCGACTGCTGAGGTTGGGATTGAGGAGGTTGCCGCGGCTCGGCTGGTTGCGATTGCTCAACGGAATCAGAGATGGGAGCGTCGTCTTCCGAGCTGCTGCAGGCCGCCAGCAGCAGGGTGAGCATGAGGATTGAGATCAACCAGCGCATATCGCCGCCCGTCACATCCGCTTTGCTCATCGTACGTCGTGGTGGGGCGTGGAGATTACGCATCGATCCTCGCAATCGTGTTTGCCCGTATCTTCTGACTACACCTCGGCCGACCGAGAAGTGGAGTCTCCCGATGTCCGAACCTCCCCTCCTTTACGAACCCGACAGAGCGAACCGCCGGGCGCTGATGACGTTCAATCGTCCCGAGCGGATGAACGCGATGAGCCCCGAGCTCCAGGTGTTGATGCGCGAGGCGATCGAGGAGTTCAAGAGTGACCCGGATGTCTGGGTCCTGATCGTGACCGGCGCCGGCGAGCGCGCGTTCTGCGCCGGAGCGGACCTCGGCAGCACGATTCCCAACGCGACGCAGGCCACCCGCGACGAGCCGCTCAAGGTCAACGAGACGCGCGGCTTGCACGACGTGCACAAGCCGGTGATCGCGGCAGTCAACGGGTACTGCATCGCCGGTGGGCTTGAGTTCATGCTGGGCACCGACATCCGCGTGGCCGCCGAACACGCCGAGTTCGGCCTGCAGGAAGTGCGTTGGGGGATCATTCCAATCGGCGGATCGCATATTCGGTTGCCCAGACAGATTCCCTGGTGCTGGGCGATGGAAATCCTGCTGACCGGCCGGCGGCTCTCGGCCGCCGAGGCGCTCCAGTGCGGCCTGGTCAATCGGGTCGTGCCGGCCGACCAGCTCATGGAGACGGCGAATGGGATTGCGGATCTGATCTGTCGCAACGGGCCGCTGGCGGTTCGGACGGCCAAGGAGATCGCCGTGCGCGGCGCGATGGGCATGTCCTGGGAGCAGGCCTGGAGCATGGAATCGCTGCTTGGCGCCCGGGCGTTCGGCAGCGAGGACGCGATCGAAGGACCGCGCGCGTTCATGGAGAAGCGCGATCCGGTGTTCAAGGGCCGTTAGGCCGATAGGCTCTGACTCGAATCAAGGAGACCGCCGATGCCCGATCAGTCCGATTTGCCGCTGATTTACGAGAAAGACCCTGCCAACAAGCGCTGCGTGATCACGTTCAATCGTCCGGAGCGTATGAACTCCATGTCGCAGGAACTGCTGCGGCTGCTGCGCGACGCGACCGAGGACTTCAACAATGATCCCGATATCTGGGTCGCGATCCTGACCGGAGCAGGTGAGCGGGCCTTCTGCGCGGGCGCCGACCTGGGCAGCACGATCCCGGCGAAGTCGGCCGGCGCTCGCGACAATCCGCTGCGAGTGCAGGAGACGCGCAGCCTGCATCACGTGTTCAAGCCGGTCATCTCGGCGGTCAACGGCTACTGCATCGCCGGCGGACTGGAGTACATGCTGGGCACCGACATCCGCGTCGCCGCCGAGCACGCAGAGTTCGGTCTGCAGGAAGTCCGCTGGGGCATCGTCCCCGACGCCGGCGCGCACATCCGACTGCCGCGCCAGATTCCCTGGGCCTGGGCAATGGAGCTGATCCTGACCGGTCGCCGGATATCGGCGCAGGAAGCGCTGCATTGCGGGCTGATCAATCGGGTCGTTCCGCTCGAAGACCTGATGCCGACCGCTCACGGCATCGCTGATCTGATCTGCGCCAACGGCCCGCTCGCCGTGCGAACGGCCAAGGAAATCGCCGTCCGAGGCGCGATGGGCATGTCCTGGGAGCAGGCCTGGAGCATGGAGTCGCTGCTGGGAGCCAGAGCGTTCGGAAGCGAGGACGCGATCGAGGGTCCGAGAGCATTCATGGAGAAGCGGACGCCGCAGTTCAAAGGGCGCTGAATGATGGACTTGACTGGCTACGGCGCTGAGACCCTGGATCCGAGCATTCGCTCTCGCTTCGTCGAGGGTGTCAATGGCCTGACCGTGCACATCCTCGAGGCCGGCTGGGGCGAGGATCGCCCGCGGCTCCTCATGCTGCACGGATTTCCCGAGATTGCCTATAGCTGGCGGCGGGTGATGCCGCTGCTGGCGGAGGCCGGATTTCACGTGATCGCTCCCGATCAGCGCGGCTACGGTCGGACGACCGGCTGGACGGCCGACTACGACGACAGTCTGATCCCGTACGGCATGCTGAATCTGACCCGGGACGCGGTCGGGCTGGTCAGCGCTCTGGGCTGGGACTCGGTCGATGGCGTGATCGGGCATGACTTTGGCTCGCCGGTGGCCGCCTACTGCGCCTTGATCCGGCCGGATATCTTCTGCTCGGTCGTGACGATGAGCGGGCCGTTTGGTGGTCCGCCCGGTCTGGCGTCTGGCGAGGTTCGCGGATCTGGCGCGGCGGGCTCGGCGAGCATCGCCGACGACCTGGCCGCGCTGGATCGGCCGCGCAAGCACTACCAGCTCTACTACTGCACCCGTCCCGCCGATGCCGACATGACCAACGCGCCGCAGGGCGTGCATGATTTCCTGCGCGCCTACTACCACCACAAGAGCGCCGACTGGACGCAGAACCGGCCCCACCAACTCGAGGGCTGGACGGCCACCGAACTGGCCAAGCTGCCTACCTACTACGTCATGGACCTGGACGAGGACATGCCGACGACGGTCGCGCACGAGATGCCCTCGGCCGAGGAGATCGCCAACTGCTCCTGGCTGACCGAGGCGGAGATGTCGGTCTATGCGGGCGAATACGAGCGCAACGGATTCCAGGGCGGGCTGAACTGGTATCGGGGCACGCGCGATCCCGAGTGCCTGGCGCAACTGCAACTCTTCCACGGCAAAACGATCGACGTACCGGCGGCCTTCATCGGCGGCAAGAGCGACTGGGGCGTCTACCAGTCGCCGGGCGGCCTCGACCGGATGAAGGCCGCTTGCACAAATCTCTTGGGACAGCATCTCGTCGATGGAGCCGGCCACTGGGTCCAGCAAGAGCAGCCCGAAGCAGTGGCCGAATTGTTGCTGCGCTTCTTCGATCAGGCGGCGTCCGCCTGAACATCAGCGCCTGAGTTGCGGCGCGACCTCGCTGACGAAGCGTTCGCTGCACTCGGCGTTGGGGTGGCTCGGGTCCAGGGTGGTGCCCGCGATGAAGAAGCGGGTGATTCCCAGCTCGATCAGTTCGCCGAGTCGCTGGACGCAGTAGTCGGGCGGGCCGAACACGCCGAAGCTACCGGCGAACTCCTGGGTGACCTGGGCCGACTGCGGGCTTCCCTCGCGCGCGTGGCCGTGCATGTCGTAGCTGTCGTGGATTTTCGTCAACACGTCGCGCTGCGTATCGGTGACGGGACCGACGATCTCGCCGTACATATTGGAGAAGCGGGCGAACAGGGAGAGTCCGGCCGAGCCGATGCCGAGCGCGACTTCGGCGTCGTCGTGGACGACCGTGGGCAGGTACGCGCCGAAGGCGATCTCGGGATCGAGCCCCGCCTCGGAGCGCGCCTCGCGGGCGACCTCCATGCCCCACTTGACCCGCTCGGGGTCGCCGCCGACCGCCAGGCTGACCTGGTCGGCGTGACGCGCGGCCGCGGCGATCACCCGAGGTCCGGTGGCGGCGACATCAACCGGCACCTTGGGATAGGACGGGTTGAGCCACTCGATCCGGCTCGCCTCGGGCGTGTCGGCCAGGCCGAGGACGTGGACATCGGTTTGGCCGAAGGCCACGTCCTCGCCGCGCAGGTATCCCTGGAGCTGTTCGAGATACCGCTCGAACTTTGGCACCGCGTGCGGCGCCAGACCGAGATGGGCCAGCGCCGAGTCGCCGCGTCCGATGCCGAGGTAGGCGCGGCCTCCGCTCTCAGCCTGGATCGCCGCGATCGCCGAGGCCGTCACGGCCGGATGCCGCGTGTAGGAGTTGGTCACGCCGGTGCCCAGCTTGAGGTGCGTCGTCGCGTTGGCGGCGACGGTCAGCGCGACGTAGCAGTCGCTGGCTCGGTTCTGACTGTCGACGAACGTGATGCCGTCGAAGCCCAGCTCCTCGGCCCGCTGCGCCTGCCTGGCGGAGGTGAACGCGGTCGGATCCCCGCTTGAGGCGAGGCCTCGACCCGAGGTCCAGAATTCGACCGGCATGATCACGAGCCCTTCAACTGCGGGATGACTTCCTGGGTGAAACGGACGCTTGACTCGGTGTCGGGATCGTTCGGATCGAGTGGCGAGCCCCGGAAGATAAAGCGGTCGATGCCAATCTCGACCAGCTCGCCGAGCCGTTGGACAACATAGTCGGGCGGGCCGAAGACGCCGAACGAGCGCTCGAACTCGGTCGGGATCACGTCGGCCTGAGCGCTGCCCGGTCGCCCGTGGCCGTGCATGTCGTAGTTGTCGTGGATGTCGGTCAGGACCTGGGCCTGCTGCTCGGACGCCGGCCCGACCACCGTGCCGTACATGTTCGAGAAGCGGGCGAACAGCGAGACCTGTCCCGCCCCGATCCGCATGGCCTGCTCGGGGTCATCGTCGACGGCGAGCGGGATGTAGGCGGCGAAGGGGATCTCGGGATCGAGACCAGCTTCGGCACGCGCCTCGCGCGCGACCTCCATGCCCCAGAGCGTGCGATCGACATCCGCGCCGACGTTGAAGCTGACCCGGTCGGCATGGCGGGCGGCGGCCTGGATCACGCGTGGTCCGGTCGCGGCGACGTCGACGGGCACCTTGGGTCCCATCCGGTTCATGTAGCGGATGTTGCTGGCCTGCGGCGTGTCGGCCAGACCGAGCGCGTCGACGTCGCTCTCCTCGAATCCGACGCTCTCGCCGCGCAGGTAGGCCTGCAGTTCCTCGAGATAGCGCTCGAACGGGCCGACCGCATGCGGGGCGAGTCCGAGGTGAGCCAGCGCCGAGTCGCCGCGCCCGATGCCCATGTGCGCCCGGCCGCGGCTCTCGGCCTGGATGCTGGCAATCGCCGAGGCGGTGATCGCGGGGTGCCGCGTATAGGAGTTCGTCACGCCCGTGCCGAGCTGGATGCGCGAGGTCGCGTGGGCAGCCAGGGCCATCGAGATGTAGCAGTCCGGGGCGAGATTCTGGCTGTCGACCCAGACGATCCCGTCGTAGCCCATCTGCTCGGCCTGGACGGCCATCTGCACGCCATCAAAAACCGACGGGTCGTCGCTGGTCGGCACGCCGGCGCCCATGGTCCAGAATTCGACTGTCATCGCAGGCCTCCCAAGCTGATTCTGTTCATCGGATTGGCTGGAGGGTAATGCTCCACAGGCTCACTGGCTGCGCATCAAGTCGTCAATCAGGGTCTGGGGATTTTCGTTCTCCCGACCGGCGGAGTCGATGGTCACGTCGAGCAGTCGGCCCTCGAACTCGAACGGCGACTCGTAGAGGTCATCGACCGGAGTCTGTCCGTCGCGGCCGACCTCCAGCGGTTCGTTGACGTAGTTGCGATCCTCGAAGTGGAGCAGGTTGCCCCCGCCGGCCGGCTCGTCGTTGATGAACATCCGGACCGAGGCCTCGCCGTCGTCCACTCGAACCACGTCGGCGCGCAGCGTGACGGCGCCAACAGGGATCGCCGAGTCGGAGATCACCCGGCTGCGCTCGCCGAAGGCGTTGGTCGTGTAGCAAAGCCGATTGTGCTGGACGTACAGCGCGACGCCTCCGAAGCGGCCGCCGTCAGCGAGGATCACCCCGCCCTGTGCGGCAGTGGCGCGTTCGATCTTCGCCTCGATCCGGTGCGAGCTGCCGAGCAGAAACGGCCCCTGGCGAAAGAAGTGAGGCAGGACCGCGCCTTGCTGGAACACCCATCGACCTGGACCGGGGCGCTGCAGGCGGAGTTGATGGCCGCCGCTAAAGTCGTCGAGCGGCAGAACCCCATAGCGTTCGGCCTCCTGCCACCAGAGGTCGATCATGGCCTGGAGCCGTTCCGGCTCCGCCTGCGCCAGATCATTGAGCTCGGCGATGTCCTCTTCGAGGTGATAGAGCTCCCAGGGTTCGGCGTCGTAGTCGGCGCCGCGCTCGTGGAAGGTGACCACCTTCCAACCCTCGTGCCAGATGGCGCGATTGCCGACCATCTCGAAGTACTGCGTCGTTTTGGGCGAGGGCGCATCGGCGTCCTCGATCGTGGATGTGAGCGAGACGCCGTGCATGGGAATCTGCTCGATCCCGTTGACCGCCTCCGGCATCTCGACGCCGGCGAGTTCGAGGATCGTCGGTGCGAGGTCGACGACATGGCAGAACTGACGGCGGGTCTCGCCGCGGGCCTCGATCCCCTTCGGCCAGGAGATCACGAGCGGCGCGCGAACTCCGCCGGCATGAGTGTGCGACTTGTAGCGCTTGAACGGCGTGTTGCCGGCCATCGCCCAACCGCGCGGGTAGTGGTTCATGGTCAGCGGACCACCGAGATCGTCGAGCCGCGAGACCATCTCATCGACGCTGTCGCCGACGGCATTGCGTCGGCGAGTGTGATCGACGGTTCCGCCAGCCCCGCCCTCGGCCGATGCGCCGTTGTCGGAGATCGCGATGACCAGGGTGTCGTCAAGTTTGCCCAGCCGTTCCAGCTCGTCCAGCAGCCGTCCGATCTGGCCGTCGGCGTGATCGAGGAAGCCGGCGAAGACTTCCTGCATGCGCGCATAGACAGTCCGCTCATCGTCCGCTAACTCGCCCCAGGGTCGGACGTCGTGATTGCGCGGAGCCAGCTGCTGATCTCCAGGAAGCAGTCCCGACGCGCGCTGCCGGGCGAGGATCCGGTCGCGCTCAACGTCCCAACCGTCGTCGAAGCGGCTGCGGTACTTGTCGGCGTAGTCAGCGGGAACGTGATGGGGCGAGTGCGCCGCCGCGAATGCGACGTAGAGGAAGAAGGGTGCATCGTCGTCGGCGGACGCGAGCTGGCGCAGCCAGAGGTTGGCACGATCGACGATCGCTTCCGAGAGGTGGTAGTCGTCGCCCGAGTCGACTGTGGCCGGCGCATCGATCCGTTCGTTGCCGAGGAACAGTTCCGGATTCCACTGGCTCGTCTCGCCGAAGAGGAAGCCGTAGAAGCGATCGAATCCGCGCTGCAGGGGCCAGTGGTCGTACGGTCCGGCGGGGCTCTGCATGGCGCTGAGCATGAGGTGCCACTTGCCGACGCACATCGTTCGGTATCCGCTCGGCTTGAGCATCTCGGCCAGGGTGCCGGCTTCTCGGGCGACGAAGCCGGCCGTGTTGGGGAAGCCGTTGCCCATCTCGGTGACTCGGGACATGCCGACCGCATGATGGTTGCGACCGGTGAGCAAACAGGCTCGGGTCGGTGAACAGAGCGGCGTGACGTGGAAGTTCGCGTAGCGCAGGCCGTTGGCGGCGATTCGATCCAGTGAGGGCGTGTCGATGCTCGAGCCGTAGCAACCGAGCTGCGAATAGCCGACATCGTCGAGCACGATCACCACGACGTTGGGTCCCTGCGCCGCCGGTTCATCCTGCCAGGAGCGCTGGGACTCGTGGATCGTGCGCCCAATCGTGCCGGTGAACCCTCGCTCGTGTTCCAACTGCGGCATCGGATGTTTCCCTTCCGCCTGTCGGCGCTGAGAGTGGTCGGCTGAGGAGGCGCCGTCGATGTCGGGGTCAGGCTAGGGCCGATGAACGGTCGGGCGATCCGGTGCGGCGAGCCTCATCGTCGTCTCAAACTCGCTATATTTCGCGAATACGAACCGTTCCATGGAACGAAGGATGGAGCACGATGACACGACATTGGACAAACCTACGGCGCTCGCGACTGAGTCGGCGGTCGCTGCTGAAGGCATCGGCGCGTGCCGGGGTCGGCGCAGCAGGCCTGGCACTGGTCGGTTGTGGCGGCGACGACGATGACGACCAGCAGCAGGCGGTCGCCCAGGTCCAGCAAGAGCAGGACCAGCAGCAGCAGGCCATGCAGCAACAACAGCAGCAACAGGCGATGCAGCAGCAGGCTCAACAGCAGGCGATGCAAGAGCAGCAGGAACAACAGGCCGAGCAACAGGCTCAGCAGGTCGAACAACAAGAGCAGGCCCAGCAGGAAGAACTGGACCGCTCAACGGCACAGGAGGAAGCCGAGGTCAGCGAGGTCGATCTCGACGCGGAGATCATCGTCGGCTACGGATCGTTCCCACCGACGCTCGACATCACCACCGCCGGCGGCGGCGGCGGACAGGGCGCGAGCAACAACCTGCACTTCGCGGCCTTGGCGGCCTACAACTCGGGCCGCGTGATCCAGGCGGAGGGCGGGTTCGGCGACTGGGAGTTTTCCGACGACCTGTCCAGCTTCATCTGGCGGATCAAGCCGGGCGTCACCTTCCATAACGGCGAGCCGCTGAACGCCGAGTCGGTGCAGTTCTATTACGAGCGCATTCTCGGCCGGGCTGAGTACAACCCCGACTTCGAGTCCTCGCTCCGCGCGCGGGCCGGCTGGATGGGCGACATCTCCGTCGTTGACGAGCACACGGTCTCGATTGCGATGGACACGCCGTTCGTGGATGCGCCGGAGCAATCGGGCGGGATCAACTTCGGTCTGCTGCCCAAGCAGTACATCATCGACAACGGCGACGACCACTTCGCCAACAACCCGATTGGTTGCGGGGCGTACCAGTTCATGTCCTGGATCCCCGACCAGGAGATTCGCAGCCAGCGCTTTGAGAACTTCGCCTTCCCGCACGACGCGCCGTTCCAGTGGAAGGCTGGCTGGGCCAAATACATCACGGGCCGCTACTTCCCAGAGGAGCAGGCGCGCGCGGCGGCGTTGGAGGCCGGCGAGGTTGACATCGCCTACCGGATCAGCCCCGACGTCGCCAAGCAGTTCGAGGACCGCGACGACTTCAAGGTGATCGCGCTGCCCGACGTTCGCGTGATGGCGCTGGAGCTGCCGGTCAACCAGTCGCTCGACCCGATCACCGGGGAAGAGAACCCGTGGCGCGATGTGCGGGTGCGGCAGGCGGCCAACTATGCGATTGACGCCGACGCGATCATCGACAACCTGCTGACCGGTACCGAGGAACGCGCCTATTCGCCGTTCCCGGCCGGCTACGACCCGCCGATCGGCAATCTGCCGGGGCAGTACAACTACGACCCGGACAAGGCGCGGGCGCTGCTCGAGGAGGCCGGCCAGATCGGCTTTGCGTTCACGATTACGTTGCCGACCGGCCTCTGGACCGCTGACCGCATCTGGATGCCGGCGGTCCAGCAGATGCTCAACGACGTCGGGTTCCAGGTTGAGGTCGACTACGCCGACTTCGGCAACGCGCTGTCGTTGATCCGCAACAACGAAGTGCCGAATCCGTTCGTCTTCAACCAGGCCGGCGTGTCGAGCGGCGCACCGCTCGGCCCGGCCTTCGCCTACCGACTGGTGACGACGGTCGGCTCGCCCTACTCGCACGCGCAGGAGAGCGACGATTTCCTGCCCGAGTTCTCGGAGTTCCAGGCCTTGATCGAAGAAGCGAACGCCGAGTTCGATCAGCAGCGGGCGAACGATCTGTACTACCAGGCCTCGGTGATCTCGTACGAGAACGCCTTCCAGGTGCCGCTGTTTGGTCTGCCGCACCTCTACGCGGTCACGCCGCAGATTCTCTACAACGAGTACTACGGCACCTCGACCGGTCTGAACGCGATCTACGCGCAGAAGCTGAAGACCTAGCAGGAGTTCAACAGCGCCGTCGGATGATCAACCGCTCCCCCCAAACGGGGGGAGCGGTTTCGAAGGAGTCTGATCGACGATGCGTAGCGAACTCGGAGCGACCGCCTTCGGACGGCTGCTGCGGTCGATCGCGGTCGTGCTCGGTGTGGTCTCGATCGTTTTTTTCTTGAGCCGCGGCGCCGGCGATCCGGTGTCGCGGCTTGCGCCGATCGACGCCACTCAACAGGAGATTGAAGAAGCGAAGGAGCGCTACGGGCTCAACGACCCGATGATCGAGCAGTACGGTCGCTTCCTCTGGGACATTGTGCGGCTGGAGTTTGGACAGTCCTTCCGCGCGACGCGGCCGGCGACTGATGTGGTCGGCGAGCGGTTGGTGGCAACGATCCAGCTCGGCGCGGCCGGACTGCTCGTCGCGTTCCTGATTGGCATTCCGTTAGGGATCGTGGCCGCCGTGCGTCGCGGCGGCGCGACCGACATCTTCAGCAGGATCGGCGCCCTGTTTGGTCAGGCGGTGCCCAACTTCTGGCTGGGCCTGATGTTGATCCTCTTTGTCGCGCTGTACATCGACTGGATACCGACGGGCGGCCGCACGACACCGCAGAGCATCATCTTGCCGGCTATCACGCTGGGATCGTTCCCGGCGGCGGCGGTGATGCGATTTACCCGTTCGGCGATGCTCGACACGCTGCAGCAGGACTACATCCGCACCGCTCGGGCTAAGGGTCTGAGCGAGCGCGCCGTGTTGTTCAAGCACGCCTTGCGCAACTCAATGCTCGCTGTGATCACGTTGCTTGGGCTGCAGGTCGGCAACATCCTCTCCGGCGCGATCATCGTCGAGACCGTCTTCGCCTGGCCCGGCCTCGGTCAGTTGATCATTCAGTCGATCGTGGCGACCGACTATCCGGTCGTACAGGCCTCGGTATTGCTGACGTCAGTCTGGATCGTGTTCATCAATCTCGTGGTTGATGTGTCCTACACGTTTATCGATCCGCGCATTCGAACGGGAGCGATCTGACCCGTGGCCGAGTCGCCAGCCCCCGCCCAGGCAGTTGAGGATCCGTTCGCCAGACAGCGGCGCAACTGGCGCGTCCGTTCGCCGAAGACGCTGATCGCCACCTTCTCGATTCTCTTGCTGTTCGTCGTATTGGGCATCTTTGGATCGCAGATCGCGCCCGAGGATCCGTTCAAGCTCAACCTCGTCGGCCGGCTGCAGCCGCCCTTCTTCGAGGCGGAGGGCAGCCTCGATCATCCGCTCGGCACCGACGATCTGGGCCGCGACACGCTGAGCCGTCTGATTTACGGCGCCAGGATCTCGTTGCTGGCGATCGTGATGGTGATCCCGCTGGCGACCGTGATCGGTTCCATCCTCGGCATCCTGGCGGGCTGGTTTGGAGGTTGGACGAGCCGTGTGATCATGGCGCTCGTCGATCTCCAGTTGGCGATGCCAGCGATCCTGATTGCGGTCTTTCTGCGCGCGATCTGGGAACCGAGCCTGAGCAACGTGGTGATCGTGCTGGTCTTCGCCTTGTGGGCAACGTTCGCCCGCCTGGTGCGAGGCGAGACGCTGGGCCTGAAAGAGCGAGAGTTTGTCATAGCGGCGCGCACGATCGGCGCCAACGACCTGCGGATCATGGTGCGCCACGTGCTGCCCAGCTTGGTCAACTCGATCGTCATCCTGGCGACGCTGAACGTCGCCACGGTGGTCATCGCCGAAGCCGGGCTGAGCTTCCTCGGCGTCGGGATTCCGCAGGACTCGATCTCCTGGGGCATCATGATCTCACAGGGGCGCGGTGTGATTGTGACCGCGTGGTGGCTGGTCACGGTGCCGGGGATCGCGATTATCGTGGTCTCGTTGGTCGTCAACCTGTTCGGCGACTGGCTGCGGGACTTCCTGGACCCCCAACTACGGAACATCCAGAGATAGGCGCGGACCCACGCGAAGGAGCCGCAGATGAGCTGGCAGTCCGAACTGGACGAGATGGAGCGGCGGGCGGACCTCGCTCGGCAGATGGGTGGCCCCGACAGCGTCGCCTTCCACCACGGACGCGGCAAACTGACGGTCCGTGAGCGGATCGATCTGCTGACCGACCCGGGCGAATTCCAGGAGACCGGCGTGCTGGCCGGGAATCCCGAGTGGGACGGCAACGAACTGACCGGCCTGACGCCGGCCAACTCGGTCGTCGGTGTGGCCCGGATCAACGGTCGCAAGGTGGCGGTGCAAGGCGACGATTTCACTATCCGTGGAGGCTCGGCCGACGGCATGATCGGGACCAAGGGCGGCTGGGCCCAGCGCCATGCCTACATGAACCGGATTCCCTACGTGCGACTGCTCGATGCGACCGGCGGCAGCGTCAAGCACTTCGAGCAGCTCGGCCGCACGTACGTCGTCGGACCGGAGGTCGGCGGCGGCACGGGCGTCGACGACCTGCTCTGGTACATGCCGGTCGTCAACGTGGTGCTGGGCTCCGTGGCCGGCGCGCCGGCTGTGATCGCAGCCGACGGCCACTTCAACGTGATGGTCAAAGGCACGAGCCAGCTCTTTGTCGGCGGACCGCCGGTGGTCAAAGCCAGCCGCGGGTTGGAGATCTCCAAGGAGGAACTCGGCGGCGAAGATGTCCACGTCTACGGCAACGGTGTGGTCCAGAACCTCGCCGAGACCGAGGCGGAGGCAATGGCGCAGGCGCGCAGATTCCTGAGCTATCTGCCCCAGAACGTCTGGGAAATGCCTCCACGCACTGAACCGACGGACGATCCCGATCGACGTGAGGAGCGCCTGCTGTCGGTGATCCCGCGCAACATGCGGCGGATCTACAACGCGCGCAAGATCCTCGACTGGGTGTTGGACAAGGACTCGTTCTTCGAGATTCAACCGCACTGGGGCAAGTCGCGGATTACGGGCCTGGCCCGGGTCGACGGCTATCCGGTTGGAGTGATGATCAACAACCCGCGCGAGAACGGCGGCTCACCGAACAAGGCGACGTCGGAGAAGATCATGCGCATGATCTCGCTATGCGACAACTTCCACCTGCCGTTGATCTACTTCTGCGACGAACCGGGATTCTCGGTCGGCCCGGCCGACGAGCAGTCCGGCATCATCCGCACCGGCGCCCGGCTGATGCTGACCAGCCGGCTCTCGCAGATGCCGTATCTGGTGTTCATCACGCGTCAGGCTTACGGGGTCGCGGGTGGACTGCAGTACCGACGAGGCAACGCGCTCTATCGGCGCTACGCCTGGCCCTCGGCCCACTGGGGATCGATGCACATCGAAGGCGGAGTGACCGCCGCTTACCGCCGAGAGATCCGCGAAGCCGATGACCCAGAGGCGAAGCGTCTGGAGATTGAGGGGCGGCTGAACGAGATCCGCTCACCGTTGCGGACAGCGCACGCGTTTGGCATCGAGGACATGATCGATCCGCGAGATACGCGTCCGCTGATGGTCGAGTTTGTTCGCGACGCGCAGTCATACATCCAGCAACATCTCGGTCCGACGGCGCGAATTCCATATCTGCCCTGAAGACGTCAGAACGGTGGGGCCTTGTGCGACTCCACCTCCGCGATCGCCGACTCTTCGTAGCCGAGCTCTGACATTAGTTCCGCAGTGTGCTCACCCAGGTCGGAGAACATGTTCTTGGCCGTTCCCGGAGTCCGGCTCAGACGGGTTGGAATGCCCGCGACCCGGCGTCGGCCGACGTGGGGGATGTCCTTCTCGACGATGTATCCGTTGACCAGCGCCTGCTCGTCGTCGAGGACCTCTTCGTAGCTCTGGACGCGCTGGGCCGTCGCGCCGTCTGGGTGGATGTCGAAGAACTCCTGCCACTCGTCGGAAGTGCGTGTCTTCATCATCTCGGCGACGTACGGACGGACATCCTTGACACGGTCCATCGCGTCCTGGTCGCGAAACGGATCGCGTCCCTCGCGGTGGTTCCAGCGCGGGTCGTCGGCCAGCTCCGGGTTGCCGCCGTGTTCGCAGAACTCGCGCCAGGTTTCGTCCTCGCGAATGCCCATGCAGAAGGCGACGCCGTCGGACGCTTCGTAGATCCCGGTCATCGCCGAGACGATGGGATGAAACGCGCCGTCGCGAGTGGGTAGATGGCCCGTTGCCGAAGTGTGGTTGATCTCCCAGGCCTGCATCCAGATCATCGCGCCGTAGGAGGAGGTCTGAACTTTCTGGCCGAGGCCGTCGCGCTGGCGCGCGACCAGCGCGGTGAGGATGCCCATTGCGAGCGCCATCGCGCCGCCGGTATCGGCGATGATCGCGCCGGGGATGAGCTGTGGGTCGTCGGGCGTGCCGGTGACGCCGGCAATGCCGCTGCGCGCCTGCGAGTACTGATCGCTCATCCGGTTCTCGCGGGCCGGTCCATCCGGTCCGAAGCCATTGGCGGTGGCGTAGACGAGGCCGGGATTGCGAGCGGAGAGGCGCTCGTAGCCCATGCCGATGCGTTCGAGCGCAGGTTCGCGGAAGTTGCTCAGGAAGACGTCGGCGCTGTCGACTAGCTTGTCCACCAGCTCCAGCCCGATCTCGGTGTGGATGTCGACGCAGACCGAGCGCTTGCCGTGCGACGCGCCGATGAACTGCGTCCCGACCGACTCCGGCGGCAGCTCGTTGTTCGCTCCGCGATACCAGCGGTTGGCGTCGCCCATCGGCGGCTCGACCTTGATCACGTCCGCCCCCATGTCCGAGAGGAAGCCGCCCGCTGCCGGTCCCTGCACTGCGATCGATAGCTCAACGACCCGGATGCCTTCGAGCGCTTCCATCTGATCCTCCAAACCCTGATCGGTCCGACCGCACGAGGCTAGTATGCCAACGCGTGCTCCCGTGTTGGATGTTGTTGTTTCCAGAGGTGGATTCGTGAACTTGCCGCTACACGATGTCCGAGTGCTTGACCTGTCCGATCATCGGGCAGCTCTCGGCAGCAGGATGCTGGCCGACCTCGGCGCCGAGGTCACGATGGTGGAGCCGCCGGGCGGGAGTTCGATTCGGCATCTCGCGCCGTTCGTCGACGATCAGCCGTCGCTCGACGGCAGCTACCAGCATCTCTACTTCAACGTCAACAAGCGCTCCGTCGTGCTCGACTGGCGAACCAGAGAGGACATGGAGCGACTGCTCGAACTGGTTCAGGCGGCCGACATCCTGATCGAATCGAACCAGCCGGGCGAGTTTCCGGTCGCCCAGGTTCGCGCGGCGAATCCGCATCTAATCGTTGTCTCGGCGACGCCGTACGGGTCCCGCGGTCCAAGATCCAGCTGGCGCGCAACCGACCTGACAACCACGGCCGCCGGCGGACTGCTGCAGATCAGCGGCGAGCGCGACGATCCACCGGTGCACGGCGCGGCGTTTCCCGGTCACACGATGACCGGACTGACCATCGCCTCATCGGCGATGACGGCGCTGCACGGTCGTGATCGGACACCCGGTCAGCCCGGGTGCCAGATCGATATCTCAATGCAGGAGGCGACCTCTCTGCAGGTCGTCCAGACATCCAATCCCAACATCTGGCGCTGGCGTGGGGAGGCGCCGTATCGGCCGGCGCTCTCGCAGGTGATTCGCTGCGCCGACGATCGGTGGATGGCCTGTAACATCTCGCCGAACCGGCTGCCCGAGTTCATCGCCATGCTGGACGAAGCCGGCGTCGAGCACCATCTCGATCCCGACAACTGGGAAGTCATCCATCGCGGCGACCGCGCGGCCTGGCAGTACCTCGAGAATCCGCTGCAAGACCTGGCCAAGGACCTGGCTGCCGTCTGGCCGCGACAGCAGCTGCTGACCCGACTCTGGGAAGCCGGCATGCCTGCCATGCCCACGCTGCGCTTCAGCGAGTTCGCCGAGACTGAGCACTATCCAAGCTCAGGTCAGTTCATTGATGTCGAGACACCGGCAGTCCGCAAGTCGTTGAGCTACTCGCGCAGCCCGCTCGATCCGGTGCAGTCGCCGCTGCCGATGCGGCCTGCCCCACAGCTCGGAGCCCACGACCACGAGTCTGACACGGTGAGGGGTGAACGCTCTACGGAGCCGCCGGGCAAGTTCCCCGACATGCCGTTGGCGGGCATTCGCGTCCTCGACCTGACCTGGGTTGCCGCTGGTCCGCTCACAACCCGGCTAATGGCCAACTTCGGCGCCGAGGTGATCAAAGTCGAGTCCAGCGGCGAGCGCATGGATCCGCTGCGGGTACAGCCGGTCAACGGCGAGTTCAACTTCGACCTTCCGGACCTGTACAACGAGGCCAACACGGGCAAGAAGTCGCTGACGCTCAACCTGGCCGATGAGCGAGGCAAGCAAGTGCTTCGGGAACTCGTGGCTCGCTGCGACGTGATGGTCAACAACTACTCGGCCGGTTCGCTGGCTCGTATGGGATTCCCCTGGGAGGAACTGCGGCAAATCAACCCGCGTCTGATCAGCGTCCACCTGCCCGGCGTCGGCGGCGATAGCCCCTGGCGGCCGCTGCGCACGCTGGGCAATCTGCTCAAGGCGGCGGCGGGGATGAACTTCCAGATGGGCTATCCGCATCAGCCGCCGCGAGGCATGGGGGTCGCGTATCCCGACTTCACGACGCCACACGTCGGGGTGACGGCGATCCTGTCGGCGCTGCGCGCGCTCGAAGAGATGGGTGAGGGCCGAGAGATCGAACTGAGCCAGCTCAGCGCGACGGTTGCCTTGCTCGGCGCGCAGTGGATGCAGTTCGATCAACTCGGCGAGGACCTGCCGCGAATCGGTAACCGCGATCCAAACATGTGCCCGCATGGCGTGTTTCCCTCGCAGGGAGACGACCAGTGGGTCGCGATCGCAATGGAGTCCGACGGCCAGTGGCCGGCATTCGCGACGGCGATTCGCCGTCCAGACTGGGCGGAGCAGTCGGAACTTCAGTCGTTGTCCGGCAGGCAGGCTTGCGAGGATGAGATTGAAGCTGCGATCGCTCAGTGGACTAGCGAGCTCAGCAAGTGGGACGCCGCCGAGCAGATGCAAGCGGTGGGCATCGCCGCCAACGCGGTCGAGGACCTGCGCGACATGATGGATATCGACGAGCACTTCCGCGATCACTACCAGCGGGTCGAGCAGCCCTCGCATCCTGGCTTCGGCATCTGGGTTGATCGACCGCCGTGGGAATTCGCCCATCTGGAACCGCGAGTGATCGAGCGCTCGCCGATGCTGGGCGAGCACAACGAAGAGATCCTGAGCGGGTTGCTCGGCAAGACCGGGGATGAGATCGCCGAGCTGATCGCGGCTGGTGTCGTCGGTTGAGCCGAGCGGCTACCCATCGATAGGGAGACTCCATGCCGAAGTACGTGATGTTGCCGCCGATCGACGATGACATCCGCGAGTGGGCTCAGCGGATGCGCGAAGAGATTCCGGGCTTGGATGTCGTGGTTGTGGAAGATGAGACGGACGGTCCGCAGGAATTGGCCGACGCGGACGGCGCCTACGGCTGGGTTCCGCCCGAGGTGCTGCCCAATGTCGAGCGGTTGCGACTGTTGCAGAATCCGTTCGCCGGACCACCGGTGGGCTGGTACTACCCGGAGCTGGCTGAACATTCCGTGACGGTCAGCAATCCCCGAGGTATCTATTCCGACCACATCGCCCACCACATCATGATGTACATGCTCGCGCTCTCGCGCGGGCTGCCCTACTACTCGGCCGCGCAGGCCGAGGGTCGCTGGGACACGCGGGCTCGCAAACACGGATACGTCGACCTGACCGAGTCGACCGTGCTGATCAACGGCATTGGCGGGATCGGTTCGGAGGCCGCGCGCTTGTGTTCGGCGTTTGGTTGCCGAGTGATCGGCGTCGATCCAAGTCCGTACGGTGAGTTCGAAGGTGACCTCGTTCCGCCGTCGGAGCTTGACGCCCGCCTGCCCGAGGCCGACTTCGTCGTCACCACGGTTCCACACACGCCCGAGACCGAGTTCATGTGGAACGCCGACCGCTTCGCAGCGATGAAGGACACGGCATACTTCATCAACATCGGCCGTGGCATGACCTGCAAACTCGATGACCTGGTCGCTGCCCTCGACGACGGTGAGATCGCCGGGGCAGGCCTGGACGTGTACGAGATCGAGCCGCTGCCCGAGGGCCATCCGCTCTGGCAGATGGAGAACGTGATCCTGACGCCGCACATCGCGGTCGCCAACGCAGTGAACATCCCCGAGCGACGCTTTGAGTTGATTCTTGAGAACGCGCGGCGGCTCGTTGAGGGTCGCGATTTCGTTAACGTCGTCGACAAGGAGAAGTGGTACTAGAGCCACTGGCCGGAATGTTGGAGATCGGGGCCCGTCATGAAGATCGTGGAAATGTACGGCGATTCGCGCGTGGGAGTGGTCGAAGCCCCTGAACCTGAGCCGCGCGACAACTGGGTCGTGGTCAAGGTGATTGCGAGCACGATCTGCGGCACCGAGGCGCGAACCTACCAGTACGGCGACAGCACGTTCAACTCGCACTCCTACAACTCTGGCCATGAGGCCGCCGGGATCGTCTGGAAGGCCGGGCCGACGGCCAAGATTGCCGAGGGAACCAGAGTCGCGTTGATTGCGCACATGGGCGAGCAGTGCAATCAGTGCTTCTACTGCTACCAGGGCCTCTGGCTGCTGTGCACGAACCTGACCGAGGGCGGCGAGGAGTACCTGGGCACGCACGCGCAGTACATTATCCGGCCCGACAGTCACTGCATCCCGATGCCCGATGACGTGCCGTTTGAAATCGGCTCGATCCTGGTCGACGCCGTCGGCACGCCCTACCGCGCGATCCGCCGGCTGGACGTGAATGGATTCGACACGGTGCTGATCACCGGTCTGGGTCCGCTGGGGGCGTCGGCGGCGATCATTTGTGAGAAGCTCGGCGCCCGCGTGATCGCGAGCGAACCTGCCGAGTATCGCCGCAGCCTGGCTCGCGAGTACGGGGTCGACGTCGCGATTGATCCCATGTCGGAAGACGCGCTGGAACGGGTGATGGATCTCACTGATGGCCGCGGGCCCGACGTCGCGCTGGACTTCACCGGCTACACCGAGCCGCAGATGCTCTGCGTCGACTCGGTCAGGGTCGGCGGACGGGTCGGCTTCATCGGTCTCAAGTACGACGAGACGCCGGACGGTCCGGTACCGCGACCGACACCGGTGACCGTCGCCGGTCATTTGCTGCCCAAGGAACTGACCCTGATCGGAAGCTGGAGCGTCGCACCGCACGAGATGTTGGAGTTGTACGAGCTGGTCCAGAAGGGTCTACCGGTCGAGAAGCTGATCACGCACCGGTTCAGCATCGACGAGGCGCAGGAGGCGTACGAGACGGCATTCAATCAGCGCGGCTGCAAGGTGATCATCGATCCGTGGGCATGATGGAAACGCCTAGCGAATCACCTCGTCGACGAGCAACTGGGTGAACTCTTCCTCGCTCAGGCCGAGTTCCTGCCGATAGACCTGCTCGTTGTGCTCTCCGAAGAAGGGCGCACGGCGGATCGGCAAACGCTCCCCGTTCCAGAGGAACGGCTGGTTCTGAGCCATGAATCTGATTCCGACCGGGTGATCGAACTCGTGGAAGAAGCCCTGCATCGACGGATCGGTGTCAACCAGGTCCTCAATGTCTTCGTTCGGTCCAGCCGGTACCCCGACCGCTTCGAATGAGGCAGTCGCCTGCCACACGCCCTGTCCGCAGGTCCACGCTGTGATCGCTGCCTCGATCTCGTCCTCAGCGGCCTTGCGCCCAGCCAGCGTGCGCAGATCGTCGCGCGAAGCCAGGTCGTCGCGACCAATCACACGGCAGATCTCCAGCCAGTCGACCGTGTTCCGCGCCGACAGCGCCAACCAGCGATCATCCCCTGCGCAGCGGAACAGTCCGTGCGGAGACATCTCAGGCGAGCGATTGCCGCGTCTTGGCGACAACTCACCGTTGGCAAGCTGCTCGATCAGCTCCGTGTCGAGCAGGTGGATGCCAGCCTCGTACTGAGGAATCTCGATCTCCTGCCCGACCCCGGTGCGATCACGCTGGATCAGCGCCGAAATGATCGCCGTCACCGCCAGCGGGCCGAGCGTAAAATCGGTATGCAGCAACACACCGGTCGGCTTGCGGTCGGCAGCGCCGGTGTGGGCGGCCAGTCCGCAAAGCGCGACCACGCTATTCCCGATCCCCTTCCACGACGCCTTCGGACCCCAGGTCCCCATCACCGGCAGGCTGCACACAACGATCCGAGGATTGATCTTCTTCAGGTCTTCAAACCCCAGCCCCAATCGCTTCATCACGCCGCCCGTGAAGTTGTCGGTTACGACATCCGACTCGCGGATCAGGTCGTAGGCAACCCGAAGTCCGTCGGGCGCGCCGAGGTTGAGATTGATGCTGCGCTTGTCGGTGTTGCAGTCCTGGAAAAACGCGCCGGTCTCAATCGTCGGCGGATCATGCGCAGGCAGCGCCACGCGAAGCGTGTCGATCCGGGCGTCGGACTCAACCTTGATCACATCCGCGCCGAGGTTGGCCATCAGCTCCGTCGTCAAGGGCCCCGCCGCCTGCCAGCAGAAGTCGATGACGCGAATCCCCTTGAGCGGCAGGCTGTCTCGATGGGCTGAGGACCTAGGCCGCGATCCATTTGCTCCCCCCTCTGGGGGGAGCTGTCGCGAAGCGACTGAGGGGGGTCCCGCCGCCGCTGCGGTACGGCGATTCGATCCCGCAACCAACCCACTGCCAACCAAATCGTCATATTCCGCAGAATCCAGACCAAGCAACTCCGACAGCACATTCCACGTATCCGCGCCCAACACCGGCGCCGGCCGGCCGACCGGCTCATAGCCGGTCGAGTGGATCGGCAGGCGCGGGAGATCGATCTCCCGCTCGAACTGAGGATGCTCAACCGAGAGGAATGCCCCTCGCTCATGTAGATGCGAGTCCTCGATGATGTCGCGGGCTGAGTTCACCGGCACGGCCAGGAACCCCCGGGACTGACCCTCGTAGCACAGCTCCTCCCGATCCACCGAGGCGCAGGCTCGCTGAAACGCCTGGTGAGTCTCGCCGCCCCACTCCGGGATGTAGATGTCGCCCGGATACTCCGCTCCGATGATTCCGTCGTAGCCCGCCCGCTCATACAGCCACTGTCCGAAGGCCGCCCAGCGTTCGTGCGTGTTCGGAGTAATCCCGAACGTCAGCCACCGACCGTCCCTGGCCTGCAACAGCGAAGAAATATCGCCCCCCGGACGAAACGCCTTCTCGCCCATCTGCCGCCACATGTTCTCGTTGGCGAAATGGATCGTGGTCGAGAGAATCGCTTCCTGCAGCGAGATGTACGCATGACTCGCGCGGACGCCGTTGCGCCGGTCGTAGAGCATCGCCACGCCGGTCGCCGCCGCGACCTGGCTGGCCTGCTTGTAAGCCAGCTTGCCCGCCGGATAGTCGGGCGCGACCTCAGGAAAACCCAGGCCCTCCATCAGACCACCGGCGGCGACGCCGACAATGTCAGACGCTGGCAGTCCCTCGCCGCCGCGCCGCGTCACCACGTCAATCACGCCCAGGTGCGGATGCACGCGCTGCAACCGTTCGCGGTCATAGAAGCGGCGCACGTCTGCATTCTTGTCCAACGGCGCGAGCACAACATCGGCGGCATCAAGCAGCCGATCGATCAGATCCCAAGCCCCCGGAGCATCGAAGTTCAGCGCCAGGCTGCGCTTGCCTGCGTTGTAGAGCAGATGCCGCAGCCCGCTCTCAATATCCGTCCCGTCGTCCAGATGCGGCCCGTTGATTCGCAGCGCGTCGCCCGTTGTTGCTTCAACCCGGATCACATCCGCGCCGAAGTCCGACAGCCAGCGAGCGCCCAGCGCCAGGCACTCGTCGCTCAGGTCGATCACGACCGAGCTCGCCAGCGGAAGATCGGATAGCGCCATCAGCCCAGAGTAGATTCGTACGGGTGTTGGCGATACAGATCGCTCATCCGGTGAGTGATCAGCTGCATCCGCAGGTCGTCATCGAGATGCGGCCACAGCGACCGATTCATCGATTCCTTGACCACGCCGAAGTAGCCGTGCCGCTCCCGCCCCATCGCCGCCAGACGGTTGGCCAGCTCATCCACTTCCTCGCGCAGCTTGCCCGGCTCGGCCACGCTGGTCACGAGACCCAGCTCCGCCGCCTCCGTCCCCGAAATGAACCGATCGTCGAGGATTAGCCGCGTCGCCTGCTTGAGCCCGACGTACTTGGGCAGAAACGCCGTCGCCGGGATCACCATCCGCAACTTCGCGTCCGGATCCGCGATCGCGTAGTCCGAGGCCAGCATCAAATCGAACCCCGAGCCCATGCAATAGCCCTGCACCTGCGCGATCACCATCTGCGGAATCCGCCGGAGCAGCGACTGCATCCGAAAGTACGGATGCCGCTCCAGGTTGAACGCGGCGATGTGCGGAGCGTGATACGGGTTCTTCCACGGGTAGTCGGGAATCGATCCGTCCCCGCCCTCCGACACGTCATCGCCCGAGCAGAAGGAGCGTCCCTCACCAGCCAGCACCAGAACCTGAACCGCCGGGTCGCGCCCGACCCGGTTGATGACCTCGATCATCGCGTCGCCGACCTCGGTGTTGATCGCATTGTGTCGCTCAGGTCGGTTGATCGTCAGCCGGGTGATCGGCCCCTCCTCAACAATGAGTTCGCTGTGTTCGTTGGACATGATTCGTCTCCCCCACCTGGCCCGAAGCCTAGATCACCTGCCAAGCCCTCGCTGAGACCCGTGTCAAGCGTCCACATACCGAGAAAATCAGGCGATCCCGTGACAAATTGTGTAGCTTGTGATACGGAGCGCCACGCGGTGAGTGGGGCTCTGTCCTGGTACGGAATCTGAGGAAACACATGTCGGAAACGCTGGAGATCGCCCAGATGGCGCACTTGATGCGGCGGGCTGGGTTTGGCGCGTCGCGCGATGAGCTGGAGCGGCTCGTCGAGCAGGGTTACGAAGAGACGGTCGAGCAGTTGGTCGACCCGCCCGCGGAGATCCCGCGCGCCGACCTGTATCAACTATTCCGCTACATGCCGTCGCTGGAGACCGGTGGTCCGGTGACTGTCCCCGGGGCGGCCAACTGGCTCTACCACCTGGTCAACACGCAGCGGCCGCTGGAAGAGAAGATGGCGCTGTTCTGGCACGGCATCTTCGCGGTGGGCAACTCCAAGGTCGACAACGACAATCACCTGACCGCGATGGTCGACATGTTCCGCGATCACGGAACCGGCAACTATCGCGACCTGCTCATCATGCTGGCCCAGAGCCCGGCGATGATTTACTGGCTCGACAACCACGAGAACCACAAGCGCTCGCCCAACGAGAACTGGGGCCGCGAGTTGTTGGAGCTGTTCTCGATGGGGGTCGGCAACTACACGGAGAAGGACGTCTTCGAGTGCGCCCGCGCCTTCACCGGCTGGACGCTGGGTCCGAAGATCCCGCGCGTGCCCAACCACCGCTTCTTCTTCCAGTTCGAGTTCCGCCCCGAGGAGCACGACTTCGGCGAGAAAGAGTTCCTCGGCCGCACGGGCAACTTCGACGGCCTCGACATCATCGACATCATCCTCGAGGAAGACGCCTGCCCGCGCTTCATCGCGCGCCATCTGTACACGTTCTTCGTCGCCGACGAGCCGCAGGTGCCGGCCTGGGACATCGAACCACCGAAGGATCCCGAGGCGATCGACTATCTCGCCGGCGTGTTGAAGGACTCGAGCTACGAAATCAAGCCGGTCCTGCGCGCTCTGTTCAACTCGGACTTCTTCAAAGAAGCCACCTTCCAGAAGGTTAAGAGTCCGGTCGAGACCGTGGTCTCGACGCTGCGCTTGACCGAGGACCTGTTTGGTCCTCAGCCGGCCCTGATCGAGCTGGGTCAGGAATCAGCGCACATGGGCCAGAGCCTGCACAATCCGCCTTCGGTTGAAGGCTGGTCAACGGGCCCAAACTGGATCAACTCCGGCGCCGTGGTCGGACGGATCAACTTCGTCGCCGACCGGGTGAGCAACACCGAGTTGCCCGGCGTGCAGAAGATCTGCCAGCGCGTCGCCGCGTCGAACGGCGCGAAGATGACGCCGAACGAGATGGTTGACCATTGCCTCGACCTGTTCGGTCCGCTCGACGTGGCCGAGGCCACGCGGCTGGAACTGATCGAGCACGCGTCAGAAGGCGGCGAGCTGTCCTGGAACGAGGACTACGACGGTTCCTCGGAGCGCGTCGGCGAGATGCTTGCGCTGATCGCGGCGACGACGGAGTACCAGTTCGGCTAAGAGAGCACCAACGATCGCACAGGAGCAGCACAGAGAGACCCCAGCCATGACCACCGCGACCAACAGCAAAGACCCCGTCGTCGTCATCATCCAGTTGACCGGCGGCAACGACTACATGAACAGCGTGGTGCCCTACGCGGACGGGTACTACAACGACGCCCGTAACGGCGAGCTCTGCATCGGCGAGGACCAGGTCCTCAAGATCGACGACCACTTCGGCTTGCACCCGACGATGGCGCCGCTGAAGGAGCTCTACGACCAGGGCGAGATGGCCCTGATCCACGGCGTCGGTTACCCCAACTCGCCGCGATCGCACTTCCGCTCAATGGACATCTGGCACACCTGTGAGCCCAACAAGGTCGGAACCGAGGGCTGGGTCGGCCGCGCGATCCGCGACCTCGATCCGACCGGCGAGAACCCCGTCACGGGTGTGCATATCGGACAGGGGTTGCCGCGCGCGCTGGTCGTGCCGGGTGTGACCGTGGCGTCCGTCGCCGACCTGTCGACCTACGGTCTGCTGACCGGCATCGAGCAGCAGCGGCAGCGCGAGAAGATGCTCGAGCGGTTTGTCAACATGTACGGCCGCGCGATCGGCACTGGCTACGTCCAGGAGTACCTGGGCCGCACGGGACTCGACGCGCTCAAGGGCGCCGACATCCTCAAGGAGGGCCTGGGCCGCTACGAGACATCGGTCGAGTGGGGCACCGAGCAGATCTCTCGCAGTCTCAAGGACATGGCCACGATTCACTGCGCCGACCTCGGCACGCGCGTCTTCTACACGCAGTTGATCGGGTTCGACACACACGCCAACCAGAAGCCGGTCTTCGAGAAGTTGTGGACCGACCTCTCACGGGCGATCTCGGACTTCTGGGACGACGTCAAGGCCCACGACCGCGCCGACAACGTGATCATGTTCCTGTTCACCGAATTCGGCCGCCGGGTGCGGGACAACGGCTCCGGCTCCGACCACGGCGCCGGCGGCGGTTGCTTCGTGATCGGCCCGCATGCCGTTGGCGGCATGCACGGCGAGTTCCCCAGCATCAACCCCAGGGACCTTGAGCAGGGCGACCTGGTTCCCAACCACGACTTCCGCGGGGTCTACTCGACGCTGCTCGAGGACTGGATGGGCCTCGACGCCAAGCCAATCGTTGACGGCGAGTTCGAGAAGCTCAGCTTCATCGAGCCAGTCATGGCGACTGCCTGAGCATTTCCCAGGAGCTCCCCCTCTGGGGGAGCCTGCCCCACACTCGATGCGGGGCTGTCGCGGAGCAACTGAGGGGGCTCTCCGCGTCAATTGTCAGGTCGGCCCCCTCCGTCACTTCGTGACACCTCCCCCAGAGGGGGAGGTCTTTGAGGAGCAGCCATGCTGACCACGACCGTTGCCGGGCGCACCTGGCATTTCGACCACTCGATCGGGCATTTCGTCGGCCCGCAGGGCTATACCTACCCGACTCCGATTGCGATGACGCCTGCCGGCACGATGTACGTCGCCGACATCGGCCTGGCCGAGTACTCAGGCGCGGGCGGCCTCGGCTCGAAGATCTACAAGCATCGGATCGAGGACGAGTTCCTCGGCGAGATGGGCGCGGGCGACCTCAAGTGGCCCGAGGGCCTCGCGCTCGCCGCCGACGGATCGGTCTGGTGCGCCGACGCCTTCCACCACCGCATTTTCGGCTACGACGCCGAAGGCTCGCCGATCGGCGACTGGGGCGACTTCGGCGACGGCGACGGTCAATTCAATCGGCCCTCCGGGATCGCCTTCGACGCTGACGACAACCTACACGTCGTCGACAGCCACAATCACCGGGTGCAAACGTTCACCAAGGGCGGCGAGTTTCTCGGTTCCTGGGGCACGCACGGCTCCGACGAGGGACAGCTCAACCAGCCGTGGGGAATCTCATTCGACAACGAGGGCGCGCTGTATCTCGCCGACTGGGGCAACGATCGCGTGCAGAAGTTTGCTCCCGACGGCGAGTTCCTGGGACGCTTTGGCTCGCGTTACGAGGACATCGGCGTCGACGACGGCGGCAGCCTCAAGCGTCCGGCCGATGTCGCGGTCGACAGCGTCGGCGACGTCTACGTCTGCGACTGGGGCAACCGCCGGGTCCAGATCTACTACCCGGACGGCGACATCATCTGCAGCCTCCAGGGCGACGCGCATGAGTTCTCCAGTGCAGCGGCGAAAGTCATGGAAGTCAATATGGAGTACGCCCAGGCCTTCCGCCGTGTCAATCCGGTCGAGTTGATCAAGTTCGGCATCTTCGACCGTCCGCGCGGCATCGCCATCGACGGCCAGGACCGGATCGCGATCAGTGACGGGGGCCGCGGCCGGGTGCAGGTCTACCACAAGGATCACGACTACCTGGTCCCGCAGTTCAATGCCTAGTTGTTGATCGGGCGGTGCTGCGACTGGGACTCCTCGGAGCCGCGGCGATTGCGCCGCGCGCGATCATCAAGCCGGTCCAGGTATTCGACGACGTCGAGATCGTCAGCATGGCCGCGCGCCATCGTGAGCGCGCCGAAGTCTTCGCCGCCCGCGCCGGTATAGCCACGGTCCACGACAGCTACGAAGAAGTTGTCAGCGATCCGAACGTCGACGCGGTCTACAATCCGCTGGCGATCAGCGGGCACCACGAGTGGACGATCAAGGCGCTCAACGCAGGCAAGCACGTGCTTTGCGAGAAGCCGTTGGCGATGAACGAGGCCGAAGCGCGGGAGATGGCCGACTGCGCTCGTGAGAACGGACTGGTTTGCGCCGAGGCGTTTCATTACTACTACCATCCGGTCTCCCGGCGAATGCGCGAAAATGTTCGAAGCGGCATCCTCGGAGAGATTCGATTCGCCGACGCCCACTTCCAGAACCTGGTCGAAGAAACTCCCGAGCAGATCCGCTACCGGATCGAGCTGGGCGGCGGCTCGACCATGGATCTGGGCTGCTACCCGCTGCACTTCCTTCGTCACACCTTCGGCGCGGAGCCCAAAGTCGTTTCGGCCAGGGCCGGCATCGTCCATGAGCACATCGACATCGAGATGGAAGCCGAATTGCTCTTCCCCGGCGGGATCCCGGCTCGCACCTGGTCGCGGATGAACACCACCGCCGGCTGGTCATCGGTCGTCAATGTCTTCGGTGACCGTGGCCGCCTCAAGGTGGTCAATCCGCTCGTGCCTCACCGTGAACCGCATGTGATCGAAATTGTCACATCGTGGGGTACGCGCCGGGAGACCCTGACCAAGCGCCCAACCTTCGAATTCCAGCTCCAGGCCTTCATCGACGCCATCGAAGGCGTCAGGCCGATGCCGACCGACGCCGAGGACGGCGTCGTCAGCATGCGCGTGATCGACAATGTCTATCGGGCAGCGGGTATGATTCCGCGCGGCCAGATTTAGACTTCATCTGACTTGAGCATCTGACTTGAACGTGACATGACCGACCGCATCCGCGCCATCGACTCACTGATCAACTCCGCCTTCCTCGATCCCTCAGGCGACACCGCCCTCAGCTACTTGTTCAAGGACATCGAGGGCCGAGGCGCGATCGAAACGCCCGAGCAGCTGCTCGAAGTCCTCGATCAGTCCGACATCGGGGCCGGCGTCGTCTCGATCATGCAGCCGGAGCACGCCGAGTGGGTCGGCAACGCCCACCAGCAGTTCCCGGACAAGATCCTGCCCGCGATGATCGTCAATCCGCTCAACGGCTACGACGAAATCCGCAAGGTCGTCGACTACTACGAGCGCTACGGAGTCCGCTGCCTGCGCATCCCGCCCTTCCGCTACGAGCTCCCGCCAACCGACCGTGTCTACTGGCCCTTCTACGTCAAGGCGCTCGAGCTCGGCATCGCCGTCTCAATGAACGCCGGCATGCCCGGTCCCAGACGCCCCGGCTGGGTCCAGAACCCAGTCCACTACGACGAGGTCGCCTACCACTTCCCCGAACTCCGCCTGATCATGACCCACTGCGGACAGCCCTGGATCGAGGAAGCGATCTCAACCATCGCCCATTGGGACCACGTCTACATGTCCTGCACCTCGGTCGCGCCCAAGTACTGGCCGCCAAACTTCGTCCAATTCATCAACACCCGCGGCCGCAAGAAGATGATGTTCGGCACCGAGTACCCGACCATCCCCTGGCCCAGAGCCCGAGACGAAATCGACGCCCTCCAGCTTCGTGAAACAGTCGTCAACGACTTCTTCGTCCAAAACGCCCGCGAAGCCTACCGCTGGAACGCCGATCCGGACTGAACCAGCCGCTAATCCGGCCAGTGAGCATGCATCGCCTGCACCCACGTATGCCGAGTCAGCGAATGCCGCTCACGAACACTCTCCTGGAACAGCTTCAGCAGATCCTCCGAGACCCCCGAACCGGGCGCCTGCGGAGTCCGAGTCTCATGCCAGTGCCCGACCGAGTCGTAGCCGGCCAGGTTCGTGACCTCCATGTCGTCGCTCAGCACGGCGTCATGGAAGTTGCCCAACACCCGATGCCCCATCGCGTCCATCGCCGGCCAGACCCCGAACTCGGTCAGCTCTGAGAAGCGCTCCCATGTCGACGGATCAATCGTCCAGCGGCGCAATCCGTACACCGCCCGACGGTCCGAATCGGGAGTCTCCGCCAGCGGCCTGCCCGAATACGGAATCTTCGGCCGCGCCGTCTCATTCACGATCAGTTCACGCCGAGCGTTGCGGTAGGAGTCATCGCCAAGCCCGACCAGGATCTCCTGACCCCGCCGCCAGTCATCCCAACTCGGAGACCCAATGAAGGTGTGTACCTCCTCGGGAGTCCCGCCGATCGCCGGGTTGAGCAGACACAGAGGCCGGAACCCCGCCTCGACCAGTCGGGGCCACGACTCCTGCACGAACAAGTCCCGGTACTCGGGGAACCGCTTCGGCTCGACCATCGTCACGCGGTGTTCGTAGAGGTCCATGACCCACCCTCCTCGGCTCGGCTGACACCCGTCACGCCGCAGGGTAGCCTCAGAATCGGAGGCGAGGCATGGCCGAATCCTGCGACATCGTCGTCATCGGTGGCGGACCGGGCGGTTCGGCCTGCGCCACGTTGCTCGCCGATCAGGGCTACCGCGTCACGCTGCTGGAGCGCGCCAAATTCCCCCGCGAACACGTCGGAGAGTCCCTCCTACCGGCCAGCATTCCGGTACTCGAGCAGATCGGAGTCATGCCCGCGATCGAGGCCGCCGGATTCGTCGTCAAGCGCGGCGCCACACTCGTCTGGGGCAAGGATCCCGACCCCTGGAGTTGGTACTTCGCCGACGACCCCGGCCAGCGCCCCACCTCCTTCCAGGTCGTCCGCTCCGAGTTCGATCACATCCTGCTCAAGAATGCGGCCGAACACGGCGTCGACGTACGCGAAGAGCACCAGGTCCTCGATATCCATTTCGATGGAGCGCGAGTCGCGGGCGTCAGCTACCTGCACGGTGGACAAGCGGGCGAAATCAACTGCCGGTTCCTCGTCGACGCCAGCGGTCAGGCCGCGCTGCTCAGTCGCAAGCTGAATCTGCACCAGTGGGACGACTACTTCAAGAATCTCGCCGTCTACGGCTACTACCAGGACGCCAAACACCTCGATCCGCCCAACAACGGCAACATCTTCATCGAGTCCTACGAACACGGCTGGCTCTGGAAGATTCCGCTGCACACCGGAGTCACCAGCGTCGGCGCCGTCGTCGATAAGGAGATCGGCCAGCAGGGCCTGCGCGAACTGGGTGCCAGGGGATTCCTCGAAGCACAGATCGCCGAGGCGCCGAATACCAGGGAACTCCTGGCCGGGGCGACGATGGTCGACGAGCCGGACGTCGAACGCGACTGGTCCTACACCTCGAAGCAATTCGCCGGCGATGGCTACGTGCTCGTCGGCGATGCCGCCTGCTTCGTCGATCCGCTCTTCTCCTCCGGCGTCCACCTCGCGCTGGGCAGCGCAACGCTCGCGGCCAACTACGTCAAGTCGGCGCTCGAACAGCCCAAGGCCCGAGATCAGGCGGCGCAGCTCTACGAGTCGCTCTATCGCAAGCAGTACGACTACTTCCACCTGACCGCCCAGCTCTTCTACGGGACCAACCGCAGCGCCGATTCCTACTTCTGGGAGGCCCGCCGCATCCTCGGCGACGACGACACCACACCCCGAGAAGCCTTCGTGCGAGTCGTCAGCGGGCAACCGCCGCAGGGCTACGAGCGTGCCGTCATCGAGCATGGCGAGCTACCAGCCGAGATCGAATCCGAGGTCCGTCGCCGCGACGAGCGAGCCGAACGTCGCCGTCGAGAGACCGAGGCCCTGACGGCTGAATCCGGAGCGTTGCTCCGCGCCGTCCCGACGTTGCCGGCCCACGTCAAGCTCGAACAGCGCCGAGCACTCGCCGGCGCCAACTTCCAGCAGGCGTTTCAGCTCGTGGTCGAGACAAGCCAGGGCCGTTCGGAGCCATTTCCAGTGACGGCAGTCATGGCTGCCTGCATCGGGCAGATGAACGGGCGGACATCGCTCGGCGACATCGTGGCGACCGTCAATCGACAGCACAATCTCCGCGGTGAACAAGGCCTGCGCACGATCATCGAGCGCGATCTCCCACCCCTGATCGAAGCCGGCCTGGTCGACGTGACCACCCGCAACGCCGGACGCAACGATCCCTGTCCCTGCGGCTCGGGCAAGAAGTACAAGCGCTGCCACGGTCGCTGAGCAAGTCGCTCCGCCCAAGGACCAGCGATAGATCATTCCGATTCCGCTCATTGTGAGCGCAAATGAAAAACTTCAGATTGACGTAGCTTCTACCCTTCGATAATTTCGACCCGAAGCGCGAAGCCCTTCTAGACCCGGGTGACGCGGAGCGAGAACAGAAGGAGACGTATGGAACGCAACTATTGGTCACGGATGAGGCGGCAGCGGATGAGCCGTCGATCCTTGCTGCGCGCGAGCGCCCGGGCAGGTGTGGGCGCCGCAGGTCTGGCGCTCGTCGGTTGTGGCGACGATGATGACGACGATCAGCAGGCCGCTGCGCAGGTCCAACAGCAACAGCAGGCGATGCAGCAGCAGGCCGAACAACAGGCCATGCAGCAGGAGCAGCAGGAAGCTCCCGCTCAGCAACAGCAACAACAGCAGCAGGCGGCCGTCGCCCAGGCGCAGGACCAGGCGATGGTCGACAGCCAGGGCAACACGATCCAGACCGGCGGCGTCTTCAAGCGCGCAGCCGCATCGCAGCTCACGCTGATCCGCTTCCCCTGGAACTCGGCCGGCAACAACGGCACCATCGACCCAACCGGCTACATGTACAACTGCCTCACGCAGTACGGCGGCGTCCAGCTCGACGAGACAGCCAACCGCTTTTGGGAGTACGCCAACCCCGACTGGGAGATCAAGCCCGATGTCGCCGCCGGTTGGGAAACGCCCGACAACCTGACCTGGATCTTCGACATCAAGCCCAACGTCGTCTTCCACGACGGTCGCGCCTTCACCGCCGACGACGCGGCGCACAGCTACGAGGCGATCCGCGACCAGGGCGTTTCCGGCGGCGGTTCACCGGCCTACAACCTGGGCAAGGTGATCGCCGGCACCGAGGCGATCGACGACTCAACGATGCGACTCAGCCTGGGCGAGCCGCGCGGCTTCACCGGCGCGCTGACCGCCTACGTTCGCATGGGTCACCCCGAAACTGCCGGCTCCGCCACCGCGCCGGCGCTCGACGTGGCGCGCAACGAAGAGGCCGTGCTGATCGGCACCGGCCCCTGGCGCTTCGACACCGACAGCTACGACCCCAACACCGGTTGGCGTCTGACGCCCTTCCCAGAGAGCCACATGGGCGCGCCCAACATGGACGAGATCACCTACACGATCTTCTCCGACGCCGACGCCATCGGTATCGCCCTCGAAGCCGGCGACATCGACTCCCACAACGGCATCCCCTTCAACAATCCCGAGACCATCGACCGGCTGATCGCCAGCGACGACCACTGGGGTTGGGCCGGCACCAGCCTCGGCGGACAGATCTTCCGCTTCGCGATCGACGTCGAGCCGACGACCGACCCGCGCGCCCGGCACGGCGTCTGGCGAATGGTCGACCAGGAGCGCGTCGTGCGCGACTACTTCGGTCCCTACGACGACGCTGGACGACTCTTCTTCCAGCGCGGCTCGCAGGGCTACATCGAGGACCAGGACCGGCCCAACTACGACCCGGCCGAGGGCGCTAAGCTGCTCGACGCCGCGGGCGTCGGCGAAGGCAGCGTGCTGACCGCCAGCACCCTCCCGATTCGCCCCTACGCTCCGGCCCTCGCACAGTTGCTCCAGGCCGAACTCTCGACCCTCGACATCGAACTCGAGCTCGACCCGACCGAGTACAACGTCATGATCGAGAAGCAGCAGGCCGGCGACTTCGGCAACTTCCTGATCGGTTTCGGCAACTGGATCCGCCCCGAGTCCGCAGCGCTCGCCATGGTCATGCAGGACGCCCTGCACGGCGAAGGCAACGCCAAGCGCGGCGGCGACGCCAGCAACCCGATCCCGGTCCGCGAACGTCCCTACATGGACAACTACTTCCACTGGCTCGACATGATCATCGATGTCCAGACCGGAAACCACGAGGACACCGAGGAATACTGGCGCTCGTTCAACGACACCTTCCACGAGGTCATGTTCGCCCAGGCCATCGCGCGACAGCGCGGTGCGGAGTTCTACACCAACAGGGTCCACGTGCCCGACCCGGGCCCCACGACCCCGAACCCGCAAACGGTCTGGCTCGAACAGACCTAAGCACCGATTCAAGCACTTCGCTCTCCCCCCTCTGGGGGGAGATGCCGAATGCCTGCCCCGGGCTTGGACCCGGGGGCAGAGGGGGGCTCCCCCTCGCCGAGAAGCGTTAGCCCCCTCCGGAGAAGGAGCGGGCTGATTTCGTAGCGGACCGATGACCTACGTACTCCGCCGCCTCGTCACCCAGCTGATCCCCGTCCTCTTTGTCGCCTCGATCCTGATCTTCGCCTCCGTGCGACTGATCCCCGGCGACCCGGTCGCCGGCGCCATCGGCGACGCGATGGGCAACACTGACCCCGAGGTCTACGAACAGCTCAAGGAAGAACTCGGCCTCAACAAGCCGATGTATGAGCAGTACTGGATCTGGCTGGGCCGAATCTTCACCGGAGACTTCGGCCAGTCGCTCACCGGACTGCCCGTCACCGAGATCCTCGGCAACGCCATCCCCGCCTCGGTCGAACTGGCCGGGCTGGCGATCATCATCGGCTTCACGCTCGGTCTCACTCTGGGCGTGCTCGCCGCCGTCAATCGAGGTGGCTTCTTCGACTGGTTCGCCGCCCTCTGGACCGGCTGGAACATTGGCGTCCCCTCATTCGTCGCCGGACTGGTCTACCTGATCGTGTTCTCGGTCTGGTTCGACCTCACCCCCGTCTCCGGCCGAGTCCCCCTGACCGAGGATCCGCTCAAGGCCCTGGAACACCTCGCCCTGCCGTCCTTGGCCCTCGGTGGCATCGTCGCCGCCAACATCAGCCGCTTCACCCGGCAGTCCCTGCTCGACACCATGACCGAGGACTACATCCGCACCGCCCGCTCGAAGGGACTCACCAACCGGGCCGTCATCGTCCGTCACGCGCTGCGGCCTAGCCTGATTCCCGTCGTCACCATCATGGGACTCGAACTTGCCTCCATCCTCAGTGGCACGCTGGTCATCGAGACCGTCTTCACCTGGCCGGGACTCGGTCGAGCCCTGATTAACGCCGTCAACAACCGCGACTACACGGTCATCCAGGCCACGACAATCCTGCTCGTCTTCGTCTTTGTCGTCGTCAACCTGATCGTCGATCTCGTCTACGTCGGACTCGATCCACGTATCCGCATCGGTCAGGGTTCAGAGGTCTAGCCATGTCCGGTCGAGTCGCAGACGTCCCCTTCGAGGAAGAGAGCGATCGCTTTCACTTCCTGCGCAGCGTCGGCTCCGAGCTGCGCGCTGTCGCCCGCGAGCCTCGAGGAGGACTCGCGCTCAGCGTGCTCGCCGTCCTGCTCTTCTTCGCCTTCATCTTCCCGGTGCTGGACCCGACAGATCCGAACAAACCCGGCGATACGCCAAAGAACGGCGGCATCACCTGGGATGCGCCGATGGGCACCGATCACATTTCGCGTGATCTGCTGGCCAGAAACTCGATTGGCCTGGGTCGCACGATCAAGCACGGCTTCGCGGCCGTCATGGTCGGCTGGCTGGTCGGCATCACGATCGGCTACACCGCCGGTTGGCGCGGAGGACGCACCGACACCCTGATCATGAGAGGAGTCGACGTCCTCCTCGCCTTCCCCGGGATCGTCTTCGCGATCCTGCTGATCACGATCATGGGCTCCGGCATCTTCAGCGTCGCCGTCGCGATCGCCTTCTTCAACATCCCCGGTTCAGCCCGCCTGGCCCGCGCCGGAGTGCTGCGTGAACGAGAGCGCGACTACATCCTCGCCGGACGCTGCCTCGGTCTCTCCGGACGGCGAATCCTCTTCCGCCACGTCGCGCCAAACACCTTCGGAGCCTTCACGGTCCAGGTCCCCCTCGCGATCGTTGCCTCCGTGCTCATCATGGCCGCGCTCAACTTCCTCGGCCTGGGCGCTGAACTGCCCGACCCCACGCTCGGCGCAATCATGCAGGAAGGCCGGCCCTTCATGCGCGACGCCCCGCACTTCGTACTAGGACCAGTCGTGATCCTCGCCCTCATGCTGACCGCCCTCAACTTCCTCAGCGACGTCCTCACCGAACGCCTCGATCCCGTCCGACGCCGCCGCGTGTAGCATCACACACATGGTGAAGGTCGTCGGTTGCCGTTGCGAGTAGCGACATGGTGATTCCGCTGGTCGAAGAGCGTACGGATGAGATTGTCCGGCTCTGCCGACGCCACCAGGTGCAACGGTTGTGGGTCTTCGGCTCGGCGGCGAGCGGCGCATGGGATCCGAAGTCCAGCGACCTCGATTTCTTGGTCCGATTCAACCCTGAGGCGCAGGTGACCTACGTCGGCGAGTTCGCCCGTCTACAGACAGGTTTGAGCGAACTGTTCGGCCGTCCGGTCGATCTGATCATCGACCGGGAATTCAGCAATCCGGAGTTCCGCGCCTCGATTGAGCAGACTCGGACGCCCTTGTATGAATCCTAGATCCCGCTCTTACCTGAGGGACGCGCGCGACAACGGGACGCTCATTCTGAATTCGGTCGCGCAGCGGACCCTGGCCGACTACGAATCCGATGTCAGGCTCCGTCATCAAGTCGAGCGGGAATTCATGATCATTGGCGAGGCGCTCGATCGGCTCGACAGATTGGAGCCGGAACTGGCAGCCCGGATCACCGATTTCCGGGGATACATCGGACTTCGAAACGTACTGAATCACGGATACTCGGACGTCGATCATCCAACCATGTGGCGCACGATCGAGATCGAACTTCCCATCCTGATTCGGGAGATTGACGGCCTGCTGGCTGAGGTGTGATTCGCCGCCGCGTCTGACTCGCCTCTACCCTGTTCCGCGAACCGCAACTGAATCCCAACCAAGGAGACGACCTATGGCCGTGCTTGCCAACACCTTCCGCGAAAAACTCGACGCCGGCGAACCGACGATCGGCACCCACTTCCTCTTCAACGACCCCGACATCGCCGAGCTGATCGGCGACACCGGCCAGTTCGACTACGGCGAGTACGTCGCCGAGTATTCGACCTTCGACATGAAGACGCTCTATCACCTCGCCCGAGCGGCGCAGTGCGGCAACCTGCCCCTGATGATCAAGCTCGACCAGGCCAACCAGACCTTCTGGGCCCAGGCTGCCCTCGGGGCCGGCTTCAAGTCGATGCTCTACACCGACATCCGCACGCCCGAGGACGTTGACCTCGCCATGCAGGCGATCCGCCCCGACAAGCCGGGCACGCTCGGTGAACTGGGCGGACACATGGGCGTCAAGACCCGACGCCCTGCCCTCGCCGGTTACGCCGCCGGCGACTATGGCGCCGACCTCGACGGCATCGTCACCGTGATCATGATCGAGAAGCGCGTCGCCCTCGACGACATCGACGCCATCCTCGAACGCGCCGCCGAACTCGGCGTCGACATGACTCAGTGGGGACCCAGCGACTACGGCTTCTCCTTCGACCAGCGACCCAACCCCGAGGAGATTCGCGAGGCGGAGGAGAAGGTCATCGCCAAGTCGCTGGAGTACAACGTCGCTCCGCGGATCGAGATCGGCGCCGTCGAGCAGGCGCAACGCTACCTCGACCTCGGCGTCAAGCACTTCTGCATCGGCTGGGACCGCTTCCTGCTCAACCAGGGCTATACGGAGCTCGGCCGCGGCCTGCGCGAACTCATGGATTCCTAGGAAGACACTCATCATGGTCACCAACAACTTCGACTGGCTCGCCACCAACCAGGAGCCCGCCGTCGACCCCGACCAGAAAATCATCGACCCCCACCACCACCTCTGGGACGCACGCCCTGACGGTCCGCGCCTGCGCTACTTCCTCGATGAGCTGCTGGAGGACACGAAGGACCTCAACGTTCGCCAGACGGTCTTCATCGAGTGCGGCGCGATGTACAACGCCGACGCCCCAACCGCCATGGCGCCCGTCGGCGAGACCGAGTACGTCGCCGGAGTCTCGGCCCAGAGCGCCAGCGGTCTCTACGGAGAGATCCGCGCCTGCGCAGGCATCGTCAGCCACGCCGACCTGCTGCTGGGCGCCGCCGTCGGCGAGGTGCTGGACGCCCACATGGCGACCAGCGACCGCTTCCGCGGCATCCGGCACCACGCCAGCTGGGATGCCTCACCCGACGTGCCCAACTCGCGCATCGTCGAGATCCCGCACATCTACATGAACGAGGCCTACCGCGAAGGCTTCGCCGAGCTTGGCAAGCGCGGCCTCAGTTTCGAGGCCTGGCTCTACCACCCGCAGATCCCCGAGCTCACCGATCTCGCCCGCGCCTTTCCCGACACCACGATCATCCTTAATCACCTCGGCGGACCGCTGGGCGTGGGACCGTACGCCGGCAAGCACGACGAGTATTTCCCCGACTGGCGCGACTCGATCTCCGAGTTGGCCACCTGCGAGAACGTCGTCGCCAAAGTCGGCGGAATCCAGATGGTTGTCAACGGCTTCGGCTGGGAACAGATGGAGCGCGCGCCGTCGTCGGACGAGTTGCTAGCGGTCAACCGCCGCTGGTACGAGCACATGATCCAATCGTTCGGTCCCGACCGCTGCATGTTCGAGAGCAACTTCCCGGTCGACAAGGTCTGCTGCAGCTACACGAACATGTACAACCAGTTCTTCAAGCTCGTCGCCGACTACCCCCAGGACGAAAAGGATCAAATGTTTCACGACACCGCCCAGCGCGTGTATCGGCTCGAGCCCCACTAAGCGGGTAGGCCCTCACCCCAGCCCTCTCCCTCGGAGAAGGCACGCTCCCCTTCCGATCCCCTCTCCCTCTGGGAGAGGGCTAGGGTGAGGGTCCCGCCCTGTCCTACCATTCAGCCAACAACCCAAAACCGAAAGCGTCAACCCATGCCGACCATCGTCCAGGCCGTACCGATTGAAGACGAACTCCACGACATGCTCGCCGAAGCCGGCGATGTCCGCGTCGTCGACGGACGAGACCGCGGCGCGTTCATTGAGGCCGTCAAGGACGCCGACGGCGTGCTGGGCAACCCGCTGATCAAGATCGACCAGCAGGTCGTTGACCTCGCCCCCAACCTCAAGGTCGTCGCCACCACCTCGGTCGGCTTCGACGCTTTCGATGTCCCCTTCCTGACCAGTAACGGCATCGCCCTCTGCAACACGCCAGGCGTGCTCAGTGCCGCCGTCGCCGACCTGACGATGGCCTTCCTGCTCATGCTCTCCAGGCACCTGATGGAGTTCGAGGCCTACAACCGCTCGGGCGGCTGGGGACGCCGCGAGCCGTATCCCGGGCTCGCCAATGACCCACTGGGCAAGACGATCGGCATCGTCGGCTTCGGCCGAATCGGACAGGAAGTCGCCCGCCGAGCCAACTTCGCCGGCATGAAGGTCATCTGGTACGACATCTACGACAACCCGCCCGCAGACGCACCACCGGCCGAGAAGCGAACCCTCGACGAACTACTCGCCGAGTCCGACTTCGTCAGCGTCCACACCGACCTCAACCAGTCCTCACGCCACATGATCGGTGCCCGCGAGATCGCGCTGATGAAGCCAACCGCCTACCTGATCAACACCTCGCGAGGCCCAGCCGTCGACCAGAAGGCCCTCCACGACGCCCTGGTCGCCAACCAGATCGCCGGTGCCGGCCTCGACGTCCTCGAAGACGAGCCACCTGACCCCGACGAGCCAATCGTCAAGCTGCCCAACGTGATCACATTCCCCCACATTGGAACCGCCACCGAGGAAACTCGCTACGCCATGCGAGCCCTGGCAACCCGAAACGTCGTCAACGTCGTCACCGGCCAAACCCCCGAAGCAATCGTCAACCCCGAGGTGCTCGGCTAAACGCGTATCGGATCGTCGAGGTGCCGCGACGCTATCCTCAATCCCGTACGACCCCCATCACCGATAGATCGGACTGAACCATGTCCTGGCGACCCAAGCGCATGAAATTCGGACTATTCCTCGCTCCATTCCACTCCGTCGGCGAACACCCGACCCTCGCCCTTCAGCGCGACGTGGAGCTGATCGAGCACCTCGACGACCTCGGCTACGACGAAGCCTGGATCGGCGAGCACCACTCGTTCGCTCGCGAGATCATCTCCAACCCGATGATCTTCATCGCCGCCCTGGCTGAGCGAACCAAGCACATCAAGCTCGGCACCGGCGTCGTCTCCCTGCCCTACCACAATCCGCTGATGATCGCCGACGACCTGCTCCAGCTCGACCACATGACTCGCGGTCGCGTGATGCTCGGAGTTGGACCCGGCGCGCTCACCTCCGACGCCGTGCAGATGGGCATCGAGCCAACCACCCAGCGCCAGCGCATGGCCGAGGCATTCGACGCCATCGTCCAGCTCGCCCGGGACGAAGAGCCGGTCTCGATCGAGACCGACTGGTTCTCCTTGACCGAGGCTCGCCTGCAGATGGCCTGGTACTCCGATCCGCATCCCGAGCTCGCCGTCGCCGTCATCCTCACCCCGTCCGGACCGCAACTTGCCGGCAAGCACGGCGCCAGCCTGCTCTCCGTCGCCGGCGCCGACTCCGATGGCATGAAGCAGGTCTGGGACTGGTACGAAGAAGCCGCAACCGAGAACGGCCACGAGGTATCGCGCAAGAACTGGCGCGTCGTCACCGCGATCCACATCGCCGAGACCCGCGCCCAGGCGATCGATGATGTCCGCGCTGGATTCCTCAAGCGCGCCTACGTCGGCGACGTCCGCGATCCCGGCCGCCGCGGCGGCATCGCGCTGCAGATGGCCGACACGATCGAGGAAGCGATCGACAAGAATATGGTCATCGTCGGCTCGCCCGACGACGCCGTCGACCAGATCGAGGCCATGCACGACCGCTCCGGCGGCATCGGCGGACTCCTCGGCATGCACCACGAGTGGGCCTCGACCGACGCCACCAAGCGCAGCTTCGAGTTACTCATGCGCTACGTCGCCCCGAGGTACCAGGGACAGCTCGACCGCCTTGTCGCCTCCCGCGACTTCGTCGAAGATCGCCAGCTCGACATCTTCGGCGCCGGTCAGAAAGCAATGGCCAAAGCCTTCGCCGACGCCGGCAAGGACCTGCCCGAAGCCTTCCAGCAAGCCATCGCCGCGCGTGCCGAAGAAACCAACGGAGCCAGCGCCCCCTCCGAAGCCGAAGCTGAGGCCGAACCCGTCGCCGACTAGCAGCCTGCTCTCCCCTCTAGGGGAGTTTCCCTAGCTATCCTCTCCCCCCTTGGGGGAGAGGACCCGACCATCCCCTTTTCTCCCCCCTTTGGGGGGGAGATGCCGCAGGCAGAGGGGGGCTCCCGGGCCTAAACATGCAAGCCGTTGTCGCCCTCGCCGGCGAGATCCACGACTCCCCACTCGTCCGCAGCGCGCTCAACGGCGCCGGACTGATCGTCGCTGCCGACAGCGGAGCCAACCGTCTGCGACAGCTGGGCGTCCTGCCGCACGTCGTCATCGGCGACCTCGACTCACTCCAGGGCGACGACCTGTTCAACCTCAAGTCGGTCGGCGTCGAGTTCGAGCCCCATCCCGCTCCAGACCAGCGCACCGACGGCGACGTCGCCATCGAGTACGCCCTCAAGCGAGGCGCTACCAGCATCATCATCGTCGGACTCTTCGGCGGCCCCCGCTACGACCACGCCGTTGCCAATCTCTACCTGCTCGCTCATCCCAGCCTGAGCCAGATCCCGACCTGGACCGTCGACGGCTGGACTGCACTCACCGTCCTCAACGGCGACGGAGTCAGCCAGGCTCACTTCCACGGCCAGATCGGCGACTACGTCACCATCACCGCCGTCAGCGAGACCGTCGAAGGAATCACTACCGTCGGCCTCAAGTGGCCCCTCGCCAACGCAACCTTCACCCGAGGCCTCAACCAGGGCACCTCCAACGAACTGATCAACGACCGCGCCATGATCCAGATCGCCGCCGGCACCGCCTTCGCCTCACACCACTTCCGCACCCAGCGATTGCCCTAGATCGCTAGGTTGCTCTTATGTACCGACCCCTCCTGATCGGCGCAGTATCTCTTGTTGGCATAGGTGCTGGATTCGGTATCGCGCTTCTCGTCTCAAACGGTGAGTCCGCGAATCCGGTGAATCTCGACGCGGGAACGAGCTCCACTGAGCGGGCCGAACCGGTGCAGGCGGAAGAGGTGGCGTCGGTGTCGCAAGAATCGGAAGCGCCGCCGAAACAAGAGCCGCCAATAGAAAATGAAGAGGTAGAAGCGTGTGCGGACTGCGCTGCTGAACCTCACTACGGACCGCATGTCCATCAGTGGCGAATCCTGCTCTTGGGGGCCCATCTGTATGGCGCAGTTCGAATGGTGGAGCTTGAATCCGGGTGCTTTGTCGAGACACTCGGATCCCCCTCACCACTCTTCTCCGAGACCTTCATGGCTCTTGCCGCCGTAGAGATGGCGGTCACAGTCTCCCTGTTGGCTCAGCAGGCTGAGATGCTGAAGCCGTCGAACACTGATGAGTTGGCGCACTCATGGCCCGTCGAGATCGAAAGATTGGCTATCTGGGTCGGTGAACTGATTGCCTCGATCGAACGGAGCTCGCAAGTCGACTGCAATACGCAGCTGAGTGGTCACTTGGAGAGCATCTTCAGGAGCAGCTCTCGTCGTCGGGACGTGCCCAAACCTTGGTTATGGACACCGTTTCACGAGATGAAGCCAGTGTTGTATTCCGTCGCGCTGAATCGAATCACATTTGCGCTCAATGGAGCGATGCGCTTCAACTGTTGGGGAAGCGCAACAGTCGATGAGACGGAGGTTGCCTATTCGGCCAGGATGCCGCAAATGGTAATGGCAGTCTTTGACTGGATCGATGATGAGCAGTCCTACCTCGCAGTGCGAATCCGTCGGCAGGTTGCCGCGTGGCGAGACACTATTCACGACTCACTGATCGCGCACGGCACTGCCATCGCTTGTCCATACGACCTCGAACGCCTGGTCGCCACCGAGTATGTCACGGCAAGCTACTTTGGCGAGTTCACCGGAGCCGCAGACCGCGGCGCGTTTGACAGTCTGATCGATTTGCTGCCGTTCCAGATCATGCTTGAAACAATCGCTCAGGTGTATGGCTGCGGTCGCGGTCAGGCAGACACGAGCGTTGCGACAACGGTGACCGAGTCGCTCCGAGATCTGGCGCGCTACCGTTTGCTTCGCGTGTTGTACTGGGCTCCAGGCGTGCAGCCAAAGTATGAGTTAACTGATGATTACAGCGTCGTCCGGCGGGAACTGCGAAACTTGTCAGGCCGTGTGGATAGCCTGGGAATTGACGACGTGGACGACCCGTACTGCTTTGTGAGGGAGTTGGACTTGATCGATGACTTCTTGGTGAAGGCGGGCGAGAAACTCGTCGATGTGCCTCGCCCGTAAGCTTGAACGCCCGGGCCGGCCGCGACCCTACGGATTAAACACGTCCCGCTTCCCATGCCGACTCGACGACGCCGCAAACGAGAAAATCCCTCGCGCCATCGACGAATCCTGCTCGGCCGCCCGCGTGTCGTAGATCTCCGCCCGCAGCTCATGCACGTCGGGACTGTTTGGCGCAGCCAGCGCCGCCCCCTCGATCAGGTGACAGGCCATCTGTAGATTTCCGTTCTGCATGTGCGCTCGTGCCCGCTCCATGACCGGGTGTAGACCTCCGGCCAGCGTCACCCACTCCGCCGCCTCTGCCGACCGAGCAGCCGGCAACAGACGATCCGGCTCCCCCTCGTACCAGCCGCCGAAGTAGCGCCAGACGCTGTGCACAATGAACTCGGGATGGTCGTAGGCCGAAGTCAGCCACGGCTTCTCCAGCAGGTGCTGCGGATACTCGATCAACTGCAGGATCCGATCCAGCGTGTACCCCTGATTCATCATCGCCAGGGTCTGATTCTCAATCTCGTCCAGCAGATCGGCCGTATCGGTCAGCGCCTCCGCGACCCGGTCCGCACCGAAGATCGGGAACCCATGACCCGGCGCCATCAGTTCCGCGCCCTTGCCCGCCATCTGCCGCAATCCTTCAGCCCACTCGCCCGCCCAGCGCTGCACCTTCTGCGGATTCCCCGCATTGGGCACCGCCCAGATAAACAGATCGCCCGGAAACAGCCACTTCTTCTCAGGCACCCACGTCCAGGCCGCATCCTCCGTCTCACCCCTCGTATGCGTGACCTCGAACGTCAGCTCGCCCACCGAGAACTGAACCCGATTGTCGAACGTCACGTCCGGATAGCGAAACTGCTCCGGCCACGGCAACCGGACCTGCATCGCGTCCATCCCCGGACGAATGAACTGCCGAGAGTTGATCGCCGTGTTGTACCCGACCGTTCGCTTGTAGCGATCAAAATGCTGCGGGATGTTCTGCTGCCCGTACACGATCGGACGAGCCTGCCCCTTCGACTCAGCCTCTTCGTCGAACTTGCCCACGCCAAAGATGTGGTCGACGTGGTGATGCGAGTACACCGCCGCTCGCAGCGGCGTATCCGGACGCCACGCCCGAACCCCGTTGAACAAGCCCTCCGCATCCCGCGCCGTGCCCGTATCCAGCATCACCAGCCCATCGCCCGTGTCGAGCGTGTTCATCGACGCCGCCGACTTGATGTATAGAAACCCGTCGTCCAACTCCTCCGGCTCGCGCTCTTTCCACGTCGACGTCACCGGATGAGCCTCGCGGATCACATCAACCTCGCCCCGCCACAGCCGATCGCAAAAGTCTCGAAGGTCTGGCATCGGGCTGCTCCTCTGCTCAAATGACTGCTCAAACTTCACAGGCCACGGTCGTAAGATATGACTCAACACACCGAAGCGCTCAGTTCCCCGCCGGAGTAATCAGCCATGCCGATGTACGAATACAAGTGCCCCAGCTGCACCAACGTCTTTGACGTTCTCGCCAGGATGGGCCAGGCCCCCGAATCACCCGACTGCCCCGCCTGCGACGACGGCGTCGGCGCCCGAGTCTTCGGCGCCGGCGTCGCCATCCACACCGGAGCCTCCGGCTCCTCCTTCGACGACTTCGACATGGGCGACATGGGCATGCCCGACATGGGTGGCATGGGCATGGGCGGTCACGGACACGACCACGGCCACAGCCACGACGACTTCGGCATGGGCGATTTCGGCATGGACAACTTCTAGCCGAGCCGGAAAAGAGCTCCCCCTTTGGGGGAGCTGTCGCGAAGCGACTGAGGGGGCCTTCCCCCAGAACCCGCCGACCATGCTCTACCTCCTCCGAGTCAAAGGCGACTCCATGGCCCCAACCCTTGAGGACGGCCACGCCCTGCTCGCCCTCTCGCCAAGACTCATCCCCGTCAAACCCGGACGAATCATCGCCTTCCGACGCGGCAACGACCTCTACCTCAAGCGAGCCCTCACCAGGGAAGGCGACGGCTGGTTCGCCGTCGGCGACAACCCATCACGCAGCACCGACAGCCGACGCTTCGGACCTGTCCCCGACTCGGCCATCCGCGCCGTCGTCATCCTCCGGCTCGTCCCGCTATTCCTCAACTGGCGCGGCCTGTTGCCGATTTAACAGCCCAGTTGCACTCGCCGGCTGCACTCGACTCGGCGCACCAAACGATAACGACGCAACCGCTTGCGCAAGCCGCAGAATTTCGACACAATACACGCGTTGGCACTCTCGCCCAGCGAGTGCTAGTGCGAGTGCTAGACGCAGTACACCAGCAACAAGACTCCAACCAGAAGGAGAACCCAGATATGGCCAAGGCACTGCTGTTCGACGAGGACGCTCGTCAGGCCCTGCGCGACGGCATCGACGCCCTCGCCGACGCCGTCAAGATCACGCTCGGCCCCAAGGGCCGAAACGTCGTTCTCGCCAAGACCTTCGGCGCGCCGACCATCACCAACGACGGTGTGACCATCGCCCGCGACATCGACCTCGAGGACCCCTTCCACAACATCGGCGCCCAACTCGCCAAGGAAGTCGCCTCCAAGACCAACGACATCGCCGGTGACGGAACCACCACCGCCACCGTCCTCGCCCAGGCCATCGTCAACGAGGGCATGCGCAACGTCGCCGCCGGCGCCAACCCGATGGCCCTCAAGCGCGGCCTCGAGTCCGGCGTTGAGGTCCTCTCCGACGCCATCCGCGAGAACGCCGTCCGCGTCACCACCCGCGAGCAGATGTCGCAGATCGCCGGCATCTCCGCCGCCGACCCGGCCATCGGCGAACTCATCGGCGAGGTCATGGAAAAGGTCGGCAAGGACGGCGTCATCACCGTCGAAGAGGGCAAGGGCATCCGCTCCGAGGTCGAGTACGTCGACGGCATGCAGTTCGACCGCGGCTACATCTCCCCCTACTTCGTCACCAACCCTGACCGCATGGAAGCCGAACTCGAAGACCCCTACATCCTCGTCACCGACAAGAAGATCTCGGCTGTCCAGGAAATCCTGCCCTTGCTCGAGAAGGTGCTCAAGGTCACCAAGAACCTCGTCATCATCGCCTCCGACGTCGACGGCGAAGCCCTCGCCACCCTCGCAGTCAACAAGCTGCGCGGCACGATCAATGTGATCGCCGTCAAGGCCCCCGGCTTCGGCGACCGCCAGAAGGACAACCTCGGCGACATCGCCACCCTCACCGGCGGCGAAGTCATCTCCGAGCAGCTCGGTGGACAGCTTGACGCTGCCGAAATCGCGCAGCTCGGCCGCGCCCGCCGCTTCATCGCCTCCAAGGAAGCCTCGACCATCATCGAGGGCAACGGCGAAGCTGGTGCGATTGACGAGCGCGTCAACCAGATCCGCCACGTCTACGAAGCCGCCAAGAGCGACTGGGACCGCGAGAAGGCCCAGGAGCGCCTCGGCAAGCTCTCCAACTCCGTCGCCGTGATCAAGGTCGGCGCAGCCACCGAGGTCGAGCTCAAGGAGCGCAAGCACCGCGTTGAGGACGCCCTCTCCGCGACCCGCGCAGCCGTCGAAGAGGGCATGGTCCCCGGTGGCGGCGTGGCCCTGATCAACGTCATCCCCTCGCTCGGCGACGTCGACCTCGACGGCGACGAAGCGACCGGCGTCAGCATCCTCAACCGTGCGCTGGAAGAGCCGATGCGCCGCATCGCCATCAACGCTGGCCAGGATGGCTCCGTCATCGTCCAGTCCGTCAAGGAGTCGGAAACCGCGAACTACGGCTACAACGCCGCCACCAGCGAGTACGGCGACATGATCGACATGGGCATCGCCGACCCGGCCATGGTCACCCGGGCCGCCCTCGAAAACGCCGTCTCGATCGCCGGCATGGTCCTCACCACCAACTGCCTGGTCACCGAAAAGCCGGACGAGAACGCCATCGCGGCCCCGCCCGCCCCGGCCTACTAGATGGCCGACTAAGCCAAACCAACGGCAACACCAAACGGGCCGCCCTCACCACAGGCGTGAGGGCGGCCTGTTTCATTCCCTATCCCCTCACCTCGACCTCCGAGCACCCTACTCCCCGTCCCCGTCCCCGCCCCCGAGCGGGGACCCGCTCCCTCACCTCATCCCCAACAACCCAACACACCTGTCGCCCAATCAACACACCTGCCCCAGCAGAAAAGAACGCACGTCCATATAATCTCACTACAGAACAAAAGGTCTCTAGCTGAAAGGACCAGAGGAAATGAACCTCGCACAACGATCCAACTACGTCCAGGCACACAACCTCCGATGCCAAGGACTCACCTACCGACAGATCGGCGAGAAAATGGGCTGCGCCCACTCCACCGCCGCGCACTACGTCCGCGAGTTCGAACGACGCCGTGCCGAGATCATCGAATCCCTCGCCGCCGACACCCTCGTCCACGCCGTCTCCGCCATCCAGACCGCCCAGAACACCCAGACCGACCAGCCCGAACTCCACGCCCGGCACATCAACAGCGCCCGTGAACTGCGACTCCTGCTCAACTCCCTCGACCAGATCGAAGATCGACGCCAACGACGCGAACGTCGTATCCACGAGCAAAACGTCCACGACGCCAGGCAACAGTTCGAGGACATCGAAGAGATCGCCAAGAACATGATCGAGTCCGGGCATTGGGACCGCGATGTCGTCGTCGAAGAATGGATCCAACCAGCCTTCGGCCCCAGTGACCAGGAAACCAAGACCTCCCACGCTGGGGGAGCTGCCTCGAGATCCCTGAAGACCTCCCCCTCTGGGGGAGGTGCCCCGCAGGGGCGGAGGGGGCCCGCAACCGCCACTCCAATCCCGTACAACCCAACCCAAACACTATCAAATCCCGCACAACAGCCATCCAATTCCGCACACAACCGAACAGAATCGAACAAGGCCGAACAAGAATCAGCCAAACGACCGCCGGTTCAGGCGCCGCCACGTCCCAAGCGCGAGAAAAACCGGCCGGAATCACAGAAACCACGCCGACAAGAGATCCCACGCCCCGCACCGAGGCCCTCGGTCGACGACTTCTACGAGCCGCCCTTCGACCCCAAGAAGCTCATCCCGCTCGATCCCAGCGACCCGCGTGTCCGCAAACTCTTCGGCAACCGTTGATTAACATCATCGGGCGCTCGGACGAATACGCTTGAGCCATGCCCGAGCCCATGCCCGACCGTCGACGCGCCAAGATCGTCGCCACCCTCGGCCCGGCCTCGAGCGATCCCGAGACCGTCCGCGAACTCGTCGACGCCGGACTCGACGTCGCCCGCATCAACTTCTCCCACGGCGACGAGGACTCCTGGTTGCAGGCTGTCGACTCCGTCCGCCGCGCCCAGGCCGAGACCGGCAAGCCGGTCGCCATCCTCGGCGACCTCCAGGGTCCCAAGATCCGCATCGGCTCAGTCCCCGACGCCACCGAGATCGCCCGCGGCGACCCGGTCGACATCATCGTCGGCAGCGACGCCGACGCCTCGTTCGACGGCGACGGCCTGACCATCAGCTGCAACTACGCCGCCCTCGTCGACGAGGTCGAAGTCGGTGGACGCGTCTACCTGCGCGACGGCGAACTCGACCTGCTCGTCGAGCAGATTGACGGCAATCGCATTCGCACCACCGTGCGCGGCGGCGGCCTGCTCACCGCTCGCGCCGGACTCCACGCGCCCGGCGCCGGCATGCGCTTGCCCGCCGTGACCGCTCAGGATCGCGAGCACATCCGCTTCGCCGTCCGCCACGGCTTCGACTTCCTCGCCCTCTCATTCGTGCGCAGCGCCGGCGATCTGGCCGAGGCCGCCGCCGCCGTGCATGCCGCAGGCGGCGAAATCCCCTTCATCGCCAAGATCGAAACCCTCTCCGCCATCGATGACCTGCAGGAGATCATCGCCGTCTCCGATGGCGTCATGGTCGCCCGCGGCGACCTCGGCGTCGAAGCCGGGCCGGCCGAGGTCCCCGTCCTCCAGCGGCGCATCATCGAAGCCGCCGGACGCGCCCTCCTGCCCGTCATCATCGCCACCCAGATGCTCGAATCCATGGTCCAGCGCCAGCGACCGACCCGCGCCGAAGCCTCCGACGTCGCCAACGCCGTCTGGGACGGCGCCGACGCCCTCATGCTCTCCGCCGAGACCGCCGTCGGCCGTCACCCGGTTGAAGTCGTCGCGATGATGGACAACATCATTCGCCGCGCCGAGTCCGGCGACGCCGGACGCACCGCCGTCGCCCACCCGATCGAACTCAAAGCCGACACCGCCCGAACCGTCGCCAGCGCCGTCGCCGCCGCCGTCGATCAGCATCCCCAGGTCCGCGCCGTCATCGTCTTTACCATCAGCGGTCGCTCGGGACGACTGATCTCTCACGTCCGCCTGCCCGTGCCCGTCCTCGTCCTCGCCCCCGAGGATGCCGTCCTCCAGCGTCTCGCCCTCATGTGGGGAGTCCAACCGCGCCGCTGCCCGCCGCCCAGCGACATCGAGCAGATGCTCACCGAGGTCGAACGCGCCGCAGTCGAAGCGCTCGGACTCAACCCCACCGATCAAATCGTCCTCACCGGAGGCTTCCCCCTCGGCCAGGGAGAACCCACCAACTTCCTCAAACTCCACCAGATCCCCGCTCACCAGCCATAATGTCCACAACACCCGAGGAGCCAACATGACCGAACAGACACCGGAACTCAACGTCCAGATCGGCGACGCCTGCGAAATCGATCCCGCCGCCGGACCAATCGAAGCCCAGGACAACATCGGCGACGCCGACCGAGACGTCCTCCTCTACATCACCGCCTGGTGCGGAGACTGCCGTCGCGCCGTCCGTTTCCTCGACGAGTTCGAGATCCCATACCGAACCGTCGACATCGAGGAGCATCCCGACGCCGTCGGCGTCGTCGAATCCCTCAACCGAGGCAGCCGCTCCGTCCCCACCATCCTCGTCGACGGCCAACACGTCGCCACCGAACCCAGCCGAGCCGAAATGGCCGCCATCTTCGGAGTCGAAGCAGCCCCCACCTCCGGAGGCCTCCTCGGCCGCTTCAAACGCTCTCCCTCATAGAGTGAGCTGCCAGATCGGTTCTCTGCTCCCCCTCTTAGGGGGAGCTGCCCCGCACTCGATGCGGGGCTGAGGGGGTGATGCCCTACCCGTCGTCCTCGATCACGTGCACGTCCGCCGGCGAGATCCGAGCGATCACCTCGTCCCCAACCGACACCCCCAGTTCGTCCCACGCAGCCACCGGAACATCCGCCGTCAAGCTCAACCGCCCACTCGACAGGTCACTGCGAATCACCGGACCCCGAGGTCGCACCGTCCGCACGACCGCCCGAAGCTGATTCCCCGATCCGTCCCCATCGCGAGTCAGCACGACTCGCTCAGGACGAACGCAAAGCAGCGCCGGAGCCCCCAGCGCCACCGACTTCGCCGTAGACGCCAGCCGCACCCCGCCCGCGCGATACACCCCCGACTCCGAGCGCTCCCCAGCCCAGACATTCTCCATTCCCACGAACTCCGCCACCGCCCGATCAGCCGGTCGGTCGAAGACCTCCGCCGGACGCCCGGTCTGACGCAACCCACCCTCGATCAGCAGCGCTGCATGGTCGCCGAGCCGAAGCGCCTCATCCCGATCATGCGTCACCAGAACAGTCGTCGGACGAGTCTCCGACACGATCTCCGCAAAGTCCTCGATCAGCCCCTCGCGAGTCGGCGCGTCAACCCCGGAGAACGGTTCGTCCAGCAACAGCACCTCCGGCTGCGAGGCAAACGCCCGCGCCAGGCTCACCCGCTGCGCCTCCCCGCCTGAGAGCTGCCGCGCATGCCGCTTCGACAGGTTTGCGATCCCAAACCGCTCCAGCCAGTGCTCCGCCAGTTCTCGCCGCCGCCGCCGATCCACGCCGCGCAGCCGCAACGGCAACTCGACGTTCGCCCGCACCGACATGCTCAGCAACAACGCCTCCTGGAACGCCGCCGACATCCGCCGCCGAGTCCTCACCGGGTCCGCATCCATCGGCTCGCCATCAAGCAACAGCCTCCCCCGCGAGGGATGCAACACCAACTGCAGCGCCGCCAGCAAGGTCGACTTCCCCGAACCGTTCGGCCCGATCACAACCGTCACCAACCCGCGAGGAATGTCGAGCGTCTCAATCTCAAGGACGTTGACGCCCCCACGCTGCACGACCAGGTCCCGCACCTCCAGGTGAGCGTCGACGCGCTCCGTCATGTCACCGGCCGGCGCTGCTGCACCGCAGTCAGCACGAGATTCACCAGGAAGGCCAGCACGACCAGCACCAGCGACAGTGCGATCGCCACCTCAAAGTTCCCCCGCCCCGTCTCCAGCACCGTTGCTGTGGTCAGCACTCGCGTCTCGCCCGCCAGATTCCCTCCCACCTGCATCGACGCGCCGACCTCCGAGATCGCCGCCCCGAACCCCCCCATCACCGCGGCCAGCAGACCCAGCCGAGTCTCCCTGACCAGCAACCAGAGGACTTGCAAGCGATTCGCCCCCATCGCCCACATCTGGCCAATCAAACGAGGATTCACCGACTGGATCGAGGCCAGCGAGAAGCCCACCACCAGCGGCAGACTGAGCAGAAGCTGAGCAACGACCATCGCGGTTGGCGTGTAGATCAGGTTCAGGTCCCCCAGCGGACCGGTCCGCCACAGGATCAACGCCACCAGCAGACCAATCACCACCGGCGGCATTCCCATCCCTGTATTGACCGCCGCGACGATCAGTCCCCGGCCCCAGAAGCGCCGCAGCGCCAGCACCGCGCCCAGCGGAATCCCGATCAACAGCGCCAGCGCGGTCGCCGCCGACGAGATCGCCAGCGTCCGCAGCGTGATCTCGATGATCTCGCCGTCGCCCGACCACCACAACCGGGCCGCCTCGCGGATCCCGTCCCAGATCAAATCCATGGAGCGATCTTATCTGCGGACGCCCTGCTCAGTTGGCAGCCCCGCCTCGAGCGGAAATCGCCTCTTCCGTGTCGTCCGCGGCCGGAATGAACAGCGGCTGACGATACTCCTCCAACCGGAACTTCCCGATCACCGCCTGGATGTCCGAGCGCACAAGAAACTCGGCAAACTGCTGCGCGGCCACCGTGTTGATCCGCCCCTTGTCCCCGTTGACCTCCATCACGCTGTAGAAGTTCAATAGTGTTGAGTCGCCTTCGACCAGGATCACCAGATCGGAGATGTCTTCCAGGAGCGCGAGGTATGTGCCGCGATCTGTCAGCGTGTAGGCGCCGCGCTGGTTGGCGACGGTCAGCGTCGCCGACATCCCCTGCCCGACTTCGAGATACCAATCGCGGCCCTCGATCGACGGATCGATGTGTACGGCGCTCCAGAGGTCCAGTTCCTTCTTATGGGTGCCGCTGTCGTCGCCGCGCGAGGCGAACTCGCAAGGCCCGCCGACGCAGAACGCGAAGATGTTCGCCAACGCAATCGCCGCATCCGTCATCCCCGCAACACCCGCCGGATCATCGGGCGGCCCCACGATCACGAAATCGTTATACGCTACAAGCGTTCTGCTAGTCACATCGCCCGCCGCCAGCAGCTCCAGTTCCGCTGCCGGTGCATGAGTCAGGAGCACATCGGCATTGCCCTCGACGCCCATCCGCAGCGCTGCGCCCGTTCCGACGGCGATGATCTTGACCGAGACGCTGTGCTCGTCCTCAAAGATCGGAACAAGCTCGTCCAGCAACCCCGAGTCGTTCAGCGACGTCGTGGTTGCGAGGATCAGTTCGTCCTCGTTGTAACCCGGATCGTCGTCGCATGCTGAGGCGAACGCAATGAGCACCGCGAGCAGGAGCGCGGCCAGCCAGCCGAGCAATCGCGTTCGGCTCCAATGGACTCGCATGGAGGGCTATTCCCCTGAGGTGATCATCCCTGCGCCGACGGTCGCGGAGGTCGCTTCATCAATCAGGATGAAGGCGCCCGTCTCCCGCGATTCATCGTATGGGTCGACCGACAAAGGCGCCATGAGCCGCAGTCGCACCCGACCGATCTCGTTCAGCGACAACTGCGACGCCGTCAGGTCGTACTCAAGCGTGTTCACGTCCAACCGTGCGCCGATCTCTTCCACCATCGCCCGAGTCGTCTGCGTGGTCTGCTTGACCACCAATCGATCACGGCCGCGCAACGGCACGCGCTCGCTCATCCAGCAGATATGCGCATCAATCGATGTTGCCGCAATCGGAGGATGGTCGGCCGACACGATCATCGAACCTCGCCGCACATCAAGCTGGTCCGCGAGACGAACCGTGACCGCCATCGGTGGCGAGGCCTCGGCCAACTCCTGGTCGAACGCGTCGATCCCCGCAATCGTCGTCTCCGCGCCCAGTGGCATCACCTTCACCCGATCGCCAACCCGAAGCACACCCGATGCCACCGTGCCCGCATAACCGCGATAGTCATGATGCGACTCCCGCAGCGGACGGATCACATACTGCACCGGAAACCGCGACGCGTGATGCTGCGGCGGATCCGAAGCCTCCAACGTCTCCAGCAACTCCAGCAGCGGCGGTCCCGGATACCACGACATCCGCTCCGACGGCTCCACCACCCAGTCGCCCAGCTTCGCCGAGATCGGAATCGCGCGAACATCGGTCACGCCCATCCGACCCGCAAATCGGGTCAACTCCTCGGCGATCTGCTCAAAGACCGATTGGTCCCAGCCAACCAGGTCCATCTTGTTCACGCACAGGACGAAATGACGAATCCCCAGCAGATTCGAGAGATACGCATGCCGCCGGGTCTGCTCAAGCACCCCGCGACGCGCGTCGACCAGCAACAACGCCGCATCGGCCGTCGAGGCGCCCGTCACCATGTTCCGCGTGTACTGCACGTGACCCGGCGTGTCCGCAAGGATGAACTTGCGCCGCGGAGTCGAGAAGTAGCGATATGCCACATCGATCGTGATGCCCTGCTCACGCTCCGAGCGCAAGCCGTCCGTCAGGTAGGCGAGATTGACGTCATCTTCACCGCGAGTACGCGAGGTTCGCTCAATCGCCTCCATCTGGTCGATGAACGTCTGCTTGGAGTCAAACAGCAGCCGACCGATCAACGTCGACTTGCCGTCGTCAACCGATCCGGCAGTCGCCAGCCGCAGCAGGGTCCGACGATCCGGACCAAGCGGGTCAAGTGGATCGGCCAGCGTTTCCGTCGCCACTTAGAAGTACCCCTCGCGCTTGCGATCCTCCATCGCCGCCTCCGAGAATCTGTCATCGGCCCGCGTCTCGCCCCGTTCGGTGATCCGCGTCGCGGCAATCTCCGCGACCACTGCCTCCAACGTCTCCGCCTCCGACATCACACCGGCCGTACAGGTCATGTCGCCGACCGTCCGGAAGCGAACCCTGGCCTCGAAGCAATCCTCGCCCGGCAGCCGAGGCACGAAATCCGATGCCGGAAACAGCATCCCGTCGCGCTCAAACATCGATCGCTCATGAGCGAAGTAGATCGAAGGAATCTCAAGCTCCTCGCGCTTGATGTACTGCCAGACATCAAGCTCGGTCCAGTTCGACAGCGGGAACGCGCGAATGTGCTCGCCGCGAGTCAGCCTGCCGTTGTACAGATTCCACAGCTCGGGTCGTTGATTCGACGGGTCCCACTGACCAAAAGCATCCCGGAACGAGAAAATCCGCTCCTTTGCCCGGGCCTTCTCCTCATCCCGCCGCGCGCCGCCGAACAGTGCGTCGAAGTTGTGCTCCAGGATCGCATCCAGCAGCGTCACGGTCTGCAAGCGGTTGCGAGACGCGCGAGGCCCAACCTCTTCAACCACCCGGCCCTGGTCAATCGAGTCCTGGACCGAGGCCACGATCAGCTCCACCCCAAGCTCGGCCGCCCGCCGGTCGCGGAACTCGATCGCCTCCGGGAAGTTGTGCCCCGTGTCGACGTGCATCACCGGGAACGGAATCCGCGCCGGCCAGAACGCCTTCTCCGCCAGCCGCAGCATCACGATCGAGTCCTTGCCGCCGGAGAACAGCAGGCAGGGACGCTCAAGCTCAGCCGCAACCTCGCGAATGATGTGGATGCCCTCAGCCTCAAGCCAGGACAACGTATCCAACGCTCTTCCTCTCCCCCCGTGAGCGGGGGGAGAGGTCACGGAGTGACAGAGGGGGGTGTCCGCTGTGCCCATCTTGTCTGCGAACCTCTCTCGTTCAATCATGACAAACATTACTAGATCACTCATATATGAGGCATTAGCTAGGCTGCGGGCCAGTGCAAGAAAACACACAGGCAACAAAACCTGTCAATTGAATGGACATGCCATGCCAGTCGGCGAGTCAGTCGGAACCGTGAGTCAGCTCTGGCGCTACCCCGTCAAGTCAATGGGTGGCGAGCAAATCGAGTCCGCTCAAATCGATGGGAACGGCGTCGCTGGCGACCGCGGCTGGGCCGTCCGCGAGATCGAAGCCGACGTTACCCGCAACGCTCGAGAGATGCCCAGGCTGCTTCAGTTCGCCGCCGCCTACGCGGAGTCACCCGGCTTCGACAACCGCTCCCCGGCCGTCACAATCACCACCCCAGACAATGACCAGGTCCAGTCGTCCGATGCCGACCGCAACCAGCGGCTCAGCGACATCCTCGGTCGTCCTGTCCTGCTCACGCCGCTGCATCCCGCCGACGACCTCGCCTGGTACGCGCGCGCGCCGATGCCGGAAGGCGTCGACCCGATGCAGGCGCTGCGCCAGATCATGGGCATGGAAGAGGACGATCCGCTGCCCGACTTCTCCGGACTGCCGCAGGAGCTCCAGGGATTCTCCACCCCGCCAGGCACCTACTTCGACTGCTACCCGATCCACATCATGACCACGTCGTCACTCAGCACGCTCGCGTCCGTCGGCGGCGGTGACGATGTCGACGTGCGCCGCTTCCGGCCCAACGTCCTGATCGATACCGGCAACGCTGAAGGTCTGCTCGAGGTCGATTGGACTGGCAAGAAGCTGCGACTCGGCGAGGTCGTGATCGAGATGAAGACAACCACCGTGCGCTGCTCAGTTCCAGCCCACGCGCAGCGAGACTTCGGCAACAGCCGAGCCGTAGGCCGCGCCCTCATCGAGAAGACCAAGCAGCACCTGGGCAGCTACTGCAACGTCCTCGAAGGCGGCATCGTCAACCTCGGAGACACGGTCGAGCTAATCGACTAGCCCTCTTCGGAGTCGCCACCGCGCGAAACCAGCGACACCACCTCGGTATCGGGGTGGAACGCTTGCCAGGCGAACCAGAAGTGGTCCGAGTGGATCACGCGGGTCAGTTGCGAACCGGCAAGCTCGCCTTCGATCGCCCTGCCGAAAATGTCCCAGACCGAGCCCGTCTGATCGTCGACAAAGGTCTGTCCATCGTCGGCGGGATTCGGCGCGAAGCTCAGCTTCTGCCCATCCAGCGAGGTCTGGAACACCGCGGTCGTGCCGACTTCCCGCGCATCTCGCATGATCCCGGAGTCCAGAATCGAGAGTGCCCCCGGCGTCCAGAACACGACCAGGTCAATGCCGTCGAATGAATCGTGAACGACCCGTTCCTGCTCAAGCGTGGACCAGGCGTATGCGATCGCCGCGCCCGACGGTCCCTCGATGCTGACTACGCGCTCAGCCGGCGGCAGGCGTTCGTCAATCGTGTCGCGGTCAAAGAAGAACCCGTACGGCCCGCCAAACTCGGGATTGTCATACCCTTGGTACGGATTCTGGCCGTATGGACGCTCCCAGCCGGTGTCACGAGACATCACCAGCGCGTCGGGGAACGCAGAACGCAACTGACCAACCGTCACCACCGAGGCCGGAACGTACGTCAACCGAGCCCCCACCATCGTTCCGACAATCGCCCGGCCCGACGACTGCTGCCACAGCGACTCTGTGTTGCGGTCGTACATCACGAGGTCCGAGTTGCGCAGCAGCCCGGACACCCCGAACTTGAGCACTTCTTCCCCGATCTGCGACTCAAACGCAATCGCCGTATTGCACAGCGGGCAGAACGTCACCGTGACCGGGATCCCACCGATCGTGTCGTTGACGATCTCATGCCAGGTCAGGATCTCCAGCGGAAATCCACGCACGTCGCCGTTGACGTTGACCTGTACCAACGGCACGTTGTCCGTGTAGACCGCCGACGCCTCCTCCAGCGTCCAGTACAGCGGGCCCGAGATTGCAGGAATCGCATCACGCCCCGCTCCCTGCGACAGTTCGTCCAGGTCGACGATCCGCAGCCCCCACTCCGTCCCCCAGTCGAGACCGAAGTACTGCGGACGCTCAAAGTCACGAACGATCGGAATGCCCTCAGCCGTCTCTGTCGCATCGCGAGGCAGGAAGGTCGGTGTCGTCGGAAACTGCTGAACCGTCTGTTCTTCCTCTTCCTGCTCGGCCGCCTGCGCAACCGGCTCCTCCGTCTGAGCCTGCTCAGTCTGAGCGCTCTCCTCCGCCTGCGCTTCCTCAGCGTCCTGGACATCGTCATCAGCCTGCGCAGCCTGTTGCTCCTCCTCCTGCGACGCCGCCCTTCCCGCCTGTCGGCTGCTCTCCTGGTCCTGCTGTTCGGTTGCAGCGACCGATTGCTCTGGGACCGCCTCCTCGATCTCATCGCTACAGGCAGGCAACGCCAACGCCGCGATGCCAACCACCACGCCAGCGATACCGACTGTTCGCGCAAGGTTTCGTATGCTCCTCATAGCTTCGAGCATACGCGCCGCTCCGCCAATCAAGGCCGCGGAGATGCGCTTGAAGTGCACCGCCTGGCCAGACCGGAGCGCCCAGATGCCCGACGAAGAGTCCAGCGCTGATCCGTCCGAAGATCGCCGTGCGGTGTTGGAAGCCAACCGCGCCTTCTACGAAGCCTTCAACGCGCGCGACGTCCAGGCCATGGCCGATCTCTGGCAGCGCAGCGACGATGTCACCTGCATCCACCCGCATCGCAACGTCACCATGGGCCACGCCGAGGTCCAGCGAACCTGGCGCGCGATCTTGACCAATCCCGACCAACCCAAGATCGTCTTCGCCGCCGAGGAAGCACGCGTGGTCGGAGACATCGGCATCGTCGCCGGACGCGAGGTGGTCGCCGGCGTCCCGATCGTGGCGACCAACATCTACCAGCGCTCGCAGCGTGCCGACCTGACCGACAACGCCGACACCCCCGACAACACCTGGCTGCTCATCCATCATCACGGCAGCCCGGTCCTCCACACCGAGTAACAACTCAGTTTGAGAGAACAACGAGAGAGGACGCCATGCCAGTCACGCTCGCCAAGGGCGACCCGGCCCCCGACTTCCAACTCGCCGACCAGGACGGCAACCAACACAAGCTCGCCGACTACGCCGGCCAGACGGTCGTGCTCTACTTTTACCCGCGCGACGACACCCCGGGCTGCACCAGGCAGGCCTGCTCATTCCGCGACGACATGGACGAGATCGCAGCCGAAGGAGCCGTCGTGCTCGGCGTCTCAACCGACAGTGCCGAGTCGCACCAGAAATTCATCGACAAGCACCAGCTCAACTTTCCTCTGCTGGTCGACACCGATGCTGAGGTCGCGACCCGCTACGGAGCCTGGGGCGAGAAGACGCTCTACGGCCGCAAGAGCATAGGAATGACGCGGGCCACCTTTGTGATCGGACCGGACGGCGTTCTGATCAAGGTCTGGAAGCGCGCCAAGGCCGCGGAGCACGGCCAAGCGGTCCTCAAAGCCTTGAGGACCGCTTGACGTTCGCTCTCTGTGTCAGGGACTAATCGGCGGCGTGGCAGTCGCAGTTGTCGCTGGCGCAGTTCGAGTCCTCGCAGCAGCAGCAGTGCTCGCTGTGGTCGCAGCTACAGGCGTGGTCGGTCTGGCAGTGGTCGTGCTCGGCCACCTCGGCCGCGCTGTGCGAGTGGTGCGAGGTGTGCTCGTACCGGTGCGTGTGAGTCTCAGTCGTCATGGCTCCTCCTCTGTTGCATCGCCACTGTTGGCGAATTGGACGCATGTGTGGTCGGTCGATCGTTAGTCGGCGCCTGCCCTGGTTGTCGCCTCGAGGTGACCGACATGGTGATCTTCAGTGCAGCCGCTCACCGATGTCTCGACCTGGAACGTGATGTGGCTGAGGCTGTACTCCACTCTGGCGATTTCCTTCGCCCGATCGAGCAAATCCTGTTGATCGGGATGTTCATCGTCGATCAGAATGTGGGCCGAGATGGAGTCGTAGCCGGAGGTAATCGTCCAGGCGTGGACATCGTGCACCAGCGTTACCCCGTCGAGCGACTCGATGTCGTGGCAGAGCGCGTACAGATCGATGTGCGACGGTACCCCTTCGATCAGGATGTGGAAGATCTGCTTGGCCGGTCGGTAGGAGAGGAAGAGGATGAACACGCCGATCAAGATGCTCACGATCGGGTCGGCCAGGTGCCAGCCGAAGCCGATGACTAATGCACCGGAAATGATCACCGCCACCGATCCCAGCAAGTCGCCCAGGACGTGGAGGAAGGCACCTTGCACGTTCAGACTGTGCTCTGATGAACCATGCAGGATGTAGGCGACGAAGATGTTGACAACGAGGCCGACCACGCCGACCGCCGTCATCAACACGCCTTCGACCTCGGGCTCGCCGCCGATCCGATGCACCGCCTCCCAGATCACCCAGGCCGAGATCAGCCAAAGCGTGAGAATGTTGACGAACGCGGCCAGAATCTCGGTTCGGGCGAAGCCGAAGGTGCGGTCGACCGACGAAGGGCGGTCGGCGATCCACATCGCCAGCAAGGCGAGGCCGATCGCGCCGGCATCGGTTGCCATATGTCCGGCGTCGGCCAGCAGCGCCAGTGAGCCTGAGAGGATGCCGCCGACGATCTCGACGACCATGAAGAAGAGGATGATGCCAAGCGAGATGACCAGCGTGCGCCGGCTCTGATCCCTCAGATCGTGCGAATGGTCATGGTGGCCATGGTGGTCATGGCCGTCGTGATCGCCGTGATCATGCCCTGAGTGATCGTCATGGTCATCATGGTCGTGACCGGAATGGTCGTCGTGTTCGTCATGATCATGCCCGGCGTGCGCGTCGTGGTCGTGGACTACGTGGTCGTGGACTACGTGGTCGGGATGATCGTGATCATCGGGAACGGACTCGCGGGGACGCTGAGACGATCGCCGACGCACGCGTCACCCGCTTTCCAAACAATTCCCGGTTCTAGGACCCCGGTGGCGGGGTCGGTATCGAACAGTCTCTGCGCATTGTATGATATCCAGCAGACCAGCGGACTGCTCCTGCCTTGCAGGTAGTCCGCCCACGCGGCAGACAGCCGCCTAGATCGTCGAAGCTCCTCCCTATGTCCCGTATTCGTCTGTCGGCGCTTGGCGTCGCCTTGCTCGCGTCTGCATCGCTCGCCCTGTTCGCGTCGCTGGCCTGTAGCAGCGACGATGCCGATAGCGACCGGCTCCAGGTCGTCGTCTCGACCCAGGTGATCGCCGACTGGGCCCGTCAGGTCGGCGGTGATCTCGTCGAAGTCCGAGCGCTCGTACCCGCCGGCGCCGACGCGCATACATTCGAGATGACGGTCGACGATGTCCGGGCGGTCGCGGACGCCGATCTTGTGGTCATCAACAGTGCCGGCTTAGAGGCGTCGTACGAGGAGGCGATTGAAGAGAACGCGACCAACCTGCTCGAACTGGCAGACGCCGTTGAGGCAATGGGACACGTGCTGCATCCGTTCGAAGGTCTGCTCGGCTCCGACGAGGAACATCATCAGGAGCAAGCGGAGCAGCAAGGGCATCAGGAGCAGGAAGCGCAAGAAGAGGAACATCACCAGGAGCAGCAGGAGCAAGCGCAGCAGCAGGAACATCACCAGGAGCAGGGGCAACAGCAGGAGCATCACCAGGAGCAGCAGGAGCAGGGGCAACAGCAGGAGCATCACCAGGAGCAGCAGCAAGAGGGACAGCACGGGCAGCAGGAGGAGCACGGGCACGATCACGAAGGCGAAGACCCGCACTTCTGGTTTGACGTTGACATTGCGAAGGCAGCGGTGACGGCGATCGCGGCGGAGCTAATCGCACTCGCGCCCGATGCCGAGGATGAGATCACGGAGCGCCGCGACGCCTACCTACAAGAGATCGAGCAAGCCGACGAAGAGGTGCGCGAGCTGCTAGCCGACCTGCCCGCAAATCAACGACTGCTCTTCACCTTCCACGATGCCTTCGGCTACTTCGCCCGGCGATACGATCTCACTGTGGCGGGTTTCGTCGTCGAGGGACCGGAGCAGGGGCTCAGCGCCGAGGCGCTGACCGAGCTGATCGAACTGATCGAGCACGAAGAGATCGGCACGATCTTCCACGAGCCGCAGTTCGACTCCACGATCCTCGACGCGATCGCCGACGAGACCGGCGTCGCTCGTGGCATCATCTGGTCGCAGCCCACGGATGACAAACCGACCTACATCGACATCCTGATCGGCAACGCCGAGGCCATAGCTGACCAGTAACCGAGGGCTAGGCTGTGGGCGATGACCGACCGATTCATCGCGCCCCAGCCCAACCCATCGAAGGACAACCTGGTCTGGATCGACCTCGAAATGACCGGGCTCGACCCGGACCGCGACGTGATCATCGAGGCCGCGGTCCTGATCACCGATGCCGAGCTCAACATCATCGCCGATGGCCCCGACTTCGCCATTCACCGTTCCGACGAGGCGTTGAGCGTGATGAACGCGTGGAATCGCCAAACCCATCATGGCTCCGGCCTGATCAAGCGGGTCAAGGCGTCCGACATCTCAATCGATCAGGCCGAGCAAGAAATCGTCGAGTTCGTCCAACAATGGACCGTGGCGCAAACGTCGCCGCTCTGCGGCAACTCCGTCCACCAGGACCGCCGCTTTCTCTACGGAGAAATGCCAAAGCTGATCGAATGGCTCAGCTACCGGATCGTCGACGTTTCGACGATCAAGGAGCTAGCCAAGCGCTGGTACCCCGACCTGGAGCCGTTCGTCAAGCAGGAACGGCACCGGGCGCTCGACGACATCCGCGAGTCGATTGACGAACTGCGCTGGTACCGCCAGCAGCTATTCAAGCCCGCCCTCTAGCCGGCCCGGCCCCGCAACGAGAGGCGCGATCCAACCCGGCAACACGCGCCCCAGCAGACGTCGCCCACCCGGCAACATGCGCCCCACGAGGCGTCGCCGATCTGGCAGCACGCGCCCCAACACACCCTGGCCGTTCTTCGCCAACCGGCATGCGGATAGTCTTCGGCCTCGTCGACCGCTGCCGCGAGGCTGGGCAGCGTCTCCCGCAAGCCGCGAGGACTCATGACGAACGAGAGGCCCATCAGAATCACAGCCGTCAAGACAATCGACGGACCGGCCGCCAAATCGAGATGGAACGATGCGTACAGTCCCGCCACGGTCGACAGGATTCCAATCAGCGCGGCCAATAGCATCATCGTGACCAGCCGACGAGCAATGAGGACCGCCGCCGCCGCCGGCGTGACTAACATCGCCACTGCCAGGATCACCCCCACGAGGCGGAACGCCACGACCGTCGCGAGCGCAATCAGAACCAGCAGTCCAATCTGCATCAACGTCACTGGCACGCCCGACACGGCGGCGACCTCTGGGTCGTACGAAACAAAGCGCAACTCCGGCAAGAAGGCCAGCACAGCGATCAACACCACGCCGGTCAGCACCGCCATCACGATCAAGTCCGTCCACGACGCCCCCAGGATGTGACCGACCAGCAGTGAGCCCAGGTCCACGGCGAACGTGCGCTGACGCGAGATCAGCAGTACGCCGAGAGCGAAAAACCCGGCGAACATAATCCCGATCGCCGTGTCCTCCCTCAGTCGAGCCCGGATCGTGAGCAGCGCCACTCCCAGCGCCGTCAATACCGCGGCGATCCCGGCCCCCAGAGTGATCAGCACCGCCCCGCCACCGAGCACCAACGCCACCGCCGCGCCGGCTAGCTGAGTGTGAGCGACCGCGTCGCCAAGAAATGCCAGTCCCCGCAGGACGACGAACACGCCGACCATGCCGGCCGCCAGCGAGACGATCACGCCCGCCAGCAGCGCCCGCTGCATGAACTCAAATGACCAGGGCTCAGTGAGCCAGTCCACGCAATCTCTTGCTAGGCCCCAACCTGCTGCATCCCACTACCATCTGCTGGGACAGACGATTCGGAAGGTCAAGGCGTCCCCATGGTACTTGAGCGACAGGTCACGCTAATCACGGGCGCCTCGCGAGGCTTCGGCCTCGCCGCCGCAGAAGAGCTCATCACCCGCGGCCACCCCGTGATCGCCACCATGCGCAACCCCGACCGCGACGGCCCCAACCTCGCCGGCCTGGATGCTGACTTGGTCGAGATCGTCCGCTGCGACGTCACCGATCGCGCCTCGATCGACTCAGCAGTCGAAGCCGGTCTCAAGCGATTCGGCCGCGTCGATTCCCTCTTCAACAACGCCGGTTACGGACTCTATGGACCGGTCGAGGACATGTCCGACGACGAGGTCTCACGCCAGATGGACACCAACTTCATTGGCCAGATCCGCATGGCCCAGGCCGTGCTCCCGGTAATGCGAGAGCAGCACCACGGCAAGATCATCAACGTCTCCTCGCTCGCCGGACGCATCGTCGCTCCAATGATGGGCCTCTACGCCGCCTCGAAGTGGGCCGTCGAGGCGATGTCCGAGGCCCTCCGCTACGAGGTCTCGCGCTGGAATGTCGACGTCACCATCCTCGAGCCCGGCATGTACGCCTCCGACTGGCAGACCACCAACCTCGATGTCGCCGCCGCCGTCCGCGAAGGACGCTCGCCCTACCAGGAATCCGCCAATCTCGCACTCGAAACATTCCGCACCCGAGCCGCAACCCGTCCTGGCTCCCGCTCAGTGGCTACAGCCGTCGCCGACATCGTCGAGCTCGAACAGCGTCTCCCAATGCGCTGGCCGATCGGCGAGGACACGGTCCAGACCATCCGCCTGCGAGAAGCGATGACCGACCAGGAATGGGAAGAGCGGGTCCGCGGTGATACGAAGATTTACCGAGGAGCATTCTTCCGCGGCGTGGAAAACCCGCTCGAAGACAAACCCCGCTGACCCGATCGCGTCTCAGCCGTGCTTCCCGACCGTCCAGCCCGACTGCGCCAGGTGAGTATCAGAAAACTCGACCGCGTCCGGTTCCAGCTCATTCGCCAGCGTGTCGTTGAAGCGGTTCAGGAACCCGAACATCGAGATCACGCAAACGATCTCGACCATCTCCGAGTCCGACCAGTGCTTGCGTAGCTCGTCGAACTGTTCGTCGGTCGCCGCATTCGGTACCCCGCCCGAGTCCCGTGCCACGCGCAACGCAGCACGCTCAGCCTCCGAGAACAATTCCGACGTCTCGAACGACCAGACCGCCTCAACCCGCTCATAAGTCTCGCCCGCCAACGTGTGAGCAAAATGTCCCGTATGCGCTTGGCAGTACAGGCAACCCGCAGTGCGAGACACCACGTGCGCAATCAACTGCTTCAACCCGGCCGGGACGCTGCCCTCGCGCATGATCGATCCGAAGAAGGGCTGAAAAGCTTGCAACACATTCGGCCGTCGCCCGAGGACATGGAACGAAGTCGGAATCGTCCCTCCCGCGTCTCGAATCGCCGAGAGATACGGCGCGGCCTCCAGCAGCTCGTCGGTGGTCAGTGGTGTGACTCGGTTCATGTCGCCCTCCAGCGAATCAGCATCTGTCTAGGTTGATCGGGCAGCGACCATCCGCCGTCCCGCTCGATCAGCAACTCGTGCACGGCCCGCCGCAACGCCGGCAGCCGACTCGAACTCTCTGACAACCATAGGCGTCTGCGCGCCCACTCCATCGCCGCTTCAGGCTCTTCAAACACGAATCGCCGACGATCCCCGCGACGCTCCAGCTCCCCCGCGTCAACGTCTGCCCCACGCGCCTTCAGCAACGCAATAAACTCGTTCGCCCCAGGGAGTAGTGCCTGTTCCTCGCCGTGGATCGCCGGCCAGACCTGCCAGAACATCGACCCCGGCGATTTGTCGTACTGCAGCGCGACGCACTCTCTCGTTGCAGCCCGCTCCATCGTGTCGAGGAACTCACCCATCTCCTCGATGTCGTAACCGACATGCGAGATCAACGCGACATCAGCCATCCCGCTGATTTCCGCATCGTCCGAGGGCCAACGCTGATCCCGAAGGTCGATATTCGTGATCCCATGCTCGATCTGCAGGTTCGCCAGTTCCGCCCGCATCGACGGCGACGGCTCAATCGCAATCACCCGCTTGATGTGCAGCGCGAGCGGCAGCGAAAAACGCCCGGCGCCTGCGCCAATGTCGACCCACGTGTCCTCCTGCGAGGCAATCGAGAGCAGCGCCTCGAGCGCCGAATCCCCTGTCCGGTGCGGATCCGCCCGAAACGCGGTCGCCAGCGGTCGATAGTGATCGCCGCCGTCGGACTCCTCGCGCAGTCGCTCGGCCTGCTCTCGGTTCGCCGCCACCCGATCGGCCCAGGCCTGCGCTAATTCCGCCGCCGACGAATCATCGACGCTGGAGTAAACTTCGCTCATGACCACCTCACCTGACCTCAATATCGAGGAACTCCCCGACCTCACCGACCCAGTGCTGATCGTCGCATGGGAAGGCTGGAACGACGCCGGAGAATCGGCCTCGTCCGCCGCCCAGTACCTGATCCAGCAGCTGGGCGCGAAGCCGTTCGCCACCATCGACCCGGAAGAATTCTACGACTTCACCGAAGCCCGTCCGATGGCGCGCTATCGCAACGGCGAGCGCTACATCTCCTGGCCCGCTACCGAGTTTGTCCACCTCCAACCTGCTGACGGCGGCCGGGATGTCGTGGTCGGCATCGGGATCGAGCCCCACTACCGCTGGAAGCGCTACATGACCGCGCTTTCCGAGCTGGTCGATGAAATCGGCGCCAAGCTGATTCTCTCGCTCGGCGCTGTCGCCGCCGGGACGCCGCACACGCAGCCCGTCCACGTCCGAGGCTCAGCCAACAACTCCGAGCTCGCCGCCCGATACAACATGCACCCGTCGCGCTTCGAGGGACCATCGGGTATCGTCGGCGTTTTCCACGACCATTGCCGCCAGCGAGGCGTCGCCGGCGTCTCGCTCTGGGCCTCGGTGCCGCACTACCTGCCCGGCATCACCAACCCGGTCGGCGCCCAGTCGCTGCTCCGGGTCGTTTCCGACATGACCGGACTGCGATTCGACCTCGATCCCCTCGAGCGCGGCATCCAGCGCTTCCATACCCAGCTCGAAGAAGCCTTGCGCGACAACAACGAGCTCCGCGACTATGTCGCCCGACTCGAGGCCGCGAGTCCCGCGCCGCAAATGGAGCAGCAGCCCGAGGGCGAGTTGCCCAGCGCCGATGCCCTGATCGCCGACCTCGAGGATTTCTTCCGACAAGGCGGCGACAACGCCAACAACTAGTCCGCGTCAGGCTCTGCAACCAGGGCCTACAGTGGAACTCACGACCAATAACCAAACCGGCTAGAGCGGTGGTGTTCGATGGCGGATGTCGACCAGGTCAGCGACGACGATCGTCAGCAGGCGTCCGAGAAAAATCTCAACAAGATGTGGAAGTTCGCCCGCAACTTCGCCGAGAAGAGCGGCTCCTATCTGCACCCGCAGGAGGAAATCACCGAATTCCTCGTGATCGGCTTGGCCAAGCACATCGACGACTACGGCCGACCCCTGTGCCCTTGCAACTTTTACGAGGACAAGGCCGAAGAAGTCAAGGAATCCACCTGGATCTGCCCCTGCGAGGAGATGCAGCGCTGGAAATACTGCCATTGACTGCTCTTCTGCGATGAGGAAGGTCTTCCCATCACCGAGTATCTCCCCGAAGGGCACGAAGGCATCACGATCTACGGCGATCGCAAGGACCCGCACCCGGATAAAGGCCGAGCTCTCGGCCGGCTGGAAGAGCAAAGCGGACGCAAAATCGACAAGCGCAAGCGCCGCGACTAGCCCCAGCGCTCACACTGCGACTACGCTCATAGAGACGAACTGAAACCCAACACTGGACAACGCATGGCCCGAACCTCCAACGTTCACCGCGACCTCAAGCGCCGCAAGATGCACGCCAAGTACCTCGGCAAGCGCGAGGCGCTCAAGCAGCAGCTCAGAGAGTCCAACAACCCGCGCGAGAAGCAGAACATTCAGTTCCAGCTCCAGGCGCTGCCTCGTAACAGCTCCCCCACCCGACTCAAGAACCGCTGCGCCGTGACTGGTCGCCCGCGAGCCTACATGCGCAAGTTCGGCCTCAGCCGAATCACCTTCCGCGAGATGGCCTCCCTTGGCCTCCTCCCCGGAGTCCGCAAGAGCTCCTGGTAAGCCGCCCGCGGTGAGCCGTTCACCGCATAACTTGCAATAAATGTAACTTTGTTGGATAATCGGTCCGACCGAAACAGGAGGTCGCAACAATCGTGTGACCATCGGTCCAGAGGCTGCCGCCCATGCCCAGACTCTTCCCCCGCTGCTCTCCACTGCGATCCGTCCAGACACTCATCCTCGTTCTAATCCTCGCCGCCGGCGTAGGTGCCGCACTGAGTGCCTGCAGCGACGATGTTTCCGAGTCCCCGCAGGCCGAAGCAGGTCAACTCACCATCTACTCAGGACGCGGCGAATCGCTGGTCGGACCACTGATTGAGCGATTCGAAGCGGCATCCGGGATCAGCGTCCGCATTCGCTACGCCGGAACAGCAGAACTCGCCACGGCGATCCTCGAGGAAGGCGACCGCTCACCCGCCGATATCTACTACGCGCAGGACGCCGGCGCACTCGCCGCTCTGGCCGATGCCAACGCGCTCAAGCAGCTACCAGACGACATCATCGCCGCCGTGCCGGAGTCATTCGCCGACGCCGACAGTCACTGGGTGGCCACGTCAGGCCGAGCGCGAGTCCTGATCTACTCTCCCGACCGCGTCGACAACCCTCCCAACAGCGTCTTTGATCTGGTCAATGAAGAATGGCGCGGACGCGTCGGTTGGGCGCCGACCAACGGCAGCTTCCAGGCGTTCGTTACCGCCATGCGTCAGATCCACGGCGACGCAGAGACCGAAGCGTGGCTGCGCGGCATGCTCGCCAACGACGTTCGCGAGTACTCCGGAAACTCACCCCAGGTCCAGGCCATCGGAGATGGAGAAATCGACATCGGCCTCGTCAACCATTACTACCTCTTCCGCTTCACCGCCGAGGATCCCGACTTTCCCGCCGCCAACCACTTCACCGACGCCGGGGCCGCCGGAGCACTGATCAACATCGCCGGCGTAGCCCTTCCGACCGCTTCGGAAAACGACGAAAACGCGCTCGCCTTCATCCGGTTCCTCCTCAGCCAGGAAGCGCAGACCTACTTCCGCGACGAGACCAGCGAGTACCCGGTCGCGGCAGGAGTTGAGGCCCGAACTGAACTCATCCCCCTGGCCGACCTCGACCCACCGTCCCTCGCCCTCACCTCCCTGGCCGACCTGGAAGGCACGCTCGAACTGCTTCGCGAGGTCTCTGCGCTTCCCTGACACTCGAGCCCTCACGTCAGTGCCAGTGCGGCCGATCAGACTGAACCTGGAGATTCTCATGTTTCATGCAGAAAATCTCCGATAATCTCCAGCCATGAGCATCCTGGGTGGAACCCTCGACTACCCCTCGCGATTCCGCATCAACATCCCGACCATTTGGATTCTCGCGTTGGCCGCCGCCGCCGCCGCCTGCGTGCCACTCGTCTACCTCATCGTCCGAGCCGCAGACGCCGACGCCGACACCTGGTCCAAGGTCCTCACCGAAGGCACCCTGCGGCTCTTGCTCAACACCGCTGCGCTCACGCTCGCCGTCACCGCGACCTCCGCCCTGCTCGCCCTACCGATCGCCTATCTCACCGAACGAACCGACCTCCCACTCGCCGGATTCTGGCGCTCGGCCACGATCGTCCCGCTCGCCATCCCCTCCTACGTCGGAGCGTTCGCCTTCATCATCGCGCTCGGACCAAACGGATCGCTGCAGGATCTCCTCGCCCCGCTCGGAGTCACGAGCGTCCCCGAGATTTACGGCTTCTTCGGGGCCTGGCTCACACTCACCCTCTTCACATTCCCCTATCTCCTGATCGTTGTCCGAGCCGGCCTGCGCGACCTCGATCCGGCCATCGAGGAATCCGCCCGTTCACTCGGACAATCCGCTTGGGGAGCATTTTGGCGAGTCACCGTCCCCCAGTTGCGAGTCCCGTTGGCGACCGGCAGTCTGCTCGTCGCCCTCTATACAATCTCCGACTTCGGCGCCGTCTCCATGATGCGCTTCGACACCTTCACTCGCGCGATCTACGTCCGCATCGGCACCACCTTCGACCGCTCCAGCATCGCCGCGCTCTGCCTCATCCTCGTCGCCCTCGTCGCCGTCGTCCTCCTCGTCGACTGGTCCCAACGCCGCAACGCCCGCTATCACCGGCTCGGCAGCGGTGCCGCCCGCATGCCCCGACTCGTCCAGCTCCGACGCTACCGCTGGCCGGCGATGATCGGCCTCGCCGTCGTCCTCGCCATCGCCTTGCTGGTACCCGTCGCCGTCCTCTTCCACTGGCTCACGATCGGTCTGCAACTCGGAGAGACCTTCCCCGGAATCTGGAACGCCGCCCTCAAGTCGGTCTACGCCTCGGTCCTCGCTGGCGGAGTCACCGTAGCGGTCTCCATCCCGATCTCCATCGTCGTCGTCCGCCGTCCCGGATTCCTCTCACGCATCGTCGACCGAGCCTCCTACGTCGGCTATGCCCTACCCGGCGTCGTCGTTGCCTTCTCGCTCATCTTTTTCACCCTCAGAGTCACGCCGGCCATCTACCAGACCATCATCACACTGGTGATCGCCTACGCGATCCTCTTCTTACCCCAGGCCATCGCCGGCCTCCGCACATCGCTGGTCAGAGTCCAGCCGGGTCTTGAAGAAGCCTCGCGATCCCTCAGCCGCACCCCCTGGCAGACGTTCCTCAGCGTCACGCTGCCGCTGATCGCCCCAGGAGTCCTGGCTGGATTTGCCCTGGTCTTCCTGACCACGATGAAGGAACTGCCCGCCACCCTGTTGCTTGCACCCATCGAGTTTGACACGCTCGCAACAACGCTCTGGGGCCACACGGAAGAGGCGTTCTTCGCCCGCGCCGCCGCCGCGGCCCTACTCTTGCTTGGCTGCGCTGCGCTGCCGATGATCATCCTGTTCGGAAATGACCGTGGCCTCCGAAACTGACCAGCAGCTCACAAGTCCCGCCCTCGATGCAGACAACCTGTCCAAGTCGTTTGGCGACACCGTCGCGGTCCGCGACGCATCCTTCCATGTCGAGCAGGGAGAGATCCTCGCCCTGCTCGGACCCAGCGGCTGCGGCAAGTCGACCACGCTGAGGCTGATCGCCGGCTTCGAGCGACCCGATCAGGGCGTCGTCCGGATCAACGGAGATACCGCCGTCGACCCTACCGTCTGGCGACCGCCCGAGCGCCGCAGGATCGGCATGGTCCCCCAGGACTTCGCGCTGTTCCCGCATCTCAGCGTCGCCGAGAACATCGCCTTCGGCCTGAAAGATGGTCACCACGCTTGGTGGACGAGGGCGGTTCGGCGTCTGCGCCACGTTCCGACACCCGCCCGCGTGGATGAGTTACTGGATCTCGTCGACCTGCACGGATTCGGCGATCGCTATCCGCACGAACTGTCAGGCGGAGAGGCGCAACGGGTCGCTCTTGCCCGAGCGTTGGCGCCCGATCCCGCCGCCGTCCTCCTCGACGAGCCCTTCAGCAACCTCGACCAGAACCTGCGAGCCAGCCTCCGACTCGCGATGCGCAACATCCTCAAAGCGGCCAACACCGCCGCAATCTTCGTCACCCACGATCGCGAGGAAGCGCTCTCCCTCGCCGACCGAGTCGCGGTCATGCACCACGGCCGAATTGAACAGATCGGTGCCCCCGACGATATCTACTACCGGCCCGAGACGCGCTTTATCGGTACCTTCGTCGGCGACGCCAACATCCTCCCAGGGGAGCGCGTTCGTGGCGGCGCGCAGACCGAGCTTGGCTTCGTCGTCCTTGCCAACCCTGATTCCGAGGCCACCGATGAAGCAATAGACGTGCTCCTTCGTCCGGAGCAGCTGGCCTTGAAGCCGTGTCAGGACGACGGGCCCGACTGTGCAAATGTGATCAGCAGCGAGTACTACGGGCATGACCAGGTTGTCCGAGTGCGACTTCGCTCCGGAGTCAACGTTGAAGCAAGGCTGCGCACAGAAGTCGTCTGGCGCCCGGATGATCCGGTCGATGTGATCGTCCTCGACGACGGCATCGCCTTCACCGCCGATCCACTCTCCCCCCGCAACGCGGGGGGAGATGTCACGGAGTGACAGAGGGGGGCACGCTCCGGTGCTGCCCCGCCCGCCCTCTACCATGCCCACACAGCGTGCTCTGCCCCCCGTTGGAGGAACCTCCCATGCGCGTCGCCCTGATGGTCGAAGGACAGAACGGACTCACCTGGGAGCGTTGGCGGCACATCCTCCGACTCGCCGAGCGGCTCAACTTCCCCTCCCTCTTCCGCAGCGACCACTACTTCACCGGCCCCGTCGACAGCAGCCAGCAGGACAGCCTCGAGTGCTTCCTCAGCTTCGTCATGGCCGCTGAGGAGACCTCCAACCTCCGTTTCGGCCCGATGGTCACACCGGTCACCTTCCGCCGACCAGTCGACGTCGGCCGCATGGCCGCACAGATCGATCAGCTTTCCGGCGGTCGCTTCGTCATGGGACTCGGAGCCGGCTGGAACGAGCCTGAGCACAACGCCTACGGCCTCGACTTTCCCCCGACCCGCGAGCGCTTCGAGCGCCTCGAAGACGCCATCAACATGATGCAGGCGCTCTGGAGTCCCGGACAGTCCAGCTACCAGGGCCCGTACTACCAGCTCGACCAGGCCGACTGCCTCCCCATCCCCGACTCAGGACGTCCGCCGATCCTGATCGGCGGCGGCGGTGAGAAACGCACGATCCCAATGGCCGCAAAGTACGCCGTCGAGTGGAACTGCGTCTCACTCACGCCAGAAGCCTACGGCCACAAGCGAGATGTCATGGCCCGTGCCTGCGAAGCGTTCGACAGAAATCCGGACGAAATCGAACACTCAATGATGATGTTCCATGCCGTCGGACCGCCAGAACTCGTCGAAGCCGGAGGCCGATTCGCACAGGGAATGTTCGGCCGCCCAGGCCAACCGCTCGACGAGTTCCTGACCGAATTCGGCTCCATGGGCCGACTCGTCGGCGGAGCCGATCAAACCGTCGACGCACTCGGCCGACTCGCCGAAGCGGGCGTCGCCGAGGTCCAATTCCAGCACTTCATGTTCGACCGAGACGACGTCCCCGAGTTCCTCGCCCGCGACGTCGCCCCGCAAGTCGCCGACATCCCCATCGGCAGCCACACCTAGAGAGGCGCCACATGAAAATCAGCGACAACGTCCGCATGGTCCCCGTCCCCGAGGACCAGCCGATGCGCCCCACCTCGACCAACATCTACATCATCGGTCAGCGCGGCGGTCAAACCTTGACCATCGACTCCGGCGAAGCGATCGACAAGTTCCGCTGGATGCTGCGCGGCTACCTCGCCGCCATCGACCACTCCGAGATCGGCGTCGCCGCCATTACCCATCACCACTTCGACCACTCCGGCAACCTCAAGCACGTGCGCGAGCATTTGAAGGCGGAGATTGCGGTACCCGAGAACGGCGTCAAGCTGCTCAAGCGTCAGCTGCCCAAGGACAACGTGGGCGTCAAGACCTACGCCGACGGCGACACGATCGACCTCGACGGCGGCATCCGAGTCCAGGTCATGACCAGCCCCGGACACTCCGTCGACTCCCTCTGCTACTACATCGAGGAGGAAGGCATCCTCTTCACCGGCGACACGATCCTGGGCAACACGACCTCGGTCGTCGGCGACGTCAACTCCTACATGGCCTCCCTCCGACGCCTCCTCGAACTGCCCAACATCAAGGTGCTCTGCCCCGGCCACGGCCCGCTGATCACCGACACCGAAGACGCCAAAGCCCGCGACCGCCTCGAGATGTACGTCGCCCACCGACAGATGCGAGAGGACCAGATCCTCGAACAGCTCCAGGACGGCGAGCCCAGGACCTCCTGGCAGATCATGGAGACCATCTACGGAGACTCAATCGACAAGCGCCTCCGCCGAGCCGCCGACGGAAACGTCCAGGCCCACCTCAAGAGCCTCCAAAAGTCCGGAGTGGTCAGAGCCTCACGAGGCCAGAAGAAGAAGCCCAACCCAGCAACAGTCGCCAGGAACAAGGCCAAAGAGAGCGCCAACCGCAAAATCATCCAGCAGGGCAAGCGCCTCGACAAAGCCCAGCGAGCCAAAATCCTCGCCCAACAAGAAAACCCACCCACCGACCTCTGGAAAAAGCCCCCCACCTACCAACTCCGCTAAGCCGCAAAGGAGCACACCATGCACTACGGAATCGGAATCCCAAGCTGGATCAACGCCTACCAGGAAGTCCAACGCGCCGAGGCCGCCGGATTCACCCACGCCTGGTTCTACGACTCCCAGCTCATCTACTCCGATGTCTACGCGGCGATGGCGTTGGCCGCGCACCACACCTCCACGATTAAGCTGGGCACGCTGGTCGCCATCCCCTCCAACCGGATCGCGCCGGTGACCGCTTCCGCCGTCGCCTCGCTCAACAAGCTCGCGCCCGGACGCATCATCCTCGGCATCGGCACCGGCTACACCGGTCGTAACACGATGGGTCTGCCCGCCTACCCGATTGCCCGCTACCGCGAGTACGCGCAGCAGGTCCGGGGACTGCTCAACGGCGAGGACGTCCTCTACACGGACGACGTCACCGGCCAGGAGCGCTGGATCCGTCTGATTCACGGTCAGCATTCCGAGTTCCTCAACCTCGACGACTTCATCCCGATCTACGTCGCCGCCAACGGCCCCCGCGCGTTGGAGGTCGTCGGACAGACAGGCGACGGTTGGGTCACCACCGGCATGGGACTCAACGCGCAGCAGGCCTTCCCCGCCATCGCCGCCGCCGCCGAAGCCGCCGGACGCTCGATCGACAAGCCCTACACCGTCGGCCTCACCTCAGGACTGGTCCTCAACGACGGCGAGACCTTCGAATCGGAGCGCGTAACCAGGATCCTCGGCCCCGGCATGGTCCCCGGCGTTCACGCCATGTGGGAGGCCGCCTACGGCCCCGGAGCCAACCTCGGCATGGACAACCCCGACCTCGCCGGCGAGTACCACAACTACATCCGCGAGTACTCCGCCGCCAAAGGCACGCCCGACGACCGCCTCTACCTCGACGTCCACGAAGGCCACATGGTCTATCTCAAGCCCGGCGAAGAACGCTTCATCTTCCCCCAGGTCCTCGAACGCAGTCTGGTCGGCACCGGACCGCAAATCATCGAGAAGCTCGAACACCTCGAATCCATCGGAGTCGACAACATCGCCCTCACCGCCAACGACCCCAACGGCGCACGAGAGATCATCGACGACTTCTCAAGAGAAGTCATCCAAAAGCGTGGCTAACTGACTGCTGCCAACGCAGCCGCGGGCAGGACGCCATGACAGAGCTGTTGGCCTGGGCCATCACCCAGACGATCCTCACGCCGTTCCTCTGGAAGTGGCTCCGCGATTGGCAGCACGCCGAAGATCCTCGAATGAGGCCAACTCCCTTGTTGCTCGGCTTGGCGAAAACGTTCGTGATCGGCACACTGATCTTCGAGTGGGTCGGAATCGCCCTTGAGTTGGCTTGGTAACAGCTACTGAGAATCCCCGATCGCCCCTGTTGACTCCTCACTGTCCAACACAGTACGTTCATGCTATGTATGGCCAATCAGAAAATGAGTCCCGTCGTGCCACCACCAGCGCCGTTCCAGGATCTATCTCTGCCCCACCCGGACGGCCTCTCGCGCCTGCCCACCCATCAAACCCGCGCCAAACCGAAAAAACCTGCCAAAATTGTCACTTGTTGTATCCCCCCGATCACGCGATCCCCAGCAAAACAAAGGGATCCGCAAAACTTCGCCGCCAGAAAAAATTCTCGGCGAATCGCAATCCACTCGACCGAATCCGAACGGATCCGAACAAACCTGAACGCCCCAGCGTTCAATCAGGCTGAACGAGGCTGGACCAGGCTGAACGATCCTGAACGATCCTGAACACACGATCTCCAGTAAAACACTGGACCTCGTCCCCGTTCAGCCCCGAAAGAGTGTTTCTGACCTGAACACTGAACAGCGACACTCAAGCTCCAAAATTTCCGCTAGCCGAACAGGTAGCCTGAGCGCACCTGAGGAGGCGACCCATGGACTACGGACTGCTCGTTCCCACCTACATCGACATGTGGAAAGAAGTCGTCCGCGCCGAGGAGGCCGGCTTCACCCACGCCTGGTTCCCCGACTCACAGTTGATCTGGTCAGACTGCTACGCCGCCATGGCCCTGGCCGCCGAGCGCACCTCAACGATCAAGCTGGGCACGCTGGTCTCGATTCCTTCCAACCGAATTGCGCCGGTCACGGCGTCGGCCATCGCCACGATCAACAAGCTCGCCCCGGGTCGCACCATCCTCGCCCTCGGCACCGGCTACACCGGACGCAACACGATGGGCCTGCCCTCGTATCCGGTGAGGAAGTTCCGCGAGTACGCGCAGCAGGTCCGCGACCTGCTCGACGGCAAGGACATCCTCCACGCCGACGACGTCACCGGCCGCGAGACCTGGATACGACTGATTCACCCGGACCACCCTGATTTCTACAACATCAAGGATCACATCCCGATCTACCTCGCCGCCAACGGCCCCAGGGCGACCGCCGTCGTCGGTGAGGTTGGCGACGGATTCGTCACCTCCGGCACCGGACCCTGGCTCGACTCCGCGTTCCCGATCATCGAGGACGCGGCACGTTCGGCCGGCCGTTCGACCGAGAAGCCGTACACGGTCGGTCTGGTCGGCGCCTGTGTGCTTGAGGAGGGCGAGGACATCATGTCCGAGCGTGTCGTCCACCGCGCCGGAGCGGTCGCCGCCGTCTACAACCACACCCTCTGGGAGTCCGAGTACGGCGGTTGGGGCGGCAACCTCAAGGGCGCCAATCCCGACGCCGCAGCCGAATACAACCAGTACATCACCCAGTATGCCGAAGAACGCGGACGACCGCTCGATCGCCTCTACCTCGATGTCCACGAGGGCCACTACAGCTACCTCAAAGACGGCGAGGCCCGGTTCGTCACCCGCGACCGCCTGGACGACATGATCATCGGAACGCCCGACCAGATCATCGAAAAGTCCGAGCAGGCCCAGGCGAGCGGAGTCGACCACCTCGCCATGACCGCGCTGGATCCGGCAGCCGCCAACGACCTGATCGACGAAATGGCCCCAATCATCGCGAGAAGCACATGACCTCCCCCAGAGGGGGAGGTGTCACGAAGTGACGGAGGGGGCCCGCCCCCAATGGAAACACCCCTGACCTGGAACCTGCCCAAGTCGCCACCGGCCCCGACGCTGGTCCTGACCCACGGCGCAGGCGCATCCTCCAGTCACCCCAGCACCGCTCACCTGGCCGATCTCATCGCCCAGCGCGGAGTCCGAGTCGCCCGCTTCGACTTCCCCTACATGCGCCGCGCGACAGCCGAAGGACACCGACCCTGGCCGCCCGATCCCGAAGACGTCCTCGCCGCCGTCTGGGTTCAGGTGATTCAGCAACTCGCCGAGCAGGGCGTCCCCACCTCCAAGCTCTTCTTCGGAGGCCGCAGCATGGGCGGCCGAATCGCCAGCTACATCGCCGACGCCGTCGAGCCGGCCGGCATGATCTGCATCAGTTATCCCTTCCACGCACCCAACAACCCCGCATCCGCGATCACCATTCACCTGCAACAGATGGCGACCCCAACATTGATCGTCCAGGGCGAACGCGATGAATACGGGACTCGGGAGGAGGTCGAAGCCTATGATCTCTCGCCGAATATCCAACTGTGCTGGATCCCGGACGGCAACCACGGTCTCGTCCCCAGAAAGCGTTCAGGCCATACCGAGGAAGGCAACCGCGAACTGGCCGCCGACGCGATCGCCGAGTTCATCCATGACCAATCTCGAACCTAGCTCAGACCTGGCCCCGCCAGACCACCTCCGCCGGCCGACGCTCGGCCGGCATCTCCCGCATCTCCTCCGGCGCATAGCCGAGGTACAGGTACGCCACAATCCGGTCCTGCTCGCCAATCCCAAGCCACCGCTTCGCCGCCGGATTCTCGGCCAGCGCCCCGGTGCTCCACTTCGACGCCAATCCCCGAGCCGTCGCCGCCAGCATCATGTTCTGCACCGCGCAACAGACCGCCGCATAGTCTTCCCGATCCCGCACCGGGTCATCCAGCACCGCCGCCTGCGTGACCGCGATAAACAGCGGCGAGCGCATCAACTTGCCCCGCGGATCCTTCTTGAACTCGCCGCCTTCGGCAAGGATCGCCTCGCACAGCTCCTCGCGCGCCTGGCCCGAGACCACATGGAAGCGCCACGGTTCCGTGTGCTTGTGCGTCGGCGCCCAGCGCGCCGCCTCGATCAACTGCTCGACGAGGTCCGACGAGACTGCGCGGTCGGAGAAGACGCCGATCGTCCGGCGCTCCTTGATTGCCGTATCAACGTCCATGCCGGCCTGCCTCTGGAATAGTTGCCAACTTCTGACGGAAACCTGCCCACATCATACGATCACTGGACATGATTCGCGCAGGCATCGGCCAGACCTTCGAAGCGTTCGGCGTCGGTCTCTTCCGGCTCCACTGGCTGCTCACCGTCATGGCCTTCATGGCCTTCTCGATGAACTTCACCGTCCTGCCAATCGTCGCCTTCGACCTCGGCGGAACCAACTCGTCAGTCGCCCTGGCGATGGCCGGCAACGGGATCGCCTGGTTCTTCATCGGGCCGTTCGCAGGCGCGTTGACTGACCGGCTGTCGAAGCGGCGGCTGATCGTTCTGGCTCAGACCGCGATCGCGATCAATTATGCGCTGATCGGCTTCCTGATCGTGATCGGCCAGATCGAAGTGATCTGGCTCACTGTGAGCACGCTCTTCCTCGGTGCCTGCTTCGCCTTCACCGGACCCTCGCGACGCGCCTACGTCGCCGATATCGTGCCGCCGCGTTTGGTCGGCAACGGCGTCGCCCTCTTGCAGACCGGCCTCACCTTCCCCCAGTCAGTCGGTCCGGTGCTCGGATCCTTGCTGCTCTTCGCTCCGTTCATCGGGGCCGACGGCGCGTACTTCATCATGGCCGGCATCCTGGTCGTGACGATCTTCTCGCTCTACCTCATGCCTCCTGGCAGTCCTCGCAATGTGCCTCGGGGCTCAGTCACTCGCGAGTTGCTGCTCGGTCTGCGATACGCCTGGCGGCAGCCTCGGCTTCGCGTGCTGCTGGCGACCCTGCTGCTGGTCTCGGCCACGGCCGGGCCCTACCAGAACGTGCTGCCCGGACTGCTGGAGAACGTCTTCGACATCGAGTCCAGGAATCTAGGCCTGGTTACCTGGCCGATGGGCGTCGGTTCATTCATCGTCGGACTCTCGGTCGCCGGCGTGGTCGGAACGCGCTGGTCCGGCGGGGTGCTGCTGATCATGAGTTGCGCCTTCGGTCTCGGAGTCGCGCTGCTCGGCGTCACGCCCAATGCGCTGGTCATGCTGCCCGTAGTCTTCCTGATTGGCTCCGGCTTCTCCGCCTTCCAGACGCTCAACACCGCCGAAGTCATCCGTCAATCGGAGCGCGAGTATCACGGCCGGGTGACCGCGCTGACCTTCCTGCCTTTCGGTGTGCAGTCATTCACCGGACTCGGCTTTGGTCAGGTCGCCGACATGATCGGCGAGCAGGATGTGTTGATCATCATGGGACTCTCGTCGATCGCGATCAGCCTGGTCCTGGGGATCGTGTACCTGCGGATGAAACCGCCGACGATCCAGGTCCAGGAAGCCGCGCAACGCGTCATCCGGCGCACGTTGCGGCCGGTTGCTGCGGTGATGCGACCGCAGAAGTAGCGACTCGACCAGTTAGAGGTATCGCTTGAACCACGCGACCATGCGCTCGTAGTACTCCTTGACGAGGACAGGGTCTCCGACGCGCATCATCAGGTGCGAGCAGCCGGGGAAGCGGACCATCTCCGCCGTCTTGCCCCGATACCGCAGCCCGGCGAAGTACTCCTCGCCCTGCGAGATGGGCACGCGCCAGTCGTGTTCTCCGTGCAGGATGAGGACGGGGCACTGGACGTTGTCGACGTAGGTGATCGGTGAGCGTTCGCGATACCAGTCGAAGTTGTCGTCGGGCATGTCGCCCCACTGATACGAGCCCCAGGACGGTCCGATGTCGGAAACTCCCCACATCGACCAGAGGTTGACGACGGGCGCGCCGGCGATCGCCGCCTTGAATCGATTGACGTGTCCGATCAACCAGGTGGTCATGTATCCACCGTACGAATAGCCATGAACGCCGAGCCGGTTGGCGTCGACGTAGGGCCGCTCGCAGACGACATCCAGCGCATGCAGCAGATCGAGCGAGTCCTCGCCGCCCCAGTCGACGGTGACGGCGTCGGTGAACTTGGCTCCGTAGGTCGAAGAGCCTCTCGGATTGACGAACAGGACGAGGAAGCCGGCGCCGGCGATCACCTGGTGGAGGACATTGAAACCCTCGCCGAAGAATCCGTTCGGTCCGCCGTGGATCTCCATCACCAACGGATACGACTGTTGCGGGTCGAAGCCTGGCGGATACATCAGTCCGTAGGGAATCTCCCAGCCGTCGCGCTCGACCGTGAAAAACTCCACGTCGCCGATTGCGTGCGACTCGACGAAGTCCTCGGTCGCGTTGGTCAGGACCGCCTGCGTGCCGTCGCCGATTGCGACGATCTCGCCCGGCGCATCCGGTGTCGTGGAGACGATGGCAATCGAGCGGCCATCTGAGGACACATCGAAGCCGTTGATCAGCTCGCGCTCCGTCCGAATCGCTTCGACCGGCGACGAGCCGTCTGCCGCGACGCGGTAGACGCCCGAGCGTCCGCAGGCGTCTCCGGCGAAGGTGATCTCATCTCCCGACCAGATCATCGTCGGCGGTCCGGCGATGGGGAAGAACCCGGTCTGCGGATTGACGGAGTCGTCGGTCAGACGGGTCCGCTGGCCGCTGTACCGCTCAACCAGCTCCAGGTAAGCCTGGTGGCGCTGCGACATGTCGGTGACCGAAACAGCCAGCGCGGAGCCGTCGGGCGACCAGCACGGCTTCCCGGCCGACATGATGCCCGGCGTCAGCCGCTCGACGTGTCCGCCGCCGGCCACGCCCTGCGTGGACATCACGCAAAGCTCGGAACCGAACGGCCGCCGCTTCTCGCGGTCGACGTTGCGGTCGGCGGTGAATGCCACCCAGCGGCCGTCGGGCGAGACGACGGGATGCGCGTGGTTGTAGCTGCCCGTCGTCAGTTGCAGTGCGGCTCCGGTCGAGGCATCGATTCTGAACAGCTGGTGCCATGCGTCCTCGCGATAACCGAGCGCGTCGCCGCGGTAGTAGGTGTCGCGCACCACCGTCGTCCTGGAACCGTCGCGCTCGTCCCGGTGCGGGTCGATGTCGACGGTCGCGATCATGCCCGATCCGTCCGGCAACCAGTCGAATCCCGCGACCGAATGGGGCAGATCGGTGAGTCTGCGCGCCTCGCCGCCGTCCGAGGGCAGCAGCCAGATCTGCCGCGTCGCGCCGTCCTCGTCTGAGCCGGGCCGGAGGAAGGCGAGCGCCGCGCCGTCCGGCGACCAGACCGGACTGGAGTCCGAGCTTCCCGATGTCAGCCGTCGCGAATCGCCGCCGGCGAACGGGGCGCACTCGATCCAGGAGACCCGCTTACCGTCCTCGACCTGTCCGCGGACGTAGGCGACCACAGAGCCGTCGGGCGAGATCGCGGGCGACGAGACGCCGCCCAGCTCGAACACAATTTCAGGACCGATGGGAGCCTTCATCACACGCCTCCGTCCAATGCCCAGACCGCCGATGTTCGACCCCTATCCTACCCAGCGAGACCGCCACTCCCAATCCAGCAACGGAGCCGCACCATGTCCAGCATCGACCGAAACGGCGTCAGCATTCACTACGAGGCGAGCGGCGCCGGTCCGGCGATCCTGCTCTCGCACGGCTACGGCGCGACCTCGCAGATGTGGGCCGGGCAGCGTGATCTGCTCTCGGCGGACCACCGGCTGATCGTCTGGGACATGCGCGGGCATGGCCTGACGGACTCGCCCGACGACCCGTCCTGCTACAGCGAGGCCGAGACGGTTGCCGACATGGCCGCGATCCTGGACGCCGAGGGCGTCGACGACGCCGTGATCGGCGGGCTCTCGCTGGGCGGCTACATGTCGCTGGCGTTCAATGTGGCCTATCCCGAGCGGACGCGGGCCTTGATGCTGTTTGACACGGGGCCGGGCTACAACAATCCGAAGGCTCGGGAGGGCTGGAACACCGGCATGGCGATTCCGCGGGCTGAAGCGCTGGAACGCGATGGTCTGGCGGCTCTGGGCGGGTCCGAGGAAGTTCGGGTGTCGACGCACCGCTCGGCGGCGGGTCTGGCCAGGGCGGCTCGGGGGATGCTGGCGCAGTTCGACAACCGGATCATCCAGTCGCTGTCGAACATCGACAAGCCGACTCTGGTGCTCGTCGGCGAGAACGATGAACCTTTCCTGGCCGGGACCGACTACATGGCCAACAAGATTCCCGGCAGTACCAAGGCCGTGATCCCGAACGCGGGCCACGCGGCCAACATCGACAATCCGACCGACTTCAACGACGCGGTGGCGTCGTTCCTGTCGTCTCTCGACTAGCGAACTCTGGAGCCAACATGCAGGTCAGTCTCTTCTTCCTTCCATCCGTCGGTACGCGCGAGGACATTGAAGCCGGGATGGCCGGGCTCCGGCCCGAGCTGTACCAGGACATGCTCGCCGACCTGTCGGAGTTCGCGAAGGCCGGCGACGCGCTGGGTTACGACTCGATCGGCTTCACCGAGCACCACTTCCACATCGAGGGCTTCGAGGTCTCGCCCAATCCGGTCATGCTCGACCTCTACCTGGCGATGCAGACCGAGCGCATCCGCGTGGGCCAGCTCGGCCTGGTGCTGCCGGCGCAGAATCCGATCCGCGTGGCCGAGGACATCGCGATGCTCGACCACATGTCGGGCGGACGCGCGGTGGCCGGCTTCGCCCGCGGCTATCAGCGACGCTGGGTGGACACGCTGGCCCAGCAGATCCACGGCGTCCACGCCGCCCGACCGGGCGACCACGACGCAATCGACGCGGCCAACCGCGCCGCCTTCGAGGAGCACTTCAACATCATCCGCAAATGCTGGACGGAGGAGATGATCTCCTACCAGGGCGACGCCTGGCAGATCCCGCCCGAGGGCACGCCCTGGGACATCGAGGCGACGCGCAAGTGGGGCCGCGGCGTCGACGAGAACAACATCGTGCGCGAGATCGGGGTCGTGCCCAAGCCGCTGCAGAAGCCGCACCCGCCGATCTTCCAGCCCTTCGCCTCGTCCGAGCGCACGATCCGCTGGTGCGCCCGCGAAGGCATCACGGCCATCCTGCCGCCGATGTACCCCGAACTGCAGAATCGGCTCTACGACGTCTACCAGGAGGAAGCGGCGTCGGTCGGTCGGGAGCTCAAGCCCGGCGAGGGCCTGGGCGTGTTGCGCGACGTGATCATCACCGACACCGACGAGGAGGCAATGGAGCTCTGGCGCCACTCAGCCGCATTCGCCGGCGGCGCCTGGTTCGCCCCCTTCGGCTTCGCCGAGGCCCTGCGTCCCCCCGGCGGCGAGATCATGACGCCGGAGCAGCAGCTCGAGAACGGACTCCTCTTCGCCGGCACCCTCGACTCCGTCAAGCGCCAGGTCCAGGCCATGATGGACGTAACCCCCGTCTCTTGGATCTTCATGTACCAATACAACGGCCTGCTGACCCGAGGCCAGATCCTGAGGTCAATGGAGGAGTTCTCAGAGAAGGTCCTGCCGGAGTTTGGCGAGATGGGGAGCGTCTAGTCGTAAGGGCCTAGGAATCGCTTGCCGTCGAAGTGAATCATATGGGTTGGATCATCTGCGATCCATACTTCTGTTTCCCAGGCTATTGACGGGAGGAATCGAGCAAAGGTCTTCTTATCATCAAATGCCGTCACATACACAAGACCAAGGCCTGCTGTCGAAAACATAGCGAATAGGTCACTCTTCCTCTTAGGGTCCATTGGGCCATGTGAGGTCACAGCTTCTATGAGGAACAACCAATCCTGGCCTTCGTCGAGCACAATGAGATCCGGCATCTTGCCGTGTTCATCCAGTTCAATTCCTAGTGCATCGAATGACTCTTGATCGTGCAAGATGAACTTCGCTTGCGCATCGCCGATGTAGATCACCCTTCCAGCGGGAGTGAACCTTGGGCAGAAATCATCTATCAGTTTCCTCAGCAATGGACTCTGCCCGCCCGGCGAAAGCGAGAGGTCTTGTCCACCTGGCATCGAGACGGGAATCATCTCCATTGTCCGCTCATCCCGCCACTGTTCGCTCAAGGAGGGTGCCAAAGCATGCCAGTCGATAAGGGCATCCTCCCAATCGTCGGAGCCGAACGTTCTAAGAACCTGTAGAAGCTCCTCTGGAATCTGGTAGACCGTTTGGCCGCTGTTCGTTGGCCTACCCGGCTTGTCAGGATTGATAAGCAGTACACCCGCGTCTACAAACTGATGAACAGTCTGGCGCCGGACAGTCTCGCGGGAGTTCGGAGCGTAATCCTTGCCATAATGATCACGCATGAAGTCCATCATCGGCGTGATACCCATCAACGGTGACTCAGCCTCTGACCATTCTTTGTTTGGCAAGAGGTCGAGAACGGCAAGAAGGGTCAATGCGGAGCGTTCGTTGGTCTGCGGTGTCGGCAATCCAAGGTCTCGCAAGACTTGGCGGGCTTCCAGTATCTTGTGATGGGCCATCACGAAGTCTCCCTGCCCCGGTTGATGTCTCAGTTCGGCAACTGATTGTAACACCACGCTGTCAAGCTCAGCTTGGCTGAGAGATCCAGGTGGCATTGAATCACCTAACCGCTCTAGCTGTTGAGCGGTCGGGTAGCGCAGAGAGCGAAGGTCGCTGGCGTTCACCTGTGTGTGACCCGAGACCTGGCGGAAGTAAAGATCGACTAAGGAAGAATTCAGAAATGCCGATAGGCCCGTTGCGAATGACTCAGAGAGAGGTCGGCCACCTTGGTGATAGACATTTAGGTGATTCTCGAATGCCAGGTGTTCGCCTTGCCAGTCGAGTGAACCTGTTGAAGAAGCAACCACTCGTTTGCGCTCCTCCTTCGCAGTGAAACGCTTAACGACGGTATATGGCCCCATAGGCATCAGGTGCGGCGTGGTCGATTCGTTCTTCGCGATGGCTATGGGATGTTTGCTACCCGTTGGCGACCACTTGATGTGCCCAGTCGAGGAAAGGTCTCTCGGGTAGAGAAGAGGCACATCCTCTGGTGAAATGGAGTGACGTAGATGCTGGCGGGAACGGAAGTCAACGATCTGTCCCGTCGAAACAGCAACCCCGAGGTCAGCTAGGGCCGCCGGCAGCCGATGAATGCGCGAGTTGACGTCGAGGTCGATTTGGTCTCGTGGAATGCGAATTGGTCCAGAGGAACCCGCAGGAGACTGAACCTGGGAATACGGCACACTGATAGATGTGGTTATATCTGATTTCGTGAGGCCTCCTGCCGTTATGAGTACCTTGTTCGGCCGTTTCTGTTTGCGGGCGTGGAGAATGACAGTTTCCTGTAGGACCTGATCGCGCGCAAAAGCCGTGTTTCGAGAGTCGATGGAGTGGATGGTGGACAATGACATTCGCCCAAAGAAGTCCTGACGGAAGTGCCGAAAGTATGCCCCATTGGCGAAGCTTCTTGGTGTAATGGCTACTAGTTGACCGCCCGGCTTCAGGGCGCGTGCGGTAAGGGCAAGGAAGGCCGCATACATGTTGGAAGTCTCGATGTTCAGAGATCTGAGGATCGATCGGCTGTCAGAACGCGAAGAAATCTTGAAGTAGGGTGGGTTCAGGATGGCGTAGTCGAAAGCGGCCATGTCGCCAGCCAAGGGCGCTACAGAGTCGGCATACCAGTGCAAGTAGTCATCGTGCACTACCGTGGGCAATACACCGCTCTTCCGTAAATCGTGTTTCGTCACCTGGAGGGTATCGAGAATGGTCGAGTCGTTTTCGATCATTGTTACGCGTAGCTGACCGCTGCTACCGTGCAGCCAGTGTTCGGCAAAGGCGGAGCTTAGGATTCCCAGGCCTGCGCCCGGGTCCAACAAGGAGGCGGGCGTGGGACGAAGATCAAACAGCGAGGCCATGAATCGTGCGATGGGGACAGGTGTAAAGAATTGGCCTTGTTTGGCCTTGCGCCCGCGACCGTCCGGTGACCGAAGCTGGCTCTCCCGGTCGGCAATTGACTCAAGGGTAGATGAGCGCCGCCTGACGGATCGAGATTGTCCTAGGTGAAGTCTCTCTGTTGCCATGCTGGGAAGATAGCACGTAAGAGCGATGGCATTCGGTTTGTGGACATGGCCTTTACAAACCGACCAAAGCTGGTGGGGCGAGCTGTTGCTTGATCACTGTGTCCTCTTCTAGCCATGCACGAACAGCACGACGGCGCCGATGACGACGGCTGCAAAGCCGATTTGGGCGAGCAGGAGTCGCTTGAACAGCCTGGAGAGAAGGGCGTCCAGATCGTGGGTAGTCGCTAGCTGGTCCCTAGCCTGCCCGCTCTCCCTGAACGGAGCTCAACCCAGCCGATCCATGATCCGACCGATGTTGGCCGGATCCGACCTCAGTTCCCCGACAGGGAACGACCTCACCACCTCCGACACTGCCTCGTTGATTGGGGTTGCCACCTCGACTGCCTTGCCCTGCTCGACGACCCAGCCGTTGAGGGCGTCGATTTCGACTCGGCGGCCTCGGATCACGTCCTGGAGGAAGCTGGGGCGGCCGGCTCCGAGGGCCTGGGCACCGGCGATCAGTTCGGCGTCGAGCTCGGTTGAGTCTGCGCCGTTGGCGACGTCGACGAACTTCTGCGAGTCGATGCCCCAGACGCCCTCGATGTTGTGTCCGTAGGCGCGGCCGACCTGGATGACCTCGGCGGCGATCCTGGTGCAGAGCCAGCGCGTGTCGTCGCGGGCGCGGACTTCTCCTGAGCCGTAGCCCGACAGGCCGGCGATTGGGTTGGCCATGCAGTTGACGGCCAGCTTGCCCCAGCGTTCGCCCCAGAGATTGGTGGTCGACTCGGCTCCGGCGACGTGATTCATCATCGCGGCGATCTCGCGGGCGCGGTCGGAATCGGAGCCGTCCAACTCGCCGACCTTGAAGCCCAGCGTCCTTGTGTCGGTGCGGATGCAGTGACCGGGGTCGTACATCCCCGCGCCGATCGTGATCACGCAGCCCAGCGTGCGCTCGCGTCCGACGACGGCGGCGACGCGCTCGTCGTTGATGCCATTCTGGAAGTCGACGATTGCGCCGTCATCCCTCACCAGGGGCGAGATAAAGGCCGAGGCCCACTCGGTGTCGTAGCTCTTGACCGCGACGATGCCGATGTCGAAGGGGTCGGAGATCTCCTGCGCCTCGTAGAGGTGCCTGGCATTGACCGACACGCGGATGTCGCCGATCAGCGGTCCACTGAGACGCAGGCCAATGCGCTTCATCGCGTCAATGTGTTCAACCCAATGGTCGAACAGGGTCACGTCGTAGCCGGCGCGGGTGAGCATCCCGCCGACGACACCGCCGATGGCGCCGGCTCCGATGATGCCGATTCGGGTCATGCTCGGGATCGCCTGGGCAGCCGAACGGTGGCCCAGCCCGGCGTGGTCACGCCGAGTCGGTCATTCTCCAGCCAGACTTCAAGCTCTACCAGTCCGTGAGCGTCGTCAAGGTCGGACTTGCCGACCACTTTGCCGCGCGCGTGGACTTCGTCGTCGGGGATGTTCATCCGCCGCATCTCGAAACGGAACTTCGACATCCAACCTGCAGGCCCCGCCCAGTCGGTGACCACGCGGCAGAGCGCGGCCTGGGTCCAGCCGGTGTTGTAGAAGATCGCCGGGTGTCCGGCCTCGGCCGCGAACTCCGGGTCGTGGTGGACCGGGTAGAAGTCCTGCGAGCCTGAGACCTGCTCGACCATCTTGGTCCAGTCGAGCGTCAGGTCGTAACCCTCGATCAGGTCGCCCTCGCGGACATCCTCGAAGTATGTCTGCTCAGTCGCAACGCTGTTGGGTGCATTCCTGGTGGTCATAGCGGGCGCTCGCCTTCTTCTGCTTCGACTTGTTCGGGAGTCCGGTGCGTACACAGCGTGTTGGTGCCGACGGCGACCAGCTCGCCGTCCTGGTTGGTGATTCGGGTCTCGGTCACGACCCAGACTGAGCGCGGGTCAAGCTTGATCGTCTTCTCGTAGATGTCGGTGACCTCGGTCTGCGAGGCGAGGTGATCGCCGACCTTCGCCGGGATCAGGTACTCCCACTCGGTGTTGAGGTTGATGTTGCGCTCTCCGCGTGTCGGCACGGAGAGAATCATGCTGGCCTGCTTGTCCGACGAGGGCGGCCAGACGCCGGCGCCGGCGAAGTACCGAGTCATCACCGGCGGCGCGATCACCGCGCCATGCTCCGATGCCTTGCCGTATTCGGGATCGAGGAATAGTGGATTGGTGTCCTCGACCATGTGGCAATGGCGGCGGATGCTGTCGTACTCGACCGGATAGCGCCCGGGGACCACATCGGTCTTACGGCCGACCCACTCGGCGCGCACGGCCTCGACATCGTACGGACCTTCAACGCGAACCATAGGCGAACTCCAACGGGACACTTGGGCTGTTTGGCTAGCGAGAGGCTACCAGACGAACGTGGCCGAACGACGCAGAGATCAAGCCCTAGCCTGTTCCAATGCAACCCGACCCTGTCGACCATCCGATGGTGCAGCGTGCGATCGAGCTGCAGCCGATGGTGGCTGCACACGCCGACACGACCGAGGCTAACGGCACTCCGCCGGTTGAGATGATTGAAGCACTGACCGATGCAGGCCTCTACCGGATGTTCATTCCCGCCGCGGCGGGCGGCGAGGAAGTCCCGCCGTTGGTTGCGTTCCACGCCGTCGAGGCGCTGGCGATCGCCGATCCTTCGATCTCCTGGGTGGTGATGCTCGCGACCGAGCTCTCGCTGGTCACCGGAGCGCTGAAGACGGAGGACCTGCGCGAGATGATCGGCTCCGACGAGGCTGGCGGCCCACGATGTCGGATCGCCGGCTCGGCCCGTCCGACGAACTGGGGCAAGCGAGCTGAAGGCGGCTGGATCATCAACGGGATCGCGACCTACGCGAGCGGGATCGACCACGCCACACAGGTCGTCGCCGCGTTTCGCGACGTCGATCAACCAAGCGACTCGTACATGTCGTTCCTCGATCCGGACCAAGGCACGATTCTGCGGATCTGGGACACGATGGGCCTACGCGGCACCGGCTCGCACGACTACGAGAGCTCCGACGTGTTTGCGCCCGACAAGCGGACGATGAAGATTGGCTCACGACCGCACGCCGGGGGGGCGAACTGGCGGATTCCAGACAGCGGCATCGCCAGTTGGCTGCAGAACGGCGGCCAGGCGCTCGGCGCGGCGCAGGGCGCGATCGACGAGGTCGTGCTGCACGCCAAGCTCGTGGCGAGCAAGAGCGACTCGCGATCCTTGGCCGAGCGCGAGCACTTCCGCGTCGCCCTGGGACGAGCACAGGCCAGGGTCGGCTCAGCCCGCTCCTACGTCCGAGAGGTCGGTGGAAAAGCGTGGCAATCAATCGTCGATGGCAAACCGGATCTCTCCGCGGTCGCTCACTGGCGGCTGGCCAACGTCAATGCGGTGCACGCCGCGACCGAGGCCGTCGAGATGCTCTTCCCCGCCGCAGGCACCAACGCGATTCATCGGCGTTGGACGCTCGAGCGTCGTTTCCGCGACCTCCAGGTTGCGCGCCGGCACAACGCCGGACTCGACTTCAACTGGGACGCCGGCACGCGGCACATGCTCGGTATGCCGGCGCTGACCCGCGGATCGGCGATTCCCGATCGTGACCGCTATCAAGGCGATGCCTAGACGGCAGGCGAAGCCGGATCAGTCTCGAGGCTCGCTTCGCGGACCGAACGGCTCTGGGATGAACGGTTCGTCGCGAGCACGCAGGAACGCGCCGAATCCGCCGGTCTCTTTGGCAGCATCCAGGTGAGCCACTTCGGGACCGTCCGCCGACGCTTCCACCATCGACGACAGCATCGAGCCGACGTTGAGCGCGTTGCGCAACCCCATCGCCTCGAGACCCCGTGCGGTGATCAGCTTGTTGTACCGGATCGAGTGAGACGGCACGAGCGCCAGCCGACGCGCCAGCGCGTCGGCTTTCTCCATCAAATCCTCGGTCGGAACGATCTCGTTGATCACACCAATCCGCAACGCCTCCTGGGCGTCGAAGTGGTCTCCGGTCAACGCGTAACGATGCGCCGTCTTCCAGCCCGCCAGCGCAGCGAACAGGACCGAGCTGTTCGAGATCATCCGCACCTCGGGCTGGGCGAAGACGGCCCGATCCGAAGCAATCGTGATATCCGCCGCCAGCGAGTACCAGAATCCGCCGCCGATGCACCAGCCGTTGACCGCCGCGATGATCGGCGTCTCCAGCGTCATCAAGTGCATCATCATGTCGGGATTCTTGGACGAGAACTTGAACCAGCGCTCGAGATGCTCAGAGACCGGCTGGGTCGGTCCGCCAACCTCGCTATCGATCCCGCCGGCGATGTTGTACCCCGACGAAAACGCCCGCCCGGCGCCGGTGAAGATGATCGCGCGCGCCGTCGGATCGGCATTGGCCACGTCCAGCGCCTCGTGGAACTCCCGCTCAAGCGCCGGCGTGATCGCGTTCAGAGTCTCCGGATTGTTCCAGGTGATCGTGACGACCGGGCCGTCCTGTTCGTAGAGGATGTTCTCGTACTCGGGCATCATCTCGCTCGATTCTGTGTGGCGGTGCTTGCTGGAGATTCTACGCGTAGGCCTCGCGTACCCTGCGCGATTGAGGAGGCGCGTATGCCCGGACCGCTCGACGGGATCAAGGTGCTGGAGCTCACCCAGATCATCGCCGGACCCTATTGCGGCGTCGCCCTCGCCGATCTGGGCGCGGACGTCGTGAAGCTCGAGTCGCCCATCGGCGACGCCTCGCGCAAGATCGCCCAGTTCGCGCCCGGCGAGAGCAAGGCATTCCACGGCCTGAACCGAGGCAAGCGTGGACTGGTGATCGATCTGTCCACTTCCCAGGGCCAGGCAGTCGCGCACCGGCTGATTCCCGGCTTCGACGTCTTCCTGACCAACGTCCGGCCAGGCGTGGCCGAGCGAATCGGCATGGACTACGACACCCTTAGTCGAATCCGGTCAGACATCATCTACTTCGACGTGACCGGCTTCGGCGACCGCGGGCCGAGCGCCCACCGAGCCGGATCGGACGCAATGGTGCAGGCCTACTCCGGCCTGGTCGGGGGCGACCTCAAGGTCGGCCCAAACGGAGCTCCCGAGGCGATCACGGCTACCGCGCCATCCGATTACATCGCTGCGCTCGGCGGCGCCATGGGAGTCTGCGCCGCCCTCTTCCACCGCGAGCGAACCGGCGAGGGCCAGCGCATCTCCGGCACGCTGCTCGGCGCCGGTCTCGCCCTGCAAGCGCCGTGGGCCGGCGATGTGCCGGTCTCCGATGCCATCCTGATTGAGCCATTGCGACAGATGATGTCCGAGATGCGCGAGTCGGGCGCGACCTACGCCGAGATGATCGAGGCCCGCCGCAGCCGCCCCAACCAGGGCAAGGCATTCCGCATCTACTACTCCGGCTACCCGGTCAAGGACGGAGCAATCATCCTCGGCGCGCTGACCCCCCAGAATCGAGACCAGATCCGCACCGCCCTGAACATCACCGACGACCCCACCGACAGCCCCGACTTCAACGCCATTGGACCCGACGCCGATGCCATCGTCGCCCGCGTCGAAGAGCAGATCAGAACGAAACTGGCCGGCGCCACCATGGCCGAGTGGATCGCCAGGCTCGACGCAGTCGGAGCCCCCGCCTCGCCGGTCAACTGGCTCGAAGACATCCCCGACGACCCGCAAGTAGTAGCCATGAACCTGATGCCCGAGATTGAGCACCCACTGACCGGCCCCGAACGCCAGGTCGGGCCGCTGGTCACCATGTCCAGGACGGAAACCGGAACCAGCCGAGCCGCACCCCCGCTCGACGCGGACACGGACGAAATCCTCCGCGAGCACGGTTTCAGCAACGACGAGATAGCCAACCTCCGAGCGGCCGGCGCAATCGGCCCAACCGGACCCGCCGCAGACGGCTAGTTGCCTATCCTCACGACAACCCGCAATCCACAGAGGAGATTCCCATGCCCGGTGCGCTCGATGGAATCAAGGTCCTTGAAGTCACTCAGATCATTGCTGGGCCGATGTGCGGGGTGATGCTCTCCGACATGGGCGCCGATGTGATCAAAATCGAGTCGGCCGCCGGCGACGGGATGCGCCTGCTCGGTCAGTTTGTGCCCGGCGAGAGCAAGGGCTTCCATGTCTTCAATCGCGGCAAGCGAGGCATGGTCCTCAACCTTCAGGATCCCGAGGGTCTGGCTGTGGTGCATCGCCTGATCGGCGAGATGGACGTCTTCCTGATCAACGCGCGACCCGGTGTTCCGGACAGACTTGGCATCGACTACGAGAGCCTGCGCCAGCACAATCCGACGCTGATCTACCTGGAGAACACCGCCTACGGTCCGACCGGTCCCTCGGCCCACCGAGCAGGCGCGGACATCATCGCCCAGGCCTACTCGGGACTGATGGCCGGGGATGAGAAGGTCGACGAACACGGCGGCCCGGACTTGATCACCGCCACCACTCCCGCCGACTTCGTCGCGGCGTTCACCAGCACGATCGCGATCTGCGCAGCCCTGTTTCACCGCGAGCGAACCGGCGAGGGTCAAAAGATCGATACCTCGTTGCTCGCCGGAGCGCTCGTGCTACAGAACGCCTTTACCTCGAGGCTTCCTGTCTCTGACGCGATCATGCTCGATCCAATCCTGAACGGGCTGGCAGCCGTGCGGGAACGCGGCGGCAGCTACCGCGAGCTGCTCGGTGCGCGAGGCGGACTCCGCGCCCTGGTCGGAGGTGCCTTCTTCCTCTACTACGGCGGATACCAGACCTCCGACGGCGCGATCATGCTCGGATGCGTCACGCCGCCGAATCGAAATCAGGTCCGACAAGCGCTCGGGCTGCAACCCGGCGACGATCCGACGGACGACGGAGACTTCAACGCCCTCGCTGAGGGTTCCGAGGAGATTGTCGCTCGCGTTCGCGCGCAGATTTCCGAACGCTTCGCTTCGGACACCACCGAGAACTGGATCGCCAAGCTCGACGCCGCCGGGGCGCCAGCCTCGCAGGTCAACATCCCCGAGGAGATGATCGACGATCCGCAGGTCCAGGCGCTGGGCATCATGGTCGACCTCGAACATCCACTGACCGGACCCGAGCGAATGGTCGGCCCGCCGTTCAACATGTCGGCGACCCCGCCTCAGGCGGAGGGCGCGTCGCCTCCGCTCGACGGCGACACCGATGAGGTGCTGATCGAGTACGGCTACAGCGCAGAGGAAGTCGCCGCGCTCCGCTCATCCGGCGCGGTGGGTCTGCCATCTGACGGTTAGGTCGACGGCTAGGAGTCGCGCATGCCCGGTCCGCTGGACGGGATCAAGGTCCTCGAACTGACGCAGATCATCGCTGGGCCGATGTGCGGGGTCATGCTCTCCGACCTCGGCGCCGACGTGGTCAAGATCGAGTCACCGCAGGGCGACGCCACGCGCGGCGTCGGCCAGTTCATGCCCAACGAGTCGAAGGTTTTTCACGTCTACAACCGCGGCAAGCGGGGCATTGTCTTGAACCTGCAGACAGAACAGGGCCAGTCGGTCGTGCATCGGCTGATCAGCGGATTTGACGTCTTCCTGATTAACGCCCGGCCGGGAGTCGCGGAGCGGCTGCAAGTCGACTACCAGAACCTCAGCAAGCACAACCTCGGCCTGGTTTACCTGGAGAACACCGCTTTCGGGCCGGAGGGACCATCGGCCAGTCGCGCCGGAGCGGACATCATTGCTCAGGCCTACTCGGGTTTGATGGCGGGTGACGAGAAGACGGACGAACAGGGTGGGCCGGTGGCGATATCGGCGACGACTCCGGCCGACTACGGCGCGGCCTGGACCAGCGCGATGGCGGTCTGCGCGGCCCTGTTTCATCGGGAGCGGACCGGCCGGGGACAGCGCATTGAGACGTCGTTGCTCGGTGCGGCGCTGCAGATGCAGAACTTCGGAGTGGCCAGATTGCCGGTCAGCGACGCCACGTTCCTTCAGTCGTCTCTCGATGAGATAGAGAACGTGCGGGCGCGCGGCGGCACCTACCGAGAGATTCTTGAAGCGCGCACCGGTGTGCGGTCGATGATCGGCGCAGCGTTCGCGCTCTACTACGGCGGCTATGAGACCGCCGATGGCGCGATCATGCTGGGCTGCCTGACTCCGCTGAATCGGCAGCAGGTTCGTCAAGCAATTGGAGTGACTGAACAGGATGATTCCACTGACGCGGAGGGCTTCAACCCCCTCGATCCGGGTTCAGTCGAGATCGTTGAGCGAGCGCGAGGGAACATCGCCGCGAGATTCCGCAGCGACACGACCGCCAACTGGATCGTGAAGCTTGACGCCACCGGCGCGCCGGCGTCTCAGGTCAACCTGCCCGAGGACATGGTCGATGATCCGCAGGTCAAGGCCATCGGCGTGATTGCCGAGATTGAGCATCCACTCACCGGCCCGGAACAGATGGTTGGCCCTGTCTTCAGAATGTCGGATTCACCACCCAGGGCCAGCGGGCCATCGCCGGTGTTCGACGGCGACTCCGACGACATCCTGCGCGAGCATGGTTACGGTGAGCCGGAGATTGCCGCACTCAGATCATCAGGCGCGGTTGGGCTACAGGCTGCGGACTAGCGTCGAAGTGGTTGGAAGCGCCGGTAGGTGGCGGATCGCTGCGCCCACTCAGCTCCCGGATTGGGGGTAGGGATCCGTCTCGCTGAACTCTCTCTGGTGTTGGGCGATTGGCACTCCATCGACCTCTTTGCCCTCCCAGAGCGACTTGACGTACTCGAGTACAGCGATGATCTCATCGCGGGTTAACTCATCCTTGAAGGCCGGCATGTTGCTGCCGGCGCCGAGGCCGAGTCCACCTTCGCTGACGATGCCGAAGAGCACGCCGTCCGAGTGATGCCAGGTGTGACCATCGCCGTTGAGCGGCGGAGGCGGCAATCGCCCATCATCATCCCGGACCATCCAGTTGTCCGCGCCCTCTCCGTCGGCGCCGTGACAGGCCGCGCAGGTCGAGGCGAAGATCTGTGAGCCGGTGCGCGGTCCGCTGACCGTGCTGGACTGTTCAGGCGTCGGCGCGACGACCGGTTCGGAATCCCCACATGCCGCGATCAGGCCCAGCCAACCGAGCCACATGACCATCACGACTGAGGTCTGAATCCAGCGCCTCACCGCAACCTCCGTGAGCCAAGAGTATCCAGTGGCTGAAGGCGGGAGGCCAAGTACCCTCGATCCAGGAAGTTACGACGACAACGGAGGTTGACGATGGTCAAACCAACCATGGCCGCCCAGAACCTGGGCACGGAGACGGCGTTCGAAGTCCTGGCCAGGGCCAACAAACTCGCCGCAGAGGGACGCTCGATCATCAACCTCGGCATCGGACAGCCGGACTTCGCCACGCCGGACAACATCGTCCAGGCGGGCGAGCGGGCGCTCGCGGAAGGCAAGCACGGCTACACGCCAGGCGCAGGGATTCCTGAGCTTCGGGATGCGGTCGCACGCGATCTCCAGCGCAGGCACGGCGCGGAGGTCGACCCCGACACCGTCCTGATCACGCCCGGCGCCAAGCCGGTCATGTTCTTCGCCGCGCTGCTGATGGGCGAGCCAGGCGCCGAGATCATGTATCCCAACCCCGGATTCCCGATCTATGAGTCCGTGATCCGGTTCTCCGGAGCGACTCCGGTGCCGATCGAACTGCACGAGGCCGACGGATTCACGTTCGATCCGGACCAGGTGCTGAGCCAGATCAACGAACGCACCCGACTGATCATCCTCAACAGTCCGGCCAATCCGACCGGCGGCGTGTATTCACGCGACCAGGTCGAGCGCCTCGTCGAAGGGCTGGAACAATGGCCAGACGTGGTCATCCTCAGCGACGAGATCTACTCGCGCATCCTCTACGAAGGTCTCGAGCACACCTCCTGGCTCAACTACCCGCAGCTTCGCGACCGTCTGATCGTGCTCGACGGCTGGAGCAAGACCTACGCGATGACCGGTTGGCGGCTGGGCTTCGGCGTCTTCCCGCCGGCGCTGTTCCCCTACGCCGAGCGCCTCGCGATCAACAGCTATTCCTGCCCCAACGCCGCCACCCAATACGCAGCCATCGAGGCGCTGGACGGACCGCAGGAAGCCGTCGACATCATGACCACCGCCTTCGACGAGCGCCGCCAGGTGATCGTCAAGGAACTCAACGACGTCCCCGGCGTGAGTTGCGTCAACCCGCTCGGAGCGTTCTACGCCTTCCCCAACATCTCCGAGACCGGCATCGACGCCCGCACGCTCCAGGAACGGCTGCTCGAGGAAGCCGGACTCGCCGTGATCGCCGGGACCAGCTTCGGACACCTCGGCGAGGGCTACCTACGCTTCAGCTACGCGGCCTCGCTGGAGGAGATCGTCGAAGGCGTCGACAGAATGCGTACCCTGTTGGCCAACAGCTAGCCGACCCGGACAGGAGTGAGACATGGCCCGCTTCGAGTACATCTCACGCAACAAGCTTGAACTGAAGAACGGCATTCGCCATGCGACGCTGGGCGACGTACCCGAGCAGGTCGCCTACGGCGTCCAGGGCAAACTCAAGGAGCACTACGGGGTGCCGGAGAGCGCGCCGCCGATGACGGCCACCCTGGACCACATCGTCGCCGCGGTCGGCGGTTGAATGTACGGCACATTGGCGCGGGCGTTGTCCGCGCGCAAGGTCGAGTTCGACCCCAACACGTACAAGGCCGACGTCCTGGGCACGATCGAAGGCGAAGACAACCAGACGATCCGGATCACGAAGATTCACGTGGTCTTCCAGATCCCGGGGATCGTTGAGGAACAGCGAGCCGCCGCCGAGCGGGCGGTGAAGTTCCACGCGCCCGGCTGCCCGGCGCACGAGAGCGTCAAAGACGCGATCGACATCACCTGGGAAGCCGACTACGGAGACAACTAGTCTTCAACCGGACGCCGAGCGTTCCAGACCACCTGCTTTGGCAGCGGCCCAGGCTGCGCCTGCGGTTCTACTACCGGGCGGTTGGCGACATCGCCGGTCGTGATGTCGACGAAGTCATCAAGCACGACCGGCTTCCCGCCAATCGTGAATCGCGCCATCTCCGAGATCGGGAAATTGCGATCGGGCTCTTCCGAATCCTCGTCCTCAATCTCGGGGTCGTCGCGTTCCTGGTCCGACATGCCCGCAACCTAGCATGAGTTCATGACTCAACTGAATCGGGCCGAGATCGACTACACACGACTCAGCTTTCCCGATGTGCCACCGGATCGGCCATTCGTGGCGATCAACATGGTCATGTCCGCCGATGGGCGGACGGTGGTGGACGGGACCGAGCGCGGACTCGGTTCGCAGCTCGATCAGCGGTTGATGCGGGAGTTACGGGTCCACTTCGACGTCGTCATGAACGGCGGTGCCACCTTCCGAGCCTCCGGCACTTCGGCCCGGCTGAACAACCCGGACCTCGAACAATGGCGAGTCGATCGAGGCTTGACGCCTTCACCGATCGCTGCCGTCCTCACACGGAGCGGGAATCTTCCACCCGAGCGACGCTTCTTCACCGACTCGGGATTCGAGGCGATCATCTACCTCTCCAGCGCTGCCCCAGAGGACGTTCGACGAGAGCTCGAATCCAGGAGTAGACCAGTTGTCGTCGTGCCGGATGGCAATGAGGCAGCCGCAGCCCTGGATCACATGAGGAACGAGCTTGGCGCTTCAAGAGTCCTCCTTGAGGGCGGTGCGACGCTCAACGGCGATCTCATCCGTCAAGGTCTCGTCGACGAGTACTTCCTCACCCTCGCTCCAAGAATCACCGGCGGAGACGCCGCCCACCCCGCCGTCCGATGGCCCGGCGATCCCACCGCATCGGGGATCAAGCGGCTCCAGTTACTCCACGCGATGCCCGCAGAGACGGGGGAGGTCTTCCTGCGTTACCGCGTCGACCGCTCCGAGGATTAGGTCTCCCGAACCAGCTTGCTGAGCGAGTGCAGCTCGACTCCGAGGGCTTTGCCTCGGATGGTGTTGCAGACCTCTCCGACGTAGACGTCTCCCTTTGAGTCCACGGCGATCCCGTGCGGAGCGATGAACTTGCCCGCATCGTCACCCTCGTCCGGGTGACCGAGCACCGCCAGCCGATTGCCTGAGCGGTCGTAGATGCTGACGCGGTGGCCGAGGCCCGGCGCGTCTTGCATGCCGCCCATCTCGTTCAGTTCGCCGATGTAGATGTTGCCGTCGGGCGCGAGGGTGAGGCCGTCGGGTCGGTGGATGTTGTTCCACATGGTGACGAACTGGCCCGACTCCGAGAAGATCTGCACCCGATGGCACTCGCGGTCAGCGATGTAGAGCAGGCCGTCCTCGTCGATGGCGATGTTGTGCGGGCGGATGAACTGGCCGGCGTCGATGCCCGGCGTGCCCCAGGTCTGCTTGTGGTTGCCGTCGGCGTCGAAGCGATGGACGCAGGAGTTGCCATAACCGTCGGTGACGAAGATGTCGCCGGTCTTCGGGCTGACGGCCGCGTGGGTTGGGCGGTTGAAGGGCTTGCCGGCCCAGGCCGGAGCGGGGTTGTAGGGGTCGCCGAGCGTCTGCAGCAGCTCGCCGTCGGGCGACCAGCGGGTGATCGTGTGGGTCCCGTCGTCCGCGCCCCAGACGTCGCCCTCGGGGCCGATCCAGATGCCGTGCGAGCGTTCCGTAAAGTTGCCCTGGCCCCAACTCCCGCGCCAGGCGCCGTCGGCGTCGAAGACCATAACCGGATGCTCGGTGTTACGGGTGAGCACATAGACCGTGTCATTGGTATCAACCGCTACGCCGGGGCATTCGACGAGCGTGACTCCGCCGGGCATTTGCTCCCATATGTCGAGCGCCGTGTATGAAAAGTTCCCGTCAGAAAGTTGCGCTGGCATCGTTATGCTCCGCTCTTTGGCAGTCCTTTACCCGATCCCCAATCAGGTCGGCTGCGGGTGAGTCTAACCGCCGAATACCCTGATGACATGGTGGGGAAGAGGTGCGTTCCCAGGAGCGTCCCATGACTGATGGCGGCGGATCCACAGAACTCTCTTACCAAGTCGACGCTTCCTCGCCGATTCAGTCGACCGTTGACACCGCCTCGGCCGAGTTTCAGGAAAATTCGGCCTGGATGCGCGGCCTTGTCGAAGAAATGAGGGAGCGCGAACGCATCGTTCGTGCCGGCGGCGGACAGCGCAGCGTCGACCGCCACCACGCCCGAGGCAAGCTCCTCGCCCGAGAGCGAATCGAGCGATTGCTCGACCCCGATTCTCCCTTCCTCGAGCTCTCCCCGCTCGCAGCCGACGGCATGTACGGCGACGAAGCGCCGGGCGCCGGGATCGTCACCGGCATCGGCCGAGCCGCCGGACGCGAAGTCATGATCGTCGCCAACGATGCGACCGTGAAGGGCGGTAGCTACTACCCGGTCACGGTCAAGAAGCACCTCCGAGCCCAGGAGATCGCCGCTCAGAACCGTCTGCCCTGCGTCTACCTCGTCGACTCGGGCGGCGCCTTCCTGCCGATGCAGGCCGACGTCTTCCCCGACCGCGACCATTTCGGCCGCATCTTCTACAACCAGGCGACGATGTCGGCCGCCGGCATCCCGCAGATTGCGGCGGTGATGGGTTCCTGCACTGCCGGAGGCGCGTACGTGCCGGCGATGTCCGACGAGGCGATCATCGTCGACGGCGTCGGCACCATCTTCCTCGGCGGACCACCACTGGTCCGCGCCGCTACCGGCGAGCAAATCTCTGCCGAGGAACTCGGCGGCGGACTCGTACACACGCAGATTTCCGGCGTCGCCGATCATCTCGCAGAGGACGACGAACACGCCCTCGAACTGGTCCGCGCCGCCGTCGCCAATCTCGGCAGCGAGGCCGCCGCCGACTGGCCGGTCACGCCGTCCGACCGGATCGAGCCACCGCTCTACGACGCCGAAGAGATCTACGGCATCGTCCCGCAGTCGACTCGCAAGTCGTACGACATCCGCGAGCTGATCGCACGGATCGTGGATGGCTCGAGATTCCACGAGTTCAAGCCGTCATACGGCAGCACGCTCGTCTGCGGTTTCGCGAAGGTGATGGGTCATCCGGTCGGCATCGTCGCGAACAACGGCATCCTCTTCTCCGAGTCCGCGCTCAAGGGCGCGCATTTCATCCAGCTCTGCGCCAAGCGCGGTACGCCCCTGCTCTTCCTCCAGAACATCACCGGATTCATGGTCGGCCGACGCTACGAGCACGAAGGCATCGCCAAGCACGGCGCAAAGATGGTCACCGCCGTCGCCTGCGCCGAGGTGCCCAAGTTCTCGATTGTCCTCGGCGGTTCGTTCGGCGCCGGCAACTACGCCATGTGCGGCCGAGCCTATTCGCCTCGCTTGCTCTGGACCTGGCCCAATGCCCGCGTCTCGGTGATGGGTGGAGAACAGGCGGCCAACGTGCTGCTCACTATCCGCCAGGATGCCCTCGCTCGACAGGGACAGGAAATGTCCCCCAACGAGCAGCGCGAGTTCATGGCCCCGACGTTGGAGAAGTACGAAGAGGAAGGCGCGGCCTACTACGGCTCGGCCCGGATCTGGGACGACGGCATCCTCGACCCGATCGATACCCGGCAAGCTCTCGGCGTCGGTCTCGCAGCCGCGCGCAACGCGCCGATCCCCGAATCTAACTTCGGCGTCTTCCGGATGTAGCTGCGATGTCAAGCGCATCGATCAAACCGCAAACGGATTCGGCTGCCGGCGAACGCGGTCTCCCACACCTCACCGGACTCGACGGCATCCGCGGACTCGCAGCGCTGGCCGTCGTGCTCTTCCACGCCGGGGTTTCCTGGTTGCCCGCCGGATTCCTCGGAGTCGATGTCTTCTTCGTCGTCTCCGGGTTCCTGATCACCGCGCTGCTTGTTTCTGAACGCGAACGAGACTCCAGCACAGACCTCGGACAATTCTGGCTGCGCCGCGCCCGTCGCCTGCTGCCGGTGCTGGCGCTCGTACTCATCGTGACCACCGTCTACGCCGCGATCATGCTCCAGGAGACCCTGGGACAACACCTGCACGACGTCCTCATGGCCGCGATCTACGTCACCAACTGGGACCTGATCGTTCGCGGCGTGTCCTACTTCGAGATGTTCGAGCGTCCTTCTCAGTTGCGGCATCTCTGGTCGCTGGCGGTCGAGGAGCAGTTCTACATCATCTGGCCGGTGCTCTTCGCGCTGGTCATGCGCTTCCTCAACCTGCGCTGGCTCTGGTGCATCGTCGCGGCGCTTGGGGTGATGTCGCTGATCTGGATGGTCATCCTCTTCACTCCGGGCGACGATCCCTCGCGCGTCTACTTCGGCAGCGATCCTCGCGCGTTCACGATTCTGATCGGCGTCGCCGTCGGACTGCTCTGGAAGCCCTGGCGATACAACTGGGGCAAGACGGTCGGCTACGTCATGGACCTGGTCGCCCTGCTGGGCATGGTCGTAATCGTCGGCGTCATGATCATCGGTCGGCACTGGACCGACTGGATGTACCCGTGGGGACTGCTGCTCACCTCGCTCTGCACGATCGTGCTGGTCGCCTTCGTCATCCGACCCGGCTCGCTGCTCGGCCGATTGCTGGAGGTCTCGCCGCTGCGCTGGCTCGGACAGCGCAGCTACAGCATCTATCTCTGGCACTGGCCGGTCCTGCTGGCCCTGCAGTGGGAGTTCAACTTCATCCCCAACACGATCGCGATCGTCGCGGTCGGACTGTTGGCCACCTTCGCGCTCTCCGAGCTCAGCTACCGCCTCGTCGAGGCGCCCATGCGCCGACCCCAGTTCTGGAGCAGCGAACGCTACCGCCGAGCCCTCGCCAATCCCGGTGCCATCGCCACGATGACGGCTTCACTGGCGCTCGCTGTATTCCTGGCGATGGTGGTCGGTTTCGTGCTGCTGCCCGGACGCTCCCCCTCCGACCTGCTCTTCTCCGCCTCAGCCGAACAGTCAGGTAACAGCACCGAAATCATCGACGAGCCGGAGGACGAGCCGCCCGTAGTTCGCGAGGTGGTCGCTCGACCTGTTGTCCGCTCCGACCGGCGTCCAGCAGCACTGATACCACCGACTACACCGGCAGAACCCGGAGCCACAGACCCAATCGACCGATCGACACCATTGGTCGACGGAGGAGGACGATCGGTGACGACGGTCCGGCCTCTCACGATCAGCGAAGGCGAAACAGATCCATCTGCTCGTGCAGCAATCCCCGAACCACTAGTCGAGTATCCGCCCGGCGAGTACTTCGCCAGGTACACCGTCGAAGCGGGCGACTCTCCCTACGGACTGATGAACCGCTTCAACATCAGCCGAAGCCAGTTCATCGAACTCAACGGCGACCGCGCAGTCAGCATGCTTCATCCCGGCGATGTCCTCACGGTGCCCTGTCCCGGCACAGCCCCCTGCGCCTTCGTCCGCATCGAGCAGCTTGGAAAAGGCTGTGCGACCTGGGTATCGGACGGCGACGAGCAGCGCGTCTGCAAGTCATCTACCTTCTTCGTCGAACTCCCGATTCGCTTCACCGCCGAGCCGGGCGGACCACTCGACGCCGCCCCGACCTGGATCTGGGAAGGTGCCGAGTTGAAAGGCCCGGACTTCGTCCAGTTGCTCGAGCATCTGCAGGAATCCGACGCCTTCCCCACCGCGCTAACCCTGAAGTTCGGCCTGCCGCCGCTCGCCATCGGCGACTCAGTCATGGTCGGTGCCCGCTCGCGGCTCCAGGAAGTCGGCATTGAGGTCGACGCCGAGGTCGGACGCCTGGCTCACACCGCGATCGAGATCCTCAGAGCCGATATCAAGCAAAACGGTCCCCGCGACACGGTGATCTTCCAGGCCGTCGGAACCAATTTCCTCGACGCTCGCGGCTTCCAGAAACTGATCGAAGCCGCAGAAGGAGTCCGCCACCTGATCGTGCTCACGAGGCAGTTCCCACCCCGAGAACCGCTACTCAGCTACGAGCGCGACACCAACAAGATGCTCCGCGAAGAAGCAATCAAATACGACTGGATCACGCTCCTCGACTGGAACGAACTCACCAACGGCCGCGAAGACGAAGTCTCCTGGGACGGCACACATCTCAACGCGCTCGGTCGGCAGCTGTACACCGACCACATCCTCGCGGCCATCATGAGTCCTCCGCCACCGCAGTTCCACGACATCGGCGGCGTCGGCGGAGGCTAGCTAGGCAGCGACGCCTCGAACCCAGTCACCGAGACCACGTCCCGCCGCTTGAACAACCACTCGCCGTCCACCTTGACTATGACATCCTCGTAGCCCAGCAAGACCGACGCCACCGACCCGTCCGGCGACGGCACCTTGAAGTCGAGGAAGCACTTGTGCTGGCAGGTGTCGCCGTCGACCTCAAACAGATGGTTGTCGGTGAAGTGCATCCCGCCGGGAAACGCCTCAGCCAGTTGACCGCAGAAAGCCACCAGGTTGTCCCGACCCGCCGCTTGTCCAGCCGGCCCATTGAAGATGCCGTCCTCGGTGAAAGTCGCAGCCCAACCCTCACCGTCGGCTTGGTCAACCGTGTAGTTGTAGACCGAACAGAGATCGATGATCGCAAACCGATCTTCAAGCGAAATCTTGCCCATGGTTGCTGTCCTCTCGACTTCTTTGCTCCCCCCTCTGGGGGGAGCTGTCCCGCAGGGACTGAGGGGGCTCCCCGCGGCGATGGTGGTGCTAGTCCAACACCGCGATCGCCTCGACCTCGATCATGAACTCGGGCGCCGCCAGCGCCTGCACGCCGATCAAGGTGCTCGCCGGCGCCGTTGACCCCTCAAAAACCGCCTTCCGAGCGTCGTTCAACGCCCGACCCATCTCCGGGTTGTAGTTGACGATGTAGACGTTCGTCTTGGCCACGTCGGCCGGCGTCGCTCCAGCGGCCTCGATCGCGATGGCGAGGTTTTCGTAGGCCTTCTTCGCCTGCGCGGCGAAGTCGCCTACGCCGACGATCCCTCCGTCGACATCCCAGGCCACCTGGCCCGAGATGTAGATCGTCTTGCTTCCGCTCGCCGCGACGACCTGCGTGAACGATCGCAGGTTGACCAGTCCGTCGGGGTGAATGTGGTCCAGTCCCATGAATGCTCCTCTTCCGGTGCTCGTTGCCAATCAGTCTCGCTGGACGCTTACGATAGCGTCGAACACACTCATCCGCCTGATCGAGAACCAGGAGCAGACCATGCCCCGCTACGGACGACTCGGCCTCCCGCTCTACGAAGCGATCTATTCGATGCGCGCCATCCGCCGCATACGCCCCGATCCAATCTCCGACGATGACCTCGAGATCATCCTCGACGCCGCGCGTCAGGCTCCGAACGGCGGCAACGCCCAGCCCTGGCACTTCCTCGTCGTCCGAGACCCCGCCAAGAGAGCAGAACTGGGCGAGCTCTATCACGAAGCCTGGTGGGCCAAGCGAGCCGACGAGGGCATCGAAGGACCCGATCATCCCGCCTTCGAGAATCCGGTCCGAGTCTCCGCCATGCGCCTCGCCGACGAGATTGGCGACGTCCCCGTCATGATCCTCCTCTGCGCCACCGCGCCCGGAGCCGGAACCGCGCAGTCGGTCATCCCATCCGTCCAGAACATGCTGCTCGCCGCCCGAGGCCTCGGCATCGGAGGAACGATCACGACCTTTCACGCGGTCGTCGACGAGCGGGTCAAGAGCCTCTTCGAGATCCCGGACGAGGCCCAGGTCGTCTACTGCATCCCCCTCGGCTACCCAAGAGGCCGCTTCGGCCCCCTCAACCGAAAACCCCTCCGAGACATCGTCTCCGAAGACGCCTGGGGCTCAACGCCGGACTGGATCGATTGACCCTTACGGCACCAGCATCGAACGTGACACGTTCGTCTCCCGTTCGTGCCACTCGCTGTCCTCGAAGGCCTGGTTGACGTCGGCCAGCGGATAGGTGTGGGAGACGATCTTGTCGTAGGGGATGTCCCGCTGATTCTTGAGCAGCATGTCCATCATCAGCGGCAACAGATGCGGCCGGTACATGACCGAGCCCATGATTTTCTTGCCGCTGAGCATTGTGCTGGGATCGATCTCGACGGTCCGCCCGCGAACAATGTCGCCAATCTCGACGAACGTCCCGCCGTTGGCCAGATAGGTCAGACCTTCGGCCAGTAGCTCCGCCCGTCCGACCAGTTCCATCACGATGTTCGCGCCGCGACCCTCGGTCAGGTCCCAGACGGCGCGCCGACGCGTCTCCGGCGTGTTGAACTCCTCGATGTTGATCGTTTGGTCGGCGCCGAACTCCTCCGCCAGCGCCAGCCGCTGAGGCAGCCGGTCGAGCACGATCACCTTGTGCGCGCCCATGTCCTTGGCCATCGCCGTCGCGTTGAGACCCAGTCCCCCCGCGCCCTGGATCACGACGAAGTCGTTCTCCTTGCAGCCGGCCCGCATCAAGCCCTCGGTCGTCGTGCCCATCGCGCAGTTGACGAAGCCCAGCACTTCATCGGGCAGTTCGTCCGGAACCTTGAACACCGGATGATTTGGCTTGAGGTAGTAGTAGTCGGCGTACGTGCCGGTGAAGTATGGCGCGACGCCGGCCTCGCGAGACCACGCGCCCCGGTCCGAGCACCAGTTCGGCTCGCCGCGCGAACACTGATAACAGCGGCCGCAGGGAGTGATCGCTGAGTACATCAGCCGGTCGCCAACTTCGATGTCGCGGCCCAATGAATCCGTCGACACGCCGTCGCCCAGCGCATGAACCACGCCGGTCCCCTCGTGGCCCATCACCCGGCCATTTGAGGGCAGCGGCGTCTCGACCATGTCCCCGCGCCACGTATGCAGGTCGGAGCCGCAGACGCCCGCCTGCGTAATCCGAAGCACGATCGCCCCCGGCTCTGGCTCGGGAACCGGATACTCCTCAATCGCAAACGGCTGCTGATACTCCTTGACGACGACAACTCGTCCGGTGGCCATGATCGCACTCCTCTCCAGACTCCAGGTGCCCGAAGTCTAGGCATTTCGACAAGTGCGGATCGTCAGTCGGAGTCTTCGTCAAGCCCCGCGCAACCGCGGATCGAATGCGTCCCTGAGCGCGTCGCCGATGATGTTGAACGAGAACACCGTGAGGAAGATCGCCAGACCCGGCCAGACCGAGAGCCAGGGCTGCTCGATCATGTGAATCCGCGCTTCGGCTCCGAGCATGAAGCCCCAGGACGCCGCCGGCGGTTGGATTCCGTATCCGAGGAACGAGACCGATGCCTCGATCAGGATTGCGATCCCCAGCTGCGCGGTTGCGATCACCAGGATCGGCGGCATTGCGTTGGGCAATATGTGCCGGCCGATGATCCGCGCCTGACCCGCTCCCAGCGTTCGCGCCGCCTCGATGTAGGGCTGCGACGACACCTGGATCGCCGCCGCGCGAGCCACCCGAATTCCCGCTCCCAACAGCGCAATCGCGATGACGACGATCAACAGCCCCACGCTGTTGCCGAGGAAGGCCGTCAGCGAAATCACGATGATCAGGCCGGGGAACGCCATCAAGACATCGACGATTCGCTGGACCAGCACGTCGAGCCAACCGCTCACCGCGCCGCTGACCAGCCCGACGAAGGTCGAGATCCCGATCGCGATGCCCACCGACGCGATGCTCACCCCCAACGACGCCCTGCCGCCGTACAGCACCCGAGTGAACACGTCCCGGCCCAGTGCGTCGGTGCCCATGATGTACGTCGTGGTCGGACCGAACAGGCGCTCCCGAGGATTGATCGCCAGCGGATCCGCCGGCGCGACAAGGTCGGCCAGCCCCGACCCCAGGCCGATCAGCAACAACACCAGCGCCATCAGGCACGGGAACGGATAACGGCGCACAACCTGAGCAACGCGCAGCGCTGCGCTCGTCCCGCCGGACAGGACGGCTTGCGCGAGCGACTGGGGACGCTCAGGCGCCGACGCGGATGCGGGGGTCGAGGAAGCCATACGACACGTCCACTAAGAGATTGGTGATGATCACCGCGCCGGCGATCCAGACGTTGACCGCCTGCACGACGACGTAATCGCGATTCGCGATCCCGTCGAGCAGATACGCGCCAAGCCCGGGCAGTGCGAAGATCAACTCGAACACGACCGCACCGCCGAGCACGACCGGAAACTGCACGCCGATCACGGTGACGAACGGAATCAGCGAGTTGCGCAGCGCGTGCCGACGCAGCAGCAACAGCCTGGACAGGCCCTTCGCCCGAGCCGTCAGCATGTAGTCCTGGCGCAGCACATCGAGCAGCGCCGTGCGCAGAATCCGGGTCTGGACACCGGCCAAGATCAGCCCGAACAGCAGCGCCGGGAGCCACATCTGCTGCAGATTCGTGAACGGCGCTTCCCAGATCGGCTGATAACCCAGCGGCGGCGACCAGCTAAACCACTTTGCCCCGAACACGACCGCCAGCGTCGCGAGCCAGAATCCGGGGATCGCCAGCGCGAACACGGCGATGCTGCGGGCGACATAATCCGGCCACTGACTACGCCGAAGCGCCGCCAGGATCCCCAGCGGCACCGAGATCGTCGTTGCAATGATCAGCCCGAGGATTGCCAGCTCCATCGTCACGTCGAGCCGGCGCGCCAGATCGTCGCCAACGCTGCGCTGCGTCCTCAGCGATTCGCCGAAATCACCTTGCAGCGCTGCTCCCAGCCACTTGCCGAAGTAGACGAAGAACGGGTCCTCCAGCCCCAGCTCCTCGCGCAAGCGTTCCTTCTCGCGGTCGTCGTAGAACGCCTCGGCCGCGAGGACGTCGACGACGTCGCCGGGCAGCGTCCGCATCATCCCGGCGACCAGCACGCTGATCCCCAGCAGCGTCAACGCGGCGAGCAACAGACGACGCAGCAGATAGCCACGCATCCGGCCGCCTCCCTATCCGCTGGGTTCGCCTCAGCCTTCGGCCGCCCTCGCGCCTACAGGTTGTTGAACCACATGTCCTCCAGCGAGGGCGACGGAGCAAACGTCTGGATGAACTGCACGCCCGAGAGCTCCGGCCGCGCGATCTGCGAGACCGGCGGATTCACCCAGGGCACCGAGTACATCTGCTCGGCGATGTGCAACTGCAGGTCGTAGATCTGCTTCTTGCGAGCCTCGACGTCGCTCTCCGTGCGCTGCATGTTGAGCAACTCCGACATCCGAGCGTCGTCAGCCATCAGCTCGCCGTTGGGAATCGGCGAGCGCGGGCTGTCGGGAATGAACACGTTGCGCAGCGCCTCGTCCGGCTCAATCGACGCCACCGACAGCGTGTGACCGATCACGCCGGTCGTGCTGCCGTTGAAGATCGTTGAGTAATGCACGGTCGGCTCGTTGACGACCAGTTCGACCTCAATCCCGACCTGCAGCAGGTTGGCCTGGACGACCTGCGACTGCTCGGCGAAGATCGGTCCGTAGGCGGTGGTCGTGTGCAGCGGCACCGGCCCGACGCCGTCAATCCCGGCCGCATCGAGCAACTGCATCGCCCGCTCCGGGTTGTAGTTGTAGTACTCGCCGAGCGCCGCGTCCTCCTTCGGATCGACCCACCAGCCAGGCATCGGAGGCAGCGCCGTCGACCATTTCCCGGTCTCCAGCGCCCCGCCGACGGCGAGGATCGAGTCGCGGTCAATCGCCGACGACATCGCCTGCCGCACCCGAGGATCGGTGAACGGCTCCATCCCGATGTCGGGGAACACGCCGCCGATTACCAGGCTCGGCTCGAACTCCCAGGTCGCCCCGGGAATCCCGTTCTCCAGCTCCTCTACGATCGGCGGGGCGACGCCGAACCAACTCGTGTTCAACTCGCCGCTCAGGTACGCCGCCGCAATCGCCGAGTTGTCGCCGATGAAGTTGATCACGAGCGAGTCGACATACGGCTTCGGCGCATCGAAATAATCCGGGTTGCGCTTGTAGACCACGCGCGAACCGGGCTCGTATTCGTCCAGCAGGAACGGGCCGGCGCTGATCATCGTCTGCCGCGACATCTCGTCCTCGAGCAGTTCCGGCGGCATTACGTACGGTCCGGCGTGGTGGCCCGCGTAGAGCAGGAACGGCGCCAGCCCGGCCGTCAGGTCGAACCGCACCGTTCGATCATCCGTCGCTTCGACCCCGGCCAGGCTGGGCAGGATCGCGCCGCGGTTCGGATAGCCCGCATAGCGGTCGCCCGCGAACGAGAAGGCCACGTCCTCGGCCGTCACCTTGCGACCGTCGACCGGAGCGCGGTCCTCCCAGACCGCGTTGTCCTTGATCACGAACACGTAGGTCGCGTCGTCCGGCTGTTCGACCGAGTCCGCCAGCCAGAGCTCGGGCTGGAAGTCGATCGATGACTGCCCCGGCTCGTTCGAGAACTGGGTCAGCATCGGGTAGCAGTTGTGTCCGTGCAGGAACGCCTTGTAGCCGAACGTCAGGAAGCCGTCGAACGAGGCCAGGTCGGACGTGTCCGAAATCCGCAGCTCGCCGCCCATCGCTGGCCCGGCCTCCTGCTGCTGAGCTTGCGCCACCGCTGCCTGTTGCTGCTGATCTTGCTGCTGCTGCATCGACTGCTGTTGAGCAGCCTCGTCCTGCTGGTCAGCCTGCTGCGCAGCCTGGTTGGCAGCCTGATCCTGCTGTTGTTGCTGCTGAGCCGCCTGCTGCGGCTGGTCCTGCTGCTGTTGCTGTTGAGCGACCGCCTGCTGGCCGTCGTCGTCATCGTCGCCACAACCGACCAGGGCCAGCCCGGCAGCCCCCACTCCGGCCGTCGCCGCCGATCGCAGCACCGCCCGTCGTGACAGACGACGGTTCCGCATTCGTTTCCAGTAGCTCGATTGAGTCATCATTCGCCTCCCTCATCGGCTAGCGCGAGGCTAATGAATTCGCAACGACCTGGTTGCCCCGCGGTGGACGCAACAACAACGCCGCCCGAAGGCGGCGCTGTCAAAGCCAATCCGAAGGCAGGACTCAGCTCTTCTGCTTGTCCTCGAACGTGTCGAAGAACCGATTCTTCACCGTCTTCTGATTCTCGTAGATCGACCCCTGCTTCGGCGACGCCGGCAACGGCAGATACGCCGGCACCTCGGTCTGGCGCGGCTGCTCGACGTGCTCGCCCGCGCACATGAAGCCCTGGTAGTCGTCCAAGGACATCTTGCCCAGACCCATGATCGGCCAGGCGTCCGCCGCCGCGTAGCCGAACAACAGCAGCCGACGCGGATTCTCCGATCGGTTCAACGCCGACCCATGCATCGTCCGCACGTGGTGGAACGAGACCGAACCGGCCGGACCCTCCAGCGCGACCAGGTCCTTCTCCATGTCCCAGTCGAACTCCTCCGGCTCGACCGCGCCGGTGAAGTAACGCTCCTCCGGATGGTGATGGTCGTAGATCGCGCGCTTGTGCGATCCCGGCACGACCAGCAGCGGACCATTGATCGCGTAGCAATCGTCGAGCAGGATGCCCGCCGCGACCAGGTCGTCGTTGGTGTGCGGGTAGAACGGCCAGTCCTGGTGCCACTCGACCGGCGCGCCGTACTCGGCCGCCTTCATGTTCAGCTTGTCGTTCTGCAGCCGCACGTTGGGGCCGATCAGCGCCGTCACGACCTCCATCAAGACAGGATGCTGGGCCAACTCGCGGAAAAATGGCCAGTGCCACGAGGGCGACTTCAGCCGCCGCACCCGAGGCTCCTCCGGAGTATGCGAGTCCTCGAGGTCGTACTGCGCATTGTGGTCGGTCAGACCCGCCGCCTCCGCCACGATCCGGTCGGTCTCATCGCGCAGCGCCTGCAACACGTCGTCCGGCAGCAGCTTGGGCATCAGCAGGAAGCCGTTCTCGTGATAGAAATCAACCTGCTCCTGGGTAACGGTCGGTGCAGCAGCGGTGGTCATACAAACTCCTCGTACAGATACGAACCCCAGAATAGAGCCTCGGCCCCACCCAGGTGCTCCCCGTCCCTTCCGACCCACTCTCCCTCTGGGAGAGCCTGCCCCGTGCTTGACACGGGGGGTTGGGGTGAGGGCTCCCCACTCACTCCGTCAACCACACCACACCCGACATCACACCGATCAACTCCAACTCTGCAAGCGAACGCTCGTCCTACTAACATCAATAACAAACTTAGGTTCTGAGAAAGGACAAGGCCGATGTCAGACATGACCGCCGCGCCTCAATCGCGACCGCCCATCGACTACTCCGTCGACGCCATCAAAGCCGGCATCGCTTACGAAGCGGCCAACGGACCGGCCTACGTCAGGATCAAGGCCCTCGGCATGATGGCCCAGATTGTCGGCCTCTACGAACAGGGCAAAGAGCAAGGCAAACAGCTCGCCCAACAGGCCGCCCAGGACGCCGCTCAACGGGCCAAACAGGAGGCCGGCGGCGGGGAAAAGACGCTCTGGGAGAAGATGCAAGACATCACGTCAGGCCGGGTGAAGGTGACCGACGAGATGCTCGGTCCTTACGCGATGCCGGCCGACGATCCTTTCGGCGAAGCAGAAGCTGAGGCAGAGGACGAGGAAGCGAGCGCCCTTGCCGAAGACGAACCTCCCTAATCCCCAACAACAAGACCTCTCCCTCTGAGGGAGCCCGCCCCGCACTTGATGCGGGCGCTCCCCCAGACCACAGGCGCGGTTTTTTTCTCCTCCACAGAGACGCCGACCACTCAGGCGACCGCCAGGCCCCGACACGCCCGCTGCCAACCCGCCTGGAGGCTCGGAGTCGACTTTGCCATGCCCAGAAAAAGCCCAGAAAAACCGCCGACGCCATCCCAATGCCTAAACTGTCCGACATGACTGACCTACCCGAACACCCCTTCCGCTTCGAATCACGACGCTCCCCCGTCCTCTCGACCAGGGGCATCGTCGCCACCAGCCAACCGCTCGCCTCGCTCGCCGGATTGCGCATCCTCCGCGAGGGCGGCAACGCCGCCGACGCCGCTGTCGCCGCCGCCGCCACCCTCGCCGTCACCGAGCCCACCTCAACCGGCATCGGCGGCGACTGCTTCGCCCTCTTCTACAACGCCCAGGACCAATCAGTCTCCGCCCTCAACGGCAGCGGACGAGCGCCCGCCGCCCTCAACCTCGACGTCGTCGCAAGCTGCGGCGAATGGGATCGCCAGGGTCCCCACGCCGTCACCGTCCCCGGCTCAATCATGGGCTGGCACGACACCGTCACCCGCTTCGGCCGCATGACCCTCGCCGACGTCCTCCAACCAGCCATCGAACACGCCGAGCAGGGTTTCGCGATGACCCCCGCAATCGCCCGAGGCTGGGACTTCCAGGCCCAACTGCTCGCTGAGAAGGGACCCGCTGGGCAAGACCTCCTCCTCAACGGCGCCGCCCCGCGAGCCGGCGAAGTCTGGACCAACCAGAACATCGCCAACGTCATGCGCGAAGTCGCCGAAGGCGGCCCCGACGCCTTCTACCAGGGACGACCGGCCGAGCGCATCGTCGAGGCACTCGAGGAGCACGGCGGCGTCATGGCCCTCAGCGACCTCGCCAACCACTGCTCCACCTTCGACGACGCGATCTCCACCACCTACCGCCGCCACCGAGTCTGGGAATGCCCGCCCAACGGCCAGGGCATCACCACCCTGATGGCGCTCAACATCCTCGAAGGCTTCGAGATCGGCGAGTACGATCCCCGCTCGCCCGAGGTCCTGCACATCATCATCGAGGCCCTCCGCCTCGCCTTCGCCGACGCCCGAGCCCTCGTCGCCGACCCGGCCCAGACCGACGTGCCGATCGAAGAGATGCTCAGCAAGGCCTACGCCGCCAAACGACGCCAACTGATCTGCGACGACCACGCCATTGAACTCGCCTCATCCGGCTTCCTCCCCGGACAGTCCGACACCGTCTACCTCTCCGCCGCCGACGGCGATGGCAACGCCTGCTCGTTCATCAACTCCAACTACGAGGGCTTCGGCAGCGGCATCGTCCCCCGAGACTGCGGCTTCAGCCTGCAAAACCGGGGAGCCGGGTTCGTCGTCGACGATCCTGACCATCCCAACGCGCTCGCCGGCGGCAAGCGGCCCTACCACACGATCATGCCCTCAATGATCACCCGCCACGACGGCAGCCTCTTCGCCAGCTACGGAGTCATGGGCGGCTGGAACCAGCCCCAGGGCCAAACCCAGGTCGTGCTCAACCTGATCGACCGGGGCATGGACGCCCAGACCGCCATCGACGCCCCCCGAGTCTCGATGTACGAAGAACCGCCCAACGGCCGGATCTACGTCGAAGACACCTTCGGCATCGACGTCCTCTCCGCCCTCGCCCAGCTCGGCCACCCCGTCTTCCCCGCCAGCGGAGCCATGAGAACCGGAGTCGTCGGCAAAGGCCAGATCATTACCCGAGACCCCGAACGGGGAGTCCTCTGGGGAGGCAGCGACCCAAGATCCGACGGCTGCGCGGTCCCGCTCTAACCGATCCCGCCGCCGCCGATGTCGCCGCCGAACCCACCGCCATCGAAGCCGCCGCCAGTGTCGTGCGGACCTCCGTGGTGACCGCCGTCGAAGTGACCACCTTCGTACCCGCTTACGCTCTGCGCGGCGTCACCGGCATGGTGATCGCTAACCATGTAGCCGACCGCCGCTGCACCCAGCCACCAGGTCCACATCCCGTCCTGCCAGTCCCGCACCTTCGCATTCGCCTTGCGGCCAAACAGCCGCGAGACCATCCGCAGCGGAATGAACACAACCAACGTCACGATCTCCGCAATGAGGGTCTTCATGAGTGCCTCCTGGCTACCGGCGAGCCGCCGACAACTGCCGGCGTACGAGTCGTGAGTACAACCCGTCTTCCGAAGCTAGCTGATCGTGCTGCCCAACCTCCACCACCCTGCCGTCCTCAAGCACGACAATCTGGTCCGCGTCGCGCACAGTCGACAGCCGGTGCGCAATCACCAGCGTCGTCCGGTCCGACATCAACTCATCCAACGCATTCCGAACCAGCCGCTCATTGAGTCCGTCGAGATGCGATGTCGCCTCGTCCAGGATCAGCACAGGAGCATCCTTCAGCAGCGCGCGGCCAATCGCCACTCGCTGCCGCTGGCCACCGGAGAGCTGCGCCCCGCGCTCCCCGACCGGCGTGTCCAGACCCTCCGGCAGCGACTCCACAAAGTCAGCCAACCCGGCCCGCTCAATCGCCAGCAACAGATCGCCCTCGCTCGCCTCCGGCTTCGCTACCAACAGGTTGTCGCGAATCGACGCGTTGAACAGGTACGTGTCCTGAGCCACCAGCGCCACCTGACCGCGCAACTCATCCAGCCGATACGTCCGCAAGTCCGCATCCTCCAGCGTGATCTTCCCGTCCTGCGGATCCCAGAAGCGGAGCAGCAAGTGAGCCGCCGTCGTCTTGCCCGCACCCGACGGACCGACCAGCGCCACGGTCCCGCCCGGCTTGAGGTCGAAGGACACCTCATCCAGCGCCGCCCGAGGCGTGTCCTCATACGTGAAACCCACCGACGCAAACGCCCCTTCCGAGACGCCCGCTCGCTCACTCGCCCGTCCATTCGTGGCCAGTCCAGGACCGTCGACCACCGCAACCGCCTCAGAATGCACGGCCGTCAACCGACGAGTCGCTCCGAGCGTGTCCCCCAACCGCCGACCGACCTGCGCCAGCTCCGCGACCGGCATGAACGCGCCCATCGCCAACAGTGTCAGCAACGGCGCGAGCGAAGAATCAATGTCACCGCGAACAGCCAGCGCGCCGCCGATCGTCAACACCGCCAGCCCGCCAAACCCCGTCAGCCCTTCAAGCAGCGTCCGCTGCGCCGAGATCTGCCGGTTAAACCCACCGCGAATCGGCATGTAGTCCCGCATCAATCCCTCAAACTCCGCCTTCCGCTCACGCTCCCGCTGGAATGCAGTCACCTCGCGCAGACCTTGGAGCGTGTCGACCATGTGCGCATTCAGCGCCCCCAGATGGTCCCGCGACCGAGACCCCAGCCGATCCACAATCTGCCGAGTGAACGATGGACTCAACGCAGCCAGGATCAACAGCGGAGCCAACCCGATCCCGAGTCGCCAATCAACCACGAACAACGTGATCAACGCCGCACCGGGAATCACGACGCTGACGAACGCGTTCGCAATCGTGTGAGCAAAGAAGTACTCAACCGTCTCCACGTCCTGCGTCGCCATCGAAACCAGGTCGCCCGTCCGCCGACGCAGCAGATACGCCGGCGCAAGCTGATCCAGCTTGCGGAACAGATCAATTCGCATATCGGCCAACAATCGGAACGCCATGTCGTGCGAGACCCAGTTCTCGAGGAACCTGAACAGACCAGTCAGCACGGCAACGATGATCAACAACACCGCAAGCAGGGTGATCGAGTCCCCGTCGCGAACGTTGGCGACCATCAACGCGCCGATCACCCCGACCGCAATCGCGCCGAAGAAGTGCGCCACGCCGGTGCCAAACGACAGCGTCGTCTTGAACCAGTACGGCGCCGCCAGCCTCAGCAACCGCGCCGAGGTCTCCTGCCAGCCCATCCCCTCAGCCCGCACGATCGCCTCGGTCGTCCCGCCGCCGTAATCACGCATCGCCAGCGAGCCACTCGCAGCAGACGCCGCCTCACCAACCACGGGCGCATCGTCCACGAACCCGTCAATACTCGGATCCGTCATCTGCCCGGCCATCAGCCAGTCGTAAACGCCGCCCTCTGCCAACAGCGTTTCATGGTCCCCGCGCTCAACCAGCTGTCCTTCATCCAGCACCAGGATCTCATCACAGTCGCGCACACTCGACAGCCGGTGAGCCATGATCAACGTCGTCCGACCCTGCATCAGCCGATCCAGCGCCGCCTGGATCGTCGCCTCGTTCTCCGCATCGACGCTGGACAGCGCCTCGTCGAGGATCAGCATCGGCGCATCGCGCAGCAACGCCCGAGCAATCGCAATCCGCTGACGCTCGCCGCCCGACAGCCGGTGCCCCCGCTCGCCGATCACGGTCGCGTAACCCTCCGGCAGCGAGCTGATGAACTCATGCGCGTTGGCGGCCTGCGCCGCCGCGCGAATCTCGTCTTCCGACGCATCGGGTTTGGCGAACTGCAGGTTCGCCAGCACCGTGCCGTGGAACAGGTACGTGTCCTGCAGCACGACTGCCATCTGTGCGCGGATATCGGCGAAGCGCAGTTCGTTCAGGTCGTGCCCTCCGAGCCGTATCGTGCCCTCCTGAGGCGTGTACAGCCGCTGCAACAACCAGACCAACGTCGACTTCCCCGACCCCGACCGCCCCACCACACCAATCCGCTTGCCCGGCTCGACCGTGAACGAGACGCTGTTCAACGCCGGCCGACGACCGGTCGGATAGCTGAACGTGACATTCTCGAACTCGATTCGCGGCTCGAGCGATCCAACCGGCTCGACCTCAGCATCCGGAGTCAGCGGCGTCGCCCGTTCGACGTCGAGCACACTCTCAGTTGCGGCCATGCCCAGCAACCCTTGGTGGAAAAGCTGGCTCAGCTCTCGCAAGGGCCGGAAAACCTCGACGCCCAGCATCAGCACCACCAGCAGTTCGGCCAGCTCCATCGCGCCGCTCTCGACCCGCAGCGCACCCACGTAGAGCGCCACCGCCGCCCCGGCCGTGATCGCCAGGATCGTCAGACCTTGCGCAATCGCGTTGTGGAACAGCACGCCCATCGTCGAGCGGAACACTTCCTGCGCGCGCTCAGCCAGTTCCGAGCCTCGACGACCGCTCTGGCCGAACGCCTTGAGCGTCGCCAGACCCTGCACCGAGTCCAGGAAATCGGCCGCAAAGGAGCCGTATGCATCCCGTCGCCGCAGCGATGCCTCGGCGTTCTTCTGCTTCAACAGTTGCGGGAGGACCAGCGTGATCAATGCAAACCCGAAGTAGATCGCCGCCACTGGCAGATCGAGCCAGCCCATGAAGATGAAAATTCCAATCGGCGCCAGCGCCGCCACGATCAGTTGCGGCAGATACTGACCAAAGAACGTCTCCAGTTGCTCGACGCCCTCGATCACCCCGACCGTCACATCGCCCGTACGCCGCCTGTCAAAGTGGGACGGTCCCAGCTGAGCGACCTGATCGAACAGCCGTTGGCGCAGCGAGAACTGCACCTGCAACGCCGTGCCGTTCGCAATCTCTTCCTTGAGATAGAGGAACACCGACCGCGCTGCGATCGACGCTGCCGTCGCAACAATCAGCGGAATCAGGTCGGAGAAGCTGTCGCCCTCAAATATCTGAGCGCCAATCCAGCCCAACAACGCCAGCCGAGCCACGCCCGCCGCCACCGCGAGCAGGCCCACGCTCACCGCCAGCGCAATGCGCCAGCGAACACCCTCGGTAAACCGCCACAGGTCCCAGGAAAACGTCACGCAGTCATCCTCGACTGTCTTGCTCAGGAGCGATGTGCCTGCTTGCCTTGATTCGAGGTGCCCCCCTCAGGACATGATTACTTGGCGACCTGTCTTGCTGTCGTTGCGCTTCCAACAGTGACTCTCGCATCCGGTTTGATCTGTCCGCCACGTGACCATCCCCGTGCAGATGTTGCGTCTGCTCTCGGCGTCTTCGTGAAGTCGCGCGATCGCCCCGATCGGCGTGACCGTCATCCACTTCAACCGGATGAAAGCCGCCATGATTGAGAAAGTCGAGGACAGCCAACTCCGATTGCCGAACTCTCGAATACGCTCCGCGGCCGAGCAAGCGGGCCAACAGCTTGAGCGGTGCGAACAGCGCCAAGGTAAGTGCCATCAACATCAGCGCGGCAACCGCAACGGCGAGATCATCCATTTCGATTCCACCAAGAACTAAAGCCGCCAACATTGATGCGACGGCCCTCAGTCTATGCGCTGCGGAGGGTCAAGCCCGAAAGGAGATGCTGGATCCGCGAAGCGAAACGGCCGACCGGCCAGTGCCGGATCGTGCCAAACAACGAAGATCTGGCCGCAGCCGGCCGCTTGGCAATCGAATCAGCGACCTGTGACGTTGGTAGGGTCGACGACTTCAGAGAATCGCCATCAACTGAGTGGTGGGTCTACAAGACTGTACGACGAGCTTTCGTTTGGGATGTTGCGCTTCGCAATAGACCAGAGGAACAGGGCTGCTGATACTGTCACGTCGTGTCCGATTACCTGGCCGAGGATGCGTTTCCAAGTTCTCCCGTGTCTTGAAGAGCGGCAAGGTCGAGAACCACTCGGTCCGGCGCCAATCCCGCGACCCCACAAGCTTGAACCAGGAGTGAGATCGCCGATGCCAGACCGATTCGAAGGCAAGGTCGTCGTGATCACCGGAGCCGCAGGAGGCATCGGGAGGGCGACCGCCGTCCGATTCGCATCAGAGGGCGCCAGCATCCTCGCCGTTGATCTGCCGAATTCCGATCTGGACGAGACAGTGGCAGCGGTGCAGCGAGCGGCCGGCCGGATCGTGACCCATCCAGCCGATGTCACCATTGCCAGCGAGGTCGCTGGCTACGTCCAGGCGGCGCTCGAACACTTCGGGCAGATCGACATCTTCTTCAACAACGCGGGCATCGAGGGCTGGGTCGGACTGCTGCTCGGTTACCCGGAGGACGAATACGACCGCGTCTTCGCGGTCAACGTCAAAGGCGTCTTCCTCGGCTTGCAGGCTGTCGGCCGAGTGATGCGTGATTCAGGCGGCGGTGCGATCATCAACACGGCCTCGGTCGCTGGGCTCCAGGCTACGGCCGCCGCGGCGGCGTACGGAGCCAGCAAGAGCGCCGTCGTCGGGCTGACCAAGTCGGCCGCCATCGCCTTCGTCGATGACAACATCCGCGTCAACGCGATCTGCCCCGGACCGATCGAAACCCGCATGATGCGTGCCATGGAACGAGGCGTCAACCCGGACGACCCGGAAGCCGTCCATCGGAACCTCGCCGCCTCAACCCCGATGAAGCGCTACGGCGAACCCGAAGAGATCGCAGCCATGGTCGCCTTCCTCGCCAGCGACGACGCCTCCTACATCACCGGCGGCATCTACCCCGTCGACGGCGGCACTCGCGCCAGCTAGCCCGCGCCTCGTTGAGACCCCGAGTCGCCGCCGATAGCATCGAGTTGATGTGAGGAGCGCGACATGGCACGGATTGAGATCGCCCCGGCGAAGGCGAGGAGAGCACCCGCCTGTTCCAGCCGCGACCCGAATTGGGCGCCGCGATGACAGCCCTCTCCCGCGCGGTCATGGAGCACAGTCAGCTGCCCGTGCGCGAACGCGAAGTCGTGCGCATGCGCATCGCCGAAATCAATCAATGTTCCGTTTGACTGGACACCCGCTCTGCATCGGCGATGCAGAGCGGTCTGACCGAAGAGGTATACGCACAGGTCTCGAGCTATCGCGAGAGCCCGCTGTACACGGATCGGGAACGCGCCGTGATCGACTTCGCCGATATCACCTCAGATTCTTGAGGCGAGTCGGGAGCGGTCTGGGACGGGCTTGGCTTCGAGCTGTTGGGCGGATGGGAGTGTGTGAGTCCCGATCACCCGATCAACTGCTCCGACGTAGACCGCGACAGCGGCCGCTCAGTTCCGGCAAATGCGAACGGAGCAACAGTCGGGTCAATCTCCCGACCTCTATTCAATGCCCAGCACGCTGTAGTCGCCGGTCAGGATCAGGCGAATTGAGACATACAACCCGACGATCGGTATCAGGACCCAGACGGAGTTTGGACCGACGATGAAGACGTAGAAGTCGCGCGCTTTGACAAGGGTTCGCTTTTGTCCCACGAAAAAACTGACGAGATAAAGCGAGGATGCGTACACCCACTGCCAGAAGAGCATCGCTCCGATGATGCCGGCGGCGATGGCCGGCATGACCCCGGCTGCATAGGCGACGTACAGCGCGATCGTCGGGATCGGTGTCACGAAGCCGTTGCCGATATCGATGTTGAATCCGTACGTGTTGCGGTCGGCGTAGGCCGAGTCGTACATCGAGTAGGCCGCCCAGACATCCGCCCAGACCGTGGGAGAGAGGCTTTGCCTCAGGGGCACCCTGGTCGTCAGGAACTCCACGGCGGGTGACCGGCCGGTCTCGTTCCAATGGTTGCGCCAGTACCTCGCGCGCGCCTCGATGTAGTCTCGGCGGAAGTACAGGCAGATCTCCCAGTAGCAGATCACGAGATTGATGGCGAAGTACAGGCTCAACAGGAATTGGAACGGGTCTAACCAGCCCTGTAGGTGGTAGCGGACGGCAATGCCGGGAATCGCCAGGATGATGATCGCCAAGACTGCAAGCAGACCGGCCGGTGCGCCCCATTGGCCCGATGACTCGCTCGCACTGCTCAAAGCGACAATCTTCCCTCATTGCTGAGACGGACCCGGCCGAGATCGGCCGATCCGGTGTGCAGGATAGCTACACGCCAGCTCTCGGCAGGGCGAATGTTCCCAATCTTGAACGTTCGATAGCCATCAACTAGCGTCTGCCTTATCTTCCTCGCTCGTCGCTGTGTCCAACGTCTGGGAGCCACATGGACTCAGAGTCATCCAACAGCACTTCGGGAGCATCAGCGCCGCCCGTGTTCCTCACCGGTGCCGCCGGTCACGTGGGCGCCAATCTCGTGCGCAAACTGCTCGACGATGGTGTCCGACTTCGGGTGCTGCTCCGCTCGAAGGAAAACAACGAGTCCCTGGAAGGTCTCGATGTTGAGCGCGTCTACAGCGATATTCGAGACCTCGATGCCACCAGGGAGGCCATCGCAGGCTGTCATGGCGTCTTTCACACCGCCGCGCTGGTCTCGACCATCGATGGCGATGATGCCCACCGACGCGATGTCTTCGAGAGCAATGTGATCGGCACGCGCAACGTGCTCCAGGCGGCACGGGAAGTGGAAGCCGGACGGGTCGTCGTCACCGGCTCATTCAGCGCAGTCGGATACGACCTCGACGATCCATCTGCACCGGCCAGGGAGTCGATGCCGTTCTATCCGATGGAACGCACGATGCCCTATGAACGCAGCAAGGCGATGGTCGAGAGCGAGTGTTGGCACGCGGCGGCTGCTGGTCAGGATGTCGTGATTGCCACGTCCTGCGCGGTGGTCGGAGGCAACGACTTCTTCCCTTCGCGCATGGGCCGGACGCTGTGCGACTTCGCCAATCATAAGCTCCATGCCTATGTCGATGGCGGATTCGAGTTCGTGGCGGCGGAGGACATCGTGCAGGGTCATCTGCTGTGTATGGAGCGCGGTCGCTCGGGGCAGAAGTACATCTTCAGTTCCGAGTACAAGACGATCTCCGACATGCTGGATTTGTTTCAGGAAGTCTCGGGTGTCAAGCGACCGCGCCGCGAGATCCCGGTCGGTCTGATGCTGGCGTTCTCGGAGGTGGCGAGCTATGCGCTGAGCCGGTTCTACCCGAGCTACCCCCAGCGATTCACGCCGGGCGCTATCCGCCTCTTGCAGCAGCGCCGGCATGCCGACACCAGCAAGGCGAAGGAGGAACTTGGCTTTCAGCCAACCACGATCCGCTCAGCGATTCAAGATGCCTACGCCTTCCACCATCAGCGGGGCGCGATCACAAATCCACGCGCGAAGCGGCCCGAAACGGCCGTCGCCGCGGGCGGGTAACCATGGCAAGTCGAATTGAGCACGTGAGCATCGGAGGCTGCCTGAGATGAGTGTCGAGTTGGACGCGCCGACGGCAGGTCCGCCCGCGTTGCCCGATGCCGACAGCCTGCGCCAACGGGCGCGCGCCGTCGGCATGAACCCGGACTACTGGTACGCCGTTGAGGAAGTACGCAATGTCAATCCGGGCTCCGTGACCGAGGTTGTGTTCTGGAAGCAATCGATCGCCCTGTACCGGTCCGAGGACGGTGACTTCCACGCGATCGAGAATCGCTGTCTGCACCGCCAGATCAAACTGTCATTGGGAGAGGTCGAAGGTTGTCGACTGGTCTGCGGCTATCACGGCTGGGAGTATGACGAGGAAGGCCACGTCGCGGAGATCCCGGATCTGTTTGGCCGTAAGCAGGTCCCGAGACTGTCGGTGCGAAGTTATCCCGTGCAGGTCCGATACGGTCTCGTCTGGATCTTTCCTGGAGATCCGTCGTTGGCCGAACAGCGACAGATCCCGGAGATCCCCGAGCTTGAAGGACCGGGGCGATGGGCCTGCGTGCCGCTGACATTCGACCTATCGGCCCACCACTCGATCATCATCGACAATGTGAGCGATTTCTCCCACGCCTACCTGCACCGTCAGTATCGACCGTTCGATGGCGCGACTCTCACCCGCCACGAAACCATCGGCGACAACGTGCACCTGGCCTATGAGACGCGGGTTGGTCGGGGACGGATCTCGGGGTTGTTCGTCGATCACGAGCGTCTCAACACCAACCACATGGAACTCTGCTACGAGTACCCCTACCAGCGCTCGAACACCGATGACGAGATCAAGCACTGGCTGTTCGTACTGCCGATCGACGAGCGGCGGACGCGCACGTTTTTCCTGTTCTACTTCAGGTCGCTGAAGATCCCGATGCTGCCTGTGCGCATTCCTCGATGGGCGATGACCACGGTCTTGCGTCTTGCGAACCGGATGCTGATCGGTCCGTTGCTCTCGCAGGACCGGTGGGCGGTCGAGGCGGAACAGACCGGCTATGACAACAACTGGGACGCCCCTCCGATTGAGGTCAACCCGGTCGTACGCTCCTTCCAGCAGGTGACGGTCCGTAAGTGGCAGGAGCATCTGGACCAAGAGAGCGCCACGAAATCGATCGATGCCTGAAATCCCGTCGGAATGGACATCGTTGTCTGGCCAGCACCTGCTAGAGGCAGTGGGGATGTTCGTGGTGTTTGTCGGTGTGCTGTTGCTGGGTTCGCGATGGGTTCCAGGGCGCAAGGTCGTCGGCAGGCCTGATTCCGATGGCGTGACACGCACCTACAACCTCAATGGGATCGCGCTGTTCCTGATCATCATGCTGCTGGCCGTGCTCGGCGATGTCTTCGACGTGATTTCGCTTTCGGTACTGCACACGCACTTTGCCGAACTGTTCATTGTGGCCAACGTCTTCGCCTGTGTGCTCTCAGCCGGCCTGTATTGGCAGGCGTCGCGAAACCGAAGCGAGTCAACCGGTCTGCTACGTGGATTCTTCTTTGGTCGTCAGCTCAATCCGAGCTTGTTTGGGGTTGACGTCAAGCTGTTCAGCTACCGGCCATCACTCATTGCGCTGGCCTTGTTCAATGTCTCGTTTGCCGCCGTCCAATACGATGCGAACGGCGAGTTCACTCTGCAAATGATCCTGTATCAGGCGTTCACATTCATCTACGTATTGAACTACTTTCAGTTTGAGGAGGGCATGATCTACACCTGGGACATCGTCGCCGAGCGCTTTGGCTGGATGTTGACGTGGGGGGACTATGTCCTGGTGCCGTTCTTCTACTGCATCGGAGGCTGGTGGGTACTGCAGTCCGCGGACTCGATCCACGGCGTGGCCGCGGCGGCAATCTGCTTGCTGTTTGTGGTTGGCTTCTGGATGTTCCGCGGCGCCAACGAGCAGAAGCATCGATTCAAGCAGAATGCTGAGGTTTCGATCTGGGGTCGGACAGCTGAGTCGCTGGACGGGCGCTTGTTGGTGTCCGGATTCTGGGGCGTCGGGCGCCACCTCAATTACACGGGCGAGATCTGCGTCTACTTTGCATTCGCGCTCACCACCAGCTTTTCGTCCTGGATTCCGTTTGCGCTGCCCGTCTGGCTGACGGCGTTGTTGTGGCATCGTGCGAGGCGCGACGATCGTCGCTGCCGGACCAAGTACGGAGAACTATGGGAGCGCTACACGCAGCGGGTACCCCATGCCTTGATCCCTCGGGTCTATTAGGGTCAGAGGCCAACGAGGATAGCCATGGTTCAACTGCGTGATGCTTCGACGAAATCACCCGAGAGTCGGCCGATTCCCGAACTAAGCGGCGGGACGCCGTTGATTGGTCATTTGCTGGAGTTCCAGCGCGATCCGGTAGCGATGCTGAGCCGAGGCAGGAGCCAGTTAGGCGATCTCTTCCAGTTCCGACTTGGTCCACGCCAGTTTGTGCTGTTCGGCGGGCCCGAGGCGCACGATGCTTTTTTCAGCGCGCCCGAGGATCAGTTGAACGCCAAGTCCGTCTATCAATTCACGGTGCCGATCTTCGGCCGCGGGGTCGCCTACGACGTCGCCCCCGAAATCATGGACGAGCAGCTCGGTTTTCTTTATCCGGCACTCCGCGAAGCGGCGATGCAGCAGTTCGCTCGGATCATGTACGAGGAGACGTCGCTGTTTGCCGATTCACTCGAGGATGAAGGCGCATTTGATCTGCCGGCGGCAATGAATGAACTGACGGTCAAGATCGCGAGCCGCAGTCTGATCGGACAGGAGGTTCGCGATCAGGTCGATTCATGGTTTGCCGACGCGTATCACGATCTGCAGAAAGGCATCAACACCCTGGGATTCTTCCTGCCTCGGCTGCCGACTCCGGGGCACCGCAGTCGAGATCGTGCGCGCAAACAAGTGGCTGAACTCTTCGGCGGGATCATGACGGAACGCAGGCGGGCGGGGGCTCGTCCCGACGATTTCATGCAGTCGCTGATGGACGCCTCGTATGCCGACGGCCGGAGTTTGAGCGATGACGAGATCACGGGCATTCTCCTGACGGTGTTGTTTGCCGGACAACACACCAGCGCGGTGCTCGCGACCTGGACCGGTCTGGAACTTGCGAGAGCATCGTCATATGTGGCGCGGGTCAGAGATGAGACGCAAGCTGTTTTCGGCGAGACGGGCAGCATGAACCTTGACGGGCTGAAGCAGCATGTGACCATGCAGCACGCGGTCCGCGAGTGCGAGCGGCTCCACCCGCCGTTAATCATCTTGATCCGCAAGGTCCTGCAACCGATGCGTTACGGAGATTATGTGATCCCTGCCGGAACCCTGGCGATGGTCTCGCCGGCGATGTCTCATCGGCTGCCACATCTGTTCGCTGAGCCGGACCGTTTTGACCCGGATCGTTTCTCGGCGCCCGCACTCGAGGACAAGCAGCACCCTTACGCCTTGATCGGATTCGGCGGCGGCAAACATCGTTGCATGGGCAAGCACTTCGCCGAGATGCAAGTGCAAGCGATCTGGACCGTGCTGTTCGATCGGTTTGAACTGAGCTTCGAAACTGACTTCCCGGCCCCAAACTACGGCAGCTGGGTCACCGGTCCCGAGACACCCTGCCAGCTCCATTACAAACGCCGCTCGCAAGGACGAGTCTTCCGGTGACCGGCGCCAGTCGGGACCGCTACGACGTGGCGATCGTCGGCGCCGGACCTGTCGGTAGCCTGTGCGCGATTGCCCATGCACGGAAGGGCGCGCGGGTCGTTCTGTTGGAGGCGAATCCCTCGGCCTCCAATCGACTGGCCGGGGAGTGGTTGCACCCCCCGGCTGCGCAAATCTTGAGTGACCTCGGGATATCGGTCGATGCCGAGCCACTGAGCACCTCCGGCGAAGGATTCGTCGTGTTCCCGGAGGACGGCCAGGATCCGATCGCGCTTCCATACTCGAGTGGTTCCCGCGGGTTGGTCTGCGAGCATTCGACGCTTGTCTCGCAGCTGCGCGAGGCGGCAGGAGATGAACCCGGCGTCGACCTCAGACTCCACGCCCGGGTCGACGCCGTCGAGGACGGGCGGATCACGTACTCACAGAACGGTGGCAGCCAGTCTGTTGCGGCGGAACGCATCGTCGGCGCGGACGGCCGGTCCTCCGTTGTTCGACGTTCGCTGGGGTTGACTGCGGGATCGATGACGTGTTCGCGGATGATTGGGCTCACTCTGAGGGGGGTGGACTTGCCGTTGGAGGGCTACGGGCATGTGATCAGCGGCGCGCCCGGCCCGATGCTGATTTATCGGCTGAGCGAGGATCACGTCCGGGCGGTCATCGACATTCCGTTGGACTACTCGCCCCGAGACTGGAAGGGTTTACTGTCGGACTCCTATGCCCGCTGGATGCCGGAAGCGTTGCAGTCCGCGTTCATCGAGGCCTGGTCGGAAGAGCGATTCCATACCGCCGCCAATGTCGTCAACCCGCGTGTGACCTATGGCACCGCGCGTCGGGTGCTGATCGGCGATGCTGCCGGTCACTACCATCCGCTGACCGCCACGGGGCTCACGCTTGGCCTCGGCGATGCCGTCGCGCTGGCTAACAGTGGCGCGTTTCGCGACTTCCGCAACCAGCGGTTCGACGCGACGAGGGTCCCGGAACTGCTGGCGATGGGGCTGTACGAGGCCTTTGCCGATCATCGAGCCGAAGCGGCTGCGCTGCGGCAGGCGATGTATGGCCGCTGGCGGACGAGCCCTGCAGTACGAGCCCGAACCATGCGGCTCCTCTCCTGTGAAGACACGTCGGTGAGCAGCCTGAGTCGAGAGTTCTCAACGACCGTGGCCTGTGCCCTGCGGGCAACGATCCCAATGACGGCCAATCCGAAGGCCTGGAGTCAGTTTTTCGGCGTCGCTCGAGGAATGGGCAATCGTATTGGCTGGCTGATCCAGGCGGGTTGGCACCTGCACAGCGTTAGACGAGCCGGCAGCGAGCGACCAGAACGAGCCACCGAGACGCTGTCCCATGCATTCCTGACTTCAATGCCATCGATATCTTCGCGAACGGGCGATCAGCGCCAGTCGGAGGCGATATCGCCCGACGCACGTGCGGCCGTGGAGAGCGCTGCGGCGCGCTTGCTGGACCTTCAGGGTGAAGACGGTGGCTGGGAAGGCGAGATGGTCTGGTGTCCGATGATCACGGCGCAGTGGGTCCTACTGCACCACATCATCGGGCGGCCGATCGAACCGGAGCACCGGAAGAGGATTCTTCAGTACTTTGAGCAATCCAGATTACCCGGAGGAGCTTGGGGATTGCATGAGCATGGAGCGCCGCACCTGTTCGTCACCACGCTGGTGTACGTCGCCTCGCGGCTGCTCGGCGTCGATCGAGACGACCCACTGATTGGGCCAGCGCGGCGGTTCTTGCAGCAGGAGAGCGCTCTGGGCATTCCGAGCTGGGGCAAGTTCTGGCTGGCGCTGCTCAATCTCTACGACTGGAATGGACTCCATCCCGTTCTTCCTGAACTGTGGAGCCTGCCGCGCCGTCTGCCGGTACATCCATCCAAGTGGTACTGCCATACACGGCTGATCTACATGGCCATGGCGGCGATTTACCCACGTCGCTTCCAAACGCCGATCACTCCGATCATCGCAGCTCTGCGCGCGGAGTTGTTTCCCCAGGGGTTTGAGTCCATCGACTTCTCCACCGCTCGCAATCACTTGCGCCAAGCCGATCTCTTCGCGAAGCCGACGGCGCTGCTGCGCGCGGGCTACCTCGGCGCGGAACTCGTCGAACGATTCCATGGCAAGGGGCTGCGCACTCGGTCGATCGCTGCGCTGATCGAACAGATCAAATGGGAACTGAACACAACGGACCACACGAGCATTTCTCCGGTCAGCGGACTGCTCAACATCCTGGCTCTGTGGCTCCATGATCCTGAGGACGCGGACTGCCAACGGGCTCTTGAGCAAGTCGAGCGCTGGTTCTGGGAGGATGAGGAGCGCGGCGCTCGAATGACCGGAGCGAGGAGCGCCTCGTGGGACACCGGATTCGCGCTGCAGGCGCTGTCGACGGCACACAACGTTGACGGCGTAGCGGAAGCGCTGCGACGCGGCACCGACTATCTCCGCCGGCAGCAGATCGATACGAGTTTCCCGGGATTTCGCGAGGCTTACCGGAACGACCCGAAAGGCGGGTGGTGTTTCGCTGAGCAATGGCATGGCTGGCCGGTGACCGACTGTACAGCAGAGGCCGTGTTAGGGATCATCGCTGGGGATGGCGCAGCAGTCAGTGAGGCGGAGCTCCGCGAGGCGGTTCGCTTCATGTTGCGCGGGCAGAACCGCGATGGCGGATTCGGCAGCTATGAATCACAGCGGCCCGCGATCGATCTCGAACGAATCAACCCCGCCGAGATGTTCGGCGAATCGATGACCGAGCATTCCTACGTCGAATGCACCGCGTCATGCCTTGCGGCCCTGGCTGCGTGCGCGGAACACTCTCCTGAGATCATTGATCGTCCCGCAGCGCGTGCGATGTCGCGGGCGGACGCCTGGCTTCGTCGGAATCAGGCGAGCGATGGATCATGGCGCGGCGTGTGGGGTGTGCAGTACGTCTACGGCACCTTCTTCGGAATCAAGGGGCTGGTTGCCGGTGGGGCCCGTCCAAGCGATCCCGCGCTGCGAGCCGCCTGTCAGTGGCTCCTGGATCGTCAGCGCGAGGACGGCGGATGGGGCGAGCACCACAGCGGCTGCCTACCGGGGGAATACGTGGGGCATGAAGAGAGTCAGGTCATCCAGACCGCATGGGCGCTGATCGGCCTGCTTGAGGCGGGGGACTCGAATTGGGCCGCGATTTCTCGGGGCATTCGCTACCTGATGGACATGCAAGCCGCTGACGGGACGTGGCCCAAGCAGGATATGGCTGGCGTGTTCTTCCGCACAGCCCTGTTGGACTACGTGCTCTATCGCCAGTATTTTCCTCTGCACGCGCTGGGGCTGTACGCGGAGCGCCGCCAGGCTCGCAGCGCTTGATATCGGTTGCGGGTCAGGGAGCTTGCCCGCTCAGTCAGTCTTCGGCGCCACCAGGTTTGACGGCCAGGTAGTAGAACATCGGAGTAAACACACCGGCCACGCCACCGGCCACGAGCGCATCGGCTCCCGCGTTCAAGACAGTGCTGATCTCCCGAGAGCCCTCGGGAACGATTCGGATCTGTTCCCCGACTCGCAACGCCATGTTCGTCAGTGCTCGCCCGATCGGGGTGCGGGGAATACTCGCCAGGCTGAGATCGCGACCCTGCAGCGCCCGATACCAGGGAGTTTCGGAGTCTGATTCGACTGCAAGATCGCGGGCCTCCACGACTTCGAATCCGGCGGCGCGCAGTGCGGAGCTGACGTCCGAGGTATGCGCGATGTCAGGAAGTCCGTTGCCTTTCATGATGTCTTGCTTGATCCGCACGTGCTCGGCGTTCCCTGGATCGAACGCATCGGTGAGGCACCACTCGTAGCCGGCGAATCCACCGCCGGGGCGGAGGACGCGGAAGATTTCGCGGAACACCGCCGCTTTGTCGGGCGCGTGCGGCGTGGCCTCGATGTTGATTGCAGCGTCAAAGTGATCATCGTCTTCGGGAACATTCATGTAGTCGCCGTGGATGAATCGGCAGAGTGACTGGATGTCCCTGGTGTGACGCTTGGCGCGTTCGATCTGGTACGCGTTCAGATTGATGCCGACAAAGCTCGCCCCGGTGTGACGGGCCAGATTGGCCATCGGCCCGCCGACGCCGCAGCCCACGTCCAGCACCTGCATGCCCGATCGCATGCCCAGCTGCTCGGCGAGGAAGTGCTCGTGCCTGAGCATGGAGGCGCTGAAGCTCTCGCCGCGGCGCCGCGGGGCGAAGTGAAATGACCGGCCCCAGCCGAACTCGTAGAAATCGGTGGCCAGGTTGTAGTAGTGGTTGACGACGGAGTGGTAGCGATCCTTGCGCTGCTCGACGCTGACATCGAACAGCCCCGAGTAGTCGTCGACGGCGGACTTGATCTGCTCGGGGTCCAGGTCTCCGACCGAGCGACCGCTGGAGCGTTTGGCGAAGAGGCGGCTCACCTGACGACCTCGGCCGGGAGTGTCAGAGGGATGACGGAGGCCGGCAACCGGCTGTTCCGTCCTTGATGTTGTGCGGCCATTGATTCGTTCATTGCTTGATCAGCTCGAATTCGTGTTTGGATTGCTCCCATGTTAATCCACGTGATTCGAGGGATTTTTTTTGGTTCCTGGGGATCCTTCTCTGGATTTGCCGTCCTGGACTGGGCGAGCGTGGTTTTGGCAGTCCGAAGGTGTTCAGGTTTGTCCAGATTTGTCTGAGTTTCGCCAGATTTCTCTGGCTGAGTCCGGTTGAGTCCGGGTGAGTCTTGAGTTGTCCAGGAGCGTCTTGTTCGGCGTTGGTTGGTCATCTGGCGTCGGTTTGATCGATGCGCCCTCGGCAGGGCGTCATTGATTGTACCCGCACGGGCGTTCGTCGGTCGCGTCAGATAGGGACTCGGTATCGGAGGCGACAGTGTGGGATTGCGTTAGGAGGCCTGGGCGGCGGCGCGCTCAAGGTTGAGGGCGAGGAGGCGTTCGAGAATTTGCTCGTCGGTGACGTCGGCGGGCCAGCCGTAGGCGGCGGCGAACTCGGCGGTGGAGAGGGTGGCGTCCATGAGCGAGGCCTCCAACGATCTCGGTTGGCAATGTAGCGCCAGCGGGCCTACTGGGAGTCATCGCAGTCCCGAGCTATGCGCGTTCAGTCGTGCTGGTGGCTGTTGCCTCGGCGAGCTCATTGCCGGGTCGGCCGCCGCGAAACGCCAGCCAGAAGAGCAGCGCCGCCGCCAGCAGCAGCACAGCCGCGCCGCTGTAGAGCCCCTGCAGCGCCGCGAGGCTGGCGAATGAGAGGCCGATCAAGGGTCCAAGAGCGCTGCCCAGGTCGAGGAACGTGGCATAGGTACTGACGACGGCGTTGCGACGCTCCGGTGGGGCCAGATCCCCGGCTGTCGAGTGGAGCGTCACCGTCAGCGCCGTCGAGGCAACGAAGGCTGCCAGGACGGCCAGCAAGATCATCCAGATCGACTGGGTCAATGCGAGCGCAAGCAGTCCGGCCGCGCCGACCGCAAAGCCGCCGCCAATCACCGGCACACGGCCGAAACGATCGGAGAGGTGTCCAAGGATCGGCGACAACGGCAACCACTGCGAACCAAGCAGCAAGCCGGTGGCGGTCGTCACGCCCAGCGCCATGCCGAGGATCGCGATCTGCTGGCCGAAGTGGGAGCTCAGATAGAAGCCGAGCGAGGCCGTGAGCAGCCCGGAGAAGACGAGACCGGTAATCAGGATTCCGCTGCAGGTGGCCAGCAAGCGCCGATCTCCCAGTACCTCGCGGAGGTTGCCGTCAGAAGGGCGCGTTTGCGTCGGCTGGGTGCTCGATGTCACACCGCGGCTTGAGGCGATCCAGGCGACGGCCGTCGCGGCCATCACTGCGGCGAAGAGCGTTAAGGTCAGCCGGTGTCCGAATGCGTCGGTCAGGGCTGCTCCGACCAGGACACCGCCGACCGAGCCCATGCGCACGATCGCCTGGTAGGAACCCATGAGCAGCCCTCGATTGTCGTCGCTGGCCTCGGTCAAGACCGTCCAGAAGCCGCCGAGACGGAGCGCCGACCAGCACAATCCCCAGCCCATTCTCGCCACCAGGAGCACGGCGAAGGCGGTGGTCCAGCCGTAGCTCAGCGTGACCACGACGGACAGCACCAGCGCTCCGATGAACGGTCCGCGCTGGCCCAGCCGCTGAAAGACCACAGCGACGACGGAGTTCGTGACCAGACGCACGAGCCGGTTGGCCGAGAGCAGGATGCCGACGGCGGGGATCGAGAGAGCCCATGCATCAGGTTGAGCCGGCATGACGGCGTAGAGCATCGAGTCGCCGAGCAGGGTGGCTCCGACGGCCAACGCGACCGCGATAACCGGAAGCGGGACGCCGCGCAAACCGCGCGTCTCAGTGGCGCGCTCGTCCATCGCCGCACGGTAACAGGCACGGTGGGCTCGTCTTACGCGTTAAGAATGGCGGAGAATCCAGGTTCAACGGAGTGGGTGGTAAACAGATGGGGGTTGGTGGAGCTGGGGGGACTCGAACCCCCGGCCTTTTGACTGCCAGTCAAACGCTCTCCCAGCTGAGCTACAGCCCCACTCAACGCGCGCTCTCGCACGGATCACCAGCCTACGCCCGACCTCGACCTCGCGCTAGGACCGACTGTTCACCAATCCGCCAAAATCAACTGCCCAACACCTGACGAACCAGCGTCACTCGATTTACGCTGGGCTAACTGGGTTTGCGGGAACCGTTTGTCGTGATCACCGGTTGCTGCGTACATTGACCCAACTGGGCGTCGCGGGTGGCGCAAAAGGTAACGGCCATGCTCGACCGGCTCCGGGACTTATGGGTCGAACGACCAGCGGTCGTCGCTGCGGCGGTGATCGCGCCGATCGCATTCGTGGTCACGCTCGTCGTGCTCTTTGTCGCGGTTGGCGGAAACGGCGCCGGTACTCAGCAGGAGCAGAGCGTCAGCCAGCAAGACCAGAGCGAACTGGACGCCCAGCAGCAAGCCACCTCACCAACTCAGGAAGCGACGATCATCGTCGAGACCTCGGCCGACGACGATCAGAGCGTCGCTCAGGCCGACCAAGCAGCGTCCGACCAAGACGCACAGTCCGATCCCTCGCAGCAAGACGCAAGCCCGGCAGGCGATGCAGGCGATCACGAGGCTGCGCAATCCGATCAGCAGCAGGCCGGACAGCAGGCGGTGGCTGTGGTCACCGTGCCCGAGGAAGTCGCCGGCTTCACCGTCCAGCCGCTGGACGACGTCCTGAACGAACCGATCGATGAAGAGGCGCTGCGTCACGGCACCGACGGCATGGAAGGCGGCATCCTGCCAATCGACAACGGCGTCGTCGTTTCCAGCCGCGAAGAAGACCGCACAACCTGGGAACTGATCGTTCCCTCCGCCGGCCTCAAGAGCTCAATCGTCAAGGTCGGCCGCACGCACACCGGCGCCATGGGTTCTCCCGACAACCCCTACGTGATCGGCTGGCTCGACTCCAGCGCCGTACCCGGCGAAGACGGAAACGCATTGCTCGCCGGACATCGCGACTTCGAGGACATCTCGGGCAACGTCGGCACTGGCGTCTGTTGGGAACTCGTCAACACGGTCGTCGGCGATCAGATGATTATCCGCGACAACGAAAGCAACATCTACTACATCTACACCGTGACCGACGCCGCCACGGTCAATCCTCGAGACCCGGCTTCGGCGAAGTACCTGAAGAACACCGATGAATCGATCATCACGCTGATCACATGCGAAGGGTCGTTCAACGCCGAGACGCACCAGTATTCACATCGCCGGGTCGTGGTCGGAGTGCTCGCAGCCGTGGCGTCCCCCGACGCCTAGGATGCCGAGGCCAGGCGGATGCGTCGAGACCTACGCGGATTCTCCAGTTGGTGCTACGACCTCCTCTGGTACCTCGCCGACCTCCGCTATCAGCAACCCAGGCTCTTCCTCGCGATCTTTGCTGCCTTCATCGCCCTCGTCGTCCTGATCCTGGTCCCCATCATCGGCATCGGAGGCGGCGATACCCAGGTGTCCCGGTCACAGTGGACCGACCGATCGGATGCCGCCGGCGATTCCGAGCGCAGCGTCCGCTACGTCCCCTACAACGGACTCGCCCAATCCCAGGCCGAAGCCAACGCCGACGCCGACGCCTTGCCCGCCCTCCCCAGCGAGCCTGAGGTCGCCCTCCCTCGACTCTCCGCAGTGCTCAAGGAACGGATCAACGGCTCCGACCTGATCTACGGCTCCGACGGTTCCGAAGGCAGCATCCTCCCCTTAGACAACGGCGTGGTGCCTTCCAGCGGACCACGATTCGACACGCACTGGGAGATCATCGTGCCCTCCGCCGGCATTCGAGCAGCCGTCGTCCAGGTCGGACTCACCCCCGACGGCGCGATGGGCTCCCCAGACAACCCCTTCGTCGTCGGCTGGTTCAATCGCTCCGCCATCCCCGGCGAGCTCGGCAACGCCCTGCTCGGAGGCCACCGCGACTACCAGGATCGAGACGGCAACGTCGACGTCGGCGTCTGCTGGAAGCTCGACGAAACCCGCGTCGGCGACCAGCTCATCATGTTCGATCAGGGCGCCGAACGCTACTACGTCTACGACATCGTCGACATCGCCACAATCCGCCCCGACTCCCCCGAAGCCGTTAAGTACCTCAGTCAAACCCGTGAGTCCGTCGTCACCCTGATCACCTGCTCCGGCGACTTCGACGAAGACACCAACAGCTACGAAGAAAGAATCGTCGTCGTCGCCCTGCTCAACGCCATCGCCGCCCCGGACACATAGCCAGGCTGGGCTATCTACCAATACTGCCGACGCTTCCCGCGCTTCCCGCCCCGTTGGCCCGCCCCGCTGTGGCGCCACTCCGATGGCTCCGCCGCTCGTTCCACCGCGACAGCGCAGACCTTGTACTCAGGAATCCGCGCCACCTCGTCATACACGTTGTTCGTCAACCAGTTCGCCGCCGAGTCGGCCAGCCGCACGAACGGCACAAAGATCGAACCCTCAGCTACATCATCAGTAACAAAACTCACGCCTTCCAACCGACCCCGACGCGAAGCAACCCAGACCGCCTCGCCATCCACGATCTCCATCCGCGCCGCATCATTGGGATGGATCGCCACACGCAGCTCCGGCCACGAGTCGACCAACCCCTCGACCCGCCGAGTGATCGTCCCGCCATGCCAGTGGTACAGCACGCGACCGGTGTTGAGAATCAGCGGGTAGCGATCGTCGGGCGCCTCTTCCGACGGCGGGAGCTGCTTCACGGGAATGAACTTGCCCAGTCCGCGAGGAAACGATTCGTCATACAGACGTGGCGTTCCCGGATGGTCTGCGCTTGGGCATGGCCACTGGATTCCACCCTCGTGATCGAGCCTCTGATGCGAGAGCCCAGTCATGATCGGAGTCAGCGAAGCGAGCTCGTCAAAGACCGAGGCTGCGGAACCGTGCTCGAATCCATACGACGACATGCCGAGTCGGCGAGCGGTGCGCCGCGCGACGTCCTGCACGATCTCCCAGTCGGCCCGTGATTGTCCAACGGGCGGGATCACCTGACGCACCCGCTGCACCCGACGCTCCGAGTTGGTGAATGTACCTTCCTTTTCGGCGAACGAGGCGGCCGGCAAGACCACGTCGGCCAGTTCCGCCGTCTCGTGCATGAAAATGTCCTGTACGACGAGGAAATCGAGTTTCGCAAATGCTTCATGAGCGTGGGCCAGATTGGGCTCCGTCAGGAGGGGATTCTCACCGACGACGTACATGCAGCGCACGCCGTCACCCGCGAGCATGCTCTCGACCATGTCGGTCGCTCGAAGGCCTTCGGTCGCCGGCAAGTCCGTCTCCCAGATGTCGTTGAACTTGTCCAAGACGTCCGGCGTGTAGCGCTGATATCCGGGCAACGCATCGGGGATGCAACCGGCGTCGCCCGCGCCCTGCACGTTGTTCTGTCCGCGCAAGGGCGAAACGCCGTTGCCGACTCGTCCGACCTGGCCGGTCAGCAGCGCCAGGTTCAGCAATGCAGTGGCGTTGGCGGTGCCGTTCGTGTGCTGCGTCACGCCCATGCCCCAGATCAGGCAGGAGCCGCCGGGATCCGAGTCGACGGGATTCGGTCGCGCGTACATGCGAGCTGCACGGATCAGTAACTCGGCTGGGACGCCAGAGAGTTCTTGAACCCGTTCCGGCGTGTACTCATCGAGGTCGGCCAGCCACTCATCGAATCCCTCGGTTCGTTCGGCGATGAATGGTCTGTCGGCCAGTCCTTCGTCAAGGATGACCCTGGCCATCCCATTCAACACGGCGACGTCGGTGCCCGGGTACTGCTGCAACCAGAGCTCCGTGTGGTCGCAGAGTTCGATCCGTTTCGGATTGAGCACGATCACCGACGCCCCTCGGTCCACCGCAGTCCGCATCCGTGAGGCGGCGACCGGATGGTTCGAGGACGGATCGGCGCCCACAACGAACAGACAGTCTGCCGCCTCATAGTCGCTGTAGCTGTTCGAGGTCGCGCCGGATCCCAGCTGGGCCAGCATCGCCTCGACCGAGGGTGAGTGACAGAGCCGTGTGCAGTGGTCGACGTTGTTCGTGCCCATCACGGATCGCACGAACTTTTGCAGGATGTAGTTGTCTTCGTTGGTCGCTTTGGCCGACGAGAATGCGCCGAACGCACCTCGATGCTCGGCAAACTTCTCCGCAACCAGGTCCAACGCTTCCTCCCATGAGGCCGGCTGCAGCCCCTCAGGTCCGCGAATCAGCGGCGTTGTCAGCCGATCCGAATGGTTGACGAACGCCGTCCCAAACCGTCCCTTGACGCAGAGCAGACCCTTGGACGAGAGGTTGTCCGGGTCGTCGTCGACATGGGTGAGGATGCCGTCTTCCGCGGTGATCTTGATCCCGCAGCCAACGCCGCAGTACGGACAGACCGTCGAGACCGTCTTCGCCCCCGACGCTGCCCGCTTGGGCGTCAGCGCCTCGGTCGGACAGGCCGCCACGCACGATCCGCACGATGTGCAGGTCGACTCTCCCAGCGGCTCGTCGCCGAACGAAGCGATGCGGGCGGCCTTACCCGCCCCTGCGATCCCGATCGCCCCGATGTGCTGACGATCCGAGCAAGCCGACACGCAGCGCCCGCACAGAATGCAGTCGGTCGCGTCGAACTTGTAGAAGTGGTTGCTCTCGTCAACGTGCTCATTCGCCTGGACCATCCACCGGTCGATGGCAGCCTCGTGCGACGCCGCATGATGCCGAAGCTCGGTCGTCGCGCCGCCGTTCGAGGGCGTTGCGTGCGCCGAGCTGTCCGTCATCGCCAGCGTCAGCTCAAGAATCCCCTTGCGCGCAGCCCTGGCCGTTTCTGAGTCGGTCAAAATCACCTGGCCGTCGGACACCGGAGTATGGCAAGCAGCCGGCAGTCCCCGCTGCCCGTCAATCTCCACCAGGCAGGTCCGGCAAGCACCCAGCGCCGGACCGTCGAGGTCCTTGCACAAATGCGGCAGATCAACCCCCGCCGCCAGCACAGCGTCAAGAATCGTCGAACCAGCAGGCACCTCAACGCTCTGCCCGTCGATCGTGACTTTGATCACCTGCGCGGTCGTCTCAGTCGTCATAGGACGCTCCCGCCAAACTGATGCCTCGCCGACGTCACCGGATTCGGCGCCATCTGCCCCAGACCGCACAGCGAACCGGCCGAAATCAACGGCATCAGCGCCTCCACGTCGGCCCAGTTCCCTTCGGCCAGCGCCGCCGCCATCCGACCCGACCCCTCGCGGCAAGGCGTGCACTTCCCGCAAGACTCGTTCGCGTTGTACTCAGCCCAGACGGCCAATGCCCGTTCGATCCCAAACGACTTCGGGATCCCAATGATCCCCCCAGCCCCGAGCAGCGCCCCATGCCCATCCATCTGCCCCGGAGCAATAGGCGTATCGAAATTCTCGGGCGCCAGGAAGCCGCCCGATGGCCCGCCCATCGTTACGCCCGCCAGCGCCTCGCTCGGCTCCCCCAACTCAACGATCTCCGATACCGAAGTGCCCAGCGACAACTCGATCACCCCGCGATTCCGAAACGCACCGCTGAGTTGGATCAGCTTCGTCCCCGGCATGCCATCCGCTCCGACCTCTTTGAACCAGTCCGCTCCGAACTCGAAGATGTCCGGCACATTGGCCAGGGTCTCGACGCTGTTGATCGCCGTCGGCCGACCCCACAACCCCCGCTCCGTTGGATACGGCGGCTTCAGCCGAGGCACCGCCCGCCGACCCTCGATCGACTCCAGGATCACCGATTCCTCACCGCAGACGTAACCGCCCGCACCCCGCCGAATCTCAACAGTCAGCCCATCCAGCAGCCCCGCCGACCGCGCAGCGCCAATCGCCGATGCTGCTGCCGCCGCCGACCGGTCGGCCATCCCGTTGATGTACCAGAACGCCTGCGACGCGCCCAGCACATAGCAAGCGATCCGAATTCCCTCCAGAATCCGCTGCGCATCCGACTCCATCAGCCAGCGATCCTTGAACGTCCCCGGCTCCCCCTCCTCGCCGTTCGCCACAAGAATCGGCTGCCCATGCCGAGCCGCCGCATCAACCGCGCCGCCCCACTTCAGATGCACTGGAAAATACGCTCCGCCTCGGCCCAGCAGTCCCGCTTCCTCCACCAGTCCCAGCGCCTCCGACGCACTCATCCGAGACACCGCCGCCCATCCCCGCCAGTCAGGAGGCTCCGCCGACCGCCGAGCCGTCACCCGAGTCAACCCACCCGGAACCACCAACCGAGCAGCCGCAAAGATCGAGTGATCAATCGAAGCCTCCAGCCGCCCCGACCCGTCAACAGCAATCGGGCCACCCTCAGCCGCGGCACACAGGAACATGCACTCATGAGCCTCGCCGTCAACCTCCGATTCACCCGCCGCAATCTGACACGTCATCCCCCGACACACCCGAACAGCGTCGTCCGCCAGCGGACTCCAACGAAACTCCGTATAGGTCGTCGCCACGGCAAACAACTCAGCCCGAGGAACATGCAGCCACCGGGCCACCGCCTCCAGCGCCGCATGATCGAGATACCCATACACGTCATCAACCAGGTGCAACGCCGGAAGCGCTTGCGTCCGCTCCCGAGGCAGCGCCTCCAACACCTGTTGCAGCTCGCTCAGATGCGACTCAGTCGCCGTCTCCGTCACCACGTCGTCCTTGCCCCCTGATCGTGCCCCACTGACCGTCGAGACCTGCTGGATACCATTCTAGATACCCCCCTACACACGACCGGCAATCCACAGTTGCAGCGAGGACCCGCCATGACCGAGCATCCTGACCCGCCTCGCTCATACGAAGAAGCCCATCTCCGGGCGCGACCCGCCCACCAGTACGGACCCGATGCCACCTACCTCGGCGTCCCCCGAGCCAGCCTCCGCGATCCCGGCTCCCTGACCGGAGCCCAGGCCGTCATCGTCGGAGCCCCATTCGACGCCGGAACCAGCTACCGACCCGGCGCTCGCTTCGGCCCGCAGGCAATTCGCACCACCGACTACATCCCCCAGAGCGGCTACCGACCGCACCTTGCGCTGCGTGTCGATCCACTGGGCGAACTCGGCGTCGTCGACGTCGGAGATGTTCGTATCCAGCAGCTCGACAGCGAAGGCTCCCTCCAACGAATCATGGAAGCCTGCCGCCAGGTCGCCGAAGCCGACGCCATCCCCGTCGTCCTGGGAGGAGACCACACAATCACCTACGCCACCGCCCAGGGAGTCGCCAAGCACCACGGCTTCGGCCGAGTCGCCCTGATCCACTTCGACGCCCACGCCGACACCGGCGACTCCGACGGGGGCCTCTGGGGTCACGGCACGCCCATGCGCAGGCTCATCCTCAGCGGAGCCATCCGCGGCGACCGCTTCCTTCAAATCGGCCTCCGAGGCTACTGGCCCGACCCGCCAATCCTCGACTGGATGGCCGACCAGAACATGCGCTGGTTCGAAATGACCGAGGTCGTCCAGCGCGGTCTCGATGATTGCCTCGACGAAGCACTCAAAATCGCCGCCGACGATTGCGACGGCGTCTTCCTCTCCGTCGATGTCGATGTCGTCGACCCCGGCATGGCCCCCGGCACCGGAACTCCCGAATCCGGCGGCCTCACCTCGCGCCAGCTCCTCGACGCCGTCCGCCGAATCGGCATGGAATCCAACCTCCTCGGCATGGACGTCGTCGAAGTCGCCCCGCCCTACGACACCTCCGATGTCACCGCCCTCCTCGGCAACCGAGTCGTCCTCGAAACCCTCTCCGGAGTCACCGTCCGCCGCAAAGCCAACGCGTAGCTCACCCGTTGCCCCGTGCTTGACACGGGGCCCAGACCTCGATGTCCCAACAGAGTGACCAACTGATCCTCACCTCAACCCTCGCGACAGCGGTTGACGAATGATCAAAGAGAGCCCATCAGACCTGCGGTTACCCTGTCCCCATGCCCAACAACTCACCAGCCGACAACGGCCAGATGAAGTTCGGCGTCCTGCAATTCTTCAGTTGGCCCGGACGCCGGGTCCCCCTGCCAACCGTCTACGACCGCGCCCTCAACCGCATCGACATCATGGACGAATCCGGCTACGACTGCGTCTGGCTCGCCGAGCACCACTTCTCCACCTACTCCGTCTGCCCCTCCGTCCACCTCATGGGCATGCACGTCGCCGGACGCACCAAGAACATCCGCATCGGCACCGCCGTCACCCTCGCATCCTTCTATCACCCGCTGCGCATCGCCGAGGAAGTCGCCCTCCTCGACATCCTCTCCGGCGGTCGAGTCAACTGGGGTGCCGGACGAGGCTTCGACCGCACCGAGTTCCGCGCCTTTGACGTGCCGCTCGAAGAGTCCTACCCCCGCTTCCGCGAGTCGGTTCAGGTGGTGCTCGAGGCCTGGCGCAACGACCGCATCACCTGGCACGGCGACTACTTCGACTTCGACGAAATCGAGGTCCTGCCCAAGCCGCACCAGCAACCAACGCCGCCCTTCTGGGTCGCCGCCGGAGGCCCCGACGCCATCGATTGGTCCGCCAAACAGGGCTACTCGATCCTCATGGACCCCCACGCCACCCACGAAGAACTCGGCGACAAGCGACGCGACTACTTCAAGGCGCTCGAACAACACGGCCACAACACCGAAGACCGCGTCATCCCCATGGCCCGCCTGATCGCCGTCGCCGAGACCGACGAAGAAGCCGAACAGATCGCCCGCAACGGCGCCCAGTGGACGATCGGCTCTTACGCCAACGACAAGACCAGCGGCAGCTCGAACCCCTCCCGCCTCCTTTCCGACGAGCAACGCATCGAGCGCTACGCCAACCAGGTCGTGATCCACGGCAGCGCCTCGAAGGTCATCGACCAGCTCGAGCAGCTCCGCGAGACGATCGACCTCGATTACCTCATCGCCTCACCCTTCTCCCACGATTCATTCGTCCGATTCACCAGGGACGTGATGCCCCACTTCCAATAGTCCACAGCACAGAGGGAGCATTTGGCCATGGCCTACGAACTGATCACTGTCGAGCGCACCGGCAACCATGACGGCATCATCTGGCTGGAACTCAACCGGCCCGAGAAGCTCAACGCGCTCACCTTCCCGTTGCTCGCCGAGATGTACGACGCGCTCACCAGGATCCGCATGGATCGCACCGCCCGCGTGCTCGTCATCACCGGCAAAGGCCGAGGCTTCTGCGCCGGCATGGACGCCGGAGGCGGAGGCGACGGGCGTGGCACCGAGTTCTGGGACGAGCACCCCGACCCACTCATCGGCGCACCCGACTCTCCCAACTACACCGACAACGAGGGCCAGCGCCTCAACTTCCGTTACGAGACCAAGACCTACGCCGAACTGCGGCGGCTCGACATTCCCGTCATCGCCGGCATCAACGGACCATGTGTCGGCGCCGGATTCGACATGGCCTGCCTCTGCGACCTTGCCGTCGCCTCGACCAACGCCCGCTACCAGGTCGCCTACGTCAAGCGCGGGCTCTACGCCGACCTCGGCGGTTTCTGGGCCATCCCCAAGATCATCGGCTGGCGCAAGGCCATGGAAATGATGTTCACCGGCCGCTTCATGACCGCCGAGGAAGGCCACGAAGCAGGCATCAGCAACTACCTCGTCGAAGCTGAGGACTTCCACCAGCGCCTGCGAGAGTTCGCGCAGGAAGTTGAAAACGGTCCCCCGGTCGGACAAAAGGTCGGCAAGCTCATGGCCTACCGCACCGCCAACCTCGACTACGAATCCGCCTTAGAACTTTCCGGCGGAGTCCTCCCCCTCGTCACCGGCTCCTTCGACCGAATCGAAGGCGGCACATCGTTCCGAGAACGCCGCGAACCAAAATTCACCGGCTTCTAGGGTCTGCCAATGTGCCGCTCAATCAAACGACTCCGCCAACCAGCCGGAATCGACCCAACCCCCGACGAAATCGAACAGGCCGCCCGGCAGTTCGTCCGCAAGATCTCCGGTATCCAACACCCCTCCTCAAGAACCGAGGTCGCCTTCCAACAAGCCATCGACGAAATCAGCATCGTCGCAACCCAGCTCCTCCAGGACCTCCCACCGCTGCAGCAGCCGCGACGTAAACAACAGACCGAGGAGATCGCATCATGACCACGTTCCAGCTCTCCGAAGCCGACCGCATGGTCCAGCAAACCGCCCACGACTTCGCCAGGAACGAGGTCCGCCCCGTCGCCATGGAGTACGACGAGCGCAACGAGTTCGCCTGGGACGTCGCCTCCAAGGCGGCTGAGATCGGCCTGACCGGCGTCCCGCTGGGCGGACACTCGGCCGAGCCCGGCATCACCGCCATGATCACCGCCGAGGAGCTGAGTTGGGGCTGCGCCGGCATCGCCCTGGGTACCCAGGTCTCCGGACTCGCCGCTACCGCCATCTCCGTGATCGGCACCCCCGAGCAGAACGAGCGCTGGATCCCCGAGTGCACCTCCGACGACGGCAAGCTCCGCCTCGGCGCGCTCGCCCTGACCGAGCCCGACGCCGGCTCGGACGCCGCCATGATCAAGACCCGCGCCACGCGCGACGGCGACGAGTACGTGCTCAACGGCACCAAGCGCTTCATCACCGGCGGCGGCATCGCCGACATCACCGTCGTCTTCGCCCGCGAGTCCGACTCCGAAGGCTGGCGCGACGTCTCTGCCTTCGTCGTCCCCAAGGACGCCGAGGGCTTCAGTCAGATCAAGATGTGGGACAAGATGGGCATCCGCGCCTCACACACCGCCGACCTCGCATTCGACGATGTCCGCATCCCACTCGAAAACCGCCTCGGCGACCCCGACCCCGACTTCCGCTCCGGCGGACGCGGCGCACTCGGCACCCTCGCCGCCACCCGGCCCTGGATTGGCGCATTCGCCGTCGGCCTCGCCCGCGCCTCCTTCGAGTACGCCGCCGACTACGCCCGCGAGCGCAAGACCATGAAGCGCCCGCTGATCGAGCACCAGGGCGTCGGCTTCATGCTCGCCGACATGGACATCGCCATCGACGCCGCCCGCCTCCTCACCTGGCGAGCCGGCGAAATGGCCGCCTCAAACCAACCCTTCGACCTCGAAGAAGCCAGCAAGGCCAAGACCTTCGCCTCCGACATGGCCATGAAAGTCACCACCGACGCCGTCCAGGTCTGCGGAGGTGTCGGCTTCATGAGAGAACTCCCCCTCGAGAAATGGATGAGAGACGCCAAAATCTTCCAGATCTTCGAAGGCACCAACCAGATCCAGAGAATGGTCATCGCCAGAAACATCCAAAACCGCTACTTCGCCTAACCGAGACGGCGATCCCTAGATCGCCCCCGCCCACGCCAGGATCGTCCAGACCACCATCGCTAGGAACCCCGCGCCCAGCAGCAACTGGAATAGAATCAGACTCTCAGCGGGGCCTCGCTTTGGCATGGTCAACCTCCGCTGGACAGGGTAATCGATGCTCGAGCTGGCAGTCTTCCAGGACCTCGGCGAACTCCGCGACGCCGTCCTCATCCTGGCCGGCATCGCGGCCTGCGTTGTCGCGTTCATCGTCTTGCTCGCCGTGCTCAGATTCTCGCTGATGGCCTTCCGCATCGTGCGTCGCCTGCAGCGATTCCACGATCACCGCATCGCCGGCAACGTCGCCACCGCCGACGCCAAACTCGCCGCCTGGCTCGAAGAAGACCGCTGGTCCGCCCGAGGCATCCTCGAACTGCTCCAGCTCGCCGCCCAGCGAGTCCAGGAGCGACGCAACCCGCTGCCAAAGAAGCGCCGACTCTTCGGCCTCCTGCCACCCGCCTAGCGCGCGACGTCCGATTGTTGTGTCGGCCAGAGCGCTCGCTTAGCATGATCGCCAGCCGCGCCCAACAACATCGTTGCGCGGCGCGTTGGATAGGAACAACCTGGAAAGGGAACTGCGATGAAAGCTGCGATCTGGGAACCAGGCGCTCAGGCCAAGGATGGCGACCGCGACCTACTCGAAGTCCACGATGTCCAGGTCCGCGACCCAGAGCCGAGCGAAGTGCTTGTCCGCACTACGACCAGCGGCGTCTGCCACTCCGACCTCCACTTCATCGACGGCAAGTGGGGCGCAGCCTTTGGCGGCCGACCCACCATCCTCGGCCACGAGGCCGCCGGCGTCGTCGAAGAAGTTGGCGCTGACGTGACCTACGTCCAGCCCGGCGACCACGTGATCATGTCGTTCCGTCCCTTCTGCGGCGACTGCTACTGGTGCCTGCGCGGCGAGCCCAACCTTTGCCCTGCGCCCGCCGACACCCAGCTCTCGATGAACCGTCTCAACTGGGACGGCCGCCCGGTCATGCAGATGGCCTCGGTCGGCTCCTTCAGCGAGTACATGCTCACCACCCAGGCCGGCGTCCTCAAGATTCCCGAGGACGTGCCTCCGGCCGAGGCCGCCCTGGTCGGCTGCGGTGTGATGACCGGCGTCGGCGCCGCCCTCTACACCGCCAAGGTGCCCGGAGGCTCGATCGTTGCCGTGATCGGTTGTGGTGGAGTCGGCCTCAACGTGATTCAGGGCTGCCGGATCGCCGGCGCCAGCCGCATCATCGCCGTCGACATCCTCGACAACAAGCTCGACTTCGCCGAGCAGTTCGGCGCGACCGACCGCATCAACGCGACCGAGGTGGACGCGGTCGAAGCGGTCAAGGACATGACCGAGGGCATGGGCGTCGAGATCGCCTTCGAGGCAATCGGCAACGTCAACGCCGCCCGCCAGGCCTGGGACATGGTCCGACCGGGCGGCACCGCCTGCATCGTCGGCATGATGCCGCTCGGCTCCGAGGTCAATCTCCCCGGTCCCGAGTTCCTGCAGGAAAAGAAGGCGATCGGCTGCATGTACGGCTCAACTCGCTTCCGCGAGCACATGCCCAAGCTGCTCGACCTCTACCGCCAGGGCAAGCTCGACCTGACCGGCCTCGTCTCCAAGCGCTTCGAACTGGGAGACATCAACGAGGCGTTCAGAGCCATGCAAGCCGGTGAAGTCGCCCGAGGCGTGCTCGACATCTCCCAGCCATAGCCCCCAATCAGCGACAATCAAACGCGCCGTCCGACCACCGGGCGGCGCGTTTGCGTATCACCCATGACAACCCACCAATGTCAACGATGAACTTCGACGCCTGGCTCCCCCCGCGATCGGCCCCACGCCCGACTCACGAGGGCACAGCCGAGCAAGCCCTCCGCCAGATCCCCGACGGCGCGCGCGTCGTCGTACCGCCGATGTCGGCGACGCCCGTCGGACTGATGCATGTCCTTGACGAGGTCAGAGCCGGCTGGACCGATATTGAGATCGCCACGGGCAACCTCTTCAGCCACCTACCTCCGTTGGACCACCCCAACCAACCATTCCGCTTCTCGACCTACCAGACCAGCGGACCAATGCGAGATGTCGAAGCCGCCGGCGCACTCGATCACATCCCCGCGACCTACGCGCAGGTACCGACGCTGTTCCGTCCCGACGGTCCGCTCCCCGCCGACGCCATCCTGATCCAGGTCTCCGAGCCGGGACCGGAGGGCATGTGCTCCCTCGGTACGTCGGTCGGTGGCATCGTCGACGTCGTCCGCACCGCGCCGCTGGTCATCGCCCAGGTCAATCCCAACCTGCCCTACACCTTCGGCGCCGCCGAGCTCCGACGCGAAGAACTCGACTGGCTCGTGCCGCTCGAGAGCGACGTCACCGAACTCCGCCGGGCCGAACCGGGCGCACTGGAGCGCGAGATCGCATCGGCCGTGGCCGAACTCGTCACCGACGGCGCCACACTCCAGTTCGGCATCGGAGGCGTGCCCGAGGCGATCATGGGCATGTTGGGCGAGCGCCGAGACCTCGGCGTTCACTCCGGACTCATCTCCGACGGGATCAAGGGCATGGTCGAGAGCGGCGCGTTGACCGGTTCGCGGAAGGCAACCGCCCCCGAGCTCATCATCACGACCGAGGCCGCCGGCAGCGCCGAGTTCTTCCACTGGCTCGACCGCAATCCCGCCGTCTGCATGGCGCCCGCCGGATACACCCACTCGCTCCAGATCCTCGCCCAGCAGCACAACTTCGTCGGCATCAACTCGGCAGTCCAGGTCGCGTTGGACGGGACGATCAATGCAGAGTCACTCGGCGCGCGACAAATCTCCGGCCCCGGCGGACAGCCCGACTTCGCCGCCGGCGCGATGCTCAACGGCGGTATCTCCGTCGTCGCGATGCCCTCGACCGCCGCCAGAGGCAACGTCTCACGGATCGTCAAGCGCCTCGATCAGGACGCCGTGGTCACGACACCGCGAACCCTGGCCGACCGGATCATCACAGAGCACGGGCAAGCGGAACTTGCGGGACGCACGCTGGGAGCTCGTGCCGAAGCGCTGCGCGCGATCGCCCATCCTGACTTTCGGGCCAGCTTGGGGTAAACGGGTAGCTGCTTGCTTGGCAACCTAGAGCACAGGTACCAGTTCTTCTCTGCACTCTTGACCGCGACCCACCCGCCACCCGTTATCTTGCATGTGCGGATGCGCACGACCAGCGTCGAATTGCTGGGGACCAGCTTCGGAGGATGAAATGCCCGTATCGATCGAAGACATGCTCGCCAACACCTCACTGTTCTCGCGCGTCGATCGCGATGAGCTGCACCAGGTCGCTGGCTGGGTCCAGGTCCAGGACTACAAGGCCGGACAGGTGATCGACGCCGAGGGCGATCTCGGAACGACCCTGCACATCATCCGCAGCGGCTCCGTTGACGTCTACCAGGGCTACGGTTCGGACGACCAGACACTACTCGCTTCATTCGGCGAGGGCGACTTCTTCGGCGAGATGGCCCTGCTGCTCGGACGACCGCGCTCGGCCACAGTCATCGCCAAAGAAGAAACCGAGTGCCTGCAAATCCTGCGCAACGCGTTCGCCGAGGGAGCCACGGCCCCGGTCCTCTGGGCCATGCTCCAGCACGTCGCCGAACGTCTCGCCCACGCCGACGAAACCATCGGCGAAATGCACCACTCGCACTAGCAATCTTCAATCCCACACTGGGTGAGGGTCACACCCCTTGCCCCAACCGCGACACCACCCTCGCCAGCGCCTGCGTACCCTCATCCCCAAGCCCCGACGCCTGCAACTGGTGATACAGCTGTTGCACCAACGACGTATTCGGCAACGGCTGCAGCACGTCGCCGCCCGCCTCCAGCGCAAGCCGCAGATCTTTCTGCATCAGCTTGACCATGAAGCCCGGCGCATAATCGCCGACCGCGATCTTCGGTCCCAGGTTGGACAACTGCCAGCTCCCCGCTGCCCCGGCCGAGATCGCAGCCAACATCCGCTCCTGATCAACCCCCGACTTATCGGCTAGCGACAACGCTTCGCAAACCCCCAGCAACGCGCCCGCGATCGCCACCTGGTTGCACAGCTTCACCGTCTGACCAGCCCCCGTCGGCCCGCAGTGTGTGATCGTCGAGCCCATCGCCTCCAGCACCGGCATGCAGCGCTCCAGCACATCCCCGTCCCCGCCAACCATGATCGAAAGCGTCCCCGCCTTCGCGCCCGTATCGCCGCCCGAAACCGGCGCGTCGAGCATCGCCACCCCACGCTCAGCCAACTGAGCAGCAACATCCCGCGTCACCGCCGGAGAGATCGTAGACATATCGATCACCACGGAGCCCGACGTGAGCCCATGGATCGCAGCATCCTCACGCTCCACGAGCACCGACTCGACATCGGGCGAATCTGTCACGATCGTGATTAGGATGTCGCTTGCTTGAGCCACCGCCTGCGGAGACTCGGCGGCCAAGGCGCCCAGCTCGACGCAGGCGTCAATACCTGGCTGCGAGCGATTCCAGACCGTCGGTGTGAACCCGGACTTGATCAGATTCGCCACCATTGGCACACCCATGATCCCCAGCCCGATAAATCCAATGCGCTCCATCGCCGAACTCCCCTCGGATCCGTCATTCCCGCGTAGGCGGGAATCTCGTCCCGTACGATACGACCCATGCCGCTCTATCTCGCCGACGCAAGCTGGGACGCCGCGCAGCCGCTGGACAAAGTGCTCGAAGAACTCGAAGGCATCGTCCAGCGCACCGGTGGCCAGGTGCTCCAGGTGCTCCAGATCGACGACGGACTGTCGCTCACCATCGAAACCCCCGACGACCTCTCCCTCTTCCGCATCGCCCGAGAAGCCGCCGGCCTCGGCCTCCGACTGACATCACGCGTAGCATTGTCCCGAACCGAAGCCGAAGCGCTGGACAGCGCCCACCGAGAACGAACCCCCTAGAACTCAGTAGGAGTCCCGCACATGGCCGACAACGCACGCTGCGAAGAGATCCGCGCCGAACGCGCCCGTCTCAACAAACTCACCGACGACATGCCCGGCAAACTGCCGCCCCAACCCGGCGATGGCCCCCTCGGCCGCCCCAACCCCGAGCTGCGCCGCATCTACGACCAGATCAACGACCTCCGCAAAGAACTCCTCGCCCTCGGCTGCAAACCCTAACCACCCCTTAAATCCCCTCTCGCCTCAGCGCCACGCCGTCGACTCCCACGGCGACAACCCCGACACACGAGGCCCCCTGAACAGAACACAGGAGCGGTACACTAGTTCGCATCAGGCGACGACGACGAAACGAGGGAGAGAAGCGATGACCAACGCCAGTTTTCTGTCTGGACGGCTCGAGGCGAATCCGAACAGATCTGGACAGACCCGATCAAGCCGAACGCGAGCGAAACTGAAGGCCGCCGAAAAAATCTGAAAAAACCTGAAAGCCCAAAACTCACGATCCTCAGTGTTTTACTGGAGATCATGACCGGATCAGGCGGATTTCGGCCTGAAAAAAAGTTCGCCGAAAACCTGAAATCGGCCACTGGCAAGCCAAAACCTTCGCTCGCCGAATAGATCGGGGATTCATACTCGGTTAACACTCGGAGTGCGCCAGTGGCAATTGGGGCTGCGACTGGGTACGCTTGCTACCACAACTGAATATTCGGGCCGAATCCCTGTGAAGCCCTCCAGCCGAACAGGGAGCGGGGGACCCACTACTTGGGGTGAATGCAGAGTTCGTTTCCTGAGAGCGAACACCGCACGGCGCACTCCTTCGCGCCGAACCCGTCAGCTAACCCCGTAGGCGACCGAGGGAGACGCACGCTGGAGTCGAAACTCCAGTGCGCGATCAAGAACCCGTGTCATGAGCACGGCTCCACCGGTTCGCCTTGCTGCCGCAGCTGCCACAACCTGGCGCTGCAAGCCCCACTTCGGCAACGCAGCATCGGCCGCGAACGTGAGAGTCACGCCGGGAGCGACCGCCCGGCGCACTCAGGGGCACGGGTTTCTCGCTCGCCCGTCCCCGCTTCCTGGCCGACCCCCGGACATCGTGTCCGGGGGTTCGGTTTATCCGGACGATCGGCCGAACTCAGCGGCCGACGAAGTTGGGCGGCCGTTTCTCCAGGAACGCGCGCGCCGCTTCCTTGTTGTCCTCACCGGTGAAGGACAGCATCACGTGCGACCCCTCCTGGTACAGCGAATCGCTCAAGCTCGACGTGGCCGCGTAGTTGAGCGTCCACTTCATCATCGCCAGCACCGCAGACGGGCCCTGCGCCAGCTCGCGGCAAAACTCCAGCCCCTGGCTCAGCAGCTCGTCGTGCGGCACGACCTTCGTCACGATGCCAAGTTCTTCGGCCTCGTCCGCGTTGATTCGCCGATCCAGGATCAGCAGTTCCCGAGCCCGGGTGATCCCGACCATCTGGTTCAGGAACCAGGCGACGCCGTAGTCGCCCGACACCCCGATGTTGCGAAACGCCGTGACGAAGCGCGCCCGGTCAGAGGCGATGCGGAAGTCGGTTGCCAGGCACAGACCAAGTCCACCGCCGGCGGCTGGACCATTGACCAGCGACACCGTCGGCGTCCCCATCTCGTGCAGCATTCCCGACGTCTGCTGCTGGCTGCGGTGGCTGCGGCGGTTGACCACGCCGGGTCCCGGCGGCGGCCCGCCCGAGCCGCGCTGCATGTTGTTGATATCGGCCCCGGCCGAGAATCCGCGTCCCGCGCCGGTCAGCGCCACGCAGCGAACCTGCGGGTCGTCCTCGCAGTCGATCAACGCTTCAGTCAGCCGCTGCAGCAGGTCGTCGCCGAACGCGTTCAGGCGCTCGGGTCGATTCAGAGTGATCAGGGCAACGCCGTCGTCGCGCTTGTCGAGAATCACCGTCGGGTCGCCGTTGGTATCAGACATGGATCAAGCCTTTCGGTGGAAGCGAATTCGTCGGTTCAATGCTAAGGCCACACCTGCCTACACTGACTTCATGTGCGGACGATTCACCCTGACCGTCGAGCAGCTCGAATTCATCGAGGCCGTACAGCGGCTCAACCTGAAGCTCTTCGGCGGCGGCGATTTCAAGCCGAGATTCAACATCGCGCCGACGCAATTGCATCCGATCTTTCTCGCCGACGGCGAGGAGTTCGCGGCTCAGCCCGCACGCTGGGGTCTGGTCAACTTCTGGGCCAAGGACGCGAAGCGGGCGGCACGACAGATCAATGCCCGCTCGGAAACCGTGGCCGAATCTCGTGCCTACGCCCGACCATTCAAGCGTCAGCGTTGCCTCGTCCCCGCCGACGGCTGGTACGAGTGGAGCGGCCCCAGGAATCAGCGTCAGCCGCACTGGATCCATCGCCCCGACTGCGAGCCCTTCCTCTTCGCCGGCCTCTACGACATCTGGTATCCCGAGCCTGATCGACCCGCCGTCACATTCACGATCTTGACGAAGGAAGCCACCGAGGCGTTGGCCAACATCCACTCGCGAATGCCGGTGGTGCTGCCGCCGGATCGACAAGAGGCATGGCTCGATCCCGGCAACCAGGACCAGGATTCAGTCCTACCGCTGTTGGAATTGCCGCCGGACGATTCGTTCATCACCGAGCCGGCCTCCAGCCGCGTCAACTCCGTCAAGCACGATGATGCGACGCTGCTTGCATCCGAGCAACAGCCCACGCTCGACCTCTGATCGATCAGGAGTAAGACATGTTCACCGATATCGACGGCTTCCTCCGCTACTTCCGCTCAGTCAACCGTCGCGCCGTCCGAGATGTGACGGCACTCCCGCCCGAGGCCGACGGCTGGACGCCCGAAGGTGGTGAGGGCGAGAACGCCTGGTCAATCAACAAGCTGATCGGCCACATGTGCGGCTCGAGGCTCTACTTCGCCAGCGCCTATCGACGACAGGGCTGGATTTCACCTGAGCCGCCCGACGTCAGCAGTCCCGAACTCTGGGCGCCAGCGCTGGACGCCAGCTTCGAGGAGTTCAGCCGGCTCGCCACCGAGGTTGGCCCCGAAGGACTGACACGTCAGATCGAGATGATCGACACACCCGGAGCGACCCTGAGTGGTTGGCGGCTGTTGCTGATGATGATGGAGCACGACATCCATCACCGCTCACAGATCGACACCTACGCAGGCCTCAACGGCTGGGACCCGCCCGACATTTACTTCCGCTCTGCCGAGACGATCGCCGAGCGCCAGCCCGAGCAGATCGCGAAGTACCGCTCGTGAGCGCCCAACTGGTTCCTCCGACGCTGGCCGAGATCCGCCGGGCGCACGAGATCATCAAGCAGGAAATCGCCCTGCCGACCCCGCTGATTCACAGCCCAGGGCTCTCCGAGCACCTGCAGGCTCACGTTTCGATCAAGCTGGAGGCGGCAACCCCCACCTCAGCCTTCAAGGTTCGCGGTGGCATCTATCTCGCTTCACAACTCGACCAGGACGCTCGCAAGCGAGGTCTGGTGACCGCTTCAACCGGCAATCACGGCCAGTCCATCGCCTATGGCGCTGCCGCCGCCGGAACGTCGGCAACGATCTTCATGCCGACCGACGCCAATCCCGACAAGATCACGGCGATCGAGCGCTTCGGAGGTCGAGTCGAGCTCGTTGGTGAACGGGTCGACGAGTGCTTCGTCGCCGCGGCGGAACACGCGCACGAGCGTGGCGCGCTCTACGTGGAGCCTGTCAATCAACCCACCTTGATCGCCGGCGTTGCCACAGCCGCGCTTGAAGTGCTGGAGACACAGCAGCCAGACACCGACCTCGTGATTGTCCCGCTTGGCGGTGGTACCGGTGCGTCAGGTTGGGTCACTGTGCGCGATTCCCTCGATCATCCCTCAGCAGTCTGGGCGGCGCAATCGTTGCTGGCGCCCGCCGTGCACGACGCCTGGCGTTCGGGCAAGATGGAGCCGCGACCCAATCGCACGCTGGCCGAGGGCATCGCCACCGGCGTCGTGTTCGAGCTGCCGTTGGGCATTCTGCGAGCCTCGCTGAACGACTTCATCCTCGTGGACGATGAACAGATTCTTGCTGCCTTGAGGCGGCTGTGGGACTTGCAGCACATCATGTCCGAGCCCGCGGGCGCAGTTGGCGTCGCTGCCGCCGAGCAGGAGCGGGAACGCATTGCCGGAAAGCGCGTTGTCATCGTAGTCAGCGGCGCCAATGCGACCCGCAGCCAGCTGCTCGACTGGTTGAAGGACTAGCCAGCGACCTCGTTGATCTGTCCTGCGAGGACGAAGTCAAAGTCGGTCACGCCTCCGGCGTCGTGGGTGTTGAGCGCGATTGACACCGTGTTGTAGACGTTCGACCAGTTGGGGTGGTGGTCGAGCTTCTCGGCCAACAGCGCGACCGAGGACATGAAACCGAAGGCGGCGACGAAGTTGTCGAACTGGAACTCTCGGCTCAGCGAGCCGTCCCGGAATCCCCAGCCGGGTATCTCGGACAGTCGAGCGCTAATCTCGGAATCATCCAGCTTGCGTCGCTCCGGCATGGCTACCTCCCAAATGGTTCCAGGTTGATGTGCCGCGAGTATAGGAACCCGATGGCGACTCTCGACGACGTTCGGACGACGATTGAATTGGCCCGCCACGGGTATCTGTCGACGGCCTCGGCGGAGGGCGAGCCTCACCTGCAGCCGGTGGTCTTTCAAGTCGTTGGAGATGCGATCTACATCGCCATTGACGAGAAACCGAAAACGACGATGCGCCTTCGCCGGCTAACCAACATCGAATCGAATCCGCGGTTCGCACTGATGGTCGATAACTATGACGATGACTGGAATCGGCTGTGGTGGATCCTCCTGCGCGGTCCGGCGAGTGTGCTCTGGCCAACGGAGTGGCGAGTCGAGGAGGCTGCGGCGGCGATCGCGGCGCTTCGGGACAAGTATCCGCAGTATGAGTCGATGGGGCTGGAGGAGCGTCCATTGCTCAAGCTCATACCAGACCGAGTGACTCGTTGGTCGGCTTCCGGCAGTTATTGACTTCGACCGCCTTTCCCGGTTCGTTCCTAGACCTGGCTCCAGTCCCTTCCAGTCATCTCTTCATAGCGGCGGTCGGGGCCGGTCCAGCCTCCGTCGACGACCAGCTTTTGCCCGGTGATTAACGATGAGGCATCGGAGGCCAGGAAGAGGGCGGCGTTGGCGATGTCGATCGCCTCGCCAGAGCGGCCGAGCGGGTGAAGCGTGGCCCAGTTCTGTCTGGTCTGCTCGACTCGCTCCTCGCTGAGCCAGCCTTGGCCGGTTGCGATTCCGCCGGGACAAATGCAGTTGATGCGGATGTTCTTGGAGGCCCACTCGCCGGCGGCGGCCTGGACCATGGCAATCACGGCCCCCTTGGTCGCGCAGTACGTCGCCATGCCGGCCAGACCGACCAGTCCAGCGACCGAGGCGGTGGCGATGATCGAACCGCCTCCGGCGCGCTCGAGATGGGGAATGCCGTACTTCATGCCCAGCCAGACTCCGCGGATGTTCACGGCGGTGACCAGGTCGTAAGTCGCCTCGGGGCAGTCGCGGATGTTGTCCTCGGGCGGTCCGATTCCGGCGTTGTTGTAAATCACGTCGACGCGGCCCCATGCTTCGTCGGCGGCTGCGAACATGCCCTGAACATCTTCACCGTTTCGGACGTCTGTCTCGACGAATAGCGCGGCATCGCCGATTTCTGCTGCGACCTCGGGTCCTCGGTCTGCGTTGCGATCGGCGATCAGGACTCTGGCGCCCTCGGACGCGAAGAGCTTTGCGGTTGCCTCGCCGATGCCGGAGGCGCCGCCGGTGATGACTGCGACTTTGCCTGCCAGTCGATCTGCCATGAGTTGTTCTCCTCTAAGCCTGTGAGTATTGCGATCCCATGACCTGGACATAACGATCGTCGAGGCTGGTCCATCCGCCGTCGACGACCAATTTCTGGCCAGTGATCAGCGAGGATGCGTCGGAAGCTAGAAACAGAGCGGCGTTGGCGATGTCGGTCGCCTCGCCTGAGCGTTTGATCGGGTTATAGCGGGCCATGAATTCCCGTGACTGCTCGATCTGCTCTTCATCGCGCGAGCCCTGTCCGGTCGCGATGTTGCCCGGGAGGATGCAGTTGATGCGGATGTTCTTTGAAGCCCATTCGCCGGCGGCTGCCTGAACCATCGCAACGACCGCGCCCTTGGAGGCGCAGTAGGCCGAGACTCCGGCAACTCCCGTGATCGCTGCGATCGAGGCTGTGACGATGATCGAACCGCCGCCTGCTCGCTCAAGATGTGGGATTCCGTACTTCATGCCGAGCCAGACGCCGCGGATGTTGACGTCGGAGATCAGGTCGTAGCGCTCTTCCGAGCATTCGGTCACCTTGCCCTCGGGTCCTCCCACACCGGCGTTGTTGTAGATCACATCGACTCGGCCCCATGCTTCCTCAGCGACGGCGAACATGCCCTGGATGTCTTCGCCGGAACGCACGTCGGTCTCGACGAAACGGGCTGCCTCGCCGATTTCCGAGGCCACCTGTGGTCCCCGAGAGGTGTTGAGATCGGCGATCACGACTCGGGCGCCCTCGGAGGCGAAAAGCCGTGCCGACGCTTCGCCGAGGCCTGAGGCGCCTCCGGTGATGACCGCCACCTTGCCGTCCAGTCGGTTTGCCATATCTCGTTCCCCCCTTCTCCTACGACAGCCGGCTAGGAGAAATCGCGGCCGGTGAAGTCGGCCCAGCGGCCGTCGATCGCGGTCCAGCCGCCGTCGACGACGATCGCCTGTCCGGTCATGAAGGAGGACTCGTCGGAGGCGAGAAAGAGCGCGGCCTGGGCGATGTCGCCGCCTTCGCCGGAACGACCGAGCGGATGCGCTGTGGCGTTGCGTTCGCGTCGTCGCTCCATGCGATCCGGGTCTTCAGGTTCGCGGGAGTTGTCGCCGATTCGGGTGGCGATTGCGCCGGGGCAAATGCAGTTGACGCGGATGCCGGAGGAGGCGAACTCGCCGGCGACAGTGCGGGTCAGGGAGATCACGCCGCCCTTGGACGCGCAGTAGGCGGCAATGCCGGCCAATCCTGAGATTCCGGCGACCGATGCCGTCGAGATGATTGAACCGCCGCCGGCTCGCTGGAGATGGGGGATGCCGTACTTGATCCCCAGCCAGACTCCGCGCAGGTTGACCGCCATGGTCTCGTCGAACACCTCTTCCGGACAGTCGCGGACGTTCTCCTCGCGAAGGCCGATGCCGGCGTTGTTGTAGATGATGTTGATCCCGCCGAAGGCGTCGACGGCGGCCGTGTACATGGCCTGGACGTCTTCGCCCTGCGAGACGTCGCCGGTGAAGGCGAGGGCGGCATCGCCAATGGTTACCGCGGCGTCCTGGGCGCGCTCCTCGAAGCGATCCATGACCAGCACGCGGGCGCCTTCTTCGGCGAACAGCTCCGCCGTGGCCCGACCCATGCCGGAGCCTGCGCCGGTGATCACCGCGACCTTGCCATCCAATAGTCCAGCCATCACGAACCTCCTCGTCAGCTCGAATTGCGCGGCTGTCGCTGCGCAGCGTTGAGAGGGTAGAGCTTGCGAGGATGCGATGTCGCGAGGCCCAAGCCACCGCAGCTACGTCAAGGCGTCGGCGATGGCGAGTTCGGCGATTTTTTCATCGTCGTAGCCGAGGATGTCTCTGAGGACGAGGTCGTTGTCTCGTCCGATTGAGGGGGCGACCGACCGGTAGGTGGGTGGGGTTTCGGTCATTTGGCCCTTGGCGGCTTCGAAGGTGGTGGTTCCGTGTTCCGGGTGTTCCATCTCGAGGAAGTGGCCTCGGTGCTGGAACTGCGGATCTCGGGCGGCGGCGGAGCTGTTCGAGACGGCGTGGGCGGGCACGCCGAAGGCCTGGAGCATGTACTCGATCTCGATCGCGCCGTGTTCGGCCGTCCAGCCGGCGATGATGCCGTTAAGTTCGTTCTCGTTGGCTTTGCGGGCGGACAGATTGGCGAAGCGGTCGTCGCAGGTCAGCTCGCCCATGCCCATCGCGGCGCAGAGGTTGGCCCAATCGCCGTCGTCGCGGACGGCGATGGCGACCCAGTCGTCGTCGCCGGAGGCGGCGTAGCAGCCGTGAGGGGCCATGACCGGATCGGCATTGCCGACGAGCTGTGGGACTCGGCCGTTGATCGTGTAGTCGAGCAGCGCGGTGCTCATGAAGTGCAGCGACGACTCGGCCTGGGCCTGGTCGATGTAGATGCCTTCGCCAGTTCGATCGCGGTGGTCGAGCGCGGCGAGGATCGTGGGCAGGGCGAAACGGGGCGAGAGGTAATCGGTGTAGGCGGAGTACGGGCCGATCGGTGATCCGCCGGGATTCCCGGCGAGGGCGATGTAGCCGCCGATCGCCGCGCCCATGGTTCCGAATCCGGCGACCCGTGAGAGCGGTCCTTCCTGTCCGAAGAGGCAGGTAGAGAGCATGATCAGTTCGGGCTTGATCTGCCTGAGCGATTCGTAGTCCATGCCCCAGGCGCGCATGGCGCGGGGTGAGAAGGACTCGGTGAGGACGTCGCACCACTTGATCAGGTCGAGCAGGACATCGCGTCCCTCGGCAGTACCCAGGTTGAGCGAGAGTCCGAGCTTGTTGATGTTCATGTTGCCGAAGAGACCGGAGTGGTCGGGGCCCTGTCCGTTGTTGTGGTACGGCCCGATGCCGCGGGCGGTCTCGATGCGGTTGGCGGACTCGACGCGGACGACGGTGGCGCCGAAGTCGGCCATGGCTCGGGTGGCGGTCGGTCCGGCGACGACCCACATCAGGTCGAGCACTTTGAGTCCGGCGAGCGCGCCTTCGGTCGGGATTCCGGGTGTGTTAACCAGTGTGGTCGTCATCTAGATCACCCCACGTATCCGCAGGTCGCTGAGCGCGTCTTCGTCGAGGCCGAGTTCCGCGTAGATCTCAGCGTTGTGCTCGCCGAGGGTTGGAGCTCGGCGTCGGTATTCGATCTCGTTGTCTGAGAGTTTGACGAACGGTCCCGGGAATCGAACGGGCTCGGGCCAGCCGGGCATCTCGTGCTCGCGCCAGAAGTCTCGGGCTTCGAACTGTTCGGAGTTGGCGACTTCGTCGACGGTCGTGACGGGCACGATGAGGAGCGAGCGGGACTGGGCTTCGTCGAAGAGTTCGGCTCGGGTTCGCTTCTTGAGGAAGGCTCCGACGACTTCCATCAGGCGGTCCCACTCGGTGAGTGGACGTGCGCCGGTGATGAACTCTGCGCCGAGGCCGATCCAGTCGAGGTCGCGGTCTTCGATGGTGCACTCGCCCTCGTCGTACATCCACTCGAAGAGTCGGCGAGAGAACGGTCCGATGCCTGCGCCGAAGAGGAAGGTGAGCGAGATGTAGCCGTCGGCGGCTTCCCAAATGAGTTTGCCGGTGAACGGCCCGACAGCCATGCCGCCGGCGACTCGGGCAGTTTCGGCTGCGCCGATCGAAGCTGCCAGGTTGGCGGACATGGTGGCGGCGGCGACGGATTGCTGGGCAGAGATGTCGACGTACTGTCCGCGGCCGGTGGCGGAGCGGGCGCGCAGAGCGATCATGGCCGCGATCGCCGCCTCGCCTGAGGCGTGGGACCATGCCTGGGGCACGGAGACTCGGACGGGCGCTTCGCCTGCGCCGCCGGAGAGGATCAGCGGACCGCCGGCCGCCATGAGGATCAGGTCGGTGGCCTGGTAGCCGGCCTTGGGGCCAGTCTGTCCGAAGGCCGAGATCGAGGTGTAGATCAGAGTGTCGTGACCGGCTGAGAGGTCGTCGTATCCCAGCCCTCGGGCGGCCATGACGCCGGGGTCGGAGGATTCGAGGATGAAGTCGGCCCCCGCCGCGAGCTGATGGACGAGCGCCTTGCCTTCGGGATGATCGAGATTACAGGTGATGCCTCGCTTGTTGCGGGCGTAGGCCCACCAGAACAGAGAGCGGTCGGGGCCGGGATCGTCGCCGGCGAAGGGTCCGAGCGAGCGCGCCGGCGAGCCGTCCGGCGGCTCGATCGCGATCACATCCGCGCCGAGATCGGCCAGGATCTGTCCGGCCAACATGCCTCGCTGATCGGTCAAATCCAGCACGCGATACGGCGTCAACAACATCGGTCAGCGCTCCTCCCGCTCAGCGCTTGAAGGGTATCGCAATGGAAGAACAGGCAACGGCCTATTGCAGCGCGCCCGAGCCGCTGATCTCCCATTCCTCCTCAACGACCCCGCTTCGATGTGCGTACAGCGTGCGGTGGAGCAGGACCGTGCTGTCGGAGTAGTGCGGGATCATCTCGACGCGGTCGCCGATTTGGAGCGGCTCGCCTCCTTCGCGTGCGAAGTGGGTGTGTTCCGCGCTGAGTCCGACGCACTCCCAGCCGTCCGGATTGATCACTGAGGGCAGACCGGTGTGCCGGCCGGTTGACTTCCAGCCGGCGTCTCCAGCGGCCCGCTCCGGGTTGGCGGCTGAGACGACCTGGCAGACGACGCTGAGAGCCCGCCGGTGACCGCCGACGCCCATGAGCTCGTAGGTCAGGTCCATCAGCGCCGCGCCGCCGGCCTGGAGTTCGTTCAGGACTCCCTGCTTGAGGGCGTATCGATAGTTGCCGCTGCCGCCGCCCGAGAGCACGCCGATTTCGTGGCCGTCCGCCCGGCAGAGCTCGTTGGCTTCGTTGAGAATCGAGGCGGAAGCCGCGGTCTCGCGTTCCTTCTCCTCATCGGGCAGTCCCATGACGTGGCCTTCGTAGCCCATCAGGCCTCGCAGGCGGACCGCAGGGAGATCGGCGATCAAGGCGCAGAGCGCTGGCGCTTCCTCGGGCGTGACGCCGCAGCGATGGAGATTGACGTCGATGTCGACCAGCAGGTCGATAGTGACTCCGGCCGAGTCGGCGGCGGCGGAGATTTCGCGGATGTTGGCCGGGTCGTCGACGGCGACGCAGAGCGTGGCCAGTTTTGCCACCTCGACCAGACGTGAGACCTTTCGATCGCCGACGACTTCGTTGGCGATCAGGATGTCGGCCACGCCTCCCTGTGCCATCGCCAGGGCTTCCGAGGACTTGGCGCAGGTCACGCCGACTGCGCCCGCTTCGAGCAGCCGCAGGGCCATCGCCGGGGCCTTGCAAACCTTGACGTGCGGTCGCCAGGCGATGCCGGCGTCGGCGCATCGTTGCGCCATCAGGCGGGCATTGTGGTCGAGCGCGTCCAGATCCACAAGCAGCGCGGGCGTGTCCAACTCCCAGATGTGGGTCATAGCATGCTCCCTAATGACGACAGTGGAATCGTAACGAAACGCCGCCTCCATGCCATTCGCCGAGATCAACGGACTGCAACTCTTCTATCACGAGCAGGGACCGGACGATCCTGAAGCACCGACGATCGTCTTTGTCCACGGGACACAGGGCAATGCGTCGCTCTGGGCCGACCTGATCGATGCGGTCTCCGGCCGCTTTCGCTGCGCGGCCCTGAATCATCGCGGCCGGCCGCCGTCCGAGTCGCCGGATGATCCGTCGCTCTACAGCATCGAACAGTTCGCCGACGACCAGGCCGCCTTCATCGAGCAGCGCGGCTATCGCGATGTCACGATGATGGGCTGGTCGCTGGGCGTCCGCACGACGCTGGCCTACCTGCACCGGCATGGGTCAGGGCGTGTGGGACAAGCGATTCTCGTCGCTGGGCCGCCATCGCCGAACTTTGGTGGTCAGCCTCTGACGCCTCCGAACCAGGATGCTCCGCCTCGCGAAGTCTGGGGTCAAGAGTTCAGATCATCTACCGAGGCGTGTTGGGAGGGATCGCAGCATTCGCGGGCTACCTGCGACCTGGAGGCGACGCTGCCGAGCATCGACATTCCGGTGGCGCTGTTCCCCGGGCGGCACGACCCAATCTGTCCGCACCCGGCGGCCGAGTTCATGGCCCGCAAAATCCCCGACGCGACGCTTGTGACGTTCGAAGAATCCGGGCACGCCCCGCTGGTGACGGAGTCGGAGCGGTTCATCGGGGAGACGGTCGGATTCATCGAGCGTTGCGAGGCGGGGCGAAGGGCGGCCGGTGGGGACTAGTGTCGCACTGAACATCGCGCCGGCTGCACCGTCGAATCGCAGTACCAGCAGCGGTCTGCTGCGGGACCAATACGACTGACCCGAACCGGCGCGATGATACGCTGAACTACCGTGAAACCAGAGAAGATGTGCCGACAGCGCCGCGCGATTCGGTGAGCTGGAACGGAGTTCGGCGCTCGGCGAGGCGCGTTCGCGCGCCCTTGAAGGGACCAACGACGTGACCACGAATCAGCATTGGTGGCCCGATCAGCTCAGCCTCAAGCCCCTGCGACGGAACACCCCTGCCTCCGATCCGATGGGGACGGACTTCGACTACACCGAGGCCGTCAAGTCGCTCGATGTCGATGCTCTGAAGCAGGACGTCGAAGCGGTGATGACCACCTCGCAGGACTGGTGGCCGGCCGATTACGGGCACTACGGCCCGCTCTTCATTCGCATGACCTGGCACGCGGCCGGGACGTACCGGATTTCGGACGGACGCGGCGGCGGCGGAGCGGGTCAACAGCGCTTTGCCCCGCTCAACAGCTGGCCCGACAACGCGAACCTGGACAAGGCGCGCCGGCTGCTCTGGCCGATCAAGCAGAAGTACGGTCAGCAGCTGTCCTGGGCCGACCTGCTGATCTTCACCGGCAACTGCGCGCTCGAGTCGATGGGCTTCAAGACCTTCGGCTTCGCCTTCGGACGCCCCGACTCCTGGGAAGCGGACGAGACGGACTGGGGCCAGGAAGAGGAGTGGCTGGGCGACGAGCGTCACGACGGCGAGGGGGTGCTCGACGAGCAGTTCGGCGCCGACCACATGGGATTGATCTACGTCAACCCGGAGGGGCCGGGCGGCGAGCCCAATCCGTCCATGGCCGCCGAGTACATCCGCCGCACGTTCATGCGGATGGCGATGAACGACGAGGAGACGGTCGCGCTGATCGTCGGCGGGCACACGTTCGGCAAGGCGCACGGAGCGGCGATGGAGTCGCACGTGGGCGCCGATCCCGAGGGCGCCAGCCTCGAGCGGCAGGGGATCGGCTGGGACAGCAGCCACGGGTCGGGTATGGCTGCCGACACGATCACCAGCGGCATCGAGGGCGCCTGGACCGACACGCCAACCGAATGGGATAACGGGTTCCTGGAGAATCTCTACAACCACGAGTGGGAGCTGATCCAGAGTCCGGCCGGCAAGCACCAGTTTGCGCCCAGGAATGCGGCCGCCGTCGCGACCGTTCCGGACGCTCACGACCCCGACGTCCGCCACGCGCCGATGATGCTGACCACCGACCTCGCCATGCGCGAGGACCCGGCCTACGCAGCCATCACGAAGCGCTTCCTTGAGAACCCCGCCGAACTCGAAGATGCCTTCGCTCGCGCATGGTTCAAGCTGATCCATCGCGACATGGGACCGCGCAGTCGATATCTGGGGCCGCTGACCCCGTCGGAGCCGCTGCTCTGGCAGGACCCGGTGCCCGAGGTTGACCACGAACTGATCGGCGAAACCGAGATTGCATCGCTCAAAGCCGACGTACTCGCTTCCGGCCTCTCCCGATCGCAACTGGTCGGGACCGCCTGGGGCGCGGCGGCGTCCTTCCGCGGCACCGACAAGCGCGGCGGCGCAAACGGCGCCCGCATTCGACTTGAGCCCCAGCGAAGCTGGGCGGTCAATGATCCGGCCGAGCTGGGCGGAGTGCTTGAGACGCTGGAGGACATCCAGGGCGAGTTCAACGGCTCGCGCAGCGACGGCAAGCGCGTCTCGCTGGCCGATCTGATCGTGCTGGCCGGTTGCGCGGCGGTTGAGGCGGCAGCCTCCGACGCCGGCTACGACGTCACGGTCCCCTTTACACCCGGTCGCACCGACGCTTCGGAGGAGTGGACGGACGCCGAGTCGTTCGCCGTACTGGAGCCGAAGGCGGACGGCTTCCGCAACTACTTGCGTCAGGATCTCCAGACCTGGCGTCGGGGCCGAGCCGAGGAACTGCTGATTGAGAAGGCCGAAATGCTGACCCTCAGCGCACCCGAGATGACGGCGCTGGTTGGCGGGATGCGGGCGCTCGACGCAAACGCCGGGCACTCGTCTCACGGCGTGCTGACCGACCGCCCCGGAACGTTGAGCAACGACTTCTTCGTCAACCTGCTCGATCCGAGCACTGAGTGGACCGCCGCCAACGGTTCGGACGAGCTCTTTGAGGGACGCGACCGCTCCACTGGAGCAGCCAAAGGCACCGCCACCCGAGTCGACCTGATCTTCGGTTCGCACTCCGAGCTGCGCGCGCTGGCAGAGGTCTACGGCTCCAGCGACGCCGAAAAAAAGTTCGTCCACGACTTCGTCGCCGCCTGGGACAAGGTGATGAACCTCGACCGCTTCGACTTGGGCTGATCGCTCAGTCCACGACCAGCGGCAGCGACTCGTCGTCGGCGTACTCCGACATCGACGCGTCGTAGACGGCGATGTTCTCGTAACCGAGCAGGCTGAGGACGAGCGCGTCGTTGGATGCCGCGATGCCGCCTCCGCAGTAGGTGACGACCCGCTGGGATTTGTCGGGCGCGACCTCGGCGAACATGCCGGCGAGGTCGTCCGACGGTCGGTAGAGGCCGGTCTCGGGATCGATCAACTCCATCGCCGGCACGTTGGTCGAGCCCGGGATGTGGCCGGCTCGGCCGTAGGTTCTGCCCTCGTCCGCGCCCGAGTGCTGGTCGCGTCCGAGTGCGTTGATCAGGCAGCTTCCGCCGGACTCGACGAACGCCTTGACTTCATCGAGGTCGGCGAACCGGTCGAGGTCGGCGGTGGCAGTGAAGGTCGTCGGTGCGTAGCTCGCTTCGTCGGTCGAGACGGCGCGGTCCTCATCGCTCCAGCGACGCCATCCGCCGTCGAGCACTGCCGCGTTCGTGCAACCCATCGACTGGAACATCCACCACAGTCGCGCCGCCCACATCGAGCCGAGGCGGTCGTAGAGGATCAGCTTGGATGTGTCCGAGATGCCGTGCCGCCCGGCCGCCTCGGCGAAGGCCTTGGCCGACGGCATCATGAAGCGCAGGCGCTGGCTGTTGTCGGAGAAATCGGCCTGCAGATCGAGATACCCCGCGCCCGGAATGTGTCCCGACTCGTACTCGGCCCGACCGGACTCGACCCGGTAGCCGCCGCCGTCTCGGGGACGCAGGAAGACCGTCGACTCGAAGACGCGCACGTCGTCATCCTCAAGGTGTTCCGCCAACCAATCCGTTGAGACCAGGTACTCCGGATGCGCGAATGTCATGCTCTGCTCCTGTTGCTGTGATGCTCATGCTGACGCTGATGCTTGGAGATTAGGCTAGCCACCTCCCGCGATAGACTGCCTCCGTACGTCCAGCACAGCCCGAGAAATCTTGCCCGTGCCTTACCTCAACACCTTTGCCCCGACCGCCGATGCTGTCGACCTAACCGGAACCGACGAATTCGCCTCGCTCTGCGAGTCCGCCGCCGACCTCGGCATCGCACACTCGGACCAGATTCGCTACGTCTCTCGCAACAAGGTGATCAATCACCTCCGCCTGCACCTGCTCGAGTGGGGAGATCCGGCGAACCCGACGATCGTCATGCTGCACGGCGGCAACCAGTCGGCCCATAGCTGGGATCTGGTGGCGCTGCATCTGGCCGACCGATTCCACATCATCGCGCCCGATCAGCGCGGCCACGGCGACTCGGAGTGGGCCCGCGACGCCGACTACGGTCCGGACCAGATGGCCTCGGACGCGCTGCAACTGATCCACGAGGACGGCCTCGAGCAGCCGATCGTGATGGGACACTCGATGGGCGGCATGGTCACGATGCGCCTGACCTCGCGCGAGCCGTCGCTGCCACGCGCCGTGGTGCTCGTGGATGTCGGACCGGAAGTCTCCCAGCGGGGGGCGGAGGCGATTCGCAACTTCGTCGTGCGCAATGTCGAGTTCGAACACCTCGACGAGTTCATCGACCGCGTAGCCGCCTACGATCCGTTCCGCTCTCGCGAACACATGGAACGCACCGCCCGCTACAACCTCGTCCACCGCTCCGACGGCAAATACGTCTCTAAGTCCGACCGCCTCCTCCACGATCCCGGCTTCCGCCGACCCGCCGCCGACCGTCGCGACGTCGCCGACGGATTCCACCAATTCGACGGTCCGACCTTGTTGGTGCGCGGCGAGTCGAGCAACATCCTCGAGGCAGACGCCGCTGCGCGGTTTGTCGAGGACTTGCCCAACGCACAACTCGTCGAAGTGCCCGATTGTGGACACAACGTCCACTCCCAGAACACGCCCGGCTTCATCGACGCGGTCTCCGGATTCCTGGCGTCGGCGGCGCAGGGCTGACAGGCGTAACATCGAGTCATGGCCGAGCAATATGTCGCCAGGGACAAGAACACGGGCTTCGAGGTCTCCGTCACCGGCGACTTCCCCGAACACCCCGACGACCGCATGCGCATCGCACGGACGACGACACTGTTCACGCGTCTGATGTCGACCCTGCTGCAGCGCGACGAGGCCCAGCGGCGCGTCGGATTCCGCGCGATCGAGACCCAACTCGAGCTGGCCGACGCCCTGATTCGACAGGATCACGAGGAAGTCCAGAGGCTCGTACGCGAGACCCTGACCTCGATGGGTGTGAGCGAAGACCAGCTACGGGAGTTGGCTCAGCGCCTCGCAGAGGCCGGTGGGCTCGACCCGAGAGTTGCTCAGGAGTTGTCGCGAGCGTTCGGATTCGAGGCCGATGCGCTTGACGTGGAAGCCGAACCGACTGACGAAACCGACGATCAGAACCCGGCGCTCGATCCGAAGATCATGCAGCAATTGGAAGATCTGCTCGCCAACTCCGAACCGCCAGACTCTGATACCGAACCGCAAGACGACGATTCAGAAGAATCTCCGAAAGGACCGGCAACATGAGCGCCTCAGCCGTTGGCTACATCAAGGACATGCTGAGCTTCATTCACGGCGGCTTCCGCGACGCCCGCACCGGACAGACGGCTGAGCAGCTTCACTTCGTCCCCGACGGAGAATCGCACTCCGTGGCCTGGGTGCTCTGGCACGCAGCGCGCGTCGAAGATCTACTGGTTCAGGGCGCCTGGCAGGGCAAGCAGGAGATCTGGCGCGAGGGCAACTGGGCCGAGAAGACCGGCCTGCCCGAGCGCGGCTTCGGCACGGGCCAGTCGACCGAGGAGGCGTCGGCGGTCGCGATCGGCGACATGGATGCATTCTGGGCTTACCAGGACGCGGTCAACGAGTCGACGCATGCTTTCCTCGACTCGCTCAGCGACGATGATCTGGCGCGCGAAGTGAAGCTCGGCGAGGCGACCGAAACGCTCGGACAGTCAATCACGCTGCATCTCTGTACGCACCTCAACGGACACAGAGGCGAGATCAACCTGATCCGCGGGATGCACGGCCTGGACCCTGTGCGGCCCAACATGGGCGGCTAAGAGCGAACGCGGGCTTGATGGAGTAGCGCTGAGGGGAGGCAGATCATGCACGTAGTCATCACCGGCGCAAGTGGTCTGATTGGCGGCGCGCTGGTCAAGGAACTCCGCAGTCGCGGCACCAGTGTGACTGCGGTCTCGCGCAATCCTCGATCGCATATGGCGCTCTCGGGAGTCAACTGGACCGGATGGGACGGGCTCGCCGACGCCGTCTCCGGCGCGGCCGGAGTGGTCCATCTGGCCGGTGAGGGCATCGTCGACCGGCGTTGGAGCAATGCTCGCAAGGCAGCCTTGCGCGATAGCAGGATCGATACGACTCGACAGGTCGTGCAAGCCATCCGGTCTGCCGCCGAGAAACCCGCCGTGCTGGTGAGCGCGTCGGCGATCGGCTACTACGGCAACCAGGTCGAGCGGGAATCGACCGAGGCGGCGCCCGCAGGTGACGATTTCCTGGCCGATCTGTGCGTTGATTGGGAGGCGGAATCTCAGAGCTCCGGAGTGCGCACGGTCAATCCGCGGATTGGCATCATCCTCGCCAATGAGGGCGGCGCGCTTCCGCGACTGCTGATGCCGTTCAAGCTGGGCCTCGGTGGACCGATCGGCTTTGGCCGCGCCTGGTGGAGCTGGATCCATCTCGACGACGCGGTCGGCGCGATCCTCCATGCGCTGGAGCAGAACTACATCGAGGGCGCAATCAACCTGACGGCGCCGAATCCGGTCCGCAACAGCGATTTCTCGAGCGCACTCGGCCGCGCCGTCGGTCGACCGGCGTTGATGCCCGTGCCGCCGCTGGCGCTCAAGCTGATGCTCGGCGAGGGAGCGAGCGTGCTGCTTGCCTCGCAGAGAATCTTGCCCACGCGGACGCTCGAGCTCGGTTATCAGTTCAAGTTCACCGAGATCGACGCGGCGCTCCAGGACCTGGTCGCCTGACCACGATGGTTGAACAGATCCAGCTTCGCTACGGCATCAATCCGCACCAGGCGCCGGCCACGGCATCGGCGATCGGCGAGTGGCCGTTCGAGGTCCTCAACGGTCAGCCGGGATACATCAACCTGCTCGATGCGATGAGTTCGTGGAGTCTTGTCCGGGAATTGCGGGCGGCGCTGGACCAGCCGGCCGCTGCGTCGTTCAAGCACGTTTCGCCGGCGGGCGCGGCACTTGGACTGCCGATTCTGCAGCGGCTGGCCCGCGCGTATGAGGTGGAGAACCTGGAACTCTCGCCGGTTGCGTCGGCGTATGTCAGGGCTCGCGGCGGTGACCTCGTCAGCGCCTACGGCGACTTCGCCGCGGTCTCGGATGTCGTTGATGAATCGCTCGCTCGCTTCCTGCGTCGGGAGGTCTCGGACGGCATCATCGCGCCCGGCTACGAACCTGCGGCTCTGGAGATCCTGAGCAAGAAAAAAGGCGGACGCTATCTCATCCTGCAGGCAGACCCCAGCGCGGACATGTCGGAGGTTGAGTCGCGCGATCACTTCGGCATCCGTCTGGAGCAGCCGTTGGATGACAAGACCATCGACGAATCGATCTTCGACAATCCGGTCACCGAACTGACCGACTTTCCCGATGGTGTTCGCCGTGATCTGCTCGTCGCCACGATCGCGCTGCGATACACGCAGTCGAACTCAGTCTGCGTCGCCGCCGACGGTCAGGTGATCGGCCTGGGTGCGGGCCAGCAATCGCGGATCCACTGCTCGCGGCTTGCTTGCGGCAAAGCCGACCGCTGGATGCTGCAACAACACGGCCAGGTGCTCGGGCTGGAGTTCGACTCATCGCTCAAACGCCCCGATCGCTTCGCCGCACGAGAGCAGTACATCGCCTGGCAAGAGCTTTCGCATCCGGAGCGCGAACGTTTGCAGTCGCAGATCGTCAACTGGCCGGGCCCGCTCTCTGACGATGAGCGCCGTGAATGGATCTCTCAGTTCCGGAACGTGCTCAGCCACGACGCATTCATGCCCTTCCGCGATAACGTCGACCGCGCCCAGGCCTCGGCGGTGACACACATTCTGCAGCCGGGCGGCTCGATCGCCGATGGCGACACGACCGACGCCTGCAACCAGTACGGCATCGTGATGGCGCTGACAGGACAGCGGTTGTTCCGTCACTAATCGGTTGTAACCTCAATTCATGTCCACCTTTACCGACTCTCCCATCGCGCTTTACGACACCCTGCTCCGAGACGGATCGCAGATGGAAGGCATCGCCTTCTCGCTGCAAGACAAGATCACGGTGGCGCGGCGGCTGGACTCGTTGGGCATTCACTACGTCGAGGGCGGATTCCCCGGCTCGAACGAGAAGGACAAGGCGTTCTTCGAGCAGATGAAGTCGCAGCCACTGGAGCGCGCCAAGTTGGTCGCGTTCGGCGGAACGCGCAAGCCGGGTTCCGACGTCGAGTCGGACTTCAACATCGTCGCGCTGCGCGAGGCCGAGACGCCGGTCGTCACCTTCGTCGGCAAGGCGATCGCCTCGCAGGTCAAGACGGTGCTCAGTACCTCGCGCGAGGAAAACCTCTCAATGGTGCGCGAATCGGTCGAGTACATGTCGTCGATCGGCCGCGAGGTCCACTTCGACGCCGAGCACTTCTTCGACGGATTCAAACAGGACCCCGACTACACGCTCAACGTGATCAGCACCGCGTATCGATCCGGCGCGCAGTACCTGATTCTCTGCGACACCAACGGCGGGGCGATGACCGATGAGGTGATCGCCGCAATCAAGGCCGTTCGCGAGGTCGTGCCTGAGGCCAAGCTTGGCATCCACACGCACAACGACTGCGATCTCGCCGTGGCCAATTCTCTGGCCGCGGTTCAGGCCGGTGTGACACAGGTGCAGGGTTGCCTCAACGGTTACGGCGAGCGCTGCGGCAACGCCAATCTCTCCTCGATCATTCCCAATCTCCAGCTCAAGATGGGGCTGCGCGTCGTCGAGGATCACCAGTTGCAGGAGATCACGACCGCGTCGCGCTTCGTCGCCGAGCTGGCCAATCTGCCGCTCAATGGCCTGTCGCCGTACGTGGGTGCGTCGGCATTCGCCCACAAGGCCGGCTATCACGTCGCCGCAGTCGTCAAGGATCCAAATCACTACCAGCACATCGAACCTGCTGATGTCGGCAACGATCGCCGCGTGCTGGTCTCCGAGCTCTCGGGCCGTCGCAACATCCAGTTCAAGCTCGAAGAACGCGGCCACGACCTGCCGCTGACACCGGAAGAGACGACGGAGCTGTTGGGTCGGGTCAAGCAGATGGAGTCGCGCGGATTCCAGTACGAAGCCGCCGACGCCTCGTTCGAGCTTCTGGCGCTGCGCTCTCGACCCGACTACCGCTCGCCGTTCGAGCTTGATGACTTCCTCGTCATCGAACGTCGACGACCCGCATCGGCTCGTGGGACCAATGGCAGTCCCGATGAATCGTTGATGATCGCCGAAGCAACGACCAAGATTCGAGTGGACGACGAGCTCTTCCACACCACGGCGGACGGAAACGGTCCGGTCAACGCGCTCGATCGAGCCGCCCGCAAGGGCCTCGAACTGGCCTATCCCGAACTCGAGGCAGTGTCGCTGCTTGATTACAAGGTTCGCATCATTGATGCAGACTCCGGCACCGAAGCCCAGACCAGGGCGCTCATCGAATCGACCGACGGCAGACACACATGGGCCACCGTCGGCGCGTCGCCCGACGTGATCGAAGCCTCCTGGCTCGCCCTCGCCGACGCCTACGAGTACTACCTGCTGCATCGCGAGCAATGGCGGCTGGAAGACGACGAATCGGCCGACTGAGGTCGGTCCGCATCGCCCGATCATTGGCGATCCGCTCTGTATACCCGCTAACATGCAAACTGGACATCGTGGGCCGCTGCTGAGCGGGACTGTGCTGTGGATGCCGGTGAGCGGGCGCGGCCCAAGGGAGAAGTGGGGCGATGGCGAGCGATGCGCTAGACGTGATTCAAGGCGGGTTTCCTCGGTGTGCGCAGTGCGAAAAAGGGGTGTTAGTCCCACTCTCGGACTTTGGCGGCCAGGGAGCCGCCGTCCACTTCAAGGCCTGGGTTTGCACCGACCCCAAGTGCCTGTTCAATCTCAAGATTCGCAACGGCGACGTCTACCTGAACGAGCCAATCTACGACGGCCGCGACGACCGCCGCTAACAGGTCATCTCTCCTCGAGAGCTTTACCACGGCGCCGTTAGTCGGCAGGAGCTGCCGCGTCCGCTCATGCTCTCGCTGAAATCGCTACGGTCAGCGGCAGATACTGACTGAAACGGATGCTGCCATGACCAATCTCTCCGTCGCCGTCCTGACCGGCGGCCACTACTTTCACGTCCGGCCGTTCATCGACTTCTTCAATGATCTCGACGGGATCGATGCCTACGTCCACCACTTCGATCAGTGGTTGTTCGGCGCCGGCAACGACTCGTTCATGGAGGACGGCAATCGGATCAGTCGGCCGGACCTCCGCGGCGATCACGGCATCGTCGAGCCGCCGTCGGACGATCAGGACATGCGCGACAGCTACGACGTGACCATGTTCTACACCATGCTGCGCGACGAGCCGAGCCGGAAAACAATCGACAGCCTGGCGCGGATGATCGACTCCGGGATGCCCATGTTCGTCATGCACCACGCGCTGCTGAACTGGGGCGTCGGCGGATTCTGGTCCGAGATGATCGGTATGCCCGACCGCCGGATCGAGGTCGACGACACCTGGGAGAGCACCTACGAGATCCAGGTCAATCTCGATCATCCGGCGGCAGCCGGACTCTCGGACTTCTCAATCCAGGACGAAACCTACGACATCGCAGACTGCGGCGAGGACTGCGACGTGCTGCTGACGACAGAGAACCAGCACTCGATGCGGACGCTGGCCTGGACTCGGACATACCGAAACTCGCGCGTCTTCTGTACCCAACTCGGTCATGATCCACGCACCTGGGAGCACCCGTCGTTCCGTCGGCTGATCGAGAACGGCCTACGCTGGTGCGCCAACCAGCCACTTGCAGAGCGTTAGCGTTCGCTGCAGGAGTCTCCGTTGAAGGACTCAGTTCCTTTGAACAGGTGTGGATTGAGGCCCAGCAGATGAAGATCACCAGCGTCGATGTCTACCCGATCATGTCCTGGCGACCGCATCTGTTCGTCACGGTGACTGCAGACGACGGAACCTACGGCGTCGGCGAATCGGGCTTGAGCTGGCAGGAACGACCGATCGCGGCGGCGGTTGAGCGGTTCTCGGAACTGGTCGTCGGCGGAGACCCGATGCGCACCGAGCATCTCTGGCAAGTGATGGCGCGCGCCTCGTTCTTCCCTGCCGACCGGATCAACTGCGCCGCGATCTCGGCCATCGACCTGGCGCTCTGGGACCTCAAAGGCAAGATTCTCGGCCAGCCGGTCTACAACCTGATCGGCGGACTCGTCCGCGAGCGCATCCAGTGCTACCCGCACAACGAGGGCGAGGACGACCCGTCTCAGCTCATCGACAACATCGAGCGCACCGTCGCCGACGGCTGGCGCTTCGCGCGCTGGGGTTTCAGCGGCACGACCGGCGAGGCATTCGATCCATCCGACGCGGTTCGCAAATCTGTCCGCGCGATCGAGGCGGTCAGGTCGCACTTCGGCCCGGAGTTGGAACTCTGCGTCGATGTCCACACCAGGATCGACCTGCCCGACGCGCTCCGCTATTGCCGCGCGGTCGAGGGCGCGAGTCCTTACTTCATCGAGGATGCGCTGCGCTCCGAACGGCCCGAGTCGTATCGCCGGCTACGAGAGCGCACCAGCGTCCCGCTCGCCGCGGGCGAGCAGTGGTTCACCAAGTGGGGCTTCGCCACGGCGATTGAAGAGGAACTGATCGACTACGCCCGCATCGACCTCTGCTTGGTCGGCGGCTTCACCGAGGCGCTCAAGATCGCACGCTGGGCCGAGACGCATCACATTCAGATCGTGCCGCACAATCCGCTCGGTCCGGTCTCATCGGCGGCCGGCGCGCACCTGACCCTGGCCGCCGCCAATGCCGGCGTCCTGGAGATGGCCAAGCAACCCGGGACCAACCTGCAGGATGTCTTCCCCCGGCAGACGCCGTTTGAGCGTGGTCACGCGTTGCCCAGCGACGAGCCCGGCTGGGGTATCACCTTTGACGCGGAGGCTGCATCGAAGTATCCAGAACCGGGCACGGGCTACGCGCCGATGCTCAAACGGCGCGACGGCAGCTTCACGAATTGGTGAGGGCTGGTAGTAAGCTGAATCGGTCGGGGAGTGGCGCAGCCTGGCAGCGCGCTTCGTTCGGGACGAAGAGGTCGGAGGTTCAAATCCTCTCTCCCCGACCACATTTCGCTTCCTGTTGACGCTCCGATAACAGTCCTAACACCGTCGCCGAACACCGGTTTCCCGTCCTGCGTACCCTCGAATTCGAACGGGGAAACGTAACGACCAGACAGAATCGGTGGATGACATGAACTCCCGACGCGCCAGCATTTTGCCCGACGCTCTCTTTCTCACGGTCGCCGTCATCCTTCTGGTGATCTTGGTCGCGACCTGACCTCGTTACCTCGGCCTGAACGGCTGTGGCAAGCGACTCGCAACCAGGAACACGACGCAACTGGCCGCGACGCAGATCGCGTAGATGATCAGCACCAGGTCGTAGTTGCCGTCGCGGTCGTAAATGCTGCCCGCGATGATCGGCGAGAAGACGATCGCGATCGTCTGGAACATGAACGCCGTGCCCATGATCGTGGCGAAATTGCGCAGCCCGAACGCCCGCGACAGCATCAGCGCCTCCAGCGGCGGCGCCGCCGCGAAGCCAACCACGTACAGAGTCACGGCGATTCCGACGCCCGTTGGGTTGGCTCCAGATGTTTCGTCCCCGCCGGTCGCATAGAGCACGAGCAACGACGCGCAGACAAACAGCGCTCCGAAGGCCGCGACCAACTCGGGTCGTCTGAACCGTTCGATCTGTGGGCCGGCCAGCAGTAGCCAGACTACGGCTCCGCCCGCCGTCAAGGAAATGATCTGCGCGGCCCAGAAGTCGGAAAAGCCCACCGACTGGTAGTACGGCACGCCCTGCGACAGCCAGCCGAAGACGACGAAGTACAGCAGCATCAACCCGAGCACGAGCGCCCAGAACAGCGGTGTGCGCATCGTCTGACCGATCGTCATCCCGCTCAACGCAATTGGTTCAGAAGAGGCGGCTGCCGTCGTCGCTGTGGGAGCGTCGCTCTCGTTCGCCCTGGGCTGGTCGCGGACGAAGATGAAGGCCACGATGTACGCGCCCACGACCAGCATCCCCGAGTAGATGAATGCGTCTTCCCAACCGAGCCTCGAAATGATCACCTGGACCAGCGGCAGCATCGCCATCTGACCCATCCAGACGGATGCGCCGATCAGGCTCAGCGCCGTCGCCCGGCGCCGGTCGAACCAGCGCACCGCCAACGCCTGCGCCGGGATATAGGCGATCAGGCCCAGCGCCAGCGAAGACACCCCGAGGTAGACGTACCACTGCCAGAGCTGGGTCATGAAGGCGAGCAGCACGAATGCCGCGGCGCAGAGCGGCGCGCCGATCAACATCAGCCGCCGAGGCCCGACCACGTCGATCAGTCTGCCGATAAACGGCGCGAACAGACCGATCGTCCCGACCGTGACCGAGAAGCCCATCGAGACCTCGGCTCGCGACCAGCCGAACCGTTGCTCAAGCGGCTCGGTGTAGGCGCTCAGCGAGCCAAGCGTCACGCCCTCCGCGACGATCATCGCGACGACCATGCCGAACAGCACGTACCAGCCGTAGTAGATGCGAGACACTCGCCAGCGACGCTTGGGCGGCGGTTCATACGTCGTCGCTTCGACAGCCATAGATCGCAGGCTACCGCGACTCCAGACCTCCCCCTTTGGGGGAGGTGTCACGAAGTGACGGAGGGGGCCGGCTTGCGTGCTACCCAATCCCCCACCTCACTCGACGCCGGTACCGGCTATCTTGCGATCAGATTCCTCATCTCGACGAAAGACGCCCCATGACCACCACCCTGAGCAGCATCAGCACCAGCCCCCTGCCCTGGCCGAACCAGCGCGAACTGCCCGAGACCACCCGACCGCTGCCCGCGGGTACGACCGTGATCTCCGCCGACAGCCACTGGCTCGAGACCGGCGAATTCATCGACCGAATGCCGGCCAAGTACCGCGACCGCGCCCCCCGAGGCGTCTTCAACGAGCGCGGCTTCCACATGGAAATCGACGGCCAGTCGACCGACAATCCCGCCATGCCCAGCGAGATGATCGAAGGCCGCGCCGGCATGTGGGACGCCGGAGTCCGGGTGGAAGAGATCACCCGTGAGGGCGTCGACCAGGAAATCCTCTTCCCCCAGCGCATGCTCGGCGTCATCCGCAACGAGGACTTCGACTACATCCAGGCCTGCATGGACGCCTACAACGAAATGCTCGCCGACTTCTGCGCCGAGTATCCCGACAAGCTGCACGGACTCGCGTTGCTCAACTACTGGGATCCCGAGCGAACCGAGGACGAACTGCAGAAGATCAAAGCGCTCGGCTTCAAGGGCGTGCTCATGCCCTCGCTGCCGCCGCCGCACGCCAAGGTCTACTACAACGCTCGCGCACTGGAGCCCATGTGGAAGGCAATCGGAGAAGCAGGCCTACCGCTCAGCTTCCACGTCGGTGAGACCTTCGACGCCCGAGGTCAGGGCGGACTGGCCACGACCATCGTCGTCGCCTTCCAGCCCTTCCGCCGCCTCTTCGCGCTGCTCGCCTTCGCCGGCATCTTCGAGCGCAACCCCGGACTCAAGGTGATCTTCACCGAGGGCGGCATCTCCTGGGTGCCCAGCGCCCTCTTCGACTGCGACAAGGTCTACGCCTCATTCGAGAGCGAGATGACCCCAAAGCTGGCCAAGCCGCCCAGCCACTACTGGTTCGAGAACTGCTACGCCACCTTCATCGAAGACCCCTCCGGCCTGCGCCAGCTCGACCTGATCGGCGTCGACAAGGTCCTCTGGGGCAGCGACTACCCGCACCCCGAAAGCGCCGTCGGCTACACCCAGCAATCCCTCTGGGACGTCTTCGACGCCACCGACTCAATCGAAGACGCCCAAAAGATCGTCGGCGGAAACGCCCAAGGGCTATGGGGCCTCGCCTGATCCAGTCCCCACTTCCCCTGGGAGAGCTGCCTTAAACAAGTCGCCCCCGCGTAGGCGGGGCCCCGCACAGCCTGCCCCTGGCTCGACCCGGAGTCGAGGGCCGCCCCCCTTCCGATCCCCTCTCCCCGAGGGAGAGGGTTAGGGTGAGGGCCCCGCCCTTGTGCGGAGACCCGTTCCTGAACTCATACCTATCCCAGAGAGGCCGCAGTGACATTCAAAGAAGCACTCAACGACATTCGCGCCAAGATCGACCAGTTCGGCGATGATCTTGACAACGAAGAGATCACCAAGGACGTCCTGATCCGACCGATGATCCAGGAGTTGGGCTACGACTGCAGCAACCCCACTGAGGTCAAAGCGGAGCACTCCCTGACACTGCGCAAGGGAGGTAGAGGACGCGCCGACTATGTGATCTTTCACAACGGCAGGCCAGCAATCGTCATGGAGTGCAAGGCCCTCGGCGTGCCGTTGGAACAAAGAATCCAGACTCAGATGCTGAAGTATGCCCATGCACTGGGAGCCTTCGCAGGAGTCGTAACCGATGGCGACAGGTATCTCTGTTTCGCAAACGTCGACGACGAGGCCACAATCGACGATCGGTTCTACCATGCCTTGACCCTTTCTGAACCTCAGGATGAAGACGAACAGGCCATCGCGCTTCTGTCAAAGTCGCGATTGTTTAGGAAGCAGTTGCACGACCAAGCTGGGACGCTCATGAGCGCCCTCGACCAAGAAGAAACGCTTAGCGAAGCTCTCAACGATCCTGTCTTGTTGCAGGAAATCTATCGGCTTGGCGGCATCGAGGATCAGTCCCAACGCGAAGAGGAGTCAGAGGCCACAATCGACTCACTGCAAATCATGATTCGAAGAGAAGTTGAGAGGGTCGCCAGCGGTGATGTCGAGATTTCCCGCGTCGTCACGACCAACGAAGAGTTCGACGCATACATGCTATGCAAGGGCATGCTTCACGGAGTGATAGACCCGGACCGGGTCCACTTCCGCGATAGCAAGACTTATGCCAGCGTCCTGATCGACGACAACAACCGCAAGCCGATTTGCCGCTTCCACTTCAATGGCCGCGTCAAACACGTCGGTACCTTCGACGCCGACCGTCAGGAAACTCGCCATGCCATTGAGGAAATCGACAACCTGCTCAAGTACGCCCGCGCAATCAGGAGCACCGCTAGGCGATACGCCGACGTCTGAGGCGAACAGACGCCCCTAGCCAAACGCGCCGAGGAGGACTCGACCACGTCTTCCCAAACGCGATCGATGAACGTGAGCGGGATGACATGGACGAGATACTCGAGATCCGATCGATGAAGATCTACGCCGCGCCCGACGATGGAACGGTCTGGCTGACGATGCCGATCACCTGGGACGTGACCGAGGAGCGGGCGGCGGGCCGATGGCACTTCCAGATGCTGCCCGAAGAGGCGCGGGAGATTGCCGAAGCGCTGGAGCGAGCAGCCTCACTCAGCGCGGACGAGGGCTCGCAGGCATAAGGACTGAGGGTCTTCGGGTCGGAACAAGCTGTCGGCGCCAGATAACCGAACCGAGACGCGCGACGAGATGCCAGATTATCGTGAGCCAGAGGCGCACGACCTCATTGAGCAAGAGCGGCGATAGAGATTGCTCATGCTCGAACTGCTTGAGCGCGATGCTATGACTATGCTCGCCATGGCATTGAGGAAATCGACGACCTCCTGAAGTACGCCCGCACGCTCAGGAACACCGCCAGGCGATACGCCGAGAGCTAGTCGCTCCTCACGCAGCCGCCCTCTTACTGCCCTGCTGCACGTCCCCGCCGCCGAGCGGTGACCAGCCTTCCACCATCTACCCGTGACCGCCGATACACCACAACCTCTATCGACAGAACGTGTGTCCATATAAGATTGGCCCATCGCGGTCAACCGCATTGGGCAACACATGGCCATCCAGACACTTCTCCGCGCCGCCGTAAGTCGACCCGCCGCCACCGATCGGTGCACGTTGCCTATGCCGATTTGCCAGCTTCGACCACCGTCCGCGTTCCCCGCGAACCGCCTGCATGAGCCAACCGAGCCCGACCAGGACTTTCCAAACCGCACCACCTCCGACCACTCCTCTGCCACCGATTCCCAGTGTTTTCCGCGGCCTCGTGCCCGTTTTTCCTCAGCAGGCCTCAGAAAAAATTTCTCGACCAACCACCTTCCAACCGACAGCCCACCGCCGCGGCGACGCTCAGCCCCCGCGACGCCTACCCTTCGGGGACGGCAAGACCGACGCCGCTCACGCGATGTAGCGAGGTAACCAATGTCCGTCGAACGAATCGAAATCACCCACCAGGCCCCCTACGCCGATGACCAAGCCTTCGGCGAGGCCGGACCGTTCGAGCTGATCCGCGCCCGGCTGCAGTACGCCGTCAACCCGACCCTCGAGGATCACCAGCGAATCACCGACCTCGAACTCGCGAACCGAGGCACCGACGGCTGCGTCCGTTTCAGCGGCGACCTCGTGCTGATCCGCCCCCAGGATCCGTCAGCAGGCAACGGCGCGCTCGTGATCGACGTCCCCAACCGAGGACGCAGCCTCCTGCCCGGAGCCCTCAATCGGACACCGCCGGAGTTCTCGCTCACCGACCTGCTGCACCCTGGCGACGGCTTCCTCTTCAGTCAGGGATTCAGCGTCGCCTCGGTCGCCTGGCAATGGAACACGCCGGACGTGGAGACGCTGCTGGACTTCGAGGCGCCCGAGGCGCTCGGCCTCGATGGCAAGTCGATCTCAGGCGAGGCGATCACCGACCTGCGTCCCAGCGAAGCGGTGGCCTCAATGCCAATCGAGCACCTGGGCCAGCCGGGCTACCCTGTCTCCGACAACGAAGACGGCCGCGCCCGCCTCTACGAGCGCGACTTCGAGGACGACGAGCCCCGCGAGATCCCCCGCGACCGCTGGCGCTTCGCCCGCCAGACCGAGGACGGCGTGGTTCCGAGCGCTCGCGACCTCTGGATCGACGGCGGCTTCACGCCGGGCAAGATCTACGAGGTCGTCTACCCCACCGACCGCTCGCCGGTCGTCGGCGCTGGCCTGCTCGCCTTCCGCGACGCCGCCCTCTTCCTCCGCAACTGGCAACGCACCTACGAGCGCGTCCACGGATTCGGCATCTCGCAGAGCGGCCGCTTCCTCCGTCACCTGCTCTATCTCGGCCTCAACCGAAACCCCGACGACCTCTCGCAGAAGGCCTTTGACGGCATGCACATTCACGTCGCCGGCGGCATTCGCGGCGAATTTAACCGACGCTACGGCCAACCGTCGCAACTCTTCCTCGCCGGACCGATCCACGAGTTTCCCTTCGCCGACGTGATCCGTGAGGATTCGTTGACCGACGCCAGCGACGGGTTGCTCAAGCGGTCGGACGAGCAGGGGGTGACGCCGAAGATCGTCAAGACCAATACCAGCTGGGAGTACTGGCGCGGCGACGCTTCGCTGATCGACATCGACCCCTCCACGGGCGAGGACATCCCCCAGCATCCGGACTCGCGACACTACCTGCTCGCCTGCACCCAACACGGCGCCGGACAGGCGGAGCCGATGGACAGCTTCTACCTGACTGCCGACCGCAGCATGTATCGCCACAACGCCGTCGACCAGTCGCCGCTGATGCGGGCCGCCCTGGTCAACCTCGACCGCTGGGCCGCGGGAACATCCGAGCCGCCGCCGTCCACCGTGCCGAGCCTGGCGAACGGCACGGTCGCCACTCGCGACGAGGTCCTGTCGGAACTCAGCGATCGAGTGACGACTCCGGACGCCGATCACCTATCCAGAGTCCGGACGGTCGACTGGTCGACCCTGCCGCCTCACGAAGGGGCCGAGTACCAGGGCTACGTCTCCGCAATCGACGATGTCGGAAACGAAGTCGCCGGCCTCCGGCTGCCTGATCTCACACAACCGCTGGGCCTCCACACAGGCTGGAATCCGCGCCACCCCGACACGGGAGGCGAGGACCTGACCAGCCACTTCGTCGGCCTGACGCAATGGCTGAGCCGCGACATAATTCTGGCCCGCTACGGGGACAAGTCGTCATATCTCGAACGGGTCAGAGCCGACGCAGAACAACTGGCAGCAGACTGCATCATCCTCGCCGAGGACATCGACCTCGTCGTCGCCAACTGCGCCGAGCGCTGGGAAGTGGCGGTGCGCTAACGATTGGCTCCCATGGCTCAGGCCGTTGACACGATCCCCGACTCGGCCAGGGCTTCAACATCGGAGGCTGCGAGCCCGAGCTCCTCGGCGAGCACCTCGGCTGTGTGCTCACCCAGCAGCGGGGCGCGGCGATGGACGGCGGGGCTCTCGCTCAGGCGGATCGGGCAGCCGAGCAAGGTCATCGGACCACGCGTGGGATGCTCGATGTCGACCAGCATCCCACGCTCGCGCAGGTGCTCATTGGCGAAGATCTCACCTGAATCGAGCACCGGACCCGAGGGCACGCCGACCTCGCGCATCTTCTCCATGACCTCGTACTTGGTCCGCTGACTGGTCCACGCCTCAATCGCCTGACGGACGTCGTCGCCTTCGTCGCGCGTGATGGTTCTCGAGGCATCGGGCTTGATCAGGTCGGGCCGGCCAATGGTCTCCATCAGCGCCTTGCGCATCCGACCGCCAGCGACCACGATCCAGACCCAGTCCGAGCGTCCGCCGGGCTTGCACGGGAACAGGCCCGTCGGCGCGGTCTGACCGTCGCCGTACGGAGGCGCCGGGTCGCCCGCGACTTCCCGGCGCGTCATCGGCACACGCGTGTAGTTGGTCACCGCCTCCTGCATCGAGAGTTCGACCTTCTGCCCGACGCCGTCTCGCTGGCGCTGCCAGAGCGCAGCCAGCATGCCAATCGCGGCTTGCACGCCGGTGCCGGTGTCGCCAATCGTGGGACCAGGCTTGAGCGGCAGGGTGTCCTCGGTGCCCGTAATCGCCATCGCCCCGCCCGCCGCCTGCGCGACCATGTCGAACGACTTCGTCGGCGCCCACGGCCCCGTCGTGCCGAAGCCCTTCACCGTGCAGTAGATCAACTGGGGGTGGATCTCCTTGAGCGTGTCGTAGCCAATCCCCAGCCGCTCCATCGTGCCCAGGGTGAAGTTCTCGACCACGATGTCGAAGTTGGGCACGAGCTTGAGGAAGATCTCACGCCCCTCGTCCGACTTGAGGTCGAGCGTGAGCGAGCGCTTGTTGTTGTTCAACGTGATGAAGTAGGTCGAGTCGACCTCGCTGCCCGCGCCCAGCCGTCGACCGGGCTCACCGCGTCCGGGCGGCTCAACCTTGACAATCTGGGCACCAAGCCAACCCAGGGCCTGCGTCGAGGAAGTCCCAGCCTCGTACTGGGTCAGGTCAAGAATTCGAACGTCAGACAGCGCCAGGGACATGGTTCATCCTCCACTCAGTCAGCGATGAGCAGAGGGTAGCGGAGCGTCAAGTCTGGACTTCGACCGCATTGACTTCGACCCACTTGCCGCCGACGTTCTCAATCTCGACCACACCGCCTTTGACCCTCTCGAACTCGACCTCGGGAAGAATGTTGCGTTCTTCAGCGTGCTCAAGCGTCAGGCTGACCATCTCGCCATCGCCGTCGAGTTCCACGAGGTCTGCATCGCCCACGTCAACATAATCTTCGACTAACTTGTCCGTGAAGCGGAGTACGAGCGTGTCAGTGTCTACGAAGTAGGTGGCCTTCATGGTCTGAACCTTCTGTCCAGAAACGCGGTCATCACGGTCTCACCGTCAGGCAACAGTACCACTCTGAGGTACCTGCCATTCAGCTCGGGCACGGTTCCCCACCGTCGAATGCGGCCATCAGCTTGCACTTCTTCGGCAACGGGATCCGCAATGACGTGATCGATCCAAGCCATGTCAATCCACTTCCTGTCATCTTCGAGCCTCGACCTCAGGAAGTGGGCCGTGACCTTCATCCGGCGGCGGCATCAGCCGCCACAACGACTCCCGCGGATTTCAGCTCCTCCGCCGTCTCACCCAGCACATCCTCGGCGGCCGACCCGGGGACCATCGCCGGCCGGCCCACCTTGACAGGCGTCCGGCTCATCTTGATCGAGGGACCATTGGTCCGCACGCGCCCCCTGCCTTCGTGCTCCCGGGTGATCGAGTATCCATTCGAGACGGCGCGGTACTCGGTCATGGCGTCCTCGACCGATCCGACAGCCGCCGCGCCGATACCCTTTGCCGTCAGCGCCGAGACCCACTCCGCGACAGTCCTGGTCGAGAACTCTTCGGCGCTGGGCATGTCGTCCGACTGCTCCGGCTTCGCGCCCACGAACAGCCAGCCGTCTGAGGCTTCGTAGAGACGGTGCAGCGGACCATCCCCGACCGCGTCCTGCCCCGCCGGCTCGTCCCAGTGCTTGCCCTCGTAGCCATGCAGCATGTTCGACTGCAGCGTGCTCGCCGTTCGGGCCAGCGCCGTGAAGATCTGCTGACCCTCGCCTGTGCGCAGCTTGTGATAGATCGCCATCCCGACCCCGAACGCGCCGTTGATGCCGGTGCCATAGTCATTGATCGCGAAGGGCTGCAGCGTCGGCTCGGCGTCGCCGTAGCGAGTCATCATGCCGCTGGCCGACTGCGCCAGCTGTTCCCAGCCGGCCCGTCCGGCCCACGGACCGATTTCGCCGAACGCGTTCAGCGAGGCGTAGATTACGTCAGGATTGACTGCCCGCACCGATTCGTACTCCACTCCCAGACCGCCGACCTTGCCCAGCCGGTAGTTCTGAACCACGACATCGACGTCGGCTGCCATCTCCATGAAGACCTCGCGCCCTTCGTCGCGCTTGAGGTCGAGCAGGACAGAGCGCTTGCCGCGGTTGATGTCCTCGTGCAGCATGATCCCGTTCTCACGTGAGGGGTTGTCGATCTTAACAACATCGGCGCCGAATTCCGCCAACGTCCGGCCGCAAGTCGGCCCAGCGAGGATGATGCAGAGGTCAAGCGCCGTCATCCCTTCAAGCGCCTGGTTGAGCCGGTTGCCCGGTGCCCGCATGGCCACAGGCGCAGATGCCGACAACTCCGCCAGGATGTCGTCGCGGTCGGCGTCGAGCGACTTTCTGGGTCCGCGAATCTCGCCCGGCGTTCCGCCCATCCGCACCTGGATACCAGGCTGAAGCATCGGTCCGAGATGCGGGTCGTCCAACTCGACGATGATCTCCGCCTCGCGCGCATGAGGTTCGTGCAGCCATTCCGATGAGTCGAGGCAACGAACAGTAGGCGGGCCGTTGCCGCCGTCGTTGATCAGGTCCTCCCACTCCTGCGCGGTCCGGGTCAGGAAGATGTTCGTCAAGTGAGCGCGGGCGGTATCGGCGAGCGAGAAGTCCTGTTGGATCTCCGACGCTTTCGACCACGGCTCGTCGAGCCACTGCGGCACGCCCGCGGAGACGCAGAATTGGCGAATGAAGTGCGAATAGGCGGCATGGAAGAAGACCCAGCGGCCGTCGGCGCACTCGTACGGTCCGACCCAGGGCACTGGACCGCGGGGAGCGTCGCGGTCGAGGAACTTGAGGCCTCTGATCCCGATCGCCTGGTACAGACTGTCATGCAGCGATGTTTCGATTCGCTGCCCGAAGCCGTCACGCTCGCGCGCAACCAGCGCCATCGCGACGCCTGCACATCCGGTGAATGCCGCATATGACGACGCGATCGGTACTGCTGTGTAGACCGGCTTCGGCGCGTCCGCCATCAGCGATCCGCTGTACGTCCCCACGCCGGCCGAGACGACCCCTTCCCAGCCGGGAACCGAAGCGCGATCATCATCGGACGAAAATCCTGGCAGCGAGAGATAGATCAACCGGTCGTTGTTGTTGGTCGACTCCTCAGCGCCCAACCCCAGCCGATCCATGACCCCGGGACGGAAGTTTTCCACGACCACGTCGGCCGATGCGATCAGTTCCTGCGCAGTTCGCCGTCCGTCAGCCGTCTTCAGATCTAGCGAGATGCGCCGCTTGCCCCGGTTCCAGACAGCGTTGGCCGGCGTGTCCCACATCGGTCCCGCTGGCGGATCGACGCGAATCACGTCGGCGCCGTGGTCGGCGAACATCATCGCCGCCAGCGGACCCGCCATGTACTGGCCGAAGTCAATCACGCGAAGTCCGTCGAGCGCGCCCATATCCGCCTCCATCGCTGGAATCGTTCAATACGACTAGAGGCTAAAGGTTATGCGCGGCTGCTGAGTGTCCGACTGATTGCCTCGTCGACCGATGCGAGGAATGCCTCGACGGTGTCATCGTTGTGCAGCACCAGGTCGGCCTTGGGCTCGCGCTCGGTCCAGTGGATCGCCGAGGCCATCCGCTGCTCCGCCTCGTCGCGAGTCAGGCTGTTCCGAGCCATCAGACGAGTGATCGCCGTCTCGTCCTCCGACGCCACCAACCAACCAGCGTCGCAGATTTCCATGTACGGACCCTCGAACAGGCGAACCGCCTCGAACACGGCAATCGGAGCCGGATCGTCCTTCAACTCACGCAGCAAGCGCATGAATTCATCCTCAATATCGCCGATCGCCGTTCGCAGAGCAGCCAGCAAATCGGGCTTGCCAAACACGATGTCGCCCAGCGCCTTGCGGTCGATGTATCCGTTCTCACCGACTACCCCGTCGCCGAACTCGGCCACGATCCGGTCGAAGGCCGGCTTGCCCGGCTCATACATCGTGTGGACATGGCGGTCCGCGTCAATGTGTCTGGCGCCGTGAAAGTTAACCAGGTGTCGGCAAAGCACCGACTTGCCGCAAGCAATGGAACCAGTGACGCCAAGGACGAAAGCCATGGGCACAGGTTACCCGCGACCTGCGTTTCCGAACTCGCAGCACGCCTACCCTGATCGGTGAAGCGGTCGGTTCAGTGATGGTCTGAGGTTCAAGATGCCCGAGCGATGTTCATGGCCCGGCGATGATCCAGACGAGATCGCATATCACGATCTCGATTGGGGCGTCCCGACCCGTGATGAATCAACCCTTTTTGAAGCCCTGACGCTCGAGGGCGCACAGGCTGGACTCTCGTGGCACACGATTCTGCTGCGGCGAGACGGATACCGGCGCGCATTCCTCGACTGGCATGTGGAAGCGGTCGCAGAGATCGACGAGGCAGGCGTCGAGGTATTGGTCCAGGACACCGGTATCATCCGGCACCGAGGCAAAATCGAGTCGACGATCGCCAACGCACAGGCAACGCTGCTCTTGCGTGAGCAAGGATTCTCCCTTGCTGATGTGGTCTGGGCCTATGCCGACCCCTCGAATGAACCACGCACCGACGTCCAGCCGCAGACCGCCGAGTCGCGAGCGATGTCGCGGGAACTCAAGCGTCGCGGCTTCCGCTTCGTCGGGCCGACGACGTGCTACGCCTTCATGCAGGCAGTCGGGATTGTCAACGACCATGCCGCCTCCTGTTTCCGCTTCCCGGAGATCGCCCGGATGCGCGATAGGCTGCTCAACGAACGGAGCAACACATGACCTTCCAACATCTGCGCCTTGACATCTCCGACCAGATCGGCACGATCATGCTCGATCGGCCGGAGAAGTTGAATGCGCTTTCTCGCGATCTGCACAATGAGATGGTCGCCGCGGCAAACCAACTGCAGGCCGATGACGACGTGCGCGTGGTCATCGTGACCGGTGCGGGTCGCGGTTTCTGCTCCGGCGCCGACCTGACTGCCCGTCCGCGCGACGACGCTCCCGACACACAGAACGATCGCATGGACGAGTTCGGCTGGGTCGGCCACCAGGCGCTCGCCTTCGGGCATCTGGACAAGCCGACGATCGCCGCCGTCAATGGCGTGGCCGCCGGCGCCGGCATGAGTCTGGCCCTCTCCTGCGACCTGCGCGTCGGCTCGGAGAAGTCACGATTCAAGGTCGTCTTCCTCGAGCGGTCGCTCAGCCCCGACGCCGGCATGACCTGGTTCCTGCCTCGCGTCGTCGGCTATCCCAAGGCGGTGGAGTTGGTCCAGACCAGCCGCTTTGTCGAGTCCGACGAGGCCCTGCAAATCGGACTGCTCAACCAGCGCGTGCCGCACGAGGAGCTGATGAACAGCGCTCGCGCCATGGCTCGAGAAATCGCCTTCTGGCCGCCACTCGCCTCCAGAGCCGCCAAGCGTGTCATGCAGCGCAACCTCAACGCGACGCTCGAAGAGGCGCTGCGCAACGAGATCACCGCGATCTCGCACGCGACGCGCTCAGAACACGACGTCCGCGAAGCGCAGGCCTCGTTCGTCGAGAAGCGGCCGCCGGTCTTCACCGGCGAGTAACAGAGGTCGCCATGTCCGAGGTGAGCATCCGCGAGGCTGTGCCCGAAGACGCTCAGACGATCCTTGATTTCATCGTCGGACTGGCCGAGTTCGAAAACGAGCCACGCTCCACCGTCGAAGCGACCGTCGAGAGCATCCGTCGAGACGGCTTCGGCGACAAGAGGATGTTCGAGACCCTGATCGCCGAGCGCAACGACACGCCCGTCGGCATGGCCCTTTTCTTCGCGCACTACTCCACCTGGACCGGCACGCCCGCGCTCTACCTGGAAGATCTCTTCGTGATCCCCGAAGCGCGAGGCACCGGCGCAGGATTCGCCCTGATGCAGGCGCTGGCTGAGATCGCGAATGAGCGTGGGTGGAAGCGCCTCGACCTCTCCGTCCTCGACTGGAACCCGGCCCGTCGGTTCTATCAGCAACTCGGCATGGAGCACGAGTCCGAATGGTTGCTCTATCGGCTCGACGAAGACGGGATCGCGCGGTTGGCCCGAGCGGGTCGAGATGGCTGAGCTCAAGGTCTACGGCGCGCCCTGGTGCCCGGATTGCCGGCGTTCCAAGGCCTTTCTCAGCGAGCACCGGATCAGCTACGACTGGATCGACATCGATCAGGACGCCGACGCGCTCGCCTACGTCGAGGAACTGCAGAACGGTGGGCGGTCGATCCCGACCGTGATTCTTCCCGACGGGGGCATGTTGATCGAACCGAGCGATGAGGAACTGGCCCAGGCCTTGGGCATCCAGGTCCGGCCACTGCGCCAGTTCTACGACCTCGCCGTTGTCGGCGGCGGACCAGCCGGATTGGCCGCGTCGATCTACGCCGCCCGCGAGGGCATCGACACCGTTGTGATCGAACGCTCGGCGCTTGGCGGCCAGGCCGGCCTGACCAACCGGATCGATAACTATCCCGGGTTCCCCGACGGCATCGATGGCGACGACCTCATGTCAAGATTCGTCGCACAGGCCCGACGCTTCGGCGTAGAACTCTTGTCGGCGGTCGGCGCGACGGAACTGACTGCAGGCACTGATGTAGAAGCCACCCTGTCCAGCGGCGATCGCCTCGCCGCCCACGCCGCCATCCTCACCCCGGGCAGCACCTATCGACGCCTCGGCGTGCCCGGCGAGGACGATCTGATCGGAACCTCGGTCCACTTCTGTTCCACCTGCGACGGGCCGTTCTACGCAGGAGCCAGGCAACTCGCCGTGATCGGTGGCGGCAATTCGGCCCTTGAAGAAAGTCTGTATCTGACCCAGTTCGCCGAGCAGGTGCATATCATCTACCGCGGCGACCAGCTCTCGGGATCGGCGGCGCTCCAGGACAAAGTCCGCTCGCACTCGAGGATTCATCTCTCGCCAAACACCTCGGTCAGCTCGATGCAGAGCAACGGCAAGCTCTCAAGCCTGACCCTCCAGTCGCCCAATGGCGACTCGCAAACCAGCCCGGACGGTGTTTTCGTCTTCATCGGCTTGCAGCCCAATACCGACTTCCTCCGCGGCGTCGTCAACCTGGACCAGCGCGGCTTCATCCTGACCGACGAGCGCTTTCAGACCAGTATCGATTCAATCTATGCCGCCGGCGACGCCCGAGCCGGCTCAACCAAGCAGCTTGGAGCCGCAGTCGGCGAGGGCATCACTGCTCTGATGATGACCCGCGAATACCTCCGCGCCCACCAACATATCCGCACGCCGTCGACCGACGAATAGGCCCTAGCGTCCGCCTCCGGCCGGAGGCGTATCAACCAGCGTGCCGTTTGCGACAAACTCGTCGATCTCCTCGGGGGAGAAGCCAAGCTCCTCGCAGATCTGACGATTGTCGCCGCCCAGAGCCGGCGCGGGACGCATCTCGGCCGGACCCTGTTCGCTGAAGTGGATCGGGAAGCCGCCGTATTCGTAGACGCCCACACCGGGTTGCTCCCACTCGACGATGAAGCCGCGGTCGCGCAAGTGCTCGGACTCAACCAGGTCGCCGTTGGTCATGACCGGCAACGCCGTGATCTCGGCCGCCTGCAGGTGCTCCGCCAACTTAAAGCGATCTTGATCTCGCGTCCATTCGCTGATCAGTTCGTCAATCTCGTCGTGATACTCGAAGCGTCCCGAGAGCGTTGTGAAACGCGCATCCTCGAAGCGTTCGTCCCTCACAACCTGGCAGAATCGCGACCAGGCATCATCGTCTTCGATCGTGATTGCGATCCACATGTCCATCGACTCGCGGGCGTCGGGACGTTCGTCTCGGCAGCGATAGACGCCCTGAGGCGCGCAACTCCGTGACCGGTTGCCGCGCGTTGGCGCCTGACCCTGCACGGACGTCTCCAGGAGTAGGTCGCCCTGGACGGCCGCGTAGGTTTGCAACTGCGAGAGGTCGACGAAGCAACCACGGCCGGTCTCCTCGCGCTCCCAGAGCGCGGTCAGCACCGCGAACGCACCGTGCAGACCACCGATCGGGTCGGGAAACGCATGGCCCATCTTCATCGGTCCGCCCTCGGCGTAGCCGGTCACAGACGCGCCGCCCGCGTGCGCTTCGAGCACCGGCCCGTATGAGACTCGTTGTCGGAATGGTCCTGTATGCCCATATCCGGTGCATGAAGCGGAGATGATCCGCGAATTCCACTGGCTGACCGTCTCGTAGTCGATCCCCAGACTCTTCGACCCGCGCGGACTGAAGTTGTCGACGATCACGTCCGACTCTTCGACCAGACGCCGCCAGATGCGCTTGCCCGACTCGGACTTCAGGTCGGCACAGAGGCCGCGCTTGTTGCGATTGTGCTTGTTGAAGATCCCCGCCCGATTCCATGGCTCAGGCTCCGGCTCGCCCTCGGGGAAGACCGATGCGCGCAGGGTCGGTTCGACCGCCTCGCCTCGCCGCCAGTCGTCAAGTGCTGCGCGCAGCGCCGGATCCTCAGGCAGATGACCGCCGCGAGAGTTGTCCTGTTCCAGTTTGATCACGTCCGCGCCCAGATCACCGAGTGTCCGGCCGACCAGCGGTCCGGCCCAGGCATAACCAAACTCAACCACGCGGATGCCGGAGAGCATGCTCTCAGTCATCACCCGCTCCACTCAGTCCGATCACGCCCGCATCGGCAAGCGAAGCAATCTCACCGTTCCCGAGTCCCGCGTCCCACAGGACATCGCGCGTGTCCGCGCCAAGCTCTGGCGCCGCCCGAAAGCTGTCGGGCGAGGACGGAAGCTCGAACGGCATGCCGGGCATCTTGACGCCTTCGCCGAGCGGCTCCGGATAGGCCCAGAACGCGCGGGCTTGCAGCTGCTCATCTTCGAGCACCTCGTCCATCGACAGGACGGCGCTCGCAGGGACGTGGAAGCCCTGCAGATGCTCGACCACTTCGGTCCGCGTGCGGGCCATCAGGAAGGGCGCGAATCTGCCGTCGATCTCCTCGGCGACATCAAAGCGGAGTCCGGCCGTGGCGAATCGCGGGTCGTCGGCCATCTCGGGTAGTTCGAGCGCAACGCAGAGATTGACCCATTGCGCCTGTGTCGGCGCGGCGATGCAGACCCAGCCGTCGCCGACCTGCATCAGCGAGACGGGATGATGCGCCTCGGCGTGGCGGTTGTTGGCGCGATGCTTGATCCGCCCCTGGTGCGACCACATCACCAGACTCCACTGGTGGGCCGATGCCATCACCTCCATCGCCCCGACATCGACCAACTGACCGCGCCCAGTTGCGCGTCGAGCATGCAGCGCCGCCATCGCGCCGATCGCGGCGGCGATCCCCGCGACATACGACGCCCACGGCCCGGCGCCCTGGAGCGGCTCTCGCAAGGGATCGCCGGTGATGTAGAGGTAGCCACCGGCTGCCCAATCGGTGAGGTCGGATGATCGCCAGCCAGCCCAAGGTCCGTTCAAGCCGTACGACGTTGCCGAGACGTGGATCAGCGACGGACGTGCCGCTCGCGCTTGTTGGTCGAACGTCAACGCCTCTGACGCTGGCAACGTCGTGATCACGATGTCCGCATGGTCAAGGAGCCTGTCCAGAGCTTCCCAACCCGCCCACGACGACCAGTCCAGGGCAACCCCGCGCTTCCAGGCCGAGAGGTATTCAAACGCCGCGCTGCGCATCGGGTCGGAGATCGTGAGCAGCGGAGGCCGTGATCGGAGCACCGAGCCGCTCGTGGGCTCGACCAACGTCACCTCCGCTCCGGCGGTGGCCAGCAGCCGGGCGGCGTAAGCCCCGGAGACGTTGTCGCTCAGATCGAGCACGCGCAGGCCGGACATACCACTCATGTCCGCCATACGTTAGACCTTCGCCAGGGGCACGACGCCTTCGTAGACGCCGGGAGCCCAATCGCCGTTCGGACCGATCGCCTGGTCAATCATCACCGGCGCGAGCTCCTTGGCCGCGGCATACAGCTCGCGCACGTCGTGAAACGATCCGAACGATTCGGCCCGCAAGCCCGGTCGCCAGACGACGGTCGGCACAATCGAGCCGAACTGGTCGATCTCCGCCTTGGTTCGTTCCTGTACGGCGATCTCCATCGAGCGGGCGAGCAGGTCGACCAGGCCTCGCGGCTCGTAGGGCGACGGCTGCACGCCGAGGTCGACCGCGATGGTGTGCGTCGCCCCCTGCAAGATGGCGGTTTCGAGGTCGAGGCCAGATGACAGGCCGCCATCGACGCACCAGTCGCCGTCTAGGCGCACCGGTGGGAACAAGCCGGGAAGCGCGATCGACGCCATTACGGCTGCGAGGAGTTGTCCTCTGGAGAAGATCCGCTTGCTACCGCTCGAGAGGCTCGTCGTGACGATGTACAGGGGAATCTCCGACGCCGTGATCTCGTCGATTGTCACGTGCTGTTTGAACAGGTCGCGCAGGAACCGGTTTGAGTAGACCGACGTGCCTCGGGTCAGCAGATTGCGCGTGATTCGCAAGATGTTTCGGTGCCAGAGCCGGGTGTCGCGAAGCTCGATCCAGAGTTCGGCCAGTCCCTTGATGTTGTGCGGGTGAAAGGCGAGAAACGCCCCGTTGACTGCACCAACCGAGGCGCCAACGATCAGATCCGGGTGAATATCGCGGCGGATCAACTCCTCGATGAACGGCACCTGCACGATCCCCGATGCTCCGCCGCCGCTCAGCACCAGCGCCAGTCGGCGCTCTTCAAACGTGCTCAGTTGGGCTGTCATCAGTGCCGCTCTCCGTCTCGGTCACTGTTGACGTTTCGAGCTTCGCTCGTCAAGTGGTCGCGTCAGAATCGACCATGATTGAAATCGAGACTTCAGGCCTGTGACTACTGCGGACGGCGGTCGGGAACGATCTCGGTCAGGATGCCGCCGGCCGTCTTGGGATGGAAGAACGACGCCGTGATCTCTTCGATTGGCCCGCCGAAGTCGATGTAGTTCAGTCCTCGTTCCATGAACAGCTTGGTATCGCCGACCACGTCGGTCGAGCCGTAGCCGAGATGGTGCAGTCCCGGACCACGACGTTCGAGATACTTGCCGATCCCGCTCTGGTTGTCCTCGGGCAGCAGGATTTCGATGCGCGTCTCGCCCAAGTTGACTTTGACGAAGAAGATCTTGGTTCGCTCTGGCGCGAAGTAGCCACCCTTGGGATAGGGCGTGCGATCGGTGTCGCGCTCGAGACCGAGCTGATCGACGAGGATTTCCAGGGATTCTTCCAGCGTGTGGGCGACGATGCCCACGTGATCGAGATACGTAATCATGCTCGCCCCCAAACGTGCGTGTTGTCGGCGTCAAGATAGAGGACGGTCACTGCAGCCGACGCAGCGTCGGCGAGAAGGTGCTGAACAACGCCAACACGCCTACCAGGATTACGGCCACGGCAAACACCGCCAGTCGGATGCCAACCAGTTCGGCGGCAATGCCGAGCACGAAGACGCCGCCCTGCATGAGCGCAAACTGCATCATCAAGACCGACATCGCGCGTCCGCGGTAAGCCGGTTCGGCCTGTTCCTGGATTAGCGCGGATCCCATCGCCATCCGACCGGATTGGCCGATGCCCATCAGGATCATGATCGGCAGGCTGAGCCAGATCCAGGGCGAGATCGCGATCGCCAGCGTTGCTCCGCCGACGAACAGGCCCATCAGGATCAGCAGTTTGCCTCGACCGCTGCGGCGCAGGGAGGCGATGATCAGCGCGGCCAGGAACGCTCCGATCGCCGAGAACGTCATGAACAGAGCCGCCAGGGCGGGGCCGGCGTCGAACGCGTCCTGGACGAATCCGGGCAGCAGACCCTGGAACGGCGTTCCGAGCACCGAAATGCAGAACGAGAGGAAGAGGATCATGCGCAATGCGCGGTGCCGGGCGATGTAGCGGAATCCATCCGCAATGTCGCGGAACGCTTCGCGCACGCCGCCGCGACTGCGACCGGCCTGGGCCGCGACGGAAGGAACCGGGAACATCGTCACGATCGCGAGCGCATAGCAACCGGCCATCGCGTAGAAGGTCACACCGGCCCCGGCGGTGGCGAGCAATGCACCGCCGATCAGCGGCGCTGCGAACTGCATGATGTTCATTGCTGCGGTGTTGAGCGCGACGCCGTTCATGATCCGCTCTTTGGACACGATCTCCGAGACCATCGCCTGCCGCGCGGGAACCATCAACGCGACCAGCACACCCTGTGAGACTGCCGAGATCAGCAGATGCCAGAACTCGAGAATGCCGAGGATCGCCAGCGTGCCGATCACAAACGCATTGGCGAAGCCAACCAGTTGGAAGACCTGCGTGACTGCCTTCTTGGGAAACCGATCGGCGAGGACGCCGCCGTACGGTCCCAACAGGAACTGCACGACCCCGCTGACCAACGCCACCAGTCCGACGGCGGCATATGACTCGGTCAGCTCGTAAACGAGAAACGTGCGGACAAACATCTGGCCGATCGCCGAGTACATCTGGCCAAGCGTCGAGACGAAGAACCAGCGGAAGGCAGGCTCGCGGAACGACTCGAAGGTCCGAACCCGGCGGCCGAACACTCGCAACGGCGGCTCAGCCGTCGGTGACGGACGCAGACCGTTGCCGGTTGGCGCCTTGGTTAATCCGTTGGGCTGGTCGGCAGAAGCGTAGGCGTGCTGTCCCGCAGGCCGGACGACGACGGAAGTCGACGGCGGCCTAGCCGCCATAGTGCCAGCCGGTATAGAGCGAGGTCAGCGGGCCCTCATCGATCGGCAGCGCGTCGCCGTCGAACACCCCGCAGAGCGCCAGGACGTGCTCGCCGATCGGGATGAACTGCTGCGCCTCGGCGGCGACCCAGGCCAGGGAATCCTCGAGCACCGGCGCGCCGCCTTCAAGCTCAGGATGTTCGAGCTGCACGTGGCCCACACCACGCATCTTGTCGGGAGCGGCGAACTCGGCGGAACGGCCTTCGATCTTGGATGGATCGCTGGGTTGCAGGAAGCGGGCGGCCAGGTCCATCCCGGATTCGGGTAGCAGGCTGACCGTGAGTTGGCGGGTCTCACGAAGGTTGCGCAGAGAAGTGGCGTCACGCTCGAAGGAGATGCAGAGAATCCGAGGCTTGAACGACACCTGCATGACCCAGTCGGCGACCATCGCGTTCGGTTTGCCCTCAGGCGTAACCGTGCCGATGACGTAAATCCCATAGGGCAGATGTTGGAGGGCGGAGCGAATGCGCGCGTCCTGTCTTCGTTCGCGAGGAGTCAATGCCCGCCCGCGTTCCTGTGGTTCGTACTCAATCTCAACCGTTGGCGTGTCCGCGCCCAGCAGCAAGTCGATCGCCGCGTTCAACTCCAGCATCCGCATCCCGGCGGCATCGTCTTCCGGATTGGCGTCGGGGTGATAGATCCGGGCCAGGCGGCGATAGCGATCGCGGATGGTATCGCGATCCGCCTCCGGCCCCACGCCCAGGAGTTCAGCGGCGTCCGTAACTGTGCTGGGAATCGGCATCGTTCTTCCTGCCCCTAGGACTGCTGTAATGATTTCAGGTGCCGCTCAAAGTAGCGAGCGACGCGGCGCTCCTGGTACTCCAGTCCCGCCTGGTCGCGCGGCATGTGACGTTCTTCCGGGAACATCAGCAGGTCGTAGTCGCGATCGGCGGCGGTCAACGCCGTGATCAATCTTGCCGTGTGGCGGAAATGCACGTTCTCGTCGACGCCGCCGTGGATGAGCAGCAGTTGACCCTGCAGCTTGTCGGCGTGTGTCAGCAGCGAGCCCTCGCGGTAGCCCTCGGCGTTGTTCTGCGGGGTGCCCATGTAGCGCTCGGTGTAGCCGGTGTCGTAGCCGTCCCAGTCCGAGACCGGCGCGCCCGAGACGCCCACCTTGAACAGTTCCGGTCGACGCAGCATCGACATCACGGTCATGTAGCCGCCGTACGACCAGCCATACACGCCGACGCACTCGAGATCGGCCAAGCCTTCGCCGGCCAGTTGCTCGACTGCCGCCGCCTGGTCATCCACCTCGATTGTGCCCATCCGGCGATGCAGGTGCGCCTCGAACTCCAGCCCGCGTCCGGCCATCCCGCGATTGTCCAGTTTGAGCACGAGATATCCCTGCTGTGCGAGGTACTGTGCGCGCAGATCGACGGTCAGACCCCAGACGTCGAGCACGGTCTGCGCATGAGGCCCGCCATAGACCGCGACCAGCACCGGATGCGGTCCGTCGCCGTCGGGTCGATAGAGCGCTCCGTAGAGCGTCGTGCCGTCGGCTGCGGAGAAGGTGCGTAACTCCGGAGCGTTGAGTTGCAGCGAATCGGCTGAAACGTCGGATTCGTACAGCGTCCGCCGTTCAGAGCCATCGATTGCCACCAGCGAAATCGTCGGCGCTGAGTTCAATGAAGAACTCACCATCGCCAGCCACTTGCCGTCCCTGGACAGCGAAGCGCCATGCAATCCACCCGGCTCGGACAGCGTCTCAATCTCGCCGCCGCTCAACGACACCCGCTCAACGCGGCGCTCGAGCGCGGAACCGCGTGTGCTGTTGAAGTAGACCCAACCAGAATCCTCGTCGACGCCGATCACTCCATCGACCATCCAGTCGCCGTGGGTCAGCGTGCGGATGACTGATCCGTCGGGCGCATGTAATGAAAGATGGCGGAAGCCGGATGCCTCGGACATCCAGAGAAACGATCCGTCTTTCAGCGATTGCGCGTCGTCTGAGACGTTGATCCACGGTTCTTGAAGCTCGTCGATCAGGACGGTTGAGTCGTTGCGATCAAAGGCGATCAGTTGCAGGTGCTTCTGCTCCCGATCCACCCACTGAGCCACCAACCGTTGCCGGCCATCGGCCGTCGACCACCATGCGACGCGGACCAGGTATCCGTCCTCTTCGGGCAGCGGGAGCTCTTGCGAGTCACCCGTCTCGATGTCCACGATCCACAACGAAACGTGCGCGTTTTCGTCGCCGGCGAACGGGTAGCGATGCGTCTCGACATCGACGTCGTTGCCGCCCTGATGCACGATCGGATAGGGCGCGACGTGCCGTTCATCGACCCTCAGATATGCAATCCGTCCGTCCTTCGACCACCAGTGTCCACGAAGCTGGCCGAACTCCTCCTGTGCGATGTAGTCGGCAAGTCCGTGCGTGAGGCCGTCCTCGGCGCCGGATGTCAGTTGCTTAGACTCGGACGAGCCATCGATCGCAAGCACAAACAGCTCGCCGCCGCGCACGAATGAAAGCTGTGTCCCGTCGGGGCTGAGGGTGGGCGTCAATGCGCCCTCGCTGCCCGGCAACCCCCTGAGCGGTTCGCCATCGACCGAGACCCGCACCGTTGGACCGGGAATCATCAGTGCCGGCACATCTGACTCGCGAGCCCATGAGTACGATGCGACGCCTAACTCCCGTGTTCGCGTCCGTTCACGCAGCAGTTCTTCCTCGCGCGACATCGGAGCATCTGCGCCTGGCCCGGCAATCACCGACCGCTCGCCCGATTCCACATCGATCCGCCACAGGGACCGCACCAGCCCGCCGTCGGCTGCGTGCAGCCAGGTCACGGCCGAACTGTCCGGCGTAAACCCGACCATGCCTGGCGCGTCCATCCCAGGGCGCGGGTAGGCCGCAACGTCCGAGATTGTCAGCCGCTCAGCCACTCGACGCACCCAACGCATCCCGCCGGATGGCTTCGATCTCATCAGCAGCGGAGGGCAGCGCTTTGCTCATCACTTCGCAGCCGTCGGGCGTGATGAGCACATCGTCTTCGATCCTGATTCCACCGAAATCCAGCATTTCATCGACCACATCCCAATCGACCATCTCCGAATAACGCTGGCGTCGGACCGGGTCATTCAGCAATGCCGGGACGAAGTAGACGCCCGGCTCGATCGTGACCACATATCCGGGCGCAAGCGGCAGATCGGCTCGCAGATAGGCCAGGCCGAAGCGATCCTCCGGGACTCGGCCCTCGAGATAGCCGCCGCAATCGTGCGTCGAGAGACCCAGCATGTGACCCAGGCCGTGAGAAAAAAACAGCGCGTGGGCGTCGGCGGCGACCAGGTCGCCTACCGATCCGATCAGTACACCGGCATCGACCAGCCCCTGAGCAATCGTCGCCGAAGCCTTCATATGCAGCGACTTGTACTCGACGCCCGGACCGGCTGCCGCGATCGCCTCCTGCTGCGCTGCCAGGACGACGTTGTAGAGGTCGCGCTGGGTGCCAGAGAACTCGGCCGAGACCGGGAATGTGCGCGTCACGTCGGAGGCGTAGCCCTCGACCTCGGCTCCGGCGTCGATCAGCACTAACTCGCCGTCCGACATCACACGTTCGCCCGGCGTTCCGTGGAGGATGGCTGAGTTCGGCCCCGATCCGACGATCGAGCCGTACGCGGTCCTTGCGCCGCCCTGACGGAAGAATTCCGCCTCCATCTCGATCTGCAGCGCTCGTTCGGTCAGGCCGTGCCGCGCCAGTCGCTGAGCCGCCAGGTGACCCTCGACCGCCGCATCAACCGCGCGGGTCATCCGATCCAGCTCGACCGCATCCTTGGCCCGCCGCAGCTCGGCCAGCGCCTTGCCCAGGCGCTCAGTTGCGTCTTCGTCGACCACGGCCTCGAGTGTTGACCACGTTTCGACGCCATACTCCGTCGCCCGCTGCTCGATGTCGCGCGAGCCGAGCAGCGCCATGCCTTGCCCCCGCCGAGATTCCAGCCAACCGGCCAGCTCCGACCGATCAATCGACTGGCTGACCCCGGTCTGGGATGCCAGTTCTTCAGGCGAGGGCGGGGCCGACATCCAGACCAGGTCTTCGACTGACAGCGACGGCGCGAATAATGTCCAACCGGCGTCGGGCTCCCAGGCCAGCGCCGCGCCGGGCTCGGCGACGCCGGTCAGGTACTGGAACTCGGGGTGAGCGTGAAACTCATGGAACTGGTCGGTGCCGTCGATCGGGATTGGCAGACTCGCCGGAATCAGCACGGGACCATCGAAGTCAGCGCCCGCCCAGTCCGCTTCGACTCGGCGTCTGCGTTCCCGCAATACCTCCGCGTCGCTCATTCGTCGGCTCCCAACTCGATCAGCACGGCATCCTCGTCGACCGACGCGCCGGCGCTGGTGTGTACCGCTTTCACGACGCCTGCGTTCGGAGCGGTCAGCAAGTGCTCAATCTTCATCGCCTCCATCACGGCCAGCGTCTGACCCGCCTCGACCTCGTCGCCGACCGACACCAGCACCTCGATCATCGTTCCCGGCATCGGAGCCCGCAGGACGTTCGCTCCCGACGCTCGACTGCGACCCGCACCCGTCCGCCGCCGTCGCTCGCGTAGGAAGACCCAGCGCCGACCATTGTTCGCAACGACCACACCCTTTGCCGACACTTCCGCGGACCAATCACGGCCGATTGTCGGCGCGCCATGTTCGATGCCGTCAACAACGACCGACCAACCATCCACCTTCCGTGACACGCAGACTTCGTGTGTCCGGCCGTGCAACAGGTACTTGCGGACCAGTTCTCCGGAAGAACGCCAGGCGCCGCGCTCGGCATCGGCGATCGCCGCGACCGCCAGCGCATCGCACGGCGCCTCTCGCTCCGACAGTTCAGTGCGGTCTAGCCAACCGATGTCCACCGATCCACTGCCAAAGTCGTCGGATTCCAGCACGTTGGTCAGTTGGGCCAAGTTTGTTGTGACTCCATCAATCGCCCACCCGTCGAGCGCCTCCGCGGCGAGAGCCAACGCCTCGCTCCGCGATCCGGCGTGAACGATGGTCTTGGCCAGCATCGGGTCGTAGTGAGCGGTGACTACATCGCCAGTCGCCGGACCCACGTCATGCCGCGCCCGGTCGTCCAGCGCCTCGAACCATCGCAGACGTCCTGTCGAGGGAACGTATCCGCGTGATGGATCTTCTGCGTAGATCCGCGTCTCGACTGCGTGACCGCTGAGCGTCACGTCGTCCTGCGCGATCGGCAGTGCGTCCCCAGCCGCGACGCGCAATTGCAGCTCGACCAGATCGAGGCCGGTCAACATCTCCGTCACGGGATGCTCGACCTGCAGTCTCGTGTTGACTTCCAGGAACATGAACGAGCCGTCCGGCATCAGCATGAACTCGACCGTGCCCGCGCCAACATAACCGGCTGCCCGGCAGACGCTGAGTGCGGCTTGTCCGAGTTCCTCTCGCAGCGCGGCGTCAACTGCGGGTGAGGGTGATTCCTCGATCACCTTCTGGCGCCGACGCTGGACCGAGCAGTCGCGCTCGCCCAGGTGTATCCCGTTGCCGTCAGAGTCGAACATCACCTGGACCTCGACGTGCCGGCCCTCCGACATGGCGCGCTCGACCAGCAGCCGCCCGTCGCCGAATGCCGCCTGCGCCTCCCGCCGAGCTCCGGCGACCGCCGCTTCCACGCCGTCAGGCGCATCTTCGGCCGTTCGGAGCAGCCGCATCCCGCGACCTCCGCCGCCGGCGGCCGCCTTGATCATCACCGGCAGGCCCATGGATTCAATCGCCGAGACCAGCGCCGCGTCGCCCTCGTCTTCTTCGACCCCCTCTGCGACCGATACGCCAGAAGCCATAGCCAGACGCCGCGCCGAGACCTTGTCGCCGAGCGCATCGATCACGTTCGACGAAGGGCCGATCCAGGTCAATCCGGCATCAGCGACGGACTGCGCGAAGTCCGCTCGCTCGGAGAGAAATCCGTAGCCGGGATGGACAGCATCTGCGCCGGTTGACGACGCTGCGTCAATCAGAGCGGGAATGTTCAGATAGCTGTCTGAGGCCGGCGCGGGACCGATCCGCACGGCCTGATCGGCAGCCGATACGTGCGGCGCAGAGCGGTCGGCGTCGGAGTAGACGGCGACGGTTCTGACTCCCAAGCGCTGGCAGGTCCGTGTAATCCGCGACGCAATCTCGCCGCGATTGGCAATGAGGACACAGGCAGGGAGGCGGGCGGCGCCGGTCATGCCCTGAGTCTATCCCCGACCTCACTCGTCGCAGATATTCTGGGATCATGACGACCGCAATCCAGGAACTGCGCGTTTTCGCCGAGCAGAACTTCGGCCGCCATCTGATGGCGAATCGCTATCCCGGCCGAGGCATCGTTGTCGGGCGCCTCGAGACCGACGGTGACGCCGACACTTGGGCGCAGATCTACTGGATCATGGGCCGCAGCGAGAACAGTCGTAACCGACGTTTTGTGGTTGGCGGAACGAACGACAGCGAACTCCGCACGGAGGCTCGCGACCCCGCGCTAGTCAGCGACCCAACCAACATCATCTACGACGCGATGCTGGAACTGCCGGATATCTACCTCGTCAGCAACGGCGATCACACCCGCACGATTGAAGACACGATCGAACGCTCAGCGCGCTTCGAGGATGCGCTCGCCGTGCGCGAGCGCGAGGATGACGCACCGAACTACACCCCGCGGATTGCGGCGATGCTCGACCTGCGAGGTCAGGGTGAGCTGAGCATGGCCATCCTCAGAGCCAACGCCGCGGACCACGACCAGACCGACCGCATCGTCTGGCGGTTCCCGTTCCCGCCCGAGGGTCTTGGCTACGGGATCACGACCTACCGACACGACGGCGATCCGCTGCCGCCATTCGCCGGCGATCCACTCTGGCTCCCGCTGCGAGGCACGCCCGAAGAGGTCGCCGACGCCTACTGGAACGCGCTCGACGAGGACAACAAGATCGCTCTCGCCGTCAAGGTGATCGAGGGAAAGATCTCCCGCATCATCTTGCGCCAGCCTGGCTGATCCCGGGCTAGTCGTCCGACGAGCTCAATCCGCTTCGTGCGATCAGTACCGGTGCCGTCGGTGCGTCCGAGGTGATCTCCAGTGCATACAGCTCCGCGATCTGTTCGTCGTTGTAGCCCAACTCGGAGAGCACTTCCTGGTTGTGCTCGGCGAACCTCGGCGCGGCGCGACGGATGGAGGGCTCGGTGCGGCTAAATCGCCAGGGCCAACTGGGATACGGATACACGCCGACGACAGAGTGCTCGACCCACTGGTAGAAGCTGCGCGCGTGGATGTGTGGATCGTGCAGGACCTGCCAGTTGGCCAGGATCGGCGCTGCCGAGATGCCTGCGCGCTGCAACTCCCAGGCGCCTTCATACTGCTCGCGCTCGCTCGTCCACGCCTCGATCGCTGCATCCAGTTCGTCGTGACGCGCCGTGCGACCCTCGATCGTCGACAACTCGGAGTCGGCCAGCAAGTCGTCTCGACCGATCGCGCGACAAAGCGCCGACCAGTCCTCGTCGGTCTGCACGCTGACCGCGATCCAGCAGTCCTCGCCGGATGCGCGATACGCTCCTTGCGGAGCGAAGCGGCGGTCTCGGTTGCCGTTTGGACGGCGAATCTCGCGGGTTGTTTGATACTCCATCAGCGCCTCGAAGAAGTACGCGGCGCCTGCCTCGTTGAGGGCGACGTCGATGTACTGGCCCTCGCCCGATTCCTCGCGGTGTTCGAGCGCGGCCAGGATGGCGACTGTGGCGTGGTTGCCAGAGACCGGATCGGCGTAGAACAGCGGCGTGCGGCGGACCTGGTCGGCGTTGTAGCCGGTCACCGACGCCAACCCTGACGACGCCTCGATGTTCGACCCGTAGGCCGACCAGTCGCGCCAGGGACCGGTCGCGCCGAATCCCGACATCGAGACGTAGACGATGCCCGGGTTCTCCTTGCGGACCGTCTCGTAGTCGAGACCCAGATTGGGCATCACGCGGGCTGAGTTGTTCTCGACGAATACGTCGGCCTCGAGCATCAACTCGAGGAAGATCTGCTTGCCCTCTTCGGCCGAGAGGTCGACGACCAGGTCTCGCTTGTTGCGATTGAGCAGGTTGAAGTACATCGCACGGTCGTAGGGGTACTTCTGCGGATCCTGGGTCGGACCGGGCATGAACAGCGCTCTCGTGGCCGGACGCGCTGCCCACTCCAGCTTGATCACGTCGGCGCCGAGGTCGCCCAGATGCCGTCCCACGATCGGCCCGGCCCAGTTGCCGGTCAGTTCGACGACCTTGAGTCCGGCCAGCGGCAGGTCGGTCGTCGCCATCGCTGGAGGCGGCCTGGGCGCGGGGACCTCTGAGAACTCATCGTTCAATGCTTCGGTATGTTCGCCCAGTTTCGGGGCCGTGCCCTGTCGTTCGGCCGGAGTTGCCGACATCAGGTAGGCCGGACCGGGGAAGCGCAGATCGTCCCACTCGGCGTCATGGCCGAGCTCCCACCAGCCCCGAGTAGCGAGCTGAATGTTGTTCGATAGCCCGCGGGCGTCGAGCACCGGTGTGCAGGCCACGCGCAGCTCCTGCGCTTTGGTCGCGACCTCCTCGGCGTCGTGGTCCTGAGCCCAGGCCTCGACATCCTCGTAGAGCTGACTGAGCTGCTTGCGCCAGTCGTCGATGTTGGTGATCTCGACGGTTTCCATCCGCTCGGGCTGGTCGATCAACAGGAAGATGTTTGGATTCGGCACGGCGCGCATGAACAGCGCCCAGCCGTCGCGTGTCCTGGTGAAGTCGTGCGGGACGCGATTCATCGGCGCACCGCTTGCGATCCAGGACGAGATCAGCCAGGCGTGGGCCGACAGGTTGGACTCCAGGGCTGAGACTCCGATTGTCTGTCCATGTCCGGAGCGGCGACGCTCGCGGACGGCGGTGAGCGTCGCGATGGCCGCGTGGACGCCCGCGTGCAGCTCGGACTGGCCGCCGGGAATCATCAGCGGCGCGCCTTCGGGATCGCCGGTGAAGAACATGTAGCCGCCCATCGCCCAAGTTGCGATCTCGGACCCGCGCCAACCCGCGTACGGCCCATCCGAACCCCAGGGCGACAACTCAATCTGCACCAGGCGCTCGGGCAGCACCGTCGGCAGCGCTGAGCGCCAGTGCGAGCTCTCGTCGAGGATCAGCAGATCGGCCGCACGGCTCAAGCCGACCAGCAGCCGGCGAGCGTCCTCATCGTCGGCCGGCGCGGCCGACTCCTTGCCGCCGCTCAGATGCGCCCACGGTCCGCCCCAGGCTCGGTCCCTGGCGGCCCAACTGCGCAGGCTTGATCCGTTCCGCGGCTCGACCATGATCACGCGCGCGCCGAGGTCGGCCAGGAGCTTGGAGCAGTACGCGCCACCCAAGCCTGAACTCAGGTCGACGACCAGCAGTTCGTCCAGCGCTCGCTCAGCCATCGTCGATCCTCACATTCTTTACCGACTGGCTCTACCGACCGGACCTGCTCAAACCAACGGCCACGGATACGAGCGCCGGCCCTGAGGTGGATTGGGCAGCCGCCCCTCCTCCAGCACTCGTTCGGCCCGGCGGCGCAGCACGTCGATCTCTCCCGCGCTCAATAGCTCCGACAGCGCCGATGCTGTCTCGCCGCTCTCTGAGAGGGTTGGGATCAGGCCTTCGACATCGGCGACGAGCCTTGCCTCAATCGGTTCTCCCGCGTAATCCCAGATCACTGTTCTCAGCTTCTCGTCCTCGTGGAACGAGAGACCGTTGTCAATGCCCCACAGTTGATCGCCGATGCCCTTGAGGATGTGTCCGCCTTTGCGATCGGCGTTGTTCGAGATCCAGTCGAACAGGGCAAACTTGCGCATGTCGTCGGCGTACTGCTCGCGCAGCTCGAAAAAGGTGCAGCTGTAGTCGGTGGGGATGTAGGCCTGCAACGAGCCGACGCCGTACTCCATCCCGGCTTCGCGCTCGATGGTCGGCGGGATCAGGTCCCAGCCGAGCGCGGCCGAGAGCCGGAACGCCGCTACCTCACGCCGGTAGAGATTGGGGGGGAAGTCCCAGAGGGGATTCTCGCCCTTGCCCGGCTTGTAGATCGCGTATCCGGGGATGGGAGCGTCCTGGTGCTGGAGTTCCAGCAAGAAGACGTAGTTCGAGGCGTAGGGCACTCGCGCCTCATCGGTCACCGTCGCCGTCGACAGCCAGAACGGCACCTGCTCGTCCAGCGGGTTCCACGACTGCTCGGGGAAGCGATCCATGGCCGCCAGATTAGGCGATCAACCGATGATTGAGACCTCGTCGCCGAGGTTGACCTCGCCGCCGACGATGACGTTCGCCTCGACGCCGAAGTCGAGGTGGCCGTACTCGTCGTGCAGCAGCTTCATCAGGTCCAGGTCACGGCCTTCGCCGGTCGGCGAGGCGTTGACCGCGTTGCAGCGCTGAATTGGTGCGGTCACATCAATCTCGGCGGTCTCGCCGATTCGTACTCGCTTGCCGACCCAATCGAACTCGCCCCACTGATCGACGCCGTCGACGGAGAAGTTGAGCCGGAAGCGGCGCATGTCGACATCGACGCCGGCCTTCTCCGACAGGTCGGCCAGGGATGCCAGCCCGCCTAATGAAATCTGCGTGGGCCCTCGGTCGGTAAAGCGCGCCTCGCCTTCTCCGAGGAGACGCAGCGGTTCGCGCTCCGGCCGTCCACGCAACGGGTTCTCGGGTAGGCCGAGCACCACGTCGGTCATCCAGTCGGACAGATCGAGCCGCGACGCGGGGTTGTCGACCTCCGCCGTCTTGGTCTGTCCTTTGATCGTGACCGAGAGCACTCGAGCCTCAGGATCCCAGCCCGACTCAATCCAGGGCAGATAGGGAGTGTTCAGCATGGTCACCGATTGACGCTTGGAGACCCAGCCGTCGGCGCCGATGATCTCGGCATTGCCGAAGGCGAAGATGAAGGCGCGGTCGCCGACGACGGACTCGCCGGGGCGCAACTCGAGGGCGGGCATCGAGTGCGTCGTCATGCCCTTGATCGGGTAGGTGTAGCAGGCGGTGATTCGCATGGTCATCGCTGTTCAATCATCGCGAGGAAATCGGTCTCGGACATGATCTCCAATCTCTGGCCCTGGGCTAATCGGCGTGTCGCACCCTGGTGCTGGCTCGATTGCCGCTCTCGTCGCCACTCGTCATCGCCCAGCACCAGGATCGTCGTGCGGTTGCCCAATCTCTGATGGACCTGAGAGCCCTGGCGCTGCAGCTCCTTCTTCAGTCCTGGATGAGTGGAGCGCAGTTTTGATTCGTTGGAGAACACCACAACGTCGCCGACTAGCACTCGATACTCATCCTGGAACAACCCAAGTTGTACGCCGCTCTCTGTGTCCAGGATGCGGCGGGCGAACGCTGGGACAACCTCCTCGCCGAGCCGTTCCGAAGCAGCGAGATAGACCGCTCCGGCCGCCCGCGCGTCATCAAGCGCGTGGTGATGCCGCTCAAGCTCGTAGCCCATGAGATCGCACAAGTTCCGGAGGCCGTATCCGCCTGGCCCGACGTGAGGCCATGCGTGGCGGGCCATCGCCAGCGAGTCAATGAAATCCGACGCAAGCGGCTGCATCGCCCATCGATCCGTGGCCTTCGCGATGGCGCTGCGGTCGAAGGGACCGTGATGCACGATCGGATCACTGCCTACGAACCCGACTAGTTCAGGCGAAACCTCTTCGAACGTGGGCTGACCGTCGATGTCCCGTTCACGAATTCCGTGAATGTCGATGTTCCTCCAGTAGAAATCATCGAGAGGATCGATCAGCCGATACCAATGCTCGGCAACCAGGCCATCCTTGAAGCGCGCCGCGCCAATGGCGCAGATCGACGCGTAGTCCGGATTCGCTGTCTCCACATCGAGAGCCACAAAGGTGTGCATCGTGTGGAAACTATAGAAGATGAGCCAACGTGCCCTGCTATGGCTTCGCCTGCGCCATGGCAAACTCCCGACACGCCCGAGCCCGCTTCGCCTCGTCCAGCGACTCGCGCAGGGGGCGCGAGAGCACCACGAGCTCGTCGCCCAGCTCCTCCAGCAGCGTTTCCGAGCGCTCGATCACACGGTCGGACGGCGCCATCTGGCCGGGGTACATCGCGCCGAAGAATCGCGAGGCGTATTCCTTGTCGCGCTTGTCGAAGACCGAGCGGACTTCGTCGAAGAAGCGATCGACGTAGCCGTCGAGCAACTCCGCTTGCGGCCGCCACCAGAAGCCGTGCATCGAGGCGGTCAGCATCTGCAACGACGCCTCCGTGTCCTCCTGGTACCGAGTCCACGCTTCGGCTTTCACCGACGCGTCGGCCCGCGACGTTCGGATTTGTTCGGCAGCCCGCCGTCCGCGGTCGGAGCCATCCCGCTCCAATTCCGCGTCGAGCCGCTCGAAGCCGCCCTCGACGCTGTACGCGGTGGCCTTGGTCACCAGCGACCAGCGCATGTCCTGATCCAGCTCGAAGCCGTCGATTCCGGTGCCCTCGTCGACCAGCGCCAGCGCCTCCTCGATGTGCTCAACGGTCTGCGCCGCACCGATCATCACCCGAGACCACATGATCCGGAAATCCTGCTCGGTCGCCGAGAAGAGTTGCTCGCGAGCGAAGCGGTACAGGCCCGCCGCGCTCTTCAGGCGCAGGTCGTCGGGCAGGTAGGAGCCGACCGCGTGCAGTGCGTTGTAGGCGACGGTTTGGGCAATCTCCAGCGTGCTTTCCGAGGCCAGCTTGTCCGTTGCCAGCGCCGCGTAGTCGGCCGCCGAGAACTGCTGGTCTCGGACCATGTCCCAGAGCGTGTGCCAGAGCAGTAGCCGCTGGAAGCCATCGGGGAAGCGGTCGAGTTCTTGTTGCACGAATGCGAGCGTGCGCTCGTCCAGCGCGATCTTGGCGAAGGCGTGGTCGTCGTGGTTGGGGAAGACGGCAGCCGGCGCGGCAGCGCCTGACAGCTCCTCAATCACCGTCGACGCGCCGTCGATATCGACCGGCTGCGCGTCGCGAAGCCGAGGCCCGTCGTCCGAGCGGTCGTAGACCGCAATCTCGGTCCGATGAGGTCGCAGCGTCGGATGCTCGGCCGGCGCGGTCTGCTGGATCGTGAAGGAGTTGACCGCGCCCTCGGCGACGTCCCACTGCGGCGCGATGGTGTTGACGCCAGCCGATTCCAGCCATAGCTCTGACCATCGGCCAAGCTCACGCCCCGAGCCTCGCTCCAGCGCCGCCAGGAACTCGGCCAGCGTCGTGTTGCCCCAGGCGTGGGTCTGGAAGTAGTCGCGCATCCCGTCGCGGAAGCCGTCCGCGCCCAGGAACGCCACGAGTTGCTTCAGCACCGCCGCACCCTTGCCGTAGGTGATCCCGTCGAAGTTGAGGAACGTCGCGTCGGTGTCAGGCACGTCGCCCGCGATCGGATGCGTCGTCGGCAACTGATCCTGCTCGTAGGCCCAGGCCTTCATCCGCGCATGGAACGCCGACCAGGCGCTCTCCGACCAGCGGGTGGCGTGCTCCATCGCCAGGTAGGCCATGTAGGTCGCAAACGACTCGTTCAGCCAGAGGTCGTTCCACCAGCGCATCGTGACCAGGTCGCCAAACCACATGTGCGCCATCTCGTGCAGCACGACCTCGGCCCGGTTGAGCCGCTGGATCTCCGTCGGCGGGTCGCGGAAGATCATCCGCTCGGAGAACGTGATGCAGCCCACGTTCTCCATCGCGCCCATGTTGAACTCCGGCACAAAGACCTGGTCGTACTTGTCGAACGGGTAGCGGAAATCGAAGAACTCCGAGAAAAACGTCAACCCGTCCCGCGTGACCTGGAAAAACTCGTCCGGGTCGAAGAACGGCGCAATCGACTCCCGGCAGAGCACCCCGAGCGATGTCTCGCCCGCCGCGTCCGACCACGTGTCTTCGTACCGCTTGTACGGCCCGGCGATGAACGCATACAGATAGGTCGAAATCCGCGGCGTCTCCGTAAACACATGCGTCGTCCGACCCGCGCCCGCGTCCGACGACGAGACCACCGGATAGTTCGCCGCCACTTCCCACGCCGACGGCGCCGTCACCGTCAAGCCCAGCGACGCCTTGATGTCCGGCTGATCAAAGCAGGGCAGCAACCGGTGAGCGTCGTACGGCTCGAAGTGCGTGTACAGATACTCCTCGCCGTCCTCGGGATCGACGAACTGGTGCAGCCCCGCGCCGATGTGGTCGTACTCGTTGGTGTAGGAGATCTCGACGACGTTCTCAGCGGACAGGTCTCCCCCATCGAGATACAGCCGATTGCGCTCATGTTTGACCTCGACCGAGGCGCCGTTGACCGTGAGTGAGTCGATCGACTTTGAGGTGCAGTCAAGGAACGTGCCCGCCTCCGGTTCGGCCAGGCTGAACCTGACCGTCAGCGCGCCCTCATAGGTCTCCGAGCCTTTGGTCAGGCTCAGCGCCAGCGTGTAGCCAACATCCGAAACGCGTCCGGCCCGCTCCTGAGCTTCCGCCTCGCTGAGAACATTCAGCGTGTCCATCGTCGCTGCCTCGGCCATGTGAAATCCCTTCGCCCGGTCTCAGCGGATATCTCAGGCCGAGGGTATCAGCGAGCCTGCCGTACCATGCCGCACGACGACGCTTTTCCGTGATCGATGAGTGAGAGGCCGAGACCATGTCCGACGGATACACCGAGTCCAGCATCGAGGTCGCCGGCCTCCCGATCCAGGTCCGCCGGGGCGGCGAGGGACCCGGCGTCCTCGTCATCCATCACGAGACCGGCAATCCAGGCTGGCTCGAGTTCCACAACGCTCTCTCTGCCCAGCGAGACGTCATCCTGCCGACTCTCCCCGGCTGGGACGGCACCGAGCGCGGCGACTGGATGCGCAGCGTCCGCGACATCGCCGCCGTCTGCTCGTTGCTGTTGGACGAACTTGGCGTCGGCGAGGCGACCGTGGTCGGACTCGGCTTCGGCGGCTACGTCGCGGCCGAGATGGCGACCGCCAACCAGTCGCGCCTGAGCAGCCTGGTCCTGGTCAATGCGATGGGCCTGCAGCCGGAGGAGGGCGAGATCCGCGACCAGTTCCTCGAAGCCCACGCCGACTACGTCAAGTCCTGCTTCGCCGACCCGGCCAACTTCACCGACCTCTACGGCGAGGAAGTCTCGACCGAGCAGCTCGTCGCCTGGGACGCTAACCGGGAGATGACCGCCCGGACGGCCTGGAAACCGTTCCTCTACAGCCAGACCCTGCCCCACCTGCTCAAGAATGTCAGCGTCAAGACGAAGGTGATCAGGGGCGCGCAGGACACCGTCGTCCCAGCCGCCGTCGGCGAGCAGTACGTGGAACTTCTCGGAGACGCCGAGATGATCGAGATTCCCGGAGGCCACAACCTCGAATCCGACGCCGCCGAAGCTCTCGCCGAGGCGATCGTCGGCTGACCTCATATTCGTGCGCGCCGTTGGCATCGTTGCACTTTCGGCGCTGATGGCTGCCGCGCTCTGGGCGGCGCTCCCACTTTCGAAAGTCGAGGCCCAGGAGACGCCGGGTGCCGAGATTCGCCTGGCGGCGCGCGACTTCGGCAATGGTTCAGTCTCAGTCGGACTGCAACACCGTCAGGCTGGCGCCTGGCGATTTGTAACTCCGGTGCGAAACGTACTGCCGGCATCTGCCGGCTTCAATCAGTGGTACACGACCTCGGCGACCGAGATAGCGGTGGTTCAGGCCAGTGTCGAGGTCGGATTGCGCAATCGAGCCTGGACTGCCGTTGACGGCCCAGACCAATTCACCGTCACCATCGGCGACACTCGCTATCACGCTCGCTGCGGACGCCTGATCCTCTCGCTTCATGATGACGGACTGGAGATGCAGACCGGCTCGAGAAACTGCGAAGATGTCGTCACCGTGGAACCTCCGGAGTTGGCAGATCCGACGGATGTCGGCATGCAGGTCCTCCGTGTTGCGGCTCGGCGCCTCTCCAACGTCGGCATCGAGCTCGGCGTGCAACGCCTGGTCGACGGTCGCTGGGAGGCGTTGCGGCAGCCGACCCGCCCGGTGTTGACTGGACTCTCGCGCAACACCTGGCGCTACACATCGGTGCTTGACTTGCCGGCGGCGCCTGCGCACGTATCCGGCGAGCTGCGGCGCGGAGCATCAATCTCGACCCGCGACGGCGATTTCGATGTTGAGGTTGATGGACGCGCCTATCGCACACGTTGCGGAACCCTGGATCTACATATTCTTGCCGAGCACATCCTGGTCGACACCGGGGCTGAAGGATGCCATGAGAGCGCTCCGCTGCTCACGATCTGCCCGACCTCCGATTGCGACGTGCAGCAGAATGCCGCTTATGCCTGGGAATCGCGTCAGATTGGCGCATCGCTGGATCAGATCGAAGTAACACACTCCGAGGCGCAGGCAGTCGTCAACGCCATCTTCGCCGACTTCTTTCCCCGCAGCAGAGCTCCAACGGTCTCATTCAGCAGCGAACAGTCACACGGTCACGCCGGTCGGAGTGAGATTGTGCTCGGAACAAGAGTGCAAACTTTAGGGTCGGTCGTGCACGAACTGGCCCACTCACTGGTCGATCGAGCGAACGTCAGGGACGTCGGTCACGGCGGCGCGTTTACCGCGATGCTGCTGTACCTCTGGGAGCGGTACTTCCCGATCGCCGATGTGGAAGCCGCCCGCGATGATGCCGACCATCACGGGATCGAGATTGCTTCGCGTTCACCGATTCAAACAAGGTTTAGCGAGGCGCGCCAGGTGATCGGTGAACTGTTCTGCGACCGGACAGATACATCGCCGGAGCTATGCGCTGCAGCGACCGGTGCCATGACGCAACTGCCTGATGCCGTGTTCTCCGGCAAGTACGTTGGCGGCGGCAGCCTGCCGAACGGATGGTACGGCGCGGGCGAGCGAGCTGGAGTCGGCTTCCGTTCATATCTTGCTGTCGAATCGAATGAGCCGACAACTGGGCCATCCCGCGCGCGGCTCAGCATTGAGTGCAATACGGACGATGAGCTGGAGGTGGATGTGTGGTGGCGGCAGGCGGAAGAGCTTCCCTCAGTGCTGCAGTATCGATTCGGTCACGCTGAGTGGATTGAAGATCGTTGGTACACCATTAGCGGCGGAACCTGGAGCGACGACTCGTGGGCATTGCATCGTGCACCTGATGCGCGAACGTTCCTGCAGGCTGCCTTGTGGCATACGCGCAACGGCGAACCCTTCACAGTGAGGTATGTCCTGGACGGCCGCTTTTTCACCGCATCATTCGGTACCGACGGCATGTTCGATACACCGGTCCAGCCGAATCTCGTTCGGTGCGGCGAGAGTGATGTCGCTGTCGTCTCCGACGATCCAGTCATCGACTGGGGCCGCTTCGGCGACAACCTCTTCTGGGGCGTCGACGAAGACGAGTTGCTGCTGAAGTCCTACGTCGCGATGGACGCCCTGATCGTGCAGACTGGTACCACGGCGCGACTGTCCCTTCAGTGCGAGATGGGACAGTTGGAAGTCGATCTCTACTGGGAGGTCGACAGTGACTTGGACTGGACCATCCTGTACCTCATCAACGATGGAACCGTGCAGACTGAAGAATGGTCGTCAGGTTGGGGACGCTGGGGAGACACAGAGTACAAGTGGACCGGCCTCGAGGAGGCCGCTGACTTGGTGGCGGCGCTCGCCTGGGCCGCGCAGACGGACGGAACTTTCACCGTCCAGTCGCACGCGCGAGACGACGCCAACAGCCCCTACACCGCCACCTTCGACCTTGACGGCCTCTTCGACACCCCGGTCCAACCCAATCTCGCCCGTTGCGGCCGTTAGGCGGCGACCTCGATCCGATCGATCTTCTCGCAGGAGCGCCGAACGCGCGCCAGATCGTGCCGAGCCTGCGCTCTCAGCCAGAATTCTGCGGTGCTGCCGAAGGCTTGCTCGAACCTAAACGCCATGTCCGCTGTAATCGGCGCTCGTTCTTCGCAGATTGCCGCGAGCTCTTGTTCGTCAACCTTGAGATGCTTCGCTGCTGCCCCGACGGTCAAGCCGAGTGCGGCGATGCAGTCCTCGCGGATCGTGGCCCCTGGGTGAGATGGGTTCTCGCGGCTCATGTTCCGCTCCTTAGTGATAGTCCACAAACCGTACGTCAACGATATCGCCCCCATCGAACTGAAAGATCAGCCTCCAATTGCCGCTGATCCGAATCGACCAGAATCCGGCCAACTCTCCCGACAGTTGGTGCAAGCGGTAGCCCGGTAGATCGAGATCCTGCGGCGCCCCTGCATCGTCCATGCGGTCCAGCACCACGCCCAGTCGCGGCAACAGATGAGGCGGCAGCCGGCGCCCATCGCCACGCAAGTGGAAGGCCTGCAGCCGGCGGTCTGCGAAATGGGTGATCACCGACGCAGACTAGCTCGGCCGCTAGACTGCCCGACGACACCGCATCGAACGGAGCCTCCTATGCACCTGATGTACTTCACCGAGCAGCCGATGTCGGCCTACGACGAGCACGCCGCCGAGGAGGGCGTGACCGCCCTGCTGTTCTCCAACTCCAACTTCGATCCCGTCGCCGGCTCGGAGCTCTACAACCATCGGCTGACCGAGTACAAGCTGGCCGAGGAAGTCGGCGTTGACGGGATCATGCTCAACGAGCACCACAACGCGCCTTTCTGCATGCAGGCCAAGTGCAACATCTGGGCCTCGGTCCTCGCCGGCGCCACCGAGCGGGTCAAGATCGTCCTGCTCGGCAACCCCCTGCCGCTGGCCGACAACCCGATCCGCCTGGCCGAAGAGCTGGCCATGATCGACATGATCTCCGGCGGCCGGCTCGTCTCCGGCTTCGTCCGCGGCGGCGGCACCGAGCAGCTCGCCACCGGCGTTAACCCGGCCTACAACCGCGAGCGCTTCGAAGAGGCCCACGACCTGATCGTCGAGGCCTGGACCCGTCCCGGCCCCTTCCGCTGGGAGGGCCGCCATTACCAGCACCGCGTCGTCAATCCCTGGGCCCTGCCGATGCAGCAGCCGCATCCGCGCATCTGGATTCCCGGTGTGCTCTCGCGCGAGACCGTGGTCTGGGCGGCCAAGCACCGCTACCCCTACATCGCGCTCAACACGACCATCGAGGCGACCAAGCGCATCTGGCAGACCTACGACGACGCAGCCCACGAGGTCGGCTATGACCCCGGTCCCGAGAACCGCGGCTACCTGCTCCGCGTCCACGTCGCCGACACCACCGAGAAGGCGATGGAGAACGCCTCGCAGTTCATGTGGATGCAGGGTGAGTTCACCGGCCTCGCGCACCCGGTCTGGTCAAACCCGGCCGGTTACGCCTCGCCCCGCAACCGCGAAGCGCTGGTCGAAGTCATGAACGGACGCCGACCGCCGCCGCGCGCGCAGTCCTTCGACAACCAGATCGAGAACATGCAAATCATCGCCGGCACGCCCGACGAATGCATCCACAAGCTGCGCACCATCCTCGAAGAGACGCGTCCCGGCATTCTCGCCCTCTGGGGCAACGACGGCCGCGTCACGCACGAGGACTCAATGCGCTGCATCGAGCTCCTCGGCACCGAGGTCATGCCCGCCCTCCGAGACATGGGGGCCGAGCTCGACCTTGACGGACCGTTCGACTCCGAGCCGCCGGTCAGCATCAACTACGACGAAGCCGCCAAAGCCCGCGTCGCAGCGGCGGCAGCCGCTGGTTCGGGCGACTAGCAACAAAGAGCTCCCCCTCTGGGGGAGCTGCCGCACCCATGTCCTCTCTCCCCCCGCGTAGCGGGGGGAGATGCCGAAGGCAGAGGGGGGTCCCCAGAAGGAGCCAAGAACCAGAACCAACACGCGACCCAGCACGAGCCAAAGGACTCCTAGAAATGGCAACCGTAGACATCCTCCTCCCCGGCTACTCGTTCGGCACCGACTCCGGCACGCCCGCCTTCTGCGCCGTGATCCTGGTTGAATCCGACGGCCGCCGCATCCTCGTCGACACGGCCCACGTCGGCCGCCGCGTCCAGCTACAGGAACAGCTCGCCGCCCGCGGACTCGGCGTCTCCGACATCGACCTGGTCTTCATGACCCACGCCCACTGGGACCACGTCCAGAACTTCGACGCCTTCCCCGACGTGCCGATGGCGATCCACCCGCACGAGCGCAAGTACGCCTCCGAGCCCCATGTCAACGACTGGGCCACCCCTCAGTGGACCGGCGCCGCCATCGAAACCCACCCGATGACCGAGGTCAACGACGGCGACGAACTGGCCAAGGGCGTCCGAGTGATTCATCTGCCGGGGCACTCGCCGGGCAGTATTGGTCTGCTGGTCGAGACCGAAGCCGGCGTCGCCGGCCTGACCGGCGACGCGATGCACACCGCCGCCGTCGGCAAGGCCGGACGCAGCCCGCTCGTCTTCTACAGCGAGTCCCAGGCCAACGAGTCCATCGCCCGCGTGATGAGCGCCTCCGACCTGCTCTATCCCGGACACGACCGCCCATTCCGTATGGTCGACGGCGATCCGGAGTACATCGAGGAGTACAAGCTCACCCTCAGCGGAGTCCAGCCCGACATGGCCGGCCTCACGTTCGCCGATCCGCCGACCGAACTCGTCACCTGGGTCATGCCCGGCATCGAGGACCAGCCCACCTATCAGTAGGTTGCGACTAGCACTCATCAACGGCCGCCGGGTCGCCTACGAAATCGGCGGCGACCCCAACGGCCGGCCCGTTCTGATCATCCACGGCGCCTGGGGCGGCCCATCCTCAACCCTGTGGAACGGCCCCAGGCTCCGCTGGCGGGTCCCCACCAACGGCCTCAAGCTGATCTACTACGATCGCCGCTGCGCCGGCCTCTCGCAGTACGACACCGAACCCTTCACCCTCGAGGACCTCGCCAACGACGCCGTCGACGTCCTCGACTACCTGGACGTTGAACAGGCCGCAGCCATCGCCACATCCGCCGGCGGCCCAATCGGCCTGAGGCTCGCGCTCGACCATCCAGAACGCGTCGAAGCCCTGGTGCTGCTCAACACCGGAGCATCATTGATGTCGCTCACGCCGACCGGCATCGACCTTGACGACCCCTTCGTCGCGGACAGGCTTGCCACCGTAGCAAGGCGGCTCGCCCTCCTCAATCTGCTCGATCGCCGGGGCATCAACGCAGCCGTCGCCGCCTCAGAAGACGAGTGGCGGTCTCCGCCCCAGCCGGCGGAACCCGACCCGTCGCTGAAGACCTACCGACACAACCGCCAGGCAGCGGCGAAGAACCTGTCGGAGCCCGAACTCGCCCGCCTCGCGCACGGCGCGTTGCTCAACATGCGAGCGCAACGGGACGAAGACTTGAGCGACGAACTGTATCGAATTGGCTGCCCGGTCCTGATCGTCCACGGCGACAGCGACACGACGGTGCCCCTGACCTTAGGCCAGGCATTGGCTTCCTCAACACCTGGCTCAGAAGTCACTATCCTTCGGGGAGTCGGCCACGGGCTGATCGTCGATCCGGCCGCGCAGGAGGTGGTCGTAACCTGGTTGAGACAGCGCTAAGATGGTCGCATGACGACCATTGAACCCAAGCGCAACGTACCTCCGGACCTGGACAAGCTCGCAGCAGAACAGGGTGTCAAGCCGATGACTGCGCAAGAATTCGCGCAGGCGCTACGCGATCTCTTCGAGGACGAGGAAGACAAACAGAAGTTCCTGGAGAGGTTCGATCGCTTCTGGCCGAACGAGCCAGATGGCTGATTCCCTTCAGCGGGTCTCAGTCGACACGAATGTCGTTAGCTCCATCGTTCGGGACAATGCCTATAGCGCTCCCTATCTGCGCCTACTGCAGAGCTTCGCTCCAACGCTCACCTACTTTGTGCGAGGAGAACTCGCTGCCGCGAAGTGGAGTCAGCGCCGTCAAGAGCGATTCGATGCCCTACTCGCCGAGTACAGGTATCTTCCCGATCCCGATGAGCAGACAATCGACGCGTATGTCCAAGTGAGCGCAGCTGCTGTATCGCTCGGGTTTGAGGCCTCTCTGGGGTCTGACCTGTGGATACTGGCACAGACCCTTGCGCTAGGTCTTCCTTTCATGTCCCATGACAGCAACGCGATTCGCACTGCTGAACGGGTAGGCATCGATTACCGGACATTGAACAGGCGCGCCCTTGACCGAATAGAACAGGATCGCGCTGCGCTCCGGTAAGTCCTACAACTTGTCCAACACCTCGTCGGTGTGCTCGCCGAGCAGCGGCGGGCGACGGGTGATTGCCCAGCTTCCCTTCGTCAACTGATACGGCGCGCCGGGATAGATCACTTCTCGATCCAGCTCCGGATGCTCCACCCTGACCTGCATCCCGCGATCGACGAAGTGGGGATCCTCGAGCGCTTCCTCGGGGCTGTGGATCACACCGACCTGGAAGCCGAAGTTCTGGGCCTTGGTGAAGAACTCATAGGCCGTCAGTTTCGAGGCGAGCAGATCGAACGCCTCCCGACCGGCCCCGAAGATCGCCAGCAGCTCCTCGTTGTCGCCCCTGAACACGTCCGCCAGCGAGAAGCTTTCCAGCTCCGCTCCGACCAGCAGCAGCGCAGCCTCGGGCAACTGATCGAGCAGTCCCTCGTCCTCCAACCACTGGTAGCAGAGGCCGAACTCGGCCGGGCGACGCGGCGGGATGCCGGTGTTCACGTAGCGACCGTCGGCGCACTTGATCTGCGAAGGCATCGATGGCGCGACGCCTGCGTGACGCCCGGTCTGGCGCTGCACGGTCGAGTGAGAGACCAGCCACGAATACGAGCCCGCCTCCGTTGTCACATTGACGGAGGCATTGATGTTGACGTTGATGTGCTGGCCGACGCCGGTCGCGTCGCGATGCAGCAGCGCCGTCAGGATTGACATGAACGCGTAGTTGGAACCCGTGTGATAGGCCTGCTGACCGCCGCCGCGGACTGGCGGCAGCGAGTGATCGTCGTAGCCGTTCATCCAGGCGAAACCGCCGTTGGCAGCGAGCGTCAGGTCGGTCTGCGGCTCGTCGTCGCGCACCGAGCCGAAGCCGAAGTTGGTGATCGTGCACCAGATCAGCCCCGGGTTGTCGGACATGATCTGGTGGTAATCGACTCCCAGGCGGCCGACCGGATCGTATGTATTGGTGTCGAAGATGATGTCCGCCGACCCGGCCAGCTTGAGGAACGCATCGGCGTTCGAGCGGTCGTCGAAGTCCATCACAATGCTGCGCTTCGACGTGTTGTAGTACCAGAAAAAGAGAGACCGTTCGTGGTGCGGCTCGTCGTCGGCAAACGGCTCGTACTGTCGCGACGGGTCGCCTTCGGGCGGCTCGATCTTGATCACGTCGGCGCCCATGTCGGCCAGCAGTTTGCCGCACCAGGCGCCACGCTCGTCTCCGATCTCGAGCACGCGCAGGTCGTCGAGCGCCATCATCGCCAGGGGATTTGAGCTGGTTGTCATTAGATCACGCCTTCTTCGTGCAGCCCGGCGATCTCGTCCTGGCTCAGGCCCAGCAGCTCGCCGTAGACGTAGTCGTTGTCCTCGCCCAGCGTCGCCGCGCCGCGAGTCATCGACCAGTCCGTCTTCGTGAAGTGGGCCGGAATCCCGTCCACGCGCAAGCGGCCCATCTCCGCCTGCCGAATCGTCGGCCAGAGCCTTGCCTCGGATGAGTTGACGTCCTGGTCGATGCGTTGCTCGGGCGTCTGCACGGCGTTGGCCGGCACGCCGGCCTCACGCAGGATCTCGGCAGACTGGAATGGATCGCGGCGCAGGCACCATTCGGCGATCTGCGAATCCAGCTCGTCCTGCGCCGCCAATCGGCCGGAAAGCTGACCGTAGGCGTCGTTGGATGCCCAGTCGCAACCGTCGGCGGCCAGCACGTCGCGCATTTTGTGCCAGTCCTCGTCGTTGCGGCAGGCGATTGCGATCCAGGCCTCGTCGAACGAGCCCGGAACCGGTTTCGCCGCGTAGATGTTGTGCGGCGCCATCGCAGGAAACTGCGAGTGGTTGGCGTCGGGATATCCGTCGCGGCGCAGTGGGCGTCCATTGACGGTGTAGTCGAGCAGCACCGGACCGTTCAGCGTGAGCGCCGCCTCGGTGGCGGCCACGTCCACGTACTGACCCTCGCCCGTCCGGTTGCGGTGGTGAATCGCGAGCATGATCGCCATCGCCATGAAATACGCGCCGGTGTGATCCATGTAGGAGTATCCCCAGCCGGCCGGCGGCTGGTCTGGAATCGCCGACGACATCGTCAGTCCGCTGGTCGCCTGCACGATCGGTCCCCAGGTCTTGAACTTCTCGTACGGCCCCGAGTGCCCGAAACCGCAGTTGGAGACGTAGATGATGTCTTCCCTGATCTGCTTGAGCGCGTCGTAGTCGTAGCCCCAGGAGCGCATCACGCCGGAGGAGAAGTTCTCGGTCACGCAGTCCGAGATCGCGACCAGCCGCTCGAACAGCTCGCGGCCCTTCTCGGTCTTGATGTTCAGCGAGATGCCCAGCTTGCCCACGTTGTGATTGTTGAACGGTCCGCCCAGTTCAGGGCCGCGCCGATCGTCCACATACGGAGGCATCCCGCGCAGGATGTCCCAGCGGCCGTGGTTGGACGGATCCTCGATCCGGATCACCTCAGCGCCGAAGGCGGCCATGAACTTGGTCGCGCCTGCGCCGGCCAGTTGGCCGGTGAAGTCGCAAATCCGCAGGTGCGAGAGAGCCTTGCTCTTGACGTGATGGGGCATCGTGCTACTCCTCCAGCGGAAGTCTATATGGCAGGTATTCTGAGGCTCACGCCAAGCAATCAGACAACTCGAGGAACATCATCATGGCCAAAGTCGCATTCATCACCGGAGCCAGCCGAGGGATCGGCAAGCAGCTTGCCCAGGATTTCGCCATTGCCGGCTACGACATTGCCGCTGTCGCGCGGTCCACTGCGGACACGCCGACCAAGCTGCCGGGCACGGTCAACGAGACGGCCCAGCTCGTCGAGGAGGCCGGCCAGGAGTGCCTGCCGATCGGGGCGAACCTGGCCAAGGTCGAGGACCTCGACCGCGCGGTCGCGGCGACGTACGACCGCTTCGGCCAGATCGACGTGCTGATCAACAACGCCGCGATCGCGCCTCCCGGCAAGGCATTGGAGTCGGGCCGCAACCTCTGGAGCCTGGCCGTCGAGATCAACGTCAACGCGCCCTTCTACCTGACCCACGCGATCGCCCCGAAGATGGCCGACGCCGACGGCGGCGCGGTGATCAACATCGGCTCGGGCGCGTCGGTCAGCCCCGACTTCGGCCGGGCCAGCTACACCACAACCAAGCGAGCGCTCGAAGCGATGTCCGAGTCATTGGCCAGCGACCTCAAGGGAACCGGCGTCTCGGTCAACTGCCTGCGGTTGGAACTCTCGGTCTGGAGCGAGGGCTACGCCTTCACGCTCGGCGAGCAGGCCAAGCAGATGGACTTCGAAGACCCGATCATCATGTCCGACGCCTGCCTCTGGATGGTCGCCCAGGGCCCCGAGTGGACCGGCCGGATCGTCACCATCGCCGACCTGCGCAAGTACGGCGCCGTCCGCCCGAGGACTCGAAAGACCTTCGACGACTAGTCCGCCGCGTCTGCAGGATTGAGGTCACGCAGTTCTCGATGAGTCAGATTGCGTGTAGTGACGGCAAGCTCGTCGAGCTCAGGGGCGTCTTTGCCTTCCGTGCCACCACCGAGCTCCCGCATTCGACGCGCACCGACGAGCAAGTCGCCTTGCAGAGAGCCGACCCCGGTGTCGTAGGCCTTGGCCGTGCTTGAGATTGCGCGTCCCAAGCGGGCGTAGTGCTCGGCGTGTCGTCGAACCCCGTCATAGATCGTCTGGGCGTGCTGTTGAATCTCATTCGCCTTGTCATGAAAGCGTTCCTGTCGCAACGCCTCTGCCACTCCAGTCACCAAGGCGAGCATCGTGACCGGAGTCGCCAGCAACACGCGATGCTTTTCGAACGCCTCGGCGATCAAATCGGGACGGGCTCGGGTTGCCGCTTCGAGAATGCTGTCAGATGGAATCCACATAACGACCACGTCGAGGGCCTGGTCGATGTTCTCCGCATACTCCACGCGAGCCAGGTCGCGAGCGGTGTTCAAGACATTCGACGCATGACTCCTGAGCAGTTCCTGCTGTTGCGCTTCGTCAGTGGCGTCAAGCGCCGATCGATAGTCGTCAAAAGGGACCTTTGAATCGATCACAATCCTTCGTCCACCCGGCATGCGCACGACCACGTCTGCACGGCCCGACCCTTGATCGGTGTTGACCTGGGTCTGGTAATCGGTATCTGGTCGCATGCCTGCGAGCTGCAGGATGTTCTCCAGGGTTCTCTCGCCCCAATCACCGCGTAACTGACTTGAGCGCAGGATCTCTCGAAGGTCTCCAGTCTCAGAACTCAGTTGGCCGACTTGCTGCTGCGTGGCTTTGATGAGCGCGCTGACACCTTCGTACGCGCCCTCTCGCTGTTTCTCAAGGTCGGCAATCTGCTTCCGAAGCTCCGTCAGGCTCTCGCCGACCGGCTCGACTCGCTGTTTCAACTCCTGCTCGGCCAGTTCGCGCTGTCGCTTGAAGTCCTCGGCCGCCTGCTTGCGGAATTCCTCGTTGCTGGCTTTCGCGACATCGGCGGCGATGCTCTTGAACAGGGTGTCGATCTCCTGCTGCTTCTTGTTCAACTCCTCGATCCGCGCTTCCCGGTCCGACTCGACCTGTTTGAGTTCTTCGCGAGCCTCGCCCAGGCTGTCGCGCAGAGTAGAAGCGCGACCCCGCTCCGCCTCCAGATCGTGCGCAGCCTGCTGCAGTTGCGATGACCGCTCCTCCAACCGCGCGCTCGCCTCTGTTCGCTCCCGTTCGGCGTCTTGCAGCACTCCGCGAACTTGATCCAATTCCATGCGCAGGTCCGCCGATTCAGCGCGCAAACCCGACGCCTCTCGCCTCACGAACCAGGCCGCTGCCGCGCCAACCGCTAACCCGACGATCAAGCCAATGACAATTTCCATCGAGTCCTCCCGACTGCCGCTTCCGGGCGACCGTCTCGATGCTATCTAATGGACGTAACGGCAGAGACGAAGATCGGAAGCGGCATGCCCTGGTTTCTCGTTCACGTGCTCTGGCTCGCGATTCTTGCCGGCGCGGCCTGCGCGACATTTGGATGCAGCTCGGGAGACTCGATCAGCGGCGAGGTCCGATTCCACCGAGAGGTCGACCTGCCCGACGGCGCCACCGTGACGGTCAAGCTGCTCGATACATCGCTGGCCGACGCGTCCGCGGTCGAGCTTGGCGCGGTAGTGATTGAAGACGCCAAGAGCCTGCCCGTCGCCTTCAGCATCGAATACGACCCTGACGAGGTCGACAGTCGCGCCGAAATCACACTCCAGGCCAGGGTCGAAGTTGGCGACGACCTGCTCTACATCAACGACACCGTCCACCCCGTGCTGACCCGCGGCAATCCGCGTAACAGCGACGTTCAGGTGATCTCGGTGAGCGAGTCCGACCAGTGCGTCGAGCCGCTGCCGGGCCAGATTCACTCCAGCTTCTGGGAAGGCGACCTGCCCGATGATGCGGTCCTCGAAGTCCGGCTCTGGGACGTTTCCGAGCCAGGGGAGCGCTTCGTCGTGGTCGAGGCCAGCTTCGACAATCTCGGATCGTTCCCGATCGACTTCGAGCTACCGCACGAGGGCGTGGAGATCAGCCGTCATCATCGTTACGAACTCCAGGCCGACATCTGGTTCGACGGTGAGCTGCAATTCCATATCCCAAACCCCGAGTGGCGACGCACCATCCTGCCCTACTGCCCCGACGGCGACGACCTGATGATCGTCAACGACGTCTTCCCAGTTTCCGAGTTCCCGGCTGAATAGTCCGGGGATCGCCTCTATCCGAGTGCAATAATGTTCCCGAATCCGCACCAGAATATGGGCGCTCGGTAGGTGCCCGCTGCGAATGATCGAGGGAGACGACGATGGAAGTCCCGCTGCTAGTCAACGATTTTCTGCGCCGCGCATCGAAGCTCTACGGACCCTCCGAAGCCGTCATCGACGGCGACCGTCGCTTCACCTGGGCCGAGTTCAACGCCCGCGTCAACCAGCAGGCCCACGCCCTGCTCGACGCCGGCATCGGCAAAGGTGACCGGGTCGGCATCATCGCTCCCAACTCACACCAGTTCCTCGAGACGTTCTACGCCACGGCCGCGATCGGCGCGGTTGTGGTGCCGATGAACTACCGCCTGATCCCGGCCGACTTCGAGTACATGCTCGAACACTCCGGCTCGAAGGTCGTCCTGGTCGACGCCGAATTCACCCACCTCGTCGACGAGATTCGCGGCAACGTCAACACCGTCGAGCACTTCATCGCCATTCCCTACGGCGACGCGCCGATCAATCCCGGCTGGACCAACTACGAGGACTGGATTACCGATCAGGCGACATCGCAGCCGCCCGACCCGGGCCTGAACGAGACCGACCTGCTCTCGATCAACTACACCTCGGGCACCACGGCGCGGCCCAAGGGCGTGATGATCACGCACCGCAACGCCTACATCAACGCCTACAACTTCATCGCCCACCTGCGTATCTCGCAGGACGACGCCGAGATGTGGACGCTGCCCATGTTCCACGCCAACGGCTGGGGTGGCCCCTATGCGATCACCGCGATGGGCGGCAAGCACGTCGTCCTTAGAGCGCCCGAGGCAGCCGACATCTACCAGGTGATCCAGGACGAGAACTGCACCTTCGCCTGCATGGCTCCGGCGGTTCTGGCGCGCATCCTCGAGTTCGAGCGCAAGGACGATTACAACATCACGGTCCGCCCGCGATTCACCGTCGCCGGCGCGCCGCCACCGCAGGCCTTCATCGAGCGCCTGGAGAAGGAGATCGGCTGGGAGTTCATCCAGATTTACGGGCTCACCGAGACCTCGCCGATCCTCACCGTCTCCGAGGTCAAGCCCTACCTCGGCGTCGACGATGACGGCTACTTCGGCACCAAGGTCCGCGCGGGACACGACGTGATCGGCGTCGAGGTCAAGGTCGTCCGAGACTCCGGCAAGGAAGTCGCCTGGGACGACGAGGAGGTCGGCGAAGTCGTCGCCCGCTCCAACGTCGTCCTGCGCGGTTACTGGCAGCAGCAAGAAGAGACCGACAAGGTCATCGTCGACGGCTGGTTCCACACCGGCGACATGGCGACGGTCAACCAGGACGGTTACATCAACATCGTCGACCGGGCCAAGGACGTGATCATCTCAGGAGGAGAGAACATCTCCAGCATCGAGGTCGAGGACGTGCTCTACGACCACCCGGCGGTGCTCGAAGCGGCGGTCATCGGAGTGCCTTCGGAGCAGTGGGGCGAGACGCCGCTCGCCCTGATCGTGCCTCGGGAGGGGCATGATGTCACGAGGGATGACATCGTGGCCCACTGCCGAGCGACGATGGCAGGCTTCAAGATCCCGCGTCGGGTGGAGTTCGTGGAGACACTGCCTCGCACGGCGACGGGCAAGCTCAAGAAGTTCGAGCTCCGTGAGGCCTACTGGGAAGGCGTCGAAAAGCGGGTCAACTGACTCCCGAGACCTCCCCCTCTGGGGGAGGTGCCCCGAAGGGGCGGAGGGGGCCCGCCGAGGCACCGACGATGGCACATCGCGAATACGAGTACGCGCCTCTTGAGCAGATCGACTTTGCAAGAACGCTACGCGCGAACGCCACCGACGCTGAGATTTTGCTCTGGAGCAGGCTCCGCCGAAAGCAGGTAGGCGGCCATCGGTTCCGGCGACAGCACCCGATAGGCGGATACGTGGCTGATTTCACCTGCGTCTCGGAACGCCTGGTCATCGAACTCGATGGTGGGCAGCACTCAGAGCGCAGGCGCCGCGACGAAGCTCGTACCCAAGACCTAGAAGCGATGGGATATCGCGTGCTCCGATTCTGGAACGACGATGTCTTCAATGATCTTGACAACGTCGTCGAGCGAATCGCGGCCGAGTTGACGTAGCGGGCGGCCCCCTCAGTCGCTTCGCGACAGCTCCCCCAGAGGGGGAGCTCCTGACGTTCGGAATTTTAGTCGCCGAGTGCCAGAATCTCGATCACGGTGCACGTGACGCGAGATTCTGCTCGTCCGTGTTGAGCCTCCGCATCCATCACACTGCACGCGCCTTCATCTCACGGCGCGGCGAACCGCGGCCCTTGAGCACCTATCTGGCGACGCGCTCAGGTGTTGCGGCGACGCCCGAGGCGGTCGAAGAAGCTATTGTCGAGTTGCAGCACTCTGCCCAGATCGTCGTCAATCACCAGTCCCAGCCCGTAGTCCCGAAGCAAGTCGACCAATTCCTCGCCGTCCACCAGCTCAATAGGCTTCGCGCCACCGCGCCGGTCCGCCTCTTCGCGGGCGGCCGCCGTGAACGTCCCCGTTGTGATCAACAGTCCTTGTCCCGTTCGCCCGTCGAGGACGCCCCGAAAGTCCCGCACCTCCGAGGGTCCGACCGACCTCTGGTACCGCTTGCATTGGAAATAGACGGGGAACGACTTGCGCAGAATTCGATGCTGGCCAACGCCGTCGATTCCCTGATCGCCCGACCCGCCGAGGACCCTGACTTCGGTCAGCCCAGCCGATTGCAGCAGCTTGGCGGCTAGGTATTCAAACTGCATCGGGTCAAGCTGTTGCAGGCGCGCTAGAAGCTGGCCTTGCCAATCAGTGAGCGCGACGGCCAACGATGCTGCGGTCGCGCGATCTTGGTGAACCGGAGGCGGGAAGCCATCCAATGCGCGCAGTTGGCGCTCGAGCTCGGTTTGGCGATCTTGAGATTTGTGCAGGAGGCCCTCTACCGACTCATACCATCCTCTGTCTGAACGACGACGAGACTTACTGTCTAACTCTCGCTTGGCGAGTACTCGTTCGTACATCTCCTGATTCGCCTGCTCAGACTTGATCTTCTTCTCTAGCCTGTCGCGTTCGGCGCGTTCGTTCGCTTGTTGCCAGGCGGTCTTTAGTCGATTGAAGGTGTTGCCCAGTCCCACGCAGCTTTACCTTACGCTTCCCTACCCCAGACACCCGCTCAAGAAGTTATTGATCCGGTTCGTCGCGTCCATCCCAGCCGGTGTCGGGAACCCATCAAACCCGTGCGGCGCGTCCGGGAAGACGTGCAGCTCAGTCTCGTGACCCGCCGCCTGCCACCGAGCAGCCATGAACAGCGAATCATCCAGCAGTGGATCCAATGTCCCCACCGTGAAGATCGCCGGTGGCATTCCCGACAGATCAGCCAGCAGCGGTGTCACGTCCGGCAGGTCGCGCAGCTCCGGCTCCTCCGGTGTGACGTAGTGGTCGATGAACCACTCCATGATTGGCGAGGAGAGAATCAGGTTGCGCTCACCCCACAGACGGGCCGACGGCGAATGTCGCAGGTCGAAGACGCCATAGGTCAGCGCCGCGCCCTTGAAACCGGTGTAGCCGTGGTTGTCCCGCATCCGCAGCAAGGTCGTGGCCGAGAGATGACCGCCGGCAGATTCTCCGCCGATCGTGAACGCGTCCGTGCCGAATTCCGACTGGCCGTTCTCGACCAGCCAGACCGCTGCCGCTTCGCAGTCCTCGTTGGGACCGGGATACGGATGCTCGGGCGAGAGCCGGTAACCGACTGACACCACCGCCTGTTGCGTTGTCTGGGCACGCTCCCAGAGCCGCTCATCCTGGCCGTCGTGCGTACCGATCACCCAGCCGCCGCCGTGGATGTGCAGGTACACGCCGCGCACGACCGGCGGGATGAACACTCGGATCGGAACGTCACCGGCCGGACCCGGTACCGTCCGTTCCTGGGCGATGTCGTCCAGCTTGGGCGGCGGCGGACCGAACGGACCACCCTCGGCCAGCACGTCGCGCAACTCCTGCGCCTCCATCTCGTGCCAGGGCTTGCCCTGCACCGAGGCCTCCTCGATCATCACGTTCAGCGCCTGCGTCTGCGGATCGGCTTTCATGTCGCGTTCCTAACTGAAATAGACGTGCTATATTGGCGCAGCGCAGGCTAACCTGAGTCCGCCCGCACAACCAGTCGGAGTATAGGAAGTAGTGAGGAACTGACGATGGCTCTTGAGGGACCCGCCCTGCCCGCATTCGAAACCGCCTGCGATTCGATCGAACGCATCCTCGCCGCCGCTGACGGACTCTCCTCCGAGCAGCTCGACACCGCCCCTTGGGACGATGCCTCCACGATGTTCGTCCTCGCCACGCACGCCATCTCCGCGACCGAGTGGAACTTCGTCGAAGTGCTGGCCGGTGCGCAGCTCGATCGCAGCCGCCAGGCCGAGTTCGACTCGCGCGCCGCGTCCTTCGACGACCCCGAGCGTGTGCTCGTCGACGCCTGGGCCGGCGCGAAGGCCGCTATCGAATCGGCGCTCGCCGGACTCTCGGCCGACGCCTGGGACGGCCCGCACTACCACATGTTCATGGACAGAAATCTCAGTGGACACGAGCTCGTCGTCCGCGCGCTCTCGCACACCGCCGAACACGTCGGCCACGCCGAGATGACCCGTCAGTGGTTGGACGCGCAATGAACCGGTCGGCGTCTCCCTCCGCGGGCGAACGGAATCGAACAACCCCGAACGCTCGCGGACCTGGGGCCCGCCGAAAAAACCTGAAAAAACCTGAAAGTCCCAAATGCGCGATCCCCAGCAAAACACTGGAGATCGTGTCCGTTTTTCGCGGAATTCGGTCCAGAAAAAAAGTTCACCGAAAACCTGAAAGTCGCCGATGGTCGAACGCTCGGAGCGAAACCAATCCGGTCCCCGACTTGATCGGGGACCCGCTCGGCCCTCCGCCCAACGTCGGAACGCCTAGCGCTTATCCTGTCCGCGTTGCGCCGTGCAGCGCATCGAAGCCGAACACCACACACCGCACGAGGAGTGAACCATGCCCCCAACCCCAGAGACCCAGGGACTGCTCGCCATGCTCGAGGAAGCCGGCGGCCCCGATATCTCCGAACAGACTCCCGAGGAAGCCCGCGCGGCGATCGCCAACTTCGCGGCGATGCAGGCCGGCGCTCCCGAGCCCGCTCGTGTCGAAGACCGCACGGTGCCCGGTCCCGGCGGCGATATTCCCGTTCGCGTCTACGCCTCAGAGGGCGACAACCTGCCCGTCGTGATGTACTTCCACGGAGGCGGCTGGGTGCTGGGCGACATCGACTCGCACGACGGCACCTGCAAGCAACTGCTGGCTGAGCTGGGAGACGCTGCCGTCGTCTCCGTTCACTACCGGCTCGCGCCCGAGGCGAAGTACCCGGCAGCCGCCGACGACTGCTACGCCGCCGCTGCCTGGGTCGCCGAGAACGGCGCCGAGATCGGCGTCGACGGTTCACGCATGGCGGTCGCCGGAGACTCCGCCGGGGGCAATCTGTCGGCCGTCGTCTCGCAGATGGCGCGCGACAAGGGCGGCCCGGCGATTGCCGCTCAGGTCCTCCACGTCCCGGTCACCGACCACAACTACAGCTATCCCTCCTACACCGAGAACGCCGAGGGCATGCTGCTCACGCGCGCCTCGATGGTCTGGTTCTGGGACCACTACCTGCCCAATGCCGACGCAGGCCAGGAAGCGTATGCGTCGCCGATCAAGGCCGCCGACCTCTCCGGTCTCGCGCCGGCGCTGATCCAGACCGCCGAGTACGACCCGCTGCGCGACGAGGGCGAAGCCTACGGAGCCGCGATCGAGGCGGCCGGCGGCGACGTCACGGTGCATCGCTACGACGGCGTCGTGCACGACCCGTTCATGATGTTCGCCGTGATCCCCACCGGCGTCGAATGCCTCAAGGAGGCCGCCGCCTTCATCAACGAGCGGATCTAGCGCGATCCTCGCTTCCCCCCTCTGGGGGGGAAGCTGTCCCGTAGGGACTGAAGGGGGGTCCCCGCCGCGAACAGGGATCAGCCTGAAAGGAACCACTTATGCCCGTCACCCCGGAAACCCAGGCCATCCTCGACATGCGGGCCGGCGCCACGCCGTTCAACGAACTCTCGGTGCAAGAGGCCCGCGAGGCGATGGCCGCTCTGCGACCGCAGGGCGAACCCGAGCCCGTCGCCCAGGTCCACGAGATGGTCATTCCCGGCACCGCCGGCGACATTCGGGCGCGCGGCTATCTGCCGACCGACGACCCGCGCGAACTCCCGACCATCGTCTACTTCCACGGCGGCGGTTGGGTGATCGGCGACCTCGACTCGCACGACGCAGTCTGCCGCGCTCTCTGCAACCGGGCCGGGATCAGCGTTTGCTCTGTCGACTATCGGCTTGCACCCGAGGCCACATATCCCGCCGCGGCAGAGGATGCGTACGCTGCCGTCGCCTGGATGAACGGCATGTACGAACAGCAGGGCGGTCGGGCCGATCGGATCGCTGTGGCCGGAGACTCAGCCGGCGGGAATCTGGCCGCAGTCGTCTCGCAGATGGCCCGCGATCGGGGCGGGCCACGGATTGACGCGCAGGTGCTGATCTATCCGGTTACCGATTTCAACTTCGAGACGGAGTCGTACAAGGTCAACGGCCGCGGCGAGTACGGACTCTCCGAAGCCGGCATGCGCTGGTTCTGGGACCTCTACCTGAACGACGACTCGGAGGGCTCCCAGCCCTACGCCTCGCCGCTGCAGGCCGAGGATCTCTCGAACCTGCCGAGGTCTCTGACCATCACGGCCGAGTACGATTCGCTCCGCGACGAGGGCGAGGCCTACGCACATGCGCTCGCCGCAGCGGGCGTCCAGTCCAGTTGCACCCGCTACGACGGCGTGATCCACGGTTTCGTCAGCGCGTTCGCAGCCGTCCCCGAGGGCAACCAGGCTCTCGACCAGATCGCCGCCGAACTCCGCGCCGCCTTCGACATGGACTGAGGCGCTCCCTTAACCGGGCATCTGCTTCTGGAACGAGGCCATGTCGAAGTAGTCGCGCCAACGCGCAATCTTGCCGTCGCGGATCTCGAAGACACCCATGACCTGTACCGACACCTCGGTGCCGCCCATGTCGAAGCGGTCCACTCGCTCGTTCAGCACCACGTCGCCGTTGGCCGCCGAGTGCAGTATCTCCCAGCCCTTCGACGTCATCTGGGTGACGCCGGCCAGCGCCGCCCTGACCGCCTCGATGCCCTCGGCCGGAGCCATCGGCATGTTGTGGTAGACCGCGTCGTCGGTGAAGTAGGACGCGAGTTGGTCCGCGTCGGGGTGTTCGACGTCAAACTCGGCCATGAATGCGTTGACAATTGCTTCCGCGTCGGACATGGGTGGTTCCTTTCAATCGGATCTCGGGTGCGAGCCTTGAGGCACTAGACGCCTGAGGACTCCTTCGCCAGGTCGGCCATCAGCTCCATCGCCTCCGGCTGGTTCGTCCTGACGGTTAGGCCGGTGATGTAACTGTCGGCCCAGGCCTGGTAGCGCTCCTTGATCCGCGCCGGCGGACCGAGCAGCGCCTGCTCGTCGAGGAAGTCCTCCGGGACCTCCTCGATCGCTTCTGCCTTGCGGCCTTCCAGGTACAGCTCCTGGATCCGCTCGGCAGCGTCGCCGTAGCCGCGGCGAATCATCGACATCTTGTGGAAGTTCAGCGTCTTGTGGCCCATCCCGCCCACATAGAGTGCAACGTTCGGCTTCATCTTGCGGAAGGCGTCGCGCAGGTCGTCGGTGATCTCCACCTCGGCCGACGACTGCACCTCGAAGTCCGGCCACCACTTGGCGGCCCCGGTCTTGGCCTCCGAGCGCTTGAAGCCCTCTTCGACCCATGGCGTGAACAGGTCGGCGTTGTAGGGCGTCAGGCCCAGCGGCAGCCAGCCGTCGGCGACCTCGCCGGTCATGCGCACGTTCATCTCGGTGCCGGTCCCCAACCAGATCGGAATGTTGGGATTCATGTGCAGGATCGACCGCAACGGCTTCGCCAGCCCCGCGCTGCCGGGACCAACGTAGGGCAACGCAATCTCCTTGCCGTCATGCGTGACCGGCTCTTCGCGAGCGAGAATCTTGCGGATGATCGCCACATAGTCGCGAATCCGCGTGTTCGGCTTGCCCCACGGCTCGCCGTACCAACCCTCGACGATCTGCGGACCGGAGACGCCGATACCCAGGATCACGCGGTCGCCGCCGGCTAGCGCATCAATCGTCGCCGCCGTCATCGCCGCGTTCGCCGGTGATCGAGCGGCAAGCTGGATCACGCCCGTGCCCAGGCGAATCTTGTCAGTCACCGCGGCCAGGTAGGCCAGCGGCGAGAACGCATCCGAGCCATACGCCTCAGCCGTCCAGACCGAGTCGTAGCCCAACTCCTCCGCCCTGCGAACCAGGTCGACCGGCAAGGCCATGTTCGCGCCCGAGTAACCAAGCGCCAGTCCGAGTTTCATGTTCTGTTCCTCTCCGCCGCGACTCAGCGCAGCGTAATCTGGCCGTTCGGACCCTCAAGCACTGCAACCAGCGCTGGCTCAGGAGCCTCGCGCAGCTCAAGCTCAACACCGAGCGCCTCATGCGCCCGGCGAACTTCAGCAACGTCCGGATGTTCGCCGTGCCACGAGACCAGGCTCATGCCTTTGACCGCCGTCGTCGAGGGATGACGCGCGTCGCCCCAGTTGATCACGAAGGGCATCAGCCCGCCCAGCAGCGGCGGCCATCCGGCCACCGACAGGTGCCAATCCAACCTGGTGCCATCGGCGAGTACCCGGCCCAGCGGGCGCACTTCGCCGATATCGAAGCCGGCCTCCCTGGCCGCGGCGACACGTTCTTCAATCTCAGCGCCGGCTTTGCAGCACCAGTGAGGCACATGCGCACCCTTGTCGCCAAATTCGTGCATCCCGAACGGCAACGGCCCCTCGTGATCTGCCTGGTTCGGGTCTGGGCCAATGATCTCCAGGTAGGCGTCGTCCTGCAGTGCGATCAGGTGGTTGTAGACCCCCCGGCCCTGGAAGTGTCCGCCCAGTTCGGCGCGAATGCCGGTTGCAGCGGCGATCCGTTCAACCGTCGCCTGTACGTCGGGTGTGGCCAGCACGATGTGATCCAGCATCTTGCGCCTCCTCAGTCTGCGTGGGTTGCTTCGAAATCGGCGAGCGCACGGTCTCGCAGGTCCGGATCGGTCAGCCAATCCAGCGCCGCGTGCGCCATCGCCTTGGTCGCCGTCAGCGTGAGTTGGTGTCCATCATCCGATGCTGCGGCAGCGGTGAACTGCGGCGTGTGATTCCCGCTCTCGTGCGGGATGAAGTACATCGGGTGGATCGAGGGCACGACGTGCGAGACATTGCCCATGTCGGTCGAGCCGAAACTGCCCTGGATGCCGCCGTCAAGGTCTGCTGCCCGGATACCCAGGTCCAACCAGCGATGACCATACGCCTCGGCCAATGGGCCGTTGTTGGCCATGTTGCTGTAACGCTCGCCGGCCTGCCAGTCGACCGACCACTCGCAGTTGGCCGCCTGCGCCGCACCGGCAAAGCAGTCCTCGACCCGCTTGATCATCTCGTTCAGACGCGACTCATACGGAGCGCGGACGTAGAACTCGGCCTGCGCGTAGTCGGGAATGATGTTGGGCTTCTCGCCGCCGTGATGAATCTTGCCGTGAATCCGCACTGTCGGGTGCGACTGCTGACGCAACAGTCCGATCGCCTGATAGGCCAGCACCAGCGCATCGAGAGCATTGCGACCCTCCCAGGGTGCGCCGGCCGCGTGAGCGTTCTTGCCTCGGAACTCGACGAAGCAGGTGTCAATTGCCAGCACGAAGGGATAGATGATGTCGCCGGTGCCGGGATGAATCATCATCGCCGCGCCGACATCCTCAAACGCGCCCTCGTCGATCAGGCGAATCTTGCCCCCGCCACCCTCTTCCGCCGGCGAGCCGAGCACACGAACCGTCCCCTCAACCCCCTCACGTTCCAGCGCCTCAGCAACGGCGAGTCCGGCGGCGACGCCGGAGATGGCGATCAAGTTGTGCCCGCAGGCGTGTCCAATCCCTGGCAACGCGTCGTACTCGCTGAGCACCGCAATTGTCGGGCCGCCTGAGCCGCGCGTTGCCTCAAAGGCGGTTTCCATCCCATACGCCGATGGAGTCACCTCGAAGCCCGAATCAGTCAGGAACTGAGTCAACGCCGCGTGGGCATGGACCTCCTGATAGTTCTCCTCGGGATGGGAGTGGATGTCCAGGCTCAGAGCGCGCAGCGACTCGGATGCCGCATCAATCGTCTGCGAAGCGATGTCCCAGAGTGACATGAGAGCCTCCTGGTGATTCCGGTCCCGTTGTCGGCCGCGGATGCGCTCGGCTCGTGGGAGTCATCTACTCGGTGAACCAGCCGCCGTCCGGGTGAATGATCTCGCCCGTCACATACGACGCTTCGTCCGATGCCAGGAAGCAGGCCACCTTGGCGATCTCTTCCGGCTGACCAAAACGCCGCATCGGGGTCATGCTGAGCACCCACTGGTTGAGTTCTTCATGTCCCGAAATCGCGGCCGTCATGGGCGTCTCGATGAAACCGGGACCAATCGCGTTGACGCGAATACCGTCCTGGACCAGTTCCTGCGCCAGCACCTTGGTCAGCATCCAGACCCCGGCCTTGGAGACGCAGTAGTTCGCTGCGCCAGGCTGCGGGAACTTGGCCATGATCGAGGCAATGTTGATGATTGATCCCCCGTTGCCCAGCTCAATCATCTTGCGGGCACAGGAGCGGTCGGTCATCATCACCCCGGTCAGGTTGACCGACATGACTTTCTCCCAGTGCTCAACGTTCTGATTGGTGATGAAGGACGCAGTCCGGTCGTCGCCCAGGTCCGTGGTCTCACCTGAGACATACTCGGCATTAGAGATGCCCGCCGCCGCGACGACCACATCGAGCCGTCCGAACTCGTCGACACACGCCTGAGCAGCAGCGTCATTGGCTGCCTCGGTCGACGTGTCGCACTCCACGACCACTGCGCGTCGGCCGAGCGCCTCAACCGCCGCCACTGTGTCTGCTGCGCGCTCCGGGAGTAGATCGGCCAACAGCACGTCGGCCCCCTCCTGTGCAAAACGGATCGCGCAGGCCGCGCCGATGCCGCTCGCCCCACCTGTGATGAGCGCCGCCTGACCCTCAAGTGCTCCAGCCATATCATCAGCCTCTCAATCCTGCCGCGTCGCCTCTCGGCGACTGGATGTCCTCATTCCGCCGACGGCAGGATAAGCGCTCTTGGGAGCGCCGGTGCAGTTTGTGAGCGGTCAATCAAAAGTTCGACGAGCGCAGGCAACGGCGAGCGTCGCCTCCCTCGCGGGTTGTCTGTACGATACGCGTGCGGTCCTTTTACTAGACGTAACGAAGGAAAACGCCAATGCGAAATCTGATGTTGGTCCTGCTCGGAGTGGTGATCGGCGTCGCGACTCTCGGCGCCGTCTGGGCAAACGTTGCCAACACGCCAGATGATCCCGATGGCGCCGTCGACGTACGCATCGTCCTTGAGCGTCTCGAAGACGGTCGTGTCGAGGCAGGCCTGCAGCAGCGCGAGACTGACGGTGGCTGGGGCGAGGTCTTGAAACCCGACTATCGATTCCTGGCGCCCGATGCCGAGGTGAACACGCCGCTGCACAGCTCCGTCATCGTCGTCGATACCGACAGCCGTTACGAGACCGTCGCGAACAACTACGCCGCCTACTTGTTCCAGTCGGGCCAGGAGTCAGGCATCAGGTTCCACGAACGCTTTGGTCGCGACGAAGATTTGCCCAAGATGCTCTGCATCAACGACCTCAACGACCCTGGCTTCGACCAGTACTGCGACGGAATTGAGACGGCCTACAACGGGCCGGTCGAACGTATGGAAGTCACCGACTACGAGGACTTCCGCCTCGAGCTTGAAACGCGCCTGCTCGAAGATCGCGAAGTCCGCGCCCTATTCGCGACCAGCCTGCCAACCGGAGCCATCGTTGACGAGGTTCGCGAAGCGACTGGACGATTTGTTCGCTGGAGCTACTGGATCGAACTCATTGATCCGCTCCTGCCTTCGCCCGACAACCTCCACTGCGTGATCAGTCACGGTAGCGACGAAGACCTCTTCTGGGGTCTGTCGGCTGAGACGTCGGTTGCGGCCGCAGGCATGCTCGGCATCAACGTACGCAGCGAGGTCTACCTGACCGGCGCCGAGCAGGCTGCCGCTGTTCGACGCTGCGCCGCCGATGGCGCCGTCGCCATCGCAACCACGCTCTCGGAGCCGGAGGTCCTGAAGCCGGCCGTCAAGGAGGCGATTGAGGCGGGTGTTCCGGTCATCTCATTCAATTCGGGGGCGGAACAGGCTGCCGGAGTCGGCACCGCTTTGCATATTTCCCTCGATGACTACGAGGCCGGCCGAGTCGCCGGCAACGAGTTCAACGATCGCGGCATTGAGGGACATGTGCTCTGTGTAATCCACGAGCCTGAGAATCTAGGACTGCACGACCGCTGCGACGGACTCGAGGAATCATTCGTCGGTACTGTTGAGCGTTGGAGCATGACCGACCGCGAAACTACGGTTGAAGAGCTCTCGGCGCGGTTGCGCCAGGGCGATGTCAGCGCGGTGCTCGGCCTGTCGTCATCGATCGGCACCCAGGTCCGGAGCGCCATTTTCTTGACCCGTCGCGATGTCCAGGCAGCCACCTTTGGCTTCAGCCGCACGATCGCCGAGTACGTCTCGGATGGGCGATTGATGTTCGCGATCTTCGACCACCCGGAGATTCAGTCCTATCTCGCGGCGGTCGGGACGCTCCTGGCCGAACGCCTACGAATCGATCCCATCGCCTACTTCAACAGCATGCAGATGCTGATTGTCCCCACCATCGTCAACGCTGAGGAAATGCAGCGCTTGCTCGACTCGCTCACGGCCTGGCAGGAGTAGCCGTGCCCCAACAGGCGGCCTGCGCACCTCCAGACGACCAGGGTCATTTGACCTATAGCTCTCACCAGTCACGCACGACGGTCTCGTGAATAGAAGAGGGATAGACAGATGCGCACACTATTCATTTTGGTGCTCGGTACTCTGATCGGCGCAGCGGCCGTGGGCGCTGTCTGGTCCGTAGGACAGCCAGGTGAAAACGAGCAACTGGAAGTCCGCGCGACTGTTGAGCGCCTTGATGACGGCCGCGTCGAGATCGGTTTGCAGCGCCGCGGAGACGATGGCGAATGGAGCGAGACGGAAAAGCCGCAGCATCGCTTTCTCGCTCCCGACGCCAAGAGCGGCGTGGTCAAATTCAGTTCATCGATCGCGTTTGATCTCGTCACGCGAGCAGAGCGCATCGAGGTCGAGTATCACGCTCAACTGGCCCAGGAAGGCCGCAGAGTAGGTAGCTACTTCGTCCAGCGATTCCACGCGGGCGACGATCCGCAAACGGTCGCGCCGGTGCTCTGCCTGGTTGATCCCAATCAGGCGGCGTTGCGCACTCTATGCGATGGAATAGCCGAAACGTTCCCAGCCGGCGTCGAAGTGCTCGAGTCGGACAGCTACAACGCCGTCGCCGACGAAATCGAACGCCGACTGATGGCCGGCGAAGTCTCGCAAATCATGGCGACTTCGAACCGCCTGCTTGAGACGGCTGTCTTCGCCCGCGACCACATCCTGCTCAACAATCCCGACCTTGGTTGGACCTGGGTCCATTACTGGTTCGAACTGCTCGATCCGCGCCTACCCGCCACGGACGACCTCTTCTGCATGATTAGCCACGGCGGTCGGGATCTGTTCTGGGGTCAGGCCTCCGACGCGGCAATCACAGCCGCCGCGGCACTCGGGATCAACATGCGAGCCGAGTCGTATAGCGATGTCGCAGAACAGGCCGATGCGATTCGTCAGTGCGTCGAAGATGGCGCGGTTTCGATTGCCACGACGTTGGTCTCGCCGGACGAACTCGCCCCAGCGATTGCCGAAGCCAGAGCGGCAGGGATTCCCGTGATGTCGTTCAACTCCGGCGTCCAAGCCGCCGCTGAGGTCGGCAGCAGCTTTCACATCGGCCTTGACGATCGCCGAGCGGGAGAAATCGCGGGCGAACAGTTCAACCAGGAAGGCACCCAGGGCACGATTCTCTGTGTCATCCACGAGCAGAACAACACAGGCCTCCACGAACGCTGCGATGGCCTGGCAGCGACCTATGCCAACGGAGAAGTCGAGACCTGGAGTTATCAGGGCAGAGATGCCGCCGATGAAGTGCTCGCACGCGCCGCCGAGGGTGACATCGCTGCCGTGATGGCGCTTTCCGACTCCGTTGGTCTCAGGATCCTGTTCGCCCAATGGCCCGACCCGGAGGTACCGCTCGCCACGTTCGGATTCAACCTGGGCTTCGCCAAGTGGGTCGAAGAGGGGAAGATCATGTTCGCCATCTACGACCACCCGCTCGTCCAAACCTATCTGAGCGTGATGGGGGCCTTGCTGATCGACCGCATGAATCTCGACCCGGTCACGCTCTTCAACGGCATGGCCATGTTGATCGAACCTCAGATTGCCGACGCTGAACAGATGCGCAGGGTGACCAATCGGCTGATTCCGCAGGAGATTCAAGACCGCTACCTGGAAAGCGCTGAGGAGGACCGAAGCGATGATTCGAGGGATGACCCAGAGTAGGCCGACAACTCCAAGGACGGCGACCACTGTCGGCAGGTACGGCAAAGGTCGCCGTCCGCAGCAAGGCCAGGCGCGCAGCCGCAGTTGCTCGGTCTTCCCGGACGACATCCCGTTTTCATTCGAGTTTACGAAATGACTTGCGGATAATGGGTCCGCAGGGGTAGCGTCCTAATCGACGGGGATGTACCGGGAGTTACTGAATGACCGGCCCGCGTGGCGCGCAGTCCCCTGTTTTCTACAGTGTTCACCCTGGCATTGCGTATCCTGCACAGCACAGGTCTATGGTGCGCACGGGAGCAGCTTGGGTGTCCACGTTCGGAGGCACCTTCCCCAATAGTCTGGGCGGTGCGCGCCATGCCCGCGCCGTCCGCGGAGGCCGTTGAGAGATGACCACCACTTCAACGCAGGCGAACGGATCGGGCAACACCAGCGCTCCGATCCAGGAACGCGACCGAGTTACGGTCCGGTTTGCGGGCGACTCTGGCGACGGCATGCAGCTCGCCGGCAATCGCTTCGCCGATGCGACCGCGGTCTTCGGCAACGACTTCTCAACGTTGCCGGATTTCCCCGCCGAGATTCGGGCGCCAGCCGGCTCGCTCGCCGGTGTCTCCAGCTTCCAGATCTCGTTCTCGAAGCACCAGATCTTCACCCCTGGCGACGAGCCGGACACGCTCGTTGCGATGAACCCGGCCGCGCTCAAGTCGCACCTCTCGGCGCTGACCAAGGGTGGCCTGCTCGTGGTCAACGAAGACGCCTTCACCTCGGGCAACCTGAAGAAGGCGAACTATCCCAGCAACCCGTTGAGCGATGGCTCGCTCGATGGGTTCCGAATCATCAAGGCTCCGATCACTACCGCTGCCGTCGCCGCGGTCGACGACCTCGGCCTCTCCAACCAGAACGCCGAGCGAACCAAGAACTTCTTCGCGCTCGGCCTGGTCTATTGGCTCTACGACCGCGACCTCCAACCCACGCTCGACTGGATCGAAGACCGCTTCGGCCGGCTGCCCAATATCGCCGAGGCCAACCGCCGCGCACTCTTCGCGGGACATGCCTATGGAGAGACGACCGAGATCGCCGACGCGCATGTTCGCGTTCCACCGGCCGTCCTCAACCCGGGTGAGTACCGCACCATCACCGGCAACCAGGCGCTCGTCCTCGGTCTGATCACCGCCGCCCACCTGACCGACCTCGAACTGTTCTATGGCTCCTACCCGATCACGCCGGCCTCCGATGTGCTCGTCGAACTCGCGGCTCTGCGCGAGTTCGGCGTGCGCACCTTCCAGGCCGAGGACGAGATCTCCGCTGTCGGCACCGCGATCGGCGCTGCCTACGGTGGGGCGCTCGGTGTCACCGGCACCTCTGGTCCCGGCATCGCGCTCAAGAGCGAGGCGATCAACCTGGCAGTGATGACTGAGCTACCCCTCATCGTCCTCGACGTGCAGCGCTCCGGTCCGTCGACCGGTATGCCGACCAAGACCGAACAAACCGACCTGCTCCAGGTCATGTTCGGACGCAATGGCGAGTCTCCGCTTTGCGTGCTCGCTGCGAAGTCGCCGGGTGACTGCTTCTACATGGTGCTCGAGGCAGTCCGCCTCGCCTACCAGTTCGTCACGCCCGTCGTCCTGCTCTCCGACACTTACCTGGCCAACACCGCCGAGCCCTGGCCGGTTCCAGACCTGTCCCAGCTCAGCCCCATCGATGTCCCCTACCGACGCCTGGTGAACACCTCTCCCGAGGACTACCAGCCGTACGAACGCGACCCCGACACCCTGGCGCGTATGTTCGTGCCACCGGGACAGCCCGGCCTCCAGCACCGCATCGGCGGCCTGGAGAAGTCCGACATCAGCGGCGATGTTGCCTATTCGCCCGAGAATCACCAGCGCATGACCGATCTGCGCGCCGAGAAGATCCAGCGAATCGCCAACTTCATTCCCGAGGTCGAAATCGACGGCCCGGAATCCGGTGACCTGCTGGTGCTGAGCTGGGGTTCGACCTACGGCGCCGTTTTCACCGCCGTCAACGACGCGCGTGAAGCCGGGCACGAGGTCGCTCACGCGCACTTGCAGTACCTGAACCCGTTCCCGCGCAACCTTGGAGACGTGGTCTCCCGCTACAAGAAGGTGCTGGTCCCTGAGGCCAACACCGGCCAGCTGCGCATGCTGGTCCGCGCCAACTTCCTCGTCGACGCCAAGGGTTACAACGAGGTCACAGGCCAACCGCTCTCAGCACGATTGCTCACCGAGGCGATCAAGCAGTTGGCCGACGAATAACTCCGACGATCACGTAGGATCGAGAGCAGAGAACCACAGGAGGCACGAGATGGTACTCCAGACGCCGCCGCTTGAACCTGTCGAGTCCATCATCCCGCTCGCGGATGAAGACCTGACTCGCAAGGACTACGCCTCCGACGTCGACACGCGCTGGTGCCCCGGCTGCGGCGACTATTCGATCCTCGCGCAGATGCAGCGAGGACTCTCCAACCTCAACGTCGCGCCCGAGAAGATGGTCTTCGTCTCCGGGATTGGCTGCTCCTCGCGCTTCCCCTACTACATGAACACGTACGGGATGCATTCGATTCACGGCCGAGCACCGACGATCGCCTCCGGCCTCAAGCTCTCACGTCCCGACCTGATGGTCTTCGTGATCACTGGCGACGGCGACGCGCTCTCAATCGGCGGCAATCACCTGCTGCACGTCCTGCGCCGCAACGTCGACGTGAAGATCTTCCTCTTCAACAACCGCATCTACGGACTGACCAAGGGTCAGTACTCGCCGACCTCCGAGCTGGGCAAGGTGACCAAGTCGTCGCCCGTCGGCACGACCGAGCGCCCACTCAACCCGCTGTCGGTGGCGCTCGCATCCGAGGCGACCTTCGTCGCGCGCAGCTTCGACACCGACCCGCAGCACCTGACTGCGACGATTGAGCGAGCCGCCCGGCACCATGGCGCCGCGTTCGTCGAGATCCTGCAGAACTGCAACATCTTCAACGACCGCGCGTTCGCCGACTACACCGATCGCAACGTCCGCGACGAGCGCCTGCTCTACCTCGAACACGGCCAGCCGATGCTCTTCGGCGAGAACAAGAACAAGGGACTTGCAGTCTCCGCAACCGGCCTGCGAGTGGTTGACGCCGGCGGCCCCGACGCCGGCCTGATCCTGACGCACGACGCCACGCGGCCGGCGCCCGACGTGCATCAACTCCTCGCCCGCTGCGCCTACCCCGAAATGCCCGTCCCCATGGGAGTCATCCGCCAGGTCACCACACCGACCTACGGCGACTACCTCGACAGCCAGATCGAGGTGCAGAAGTTCAAGAACCGCCACGACGTCACCCAACTCCTCCGAGGCCGCTCCACCTGGCAGGTGGAGTAGCACTCGACACTCGCCAGTTCGAGAGATGTAGAGAGGCCGCCCAAACGGGCGGCCTCTTTCGTTCAGATGGGCAGCTATCGCCTAGCGACCGCGGTTGCCGCCTCCGTCGATGGTGTGCATGGCTCCGTTGATGTATCGGGAGTCGTCGGAGCAGAGCCAGGTGACCAGTGAGGCGACCTCTTCGGGTTCTCCGTAGCGACCGAGTGGGTTTGCAGAGGCGAACATCTCGTGGACGCCCTCCGGGTTGTCGGGGTCGAACTGGCGCTCGAGGCTGCGCATCATCCTGGTCTCGATCGGGCCGGGGCAGACGGCGTTGACCCGGACTGCGGGGGCGAGTTCCTGCGAGGCCGACTTGGTCATCCCGACGACTGCGTGCTTTGAGGCGCCGTAGGCGATGATCCCCGGCGTTGGCGCGAGGCCGGCGATTGAGGCGGTGTTGACGATAGCGCCGCCGCCCGACTCAACCATCGCCGGCGCAACGTGCTTCATGCCCAGCCAGACGCCCTTGAGATTGACCGCGATCACTCGATCGAAGTCGGCCTCGTCGAGGTCGGTCAGGGCTGAACGGACGCCCTCGATGCCGGCGTTGTTGAAGAAGGCGTCGACTCGGCCGTAGGCCGACATGGCTTCGGAGACGTAGCGGGCGACGTCGGCTTCCTGGGTGACATCGGCTTCGACCGTGATGCATTCGCCGCCGGCGTTGGCGATCGCTGCGACGGTCTCGTCGAGGTCAGAGCCGGCCAGGTCGACCGCGACTACTTTGGCTCCGTCCTGGGCGAAGCGGACGCAGGCTGCTCGTCCGATGCCTCCCGCTGCTCCGGTCACGATTGCCACCATGCCTTCGAATCGATCGCTCATCGTCTGCCGTCCTCTCAGTCGAGTTGTTGTTCAGGTTCCTGCGGAGGATAGAGCGTCCGCCGGCGCGTTCAGAAGATGGGGGTGCGCCAGTTTGGGGCGGCCCAGGCGAGGGCGAGGAAGACGCAGAGGACTCCGAGGCCGAGGACCAGGACCTCGGGCAGCGGTCGGAGGATCTTGATTTTGGTTGCGGTCTGGATAAAGCCGGTCCAGTTGGGGAAGGTCCAGAGGATGACGGCGGCGATTGCGCCGACGATCATGCCGCCGAGGTGGCCGCCGATGCTGATGTTGGGCCAGAGGAAGGAGATGACGATGTTGAGGACGAGGAAGGCGAGGATGCCGGAGTCTCGCCAACGGACTCCGGAGGCTCGCTCGGCGATGACGACGGCGCCGGCGAGGCCGAAGACGGCTCCCGAGGCTCCGGCGGTGAAGCCGTTGGGCTCGACCAGTAGCGCGCCGAGCGCTCCGCCGGTGAGGGAGACTCCGTAGAGCAGCAGCATCCGCCACCAGCCGATGGCGGGCTCGAGCATTCGGCCGAGGAGGACGAGGATGAAGACGTTCATGCCCATGTGGAGCAGGCCGTAGTGGAGGAAGGCTGAGGTGACGAGCCGCCACCACTCGCCGTTGTCGACGAAGCGGCCGTGCAGGGCGTAGTCGTAGTGGATCTCGGTCAGGCCGCCGCCCCAGAAGGCAAGGGAGCCGGTGTAGAGGGCGACGAAGATCCAGATCAGCGCGTTGGCGGCGGCCAGGCCCTGGGTCACCCGGATCGGCGAGGCGGTCGACCACTGGCGGGTCCGTTTGCGACCTTCGGCGACGCATTCGGGGCACTGGAAGCCGACCGCTGCCGTGATCATGCATTCGGTGCAGATCGGTCGTGAGCAGCGCTGGCAGAGGACGCCGGCCCAGGTGTCGGAGTGCCGGTAGCAGGAGGCGTCGCGCGAGCTCATAGCCTCAGTGTATGAGGGGGTGGTCGGTGGTTAGGGAGGAATTTTTTTCTGAGGCCGCTGTGAGAAAAAGAATCGCGATCTCCAGTGTTTTACGGGAGATCGTGAGCGTCTGGGTGGTCGGAAGTGGTTGGGGTTGGAAGGTGTTGGAAAGCGGGGGTGTCCAGTTGAGCCTTGCTCGGCTTTGCTGGGCGTGTGGCGAGTGGCTGAATGGTCGGTGGTCGGGCCGGAAATTTTTTCCTGAGCGCGCCGAGGAAAAAAGAGGCACGATCTCCTGTGTTTTGCAGGGAATCTTGGAGAGCGAGGTGGTCGGAAGTGGTTTGGAAGGTGTTGGAACGTTGGCGGTCACTGCGGATTGCTTCTCTTCTGCCTGTCGAACCTGTGTGCGTTATTCTATCGTGATGGGCGATGGGCTGGGGGAGTCGTAGGATTCAGCTATGCCAACTCCGGAGCTATGCGGCAAATTCGCTCAATACATCCTCGATCGGCACAATCAGGCCGCCGCCGAGGCAGACATCCGAGCGGCGGCGCGCGACTTTCTGATCGAAACAGGACTCGCCGATCGCGAAGAGATCGACATGGAACAGTCACCGGCGAGCGGTTGGTCGGGACGGGTCGACCTGCGGACGCGTGACGTCATTGTCGAGTTCAAGGTGAGAATCGGCGATCGGATCAACCCGGACGAGAAGCACGTCAACCAGCTCGACGACTATCTCAAGGCGGCAGTGGAAGGCGGACGACCACAGCGATTCGGGATCCTGACCGACGGCAAGTACTGGGTTCTGAGATGGCCGGGGATGGGGCTGGTGCGGACGCAGGCGCCGCACGCCTTCACGCTGAACAGTGCTGACCAGGGCCTGCTGCTGTACGAGTGGCTGCGCGACCAATCGCAGGCGCTGGAAGAGCGTGGCGTGCCGCCAACGGAGGACGAAGTCAAGAAGCGACTGGGCGAGGGCCCGCGATTCGAGCAGCACATTGCTGCGCTCAACGACCTCTACCAGGCCAAGCGAGATGATCCGACGATTGCTCTCAAGCGCGATCTCTGGCGGAGCCTGCTGGCTGCCGCGCTGGGTCAGGTGGTGGAGGAGGAACCGGACCTTGACGAGCTCTTTGTGCGACATACCTATCTCTCGGTCGTGGTCGGACTGGCGGTGCAGGCGGCGTTCGGGATTGAAATCGAAGGGGCGGCTAACAGCGATCCCGTCGCGCTGCTGGGCGGTCAATTGTTCGTCGACCAGACCGGCGTCAGCGGCGTGGTCGAGTCGGACTTCTTTACCTGGCCTGCGGAAATCGGCGGGGACGAGTGGATCCGCGACCTGGCGCAGCGGATTGGCTGGTTCGACTGGAACGAGGCGGAGTCGGACATTGCGCGGATTCTGTACGAATCGGTGATTCCCGCCGACGACCGGCGACGGCTGGGCGAGTACTACACGCCCGACTGGCTGGCGCGGGAGATTGTCGACGCGGTGGTGACCGACCCGCTGAATCAGCGGGTGCTCGATCCGGCCTGCGGATCGGGATCGTTCATCTTCGCGGCGGTGCGCAAGTACCTGAGCGCGGCCCAGGCCGACGGGCGGAGCTCGGCGCAGGCGGTGGACGGACTGCTGGATCACGTGATCGGGATCGACGTGCATCCGGTCGCGGTGCATCTCGCCCGGGCGACCTGGACGCTGGCCGCCCGCGACGCGCTGGAAGGCGCGGTCGCCGAAGGCCAGTCGGTCAACGCGACGGTGCCTGTCTACCTGGGCGACTCGCTGCAATTGCGGGCCGAGACCTCGGGCATGTTCGCCCAGCAGACGGTGACGATTCCCGTGCCCGACCCGCCCGACTCAGACCTCGAGTTCAACCGAGAGCTGGAGTTTCCCCGAGCCCTGGTCGAGCAAGCCGACTGGTTCGACAACCTCATGACGCGAATGGCCAACGCGATCGAGAACGGTGAGGACCCGGCCTGGGCGCTGGACGACGAAGCGATCGGCAGCGGGCCGGAGCGGGAGATGCTGGAGAAGACCGCCGCCCTGCTGCAGCAACTCCACGAAGAAGGCCGCGACCACATCTGGGCGTACTACACGCGGAACCTAGTACGTCCGGTGGCGCTGCGGGCGGATCCGGTGGATGTGATCGTCGGAAATCCGCCGTGGATCACGTACAACAAGACGCAGGCGGTGATTCGTGAGGAGTTGGAGCGGCAGAGCAAGCAGCGATACGAAATCTGGGCGGGTGGTCGCTACGCGACGCACCAGGACATCGCGGGCATGTTCTACGCGCGCTGCGTGGAGCTGTACCTCAAGCAAGGCGGCATGGCGGCGATGGTGCTACCGCACAGCGCCTTGCAGACCGGACAGTACACGAAGTGGCGAACAGGTCAGTGGGGCGTGCTATCGGTTGACCTGGGCGTGCGCCCGCCGTGGGACCTCGAACAGGTCGAACCGAACAGCTTCTTCCCCGTCCCATCTTGCGTGGCGTTTCTGCTGCGCAGGGAACCGAGCGGTAAGCCGCTCGCAAGTCAGGCGGAGCGGTGGTTGGGGGGTGCCGGAGGGCCGTTCTCGCGTGAGCGAGTTCGCCTATTCGACACATCCGGCGACTTTGCATCGCCATATGGGGGACGTGCCAGGCAAGGTGCAACAATCGTGCCTCGTGTTCTCTTTTTCGTCAACGAACAGTCTTCAATGGCCGCCGTCCAAGCGGCCAACACCGTGACCGTCTCTCCTCGGCGAAGCAGACAAGAAAAAGCACCCTGGAAACACCTTCAGCTACCAGAGCTGAAGGGTCAGACGATTGAAGCTGGGCACGTCTTCGACGTTCACCTCGGTGAGACCCTTGCCCCGCATGTGTTGTTGACGCCCCTAAGGGCAGCCTTGCCTCTTGCGAAGTCAACAAGAGTGTTGGCCAAGGCGGAGGATGGTTGGTTTGGAGTGGATCCGTTATCACTCGACGAGCGAATGCGTCGTCGCTGGAGACGAATCAGTGGTATCTGGGATAAGCAGAAGGGTGTGAACAACAAGCTAAGCCTGCTTGAAAGATTGGATTACGTCGGCAATCTCACTAACCAGAGAACGCTTGTCTCGCTAGGCACGAGGATCGCCTACACGAAGTCCGGCCGTCCGACGGCAGCTGTTGTCGATGATGATGCAGCCGTCATCGATCACACGGCCTATTGGGTTCAAGTCGGTTCGGAGACCGAAGCACATTATATTTCCGCAGTCATCAATAGCGACACTCTGGAAGCTGCGGTCGCACCGCTCATGTCGAAGGGTCAGTTCGGCGCGCGCGACATGCATAAGCACCTCTGGCGACTGCCTATCCCCGAGTACGACGACACCGACCCGCTCCACGTCGAACTGGCTGAGGCCGGTGAGGCGGCGGCGATTGGCGCGAAGGCGCTCTGGGATGGGGTTCGGGTTGAGCGCGAGGGCAAGGGTCAGTCGACATCGGTGACGGTGGCTCGGCGTGAGATACGGAAGTGGTTGTCGGAGTCGGCGGAGGGTCGGCGGGTGGAGGAGTTGGTGTCGAGGTTGTTGGGGGGTTAGGCAATCGGAGCCTTCCGAAGTTCCGCGTAAGGAATCTCAGGAATGTCAAGCAACGCAGACAAGTCAACACCCTCTGTCCAAAGCAACTGACCATCGTGAACGTGAGCCGACGCTACACTCAGGAGTTCTTTCGGGAGGTTCTGCTTGTAATGAGGGTTGAGAAACAGACGATCTCCGTAGCCAGTAGGCGTTGTCGCGACTGGACGTGCATTGCCGAACAGCCATACAGCCGCGAGATTCTCATTTCGAGCAACGCCGCTCTTATCGATCCAGACGCCTCTCTCAAGCCTTGGTTCTCCTAACTTTACATTCCAGTCAGGAGGCCCGTACTCTCGATTGCGAAGGCCGAAAAGTGATACAAGTCCTTCTTCAGCAAAGTTGTAGAAGCCATCTACTGTGCTGCACGCAACAACTAAAGGAGCGTCCAGCTGGCCTACTCGTTTCTCCCGCGCCTTCCTGTCGACCGCGGCACCAAGTGTAGGAGATACATCCTTTGCGCCACCACCGAACCAAGCTGCTATCGTTCGCCCGGCAGAGATACCCCACTTTTCTCGCGGCTTGGGCCAAAGCCCTACATGGAGACTGCAGCCATCGAGCTCAATCGTCACTGAAGGAGCGTCGACGCGACGTGAATAACTACCGTCGACCTGCTGGAGAACTCTATCGGGGTCGCTATCCGCCATAAGACGTCGAATGCGCGATTGGATGTATCTTTTGGATGGTTGATTTGTAGGACAGCCGGATGGACGGACAGTGACCAGAAAGTGAGGGTCGTCGATTTCATCGATCCACGTGTAAATCTGGTCTAGGATCGCGTTATCTGGTATCTCGGCGCTCGATGCCTGACTTACGGTTGCTTCGAGGTAGAATCGATTATCTCCCGATCGGGCAAGGAAGTCTGGTTGGGAGTTAACACCCGGCACCCTTGGATGGACGGTGACAGCAAAGCCGAGGCGGCGTAGGAGCTCATGCACAACGAGCTCAAAGTACGCGCCAAGATGTTGGCCCTCGTCGTCTGACGTGAAGCGGCCGTGCAAATCGTCTCGATGATGATCCGTGGATGGATAGTCCTCAAACATAGCTTGGCACAAATCGCGGGATCGAATGGAGACATTCCAAGATGATCGATTCAGGAACTCGTACTCGCTCTCAAGGTGGTGTTTGGCCGAGGAATCCATCTGGATATCGTGTTCGAAGAGCTGCATGGCGGTCGATCCTCCAGCGATTGTTGTATCACGAAATCACGACGGTGGGTGGGATGTGGAGCGGCTATAGGTCGCGGTAGGTGGCTTCGTTGCGGCGGAGAACGTCGGTGATCGTGATCAGGCGGGCGCGGCTTCAGTGAGCGTGACCGAGTGTGGGTTGTAGGAGAGGGCGAGGTCGAAGGAGCGGAGGGCGTCCTGGCCGAGGAGACTGGGGGCTTCCCAGTTGCTATCGGGCGTGGGTAGTGGGGTGGATGGCCGGGCGATCAGGATTGGTTGATCGACGACCACGGGCTTGTGCTCTTCGTCGCTGAAGGTCAGGCTAGCGGGCCGAATCACGTACTGACTCGCGCTGCCGCTGATCCCGTAGAGGTCGAAACGGGCGATGTCCCGGTCAAAGTCGATGCCCTGATAGGCCGCCCCCAGGACAGCACGCGCATGAGCTGGAGACAGCGCGGTGTAGTCCGCCCCGGTGTCGATCTGCATCCAGATCGCCGCGCTACGGCCCGCAATCTGAACCGATACGCGAACCACGGGCCGCAACACATTGCCGAGAAGCGGATGAAAGGAAGCTTCGCTCTCAAACTCCGCTCGAACCCGCGCCACTACTGCGCTCGTTTGGGACGGGGGAAGGAATCAGCATGACGGAGCATCGGCCGCCGCCGAATGAAGTAGTGATAGGCGCCGCGCCGCTGTGAATCGGGCAGCGCTTCCAGCGCGGCGAACATCTCGGCAGGGTGGTCGAAGATGTGGATCGTCTCCGCGTCGTAGATCAGGACCCATTTTCCGCGATTGTGAGGAGAGATTTCGGCGCTCTGCTCGGCCCAGCAAGCGACGTTGCGCTCGTACACGGCAAGATCCGCAAGTTGAGTCTCAACGTCGGACGCGTGCTGACTGCTGACCATGATGAACGGCCTCCCTGTCGACGATGGTAATCGAACGTGTGCCCACCCTCTACACTGGCCCCAGACCTCCCGCGTACCCCTCCGATGAAGGAGTTTCCGATGAAGTTTCACTGGTTCAACCTGATGCCCTGGCCTCATCTTCCGGATGATTTCCGGGAGACGAATCGGTCGGTCTGGGTCGATGTGGACTCTCGGCTGTATGACCCGGTGGAGGGTCACCGGGTGTACAACGAGTACCTGGACCAGCTTGAGTTTGCGGCCGGGCTGGGCTTTGACGGGATCGGCGTGAACGAGCATCACCAGAACGCGTACGGGATGATGCCGTCGCCGCAGATCATGGCGGCCTCGCTGGCTCGGCGGACGAAGGACGTGACGCTGCTGCTGCTGGGTCAGTCGATTGCGCTGTACAACCCGCCGACTCGGGTGGCGGAGGAGATGGCGATGCTCGACGTGATGTCGGGCGGTCGGCTGGTGGCGGGATTCCCGGTGGGGACGTCGATGGACGACAACTTCTGCTTCGGCTCGAATCCGGCGACGCTGCGGGACAAGTACAGGGAGAATCACGACCTGATCCGTCGGGCGTGGGAGGATCCGGATGTCTTCTCGTGGAACGGCGAGTACAACAAGATTCGCTACGTCAACCTCTGGCCGCGTCCGATCCAGAAGCCGCACCCGCCGATCTGGATTCCCGGCGGCGGCTCGGTGGAGACCTGGGACTTCTGCGCGGAGATGGGCTACAACTACAGCTATCTCTCGTTCAATGGCTATGTCCGCGGTGAGGCTCTGATGCAGGGCTTCTGGAATCGGCTGGGCGAGATGGGCGTCGAGTTCAATCCGTTCCAGGGCGCGTTTGCGCAGCAGGTCGTGGTCGCCGAGACCGACGATCAGGCCGAGCAGATGTACACCGAGCATCTGCAGTACTTCTTCGACAAGTGTCTGCATGTGTATCCCGGCTTCGCCGACGCGCCCGGGTACCGGACCGAGAACACAATCCGGGCCGGTCTGCGAGCCGGCGGCGCGCAGGGTCTGGGCATTGCGCACACGCTCGAGTGGAAGGACTGGGTGCGCGAGGGCTACATCGTGGCCGGCTCGCCGGACTCGGTGGCGGAGCAGATCGAGGCCCTGGCGACGAAGCTGCAGGTCGGCCACCTGGTGACTCTGCTGCACTGCGGCGACATGCCGGACGACAAGGCTCGGGCGTCGACGAAGCTGTTCGCCGAGCAGGTGATGCCTCGGGTGAAGCACATCTGGGAAGACTACGAAGATCACTGGTCGCCGAAGCCGATCGGCTCGGAGCAGGTCGCGACGCCGGCTCCGGTGCTGACGGGCTCCAACTAGGCGCATGCCTCTACTTGGTGAAGACCTCCCCCTCTGGGGGAGGTGCCCCGGAGGGGCGGAGGGGGCCTCTCTGCGAGCTGCGGACGTTAACGAATCTGACAGTGGGAGCCGAGCCCCCTCAGTCGCTTCGCGACAGCTCCCCCAAAAGGGGGAGGTCTTGCCTCGTGGTTGACGTGACCTGCTCGCGCATGGTGATCAGCAACGATGGACTTTTCGGACTGATCCGGTGAAGTTCCACTGGTTTCACGGGATGCCGTGGCCGCATTTGCCGGCCGATTTCCGTGAGCGCAATCGATCCGTGTGGGTTGACGCCGACTCGCGGTTGTACGAGCCGGTCGAGGGCCACCGGCTGTATCACGAATACCTGGATCAGCTCGAGTTCGCCGAGCGCGTTGGTTTCGACGGGCTGGTGCTCAACGAGCATCATCAGCACGTCTTTGGCCTGATGCCGTCGCCTCAATTGATGGCGGCGGCGTTGGCCCGGCGAACGTCGCGGGCGGCGATCGTTCTGCTGGGCATGTCGATCGCGCTCTACCGTCCGGCGACGCGGGCGGCGGAGGAGATCGCGATGCTCGACGTGATCTCCGGCGGCCGGATCGTGGCTGGATTTCCACTCGGCACGCCGATGGACGCAAACTACGCCTATGGAGCGAATCCGGCGGAGTTTCGTCGCGTCTACCGCGAGCACCACGATCTGATCCTGCGGGCCTGGAAGGATCCGGACGTATTCACCTGGAACGGCGAGTCGGCGAAGCTGCGCTACGTGAATGTCTGGCCGCGTCCGGTTCAGCAGCCGCATCCGCCGGTCTGGATTCCCGCGGATGGCGTCTCGTCGGAGACGTGGGACTTTTGTGCTGAGCACAGGTACGCCTATGTTTGTCTCGCCTCTCGCGGATTCGCACCGGCGCAGTCGGCGATGGACGGATTCTGGTCGCGAGTTGAGTCGCGAGGGATCCCATGCAATCCGTACCAGGGTGTGGTTTCTCAAACGATTGTGGTGGCTGAATCCGATGAGGAGGCGCAGGAACGGTATCAGCCGCATCTGGACTACACGTCGCGGCACACGCTTGGCGACTTCCCCGGCTGGACCGAGGCGCCCGGCTGGCGCACGGAGCGGGGCATCCGCGAACGCGCCGTCCGAACGATGGCCGACCTGGGTAATCCAACTCCGCCGCGCATCCCGACGTGGCAAGAGCGAATAGACAGCGGCTCGCTGGCCGCCGGTTCGCCGGTGACGGTCACCGAGCACTTGGAGCACCTGGTGACAACGCTGCGCGCCGGCCACCTGGTCGGCGTGTTCCACGTCGGCGATATGCCGCACGACGCGACCCTGCGCAGCACTCGACTGTTTGCTGAGCAGGTAATCCCACGTCTGCGACACTTGTGGGACGATTACGACGACCACTGGTCGCCGACCCCGATCGCGACCGAACCACTGAAACGAACGACTGAACCCGAACTCGCAGGAGTGAACTGATGGCTGAACTGAAGACGCTCGACCTCCGCCCTGGCGGACAGACCGCCCACGTCTGGGAAGGCGGCGATCCCGGATCGCCGGCGCTGCTCTTTCTGCACCCGATCACGGGGATTCCTCGCTGGGGCGACGCGCTGGAGACGTTGGCTAACGACTTCCACGTGATTGCGCCGTATCAGCCCGGCTGGGGTCCGGCCAAGGACGATCTGCCCGGAGCTCACGATGGGCTCGACCTCGTGCTCTTCAACGTCGACCTGCTCAACACGCTGGGCGTCGGCTCGGCGCATGTGATCGGGGTCAGCATTGGCGCCTGGATCGGCGCGGAGATTGCGGCGATTCGGCCGGACGCGGTGCAGTCGCTGACGTTGGTCAACCCGCTCGGTCTGTGGTCCGAGCAGTACCCGGGCGAGGACGCGTTCGCCCAGCATCCGGGGTTCCCTACCGCCGTCCTGTTCAGTAATCCGGACAAGCGCACCGAGCTCTTGATGGCCGACCGCGATCCGATGGACGCGTACGTCGGCGAGTTGCTCGATTTGCGCGCCTCGGCCAAGTTCCTCTGGCCGATTCCGGACACGGGCGTCGGCCGGCGTCTGGTGCGGATCGACACGCGGACGCTGATCGCCACCTCCGAGCACGACAATATCGTGGCGACTGAGATGGGCGATATCTGGCGAGCGGCGATCCCGGGGGCGCAGTCGGTGCAGTTGTCCGACTCCGGGCACATCGCCGACCTGGAGATCCCGGAGGCCCTCGCCGACCTGGTGCGCAACTTCGCTCTGGAGGGCGTGACGGCGTGACCAAGTTTGGACTGACTCTGACCAACCGGGGGGTGGTGACTGGCGATTCCTCGCTTGAGGAGATGTATGCGCTGACTCGGTTGGTGGATGAAGATGAGCGCTGGACTTCGGTCTGGGTTGGGGACTCGATCACGGCCAAGCCTCGGTTGGACGCGCTTTCGCTGATGAGCGCGCTGGCGGCTCTGACCGAGCGCGTGCGGATTGGGCCTGGTTGCTTTGCGACGACTCCGGTGCGCCCGGCGACGCTGCTTGCCTATCAGTTAGCGGCGATCGACGTGATTTCCAATGGCCGGTTGACCTTTGCCGCCTGTATGGGGGCGGCCGACAACTCCGAGTTTGAGCACTTCTGCGTCCCGGCCGTGACTCGGTCGGGACGGATGGAAGAGGCCGTCGAGATCATTCGCCTACTGACCTCGGAGGACAACGCGTCCTATCACGGCAAGTACAACGATTTTGACAACCTGACGATCGAGCCTCACTCGATCCAGCGGCCGATCCCGATTCTGATCGTTTCCAATCCGAATCCCAATGATGCGCGAAATCGGGAACGCGGGTTGAGCCGCGTCGCCAGGTTGGGCGACGGCTGGATGTCGACGACTCTAACTCCCGAGTTGCTGGGCGAGTATCTCGGCGACATCCGACGCTACGCCGACGAGGCGGGACGCGAGTTGCGGGAGGACTTTGACGTCGTGGCTTTCCACTCGGTCATGATCGACGACGATCGGGATGCGGCCTTTGCTGAGGCCAAGCGGTTCCTGGACGAGTACTACTTCCTCGACCATTCCGAGACCGCCGTGCGGCGCTGGTGCTCCTACGGTCCGCCTGAGCAGGCGGTCGAGGACATCCAGCGCTACATCGAGGCGGGGGCGACGACGGTGCTGCTGCGGATTTGCAGTGGCGACCAGACGACACAGTATCGGCGGATATCGGAGGAAGTGCTGCCGGCGTTCGTCTGACTTCATCGTCTTGCGGTAATCCCTACCCTGCGTTCGCATGAACGGGGGACTGGCATGGTCAACTTTGGACTGACACTTTCGAATCGGGGCGTTGTGACGGGCGCTTCGACGCTGGAGGACATGATTGCGCTGGCTCAGCGGGCGGACTCGGATGAGCGCTGGGACAGCATCTGGGTTGGCGACTCGATCCTGGCAAAGCCTCGGCTGGACGCGCTGACGCTGATGGGCGCGCTGGCGGTGGTGACGGAGCGGGTCCGGATTGGGCCGGCGTGCTTTGCCTCGACTCCGTTGCGGGACGGGTTGTTGTTGGCGTACCAGTGGGCGTCGCTCGACTTCATGTCCAACGGACGGACGATCTTTGCGGCCTGTATGGGCCAAGCCGCGCCGGGCGGCGGCGACATGCTGCATGAGTTCGACGCGTTCTGCGTGGCGCCGGAGTCGCGGATGAAGCGGATGGAGGAGGCGATCGAGGTGATGCGATTGCTGACCTCGGAGGACGACGTCTCGTATCACGGCGAGTACAACGACTTCGACAACGTCACCATCGAGCCGCGCTCGGTTCAGCGTCCGGTTCCCATCTGGGTGACATCGAATCCTCGGCCGAACCTGACTCGCAACCGTGAGGCGGGGTTGCGACGGACGGCTCGGCTTGGCGACGGTTGGATGACGACGTTCCAGCCTCCGGCGATTGTCGAGGAGTACCTGGCCGACATTCGTCGTTACGCCGATGAGGAGGGTCGCAAGCTGGCGGATGACTTTGAGGTTTGCGTTTACTACAACATCAATGTTAATGATGATCGTCAGGCGGCGTTGGATGAGTCGCGTCGCTACCTCGAGGCGTACTACACGACGACCTACACGGACGAGGCACTGGGCCTGTGGGTGGCGATGGGGACTCCTGAGCAGTGCATTGGCGACATCCAGCGGTACGTTGACGCGGGGGCGACGACGATCACGCTGCGGCTGGTGGGCTACGACCAGCAGGCGATGTACGACCGTGTGGTGGACGAGGTCTTGCCGGCGTTCGACTGAGTCCTGCGCACGTCGAGTGTCTTCCTCGATCGCATCCCGCGCTAGCCTGCGGGGTGAGTGATTGGAGTTGGGGATGGAGACTCAGCGGGTTGATTCCAATGGGATTCGGATCAATGTGCTCACGGATGGGCCGTCGGATGGGCCTCCCGTTCTGCTGATCCATGGATTTCCTGAGACTTCCTATGAGTGGCGGAAGCAGATTCCGGCTCTGGTTGATGCCGGGTATCGGGTGATTGTTCCCGATACTCGCGGGTACGGCGAGTCGGACAAGCCTCCCGGGCCGGTGTCTCGGCGGACGCTGGCGGCGGACATGGTGGGGGTGCTGGACCACTTCGACGTTGACGAGGTTGCGCTGGTCGGGCATGACTGGGGTGGGATTATCGGGTTCAAGGTGGTGATCGACTGGCCCGAGCGGATCTCGAGCGTGGCTCTGATGGACACGCTCTGCACGGTCTGGACGCCGTTTGCGGTGCATGGATTCTGGTTCAAGGCTCGGCCGCTGCCGGAGCACTTCTATGCGGAGTATCACGCGCAGTTCATCGAGGCGATCTTCACCGGCGAGTCAGACCCTGAGCTGCCGGGCTGGCCGGAATCGCCGTGGAATGTGAGCGGGCGACGGCTGACGCCGAATCGGTGGGCGACGGACGAGGATGTCGAGGTCTACAAGCGTGCGTTTTCGGACCCGGACTCGCAGGCGGCGGCGATTTCGTACTACCGACACGCGCTGCCCTTCCATCGGATGCACGCCGACGAGAATGTCGCCGGCGGCTATCGCTGTGAGCGGCTGACGTCGGCGCAGGTCGGCGAGGTCTGGCGTCGGGGGCTGGACGACCATCCCTGGGGCCGGGAGTTCATGGAATACGGGCCGGAGGATCGGCACAAGCGATTCGAGAAGCCGGCGCTGTGGATGTACGGGAACGCTCGGCTGGCGCCGGACAGTCCGCCGAGTCGGGAGACGCCGTCGGGCAATCCGTTCTTCGACCAGTTCCCGATGTACTTCCCCGACCTGACATCGGTGGGCGTGCCGGGGGCGGGTCATTTCTTCCCGGAGGAGGCGCCGGAGTTTACGAACAAGACGCTGCTTGAGTTTCTCGCGAATGCGAGCCAGACGGAACAGTAGGACACCATGACCAACACATCGGAATCGACGGAGCTGGCGCTCAGACTGCTTCGCCAACTGACCGAGACGGTCGAGCAACTGTCGGGTCTGTCGGACGACGATTTGGCGTTTCCGACGGAGCATGGCTGCGCGATGAATGGCGGCGTTCGGCGGCTGCTGGTTCACAACGCGGAGCATGATCGGATGCATGCGGGGGCGGTCTCGACGGCGCGCTACACGGCGAAGCAGATGCAGGAGTCGCCGCTTTCGCATCTGACCCGCGATCTGATTTTCCAGCGGGCCGAGCTGGTGGGTCAGTTGCTGCATATGGACGACTCGTTGCTGGATGCGAAGGCTCCGAACGACGAGTGGTCGATCCGGGAGCATGTCGAGCACGTGCTGTACTGGGAGAACAACTCGATGTCGCAGGTGGCGTCGGAGATGAAGTCGCAGGCAGGCTCGGCGGCGGCGGGAGGTTTGGGATGACATCGACTCAGCGATATGACGTGGCCGTTGTTGGACTGGGCGCGATGGGATCGGCTGCGGCCTGGCATCTGGCGCGGCGCGGACAGCGGGTGATCGGGTTTGATCGATTTCATCCGCCTCACATGATGGGCTCGACGCATGGCGATACTCGCGGGATCCGCGAGGCGTACTACGAGGGTCCGTCCTACGTGCCGTTCGTTCGGCGGGCGTATGAGTTGTGGGACGAGCTGTCGGAGCTGGTTGGGCAGCCGCTGTTCCGGCAGACCGGGTCGCTGACCCTGGGCACGGAAGGCTCGCTGCAGATCAACGGCGTGCTGGCCAGCGCTCGCGAGCATGACATTCCGATCGATTACATGGACGGCGCCGAGCTGAAGCAGCGCTATCCGGCGATCCTGGCGACCGATGACCTGGTCGGGATCCTGGAGCATCGGGGCGGGATGATCGAGATCGAACCGGCGCTCAAAGGTCAGCTCGACCAAGCGGCGAAGCACGGGGCGGAGCTGCACTTCGACGAGCCGGTCGAGCGCTGGCTGCCGCAGGAGATGGACGACGTCGAATCGCCGATCGTGATCAACACGGCCAAGGGGACCTACGAGGCTGAGCGGATGGTCGTGACGGCCGGCGCCTGGAACGCGGGCTTGGTGGGCAAGCTCAACCTGCCGCTTCTGGTGACCCGGCAGGTGATGTTCTGGTTCGAGCCGCGGGCCAATCCGGAGGCGTTCGAGGTCGGCGCGCTGCCCTTCTGGATGTGGGAGCGCGGACCGCAGGACTTCGCCTACGGATTCCCAAACGTTGGCAAGGGATTCAAGCTGGGGCATCATCAGCCGCTGGATGAGGTGGATCCGAACGGCTACAACCAGGAGATGACGGCCGAGGACGAGGCGAACGTCCGCCAGTGGCTCGAGCGCACGTTCCCGGATGTCGGCGGCAAGCTGCTGCGGGCCGAGACCTGCATGTACACCAGCACGCCCGACGCGCACTTCCTGATCGACATTCATCCGAAGCGTCCGAACATCGTGCTGGCCAGTCCGTGTTCGGGTCACGGGTTCAAGTTCTCGCCGGCGATCGGCGAGGCGCTGGCCGACCTGAGCATGTATCGCAAGACCGAGCACGACCTTGGTCTGTTCCGCGTGGACCGGTTTGTCGAGCGGCCCGGCGAGCAGGCGTCGCAGTCGGCGGCGGGGGACTGACGGACGATGCCGCAGCGGGTCGCGGTGGTGGGAGCTGGCGCTGTCGGCGGTTACTTCGGCATGCGCCTCGCCGAGGCGGGCCATGATGTTCGCTTCCTGATGCGGCGCGACTATGAGGCGGTCAAGGCGGGCGGCCTGCACCTGAGCAGCCATCTTGGCGATATGTCGCTAGACTCTCCGACGATCGAGCGGACGCCCGAGGCGCTGGCCTCGCACGGTCCGGTCGACTGGGTCCTGGTCGGGCTCAAGGCGACCGCGATTCCCGACATTCCGAAGCTGGTCGGACCGCTGCTGTCTGAGGGCACGCGAGTTCTTGCGATCATGAACGGCCTAACCGTCGACGACGAGATCGCCGCCCAGTTGCCCGAGGGCACGTCGCTATTCGGCGGGCTCGGTTTCATCGGCGTGATCCGCGGCGAGCTAGGGCGGATCCTGCACCAGGAGTTCGGCGCCATCAACCTCGGACATCACGGCGACGACCCCGACGAGCTGCAGCGCGGCGTCGACCTGTTCGCCGGCAGCAAGGTCGAGATCCGGCCCGAACCGAGCCTGCTGCGGGCGCGCTGGGAGAAGCTCTGCTGGAACATTCCCTTCAACGGGTTGTGCGTGATCGCGGGCGGCGTGCCCGTCGACCAGGTGATCGAGGAGCCGCCGCTCTACGACGCCGCCTACGAGATCATCCGCGAGATCGTGGACGCCGGCAACGCCGACCTCGAAGCCCACGGCGAGACCGTCCGCATCGACGGCCCCCGCATCGCCAACCAGTTCCTCACGCAGACGCTCGGGATGGGCGCGTATCGGCCGAGCACGGTGATCGACTACAACGAGGGCCGGCCGCTGGAGCTGGAGGCGATCTTCCGCCAGCCCGTGCAGCGAGCGAGTGAGTTGGGGGTGGGGGTTCCGATGATGTCGATGGTGGCGTCGCTGGTTGGGAAGCTGGGTGGTTAGGCGGTGCTGAGGATGTGCCTGTTGTATCGGGAGGGGAGGGTGCTGAGTCGGGGGTTGACAGTGTCGGAGGTGGCTTGGTTCTCGGAAGTTGCGCGCCGGGCTCAAATGACTCTATCTATGTCAGAGAGCAGCTAAGCCTCGCTCACGGAGCTGTCAGGATGCACATGGGACACAAGCTTTCTCAAGTCGGTCGCTGGCTCGCTCGAAACGCATTACGGCACCGACGGTGGCTCATCGCAATCCTTATTGTGTATGTGATTGTTCGGGGCCTGTCATACGTCGATTTGGCTGCCGACATACCATGGGGATGGGCAGATCACCTCAAGTCGTGGATCACGGAGAATTCGTCTGGACGAGAGTCTGGAAGCACAACCATACGCAATGTAGGGTTAGTTGTAGGTGGCTTCTTTGCGCTCGTACTCGCGTGGTGGCGAACTCGAATCGCGCAACGAGAAGCGCAGACAGCACAGCAGGGCCTTTTAAATGAGCGCTACCAGGGTGCCGCAGAGATGCTCGGAAGCGATCAACTGTCGGCCCGCTTAGGCGGGATTTACGCACTTGAACGTCTACTTGAGGACGATCTTCAGCGATACTACCCAGAGGTTGTGCGGTTGTCTTGCGCATTCGTGCGCCGCCCGAAGGATGATGAGTCCGCGGAAATAGCCGATCGATTACGTGAAGATGTACAGGCGGTTCTCGACCTGATCGGTCGCCGAAACAGTGCGGTGGATGCTGAGATGCGAAGGATAATCCCGGACGAGCCGAGGGAAATGTTCTCTATGCGCGTAGGGGTCTTCGACCTTTCCGGTGCTGTTATTCGCAAGGCGATTGTGATGGTCCCAAATTTTACCGGAGTGATATTCACGAATGCAGATATGACAGGGATTATAAGCTATCAACCCATATTCACAGATGCAGAGCTAAATGGGGCAAGACTGACCGAAGCGAAGATTTTCAAAGGCAATTTCACTAAAGCAGACCTTTCTGGCTCCGACTTATCCGGTGCGCAACTGCCTGAGGCGAATCTTACAAATGCGGAGTTCACCGAGGCAAAGCTAGCAAACGCCAATCTGATTGAGACCAACCTGAGCGGTGCAGTTCTGCAAGCGGCAGACATTTCGGGTGTGCAGTTCTCGCGTGATGGTGAGAGGTGTGCGACAGGTCTAACACAGCAGCAATTGGACGAGGCGATCGCGGATCCTGACAATCCCCCAGTGATCGTTGGCGTTGTGGATGCGGAAACCGACTTGCCTTTGGTATGGCGGGATTGATGCATCCAGCGCGCTATCATCTCTCCCCTCTGGCCGCGCGTTCAAGCCGCTTGATCGCGCAGGTCGTCTTGCGGGCGCGGGCCAGATCGTAGGCGTTCCGGAGGCGGAGCCGAGTTTCGGCGGTGCCGCCGCCGAACGCAACCTGGGCGGCACCACCCAGCGCTCCAATAGCAGCCATGTCTGCATACAATGGATGGCGCTCAACAATGAGCGTCGACTCCGGCGAGCGAGCCATGTATCCGCGACCGCGGCACACAGCCCCGGCGACAAGTCTGGACCTTCCTGGATTCACCCGGACAAACACTGCTGAAATCGAGAGAAATCGGGACGGATCTGGACTGATCAAGACAAATCTGGACAAACCTGAACACCTTGACGCCGAATTCCTAGCTCACAGCGCCAAAGCCGCCCGATCTCAGCGGAATCTCAGCGCCTCGCACCACTCCGACAGCGCCGCTGACCTCGAGGCCTCCGTGTTCCAGTGGAGGGGGCGGGGGCTCGTGCTGGGGAGGGGGATGAGGTCGGCTTTGAGGTTGGGGAAGGCTCGGCGGAACTCTCGGAGGCGTCGGCCGTTGAGGAGGATGGGGAACGGGCCGCGCGAATCCAACAAATTTCCGACCTCGTTCGGCACCGCGTCCTGGATCTTGTCGTCGCCGGAACCTTCTCGGCGGACCTGATGGTAGAGGTCCCAGATGGCTAGTTGATTGGCCTGGACCTGAGCGATTCGGTCTTCGTATGGCGCGGTGGCGTCCTCGACGACGTTGCAGTGCTGGAGGACTCGCCAGAACCAGTTCTGGGGATGGGCGTAGTATTGCTGCTTCTCCAGCGACTGGACGCTGGGGAATGAGCCGAGGATGAGGGCTCGGATGGGGCCGTCGGGCAGGATCGGCGGGAGGCCGTTGAGGAGCGGGTCGGGAGGCACCCGCTACTTCGCAGGGAAGACCGGTTCTCCGCCGATGATGCCGGCGGCTTCCATCTCCTGGAGGTCTCCGGCGCTGAGGCCGAGGTCGTCGCTGAGCACCTGGGACGTGTGCTCACCGAGGAGAGGGGCACGGACGATGGGCACATCGCTCTTGGACATTCGCGGGGCCCAGCCGAGCAGGCGGATCTTGCCGTGCGCGGGGTGATCGAGGTCGTGGACGAAACCGCGCTCCTCGAAGTGCGGATTGTGGAAGAGGTCGTAGGTGTCGAGCACAGCCGAGCAGGGCACGCCCGCCTCGCCCAGGATCTCCATCACCTCCCACTTGGTCCGCGTCTTGGTCCACTTTGAGATCTCGGCGTACAGCTCGTCGCCGTTCTCGTTGCGCTTCCACATGTCCTCGAAGCGCGGGTCGAGCAGCAGTTCGGGCCGGTCGATGGTGGCGCAGAGGGTGTCCCACATGCGGCTGGTCACGACCATGATGTAGACCCACTCGTTGTTGCCGCCGCGCTCCTCGCTCTCGGGCGTGGACTTGCAGGGATAGAGATTGGTCGGCGCGCCGGCGGCGTTGCCGTTGCGCGGCGCGACGCGCTCGCCCCACTGCGAGTAGGCGATGCGAGTGCGCATGAAGTAGGTCATCGCCTCCTGCATCGTGATCTCGATGAACTGGCCCTCGCCGGTGCGCTGACGCTGGACGTAGGCGGCCGTGATCGCCAGTGCGAGCTCGGTGCCGGTGCCTGAGTCGCCGACGGTGGAGCCGGGCATCATCGGCGGTCCGTCTTTCTCACCAGTCACCGAGAACGCGCCGGCGGCCGCCTGGGCGACCATGTCGTAGCACTTGAAGTCCTGCCAGGGACCTGAGAGGCCGAAGCCCTTGAGCCGGCCGTAGATGATCGCCGGATTGATCTCCTTCATCACCTCGTAGGTGAGATTGAGCCGCTCCATCACGCCGGGGCCGTAGTTCTCGACGAAGACGTCGTAGTGGGGCAGCATCTCGAGCAGCAGCTCGCGGCCCTTGGGGTCCTGCAGGTTGATCGTGACCGAGCGCTTGTTGGAGTTCCAGTTGATGAAGTAGGGCGAGTTCAGCGTCCCCGTGCGAACGCCCCGTCCAGGGTCGCCCACGCCGGGCTGCTCGACCTTGACCACATCCGCCCCAAGCCAGGCCAGCGCCTGCGTGCAGGAAGTCCCCGCCTCGTACTGAGTCATGTCCAGAACGCGCATTCCATCAAGAGCGGGCATCGTCAAGTCCTCCTGCGGGCGCGGCGCCGAGCAGACGCCATCGCTGGTCAGATTCTCCACCATCATAGGGAACGCGGTCTGGCCCAGATTTCATCGAGCGGTCTAGGCCTTCTCGCTAGCGGCCAAGCCGTTCGCGCTCCTCGCGTATCTCACGTGGGCAAGCGCAAACGCCGTCCGTGCGACCCCTGGGTATTGTGGCGCCCTTTGCAAGATTGCACGGTTCACAGAGCAGCTGGTAGCTGCAGATGCAGCTGACGCCGCCCTTTGAACGAGGCCAGACATGGTCGATCTGCAGCTTGCGTCTGACGTTGACCGCATCGAGCTCGGCAACCCACCAGATGCGCCCGTGGCACAAGGTGCATTTGTTGCCTTGATCGCGCAGCTGTTGGATGAGCCAGCTCGGTTCCACACGGTACGTACTACATAGACTGCGAAATCGTCGCTGCACAGGAGTCAGGTGTTTGTGGTAATGGTCGCTCCGCGCGTCTCGGATAGCCTGTTGATCCGCCCCTTCGGTTTGCAGCGATGCGAAGTCCCAGTCCACGTCTTCGGGCTCGCTCGTTCCCCAGGCCAGTTCGCTTACGCTGTACCGCGGATCTCCCTGCTGGTACTCATCCCAGACCTCGAAATCGCCCCAGCGTTCGTGCTGATGATCGTCGGTAGAGCTCTCGTCTGGAGGATGCTGGCTCACTTCGCGATCTCGCTTACGGCAGTGCGGAGAGGGCGTGGTCGGCCGATGTCACGTCTGCACACACCCACACCGAGGATTCGCGTCATACGACGTAACACGACGAGGTGACGATGCCCGGCGCCCCACCTCGTGAAACGACGCATCTAGCGGCTGCTAACGATGCCCTCGGCCTCAAGCCTGGCGAACTCTTCGCCCTCGATGCCGAGGTCGTCGCAGAGGACTTCTCGGGTGTGCTCGGCGAGGAGCGGAGCGGCGGTCATCGGGACGTTGCTCTTGGACATCTTCGGCGCCCAGCCGAGGAGGCGGATGGGGCCCCACTCGGGATGCTCGATGTCCTGGATGAAGTTGCGCTCGTCGAAGTGGGGGTTGTGGAAGAGGTCGTAGGTGCTGTGCGTGGCTGAGCAGGGGACGCCGGCCTCGCCGAGGATCTGCATCGCTTCCCACTTGTCGTGTTGGATCGTCCAGGCGCGGATCTCGGCCTTGAGCGCGTCATTGTTGTCGATTCGCGCCTGTTCGTCGGCGAATCGGGGGTCGACGACCATGTCGGGCCGACCCATGGCAGCGCAGAAGGTGTCCCACATCCTCGTGGTCAGCGCGATGATGTAGAGGTAGTCGTCTGCGCCGTTGGAGTCGGGCAGTGGTTTGCAGGGGTAGAGGTCGGTGGGACCGTTCCAGCCGTTGCCTCGGCGCTCGGCGGCGACGTCGCCCCAGCTCTGGGTGCCGGCGACGGGCGTGCGGACGTAGTAGGTCATCGCTTCCTGCATCGAGATCTCGATGTGCTGACCCTCGCCGGTGCGCAGCTTCTGGACGTAGGCGGAGGTGATCGCGAAGGCGAGCTGCATGCCCGTCCCGCTGTCGCCGACGCAGGCGCCGGGCCGCATCGGCGGACCGTCGGCTTCGCCGGTGACCGAGAACGCGCCGGCCGCGTTCTGGGCAACCGGGTCGAAGCTCTTGAAGTTGGCGAACGGACCGGAGAGACCGAAGCCCTTGAGTCGGGCGTAGATGATGCTGGGGTGGACTTCCTTGAGCGCCTCGTAGGTGAGGCCGAGTTTCTCCATCACGCCGGGGCCGTAGTTCTCGACGAAGACGTCGTAGTGCGGGAGCATCTCGAAGAGCAGCGCCTTGCCGCGCTCGTCGCGAAGGTTGATCGTGACGGAGCGCTTGTTGGCGTTCCAGTTGATGAAGTAGTGCGAGTCGATCTCGGCACCGCTGCCGACGCCGCGGCCGGGGTCGCCGACGCCGGGCTGCTCGATCTTGACGACGTCGGCACCGTGCCAGGCCAGCGCCTGGGTGCAGGACGTGCCCGCTTCGTACTGGGTCATATCGAGGACTCGAAGTCCGTCGAGTGCTGGCATTGTGGTGTCCTTCCGCGGCCGGGATGAAAGTCCTCACCATCATAGGGAAGGAGGGATCTGCCTCGGCAGCGCTTACCATGGCTCCAAGCCAAACCAGAGCGCAGGGATGGAGTCGATGACATGACGACCGCCACCGTTGGAGTTTCACCCGATGCACCGCCCGAGCCGGACAGCTACGACTGGCCGGGGATCGTCGCCGGATTGCAGCGCTACCTGCGTCTGACGGCGACGCCGGTCGGAATGAAGATGTTCGAGACGATCGAGGAGATGCAGGAGGTCGAGCGGATCCGTCGGCCGCAGTTCAAGCATGCACTTGATCAGTTGGTGGCGCAGGCTCGCTGGTTGAACTTCACTCTGGGCGTGACGATGGACGACCTGATCGGGGCGCAGTGCGGGGCACCGGTAGGTCTGTATCCCAATGAGGACGACGGTGAGTGGCGTCTGCGGACGACGATGACCAATGTCTGGTTCGAGACCGACGAGGACTCGATCCTGCACCAGCAGGCGATGGATGTGATGCCGTATGGGCGCTATGCCGCGTTGGCGCTCTCGCCGATCGCGACCGGTCGGTTGGATCCGCCCGACGTGGTGCTGCTGTATGGGACTCCGGGGCAGATGATCATCCTGATCAACGGGCTGCAGTTTTCGGGCTTCAAGAAGTTTGAGTTCGCCTCGGTGGGTGAGTCGGCTTGCGCCGATAGCTGGGGCCGGGCGCTGCGGACGGGCGAGCCATCGCTGAGCATTCCCTGCTACGCCGAGCGGCGCTTTGGCGGCGTCCAGGACGACGAGCTGCTGATGGCAATTCCTCCGAGGTATCTGCCGAAGCTGCTGGACGGCCTGGACAAGCTGTCGCGGAATGGTCTGAGATACCCGATTCCACCACTGGGAATCCAGGCGGATCCGTCGGAGTCGCTGGCGAGGTCGTACCAGGACCGGTTCTAGGTGGGCTGGTGGAGTCTCTGTGATCGTCCAGCTGCGGTCCAGCGAGTCTGTAAAGCGCTTGTTGACAGGCGGATCGGGGCGCGGGTAACATTGCTCCTTGCACCCCTAGTTCAGCAGCCCTCGTTCTGACGCGAGGCGACCGACCTCGGGATGCGCCTTTACAAGGGACATAGTGATTGAGATGCGTCCACAGCATCCCCCCGGAAGTCGGCGACGGCGCCGGTTTCCAACGACATCAGGGGGGCTGCGGGAAACTCTCGCGACGGCTGGTTGCTTGCTGCAGCTGGACGGGCGCGGGAGGTACGTGTGTGGTTCTAGATGACATGCAAGATGACTGCGCTGGTCCCCGGATTTGCCTCGGGGACGTAACCAGCGCGGCGCGCGGCACGATCGGGAGCCTCGAGGAGCGCAACTACCTCGGGGACTGGCTCTCGATCAGAAGTGCATGCGCGTGGCGTAGCGCAGGTCAAGTGACTACGGCGCACGGTGGATGCCTTGGCACTTCGAGCCGATGAAGGGCGCGGTATGACTGCGATAAGCCAGGAGGAGCCGTCAAGCAGGCTGATCCCTGGATTCCCGAATGGGGCAACCCGGCAGCGGTTATGCGCTGTCACCCCAGGTTGAACACATAGACCTGGTGGGGGTAAGCGGGGGAAATGAAACATCTAAGTACCCCGAGGAAAGGAAACAATTCCGGTAGTAGCGGCGAGCGAACCCGGAGCAGCCCAAACCGAGTGAGCCTAATGGAGCCCTCTCCTCTGCTCATTCGGTGTTGTAGGGCGTTGCGTTCGCACCGAGGGTGGTGCGACAGCAGTTACAAATTGCGCGGATAGGCGAAGGCCCCTGGAACGGGCCGCCAGAGACGGTGAGAGCCCGGTAGCCGACATCCGACGCACCTGCTGGCAGCGTGCCTGAGTACCACGCGGCACGGTGAAAGCGCGTGGGAAACTGGGGAGCCCACTTCCCAAGGCTAAATACTCGAAGTGACCGATAGCGGACCAGTACCGTGAGGGAAAGGTGAAAAGAACCCCGGGAGGGGAGTGAAACAGTTCCTGAAACCGTGTGCTTTCAAGCAGTGAGAGGCGTTTCGACGCTGATCGCGTGCCTATTGAAGAATGAACCGGTGAGTTACGTTTTGTGGCGAGGTTAAGGCATTTTGTGCCGGAGCCGGAGCGAAAGCGAGTCTGAACAGGGCGAAGCGAGTCGCAAGACGTAGACCCGAAACCAGGTGAGCTACCCATGGGCAGGGTGAAGCGGAAGTAAAGCTCCGTGGAGGCCCGAACCTTCTTCAGTTGCAAATGGATTGGATGACCTGTGGGTAGAGGTGAAATGCCAAGCGAACCTGGCGATAGCTGGTTCTCCCCGAAATGCCTTTAGGGGCAGCGTTGCGGGAAGCGACCGTGGAGGTAGGGCTCTGACTGGGTACGGGGGCGGACAGCCTACCAACCCCTATCAAACCGCGAATGCCACGGCCGAACCTGCGGCAGTGAGACTGTGGGGGATAAGCTTCATGGTCAAAAGGGAAACAGCCCAGACCGCCGGCTAAGGTCCCGAAATTTCCGCTCAGTGGGAAAGGAAGTCCAGTCGCGCAGACAACCAGGAGGTTGGCTTAGAAGCAGCCATCCTTGAAAGAGTGCGTAATAGCTCACTGGTCGAGTGATTGGGCGCCGACAATTCAACGGGGCTCAAGCGGAATACCGAAGCCGCGGATCTGGCTCACAGTTCGCTGTGGGTCAGGTGGTAGGGGAGCGTTCCGTTCAGCAGTGAAGCCGGACCCGCGAGGGCCGGTGGAGCGGACGGAAGTGAGAATGCCGGTATGAGTAGCGAAAGGTGTGTGAGAACCACACCCACCGAATACCTCAGGGTTCCTACGGCAGGGCAATCCGCGTAGGGTTAGGCGGGCCTAAGCCGAGGCCGAAAGGCGTAGGCGATGGACAGACGGTTCATATTCCGTCCCCGCTGAGTGTGTGCCTGAGCGACAGGGGCGACCCGGGAAGATAGCGTGAGCGGGCCTAATGGACATGGTCCGTCGCGCCGCGTACGCGTCGAGCGGGGTTCAAAGACCGCTCGGTTAAGCAGAGGCGGCGCGGAAGCGGCGACGTCAGTCAAAGCGACTTGCGTGACACCCTCGGCCAGAAAACCCTCGGTCGCGAATACATTCAGCGCCCGTACCGCACACCGACACAGGTAGGTGAGGGTAAGTACCTCCAGGTGGACGAGTGATTCCTCGCTAAGGAACTCGGCAAAATAGTTCCGTAACTTCGGGAGAAGGAACGCCTCGCGGCTTAGCCCCGACATGCTCGGGCGCCGGGCCGGAGGTCGCAGTGAGCAGGCCCAGGCGACTGTTTAACAAAAACACAGGTCTCTGCGAACGCGAAAGCGGACGTATAGGGGCTGACGCCTGCCCAGTGCTGGAAGGTTAAGGGGAGGGCTTCACGGCTCGAACCGAAGCCCCAGTGAACGGCGGCCGTAACTATAACGGTCCTAAGGTAGCGAAATTCCTTGTCGGGTAAGTTCCGACCCGCACGAATGGCGTAACGATCTGGGCACTGTCTCGGCGAGGAGCTCGGCGAAATTGAAGTGGCCGTGAAGATGCGGCCTCCCCGCAGATGGACAAAAAGACCCCGTGGAGCTTTACTACAGCTTGACATTGAAGGTCGCCTTATGATGCGTAGGATAGGTGGGAGCCGGCGAACCCTCGCTTGCGGGCGAGGGGGAGGCAACCTTGGAATACCACCCTTCATATGGTGTCCTTCTAACGCGTGAGCAAGCACGCGGACCGTGTCTGGTGGGTAGTTTGACTGGGGCGGTCGCCTCCCAAACTGTAACGGAGGCGCGCAACGGTTCCCTTAGGGTGGATGGAAATCACCTGTCACGTGTATTGGCATAAGGGAGCTTGACTGCGAGACTGACACGTCGAGCAGGGACGAAAGTCGGCCAAAGTGATCCTACGGTTCCGAGTGGTAGGGCCGTGGCTTATCGGATATAAGTTACCCCGGGGATAACAGGCTTATCTTGCCCGAGAGTTCACATCGCCGGCAAGGTTTGGCACCTCGATGTCGGCTCGTCGCATCCTGGGGCTGGAGTCGGTCCCAAGGGTTGGGCTGTTCGCCCATTAAAGCGGCACGCGAGCTGGGTTCAGAACGTCGTGAGACAGTTCGGTCTCTATCCTCTGTGGGCGTTGGAGCGTTGCGGGGAACTGCCCCTAGTACGAGAGGACCGGGGTGGACGGACCGCTGGTGTGCCAGTTGGAGGGCCAACCTCCACCGCTGGGTAGCCATGTCCGGACAGGAGAAGCGCTGAAAGCATCTAAGCGCGAAACCAACCTCAAGATGAGCGCTCCCTCCGCCATTGAGCGGATAAGGCCACGGGAAGACGACCCGTTTGATAGGCGACAGGTGGAAGCCCGGTAACGGGTGCAGCTGAGTCGTACTAATGGCCGAATGGCTTGACCTGCCCTACGCCACGCGCAGCAACTGCAGCACGTACCTAATGCGCAGCACGCGTTGCAACGTGCTGTGAGGCGGAATGCAGCATCAGGCATGCGTCAACTACACACGAACGCATCTCTTCACTATGACCCCGCGTTGCGGGATAGAGCAGCGGTAGCTCGTCAGGCTCATAACCTGGAGGTCGTGGGTTCGAATCCCACTCCCGCTACCACTCCCAAACCAACCGGCCGATGCTCAGGCATCGGCCGGTTGTTGTATCTGCCTGTTTGATGGAAGGTTAGCTTCGGCCGTCGAGTGGTTCTCCGAGCTGCTCGTCCAGGGCGGAGAAGACGAAGCGGTCGCCTACCTGCACCTGCTCGGACATCACCGGGTTGAGCAGGACTTCGTCGCCTCGGACGACGGCGATCAGCCGGCGGTTGCCGGCTCGCTCCAGCGCCCATTCCACGGTCTGATTGACCCAGGTCGCGGGGATCGGGAAGACGCCGATCCCGTAGCTCGCGGTTAGCGGCAGGAAGTCGCTGGCCGATGCGACCTGGATGATGTGAGCGAAGCGTTCGGCTCCGTCGCGCTCGGGACGGATGACCCGTTTCGCGCCCAGCAGTCGCAGGATCCGCGCGTGACGGTCGGTCGATGCCTTGGCGTAGACCATCTGAACATTGAGTTGTTGCAGGTTCATCATTGCCAGGACTGAGGCCTCGAGGTCAGCGGTGGCGACGACCGCAACGTCGACTTCGGCCAGCGAGAGGGCACGAAGCGCGTCGATGTCGGTGATGTCGGCGATGCGGGCGTCGGTCACTTTTGGCGCGAGTTCGTGGACGTTGCCTTCGTCGAGGTCGATCGCCAGGACCTCGTGTCCCAGGTCGTCCAGCGCCTCGGCCAGGTGCGAACCGAAGCGTCCCAATCCTAAGACGGCCACTTGCATGTCGGCTCCTAACCGATCCGGACCGCTTCGGTGGGGAAGCGGAAGCGTTCGCGCGGACGGTCCGGGATCAGGCTGGTGATCACGAGCGGTCCCAGGCGTCCGACGAACATCATCATGATCAGGATATTGGCCCCTGCCTGGGTTGCGGCCTGCGAGGCGCCCTGCGACCAGCCGCAGTTGGCCAGCGCCGACATCACGTCGAAGGCGGCCGGCAATACTTCGATGTTCGGATCGACCGCGATGAAGAAGAGCAGCCCGAAGACGTAGCCGCCCAGCGCGATGAGGACGAGCGCGTTGGCCCGCAGCACGACGGAAGCTGGAATCTCGCGGCCGAACGCGACCACGCGCGGGGAACCGATCAGCGCTGACACGACGCCGAATGTGACGACCATGAACGAACCGATCTTGATGCCTGAGGCTGTCGAGGTTGAGGCGCCGCCGATGAACATGAGGATGATCATGACCAGGGAGGTGTCGTCGCTGGCCTGGTCGAGCGGCGAGGTGGTCATCCCGGTGGTGCGGTTGACCGAGAGGAAGAGGGAGTTGACCAGCTTGGAGCCGACGCTCTGATCGGCAAACATCCGTGACCAGTCTGCGATGAGGAAGAACGCGGCGCCGACCACGAGCAACAGGCCCATGCCGGTGACGACGAGCTTGGTGTCGAGTGTCCAGCGTCGGCGCGGCTGTCGCAGGTTGAACACGGTCAGGAAGGAGAGCGAGCCGAGAAACGCGGAGATTCCCATCACGACCATCGGCCAGGCGTCGTGAGCCTGTCCAATGAAGCTTCGGCTGCCACCCATGAGGTCGAACCCGGCATTGTTGAAGGCGGAGATTGCGTGATACCCAGCCAACCATACGGCGCGTCCGTCGGAGACGCCTCCGGGTTGCTCGATCATGAACCAGGGCAGGAGCAGGATGAACGTCGTGAACTCGACGAGGGCGGTGTAGATCATTACTCGGCGCAGGAGCACTGAGGCGCCTGAACCGTCGATTCCGGTCGTCATCAGCTCGAGCCCGAAGAATGCGCGACCGCGAATCCCCAGGCGCTGTCCCGCAAGCACAATCAGGACGCCTGCGTACATCGTCACGCCCAGCCCGCCGAGCTGGAACAAGGCCAGGGTGATGAACTCGCCGAAGTTCGAGAATGTCTCCTCTGTGTCGAATCGGGTCAAGCCGGTCACGCTGACCGCGGAGACGGACGTGAACAGCGCGTCGAGGAAGGGGATGGATTGACCGCTGGCCGATGAGATCGGCAGACTGAGCAGGGCTCCGCCGGCCAACATCACGAGGGCGAAGAGGACAACCACCATCCAGGCGCGCGGTGTGATCCGAATGCGACGCTGACGCGTGGCCCTGACACGTTCCGGCTGCAGGCGTACCCGTCGCAGCACCACATCGCCAGGCCGCCGACGGTAACCGCGTCGCTGGCTCATCCACAGCCCTCCATGTCGGAGTGTATGCCCCTACGAACCGTTGACGGGAAGCGCGTTCCGGTGTGCGGCAGCCGCGTTAGCATGAGCCTCGTTCCTCTCCTCAATCATTCAGCGAGTCACCGCGGGCCAGCGGAAGCGTTTCATCGATGACACACCTCCGCGTCGCGGCGAACGATTCGCCTTCTTCCATCGGGTGCCGCTGGATAACTGTGTTGCTCTTGATGGCGGTGTTCCTTGGCGCTTGCGACTCGTCGCAGCCGCAGCGGAGCGAACAAGACGCCTCCGTCACAGCCACAAATGAGGCGGCGACGTCCGAGCAGTCGCAAGCGCGCACCAGCCGGGAGCCCACCGCGTCGGATGCGCCGGATGGTGAGGAGCAGAACAATTCGCAATCGGAGGATGCCCCTGGCGTGGGTGCTTTAGAGCCGGCGAACGGAATCTGTGACCGGCACGAACACATCCAGGGCGAGATCCTCTGGACGCTCGGCAAGGAAGATTGCGCCGATGTGTCGGATGCAGACCTGGCGGGTATCACCGGGCTGCTCGACCTTTCTGATCACTTCGCGTTCAGATCTCTGGATCTCGGGGACCTTCAGGGCTTGACATCCTTGGAGCGATTGTTCATGGATCTGAGTCTTGACCGGCTTCCGCTCGGCATCTTCGACGACCTGACCAGCCTGCGAGAACTACGCCTCTATCACACGAGAATCATTGACGACTCCGACCACACCGTCACCCTGCCGAACGGGATTTTCGACTCTCTGTCGAGTTTGGAGTCATTGCATTTGATGATCGCCCCAACTCAAGCCGGGCTGTTCGATTCTCTACAAAACCTGACTCAACTCACGATCTCTACGACGAGTTCAACCAATCCGCCCCAAGGTCTCTTCGATCGATTGCATAACCTCGAGGAACTGCTCGTAGGCTATGGCGATCTCAGTAGCCTCGATGCCGGAATCTTCGATGAGTTGCATAATCTCAAAGTGCTAGAGCTCGGCAACAACGAGTTGGTCGAGCTGCCAGCCGGTTTGTTCGACAACCTCACGCAGCTTCGATTCTTAAACCTGCGCGGGAACCAACTGACAGCATTGCCCCGCGGTGTCTTCGATAACTTGCACCAGCTTGAAAGGCTGTGGCTCTACGAGAACCCACTCACAGCGTTGCCGCCAGGGGTGTTCGATGACCTGAACAGCCTGACCCACCTGTCGCTTGGTACTGGAATGATGGAGTCGCTAGAGCCCGATGTCTTCACCGGCTTGGGCGGTTTACGTGAGTTGGCACTGTTCGGCGACAATCTGAGTGAGCTGCCGACCGGCTTGCTCGCGCCTCTCTCCAATCTGTATTGGTTGGATCTCCGATGGCCGGGGACGTCTGGCCTGCCGCCGGAACTGTTCGTCGGGTTAGAACAGCTGACGATTGTGCATTTATCGTCATACGCGGAGTCGTTACCGCCGTTGACAGTGGCGCTGCGGAAGATCGACTCCACTTCCTTTGTGATCGACGTTGCTGAAGCCGCGCCATTTCAACTCGCCGTCTACCTCAAGGCGGACGGCGGGACTCTGTCCAGTAGCAGAGCGACGGTTCCCGCAGGACAAACGAGCAGTGAGGTCGTGCATATCGAGCCAGGCGAAAGCGGTACCGTCCAGATCTCCGTTAGCTCCTGGTCGCTTCCTGAGAATTATGTGTATGACGGACTCACGGTGCCGCCGCCGGAGGAGTGGGAGCCGCTGGTCTTTTCATTTGAGTGATGCGGCTCGATCCTGTCTTGCGTAGGCTGAACCCATGCGCGTCCTGGTGATCTGCACTGGCAACCGGGCTCGGTCACAGATGGCTCACGGCTGGCTGCGACGAATCGGTGGGGACCGCGTTGACATCTACAGCGCGGGGACCGAGCCGAAGGGCGTGCATCCGATCGCGATCCAGGTGATGTCCGAGGTCGGCATCGACATTTCCTGTCACACATCCGACCATGTCGACCGCTACCGGGAGGATGACTTCGACCTCATTTTGACCGTCTGTGACTCGGCGAGGGAAGCTTGTCCGGTCTTCCCCGGCGCTCGCCGAGTGATTCACCGCTCGTTCGAAGATCCCGATTATCCAGACCATAGTGAGAGCGAGCTGACGGAGGTCTTCCGCCGACTTCGCGATGAGATTGGCGACTACTGTCGCGAGCTGCTGTGTGAGGTGCTGGAGTAGCCTGCTCAAGAGGTTCCATGCGGCGAGCTGGAGGGTGACGATGGCGATTGCGTCTGACATTGAGCGGGCGATGGAGGACAGTTCCTGGATTCGTCGGATGTTCGAGCTGGGCATCCAGCTCCGACAGGAGCGTGGACCCGAGAACGTTTTCGACCTCTCGTTAGGCAACCCGATCGCCGAGCCGCCGCCGCAGTTCTTCGACGAACTACGCAGCTACGCCGGCGCCGACACGCCCGGCGCGCATCGCTACATGCCTAACTCCGGCTATGTCGAAACTCGGCAGGCCGTGGCCGACGCGCTTTCCGATGAGACCGGACTGAGCTACGGCCCCGACCACATCGTCATGACCGTTGGGGCTGCTGCGGCGCTGAACGTCGTCGTGCACTCGCTTTGCGACCGAGACGATGAGGTCATCATCCTCACGCCGTTCTTCGCCGAGTACCTGTTCTATGCCAGTAACCACACCGCCAAGCCGGTGGTCGTCGGATGCGACGACGAGTTCATTCCCGACCTTGATGAGCTTGAACGCAAGCTCTCCGAACGCACCAAGATTGTGATCGTCAACTCACCGAACAATCCATCGGGCGCGATGTATCCGGGCTCGTTCATCGAGGCGCTTGGCGACTTGCTGCGCCAGAAGTCGACTGAGTTTGGTTCCGAGATCTTCCTGGTCAGCGATGAGCCGTACCGCAAGATCCTGTTCGACGAACACGTCTACCCATTCCCTCAGCTCGCCTATGAGCGGACGATTACGGTTACCTCTCATGCGAAGGACCTGGCGCTGCCGGGTGACCGGATCGGCTACATCGCGGTCCATCCCGGCTACGACGACGGCGGTCAGCTCATGGACGCGATGATCTTCTGCAATCGCGTCCTGGGATTCGTCAATGCGCCGGCGATCATGCAGCACCTGGTGCGCAACCTGCAAACGGTGACCATCGACACGGCCGACTACCAGCAGAAGCGGGACTATCTCTACGGCGTGCTGACCGCCGCCGGCTACGAGGTGCGGAAGCCTGAGGGGGCGTTCTACATGTTCCCAAAGTCGCCCGGCGATGACGAAATGCAGCTTGTCGCCGCATTGCAGCGTCAAGGCGTGCTGGTCGTGCCGGGCCGCGGCTTCGGCATGGAAGGCTACTTTCGAATCTCGTACTGCGTCGAGCAGCGAGAGCTCGAAGGCGCAGCCCCAGGATTTGTCGCCGCCATGTCGGAGTTGACAGGCGGGTAGGGCCCAGGCGAGGCGGACGCTCGTGCGGTGTAAGCTGAGAATCGGTCGGCCCTATCGTCTAGAGGCCTAGGACGCCAGCCTTTCAAGCTGGTAGCACGGGTTCGAATCCCGTTGGGGCCACCAACGTGTACCGTACTCATAACTCCCGGGTCGAGTGCGATTTCCGCTGCGTCTGACGGTCCGATGGGGCTGTCCTCGGGCATGGGGATGGAGTAGTGGATCACGGCGCGGCCGGGCCGCACCGTGATCCGCTGGACGAACGACTTGATGAAGGTCTTGGTCTCGGTGAGTTCGCTGGTGCGCAGGAACTCGCCCATCTCCTCGGCGAAGCGGGCGATGACTTCGGCGCCGTCGAGCAACTGACGGCGTTCGCTCAGGACTTGACGCGCCTCGTCGGCGGCGCGTTCGAGCTGTTCCTTGCGCTGCTGGTGTTCGCGGATGCGGTCGCGGGCGTCGTCGACCGAGAGGTCGGTCATCTCCAGCAGGTGCCAGATCCGGTCGAGCCGGTGCTTGACCTCGGCCAGCTGCTGCTCGATCGTCTCCAGCTTGGCGCGCTGCTCGTGGGCCACGCCGTCCATCTCCTCGTCGACCAGTTTGACCAGTTCGCGGATGTTGCTCCCGGTCAGGACGTGCTCGCGGAGCTGGTCGACGATCAGCTGCTCGAACCGTTCCGCGCCCAGCCTGGGTGTCTCGCAGGTCTCCGAACCCTTCTTGATCTTGGACTGGCAGACGTAGTAGCTGTACTTGCCGCTTTTCGCTTCGGCCGCGGTCAGCGATTTGCCGCAGGGTTCGCAGGAGACCAGGCCGGAGAGCAGGTAGCGGCTGGCGATCCGCCTCGGGTGGGCGCGGGCCGGCCGGCGCGATTCCATCATCCGCCCGACGCGCTCGAACTCTGGAGGCGAGACGATGGCGGGGAAGGCGTCCTCGACCCGCACGGGCGGGGCGCCGTCCTTGGCGTTGAGTCCCCAGACCAGGGTGCCGGTGTAGGCCTCGTTGGTCAGCAGCCGGTGCACGGTGGTCTTGAGCCAGGGCTTGCCGGTCGTCGTGGGGATGCCGTCCGAGTTGAGCGAGCGGGTGATGTCGAGCACGCTCTGGCCGGAGAGGGCGGCGTCGAAGATGCGCCGCACGAGGGCGTCCTTGGGCGGGTCGAGTTCGAGCCGGGGACGGGTCTTGCCGCCGTCGGGGACGTGCACCTTGCGGTAGCCGTAGGGCGCCCAGGTGGCGACCCAGAACCCGCGCGAGGCGGCTTCGCGCATGCCGCGGGTGACTTCCTGGGCGAGGTTGTCGGAGTAGAACTCGTCGACCGACTCGATGATCGCCTCCATCAGCTTGCCGGTCGGGGTGTCGTCGGCGTGCTCCGTGATCGAGGTGACGCGGATCCCGCGCCTTCTGAGCATCGACTTGAAGGCGACGGCGTGCTCGCGCTTGCGGGTGAAGCGGGAGAACTTCCAGACCAGGATCTCCTCGAAGGGGGCGTCCTGCTGCTTGGCCTCGTCCAGCATCCGGCGGAACTGGGGCCGGTTGGCGATCCGTCCCGACTCGGCTTCGTCGACGAACTCGCGCACGACGCGGAAGCCGTTGCGCTCGGCGAAATCGCGCAGTGCGCGGAGCTGGGCGGCGACCGAGAGATCGACGTCCTGGCGGTCCGAGGAGACCCGGGCGTAGAGCGCCGCCGGGGCGGCGTTGATTGGTTCTGGCATCGGCTCATCCTTTCGGTTTGATCGTCGCGTGACCGGCCCAGCGTACGGGCAAGCGCCCGAATTGCGACGCTTTACAGAATGGATGTTCTTGGCACTTCCGTTCGGTAAATCATCAGGTCATCAGATCAAAGGTGAAAACGCGGCGCACGGCAGTCGCATCGGAGCAAGTGATTCGCCGCTCACAGGGGTTTACCGGCCCAAACCCTCTTGATTCGGCGGAAAACCCGTTGATAGATTGGCGCCGCTCTGAACGGTCGTTCTAATACACGGGTTTGCACGGCGCCGTGCGGCCGGCTCGGAGCGGAAAGGAGGTCCCGGTGCATCCGAGCGCACCCTTGACCGCGGCCCAGGCGAAACGGCGCCTTGCGGGCCTGCGGGTCCTGGCCCGGATCGTCGCGCGGCGCTACATCCAGCACCCGGAGCGCTACGCCGATCGGGCCGATGCTGCGGGAGTTTCAGCGAGTCGCGAGGACGGGCGCGAGAACGCCGGTCCGTCCGGACGCAAGTCCAATAGAGAGGAAGGAAGATGAACCAGCCAACCGAGCCGCCCCGGGCGAGGCTCAAGCCGGGACCGGTCTGGGAGCTGATCACTCGGCGCAACATGAGCCAGAACGAGCTGGCGAGGAAGGCCGAGATCTCATCCGGCTACCTGTCCCAGCTGATCAGCGGGCGCAAGTATCCCTCGGCGGAGGTCCGCCGCAAGCTGCAGGCGGCGCTGGAGGTCGAGCGCTTCGAGGAGATCTTCGTGATGGAGTACGGCGATGACTGACGGAGTCGCCCGCCCGCCGGCGGTGCTGGGCGTGGCGCTGATGCCGGCCGACTTCCCCCAGCGGCTGGACGCGCTCAAGCAGTTGAGCGGCCTGTCCTGGGAGCGGATGGCGGCAAGCCTGGGCGTCGACAGCCGGCAGCTGCACCGCTGGCGGCGGGGCACGAACCCCAGCGGCGAGGCGATGCTCTCGCTGGTCAGGCTGGCGACCCGGGTGCCGGGCGGGCTGGCCGAACTGCTCGGCGAGGACCTGCCGGCGCAGCACCGGCGAAGCAGCGGATAGCCGGATGGGACGCCGGCAGGAGCACGTCTACCGGTTGGAGCCGCCGCAGTTTCCGGCGGACTTTCCCGAACGCCTGGACGAGTTCCGGCGCGCGGCCGGCCTCTCGTGGCGAGAGCTGGCCCGGCTGCTGCAGGTCAACGTGCGCAGCGTGCACCGCTGGCGCCGGGGCGCACGGCCCGATGCGGGACGGTTGGTCTCGTTGCTGGAGCTGGCCGTCGAACTGGACCTGCTTGATCGGCTGTTTCCGACCATGACCACGCGTGAGCGCACTAGAGACGGAGGGCCGTGAACATAGCACTGCGCTCCGCGCTGGGTCGCTGCGCCTCGCGCATGACTGGCCAACAGCCTGTTCCGATTCAGACACCGCAGTCTGCTACACGAGCAAGTATATCTCTATCAATCGTCATTTCATGACTCCATGTGTAACAATGCGTTCGATAGACGGACTCGGTCCGGCGGGAAGACCTTCCCGCGCTTCGACCGCAGGTGAAGGGAAGCGAGAGATGCATGAGCAGCGCAATCACCCGCAAGGCGTTCAGTTCGCTCCGTCCCGCTCCGAGGGCGGGCGCTTCACCGCCAGCCCCCCCCCCGCAATACCGACCTGATCTAGCCCGTCGCCTCCCGCTGCTGCTGCTGGCCGCGGCGCTGATCGCGCTGGCGACCTTCGCCGTCCGCGCCCCGGCCGGGGCGCAGAGCGCCACCTGGACCAGCACGCTGACTGTGGACCAATCGGGGGCCGTCGTGTACCGAACTGCGAACTTTTGAGTGGGAGGTCCCAATCTGAGGCGGGGTACAGCATGCCGCGCCCCAGGTGCAATGAGCCCCGCTGACTCGGTCAGGCGATGCGCCGCTCCCCGTCTCTCGCTAAGCCGGGCTTTTGGAAGATGATTTCCCTCACTTTCGAGAAGGACAGCTCCCCATCCTCGAACTGGCGGATGAACCGGGAAATGTCCTCTGGTATGCAAAGATCATGGGCGATCACCTCCGATGAGACTTCGCATATGCCGCGGGCGACCACGAGTATGTCGCGCAATGCCGCCTCTGCTCTTTCGCGCAATGAGGCGAGAAAGTGCAGGAACTTCAGTTCGCGCAGGTCACTCCCTAGCACCCGTGACAAAATCGAGAACCTTCTCGTTGACCATCCCGCTCGCCATTTGACCTGCACATTCACTCACCTCAACCGGTAACGCCGCCGTTGTATCCGATGGCGAGGCGGCCTATCGCTGCCCATGCGTTCGCGCCAAGGTTGGGTGGGCTGAACGGCTAGCGCAATGTGGCGAACCAGTGGCCATTTGGCGACCAGGATTCTTGGGGGGTCTTCCAATCCGACAAGAAGAAGTGGGGCGGTTCGCCGTCGTCACTTACAAACGCAGTCACGCTGGTGGCTGCGCCTCGTCTTGCCAACCCATCGCCTGGAGGACCAGGTGGTTCCGCGGAATCGACCGGGATCCTGTCGAAGCGAATCTTCAGCACCGTCCCACTGGGGTTCCACGCAGCGAATGTCAACGACGACCATAGGCCGTGCGACCAGAACTCCAGCGGAGTGATCTCGCCGTCGGCAACCTCGATCATGTAGCCGCCCGAGCTGACACCCCCCCAGTGCCACATCGCCGCCAACCGCTCGTCCTCGTGCCAGGCTGCATGCCAGCTGAGCAAGCCCTCGCCACGGCCCCAGTCCGCCCCTTCTGGATACGCTTCGTGATTGATCTCGATCTCTCGAAGCCGAACCTCCTCCGCGTCGAACAACCACAGTGACCGCAACTCATTCGAGGTGACCAGCGCATGACTTCCCGACGGTGACCAGATGACCTCAATATCGGATCCGAGTTCCTCGAACATCGGCAAGCCAGGGTCCAGATTGCGACCGTCTCCCGCCCAGTCGTCGTCCAAATCGAAACGAAGAAACTCGCCTGCCAACGAGAACACCAGAGTGCCTTCCTCCCACGCGCCATCCTGGTTCAGGCAGTCTCCTATCCCACGCACAGTGTTATCGGGGTAGAGGTTCCACGGGTCGGGATACGACCCAGGGAAGCTAGCTACAACGCGACAGTCTCGATCTCCGAACACCAGCGATCCCCACTCGTCGAACCGCACCAGCCGTCCGTCAAGGTGGACGACGAGTGACATCACGGTGTGAGCATTGCCCTCAGTCCATTTCGCCGACATCCTCACAGCCTTGTTGTTGGCAGCCCACTCCAGATCGTGAAACCAGCTCTGCGACCACGACAGTTTCGGCGACCACCCGGCGCGACGAAGTATCGTTCCGAGCGTCACCGGCGCCGAACCGTCGAGCGGCAATAGAGTCAGGTACCGATCAGGGCTGCATTCGTCTGTCGGGTCGCTGCACAGATTCGCAATCGCGATATGACTCCCATCCGGCGACAAGCTCGCCGCACCCGGCGGCCGCCGGACGAGCTCCAGCTCGTCCGTCTCCGGACGCCACTGCCAGATGAACTCCTCGTTGTGCGCCAGCAACCAACCCCAGGGCAGCCACATCCACTCGTCGGCCCTGGGCAGAATCTTGCCCTGACCGGCGCGGAAGTCGTCGCCAGGGAAGACAACCGTTTCATCGCCGATCAGCACCGGCAGATCGTCAACCGTGATGTCCTCAGCCAGCAACGTCACCTCGTCTTTGACCGCGCTCACAACTTCCTCAGACTCGCTTAGCAACCGGATCTCAGCCCCATCCGCCGACTGACCCATCACCCCGTACTCGACCCCGCGCCACTCCGCCAGGATCGACGGTGTTGGTTGCACATCGATCTCGTGCTCCTCGGTTTCGCCCAAGTCCAGCGCTGATGAACGAACCCATCCGACACCGTCGCCGAGGCTGATTCGCGACCATCCGCCGATACGTTGTAGAACCTGCACCGGTTCGCCGGCGGCGAGGCTGTTGATCGCAGGCCAGGCCAGTCCCGGCCGCTTTCGAAGGACTGCAGCTCGCTTGACCCTGCCGGGAGCGCTTGTCGGCAGGCGCTGGTCGACTTCCGCTTCTTGCGCTGCTGTGTGCGGCTCCGCGTGATCGCCGTGGTCGTCTACCTGTTGACCGGAGGCGTACGAAGCCTGCTGCTCCGCGGCGCCGATCGCATGCAGGCTGCCCTCCGGAGGCTGTGCCTCGGTGGTTGCGGACGCGGACGATGCCCGTCGGTCCGCTCGATCCGCCTGGCGATCAGCGATTGGGTCCTGTTGCTGCGCCAGCCCTTGCATCGCTTCCTGTTGCTGTTGCTGAGCTTGGGCCGCCGCCTCATCCGACCGGCGCTCCGCAGGGATCGGCTGCGCGCTGAACTGCTGGTCCGGATCGTCGCTGCACGCCGCGGACAGTAGGGCCGCGGCAATCACGAGGACGATCGTGGGCGGCCGCGCGCCGCACAGACGCTTCCTGATCTCGACTCGGGCTGGGGTCTCGTTCATCTCGGCGTCCGGGCGACAATCATGGGCGGCAGGTTGACGACCGGTTGTCGCGCGACTGCAGGATGAGACGATGTGCACCGCGCTGTTGTTCCCGCCCGTCGCAGCTCAAGGACCAAGCACCTGCGTGGTGGGGCTCACTCATCCGCTGTTACACATGTCAAGCTATCGGTTGGTGTTCCTCCGTGTGATTGGTCACGCAGTGTGGATGCACTCTCGAGAACGACCCATGAGCGGCCACCGGCGCGGTGCATCGTATCTATCTGCGGCTACGACCGTGAACTCCCGGTAGACCGGTGCAATGCTGTGTTGCCGGTTGAGCTCGCCCGGCGCCGCGACGATCCCGATCCCGGTGCGGCTACTCCCTGCGCAGGTCGCGCTGGGCGGACTGGAACATGCCCCTTAACGCGGAGGGTTGGCTCCGGTAGAAGAGAGAGGAGGACCTGGGAGGCCCGCGCCCGGCTCTTTCTGCGAGAGACTGGGTGTCGAGGAGTGGAGAGCAGGAGGGATCGGCCGGAAGCTGAGGCCAGCCAGGAGGAGCCGATCGGTGTTCGCGGCGCATCGCTGAGACGCTCGTAGCGCGGTCGCAACGAGTCTGGTTGTACGCAGAGACAGCGAGTGCCCAATCGTTGTGGGCGTTGTCGTGGGCCGTCTGAGCCAACGCTCATCGTCATCGCGTCTCTGTCGGCGTCGATCCGGCGCGAGCGGCCCGCGCTTCGGCCGCCCGGCCAAGGTACGCATCGCTCTCGGCTCCGCTGCCGCTGGCCGCCTGCGACGCTAGGTCATACTGTTGCGGCCCGCACGTTAGATTTAGATGCCCGCGACTCGAGCGCGATGCTCGCGGCGCCGATGGCCTCGTCGAGTTCGCCTGACAGTCGTGACGGCTAGCCTATCCGGCGTGTGCGACTGGATCGGCTTTCGCCTCCCCGCCCGTCGACGGCTCGTCTACCTCAGCGCCGTGCTCGCCTCAGTGCTGTTCACCGTCTTGTACGCCGAACCGGCGGAGGCCCAGGAGCCGGTAGAAGTTCAGCTGTCACCGGGTTGGAACCTGGTCGGCTGGCTCGAACCGGCCGGCGAAGTCGGCGAGCTATACGAGCGGCTGCCCGGCCTGCAGGCGATCCTGCTGGCCGCCCCTGGCGCGCGTCCCTGGGCCGGGCCGGATTGGCGGGTCGTGCGCCCCGGCGACCGCGGACGGGTTTTGCCCGGCGACGCGCTCTGGCTCAAGCTGGCTCCCGGTCGGCCAACGATTTGGAGACAGCGAGCGGCGACGTCGATCCCGTCGCGCCCGCTTAGGGCGGGATGGCATGCGGTCGTCTGGAGTTGGGGCGCGGACAGCTGGGACGGCGTCGAGGCGGTCGACCGGGAAAACCGCGGCGGTTGGGAACCGTTTGCGCTCGGCGCCTGGGAGGCGGCCGCGGCGGCCGTTACCGGCGGACTGCGCGAGGTGCGGCGCTGGGACGCCGTGGACCAGCGCTTTGAGAGCATGAGCCGGCGCGGGGCCGGATCGGATGAACTCTCCACGGGACCGGCGATTCGCCGCGGCGAGGCCCTGCTGCTGCGTCTCGAGACTGCCGCCGAGTGGCGCGTCCCCAGCGGAGCGCCCGTGATCGGCACCCGCTGGATGAGCCTGGAGAGCGAAGCGCGGCTGCGAGCGGCCCTGAGCGAAGCCGAAGCCGGTTTCGCCGCGGTGCTCGGCCTGGAACCGCCGAGCGTGGTGGTTCAGGCGCGCACGATTGGCTTCGGCTGCCTGACCGGTGGCGGCGTGGGCCTGGTCACGCTGTACCTGCCCTGCGGCGCGATTCCGGCGCTGGTCAACGACGCCGTGATCCAGAACTACGCCGATACCCTCGTCCATGAGCACGAGCGGAGCGGGCCCAGCGAACCGCTCTGGCTCGCGGGCGGCCTGGCTCAATACAGCGCCATGCGCGTTCGGGCCGAGCGCGGTCGGCCCCGTTATGAGGAGGCGCGGGACGTCCTGGTCGGGCTGGCGCGCTCCTCGCCGTTGCCGCTGACCTCCACCTCCTTTACCGGACCCAGCTCACGGGTCGGGCCGCTCTGGTATTCGAGCCGAGAGCCGGTGCGCGAGGCGCTCTGGGCCCTGGCCGTCGACTGGCTCGCCCGGGGCTACGGCGAGCGCGCCCTACGCGCCTACGTCGAGCACCGCCGGACGCTGCCCTGGGCCGAGGCGTTCCAGGCCAGCTTCAGCGTCTCCGCGCCGCAGATGCTCGCCAATTTTGGCCGCTACCGCGAGTGGCTCTCGGCCGACGGCCAGTTCTGGGCAGCGCGGCCCCATCACCAGATCATGTTCCCCGGCGACATGACCGAGGACCGCTGGCGGACCTTCGCCGAGGTGGAGGCGATCGTCGACTTCTTCGCCGAGCGCGACGGCCGGGTCGCCTCGTCGGTCACACTCATGCTCGACTTGCCCGATGCGATCTACGGCCAGGCGGAAGGCGCGATCACGCCGCAGTCCTGCGGACGCGCCGTGGGTGGCCTGGTGACCGTCTCGGCGACCTGTATGTTCCCGTTCATCGTCGCCCATGAGTACGCCCATGTGCTGCAGCACGATGAGCGACACAGCGGTCGCTACTCGCCGCAGCCGAGATGGCTCTACGAGGGCGCCGCCGAGTACCTCGCCTTGAACTACAGCGACCACGCCGACCCGGAGCGGGCCGGCGCTGGCCTAGACCATCGTGAGGGAAAAGCGGCCGAGCAGGTCCGGCAGTCTTCCGAGGGACTGACCGATCTCGCACTGGCCGAGCAGATGCTTGAGGAACTGCCGTATGCGGCCGGCGCGTTGGCGGTCCGGCACCTGGTCCGCTGGCGCGGCATCGACGCCCTCTGGGCCCTGTTCGCCCCCGCCTGGCAGGGCGAGTTTCCGGCGTACTTCAGAGCTCAAACTGGACTCTCGCTGGAGCGCTTCCTCGATGACTTCGGGGGCTGGCTGCGGACGCTGGCCCACCCGGGCGCATCCGCGAGCGAAGATGATGACCCTTGATTCGTCGAGTCCAGCAGCGGGTCGGTCGTGCACGGTCCCGACTCGGCGACTGGTCGCATGCGAATGAGCCAGCGGACTACCGGAGCGCCATTCAGGGGCGCTCGACGAGGCATCAGGTCGCGCCGCCCCGCCGCCCGCGCCAGCCGCACCGCCACCGCTCCGCGTGCGCAACGGACACGGACGGACCCTGATGGCCAGAGTCAGCAGGCGCAGCAGCCTGTCCAGGCACCATGTGATCGGCAGTTGTCAGCGCAGCCGCCGGGGCGCCCGTCGCCGCCACTCCAGTTCCTGCTCGCGCTGCCCTTTGCCCTAGGCTCATCAACCGGGGCCGCGGGCCGGGTCGGAGGGCCTGCGCCGATCAGCCACAGTCCGAAGGATCCTCGCCCTGCTCCTCACCGCCGCCGGAGATGACCCGAATACGATCCTGCTCCTGAAACTGGCCTTGCGGGACCGGTCGCGACGGTAATGAGAGCTGCTGGAAGAGGAAACTGTCCTCGGCCCAGGACAACACGTAGAGACGCTCGGCAAGGGGAATGACTCGCACGGGGAAGAGGCCCGGCTCGCCGCCGAATCTCTCAAGCAACGTCAATTCCTCGCAACTCACAGCGATGGCGTAGACGTGGCCGGACCCCATCCAGTCTTCGTCGCTCACGAGGAGTGCGGGAACGTATGCGACGCCGCGATAGTACGTGAACGACCGATGGTCGATCTCCGGCCAGCCTTGAACGTATCCGCGATAGGAGGTCTCAGGTTTGAGCTGATGGATGACCTTCGGGTTGTACGAGTCCGAGACGTCGAAGAGGGTTAGCTGTAAGCCCAGGGGCCAGCCGGTGGAGGGATCGGCATCCTGTCCCACCGCCACGAGTCGATCGCCGCCCAACGGATGGATGTACCGGGAGAAGCCGGGCAACTTCAGTTCGCCGGCGACAAAGGGTTCGAGCGGATCGGAGAGGTCGATCACATAGAGGGGGTCGATTTGCCGAAACGTGACGACGAAGGCCCGCTCGCCCATGAAGCGGACGGCGTGAATCAGCTCGGTGGTGCCCAAGCCATTCAGCGAAGTGACCCAGCGCATGCTCGTGTCCGATAGCTCGAAGATGGTGATCACGCTCTCCGTTGGCCACGTGTCTTCGATCGTCGTCGCGACGCGCAGGTGCCCGCGGAACTCGCTCAGGGCGAACTGATTGATCAAGCGACCTCGCGCTATCTCAGCTCCTGCATGTCTGGGGAACATCGGATCACCGAGGTCGAATCGCTGAATCTCCGTTCGGCCGTAGTCGGGATCCAGCTGGGCGACGTAGAGGGAGTTGACGGTGGCGTACACCGTCGCGTCGCGTCCCTCGGTACCAACCGAGACAGAGCCCCAGCGCCCGAGGCCCGGGCCGGCTTCGCTGAGATCGAACGTGAACAGCACGGCGACCGCCTCAACCGAGCGGATGCCCGAACTGTCCGTAAACACCTCCGGGTCGATCAGTTGCCGGGTGACGCGATCGGTGCACTGGCCGCTTTCAGAAGCGGCGGCAGATTCGTACTCACACAGCTCGACGAACGGGGTGACCGTCTCCTCATCGAGCCGTTCGAAGTCGTCGGAGCGGAGCAGGACGCGTGCACTGGCGTCGACGAGGCGCGCCCCGAGCAAATCGGTCTCGACCTCCAGGGTTCGGCGGATCCAGGGGTTCGATGGATCGCTGACATCGACCTCGACCAGCTGGGTCAGCGGATGCTGCGGGACATACTCGGTCAACGTGGTTTCACCGCGGAAGTACCACCACCAGTTCGCCCATACCCAACGCGCCTGAGTGTTCCATCGGCTCCAGAACTCATCCAGGTCAAAGCCAATGGTGCGGAGGGCCAGCAAGGTGTCGCCGGCGAGCAAGAGCTGTTGATGGCCCAGGACGTGTACCGACCCCGGTGGATCAAGCGCCAGTTCACCGACCAGGTCGAGACCACCGTCTCCGACGCTGATGATCGACAGTCGCTCTGAATCGAGCACGTAGAAACGCTCGCCATCGGTCTTGATCACATCGGGCTCATCGACGCCGACGACCTGAATGTTGGTGCCGGTGTCCGAACGTTCCCCTTCGTCGGCGAGTGATTCCTCTTCAGCAACCTCCGCTTCCTCCTCCATTGCCTCTTCCTCTTCCGCCTCCTCTGCGTACTCGACCTCCTCTTGCTCGGCTTGTGCTGGCGCGGATGATTCTTCTTGAACCTGACTGGCGGTCCGCGGTTCAGTGGCATCAGCGGCTTCCTGCGTTGCGCCGGCATCTTGTGAAGGCTGTGATCGCTCCTCCGCCTGATCGCCGATCCGCTTTGGGCCGCGCTAGCCCTCCGCGCCGGATCGTCACCGACTTGTTCAATGTCGTCTCGACAGCCCAGGACTGTCATTCCGGTGAGTAGCACAAGCAGCAGAGCGCCCAGGAAGAGAGATTTGCGTCCCACTAGTGATTCCAAGCAGTTGCGGTCAACCCGGGATCCGCTCACGGGGGCGCCCATCGGTGGGTGCCGACAAGCTAGCGCCCACAGATGTGAGACGCTCGCCGATCATTCGCTGTTCCCACACTGCTCCCTGAGAGCGAGCGCTGAGCTCAGACACCATCTGCGCCATTCGGATTCCACTGGTGAACGACTTGTCCCGATAGACCGGAGGCGGAGAAGACGCGATCGCGACAAATGACGCCGCTCTCTGTTCCTGGCAGTGCCGGAATGTCGAATCGGTTGCTGCCGGCGGCGTTGATCGAGCCGGGGCGCGTTAGTGGGATCTACGGTCAACCTAGACGTGCCCCGCGCCGTCGGATTCATGGCTGGCGTTTCCGGGGGCGTGTTCATCGGCCGGGTCATCGACGCGCCAGAGGCCGGTTACTCTCGCGGACTGGGGCGTTCCACCGTCGATAGAGGTGCAGGCCGGCGTAGCGTTCGACACGGTGCCAGCGCCAGCGTCCGCGTTACGGCCCGCCGAGCGGCAGCTCGACAGCGAAGCTTGTTGGCGGAAGAGCCGAGCGCACTCTCTCTGTGCCGCCTGGCCTTGTGCTGCTGTCGCGCCGACCACCAGTGCATCCTGTCGCTGAGTGCTGACCGGACCAACGCCCCTGACGCGTTCCTGTTCTCCATACATTGAGCGCCGCCTGCACAGCAGTGCTCATCGCTCAGAGCCGTCTCTGGCAGTCCGATGAGTTGTGATGTTGCACCCACAGTGCATACTGAATCACAGGCATCTACACCGATTGCTCTCGAGAACTGTGGGAGACTGCACCGCTAAGGCGGAGTTGCTGTAGCTTCGCCAAGTGTGGATTTCCCGATCAGGCATGGGACGAACCGTCGTGCGTTCAGGCCGAGTTCTTGGATCCATGGCGTACCGAACGCTCCACAAGAGGCTTCTCGGAGGCGTGGACGAAGAGGACGCAGAGTCGGGCGAAGGCGGGGCCGGTGCGGCGCCGACTGCGACCCGCAGTCGAAGAAGCGGACCGCGAATGCGACGCCTGGCTGGCCGGTCGATGGTGCTTCGCCCGATTGCATTGTCCGCTCTGCTCGTTGTCCTGGTTTCCACATCGGCCCTCGCTCTGGGCGACAGTCGAGAGGCGGCCTGGTGTTACGACGGCAGTCGCTGGCTGCTCTACGCCGAGGGTGTTCCTGGCAGCGCCTCGCCGCAGGACCTGACGGCGTGTCTGTCCCGCAGCGCCGAGCGCGGTCAGGTGATGGCGTTCGACGTTCAGTTGGTTGAGGGGGGAGCGCCGATTGACGCCGGCGACAGCTCGCTGTTCTGGACGCTGCCCGCGCTGTTCGCGCTTGAATTGAAGGTCACCGCCTATCGCAACCATGCGATTTTCGGCGACAACTGTGAGCGCGCATTCGAGGTGCGAAGCGGAACGGTGCGGATGATCGACCCGGGGTATCCGTGTGTGGGCAAGGAACGCATCCGCCAGGATGCTCGAACCCTCACCGAGGTTGACTTCACTGTGTTTGTCGCCGATGGGCAGTTCGTCGTTGATGGATTGGAGGGTTGGTATCACGTCGCCCGCAAGCCGATCGCCTGGCGGCCCGGCCCGGCTCCGCTGGGGGAGATCGTCTTTCGAGGAGTGAACGGAAGCGTCTGGGTTACGGCGGACGTGGAGCACGTGGGAACGTCGATCTACGACATCCACCAACCTGTGGTGAACACGGCTCACGACGCGCGACAGTTTCGCGAGTACGACTGGGAGATCAGGGTTAGGAACGAGCTGATCCCGCTGTCGTTCGATCGCACGGCATACTATCTGTTGCCGGATTGGGACGCGTACTGGGACGAGGTTCGCGATTGGCTCGATGCGGTTGTCGAAGATCTGTTCCACGGTCGCGCCCAGCCGGTGCAACTTCGGGTACTCGATGAACTCAGCTGCGTGGCGTACGCTGACATAGACGCGCGAGCCATCGCGACCTCGTGCGGCAGCGCCTTGACGATTCTCCACGAGTTCGGGCACATTCTCGCGGGCAATGAGGATGCGCACGGCGGGCGCTTCGTCGCGACGATGCTCATGCTCTGGGAGCGCTACATACCTGGGTTCGATGCGGCGCGCGCGAGGGAACTCACCCAGCGGTACGCCGTAGAGGTCGCTCGTCCCGTTGCAGTCGAGCCGGTCTCCTATCGCACCCGGACCGTTCACGACCTGTTCGCCAAGACCGCACCGCTGCGTCCTTCCGACCACACGCCGATCAACGCGGATGACCTGCTGCTGCGGGTTGTCCTGCAACTTGGCACGACATACGACCTTGACTCAAGAGCGCTGGTGGCGACTCCGCAAACGGCGCCGAAATGCACGGTCACAGAGCAATACAGCGACGGCACGACCTACGAGACAAGCCACGGTCCGAGAACCGAGTTCAGCATCAATCCTGGAGGCGAATGGAACGGGTTGTCGCTCTCAGGCTTTAGCAGCTTCAGCGACGACGGCGACTACGGCTCGTTTGTCAAGGTCACGCCGACCGTCCCGGGCCGGGTGCGGGTCAAGGTGACGACATTGTATCCCGGCGGCTATTCGCAAGAAGAGCGTTTGGTCGGCTATTCGGAGATCGTCGTGGTCGATCCCGCAGGGACAGATCAGTGAGTCGCTGGACTATACGCCTTCCTCCAGCGGTCGAAACGGTTCGCCGTCGCACGCGCGCCTGAGTGAACGCGGCCTGAGTTCGCCCCGCACCCGTTTCCGGTCTGGCCGATCCCGCCGTGCGTCGCCCACTTGTCGTCCGCTGGCGCCTTAGAGCATCGGAGGAAACAGCGGCGGATCCACACTCACGGGCGACGCTTCGGTTGCGGCTTCGTCCGGCGCGTTGGTCAGGTCCAGAGTGACGGTTTCGGTCCTCGTCCTACCGTTCACGTCGATGCAGACCATCCTGCCGAGGCGAGGCCGCGACATACGAATCGTCTTCGACTTGCACGGTTTGTTCGATCCCCCAGTCCAACACTTGCTGGGCCACTGCCTGGACTCCGGCGGCCATGATGGATAAGGCTAGTCCGGCGTATCGGGTGCGATCCGAAACACGCCCGTTCGATGGAACGGCGAAAGCCCGCACAGATCAACGGGGCGAGCAAGGCCGCCACAACCAGTGCGGGGGCCTTCCCTCCAGCCCTAGCGTTAGCGGCCAACGGCAAGCAGCCCCGCCTCCTGCTCGTGCTCCAGCCCTCAGTCGAACAGCGACGGTCCGGCCGGTTCTGGACTGCGCTTTCGCCGCTGCGGCGGCTCCGGCTGGTTGGCGGGGACCTCCCCGCAGCTGAACAGCGCCTGTTCCACGACCGGTTCGGAGGCGGTCTGTTTGGTGGGCGTCAGTGCGTGATGTTCCCCACTGGGCGCCAGCGCGGCCGCAGCTCCGGTTCGACTCGCTGCCAGTCGCCATCGATCAGCAGCTGGTCGGCCTGGGCTGCGATCTGCGCATGCCGGAAGATATCCTCGGTCGGCGCGTTGTTCGCCTCGCCCGAGACCGGATCGCGGGCCACGGCCATCATCCGCTCGTCGCCCGTGATGCCGTAGCCGGCCGGGCCGTCCTCGGGCAGTTCGCTGTTGACGGGCTGACCGCCGGACCACGAGTCGCGTTGAGACCGATGAGGCCTAGGCAACGTCGATCAAATGATGGCGTCCCTGGTTTGACCTGGCTCTAGACCAACCGCGCGGGCCGGCGGCGTCCGCGATCGACTGCTGGATTCATTGCACAACATTGCATCGGTCGTTGATGGGTACTCTGCCTTATGAAGGGAGTGCCGCCGGGTGAGCCTTCGACTCGTCCTCGCAAGTGCGACGATGGCCATCTTCGCGCTGGCCTGTCTGCTCGTCTGCGGAGCTGGCGCCGTCTCAGCGGATCAAGGGCTGGGCCAAGAGTCGGCAACGCTCGACGTGCGCGTCTGGCAGCACCTGGCTGTGCACGACCGCATCTACGTCACCGCCCTACCGAAGGGACGTAGCGTGATGCCACGCCCTCCGGTCAGAGTCTGGCTCGATGACGGAATGAGCGAGGACGGCAGGTATCGCTATGGGCTGGTCGCCGACGCTGAAGTCGAGCTACGGGTCTGGCAGCATGTAAACGATCCGTCGGACATCCGGATCAGCGCCCGCCCAACAGGCGTAGCGTTCGACACCCTGGGCCCGATCAGGGTGCTGCTTGACGACGGTGTCAGCCCCGGCGGCAGCTACCGATATGGACAGGTGCGGACTGTCGTTCCGCCCGGCAACACGCGTGTAGCAAGCGTCTCGCCGAGCGGCGACGAGGTGCCGCGTTTGGCCGTGCTGACCATCAAGTTCCGTGACGCATCGAGCGAATTCGAACCCGCCGAGATCGTCACCATCGCCCCCGCGATCGAAGGATCGTTTGCCTGGGCGGGCGAACGCACCTTGCTCTTCCAACCGGCCTTCCCCGGCTGGCGGGCCGGCCAGCGGTATGCGGTCACGATTACAGGCGACGCGGCGGAGGAGTTGGCCGACCATGTCCATAGCTTCACCGCGGGAGGACGGTTGACGGTTGCCCACGTGATTCCAGCCGACGGGGACATCGAGGTGCCGACGAATGCGCAGATCCTGGTTCAGTTCAACCGCTCCGTCGCCCCCCTGACGCTGCTGCAGGAAGCAACCGGGCCATCGCTGCTGGAGTTCGAACCACCCTTGGCCGGTCAGGGTGAGTGGCTCAACACCTCGCTCTATCGCTTCATCCCCAGTGATCTCCGGCGGCATACCGAGTACTCGGTGAGGATCCCTGCCGGATTGACGGCGACGACGGATGGACTACTGGAATCCGATTTCAGCTGGAGCTTCACGACGGTGCAACCGGCGGTCACGAGCATCGCGCCGCACCACGGCGCAGAGTCCGTCGAAGTCGACACGGCTCTGGAGGTCGGCTTCAACGAACCCATGGACCACAGCTCTGTCGAGGCAGGCATCACGCTGAGAAGCGCTGGCGGGATCGAGATCGCTGGCTCCTTCGGCTGGAGTGACGATTCAACGAGAGTCAGCTTCAAGACGCAGGCAGCGCTGACGCTTGACACCCGTTACGAGATTGTGGTTGGGGCCGGACTGAAGAGCGCGAGCGGGGGCGTCAGCCGCAATGAGCACCGAACGTCCTTCACAACGATCGCTGCCCCCCGCTTGCGAAACACCGATCCGAGCGACGGTGATACCGACGAATCTACGTTTGGATTTACGTTGTGGTACAGCAACCCGATGGACATCGAGTCCTTCGCGGGGCGGATTTCAATCAGCGGGATCGATCCGGAGGAGATCAAGCTGCCCCAGTACGTGGAGCAAGGCTCAACTTATCTCCCCTACAGCGTGTCCTTTGAGTACTCAACCACCTATACGGTGCGGATCGCCGCGGGTGTACGAGATCTCGGCGGACGCTCGTTGCCTGCCTATGAGTTCACGTTCACAACCAGGGATCCCCGCTTGCCGCCCTTCCTGAACCTGTCGGTCCCCGCCAGGTTTTCGACCTTCTCAACGGGTCACATGCAGGAGTTGCGCTACGGAATCAAGAATGCGGGCGAGGTACGCTTCCGGTTGTTCCGCCTGGCCGACTCCGAAGCGGAAAGGCTGTTACGACAGGGCGTGATCTACGACCCCTGGGCAAACGAGCCGTTCTGGCCGACCGGCGACCCACTGCGAGAATGGACTGAACCCATCGAACCGGACCAGAGGTCGGAGAAGCGGGTGTACTCAACCGCGCTCGGTGCCGGTAAGCCGTTGCCGTCCGGTCACTACTTCCTCGTCGCGACGCCGGGTCGGATCCTGGTTGACGGTGATCCGGAGGATTACCGCAGATCATTCGTCTTCAGCGTCGTCGATGCCGCGATCGTGACCAAGCTGGTGCACGATGAGTTGGTCGTCTGGGCCGTCGACTACGACACCGGTGAACCGCTCGGCGGTACGCCGGTCCGAGCCGCGCCCATGCAAAAGGTGCCCAGTGCCGAGTACGTACACGCCTCGACGGATCATGATGGCGTGGCCAGGCTGGCCGTCTCGGGCGGAGAGGGAGCCTATTGGGATGCGTACGGGCACTATCTGGTGCGGATCGACGCCGAACGGCGGCACGGGGTCGCCTCGACCTGGTGGAACTTCGGCACCTGGCCGGGGGGCGTGGATATCCCGACTCACTTGTACCAAGCTGGTCTCCAGGCTCAGATCTACACCGATCGGCCGATCTACCGGCCAGGCGAAACGGTCTTCTACCGGGCCGTCGTGCGTCACGACAATGACGCGCGCTACTCGGTCCCGCCGGCGGACTTGAGGTTCACGTTGCGGCTCCGCCGGCCTGGCTACCGCTCGGAGGTCATCGCGCGGATCGAACAGATCGAACTGAATGAGCTCGGAACCACGGCCGGGGAGATCGCACTGCCGCCCGACATGGCCACCGGCAGCTACACGCTGTCGATCCGCGACCAGTCCGGCGAGGGCTTGGCTGAAGTGGAAATCACCGTTGCTGAGTTCCGGGTTCCCGAGTTCGCCGTTGAGATGGCCGTAGCACGGACCGACTACGTCGCGGGCGAGACGATCGGGGCGGATGCGCGGGCGAGCTTCTACTTCGGCGCTCCAGTGAACGGTGCGAAGCTGGCCTGGACCGCGCGTGCATGGCCGACGGTCTTCCGCGCCAAGGGGTACGAAGGATACTCCTTCCGCGATCCTGAGCTCTCGTATCGCCCCACTTCGTACAGCGGTCGGGCGCAGGGCGAGGGCGAGACCCGAACAGACAAATCCGGCTTCGCGCCTTTCGATGTGGCGGCGGAGCTCCAACCCAACGACAGCACGCACGAGTTCACGATCAGCGCGACAGTGACGGACGCAAACGGACGAGCGGTCGCTGACAGCGCTACGGTGCTCGTCCATCCTGCGGCCTGGTATGTCGGAATCAAGCCGGAGTCGTATCTGGCGACGGCAGGCCAACCGGCTTCGGCGCAGTTGGTCACGGTCGATGTCGAGGGCCGGATCTCACCGAACCGCGCGGTCACGGTGCGCGTCTATGAGCGCGAATGGCTGCGTACCACGGAACCGTTCAGCTACCTCGGTCGCGAGTACCTCTCTGAGCCGGTCGATACCGAGGTGGATGTACAGACGGTCACCACGGGTGCAAACGGCGAAGCCCTAATCGAGTTCACTCCGGCCGCGGCTGGGATGTACCGGCTGGTCGCCGAGTCGCTCGATGACGAGGGCCGGCTGGCCCGCTCGGCTCGAACCGTCTGGGCGTCCGGCACTGGGCGCGTCCGCTGGCCGGTGCGCGACAACGACATGATCGAGTTGATCGCGGACCGGGAGAGTTACCAGGTGGGCGATGTTGCCGAGGTGCTCGTCCCGGCCCCGTTCGCGGGCGCGATCGGTCTCGTGACGATCGAAAGAGGTCGAGTCCTGAGCACCGAGGTTCGTCGGTTCGATACCACGAGCGAGGTGCTCCAGATCCCGATCGAAGACCACTACGTCCCCGACGTCTATGTCGGTGTCGCGCTCTATCGTCCGCCGAGCGGCGACGACCCCTATCCGCGCTATCACGTCGGCTATGCGCGCCTCCAGGTTTCGACGGAGTCACGTCGGCTCAACGTGAGTATTCAACCTGACGGTCAGGCAGCGGGGCCGGGGGAGACCGTCCAGTACGAGGTACAGGTCACGAACGCCGAGGGTCTCGGGGTAGAGGCGGACCTCTCGGTTGCGATCGTCGATCAGGCCGTGCTCTCGCTGCTTGACGAATCGGGCCTGGATGGCCTGGGCGCGTTCTGGTCGGAGCGTCCGCTGGGCGTTCGCACCGCTTCCTCGCTCTCGGTCGCCATTGGGCGTCGTGAGGCGGACGTCTGGGCTTCCCACAGGGGAAGTCCATTGGTCTACGACGAGGAAGAGTACTACCCGGCGACCGGTGGCGGGGATGCGATGCTGGAGGGTGACCCCGGATTGGGTGAAGACCCGAGCCTGCGTTCCGACTTCCGTCACACAGCGCTCTGGATTGGCCAACTCGCCACCGACGCGTCGGGCCGGGCTGGCTTTGAGCTCACACTCCCCGACAACACCACGACCTGGAACGCACGCGGGCGCGCCGTTACCGCCGCAACGCAGGTCGGCGAAGGCGAGAGCGACCTGTTGGTCAGCAAACCACTCGTGGTCCGGCCGGCCCTACCGCGGTTCTTGCGCGTCGGCGACGATGTCGAGTTGCGCGTGCTGGTGACAAACCGAGCCGCCGGGCCCAACGATGTCACCGTCTCGATTGAAGCTGATGGGCTGACGCTGGACGAATCGGATACCCGCGATGTCGAGCTTGGACCCGGCGAGACCGAGGCGTTGACGTGGAGCGCCCGTGCGCTCGAACAGGGTGAGGTGACGATTCGGTTCATCGCGTCCGCGCCCGGACGCCAGGGCGACGCCGTTGAGCACACCATTGCGGTCCTGGCGGCAGTCACGCCGGAATCAACCGCCACCGGCGGTACGGTCGAAGACAACCCGGTCATCGAGGCCTTGTACTTGCCCGATTACGCGATCACCGACGGCGGCTCGCTTGAACTCTCGTTGCAAGCGTCGCTGGTCGGCGCGCTCGATTCCGAGCTGGAGCACTTCAAGCCGCGACCGCGAGAATCCTATGTTCGGGTTGCCAGCCGACTCATCGCGTCAACCGCTGTGCTGCGCGCGAGCGCGCTCGGCCTGACGGACGTACAGCGCTCCCAGCTCGACATGGATGTGCGCACATTGCTCCGCGGCGGGCGATATGGTCGATGGGCGTGGTGCCAAAGCTGTCCGCCCACCGGCATGTGGGTCACTGGCTGGGCAATGATTGCGCTCGGGGAAGCCGCCAAAGCCGGATACGCCGTCCCCGAGGAGCAGCTTGAGCGGGCCGTGCAGTATGTCGCGGCGCAGCTCGATCGCGACACCTATGTCTCAGAGCCGCCGAACCCCGACCAGCACGCGTTCCTCCTGTATGCCCTGGCCAGTGTTGCCCGCGACGGGGCCGAGGTCGCCGAGCAGTATGCGGATGCCATGCATGCGCTCGTGACTGGGGATCGCCAGCGACTCGGCAATTGGGCTCGCGCCTATCTGTTGCTGGGCCTGACCGCCGCCGGGGTGGAGCCGAGTCACGACTCCGTTCGCACACTACTCAACGATCTCTCGGCGGCCAGCATCGGGAGCGCCAACGGCAATCATTGGCAGGCGCCGCACGTGCGCGGCACGATGCACAACGGAAACGTGCGCACCACGGCGCTGGTGCTGCGCGCCCTCGCGACAGTGGATTCACGTCACCCCCTAATCGAGGAGACCGTCCGATGGTTGGTGCTCGCTCGCTCGCAGGATCGCTGGAAGACTTCCGTCGAACGGTCCGAGGGCATGGCCGCATTGAGCGTCTTCGCCCAGGTCACTGGTGAGGGCCGAGGGGTCTACGACTATCAGGTGTTGCTCAACACACAACGCTTGCTTGGCGGCCGTTTCGATGCGCCTGCTGGCGACGACCGTGATGCGACGACGGTGGGGCTTGACTTGATCCCTCGAGGCGAGGTCAGCCGGTTGCAGTTCGATCGAGACGGAAGCAGCGAGGGGCGGATGTATTACACCCTCAACCTGCGATACCAGACCCCCGCCGCAGAGATTGCCGCCTTGAACCGCGGCTTCGCGGTATCGCGACGATATTCCCTGCTCGATTATCCGGACACCGCGATCACGAGCGCAACCTTGGGCGATGTCGTGAGAATCGAAGTGACGGTCGTCGCGCCGGCGGAGCGGCGCTTCGCCCGGGTCGAGGACTTCCTGCCTGCAGGTCTCGAGGCCATCGATCCGCAACTCAACATCGTCTCACCCTGGCTGCGAGAACAATTGCAAGCCGAGCAGCGCGAGGCCCTGCTCGAAGGCGCGCCGTCCTATGTCGCACCTTGGTTCTCCTGGTACTTCAGCCCTTGGAACCAGGTCGACCTGCGCGATGATCGGATCACCTTGCTCGCTGGTCGACTGCCGAGTGGTGTCCACCGTTACGTCTACTACGCTCGCGCGACGACCTCCGGCGACTTCTTCGTTCTGCCTGTGCACGCCGAGGAGACGTACTTCCCGGAGGTCTTCGGCCGCAGCGACAGCGGTCGATTCCAGGTCTTCGCATCGGAGTAGGGGCAGGCTCGGTGCCGCCGTTCGCTGCTATCGCCATCAGAGGCTGCCCTGTCGTCGTTCGCAGAGTCCGAAACACGGATCGCAGGGAGCAGATTGCGCTGTCGGCAGAGACTCGTGAGGCGGCGAGACCGTTTGCTTGCGAGCCCGCCCTATGGGCACCCGGTCGCGGTTTCGCATCTAACAGACCAGGCAAGGGGACCCGAACCCTGAGGCGATTGGAGTGCTCATGAGGTCCTGAACTGGCGTCTATGCTGCGATCTCCCGGACAAGCCTGGCAGCATGGGCAGCATGGGCAGCATGGGCATCATGGGCCCGCCCGACCAGTAGGTCCTACTCCTCGGAGAACTGATCGAACTGGGAGGCCCCCGCTTCGACGTCGCCGGCACAATCCGCGATCCCAGCCACCCCAACTGCGATTGAAGCAGAAACTACGTCAACGAAGTCGCGCCGCACCTGAGCCGTTAGTGCACGATCACCAGCTTGCCCTTGACCTCGCCGGTGTCAAAGTAGCGCAGCGCCTCCGGCACGTCCTCGAATGAGTAGGTGCGATCAATGGCCGGAGTGATCTCACCGGCAGCGACCCGGTCCGTGACCCACATGAGGTCGTCGCGATTAAACGTGTGGGTCCGGATTGTGTAGGTTCGCCTATCGATGCGGGCCGCGATCGGAGCGATCAAACCGAAATAGACGATTCGCGACACTGGCCCGCCGGTCATGACGTAGACGCCGTCGGGCGCGAGGGCGCGGCGGACATCAAGGATGCCGCGATGCGAGGACACATCGAAGATCAGGTCGTGGCGTTCACCTGTTCGCGTGTAATCGTCGCGCTGGTAGTCGATCACGATGTCGGCGCCGAGCGACCGCAGCATCTCCAGCTTGCCACCGTGGTCGACGCAGGTGACGTGCGCGCCCAGGTGCTTGGCGATCTGTAGCGCCAGCGTTCCCGCAGCGCCGCCGGCGCCATTGATCAGCACGCGATCGCCGGCGCGATCAGGCCATCGCTCGCGCAGGCAGTGCAGCGCCAGCAGACCGCTCTGCGGCAACGTGGCAGCGTGCTCGAAACTGACATCGGCTGGCTTATGCGCCATCGAATCCGATCGACAAACGGCATACTCGGCGAAGCCGCCCCAACCACTGGTACTCAGGTCGCCGAAGACCTCATCTCCCGGGTTGAACTCGGTTACGCCGGGTCCGACGGCGTCTACGACTCCCGCAATCTCGGATCCGAGCACCTGATACTGCGGCCGGAAGGCGCCGAACATCAGACGCTCGAAGAACATGCCGTGCAGCAGATGCCAGTCCCACGAGTTGACCGCGCTGGCGACGACGCGAACCAGAATCTCCCCCGGCCCCGGGATCGGCTGGTCGATTTCCTCAAGACGCAGTTGCTCAGCTGAGCCATAGCGGTCGTAGGCCATTGCCTTCATGAGCCACTCTCCAGCCCCACTTGGTCGAGCAACCAGAGGAGCAAATTGGCCACTGCTTCAGGCTGCCCCCGCTGGATCCAATATCCCACACCGTCGACCAGGTGTTGCCCCGGCAGCCTAGTGCAAGCCACCTTCATCGGATCAAGTCCAGGAGGGGGACTCGAACCCAGCGAAGGGCCGCTGCGGTACGGATCGTTGGAGCCACAACGCCCCGTGATTGACAACTGGTCGCCGACGGAGGCCCCTTGGGGCTGTGGTTCGAGAGTGCGATCTTGGCGCGGGATGGACAGCGAATGCTGCGTCTGGTCGGTTCGGCGAAGGGGTAGCCGTCTCGAGATTAGCCAGGGGGGTGAGAATGTAAGGTGCGGCAGGCCGCGTGCCGAGTGGTGCGCCCGTCGACGGCGCTGCGCCGTCCACGCTCGTACTGAGCGACGTGCCCGGCGATTCACGGACCCCGCAACACGGTCGGTGCCGATGAGGACCGATCGCTGACGTTGCGCTTCACAGTCGCCAGCGCGGCCTCGCGTTCGACATCGCCGTCGGCTTGTGCCAACTCGACATCGACAACCAGGCCATGCCCGTTCTCGGAGAGCAGATGGCCCAGATGTCGGAACTTGACCTTATGCGGGTGCCTAGCGACGCAGATACGCCTCGGTGGGCGCTCACCTGTGCAAGCCTGGCCCCGCATTAGCGGTTGGCTTGGTCAGTCGCGCTCGCCTCCGGGGGCTGACTCTCATCGCGCGGGGTAGCACCGGTGCGAAGCCAGAGCCTCCAGGAGCGTGCCGTCGGCCATGAAGTGATCGGGGGAGAACAAATGCCGCCGGGTAGTCGCCTCGATCACTCCTCTCCTGCGGGACCCGCCCCGCACCGGTTCCTGCAGCCGCCTGCTTCTACGTGAACGTGGTCAGGCGGAACGGTTCGTCCTCGACCGCGCATGCGGTGCGGACCGGGCTGTTCACATGCAAAGCCACTTGAACAGCACCTTGGCGCGCGTGTGCTCCCGGAACTGGGGCTCCGAGCGGAGAGTGCGGAAGGCCATCAAGAGGCTCGTCTTGAGCTGATGCGAGGGGGGAATTGAGCGCCGGCCGCCGGCCTTGCAAAGGTCGTCGGACAGCGGCGACATGCGGCGAAGGGCAGCAATTGCACAGACACTTTTCATCGTTTACATGAAACAGCATCATTGATTTGTGCAAGGCGCACTACTATGCGCGCGATCCGCCAACTGCGCCGGCCGGGAAGACTGGTCCCGGAACCCGCCGAGAGGAGCGTCAGGATGCTGCGAGGCAAGCACGGAGTGCCACTAGTTGTGCCATTGAGCCTGATCGTCGCTGGCTCCGGCGCATACAGGGTGTTCGGGCCTGGGCGGACTACCGATCATGCTGGTCGGCCTGCGGACGCCGCGGTTCGAATCGCCGCGCGGCATCTTGAGAACGCCGGTGTTCAGGTCCCATTGCAGGAGCGCGATAGCGGCGGCGAACGGGGTTGGCGCCACACGCCTCGGGCGAGCATGTTGCCGGCCGGTCACCCAATCGGCGCCTAGCGGTACAGCTCCAAACTATCGGTCCGCACATTCTGGCTCGACGCCAGCGGTGCGTTTGAGACCGATCTGGATCAATGTGTCTGATGATCGAATCACTCGCGCACATTCGCTCGAGGTTACGCAATTTGTCGAATCCACTGAGCATGACGAGCGCCGCGCACATGCGATCTGACGCTCTATTGCGAGCGCTTGGCTCGAGCACTCTCTCGGCTCTGGGCATCGTGTCTCTCTTCATGATCCTGTCTCCCGCGACGAATGCCCAGAGCGGGTCCGAACCCTCCAGTGTGGAACTGCGTGGGCAGAATGTCTGGACGGCGACGATGTCGGTGGGTTCGAGCGGTCGGATGCTGGGCGCCGGCGAGCTGGGTGGTCATGCGATCGGGGAGTTGAGCGGCACCGACTTTCATTGGCGCGGCACGCGGTACACGGTGACCAACCTGTTCTACAACCGCACACCGTCGAATGCCGATCCGTGGAGCATTGCGATCGACATCTCGCCTGCCTTGCCGCTCAAGGCGGACGAGTTCGGCTGCCTCGCGCTGCGCCTGGGGAACCGCTGGTTCAATCTGGCCGACGGCGCCGGCAATGGTCGCCAGTTTTTCTGGTACGACATCCAGCTCTCGTGGCGCAGCGGCGACACGATCGAGGTAGGGCTGCGCGAGTTCCCGACCTCGTTCGAAGCTCGCTCGATCACCGGCTGGCGCAACAACCTGCTCAGGCCGCAACTGGGCATGGCCGGAACCCCGTTGCTGCGTCAGGCGGCGGTCGATTTTGACTTTGCTATGACCGGAACGATGTCCGGAGAGTTACCGGATGCGCGCACGATCAGCAATATGGTTCACCGTCAGGTCGAGCACGTCCCGAACTCGGCGCGGGCCAGCGACATGCTCTGGCAGTGGGGCCAGTTCCTGGACCATGACATCAGCTTGACTCCGGCCACAATCACATCGTCCCAGGCCGCGATTCCGATCCCGCGGGGCGATCCGGCGTTCGACCCGTTCGGGACGGGGTTGCGGCTGATCCCGTTCGATCGCTCGATCATTGACCCGGATTCCGGCACCGGAGCGGACAATCCACGGGAACAGTCGAATCAGATTTCCGCGTTCATCGATGCATCGAACGTATACGGGTCGTCGAGTTCCAGGGTGAGCCTGCTGCGCACCAACGACGGGACCGGGAGATTGAGAACGGTTGGCCGCGGCCTCTTCCTGCCGCCCAACCCGTCCCGCCTGGCGATCGAAGACGGTGGTCGGCCACGGCCAGGACTGTTCCTGGCAGGGGACATTCGCGCCAACGAGCAGATCGCCTTGATTGCGATGCACACCCTCTTCGTGCGGGAGCACAACCGGCTGGCGGATGAGATTGCGATTGAGCATCCCGAGTTGACGGGGCACGAGATTTTCGAGCTTGCCCGCAAGATCGTCGGCGCGCAGATGCAGGTCATCACGTATCAGGAGTTTCTGCCTCTGTTGCTGGGGCCGCGCTCACTTGAGCCGTATGCGGGCTACCAGGAGATGGTGGACCCAAGCATCGCCAACGAGTTCTCGACGGCCGCATTCCGCGTCGGCCACACGATGCTGCCTCCGAGCCTGATGCTGATTGACGCGGAGGGCGAGAGCGAGGAGATCTCGCTGGCCGAGAGCTTCTTCAACATCTCGTTGGTCCGCGAAGTGGGGATCGAGCCGTTGCTGCGGGGAATCTCGACGCAGATGGCGCAGGAGATTGACCTTGCCCTGGTCGACGAGATTCGCAACATGCTGTTCGGGCCGCCCGGCAGTTCCGGCCGAGATCTGGCAGCGCTGAACATCCAGCGGGGACGCGACCATGGGTTGCCTCGCTACAACATGGTCCGCATGGCGTACGGCCTGCCTCGGGCGTCCGACTTTGCCGAGGTGTCCTCGGATCCGGAGGTCCAGGCGGCCCTGGCGCAGGCCTATGAGGACGTCGAAGAGCTTGACCTCTGGACCGGCGGTCTGGCCGAGGATCATGTGCCTGGAGCAATGGTTGGTGAGACGTTCCACAGGATCATCGCCGACCAGTTCCAGCGGCTACGGGATGGCGACCGCTTTTGGTTCGAGAACGATCCCTGCTTCATCAATGACCCTGAGCTGCTGGCCGAAGTGCGCAGCACGACGCTCGCCGACATCATCCGGCGCAACACCAGGATCGGCAACGAGATTTCCGACAATGTCTTCCGCGCACCGCCTCCGACCATCGGTGTGTCGGGCCGCAGGTCGGTGCCGACGGGATTGGTGGAGGAAGGGCTGCCGGCAGTGTTCACGCTGAGCCGCAGTGGACCGACCACGAGGGCTCTGTCAGTGGCGGTGCAAATCTCGGAATCAGGCGCCATGCTGAGCGAGCAAGCCAGCGTCGCGGCGCGGGTCACGTTTGCGGTCGGCAGCGATACCGCGACCCTGGCGCTGGCCACCGTCGACGACGGGAACGCGGAGTACGACAGCACGATCGAGGTCACGATCGGCGAGTCGGACGCCTACGAGCTGGCGAGCGGGGCGAGCTCGGCGAGTCTGCCGGCGCTGGACAATGACAGCGTTGAGATTGAGCTGGAGGCCGGGCTCAACGTCATCGAGTGGAACGGTCAAGACGGCGTGACAGTGGTCAAGGCGTTGACCGGCAACGGCGACGCGGACATCAGTGGCGTTATCGTGGGAATCTACGAGTGGGACGAAGGATCGGGCCGCTGGCTCGCGTTCTTCCCGACGCTGGAAGGAGTGCCAGGTCTGAACGGAGTCAACACGCTGCGTGCGCTAAGGACCGGGCACAGCTACCAGATCCGGGCCGACCAGCCGCTCGTCTGGAGAATCCCGAAGCGCGACCCGTAGCTCGGTCCTTCGGTGGAGTGGCCGACCTCAACCCGCGGGAGCGTTGATCCACCTAAACAGGGGCCGCTAGATGCTCGGGGGAGTCTTCTTCTCTGGGCCGGTTCGGGGCTCAGGAGCTCCAATTGGAGGCTCGCACGGAAATCCGCTCCCCTTCCCAGAGCCTGTCCGCGGGAAGGCGGCGAGGGCGCTGTCCCGTAGGGATTGCGGAGGGTCTCGTTCGTCTGCCTCCGGCGGATCCTCGGGCGAGGCAGGCGAGCGAACAGGAGGATGCATCTGCTATGGCACGGGCAATGTTCGTGGTTGCATGAGTAATCATGCAATACTGCGTCATGCAGATCGCCTCGGACGCGCGGTTGACTGGCCCTCGTGGCTGCCGAGCCTGAAGGGAAGGACGAGATGTATCAGCAGAACAGCCGGAATCAACGAGTTCGCCTTCTCTCAGGTGGTTGCGACAGTAGACGGCTGTCACGAAGTGGAGCACGCCGACGACGCGCTGGCAACGGAGTGCGAACCCAGAGGGACGGCCGGCGGAATGTACCGCTTCGTGCTGTCCAATCTCGACACCGAGCTCCCCTGCGTGGTCGCCATCAAGCCCTAGACGGAATTGATCCACGGCCACGACTGCTCTGGCATCTCCAGAACGGTCACGCCTTGAGCAGCGAAGGGTGGCGCTAAATGGCCGATGCATTGAGTCGCGAAGAAGTGGCTACGCTGGCGTACGGAATCATCGCCAGAATGGATAAGCTCGAAAACCGGGCATCGTCGTTGGAATCAGCCCTCGCCGACTTCAGGCGGGAAGTCAATGAAACGCGTCGCGATGTTCGGCGACTGGCGCGCCTCAGCGGGGACCAACTGCCGTCCAAGTCTGACGTGGTTCCTCAGTGATGTCAGCCCCGTCACGGTGAGCAACGCCACGCTGCCGCAAACCGTGAACGGCGTCTCGCAGCTCGACAAGGGCCGGATCTTCGAGCAGAAAATCCGGCCGCTATGGACCACCTTGCGCTGGCGCAATAGCCTCGGCGCGGCCGGCGTACGGCAGGCGGGCATCTCCCTGGGTTGACGGCGCTAGCGACCGATCGCGGCCTGCTGCTTCGGCGTCAGCAGCCACTCCAGTTCGGCGCAGAGGCCGGGATGGAGTTCCGGCGCGTTCAGCCTCGCGATGCTGCCGGGACGCACGCGGATCGATGCCCCGCGACCGCCGATGAGCGGACCAATCAGCTCGCTCAGCGTCGGTTCGAGACCCACAAGCAGGACCGACTCCACTTCTGCCATCGACGAGTCCGCGATGATGCTGGACAGCCGCCAGCTGGCCAGCGAATCGACGAACTCGATGGGACGCTCCAGCTTGAGGCCCTCATGGACGATCTCCGCCGTCTGACGGGCGCGGACGAGCGGGCTGCAGAGCGTCCGCTGCGGCTGCACGCCCAGACGCCGCAGACCGACCGCGCCGTCTCGCGTGCGCCGGCGGCCCGCCTGAGCGAGAGGACGCAGTTCGTCCGCGGGCCACGCGACGCCTCGCGCCTCCGCCTTGCCGTGACGCATCATGTACAGCCTCACTCGCGCAGACTACGCCCACCATCGACGGCAATAGACGCACCCCGCATGCGGATTCCAAGCCGTCATGACGCCAATAACTGGCAATCGCTTATGTGACTAGCTCGAACCGTGTTGATTGATCGATCTTCACGGGTTCACACTGACAGGACAGTCAGTGAAACGGCACGGTCGTCGAGAGGGCGCGAGATGATTCCTGTGACGCGATTTCGCGCTGCGGCAGTTGTGGCTGCGGTCGCGGCGGCGCTGTTCCTGCTATGGACGGCGGCCGCCCAGCAGGAACCGCCCTTCCGCTATTACGGAAACCCCGGAGCCGTTGAGCCCGGAGACGTGGTTTCAGCGACCGACCAGTTCGGTCGCAACCTTGGTTCGGTGGAGGCGGGCGCGGACGGCGCATGGCACCTGGATGTCGACCGGGACAACATGGAAGACGTCACCTTCACGCTGAACGGCGAGCCGACCGAGGCGGCAATTAGGTCCACGGGCGCCGGACAGGCGGAAGTCACCCTGACCGTCATCGTGGACGAGGAAAATCCGACGACGGAAGACGGCTCGGTAATGGACGAGGATGAAGCGCTCGAAGCGGGGGAGATGGTGGACGAGGACGACACCCTTGATGATGAGCTTGAGTTGACGTTCCCCAATTCTGGCACCGGCGGCCTGAGCGACGCAGGCGTCTCGATGGCGGCGCTGCTCGGCGCGCTGGCGGCTGCGTTGTTCGCCGTCGCGCTTGGCGGTCTGGCAATACGCCGCTACGCGGGCGTCGCCATGTGCGCCAGCAGGCGCTGACGCTCAATCGGCTTCCACGCGATCTCGTGTCCCGGGCCCGGCCGCATCGGGCCGAGACCGCGCCGCCCGCCACGGCGACGCCGTTGGCGTGCTGCTGCTCAGGCTCACGGGGCGGATGACGCTGCGAGATGCCCGTTCCCCAGATCCTCGTTTGGGCGGTGTGCTGGGCGACCATTGCCCGAGGGGGTAGCGGCCTACATTGGACAAACTTTTGCACCGGGAGTTGCACGACATGCCATGAACAGGAACCGCCGAGATCGTGCATAATGCGGGCTACGTTGGAGATTCGGTGCGGGTTGCACCGGAATCCGGATTTAGCCGCGCGCTCGGCGACGAACACCCGGCCAGCGCCGCGTTGTCAAGACGCTCCGCTGAACGACGGCGCGTCCCGCTGAATCCGCCCACCCTACGCGTGGAGGACACAGGCGAGGCCGGCCACCAGGATGGGGCTGGCCTCCGATTCGGGACTGCCGGCGATGGTGTCGAGACGCGACTCTGTGGGACGATCTCCGCTAGGCGAGGCCGGAATCCTCGTCCAACAACTTGCGGGCGAGCGCCCGGGCCTCGGTCAGGTTGCCGGCGAGGTGGTCGCCGGGGATCTCGTCGAGCGCGCCCAACGAGCGCAGCGCGGACTCGGCCGAGCCGCCCAGGCCGGCGATCACGCAGGGCGTGCCCTGCTCCACCGCCGTCTCGAAGAGCTGCTCGATCACCATGACCGCGCTGTCGTCGAGACTGGCGGTCTCGGAGAAGTCGAAGATTACGACTTCGTGTTCCTCGATGTCGGCGCCAACGACACGCACCAGGGCGGTCGCCGACGCGACGGTAAATCGGCCACGTAAGGCGACGACACCGATGCGAGCCAGGTAGGGATCGTCGGGATCGCCTTCCAGCAGCGGCACCGAGATCACGCGGTCAAGCTCCAGCCGCTCCGAGCGCACGGCGTTGGCCATGCCGGCGACGATCAGGCCGATCCCGACCGCCACCATCAGATCGACGAACAGGGTCAGCAGCAAGGTGAGCAGCATCACCACGACATGGCCGCGCTCGATCTCAAAGATGTGGCGGACGAAGCGCCAGTCGATGATCTCCCAACCCATCTTCATCAGCAGTCCGGCCAGGACCGCCTGGGGAATCGGCTCGGTCACCGATCCGGCGCCCAGCACCAGGGCCAAGAACAGTCCCGCGACAATCACGCCTGAGATCGCGGTCCGGCCGCCGCCGCGGATGTTGACCACGGTCATCAGCGTCGTGCCCGCGCCGGGCAATCCGCCGATCAATCCCGAGACGGTGTTGCCCATGCCCTGGCCGATCAGCTCCCGGTTGGGACGGTGCGTGTCGCGCGTGATCGAGTCGGCCACGAGCGACGTGAGCAGGGCGTCGATCGAACCGATCAAGGCGAGCACGAAGGCCGCCTGGATCAGCAGCGGCCAGGCGTCGGAGGAGGCGTCGGGCCAGTCGAAGGAGGGCAAGCCCGAGGGCACGTCCCCGATCGTCGGCGCGCCGCTCAGCCAGAGCAGGCCGAGCAGCGTACCGATAAGCAGCGCGGCCAGAGTGGGCGGACAGTAACTCCGAAACCGGCGCGGCCAGGCGATGGTGACCAGCAGCGTGACGATCGCGATCGCCAGCGCCTGGACATTGATCTCCCCGAACGCTCCGGGCCAGGCGCCGATCAGGCGGGCGAGGCTGCCCGACTCGATTGGCGCGCCCACGAAGGGCAGCACTTGCAGCGCCATGATGATCACGCCGATACCGGTCATGAAGCCCGAGATCACCGAATAGGGCGTGTAGGAGATGAAGCGCCCGACCCGCAGCACGCCCAGCACAATTTGGATGAGTCCTGCCAGCACCACGACGAGGAACGCCTCGGCCAGGCTGAACTGCAGGACGACGACGGTCATCGCGACCGTCATCGGCGCGGTCGGACCGGAGATCTGGCCCTTCGTGCCGCCGAAGACGGCGGCGAAGAAGCCCACCGCGATCGCCCCGTAGAGTCCGGCCAGCGCGCCGCTGCCCGCGTCCTGGCCGCCAGCCAGCCCGACCGCGACGCCCAGCGCCAGCGCGATCGGCAACGCGACCACTGCCGTCGTCACGCCGCCGACGACGTCCCCAACGAGGTCCGTCACGCGGTAGGAACCGGCTCCGGCGATCAGTGAACGTGGGCCGGCCAACCTGGGGATCACGAGGAACTCAATCTGCGCCCGCCAGGCAATGAATCATCCTCGAGGACACAAGCCGCCGCACGGGTCGACCGGTTCAACAGCGCCGGGATCCGCCTAAGACGGCACGGTTGTCTGGTGAATGATATCCGTGGTCGCACATTCACCTGTGCAGAATCGTGTGGAATGTCGTGCGATGTCGATTCAGTCCATGCCAGTGCCGCAACGCGCGTAGGGTGGTGGACATGTGTGAGCGACCGCTGGTTGCGCTGATCGGAGCTGCGGTATTGCTGTCGCTCCTGCTGGTCGGCTGCCGCGATCAGATACCGATGGAGCGAGCGAGCGAACGCGTTACGGCTTCCACCGGCGGCATCTGCGATCGCTCGACAGAGATCCGCGAGGCGTTGGTCGGCGCGATGGATGAGGTAGGGCACTGCGCCGAAGTGACCGATGAGCACCTGGCCTCACTCGATGGGGCCCTCGATCTGAGCGGCCTGTCCCTTGACACGATTCGCCCGGGTGACCTGGCGGGCCTCAGTCGATTGCAGAGCATCAACCTCAGCGGCAATCGGCTCCGACAGTTACCCGCCGAGCTGTTCTCCGGCCTTGCAGGTCTTTGCCGGACCAATCTCGAAGGCAACCCAGGCGCTCCCTTCGCGTTCATCCTGCGCTTGCGCAACACCCGGTTGGATGATCTGAACAACGTGGTTGTGGAAGCGGATCGGATCCCGCCCTTCGCCGTGAACGTGCTGCTGCGCAACGACCATGTCGCGCTCTCGACCGCGATCGTGCGGATCCCGGCAGGCCAAACGTGGAGCGCCGCCGCGCAGCTCGGCGGCGTGTTCGGGGCAGAACAAGGAAGCGTTTGGATCGCTGATGCGGCGTTTGCTCCCGGCGCCGGCTGCGAGGAGCGGTTCGCTCATCGCGGCCTAACAGTCGCTGTGGATCACGGTGAGGTCGCGGCCAATGCCGCCGACGCGCATGGGGCAGGCGAGACGACGCAAGCCGAGCAATCGCCGTGCGCCGGCATTCCGACCCAGGAGATCGTCGTCAACTCTCGAACCTTCGAGCGCGATGAACGTATCGTCCGCTTTGTCAGCAACGGCAGCGGCCGCTGTTACGCGGGGATCGCGATCGAGCCCGACCCAGGCCGGACCCTCGGCGGCGAATGCCGCTTGACCGAGTTCGTCCAGCCGCTCAGCCGTGGAACGAGCCAGAGCGGCGCGGCCGAGGGCGACTGCGATTGGCTGCGGATCGAGCGATTGTCCGGCCAGGGTGGTCCACCTCCCGGTGTCGAGGGCTGCGCCGCCCCCGCACTGACGCTTCGCGCCGACGCCGAGACGTTCAACCGGCGCGGCCGCGTCGATGTGGTCCGCTTTGACCTCGCCGAGCGTTGCTACTCCTTTCTGAGTGTCGCTCAGGATCCGAATCGGGCCGAGCCGCATCGGTTCTCACCTGGCCAGAGCTGCTTACTGCGCAGCGGACAACCCCGGGGTGGAGACTGCGGATCGATCGTGTCGTGGAGCGGCGTCGGCAGGGGCGGCGTGGACAGCGAGAGCGATGCTCGTGCAGAGGTCGCGCGGATCCGCCCGGCGCAACCGGAGGAGGCGGATGCGGATCGTGTCGCTCTAATCGACTCTTGCCTGCGGTTGACGCCGCTGAGGATCGAGGTCGACGCCGACGCACTCGGCCGAGGGCGAGCGCTGCACGCGGTTGGCGCCGATTCCCAGGGGCAGTGCTACATGGCCCTGATCGTGGCAATCGATCATACGCTCGACCCGCCGCGCGCGGCGCCTCGGAGTCGGCGCTGCGCGATCAGCGCGGAGTTTCAACTGCTCGGCTTTCCCCACTTTCTCCCCACGACTCGAACCGGCAATTGCGAGGGGTTGATCCACATCGCCTGGTTCTCGCCGGCGGGCGGTCGGACCACGGCGGCTGAGTTCGCCAATCTGGTCGAGAACGTCGCAGACGAGATCGCCGGTTCCGACATCGGAGCCTGGGCGCCCGACGGGATTGAGTGGCTCTGCGTCAACGATGTCTGCATGCTCGGCTGGGCGGGTTCGGACAGCGACGCCGAGCCGCACTAGACCCGCTTCAGCCAACGCCGATGCTGACGCCGGCGTCCCGATCGTCTCCCGCTCACCCCGCAATCCGGGTTGGACTCGGTGACCGTGGTTGAATCGGTGAATGGGCCATTCGATCCGCAGTCTGCACCGTAGGCGTGCGTAGGCTGAGATCTGCGACTTGTCCCGTGTGGTCACGCCAATCAGCGTGTCAGTCTGCGGCCTGGAGAGACGCCGAACGATGGTCTCGACAGCGAATCACCCCGCCGCCCGCGGCCACAGCGAGGCACAGTTGCAATCTGCATGAACCCAGCGCTGACGCAATCTGCCCGCGCGTCATCGAATCTGTGAGGTGCTTCGTCCCGCATTCAGCGCAGCTCTTGCGGCGTATGCTCGAATGAGCTGGTCCTGTCGACGCGCTGCGAGGAGAATTGCCGTTCATGCCGCACAACAGTGAGCTGAAGATTGAGACGGGTCTGTCGGTACGGGTCGAGCCGGTCCACCCGACTCTGGGTCACGAGCCCCAGCTTCCTGCGGTCGTGATGCTGTTCGGCCGATCAGACGAGCCCCCCCCGCATTTGCCGCGTATCTGCCGCTTGAACAGGCAACCGAGGTTGCTCAAATGCTGGGGCAGGCAATCATCCAACTCTCAAAGGAGACCGCGTAAGGCAAGCGGCGGACATCCGCGGAGAGCGTACCGAACGAGCGATCGGCGCTTTGCTTGCGGCGGCAACGTCGGTGTTCTGAGGTCCGACAGCGCGAGGAACGGCCGCCCGTTCAGTAGGTTCCTGCAGACTGCCTCGTGCTTCACTTCGTTCAGACCAGCGTCCGGCTCGGCGGCCAGCAGCGGCTTGCGGGATCGGCAAGTTGATCCCATAATGGGAACAAACGGATGTCAGGGTGCACGTCATCGCCAAGAAGCGGCTCAAGGCGTTTTGGGAACGGCACGCTGACGCGGCAGGTGCATTGCAGGCCTGGCATCAGGAGGCCGAGCGAGCCGACTGGGACAACCCGGCGCAGGTCAAGCAGCAGTTTCCAAAGGCCAGCATCATTTCCGATTGCCGAGTGGTGTTCAACATCAAGGGCAACGATTACCGGCTCGTCGTGGACGTCTGGTACGAAGGTAGAACCGTGTACGTCAAGTTCATCGGCACGCATGCCGAGTACGACCGAATAGATGCGGAGACGGTTAACCATGGTTGAGGTATCGCCGATCCGCGGCGAGGTCGACTACGACGCAGCGATCGAGCGCGTCGAGCTGCTGATGGAAGACCCGTCAAGCGACGCCGTGCGGGACGAGCTTGAAGTGCTCAGTGCGCTGATCGAACGCTACGAAGAGCGGCACTATCCGATTCCGCCGCCGGATCCCGTGGCCGCGATTGAGTTTCGTATGGACCAGATGGATCTGACTCGCCGGGACCTGATTCCGTATCTGGGCAGCCGGGCGCGAGTCTCCGAGGTCCTGTCCGGCAAGCGGCCGCTGACCATGAGTATGGCGCGGGCGCTGCACCGACACCTCGGCATCCCGGCCGAGAGCCTGATCCACTCAGACAGCGCGCCGATGGATCTCTCGCCGTTGACACTCGAGGTCGAGCGGTTCCCGCTGGAGGAGATGGCGAGCTTCGGTTGGATTCCGCCGGTGTCGCCGCCCGACACGGATCCGCGCGCGCTGATTGACGGCCTCTACGCGCGGGCGTTCGGGGCTGCCCGCTCAGCGGCCCTTGGCCGCAGGCCTGCGATGGGCTTATGGAGCGAGCATGCCGATCCTGCGGCCATCCAAGCCTGGTGCCTGGGTGCGGCGGCGGCAGCCAACGCATCTCCATTGGGCGGCGCCTTTGTGCCCGGTATCGTCACGCCCGATTTCTTGCACAGGGTCGCCCAGTTGAGCGCCACCGATCGGGGCCCGATACACGCGCAGTCGTATCTGGCGCAACACGGGATCTCCTTGCAGATCGTGCCGCCATTGACCGGGACGCATCTCGACGGAGCCACGCTCTGGGGCATGGGGCCGCACCCGGTGATCGCCCTGACCCTGCGCAATGATCGGCTGGCCCGCTTCTGGCAGGGCCTGTTGCACGAGTTGGCACACTTGGGACGCCACGCCGAGTTGAGTACGGCCGCATTCCTGGACGATTTGGACTTGCCCAGGACCGATCCAATCGAACAAGAGGCGGACGAGTGGGCGCGCGAAGCATTGTTTCCCTCGATGGTCTGGGATGCTTGGGCTACGCGACAGGATTATCAGGAACAGGACGTGGTTGCGTTCGCCCAGGACTTGGGCATTCACCCGATCATCGTCGCCGAGCGGTTGCGCGACGAACTGAACAACCAACACCGGTTTCCCCGGCTGGTCGGCAAGGGGGTGGTCGGTCCGCAGTTCGGCCTGTAGCCCTGCGAGTGTGCGTTCGGTGGCGCGCAGCCGAGCGACGGACTCAAGCGATGCAGTCTGAAGATGCAGGCTTCCACCTATCTACGTTGCCCTGATCGTCAAGGTCCTGCGGCGACTCCAGCCAGGCCGATGCCGTCGCGCGGCGCTGCCTGCCGGCGAGCGGCGTTCAGCCGCACCAGCGAAGGCTTCTTTCTCACGGCCCGCTTATGGCGGCGCGTCAAACCGGAACCGGATGCGGACCTCGGAGATCCTGCCGGTACGGGCAACGTTCTAATCGTTGCAGGCGATTATCCGCCGGCCGCCGCCTGCATCACCGCCTGCTGGGCCTCGGGCGGGAGATTGGCGATGATCTCCCTGACCGCGGCGAGGTCGAAGATGATCGGCTCGATCGCGATGAACGGGCTCCCCAGTTCCAACGCCGGCAGGCCGGTGAACAGGCGCTCCGGCAGCGTCAGCAACTGGGCGACCAAGTGGCCCTGTAGATCGGGCTGGTCCCAGACCAGCATGGCGACCTGACCGGTCAGCAGCGGCTGCAGGATGGACGGCCCGCCGCCAAAGCCGATGACGGCGATGTCGCTCCGTTCCGCTGCGGCCAGCGCGCCGGCGACGGCGGCGGTCGTGTCGACGTTGAGCGCGACCAGGGCGACCGCATCTGAGTCCGCCAGGCCTGCCCGCAGCTCATCGAGCCCGGCCGAGACGTCGACCTGTTCGACGCTGCCGCCGCTGTAGGCCGATTGCAACCCGTCGCAGCGCTGGGTCAGGCCGATGTTGTCCCGCTCATGCAGCAGGCAGCGGACCGTCCCGCTCGTTCCTTGCTCGTTGAGCCACTGGCCGGCCAGCTCTCCGCCGCGCCGGTCGTCAAGCCCCAGGTGGGCGTAGGCGCCCAGGCCGCGGGAGACGTCCGCGCCGGAGTTGTAGGTCAGCACGGGCACGCCTGCGGCTACAGCCTCGCGCAGCGCGTCACCGACGGCCTCGGGCGCGGCGAGCGTCGCCGCGAGCGCGGCTGCGCCGTCGGCCACGCACTGGCGGATCGCGGCGGCCTGCGCTGCGCCGTCGGGCGTGGAGACGATGCGGATGTTGTTGCGTTCGAAGCGGCCGCTCTCGGAGGTTCGGTAGTTGGCCCCTTGCCAGAAGGCGTCGCCCTCGGCGCCGTGGTTGATCACGCAGTAGAGCGCACTCTCGCTGTAGAAGCCCTCGGTCCCTCTGCGCAACGCTTCAATCGACTCCGGCAGCGGGTAAAACGCCTGTACTCGCACCGGCGAGCTGTGCAGCCGCCTTCCAACGGGTGCGCTGGCGGGCAGGAAGCGGGCGCCGGGCCGAATCACCTCGCCCCAGCTGCCGTCCGTCTGTTGCGCCTGCACGCCGACCTCGACGCTGCCCTGCTCCAGCTTCACGGCGACGACGCGGATCGGCGTGTCGCCGCGAGCGTCGGAAGCGCCCGCGTGTCCGAGCCCCGGCGCGTATCGCTGAATCGTCATCCCCAGGACCAGGGCGCCCAGCAGGGCCAGCGCGATCAGCCACGAGCGGCGTCGGGTCCGGGCCAGGCTGAGCATCTTGATGGTCATCTTGGTTCCTCTCGACTTGCGTGCGGACTCAGCTGCGCGGCCGACCTGCCAGGACGGGTTGCCGCGTGCCGGCCAGCCGAGCGCCTTGGCCTCAGGTCTCGGCGTAGATGTTGCATGGAGTATCGCACGACAAGCCTGAGAATTACATAGATAGTCGTGTAGATATGAGTGGATGGATGGTCGATGATATCGGTGTGTGGTGCGAGAGGATCGACCGAATGCGAGAGTTGCACTGGTCGGATGTGGGAGTGGGCGCGAGGCGGTAGATTTCACGACCGACTTCCAGGCGAGGGGTATTGCCCGAGCGGCTGAGCCCAATACGATTCACAGCGCGAGGCGGGCATGACCCAGTTCAATGGCTTCATCCAAGCTGTGCTCCGGCTGGCCGAGCGCTCCCAACCTATAGCCGACCACAGGGCGGCGTTGCTGGTCGAACTGGCAAGCGCTGATCTCCACGCCTGGGGTCACGCCGATCACGAGATCACGCTTGAGCGGACCGAACCCCACTTCGCCGATGCGAGCAGGCTGCGCTGCACGTTTTGGTGCGAGACCTGCAACGTCGCGCGGGTGGTGTTCTTGCCAGCTCCGGAGGACTAAGCGGCGGCGCGCGCAAGAGCAATCAGGCCTCATTCTGCACCGCGATCCTGGTCGACATTAGGCACCAACGGGAATGTTCCGGCCCACCATTGCTCAGAAACCAGTGGATTCCTCACGCGTAATTGCACGAAACTACACGAGACTCTTGCCGCTGGATACGGGATACTCGGGAGCGAGATTCATTCCGGTCGCGCCGCCACGCCGAACCGGGATGCGGCAACGGAGGATCGCCATGCACCGACCACAATCGCTTTCTCGATACAGTCGTTCGCTCCGCATGACCCTGGTGGCCACTCTGCTGTTGGCGGCTGGCGTCGCGTTCACGTTGATCGCCCAGGAGCTGTTCGCCGACCGCGCCGGCGCCGGCGGGCATGACGGCGGGACGACGGTGCGCATCTCTGCGATCAAGTCGGACGCGGGCGACGTTCGCGTCGCGCTGCAGCCGCACGACGGCGAAGGTTGGGGCAAGCGCCTGCATCCGCAACTCAACACCGTCGGACGCGACGCTCCAACCAATCGCTGGCTGAACAGCTCGCCGCTTGAATTGGCGGTCTCGATGCACATCGCCGACGATATCGCCGAAGAGCCCGCGAGCATCGAGAACGACGCCTCCGAGCCGGGCGTCGGCGAGCCGGTCGCGGACGAGCGCCAACTGCTCTGCGTCATCGCGCACGGACACGCCGCCGACCCGTTCTGGGAGCAGGTGCGCGGCTTCATGTACCAGTCGACCACGCACCTCAATGCGCATGTGCGATTCCACTCCTCGCCCGACGGCGCCTCCCAGGCGGCGGCCATCGCACAGTGCAGCGCCGACGGCGCGGCGGCGATTGCGGCCACCCTCGCCAATCCCGACGCCGTCACCGAGGCGCTGCTCGCGGCCAAGCAGGCCGGCGCGCGGATCGTGACCTTCAACTCCGGCGCGAGTCACGCCCGGGCGGCGGGCTCGGAGCTGCATATCGCGCTCGACGATCGGTCCGCCGGCCGCTTCATCGGCGAGCGCCTCAACGAGCAGGGAAACACGGGCGTGGTCGCCTGCCTGATCCATGAGCGCCAGAACGTCGGACTCGAGGAACGCTGCGACGGCCTCGAGGCGACCTACGCCGGCGGCGAGGTGCGAGAGATCAACCTGCCAACAGCCGACGACCCTGACGCGCTGCAAGAACGGCTGCGCGAGTTGTTGCTGGCCGAGGGCGACGACGCCATCGATGTGTTGGTCTCACTCAGCGCCGGCACCTCGGTCGCCGCGCTCAAGGAAGCCAACGCGATCGAGGCCGACGGCCCCGTGCTGGAGGGCAAGGGCATTGTGGCGATGGGCTACAGCCTGGAGCGGGGCCAACACCGGCGCGCGCGCACTCAGCAGGGTTTGGCCAGTCTCGACCTGCTCGGCGTCGCCGATGCGAGCGAGGCGCAGGGTTGGTTCATCGTCAGCGCCCTGACCTACGTCGCCAACTTCCCGCTGACCCCGGTCTTCGTCGAGCAGCCGACGATCATGCTGATCACGCCCTGGAACCTGAACCTGAGCGGACTGCGAACCGGGTCCTTCGCGGAACTGCGAGCGGCCGACCAGGCCTACCGCGCGGTCCTCGCCGACGGCGCCAAGGTCGAGCCGATCGAGATCGAGTAGACGACCGAGGCTGACTGGAAGCGAAAGAGGATCGTCATGCGCTCACTGATGCTGATCGCGCTCGGTGTCCTGCTCGGAGCCGCCGCATTGGGTGCGATCTGGGCCGCCCAGGGAGACGGAGCGGCGGAGGTCCGCATCTCCGCCGCACGGCTGGCGGACGGCCGGGTGGAGGTCGGACTGCAACAGCGCGGGGACGACGGCGCCTGGACGGAAACCCAGAAGCCGCAACACCGCTTCCTCAGTACCGACGCGGAAACCGGCAGGGCGCTGTACAGCTCTGCGATGCCCGTCGAGATTGAGACCAGGGAGGAGCGGGGCGCGCGCGCGTATAACGCCTACCTGCGCGAGTCGGGCGGCGAGATCGCCCAAATCTTCAACAACTACTTCGCCGATCCCGAGAATCCGGAGCGTGAGCCGGGCCTCTTGCTCTGCGTGGTCGACACGAACGACGCGGGCATCGAGGGCATCTGCGAGGGCATTGAAGCCGAGTACCGGGGAGCGGTCGAACGGATCGCGCTCGCCGACTGGAACGAACTGCGCGCCGAGCTCGAGCGACGCTTCGCGGATGAGTCGGAGGAGGCGACCGCCGCGCTGGTCACGACCAGCATCGCCACCACCATCGTGGCGTCGGAAGCGAGCGCAACGGTCGGCCGGCGACTGCCCACGACCTACTGGATCGAACTGGTCGACCAACACTTGGCCTCGGACGAGCCGCTGTTCTGCCAGATCAGCCACAGCGGAGGGGTGATCGAGAACCAGCAGGACCTGTTCTGGGGTCTCTCGGCCGAAGTCAGCAGCGCCGCCGCCGCGCAACTCGGCGTCAACCTGGAAGTCAGCGCGCACAGCAACGCCGCCGATCAGGCGGCCGCGATTCGCGAGTGCGTGGCCAAGGGCGCTTCGGTGATCGCCACCACGCTGGTCGACCCCAAGGCCCTCTCTCCCGCAATCGAGGAAGCGTTGGCGGCCGACATCCCGGTCCTCTCGTTCAACTCCGGCGCCGAGGTCGCGGACAGCGTCGGCACGGCGCTGCACATCGCACTCGACGACCACGAAGCGGGGCGGATCGCCGCTGCGGAGTTCAACCGGCGCGGGGTCGAGGGTGCGGTGCTCTGCGTGCTCCACGAGCCGCACAACGTCGGCCTGCACGATCGCTGCAACGGCTTCGAGGAGGTCTACCGGGGTTCGGTCGAGCGATGGTCGGCGGAGGACCCCGAGGCCGTCTGGGATGAACTCGCGGCCCGGCTCGGCGCAGGCGATATCAGCGCCATCCTGACGCTCTCCGTGCAGAGCGCCTGGGACGCCCGGATCGTGCGGGCGATCCACGGGATCGACGTCGAGATCGCCGCATTCGGCTTCAGCGTCGGCCTGGCGCAGTCGGTCGCCGATGGGTCGGTCATGTTCAGCATCCTCGACCATCCCGAGATGCAGGCCTACCTGTCGACCGTGGCCTCGGTGATCGCCAACCGGTGGCGGCTCGACCCGGTCACCTACTTCGACGGGATGTCGCTCTTGATCCGCCCGCAGATCGCCGACGCCGAGTACATGCAGGCCGTGATCGACTCGTTGTTCGAGGAGTAGGGAACGCGCACCCGGACCGGCGGGCGACGATGTAGCCCTGTGGCGCAGGGCTACATCGTCCAGCTGAAGCACAAAAGCGGCGAGACCGGTAGCGGCAAGGCCACGCGGCGCAAGGCGAAGAAGAGGAAGGCGACGTAAAACTAGCGCGGCGCGGGCTTCGCCTACGGCGTCTCTGTCAGAGCCCGAACGAGTCCGGCATCGGCGAACGGATCCACGCAACGATCACGCCACCTGAGCCCCCGCCTGAGCCGAACGACTCTCGGCAACCGGAGAGCGATGCTGTGACTCCTGGCCGCACTTGAGTGGAGAGCGCCGAAACCGTGGGGCGTCGTTCCAATATCTGCACCGGTTCATGTTGCATAGAGAGTGGATGACCGATAACACTGATTTACATGTTGATTTTACGAAATCCTGCGATACGCTTCGTTGGCGACCAATCGAGATAGGCGGGTTGGAGAGGGGACACCATGCGTACACGCAGCTGGCGCAGGTGGCTTTGTGGTTCGATTGCTGTTCGACTCCTGCTCCCGACCGTTGCGCTGATTCTCGTCGGCCTGCTCCTCTTGACCGTGTCGCCGGCCGCTGCAGACGAGGACCAGACGCCGCAGGAGCCGCCCGGCCCGGTGATCAATCTGACCCTGACGCCACATGCGGACCGCGTGGTGGTTAGCTGGCGCGCGCCGCAGACGGGCGGCGCGGTCAACGGCTACATCGTGCATCTGCGTCCGGAAGACGGTGAACGCGGCAGCGGCAAGACCAAGCGCCCCAAGGCCAAGAAGACGAAGGTGACGTTCAACAAGATCGAGCCGGGCACGACCTACCTGGTCTGGGCACGGGCTCGGAACGCGGCGGGCAAGGGCGAGCGCGTCCACGCACGCGTCACGACGCCGGCCCCAGCCGTCCAGCCTGTGCAGCAACTGCAGCGAGAGGATCAGCGTCCGGCTGAGCCTGAGCCTGAGCCTGAACCTCAGCCAAAGGACCCGGTCACTCCTGCGCCAGACGACGCGCAGGAAGGGGAGAAGCCGATCCGGCAGGTGTGGTATGGGGTGCGCTGGGAGACGCCGGAGCCGTCGACCGAGCCCGCGTTGGTCAGCAACTTCGGCCAGGCCCGCAACTTCTTCGACTTCCCGACCAACAACTACGTGCATAGCCAAGGTTTCACGACCGGCGAATCGGAGAGCGTGCTGGAGAGCGTCAGCGCGTCCATCCGCACGGTGCTGAACGTGGCGCACATTGCGACGATCAGGGCCGAGATCTGGTCTGCCGCCGCCGGCGGCGAGCCGGATCAGAAGCTCGTCGAGCTGATTGTGCCGGACGGGATGGGTGAGGGGGGCGACGTGGTCTTCGCCGCGCCGCCGAACACCGTGCTGGCCGCGCGAACGCCGTATCACTTCGTGCTCTACACCACCGGCCGCGTCGACCTGCGCGTGGTCGCGACCTCCTCGGTGGACGAAGACGCCTGGGGCGAGGTCGGCTGGATCATCGCCGACGCCTCCCACCACATCCGGGCGCAGACGCCCGAGGGCGGCAGTTGGGTGGAACAGTCGTCCGAAGGCGTGATGCTAATCCGCCTCGATGGCGCCGTGGCCGAGTAGCGAGCGTCGCGCGCGGGCAGTTCAACTATCCAGTTGCACCTTTATTTGACGTATAGTTGCACAGGTTTATATGACGAAACCTCTGTTGTTTGTGAGACAATATCTGAGACAACAGACCCGGTCGTACTGCTCAACAGGCGATCAGGAAGGCAGAGAGTTTGGGAAGCGAGGCCAGCGGGACCCGGACAGCGCCGCGCACACAGACGAGGAGGACGGGATGACGGTCTTCAGACGCAGGTCGGACAGGGTTGGTCGAATGATGGGAGCGGTGATCGCCGTGCTCTTGCTGACCGGCGTCGCGGCGCTGGCGATGTTCGCCTCGCCAATCGGGGCGCACGAGGACTCCGACGAATACGAGCCCGGCGGACGCTACGGTCCGCCGCTTACGCCGACCAACTTGACGATCGCGGAGCATGATTCGCGGTTGAGGCTGAAGTGGTGGAAGTCAGGTTGGACCGACGGATTCCACATCCAGTACCGCGCGCAAGGCGACACCGAGTGGATCAACGCCGGCTATTGCGCCAACTGGTGGGCCTGGGATTTGATCCTGCTGGACAACGGCACGACCTACGACGTCCGCCTCCGCACGCGCAATAGCGGACAGTATTCGGAGTGGGTGACCGGCACGGGTACGCCGCAGGCGGACGCGATCCCGCAGCCGACAGAACGGCGCGAGGTGCTGCTGAGCGGCACGATGAACGCCCAGCGGATCGGCCATTGTCGCGCCGCCCACATGAGCCCGGTCATCGGTTGCGACGACTACTACACCGGCGCTGACGACTCCTGCGCGACGCACCTGAACAACACCACGTTCACCGTCGACGACACCGAGTACACCATCAAGTCGCTCTACCAGGGTCAACAGTTCTGGGGCAACGATGCAGTGCTCTTCTGGGTCGAGCCGCAGATGTCGCGCGAAATGTTCAACGACCTCACCCTGCAAATCGGTGCGCTCCAGCTGCCGCTCGGCAAGTCGCGCGAGCTGATGCAGATCGATGTGAATGGTCCGCGGAAGGTCCCGGACGGCTACGGCAACGGTACCTACTGGGTGTTCTACCCAGACCTCCACGAGGTGGGGATGTCCAGCAGCACCGCGATCAGCCTCTGGCGGCCGGCGCAGGAGGATCCCAACAGCGGCCAGCAGATACTCGGCGGCTCATCCGACGCCGACGTCGGCGTTCCCGGCGCCGTGCGCAACCTGAGCGTCCGCGAAAACGGCAAGCAGGGAATCCGCGTCGACTGGGACGCGCCCCAGGACGGCGGCGCGGTCGGCAAGTATGAGGTCACGCTGATCCGCAACGGTGCGGAGCTGGACAAGCGTCGGCCTGGCGCGAAGAAGACGCGCGTCGTGATCCGCAAGCTCGATCCCGGCGCGACCTACACGATCAGCGTCAAAGCGAAGAACGCGCACGGCTTCGGCGTCGAGCGGACAGCGCAGATCACGCTCAGCGCGGCCAAGCAGTAGCGCTTCTCCCGAGGAGCGGACGCCTAGTCCCCATGCTCAGGTCGGTCCGGCCTGGGCATGCGGTAGCCGGCGCGCGGCTCGGTGATGATGTAGCGGGACGTCTCGGCCTCGTCGCCCAGCCTGCGGCGCAGCTGCTTGACCAACGTACGCACCGCGCCGGGGCGGCCGGAATGCGCCGGTCCCCAGACGCGCGGCAGCAGTTCGGCGATGGTCCGTAACTCGGGCGCATGTCGGGCGAGCTCGGCCAGCAGGCGGTACTCCAGGTTGGTGAGCTCCAGCGGCCGGCCGTCCAAGGTCGCCCGGCGCTCCGAGAAATCGAGCCGCAGCTCGCCCCAGCTGAGCGGTCCGGTCGGTTCCGGCTGCAGTTCGCGGGCCGCCGTGACGCGGCGCAGGACGTTCTTGATCCGGGCGACGAGCTCGGTCGGCGAGAAGGGCTTGGCGATGTAGTCGTGGGCGCCCAGTTCGAGCGCGTTGGCGACGCGCTGGTCGCCGCCGTAGGCGGAGATGAAGATCACGGGCAAGTCGCGCAGCGCCGGCAGCTGTTCCATCAGCTCCATCCCGTCAATCTCGGGCAGCATCAGGTCGAGCAACACGAGATGCGGTCGGCGCTCTCCGATCAGCCGGCGGACGGACCCGGGGTCGCCGGTCAGGATCGGGTCGAAGCCGGCCTCCTCGAGCGTGTCGCGCACGTAGCGCAGAGTCTGCGGGTCGTCGTCGACGACGAGGATGCGGAAGCGGCCGCGCAGTGGTTCGCTGGAGCCGGGCTCCGGCGGCAGTGCGGCCGCTTCGACGGCGGGCAGGGTGAAGTGAAACTGCGTGCCTTCGCCCTCGCCCGGCGATTCGGCCCAGATCCGTCCGCCGTGGGCCTCGACGATGCCCTGGCAGATCGACAGGCCGAGCCCGGTTTCGGACGCGCGGGAGGAGGCGTCGCCGGCGGCGGCTTCGCGACGGGTGAACATGCGGAACAGCTGGCCCAGCCGCTCGGGCGAGATGCCGACCCCGTCGTCCGCGACCGTGACCTGGACCTGCATGTCCTGCTGCTGGGCGGCCAGCCGGATCGCGCCCCCGCCGGGCGAGTGCTGGGCGGCGTTGCGCAGCAGGTTGAGCAGGACCTGGACAATCCGGCGCGGATCGGCCATCACCCAGCCGAGTTCGGCCGGCAGGTCAATCTCCAGATCGTGCTTGACGCTGCCCGTGAGGAAGGCGCTGCGGGCGGCTTCGACCAGCCCGTCGAGGCCGACCGGTTGGGGCCGCACCGTGAGTTCGCCGGATTCGATCCGGGCCACGTCGAGCAAGTCGGTGATCAGCGCCTCCATGCGCTCGGCCTGCTCCTCGATGATCACGAGGAACTGCGATGCGGCGGCCGGATCGAGGCCCAGCCCGGACTTGATCAGCGTGCCGACCGAGCCCTTGATCGAACTGAGCGGGGCGCGTAGCTCGTGGCTGACCATGCCCAGGAACTCGGCCCGCATCCGCACCAGTTCTTCCAACGGGGCCAGGTCCTGGAGCGTGACCACGACCGATTCGACCAGCCCCTCGGCCGAACGGATCGGCGTGGCGTTGACAATCACGCTGGCCTGCCTGCCGTCCGCGGCGATCAGCACGATCTCCTCGGCCCGCACCGTCTGGCTGGTGGTCAAGACGCGGGCCAGCGGCAGCTCGCCGGCCGCGATCTTGCGGCCGTCGCCGCGCCGGTAGCTGAGTGCGTTGAGCAGTTCCTCGGGCGTCTGATCGGGGTCGCGCACCGCGTCGATGATCCGCTGCGCCTCGCGATTGAGCGAGACCAGCCGGCCGGCGGGCGCGTCGAACAGCGCGACCCCGACCGGCGATGTGTCGATCAGGGTCTCCAGGTCGGCCCGGGCGCGGCGCTCATCGCGCATCCGCCGCGCGTTGGCGATCGCGATGGCGGCTTGCTGGCCGAACAAGCCCAGCGTCTCCTCGTCCTCGGCGGTGAACCCGCTTCCGGTTTGCTTGTCGGCCAGGTGCACGCTGCCCACGTGCGTGCCGCGGTGGCGAATCGGCAGGCAGCAGTAGCTGGCCAGCGGGAGCGGGAAGGGCCCCAGGCCCAATCCCTCCACATAGGACGGCAGGTCGTCGACCCGCAGCGGCTCGGTCAAGCCGTGCAGGTGGCGGAAGAACTCCTCGCCGGCCGGCATCTCCATCAGCGCCTGGTACTGCTGCTCGCTGAACTCGGGCGTGATGAAGTCCGCCAGCTCGCCCCGGTCGTCGAGCATCGTGATCCCGCTGAAGCGCGCCCCGGTCAGCGAGCGGGCCGCCTCCATCACCTCGCGCAGCACGGTGTCGAGTTCGAGTTCCTCGGTGATCCGCGCGCCGGCCTCGTGCAACCGGGCCAGGCGCTCGCGCAGGCCGGCGATCTCGCCCTTCAGCGCCTCGGTCTCGGTCATGGCAAGACTCCGATCGCTCGGCCCGGCCGCGTCCCTCAATCGCCGCACCGCAGACACACGAACTGCATCGATAGCAGCACGCACTTGCATAGTAGCCCAGCCGGGTATGGAAACCGCTGAGGCCGGCGTTGCCTGGAACGCTGACGTAAGAAGACTAGACGATCTATTGCATGATATTTCACATGGTCTTACTCACCCGATGTGGGATAAGCTGTGCATACTGGTCGCACGCTGGAGACCCGGCAGAGGAGAAGCGCCATGAGCAACCGAGAACCCATGCCGCGCCGCGCATTGCCGGCGGCGCTCCCTCCAGCCCCCCCCGCACTTAGTAAGGGATCTCCGACCAGGGCGCCGCGATTCCGGCGTCTGCCGGCGCTGCTGCTGGCCGCCGCCCTGATCGGGATGGCGGCCTCCTTCGTCCACAACGCCCGTCCCGCCGACGCGCAGACGACAATCTGGTCCGCCACGCTGACGGCACAGAGCATCATTGGGCTATTCACGGGATGCCAAGAAGGAGAAACGCCTGACTATAGCTGCGCGCTCACGGACGACACCTTTACCTACAACGGCGTGAGCTACCAAGTCATCCGAATCTTTATCGGAACAACGATAAGCTACTCCAACTCTCTCTAGACAAGGTGCTTTTTGGCAACCTGAACGATCTCACGCTGATCGTGGGCGGCCGGTCTTTCCCTCTGGCGTCCGCCACCTCCGGAGCACGATTTGACCCCGGCGACGCGGCGAACTGGGACAACTCTGGCCTGACGTTCACCGTCGGCCAGACGGTATCCGTGAGCCTGACCGCGCTGGCAACCGCCGCGCCCGCCTCGGCTGGCGTTGCCGATCCGACCCTGCGCAGCTGGCCCTTGACCGAGATCGCCGACGAGGGCGCGACCGAGTGGTGGTTCCCGCTCGGCCGCGGCGCCTGCGACATGAAGGACGAGCAGCGGCCCTGGGCCTGGGATCGCTGGACGCCGCCGACGGCCGATCAGTGCGGTTGGCTCAGCATCCCCGACGTGCGATCGGGGTTGGATGAACCGGTCGATGAGCTTGCCTTCAGCGTCTACACCGCCTTGATCGCGAGTCCCGATATCGGCGGTCTAGCGTCGGTCGACCGTCCACGCGGGCCGTACGTCAAGCTGGCGGTCTGGGCGGTCTACCCCGAGCAGCATTACAACCGCTACAACTGGACCAGGCGGCTGAAGGGCGGCGCCCCGCTCACGGTCTGCCTGCCCGGCGATGAGGGCCAGTCGATCCACGCTTACGACGAGGCAGAGGGCGAGTGGGTCGAGCTGGAGTCCGTCGAGGCCGACCGCGAGGGGCACATCTGCGGTCTGTATCGGCACGACCTGGGCCTGATTGTCGTCTCAAGCGACTGAGCCCAAGCCGGGCTTCCAGGCAGGCCGGAGCGCTGTACGAGACGCAAACGGACAGGAGACTGGCCGCTACAGCGGTTGATAGGTGGGCGGCGGCGGATCATATGACGGCGGCGGGGGTTCGTAGTTGGGCGAAGACGGATCGTAGGACGGCGGCGGCTCGCCTTCGGCGGCAGGCGATTCTGCGGACGATTCGTCGGGCAACACCGGCGGCTGGTCTGATCCGGGTAGCGGCTGGTACGACGAGGGCGGCGGCTGATACGTCGGTGGCGGCGGGTCATACGAGGGCGGAGGCGGATCGTAGGTCGATGGCGGCGGATCGTAGGTCGAAGCGGTCGAATCCGACGGCGCAACTGCGGGGTTGGCCGGACGGTTGGCCAGTCGCAGCTGAACCGTATCGCCGGCAGACCATTCCAGGCTGGCGACGCCGATGTTGCTCAGCAGCCAGCGCGCCCGATCACTGTCAAGCTGGTCCGGTAGGTACTCCGCATTGTCGAGCGACAGCGCCAGGCCGTCCACGTACAACCTGAGGTCCCGCTGAATCTGCGTCCAGTCCATGTCCAGCCTGACGATGACCGCGTTGGCCTCGCGATCCCAGACGAGGCTGAGGACCCTGGCGCGCACGTCGCCGTAGGCAACCTCGTCCTCGGTCAGCACCGACGCGTCGTCGCAACGACCGACCGGCACTGCGCTCTGACAGCCGAGCAGGCTGTGTTGCTGGTCGGCGACCGTCAACGTGGCCGACCAGACCGCGCTCTCAGGCTCGGCCGACACGTGAGGAGCGAACAGGAGCAGGGCGGCGAGGGCCGGCAGCAGCACCGCGAGCAGCGGACGTAGCGCGAACCGCAGCCCTGCTTGATGCGGGGCGGTGTTACGCCATTGAGCAGCGGTAAGCGACACCGGTGTTCCTCCCCCCAACATGTGCACTCTCGTGTAAACGGTATGGGCGAGCAGATGAGGAATCAACGAGCGACGGGGCGGGAGGAACATAACCCGAACCTCGCCCGGGCGCGTTCAGGATGGAGTGCGCCGCATCGGAGCGCGGTCGCGCGTCTTGACGGGCGCGGAGCTTCAGCGAAACACCGATACACGATGATTTACATCAATTGATATGTATAGACCTCGATATCTGTGAAATAGTCGATGCAGTCTGGTCTTGGCGCGTTGGAAATCCGGCAGAGAAGGGGCGCTGTGAGGAACCGTGAAGACAAGCTGCGTCGCGCGTCGCCAGCGGCGCACGCGTTGAGGCCTTCGAGTCACATTCGGGGCGCCCCGGCCGCGATTTCACGAACAACGATCAATCATCCCAGGCTGTTCAGGACAGGGTGGCGGAGGCCGGGAAGGATTCGCCCGATGCAGCGCTCGCTGCTCGCCCTGCTTGCGCTCGTGCTGGGCCTGCTCGCCGTGGCGACGGCAGACGGGCAGGAAGTGCCGACTCACCGCTTCTACGGCCTCAGGGGAGATGTCACGATCGACGGTCAACCCCTTGAGCCGGGCGAGACGATCATCGCCTGGCACGGGGATCGGGAGATCGGACGCACGACGGTACTGGCGGACGGCAGCTGGCTGATCGACGTGGAGGTCGAGCAGTTCCCTGATCGCTGCTCAGTCCGCTTCAGCGTTCAGAGCGTCGTCGGTACGCACTCATGGACCAACTGCAATCTGCGGGTCAAGATGGCGTTCGAGGACGGCAAGCAGGTCGAGCCGGACCCTCAGCCCGTAGAGGATGAAGACGACCCGGCCGATGAAGTGGACGACGAGACCGAACCAGTAGAGGAGGACGATCAACCGGCAGACGAGGATGTCGAGCTGGATGAGGACCCAGCGGCACCAGAGGACGATCAGTCGGCAGAGGACGAGGACGAGGACGAGGACGATCAACCGGCGGACGAAGACGTCGAGCTGGATGAGGACCCAGCCGCGTCCGAAGACGATCAGGCGGCAGAGGACGAAAAGGAACGCTCCGAGGACAGCCAGGAGGAGGACGAGGAGACGGGCGAACCGGTTCAACCGGAACGCGTGACTCCGAAGGCGCCTGGGACCGGCAGCGGAGGCCTGCTCGCGCGCGGAAGCGGCGTTGCCTCATGGGTCTGGCCGGCCGCGGCCGTGGCGCTCTCTGCGGTGCTGTTTGCCTACCGACGCAGGCGATCGCAGGACGGCTAACGCGGCAACTCGCGGCGCAAGCTCGAACCGAGCGCGAGGTGTCGTCAGGCGGCTCAACGACCTGCTCGTACCCTCGGGACGGAAGGCGGAGCGAGAGCCGGTTCAGGTTCGAGGAATGAACACGGTCGCTACCGTATCTCGAATTTGTCAGGCAGAGGAACGTTCAGCGAACCGATAGCGGCACCGCACAGCGTCGAGCGCGGTGGGCGCTCGGCGTGCCGATGCCGCCATCAACCAGCGCAGGGTCGGCGCGCAGGCTGACCGCGCCGACCCCACGGCTGGGCTAGTTCTCCGGGGGCAGCAGCACGGCGTCGATCACGTGAATCACGCCGTTCGACGCCGCGATGTCGGTGATCACGACCAGCGCGTCGTTGATCCGCACGTTGTCGCCCTCGACGCTGATCGAGACCGGTTCTCCCTGGACAGTCACGGCCGACTCGAGGGCCACGACGTCGGCCGCACGCACGTCGCCGGCGACGACGTGGTAGAGCAGGATGGCGGTCAGCGTCGGGATGTCTTCGAGCAAGGCCTCGACGGTGCCCTCGGGCAGGGCGTCGAAGGCGTCGTCGGTCGGCGCAAAGACGGTGAACGGGCCCTCGCCCTGCAACGTCCCGACGAGATCGGCGGCCTGGAGCGCGGCGACGAGCGTCTCGAAGCGGTCGTCGGCGAGTGCGATATCGACGATTGATCCCACAGGCTCAGGCGGCAGCAGCACGGCGTCGATCACGTGGATCACCCCGTTCGAGGCCACGATGTCCGCGATCACGACCAGCGAGTCGTTGATCCGCACGCTGTCGCCGTCGACGCTGATGCTGACCGACTCGCCCTGGACGGTGACCGCGGAGTCGAGTGCGACGACATCGGCGGCGCGGACGTCGCCGGCGACGACGTGGTACAGCAGAATGTCGTTCAACGCCGGAATGTCGTCGAGCAGCCCGGCGACTGTACCTTCCGGCAAGGCGGAGAAGGCGTCGTCGGTCGGCGCGAAGACGGTGAACGGTCCTTCACCCTGCAAGGTGTCAACGAGTCCGGCCGCCTGCACGGCGGCGACGAGCGTCTCGAAGCGCCCGTCGGCGACGGCGATATCGACGATCGTGCCGGGCGGCTCCGGTTGCGCCTGCTCGCTCTGCTCGGACTGGTCTTGCTGTTCCGACTGCATCGCCTGCGCCGCCGGTTCCGGGGTCAGCAGCACGGCGTCGATCACGTGAATCACGCCGTTCGAGGCCACGATGTCGGCGATCACGACCAGCGCGTCGTTGATCCGCACGTTGTCGCCCTCGACGCTGATGCTGACCGACTCGCCTTGGACGGTGACGGCAGAATCGAGCGCGACCACATCGGCGGCGCGGACGTCGCCGGCGACGACGTGGTAGAGCAGAATGTCGGTCAGCGCCGGAATGTCTTCCAGGAGTGCGGCGACCGTGCCTTCGGGCAGCGCGGCGAAGGCGTCGTCGGTCGGCGCGAAGACGGTGAACGGCCCCTCGCCCTGCAGCGTTTCGACGAGGCCCGCTGCTTGGACGGCGGCGACGAGGGTCTCGAAGCGACCGTCGGCGACGGCGATGTCGACGATCGTGCCCGGCGTCTCCGCTTGCGCCTGCTGCTGCTCCTGCTGCTGCGTCTGGTCCTGGGCTTGAGTGTCCTCGGCCGGCTGTTCGGCGGCGGCTTGCTGAACCTGTTGCTGGGGTTGCGGCTGCTCGTCGTCCGAACAGGCGACCGCCAGCGCGGCAAGCAGCCCGATGAGGGCGACACCTCCGGCTTTCACCACCACTCTGGGCGTCCAACCCACTCTCAGACTGCTTGTCCGTCTTGATGCACCGAGCATATTGACCTCCCAATCGTGCTTCGGCATTCGTCCGGACTCGCTTTCCGGACGGACATATCGCTCCTTGGCGGTGTATGTCCCGCAGAGTGTATGTAGATATACTGCACACTGTCAACTATATTCATCAACAGGACAGGCATCTGCGGAAGGTTGCCAACGAATGGACCGTTCACCTGAGACGCAACTGCTGTGCGAGCGCTACACCGCGGCGTTGCTTTCGGGCGACGACCGCGAGGCCGAGCGGGTGGTCCTGGACGCGCTCCAGCGCGGCGTCGGCGCCGATGCCATCTACCTGGGCATCCTGGCCCCGGCGCTGGTTGAGGTTGGCGAAGCCTGGAGGCATGGAGAGCTGAGCATTGCCCAGGAGCACCTGGCGACCAACATCACGCTGGAGCAGATGGGGCACATCCGCGACGCTACGCGTCGCCGCGAACACATCTCCGCCGAGGTCGTCGTCGCCGCCGTCGCCGGTGAGATGCACTTCGTCGCGACGCGGATGATCGCCAACCTCTTCCACTTCGACGGCTGGGCGGTCGTGCACCTGGGCGCCGACACCCCGAGCGCGGACCTGGTCGATTTGGTGCGTGAGCGCGAGTCCGAGCTGGTTGTGCTCTCACTCTCCCACCCGGATCGAATCTGCACGGCGCAGGACGCGGCCGAGCGGCTCAAAGCGCTGGCGCACGGCCCGGTCGTCTTCGTCGGCGGCGCGGGGATCCCCGATGCGGAGCAAGGTGAGATCGGCGGGGCCGACCTGGTCTCGTCCTCGCCGACCGAAGCGCTTCGCACGGCGAGGGCGTTGCTCGGCATCACGAGCGAGCGTCCGACTCTGGACATTCAACTGGGCACCCTGGGGCGCCGCGTCCAGGAGCTGCGCAAGCAGCGCGGCTGGAGTCAGCAGCGCCTGGCATCGGCGGCGGGCCTCGATCGCACGTATCTGGGGACCGTGGAGCAAGGCAAGCAGAACATCACGATCGGCGCGGCGCTGAAGCTCGCCGACGCGCTTGACACAACGCTCGGCGAGCTGATTGATCCGGGCTAGCCGGGGCTAGGCGCACTCGATTCGGGACGGCCACCAGTTCCAGCGGCCGAAGATTGAGACCAGGGCGGGCACGATCAGGGTGCGCGTCACGAACGTGTCGATCAGCACGCCCGCGGCGACAGCGAAACCGAGCTGCAGAAGGTCCTGTAGGGGCAAGGTCATCAGCGCCGAGAACGTGCCCGCCAGGATCAGTCCGGCCGACGTAATCACCGGGCCCGTTCGAGCCAGAGCGCGCACGGTCGCCTCGCCCAGCGGCGCTCGGCGGGCCTCCTCGCGGATGCGCGACATGAGATAGATGTTGTAGTCGACGCTAAGCGCATTGAGGAAGACGAAGAGGAAGAAGGGGACGGCGCTTCCCACGCCGACGTGGTCGAATGCGCCCTGGAAGACGAGCACCGCGAGACCAAGCGTCGCGAAATAGGTGAACGCGATCGTCGCCATCAGGTAAAGCGGCGCGATCAGCGAGCGCAGCAGCAGCGCCAGGACGACGCCGATTGCGAGCAGGATTAGCGGCAGGACGACGACCGAGTCGCGGTTGCCGGCGGTCCGCGTGTCGGCTGCCTCAGCGGTGTCGCCGCCGATCAGCACGTCCGATGGATGCAGGCCCGCCGATACCGCCGCCTGGCGCGCCAGCGTGCGCAGGTCGGGCACGGCGTCGAGTGCCGCGTCCGAGAACGGGCTCTCGGTCAACACGACCTCAAGCCGCGCTGCGCCGCCGTCTGGAGCGACGAATCGCGCTGCCGCCTCGGGCGGACCGCGCCGCGGCCCGTCTATGCCAAAGGGACGACTCGGCCCGGCGACGCTCGCGACGGCGTCGTGCTCGGACAACGCCAGCGCGAGTGCGTCAAGCTGCGCGAAAGGGCCGGCTGAGGTTGGATCGGCCATTGACGGCCAGGCGACGTAGACGCGCGTCGGCGAGAGCTCGCCGGGCGGAAAGCCGCGGCGCAGCAATTCGAAGCTGCGTACCGACTCCGTGTCGCCAGGCAGACTTTCGAGCTGATCGTAGTTCGACCGATAGCCAATCAATCCGATGATCAACAGCCCGAGCGCTAGCGCGGTCGCAGCCAGCGTGAGCCGCGGTCGCTCGACCACCGCGCTGCCGATCCGGCCGTAGACGCCGCTCCGCCAGTCGTTCGGTTGGCCTGCTGCCCGGACCTGGTCGGCCTCAGCGATCGCGTCCTGCAAATGCGGCTGTTTCGGCCAGTACGCGCGCCGGCCAATGATTGTCAGCAGCGAGGGGACGAGGGTCAGCGCGGCCAGCATCATCAGCCCCACCGCGATCGCGATGACCGGCCCAAGCGACTGATAAGAGCGCAGCGTGGCGAAGCCCAGCGCCGCGGATGCGATCAGGATCGTTGCGCCGGCGGAGGCGACCGCGCCGCCGACGCCGCGCATCGTCTGTGACATTGCTTCGTGCTTGTCGGCGTGACGGCCGAGTTCCTCTCGGAAGCGCGCCGAGACGAAGAGGACGTAATCGGTGCCGGTGCCGAACAGCACGACCGTCATGATGCCCGTCGCCTGCCCGGAGAGCGGCAGATCGATCGCCTCCGCGATCGCGCCGCCGACCGCGCCGGCGAGCTGGAACACGAGCCCGACCGAGAGCAGCGGGATCAGCGCCACGATCGGCGATCGGTAGATCGCGATCAGCAGCGCCAGCACCAGCAGCACGGTGACGAGCAGCAGCAAGGAGTCGATGCTGTCAAAGACGCTGACGAGGTCAACGATCAGCCCGCCCGGTCCGCCGACCGCGATCTCGGCCTCGGACAAGTCAAGGCCGGCCGTCCGCTCACGGATCGCGGCGACGGCGTCGCGGAACTCGGGCTCGGCTGGCTCGCCGACGATGTCGACCAACAGGTAGAGCGTTGTCCCGTCGGGCGAGACCAGGGCCGACTGCCGCCCCTGATCGGGTTCCGGCGCGAGCACCTGCTGGACGTCATGCGGCGATTGCGGTCCGGTCAGCCACGCTTCGAGCTCGGCGACGGCTGCCCAGGTTGGCCGGCTGAGGCCGCCCGATTCGCGCACCACGATCAGCGTGGGCGTGCCCGACGACGGGAACCGCTCGCTGGCGAATGCCGCGGCGCGAGTCGACTCGGCGTCAGCCGGCAGAAACAGCGATGCCTCGTTCTCGGTCAGGTCGTTGAGCTGCGGCAGCTGCGAGATCAGCAGGCCGCCGGCGACGATCCAGAGGAGCAGTGTGATCCACTTGCCGCGCGGACTGCTGACGAAGTCGGCCAAGACCCCCATTGACGTTGTCGCCCCGTGCTCAGACCGCTGCTTGCGTCACGGTCGCGCTCTGTTGTATGAAGAATATATCTCGCTTAGAGATGGACATAGTGTTCACATCCAGCACCCTACCACGCGTGAAAGGGTTGTCCGATGCGCCGGGTTGCGCTCTATTCGCTGCTGCTGTTCATCGGACTGGGGCTCTCACAAGCGTTGCCCGCGATCACCGGCGATGCACATGACGGGGTCGCCAACGCGATCCGCGTCCTCACTATGGCCGGTCTCGCGTTCATCATGATCCAGGTCGGCTTCGAGTTTCACATCGACAAGTCGAACCCCAGGCGCTACGGCTGGGACTATCTGGTCGCGTTCACGGCGGCCAGCTTCCCCTGGATCCTGGTCACCGGCTACTTCATGCTCGTCATGCTGCCGTCCGAGTTGTGGAGCAGCTTCGACGCGCTCAAGGAGACGCTGCTGGCCGGTCGCTTCGCCGCCCCGACCTCGGCCGGCGTGCTGTTCAGCATGCTCGCCGCCGCCGGGCTCGGCGCGACCTGGTTGTTCCGCAAGGCGCGCATCCTGGCGATCTTCGACGACCTCGACACCGTGCTACTGATGATCCCGCTGAAGATGCTGCTAGTCGGCATCGCCTGGCAGCTCGGCCTGATTGTCGTCTTCATGGTCTTCCTGCTGGCGCTGGCCTGGGTCTGGTTGCACCGGATCCCGATCCCGGTGACCTGGCCCTGGGTGTTGGGCTACGCCGGTGCCATTGTCGCGATCAGCGAGTTGCTCTACTCGGGCAGCAGGCTGATCGACCCGTCGGTACCGATTCACATCGAGGTCTTGTTGCCCGCCTTCGTTCTAGGCTGCGTCGCACGCCGACATGGCGGAGGCGCGGTTCAGAATCCGAGCCAGGTCGAGCGGGAGCTGCACGAGGTGTTGGAGCGGCCCGGGGAACGGCGCGCCGCGCTCTGGATGTCGGCCGCGTTCATGTTGCTCGTCGGTCTGAGCATGCCGCAGTTCTTCGAGGGCTCGGACCCGCAGCACCCCATGCCGACGCCGGCGGCGCTCCACGCGGCGGCCCCGGCCGACTCGGTCGACGATCCGGCGCTGATCGGCGGCCCGGAGAGCGGGCGCTATACCGACACCGTCACCGCGAGTCAGCCGAGTATGGGTTGGGAGCTGATTGCGCTGCATGTGATCCTGATTTCAGTGCTGAGCAATGTCGGCAAGATGTTCCCCGCCTTCTGCTACCGCCGGGAGGCTCATTGGCGGCACCGCCTGGCGCTCGCGATCGGCATGTGGCCGCGGGGCGAGGTCGGGGCGGGCGTGCTTGTGCTTAGTCTGAGCTATGGCATCGGCGGGCCCATCGTGACCGTCGCAATGCTGTCGCTCGCGCTGAATCTGGCCCTGACCGGCGTGTTCATCCTGATCGTCAAGCGCTTGATTCGGGACGTTCCGGAGTCGCCCACCCGGTTACCGGCGGCGAGATTGAGCTGACCGGCTGAGCGGAGCCTGAGGTCGGGTCGGCGCCCAATGGTTACATCGTCTACCTGAAGCGCGACGGCGGCAAGCAGGGCAGCGGCAAGACCAGGACGCCGAAGGCGATCAGAACCAGGGTCACCTACTACAGGCTCAAAGCGAGCACGACCTACAACGTCTGGGTCAGAGCGCAGAACGAGGTCGGCAAGGGAGATCGCGCCCACGCGACCGGGCGTCTTCGAGGACGCCGACGGCGACACGTTGACGCCGACCGTCAGCGGTCGCGACGGCGATACGGCGACGATCACGGTGACGGCCGCGGACGGCAAGGGCGGCAGCGTCTCGGCCAGCTTCACGGCCCCGGTCAAGCGCAACGCGGTGCCGACGACGCTGGCGTCGATCCTGGACGTGGCGGGCCTCGCGGAGCAGACGGAGCGCCAGCTCCCGCTGCGCAACGCGTTCAAGGACGCGGAGTACGATCGGCTCACGATCACGGCTATGTCGTCCAATCCCGCCGTGGCGACTCTGTCGGTGGCTGCCGACTACTCGAGCCTGACGCCGCGCGAGGTGTCGGAGGGCAGGGCGACGATCACGGTCACGGCGGACGACGGCCGCGGCGGCCGGGCCAGCCAGACGTTCACGGTGAGCGTCGAGGCGGCGACGGCGTCGCAGCCGGAACCCGAGCAGACCGAGGAGCAGCCTGCAGTCGATGCATCCGACTCCGAAGCGGGGGAGGAGCAGGACGTGCTGGTCCGTTTCGACGCCAATGGCGACGGGGTGATCTCGGGCAGCGAGTATCGCTCGGCGCCGGCCTACCTGGGCAACGGGGTGACGGTCGCCGACCTGATGCGGCTGCATGGTCGCAGCGCGGTCACGTTCTGGCAGTCGGACGAGGAGCGTTGCGCCGATGAATTCCTGACTCGCTTCGATGTCTCACCGAGCATGCGGGAGGACAGCTGGCGGGAGATAGCGGGTCGCTGAGGATGGCGAGAGGCGGAGCCGGTCGAGCTTTCGCTCGCACCGACTCCGCCGACCCCACTAAAGGCCTGCGACGGCCGACAGATCTGCCTCGGTCTCCTCTACGACACTCTTCAGCAGTTCGTAGGGAAGAGCGAGGGTCTGTGTTTGCGGGTCATTGCGCCCGCGCTCGTCGATCTCCACGAGGGTGATCTTCGAGTACGGAGGCCCACCTTCGGTCACCACGGTGTAGTGCCACACGGTGCCCGATGCTGTGTAGGGATCTCGATACTGGCCGGATATGGTCGTTCCCTGACTCACGTCAAGTCCTATCTTGTGTTGCCCGCTATTATTGCGGGTAGGAGGGTTGGTTCGCCACGAGAGTGGTGGCTGTCAAGTCCGATGGCTCCTCCTAACCCAGGGCAGGCGTCCCGCGCAAATGGGGCCTGCCCTTTTCCATTGTGCCAGCACCGGCATAATTCGCAATAGCACATAGACGCCTTAACTGAACTTAAACAAGCGGCCACAACCAGGTATCCACCTCCCGTCAGACCGTCCGCCTTCAGCCGTTATTCTGAGAGTGGTGGTGGGTTCGTGGACTTTGCGTTATGAGCCCCAGCACCAGCGCTTCGGGCGCCCGGATGACAGCCGCAGCGGTCCGTTAAACGCAGAAAACGCCCACACAGAGACCGAGGGGGAGGTCATCGTCCAATCGACGATGACCTCCCCCTTGTGGCTCGGCCCGTGTTAGCCCCCGGCAGCGACCAGTCCGGCCTCCTGCTCGCGCTCCAGCGCCCAGTCGAAGAGCGACGGTCCGCTCTGTGCGGAGCGCCGAGATCCCCGCTTGGGTTGCTCGTCCGGTTCGGTCAGGAACTCGGCCCACGAGAAGAGCGACTGTAGCGTCTCGGATGAGCCGTGATGCCCGCCGCAGGGAACCAGCCTGGCGGCCGCCGGCTCCGCGCCCGAGGGCAGCGCGACGATGTTCGCCGGTTGCGGCTCGGGCCGCTCCCAATCAGCATCGACCATCAACTGGTCGGCCTGGGCGGCAATCTCCTGGGCCTGCCGGAAGACGTCCTCGACCGGCTCGTCCTCGCCGTCGCCCGAGACGAGCTTGCGGGCCAGGGCCATCATCAGGTCGTCGCCCGTGTCGCCGTAGCCGGCCAGGCCGTCCGCGGGCAGCTCGCCCTCGACCGCCAATGACGACTGCAGCTTCTGCGCGACGAGTTTGAGCGCGTCGGCCTGCAGCGTGTCGCGGTAGGCCATGAACACGACCTTGACCGGCCGGGTCTGCCCGATCCGCCAGCTGCGGTGCGAAGCCTGGCGCATGGTGTAGACCGAATAGTCGGTCTCGTACCAGCAGATCGTTGCAAAATCGATCAGGTCGAGACCGGTCTGGACCAGCCGGGGGTGGCAGATGAGGACGTCGACGCCTTCCTCGACCCGCTTCGCGACCCAGGCCTCGCGCTGCTTGGGCTCGACCCGGTCGGCCTTCATCACCGCCGCGCGGAAGCCGTGCCGCTCCAGCAAGGCCGAGAGCCGCCCGGTGATGTCGCGCGTGCCGGTGTGGGTCGCGTAGACCAGTACCCGCCGTCCGGCCAGGCGCTCCTGCCCGACGAGGTCGATCAGCTGCTGCTCCTTCGGGTAGACGCGCTCGTCGTCCAGGGGCGGCAGCTGCACGATCACCTCGCCCGAGTCGGGCTCGAAGACCGTCTCGCCCCTGGTGCAGCCCTCGGGATAGGCCAGCAGCGATTGCAGGTAGGTCGAGAGCAATCGCTGCGAACCGCGTTCGAGGGCAACCAGCAGGGCCCGCTTGAGCTGGAGCGCGAGGTGCTGGTAGGCCGAGGCCTGCGAGAAGCCGTGCAGGTTGGGCTCGTCGTCCAGCCGGGCGACCTGGATCTGCTCCTCGTAGGGCGGCAGACCCGAAGCGACATCCGAGAGCTTGAGGAAGAGCGAGTGGCCGATGATGTGGAACAGCGCCCCGGGCGCGAGGCCCGGCCGCTCCTTGACCTGGTTGCGGTAGCTCTTGCGGCGCGAGACGGAACCGTCCTCGGTCGGGTCGTCGAGGTCGCGGTCGTGGCGCACGGACTGTTCGAGGAAGCCGTAGCGCTGGACCCACTTGCTCTCCTCGGAACGCCCGAACTCGGAACGGATCTCGGGCGAGAAGCGGTAAAGCAGGTGGAAGAGCGTACTCGCATAGCCTCCCATCAGCGTTCCCGACAGCGCCAGCGACTTGCCGCAGGCGTCGGCCAGGATGCCGGCCGAGAGACCCTGCGCCGAACCACGGCCCTTGTGCTCGTGGACCTCGTCCACGAGCAGCAGGTCGAAGTAGCCGCGCATGTGGTTCTTGACGTAGTCGGCCAGGGGGTACTTGCGCGGACCCTGGCCGGGCGTCCGGCGAGCCATCAGCCCGGCGTTGTAGTCGGTCGTCACGGCCTGAACCGGACGCGCCTCGGCCGTCCACAGGGGCGTGCCGCACTCCGGGCAGTTGTGACGCTTGCGGTCCAACTGCTTGTGCGAGACGGGAACGCCTTCCGGGTCCACGATCTGCGCCGTGCAGTCGGGGCAGGCCGGGGTCATGACGAACTCGCCGGTCTCCGCGTCGCGCACGGGATGGCCGTCCTCGTCCTTGAGCCGCCGCATCCAGTAGGCGGGACGGAAGCGGTGACCGAGCTTGGCCCGCGAGTGCGACATGACCACGTACTGGGGGCCGGAACCCTCCTGATGCCGCAGCGCCTTGAGGTCGGTGATGCTGTCCGCGATCGCGGTGCGGACCTCGGGCAGCGTCTCCTCGATCTCGCGCTTCCACTTGCGCACCAGGTGGGGCGGGCAGAGCACGAGCACGCGCTGGAAGCCGGCCAACTGGGCGGCGGCTATGCCGATGAAGGTCTTGCCGACGCCCATCTCGCCGACCACGGTGGTGCCGCGCTGCTCGGTCAGGCTCAGTGCGGCGCCGCGGATCGCGGTCTCCTGGGCGCCCATCGGCCGGCGCTTGAGCGGCGGCAGCGGGCGGTCATCCTCGGACGGCCGGTACCGGGGTGGGTAGCTGTGGACGATCCGCTCGGTGATCGCCTCGCGGTAGGTGTCGATGAACTCTGAGAGGTTCACTGGTCGCTTACTCCTCGATGTGGCGGCGGGCGTCGCGGACGCAGTCCGCGAGCCTCACGTACTCGTCGTGGTCGCGCCCGCAGCCGGCGCAGTGGTAGCGGTAGGTCGAGGGCGCGGCGTCGTGACCGTGCTCGTCGATCGGGGTGATCCGGTCGAAGTAGATGTGGCAGCCCAGGTCGTTGAGCCAGGGGTTCATGGTCGGGGTTCCGTTCTAGCCCGACCCACACAAGCGGCGGGTCTGGCGGAGTAGTGGGTTAGGCGGCGAGCGCGAGCGTCAGCTGCCGCTCGGGGGCGGCGGCCTCGAGATGCTCGGCCAGCAGGCGGGCGAAGTCGCGGTCGGCGCAGTCGTCCATATGGAGCTGTTCGAGTTCGAACAGCGCGGTCAGCACCTGGCCGATCGTGACGGTGGCGTCGAAGTCCGGCAGGCCGGACGACGGCTCAGGCATGGCTCACCAGCCAGACCCGGTCGTCGGGTTGCCAGTCGACCAGTTCGACCCGGTCGTCGGGCTTCCAGTCCAACTGCTGGAACCGGTCTTCGGCCCGCTGGTCGAACATCGGGTACTCGTGCTCGGGACCGCCGCGGGCGTCCTGCCTGGCGCAGGTCGCGCACTGGTTGAGCGGCGTCGCTTCGGCCTCGGGCGTGTAGGTCTGGTCCTCGACCTCGTAGGTTTCGCGGCAGAAGCCGCACTGGGTAGTCTGGGTCATGTCACGCTCTCCATGTGTGACTAGAGCGGGCGAGGGATGCAGCCCTCGTCCGCTCGCTTGGTTCAGTCGGCGCAGCCGCAGGGGTCGGGTAGGTCGAGCGACTGCTCGATGTCTCCGCAGTGACTGCATTCCCAGCGGGTGAAGCCGTGCTGGTGGAACTGCCGCCAGGTCTGCGGGCGTTCGGTCGCCGGTTTGGGCGGCTGCTCGGACGAACGCTCGCCGTCCGTAATCCGCTCGGCGCTCTGGGGCGTGTGCCGCGCCATGTAGCCGCAGCCGCCGCAGGGAGCCTGGACGGCCTCGGTCTCGTGGTAGCGGTAGTCGAAGTACTCGGCGGACGACTTGCGGCCGCAGTGGTCGCAGGCGTAGTGAACTCTCAGTCGGGGCATTTCGGGTCTCCTTTCGGATGTGGGCGGCGTGGGTTGGTTGTGCGCGTCCGCCCGGCCGCGCTGGGGTCTCGGTTGCGGTTGGCTTGGTTCAGGTCGGCTAGGCCTCGATCCGTTCGATCCGGCCCGAGTCGAGGTCGAGCGCGACCACGCTGGTCTTGAGCTGCTCGCGGTAGACGTCGTGCGTCTCGCCCTCCTGGACCAGCACCATCTCCTTGGTCGTGCGGCCCTTGACCAGCACGCGCGACTCCGGCGTTTCCAGTTCGAGGTTGTCGAGGAAGCCGGCCGCGACGAGCATCGCCAGGTGACCCTTGCGCAGCGGCATCAGCGGTCGCGTGCTCTGGTCGGTGGGCGGCCAGAACGCGTCCGTGATCTCGTCCTGGGTCCAGAGGCCGCGGGTACGGGCTTCGGCCACCGCTTTGGAGAAGTCGATCACCCGGGTCGTGAACATCGCCGCGCCGGGCGGCGAGTGGCGCACGTCGTAGACGGGCCGCAGGTCGGAGCGCAAGGGCGCCAGATCGTCGATGCTCGCGAGCAGCGCGTTCATCGCCCGCGCATCGGGGCTGGGATGCTCCTTGCGCTCGCCCATAACCACGACCTGGTCGAACAGTTCGACCTCGGGCTGGGGGAAGGCCCAGGCCTGGACCTCCCCGTAGTTGGTGGTCAGGAAGCGCGCCGACCTCGCGATCTGCGCTCTCGGGATGATGTAGACCAGCACGCCCTGGGGCTCCAGGTACCTGGAACAGTGCGTCAAGAACGCGTGCTCCACCCGCTTGTCTTCTTGGTCGAAGTCATAGGGCGGGTTGAGCCAGAGCAGGTTGAACGTGCGGTTGGCGATCGAGCAGCGGAACAGGTCGCTCGACAGCACATGGTCGAGCTGTTCCGCCGCTTGCTGCGCGCGCTCACTGTGTAGTTCCACCCCGTAGGTCTCGACCGGCGCGCCGTGCCCCATCGAGTCCGCCAGCTGGCGCAGGGCGTCGCCCGGGCCGCAGCAGGGGTCGAGCAGGCGGATCACGTTGCCGCGGTTGGCCCTGCCCCAGACGGGGTAGGGCGCGAGCAGCGCGCGGATGTAGTCGACCACGCGCGGCGGGGTGGGGTAGTAGCCGCCCTTGGCTTGTCCGGCGAGTCTCATTCGGTGTTGTCCTTTCCTTGGATGTCGGCCTCGATGAGGCCGAGCAGGTGGTCTTCGAGGTCTGCCGCGATCTGGGCGATCTGCCACGAGGACTGCTGGGGTTGGAGCCACCAGCGGGCGGTCTCGTCCGGTCCTTGGCGGACCGTGACGATGATCTCGTTGTCGTCGGGCGCTTCGGTCACTCGGATTCCTCCCCGTACTGCTCCAGCAGGTTGAGCAGGTGGTCGTGGATGTCCTCGTGGAAGCGCCCTTCGATCTCGGGTCCGTCCTCGGCCAGGTCGAAGTTGTAGACGGCGGTGATCTCCTCGCCGCAGATCTCGTCCTCGCCGGCCCGGGTCTCGACCGTGACGGTCACGAATCGGTCGCTCATGCCGCCGCTCCGTTCAACTCGCGCGGCAACGCGAGCGCGCCGTACTTGACCGCCGCCGAGAGTTCCAGCTCCAGCTGGTCGGGGGCGTGGTAGCAGTACCAGGCGTGGAGGCCTTCGGACTTGAGCGGCCGGATCGCTTCGCTTTCGAGTCCCTGCTGCCAGAGCCAGCCGGCCCAGTTGCGGTGCAGGGGCAGCTCGGTGCGCTGGTTGAGGAAGCGCAGGTGCAGCTCGGGCGCCTGCTCGGGGTCGGGGGTGAGCAGCAGGAAGGCGTCGCGCTCGAACGAGAGCTCGGCCATCTGCGTGTAGACCATGGCGTGCCAGGCGCCGGCCTGCGGCAACCGCGCGATTTTCGTCTTCCAGGTGCCGATCGAGCCCTCGGGAATCTCGCAGCGCTCGTAGCCGCCTTCGTGCACGTCGTCGGCAGCGCCTTTGATCAGGAAGGCGGGGCTGGGCGGCGAGTTGAGCAGCGCCGCCCAGATCGCCTTGAGCGAGGTCTGGGCGCCGACCATCGAGACGAACCACAGGTGGTTGTCTTCGGGGTCGGAGGCGAAAGCGTCGCAGGTGGCGGAGAAGCCGCCCGCGGTGATCGTGTAGAGCTGGGTTGCCTGCCCCGCGCTTGATGCGGGAGCCTGCCCCGCACTTGATGCGGGGGCGGTGTCGTCTCCGGAAGGAGGCGTGGTTGGACTGTCGAGCATGGCTCGTTCCTTTCGTTGGATTCGGGGGATGGAGCGGGGTTCAGCGGGTCAGGAGAAGAGACCCTGGGTCTTGAGCGAGACCCAGCCGTCCGAGCCGATCACGATGTGGTCGAGCAGCTCGATCGCGAGCAGCCGGCCGACCTCGGCCAGGTCCTTGGTCAACGTGATGTCGTCTCGGCTCGCTTCCGGGTCGCCCGACGGGTGGTTATGCACCACAACGATGTGCGGCGCGGCCTCGACAATGGCGGGCCGGAAGACCTCGGCCGGGCGAACCAGCGCGCAATAACCATTGCCCTGGTAGATCGTGCGCTGGCCGACGACTCTGTTCTTGCGGTCCAGGAGCAGCACCCGGAACTGTTCCTGCGCGAGGCTGCTCATCTCCTCGCCCAGCAGGTCGTAGACCGTCTCGGGCCGGTAGATGATGGGCATGTCCTCGGGCCGTTCGGGCCGGGTCTCGACCTCGTAGCGGATCGCGAGTTCGCTCAGGAGGCTGAGGTTGCGCCGGAGCGCGTCGAGCAGCGCCTGCCGCTCGTCGTCGTCCGTCGAGGGGATCAGTGCGAGTTGGGTTGGGGTGGTCATTGGAGGCTCCTTGTTTCGGTGAGCGGGACTTGTCCCGGACGCAGATCCGGGAACGAATGCGGGGCCGCGTCCCCTGTGGGAGCGCGGCCCCGGTCTGCGCCTCTCGGAGAGGCGTCGGTGACGTGGAGAGGGCTAGAAGGGTTGGTCGCCCTCGCTGTCTCGCCCGCCGTTGCCCCCTGATCGAGTCGGGGGCAGGCTGTTCGGGGAGCCGAGGAAGATCACTTCGTAGGCGTGGACCTCGGTGCGGCTGCGGCGCTCGCCGGAGTCGGTCTCCCAGGTCTGGTGGTTGAGCCGGCCGGCGACGTAGACCCGCTCGCCCTTCCGGACGTACTGCGCGACCGCTTCGGCCTGCTTGTCCCAGCAGACGACGGTGTGCCAGTCGGTCTGCGAGTCGCCGTTCCCGTTCCGGCGGTCGGTCGCCAGCCTGAGCTGGACGACGGCGGTGCCGTTCTGGGTCTTGCGCAGTTCGGGATCGCTCCCGACCCGGCCCAGCAGTTCGACTCGGTTGATCGTGCGTGACATCGGTGAGTGCTCCTTTCAAAGAGCGTGTAAGTGGCGCGGGTAGGCCGCGCCGGTTAAACGAAGCGGGGCCGCGTCCCGTGAGGGAGCGCGGCCCCGTTGTGCGCCCGTTGCGCGGGCGTCGGATTGGCGTGGTGGCAGGTCGGTTAGACCGGGGAGTCCTCCGTTCCGTTCTCGGAGCGTTGGCCATTCGAAGCGCCGAGGAAGATCACCTCGGAGGCGTGGACCTCGGTCCGGCCGCGGCGCTCGCCGGAGTCGGTCTCCCAGCTCTGGTGGTTGAGCCGGCCGGCGATGTAGAGCCGCTCGCCCTTGTGGACGTACTGGGCCACGGCTTCGGCCTGCTTGTCCCAGCAGACGACGGTGTGCCAGTCGGTCTGGGTCTCGGCCGACTCGTCGCGGCTGCGGCGGTCGGTCGCCAGCCGCAACTGGACGACGGCCATGCCGTTCTGGGTGCGGCGCAGTTCGGGGTCGCTCCCGACCCGGCCCAGCAGTTCGACTCGGTTGATCGTGCGTGACATCGGTGAGTGCTCCTTTCGAAGAGCGTGTGTGTCGGCGCGGAATGTCCGCGCCGGCTTAGACGAGGCGAGGCCGCGTCCCGTTTGGGAGCGCGGCCTCGTAGTGCGCCCGTCGTACGGGCGTCGATTCGATGGGTTGGCGGCTCAGCTGACGCGGACGTATTCGCTGACCTGTTCGGTCACGATCTCGGCCCGCGGTTCGGGGTCGAGCAGCGCGTTGAGCCGTTTGTGGTCGACCGCGTAGCGGCGGTTGGCGACCATGCCGACCGTGCGGGTCTTGGCCGAGCCCTCCAGCCTGGCCTTGGGTTCTCCTTTCGTTTCGAGCCACTGCTGGAGGGTCTTGAGCGCCGCGCGCTTGTCCTGGTCGGACGCCTTGATCTGCGACTGGGCTTGCTCGTAGTCGAGCAACGCCGCTCGCGCCGTTTCGTCCGAGACCGGTTCGGCCTCGTCCTGTTCGTCCCCCTCGGCCTCGTTGGCCGCCTCGCCCGGTTGGCAGAGGTTGAGGTAGGGACAGCGCCGGCACTGCCAGTCCGAAGCACCGAAGTCGCGCTCGGGCAGCGCTTCGGGGTCGGGACCGCAAGCCTCGTGGTGCTCGGCCAGGGCCGACAGCCTGCGGCGGGCCGCGTCCCAGGCGCGCTCGGCCCGACCGGCCGGGATCACTTCGTGGTCCCACTGGCGCGAACCGGTGTCGAGCGTCGCGATCACCACGTCGCGGACCTCGCCGTAGAGTCCCAGGGAGTAGCAGGCCGCCTGCGCGACCGACTCCGGGTGGCTGCGCTCGGCGCCCAGGGTGCGCCAGCGCTTGAACGCCTCGGGCCCGCGCGTCTTGACCTCGATCACGCGCTCCTCGCCGAACAGCTCGACCGCGCCAATCGCGTCGGGGTGGCCGCTGACGGCGAGGCCCGGACCGGCTTCGACCTCGACCCGCCAGGGGTCCTCGGGGTCGGACGGGGTGACCGTCCAGAACCGGCGCTGCATGGCGCGGACGACGACCGGTTCCAGCGCCTGCCCGGCTTCCAGCACGAGCCTGGTCTCGTCCGTCATCGGGTTGGTCTGGGGCTGCCCGGTGGCCGCGTACCAGAGCGCGCGGCGGCACTGGCCGAGCGCCGAGGCGCGGACATCGAGGCCGCCGTTGTCGGTGAACCGCGCCGCCGGCCGGTCGTAGGCCGAGGACCGGCTGCGGGCCGGGGTGGGGTTGCTCAGGGTCATGGTGGATTCCTTTCCGGATTCCGGTAGAAGGGGAAGGGTTCGGCTCAGCCCAGTTCGGCCGCGCGCCGGCGTTCGAGCTTCTCGGCGGCCGAGGCGATCAGCGGGTTGAGTTCGGCCGGGCCGAGCTCGTCCAGTGAGTGTCCGGTCTTGGTCTCGACGGCGGCCCGCAGCTGTTGCTCGGAGAAGCCCTGCTGGGCGCTCAGTTCGATCAGCTGCCCGCGCAGGACCTGGGCGTCGTCTGTTTCGGACTGGGGCGCCGCGTCCCGTTCCGGATGGACGACCCGGCGCGCCGGCCCGCGCCGTTCGGCCGGCTGACTCTCCTGGGCAGGCGCGCGGCCCTGCGCTCGCGGCTGGCTGTCCCGTTCAGCCGTGGACTGCGGTTGGCGTTCGGTCGGTCGCGAGGATTCGCGGCGATTCCCGCTGTTGGTCGGCGGGTCGCCGTAGAGGCCGTTGCCGAAGCGGTCGCCGAAGCTGCGCAGGGCGCGCTTGAGCGCGTCCGTGACCGCGCCCTTGAACGCCGTCTCGTGGCCCTCGGAAGACTCGTCCGAGACCGGCTGGAAGCCGACGTCGGTGCGCGAGGGCGCGCCCGGCACGGTGACCCGCACGACCGCCGCGTAGGCGGCGGTGCTGGTCACTTCGCCCGTGCGCTGGTCGGTCTGCTCGATCAGCCGCAAGGTCACGTCGCCCACCAGCTCGTAGCCCCAGCCTCCGAAGCCGAAGATGCGGTTGGCTTGGTCGATGGCGGTGTGGCCCTCGATGTAATCGAACTTGCGCCCGCCGCGACCCTTGCGCTGGGAGACCAGCTCGGGGTCCAGGGGCTGGGCCAGCGCCTCGGTGACGCGGGGCGCGAGCGCGTCCCAGTGCAGGGCCTCGACCGAGGCCGGGGCGAGGTCGCGCTCAGACGGGCCGGGCGAGGACGTTCGGGGGCGGGTCCCGTTTCCTCCCGTTCGCGTCGCGCCGTTGCTCCCCGATCGAGTCGGGGGCGGGCTGTTCCGTCGAACCGCCGTGGCGGTTCCATTTCCGTTGCCGTTGCGGTGGGTTCCGTTGCCGTTGTTCATCTCGTGCTCCTGTTCAGGTGGTGGGTTCGGGTGGTTGCGGTCGCCGAGTCCGGCGACCGTGAAGCCGTGCGGAAGCACGGTCGGCCAGAGGCCATAGGCAGGCCCTCCGTTTCGTTGAATGGGTGGGGTGGGTTGTCGAGTGGAGGCGGGATGAGTCCCGCCCGGGTGGTCGCTGTCAGCGGGCGGCGGCCGCTCGCCTGAGCCGGTCGAGGAAGACCGCGCGGCCCTCCGGGCGCCGGCCCAGTTCGGCCACGTCGGAGACGCCGGGGGGCAGGCTTACGAGCCGGGTCCGGTGCGCTCCGAGCAGGCCGGCGAGTTCGTTCGCCGCCGTGCCTCCCGCCTCGTCGGCGTCGAAGGCGAGGAAGACGCGGGGCCGGTCCTGTAGGGAGGAAGCCAGCCTGTCCATCCCCTGTGTACCGAGGGCGGCCACGGCGGGCAGGCCCCAGCCGGCCAGTACGAGCCAGTCGAACAGGCCCTCGGCGACCACGATCCAGGGCGACGCCGCAGGCAGCCGCGAGAGTCCGAGCACCGGCTTGGCTCCCGGCAGCGCCTGAAAGCGCGGTCTCGCCTGGGGATGGATCGCCCGTCCGGCGAGCCAGTTGACGCGCCCCCCGATCAACTCGGGGACGACGATCATGCTCCGGAACCGCTCGCGGCCCTCGGAGACCAGGCCGCTGTCGAGCACGCGCCGTCCGTCGAACCCGGCGTCCGCGAGCCACGAGTGCAACCCGTGCCCGCTCGAGTAACCCAGCCCCAGGCGTCCGGCAGCCTCGACGCTGATTCCTCGCGAAGCGAGGTAGGCCTGGGCTGGCTCGCAGAGCTCTAGCTGCCGCGCGTAGCAGCGCATCGCCGCCGTGAGCAGGGACGTGTCACGGACGGGCGGGGGCGCGGACACCACCGACTCGGGCGGTGGAGGATCCGGCTTCTTCGGCCTCTCGGGCGAGTTCTCCAGGCGGCGGATCGCCTCAGGCAAGTCGACGCCGTCGCTGCGCTGGATGAAGTCCAGCACGTCGCCGCCCAGGCCGCAGCCGAAGCAGTACCACCGCTGGGTGTCGGCGTAGACGGTGAAGCTGGCCTCGGTCTCCTCGTGGAAGGGGCAGAGGCCCTGGCGTACGCGGCCCCGTCCGCGCAGTTGAACGCCGGCCGCCTCGACGACCGGGCCGAGCGGGTGGCGTCGCTTGAGCGCGGCGATGTCGACGTTGACGTGCGCGGCAGTCATCCGGGACCGCCTTTGCGCAGGGGTCTCAGTCCTCTGAGGCTGCGCCGCGAGACGAGCTTGCCCGGTCGCCAGCGCATGCCCAGCACGGCGCGGACTTCGAGCGTCTCTTCGTCGTCGAACGGGGTGAGGACCGCGGCCCGTCCGCTCCCCGCGCGGTAGAGCCGGGCGTCGTCGCCGCCGAAGCGCCGGCGGGCGAGGTCGAGGAACTCGGCGGTGGTCCAGCGAACCTCGCCGACTGTCGCTCCCGTCAGGTCCAGCTCGGCGAAGACGGCGAGCGCTTGGTCCAGCTCGCCGGTCTGCCGGAGGCGGCGCGCCTCATGGATCGCGCGCGCGGGCGATGTGCAGGCCGGGACGGCTGGGTCGAGGCCGAAGACGGCGTCGATCAGCCGGTCGACCAAGTCCTCCAGCGTCGGCCGGGGATCAGTCGAGGTCGAGATGGCGGTCGCGGTGGTTGCTGCAGTCATGGCGGTCTCCTTTCATTGCGAACGTGTGACTGCCGGTTGTCGTGGGACAACCAAGAAGGGCCGCCTCGCGCAGAGACGGCCCTGATGGTGGGGTGAACGGGCGCGAGCGTTCAGCGGCGACGGGCCGCCTGCGCGAGCGCCCTGCGCCGGACCAAGACGACGCGGCGGACGAGCCAGCCGGCCCAGCCGAGACCGAAAGAGTTGAGGGCGACGACCTGGAGGTCGAAGCCCATCGCCAGCGGCGCGGCAAGCAGCAGCAGGACGAACGGCAGGAGGATGACGCTCCAGTTGCGCTCGCGGCCCTCCTTTGATGAGGATGAGGACGCCGACGCAGGAGGCTCCGTCGCCGTCTCTAACCTGTTCGACGAGTCGGTGGAGACGCCGTAGGCCGACCAGATCGGCTCGCCCGTGAGCGTCTCCAACCGCTTGATGATCCGCTCGCGCCGGCAGCCGGCGGACTTGCAACGGACATCAATCCCGTCGCCGTCCGGCCGCTGGCGGAAGGACATGAGGTCCTGGTCCTGTTCCGACTCGTGGCAGACGGCGGCGGTCCAGAACCAGCCCTGCTCGAAGCGGACGCGCTGCTGCGGCGCAATCAGCTCGGCGATCCGGGCGGCCGAGGGGCCGGTGTAGCGGCTCCTCGTTCTTGTCGTCGTCGTGGTGGTCCTTGTCGACTGGTCTTCGTTCGTGTCCCCCATGCGGCGCTCCTTTCATTGGCGAGTGCTGGTGGTGCGGGGACTCTGGGCTCGGATTGAGGGTGGCGACCAGCGCCGGCATCCGGGGCGCGGGTCATCGAGGTTGGCGTTGGGGCTGGGTGGGTGGATGGAACTGGACGCAGCCTGGCCAAGTTGGGATGCCGGTCAACCGGTGGACAGGTTGCGATGGGGTACTGAACGGGGCCGGAATCGGCGTCGTAAGAGCCGCGGCCGAACACGAAGCAACCGGGCTGCCCTGTGAGCGCAGTCCGGTCGGGTGAGCGTTGGCTCAGCGAGCGGGCGGTCGGTGCGGATCACTTCTTGCACGACCGCCGAGGTCAGTTCCCGCGTTCTGGACTGGCACTCAGGAGAGCAAGGCTCGATCATCTGAGTCAGTCCGCGCAGCGGGAGCCGCGCTTGTCCTTCAGTGGCGCCGCGTCTCAGATGAGCAAGGCTCGAATGCAGAGATGCGGTTCCGGGTCGAGGACGAACCCGCCAGTTTTCTCAGGAGGAAACACTGGCAAAAGCCTGAAACCACCTCCAGTAGTAGGCCCTGCCAAATGGGATGGCAACGTGAATCCCATCAGCCTGGTGGAATCGCTTGCTCCGGTTTGACGCTGATGTGCCGCTGATGTGCCTGGTGTTACCTACCGCCGTCGACCCCACCCCCGCAGGGTCAGCACCCGGAAGCCTCGCCCGAACCCTACGCAGCCGACAGTGCGGCGGAGAGTTTGGCGCGAGATCCGCCGCGTCTCGCGGTCGTTGGCGCTGGAAAAGACGGTAGTCCTGTAGGGGGAGAGAGGGGGCGGCGCGGCTCAGCCGACTCGGCTCGGCTTGGCCCGACTATGGGACTAGGGGCCAGGCTCGCGATCAGCGATCAGCGGTCAGAAGGCGGGGTCAAGCCGAACCTCGTGGTCGAGGTGACGACCGGCGTCGTGGGAGCTGAAATCGGCGTCGCGGAACCGGCCGCCGGCGGGCTTGCCGAGGCCGCTTCAGATACAGAATCACCGGAGGCCTCGGAAGCGTGGGAAGCCTCGGTTGAGCGCAGCCGCCAGTGGTTGCGGCCGGTGTTCTCAAGCTCGCCCGTCTCCTTGAGCCGCTGCAGGGCGGACTGCAGCGTCGGCATCGGCTTGGCCGAGCGCGGCGCGGCGTCGTGCTGCTCCAGGTAGGCCAAAATCTTCGTGGCGTGGACCGGCTCGCCCTGCTGACCGAGGAACTCGCGAATCTTGCTCGTGATCAGCCCGCGCGGCGAGCGGGAACGCTTGGCCGCTGGTTCAGTCCGCCGCGCCGTGCGCCGCGCTCGGGGCTTGTCGGCTGCTGGCGGAGGCGAGACGGTGGCGGACTCCAGGGTCAGCAGTTCCTCGACCAACCGGCGCCGTTCCGCGAGCCGGTCCAACTCGGCCTGGATGCCGTCGAGTTCGGAGCGCAGTCGATCGGCGAAGGGGTCGGCCATGCGGATGGTCCTCTCTGCGGCGGAGTTCGCGTCGGCGTCCGGCGCGCGGCGGCTGCACGTCGGGTTCAGGATAGGGATGCGCCCATCGACCGCCCCATGCGCGCCCAGTCCACGGCCTGGCAGCGGGCGAAGCTACGATCATTGGGCCCGCCGACACGCTCGATGGGCGGATTCGGGGCAACGGGCGCAGAGGCGCAGAGGCGCAGAGGCGCAGCAAAGCTTGGGGCGACCTTGATGGATGGTGTCGGCGGTTCCCTCTTGCTCACGCTGTCCTCCGGCATCGACCTGGAATGGTGGACCGCACTCGTGCTGGCCGCCGCCGGCGTCCTGGGCGGCTTCATCAACACCGTGGCCGGCGGCGGCTCGATGTTGACCGTCCCCGCCTTGATCTTGTTGGGCCTGCCCGCGGACGTGGCCAACGGCACGAACCGAGTCGGCATTCTCCAGCAGTCGTTGACCGGCGTTCGGGGATTCAACGAGGCCGGCAAGCTGGATCGCTCGGCGATCCTGCCGATGCTGGCGCCAACGGTATCGGGCGCGGTGTTGGGGGCCCTGGCCTCGGTCTGGCTGGATCCCGCCGTCCTCAAGTTCGTCCTGCTCGGCGCGATGATCGCGATTGCCGCGCTGATGCTGCTGTTCCCGGATGTGATTGCTCCGCCGGAGGGAACGAAGACCTACAGCCTCCGCGAGCGCCCGACCGGCTTCCTGATGCTGTTCGGGGCCGGGCTGTACGGCGGCTTCGTGCAGGCCGGCGTGGGCTTCGTGCTGATCGCCGCCTTGGCCGCGGGACTGCGCTACGACCTCGTCCGGAGCAACGCCCTCAAGGTGGTCTGCACGGCGCTGTTCAGCATCGCCTCGCTGACGGTGTTCGTCTCGACCGGCCGGGTGGCATGGATCCCGGGCTTGATCCTGGCCGGGGGAATGACCGTCGGTGCGCTGATCAGCGTCAGGTTCGCTCTGACCGTGGAGCAGCGCGTGATCAAGTGGTTGCTGTTCGTGATGGTCTGCCTGACAGCCGGCTCCGCGTTGCTGTTCGGCTGAGGCCGTGGGCCCAGTTGGCGTGTCACTTCGCGTGCCGGCTGGCGTGTAGGCGGCAGGGCGTCCAAGCGGCCACCTGGCGAGGCGTCTGAGCGGCCACGTGTCCAAGCGTGGGGCGGCCAGGGCTCAGGCGCGTTCAGGGAGAGCAGAGCGACGCTGGCGACCCAGCGTGGTCGATGACTCCCCCCAACCCCTGCCGAATCAGCAAGCGCACCCCATCAACGGGACCGGCGGGGCCGGGGCCAGCGCAGACGCTCAAGCAGACCCCACAGCCCCCACAACCCCAGGGTCAGCAGCCGCAGGCCCCAGTGCCGCAGCTGCGCCCTGCGCCGCTCGCCGGATCATTCTTTGATGACCGGAATCGGCTCCGGCCCGGGCTTCACGGCGGACTGGGGCGCCAGCGGGATGCGGAACGGACCCAACCGATCTGAGCCGGTGATCGAAGATGGTCCCTTGCGCACAGTCATTGCGCCAGCGTTGCGGTGCAGCTCCAGCGCTCCATACTTGAACGGCGTACCAAGGGGCGACTCCCGGCTGAGAACGAAGACCCTGGACCACAACTGAGCGAGGTCGTGCGGCACGCTCCTGGCTGTGTACGCCGCGTGCAGCTCGTCGAAGCGCTGCTCAAGCTGGACGAGCGCGGGCTGAGTTCTGAAGTGCTCAACCTGTTGCTCCAAGCGCCGGCGTGCCCGGCGTTCCTCAAATGCGCGCTGGATTCGTTGGCGCTGGCGACTCGCGGTGTTGGTGTTCCAGATGGTGATCACGGCGACGACGATCGCCGCGATGGAACCCAGGATGGTCAGGACCGTCATCAGCGTGGCCGCTCCTGCGTCATGACCGACGCCGACGCTCAAGCAGACGCTCAAGCAGACCCCACAGTCCCAGCGTCAATAGCCGCACGCCCCAGTGCCGCAGCTGAGCCCGTCGCCGCTCGCGCCGCACCTGTTGCAGCGCCTGGTCGAGCACCCGCAGTTCGCTCTGCCGCCGGATCCCGTCCCAGGGGCGGTCGGCCGGAGGCAGGGTCAGGCCGTGCCCGCCGACCAGCTCCAGCTCCAGTTGCAGCAGCCGCTCGTCCGCCCTGAGCCGGTCCAGGATGTTGACCGTCGCCTCCGCCTCAGCTTGTTCACGTCGCCGCCTCGCCTGACGCCATTCGGTAACCGCCTCCATCGCCGCCCCGTAGAACCGCTCCTCCTCCGGTTCCGCCTCGACGGTGACCAGCTCGGGGTGTTTGGGGTAGTCGGGGTAGCGGCGGTGGGGGACCGCAGTTGTCCTGCTGCTCGACCCTGTCGACTTCGTTGGTACCGAAGCAGCCGGACGCCCGGCATCCCCGCCCTGTTGAGTGTTCGCGCCTTTGCCCGCCTGTTGCCGTAGCTCCTCCAGCGAAGCCTCAAGTCGCGCCAGCGCCTCCCGGACCTCGGGCAAGTCCTCCGTCACCGCCCGCTCCAGTTGCTCCAGCCGCTCCGTCCGTTCCAGCCGTTCGAGTTTGTCCACACGCCTCTTGAGTGCGGCCAGCTGTTGCGCGTTGTCCACCGTATCCACAGCCTGCGCACCAGACTCAAGCATCTCCGCCTCGTGTTTGTCCTCGTACCGCTGCAGGGCCCGGCTGAGCGGTTCGGTCAGCCGCGCATTTCCCTCGCCCTCGCCCCCTTGCGTTGCCCGGCTCAGGGTGCGCTCGCTGACGCCCAGCAACTCCGCCGTGCGCTGCCGGCCATGGGCGGCGAGGAGGTCCTGTAGGAGGCCGCCCAGCCGCCCCGCCCTGGGACCCGCGCCCCCCTCCGGTTCGGCCCCCTCGCCCCCGCCGTTCGTCCCCGCCTCTTGCTCAGTCACCGCCGCCCCCCGCCCTTCACGCTGTCCAACGGCTTGAGAACCAGCACGCGCAGATATTGCTTGACACTTTCCCGCCGCCAGACGGACTTCGCCAGGCAAAACACTGGTCGCCGGCCCCCGCTGTCCAGGAGTTGTCCAGTCCGTATTCCTGTACACGGGTGCGGGCTCGGAGGCTGGACAAAACCTGGACAAAAGCCGGACAACTGGCGTCCCGCAGGCCAGCGTAGTAGAACCGTTCCTGTAGGGCCGACGATGGGCCCGACCTGCGCCAGCACAACGAGATGGGCGCGGTTGGAGGCGGCGATGGAACCCGTCCGGCTCGAACTCCTGGAGCAACTGGCCGAGACGCCGTTCGCTGATCGGATCGAGCTCGCGGCGCTCTCCGGCCGCTCTGTCGCGACGGTCTTTCGCGGTCTGGCGGCGCTGTCCGAGGCCGGCCTGGTCGAGGATCTGGGCCACGCGACGGAGCTCATGCCCAGCACGCGCCGCTTCTGCCTGACCGCGCGGGGAGTCGAGCGGCTCGCCGGCGAGCGCGACATCGGTTCGGGTTCGGCGCTCGCCGGCCATCCCGTCTCCGAGCAGTGGCGGCGCGCGCTGCTGCGCCGGCTGGATGCGGTCGCCGCCGTCTATCGTCTGGCGTCGTCGCTGACCGAGGTCTCGTTCCCGATCCGCCTGCGCTGGTACCGCTCGGCGGCGCCCGATGCCGCGGTGGCGCTGGCCGACGGCCGGACGCTGGCGATCCTGCGGCTGGGCCGGGGCGTCGAGCGGACCGCCCTGGCCCACCGCTTGCGCCGGCTGCGCGACGGGCCGGAGTACTCGGCCGCCTTCGTGCTGGCGCCGGATGAGACGCGCCTGCGGCATCTGCGCCGTCTCGCCCGAGGCCTGCCGTTCTCCTGCTACCTCGCCGTCGAACGTCACGCGCTGGCCGCCTCGGCCGACGACGCGGTCTGGGTCCCGCGGGCGGGCGGGCCGACGTTGAGTCTGCGCGACGCTCTCGGGTTCGTCCGCGCTCCGGGCGAATGGACGCGGGAGCGGACGGCCGCGCGCCGCTCCATGCCGCGCTGGTTGGATGCGGGCTCAGATCACGACTGGCTGCTGCCCGCCCGGCTCAAGCCGGCCGAGAAGCGCAGCCTGGACCTGATCGCCGACTGGCCCTGGCTCGCGCCCGAGCATCTCGAAGGTTTGTTGGTCGTCGGCAGAAGGCGGGTCTCGCAGCTGACCGGGTCGCTGGAGGAACTGGGCCTGGTCGCAATGCCCCGCATCGAGCGCCGCCGCAGGCTCGCGCTTACCGACCGCGCGTTGACAGCGCTGGCCCACCGGGACCGCGCGTCGCCGACCGAGGCCCGCGGACGCTGGAGCGCGGGCGCGGATGGGCCGGCGGCTGAGACGGACTGGCGCGAGGTCCCCGGCCGGCGGGCGCGCCAGTTGTTGCGCCACATCGGCCACACGGAGTCCGTGCACGGGTTCGCGGCGGCGCTGTCGGCGCAGGCCCACGACGTGGAGGTCGAGCTGGCCCAGCTCGATCCGCCGCACCGGGCCTCGCGCTACTTCCGGCTCGATGGACGGCTGCGTTCGATCCAGCCGGACGCCTTCGTCGTGCTCCACGCGGGCAGCGAGCGCCTGCCGCTGTTCCTGGAGTGGGAGCGGCGGGCGATCCGGCCGAAGACGATGCGCGCCCGCCTGGCGCCCTACCTGCGTTACTTCAGCAGCCGCCGGCCGACGGACGACCACGGCGCTTTGCCGCGGCTGCTCGTCGTGTTCGACGATCCCCTGGCCGCGACCCAGTTCCTGCGCGTCGCTCGCTCGGAGCTGGAGCGGACTCGGGTTTCGGTTCCGCTGTTCGTCTCGGATCCCGAGCTGCTCCGCCGCCATGGACCGCTGGGCTCCGCCTGGCGCGGGATCGACGGCTGGCAACTGAGAGACCCGCTCGGCTCGTTCTGACCCGATATCGGGTGTCGCTCGACACGCTGCGCAACTGATTTTCCGCCTCTGCATCAGGGGGGTGACGCGCGCGTCACCCCTTACAGACTATTACATCGCCTCCCGCATCCGTGAACACTCTGGCTCATCCCCAGAGAACGCAAGTGCGATGAGAGGCCCGTATGAGAACTCGAAGGACGTTACTGCGGATCGGAATCGCCCGACTGATTGTTGCGGCCGGCCTCGCGCTGATCGCCGCCCTCTTCGCGCTCACCGCCTGGCGGATCGCCGAGGCCCAGCAGCCGCCCGCGGGCGCGGAGCTGGAGTGGGTCAACCAGGAGGACCAGGACTGGATCGAGCGCAAGAAGCACGGCCAGTTCCGCGCCCGCCCGATCTTCAACCGCCAGCTGGCGACCCTCTACTACGGGCTGCGCGATTCCGACACGGGCGAGTGGCTGACCGCGATGTACCGCGTCTCCGGAGGCGAGAAGGAGCGCGACGAGGGCTGGGAGTACGAGTTCGACTATCCCGCCCTGGACGAGCACGAGGCGCTCGACCCGGACAAGACCTATTTGATCGTGATCCTGGCCGCGGTCCCGCGCCAGGCGACCCCGACCACCTTCTACGCCGTCGTCCCGATGCACCAGCCGGGCGGGCTGCTGGGCAGCCTCCTGCGCGCCCTGGACCCGGACGGCTGGGCCAAGGCCGCGGCGCGCTGGGTGATAGAGGGCGTGCACGGCACGCTCTGCGGCGTCTTGACCGAGCTGACCGGTGAAGAGCCGGACGGCTGCGGCGAGGAGTAGACACGTATGTCGGACATCATTACCGGCACGCCCGCCGACCTGACCTACGGCCACTGGCTGGTCCAGGACGCCTGGCTCGCGGTCTGGGTCGTGACCTCGGCCGCACTGGCGTTCATCATCGGCTGGATCGGCCTCTCGCTGATCACCCAGGAACCATTGGGCGCGCGGCAAGCGGGCTGGCGCGAACTGATCCCGCGGCTGCTGCTGGGCGTGGTGGCGGCCGCCGCCTCGCTCTGGTGGTGCGCCCTCGTGATCGATGTGGCGCACGCCGTCTCCGGATTCATCGCCGCCACCCTCGATGTGACGCCCTCCGACCTGCTCCGCGCTCCGGTCGAGACCCTGCTCACCGCCGTCGAGGGCGGCTCGGTCGGGCTCGCCCTGCTGCTCGCGCTGATTTATCTCATCTACGGGTTCTTCTGTCTCTACCTCTTGATGCAGATGGTCTTGCGTTTGGCCCTGATCGACCTCCTGCTGGTGCTCGCGCCGGCGGCGATGGGCCTCTGGATCCTGCCCCATTCCTCGGGCTGGAGCCGGCACTGGCTCCGGCTCTTTGCGACCACCGTCTTCCAGCAGGCGATCCAGCTGATCGCCCTCGCCCTGGGCATCGGCTTCCTCGGCGAGCTGGCCGAGATCCAGGCGTTCGAGCCGGCCCGGGATCTGATCTGGAAGCTCTTGATGTCGGTCGCCTTCATCTACCTGGCGACGCGGGTGCCCTCGATGCTGGGCAACTCCAGCCCCTTCGACGCCTGGCTCTCGACGCTCTACTTCGGCTTCTCCCTGCCCTACACGATGGCCCGCTCGGTCGGGTCCGTGGTCTCCCTGGGCAGGGGCGGCGGAGGCGCGGCGCGTTCGGCCGCCGCCTCGCAGGCCGGTTCATCCACCTCCGGCGTCGGCGGCGCGAGCCGCTCGGCGGCCGAGCTCTCGACGCCTCAGGGCGGCTCTGGGCCATCCGGTCCCGGACCGCGCAGCCGCAACGAATAACCGATCTGTTCCGCAGCACTCAAGGAGGTGGGCCATGTGCTGACCGACCGAGCGTCCCGGATGGGACACCGCCAATCAAGCGCCCCGTTTAGAGAACGGGGCGAGTTCCCGGAAAGGAACACACCTGATGAGTGATCTGGTTCAAACCATTTCCAACCTGGTCGGCATCTTGCTCGGCGTGGTCGGCGGCGTCGGCGTCGCCTACTTCGTCTTCGGCGCCTACCAGTACCTGACCGCTTCCGGCGCGCCGCACCAGATGGAGCGCGGCAAGACGGCGATGCTCACCGCGCTCGCCGGGATCGTGCTCGCGATGGTCGCCTTCGGCGTGGTCGAACTGGTGATCGACGCGGTCGCCAACCCGGTCGTCGAGATCGACGCACCGCCCGACCCGGCCTCGGCCGGCGGATCCGACGGCGGCGATGGCGGCTAGGCCGCCGTTGAGAAAGGAGGGCGCCTCATGGATGAACACGAGGTGCCGACCCACGTGCAGGCCGAGGACCGCGTCCTGCTCTGGTTCACCTTCCCCCAGATCGTGGCCCTGACCGCCGTGGCGGCGCTGAGCTACGGCGTCTACCAGGTCGCGCCGTTCGGTCCCGAGGCGGTCAGGATCGGGGCGGGCCTGGTCTTCGCCCTGGTCGGCGTCGCGCTGGTCGTGGGCAAGGTCAACGGCCGCCGCTTGCCGGCGGTCGCGGCCGACCTGTTGCGCTTCGGCTTCGGCGCCCGGCGCTTTCAAGGTCCGCCGTCGCAGCTGGTCCGCTCGGAGCCGCCCGCGCCGCCCGGCGCTGCGGCGAAGGCGCCGCCGGCAGAGGACCGGGCCGCGCAGTTCCCGCTGATGCCGGCGCCACCCGACAAGGGGCCGATCGAAGGGACAGTTGACGCTGCGATGCAGCGGTCGGCTTCCGGACATGGTCCGGTCCAGCGCGCCGCGCGCAAGCTGGCCAACTTGAGGCGCCCAGAGCGCACAGAGCGCCCCGAGAACCGGGCCAAGACGCGGGGCCAGCGGAAGCCGCTCCGGCCGCGCAGCTGGTTCGGCAAGCGCGACCGCAAACGCCGGTCCAAGTCCGAGTACGAAGAGGCCCGCCAGGCAATCGCCCGGGAGCAGCGGGAACAGCGGTTCGTCCGCTGGCCCGCGCTCCTGGGCGGAGCCGCCGCCCTGGCCGTGATCGCCTCGATCACGGTCTGCAGTCCGCCGCCCCTGGCGGTGGCCGACGAGGGCGAGCAGGAGTCCTGGACCTCGGACGAGATCGAGTTCGACCCGCCGCCGCTGATCCCGGGCCGGCGGCTGTTCATCGAACGGCTGACCGTGACCCAAACCGCGGCGACGGTCGTGGTCAGGGCAGCCGCCAACCTGGAGATCGAGGCCAGAGCCTTCGGCGGCCCGGACGGGCGCGAGTCCCGGTTCCAGCGCGACGACACGCTGGGCACGGGCGGGCGCTCCAGTTACGTGGCGCCGCTGGACGGTCCGGTCCCGTCGTTCACCTTCTCCTGGCGCGACGAGCACGGCCAGGCCGGAGCAGTGTCGCTGGCGGGCGACCAGCTGCCCTATCCCCTGCCCGAGGTCCAAGGCGAACTCTGCGACCTGCGCCTCGTGCGGCTCAGCTGGCGCGAGGGCACGGTCGAGGGATCGGTCCGCTCCGACTGCCGCGCGGGGCTGGACGAACCGGTCGAGCTGGAGACCGCCTCCGGTCACGCGCACCTGAGCCACACCGCGCTCTTGCCGGCCGAGATGACGCGGATCACGGGCACGCTCACGGTCTCGGCCAACGGCCGGCAGGCGAGCGTTCCCTTCGTCGCGGGCGGCGAGACCCTGTTCCAACTGCCGCTGGCAGCCGAACGCGCGATCCTCGCGGTCGAGATCACGGCGGCCCTGACCGCCGAGCTGCGGATCGCGCTGCCGCCCCTGGTCCAACTCACGCACCGCCCCTACCGCCTGGAGCGGCGCACCGAGACCGTCACCCTGGTGCGGCCGGGCACGAGCCAGACCGTCTCGGAGACGGTCAGTTGGACCGACGACGAGGGCAACGTGTCCTCGCAGACGGTCTCGGCCACGCTCTCGATCCCGTCCGCCACGGTGCAGAAGGACGTGACGCTAGAGATCGAGCACCACGAGCACGTGCGGGCCGAACTGGTCTCACGGCCGCCGCTGAGCAAGACGCGCTCGGAGCGGCTGTTGCTCGGGGCCGGGATCGCCGCGGACGACGACTACCGCGCCCTGGTCGTGCCCGAGCGGGAGCCCGAACGGCCGCGCTCGGTCCAGACCCGCGTCTCGGAGGCCGACCTGATCGACCTGTTCGCGATGCTCGGTTGGGAGTAGCCATGCTGCGACGACTCCCGACCATCATCGCCCTCGGCGCGGCGGCGCTGCTCTCGACCGCCGCCGCGCCCGAGGCAGTAGAACTCGCCGAGCAGGAGATGCTCGACGCCTTCGACGCCGCCCTGACCGCGGTCGCCTACGCCGCCTCGGGCCTGGCCCTGTTCGGGCTGGTCTGGGCCGGCTTCCTCTTGATGGCCGATGGCCCGGAGGGGCGCGGTTCGCGGTCCCGCTCGGCCGTCTTCCTGACGATCGCCGGCCTCGCGGTCGCGCTCTCGGCCAAGGGCCTGGCGGCGCTGATCTCGGCCGGCCTGATCCCGATACCGATCCCCTGACGAATGGAGACCGACATGAGACGACTGTTGTCCCGAAACCAAACACCGGCGGCGTCACTCCCAAACAGTGACGCCGCCTCGCTTGAACCGCCTCCCGAGAACGAGACTGCCGCCCGCCAACTGCCCCAGCTGCCGCTCTGCTTCATGCTCTCGCACCTGGAGCCGGACGGTCCGGTCCGCCTCGACGGAGTCAAGCTGGCCCTGACCGAGCTGATGGGCCTGGAACTAGACGCGCCCAAGCTGGGCGCCTTCGCCGGGCTGCTCAACGCCTGCGACTTCCCCCTGCAGCTGCTGGTCCGCCAGCACCCGCCCGAACTGGGGCGGATGCGGCGCGAACTGGAACAGGCGCAGCCCGCCGACCTGCCCGAACAGACAATCGAGGCGGCCCAGTCCCAGCGTCGCCTCCTGTCTGAGCTGGAGTCGCGCGAGGGCATCCTCGACCGACGCTTCTACGCCGTCTGCGAGGAGGAGCACGCGGCCGAGCTGCGCGGTCTGCTGGCCCGCACCGGCCTGACCATCCATCCGCTCGAGGGTGAGACGCTGGAGCGCTTTGTCATCGCCTCCGCCCTGGGCGGTTCGCCGGCGGAACGCGACCGCACCGAGCCGGTCGAAATAGTGCTCAACCAGCGCGACATCAAGCTCGGCGACCGCCTGGCCCGCGCGCTGCACCTGAGCAAGTGGCCGCGCTCTTTGGCGCCCGGCTCCCTGCAGCAGCTGATGGCGACCGGCGCGCCGATGGATATCGCGCTGCACCTGGGCCCGATTCCCTCGGAGCAGGCCGCCCGCCAGCTGGAGTGGCAGAAGGTGCGCTTCGAGTCGGCTCGCTCGCTCTCCATGCGGCGGGGCAAGACGATGTCGCCCGAAGCGGAGATTGCGCTTGAAGACGTGAGCCGTCTGCGCGACGATGTGCAGCGCGGACGCGAGCGGCTGTTCCACGCCTCGCTCTCGCTGACCCTGCACGCCGATGATCACGAGACCCTGACCGAGTTGACCCAGCGCGCCTCGGCCCACTGCGCCGCCGCCCTGGGCCAGCTCGAGCCGTTGCCCTTCCGCCAGCGCGAGGGCCTGCTCTCGACCCAGCCGCTCGGGCTCAACGCGGTGGCTGCCTGGCGCACGCTGGACACATCCTCCGTCGCCCGCTGCTTCCCCTTCTCGCCGCCCGACCTCGACACCCGTTCGGGCGCGCTTTACGGAATCGACATGCGCGCCTGCGCGCCGATCGTCTACGACCCCTGGGATGGAACGCACCTCAACGCCAACACGGCCGTCCTGGCCCGTTCCGGTTCGGGCAAGTCGTTTGCGACCAAGTTGGGCGTGCTGCGCGGCCTCTGCCGCGGCGTGGTCGCCTACGTGATCGACCCCGAGGGCGAGTACGCCGACATGGCCCGCTCGGCCGGCGGACGCGTGCTCTCGCCCGGCGTCGCCGGTCAGGGCATGAACCCGTTCGTGCTGGACCAGACCGACCCGGAGGAGCTGCTCCAGCGGATCGGCTCGCTCCGGCGGCTGATCGAGGTGATGGTCGGCGAGCGGCTGGGGGCGGAGCGCCGGGCGGCGCTCGACCACGCCCTGGCCGGCTACTACGCCCAGCCCCGGGAGCGGACCGGGTTCCGCGATTTCTACCGCTTCCTGGAGGAGAACGATCCCGAGGGTTTGTCCAAACTGCTCAGGCCGTTCGCCTCGGGCAGCCTTAGGCACCTGCTCTCGGACGAGGGCGACGACCTCCTGCACAACGAAGCGCTGGTCACCGTCTTCGACCTGCGCCTCCTCGAACCCGAGCTGCGGCCAGCGGCGGCGATGGTCTGCACCGAGACGGTCTGGGCCGCCGCAGCGAGGGATCCCCGGCCGCGCCTGCTGGTCGTGGATGAGGTCTGGTCGATCATGCAGCACCCCGAGGGCGCGGCGTTCATGGTCTCGATGGCCAAGCGGGCGCGCAAGCACCAACTGGGACTGCAGTTCATCACCCAGGACGTGCAGGACCTCCTGTCCGAGGACCACTCGCGCACGATCACCGGGCACTCCGGCCGGGCGCTCTTGCAGAACGCCGCGTTCAAGCTGCTCTTGCAGCAGGACGCGGCCGCGATATCGACCGTAGGCGACGCCTTCGACCTGCCCGAGGACCTGCAGCGCTGGCTGGTCTCTTGTCCCCGCGGCGACGGGCTGCTGCTGGCAAAAGGCGAGCGCTTCCCCATTCGGATTGAAGCGACGCCCGAGGAGACCGAGCTGATCGAGTGGCGGCCGGGCCGGCACTGAGCCGCCGTCGGCACCACCGACACCGGACATCCAATCCGAACGGATCCACAAATGAGACTCAATCCATTCAGCCGCTTCCAGCGCGAACCGCCGCAGCCCGTGCTGGTCGCGGTCACCCCGCCGCGCACCGGCGAACGCACCCTGCTCGGGGTCGAGAACCTGCTCCAGTCGATCGCGGCGCCAGAGCCGTTCTCGCTCGAACTGGCCGCCGACGAGCGGGGCGTCCGGCTGATGGTCCGCTGCCTCGGCGGCGAGACCGTGCGCAACCAGATCGCGGCCCACTACCCCCAGGCGCGGACGCGCGAGCTGAGGCCGCCCGAGGACCCGCTCCAGCTGGCGGAGGACGAGCAGGCCTGGTCGCTGACGCTGCGCGCCTCGGGGCCCGACTACGTCCCGCTGCGCACATTCCAGGACCGCGACCTCGTCGATCCCGGCTCGGACCCCTTGCTGGCGCTGGTCGGGGCGCTCTCGGCGGCCCAGCCGGAGGAGCGCCTGGTGGCGCGGCTCAAGCTGCGCTCGCTCGGCCCGGAGTGGTCGCGTCCGCACCTGGCCCGGCTCTACGAGCAGCCGTCGCAGCCCGCGCATCGTCCGCCGCATCTCCAGGGGAGCGGTACGGGCGGTGGCGATCCGCTCGCGTTGGCCGTGCTCGGCCTGGCCGCGCTGGGCGCCTTCCAGGGCTACACCTGGCTCCAGGCCGGCGAGATCTGGAACCTGGTCGGGCTCGGCGCCGCCGCCCTCGTCGCCCTGATCGGCGGCGGCTGGCTCAAGGCGCGCTGGAACCGGCGGCGCAACCGGGTCTTCGACCCGCAGCTGATCCGCGAGAAGGTCGAGCGCTCGGCGTTCATGGCCGAGGTCGAGGTCGTCGCCGTCCTGCCGGCCGCGTCGGGGGAAGCCGAGCGCAAGCGCTCGGAGCGGGCGGCCGAGCTGCTGGAGCGGGTCGCGGCGGCCTACGCCCACTACGACCATCCCGTCGGCGCCCGGTTCAACCTGGGCAAGGTCCGCCGGTTCCTACCCGAGGCAGTCGCGCTGCACCCCGCAGGGCCTGGGCTGTTCGGCTCCAGCAGCGTGCTCGGCGTGCGCGAGGTCGCGGCGCTCTGGCATCCGCCCGGACCCTCGGACGAGACGCACGAGCTGGAGCGCTCCGCCGGCAAGCTGCTGCTACCCCCGCGCCACACGCTCCGAGACGGCGCCGTGGTCGGCGACACGACCGGAGACGTGCCGCGCGAGATCCGCTTTCCTTCGGATCTCTTGCGCCGCCACCACCTCTACGTGGCCCGCACCCGGATGGGCAAGTCGACCCTCATGCGACACATCGTCGCGCACAAGCTGCGAGAGAAGGCGGCCGGCCGAGACCGGGACGCGATCGTCGTGGTCGACCCGCACGCCGACCTGGTCTCAGACATCCTGGAGCAGGTCCCCGAACCGCTCGCCCCGGAGGTCCGTGTGATCGACCTGGCCGACGAGCGCGGCGCCGTCGGCATCAACCTGCTCGACACGCGCGTCTTCGCCGACCGCGACCGGACCGCCGACTCGGTCGTCCGCGTCGCCCGCGGGCTGTGGGAGCAGTGGGGACCAAGGATGCAGTCGATCCTGGAGCAGACGGTCAAGACCCTGCACGAAGCCAACGCGCATGCGGCGACCGAGGAGCACGAGCAGTACACGATCCTCGACGCCCTGCGCCTGCTCACTCACAAAGGGTTCCGGGGCGACGTGCTCAAGAAGCTGCACGACCCCTACCTGCTCGAATGGTGGGCGCGGGACTTCGGCGGCTGGCGCACCGAGTACCAGGCCGAAGCGCTGGCCCCGGTCCAGACCCGGCTGACCTACTACGCCTCCTCCAGGCGGGCGCGCGCCATCCTGGGACAGCCGCGCTCGACCGTCGACCTCAGGCGGACCATCCTCGACGGCGGCATCCTCCTGGTCTCCACCGCCCAGGGCGTGGTCGGCCGAGATGTGGCCGCCCTGGTCGGCGCCTCGCTGCTCAACCTCGTCGATGCGACCATCCGCGAGCAGGAGCGGCTGCCTCAGACGCAACGCCGGGGCGCCCTGGTCGTGGTCGACGAGATGCAGACGATTCCCGGCGTCGAGTTCGAGTCGATGCTCTCCGAGCTGGGCAAATACGGCGCTTCGTTCCTGCTCGCCACCCAGAGCCTGGCCAAGCTGGACGCGCTCTCGCCGACGATGCGCGACACGCTGCTGGCCAACGTCGGCTGCCTGGCCGTCTTCCAGGTCTCCGGCCGCGACGCCCGCGAACTGGCCTGGGAGCTGGGCCGCGAGCGGATCTCCGAGGACGACATCGTCGGACAACCCGTGCATCACTGCTACGTCCGCGCCTCGGTCGCCACGGAGCGGCTGCCGGCGTTCTCGATGACGGTGCGCAAGCCCGAGTTCGGCGATCCGGAACTGGCGGCGGGGATTAGGAAGGAGGCGGCTGCGTATCTGACCTCGGCCGAGGACATCGCCGCGCAGCAGGCCGAACGCCAGAAGCGGGCCGATCAACACGCTGCTGAGACCGAAGAGGCTGAGGAACAGGCCGAGGTCCCCGCCGCCCCGCCGCCGGAGAAGAAGAGCAGGAAGCAGCGCAGCAAGCACCAAAAGCCGACAAACTGAGCTAAACCGGCGCGACGCTGACGCCTCAATCTCCCTTGTTTGTTTCTGGAGCCTGGACGACGAGGGTTGTCGGACTCAACCGGGGTGCGGCAGGCCGCCTGTCCCGTAATCGTTGGATACGGTTCCTGAGCGTGGCGGCCGAATCCCTATCCATTACATAGCACGAACAGTTGCCAGGGCGTGCGCAGCAGGGCGGTCTGTCGGATGCCAGACCAGATGAGAGCGAGAACGCCAGCGGTGTGCACTCGCCAGCCGCGACCACGTGGAGTTTGCACGTCAGACTGCCGCTTGAACGGCCGATTGCCTGGCGCCCCTTCTCCTCAGTGCGTCCGTCCCATGCCCGTGGACCTTGATGATTGTGCTGCGCAGTGCCAGCGTGTCCAGGCCCACACCACCCAACGCTTCGCGCTGCAGTCTAGCCGCCAGCCGTTCCAACATGCCCGCCTTGGCCCAGCGGCTGAGGCACACATAAATCGTTGGCCAGTTGGTGAACTCGCGCGGCAGGCCGTGCTGGGTGCAGCCTTCGTAGAGCAGGTAGAGCCCGGCCTCGACCACCTGGCGGTGCGGGATCTTTGAGATGATTGCTCGGCGTCGGGGCAAGGGAACCAGCCGCGCGCACTGGGCATCGCTCAGCTTCCTCTGATGGCTCCTCCGGCCACCTGGACCGGGCCGCCGACCATCGCCGATCTGACATAACCACGCCGTGATGTGAACAGACCCTATTTTGTGGCCTCGGATGCCGCGGCCTCACCTGCTGGGTGCAGTATGGCGAACAGCATCGTGCCAAGTTCATTTTCGAGCTCCCTTTGTGCTTCCCATCTTGATTGCCATGGCCAATTGGAAAATGCTCCGTAGAGGCCATAGGAGGCCTGGTTTAGCGAGATGGCGGTGGCAGCAATCGTCCGCTCCAGCCCTCGTGCACTGCGGCCGTCGTCATAACGACTGTTGCCCATCTCTTGGGATCCCAGCCGCCAGACGGTTCCTCGCGAGCTGGCGTGAATGTTACCGTTTGCCATCTCATACTCTGAGCGTCGATGATTCAGTTCTAGCCACTCTTCGATGCTTGCAAACGATGCCCGGCGTTGTCGCAATGCGTCGGCTGCCCAGCCATAAGGTCCGACGAATGGAGTGCCATATTCGTTCTTTAGCTGATTGAATCGCTGCTGCGCGGCGACGTATTCCTCTTTAGTGATTGACCAAACGTCTTGTCGGTCTCGGTGCTTCCAACGGCGTTTGGCCAGTTCATAAACCTCGACCTCGAGGTAATCCATATAGCGCCGAGCGAGGCGGTCATTGTCTTCGAACGCCGTGATGAAGAGAGCAACGGTGGCCACCTCGTGCAGGGAACGCCAACGGGCATGGGCTCCATCCGCAAAGCCGGCACGTAACAGCGTAGAAATCTCTGCGGCGATCTGGCAAGCCCTTGCATGGAGGCTCGTCTCTACGAGGAACCGGTCGCTTGACTGGAGCAGATTGTTCTCTTCCCCGGCTGACACGATGTCGGAATGGATTTCTCTGGTGAATGCCAGAAACGACTCTAGAAAGCCCAGTGGAGCCCCGAGGCGTTCAGCGATTTCCGCCTGAATACGGCGCCGTCGTAATCCAAGTGTGAACGCCGTGGAAAGGGCCTCTTCCTTGAATCTCAACACTAGGTCTTCGGCGGTTGGCGGATCGCTTGGCATCAGGAACCTCCTACCTGGTTCACGTCTCTGACCCATTGGGAGTGATGATTTGATCTGGCCCCGGTTTGATCATCGCAACTGGCCCCACCTTCGACCGGGAGCAGTTTTTTCTAATCCCTGTCGTTCGCGGTCTGTAAGAGCTCCTCCCGGTCTAGATGATCGCTGCGCGGAACGTGAGCCAATCGACGACGGCGGGCGTAAGCCAGCGAGCTGCGAAAATCTGACCCAGTTCCGAAGACGGCGTCTCGTTCGGCTTCGGCGAGGATATGGAAGAGCAGTTCGGCGCCGGTCGTGTGGCGCCCCGGCATGCCGCGCTGGCAGGCGGCGGACTTGATCGCGTGACTGGCCGCCTGTTCGGTCATGGGGATGCTCATCGTGCGCTGCCGGCGAGCAGGCCGACGTGTCTGGTGAGACTGTCTGCCGTTCAGCCCAACGTGGCATTAGAGACCCTCCCACGGAGCAGACAATGAACCGGACTGGTCCACGCCTCGTCGACTTTGGCCGGCTCATTGGGTGACAAGCGAAGTCGATCCGCCGCATGTCGTTGGGTTCAAACACTGGAGCGGCCTGCCGTCGCTCCGGCATTTCCACGCTCATGCTGATCTTGAAGAGGCCGCCAGCAGAGCGCCCGCCGGATCCAAAGGAACGCTCCAGATCCTCAACGGTCGGCCCCATGACTCTGGCGACGGCCTCTTCTTTGGAGTACCGCATCTGTTCCCCCGTCTGCCGTTCATCCAGTGCGGCCGCGACACCGCAATAGGGGCAGAAGTACTCCTCCGGCGGCTCATCGACGCCATCATCCTCAGAATGGAACCACTTGAACTCGCGGCTGCAGGTCGGGCAGGCGCGGCGAAGGAAGCCGTCGTCGTTGAGGGGAAAACTCAAGGTGAACTCGGCATCTTCCATCTTTGACCTCGCCTTCCAGGCGGCGTCCCGCTAGATTTCTGCGAATCCCATCGCCACGAAGCTGTCGGCTACGGGCTGGCATAGTAGCACAGTGGCGTGTTGACATTATGGGATGGCACGGCTAATGTAACCCTATGAACGGTCTCGGCAATCTCGTTCAAGTCCGCCAGGGGCTCGCCGTTGCCGGCCGAGCCGCCGGGGCCAGCGCGGGCGATTGGTACGTGAACGTGATCGAGAGCGCCGATATCGTCGATGACCATGTCGAGCTCAAGGACCTACGTGAGATCGGCATCCGACAGAGCGTTCGGAGCGAAGCTCACCTGTTGAGGCCCTACGATCTGCTCGTCACGGCGCGGGCGCATTCTGTGCGGATCGCCTTGGTTCCGCCCGGCGTATCGAGAACGGTCGCCGCGGCGACAATCCTGGTTGTTCGTACGCCCGATCCGTCGGCTGGTCTCGCGCACTTTCTTTGGTACTACTTGACCTCTGCACGTGGCCGAGCTGCGATCGCAGCTCGACTGAGCGCGACATCGCTACCCTCGCTCTCTGCGAGGGCGCTCAGCGAGGTGCAAGTCCCGCTGTTGCCTGCGGATCACATGCGTCGGCTTCTGGATCTGATCGAAGCGACGGAGGCGTCGAGAATGAAGGCTCTGGAAGCGCTGCGGGTACGGCACGACATGCTGAGAGATTCGATCATCGCTCAGATCACCGAGACCGCCAACAGGAAGGAGTCATGATGCCGCTCACTACCACCGAGCTGGAATCCAAGCTCTGGGGCGCCGCCGACATTCTGCGCGGCCAGATCGACTCCTCCGACTACAAGAACTACATCTTCTCGACGCTCTTCCTCAAGCGTCTCTCTGACCGCTTCGACGAGGAAGTCGAGCGGGCAATCGAGGCCGGCGTGCCGCGAGAGGTGGCGGAGACCGACTATGACGAGCACGAGTTCTTTGTTCCTCCTGACGCCCGTTGGCCCGAAATCGTCAAGCACTCAATGAACCTGGGTGAGGTGCTCAATGTCGCCAGCGCCCAGATCGAGGAGTCCAACACGCCTCGGCTTGACAACGTCCTGCGCAACACCAACTGGAACGATGAGTCGAAGCTCGGGGGTCCCGAGAATCGAGATCGGATCATCAGGCGACTGTTGCAGCACTTCGGAGAGCTGCATTTGACGGATGACAATCTGACTCCCGAGGAGGGTGGCGGAGCGGTAGACGTCCTGGGCAACGCCTACGAGTATCTGATCCGCGAGTTCGCCGACGACGCCGGCAAGAAAGGCGGCGAGTTCTACACGCCCCGCTCGGTCGTCCAGCTGATCGTCGAGCTGCTCCAACCCGACGAAGGAATGCGTATCTGCGACCCGACCGCAGGCTCGGCTGGGATGCTGATCTACGCAGCCCAGCACGTCGCCAAACAAGGAGGCGACACACGCAACCTGGTCCTTCACGGACAAGAGCGCAACCTCGGCACACTCGCCATCGGCAAGCTCAACCTATTGCTCCACGGTCTGCGTTCGGCTCGGCTGGAAGGTGGCGACGTGATCGCCGACCCGCTCCTGCGCGACGAGCGCGGACGGCTGCTGTCCTACGACCGGGTGATCGCCAATCCGCCATTCAGCCTCAAGGAGTGGGGACGCGACTTCGCGCCCAACGACCCGCATCACCGCTTCGACCGCTACGGCGCGATCCCGCCCAAGACCAAGGGCGACCTGGCCTTCCTCCAGCACATGCTCTCTGTGACCAACGCCGAGGGCATGGTCGGCGTCGTCATGCCCCACGGCATCCTCTTCCGCGGCGGCACAGAAGGGACGATACGGCGCGGCATCGTCGAGGCCGACCAGTTCGAGGCGATCATCGGGCTCGCGCCCAACCTCTTCTACGGCGCCAGCATCCCCGTCGCGATTTGCATCCTGAACAAGCGCAAGCCGGCCGAGCGGCGCGGCAAGATCCTGTTCATCGACGCCGATCAGGACGCCTACTACCGCGCCGGTAAGGCCCAGAACCATCTCGACCGCGAACATGCCGAGAAGATCGTCGAGGCGTTCCGCAGCTACGAGGAGGTCGACCGCTTCTCCCACATCGCCGACCTCGACGAGATCGAGGAGAACGACTTCAACCTCAACATCAGCCGCTACGTCGACACGACCGAACCGATCGAGGTGCTCAGCGTCGAGGAGGCACTGGCCCAGCTTCGAGAAGCCGAACGCCGGCGGGACGAGGCGGCCGCCCGGATGGACGAACTGCTCGCGGAGCTTGGTTATGCACGGTAGCGTTGGGAGCGTCGGATGCCGAGATCGTTCACTGAAGGTCCCTACCGATTCTTCTTCTACTCGAACGATCGGGAGGAGCCGATCCACGTGCATGTCAGGCGCGACCGGAACGTGGCGAAGTTCTGGCTCGATCCGGTCCGGCTGGAGCGCAGCGGCGGATTTCGTCCGACCGAGCTTCGTTCGATTGAGCGCATCGTGCGCGCCAATCAGGACCGTCTGATGGAGGAGTGGCATGGTCATTTCAGCGACTGAGATTCAGACCCCTCGGGCGACCGATGTGTCGGTCAGCGAAGATTCCTTGACGGTGGACCTGGCAGATGGCCGAAGCATCTCCGTCCCCCTGCTCTGGTACCCGCGCCTGACCCACGCCGACGCCAGGGAACGCGACCACTGGGAGTTGATCGGCGAAGGGGAGGGCATCCACTGGCCCGACCTCGACGAAGACCTCAGTATTGAGGGCCTGCTCGCGGGACGACCCTCGGGCGAGAGCCAGCGCTCGTTCCAGCGCTGGCTCGAAGCCAAGCGAGAGGGACGACCCCTATCGCTCGATGCCTTGCGTGAGCACGAGCGCCAGGAGCGCGGCGATTGATGCAGTCGAATGCCCAGACACCGGCTGGCTGGAGTCGAGCGCGGCTCGGCGACGTAGCCGAAGTAGTCGGCGGCAGCACGCCCTCAAGAGCGAAGGCCGAGTACTGGGGCGGCAACATACCTTGGGTCGCGCCATCTGAGCTGACGGACTTGAATAGCCGATATCTCGATTGCTCACGTGAGTCCGTCAGCGAGCAAGGACGCAAGGCAGCAGGCTTGCGAGTCCTGCCTCCAGGATCGGTCCTGCTCACGAGCCGGGCGACAATCGGCGCAACTGCGATCAACAGCGTCCCAGTGACGACCAATCAGGGCTTTCAGAGCCTCATTCCCAGCTCCGAAACCGACGGCCTCTGGCTATACTACGGCGTCTCGGCCCTGCGCCGAGAGCTAGAGAGACGGAGCGCAGGCAGCACATTTCGTGAGATCTCGCGGGATGGCGTCAGGACGCTGCCGATCCTCGTTCCTCCCCTTCACGAGCAGCGAGGCATCGCGGCGATCCTCGACTCCATCGATGAAGCCATCGAGCGCACCGAGGAGGTCATCGCCGCCACCGAGCGTCTGCGCGACGCCCTGCTCCACGACCTCCTCACCTGTGGCCTCCCTGGCCGCCACACCGAGTTCAAGCAAGTCCGAGGCCTCGGAACCATCCCCGCCAGCTGGGATGTCGCCCGCTTAGGCGAGGTGGCGGAGGTAAATCCACGACGGCCGAAACTGGATGTGGACCCTCACGCAATGGTGACATTCGTTCCCATGGTTGCTGTTGGAGAGGATTGCTCGGGAATCATCGCGCCGGAACGACGTGAATACCGAGAGATCTCCAGCGGGTACACCTACTTCGAGAACGATGACGTGCTGTTCGCCAAGATCACCCCGTGTCTCCAGAACGGCAAGCACGTGCTGGCTAGCGAAATCGCCAATGGTTTCGGCTTCGGCACTACCGAGTTTCACGTCCTTCGGACCGGACCCGACTTGGATCCTCGCCTGCTCTACCGCCTGGTCACGCGTCGGAGCGTCCTCGAAAAATGCCAGAAGAGTTTCAGCGGCACAGCCGGCCAACAGCGCATTCAGCCCGAAGTGCTGCGCTCACTCCTCCTCCCCCTACCACCCCTTGACGAGCAGCGAGCCATCGCCGACATCCTCGACTCAATCGATCAGGCACTTGAGCTAAATGGCAAACACCGCGATAAGCTGGAGACATCGAAAGCGTCAGCCGGCGATGTCCTGCTCACGGGGCGAGCCAGGCCTTTTCTCCGACCTGATCTCCTATCACCGGAAGCGTGACGTGTACGAAGAGCACCCGGAATTCGAAGCCCCTCCCTCCGAGACAGTTCTCTGGAGGTACATGGACTTCACGAAGTTCGTATCCCTCTTGGACCGAGGGGCCTTGTTCTTTGCAAGAGCAGACATGCTCGGCGATCCCTTCGAAGGGTCTTACTCGCCCATCAACGTCGCTCTCAGGCCCCACTTGTACGAGGAACTCCTGGACTTAGGCCTAGACGATCTCTCCGGGTTAGGCCAGATGATGAAGGGCTTGCGACGCTTCCATTTGGTGAATTGCTGGCACGAGAACAAGTTCGAGTCCGAAGCGATGTGGAAACTCTACTCGAGCGAGCGCAAGGGCGTAGCGATCAAAACGACATTCGGTTCCTTGATCGCCAGTCTGCAAGGCGACGAGACTGTTTACATAGGACGTGTAAAATACGTTGACTACCAGAATACGTTCATTCCAGAACGCAATGCGTTCTCTCCCTATCTTCATAAGAGGAAGAGCTTCGAGCATGAGAGAGAGGTTCGCGCCATTCATATGAGCGTGCCGCAGTCAAACGAGGACTCGCCGTTCCAGACTGGGCCGGACGTTACCGAGACAGGCCTCTATCTGGAGGTTGATCTGGGAGAGTTGATTCAAGAAGTTGTGATTGCTCCAGATGCCGATGCCTGGTTCGTGGAGTTGGCGCAGTCCGTCGCGGCGAAGTTCGGCGTCGAGGCTCCAATCACGAGGTCGACACTCGCTGACTCGCCAGTGTGGTGACCGAGGAGGTGTGCAACAGTTCCGCCGATGGTCTCTCGTCCTAATCCCCACGAAGCGCTGCGGATCCGCCCCAACCGAACGCCCGTCCGAATACAACGGCCGACGCGCAACCTCGCGCACCGATCCAGCGAGGCAACCGTAATCGCCGTCGCCATCCGATCATCCCTGACCGCACCAGGCATTTCCGGTCCCCACGCAGCCAAATCCGACCCGAGCTGACCAAACTTGCCCCCCAGAAACGAATTCCCAACCCGCAGAGCCAAAACCTGCTCTACTCACCAAGAATTCCCCGCCGCAGCCAAACCCACTGAGATCGGCTCTGCCTGGCGACACGGCCTGACCGACGTATCCTCTCGGTGAGGCCCCATCTATGACCACCTCCTACCAGCCCGACGAACTGACCCACGCCGAGCTTCCCGCTCGCGACCTGCTGGTCGCCCTGGGCTGGACCTATGTGCCCCGCGAAGCGTTGGCCGAGGAACGTTCCAACGAGCGCGAGGTCATCCTCAAGGACCGGCTGACCGCCGCCTTCATGCGGCTCAACGAGTGGATGACCGAAGACCAGGCCCAGCGCGTCATCTTCAACCTGGAGCATGTTGACGAGACGGGCATGCTGCGCAACCAGCGCATTCACGAGTACCTGTCCTACGGCATGCCGCTGAACATCACCAGAAACGGCCGCCCGGAGACGCCCACAGTCCGCTTCTTCGACTTCGACCATCCTCAGCCCGACGTGGGCTTGAACGAGTACGTCGTCACTACCCAGTTCCGCGTTCGCCGCACCAACGAGCGCTCAACGAGCGAGGACGACCAGAAGGTGATTAAGCCCGACCTAGTGCTGTTCGTCAATGGCATCCCGCTGGTTGTGATCGAGGCCAAGTCGCCGTCGATGATGGAGGAATGGAAGAGGAAAGCAGTCCTTCAGTTGCGCCGCTACCAGGAGGCCGAGCCGAAATGGCACGGCGCCGGCGCACCCGAGCTGTTCGACACCAATCTCATGTGTATCGCCTGCTGCGGCTCGGACGCGGCCTTTGCCAGCCTCGGCGCCCCTGAGAACGCCTACTCCGGCTGGAAGTCAGTCCAGCCATTCAGCGAGTCAGAGTTCGAGCACCGATTCGGCTTCCCGCCCGAGGGCCAAGCGCGCCTCATCGCCGGACTGCTCTATCCGCCGACCTTGCTCGATATCCTGCGCGACTTCGTCGTCTACGAGCACGACCAGGGCAAGTTGATCAAGAAGCTCCCCCGCTATCAGCAGTACCGCGCCGTCAAGCAGGCGATGGAGCGCATCCTTGAAGGCCGCAAGCCCGAGGAACGAGGCGGCGTGGTCTGGCACACGCAGGGCTCGGGTAAGTCGCTGACCATGCTCTGGCTCGGGACCAAGCTGCGCCGCTCGCCAGAGCTGCGGAACCCTACGATCGTCGTCGTCACCGACCGCAAGCAGCTCGACAAGCAGATTTCGGACACCTTCAAGCGCGCCTCGGGCACCGATCCCGACCAGGCCAAAACCAGGGCGCACCTTCGCCAGCTGCTGTCGACCAACGCCGGCCGGACGATCATGACGACGATCCAGAAGTTCGAAGACGAAATGACCGAGGCGCGCGACGGCTCGCCCGTGAATGACGCCGGCAATATCTACGTGATGATCGACGAAGCCCACCGCACGCAATACGGCGTCATCGCGGCCGGCATGCGAAAGGCGCTGCCCAACGCGACGTTCATCGGCTTCACCGGAACGCCAATCGACAAGGGTTTCAAGCGGTCAACCCTGGGCGCATTCGGCGACCTGATCGACTCGTACACCATCCCCCAGTCCGTCGCCGACGGCGCAACGGTCGAAATCCGATACGAGGCCCGACTTCCGGAACTCCACATCGAAGGCCCCAACTCACTGGACGACCTCTTTGGGAAGCTCTTCGGTAGCGAATCCGAGGGAACGCAGGCTGAGATTCGACGCCGATACGCCAACAGAGAGACTGTCGCGGAAGCCGAGCAGCGGATCCAGACGATCGCGCTCAACATCAGTGACCACTTCGACGCACACATACGCCCCAATGGCTTCAAGGCACAGGTGGTTGTGCCTAGCCGCGCGGCGGCCCTCAGGTACGCCAGCCATCTGAATGACTTCGGCGTCAAGGCCTATCCGGTCATCACCACAGGCCACAACGACGGCCCTGAGTTCAACATCGCGAAGAGCCTCGATGAGGATCAGGTCGTCGGCGAGTTCAAGGACCCCCAAGGCGAACCCGAGGCGCTGGTCGTCGTTGACAAGTTGATCACCGGCTTCGACGCTCCGGTGGAGCAGGTCCTCTATCTGGACAAGTCGATCCGCGAGCACACCCTGCTCCAGGCGATTGCGAGGGTCAATCGGCGCTGCACGCTGACCAAGGGTGGGGTGACGACGGAGAAGACCTACGGGCTGGTCGTCGACTACTGCGGCGTATCGCGAGAACTCGAGAGTGCTCTGTCCAGCTTCGACGCGGCTGATGTTCGAGGCGCGCTCACCGAGCTTGAGACGGATCCCGGCCCGTCACTCGCCGCAGCGGCCGATTGCGCCGAGTCGCATTTTCCTGGGCTTGATCTGGACAACACGTGGGATTGCGTCCATCGATTCGACGCCGACTCCCACACGAAAGGCACGTACAAGGCTGACGCCTACGAGCACTTCGATCGCGACTACCGCGAGTTCTCGCGCCTGATGGACCAGTATCTGCCGCAGCCGGCCGCCCTCGCCTACCTGGAGCGACTCAAGCGCATCACAGTCATTCGCGCCTACGCACGGGCAACGTTCCTGCGCGAGGACACGAGCATCGACTGGGATGCCGTCGGGGCGAAGGTCAAGCAATTGCTCGACACCCGCATCGCTGCAGAAGTCCGCGAACTGATGACACCGGTTTCGATCCTGGACAGGAACTTCGATCAGAAGATTGAGGGTCTCCCGCACGACGAGGCCCGGGCCTCCGTCATGGAGCACGCGCTCCGAGCCCAGATCAACGAACGAATCGCCGAGAATCCGGCACTCTACGAACGGCTTTCCGACGCCCTCGAACGAATCATCCGGCAGCTACACGAGCAAGTCATCGATGCCGCTGAATGCTGCAAGAAGATGGCCGCTCTCCTTGACGAAGTCAAGCAGGAGGAGGCGCACGCCGTTCAGCACGGACTCACCCCTCTCTCTTTCGCCGTCTACGTCCTGTTGACCGATGCAGTTACGGCCGACGGTTCCAAGGAAGAAGGCCACACTGAGACCGCAGTGGCGGAAGACGCGCCGAGATTCGGAACCGACCTAGACGAAAGACTCAAGGATGCGGCTGAAGGCATCGAGGGGTTGCTCCAAACACACCAATCGGTCATCGACTGGCGTGAGAACTCAGATGTGTTGAGGGAGATGCGGCGCGACATCAAGAGGCGGCTACGCGACGACGGCAGGTTCCAAGAAGCCGAGCTGGACGAGATAGCTAGCCGAATCGTCGAGGTTTCGAGGCAGCGTGCGTCATGACCGAAGACGGCACCGTTCATTTCGGAGACTCCGCAATCCACTACCAGGTTCTGCGCAGGCCGAGGCGGAAGAAGACAGTGGAGATCACGGTCGATTCACCAGGAATCGTGACAGTCGCGGCGCCGGTCGAGACCCCTAAGGCTCACATTGAAGCCACGGTTCGCAAGCGGGCCAAGTGGATCATCAGGCACAACGGCACGTCTGACCACGCCCCGCCCCGCCGCCGGTTCGTCAGCGGGGAGTCCCTGCAGTACCTCGGCCGATCGGTCCGACTAACGGTCCGCACTACTGATGCGAAGGCTGTCAGAATCCGGTTCCACCACTGGCAGTTTGAGGTGGAGGTCCCGGCCTCGCTGTCAGGAGACGAGCGCCGTGAGGCGGCGCGAACGGCATTCGAGCGGTGGTATCGAGAACGCGCAGCACAAAAGCTCCCCGATAGGGTTGACCGCGTAGCGGGCTTACTTGGAGTGCAGCCAAAGGAGATTCTCATCCGAGATCAACGCAAGCGTTGGGCAAGCTGCGCGCCTGATGGAACCTTGCGCTTCAACTGGCGCGTGATCATGGCCGCGCCGGCGCTGATCGACTACTTGGTTGCCCATGAGCTCGCCCACCTCAAGGTGCGGGGCCACAGTGCCGAGTTCTGGGCGGTCGTTGCACAACCGATTCCTGACTACCGGCGGCGACGAGAGCGACTACTTGAGTTAGGCCCTTTGGTGACCCTCTAGTGTCCTGAGTCGGGAGTACAGTTGAGATATCCGGCGAATGGACTCATTGTCGATGCTCAGTGATTCCGGCAGGAACTAACTCTTCGGCGATTCTGTCACTCCGATGACGTGACCTTGAATCAGCGAGAACAGACGAGGCTCCGGTTGCGCAATAGCGGGATGGCGCAGGAGGCATCGCTTGCCGAGGCGGCGAGGCTAATGGCGCTCGCTGAGCGCCAGGTTCGACGGTTGCTCGCTGTATATCGGTGTGACGGGACCCGGGCCCTGGCTCACCGCAACCGCGGCCGCCGTCACCGCAACGCTCTGCCCGAAGGTCTAGAAGTGCAGGTTGTGTGGCTCGCCGCGGAGCAGTACGCCGGCTCCAATCAGTCGCAGGCCGACAACGTGGCAGGCGCCCTCCTCAACGGACATGTCCGGCCTCGACCGCCCGCGCGGCGACAACGGGCGCGCTGCAAGGCGATCCGCCGGGCTTAGTTGGAAGGACTTTCAATGCGCGCGTCGGCGGAGCTGCCTTGCATCTCGCGGAACACTGTGCGTCAGTAGCTCACCGCAGGCGGCCCACCTCAGCGCGGCTCGGAACCACGATCATCAGCCAACGGAGCAGCCGAATGACACTCTCGCTGAACATCAGCAAGGACTGGATCAGTTTCTAAGCGATCACTGTGTCAACGAGCAGCGATTCGGTCAGTAGCTAAGCGAGCAGCGACTCTCTCAGTCCTGAACACGCAAGTGGGAGGAGACGGACAGTGACGCAGTCGTAAGAGGCGCGACGCTACGTGCTGGAGAGTGTGAACGTGGGCGGACCTGCGAGGCGTGCAAGCGGCCGAGGTGCTGGGTGTGAGCGAGCGCCACGTGTGGCGGTTGCTGGCGGCCTACCGGTCGCGGGGCGCGCCGGCGCCGGCCCACGGTAACCGCGGACGGCGGCCGCACAACGCTTTGCCGCCCGCTCTGGCCGAGGCCGTCGTGCGCTACCCGGGCGCCAACCACACCGATCTGAGCGAACTGCTCTGGGAGCACGAGGGGCTCGACCTGAGCCGCTTCACGGTCAGGCGGATCCTGCAACAAGCCGGTATGTCCAGCCTTCGCCGTCGACGGCCGCCGGAGCACCGCGTGCGGCGGGCGCGGATGCCGCGCGAGGGGATGCTGCTCCAGGTCGATGGCAGCCATCACGCCTGGTTGGAAGAGCGCGGGCCGCGCTTCGCCCTGCTGCTCGCGGTCGACGACGCGACCGGCGATGTGCCCTACGCGCTGTTCCGGCCGGCCGAGGACGCCCGCGGCTACTTCTCCCTGATGAAGCAGATCGTCCAGCGCCGCGGACTGCCGCTGACGCTCTACTCCGACCGCCACGGCGTCTTCCTGGCCCCGGCCAGCCGCCGCGTCCAGCGTCCCGCGACCCAGTTCGCCCGCGCGATGCAGGAACTGGGGATCACCCAGGTCTTTGCACGCTCGCCGCAGGCAAAGGGGCGCGTGGAGCGCCTCGCGGGCACCTTCCAGGACCGGCTCGTGACCGAACTGCGCCATGTCGCGGCCGCGACGACCGCCGAGGCCCAGGCCGTGCTGGAGGGGTTCCTACCGCGCTTCAACACCCGCTTCCGGGTCCAGGCGGCGCAACCGGAGTCGGCCTACCGTGCGCTCGACCCGGCGCTCGACCTGGACGCCGTCCTCGCCTTTCGCCACCCGCGCAGGGTCGCCCGCGACAACACCGTCAAGTACCGCTGGCGCACGCTGCAGCTGTTGCCCAGCCTGGCCCCGCCGCCGGCCAGCCGGCTGCGCACCGCCCGCGCCGAACTGGCTCGCCATCCCAATCACGAGCGGATCGTCACCGGTCGAGGTTCGGGGGCGCCTTGCCCGGCACGGCCGCCAATGGGACAACTAATGGAACTGCGTCGGAGCGCGCCGTCAACGGCGGCGCGCTGCGACCGCCCACTGCGCGCCAGCTCGCCCGCTGGAAGCCGATCCAGCAGGCCCAGCTGCAATGCCTGTCGATGTGGGCGACCGCCCGTCTGCTCGGGCTCTCGCGCGTCACCGTGAGCAACTACGTCCACGCCAACGGCGTTCCTGGACGCCGAAACGGTCCCGCGCCATCCTTACCGGAACGAATCGACACTGACGGAATCGCTGCTCGGTTGGACTGACAAAACGCTGCTCTTCGACATTCACTGGCCGAGTTATAGAGCGATCAATACACCCCCTGCAAGCGGGAGCGGGGAATGCTGCGCTCCAAGCACGGGTTGTCAGCCTCGATGTGAACACGCCCTAGCCATATGGAACGCGTGGAGTTCGCGCCTGCCTCCCCCGTCGGCGACGGCAAGGCACCCAACAAGAATGGCTTTAGCAGGTACCCTTGAGGAGAAATCGCCGACCCCGGGAGCTCACGCGAGATTATCATGGACGGGTTTTCACCAAGACGCCTAAGGCAACATCCGACACCTTCGGTTCGTCGAGCATTGAGATCCGCGAAGCAAGTAGCCTGAGCACGTGAAAGGCAAACGCACCATGCCGTCCACCGACTTCGACTCTCTCAACATCTCGCCATCACTGCTCGACCTTGACACAGCGGTCTCCATCTCTGCCCTCTCAGAAACCCAGACAGCCAGAGTGGCCAATGCATCTATCCTTGTTGTTCCGACCCATTACGGATACGACAACGTAGAATACGCGTTTCCGGAACGTACTCGGGAGGTGCTCCAGTTCATTGAGGCACACCTAGAACCGCCTGTTACCATCGAACCTCTGACAACAGACCAAGATTACATAGAGGTTTCCCTCAACTCAGAAACGCTGATAATACCGGAACTTGTAACATTCGGAATTTCAATCGCCGAGATAGTGATACCCATCGTCAGCTCATTCATCAAACGGCGTCTGGTTAAGAGGCATGGCACCCAGGAAGGCAGCACAGTTCAGAGCCGTTTGCACGTGAAACGCCACAATGGTGATGACATCCTTTACGAATACAATGGTCCCGCGGCCACTTACGAGCGCACGCATTTGGCGGCGCTCGATGCACTGGGCATCAACGAATCTGGTGATGATCATGACGACCGCGGGTAGCTCGCTGCTTCACGCAAGCCTCAGAGAGGAACGCGGTGCCTTACAGAGATACCACACTCGAATTGAGGACACACTACCCACAAGCTTCGCTTCTTCGCTTAAGGAGAAGAAGTTAGCCGCAGTGGCTGGCGGACATCAGTCCCTTGCAAAGGCAATCTGGTGCTTAGAGACCGTTGGCGAGAGTCAAGATGTCTTCATAGAAGCATTTGCTGATATGAAGGCGGGGCTGTTCGAGAGCGCCTGGGTCAAGCTCGAACAGTGCGACATAGTGTTGCACCAACTGCGCCCACACTTCGCAGAGATCAATGATCGCTTCGGCATTCGCCACATGACTGTTCATCTCCGGCAGTTTCAAGAGTTGTATCCATACACGTTCGGAATAAGTCCCGCGTTCGTCTTCCGTGAAGTCGAGTGCTCGATCTGTAGCGCGAGGCTCTATCTTCGACCCACGTGCGAACACGTGAGTGGGGAGATCTACGACGGCGAAATGTGCGGGCCAATCATAACGAACGCAGAGTTAATCGAAATCTCGTTGGTCGAGAATCCGAGTCAGAAGTACTCGGTGATCTTTCCTTTTGGGGACGAGGACCCGAGGCTTGCTCATCTGAAGCACGTCTGCGAGATCCTAGGGTCACCTTGGACTGCGTGGACTTATGAGAGAGAGACACGGACGCGGCATTTCGGTTCAGACAGGCGGATTAGGCTGACTGACGAGTGTCCATGCGGGTCAAGAGAGACCTTCGGGCAGTGCGAATGTCCGAAGGAGCTCACTTTCCCACACTTCGAGATTGCGGTGGGCAATGAGACAGCGTTTGATCCTTGGGGTCAGCCGGGCTCGCGAAGAAAGTGAGCTCACAGATTGGGGTTAGTTTCCTAGCAGGCTGCTGAAAAATGGAGTGTATGGGATCAAGGAGGGGTGTTGAGCCGATAGTTGAAGGAGGTCTGCGTTACGCGGCGAGTCTGAACGACTGGCGACGCTGATGTTGGGGCCGACGCCGGACGGTTTCGTCCCGAAGGACCACCCACTGCGGCGGATCAAGCCTCTGACCGACTCGGTGCTGGCGCGGATGTCGCCGCTGTACGACGAGCTCTACGCAGCCGCTGGGCGACCCTCGATTCCGCCCGAGCACCTGCTCAAGTCGAGCCTCTTGATGGCTTTCTACACGGTCCGCTCGGAGCGTCATTTCTGCGAGCAGCTGCGCTACAACCTGCTGTTCAAGTGGTTCCTGGACCTGAACATCCAGGACGAGCCGTTCCATCCGACGACGTTCACGAAGAACCGGGAGCGGCTACTGGAAGCTGATGTGGCCCGGGTCCTGTTGAAGGAGGTCGTGTGCGAGGCGCGTCGTCGCCGCTTGCTCTCCCCCGATCACTTCACGGTCGACGGGACGCTGCTGGAAGCCTGGGCGTCGCACAAGAGCTATCGACCGCGCGACGAGCGACCGTGCCAGGGCGGCGGCCGCAACCACCCCCGCGACTTCAAGGGCGAGCGCCGCCGCCGCGAGACGCACAAGTCGAGCACCGATCCCGAGACGCGGCTCTACCGCAAGGGACCCCAGCAGGAGGCGCGGCTCTGCTACCTGGGCCATCTGCTGACCGAGGACCGCAACGGGTTGGTCGTCGACGTCGAGTCGACCCAGGCCGACGGCTACGCCGAACGCGAGGCCGCGCTGGCGATGTTCGAACGCAGTGTGCATGGGCGGGCCACGCTCGGCGCGGACCGAGCCTACGACACCCGCGACTTCGTCTGAGACCTGCGCGGCCTGGGGATCACCCCGCACGTCGAGAAGAACGAACAGGGCCGGCGCAGCGCGATCGACGGTCGCACGACGCGGCACCCGGACTACCGCCGCAGCCAGCGCCGGCGCAAGCTGGTCGAGGAGGTGTTCGGCTGGATCAAGACGGTCGGTGCCGGCGGCAAGCTACGCTATCTCGGCCGGGCCCGCAACAAGCTCCGGTTCGAACTGACCGCCGCCGCCTACAACCTCACCCGCCTGGCCAACATCAAGGCGGCCGCCGCGTAGCCCAGCCACTCCACAGGCGGCCGCAGCTGCTCGCGACGCGCCCAGCATCACACGTTCGACCTATCGGACCAACACCATGCGCGGGCCGCCCCGGCCATTAGCCGTCAAACGCATCCCGTTCCGGCTTCACGTCTACGTAGTTCAGCAGCCTGCTAAGCGCCAGCGGCCGTAGCGCAAATGTACCCTCTGATAGGCGCGGCGCGATCAAGGAGCGGGTGACCGGCTTCGCTCCTGCCCTTCGAATGTGCCTTCGTGCTACCGAACCGCGTCGAAGGCGAAGCCGTGAACGTAGGTCCGGTCGCCTTCCGGCACGACCCTGGTCTATCGCTGCTCCGCGCAGAATGAGGTTCACCATCGCGCGACGGGGACGCGGCCTTTCGCGGATGGGACGTACCGGGCCTATGGTTTCCTGGAGAAACGGAGGCGGAGATGGACGCCCACCCTTACCCCCTGAAGCAGATCCTCACCCTAGAGCGGCGATATGTGATTCCCACTTTTCAGCGCGACTACGAGTGGACGGAGGACGGCCAGTGGGAACTGCTCTTCGACGACCTCGATGCGATCGCCCAACGGCTTGGAGAGGCACGGCGCGTCGCTGCCCAGGAGGGGCGAACTCCGGCCGATGCCGAAAAGACAGTCTCGCCACACTTCCTAGGGGCGGTCGTTCTTGATCAGTTGCCATCGCCTGCCGGCGGAATCGACATGCGTGCTGTCATCGACGGGCAACAGCGAATCACAACACTGCAGCTCCTCATCAGGGGGCTCCTCGACGTCTTGCTGGAGCACGAGTCCCCGCGCCGGAGCATGGTGCGGCGGCTTCTCAGGAACCCCGACGATGATGTCGTCGCTAGCGCGGACGAGCTTCACAAGCTCTGGCCACGCAAGCGTGACCGCGAGGCTTGGCGAGAGGTGATGGAGGACGCGCAGCCGGAGAACAGGCATCCTTATGCGGACGCGCGCGCCTACTTTGCCCGCCGGGTCCGCGATGCCGTGAGCGCCGGTGATGCGGAACCGGGTGCAACACTCGATCTACTCGTGGATGCGTGCCGGGATCTGTTCAGACTCGTCGTGATCGACCTCGATGCGAACGACGACGCTCAGGTGATCTTCGAGGTGCTGAATGGCCGACAAACGCCGCTCACGTCGGCAGACCTGGTGAAGAACCTGCTCTTCCTCCGCGCCGAATCGAGTAGCCCATCAGAGATCGACCAACTGTACGACCGCTATTGGTCGAGGTTCGACGACGAGTGGTGGAAGCAAGAAGTCGGGCGCGGGCACTCCGCGCGGCGGCACACGGACCTCATGCTCGCTGCATGGCTGACTGCGACCGACGAGGAACCCGGTCACCCAGATCGGCTCTACGGGCACGTTCGCCGCTTGGTCGATCGCCGACACATTGGTATCCCCGACCTGCTTGAGGGGATTGCGAGGTACGCAGAGCACTATCGGGGCTTCCGCGGAGTAAGGCCAGTCGAGGACTCCCGCATCCGAACTGCATACGAACGGCTTCAGACGCTGGGCGAGGTAACGGTGCTACCGCTCGTGCTGTGGCTGCGTGACCTGCGGCTCTCGGCGGCAACGGAGAGGAGGGCCCTGGTCGCGCTGGAGTCCTACATGGTTCGTCGAGCGGCGATTGGAGCAAGTACCCGCCAGTACCAACAGGTCTTTCGCGATGTCTTGTCTGGCGCTAAGGACGCCCACGGTGCGGGAGAGTCTCCCGACTTGGCGGTTGAGAAGAGGCTTTTGGCGCTTGAGGCGAACGCCTGGCCACAGGACGAGGAGGTCCGTGAGGCGTTCGTCAGCAGACGCTACTACGGGAGTGTTGCGCAGTACCTGATTCGATTGCTGTTCGCGGGGATCGAAGAACGGCTGAAGACTGAGAACCGACTCACAGAGAAGACGGCGGTCACTTACGACGCCTTGACGATCGAACACATCATGCCGCAGTCCTGGCGCAAGAACTGGCCTATCAGCGCGGAGAACGAGGCGGAACAGACGCTCGCCGAACAGCGGCGCGACGCACACCTGCACAGACTGGGCAATCTGACCTTGCTGACCAGACCGCTGAACACTCACCAGTCCAACGCGCCGTGGTCCGAGAAGCGATCGGCGCTCGCCGAACACTCAGCGTTGCGCCTTAACGCTGACTTGGCGACGAATCCAGCGTGGGATACGTGGGACGAGCAGAGGATCGTAGAGCGCAGCGAGGAACTGGCAGCTGTCGCCTGCCGAGCGTGGCCAAGGCCGACTGCCTGACTGGCCTCCCAGGTGAGGGGACTCGGACCCGGGAGAGATCGGCGAGCCCACGAGATGCTGAGCCAGCGGCTACAGCGCGATCTCCCAGAAGAAAGTTCGCAGTACGGTCTCGTTAGGCCCACCAAACTGGACAAAATCAAGAACCTTCGAGTTGATCTTCTCGTTGCCGGCCTGAGAAGTCTGACGTCGTGTTGTCAGATTCCCGTATGCCGTGACGATCAATGTCGTCATGTGGGACCCCTCTTGAACGGGATCCTCCGGCGAACCGGGAGATCCTGGAGACATCGCGACAGACCGGACAAACGGCAGTTGCCAGGTCGAGGGCCATCAATCCCCGAGGCCGGCCCCGATTGGTGACCCTAGCATGAGGTCGACGGCGCAGCGCCGGTGCGCCGTCATCACCACCGAGGGGTAAGACCATGCTGAGAGGCCTGAAAATGATCGTCTTGGCCTTCAAGCCAATCTCCGACGCCGAGGCGATGCGAATGAACCTCGACGGCCCGCAGCCACCGAAACGGAAGCGTGGAGCACGGGTCTGGGAACGGGTCGAAGAGTACTGGAAGTGTCTCCAGATTGGTCAGCAGCAGTAGGAGATCGCTGTTGCGAACCGCCCTGCTTTGGGTGAGCGCCGCCGCTACCGTCGCCGTGTGGTAGTGGCAAATTGGGCCAGCACGCGGTGTACTGTTCCTATTGCTTGCTTTGGCGGTCTGGGAATTCTGGCGCCGGCGCTAGTCGACGTGGCACACCGGCGAGAGCGTCACCAATAGTCTCCGCATTGATCGAGATTTGGCTGAATCGGCGTCTCAAAGGCGCCCGTCATTACGAATCGCAGCCCTAGCTCCTCGCCGTCCAAACCCGTCAGGACGATCTCCACCTCGTCTGCCTCGAGCAGTTGGAGATAGAGTAGCCCTTCCAGGGTGGGCCATGCCTCCCATCGATCAGCGAATTTGAACTCCCGGTAGGCCGACCACCTCGCGCTTCTCTCTCCTATCGGCAGCGTCTCCGGTGTAGGCGAGACCAGGTACGCAGCGAAATACTCATGCCGTGCATATTCGTCATTCCATTGAGGTTCCTGAGTGAGGTTCCTGACCAAGACGCGACGGAGGCCATCTGCCTGGCAGCGAATCACAAGCACTGGAACAGGGTCCCGTATCCCGAAATCGCCCTCTGCTTCGATCCTGATGGAGGACTCCAGACCGGAGTACTCTGAGCCGAAGTAGGTGACCGACGTAATGACAGTGGACATCTTGCCGTTGCGGTAGCTCTGATGGCCAAACTCCCGGATGATCGGATCTCGTGCGTCCAGCGCTCTGGCCAGCTCCACCTCAAGGCGCGCGAGTTCAGCTTCTGCTCGGTCGAGCTCCTGGTTAGCCTCCCTCAGTCCGCCGTTCTCGTCGCTGCTACAGGACGAGATGAGCGCCGCAGTCGGGACGAGGAGCACGAGCAGGCCAACGAGCGCCGCTCTGATCTCAGGTCGCTTCACGCCCAACTCCGATGTTCAACGAGTCAGGCGTGAGGCTAAACGCGGAATGCGCCGCCGTCCAGTGAGACAACGAGGTCGGAGTGCATGGGGCTTTGGTGTTCTCGGCGGACTCATTGGCCCACTCGACGTGCTGCTCGAGTGGGCTATCTCGGCTCATCTGATTCGCCCGTGCGCCTGCGGGTGTCAACGGATCAGCTCTCAAGCGCGGTTACGGCCGACGCGTTCACGCCCAATCCTGACGGCGATGTCCTGATCAACGTGGCTCAGGCCGGGGATCTGCACCTATGGGATCGGCTTCACGAACAATGGACGGAGCGAGGCGCTTCGGTGAGTCGCTCACAACACCCGATCTTGGTGCATCCAGTGCGCTATCAGTCCCCGCGACAGGCAGAACGTCGGGATCGGGGTGAGGTCGTGGCCTGGCTACGACATTGCCCGCTATCTGGCGCTTCCCGATGTCGGCTACAGGCGGTCGCAAGGACGAATCCACGGCCTGGCTCTCTGGCTGCTTCCGTACACCGACCCAATCGTGCGACAGACTGCCGCCGACGCTGCGCGCTCCATCTGGAAGCTCACCGGCGACGGCCTTGACGTGGATGTCGCGCCTTACGACGGCGAACGACGCCCGGTCGCCGTGATTCCGGAGCGTTGGATGCGTGCTTCCCTCGCCTGGTCCACCGCGGTCCCGGCGATCCACGAACGACGGCGGACGCTCGATCTCGCGGAGCTTACGCGGTGGTGCCGGCATGCGGGGGTGGCCGCGCCGGTTGGCTCGCCCCCAAATCGGGGCCGAAACTCGGCTGCACGGAACGGGCCGTAACGGTCGGTCGCGGCAGCGCACCGGAACCGCGCAGACCGGGCCTCACACCCCGTCGCCGCTTCAGGACTTCAGCGGATCCCTCGGCGGATCGACGCTCTCGGGCGACGGCTCGGAGGCGGCCTGGTCGGGCGCGTCGCTCAGGTCCAGGGTGATCGTTTCGGTCCCCGTTTCGCCGTCGGCGTCGATCCAGGACCGCTCGATCGTGGCCTGATCGCGGACGATCCGATCCCCTGGTCCGCGCCGTCGCCCGGTTGCGCGAGCGCGACGCCGCCCGCGACGATCAGGGCGAGCGCCCCTCTTGCGACCAGGAGTTTGCTCCACTTGCTGCGTACTCTCATGCCGAGGCTCCTCTCGCCCGCCGTTATCTCCGGTACACCTCGGTTGCTCCGCGTCGGGCGCGTCGGGCGTTAACCGAAGGATCGTTCCGCGCCGTCGCAGCAGCGCGGAGGTCAGCGGCCGTTCGGCTCGACCGCGGATGGGTTCAGCACGCGTCCGAGGAACAACACGGCTCCCGTCGCCCGGTCGCGGATTAGGAAGATCAACGGCCGGTCGATCGCGAGCGTGACCGGCGGCGGCCCGGCGGACTCGTTGCGCAGCAGCACCGCCGTGGCGGCCGCCGCCTCGGTGCCCGCCTCGTCGACTGCGACGAACGCCTGGTGCACCACGTCCTCGACGTAGAGGCACGGATCGTCGCCCGCAGCGCACGAGCGTCCGTCGATCCCGGAGAAGTCCGAGCGCGACTGGTCGAAGGCGTCGCCCATGCCCAGCGTCTTGAGCGTCTCGGCCAGGCGGAACTGCGACTCGACCCCGAAGCGAGGCATGGTCAGGTCCACCGTGCGCGAATGCAGGCCGGCGATGGTTCGAGCGACCAACTCGGCGTCGAGCGCGTCTTCGAACTCGCGGAACCGTCCCCGGTCGGGTACGAGAATGGTCATCGACAGCTCGTACCCGTCGTAGGGCAGATCGACGGCCTGGTAGCCGTCGCCGGAGGCGTATGTGAACTCTTCGTTCGTGCGCATCATCGGGACTTCGACGCTGCCGCCGTCCAGCAGGTGGAAGGGACCCGGAGCCGTACGCGACTCGGGGAAGGGCAGCGCCCAGGACGCATGGAAGTAGACCGCGTTGGCCAGCACCATCCGCGTCAGCGGGTGGATCAGCTCCGGCGGGACCAGGTCCCGGATCCGATCCTCGGTGCGGTCCGCGACCCAGTCGTTGATCGCCGCCCGCGACGCTTCGGGCGCGCCCTGGAAGTCGGCCGCCATCACGCCCGCTCCATAATGCTCGGCCAGCTGGTCAAGGAAGTCATCCAGGAACTCGTAGCCGCGCTGACCCCAGACGGCGTTCGCGATCCGCAGACGGAAGCCGTCGTCGTCCGCTCCGCGCGCGCCCAGTTCCAGGTCCAGCGTGTTGAACGCCGCGTGCAGGGCCGGCTGGGGCAGGCGGAACCCGAGCGTCTCCGCCATCTGGCGCTCGGTCTCGCCGCGCGCGCCGGTGTAGGTCATCGCCAGGGCGAGCGAGATGCTGTGCGGCGAGTAGAACAGGTTGCCGTCCTCGGCGCTCAACGTGCGGTAGAGGTCGAACGCGAACTCGTTGTTGCCGTCGACCAGCGCGCGCAGATCGGTCGTCGAGGCCGACGGCGTCGAGCGGGCGAGATCGGATCGCAATTCGTCGCCGCCCGCCCCGCCGCAGGCCGCCGCCGCGACGGACAGGACGACCAGCAGCAGCGCTGCGCCGACGCGGCCGAGCAGGGAGCTGAGCATCGTTCGTCTCGCCATCTCTCCGCCCCGGGAATGAACCAACCAGCGCCCGGGCGCTGGAGTCAGCGTAGCCCGCGCTCGAAGGCGGAATCGGCGCCCGGGACCCGGCCTCGATGCGCGGAGCCTCACCGTCCGGGTCCAACAGAGTGCTCGGCCGCCCGCGCGCGGAAGCATTGATCGGGGCCGCCGCGCTGAGCGGCGGCCCCTGCGTCGTGGACGCCTCTCTCATCGGTCAGGGGTTGCCGCTCGACCGACAGGCAATCAAGCAGCTCTGCGGCGTCGATTTGGAGCCGCGCATCTTGGCTGCGCTTGAGCCGGACGAGGACGGCGAGGTCGACCGGGGCGCGAGGGATGCTGCTGCGGGGTCGGTCCTGGAGTTGGTGCGTAGCGCCCAGGCGCCGGTCGGCTGGGAGCATGACGAATGGATCGAGTACAGTCGCTCGCTCTCGTCGGTCGTTGAGGAGGCTCGACATGAAGTGCCCCGCCTGCGAGTTCTCGAGTCTGAGCAACCCAGTCTGATCGCTGACCTGGGCAGCGAGTTCGATGAACTGTCTCTGAGCGCGGCCTCGGTTGAATTGATTGAACATGGTCAGGCAGTCGGCGCGTTGGCGCGTGCGACCGCGCAGAGCATTGGCCTATCGGACGCTCTCGCGGAGGTCGTCGAACAGGCCGGAGTGTTGCACGACATCGGCAAAGCTGATGAGCGATTCCAGCGCTGGCTCGACCCGGAAAACCAACACAGTGAGCTCCTGGCCAAGTCCGCTACGCCGCGCCATCGCTGGGAGGCGACTCGGGCCGCTTCCGGATTGGCCTCGAGGCGGACGGCACGAAGACCTGTCTGCTCGCCTCGTCCAAGCGTGGCTCGCACAGAATCCCGCCTGGGCTGATCCAGATCAGCGTGACCTGTTGGTGCACCTTGTGATCAGTCACCACGGCAAGGGCCGACCGCTGGTGCCGCCAGCCGATGACGGCAGCATGCGGAACTTATCGACGGAGGTGAATGGCGCGTTGGTCGAGGTCCCGGTGGACCTCGGCATCATCGACTGGAGTCAGCCCAGCCACTTCAGGAGGCTGAACGACCGATTCGGCCCCTGGGGACTCGCGTTGCTCGAAGCTGTCGTGCGGTTGGCCGACCATGCCGTTTCGGCCGGCCTGGAAACGTCGAGGAGCCGATTCGATGACTGAGACTGCGTGTCCTGGTTGGCCTGTTTCCTGGGTCAACGCCTGGCTGGCGGCCGTCGGCGCGACCGTCCTGCACGGTCAAATTCGATTGAGCTGGACCGCCGATGCCGAGCCGAAGACCGTGCTCACGTCTCCGTACTCAGATCCCTTCGAGTTGCTCGCCGAATCGTGGCCCGACCAGGAACTGTTGGCCGACCTTCCGATTGAAGAGCATTGGTGTGATGTAGGCACACTGCGGAGGAAGGTTCCCGTTGAGGAGTTCGCCGAGCGAGTCAAGGCGGCGCGCGGCCACGAGTACGCTTGGGCCCTGTCGTCGACAATGACCGATCTGTGTGTCGATGGGAACGGCGAGGTTCGACACGCGTCGTTCGATCCGGCGGGCCCAGGGACCATCAAGTGGCTCCATCATCGGTTGGTGAAGGTGCATGGACGCGTCGAATGTCCATCGGAGAGCCTGAGAGCGTCGTTATCGGGACTTGCCGCGCGCGTGCAAGACAACGGACTAGGATTCGACAAGACCAGACTCGGCTCGCCCAACGACGACACGCAGATGTGGGTAGATCCAATCGTCGAAACACTGGCATTCTTCGGTCTCGCCATCCTGCCGGTGCGCGGCCGCGGGGCCGACCGACGACTTGACCGCTCGGCCGATCTGCGAACGCGTCAGCGCGGATGGCGGCAGTCGCCTGACGGCGCCGAGCCGGCCAGCTTCCACTGGCCAGCCTGGAGCCAGCCGCTGGATCGCCACGGGATCGACGCGTTGCTCGATGCATGGGACCCGGACCGTCCCCACACATGGCGGCGTTTCGGTATCCACGTGGCCTGGCGCACCGTTCAGTATCAGCGGCGCGGTGACTCGGATACAACCCGGGCATACGCAGCCTATCTCCTATGAGTCTGGAGCCCGTTGTTCAAATTTCTGCGATCGAGCACTTCATCTACTGCGAGCGACCGTGCGCCATCATCCACTGTGACGGCGTCTGGAGCGATAACGCGCTCGGTCTATCCGGGCGTGCAAACGCAGTGCGAAGGTTGGCTCGGCAAAGACGGGGCGCGCAAGCTGGCCCAGCCAGGGGTATTCTGAATGCCGCTGCGAACCTCCAGTGGTTCGGCCGACCTTGACAACAGAATCACGTTTAGGGGTTTCGCCGGGGTTCCGGCCCCGGCCTTCGTTGAGCGTGAAATCGTTGACGAGGATGGAGCGCTGTACTTGGGGTGTCGCCGGGATCAAGTCCCGGCCTTCGTTTCTGGCAGTGGCCTCGCAGAGCACGGGTGACATTGATGTCGGGCCGACGCGCAAGGATTACGAGTGGTTCGGCAGACGCGGCTTTTTCGTTGCAGTGAGCGTTGTCCTGGTCTAGCAACCAGGCCCGCATTTCCTGGCGGGCCGCTACGCGATTGCGGTCGGGTCCAGGAATCGGTCGAGGACGTTTCTTGTGATTCGCGAGACATCGTTGTCGTGGTTGTTGTGGAACAGGGATGAAACCCAGGCGATGGAGCCGGTCGAGAACACGGCGCCTCCGCGGGGGGTTTCGAAGAAGACCATGTCGGCGTGGACCTGCGGATCGTCCTGTCCGCCGATCGAGAGCAGCATGTGCCCGATGTCCTCGTTGACGCGGATGTAGGCGTCGGTGTGCTGCTCGGATGTGGCGACAGTGAGGGCGTGCGGCGGTGTCCCGTAGGCGCGGCTGGCCGAATCCAGTTCGAGTCCGGCGGCGCCGCCGCCGATCAGGCCGAAGTCGCCGATGATCTCGTCCTCGACGCCCTCGAAGATGAAGGCGGCGCGAGGGTCGTGACTGGCGTCGGTGCGTCGGAAGTAGGAGCAGTGGTCGAAGCCCTGAGCGATGAAGCCGTTGCCGACCAGCGACTGCGGCGTGCGACCTGCGCGCCACCAGAGGCCGCCATACTCGCCGGTGAAGGCCATGTAGTACTCGCCCGGCTCGCTGGCCCAGGAGCGCGAGCCATCCTCGGTGCGTCGCATCTCCATGGCGCCGGGCTTGTCGTCGCGATAGGCGACCCGCCAGTAGAAGCCGTTACCGCCCATGTACATCAGCCGGCCGCCGCGCTGGGTGTAGGCGTGCACGGCATCCCACATTGGGGTGGAGTAGTACTCGGGATGGCTGCCGGTCATGACGCAGGCGTAGCGCTCAAGCAGCGAGACGCCGTCGTGGTGCATGTCTTCGTCGGTGATCACGTCGAAGGGGATGCCCTGCGCCTCGAGCCATTCGACCAGGTGCATGTCGGCGCTGAGCTGCCAAAGCCAGGGATGCGTCGGGCGGATGTTGATTAGTGGCCGCAGGCGAGAGGAATAGCAGACGCCCGTGCCGTCGTTGTGGTTGTCGTACATCGAGTTGCCGTACTCGGGATGGCGGTTGAGGTAGCGTTCCTCCGGCGCGACCACATGGAGGCGATTGGAAAGCAGTTCGTTCCCGGCCTCGATGCCGCCGCGGGAGTTGCCGTAGGCCATGTAGCTGGCTGTCGGGATCAGCAGAGCAAGCGCTGCGATGGCGCGATCACTTCGATCACTGAGTTCACGCGGCGGCCGGACAACGAAGGTGATGTGGTCTTCCTGGTCTCCAGCCGTGAGGCGGGCTGCGTAGAGGCCGCTCGGTGTGTCGGCGGGGACTTCGAGTTCAAAATCGACATCCCATTCGCAGTCGTAGAGGGAGTCATCGACGAAGTGGATGGCGGCGTACTGCTCGGGGGCGTGGTGGAAGCTCAGCTCGTCGCCTGTCCAGTTGGAGCCGCGCACAGCGCGTATCGGCAGGTTGACTAATGCCCCGTGAGCGTGGTTGGGGGAGATGTCGATGATGTCGTCGGTCTCGACCGCGTGAGCGAAGTCCCAGGCGGCGCAGATGTCGGAGCGCAGCGCCACGGGCACTGCGTCGCTGCGAAGAGACTCGATTTCGGTGCGCTCCAAGACGCGGGAGGCGACGACCGGTCGCTCGATGCGGCCGTTGAAGATCATCTCGCCGATCGGCTTGCCGCGCGCTTCTTCGCGGCTGGCGGCCGCGATCAGGAGTGAAGCACTGCAATCAACGACAGCAGTCCCCTGACTCGTGTGTGTTGCCTCGCCGCTTGAGGTGTCGCGGGCGTAGGAGTCCAGTAACTCCTGCCGCAGCTGCACTTCGCCGCTTGCGGCGTCAAACGTGGCGCTGACCAGGTACCACTCGCGGGCGACGAGCGGTTGGCCCAGGGCGAACTCGCGGATGCCTCCGGCGCCGTCGCCGAGTTGCAGTACGAGGCCGTCGTTGGGATCAGTCCAGAGGGCGAAACCGCGTCCCGCGGCGACATCCATCTTGGAGATCAGACAGGCGCGACGCAAACCTGGGAGGGTCGGGAAGATGGTGGCCTGCAGGGACAGATCGCCGAGGCCGTCGAAGGCGGGGCCGTGAGGGACGATGGCGTAGGACCCGCAGTAGGTTTCTTGCGTCCGGCCGGGATACTCACCGCTGACTGGTGTTGCCAGCAGTTCATCACGATAGCCGGGACCGCCGGGCTGGCGATCGCCGGAGATGAGTCGGACGATGTCGGCCTGATAGCGGTCGACGCCGGGTTCGCAACTGACCATGAAGCGGATGCGTTCGCCGGGCGCAACGCTGATCTCGTCGCTGTATCCCGCGATCTTCTTTTCGAGCATGGGTCGCTCCCTCGGCGCCGGGTCCTGCTGATGTGTCAGTCGATTGCGAGTGGCTCGCCGGTGATCAGCTCCCAGCGCATCTTGAAGACCGCTCGCTCGGCGTCTTCGAGGGAGGTGAAGACCTGATCCTCGAGCAGGGTGAGATCGACGCCGCGTTGACCGGAGAGCTGCGCGAGGCTCCACTCCTTGTAGGGGACGGTGGTGACGAGGACGTAGCGGCCGGCGGCTTCGCTGTCGCGCATTCGGGTGACGATTCGCTGGAGCGCAGCGCTGTGCGGGCCCATGGGGTTGGCCATAAACTCCTGGGCGAGATCGGTACGGCTTGGATCGATCGGGTACTGAGACGGCATCTTCACCCCCGCGGGTTCGATGACGAAGGCTAGGTCAGCCGCAGAGAGCTTGCAACCAGCGAGCGCGCGAACCGAGCTTGGTCGTCTATCTTCCATCCGATCCAGATTGCAGCCCAGGGGGGTTCCATGGACTACGGCATCGCTTTCCCCTCGTACATCGATGCATGGCGCGACGCGGCCGCGGCTGAGGCGGCGGGTTTCACCCACGCCTGGTTCTTCGACTCGCAACTGATCTACAGCGACGTGTACGCCACCATGGCGCTCGCGGCCGAGCACACCAGTCGGATCAAGCTGGGCACCCTGGTGGCCATTCCGAGCAATCGCATCCCTGCTGTAACTGCATCGGCCATCGCCACGATCAACTACCTGGCCCCCGGGCGAGTCATCCTGGGTCTGGGCACCGGATACACCGGGCGCAACACGATGGGTCTGCCGGCGGTGCCGGCCGCTGAGTTCCGCGAGTACACGCAGCAAGTGCAGGGGCTGCTCGCGGGCGAGGAAGTGCTGATCCGCGAGGGCGAGCGTGAGCGCTGGATTCGCTTGCTGCATCCAGATCGCGGCGGCTTCATCAACATCGCAGATCCCATCCCCGTCTACCTCGCGGCGAACGGACCCAAAGCGCTCGCAGCGACAGGTGAGCTGGCCGACGGCTGGGTCACGGGCGCCCTCACGCCGGATATTGCAACGGGTTTCGATGCGATTCGCACCGCTGCTGCTGCGGCCGGGCGGTCCACCGACAAGCCGTACACGGTCGGACTGACCAGCGGCTGCGTGCTGCGCGATGGCGAGTCACTCATGTCCGAGCGGGTCGTCGAGCGGGTGGGGCCCAATGCGTTGCCGGGTCTACATGCGATGTGGGAATCGCACTACGGACCTGGAGCGAACCTGGGAATCAAGGATCCCGACGCGGCGGCCGCGTTCCATCGCTACATCGAGGAGTACGGCGAGGCGCGTGGCAGCAAGCCCGATCGGCGCTACCTGGATGTACACACGGGACACATGGTCTTCCTCAAGCCGGGCGAGGAACAGTTCATCAGCGAGACCTCGATCGGCGCCACGCTGACCGGCACGCCGGCGCAGATCATCGATCGGCTTGAACAGATGGAGGCGTCCGGGATCGACAATGTCGCCATTGCTTGCACGAACGCCGCCGGAGCCCGCGACCTGGTCGCCGACTTCGGCCGAGAGGTCATCGCCAAACGGTCGCCTGCCTAACGGGCCAGTTGGCTGTTTCTGACCACAGGCGTTGGCGAGGAGAGGGATTCGAGGATGAGCTTGTCTGTGCATCCGCAGTTCGTCCAGGCGCATCAGGCTGATGAAGCTTGCGCTGGTTGCTTGAAGTCGTTTCCTCGGGCTTGCCGATGCGGGGGGCGGATTCACGCGGAACGCGGAGACGAGAGTGCAGATGGGGACATATGGCTCAGGCGATGGTGCTCGGACTGCGGCATCGATTGGGACGAGCCGATTCGGGCGAAAACCTAGTCAACGCGGGCGACCGACCACTCAGGCCTCCGACTGGAAGTGCGGATGAGCCACGGCCTCGTCAGGCCAGAGGAAGTCGTATCCGGCCTTAAGCGCGTATTGGCGGTCCAGGTCTTCACGGTCGCCAATGTGGACATACTCGTCGGCTTCAAACTTGTCCTTCACATCGGGCAGCATGTGCTTAGAAACGACAAAGTCGACCTCGATCTCGTGCTCGGCCCAGATCGCGCGTTGACCGCTCAAGGTGCGATCGGAACAACTGCCGATCAGGAAGCCTTTGTCTCGCACCAGGCGAACCATGTCCATCGTCAACGGTCCCGGTGGGTCGCCGACCTCCAGGGTGCCGTCAATGTCGAAGCTGATCAGGATCACCACGGGCGACTCCTCGTGCTTGGTCTGTTCGCTGTCGGTGACTAGTCGGGGCTGGCGCTCCAGACGGTGTAATTCCCGCCGAGCGGCATCGGTCCGCCTGAGACGCCTACCTGGGGCTTGACGCCGGTGACCTGCCGGGCGCCGGCTCGGCCCTGGAGCTGTTGGATGCAATCGGTGTGCATCCAGACCCGGCTGCGCCCGCTGCCGACGTTGCCGCCGCTGGGCGAGACCGGGTTGGGGCCTTCGATGCTGATGTCGGTCTGGTAGAAGTCGAGCGCTTCTCCGAACTTGATCCCGCGGTAGCCCAGACCTTCCAGGTGGAACTGATGGAACAGCGAGAAGCCGTCGTACATGTTCTCGAAGGAGAGATCGTCAGCCGTAATGCCTGCGCCCTCGTAGATCTTGCGGCCGGTGCGCGCGGTGTCGGCCTCAACTTCGTCCAGGGTGGGCAGCAGGCTGCGCGGTCGCGTGTTGCTGGAGGCGTGATTGAGGATGTAGACCGGCTTCTGCTTCATGTCGGCGGCGCGCTCGGCCGTGGAGAAGAGGTAGGCGCCGGACATCATGATCGGAATGTCGTTGTCGAACAGATTGGCCGGCTTGGCGATCCAGCGTGAGGCGAGGTAGTCCTCGGGTCCGAGTTCCTCGGGCCGGTGCTGGGCCCAGTAACCCTCAGGGAATCTGAGCCCGTTGCGGCGTGAATTCTCCATGAACGCGGCCATCATGTCGTGGCTCTTGCCGTACTTGCGGCAATACTCGGCGAACTGCAGAGCCGTGCTGTAGGAGGCAGGTCCGCCCCAGAGCTGGGTGATGGCGGGGGTACCGGGCAAGGCGTCGCCGGCGTTGGCGCCGCCCTGGTAGTAGCGACCCTCGAAGTTGTGCCAGCTCTTGACCACGAGGCATGTGTGGGTCAGCCCATCGCCCACGGCCTGGGCGGTCACGTTGAGCGCGTTCGACATGCAGCCGGGACCGTACATCGTGAACTTGACGTTGGTCAGCTCGGGCATGTTCTTGAGCAGCCACTCGGCGCTGAGCTTGGCGATGCCGTCGAGCGGGTCGTCGGTCTGGTTGAAGCTCTGGATCACGTCCATGGGAAGCGGCTTGCCCGCTTCCCAGAACGCGCCGGTCGTGGTCACGGGCACGACGACCAGGCCGTCGATCTGGTCGGGCGCGACGCCGGCGTCGTCAATCGCCTTGCGCAGCGCGTCGATGGTGATCGCGCCAACGCAGGTTTCAGGCCGGCCGTCCCAGCGCCGGGAGGTCGGCGCATGGCCGACGCCCACCGCGGCGACCTTGCCGCGGTGCTCCCAGACGCCGAGTCCTTCATCGTTGCGGTACATCGCATCGGGTGCAGTTGGTGTTGTCATAACGAGCGCTCCTTGGCTGAGGGGCCGCTGAATGGTTGGAGATCAATCGGCAATCACGCGCCATTCGGGCACGAGCTGACCGTTGGCCGAAGGTTCGAAGATCACCTCGACGGCCGCGCCGACCGGCACTTCGTCAACCGGTACGCCGGGCAGGTGCGAGTACATCTGGATCCCGGGATCGTCGTCGAGCATGATCACGGCCAGGTTGAAGGGCTGGTCCTCCTGGAGGAGGCGGACGGGACAGTCGTGGACGACGCCGTAGTTGTAGATCGTGCCGCGCCCGCTGACCTGCTTCCATTCGAGTTCACCGCCCTCGTCGCAATCTCGGCAGGTGTTGGATGGCGGATGCTGCAAGCGATCGCAGTCGACGCAGTTCTGGATCACGAGGCGTTGTTCGTTTGCGGCGTCCCAGAACGGTTGAGTAAGTTCGTCCGGATCGACGCCTTGCTTGGCCATTGGTTTCCCCTGTCGCTGCGCAGAAGTGGCTTGCCGTCCTCGGCGTTGATGCAGAATAACGGCAGCGTCGGAGCGGCGGTGGGATCGCTGTTAGCCTGCGCCCCGGTGAGCGGAGAGGAATTTGAGGGCGTGATGCTACGTCCAGGGCTGATCTGGCTGTCGAAGCAGGACTGGGCAGAGCGCGGCGCCCGGGCGGCCGGGGTCGAGCGCCTGTTGGTGCGTCGCTTCGTCGCTGGCGACGAGCGGACCGACGCGCTGACCCTGGCGCAGCGACTGTCGCGGAGCGAGGACGGCGTCGTTGGAGCAAACGCGAAGTTCTCCTTCCTCGGCGAGGCGGTCACCGATCCGGGCGAAGCCCAGCAAGCGGTCGACGAATACTGTGCGCTGGCGGCCGCCATCGGCGATGTCTCCGATCTCGATGCACGGATGGGAGTCAAGCCAACACTTCTGGGCCTTGGGATCTCCTATCAGACCGCCGAACGAGGGCTGTTAGCCATCGTCGAGACCGCCGCGGAACACGGCGTGCGAGTAGAGCTCGACATGGAGGCGTCGGACACCGTGGATGCAACGCTGGCGTTGTACCGCGCTGCAGCTGCGAGATCGGACGTGACCGGTGTGGCGTTGCAGGCGTATCTGCGTCGCACCCCTGAGGATGCGCAAGCGCTAATCGACGAGGGCATCGCGCGTGTGCGCCTTGTCAAGGGCGCGTACAGCGAGCCAAGCCGGATCGCACATAGTGGCGCCGGGCCGATCCGGCGGGCATATGTCGGGCTGTTGGAACAACTCTGGCAGGCCGGAGCCGATGTCGGCGTGGCCACGCACGATCCGGTCCTGCACCGTGCGGCCCGCCAGCTGGCCGACGAACGCCCGACCATCGGCTATTGGGAGTTCCAGATGCTCTACGGAGTGCGACCCGAGTTGGGGTCGGCGATGCGGGCGCGCGGCGAGCGGCTGCGAATGAGCATTCCCTACGGCGAGCGCTGGTATCCCTACCTGATGCGCCGGATCGCCGAGCGGCCTGCCAACGCGCTATTCGCCTTGCGCGCGGTGGTCGGGCGCTAGTCGGGGACAGCAACGTGAGCCAGATCGCCTCGGTACAGACGACCATCTTCGATTTGACGCCTCTGACGCAGGTGTTCGTCACGGTGACCGATAGCGAAGGTCGCACCGGCGTCGGCGAGACGTGGTGGGGCATTCCCGACCCCGACCGGCCTGGCGCCGGGGCACGTCCGATTGCTTCGGCGGTCGAGGAACTGCTTGCCCCCAGGGTGGTGGGTCGCGAGGCCGGCGAGATCGGACGGCTGTGGTTCGAGCTGTGGGATTACGGCTATCGCTACGCCGACCAGGGCATCTTCCCGATGGCCCTGTCCGGCCTCGACATCGCACTGTGGGATTTGCTCGGCAAGACGCTGGGCGCGTCGGTGCTGCAACTGCTCGGTGGGTCGCGACACGACGCAGTGGCTGCGTACGCGAGCCTGCCGCCGTTGCGCGATCCGGAGCTGGTCGTGAGCGAGACGCAGCGGGCAGTTGATGCCGGTATCGGAGGAGTCAAGCTGCATGAGGTGACAATCGACCATGTTGAGCGTCTGCGCCGCCGGTTCGGCGACAAGTTGGCGATCATGGTCGATGTCAACGGGCACTTCGACCCGATTGAGGCGATCGCGTTTGGCCGACAGCTTGCGGACCTCGGCGCGACCTGGTTCGAGGAGCCGGTGCGGCCGATGCGGGATCATCGGGCGATGCGGCGAGTGCAGCGGGAGGCGGGCGTCGACATCGCCGCCGGCGAGAACGAGTACACGCTGGAGGACTTCGAGCGGCTGCTGCGCAGCGAGGCGATCACCTATCTGCAGCCCGAGGTGACGAAGATTGGCGGGATCACAGCTGCTCAGCGTGTGGCAACCATGGCTGAGCTGCACAATGTGGCGCTCAGCCCGCATAACTTCCGCCCGGGGCCGTCGCTGTATGCCTCGCTCGCCTACGGATTCGCCAGCTCGGCGACGAGATGGTTTGAGATCCCGTGGGTCCCTGAAGGCAGGCGGTTCGCCTCCGACACGCCGCTGCCGGTCATCGAGGATGGGTATGTACTGGTGTCGGACGGTCCCGGCCTCGGCATCCCAGATTGAGTGTCACGTTGGGCTCGGCTCTATCTTTCGCAATCTGTCGGGCCATCCTGATTGTGATAAGTTGGCGGCGCATAAACGCCGCTAGCTGATCACTCGTCCAAATCGGAGTTTTGGCGCCAGCCCTGGCTAGCTCATACTCATCGCGGAGGCACAGATGCGCAGCAACATATGGAAAACCATTCTGGCATTCGGGGTTGCACTGTTGTTGCTCCCGCTGGCCGCCGCCTGTGGCGGCGATGATGAGGACGAACCATATCGAATCGGCGTGATGGAATCGGCCACCGGACCGGGCGAGACCTATGGCACCGTGGCGATCCAGGCCAAGCAGATGGCGGTCGAAGAGATCAATGCGGCCGGCGGAATCAACGGACGCATGATCGAGCTAATCGTTGAAGACTCGAAGTGCAGCGCTCAGGACGCGATCACGGCCTACAACAAGCTGACCGACGTCGACGGGGTGAAGATCATCCTCGGCACGTCCTGCAGCGGCGCAATGCTGGGCGCTGCTCCATTGGCCGAGCGTGACGGCGTCGTGATGTTCTCCGGCCTGGCCACTAATCCCGACATCGCCGAGGCAGGCGACTACATTTTCCGCACCTCGTTGAACGACGCTCAGCTCGGCGTCGACACCGGCAACCTGCTCTGGGCGGACGGCATCCGCAAGCTGGCCACGATTTCAGAGTCAACCGACTATGCAGAGGGCGTGCGTCGCACCACGGCCGAGCAGTTCGAGGAGCGCGGCGGTGAAATCGTCGGCGAGGAGCGCTACGCGTCCGACGCGACCGACTTCCGTACCTCACTGACGAAGCTGTTCGCAGAGAATCCGGACGCACTGCACATCTCGGCGCAATCGGAGTTCGCCGGCGGCACGATCGTTAAGCAGGCTAGAGAGCTCGGCTACGAAGGACCGATCTACTCGGAGATCGTCGTTGTCGGCACGACCGCGCTGGAGATTGCCGGTGACGCCGCGACTGGCTTGAAGGCCGTGATCACCGACATCGACCCCGCCAATGAGAAAGGCCAGGAGGTGCTTGGCAACTTCCGCGAGCGATACGGCTACGTCACGTTGCCCTGGTACCTCGGCTCGGCCTACGACGACGTGTACATCACGGCCGAGTGCCTGAAAGAGACTGAAGACGACCAGGACGCCGATGGCTTCCGCGACTGCCTCTACGACATCACCTGGAGCGGCGCGATTGGCGACAACTACAGCTTCGACGAGCGCGGCGAGGTGGTCGGACTGACCAACGTCGTGGTCGAGGTGCTGCCGCTCGGCGAGCGCAACGAGGACAACAACGGCTACAACGTCTTGGGGCCCGCGCCCGGCGGCTAGTCCAATAGCTAGCATCGCTACGTGAGCGCATGGACCAGTCGGATTGACCTGGGCGAGATCGGAAGTCGCCCGCGCGATCTGTTGGCGATTGTGCTCGCTCTGGCGGTCGTCGCCTACATCTCCTGGGCGATCAGCCAATCGCCGACGCAGGCGCTCCAGTTTGCATTCAATGGGCTCTCGGTCGGCGCGATCTATGCGCTGTTGGCGATCGGCTTCACGCTCGTCTACAGCACGGTCTGGTTCTTCGATCTCTATTACGGCGCCGCGGCCGCAATCGGCGCGTACGGGATTTTCTATCTGCGCTCCGGCGAGGCCCTGGGTGGGCAGTACCAGGTCAATGATCCGGCGGTCAACGTCGTCTTTGCCCTGGTCACTGCTGGCGTCGTGTTGTGGGCGTTGCGCGAGGCTTACCATCGCCGACTGAGCGGTCGGCTTGGAGACAGAACGGCCCGCTACGCCGAGTTTCTTCTGGCCGGAGGGATCGGCGCTTACATGGGCGTTGTTCTGACCTGGCCGAACGAGCTCAATGTCCTCTTTGCCCCGACGATCGGAATCGCGACGGCACTCTTTGTCGCCTGGCTGGTTCGGACGGCAGCGACCAGGTTGCCTGAGCGAATCGACCGCTTGGGATTTCCGGCCGTCGGCATGATCACCGGAGCTGCGATGGGAGTCGTGGTCGGTGTCGCGCTGGCCAACGCGGGCGGTTCGCGACTCTACCTGAGCTGGGTTGTCTCTTGCCTGCTCGCCGGGATGGTCGGGCTGGCCTTCTACCGAGGCCTTTACGTGCGGATCATCCAGCGCACTCGCTCGCGGCTGATCATGCTGGTTGCCTCACTGGGCGTTCTGCTGGCCCTGACCGCGCTAACGATCATCGTCTTCGAGAGTGCACCTCGACCGCTCCCGGACGTGTTCGGCAATACCCCCTGGGAGGTCGGCGGAGCGACGATCAAAGGCTTCAATGTCTTCTCAATCGGCATTGCGATCGCCGCCTTCATTGGACTCTTACTGTTGCTCAAGCGGACGGCATTCGGGAAGTCGGTGCGTGCGATTGGCGACGACGAAGAGGTCGCCAAGGTCGTCGGAATCAATACGACCGTGGTGATCGCAATCGTGTTTTTCCTCGGCGCAGTCTTCGCAGCCCTGGCGGGCGTACTCAACGGTCACGACACCGCGATCCAGCCCCGCATGGGTCTACTGATGCTGCTCAAGGGCTGGATCGCATCGGTGGTCGGTGGGATCGGCAATCTCTATGGCGCAATCGTCGGTGGGTTCGCGCTCGGCATGATCGAGCAATTCGGTATCTGGAACCTGGCGGGCGAGTGGAAGGACGTGGTTTCCTTCGTCGTGCTGATCCTCTTCCTCTCGTTCTGGCCGAGTGGTCTGTTGCCCAGGAGGTAGCCGAGTGTCGATCATTCCTCAGACGCTCCGCGAGCGGCCGCGCCCCGACATCGAGCGCGTGGCGACGGTCTTCGTACTCGCCTGGGCAATCGCGTTCATGCTCTGGCAGGGCGCTGGATTCACGGTCACATTGACGACGGTCTTTGCGATCTGGGCGATTCTCGCCGTCAGTCTCAACCTCGTCGTCGGATTCACCGGTCTGCTCTCGGTCGGCCACATCGGGTTCTTTGGGATCGGCGCCTACACCATGGCGATCCTCGCCTCCGACGCCTCCTACGACCAGTTGCGCACCGAGTCGATTCCAACTCCAGGTTGGCCGTTTTTCGCTGCGCTGCCAATCTGCATCGCGCTGACCGGGCTGGTGGCGCTGGGCGTCGGGATTGTCTTCAACCGCTTCCGCGACGACATCTTCGTGCTCGTCTCGTTCGGATTCGCGATCATCGCCTTCAGCTTCTTCCTCAACCTCCGTGAGATCACGCGCGGCGCATTCGGCATCCATGAGATCCCGCGACCGGCGTTCGGGAACTGGGTGCTCAACGGCGAGGTCGAATTCCTCGTCTTCGCCCTGGTCTGTCTGGCGTTAGTCGTGTTGGTCTGTTGGCTGATCGTGACCTCCTCCTTTGGACGGGTGCTCACCGCGATCCGCGAGGATGAAGAGGCGATTGCCGTGTTCGGCTACCAGGCCACGCACTACAAGTTGGCGGTCTGGGTGCTCTCGGCGATGATGGCCGGGCTGGCTGGGGCGCTGTTCGCGAGCTGGACCAGTTTCATTGACCCCAACTCGTTCATCCTGCTCGAGTCGATGCTGTTGATCGCGATCGTCATCCTGGGCGGCCTGGCCACGATCTGGGGTTCGCTGCTCGGTGCGATGGCGTTTGTGCTGCTGGAGGAGGGGATGCGGTTTCTCCCCTTCTTGCCGCCCGAGTTCGTCGGACAGGCGAGGCAGGTCGTGCTCGGCGTACTGTTGGTCCTACTGATGCTGTTCCGACCTCAGGGTCTGGTCGGGAGGTACAAGCTATGATCGATTCCGCCGGAGTCGTCATCCACACCATCGACCTGTCCAAGCACTTCGACGCCGTGCGTGCGGTCGATGAGTTGACCGTATCTATTCCGAAGACGGGAATCACGAGCATCGTTGGACCGAACGGATCGGGGAAGTCGACGTTCGTCAACCTGCTCAGTGGCACGCTGCCGATGGATGGCGGGATCGTCATCATTGACGGAGTCGGTCTGCGAGTCGTCAAGGCGCATGACTCGCCTGATCACGGCGTCACGCGAACCTTTCAGGAGGTGCGCCTGTTCGACCAGATTTCAGCCTGGGACAACATCATGGTCGTGCTGACCGAGCGGCGCTTGATTCATTCGCTCTTCGAACGCGCCCGGCCCAGCCATCGTGAGCGGGCGGAGCGCATCCTTAAGGAAGTCGGCATGTGGGAGAAGCGCGACGCGATGGCCGGCGAGCTGTCCTACGGACAGCGCAAGTTGCTTGAGATCGGTCGGGCGATGGCGATGGACGCACAGACCTACCTGTTCGACGAGCCGTTCGCCGGGCTCTTTCCGCAGATGCTGGAGCGCGTCAAGGAGATCGTGATCAGGATGCGCGACGAGGGCCACACGTTGATCTTCATCTCGCACAACATGGACATCGTGCGCGAACTGCCGGACCACCTGATCGTGCTCGACAGCGGCAAGCTCTTGACGCAGGGCGAGGTACACGACGTGCTCAGTCGAGCAGAAGTGATCGAGGCGTACCTGGGTGAGTGAACCAGCAATGACTACCGCGACCGAAGTCTCGTTGGCGCTCACCGACATCGCCGTCCATTACGGAGCGGTGCGGGCGCTGGACGGCGTGTCGCTGGGCATCCGAGAGGGTGAGGCCGTCGCCGTGATGGGTCCGAACGGCGCCGGCAAGTCCACCGTACTCAAGGCGATCATGGGCCTTGCGCCGGTCGTCGCCGGCGAGGTCTATTGGCGAGGCCATCGACTGGAGACTGCCACGCACGAGATCGTCAAAGAGGGCATTTGCTTCGTGCCCCAGGGCCGGCGCGTGTTCACCCATCTCTCGATCGAGGAGAACCTGGAGATGGGCTGCCTCTACCTCGGCGACGAGGATGAGAAGCGGCGACGTCTCCACTCGGTGATGGAGCTGTTTCCGATGCTGCGCGAGAAGCGTCGCGATATGGCCAGCCAGATGTCGGGCGGTCAACAGCAGATGCTGGCGATTGGCCGAGGACTGATGGGCGCTCCTGACCTGCTGCTGCTGGACGAACCGACGCTGGGGCTGGCGCCGATCGTGGTCAGCGAGGTCTTTCAGAAGGTTCGCGAGATCAGCGACCGGCTCGACACCACGATCATGATCGTGGAACACAACATCAAGGGCGTGCTCGACATCGTGGACCGGGCCTACGTGCTCGACAAGGGCATGGTGGTACACGAAGGCACGCCTGAGTCAATCCGCGAGAGCAACATCCTGACCGATGTCTTCCTCGGTCGCGTCAACCCCGAACGCGAAGAAGACTCCGACGACGGACGCTAGGGACGCATTCCGTAGCGCACGCGGAGGCCGAGCTGGCTGGGAAGCTGCGTCTCGTACGCGACCTCCAGCCACTCGGCAAGCATCCCGCGCGTGTCCCGTGGATCGATGATGTCCTCGACAGCGAACGCTTCGGCTGCGCTGAACACGCTGCGCAGGGCGATCAGGCGCTCTTCGATCTCGGCGCGATGAGCATCCGGATCATCTGCACTCTCGATCTCTCGACGATAGGCCGCGGCGACGCCGCCTTCGATCGGGATCGACCCCCACTCCGCCGAGGGCCAGGCGACGCGGAAGCAGAAGCGGCTGAAGTCCTGGTGCGCTCCGCCCGCCACGCCGTAGAGCCGGCGCACGACGACGGTGGCCCAGGGCATCTGTGAGTCGTCGATCGCCGCTGCCGCGCGCACGCCTGCGCGGAGGGTGCCGACGCCTTCTCCTGGCCTGCCGATCAGGAAGCCGGGCTGGTCGGCGAAGTTGACGATCGGCAGGTGGAAGACATCGCAGAGGTCGACGAACTTCTCAAACTTACGCGCCTCCGACGCGCTCATCGCGCCGCCGTAGTGCATCGGGTCGTTGCCCAGCACGCCGATCGGCATGCCATTGATCCGGGCGAAGCCGGTCACCTGCGAGCGACCGTAGTAGCGGTTGAGCTCGAAGAATGATCCGCGGTCGACGACGAGTTCGATCAGCTTGCGCGGGCTATAGCCGCGATTGCGGTGGCGCGGCACGATCGAGAGCAGCGCTTCCTCGCGCCGGTCAACCGGGTCGTCGCACTCCATCACCGGAGGCATCTGATGCACATTGGTCGGCAGATAAGAGAGGAACGCCCGGATCTGGTCGAACAGGTCCTGCTCATCCTCGGCGTCGTTGTCGACGACACCGCTCTTGCGCGCATGGACCTCGTAACCGCCCAGGTCTTCCTTGGAGATGTTCTCGCCGAGCGATCGCGCGACGAGCGGCGGCCCGCCGGCGAAGACCTGGGTGGTGCCTTTGACCATCACAGCGAAGTGGCTGGCGGGGACTTCGGCGGCCGGGAGTCCGGCGACTGAACCGAGCGCGGCCGATACGACCGGCACCTCGGCCATGAGTTTGCCCCATCGTTCTGGCCAGAACAGCTCGGGCAGATACGTGCGACCCATCTGCGCCGTCGCCCGGATGTCCGCGCCGAACCCGTCGATCAAGCGGATCAGGGGGACTTTGAGTTCGAGCGCCATGCGCTCCGCATCCCCCGTCTTGTCGCCGCCGCCACCGTGGACACGCAGCTTGCTGGTCTCCATCTCCGAGCCGCCCTTGAGCCGCGCGGTGTAATCGGCGCCGCGCACGACGACTGGGCGACCGTCGATCCGCGCAGTCCCCATCACCGTGCCGGAGGGCAAGAACCCGACCAGTTCCTGATCGTCATAGAAGCCCGCGCCGGCCAGCACGCCGCGCTCGCGGAACGATCCCGCATCGGTCAGTTCGTCGATCCGCTCGCGCACCGTCAGGCGGCCGAGGGCGTGCTGCTCCGCGACTCGCTCGGGTCCGCCCATGCGCAGCGCGAATTCGCGTCGACGCTTGATCTCTTCAACCTCAGGTTGCCACGACATGTCGATGCTCCTTCACGAGCGCGATTGGCTGAGCATCAGTATCGCGTAGATGTTGGCGAATCAGGTAGCGGACAGAGCCCGCCTCAGGTGCGAAATCAAGATCCGCGGTTTGGGTGGCGCCTACCCGGGAATTCGCCAGACGACGGCTTGCGCAGTCCTGATCTGATAGGTCTGACCAGCGGACAGCGTCGTCAGGCTGTTGACATCGCCCAGGATTCCGAGTTCCGCCAGCACGGGGAAGTACGCCAGCCAGCGCCGGGTCTCCTCGTCCCAGTAGTAGACCGATCCGACCTCGTCCGAGATATCGGTTTCGGCGTTGCCCCGCAGCGCCTCTGCGACGGAGATGCCGTCGGCGCCGGTCCATTGGATGACGTTCACGCCCTCGTCCAACCGGATTGCGACGCTGTCGTCGTCGAGTGCGATCAGGCTGGTTGAGGCGGCATCCTCGCTGATCTCGTAGTCGTCCGATTCTGCGACAGCGATCTGAATGGTGCTGTCATGCTCCGCTCGCCGATCCTGGCTAGTGGTCAGCACGAGCGTCGCCACGTCGCTGCCGGGTTCAAACGTCACTTGCCGCAGAACCGACGACTCGTCGCTGAGCATGAGTCCGCTCTCAGTGACGTTGATCTCCACGGTGAGCGGAATCGTTGTGGGTCCGGTGCGGGTGAAGAGCAGCTGCGCGCTGATTCCTTCGACAAGTTCCGATGTCGCACTCTGGACCCCAATGCGCGGTGGTGGGCCGCCGAAGGCGTTGTCGGAAAGCTCGCTGCCGATTGTCGTGTTGCGGCGAATGATGTCGGCCAGGGTGGTGCTGCGCACCTCTTCCAGGAGGCTGGGATTGGCTACGAAACAGGGATCGTTCTCGAACCAGAAGCGGTCGCCGTCGCGCAGGCGCTGGAACTGGTCGGCGATGATCGCGCGGAAAGTTTCGCCGACCATTGCGCCCGGCGCCTGGCCTTCGGCGAGTCCGCCGGTCCACAGGTCGATCTGGTCCACGTCGTCATAAGCCAACGCCAGCGCCCGTTGGATCTCGGGGTCGGAGGAAACGTCGGCGAAGCTGTGGGCGCGCGGCAGACCGTAGGCCATGCGGACCATGTTGTAGCGGGCCAGGCCGTGATCGCGTCCGCGCTGGATGTTCAGGGCGGCGAGGTCGCGGCCGGGGCTGCCGGGCGGTCCGAACAGCATGCTGCGGATCTCATCAACGAGGGCGAGGTCGATCTCCTGCGCCATCTGGGTCGTAATCCCACGCAGGAAGACCGCTATGCCCTCGTCCCTCACCATCGAGGTGCTGAAGAAGCTCTCGGTCAGCGAGATCTCCTCGGCCTCGCCATCCGCATCCAGCATCATCAGGCTGGGCGAGAGCATGGTGTGGCCGACGCGAAAGGCGGCGGTGGAGAATTCATTGGCGATGCTCGGGTCGACCATCGGGTCGTAACCCTCGTACGATCCGATCGCGCCGGGACCGAGCAGCAGCGGCAGGAACTCCTGGTAGGTGATCACCTGCATCTGAGCGCCGACCACCTTGCGGGCTAACTCGAAGATCTCGTGGCCCGTCATCTCGGGGTGGTCGGCGGCGATCTGTTCCGCCAGCCGGTTGTGCTCGCGCACGAACAGCGTGTGCATTGCAATCAACGCCACCTGTTCATTGACCCGGATGTCGCCCGCCAGGAAGAGTCCGCTGCGCCGCCGGCCGCCGTCTTCGATCTCCAGGGTCGGCGGGTTGGCCGGCAGAAAACGCCCGCCGCCGCTCGTTCTAAGTCTGCCGCTGCCGTCGTTGGCGCGCAGCGCATGCGTGCGCACGGTGGACGAGCCGTAGACGTTTGAGGCGTCGATGAACGCGGTGATCAGGTTCATCTGCTCTCGCGGATTGTCGGGACCGGTGCCGGTCTGCGGGTCGAACATTGAGCGGCCGAACGGGATGGCGCGTAGGCCGGTGCCAAACGGGTCGAAGGCCGAATCGCCCCGCGGAATCTGGATCGAGGCGCTCGACGAGGTGATCGTGGATGGGGTCAGGCTGATGTCGTGGTCGAGGAACTGCCCCCATTGCCAGAGCATGTCCGTGGCTCGCGCGGCGTTGGGAATCGACTCGGATTGCGAATGCAGCAGGTTGCTGATCATGCGCGCATTGGGCAGATCGTCTCCGATCTCGCCGGACATGGCGAAGTCGAAGTCGATCGCCGCCTTGCGCAGCAAGTGGGTCTCGGCCATACCCAACTCCGGGCGGATCAGGTTGTTGCGCCAGCCGTTGATCGAGCGCGCCTCGAAGGTCTGCGGGAACTGGCGCAGACCGACCTCGACCGCGTCCCCGCTCGACCAGGCGAGGTCGACGTCGTACCAGAAGAACTGACTACCGTTGCCCCGGCCCTCAGCCAGGTTCAACCAGCGGTCGCCCAGCCGCAGCGCCAGGCAACCGAACTCGTCGGCTTCGAGCGGCAGCGGCGGCGCGATGTCGATCACGACGCGCCAGGCGTCGGCGCTGCTCGGCGAGCGGTTGTAGAACAGGTTGGTCACGGTGTAGGTCTGGCCGCGCCAGGAGAAGTCGACGATGCTCAGCGCGCCGGCGTCCCGGCCGGCGAAGCGCCCGTAGCCGAGCATGTGTCCGTTCGCGCCAACCGTCAGGTTGGCCGACCAGACATCCCGGCCCTGAGTGGAGATGCTTGCTGAATCGGAGCCGATTTGCGCATCGGCAGGCGTCGCGGAGACGAACAGCGGCGCTCCGAGCAGAACAACCAGCAAGAGGCCCGGGAGCGCCCGCATCAAGCGGCTCTTCCAACCTCGGACCTTGCGGGGGGGGGGGGGGGGGGAAATTGGGAGAGCCGAGACGCTCGCCATAGGCAGTCTTATCTAGTCGTCAGTCCCACGACTGACCCCGTAAGACTCTCTCCGAGAGCTTCCTTATGGTCAATGCAGGTTTGTCAACATTCGCACGCAAGCCTGCGCCAGCGTCGACCGCGCATATCGGTTCCGCCGGTTGGGAACGCGCTGGCTCAGTCCTCCGACCAGTAGCCATGATCGGAAGGGAAGACCGTTGAGGTGCGGGTGATCTCGATGTCGCCCTCGAGGGTGTCGGCGGCGGCCGACCAGACGGCGTAGTGCGGGGCGGCGCGGTGGGCGTCGAGCGCGGCCTCGTTCTCGTAGACCTCGTAGAAGTAGTAGGTCAGATCGTCATTGGCATCCTGGAGGACGTTGAAGCGGAAGCAGCCGGGTTCGTCGGCCTCGGAGCCCAGCGCGTCGACTTCGATCGCATGGAGAAATTTCTCTCGGCCTTCCGGCTTGACCTTCACCTTGACCCAGATCGCGATGTTGCTCATGTCCGATGCTCCTGTTGTGGCGCTGCCGTTTCTCGGCGGTCAGGCTACTCGCTGGCTGTTAGCTTGTCGCTGAATCCAATGGCGCTCGAGGAAGGCGGCAACCGTGAGCAAGCTCTCTGAAGACCGACGCATCGACCCCAGGCTGAAGGCCCTGTTCGGCGAATTCGATCTCCCGGCGCAGCCCAACGCCTCGAGCCGCGATGAGATCCTTGAGCAGGCCAGCAGCGAGGAAGCGAAGGCCATGCGCGACGGATTGGCCGCGTTCTTCGCGCTGTGCGACACCGAGGAGATCGCTCCCTCCGACGGGTTGACGATCACGACCGAGACGTTCACCTCCTCGCCGGACGGCAACACGATCAACATCCAGCTGATCAAGCCGGAGTCGGATGAGCCGCTGCCCGGGGTCTACTACATCCACGGCGGCGGGATGGCGTCGATGTCCTGCTACGACCCGAACTACAAGGCATGGGGTCGGATCATCGCCCAGTGCGGCGTGGCGGTGGCGATGGTCGATTTCCGCAACTGCGTGACCCCCTCGTCGGCGCCGGATGTGGTGCCCTTTCCCGGCGGCCTGAACGACTGCGTCGCCGGCGTGAAGTGGGTATCGGAGAACGCCGAAGCCCTGGGCATCGACGCCTCGCGGATGATCATCGCGGGCGAGAGCGGCGGCGGCAATCTCACTCTCGCGACGGGGATGAAGCTGCTTCGCGATGGCGACATCGGCCTGGTCCAGGGCCTGTATGCGCTCTGCCCGTACATCGCCGGAAGCTGGCCGCGCGACGATCTGCCCTCAACGATTGAGAACAACGGCATCCTGCTCGACCTGCACAACAACCAGGGCGCGATGGGCTACGGGATCGAGGCGTTCGAAGCGGAGGACCCGCTCGCCTGGCCGCTGTTCGCCTCGTCCGAGGATGTGATCGGCCTGCCGACCACCACGATCTCGGTGAACGAGTGCGACCCGCTGCGCGACGAGGGGATCGCCTTCTATCGACTGTTGCTCGACTCCGGCGTCTCGGCTCGGTGTCGGCAAGTGATGGGCACGATTCACGGCACAGAAGTCTTCCCGATGGCCTGCCCGGAGATCTCGCGGGATACGGCTCGGGACCTCGCGGCGCTGGCGATTGGGTCATAGTCGGGGTTGGCTCGCGAGAGGGACGTTGGCGCTGGGCTCGATGATCGAGGTCTGGGCCCCGCGTCCCCGGTCAAGCCAGGGGCAGGCAAGCACGGGCATCGGAGTGGGAGGACAGGCCGGGGCGGGCCGAGGTACGGCGGGATCGTGAGCGCGGTGGGCCCCCTCCGCCCCTTCGGGGCACCTCCCCCACGGGGGGAGGTCTTGAGGGGGTTAGCCGGCGGCTTCGGCGTAGGTTTGGGCTGGGATCTCCTTGGCCTGGGCCTCG
>JAJDXE010000014.1 GCA_022825265.1 Dehalococcoidia bacterium
TTACCTCACCGCGGGCGCGGACGACGAAGAGGAAGGCGGAACGGATGAAGCAGAACCTCCCTAATCCCGAATTGATGCAGCGGCTGGGCCATCTCCAGACGCTGCACGGCGGGCGCAAGTTTTTTCCAACCGACCGCCAGCTTTACCGCGCGCTCCTTAGCGTCCCCTACCCGACGCCGGACGCCAAATCCGACCCGGACCACCTCACCCTGCCCAGATACAGACCATCCACCCCCTGATGGGATCTGGGGGTATCCTGCTCTTGTTGTGCATTTGCAGTCAGCCGAGTCCCGGGGTAACCAATGACAACCAGCGCGGCGGTCCCGCCGATTCGTCCCGACGAGATGCAAGCCGAGCAGCATGTCATCTGCCGCGATCTGTTCAAGATCTACAAGATCGCCGACCTCGAAGTCGTCGCCCTGCGCGGGCTCGACCTGACTGTCGGCCGCGGCGAGGTACTGGCCATCGTCGGCGCGTCCGGCTCCGGCAAGTCGACCCTGCTCAACGTGCTCGCTGGCCTCGACGTTCCCTCCGCCGGCCAGGCCTACGTCAACAAGGCCGACCTGCTCGCGCTCACCGAGCAAGAACTGGTCGACTACCGACGCGAAGAAGTCGGCTTTGTCTGGCAGCAGACCGGTCGCAACCTGATCCCCTACCTCAACGCTCAGCAGAACATCGAAGTCCCGATGATCCTCGCCGGCCGCTCGCGCAAGCACGCCCGCGAGCGCGCCATGCAGCTGCTCCAGGCGGTCCGCCTGACGGACAAGCGCAAGCAGCGTCCCGATCAGCTATCGGGTGGCGAGCAGCAACGCGTCTCAATCGGCGTGGCCCTCGCCAACGACCCCCCGCTGCTCTTGGCCGACGAGCCCACCGGAGAGTTGGACACCCACACCTCGGAAGAGATCTTCCACCTCTTCCGCAGCCTCTCCAATCAGTTCGGCCTGACCATCATCATCGTCACCCATGACCCTGCGATCGCCGCCCGCGTCGACCGCGTCGTCGCTATCCGCGACGGCACCATCGCGACCGAGACCGTGCGCCGAGTCGAGAACGCCGGCACCGAGATCGCAGAGGTCGTCCACGAAGAGTTCGCCGTCGTCGACGGTGCTGGCCGGTTGCAGATCCCCAAACCCTTGCTCGATCAGGTCGCGCTCGGCCGCCGCGCCTACGTCGACTCGCGCGACGGGCGAATCGTGATCACCCCGGCCCACGAGGCCGACGCTGGAGACGAAGAGGCTGAGCGACAATGACGACTCCACTGGCAACAAACGGATTGGCCGCCCACGGCCAGCAGGACCTGGTCGTCGATGTCCACGGCGTCTCCCGCAAGTTCGTCGTTGGCGGTGAGGAAATCTGGGCCGTCCGCGATGTCTCGCTCCAGGTAGCGCGCGGCGAGTTCGTCGCCCTGATCGGCCGCTCCGGCTCGGGCAAGACCACGCTGCTCAACCTGATCGCTGGGCTCGACTCACCCACCTCGGGCCACGTCACCATCGACAACGAGAACATTACCGAGTACAACGAGCGCCAGCTCACCCAGCTCCGTCGCCACCGAGTCGGCTTCGTCTTCCAGTCCTTCGGACTGCTGCCGCTGCTCTCCGCCTACGAAAACGTCGAACTATCCCTCCGCATCGCCGGAGCCGGCATCCGCGAACGCCGCCGTCGCGCCGAAGAACTGCTCGAAGCCGTCGGCCTCGCCGGACGCGCCCGCCACCGCCCCTACGAACTCTCTGGTGGCGAGCAGCAGCGAGTCGCCATCGCCAGGGCCCTGGCAAACTCCCCCGCCCTGATCCTCGCCGATGAGCCAACCGGCGAGCTCGACTCCACCACCGCCGTCTCGATCTTCCGACTGCTCCACGACCTCGTTGTTGAGCAAGGCGTCACCATCATCACGACCACGCACGACCGCACCGTGATGGAACTCGTTCCTCGGGTCGAGGAGATGAAAGACGGCCGCTTGCTCCAGCCGGAGGAGCAGGAGCTCTTCCGCTACACCGTCCGCGAGGAGCGCTCGAAGTTCGCCGCTGAGCTGCCCACCGATGTCCAGGACGAGGTCTCCGCCGTCCGCACCCATGCCGCCGACTTCGCCCCAACCGTCGAAGAACGCGTCGCCGCGGAGATCGCCGCCCACCCTGAACTCACGGAAGACCAGGCGCGCCACGTCTTCGGCGCAGATCGCGAACCAGAAGCCCCCGAACCAGTCACCGTCGCGGCAACCACCGAATCAGCCGAAGACTCGGACGAACCCTGGCAGCCCAAAATTCCCGATCCAGAGCCGCCCAGCGAAGAAGAAGCCACCTTCGCCCCACCAGCCGGCGTCGAGCGGCCAACCTGGGCCCGTCCAAGAGACGACTAGCCCGACCGACCCTACGGCTCAGTCTCGATCCGAGTCAGCACAAACCGCCGAGGCTGCTGATCCCACCGAATCAACCGGTGCGGAGGTTCGATCTCATACCAGGCCCGCGAGATCTCAACCCCCGGAGTCGCCACCACCTGCCAGACCACTACATCGCCCTCAGGCCCTCGCAGAGTGTCCTGACCCCGCACCGCCACCTGAACCAGCTGACTCCGCCGCTGCACAACGTTCACCGACCGATAAGTCAACTCAAGGTCCTGCTCGAACGCCAGCGAGCGCCAGAGCCAGGCCGAGGAGTCGTTGTCAAACGCGAACAGTCCGGCCTCCACAGTCTCCTCAGTCACCTCCCCATCCTCATCCAAGACGACATACGCTGAGACCTCGCCGTCGGCGTTGGCTCGGTAGTCGGCCTCTGCGCTGACCGTTCTCTCGGACGATTCCGCGCGGCGTTCGTAGCGAATCGGTTGCAGGGATTCTGCGTCGACCCAGACGTCCACGTCGTCGGTCACGACCTCACCGGACTCGGTGTCGAGGCGGAAGCGCAGCGAGACCTGGTAGACGTCGTCCTGGCGCAGCGTTTCCAGCACCAGGGTGCCGCGCTTGATGTCGGTCTGGTCGAAGATGTCGTAGTGCAGCCGCTCGAAGTCCGGCCACGAAATCTGTGAGACCGGATCTTCGGGGTCGTCGAAATTGGTCTCGGAGCCGCAGGCGGCGACCAGCAGTGCACATGCGGCCAGCAGAGCCAACACGTAGGGGCGACCAAGCGTCACGATGCGGGGCCGGTTTCGGCCTCGGCCATCCGGCGCAGCGTTTCGGCGCAGTCCTCGCTGGACACGTCGGCGTGGGTGACCAAGCGGATCTTGGTCCGGTCCGGAGTCGTGACCAGCACGCCGAGTTCTTTGAGTTGCGCCTGCAGCTTCGGCGAGGGCGTTGGATCGGTGGAGGTGTCGAGTTGCACGATCACGATGTTGGTCTCGACACTCTCGGGGTTGATCCCGAAGCCGAGCTCGGCCAGACCGCGGGCGAGCTGCCGCGCGTTGGCGTGGTCGTCGTGCAGACGGTCGACCATCTGATCGAGCGCGACGAGTCCGGCGGCGGCCAGGATTCCGGCCTGCCGCATCCCGCCGCCGACCAGCTTGCGCGTGCGCCGGGCTTCGCGGATGAAGGCCTCGTCGCCGCAGATCAGCGAACCGACGGGGGCTCCGAGGCCTTTGGAGAGGCAGAAGCTGACGCTGTCGGCGGGGCCTGCGAGGTCGGCAACGCTGTGGCCGGAGGCGGCCGCGGCGTTGAAGATGCGGGCTCCGTCGAGGTGAACTCGCAGGCCAAGCTCGTGGGCGGTGTCGGCGATCTGCTGCGTGCGTTCCAGAGAGACGACGGTGCCGCCGCAGAAGTTGTGGGTGTTCTCGAGGGCGAGCAGCGTCGTGCGCGGCTGGTGCATGTCGTCGGGTCGGACGGCGCCGGGGATCAGTTCAGGGTCGAAGCCGCCGTCGGGCTGATTGGGCAGGGTCGTCGCGAGGACGCCGCCGAGGCGGGAGACGCCGCCGGCTTCGGAGCGGACGATGTGTGCGCGGTCGCCGACCAGCAGTTCGTCGCCGGAGCGGGTCTGGGAGAGCAGCGAGACGAGGTTAGCCATCGTGCCGCTGGAGACGTAGAGCGCGGCCTCCTTGCCCGTGCGCTGGGCGGCGGCCTCTTCGAGTCTGATGATCGTCGGGTCTTCGCCGAAGACGTCGTCGCCGACTTCGGCCTCGAACATGGCCTCGCGCATGGCCGGGGTCGGCCTGGTGACGGTGTCGGACCGGAGATCGATCAGTGGAAGCTCGGATTGGTGTTCGCTCACTGGTCTGATCCTTGCCGTTCCCAGATGGTGCGGAAGCCCTCGCCGCCCCGGATTGCGGCGATGGTGACGGCGCGTTCGCCGTCGAGGAGCTGTCGTCGAATGTTGTTGACGTGGTCGGGATCGGCGCCGAGGTCGACCAACCGCGTCTCGATCTTCTCCCAGATGCCGGAGTCCTCGAACGCGCTCACGGCGCGGGGCCAGGGGAAGGACATGATGCGCTCGGGCAGGGGCAGCCGGGGACGCAGGGATTTCAGGTGGCGGAAGCGTTCCTCGGCGGAGTTGACCCGGTCGACGAGCTGGATGATCGGCATGTCCGGCGGGTCGGCGCGGAAATCGACCAGCAAGCGTGGTTCGAGTACGTCGAAGCGGACGATCAGCACCGCCGCGCGGTCGATCACGCGGAGGATTTCATCGAGGTCGACGCCGTACTCGTCGCTCATGGTCTACCTCAGTCCCCGCTTCAAGCGGGGACCAGCTCCCTTCGGACGGCCCCCAAGCGGGTCCCCTCATAGAGTGGGGAGTGAACCTTACGTTCCGCTAGAGCCCTCCGCTGACCCTGAGTGTATGGACGAGGCGGGGGAGCGTCCAATGGGTCCGCCGATGCCGAGCAAGGCTTCGCGGGCGGCGTCGTACCTCTGCTTGGCGCGGGCTTCTCGGTTGAGCAGGCCCTTGAGTTTGGGCGGCTCCAGCGGTTCGCCGTCGAGGAAGATGTCGTGCAGGCGCGAGAGTTGCTTCTGCCAGGCGTCGTACGCCTCGCGGTACTCGGATTGTCGTTCGGGGTCGACTCGGACCATGTTGCGTTACGCGTTCCTAGACGAGATTGCGGTAAATGTTGATTTCGGCGGAGTCGAAGACCATCGCCTCGCGTACGGCGCGGCGCAGCTTGGCGAACTCCTGGTCCTGGGCGGCCAGTTCTTCGAACTGTTCGAGTTCGCGCAGGTCCTCGAACTCGGCCACGATCTCGACCGTCGAGGCCTGCCCCGTGATCGCATCCCAGACCGAGAATCGGGCCTCGATCCCTCGGGCGGACTGATAGTCGAGCGCGGCCTCGACGGCGCGCAGGAATTCGCCATGCTTGCCCGGCGCCACGCGGCCGGTCAGGACTCGTCGGAACATCGGCATCGGATCGTCCCTTCAGCTGTTCGGTCTATTCGGTCGGTCTACTCAGATGGCGGCGTTGGGGGTCAGCCCCCCTCTGCCTACAGCATCCCCGCATCAAGTGCGGGGCAGGCTTCCTCCCGCTTGCGGGGGGAGAGGGGAGGTCAGGATCGCCCTCTCGACACGCTCAAGGTCTTCGAGTCTGTTGACATTGGTAAACGACTCCAGTTCTGGATCGTGAACGCGCAGCTCGTCGGACTCCAGCAGCCGATGCTCGACGAGGGGGAGCAACGCGCGGATGCGTCCGTCGCCGTCGTCGAGCAGTTGCGCCGCCAGAGGCACGACCGAGGGCCGGTAGGCGGCCAGCAGCGGCTGGGCGACGCCGTCGAGGTAGGGCATCGCGATCTGGACATCCTCCACGCTGGAGCAAGACTCGGCGACGGCGCGCAGGAGGTCGGGGCGGAGGAAGGGCATGTCGCAGGCGACGGCGACGGCGAGGTCGTGTTCGATCAAGGGCAGCGCCGCCTCGAGGCCGGCCAGCGGGCCTCGGTCGTGACGATGATCGATCGCCTCGCGCCAGGCGACGCCGTCGAGCGGCGGGAACTGCTGGTCGGGGCGTCTGGCGACGACGATGTCGTCGGACACCTGCGCTGTGGCGAGCGCGCTCCAGTGCAGGAGTGGTCTGCCGCCGGCCTCGGTGGTCGCCTTGTCGCGGCCCAGCCGGCGGCCGAATCCACCGGCCAGGATGATCACGGAGAACGGTTCGCTCATGAGTTGAGTTTAGGCTGCAAGCATGAGCGCAGAGGCGAAGCTCCCGCTGCACGAGGCAATGGGGATTGTCCGCCCGGCGGTCTTCGCGACGGTCGGCGGCGGCGGCAAGACGACGATCCTGTTCGCGCTGGCCGCCGAGTGGGAAGCGGCCGGCGACCAAGATGGTGTCGGCGGACTCACCGTGCTCACCACGACGACCAAGATGACGATCCCGCGCGAGGGCCGGACGATGCCGCTCGCCATTGGCCGCGACGACGCCTTCCGAGCCGGCGCGCTGGACGATATCCGCCTGCGAGGCCTGTCCTCGGTAGTCGTCGGTAGCGGCAGGGGAGACCGGGAGCGAGTCCTGGGAGTCGACCCGGCCTGGCCCCGCCGAGCCGTCGACGCCGGCCTCGCCAGCCTGGTCGGCGTCGAAGCCGACGGCTCGAAGGGCCGCCCGTTCAAAGCCCCCGCTCCCCACGAACCCGTGATTCCGGAGGGAGTGGATGTGGTGGCCGCCGTGATCGGGGCGGGCGCGCTGGGCCGCCCGCTGGACGAACGATCGGTCCATCGCCCCGAGATCGTCGCCCAGATCGCCGGAGCGGAGCTCGGAGACGAGATCACCCCGGAGCTGGCGGCAAGGGTGTTGACGTCGCCGGACGGAGGCCGAAAGGGAGTGCCGGAGTCGGCGGAATTCGTGGTGTTGGTGTCGGGGGCGGGTCGGGATTTGGAGGGGTCGAGGGCGCTGGCGTCGGTGGTCGATGGTCGGGTGGTGCTGTGGGACACAGGGTCGGGGGTGTTGGAATGCAGCGCCTGAGCTCTGAGCGCGAAGCGGCAACCGATGGAGAATCCGATGCCCAACAGCCTTGAGGTCACTGGCGGGACACTGGTCTACGACGAATTCGGCGAAGGCCCTGAGACGATCGTCTTCGTCCATGACGCCGGTGGGAATCACCTGAGTTGGTGGAACCAGATTCCGGTATTCCAGGACCGCTTCCGCTGCGTCACTTACGAGGTTCGCGGCTGGGGCCAGAGTCAGGACCTGTCCGGCGAAGGGATGACCGCGTTCTCGCGCGACCTCGGCGAGCTGATGGATCGGCTCCGGATCGATAGGGCGGCGTTGGTCGGGCAGTCAATGGGCGGCTTCACGGCGCTGCCCTACGCGGTTCGCAACCCTGACCGAGTAGCTGCTCTGATGATGGCCGACACCGTGGTCGGGATCGGCGACGACGTCATCCTTAAGGGATTGGAGGAGTCGCTGGAGGCGGCCAGCTCCCTGGCGCCTGAGGCATGGATGACCCAGACGTTTGGATCTGCATACGTCGCGCGCTCCCCTGAAGGCGTGTTTCTCTACAACCAGATCCGCGCGCTCAACCCACCGCCGGAGAGCTTCGCGGGGTACGGAATCGAGCAGGGCGCCGTCACCAACGACGAACTTCCCAACCTGACCATGCCCGTCGTCTTTGTCGCTGGCTCTGAAGACGTACTGATCCCGCCGTCGCTGATCAAACAGGCCGCCGAACTGATTCCTCACTCGAGATATGTCGAAGTACCGACCTGCGGCCACTCGGTGTACTGGGAACTGCCGGCCGAATTCAATGCGATCCTGGAGGACCTGTTGGCCGAGGCGTACGGCTAGCCTTCGTTCCAGAATCGGACCAGGAGCGACCGATGAGCCGGATGACCGATGACCCCCGCATCGACCCGCGGTTCAAGGAGATGTTTGGCGGCCTGTCTGCGTTCCCGTTGCCGAACTTTGACTCGCGCGAAGAATTGGTGGCGGCGATGAACCGGCCAGAGGTCCTTGAGGGACTGAACGAGACGAGTCTGTTCAGCGAAGAAGAGGCTGAGGCGGTCGCGCCGTCCGAGGGCCTAACGATCACGACCGAGACCTTCGTCTCGGAGCCGGACGGCAACACGATCAAGGTGTCGCTGATGCGGCCCGCCTCGGAGGGGCCACTGGCCTGCGTCTACTACATCCACGGCGGTGGGATGGCGGTGATGTCGGCGTTTGATCTCGGCTATCAGTCCTGGGGCCGGATGATCGCGAACCAGGGCGTGGCTGTAGCGATGGTCGACTTCCGCAACTGCGCGATCCCGTCGTCTGCGCCTGAAGTCGAGCCGTATCCGGCGGGCTTGAACGACTGCATGTCGGGCCTGCGCTGGTTGATCTCGCGGGCGGACGAGTTCGGCATCGATGCGAGACGGATCCTGGTCGCGGGCGAGAGTGGCGGCGGCAACCTGACGCTCGCGCTGGGACTGCGCCTGACCCGTGAGGGCCATGCTGGGCTGGTCAAGGGGCTCTACGCCATGTGCCCCGACATTGCCGGAAGCAGGCCACGTGACGAGCTGCCGTCTTCGATCGAGAACAACGAAGTCTGGCTCGATTCGCATAGCAACTTCGGCAGATTGGGCTACGGCATTGAGGCCTTTGAAGCGCGGGACCCGGAGGCCTGGCCCCTGTTCGCCAAGGAGGAGCATGTTCGGGGATTCCCCGAAACGGTGATCAGCGTCAACGAGTGCGATCCGTTGCGCGATGAGGGCATCGAGTTTTACCGACTGCTGCTCCGCGCGGGTCAGTCGGCGCGCTGTCGTCAGGTGATGGGTACGATCCACGGAGGCGACAACATGGTCCTGCCCTGCACCGACCTGGCGCTGGTGACCGCGAGAGACATTGCGGCCTTCTGCCGTGGCCACTACCGATCCCGCCGCATCCGCCCTGACATTGGCTGACGCGGACTCTTCTGGGCCTCGACCTCGGCGATCTCCTCCTGGCCGAAGCCGAGTTCGGACATGACCTCGGCGGTGTGCTGGCCCAGCTCGGGGAACCACGGCTTGGCACTGGCGGGGGTCTTGTTGAACTGGGCGAAGTTGCCGGCCATCGGCTTCTTGCCGACGCCGGGGACATCCTTCTCGACGATGTAGCCGTTCTCGAGGGCCTGCGGGTCGGCCATCACGTCGTCGTAATCGAAGACGCGCTGGTACATGATGTAGTCGCGGCGCTGGTCGAAGAACTGCTCCCACTCGTCGGTGGTTCGGTTCTTCATGGCGCGGGCCATGTGCGGCCGCAGGAGCTTCGACTGCTCGACCCAGCGGAAGTCGCTCAGCGGCGAGCGCTTCTGGCTGGTGTCCCAGCGTGGGTCGGCGCCGATTTCGGGGATGCCGCCGAACTCGCAGAACTCCTGCCAGACCTGATCGCCCTGGATATCAACGTGGAAGGCGCCGCCGTCGGCGGTCAGGTAGGTGCCGGCGCTGCCGGGCACGTTGGGGTGATGCGGTCCCTCGCGCGAGAGCAGGGTGCCCGAAATCGACGAGTGGTTGAGTTCCCAGGCCTGCATCCAGACCATCACGCCGTAGGCAGAGGTGCGGACTTTCTGTCCGACGCCGTGCAGTTCGCGGGCGGCCAGGGCGGTCATGATCGCGAGAGTGAGTCCCATCGCGCCGGAGGTGTCGCCGATCACCGAGCCGGCGATCATCGGCTGCGACTCGGGCTGGCCGACCATGTTGGCGATCCCGCTGCGGACCTGCGCGTACTGGTCGGTCATGCGCTTGTTGCGGTCGGGGCCCTCGTGGCCGAAGCCGTTGGCGATGCCGTAGACGAGGCGCTCGTTGCGCTTTGACAGTTCGTCGTAGCCAAGCCCCATGCGCTCGAGCGAGTCCTCGCGGAAGTTGCTGACGAACACGTCGGCGCGGTCGACGAGGCGCATCAGTACCTCGCGGCCGACCTCGGTGTGGACATCGAGCGCGATCGAGCGTTTGCCGTGCGAGACCGAGAGGAACTGCGCGCCCGGAGTCTCGGGCGGGGCGGTCCAGTTGACGCCGGTGTGCCAGCGGTTGGGGTCGCCGCCGGGCGGCTCGACCTTGACCACGTCGGCCCCCATGTCGGCCAGGAACCCGCCCACCAGCGGCCCCTGGATCGCAATCGCAAACTCCACCACCCGCAGACCCTCAAGCGGCTCGACCATCCGTCACCTCGGCAATCCGAGTCGATCATAGGCATCCCCACACCACCTCGATGGCCCAACCAGGTCTCAGGCGTCGAGGCTCTGCTGGACGCCCTGTTGTCTCTTGCGCCGCGGCGCCTTGCGGAACGTCTGCGGCGCGGCGAAACGCGGATACTCCGGCTGCGCCCCCGCGAGTAGCTCCTCGATCGTCAGGATCTGCACCTTCGGATAGCGGTTGCCCGGCAGACTCTCCGGCTCGTAGAAGCCCGCCCCGATCGCTTCCTGGCGCATCGGCTCGGTCGGTTCCTCCAGCGTGATGAAGATGCCGACCGCCGCGTCCTCGCGCTCCATGTCGCCCTTCAGCGTCGCGATCATCCCCCGGTTCACGTGCCCGCTCTTGACCTGCACGATGATCCGCTTGGCCTTGCCCGAGTTGTCGTCGAAGAAGTTGATGTAGCCGTCGATCCCCGAGTCCGCCCCCTTCTTGCCCGTCGCCGGCCGCGCGTCGACCAGGCCCAGCGCCCAGTACTCGAACTGGTAGCGCCCATCATGCTCCGACTCCGTCGCCAGCGCCCGCGCGCTGGCCACATCCTGCGGGAGCCCGCTAACCGTAATGCCCGAGAGCTCAGACCCAAAGGTGTCTTTGAGGCGATGCCTCATCAGCGAAATCGAGACGTGGGTCACGTCGATCCCGATCCAGCGACGCCTGAGCCGCTCCGCTACCGCGACGGCAGTGCCGCAGCCGCAAAACGGATCGAGCACGACATCACCCTCCCTGCTGCTGGCGTTGACAATCCGCTCCAGCAGCGCTTCAGGCTTCTGTGTTGGATAGCCGAGACGCTCCCTCGCGTTGGCGGAAAGTGGCCTAATGTCCAACCAGACAGCCTGCACACGTTGCCCGTCCTCTACCTCATCGAAGTATCGCTTGTAAGACGGGATAGAGCCTTCGGGCGGCCAGTGAACTCTGCCCCAGTCGTCAAGCCTGTCTAGTTTCTCCTGCGTGGTTAGACCATTAAGCGCCGGGTTTGAGGTGCCTCCCGGCACTGCCCAGTGGCGACCCACAGCCGTTGGGTTGATGCCTCTCCATGGCTTCCCTGACGCGCCATTACGAACGCCAGCGGCAGTCAAGTCGCTTAGGCGATACCGTCCTCGATGATCCTCGAACTTGTAGAAGCGCTCAACGTACCCGTCGTCGTGTGGGAGCAGGGCTGGACTCCAGAAGTAATCGTCCGACTTGCTGTAGAACAGCAGCGTGTCGTAGTTCGGACCGAATCTTCGAGCACTGCTGTGAGCCGACGTTCGTTGCCACACAATGTCATTGCGGAACTGCTCTTTGCCGAAGATCGAGTCCATGAGGAGCTTGAGATAGTGATTGGCGGTGGGATCGCAGTGGAGGTAGATGCTGCCGGTCGGCTTGAGCACGCGGTGGAGCTCGGCCAGTCGTTGGGCCATCATCGTCAGGTAGGCCATCATGTCGTTCTGGCCGAGGAAATGGCGCATGGCCTGCAGCAGGCTGCCTAGCTTGTCGGGGCCGTCGGTGACGACCTCCTGGTAGGCCCGCTCCGAGTCCATATTCCAGTGCCAGGTGTCGTCGAAGGCGGTGATCTGGGCGGCGGAGTCCTCGCCGGAGCGCTCCTTGAACAGAACGTTGTAGGTGGCGTTGGAGTTGAAGGGCGGATCGAGGTAGATGAGGTCGACGGACTCGTCGGAGATGTGCTCTCGGAGGACTGAGAGGTTGTCGCCGAAGTAGAGCTGGTTGGTCCAGTCGGTCATTGGTGAGGTCCTTCGGCGGTAGGGTAGGGCGTGGATTCACTCATGGCTTCTGTCGCCTACCCGAAGAGAAGGGAAGTGGCTCACTCGTCCCTGTAAGACGACCTAATGTCACTCTCTTCCGGCAAGCTACCTGGATAAGTCAGTTTGCCTGCTACTGCGTCAACCAGCTTCGTTGTCCAGAACTCAACAAAAGGATCAAAATCGTCGGAGTCGCACCCACGCACCCTTCTGGCCAACTCCTCGGTTCCCATAGTCCTACTGAATGCGCGACTAGCTAGCCTGCCCGGCTCCAAAGAAAACGGTGTTAGCTCGGTTCGACTATTGGTGAATGCACCAGGCCAGAATGCGAGCTCAAACCAGCGATACGCTCCTTTGTCCTGAGCATCACAGTACCAGACCGAGTGAGACCGGCCTGCGTATCCCCTGTTACCTCTAGAGTCGGTAAGGATGATAGAGGTACTCGCAATGACATCGAATGGAATGGCGGTACCATCCAATGTGTGGTCTTGCGTTCTTGTGACGCCCCCCCAATCCAACAACACTGGTCCCAGCCTAATGGGCCATTGAGATAACCCGGCATCAGGCAGATTGCTCATGAACACACTCATCATTTCCTTCTTCATATCCTGCAACTGACTCATTGCTGCACTATACAAGAGACTCCGGCGCTCCCTTTCTGTTTCAGCTCGAGCAATCTCCGCTGCTCTTGCGGTGTTTTCGGTTTGAATCTGAAGGTTTAGCGACTGTAGGAGCGACTGCGTGTTGTTGGCGGGAGGAGATACCGCGGCAAGTCTCTCGCCTAGTTGAGATGTGGCGGGCCTCGCGCCCGGAGCTTTTTCTAGGCACTTCAAAACTAAAGACTCCAAGGAGTCAAGACCAAGGTTCATAGCGGATGGCTCAAGGTGCAGATGCTGGTCCCTGAGTGTCTCAGAATCCTCTCCATCAAACGGTCTCCGCCCACCCAAAATCTCGTAGGCCACCACACCAAACTGATAGACATCACTTGCGGATGTGGCTCGCTCATGCTTCCATTGTTCCGGGGAAGCGTAATGCCAAGACATCGAGCCCTTAAGTGTGTTGTCAGACGTGGACTTGTCAGCGTAGCGAGCAATGCCGAAGTCCGCAAGGCACCATTGGCCGTTCCAAAAGAGAATGTTCTCAGGCTTTATGTCACGATGCACTACTTCGCCCCTTAGACCGACAAGAGCATTGGCAACTCCCTGGAGCACGGGCTTGGCCTCATCCCACGTCAAAGGGCGTCCTACTGCGGTCAGGTGTTGACGTAGCGAGTACTCCGCCAGGGGCATCCAAATCGCCCAATGGCCCTCATACTCTCCTTCGAGCTTCGTTGGAACGGTATTGTATGCGCCAGTCAGGTCTTCGACTAGGAGATCTCGCCCAGCGTAAGGAGACTTCTCCACGAACTTGAGAGCGGCCTCGCTACCATCAAGCGATTTAGCCCTGTAGACGCGGGCAAATCCACCTGTCCCTAAGAGTTCTTCCAGGAGCCAAGTCGAGCTCCCGATTTCGACCTTCGCCCCAACAGCAATGGACATCCCAATCCTCAATCCCCGATGAGAACATCGAAACCGCGATCTCGATGATCTTACTCGAAAGAGTTTGCATCTAGGACGGCAACTGGTGAGAGAGTGTCTTGGGTGACCTGTGTCGGACAGGTGAGTTAAGCGGAACACCGCACAACGGTGCGAGGTAAACCAAACGGATTAGTAACTGACGGCGATGGATCGTGGCTGCTCGGCAGTGACTTCGCGGCGGTCGTAGACTGGGGATCGAAGGCGCGGGCGCGAAGCCCTCCCTGATTGCGGAGAGACGACCGATGCTGCGAGCGGTGGCGGAGCCGGAGGCGATCGAGCGCCTGGCGAGCCAGATCAAGGAGTCGCCGATGGGCGAGGTGCGAGTGCCGGTGCGAGTCGCAAACCCGGATGCCCCGGACCGCTTCTGGGAGGCGGAATTCCTCGTCGACAGCGGCGCGAGCGTGTCGGTGGTACCGGTAGATGTGCTCAATCGGATAGGGATCGATGCGCGTCGACTCGGCCGCTTCTATCTGGCCGACGAGTCCTCCATCGTCCGGCGCGTCGGGATTGCCAGCTTCACCATCGCCGGTGAGACGGAGGACGCGAGCGTGGTGTTCGGTGAAGAAGGCGCGGAGCCGATCCTCGGCTTGACGGTGTTGCAGTCGCTGGGGTTGCTGATCGATCCGCTGCGCCATCGGCTACTGCCGCGTTCCGCGCTCGCGGCATCGCTGGACTAGCGATCTCACTATCAGACGCTGCTCGAACTGGACTGCGACGGCAACCCGGTCGCCCTGCTGGCGATCCCCATCGATTGATCCGGTTCCGCGCACTCAGCGCACCGAAGCGCTCACCGAACCCTGATGGTCCTCCCGCGCTTCCATGCCGGTGCTTCCTGGTTTGTACGCGAGCGCAGCGAACAGTGTTAGCTTCGACTCTGTTCCAGGTCCCAACGGGACCGTTTCGTTGGATGTCCCGATGAGCCACGCTGCCGCCCAGACGCCAACCGCCGCCACGGTTGGGTTCGCCCTGCCGCACCGGACCAAGATGCTGATTCTCGGCAGCGCGGTCGTGGCGATGTTCCTCTCGGCCGTGCAGCACTCGATCGTCGCCACCGCGACGCCGGTGCTGGCGGCCGACCTGGGGCGAATCGACCTGATCGCGTTCATGGAATCGGCGTTCATGGCGACCTCGGTGCCGGCCGTGGCGATCGCCGGTCGGATGTCCGATGTCTACGGTCGCAAGCCGTTTCTGCTGGCCGGTCTGGTGATCTTCGCCGGGGCGACGGCGCTGGCCGGGTTTGCGACGTCGATGGAGATGCTGATCGGCTTCCGCGCGCTGCAGGGCATCGGCGGCGGGATCCTGATGGGCAACACGTTCTCGATCTCCGGCGACCTGTTCCCGCCCTCGGAGCGGGCCAAGTACATGGGGATTTTCGCGGCGGTCTTCGGCGTCGGCGGGCTGGTCGGTCCGCTGTTGGGCGGCCTGATCGTGGACGCGCTCAACTGGCGCTGGGTGTTCTGGTCGATCCTGCCGCTGGCGGCGCTGGCGTTCGCCTCGATTGCGTTCATCATGCCCTGGTTGCGGCCGCCGCCGCGCAAGGTGGTGATCGACTGGCTGGGGATCGGAGCGATGCTGTTGGCCCTGATGCCGGCGATGCTGGCGCTGGGCCTGGTTTCGACGGGGACCGCCTGGCTCGACATTAAGGTGCTGGTGCTGTTGGGCGTTTCCGGCATCGGAGTCGTGGCGTTTGCCAGCGCCGAGCGTGCGGCCAGGGAACCGGTTCTGCCTGCCGCGCTGTTCAAGAACCATACGTTCCGCGTCGCCGCTCTGGTGATGGCGGTGATCGGCGGCGGTCTGTTCGGCGTGTCGTTCTTCCTCGCCTACTTCATGCAGGGCGTGCTCGGCTATAGCCCGACGGCCTCGGGGTTGCTGCTCAGCACCGAGATCATCTCGCTGGTGATCGCCGCGTCGATTGCCGGGCAGGTCGTGTCGCGGACGGGCCGCTACAAGGCGATGTCGGTGGTGGCGGCGGTGATCATTGTGGTCAGCGGTTGGCTGATGACCCAGTTGAGCACCGAGACCGGGGCGGTCGATGTGGTCTGGAGGCTGGTGCTGTTCGGGATCGGTCTCGGGATTCTGTATCCGGCCCTCCTGACCGCGGCGCAGAATGCCCTGCCGCAGAGCATGTTGGGCACGGTCTCGGGCGCGACGCAGTTCTTCGAAGAGATCGGCGCGATCATCGGCGTGACGCTGGTCGGCGCGCTGGTGACGGGCCGGTTGACGAGCGAGCTGGCGGCCCGGTTGCCGGCCGATCTGGCGGCTCATGCCGACCCGACGCAGCTCCTGAGCGAGGAGGCGAGTTCCGGTCTGCTGGCGGAAGTCGGCGAAGCGGGCTTCATGCAGATCATCGCCACGCTGCCCGAGGCGCTGGCGGTCGCGATCACCAGCAACTTCTGGATTTCTGCGGGCGTCGGTCTGGTTGCGTTCCTGGCTGTCCTGACACTCAAGGAGAAGCGGCTGCGCACGGGCGAGGAAGACCTGCCCGACGTACCGGAAGGCGCGCTCGGTCAACCTCACAGTGCGGCATCGAACGGAACCAACGGCAACGGAGCACTGGCGAACGGCTGGACGAGCAATCCCGCCCCCGTGGCCCGAATCCGACCTCAGCGTTCGCTCGCAGGGTCAGACGATTCGCGGGCGCGATTCTGACCAGTCCCGGATCGGCCTCGATGTGCCTCCAGGATGGCTAGCCTGACTACCTGACCGCCTGACCAGGCGCGAGCGACCGGTTGGGCGTCGCCTGCTGAGAGGGACACCATCATGGCCGGGCTGCTCGGAATCGGTCGGGACAGGAAGATGGAAGCGCTCAATGCCGCCTCGGAGGTCGTCGAGACCTCGTGCGGGCCGGTGGAGTACGCGCTGCACGGCGACGCGCCGTATGTCCTGATCTTTCACGGCACGCCGCAAGGGCACCACGCCAGCTTCATCGGCGAGCCGATGGAGGCGGAAGGCTTCGGCACGATCACTCCGTCCCGGCCGGGCTATCTGCGCACGCCGATCGAGACCGGGCGCACGTTCGCCGAACAGGCTGACGCCGCGGCGGCCCTGCTGGATGAGCTGGGCGTCGAGCAGGTGGCCGCCTACAGCCTGTCGGGCGGCGGACCCAGCGGTGTTGAGTTCGCCGCTCGCCACCCGGACCGCACGAGGGCTCTGATCCTCGAGGTCGCGATCTCTCAGACCTACGCCCCAGCAGTTCCTGTCTGGACGGTGGCGCTGTTCATGAACCCGGTGATGTTCTGGCTCCAAGGACAGTTGCTGCGTCACGCGCCTCGACTGGTGGTGAGTCAATTCGTGAGCATGGAGAGCACGCTCGAGCCGGCCGATCGGCGGCGTATCACTGATGAAGTCCTGGCCGATCCGGAGAAGCTGAGCCTGGCGCGGTCGCTCGTCGATGGCCCGTCGTTCGCCCCGCTGCGCGCCGGATTCGACAACGACATGAAGCAGTTTGCGGCGATCGATCGGCTGCCGCTTGACGAGGTCCAGTGCCCGACGCTCGTGGTTCACGGCACTCACGACGGTGACGTGCCGTTCAATCATGCAGTGGACGCGGCCGAGCAGATTCCCGGCGCGGAACTCTTCGCCGTGGAGAAGGGTTGGCACATACTCGCGATGAGCGACGGCGACAACGCGTACCTGCGTGCCGAGATTGACTTCCTCAAGGAACATTTCGCCTCGTAGATGCCACGAACGAGATCGAGGCATTGGCTACATTGAGACAGTCAGACGGTCAGATGGCCGGTAGCGGCCGTGAGGGATTCGACGCATGACTCAACGCACCGACAGCATGGAGCAACCGGACGGCGAGCACCGAGCCAGCCGTTAGCCGGTAGCTCGGTCCTCAGCCCAGAAGTCGTTGCATCAGACCTGGAGACAACGGTGACGCTCTACGCCGTGTAGAACGCCTCATCGCTCCCGGCATCCGAGTGGCTAACATCGGTCCGCGTTGTCTCCGAGAGTGGTCGCGCCGATCTGCGACTTAGTCTCTTGCCGTTCAGCAGGCTCGTGCACAGAGTTCATGCGTGACCGGGTGTCCTCCGACCGCTCGTCGGGCAGGAACTGTTGATACCAGCGGCGCACCGCGCGGATTGGACCGTCGTCACGAGACAGCAGCGGTCGGGTTCGATAGACCTTGCTGCCCCAGATATCGAGGTCCTCTCGCCACTGCGAGACCCAACCGCCGACGACGCCTCCGACCAACAGCTTGGGCATCTGTCGATCGGCATACCAGCGGAAGTCGACTTGCTGCTCCAGCGGCCCGACCGGGAGATGAGTCTGATACAACAAGACGTCACCCATGCCGGGGACACTGATGCGGAAGGTCATCACGCTGCCGGGTCCCCAGAACGACACGCGTGCCAATGCCAGTCTCTGTACGAGCCGGCGTCCCAGCACCCTCAGGCCCGCGTCATCGACCAGGTGCGCCGCCCATGACCGTTCCTGATCCGGCATCCATTGGGGCGAGTGGACGATCTCGACTCCGGGAACCGGAATCTCAGTCCAGGGAATCTTGAACTGTCCGTGCAGCGGTTGGAAGTGAGCCGTATCTGCCGTGTTCTCGGCAAACTCGATGATGTGCATCCCAACTCGTCCCGCATCATGCTGCCCGCGGTAGACCATCCTGCCGTCGTCCAGCTCGGGAAACTTCGGCAGTTCGTACGGCGGCTCTGCCGGGTCGATGCGAGTCGTGTCGTCGTTGGAGTGATACAAGAAAATCTGCCCGTGCATGTCCCGCACCGGATACGACCTGGCGGCCGTTCGCTGCGGAAGGCGGTCGCTGTATGGGATCTGCGCCACCCGACCAGTTCCTGTGAATCGCCAGAGGTGAAAAGGACATTCGATGCAGTCCCCTCGCACCCGGCCGAGGGCGAGACTGGCGCCGAGATGCGGACAATGGGCGTCCATCACGTGGACGGCATCTCCGTTCTTCTCGCGCCAGACGACAAACTGCCCGCCCAGACACTCGATGTAGCGAATGTCACCGCGCCGGAGCTCCGAGGAAGCGGCCAACCGATACCAGCCCTCGGGATACGGATGTGGATAACTGTCCAGTCGGACTGCCTCGGAGACCTGGGGGAGATGATGACGTCGAATCATGTGCCGTTACCACCCCTCCATCTTAGCCATCCGACTGATCGCCAGCTCGCCTGCTCGCGTTGAGCGACGGTGACAATGCCTACTTGAGGGCCCAGATTGACTTCCTCAAGCAGCATCTGGCCTCCTAGCATCGCCCATCCCATGGCGGCCGCATTGAGTACATTGCGGTCGTGAGACCGCCAAACCTGCAATTGAAGGCTCTGAACGATGACGCAACGCACCGACGCATACCCGGAACTCCAGCGCGATCTGCGCTTCTTCCCTCTGGGAGTCGACCAGCCGACGAACCTGACAACTCAGCAGATCGAGCAATACAACGACAAGGGCTACGTCTTTCCGATCGACATCTTCTCGCAGTCGGAGATTGAGTCGATCCGCAGCTACTTCGACGATCTCCTGCCCAAAGCGCTGGAGGCGGGCTGGAACAGCTACGAGCTGACCAACTGGCACAAGCACTGCCGGGGCGTCTGGGACATCGTCACCGACAGCCGGATCATCGACGTGATGGAGGACATGCTCGGCGAGACCGTGATCCTGCGTCACAGCCACTTCTTCGCCAAGCTGCCCGGCGACGGCATGCGCGTCAGCTGGCACCAGGACGCCTCGTACTGGCCGATCACGCCGAGCAAGGTCGTCTCGGCCTGGCTGGCGATCGACGACTCCGACCTTGGCAACGGCGCGATGCAGGTCATCCCCGGATCACATCTCAACGCGCAGGTCGAGTTCCGCGACAGCACCGCCGACGAACACAACGTGCTCAACCAGACCGTCGAAGACCCCGAGCAGCACGGCGATCCGCCGGTCGCGCTCGAGCTCAAGGCCGGCCAGGTCTCCTTGCACAGCGACTGGGTGCTGCACGGCTCCGACCCCAACGAGTCGAACCGCCGACGCTGCGGCCTGGCCATGCGCTACCTGTCCAGGGATGTTCGCGCCTACAACGGCTGGAACGAGAACTCGATCATCTGCCGCGGCGAAGAGCCCACCGGGCACTGGGCCAACCACCCGCGTCCGGGTGGCGAGCTGATCCCAACCAAGGAAGGGATCGAAGACCCAACCTCGGTCAGCATGGAGCAGCAGGACGGCGACAACGGCGCTAGCCGCTAGTTCGACGCCCAGCCCAGCAGTCGTTGCATCAGACCCGGAGACCACGGCCAGAGCGACCAGCGCCGACGCTGCGGCAAATCGATATCCACTCCGCCATCTGCTACCTGCGACCCTGCTCGCGGCTGGCCAGTCGGCGCGGCAAACAACGCCCGATGCGTGACATGACAGGTCTCGCACCAGAGCGACCAGGCCAGCACTTCCGGGTCGCCGAAGAACGGCGCGATCCGTTCAACGATGATCTCGTGCTCGCCATGACCGTTCGAGCGCAGTTCCCGATTTGCGAGTCGGACGAGTAGCGTCAGACCGCCCCCGGAGTACCTGTCCTCCAGGTGGGACTGTTCCAGCGCGGTTCGGGCAGCCTCAATCGTCAGCACGTCGTCCACCCCTGGATGAGGACAATAGCCGTACCGGACGGCTCGATGGATAGAAAACCGACTCCCGGGCGCCTGGATCAGGCGATGCTGTGGGCAATGTGGAAAACTTCATCGCTCGATCCTGAACGAATCAGGGGCTGGGGATGGTCAGTTGCTGCTGACCACCAGCAACCCCAGATCATGCTGGTGCAGGCCGCAGATGTGGCCTTCGCGCTCGGACTCGACCGACTCCAACTCGACCCACTTGGCGTTGGCTTCGTCGTAGCCGTGGATTGACTGGCCGTCCTTGCCGGGCAGGCAGACCGTGATCGGCTGCTCGTAGGGGCCCTTGAGGCGGCGAGTGGCGTTGACCGTGCGGCCGTCGTACTGGCGCGGGTAGACCGCCCAGACCGCGAGCTTGACGCTCGGCCTCCGATGTCGGGACTTGGGACGAGCGCGGTGAAGCCTTGAAGGCGGACTTATCGACCGGCTCGTCGAGGTCGGCGCGGACGTCGGGGATGCTGATCCAGCCGCACTTGTCGGCGGTCGAGGCCTTCCAGCGATCTCAGGTCCAGGGGCGATCCTCGTCCTTCATGTCGCACGAGCCGCACTCGGGATCGACGCCCCGGTTCACTGATGGGCCGGGGCGTCGCCGTTGAGTTCGCGCATCGCCTCGGCCAGCCGTTAGCCTCAGCTTCGCGGCGCGCGCAGCGAAGGAGGCGAACATGGAACTGCTGTTCACCGGCGGACGCGTATTGACCATGGACGGCCTCGACCGGATCGCCTCCGGCGTCGCCGTCCGCGAGGGCAAGATCATCGCCGTCGGCGACAGCGACGAGGTCCGACAGGCCGTCGGCCCCGACGCCACGCACGTCGATCTCCGCGGCCGAGCCCTGATCCCAGGCTTCTGTGACCCCCATAACCATTTCTCCATGACGACATTCGAGCCGCGCTCGGTCGACTGCCGCGTCCCGCCGCTGTCGGGCAAGCCGGCCGTACTCGACGCACTGGCCGCCGCCGCCGAGGCCACGCCCGACGGCCAGTGGGTCTGGGGACTCGGCTACGGCGCCCGACACGCCAACGGCGGCTGGCTGACCCGCGATGAACTCGACGATGTCGCGCCCAACAATCCGGTCTGCGTGATGGACTTCTCCTACCACGCCAGCTACGCCAACTCCGCCGCGATGGCGATCGCCGGGATCAACTTCGAGACCCCCGACCCGCGCGGCGGTCAGATCCTCCGAGACGAGAATGGCGAAGCCAGCGGCATGCTCTATGAGCGCGCCTCCGACCTGGTCCACCATGCCTCGATGCGCGCCCACATCGACACGCTGGGACCCGAGATCGTCGCCGATCTGGTCGAGCAGAACGCGCTCCGCCATCTCTCGCACGGCGTGACCAGCGTCGGCGACGCAGTCGTCATGCCCGAGAGCGCCGAGATGTACCGCCTCGCCGACGAACGCGGCAAGCTGCCGATCATGATCCACCAGATGCGCGGCGGCAACGGCTTCTTCGCCGCACCCGAGGAAGCCGCCAGGGGCGGATTCCTCAAGGACGATGTCTCCGACCGCCTGCGCGGAGGCATCGTCAAGCTGTTCATGGACCCCGTCTACCCCTCGATGGCGCTGACCAGGTGCCACGCCGACGGAACCTTTGAGGACGTCGGCGAGCCCTACTACAACCAGGACGAGGTCGACCAACTCGTGCTCAACGCCGCCTCGCACGGTCTGCAGACCGCCATCCATTGCCTCGGCAACCGAGCCATCGAGCAGGCTCTCAACACCTACGAGCGCGTCCAGCGCGAGATCCCCCGCAGCGACGCCCGCTACCGGATCGAGCACTTCTTCTTCGCCGACGAAGGCCAGATCGAGCGAGCCGCTTCACTCGGTGTAATGATCTCCCATCAGCCGGCCTTCCTCTACTCGTCCGGACAGGGATTCGCCGACTTCTCCGCCGAGGCCGGCCTGACCATCCCGCCGCTGCCCTACCGCTCCTTCCTCGACGCCGGCGTCACCGTCGCCTCGGGCTCCGACTTCCCCTGCGCCCCGGTCGAGCCCCTGCTCGGCCTCTTCTCCATCACCTCCCGACGCACCCGCGACGGCGAATTGGTCTCCGAAGAAGAGGCCATCACGCCGCTGGAGGCGCTGCGGACGCAGACGATCAACTCCGCCGCCGCCATGTTCCGAGACCACGAAGTCGGCTCAATCGAAGTCGGCAAGCGAGCCGACCTCGTCGTCCTCAGCCACGACCCAACCCTGGTCGACACCGAATACATCCGAGAAATCTCAGTCCAGCAAACCTACGTCGATGGTGAGCTGTTGTACGCGGTGTGAAAGCGAATGAGCGAGCTGAGAGGCGGATTCGTGCTGTTGCGTCTATTGCTCGTCTTCGCGATGGTCGCGCCGTTGCTCGTGCCATTTCCGGTCCGGAGTGATAGCTGTGTGTGTGGACAGCCAGGATCGCCGTACGAAGAACTCCACAAGTCGACATTGGTGTTCCGTGGGATCGCCAAGTCGATGAAAGACCACGATGAACGGCGGTGGGTGAGCGTCGAGTTCGCAGTCCTGTCTGTTTGGAAGGGCACGGTAGCCAAGACCATCACTGTGGACACCACTGAGGGTGGTTGCGGTTACAGTTTTGTGGAGGGGACCGAGTACATCGTCTATGCCGAGGACGAGACTTTGTACGTTACGCATTGCAGCCGTACAAGTCCGATAGCGAAAGCTGGGACCGATCTGGCGGAACTCGGTCAGGGGGCGATGATCGACTACGGCGGTGATCCCCCAACTCCGTACGACCCAGCGGATCGAACGCCGTTGAGTGAGACGACCTGGCTCATTCCGATTGTCGCCGCGCTCATTGCAAGCATCGTCGGACTCATTTGGTTCATAGCGAAACGACTGGCGCCTCGCTTGAGCTAATCGTTGCTGGTTCCCTTTGCAGCTTTGGCGGCGCGACGCAGCGGTTCAATCTCGATCTTGCCCATCTCCAACAGAGCATCCATCACCGCGACCGGCGCCGCTTGCGTCAGCTCCGAAAGTTCCGCCGGCACGATCTGCCAGGACAGCCCGTACGGGTCCTTGAGCCAGCCGCACTGCTGCTCTTCACCGCCTTCCGACAGCCCGTACCAGTAGTGGTCGATTTCCTCCTGCGTCTCGCACGAGACGACGAACGACACCGCTTCCGAGAACTTGAACATCGGACCGCCATCGACGGCGCTCAGTCGTTGACCGTCCAACTCGAACTCGAGGATTGCGCCGTCCTCGCCTGGTCCGGAGGGAATCTTCACGACGCTGATCACTCGCGAGTTGGGAAACAGCGAGACGTAGAGCGCGACCGCAGCTTCGGCATGGTGGTCGAACCACAGAGACGGCGTGATCTTCTGAATCTCACTCATCGCCGCTTCCCTTCAGAGTGTGTTGATCGAGTCCGCCTGGATTGTCGCCGATCGATCAGTCTTCCGCACCGCGAGTGGAGGTCGCTCCACGGCAACCCACATCGCCGTACCGTGACCGGGTAGGCGCGGGAGGGTCTGGCGGTCGCAGAGAGTTCGCAAATGGGTATTCGCCTCCTCATGGTCGTGTCAATGATCAGTTTGTGGTTCGTCATGTCGCCGACGAGCAGCTACGCCTGCTCGTGCGCGCCTCCCGGCACGCCCGCCGAAGCGCTGGCCCATTCGGATTTGGTCTTCCGAGGCACGGTGACGTCGATCAGGCCGGGAGACGACGAACATCAGCTAGCTGTCCAGTTCGATGTCCAGACGGTCTGGAAGGGGACGAACACAGACACCATCACGCTGGTCACCCAACAGGACACCGCGGCCTGCGGCTACCCCTTCGACGCAGGTCTCGGGTACGTCGTCTACTCCTACGACGGCACAGACGTTGCGCGCTGCAGCCGCACCGCGCCAGTGGAACTCGCCGCCGAGGACCTGGCCGCATTCTCGGGCGGCGCGCAGGCTGGTGGCGCGACCGACTTCCCCAACACCGGAAACGGCGGTCTCGCCGCAGACGAACCAGGGCAGGACCGTCTGGCGCCACTGCTCGTCGTCGCCGCTGCGGGAACGCTCATGCTCAGCTTCGCCGGAGTGCGGCTGTGCGTCCGTCGACAGGCCAACGCAGGCGACGCCGCTAACGTTGATCAAACCTAGCTTGACTCATCTGGAGCTACCGTGGCGCAAATCGACGACATCCATGCCAGCAACGCGAAATCCACCGAGCGCCTGGCAGCGCTGGTCGCACGCCTCACTCCGCAAGACCTGCAGCGCTCGCTCGGAGGCAATTGGACCGTCGCCTTCGCGCTCGCCCATCTTGCCTTCTGGGACGCTCGCCAGGTCGCCGCCCTGCAACGCTTCACCAGCGGCGAAGCCTTCCCCTCCGAGGACTACGCCACCAACGCCACCCTGGAGGCGATCGCTCACACCTTCGACCCCTCCACCATCGGCCAGGCGGCCGTCAACGCAGCGCAGCAGCTCGATGAGACCGTAAGCAGTCTGAGCCCAGAACAACTCGACGACCTGCGCCAAGCCGGACTCGCATACGCCACAGAGCGAGCACCCCATCGCGACGAGCACCTGCAACAGATCGAGCAGGCCCTCGCCTGACCGTTCACTCCTGCGCAGCCGCCACCTTGGAAGAATCAGCAGTTAGCCTCTGAGAGCCACCGACCGCCTGAGGATGGAGTGACCGTGCCCGACGACACACCCAAGCCCGAACCGCTGCTCAAGGGACTCAAGGTCGTCGAGATGGCCACCTGGCTCTTCGGCCCGATGAGCGCTTGCGTCCTCGGCGAACTCGGCGCAGACGTGATCAAGATTGAGCCCCACGAGGGCGATCCCATGCGCGGACTGATCCACCGCGTTCGCGACAACGTCGACTGGGTCTTTGAGATCGCCAATCGCAACAAGCGCAGCATCGCCCTGAATGTCCGCAGCCCGGAGGGCAACGAGGCGTTGCGCAGGCTCCTCGCCGACGCCGACGTCTTCCTCGTCAATCTCCGCCGCGGCGCGCTCGAACGCCTGGGCATCGACTACGCCTCGCTCAAGGCCAGCCATCCCCGACTGATCTACGCCCACGCGACCGGCTACGGCACCGAAGGACCGGACATCAACCGACCCGCCTTCGACGAACTCGCCTACTGGGCGCGCGGCGGTTTCATGGAGACGCTGGGAACTGCCGACAGCGAGCCCGTCCGCCTGGTCGGCGCGATGGGCGACCTGCCCAGCGCGATGAACATCACCGCCGCCCTCTTCGCCGCCCTCTATCAGCGCGAGCTGACCGGCGAGGGCCAGTTCGTGACCTGCTCGCTCTACGGCGGCGGCATCTGGGCCAACGGCTTCGCCATCCAGGGCGCGCTCGCCACCGGCGAGAACTTCCCTCGCGGCGACCGCTACAGCGCCTTCAACCCGCTCTACAACTCCTACCGCTCCGCCGACGGCAAGTGGATGCAGCTCGCCATGATCCAGGAGGAACGTTTCTGGAGACCCTTCGCCGACGCCATCGGCCAGCCAATCCTGACCGAGGACGATCGCTTCGTCGAGATCGCCAACCGGCGCAAGCACATCCGTGAAGCCGTCGAGGTGATCGAGCAGCGGATCAGCGAGCATCCCCGCGATCACTGGGCCGAAATCTTCGACGCCAACGACTTCCCCTGGGCCCCGGCCGCCGACACGGTCGAGATTGCCAAGGACCCGCAGGCTGCGGCCAACGGCTACGTTCGCACGATGCAGCACAAGAGCGCCGGCGACTTCAAGATCCTCGGCGTCCCCTTCCAACTCGAACAGGCTCCGACCGACAACTACTCCAGCGCCCCCGACCTCGGCGAACACACCGAGCTCGTGCTCGAAGAACTCGGCTACGACTGGGACGCCATCGCTGCGATGAAGGAATCCGGCGTCATCCCCTGAGCATCTTGGAGACCCAATGTCCGAAATCATCGACTTCCGCGTCACGCTTCCCGCCCGCGAATGGACCGATCCCTCCGCGGACGGCGACGAACGCTTCAGCGACCGCGACTACCTCGCCAACTACAACCGCATCTACACGCGCGAACGCGGCGGCGCCGCCGATGCCCAGGCCATGGTCGCCGCCATGGCCGAGGCAGGCGTCGACCGCGCCGTGCTCCAGGCCGAGTGGGCCGCCGGCGACTACCGCGCCATGAACGACGCCGTGCACCGCATCGTCGCCGGCTACCCCGACGTGCTCACCGGCTACGTGACCGTCAACCCCGCCGCCGGCGACAACATGGCCGCGGTCGTCGAGCAGGAGGTTCGGGAACGCGGCGCAACAGGCGTCAACCTGCAGCCCTTCTCCTACCGGGTGTTGGCCAACGACCGGCGCTTCTACCCGCTCTACTCGAAGTGCCAGGAGCTCGGCGTCCCGGTCACGATTCACTCGTCGATCAACTTCTCCAACGACCGCTCGATCGAGTTCGGCCGCCCGCTGTATCTCGATCACATCGCCTGCGACTTCCCCGGCCTCACGATCGTCGCCAACCACGGCGGCTGGCCCTGGGTCAACGAGCTCGTCGCCGTCGCCTGGAAACACCAGAACGTCTACATCGAGATCGGCGCCGTCGCCCCCAGGTACATCGGCACCCCCGGCACCGGCTGGGAGACGCTGATGCAGTACGGCAACTCCTCCCTCCTCAGCGACCGAGTCCTCTTCGCCACCGACAACATGATCCCCTACCAGCGAGCCGTCCAGGAGCTACAGGAACTCCCGCTCAAGGACCACGTCAAGGAAGGCTGGCTCGGCGAGAACGCCGCCCGTCTGTTAGCGGAGGTCGAAGATCGGCTGGCCTCACGCTGAGCGAGCGCCAGCAGCGTGAGAGTTTGACTACCGTTACTCGTAGGAGGCGAAGTCGACATGTCCGCCGTCAGGAGCAGACCACTCCCGTTACTCGCTCTGGCGGCGCTGCTGCTCTGCGGAGCGATACTCATCGCGGCATGCGGCGGCGATGACGACTACGAGACCGCAGAGACCCACGACACCCACGAAGCCGACGACGCTGCGCCGGCCGATCTGACCACTGGCGAGTTGTCCGAGGCCGCGCTTGCGGGCGAGAAGCTGTTCTCCGCCAACTGCTCCGCCTGCCACGGGGCAACGGCCAACGGAACCAGCCAGGGGCCGCCTCTGGTCCACCAGATCTACGAGCCGAGTCACCACGGCAACGCCAGCTTCGTCATCGCCGTCGCACGAGGAGTGCGAGCCCACCACTGGGACTTCGGCAACATGCCCGCCGTCGAGAGCCTCTCCATCAACGAAATCCACCAGGTCATCTGCTACGTCCGAGAGCTCCAACTCGCCAGCGGAATCATCGAAGAGATCCCAACCTCGACGCCCTGCTGATCTCCGCCTCAGTGCCGATGCCCCGCGCCCCGCCTGCCCCCGGCCTGACCGGGGGACGCGGGGCCCAGACCTCCCAACTTCGCCAGCCCAACACAGTCCCCCTCAGCAACCCACACTCCCGTCCCTGCGCCCCAACCGATAACCAGGCAACACATCCAACGAGACAAACACAAGTGCGGAACATATAATCTCTTATCAAGCACAGAACAAAGGAGCGGCGCAGTATGTCATACCCAAACTTTCCAAACCCGGCCCGACGAGCCCGGATCCTCCAGGCTCATCAACTCCGACAACAGGGCCTCACCCTGCGCGAGATCGCCAGGATCATGGGTTGCGCCCACTCCACCGTCGCCGGCTACCTGCGCGACTACGAGCTCTTCCGCTTCGACCTGATGCGCGAGCTCGCCTCGGACCAGATCGTCACCAACGCCATCCACCTCGCCGACGTCGAGTCCGAGCACTTCGACCGCCGTCTGGCCGCCTCGCGCGAGTTCCGCCTGCTGCTCAACGCCCTGCCCGAGATGCGCCGCGACGAGGACGACCGCACCATCGAACTGACCAACGGCAGCGTCCACGTTGACCGCTACGGCAATCGCTACCCCGTGCCCAACCGCACGTTCCCGCCGACCGAGGCCGAACAGCGCCAGTCCATGGAGCCGCCCGCCAAACTGCCCGCCGGACGCCCCAGTCCCGACGTCCCGCTCCACTGCCCGCCGATTCCGCTGACCACGGCCGAACAGAATGAAACAACGCGAGCAGCCTCTGAGGAGGTCCCCACTCAATCAGTCGAGACCGTTGAGGCCGCCGAAACCAGCCCAATTCGAACGGAATCGAACAAAACCGAACAAGAATCCGCCCCAGATCCAGCCTCAAGTCCAGCCCCAAACCCAGCTCAGGAGGGGACATCCGCCGATTCCGACCAAGATTCCGGCCAACATGCCCCCGATCCGTCCATCCAGACCCTCCAGGAGGCCATCAAACGGGTCGATCGACAGCTCGAACGACACAACCAGCACCGAAACTGGCTCAAAGACTTCCCCCCGCACAACCCCTGGCACCCCGAACGGGAAAGAGCCCTCGAACTCGTCCAGAAAAAGCAGGACCTCGAAGCCCAACTAGCCGAAATCACCAACAACCCAGCCGCCGCCTGAAGGCTCCCCGCTCCCCCTCGAGGGGGAGCTGTCCCGCAGGGACTGAGGGGGTGAGAAGTCCAGAGCGCCGACACCGACAGGCTTGCGACAGGCCACTCACCCGCTGCCGTGCATCAGACCTACCCGACGACCCCGGCTTCCCTGAGCCTGGCAATCGCCTCCGGAGCGCAACCGATCTCTTCAAGCAGGTCATCCGTGTCCTGACCCAGCTCGGGACCAAGGCCGTTGACTCGGCCCTGCACGCCGTTCGCCCGGATTGGCGAGCCGACGGTCATCAGCGTCCCGAACCGCTCGTCCTCGTACTGGACGATGTACTCGTTGGCCGCCGCCTGCTCGTCCCGGGCGATCATCGGGTAATCCTGGATCAGCGTGCTGGGCACTTCCTCGGCATCGAACCGCGACGGCCACTCGGCGGTCGGTCGCGTGGCGATCGTCGTTGCCACCTCGCCCCGCAGCTCTTCGAGGTTCGCGTTGCGGTCGGCCAGTGTGGCGAAGCGGTCGTCGGTGACCAGGTCCTCGCGCTCGAGCGCCCGGCACATCGGTACCCAGCGGTCGGTGATGTAGCCGACGAACAGCCAGTCGCCGTCCGAACCCTGGGCCTGCAAGGTGAACATGTTCGAGATCGGCATATTCCGCGCCGAGGGCACGATGTTGCCGTTGGCAATCGCATTGATCGCCGGCGCCCGACCCCAGATCTGGCTGCCGTACAGCGATGTCTGCACGAGCTGGCCCTCGCCGGTCCGCTCGCGAGCCACGAGGCCGCTGGCGATCGCAAACGCAAAGATCATCCCGCCGGTCTGGTCCGGATCCGGCGCGGCGACATTGCCGTATGGCTTGACGCCGTTCTCGCCTCGCACGCCGTTGGGCCACATCCCGCCGCCGGCCGCCCCGGCGACCGACGCCCACGACGTCGCGTTCGCCCGCGGACCCTTGGGTCCAAAACCGCTCGCGCTCGCGTACACCAGCCGAGGATTCAACGCCTTGAGCTCCTTCCAGCCAAGCCCGAGGCGATTCATGACCCCAGGTTTGAAGTTCTCCGTCACCACGTCCACCCGCTTGACCAGCTCATGGATCAGTCCGCGCCCCTCATCCGAGCGCAGGTCGACGGCGATGCTGCGCTTGCCCCGGTGGTGCGTGTGGAAGTACTGCGAGAATCCGTCCGCCCGCGCGCCCACGTGCCGCGACGGATCGCCGACCTTGAGCCGCTCGACCTTGATCACTTCGGCCCCGAGGTCGGACATCAGCACCGTCGCCGAGGGTCCCTGCTGAAACTGGGTGAAATCGAGCACGCGAATGCCCTCAAGCAATGGTCGAGTCATGGTTGAATCCTCCGGGTCGCGATCAGATAGTGCGAATATACGCGCCACAGCCTGCGCAGGACGCGGAAAGGTCAACGCCATGCAAATCACCGACATCACCTGCACTCCCTTGACGATCGGCAAGGGCCTGCTCCGGGTCATCACCAACACCGGCCTCGAAGGCTGGGCCGAGGTCCCCTCCGGCAACTACAACACCAGCTCGAAAGGACCCGTCTTCCAGGCTCACCTCGAAGCCGACATCAAGCCCGCCCTGGTCGGAGAAGACCCGCTTCAGATCGACCGCCACTGGGAGACGCTCGCACTCGGACGGGTCGAGCGAGCCTACAAACTGCCCGGCTGGGTGGTCGGCGTGGTCGACGTGGCGCTCTGGGACCTGCTCGGCAAGGAGACCGGTCTGCCCGTCCACACCCTGATGGGCGGCGCCCGCCGGACCAACATCCCGCTCTACTGGAGCGTCGGCTCCGGCTGGCGCATGCAGCCCGAGGAAATGCTGGAGCTGGTCCAAACCGGACGCGAGCAGGGCTACGACTACTTCAAGATCCGCATGGACTGGCGAGGCTGGCGACAGGACATCGACCCGGAGAAAGACTTCCAGATCTTCAAGCTGGTCCGCGAGTACCTGGACGCGGGCCAGTACCTGGGCTTCGATGCCAACAACGGCTACTCGGTCTCGACCGCGATTCAGCAGGGCCGCCGCTTCGAGGAGCTCGGCATCGACCACTTCGAGGAGCCGATTCCGCACTACGACCTGCCCGGCCTCAAACAGGTCTCCGACGCCCTCGACGTCGCTGTGTCGGCCGGTGAGCAGGACGCCTTCCGCTGGTGGTTCGAGCATCTCGTCCTGCTCGGCAACGTCGACATCCTGCAGCCCGACATCCTCAACGCCGGAGGCCCCAGCGAGGTCAAGCGGATCTTCGACATGGCCACGGTGCTGAACAAGCCGGTCATGCCGCACAGCCCACAGGCGGGGATCAACTCGATGGCTTCGCTGCACGTCTACGCGACGGTGCAGAACGCCACCCGCCCGCACGAGTACTCGGAGGAGTTCTCAGGTCCGATCGACGATGTCGCCGACCTCTACGGCGAGTCCGTCATCCCGCAGAACGGCTGCATCGATCTCAGCGACAAGCCCGGCTACGGGATCGAACTGAACGAAGCTGCCGTCGAACGTCTGACGGTGCGTAAGGGTCAAGATGTCTGCAGATAGGCCAGAGCCCCGAGCGGCCGCTCGGGGCTCTGGTGTGAGTTCGGCGTCGTGGCCGCAACAGGGGCCACGACCACTAGTCCGCGAGCACGGGCTCCTTGGCCTCGCTCATGTTGAAGCCTTCGTAGCCGGCCGCGGCGATCTCGTCGCAACGCTCTCGGTACGGTCCAACTCCGCCGGCGTAGGGCATGAACACCCTCGGCTTGCCGGGGATGTTGGCGCCCAGATACCAGGAGTCGGCGAGCATGTACATCGTCTGGTCGGCGATGTCGCTGACGTGCTGGACCCACTCGACCTCGGCCTGCGGGTCGGCGTCGACCACGTCGATGGCGTGCTCGCGCAGGTACTCGACGAAGTCGGCGATCCACTCGACGTGCTGCTCGATCGAGACCGGCATGTTGCTCAGCACCGACGGGCTCTGCGGCCCGGTGATCATGAACATGTTGGGGAAGTCGGCGGTGGCCAGACCGAGGTAGGTGGTCGGGCCGCCGTGCCACTTCTCCTTCAGCTCACGGCCCTCGCGGCCCTTGATGTCGATGTTGAAGAAGGTGCCGGTCATCGCGTCGTAGCCGGTGGCGAAGACGATAGTGTCGACCTCGTACTCCTCGCCGTCTGCGGTGCGCAGACCGGTCGGCGTGATCTCCTCGATCGGGAAATGGCGGATGTCGACCAGGTCGACATTGTCGCGGTTGTAGGTGTCGAAATAGTTGGTGTCGATCAACGCCCGCTTCGATGCGAAGGGGTGGTCGCGGGGGAGCAGCTTCTCGGCGGTCTCCGGGTCCTTGACGATCTCGCGGATCTTGCCTCGGATGAACTCGGCCGCCGTGTCGTTGGCGCGCCGGTCAGTCGAGATGTCGGCGTAGGCGCCGAAGAGGAAGTTGAAGCCGCCCTTCTGCCAGAGCGCCTCGTAGGTCGCGGTGCGCTCTTCGTCGCTGACTTCCAGTGCCGACTTCTCCGAGAACTCATACGGCATGCCGGCGGCCGAGACCTTGGACTTCTGCATGATCTCGGTGTAGTTGGCCTTGACTTCCTTGAGGAATTCCTGGTCAACGGTCTCGTGCCGCGCCGGGATCGTGTACTGCGGCGTGCGCTGGAAGACGGTCAGGTGCTTGGACTCGCGGGCGATCACGGGAATCGACTGGACGCCGCTCGAGCCGGTCCCGATCACGGCGACCCGCTTGCCTTCGAACTCGACGCCGTCATGCGGCCACGCGCCCGTGTGGTACCAGTCGCCCTCGAACGAGTCGAGGCCCGGAATCTGCGGGACCTGTCCGGTCGAGATGCAGCCGATCGCGGTGACCACGTACTGCGCGGTGACGCGGTCGCCCTGGTCGGTCTCGACTTCCCAGAGGCCGGTGTCGTCGTTGAAGTGGGCCGCGGTCACGCTGGTATTGAACTGAATCTCGTTGCGCAGATCGAATCGGTCGGCGACGTGGTTGAGGTACGTCAGGATCTCCGGTTGCTCCGGATACTTCCCGCTCCAGTTCCATTCCTGCAGCAGGTCGTCGTCGAAGGAGAAGCAGTAGATGTAGCTCTCCGAGTCGCAGCGCGCGCCGGGATAGCGGTTCCAGAACCAGGTCCCGCCGACGCCGCTGCCGCGCTCGTAGACCTGAGTCTTCATGCCCAGGTCGTCGCGCAGCTTCTTGAGCATGTACATCCCGGCGAAACCGGCCCCAATCACGACGGCGTCGTAATGGGTGGTGGAGGTGGTGTCAGTCATCTCTGTTCTTCTCTCCGGTCCGCTCAGGTGGATCGAACGGACTGCTCTGGCAATGGCAGCGACCCGAACACCGCGAGTCTACCGTCTCGCGTGGGCATAGCGCACGACGTGGCGACGGATGGCCTTGACGACCTGCTGGAAGCCTCGCTCGCTGCCGGGCAACATCAGCAACGCGAAGAAGGCGTGCATCTGACCCTTGTGACGCTGGAGGTCAACCTCAACTCCGGCGTCCTCGAGCCGCTGCGCGTACTCCTCGCCCTCGTCCCGCAGCGGGTCGTGCTCTGCCGTGAGCACGACTGCGGGCGGCAACCCGCTCAGGTCTTCGGCATACAGCGGAGAAGCGTCCGGTTCCGTTCGCCGGGCGGGATCGGGGATGTAGTGGTCGAAGAACCAGATCATCGAGTCCCGCGTCAGCAGCAGCTGGTTCTCAGGATCGACGTATGAGGGACGGTCGAAGTTCGCGTCGGTCACCGGATAGATCAGCACCTGCATCGCGATCGGCGGGCCATTGCGGTCGCGCGAGCGAAGGGACATCACGGCCGACAGGTTGCCGCCGGCGCTGTCGCCGGCGACGATCAGCGGCACCTGGTCTCCCGCGATGTCGTTCATATGCTCCGCGGTCCACTCGAGCGCCGCGTAGGAATCGTCCACTGCGACCGGATAGTGGTGCTCGGGTGCCAGTCGGTAGTCGACCAGCACCACGGCGCAGGATGTCCGCTCGGCCAGCTTGCGACCCAGCGTGTCCGACTCGTCGATCGAGCCGACGACCCAGCCACCGCCGTGGTAGTAGACGATGACGCCGACCGGCGGTTCGATCGGCACGAGCACGCGTACCTGGAAGCTGCCGTCCGCCTGCTCGATCGTGTGGTCCTCGACTCGCGCCATGCTCGGAGCAGGCCCGTTCAGGGCGGCCAGCTGAGCGCGGAACTGTCGGGCCTCTTCAGGCGTCCGATCCTCGAACGAGCCACCGCCCGAGTCGCCGCTGTTCAGTACTTCGTCCACAAACATCTTCGTGGCAACGTCAAGCGTCATACGAGTCTCCTGTCGTCTCCAACACGCTCAGACAAGTCGCGGAGGGTTTCGCCGAGAGTATCTCAGGTATTGGCGTCACTCGGCCACCAGATCGCAGGAAGAATCTCAGGTCCTTGCCGATGTCTCCTTCGTAGGTTCGGCTGAGTCCGCCCCAAACTCGTCAAGCGAGAAGGGCCGGTGGATGGGAGGGATCTTCGGCAACAGCTGGAACGCCGCGAATCCGAACGGGCCAGCCAGTGCGAAGGCGACCAGGATGCCGATCTTGCTGTGCTTCAGCAGCTCGGGATCGGCGAAGGCGAGATCGGCGACGAACAGGGCGACGGTGAAGCCGATGCTCGCAACGAACCCAATCGCCCAGATGCCCTGCCAGGTCACGCCCGCTGGACGGCCCGCGCCCAGTTTGACTGCGATCCAGGTAGCCGCAACCAGGCCGACCGGTTTACCGATCACGAGTCCCACGATCACCCCCCAGGTGACGCTGCTCGAGAAGGCTGCGTTCAGCCCCTCGCCGTCGAAATGCACGCCTGCGTTGGCCAGCGCAAACGCCGGAACCACGATGAACGCCACCCAGGGATGGAGTTGGTGTTCCAATCGATCAACGTGCGGGACGGCTTTGCTGCTCAGGTCGCTGAGGCCGAGCAGGGCATCGACGACCTGATCGTGCCCAAGCGGGCTCTCCGGAGATCTGCCGCCGGTGCTGAAGCGATCGAGCAGCCGCCGGGCCGTGCGCACAAAACCGTCCAGCGGGACCGGCGGCCGCCAGGGAGTGAGGAAGCCGAGCACCGCGCCGAGCGTGGTGGGATGCACCCCCGATTCGAGAATCGCGCCCCAGGCGACCAGTCCGACCGTCGCAAAGATGATCATGTTGCGTACGCCGAGTCGATAGAGCACCATCATCCACGCCACGAGCAAGCAGGTGAGCAGCACCTGCAGGATCTGGATGTCGCTCGAATAGAAGACGGCGACGACGAACACGGTGCCGATGTCGTCGACGATGACGAAGGTGAGCAACATCGCCCGCAGCCCGATCGGCACCCGAGACGCGAACAGGGTCGCGATACCGAGGGCGAAGGCCACGTCGGTCGCCATCGGGATCGCCCAGCCTTGCGACGCATCCGATCCCTGCGCAATCAACAGGTAGAGCCCAAGCGGCAGCAGCATCCCGCCGATCGCCCCGGCAATCGGCGCCGCCATCACGCGAGGGTCAGACAGCTCGCCAATCGTGATCTCGCGCTTGATCTCGAGTCCGATCACGAAGAAGAACAGCACCATCGCCACTTCGTTGATCCAGAAGTGGAGTGAACCCTCGACGGCCCAGATAGCCAGGTCGATGCTGATGTTGGCGTTGAGCAGCCGCTCGTATTCGTGATTCCAGGGCGAGTTCGCCCAGATCAGGGCGACGGCAGCGGCAGCGATCAGCAAGACGGCGCTGGCGCTCTCGGTCTGGACAAACTCCTGGACCGGCCGCACGAACATGATGATCCGCGCGCGACCAAAGGTCCGCCGAGGATCGAGGTGGTGGAGCGTGCGCCCGAGCATGGATCTACCGTAGATGCCCTGACGCAGTCGATTGGGCTAGGCGTGCAACGCCTCACCACGGTGCAGGCGAGCGGCGGTCTCGTATGTCTGACCCATTGAGCGGACCGTCGGCGCATGAGCGGTGAGGAAGCGGCTGGCGCCGATCAGCACATCGTCCGCCTCGGGACGACCGCCGAAGCGATCGACGAGGCGCAGCGCGGCGTCGTAAATCTGGAACGAGTGGAAGCCGGCGTCCTCGCGCAGGAGCGCAGTGCCTAACGTTCGGACGACTTCGTCCCGCTGGCCGCCGGCGAGCAGGTCGGCCACGGATTGACCCGTTTCATCGACCTGTTGCTGGCGGTCGAAGTGGTCGAGCAGGTCATCGGTGGAGGTTGAGCCGCCGTTTGGTTCCGGTCTGGGCTGGCGCGGCATGTTCAGAAACCGCTCGAGGTAGACCGAGGCGGCGCCGTCGAGGATGCCGCGGGCCAACTCGCGGGAGGGCGCGCGCTGCATCGCACGGTCGACGGCGTTGGTGTAGGTGAATGTGTGGTGGACGGTGTTCCAGTCGCCGAACTCATTGGAGATATGGAAGTGCATCGGCCGCCGTGCCGCGGCATAGGCGACGGTCGCGCTGAGCTCCGTCAGCGGCGCTCCCGCGCGGGCTGCGTCGACGATTCGGCGCAGCGAGCGGTCGGGTGGGTCGTCGAGGATCGACTCCGCGACTGGGCGGTGCTCGTCCCAGGACTCGTTGCGCTCGCCGCCGACGACCAGCGCCTCGTCCAGCGCATCGCCGGCTTCATCCAGCAGGCGGGGTAGGTCGACTGGGTGCTGCCAGGAGGAAGTCTCTTCCATCCGCTGGGCGCCCGTGATCGTGGGGATGACCGAGCTGAGCACGTCGGGCGCGGTTTCCCAGCCGACGACGTCGAGCAGCTCGCAGGCTTTGTTGGCGAAATCGAGCGTGTGGCCGACGTCCATGAAGGTGTGGTCGGTCGAGGCGGCGAAGAGCAGGTCGGCGAGCTGTCCGCCGTCGAGACCGGCGACGGCGGCCGTGCGCAGGCATCGCTCGGCGGCGTCGCGCGAGCGTACTTCGGCGAAGCGCCGGAACCAGGTGCGGAACTGTTCGGGTCGATCTTCGTCGGTGTCGAGCGCGGCGATGTCGAAGTCGGGCGGCTGTCCCTGGACGCTACGGGCGACATGCACGACTCCGTGGTAGAGCGCGCGGGGTCGGTCGTCGGGAGCCAGATGCGGCAGCACGTTGGCCATGGCCGTGAGGATCGAGAGTCCGCTGGACCAGCCGGCGGCGCGGTTCTTGACGCCAAAGCGGGCGGCCTCGGCGAGCACGAGGTCTTCGCGGCCCTCCTCGCACAGACCGATGACCGACTTGGCGACCACGAGTCGCAGGTTCTGTTCCAGACCCTCGGAGAGTTTTCGCGTGCAGTGCGCGACGGCTTCTTCCTCCACGGGCTCGGGGTCGAGCCAGACCTGGCCGTCGCGGACTTCCGCGCGGAAGGCGGCCACATCGTCGGCGAAGAGGTCAAAGGCGCAGCCGCCGGAGAGGTCGAACTTGGCGTGGTGCCAGTGACAGGTCAGGATGCCGTCGGCGACGGTGCCCTGGCTGAGCGGGAAGCCCATGTGGGGGCAGCGATTATCGACCGCGAAAACCTGATCGCGATGCCAGAAGACGGCCGCCGTGCGCTGCCCGGTCGAGACAACCCGAACGCCCTCACGCTGCAATTCGTCAAGCGAGCAAACACGTACGGTGGCGTTCATGGCAGTCCTCCAGTCCTGGCTTGAAGGCTATCGATGAGAACGTGATGATGTGTGGGCGGAGCAACGCGGTCAGGACCCGGATCGTGATGATGGAGGTGTTTCGATATGGCCAATCCAGCTACGGCCGGCCGGCCTCGAGGCGTGCATCTCGTCGGCAGCGTCCCGTTGGCTGACAGCGAAACCGTCTTCCGCGAAGTCTCCTCGAGAGTGGGAGACCGGCTACGGCGGGTGCCCGACGGTGAGACGGGCATCCGGTCCAACTGGATTCAGTGGCAGTTTCCGCTGCTGCTGGAGGTTCCTGAGTTTGAATCGGCGGATGAGCCGGCCGGACCGTTTGGCGCCCGGTTGCAGCTGCGCTCGGGGTCAAACGCTGCAGGCATCCAGTTTCCCGAACTCGGATATCGCGCTGCTGCGGTCGAGTCGTACCAGGTGTTCTCGCGATTGAAACAAGAGGGACTGATCGGAGAGCAGGTCAGATTCCAGGTCTGCCTGCCGACGCCACTTGCGGTGATCCATGTTCGGTTCGTCCCTCGTGACCAGGAAGCGGTCGAACAGGCATATGAGCGCCAGCTACTCGAGGAGTTGGACGGGTTGCTGGATGTGATCCCCGCCGACGAGCTGGCGATTCAGTGGGACACGGCAGTGGAGTTTGCCATTCTCGAAGGGCTATTGCCGTCGTTCTTGGTCGACGCCGAAACGGAAATCGTGGATCGCCTGGTTCGGCTGGGCAATCGTGTCCCGACAGGCGTCGAGGTGGGATATCACCTCTGCTACGGGGACGTCGAGCATCAGCACTTCATCGAGCCGGTCGACACGACGAAGCTGGTCGCCGTTGCCAATGGCGTTTGCGCCGGCGTTGAACGATCGGTCGACTGGATACACATGCCGGTTCCGCGGGATCGCAACGACGACGCCTTCTTCGCGCCGCTGACCGGGTTGCAGCTACAGTCCGAGACCGAGCTCTATCTCGGACTCGTGCATCTGACCGACGGCGTCGCTGGAACCGAGGAGCGCATCGCCGCTGCGCGGCGGGCGGTTCCCATGTTTGGCGTGGCGACCGAGTGCGGCTTCGGCAGGCGTTCGGCCGAGACGATTCCCGCCTTGCTCGACGTGCACGCGAGCGTCGAAGTTCCCGCCTGACGGAGCGGAGCATTGAGCATGCCTGAGCCGGAATCCCGTCTGTCCCGACCGATTCAGCCGATGCCCGCGTTCGTCGAGCAGGCGCTGGAGGAGGGAGGCCTGGTGGCCGCCTACGAGGCACGCCCGCCGTATCAGCGCAACGACTATCTCGCCTGGATTGCCCGCGCCAAGAGACCGGAGACGAAGGAGCGGCGGTTGCAACAGATGCTCTCCGAACTGGAACAGGGAGACGTGTACATGAAGATGGACTGGCGGGCGGCCAGAGTCGGGCGCGACGCCGGTTGACCAAAGGCGGGGTTCGGTCGCGGGGCAGAATCGGTAGATTTGAAGTTCACGGAGGACGCTCGCGTTGGCAAAGGGGGAGACCATGCCGCTGCAACTCGATCACACCATCGTGCCGGCCTATGACAAGGAACGATCGGCGCGGTTCATTGCCCGGATGTTTGGCCTGACATACGAGGGCACCTGGGGACATTTCGCTCCGGTCAAGGTCAACGACACGCTGACCCTGGACTTCGACAACTCGGACAATCCCGGCTCCAACCACTACGCCTTTCTGGCCTCAGACGAAGAGTTCGACGCCATCCTGCAGCGGGTCAGAGACGAGGGCATCAGCTTCGGCAGCGGACCCGGGTCAAGGACGGACGGCCAGATCAATCACCGTCACCAGGGTCGCGGATTCTACTTCGACTGCGAGAATGGCCACGTCTGGGAAGTGATCACCCACACCTACGTCACTGATTGACTTGACCGACTGACTGGGCCTATTCCGACTCCTTATATCCCTGATCGCGCTCGCGCTTGAAGGCAGCCCAGCCCTGTTCTTCACGGATTCGCTGGCGTCCGGCTCCGACTGAGTCTTCGGCTTCCAGCAGCTCCCGCAGGGTTTCGTTGTCTCGGTAGCGGACTGCGTCGATCAGGCCCATCTGCTCGTAGACCATGTTGACGAGCCGCTTGTTCATCCGGACCACCGTGGGCGGCAAGGCGGCCAGCTTGCGGGCCATCTCGTCGGCGGCTTCATCGAGCTGATCGTCGGGTACGACGCGGTTGACGAGGCCCATCCGGTGTGCGTCCTCGGCTGTGATCACTTCGCCCAGCAGTAGGAGTTCCTTGGCGAGTTTCTGGGTCGTCAGAAACGGGGTGATCAGCACGGGGACGCCGAAGCCGTGGCGGATCTGGATTTCGCCGAGGCGGGCGTTCTCGGAGGCGACCGTGAAGTCACAGACGCCGGCCAGTTCGCAGCCCTGACCGACAGCGTGTCCGCGCACCGAGGCGATGACCGGCTTGGGGAACGACCAGATCCGCATCTGGACGTCGAGTGAGTCGGGCGCGGGATCGTCGTCTGGATAGAGCGAGGCCCAGAGGTCTCCGCCCGCGGAGAAGGCTCGGCCCGCTCCGCTGAGGATGACGGCGCGGACGTCGTCATCGGTCTCGGCCCGGTCGAACGCGGCGTCTAACAGGCGCGTGACGTTTCGGTTGATCGCGTTGAGGACCAGCGGACGGTTGAGCGTGATCCTGGCGACGCTGTCGGCGGCTTCGTAGAGGACGTCATCGGGCGACGGCGGCGGGATCGCGATGCCGTCGGGCGTCTTCTTCCAGTTCGAAGTGTCTGGCTGGGACGTCATGGCGATGCCTCCTGGTTTCGGAACCGAACGCTATCACGACCCGTCCCCGCGAAAGCGTAGAATCTGCTCGCTTGAGGGGACATGAGAGGAAGCCGGGAACCATGGCGACGCTGCAGGATGTGATGGCGGAATTGGAGGCGGCCGGCACGGCGCAGAACCGCAAGGTCTACACGCGGCACGGCGCCGCCGAGCCGATGTTTGGCGTGAGCTACAAGGAACTCGGCCAGATTGGCAAACCGCTGAGGCTGGATCAGGCACTGGCGATTGAGCTCTGGCGGAGCGGCAACCACGATGCTCGAGTCCTGGCGACGCGAGTCGCCGATCCGTCGGCGATGACGGAGGGTCTGGCGCATGAGTGGCTCGGCAGCGTCGACAACTACATCCTGGCGGAGGGGCTGGGCGGGCTGATCGCGAAGTCGCCGGTGGCGCGAACGGTCAGCGACGCCTTGCGCGACGACTCGGGGGAGTGGCCGGCGTCGGTGGGCTGGTTCATCGTGGCTTGCACGGCCGAGCAGCCGGATCTGTGGGCGGACGGGGAGCTCAGCGAGCTCGTCGCCCAGATTCATACCGAGATCGACAACCGGCCGAATCGAGTTCGGCATGAAATGAACGGGGCGCTGATCGCGATCGGTCTGCGAGATGAAGATCTGCGAGCTTCCGTGCTAGGAGCGGCTCGGCGGATCGGTCCGGTCCAGGTCGACCATGGCGAGACGGGCTGCAAGACACCGGAGGTGGTGCCCTATATCGAGCGCACGCTCGCCCGCCGGGCTCAGATGGCCGCTCGACGGGCTGAGAAGGCACGCGCCAAAGCGGCGGCCGCTCGTCGCTAGCAGCTCTCCTAGAATCCCAACCAACCCACCGACACGAGGGGAGAAGGAAGCGCCATGCCCAACGACACACCTGTGATCGACTGCCAGGTGCACGCCTACGACCGCAACGATGAATCGAACTACCGGGCCGTGCTGGCCGGTCCGGCGACGGTGACCGGTGAGGAGATGGTCGCGGCGATGGACGCCGTCGGCGTCGACGGCGCGTTGCTGATTTCTCCCTTCACGATCTACGGCTACGACTCCAGCTACTGCGAGGGCGTCGCCGAGCGGTTCCCCGACCGCTTCGGCTTGATCGCGCCGTTCGACCCCAACTCCGACACGGTCGCGGCCGATGTCGAGGCCTGGGCCGCCCGGCCCGGCGTCGTGGGCGCGCGGATCGTGCTGGCATTCGAAGGCGTCGACGCCGATCATCCCGGGCTCGCGCATGTGCTCGAAGCCGGCGTCCGCGGCGGCATTCCGATCAACGTTCTCTGCTGGGGGCAGCTACAGATCCTGTCGGAGCTGGCTCGGCGGCATCCCGACACGCAGATCGTGATCGACCACGTCGGACTGCAGCAGCCCTTCCAGCCGCCCGCCCCCGACGAACCGTGGGCTGAGGTCGACAACGTCATCGCCCTCGCCCAGTACGACAACGTGGCGATCAAGATCTCCGGCGCCTGCACGCTCTCGCACGAGCCGTTCCCCTACCCCGACATCTGGCCGCCGCTGCATCGCATCTTCGAGGCCTACACGCTCGAGCGCTGCCTCTGGGGTACCGACTGGACGCGCGCCACCAACCTACTCACCTTCGAGCAGGGTGTCGAGGCGTTTCGCGTCACTGAGACGTTGTCCGACGACGAGCGCGCGACCCTGATGGGCGGCGCTCTGCAACAGATCTACGGCTGGACGCCGGGCGGTTCCGACGCTGGAGGCTAGGGACGGTCGTCGTCGTGCCACTCGTTGAACATCGACGTGCGGCCGCCGTCGACGACGAGATCGTGCGAGTTGACGAACCGTCCGGCGTCGCTGGCCAGATAGAGCGCCGCCTCGGCGATGTCCTCGGAGAGCCCGGCACGGGTCATCGGGGTGGCTCGCGACAGGTTGTACGTGAGCTTGGTCATCTTTCTCTCGTTCTCTTCGTCGGAGAGCGTGTTGGCCCGAGCCGAGCCGCCGTAGAAGATCGGCGTAGCGATTGCGCCGGGCGAGATCACGTTGACGCGAATGCCGAAGCGTCCCAGCTCGACGCCGGCCAGCTTGCAGTAATGGGTCAAGGCAGCTTTGAGCGCGGAGTACAAGGGGTCGCCCTGGCGATACCGAATCGCCGCGATGCTCGAGTTGTTGATGATCGAGCCGCCGCCGGCAGCCTTCATCGGCTCAATCGCATAGCGGATGCCCAACATCACGCTGCGCAGCAACAGATGAACGCCGTAGTCGATGTCTTCGCTGGAGATGGTCTCAAACGCTCCTCGCGTCGGACCGCCCGCGTTGTTGAAGAGGACATCGAGCGAACCGAATCGCTCCACGGCGAGGTCAATCGATGCCTTGATGTCTTCTTCGAGCATCACGTCGGACTCGTGATAGATCGCTTTGGGTCCCAGACTGTCGGCCAGCGCGGCGCCCTTCTCTCGGGATCGGCCGGTGAGGACGACACTGGCGCCCTCGGCGATGAACAGCTCGGCCGTGGCGGCGCCGATCCCGCTGGTGCCTCCGGTGATGACCGCAACCTTGTCCTGCAGACGTTGACCCATGACGCACTCCTTTTTCGGCAGGGTAGCGACGGTCGTTTGTTCGGCCCGGGCAGAGCACTGCGGCTGGGGTAGATTTGCGCCATCCAAAGTAATCCGAACGAAAGGGCGCAGGACATGGCCGAAGGAAGGTTGACAGGCAAGACCTGCGCCGTCAGCGGGGCGGCCAGCGGGATTGGCCGGGCGATCGCCGTCAGACTTGCGAACGAAGGCGCGCAGGTCGCTGCGATCGATCTGAATATGGCCGGTGCGTTGTTGGTCGCAGAACAGATCGAGGCGGTGGGCGGAGCGGCCTCAGCCTGGGAGTGCGATGTTGCCCAGCGCAGCAGCGTGCGTTCGACTCTCGAAGCGATTGTCGAGGCAACGGGCGGGCTGGATGTGATCTTCAACAATGCCGGGATTGCCGAGATTCGCCCGTTCATGGAAGTTGGCGAGGAGCACTGGGAGCGGCTCATGCGTGTCAACGGCCTGGGCGTGCTGATCTGCATGCAGGAAGCGGCGCGGCTGATGATCGAGCAGGGTCGCGGGAAGATCGTCAACACCGCTTCGATCGCCGGCAAAGAGGGCTACGACATTCAGCCGCACTACTCAGCAACCAAGTTCTCGGTGGTGGCGCTCACGCAGGCGGGGGCGCGCGCCTTTGCGCAGCACGGAATCACCGTCAATGCGATCTGCCCGGGGATTGTCGAGACTGAGCTCTGGGAAGGGCTGGACGAAGACTTCATGCACTTCGGCATCACCGAGCGACCGGGAGAGGGGATGGAGCGGTTCAGCGAGCGGATCCTGCTCGGGCGCACTGCGACTCCGGAGGACATGGCGGGTCCGGCGGCGTTTCTCGCTTCGAGCGATTCCGACTACATCACCGGACAGTCATTGATCGTCGATGGCGGCATGGTGTTGCAGTAATCCGATCGATTGGCAACGGCTGAACACTGGCCGTTCGGGATTCATAACTGAGCCATCAGGAATAGAAGACTTCAATCGCACAGCCAAGACGAGCTCAATAGCACTGAGTACAGTGTGGTGGATGAGCGACCAACAGAACGGCAGCCCGCTGACGCCGCTGGCGCTGCGCGAGCGGCACCTGGCCCACGGAGCGCGCTTCGCTCCCTTCGCCGGCTGGGAGATGCCGCTGCAGTATGAAGGCATTGCGGCCGAGCACCAGGTCGTGCGCGAACGCGCGGGTGTGTTTGACGTCTCGCACCTCGCTCGAGCCTGGGTCGAGGGACCGCACGCGGCGTCGCTGCTGCGTTCGGTCACGACCTTCGATGTCGCATCGCTCGCTGAGGGCCGTGCCAACTACTCGCTCTATTGCAACGCCGACGGCGGCATCGCCGATGACGTCTTCATCTATCACCTGCCCCGCGACCGCTGGCTCGTGATCCACAACGCCGCCAACGCCGACGCCGACTTCGAACGGCTGCGCTCGGCCGCGGGCGACGCTGCCACTGAGCGAACGGCGGACAGCGTCATGTTGGCCGTGCAGGGCCCCCGCGCGCTGGAGG
>JAJDXE010000012.1 GCA_022825265.1 Dehalococcoidia bacterium
CCTCCGTCTCGTACTCCACGTGCGCAATCGCAATCGTGATCCCCCGCGCCCGCTCCTCCGGCGCGTTGTCAATCGAGTCGAAACTCGAAAACGACACGTTCTCCGACTGCATCGCCAACGTCTTCGTGATCGCCGCCGTCAGCGTCGTCTTGCCGTGATCCACGTGGCCAATCGTGCCCACGTTCACGTGCGGCTTCGTCCGCTCGTATACCTGTCGCGCCATCGTTGCGTCCTCCTGATGACTGCTTTAGCGCAATCTGCTGATGAATCCAACCACAGGGGCGGATGGAGCCCGCATCCAGACTTGAACTGGAGACCTCGTTCTTACCAAGAACGCGCTCTACCGACTGAGCTATGCGGGCCCGGATCTGCGCCCAACCTGGTGCGATGCTCCGCTCCGTTAATCGGGTCGATTCAATGCCAGAACCGCCAACGGCGCATCCGTCTGCCGCGGCGGTCTCTCGTCAATGCTGGTGCCGGGGGCAGGATTCGAACCTGCGAAGCCTTTCGGCGCCGGTTTTACAGACCGGTGGTATTAGCCACTCACCCACCCCGACACTCTCCACATCTTACCCCCCAACACCCACCCTCACATCCGCGCCGACAGCGCCACGCCGCCAGCTTTCTGTTCACCAGCACGCAAACCGGGCACGAACAGGCAAGGTCAAGTGGAGCCCAAGGGGGGATTCGAACCCCCAACCTGCCGATTACAAATCGGCTGCGCTGCCAATTGCGCCACCTGGGCCTGTCTCGATCCTAAACCGAACCCACATCTGCTGAGAGTTGTTTGCACTTGACGATGTTAATTCAGTATCTATCCTGCATAGGCGTTTATTCATCATTCGGAACGTCCAATAGACGCTACGCAAAGGACTCCTGTGAAACGTCTCCTGGTTGCCGCCATCGCGGCGGCATTTGTCGCTGGCGCGGTGGGACTCACCGCGCTGCAACCCGTCTCCGCTCAACCGGGCGGACCACCAGTCTGTATCTCGCTTGCCCCCGGCGAGCACACGTTCACCGCGCCCTCGCAGGACCGCGAAGGCGAAGTCTCGTTCACCGTCACCGTCGGCGAGGGCGGAGTCGTGACCGGCTTCACCGAGCCCGGCGGACAATCGATCCCGCCGGTCGCCATGCTCGAAATTTTCTCCGGCGAGGACGCCTACCCCTTGCCCGAAGGCGTCTCATTCATCGAGTGCGAAGCTGCCGACGACAGCATGATGGAAGATGCTGCGCAGGAACTCTGCCTCAACCTCGAACCCGGCAGCTACGAGGAATCGGTCAGCGCCAGCGGACAGGTCTACAACATCACGATCAACGTCGGTGAAGGCAACCGCCTGACCAGCGTCGAAGTCCTCGGCACGTCCTACGCACCGGCCGACGCCCTCGCCTTACTCGACCAGTTCGGAGCCGCCATTCCGCCCCACATCCAGATACTCCCGTGTGAAGGCCCAACCCCGACCCTCTACGTCAATGCCGGTAGCGGTGGCCTCGCCGATACCAGCGACACCAGCGGACTTTGGTCGGCAATCGCGACCGTGGGCGTGCTGCTCGCCGTCGGCGCAGCAGTCGTCGTCCGACGCCGCCGAGCGGACGTGCGCATCCGCGACTAGCGCCTAGAAGCGCAGCGCGCTCTCGACGAGCGAATCGGCGCCGGGCTCATCCTCGACCACCTCAGGTTCGGGTTGGACCCGGCGCCATCGCGTTCCGTCGCGCGTATCCTCCAGCGCCACGCCAAGGTCCGTCAGACGATCCCGCACCGAGTCCGCCAGCTCGTACTGCTTCGCCCCGCGCAGCTCCTGTCGAATCGAAACCAGCAGATCGATAAACGGTCCGGCATCCGACTCGCCGCTCGCCGACACTCCGGCAAAACCCAGACCCAGAACGCCGCCCAGCTCCAGCAGCGCATCTCGGGCCTTCCCCGCGGGACGATCCTCAGCCCGTGCGCGATTGATCTCCCGCGCCAGGTCAAACAACACCGCCAGCGCCTGTGGCGTGTTCAAGTCGTCCTCGAGCGACGCAATGAACGTCTCTCGCGCCTCACTTGGATCGACATCCCCGTCGCCGTCGACCAGGGGCAGCGTGGCCGCGGTCCGCAGACGCTCAGCGCCGCGCGCCGCCGAGGCCAGCGACTCCTCCGAGTACGTCAACGGCGATCGATAGTGCCCGCCCAACACAAACATCCGCAGACCGTCCGCCCCGTAGCGATCCAGGCCCTCGCGCAGCGCCACGATCTTACCGGTCGACTTCGACATCTTCTCGCCGCCGACCTGCATCATCGCGTTATGCATCCAATGACGCACGAACGGATCGAGCCCCGAGAATCCCTCGGACTGGGCGATCTCGTTCTCATGGTGCGGAAAGATCAGGTCCATTCCACCGCCATGAAGATCAATCTGTTGCCCGAGGTAGCGACTCGACATCGCCGAACACTCGATGTGCCAGCCCGGCCGACCCGGCCCCCACGGACTCTCCCACTGCGGCTCCCCAGGCTTCGCGCCTTTCCACAGCGTGAAGTCCATCGCATGCTCTTTCTCGACCCCGATATCCGTCGGCTCAGCCGAGATCATGTCCTCAAGCGACCGGCCCGACAGCTTCCCGTAACCCGGCATCTCGCGAACCCGGAAATACACGTCGCCGCCGGCCGGATAGGCCATCCCCTTGTCGATTAGACCGCCAATCAGATCGAGCATCTGCGGAATCTCCTCGGTCGCCCGAGGGTGCACATCCGCCGGTGCGATTCCCAGCTCACGCCATTCGCCCATGAACGATGAAATCTGTCGCTCGGCCAACTCCGAAACGGTGATCCCCTCCTGCGCCGCCCGCGCAATCAACTTGTCGTCCACATCGGTGAAGTTGTAGACCAGCCGAACCCGCCGCCCGCGCCACTCAAGAAACCGGCGCAGCGTGTCGAAAATGATGATCGACATCGCGTGACCAAGGTGCGCATCGTCGTACGGAGTAATCCCGCAGACGTACATCGAAATCGGATCATCCAGCGGTTCAAACGGCTGCTTGCGGCGTGTCAGCGTGTTGTACAGCTCCACGGACCAACCCCAATCACTCACTGATCATCTATCAAAGCCTAATCAAGCACCAGCAAAAGGGATCTGATCTCCCCCTTGAGGGGGAGATGCCGAAGGCAGAGGGGGTGAGAAGTCTGCCTATCCCGCCGCCGTCTCCCCTGGTCGAGCCTCCCCATCCTCCACCTGGTCCCGCAGCCGGCGCAGCTCAAGCCGCAGCTCCGACACCGCCACCTCCAGCGACTCGATCCGGTCGTGTTCCGGGTCCGGCAGCCGCAGGACGGTGTCGTCCCCCGGGTCGTAGTACGCCACCACATGTCCCGGCACACCGACCACCGTCGAGTACTGCGGCACATTCGAGACCACCACCGCTCCCGCGCCGATCCTCGCGCCGTTGCCAATCGTCACCGCGCCGATGATCGACGCCCCGGCGCCAACCAGGACATCATCGCCGAACATCGGATGCCGCTGCGTCCGCATCGTCGATGTCCCACCGAGCGTCACACCCTGGTGTAAGTGACATCGCCGTCCGAGCTTCGCCGTCTCGCCGATCACCACGCCCATTCCGTGATCGATCAGGCAGGGAGCCGTGATCTGGGCGCCTGGATGTATCTCAATCCCCGTCAGATTCCGACCGAAGTGTGACAGCACCCGCGGCGCCACCGGAATCCCCAGCCGCAGCAGCCCGCCCGACACCCGGTGCAGCATCTGCGCATGCACCCCCGGGTACGCAAGCAGCACCTCGATCCAGTTCGTCGCCGCCGGATCGCGCTCCATCGCGAACTGAATGTCCGCCCAGGTATCGTCGACAAACGAGTTGTACCAGCCGATGAGCCGCACCAGGAAGTCCATAGCCGCAGCCTATCGGTCTCCGCCGCGATTCCGCTTCACCCGCAGCGTCGCCACCGCGTGCGCCGACATCCCCTCGCCCCGGCCCAGCGCGCCCATCCCCTCGGCCGTGGTCGCCGCCACGTTGACCGCCGACACCTCCAACCCAAGCGCTTCCGCCAGCCTCGACCGCATCGCGTCGACATACGGACGCAATCGAGGCCGTTCCGCAATCACCGTCGCATCTACCGACTGCGCCTCCGCGCCAACCGCCGAAAGCTGCTCCAATGCCACGCCGAGCATCCGCACCGAGTCCGCCCCAGCCCACGCCGGATCCGACGTGCCGAAGTGCGCCCCAAGATCGCCCAATCCCGCCCCACCGAGCAGCGCGTCCATGATCGCATGAGTCAACACATCCGCGTCCGAGTGCCCAGCCAGACCATCAGAACCGGGAATCTCGACTCCGCCCAGGACCAACTTCCGACCAGCCTCAAATCGGTGCGAGTCAATCCCAATCCCCGTCCGCACTTCATACCGAGTCCCAAGCAACGCCTCGGCCAGGATCAGATCTGACGGCGAAGTAATCTTCGGATTCGGCCCGCCGACATCATGCACCACGACCGTCTCCCCCAGTCGCTCCACCAGCCCCGCATCATCCGTCGCCAGGACGCCGTCCCTGCGAGCAGCCTCATGAGCCGCCCGCAGCGTCTCCGCCCGAAACACCTGCGGCGTCGCCACCGCCCGCAGCGACGACCGATCCGGCGTCGCAACCACCTGTTCCCCTGCGCCAACCACTTTGATCGTGTCCACCGACGGCCCACCGGCCACCACCCCAACTCCCTCCGAGGCCCGTACAACGCAACCCGCGATTCCTTCGGGAGTAATCAGCGGACGCGCCCCATCATGGACCGCCACGACCTCAACCGAGCGCAACGCCGACACACCAGCCCAGACAGAATCCTGCCGCTCCTGACCGCCCCCAACCAGCGCCCGAACCTTGCCAATCCCTCGACACAACGCCGCAACCTCCGAACGATTCGCCCGCGACGTCACGACCACCACGTCGTCAACCGCGTCGCACTCCTCGAACGCCGACAACGTCCAACTCAACACTGGCCGACCGGCCAGGTCGGCCAGGAGCTTGTCGCCGCCACCCATCCGGCGGCTGCTGCCCGCCGCCAGGATGATCGCCCCCACTCTCATCGGCCGAGTCTCATGATGAGCCTCACGCCGCGTCCTCGCGGTCGACGAGCTGAGCAAACACCATCCGACCCGCCTGCGTCTGGATCACGCGCTTCACCACCAGATCGCGCACCTCGCCGATCGCCGACACCCCCTGCTCCACCACGACCATCGTGCCGTCCGCCAGATAACCCACGCCCTGGTCTGCGCTGCGCCCCGGCTCAATCAGTTCTATCCGCAGCGGCTCACCCGGCAGCACGTTCGTCTTGACCGCATTGGCCAACACGTTCAGATTCAGCGTCCGCACGCCCTCGAGCTCCGCCACTCGAGCCAGGTTGGAATCCGTCAACGCCAGCGCCGATCCCCGTTCCTTCGCCATCCGCACCAGCCGCGCGTCGACATCGCCGTCCGCCTCCGTCGACTCATCGTCGACGATCTCGGTCGCCACCGTCTCCTCCCCCTGCAGCCGAGCCAGCAGCTCAAGTCCCGCCCGACCGCGTCCGCGCTTGAGCGCATCCGAGCTATCCGCCACCCGTCGCAACTCGTCCAGCACAAAACGTGGGACGACGATGTCCGCCAGCAGAAAACCGGACGCCGCAACCTCAGCGATCCGGCCGTCAATGATCGCCGACGTATCGAGGATCACCTCAGACGGAGCAGACGGTCGCACCAGCGCCACCGACTCAGCCACCTCGTCCGCCCGACCGCGCACGGTATTGACGAACCGCTCGACCTCGGCCCGCCGGCCCAGTGCGACGCCGATCCCGATCGGAGCCAACAGGATCGCCATGCCAATCGGCGCAAAGTCCCCGGCCGCGCCCGGCAGCGCCCCCAGCACCGGCGACAACAGCGCCGCCGTCACCAGCGCCGCCACCAGCCCGAACCCGCCCAGCAGAATCTCCAGCGTCGAGATCGAACGCAGGATCCCCTGCCGCAGCCACCAGACCGGCCAGAGAGACCAATCCCAGAGCCGTCGCACTGCCTCAAACACGGCAGTCCCCAACAAAGAAAATGGCGGCCATGCGGCCGCCAATCATTCCAGAGCGGTCAACCGCTCGATAAATCCAGGCGCATCCCTGCGCAACACCATCATACAGGAATCCCACCCATCATTCCTACCCCCCACCGAACCTGAAGACCTCCCCCTCTGGGGGAGGTGCCGCGAAGCGGCGGAGGGGGCCGCCCTGGTGGGCGCCCTGCTCCCCTCTGATCCCATCTCCCCCCTCAAGGGGGGAGATGCCGAAGGCAGAGGGGGGTGAACACCACGAATCAACCTCAGCCTCCGCTACGCCGCCCCCGTCCGATGCCCCGTGCTTGACACGGGGCCCAGACCTCGACGCTCGCCTGCAACTCCGACCGCATCCTCACCTCCGATCCTCTCCAACGCTTCTGTCAACTCTCACACAACCAGTCCTCAACCAAAAGCGCTACGTTAACTAGAACATACATACTTTGGCAGTCGGAGAGGATCCCGCCCGCAATGTTTCAGCCTCGCACTTGAGCGCGCTGAACAACTTGAACGTCGCTGGACTGGGCTGAACATATCTGAACAAACCTGAACAACCTGAACACGCGATCTCCCGTAAAACACTGGGCTTCAGGCCATCGCTCGCCCAAAAGAAAAATTCTGGCTGAACACCTGAACATCAGCCGTTCAAGTCAATCGAGCGCCAGCCCGACGCAGGACGCCGCCCGACCTCTGATAGCGTGAACCCACCATGTCCACCATTGACATCGATCCCCTCCTCCGCGGAGTCTCCAAGCCCGCACGCTATGTCGGCGGCGAATGGAACGTGATCGAGCACGACTGGAACGAACGCGCCGTCCGCTGGGCCCTGATCTACCCCGACCTCTATGACATCGGCCAGTCCAACGGCGGCCTCGCCATCCTCTACGACCTCCTCAACCACACCAGGGACACCCTCGCCGAGCGCTGCTACACCCCCTGGCCCGACATGGCCGACAGCCTGCGCAGCCACGGACAGCCGCTGTTCTCGCTCGAAAACCGACGCAGCCTGCGCGACTTCGACGCGCTCGGCTTCTCCCTCTCCTACGAGCTGACCTATACCAATATCCTCGAGATGCTCGACCTCTCCGGCATCCCGATCCGCAGCCTCGACCGCACCGAGGACGACCCGATCATCTTCGCCGGAGGCTCCGGCGCCCTCGTGCCCGAGCCGCTCGCGCCCTTCATCGACGCGTTCGTCCTCGGCGAGGCCGAAGACGTCATTCTCGAGGTCAACGAACTGCTCCACGAAGCAAAATCACAGGGAGCATCGCGCCTCGACCTGTTGCGAGCCCTCGCTCGCACTCCCGGCGTCTACGTCCCCCGCTTCTACGAGTGGCGCTACGAGCCCGACGGCACCCCCGCCGAAGTCTTCGCCACCGACGATGCGGCCTCGGTCCCGGTCGTCAAGCGCTTCCTCCAGGGACTCCCACCGATCCTGACCAAGCCGATCGTCCCCTACTTGCAGACCGTCCACGACCGCGCCGGCATCGAGATCCAGCGCGGCTGCACCCAGGGCTGCCGCTTCTGCCAGGCCGGCATGATCTACCGGCCCCTCCGAGAACGCACGCCGGAGGAAGTCGTCGCCGGCGCCAAAGAGCTCTTCCGCAACACGGGCTTCGACGACCTCTCGCTGGTCTCGCTCTCCTCCACCGATCACTCGCAGATCAAAGCAATCGTGCGTGCCCTGCGCTCGGAGTTTGGAGATGGAATCGGCATTTCCCTGCCTTCGACCCGCGTCGACAGCTTCAGCGTCGACGTCGCCCTGCTCTGCTCCCCCCGCAAGAAGCACTCGATGACCTTCGCCCCGGAGGCCGGTTCGCAGCGACTGCGCAACGCCGTCAGCAAGGTCGTCGACGAGCAAGACCTCCTTGACGCAGCGCGCAACGCCTTCGAGCAGGGCTGGACCTCGATCAAGCTCTACTTCATGGTCGGCCTGCCGACCGAGACCATGGCCGACGTCGAAGGCATCGTCGATTGGGCCGCCCAAGTCAAGCAGATTGGCCGGCAGATCGTCGGCAATCGCGCCCGCGTCCGAGTCTCAACCTCCAACCACGTGCCCAAGGCGCACGCTCCGTTCCAGTGGGCCCGACAGGAAACCCCGGCCGAACTCGATCCTAAGCACCAGCTGCTCAAGCAGATGACCCGCAAGGCCCGCCTCGACCTGAGCTGGAACGACCCGCAGGAATCAATCCTCGAAGGCGTCCTTTCGCGCGGCGACCGCCGCCTCGCGCCCGTGATCGAAACCGCCTGGCGCAACGGCGCACGTTTCGACGCCTGGAGCGAGCATTTCCGCGAGAGCCTCTGGTGGGACGCGATGGCCAGGGAAGGCCTCGACCCCGCCTTCTACTGTCACCGCGACCGCGACCTCTGGGAGCGCTTTCCCTGGATGCACATCGCCTCTGGTGTCTCCGAGGCCTTCCTGCGCAAGGAATGGCAGCGCACCTGGAACGAACTCACCACCGCCGACTGCCGCGACGGCTGCAACGTCTGCGGCATGGAGCACGCGGCCCAACTCTGCGAACTCAAACTCGGCGACCTGATCGCCAAACGCCGCGCGCCCTCAGAAGAACTCATCAGCGTGCTCTAAGAAGATCGAGGAGAAAGAGGCCGCCAACGTTATGTCACGAGAAGTCCTCGAACATCTCATCTGGAGCCTCGAACAGTCCTTCCGCAAAAAGCCCGAACATTCCCTGATTGCCAACCTCTCCTCAGTCACCACCGACGACCTCGACACCGTCGTCCCCGGCGGAGGCCGCACCATGCGCGACCTCATCGTCCACTGCGGCGCAGTCAAGATGATGCATGCCAACCACGCCTTCGGCGACGCTACCCACACCTTCTGGACCACCTGGTATCAGGAAGACCCAATCAGCGAGGCATCGTTCGGCGACCTCCTCGAATGGCTGCAGGCGGCCCACGAATACGTGATCGACTCAGTCAAACATCTCAGTGACGACGATGAACTCGTCGCCCCGCGCCCCACCTACTGGGGCGAACAGTGGCAAACCCGACGCATCCTCGACGCCATCGCCGTCCACGACGTCTACCACGCCGGCGAGATCAACCACCTCCGCGCCCTGCTCCACCAGGCCGAGTGAGTCCATGCAGACCTCCCCCCTTGAGGGAGGTGCCGCGAAGCGGCGGGGGGCCGTCGGCGTCAGAACCGCAGCAGCTCTCGAAGACGCTCCACCTCGCCCGACGGTCCAACGACCGCCAACCGCAACTCATCCTCAAGCAGATACTGATTAGCCAGCCGCTCGATGTCCTCCGCCGTCACCGCCTGGTAACGCTCGTTGACCTCGTCGACCGAATGCACCTCATCGTGCAACAGCGCCTGGCCGCCATTCCACGCCGACACTGCCCGGGTGTCCTCCATCCCCATCAGCATCCGTCCCGCCGCCAACCGACGAGACCGCTCCAACTCCTCCTCCGACACCCCGTCTCGCAGCCGAGACAACTCGCCCATGGTCGCGGCCAGCGCCTGCTCAACGTTCTCGGGATCCACGCCCATCGACACCTGCATCACACCCGAGTCGCGCAGCAGCGCCAGCGACGCCTGGATGTCGTAGACCAGCCCCAGCTCCTCACGAATCTTGAGGAACAGCCTCGAACTCATCCCGTCGCCCAGCATCGCCGTCAGCAGACCCAGCGCATGGCGATCCGGATGCGTCGACGACATCGCCGGCAGACCGATGCTGATCTGCGCCTGCTCCGTGTCCTTGATCCGGATCGCAACCCGCTCGCCGTCGCGGCACAACGGAGCCGCCCGACGTTCGTCTGCATCGGCCGGCGACCAGTCCCGCGTCAGCTCGCTCACGCGCGCCAGCACCGCTTCCGGGTCAATCTCGCCCGCCACTGAAACCAGCGCGTTGCCCGGCGAGTACTGCGACCGCCAATACGTCACGGTGTCTTCATAGGGAATCGACTTGACCGACTCCGGCGTACCGGCAATATCCCGACCCAGCGGCGTCCCCCGCCAGAGCACCTCCGACAGCAACTCGGCCACAAGCTGGTAAGGAGAATCCTCTACCTGCGCCAGCTCCTCGAGGATGACCGAGCGCTCCTTCTCCAGCTCTTCGCGCTTCAGCTTCGGCCGCGAAACCATATCCACGATCACGTCGACCGCCGTCTGCCAGTCCGGCCCAGGAACCTTGGCGTAGTACACGGTCAACTCGCGATCGGTGCCCGCGTTGATGTAGCCGCCCACTCCCTCAACCGCCATCGAGATGTCGGCGGCCGACGGGTGCAGCTCCGACCCCTTGAACACGCAGTGCTCAACCAGGTGCGACACACCAGCCAGTTCGTCCGGCTCATACTGCGATCCCGCTCCCACGTAGAGCGACACCGAGGCAGACCGCGCCGACGCCATCGGTGCGCAGAGAACACGCAAGCCGTTGTCAAGAACCGTGGTTTGAGGCGCCCCGTCGGTCGAGAGGTTCCCTGCCGGCGCCACTACTCCCCGCCCCACGTGGTGTCGCCCGAAGCGTCATCGCGCACAATCGTGTGCGTCATCGCGCCCTGAACGAACTCGTCAATCGACGCGCCAATCGTCGTGTCGTCGCCGTGTCCGTTGAAGGTCAGGGTCTTCTCGGGCAGGCCGTAGAGCTGCGTCACGATCGAACGCACCTCCTGCGTCACCTGAGGCATCCCGCGCGTGTTGCCCGGACCGCCGGGGAACAGCGTGTCACCGACCACGCAATACGGGTCGTCCGGATCGGCGTTGTAGTACGAGACCGAACCGGTCGTGTGACCTGGAGTGTGTAACACCTCAAACTCCGAGCCGCCCAGCAGGATCGTCTCCCCGCCCTGCAGATGGATATCGATGTCTAGGTCCGTCTCCAGCCAGGGATGCTGCTCGTCCGCCACGGTGTCCGAAACGTGCATGTAGTACGGAACGTTCGGACCCAGCCGCTCGCGCAATTCGTGGTATGACTTGATGTGGTCGGGGTGAGAGTGCGTGAACAGAACCATCCTCGGCGTCGCACCAGACTGCTCCACGCCGGCCATGACCAGCTCATGCTGCGCCACGGCATCGATGATCGCTGCATCGCCCGTGCCTTTGTCAACCAGCACGAAGGCGTTGTTCTCAAATGGTCCCCACGACATCTGCATCACGACCACGCGCGAATACACTCGCAGCAGACGCGATTCGGCGTGCAATTCCATGCTCATGACTCACTCCAATCAGTCAGCCACTCGCCAACTGTTCGCAGCATAGCCAGCCAGCAGGATCATCCATGACCAGCCCCATTGACAGCGATGCTCCAATCGACGCTCTCGCCGATGTCTTACCCCTCACCGCCCGTGCCAACGCCGCGGGCGTCCTGCAGATCGGCGGATGCAACGTGCGAGACCTCGCCGCCGCCTTCGGCACCCCGCTCTACATCTACGACGAACACACGATCCGCCAGACCTGCCGCGACTACCTGCGCGATTTCCAGTCGAGTCTGCCCGGAGCCCGAGCCCACTACGCCTCAAAGGCATGGCTCAATCCCGCATTGACCAGGATCCTCGTCGAAGAAGGTTTCGGTCTGGACGTGGTCTCCGCGGGTGAACTGCATGTCGCGCTCGCCGGCGGCATGGATCCGGAACACATCGGTTTTCACGGCAATGGCAAGACGCGAGAAGAATTGCAGTACGCGCTGGACAGCAGTGTCGGCCGGATCATCGTCGACAACGACGACGAGCTCTCAGTTCTCGATGAACTGACTCAGGGAAACGCAACGCAGCAGCGGATCATGCTGCGCATCACCCCAGGCGTTGACGCACAGACCCACGCCAAGACCACGACAGGTCTGCGTGACAGCAAGTTTGGCTTCCCCCTGCCCTCAGGACAAGCTGAGGCGGCACTCGTACGAGCGCTTGCAGCGCCATTCCTCGATGTCACGGGCTTCCATATCCACCTCGGTTCGCCGCTGTTCAACATCGAGCCCTACGCCGACGGCATTGCCACAATCGGCGAGTTCGCAGCCGAGATGAAGCAGCGTCACGGTTACGAGTGGCGCGAATTCTCTCCCGGTGGCGGGATGGCTTTGTCGTACACCGCCGGCAAACTTGCGCCACAGATTGAACGCTACGCCGTCGAAATCGCCAACGCCATTCATACAGCCTGCGACACACACGGCCTGCCCATGCCCGACGTACACATCGAGCCGGGCCGCTCTGTCGTCGGACGCGCCGGTGTCGCGCTCTACTCGGTCGTCAGCCGCAAACACATTCCCGACACGCGGGATTATGTCACTGTCGATGGCGGCATGGCCGACAACATCCGTCCGGCGATGTACGACTCCCAGTACGAAGTAGCGGCCGCCGAGCAGATGAACACGGTGCCAAGCCTCGTGGCCACGGTCGCTGGCAAGTTCTGTGAGTCCGGCGACGTCCTCGTCCGCGACGCCAACCTGCCCTCGCTTCAGCTCGGTGAGTTGCTCGCGATTCCTGCCAGTGGCGCCTATCAGATCGCGATGGAGAGCAACTACAACCTCGCCCTGCGCCCGGCGATCGTGATGGTCATGGACGGCGACGCGCGACTCGTGCGTCGAAGACAGACCCTGGAAGATCTCTTGCACTTGGAACTCTGATGCCGGTCTCCGCCTCGATCGCCGACCGTTGGGGTCCGCACACCAACTCCCTCGCTGTCCGCACCCTGGCCGCAATGTTCGAGGCGCAACGCCTCCCCCACGCGCTGCTGATCACCGGTCCGGTCGGAGTCGGCAAGCGAGATCTGGCGATTCGCATCGCACAGAAGCTACTCTGCGACTCACCCGACAGCGACAGTACTGGTCCTTGCCGGGAGTGCCGAAACTGCCGCCGACTATACGACCCAGCGCAACCCAACCTCGATCCGCAGCACACCGACGTCGAAATCGTCGCGCCCGGCTCGCTCTGTGCCGAGTCCGACCACGACCATCGCAACACACGCACGATCGGCATCTGCGTGATCCGCAGAATCGAACACGTGGCGACTCTCGCACCGTTCGAGGCGGACCAGCGGGTAATCATCATCAACCCAGCCGATGCGCTCACCGCCGACGCCGCCGACGCCTTCCTCAAGACGCTCGAAGAACCGCCCGATCGCGTCCACTTCGTTCTCCTCACAGCGCAGTCGGAACAGCTATCCGAGACCATCCGCTCGCGTTGCCGAACGCTGACGCTCTCCCCGCTGTCGGCTGAACAACTGGACGCCTGGCTTGAAAGCTGGTCGACTGAAGCAGGCCTCAACCTGCCAACAGGCGCTGAGCGACGGTCGGAGCTGGGCCGTCTGGCGCGCGGTCGACCTGGCTGGCTGCAGTCCAGTCTCCGGGACGGTGATCCCATCACCCTGCGCGCGGCCCAGATTGATGATGCAGTCCGGATCGCAAACGTTTCGAGAGCAGAGCGGCTCGACTGGTCCGAGCAGATCGTCGGTCGTTCGGCAACTGCTCAGACCGTCGCCAATCTGGAGTTGATCCTCGACGCATGGACCGACTGGTGGCGCGACTTATGGTTCAGCCGGACCGATCAACGCGATGCGCTGGTCCACGTTTCACAACTCGAACGAATCGACCAGGTCGCCGCAATGTACGATCAGAAGCAACTCAGCCAGTTTCTGGAGAAGATTCAACGCACTCGCGCACTCATCCAGAAGGGCGTCAACGCCCGACTCGCGCTTGATGTGCTACTCCTCAGCATTCCACCCACCAGGACAACTACATGAACGATCAGAGTGACGAAGGCTCACCGGACCACTCGTCAACAGAGCCATCCCAGGACGGACCCGCCGATTCAGCCGAAACCGACTCGACCACCCTCGAACAGGTGATGATCGGCATCCGCATCCGCGAGGCCTCCCGCATCTACCACTTCGCCGCGCCGAAAGGCCAAGTCTTCCAGGGAGACTACGTCGTCGTTGATCGGGCCCGCGGCGATCAACTGGCTCGCGTGGTGACCGTGCCGGATGAGGATGCACCAAACAAACCCATCCCGCACGATGTCCGACCGATCGTCCGCCTCGCCGATGCCGACGACCGCGAGCGGGCTACCGCACAGGCGGTACGCGCCGACCTCATCCTGCAAGAGATGCGTTCCACCGCCGTGCGTGAGGACATTGGCCTCTACCCAGTCGCCGTGGAACTGAATCTCGACGGCGACCGAGGCACGGCCTGGTTCCAGGCCCCGGAGCACGTCGACTTTCGCCCACTGCTCGACGACGTGCAGGAGAAGTACGACGTCAACCTGCACATGCAGCAGGCCAATCAACGCGAGCGCGCTCGTCTGGTCGATGGTTATGACATTTGCGGGCTGCGACTCTGCTGTTCGAGCTGGATGACCGATTTCCCCCACGTCGGCATTCGCGTAGCCAAGGACCAGGACCTCTCGCTCAACCCTGACAGCATCTCCGGCGTCTGTGGACGCCTCCTCTGTTGCCTCACGTTCGAACACGAGGTGTATCGCGAGATGCGAGGCTCGCTACCGCGTGTCGGCAAGCGCGTGAGCACACCGGCCGGCATGGGCAAAGTGATCAAACTCAACGTCCTCCAGCAGAAAGTCACCATCGCGCTCGACGACCATCCCCAGCGCGTCGACGTCCCAGCCGACGAAATCGGCCTTGCTGTGCGCACCGAGGATGCCCCCAACCAGGCACTGGTCGAGGCCGAGCGTGCCAGGCGCGAGGACGATGAGAGAGCCGCAGCGTTGCGACAGGCCGCCGCACCAGCCGAGCAGCCAGAGACCCAAACTGAGCGGCCCTCCCGCCGGCGTCGCAGACGCTCGCGTAAGTCGCAAGCCGAAAGCCAGTCGGAGCAACAATCCGGAGAGCAGCAAGCGACCGCGCAACCCGACGAGGCGCAGATGTCGCGCGATGAACCGGGAGACGGCTCGGCCAAGCGGCGCTCCCGGCGTCGACGCCGGCGCAAGCAGAAGGTCGTCAATCAGCAGAACGAGGCTGAGGCAATCGACACCGCAGCAGCGCCGCAGGGGTCCGAGGGCGAAGTGCGCCGACCGCGACGGCGACGTCGACGATCACGCCAACCGGTCAATCAACCATCCGACCAGTCGGGAGACTCGTCCGAGTAGCAGCTCAAACGCCGAACTCTCCGGCGTCTGAGTCATCGGCGATTGAGCCGCCGCTCATGAGGGCAGCGAGCGCCCCGAGTTGCTCCTCGTCGTACCAGTGAACGACGATTCGACCTCCGTGCTCAGCGCCCTTGAGGCCAGCCTGAACCTCGACTCTCGTCCCGAGCGCCGCCTCCAGCCGTTCCACTGCCTCCAACATCGCCGGGGATGCTTCGACCGACCGGCTCGGTCGCTTCGCCAACTTGGACTCCGGTTCAGCCAGTGACTTGACCGCAGCCTCAAGTTGTCGCACGGTCCAACCAGCCTCAACGGCACGTTGAGCAAGCGCCAGTTGCTCAGACGCATGAGCACCGAGCAACGCCCGTCCGTGACCCTCGGACAGAGCGCCCGACGCCAACAACTCCTGGATTGCATCAGGTAGCCGCCGCAAGCGCATCAGATTTGCGACCGCCGTCCGGCTCTTGCCCACTTCCGTTGCGATTCGCTCCTGCGTCCAACCTGATCCTGCAAGCTGCTCGAACGCGGTCGCCAGTTCAATCGGATTCAAATCGCTGCGCTGCAGGTTCTCGACCAGCGCCAGAGTCAACCGTTCCTCCACCGCATCGCCGGCGTCCTCAAGGATGACGATCGGCACGGTATCGAGGCCCGCCATTCCGGCCGCCCGCCATCGCCGCTCTCCGGCGATCAACCGATACCGCCCAGCTTCTTCTACGGACACCACCAACGGCTGCAGGATCCCGTGCTCCCGAATACTGCCGGCAAGCTCTTCCAGCTGTTGCTGATCAAACTCCAGCCTCGGTTGAGCCGGATTCGGCGCAATCGAGCCGATCGGCGCTTGCAACTGGACATCCCCAGATTGGAGGGTTGGAGTCGAAGGGATCAGCGAATCCAGGCCACGAGCCAATCCGGCGCGCGCGCGCGCCGATTTGGTCCGAGGCGTCGCGCTCTCGACGCTTCCGTCCACTGACACCCGCTCGTCGCTCATCCTGAGACTCCATCGACCACGGGGCGCGCGCGATACAAGGTGGAAACCGGAAGCCCTGAGAGCCGATTCAATAGCTCCTCAGCGAGTTCCCGATACGCGTCAGCGCCCCGGGAACGCGGCGCGTAATCGATGATCGGACGCTGATGGCTCGGTGCCTCCGAGAGCCGGATCGAACGTGGAATGATTGTCTCGAAGGTCGAGCTGATATGCGACCTCAATTGAGACGCGACGTCTTGCGAGAGCCGCGTGCGACCGTCATACATCGTCGCCACCACTCCCAGCAGGTGCAGCCCGGGATTCAGGTGCATCTGTACGCGGCGGATCGTCTCCAGCAGCGCTGACAAACCCTCCAGGGCCAGGTATTCGCACTGCACCGGCGCAATCGCCGCGTCGGCCGCCGTCAGCGCATTGAGCGTCATCAGTCCGAGCGATGGCCCGCAATCGATCAGCACCAGCTCGTAACCGCCCGCGATGTCCGCGAGGGCGCTGCGCAAGACATACTCACGCTCCGGCTGGGTAGCTAGTTCCATTTCCGCCGCGACGAGATCCATCGATGAGGGCACGGCGTCTAGATCGGTCCAGGGTGTGGGAACGATGCATCGCTCAAGTTCGGCTTGGCCAAGCAACGCGTCGTAGAGGAACAGCCCCGAAGATTGTGCTCCTAATGCGGATGTCGCATTTGCCTGCGCATCGGCATCGATCACGAGCGTGCGCCGACCCATCTCAGCAGCCGCAGCGGCCAGATTGACGGTGGTCGTCGTCTTGCCGACGCCGCCTTTCTGGTTCGCGACTGCGACCACACTCACGTCAGCGTGCCTCCAGTAGCCCGTCTGGCACCTTCATGACGAGGATAATGGTCAACTCGTTACGTCAGCCAGCAGGACCTAGTCGTCACGGTACAGAATTCGCACACGCCGCGATTGCCCCTCACCGAACGATTCCGTCTTGAGCTCCGGATCCTCTTGCAGTTGCAAGTGAATGATCCGCCGCTCAGCCGCCGGCATCACTCCCAGGGTGACCGGTTCTCCGCGATCTCGCACTTCCGAGGCAGCGCGCTGCGCCATCTCCTCGAGCGCTGTTTCGCGGCGTCGCCGATAGCTGTCTACGTCGACCGTGACGGGATTATTGCCGTCCAGCGCCCGGCTCACGATCACGTTAACCACATATTGAAGCGCCGCGACATGCGCCCCGTAACGCCCGATGAGTAGACCCAAGTCCTCCTCGCCGACGGGCTTGACATCCAGCACCGCGACGGCATGACCGAGGCCATCCATCGGCGTCTGCGGGTCTCGCGCGGTCACTTCGACATCGAATCCCAACTGATGAACGATGTCCGTAAGTACCTCGACCGCGAACTGCCTGGGATCTTCGTTTGGTTCAAAGTCTGGATCGGCGAGCAACTCAAATGGAGCAATCGGCGGCCGCGCCGGCTGGCGGCTGCGCGGCTCCTCGCGACCCCGGCCGCGGCTCCGTCCGCCGGAGCGGCCTCGACTACGATCACGCCGACCGCTCGATGCAGGCCCCGCCTGCCGAGGGCGAGAGCGAGAGCGATGGTCGGGCTGGACCTCGCGCTGAGTCTCCCTGGATTCCGTAGCTTCTTCCTCTGCCGGCTGCACGACTGCTCGGCGTCCGGTCGATCGCCGACCCCCGCCGGATCTGCCACCGCGTCCCGAAGGCTCTGGTCTCTGACCAGGTTCGATCTCAGTGAGATCCGAATAGTCATCGATCTTCGGCAATGAAACAGTCTGTCCTGGACGGCCTCGTGTCGGCGAGCCATCACGGGGCGTGACCCGAACCAGGGACTGCGCATGTCCGATGCCGAAGATGCCCGTTCGCCCTTCGTCCAGGACTTCGACCTCCACCTGAGCGCGTGACAGTCCCAGCCGACGCAGCGCCGCTTGCACGGCGTCGTCGACGGTCCGGCCTGACTGCTCAATCACTTCCCTGTTCGCCATTGCTACTTCTCCAACTGAACAATGCTTCGGGTTGTCGCCTGGCCGCTCGATCAATGTGCCGGTTCAACCCCAAGAGACTCCTGTGGTTGCTCAACGCGACCGATTCGCTCTTCGCCGTCGCTGACGCCTTCTCCGCGCGGCACTGGCCTGCCGCCGTTGCGGACGCTCGGCCTGCGGCTCCGAGGGCTGTGCATCCGTGTTTGAGTCGCCCGTCTCGACCGTCGCGGCCACCGCTACCGTCGCGCCATTGGCAGTCGCGGCAGCGGCGGCAGCAGGAGCTGGCAGCGGCTCTGACGACAGTAGCCATTTCCATGACCACTTCAGGCCCTGGCGGTAGAAGTAGTAGTAGTACGACGTCAAAATCGTGAAGATCGATGTCACTAACCAGTACAGCCCCAGTCCGGCCGGTACTTGCAGAGTGAAGAAGCCGAACATGAAGGGCATCATCCACAACATCGTGCGATTCATCGACTCTGAGCGCTCATCGCGCGGGCCCATGCGCGCCGTCGAGACCTTTTGCTGAATGTATGCAGTCACGCCGACGAGGATGGCCAGCGGCAAGGACTGCTCGAGCGATGACGATCCCAGGTCGAAAAAAAGAAAATCGCGATTGATCGGGATCGCCGAGGTGATGTAGGCCCAGTCGTAGAGGTCACTGGACAGGCGCAGAAGCTGCTCGGGCGTGTCGCCCAGGGTTCGGCGCAATACCTGGTAAAGAGCGATCCAGATCGGCATCTGCACGAGGAGCGGCCACAGGCATCCCAGCGGATTGAAGCCCGCCTCGCGGTAGACCTTCATCAGCTCTTCTTGGCGCCGCTTGGGATCCTTGTACTTCTTCTGGATCTCCTGCATCCGCGGCTGCATTTCCTGCATCCCACGGGTCGCCCGCAGCTGCCGCAGCGTCAGCGGGTAGGTGATCACCCGCACAATCAGCGTGAACAGGATGATCGCGACACCGTAGTTGTCATCCACCGCGTGCGCGATCACGATCAGCCCGTTCATGATCGGGCCAATCAGAATGTCGTTCCAGATGAAGTCGAGTATGTCCATCGCCTGTTTGCGTCAATCAGTTCTGCGGATACAGCTTGACGGCCTGGTTGGCGCCCAGCAGCACCGCGTAGAGGACACCATCTTCGTCGCTGACCAAGATCCGGTCATCCCGCAAGATGGCGTTGGCCATCAGGTCCTTGGCCCCTTCCAGTTGGAACTGCCTCAGCGCCGACCCATCCGACGCATTGAGCTGATGAATCATCCCGCCGCGCGCCACGATCACGAGGATGCCCCCAGCGTCACCGCTCTCCGCTGCAAAATCGACGTACAGCGGCTGCGCACGGATGCGGTCACCAACGTCAAAGGGTTCCAGCCAGCGCTTCTCGCCGGTCAGTGCGTCGAACGCGTAGACGTTGCCTTTCAGATCGGTGGTGTAAATCACTCCATCACGGATCAACGGCGTGCCCCAGAGCCAGTGCGAAGCCTGAGTCGCCCAGATCTGAGCGCCGGTCGCCGCGTCGAGGCCATACAGCGTGCGGTCCAGGCCGCCGACAAAGACGAGGCCATCAGTTGCGCTGATTGCGCCGGCGATCCCACTTTCAATCTGAATCTGCCAGGCCGATCGACCGGCGAGCTCGCCATCAACGTTGATCGCTGTCACCCGGCCATCCAGCCCAGCCACCACGAGCAGACGACCTCGCTCGGTCTCCACCAGGGCTGGCCCGCTCCAGATTTGCAGGTCCGAGTCCCCGTCCCACGTCCACACCGCCTCACCCGGTTGCTCGATGTCGACGGCATAGACCTTGTACGCAGTGTCGGCCAGGTACACCCGCGACCCGTCCACGATCATGTCGGCGACCAGCCGATCTTCGCTATCAAAGACCACTCGGGCCGATTCACCGTCGCGCTGCACGGCGTAGAGCACGCCATCGGAGTAGCCGGCCAGCAGCCATTCATCCGTAGCTTCGACCCAGACTGGGTCGGCATAGAAGGCGACCGGCTCGATCTCGCCGTCGAGCCCTGGGAAGTTGCCGTCATCGTCTGGGAACTCCCAGACGGCCGAGCCAAGGTTGCCGTCAAGCAACTGCACCGCGACGACCTGGTCTTCCCCCGTCGGAGCGATCAGACGTGTCTCGGGCTCAACCGGATCGAGCGTCGGAGCGGCCCACCCGTCAGGTTGGTCGGCGACATCGCAAGCAACCAGGACGGGAACCGCGAGCAAGAGGACAAACGCCACCAGTACACGTACACGCCGCAACCGTTTCACGTGAAACAATCGCCGGAGCGGTCGGCACATAGAAAGCCAGGCAGAGGCGCAAGTCGCTATCAGCTTGCCAAGCCTCCCCTCAGATTGTTTCACGTGAAACATCCTGACTCACCGAGCGGCCCGATTCGCGACTTTTCGGCGCGGGATCGTATCCGCCTCGAACAAACGGATTGCAACGGATCACTCGCCAGACACCCAGAGCGATGCCGACTACCACTCCTCGCGAGTCAACAGCGTCAATCATGTACTGCGAGCAGGACGGCTCGAACCGGCACTGCGATCCCAGCGCGGCAAACAGCGGCGACCCGACTCGCTGATAGCTACGCAGCAGGAGAATCACGAGCCGATTGGCCCCGTGTCCGATCGAGCCCGTCAAAGAGCGGCTCAAGACGCACCACCGGCAGTCTCAAGTTGTCTCAGCGAGCGGCCGACCAGTCTTCGCAAGGTGGCGTCAAGCTCGGCAAACTCAGCGTCGGCCGCCCCGTGCCGGGCGACGACAACCACATCCAGCCCCCGGCATTTGCCCTCCGAGTTCAGCCGCCTTGCCGATTCCCGCAGTCGGCGGCGAATCTTGTTGCGTTTGACCGCTCCACCGAGTCGGGAACTCACGGAGTATCCAAATCGGCAGGGTTCATCGGCGGCCGACTCGCCTCTATCCCGGACACGCAGCGCCAGCGACCCGCTCGAGGACCTGACGCCCTCGCGAAAGACAGCGTCAAAGTCCGACTTACGGCGCAAACGCTGGTCAGCAGACATCGTGAAGCATCGTTCGACAGCGCACTCGGCGCGAATAGGCGCGCGCAGTCAAGCAGGGAGACAAAGCGGTATGGCAGTCGCTCAGACGACCGTCAATCGTCGACGGCCTCGGGCGCGACGCCGCTTGAGCACCACGCGCCCGCCTCGGCTGGACATGCGCTTGAGAAATCCATGCTTCCGCTTACGCGGAATTCGTTTTGGCTGGTATGTGCGTTTCGGCATCAGATCCCTCACCACATCACGGGACACACGAGCCCGTTGGTCGAAGAATGCAGGACAAGTAGTAATCAGTATACGTCAGCAGGCGACTCAGCCCCAGTTGTCTGGGCTTCGCACAAACCTCATTCATTGCGCTGTTCATTGCGCTTGCTCAGAGCGTTCCAGGGCCTCGTAGACCGCCAGAACCTTGATCACATAATGAACATATCTTCTAGTCGAGGAAAAATCAAGCGCCGAAAGGAATCCGTCAGGCCCGCCAAGTACAGCTTCGGTCTCCCACCTGGCGGCGTTGCCGGGTCCCGCGTTGTATGCCGCCAGCGCCATCACCGGCTCGTTGGAGAACCCCTCGAGCTGGCGCGCGAGATACCAGGCGCCAAATCGAATCGCCAGTTCCGGACGCGCCAGATCACTGTGCTGGTACTCAATGCCCAGTCCCGCCGCAATGTCTGATCCTGTCAGCGGAATCACCTGCGTCAGGCCGACCTCGCCGGCGAGGCCTTGCGCGTCCGTGTCGTAAAGACTCTCTCGCCGAATCAGCGACCAGAGCAAAAGGGGATCAACACCTTCGGATGCCGCGTATAGCGCCATGACGTCAGGCCAGGGCTGGGGATAGGCGAGACGAAGGAGATCTGGCGGCGCCTCGGTCCAGTTGAGACCGAAGAGGATCAACACCTGCGCAGCCGCTTGCGCCGACGCCGTGTACTCGCCCTGTGCGGCAAGGGTCTCCGCAGCGTGAACCAGGGACCATGGATCGTTGCTAAGCGTGTCGACTAACAGCGACAGCATGCGATCAGCGGCCGAGTCGAATCCGCCCAGCCGCAGATCTCGCGCCGCCTGCCATTCGCTCAGGTTTGCAAGCGCCGTCGATGAAGGAACAGATTCACCGGTCAGCCGGGTCAGCCACTCCTCGAGGGAAATCTGTAGGGTGTCGTGATCATCCTGTTCCAGCAGCTCGAGGGCGCGAAGACCGTAGTAGCCGACCGGATCAATCTCGACCACCTTCTCCGCGAGATCGGCAGCCGCTTCCAGATCGCCGGCCTCCCGGTTCATCAGCGCCGCCCAGTAGAGCAGCTCTTGCTGCACCACATCGCCCCAGTAGTCAGCGCCGGCGTTGGCGGCATCGCGGAAACGCTGAGCTGCCTCGGACCACTGACCTCGCGCCACCGCGAGCGAAGCCCACCGACGAGCAGCTTCGGCCGCCCGTGAGTGCCCCGGATGCTCCAGCATCACTCGGTGCCAGTGCTCTTCCGCGGTGATCTGGTCGCCATCCGCGACAGCGAAATCGGCCAATCGCATCGACGCCTCCGCCGACAGCGGATCGGTAGCGTCCCGATTGATCACGGCGACATAACCCAGCGCGGCGCTCGCCAGGTCGCCGTTCGCCTGGTGTATCGCGGCGATGTAGAACTCACCCGCCACTCGGTCCGATACGTCATCGGAACCACCCAACACATTGAGCATCGCCTGGCGAGCCTCAACCCAGAGTTCTTCCTCGAAGCGAATCAGGCCGATCGTCAGTTGATCAACATCGACGCCAGCGTCGAGCAAGAAGGACAGCGCCTCTGAGCTCTCCGAGAACTCCCGGTAGTCGCTGACCAGTGTCGACCACGCCTCCGTCGCCGCATCGATGTTGCCGGCGCCGCGCTGTAAGATGCCAATCCGGCTGAGCGCGGCGGCCTGATCATCCCGCCACGGCGAGAGGCGCAGCAGCTCGTCATAACGCACAAGCGCCCGCTCAGATTCGCCCGAGATGTCCAGCTCTGTCCCAGCCAGATGAATCGCCCGCAGTCGGTCCTGGAATGGAAGCATGCCACCGAGCGCTCGCTCCGCCCACTCGATCGCTTCGGCGCCGCGTCCCGCACGTTGCAAGGTCCTGGCGATCTCCAGTGAGACCACGGCCCAGGCCGGGCTGTCGGAGTTCACATAATCCTTCATCGCTTCGACAGCAGCGTCTGGCTGAGAGAGCGTCAACGCTGCCTGAGCGCGCAGCAGAGTATGACGCCGCGTGTGCTCGGCGGTGAGAAATCCTCCTATGTCCGCCAGCGCCGCCTGCGCATCGCCCGGCCGATCGAGCCGCAAGAGCAAGCGGACACGATCGAGCTGCAACGCGGTCAGGGCGTTCATGTCAAGCGAACCGCCTGAGGCAATTGCAGACTCTCGAACGGCCAGCGCCTGTTCCCAGTAGCCGTTGTGCTCAAGCGCCGCCGCTTCCGCGATCAGCAACTGCACCGGATCGGCAAGGGGTCGCGTCGGTTCCTCTGCTTGCTCCTCTTCCTGCGCCTCCCGTGCTGGCTCCGGGGGAAGTGCGGCCCGCGACTCTACTTGCGGCGCCGCCTGTTCCTGTTCGGCAGGTTCCTCGTCACTCCCCGAGCAAGCGACCGCCAGCGCTCCAGCGCAGTACGCCAGGACAATGAGGGTCAACAGTCTGCAACGGGACAATCGGGCAGCGGTAGCCGCTACAGGTAGTATCACAACGATCCCGGGGTCCGCCCCACCGACGCCTGAACCTACTGTAACCCCATGTTCCACTTGATGATCTCGCGGTCGGACTGACGCATGCCAGCGAGTTCCGCCACGAGCTGGGCCGAGATCGACCTCGCCGCGCTGCACAACAACGTCGATGTCCTGCGACGCCAGGCGGCGCCCGCGAATGTTGCGGCCGTGGTCAAAGCCGACGCCTACGGCCACGGCGCGGTCACGATTGCCAGAGCCACCCTCCAGGCTGGTGCATCGTCGCTCTGCGTCTTCACAGTCCGCGAGGCAGTCGAACTCCGCCAGTCGGGCATCAACGCCGACATTCTCTGCATGGGACCTGTGCTCGACGGCGATCCGGCAGCGATCGTGCAACATGGTATCGCCGCCGTTGCCGATTCCGCCGACACGATCGCCCGGCTTGCGGCGGCAGCAGAGACTGCCGCATGCTCCGTTCGAGTCCACATCAACATCGACAGCGGCATGCAGCGATACGGCCTGGCCCATGAACAGGCGCTCGCGCTGGCCGAGATCATCCGCAGCCACCCGTCGCTTGGACTCGATGCCGTGTTCACCCATTTCCCCGACGCCGGAAACCCCGAACGCGAGCCGTCAATCGAGGCGCTTCAACGATTTCAGCAGACGGCCGATCGAATCGGCGCGCCAATCCGTCATGCCGCAGCATCGGCGGCGACGTTCAATCTGCCCGAAGCCTCCCTCGACTTCGTCCGCGCCGGCATTGCTCTGTACGGCATGGATCCAGCGCCCAATCTTGCCAAGCCCAGAGCCGGTCAGCTCCAGCCCGTCATGTCATGGCGGACGTCCCTGCTCGCCATCCGCGACGTCCGCAAGGGTGAATCCGTCTCCTACGGAGGCCATTGGACCGCCAGCCGAGACTCACGCATCGGCGTCACCGGCATCGGCTATGCAGACGGGCTCGCCCGCTCCCTGTCGCCCGGCGGCGAGATGTTGGTCCGCGGGAAGCACGCCCCGATCCGCGGCGCCATCTGCATGGACAGCACCATGATTGACCTGACCGAGATTCCTGACGCGCAGATCGGTGACGTCATAACGATCATCGGCAGCGACCGCGGGCAATCAATCAGCGCATGGGATGTCGCGCGGCAGTTGAAGACCATTCCCTACGAGATCTTCACCAGCATTGCCGCTCGCGTGCCTCGACGCGTGGTCGACCAACCCGATTGAGACTCGGCGCACCTTGTCGGCAACGCGATCCGTTCGTAGGATCAGGGACGGAGATACACCCATGTTCACTCGCACCCAATCCGTTGGCACGCTGCTCGCTCTGCTCGTTGCGTTTGCGGCAATCTCGGCGATGGCGCTGCTCAGCCCGACCGGCGCGAGCGACAACCTGATTCAGGCAGAGCCCGAAATTGGCTCGACTGTGGCCGAATCCCCGCACCAGCTCGTCTTGACCTTCGATCGCCCGCTGGCCCAGATCAAGGGCGTCCACCACGTCGAGGTGACTGACAGCGCGGGCTATCGATTGGATGAGGGACACGCCAACATCTCCACCTACAGCCAGCGCACGCTGATCGTCCCGATCCACGCCGAGGGCGACGGCACGATGCAAGTCGATTACAACGTGCTCCTGATCGGTGACGGCGAGCAGCTGCAAGTCAGCTCCTCCTACGACTTCACCGTGGATCACGCACTCGTCCCGATTGAGGGCGAGGAGATCGCAGCGCCGGCGACCGAGAAGTCCAGTCAGGCGCTCGTACTCTGGACGATCGCCATCCTGATCGGCATCGCCTTCGCCGGCGGAATGGTCTACTTCCTGCGCATGGCGACCGGCAACTCGCGCAGTTCGCTCGAACCGACCAACCGCAGCATCTTCCGCGACTGATCTGTTCTGCCTGAGGCTTAGCCTTCCTCGGTCCCGTTGTCCCCACCAGACCGCAGAGTTGGGATCAGCGGCTGCGCGTCTTCGTCGCGCTTCGACGTTCGCTCTGGCAGCTCAGCGATTCGCTCCTTGACCGACGCCACGTCTTCAGATGACGCTCCCGGACCGAGCAATAGCACCGCCACCCCTGAGTCGCGCAGCGCTTCAATATCGCCTGACGAAATGTCGGTCGGACACTTGACGCCCAGCGGAGCGGATGCGAACAGGGCCAGACGGCGCAGATCCAGAATCGCGCTCAGCCTGACAGGAAACTCGACCTCGACTGCGATTTCGGCCGGCCGCAAGCTGCCCAGGGCGCGTGCGTCGGCCTCGTCGATCCGTGGATCGGCCAGCCTGACGACGTAGTCCATGTCCTCGTCGAGCAACCCGTCGGCCCGCGCGCTTTCAATCTCAAACGAGACGAACGCCGCTCCGCGTCCTTTGGCCCCGGCAACCTTGTCGGGAGTCAGCTCATCGAGCCGGGTTCCCCAGACAGACACATCGCCCGACTCTGCAGCCGCGATGTCGTCCTCGCTCAGAGCCAGACAGAAGTCCGCGCCGTCGACGACGCCGATCGTGCCGACCAGCATCGAGGGCTGCTTCTCCTCGGCCGCAGCCCCGAATCCGAGTCTGCGTTGCCGACTCTTGCGCCGATCCCGAATCGCGTCTGCAAACTTGCCCATTGCTGCGCCCCTCAATCTGCCCGCTGAGAATGGATCTCGACTCAACTAGAATCCAGCTTAATTCAGGGCTGGCATAAGCCATTGAGCAGCCAACTGAGTGGGGGTCGATCATGGATGTGGGCGACTGGTTGACGGCTCCGTTCGGCTCCGAGGTGCTGGAGTGGGCGCCGATCCCGCTGCGCATCGTGCTGGGCGTCATCTTCATCGACGCCGGCCTGGGCAAGTTCCGCCGAGGCATCGACGGCTTCTCTGGTTGGCTCGAGTCGCTGGGTGTGCCGTTCCCCAGGCTGGCCGGTCCGGGCGTCGCCACCATCGAGTTGGCCGGCGGCATCCTGCTGCTCGCCGGACTGCTGGTCCCCTGGATCGCGATCCCGCTCGCGATCAACATGATGGTCGCGACCTACGTCAACAAGTTCAAAGAAGGCTTGCCCTTCCAGGGTTCTTCCGACAAGCAAGGCTATGAGCTTGACGTGCTCCTGGTCTTCGCCTGCATCGCTCTCATCCTGATGGGCGCTGGTCCGGCCTCGATCGATTCAATCCTTTCGTAGAAGCCGACGCACCGCCGAGCCTGATTCCGAGATACGCTGACTTGCGGCTAGCGGAGCAAGCGGGGTTGCGCAGGCATGGAGCGTTGGTCGGTCTTCGTCTCCGAGCATCCCTGGCGGATCATCTTCCTCTGGATCATCACCATCGTGCTCGCGGCGATGGCTGCGCGTACGTGGGGCGGTTCGCTGACTGATACGTTCTCCGTCCCCGGCACCGAGTCGCAGGCAGCATTCGATCTCCTGGTTGATCGCTATCCGGCTCGATCCGGCTCCGAGATGCTGGCCGTCTTCCATACCCCTGAGGGCACGATTCAGGACCCTGACGCGCAATCGGCGATGTCGGTCTTCGCCCGCGAGGCGCAAGGCGTTGAGGAAGTCGCGTTTATCAGCCTGCCCGGCGAGCGCCCGGGCAACATCTCACCGGACCAACGCACGGCCATCGTGCGGGTCGCCTTCGACAAGCAGGCCAACAATCTCGACACCGAGAACATCGGCAGCGTCGTCGAGCTCGGGGAGACGTTCCGCAGCGACCGCTTGCAGGTCGAATTCGTCGGTGAGCCTGTCCGCGAGTACGAGACAGAGCCGCCGGGCACAGCTGAACTGGTGGGTCTGCTGGCGGCGCTGTTGATCCTGATCATTGGCTTCGGCTCGATCATCGCCGCCGGCATGCCGATCGTCTCAGCGCTCGTCGGTCTGGCGCTGGGAACCGTCGGCATCTTCCTGACGGCGGCGTATCTCGACATCACCACGGTCGCCCCCACCTTCGGAGCGATGTTGGGGATCGGTGTCGGGATCGATTACGCCCTGTTCGTCATCGCGCGGTTCCGCGAACAGCTCGCTGCGGGGGTTGATCCTCGTGAGGCTGCCCGTGGCGCCGTGACGACGGCCGGTCGAGCGGTGGCATTCGCCGGCTCGATCGTGGTCGTGGCGCTGGTGGGATTGTTCGCGATCGGGATCCCGGTGATTGCCAACCTCGGCATGGCGGCAGCGTTGGTCGTCCTACTCGAGATGTTGGTGGCAGTCTCGCTCTTGCCGGCCATGCTCGTCCTGATTGGCCGACGCATCGATCGCTTCTCGATTCCCAGGCTGCGCTACACCGCTGGTGGAGAGCACGGCCGCTGGTACCGATTCTCACGAATGATTGAGCGCCGTCCGATCCTCTATCTGCTCATCGCTTCCGGAATCCTGATCGCGCTGACCATTCCCGCCTTCGACCTCGAAATGGGCGTCTCCGACGACGGCAACCGTCCAACCGATTACACATCTCGACGCGCATACGACTTGATCTCGGAGGCATTCGGACCCGGCGTCAACGGTGTGCTGTTTGCCCTCGTCGACAATCCATCGCAGCAGCTCTCGACGGCGGAACTGGAGCGTACTCGCCGTGCGCTGTCCCAGGTGGACGGCGTCGCCGCCGTCTTGCCTCCAGACTCGTCGCCCAATGGCGGCACCGCGCTGATCACGGTGATTCCCACGACCGCGCCCCAGGAGGAGGCGACCCGACAACTGGTCACCCGACTGCGTGAGACCGCCGTCCCCGCGGCTCTGAATGGCGCTGCCGCCAATACTCGCATCTACATCGCCGGTTCAACAGCGGCCTTTGAAGACGTCACCGCCAAGTTGATCTCTCGCATGCCGTACTTCTTCCTGATCGTGATCGGCGTCTCGGTCCTGCTGTTGATGATGGCGTTCCGCTCGATCCTGGTGCCGCTCAAAGCCGCGCTGATGAACATGCTGGCGATCGGCGCCTCAATCGGCTTCATCGTTGCGATCTTCCAATGGGGTTGGGGATTGTCGCTGATCGGCCTCGATCGCACCGGCCCGATCGAGTCATTTCTGCCGATGTTCATGTTCGCGATCCTCTTCGGACTTTCGATGGACTACGAGGTCTTTCTCCTATCCCGAATCCGCGAGCACTGGCTTGAGACCGGGGATTCCGGAGAGTCGGTCGCGTTTGGCATTGGAGCCTCAGCTCGCGTGATCACTGCGGCGGCCGCCATCCTGATCGCGGTCTTCGGCAGTTTCGCCTTCTTCGGCGACGAGCGCGCCGTCAAGGAGTTCGGCATGGGCATGTCCTTCGCCATCTTCATCGATGCCACTCTCGTGCGCTTGGTTCTGGTGCCCGCCTTCATGCAGATCGCTGGACCGGCCAACTGGTACATGCCCAGGTGGCTCGACAACATGCTGCCCAACCTGACGATCGACCCGCCGATCCCCGTCCGTACTAGGGTCCGGCGACTACTCGGCGTCGCCCTGCACATGGTCCTGGCCCGGCCACAGAAGTCGGCGCTGCGCTAGGCGCGACGCTCGCCCATCCTTGTTCGGTCCGCGCTACGCATGCAGATATGCAACGAGGCGGTCCTTGCGGACCGCCTCGCTTGGTTCTCTTGCGGGAGTGGAGGATCAGTCGTTGCGCGAAACCTCGATCTGCCACTCGCTGATACCGGGCTCGTCGGCAGTGAGCTCGACGGTCCATTGGCCCGCGCTTGCTTCGTTGGCGACAAAGACCGCTTGCGCCAGGCATTCACCCGAGCCGCCGCAGGTCACCAGCACGCGACCCTCGACTACGACTGCGTCGCCGATGTCGAGTACCGACACGCGACCGAGGGCTCCGTCCGGGCCAATCACCGAGACGGTGATCTCGAATGCGCCGTCGGCGTCATCAACGACTAGCGCGTTGCCGACCGACTGCGAGCCGATGCCGAGCAGTGTGGCCTGGAGACCTTCCTCGGTACCGATACCGCGCAGTGAGACTGCCGGAGGCGGCGAGGGAGCGGGCAACTCGGCGGCCATAGCCATCATGCTGGTCGCTTCGTCATCCTCCTCCATGGCCATTGAGTCCTCGGGGGCTTCGCCGCCGATCTGGGTAATCGTCAGCACGTACGCGCCGGTACCGACGTCGGCGTAGTCCTTGACCGTCAGCTGAACGATGCTGTCTTCCTCCGGCGCGAGCGTCAGGGCGGAGTCACGGCCGAACGGGCCGCCGCCGGTGTCGTCGTCGACGGCGTCCAGTCCGCCGCCCTCGACCAGGAGTACCGTGTCGAAGAGCAGGCTCTGAACCAGGATCTGGTACTCGGCGCCGGCGCGCAGAGCGAGGTTGAAGCTGTCTTCGTCCCCCGGCACATCGATCATGCCCACGAACGGGGTGTTGATCTGGATCTGAGTCATCGCGTCGGACTCTGCGAGCGACATCAGCGGCGCGCTGGAGCTGATCTGATACGAAGCTGCGAGCGGCATCGCTTCGGACATTTCCTCGTCCCGCTGGTCGCCGTCCTCACTCTCAGCGCTTTCCATGGCCTCGGAGTCATCCTCCGCCATCGCCGTCTGCGGCGTGATCCGCATGAGGTAGGGACCTACCGTGTTCGGCGCCAGGCTGATGATGGTCGCGCCCGCGACCACTGAGGACTCCTGCAGGACGTCGCCGTTCGCGTCGATCAGGTGTAGCAGCGCCGGGGTCGTTGTCGAGATCGAGAGTGAAATCGACTGGCCGGTGGCGTCCTCGCCGAGATAGAGTCCACCGGACTCATGCCGTTCGTCGATGGTCAACACGTGCTCCGTGGAGGCGCTGGCCGGGTCGGGCATGCGGGCCACCGCAATCTGAGCAGGCGGCAGGCTGCGCGCCAGGTCGCCGGTTGAGACGTACCAACCCTGCGCGACCATTGCGTCGGCAGCGAATCCGATCACCGTGCCGGAACCGTCGACCAGGATCATGCCGGCGGTCACACTGGCCGGACGCGCGTCCGTGCGCAGGAACGTCCGCTGCCCTGCGTCCCACTCATCGGTGCCGCTGAGCACGCCCGAGTAGACAGCCGGGATCGCCTCTGCCTGATCATCGGCGCTGTAGCCGATCGTGAAAACTGAAGAACCGGGCCGAATCGCCTCGCCATCGCCGAGGCGAGCGCCCGGCAAACGCCGGACCAGGTTGCCGTCCAGCGGACCCAGGTAGACCAGGCCAGTGAATCGATCATGGCCGACGACCGGCAGGCCTTCGAGCGTCTCACCGTTGGAGAGCAACACGTCTGCCGCCATCGCCGAGCCGAGCGCACGTCCGTCGACCAGCACGTAGCCATCGCTGATCACCAGTCCGGTCGCGACCGAGTCTGCGGTCATGACGAACGCGATGCTGGGGAAGACGATGCTGTAGGCGGTTGCGCCTTCGCCGCCACCGGCGGCCTCGGGCGGAGGCTCGGGGCCTGGCTCCTCAGCCGGCGGCTGCGCGGCTGGTCTGGCGGCCGGAGCCGGTGCGGCCGCTTCCTCTTGCTGCATCTCTTCCTGCTGAGCCTGCTCTTGCTGCTGCTCGTCATCGGAATCGTCGCCGACGAGGTCACAGGCGCTGAGCATCAGTGCCGCAGCGACCAGAAGCACGAACAGCCAGAGGCCGCGACGGCGCAGACGCTCGGTCAGCATCGAAATGTTCATCTTGGCTTGGCTCCCGTCGGTGTCACGGCTGGCCCAGGCGGCGCGATCCGACCGCGTCTCGACCCTCACAGCGCGTGCTGGCTGTACCGCGAGTGTATCCCACGTCGCGTAATTCACGACCCTCTCTTTCAGGCGCGATACTGGCTGTACAGAGTGCGACGTGACTGACCCAGAGGGAGCGGAGAGGCCCCATGCAATACATCCTGCTGGTGCGGCTGTGGCCCGAGGGGATCGACGCGGTGCTCGACAATCCGCGTGCGCCGCTGGACGCCGAGCGCGAGGTGTCGATGCCCGATGTCAGCGCGCTGGGCATCTACGCGGTGCTCGGCGCTCATGACTTCGTTGCGATCATCGATGCGCCCGACAACGACGCCGCGGCGCGCTGGTCGATCGCATTTGGAGCGCGGATCCGCGGCGAGATCACGACGATGCCCGCCGTCCCGATCTCGCACCTGCAGGAGCGGGGTGGAGGGGTCGATGTGCAGGCGACATCGGAACCATTGCCCGGAGGACCAGGCAGTTAGGACGGGCAGCTAGGACGGGCAGCTAGAGCGGTTCGTTGACGGAGGGTCTGGCTGGAGCCGGCGGGGGGATTCGAACCCTCGGCCTACGGTTTACGAAACCGTTGCTCTACCACTGAGCTACGCCGGCAGAGAGACGACTCTGAGCGTATCGCACCATCGAAGCTGTTCTATGGTGCAAGCATGTTCCGGTTGACCATCTCCACCCTCGACGACGAGTTCACCCCGCCGATTCAGCCGGCGCTGGAGCGGGCGGGTCTGCAGGTCGTGCGCTATGAGCCGGCCGAGGGCAACGAGCCCGATCCGGCGGCCGCGCCCGACGTGCTGCTGCTCGACTGGCGTCACGCGGTGCCGCTCTCACGCCCGGCCGAGGTCCAGGCCTGGCCCGACGCGATGCGGCTGGCGGCGCTGCGCCCGGTCGACACCCACTTGCTGGGCCCGACGCAGGAACTGGACGACTTCATCCTCGCGCCCGTGCACGAGGCGGAGCTGGTCGCTCGGGTCCAGCTAGTGCTCTGGCGGCACGGTCGAGCGCTGACGCGCAATACGCTGGAGGCCGGCGATCTGGTCGTCGACACGTCGAACTACCAGGTCTTTGAAGGCGGACGCTCGATCTCGCTGACGTTCAAGGAGTTCGAACTGCTGCGCTTCCTGATGACTCACAACCAGCAGGTGTTCACCCGCGAGACGCTGCTCAACCGGGTCTGGGGCTACAACTACTACGGAGGCTCGCGCACGGTCGACGTTCACATCCGCCGGCTGCGCTCCAAGCTGGAGTCCGGCGGACAGCGCTACGTCGAAACCGTGCGCAATGTCGGCTACCGCTTCGCCCTGCCACTGCGCTAACCGCAGCCCAGATCACCCAGAGAGCGGGTGAGGGCCGCGGCTGCCGGGGTCAATGGGGGTCCTCCTCTTCCTCTGCGGCTTCCTCGGCTTCTCTTCTGGCGAGAACCTCCTCGCGTAGCATCCGCATCGATTCCTGTGCCCGATTCCCGTGTCCGCACTGCGGACATCCGGAATCGCCCTCCGATCCCCCCGCCAACTCGTCGGCCAGGCCCAGCTCACGCATCACGTCGGCGTGGCGCGGGTTATTCGGCGACGTCTCGTGCACGATCGTGACCAGCGCCTTGACCCGCACATACGGAGGGCTGTCCTTGGCGATGTCCGACAGGTCGCACATCGCCTCCCGGTATCCCATTGGTCTCCTCATCCTTCCTCCCTCGCTTCCGCCACACTGAGACCATCATATCCAAACGCTTGTACATATCAAGCGGCGCTGTGTTGGG
>JAJDXE010000010.1 GCA_022825265.1 Dehalococcoidia bacterium
GCGCAGCGATGAGTTGGACATGCCGCCTCCGTGTCTCGATTCGAGTGTTCTTCTGGCGGTAGGGTAGTGGCGTTCATGAGCCTGCCCTTCAGTCGCGCAACCTGCTCCCTGCTCGACGCAGCCAGCGTCTGCCTGGGTTCCTGTATTCGAGACCCTTCCGGCGGGTCTTCGCCGGTTGGTGGATTGCCGCGGCGGCGTCGATGTCGTCGTTCGCGGCAGTGTCGTTCTTCAATCCGGTGCTAGGTGCGCTGACGCCCGAGTTGCAGGCGGAGTACGGCTGGAGCACGGCTTCGATTGCGCTGACGATGGTAATCGGCGGCATCGGCGGCGGGGTGCTGGCTTCTTTCGTGGGTCCGATCGCCGACCGGCATGGGCCTCGGATGTTGCTGTTCGTGTCGGTGGGCCTGGTTGCCGGGGTGATGGTCGGGCTGGGCTTCATCGACCAGTTGTGGCAGTTTCTGCTGCTCTGGGGCGTCGGTCGAGGAATCACCGTGGCGGTGATCGACATCGCGGTGGTGGTCGTGATTGCGAACTGGTTCATCCAGCGGCGGGGCTCGGCGATGGGGCTGACGATGATTGGCACGCGCAGCGGGATGATGATCTTCCCGCTCGTGATCACGGCGGGGTTTTGGCTGGGAGGGTTGCGCGAGGCGTTCCTGTTGATGGCGCTGCTGATCGTGGTGGTCGGTCTGCTGCCGCCGCTGATCATGCGGCGTCGGCCGGAGGATGTGGGTCTGCGTCCCGACGGCCTGCGCCGCAGCGGGCGGCGCGTGGACGCCGACTCTGCGCCTTCGGCACCGGACGATCCCGACTGGACGGTGCGCGAGGCGATGCGCACGCGGGCGTTCTGGCTGCTGCTGTTGGGGACGACGATATTGATGGTGGTGGGCGGGTCGGTGAACTTCACGTTCGTGTCGCACATGACGCAGAACGGGATTGACGCCGACACGGCGCGGTCGGCGCTGGCGCTGTGGGCGGGGATGGGGATCATCGGCGGGGTGTTCGGCGGCGAGTTGCGTCAGCGTCTCGCGGTGCGGTATGCCCTGCCGCTGGTGATCTGCGTGACGGCCAGCGCGGTCGTCTGGTTCATCCTCACGGACACGGTCTGGATGGCGTTCGTCTTTGCGGTCTGGCACGGCCTGTCGTTCGGAGCGCAGTTGCCGCTCAACCGGATCTCGTTTCCGGACTACTTCGGGCGTTACTCGGTGGGCCGGATCCGGTCGGTGACGGCGCCGCCGCAGTTGATTCTGAACGCGTTCGGACCGTTCGTGTCGGGCCTGGTGATCGACAACCGAGGGTCGTACGACCTGATTTACATCGTGTTCGTCGGCCTGCTGCTGTGCGCGGCGCTCAGCGTGCTGCTGGCTCGTCGTCCGGAGCCGCCGGTCCGAACAAGTCGCTGACGCGGCAACTGAACCCCGGGAGGATGTCCTCACTTGAGACGACGCCGTCCGTGGTCAGCGTGACCGCCTCCGTGTCGGGTCGATAGATGTCCAGGGTTCGAGACTCGGGAATCAGCACCCAGACCAGGGGAACGCCGTAGTCCAACCACATCCGCGCGCGCCGCTCCATGTCGGGCAGGGAGTCGTTTGGCGAGCGAATCTCAACTGCCAGGTCCGGCGGTATCTCGGCGTAACCAGGGATGTCGTCGTCCAGACCCATACGGTCCGCAGCATAAAACGCGACATCTGGCGCCCTGACCGTGTCGGGTCCACGTTCTATGACAACGCCGGTATCACCTGGTAACACCGTGCCCAGTGATCTTGGGAGCACGAAGGACATCAGGATATAGGTCATGAGACCCATGACCTTGTTGTGCCGGACGCCTGGTCGCATGAGTTCAACCAGCTCCCCTCGGACTAGCTCGCCGTAGAACCCGTTCGCGGAGAGTTCCAGAAGTTCTTCGGCGGTGACGAGCTTCGGGGAGCTGGTTGTGGTCATACGGCCATGTTACGCGTTGGCGAGGATGAGGGTGCCGGCTGAGGCGAACATGCCGCCGGGGCCGTGGGCCATGCTGACGTTGACGTCGGGGACCTGGCGGTCGCCGCATTCGCCGCGGAGCTGGCGGACGGACTCGATGATGGCGAACATGCCGTACATGCCGGTGTGGCAGTAGGAGAGACCGCCGCCGTTGGTGTTCATCGGGAAGTCGCCGCCGGGGCCGGACTTGTAGATAACCTCGCCGTCGGGACCGGTCCTGGTCTCGGCGAAGAAGGGGCCGCCCTCGCCCTTGGGCACGAAGCCGAGGTCTTCGGCGGCCATCAGCGGGGTGAAGGTGAAGGCGTCGTAGAACATGCAGTGGTCGATGTCCTGGGGGCCGAGGCCGGCGCTCTTGTAGGCGGCTTCGCCGGCGATGCGGTAGCCATCGGCGGTGGTGTGGTCGCGCATCTGCGAAACCATCCAGTGGGCGGCGGCTTCGCCTGCGCCGAGCACATAGACCGGATCCTTGGCGTAGTCCTTGGCGCGTTCCTCGGAGACGAGCACGAGGGCGCCGCCGCCGTCGGCGACGACGCAGCAGTCGAGCAGGTTGAAGGGGTAGCAGATCATGCGCGAGTTGAGCACGTCCTGCGGAGTGATCGGTCCGCCGCCGCGCTCGGGAGCGCGGCGGTGGCTGCCCATCATGGCCATCGGATTGAGGTTGGCCCAGGCGCGAGTGGCGGCGGCGATGTGGGCGAGGTGTTCCTTGGTTGTGCCGTACTCGTGGAAGTGGCGCAGCACGGGGATCGAGAAGGTGGTGGGCGCGCCGCCGATGGCGAAGGGCGCCTCGTACTGACCGCCGGGGGAGGAGGCGGAGCCGCCGCGCGGGGCGTCGACGCCGGAGCGACCGCTCTCGCCGTGGGTGACGAGGGCGACGTCGCAGTAGCCGGCCATGATCGCGGCGACGGCGTGGCGGACGTGAATCATGAAGGAGCAACCGCCGACGGAGGTGCCGTCGATGTAACGGGGCTGGATGCCGAGATACTCGGCGACCTCGTTGGGGATGGCGCCGGCGCAGAGCAGGCCGTCAACGTCGCCGAGCGAGATGCCGGCGTCGTCGAGGGCGTTCCTGGCCGACTGCGCGTGCAGCGCGAGCCGCGACATGTGAGGGAGTTGTCCGAGATCGTCGGTCTCGGCGGCGCCGACGATTGCGACCTTGTGTCGAATCTGATCCATGTCTGATCTCCGTTTCGAGAGGGTTAGTTGTGTCGGCGCCTAGACAGGCTTGAACTTGGGCAGGGTGACCTCGTCGGTGACGTCGTCGAAGACGATTTCGACGTCCATGTCGACCTTGGTCTGGTAGGGGTCGTCGATGATCAGGTTGGACATCATGCGCGGGCCCTCTTCGAGTTCGATGACGGCGATCACGTAGGGGGGCGGGTTGTCCTCGGAGTTGTAGGGGGGAATCGGCTGGTGGGAGATGACGAAGGTATGCACCTTGCCCTTGCCCGATGCCTGGGTCCAGTCGATGTCCCAACTGAAGCAACCGGGCTCGGGGCAGAATGGACGCGGATAGAAGAACGGGCCGCATGGGTCGCAGGTGGGCAGCATCAGCTTGTGTTCTTTGAGACCGTCCCAATAGGGCTGCGACTCAGGCGTCGCCACGGGCAGCCTGCCAGCGTAGTCGGCCATCCTGTGCTCCATTTCGTTTGATCTGATTGTCCAAAGCGATGCTACACGACACCCCGGCATTCACCGACGCGAGGATTCACGCTCAATCCAGCCCCGTTCCAGGGTCGCCTTCCGCTCCGTCCAGGCTGGCTCGACCGTCCGCCGTTGCCGGGCAATCTCCGCCAGGATCACCGCCGCCGCCACCGACACGTTCAACGACTGCACAAACCCAACCATCGGCACGATCAAGGCGCTATCCGCCAGCTCGACCATCTCCGCCGAGCATCCGGCATGCTCGTTCCCAAGGACGATGGCAGAGGGCCCACCGAAGTCGACGCTCAGATAATCCTGCGCCCCGTCGGTCAGTTCGGTCGCGTAGACCTTGATCCCCTCGGCATGCAACGCCGAGACGCACGAGTCCGCCGACTCATACCGATCAATCTGCAGCCACTTCTGGACCTTCGCAGCGACGCCGCCCGAGATCTCCGGGAAGACCTGGTTGGTGTAAACCAACGCAACCCGACCAACCCCAAACGCGTCGCAGCTCCTCAGGATCGCCGAGGCATTGTGAGCGTCATGGATGTTCTCAAGCACCACAACAAGGTCATCGTGCCGACGCTCCAGAACCTCGCGCATCCGCGCCAGTCGGCGCTCCGTGATCGGGCGAGGTGCCGATGTCTCGCTCCCCCTCGCAGGGGGAGCTGTCGCGGAGCGACTGAGAGGGTCCCGCCCCATATGTGACAGACCCCTAGACCGCGCACTCACCTTCGCCGCGCTGCAGGATGTAGATGTCCTGCCGGTCCCAGTCGATGAACATCGGCAGCGTGTCCGCCGAGAACTCAGGCGGCAGCGTCAGATCGTTGAGCGTCGCCTGGATCGGGCTCATCCCGACCCGGTCGAACCAGGAGCTGAACAGCTCCTGATCGTCCTGACGGTCGGAGTGATACAGGTCGATCACCCGCTCGACCGCGTCGGGAACGCGCTTGGCCGGCAGGCGCACCTTCGGCACCAGCGTGCCCAGCCGCATCTCCTCGGTCCGATACGTGCCCCCGACGAACATGTGGTACGCGGGAATCTGCCGGTTGCCCACCTTGATCGCCGCGCCATGGAAGCCAATGTCGGCGATGTGGTGCTGACCGCAACTGTTCGGACAGCCGCTCATGTGGATCCGCATCTTGCGAGTGATCGGGTCATCGATCCCCATCGACCGCACCCGCTCCTGCACGGCGCGGTTCAGCCCCATCGAGGACGTGATCCCCAGCTTGCAGCTATCGGTGCCGGGACACGACACCACGTCCTCAATCTCCTGCGCATCGGGCGCGCCCATCCCCAGCGCATCCAGCTCACGCCAGACCGCGTACACGGCGTCATTCGGAATCCAGCGCAGCACGACATTCTGCTGCGGAGTCGTCCGTGCCCGTTCGCGTCCGTACCTGCGCAGGATCTCGGCCAGGCCGCGGAACTGCTCCGGCGTCAGGTCACCCTGGTCGATCGACGCCTCAACCGCCGAGTAACCGTCCTGCACCTGCGCTCGCACGTTGGCGGCGAGGAAGCGCTCGAACCGAGCGGCGTCGCCGTTCGGCGACGGCAACTCGACCGCGATCTCGCGGGCGTCCGACGCCTCGTCGTCGACGTACAGCAGCTCCTCGAGCGGCGGTGTTTCCTTCGCCCAGCCCTTCTGCAACTCCTCCTCGACCATCTCGCGGAAGGCCGCTTCGCCGACGCGGTGGACAAGGAACTTGAGCCGCGCCTTCAAGATGTTCTTACGCAGCTCGTCCGCCGCGTTGAAGATTCGGATTACCGCCTCCGACATCGTCAGAAACTCCGACATCGGCACGAACTCGGTCAGCGTGACCGCTTCCTTCGGCATCGTCGATAGTCCACCCCCGACCATCACTCGGAATCCGCGCACCTCTTCGCCGTCGATCACGCGGACTTGGGAGAAAAAAGCCAGGTCATGGATCGCCGCGATCGCCGAATCGGCCTCGCGGCCGGTGAAGTAGACCTTGAACTTCCGAGGCAACAACTGAGTGATCGAGTTGCGCACCCAGTAGCGCACAAACGCCCCGGCATACGGCGTCGGGTCGAAGACCTCGTCCTCCGAAATGCCCGCCCACGGATCGGCCGTCACGTTACGCACGGTGTTGCCGCACGCCTCGCGCGACGAGAGCCCAACCTTGCCCAGCACCCGCAGCATGTCCGGCATCTGGTCCAGCGGAACGAAGTGCACCTGGATGTTCTGCCGGGTCGTGATGTGACCCTTGCCCAGCGGGGCAAACGTCTCGCAGACCTCCGCCAGACCGTCCAATTGGTCGGACGTCACACCGCCCATGGGCAGCTTGATCCGGTTCATGTGGACGTCGGGCTGGCGCTGTCCGTACACGCCCTGGCGCAGGCGGTAGAGCATGAACTCGACCTCCTCGCGCTGCTGTTCGCGGAAGGCCGTCGCCTCGGTCTCAAAGTCGTCGAGTTCGTCGTCCCAGATCGGGATCACGACGCCGGGAGTGTCAGTTCTGGATGTGGTCATACCGAAGTACTCCAACTAACTTTCTACGGTTTCAGCTTAGCAGCGACGGATCGATCTCAATCCGTCGCGGACCGCGCCCAGCACCGGCTCGATGGCGAATCTGTTCCAACGACTCTCGCCCCTGAGTAGTCCGCTCGCCTGACTGCATCATCGGAAGCATCAGAGGTTCCCCGTCGCTCGGCGGAGTGGCGTCAAAGCGATCGATCACGTCCTGATCGTCCCATCGCCAGACCTGTTTCCGATGCCCAATGCTCGGCTTGCCCGTCGATCGCTTCGCAACCGCGTTGCCCTCGTACTCCACCATCTTGTAGGCCGAGTCCAACGTCGACGCGTCCGGCGGAGCGACAATGCTGGTCCCACACGCAAAGACGTCGATCGGAGCGCTCGCACCGACCAACTCGGCAATCTGATACTCGTCCAGCCCTCCGCTCGCCACGATCCGTACGTCGGATAACCCCGTCGTGTCGAGCTTGATCCGAGCCTGCCACGACTCCTGCCGAAAATCACCGGAGTCGATCCGGATCGCCCCAACCGATCCGCCGCCGTACTGCTTGGCGACCTTGATTGCGTTGTTCACGCCCGACGCGGTGTCATACGTGTCGACCAGCAGAGTCGTCCCCGGATACCGCGAGACGAACGCATCGAACGCCGCAACCTCGTCGCCCTCCGCCAGGACGAAGCTATGGGCCATCGTCCCCGTCGTCGGGATCCCATAGCGCCGGCCGGCCTCGACCGACGAGGTCGCCTCAAACCCCGCGATGTAAGCCGCCCGCGACGCCTCGATCGCCGCCTCCGACCCATGTGCCCGCCGTCCCCCAAACTCAATCACCGGACGTCCCGCTGCAGCATCGATCGCCCGCGCCGCCTTACTCGCCACGAGGGTCGGATACGCAATCTGGTTGATCATCGCTGTCTCGACGATCTGAGCCTCCGGCAGCGGAGCGATCACCTGGATCAATGGCTCATTCGGATAGACGATCGTCCCCTCCGGAGGAGCCCACACATCGCCTGTGAACCGCATCTCACGGAGCTGCTCAATGAACCGCCGATCAAACTGAGGCAACGATCCCACATACGCCAGGTCCTCGTCGCTGAAACGCAGAGCCTCAAGGAAGGCAAGCGCTCTGTCCAGCCCCGCCGCAATCAGATAGTCCCAGCCCTTAGGCAAGCTGCGAACCGCGAGCTCAAAGATCGCTTCACCAGTCATGCCCCGGTCGTAGTAGACCTGAGTCATGCTCAGTTCATAGAGGTCGACGAACAGCGCCGAGGGAGTGCTCACTGATCGAACGTTATTCGATCACCAACTGATCAGTTCAGTGTTCGATCACCGCGCCCGCTGCGGCCATCGCTTCGAGAGCAGCCTCACCGTCGCCAACTTGAAGATCGACAGCGGCCACGGCATTGGTCGGAACCAGTACCTCGAACCCAAGCCCACAAGCGTCAAGAACGGTCTCCTTGACGCAATAGTCAGTCGCCAGCCCAACCACGACGCACCGTTCAACCTCAGCCTCCAGCAGCAAGTCTTCAAGCTCGGTCTGCTGCGTGTCCCCACTCTCCGGATCCCGAGTCGTGAAGCCCGAATACCCATCGTTGCCGTCGACGCCCTTGCGAACCGTCGGCCCGGCCTCCGAGTTCAGGTCCGCATGAAACCCGGCGCCCCAGGTCTCGCCGACGCAATGAACAGGCCAGATGCCGCCATCCTGCTCGAAGTGCGGCGTGTGAGCGGGATGCCAATCCTGCGTGTAGACGACCAGCGCGCCCGCAACGGTTGCCTCGGAAATCGCTCTGTTGACGTTGCCAACGACCCGAGCCGCGCCCTCGACGAACAGCGATCCGTCAGGATGCGCGAAGTCGTTCTGGACGTCAACGACGATCAGCGCGGTCTGCGGGTCGTAGAAAGGCACTGGAAGATGTCAGAGAGGGGAGCTTGGAGGCGACGACCGGATTCGAACCGGTGATAAGGGTTTTGCAGACCCCTGCCTTACCACTTGGCCACGTCGCCGGGAGCACGGGTGAAATGTTCTGGAGCGGAAGAAGGGATTCGAACCCTCGACCTTCTCCTTGGCAAGGAGACGCGCTACCGCTGCGCCACTTCCGCTCGTAAGGGACATTGTAGCCGTCAACTGGCTGAACGGCGAAGTCCGCTGCATTGGTGCCGAGGAGAGGACTCGAACCTCCACGCCCGCAATGGGCACAGCGCCCTCAACGCTGCGTGTCTACCAGTTCCACCACCTCGGCAGCGAAGCTAGGTTGCTCTGGCAGGGGTGGCAGGACTCGAACCCGCGACCTACGGTTTTGGAGACCGTTGCTCTGCCAAACTGAGCTACACCCCTCCGTAAGCAACGAGCATAGCAGGTACTTGCGCTGCCAATGGACGCCGATCAGGCCCTAAAGTGACGACGAACACCCGCTCACGCTCAGTTTTCTAAGCTGAACCTGTAGCCGGAAACGAGGACATTCAACATGCTGGACTTGAATTCTGAGATCGACGACGACGTCCTGGTCATCAACCCATCCGGGCGAATCGATGGCGCCACCGCCAAAGACTACGAGGAAGCCCTGCTCGACCGGATCGCCAACGGCCATAGCAAGATCCTGATGAATTGCGAAAGCATCGAGTACATCTCGTCGGCCGGCTTGCGAGTCCTGCTCATGGCCTCAAGACGCGCCGGAGACGCCGCCGGCAAACTCGTGCTCTGCGCCGTCAAGGCCCACGTCCAGGACGTCTTCAAATACTCCGGCTTCGCCGAAATCATCTCCATCCACAGCGACCAGGAAACCGCCCGCGAGTCCTTCTAAGCCTGCCCTCAGCCAAGCCGATCGATCAACGCCCCCTGGATTCGCTCCGGGTAATCCCCGACAATCCCGGTCGCTCCAAGCTCGACGCAACACTCAATATCCGCCGGCTCGTTGACCGTCCAGACGAACGCCGCCATCCCGTGAGCTCGGCAAGCAGCAATGTTCGCCTCCGTCAGACCCGAGCCATGCATGGAGATCCCATCCAGCCGATGCTCGGCCGCGATCTGCCAGACCTCCGGCGTCGGAGAAAGGCAAAGGTGGGCAATCCGCCGCCCATGAGGCGCGCGCCGCGCCAGTTCAATCACCGTTTCCGAGTCAAAACTCCACAGCCACGTCCACGCAAGCGCGTCGGCCCGCTCGATCTCGGCCAGCACAGCCTCACATAAAGCCGCAACGTCGTCGCCCGGAGTCACCTTGAGCTCGACGACAAGCAACATCTGACCGTCGACCAACGCGAGAGCATCGCGCAGGGTCGGAATCCGTTCCCCCTCGCCCGCCTCGATCTCCGCAAGCTCGGCCAGTGTCGTCTCCGCGATCCGGCCCGACCCGTCCGTCGTCCGATCAAGCTCATCGTCATGAATCAGCACCGGCGCCCCGTCCGCGCACAGCCGAACGTCGATCTCCACCCCGTCGCACCCCATCGCCAGCGCGTTGCGGATCCCCAGCAACGTGTTCTCCGGCGCGTGACCCATCGTCGTTCGGTGAGCGATCACGAGCGGAGTATCGTGAGACATCGGCGATCTCGGTTGCGGTTGGTCTGAGGAGACGACGGGAATGCGCAACGAGGATATCGCCGAAGCCTTCAACGCGAGCGGCCCAGACTACGAATCCTCAGCCACCGACCTGATCAATCTCGCCGCATCCGAGTTGATCGAACGGCTGCAGCTCTCCGAAACCGACGACTTCATCGACCTCGGCTGCGGCCCCGGAGTCTTGGTCGCCCACGCCGCGGCGAAACTCACCCGAGGCAGCGCTGTCGGCGTCGACCTCTCACGAGTCCAACTGGAACTGGCCCGCGAGCGCTTCCGCCGAGCCCCCTTGCAACAGCGATTCATCCAGGAAGACGCATCAGCGACCAGCCTGCCCGACCGCTCCGCCGACGCCGTCGGACTGGGACTGGTCCTGCCCTACGCCGAGCGACCGCAGCAAATCCTCAAGGAAGCCACCCGCTTGACCCGGCTCGGAGGCCGAGTCGCCGCAACCGTGATCGGCTCGCCCTTTCTCGGAGCTCCCGGCATGAGGCTGCTCGGCCTCCTCGAACGTCGCGGCGTCGCCTGGCCCGAGGTCGAGCTGCAGTTCGACCCCCGCCACGCCGTGCAACTGGCCATGCTCTGCGAAATCGACGGCCGCCGCCTCGACGACGTCACGATCGAAGAGATCGAGCGCGAGTTCTGGTGGGACGACTTCGACGCTTGGTGGCGCATGCTGCGATCCTTCGGCTTCCTCCCCACCGGACGCGATCAGATGCTCGAGAACATCGCCCGCGATCTACGCGAAGATGATCGCGTCGTCGATCCCGACGGCCCCAACGGCCCCGATGGCAAAGTCCGCTGCGCCGTCAAGATCTGGTTGCTCTCCGCGACCGTCAGCGAAGGAGACCCCTGGCTATGACATCAGCCAAGCGTCGCATTTCAGTCAACCTGCCCTGGAATCCCGACTTCGTCGACACCTTCCTCTCCCGAGCCCGCCTCGCCGACGAGATCGGCATCGACACGATCAGCGTCCTCGAGGGCTACGGCCACGACGCGTTCACGGGCATGGCCTTGCTCGCCCACGAGACCTCGAACGTCACGATCTCATCCTCCATCGTCAACGTCTTCTCCCGCACGCCCGCGACCCTGGCCCAGAGCTTCGGCACCGTCGATCAGCTCTCCGGAGGCCGAGTCGTGATCGGACTCGGCGCCAGCGCACCCGGCGCAATCGAGCGCTTTCACGGGGTCAAGTTCGAGCGCCCCTTCGCCCGCATCCGCGAGGCCGTCGAACTCATCCGCCTCTATTGGTCGCGGGAACGCTTCAGCTACGACGGACCAACGATCCACGTGGAGCGGGCATTGGTCAGCGGGATGATTCCCGCGCAGCCAACCGCGCAGATTCACCTGGCAACGCTCAATCCGACCTCCGTCCGAATGACGGCCGAAATCGCCGACGGCTGGATGCCCACCTGGATCCCAAACGATCACGTCGCTGAGTCCGTCAAGCAGGTCAAGCAATGGTCAATCGACGCCGGACGCAGCGCCGACGCCGTCGAGGCCCGTTCACCCGGTTCGGCCACCGTCGTCCTCGACGAAGAACGCATCTCGGCGCTCGATCGGGGCTTCGCCCAGGGATTGGCCTTCTTCGCTGTGCGCAACGGTCCCGGTTACTTCCACCAGTTCGAGCGCCAGGGCTTCGCCGAAGAGGTCGCTGCCATGCGAGAGGCCTGGCAGACGGACGGCGTCGGCGCGGCCACCGAGATCGCCATGGAGATCGCGCCGAGGTTCTCGAAACGCGGCTCGCTGGACGATTGCGCCGCCTACCTCGACGAGCAAACCGAGCTCGGCGTCGATCTGCACCAGGTTTCGGTCGATACAGACGACGATCAGGTCTGGGCCGACGCTCTATCCCGACTCGTCAAGTAACGTTCACTGAGGAATCAGACCGCTAAACCGACCGTTCGCAAGGAAAGTCGCAACGAAAGTCGAAGGAACGACCAATGGCAGACAACCCCCTGGCCGAGTCGCTGGCCAAGTTCACCGATCGAGTTCTGCGCTGGACCGTGCAGTCGATGGAAGACCTGTCCCAGGAGGAAGTCCACTTCCGCACCCACGAGGGTCAGAACTGCATCGGCTTTGAGGCCTGGCACATCGCCCGAACCGCCGACAACCTGATCCACTTCGCCTTCGAGCGCGAGAAGCCGGTCTGGCTGGCCAAGAACCTGCACGAGGAGTGGGGCCTGCCCAAGGTCGACCAGGGCACCGGCACCAGCTACGACGAGGTCTCCAGCTGGGTCTTCCCCGAAGGCGCCGTAATCGCCGGCTACCTCAACGACGTCGCCGACGTCATCGTCCCCCGCATCGCCGACATGCCGCTCGACTACCTCAACTCCATCACCCGCATCGTCCCCCAGGGCGAACTGCCCAAGTGGGAAATCATCGGACAGGTGATCATCAACCACTCCAACAACCACCTCGGACAGATCAACGTCGGCCGCTCCATGCAGGGCAAAGAAGGCCTCGGCTTCTAGCCTGCGGTTCAAATCTCCCCCTTGGAGGAGATGCCAAACCAACTCCCTTCTCCCCCCTCTGGGGGGAGATGCCGAAGGCAGAGGGGGGCTCCCACTGCGAAGACAACATGCCCAACTCTGACGATCGCCAACTCGTCTCACCGCTCTCCCTCACCGAACAGGTCCAGGCGACCCGCTCCGGCCAGCTCTCCCTACAGGACCTGATCAACCAGACCCTGACGAGGCTCGAAGCCGTCAATCCCTTGGTCCGTGCCATGCTCCCCGATCCGCGGCAGCGAGAGCGCCTGTCTGCGGAAGCCGCAGCACTGATGGAGCGCTGGCCCTCGACCGACGATCGCCCGCCCCTCTACGGAGCCATGGTCGCCGTCAAGGACATCTTCAACGTCGACCGAATGCCAACCCGCGCAGGCTCGGCGGTCCCGCCCGAGTCCTTCAGCGGACGCGAAGCCGACGTCGTCGCCCGCCTCCGCGATGCCGGAGCGCTGATTCTCGGCAAAGCCGTCACCACCGAGTTCGCCTTCTTCGCCTCGGGAGCCACCGCCAACCCCCACAACCGCGACCACACCCCCGGAGGCTCCAGCAGCGGCTCCGCCGCCGCGATCGCCGCCGGCATCGCCCCCCTCGCCCTCGGCTCCCAGACCGTCGGCTCCGTCATCCGCCCCGCCTCCTTCTGCGGAGTCGTCGGTTTCAAGCCCTCCTACGACCGAATCCCCACCGGCGGAACCCTCTACTACTCACCCTCTGTCGACACCATCGGCTACTTCGTCAGCTCCGTCGCCGACGCCGTCCTCGTCGCATCATCCGTCCTGCTCGGCTGGCGCGAGGGCGAGGACGCCGAAGCCGCTTCACCCCGAATCGGCATACCCACCGGAGCATTCCTCGACCAGGCCGGTCCCGAGATGCACAACGCCATCGAACAGGCGACGGCAAAGCTCACCGACGCCGGAATCGCCGTCGAGTCCACGCCGACCCTGCACGACATCGAAGACATCAACACCCGCCACCGCCACATGACCACCTACGAGTTCACCGAGACCCACCGCGAGCGATACGCAAGGTACGGAGCCATGTTCCGCCCCGAGAGCGCCCGCCTCTATGAGCAGGGCCTGCAAATCTCCACCGCCGACGCAGAAGCCGGCCGAGCCGGCAGAATCGCCCTGCGCCAGCGCCTCCACGAGCGCATGGATCGCGCCGGCATCGACGCCTGGTTAGCCCCCTCCGCCGTCGGCCCCGCCCCCCAGGGCTTCAACGGCACCGGAGAACCAGCCATGAACCTCCCCTGGACCCATGCCGGAATGCCCGTCATCAACCTCCCATTCGGAGACCAGGAAGGTCTCCCCCTGGGCCTCTCCCTGGCCGGCCGCTTCGGCCACGACGAAACCCTCCTCGCCCACGCAGCAATGCTCGAATCAGCACTAGCTGGTTAAGACACAGTCCCAAAGAATTCATGATAGCATGATAGCCGTGCTACCATGAATGCATGATCGTCTCATTCTACAGAGACGGCACCGAGGACATCTTCAACGGGCGAGATACCCGGCGTGCGCGACGTACCTGTCCTTCGGCGATTTGGTCCATCGCGCGGAGAAAGCTTGACCTGCTGGATTCCGCAGCAGTTCTGAGTGATCTCGCGGCCCCACCCGGTAACAGGCTCGAGCGCCTGACCGGTGACAGGAGCGGACAGCACAGCATCCGCATCAACGACCAATACCGCATCTGCTTCGTCTGGACCGAAGCTGGTCCCGACGAAGTCGAGATCACCGACTACCACTAAAGAGGAGCGCAAAGATGGTTCGGATTCCTACGGATCGGCAGCCGACTCATCCAGGCCAGATGTTGCTGCACGAGTTTCTGACACCTTATGGGCTGACGCAACGAGACTTGGCAACCGCGATCCATGTGCCCTACCAGCGAGTCAATGAACTCGTCAGAGGAAAACGAGGAGTAACGCCCAGCACCGCGCTGCGACTCTCCACATTCTTCGCAACAACCCCCGACTTTTGGATGAATCTGCAACTCCGCTGCGACCTATACCAAGCACAGCAGACCGAAGCCGAAGAAATCGAGCGTATTCGGCCTCTGAAGCCAGCAGAAGTTAGGTAGCCAGCCGCTGAAGCCCCCTGCTTGCCTGCCCCTGGCTTGACCAGGCGACATGGGCCCCAGACCTCGATCCGCGACCGCAGCGCCGAAGCAATCCTCATCCCAGCCGTAGAGAGGCATGCGCGCAAAGGGCGCACTAGCCTGCCGACGCAACCTCCAGCCAGTCCGAGAACATAGGCAATGCTCCCTCAGACACTCCGCCGAGCAATCTCCGGCATGATGGCTGCACTGGCCGCCCAGGTCTTGACGCTCCTCCCTCAGGAGTTCACCCTCCGCCTCCTCGATCGAACCATCGCCCGACGACAAGCCGGCGACACCCTGGCCAACAAACCGGACGGCATTCACGTCCTCCTCTGCGGAGCCGCCGGTCCTCTCACCGATCTCAAGCGCTCCGGTCCCTGCGTCGCCGTCCAGGCCGGACGGCGCCTCTTCATCATCGACGCCGGAGCCAATGGCGCAGGCAACCTCAGGCGCTTCGGAGGCAACCCCGGCCGAGTCGAAGCGGTGCTCCTCACCCACGCGCACTCCGACCACATTGACGGGCTCGGCGAACTCGGCATGCAGCGCTGGACCGGCAGTGGCGGCCAGCATCCCCTGCCCCTGCACGGACCCCCGGTCGTCAGCGACGTCGCCGCAGGCTTCAACCAGGCCTACGCCGCCGACACCGCCTACCGAGCCGCCCACCACGGAGCCGACATCGTGCCCCCCGGCGGCAGCGGATTTGAGGCCGTCCCCTTCTCCCTGCCCGACGACGGCGACCTCAACACCGTGCTGGAAACCGACGACGGCGTCAAAATCAGCGCCTTCGCGGTCAATCACGATCCCGTCTGCGAGGCCGTCGGTTATCGCATCGACTATCGCGGACGCTCCGTCGTCTTCAGCGGCGACACGACCTACTCGAACAACCTGATTGAACACGCGCGCAACGTCGACCTGCTCGTCCACGAAGCCCTCGCGACCACGTTGACCGAGCGCATGGCCGCCGCCATCGAGTCGCGCGGCAACACCCGCACGGCCAAAATCCTCCGCGACGTGCCGTCCTATCACACCGCGCCTGTGCAAGCCGCCGAGGCCGCCGCCAGATCCGGCGCAACGCAGCTCCTGCTCTACCACATCGTCCCTCAGCTGCCGACCTCCGCCCTCGAGCGAGTCTTCCTCAGCGGAATCGCCGACGCCTACAACAGCAAGGTCACCCTCGGCCGGGACGGCACCCTCATCTCCATCCCGGCCGACGAACGCTAACGCCCACACCCTCCGCAAACTCCGACACACCCGTTCGCTGCACGCCTGTTCACATCGTACTAACGTGTCAACAGGGACAGCAGCGGAAGCAGTGGAGGACAGCATGGACACGCCCAACATCTCACCCAGACGACGCCGACGAATCTTCCAGGAGCACGCGCTCCGCCAGGCCGGACAAACCCTCGAGCAGATCGCCGCTCAGACCAACGTCTCGATCGCCACCGTCCACGCCGACCTGCGCCTGCTCGAAGAGCACTGGCTCCTGCTCACCCAGGACATCCACGACGACCTCCTGCTCCAGCAGATCGCCCGCCTCGACCAACGCCTCGAGCGCCTCAGCCGCATCGACCCCGTCGAGCAAGCCCACCGCGCCCTCGGCCCCGAGGCGCAGCTCACCATCGATCAGCTCATCCAGATCGAGGACCGCCACGAACGCCGCCTCTCCCAGGCCGAGCGCGAACTGCGCATGCTGCTCAAGCAGCTCTACAACCAGCACGTCTACAGCAGCACGCGCTCTCCCGACCACCCCGACGACGAGTTCGCCGACCACGAACGCGACCGAAAAAACCTGAAAGAACCTGAAACGATTTCAGCCCCAATTCCCAGTAAAACACTGGCGATCGTCGCACCGTACCCCTCAGAAAAAAACTCCCCCAAAAGCCTGAAAGAAAGCCTGAATGGAGCCCTGCCCCGAGACACCGGACGCAACAAACCATGTCCCTGCGGCAGCGGCCAGAAGCGAAAGCACTGCCATCCCCAGGCTTCCAGTCCCCGACTTGATCGGGGACCTGCTCGGGACCTCCTCACCGACATCCCCGACAGACCCCTCCCACCCGGCGCCGAGGCCGAAGCCATCCGCCTCACCGAGCAACATCAAGCCGCAAAAGCCAGGGGAGACTCGCTCGCAGAAGTCAACGCCCTCGAAAAAATCATCGCCCTCTACAACCGATAACCCCGAAAACCCCTAAAACGTGGTCCCCCCGGGAGGATTCGAACCTCCGCGCGCGGTTTAGGAAACCGGTGCTCTATCCCCTGAGCTACGGGGGGTAAAGCTGAGTCTATTCGCGCCCAGCTCTCTCGCGCCCAGCTCTCTCGCGCTCAGCTCGTTTGATCCTCGTGCCCTGTTTCGTATTCTGCATACAGAAGTTGATCAAATCCTCGGAGCGCCACACATGCCCATGTACGAGTACTACTGCCGACCCTGCAACGAGAAGTTCACTAAGCGACGACCGATGAGCGCCTCCGCCGAGCCGTTCGAACACGATTGCGGCAGCGTCGCGCAGAAGGTCCTCACCGCCGCCGTTGTCACGGTCGCCGGCGAGTTCTCGGACATCGAAGCCGCCGAGGCCATGCCCACCGGCGGCGGCTGCGCCTGCGGTCGAGGCTCCTGCGGCTGCGGCGCCGGAGGCATGGGCGCGCTCAACTAACCCTCAGCGTTTGGACAAACGATGAGTCACCATATTCGTAATCTGACCGCCGGGGCATTGTTCATCGCGATCGTCGCCGCCGCCGTCGTGTTCAGCGGCGCCGTTCGATTCGACTTCGCCGCCTCCGACGACCAGTCCGACAGCGAAATCGACGTGCGCGTCCAGGCCCGCCAGACCGACAACGGTCGAGTCGAAGTCCGAGCCCAATCCCGGCTCGGCGACAGCGAGTGGACCACGCACACCCCGGACGCCCGTCTCCTCCCGATCGAGCCGGAGCTCGGCCGCTGGTACTCCAGCAGCACCATCGCAGTCAGCGTCCCCGACGCTCCTGACATCTCAGACGAAGACGGTTACACCCGGCACTTCGTCGCCCAGGCCATCGACTACTACAACCAACATGGTCGCGAAGCCGCGCTCGACTTCTACAACACGCCCGAGAGCGTCGAAGGACAGTGGTACATCTTCATCCTCGACGAAAACGACCTGGTCGTCGCGCATCTGAACCCGGACAGGCTCGGTGCGAGAGGCGACGAAGTCACCGCACCCGACGGCTACCCGTTCGGCCGAATGGTCAATGCCGTCGCCAGTCCCCACGGCGCATGGGTCGACTACCCGCTAATCAATCCGGTCAGCGGCCAGGCCGAGATCAAGCACTCCTGGGTCGTTCGGCACGACGGCCTGATCTTCGGCTCTGGCTGGTACGAGGCCGCCCCCTCCCGGACCCACGCGCCGGGAGCTTTCACGCAATCGTTCCTTGATCGCGCGCTTGAGATGTACCGCGTCTTGGGCCGCGAAGCCACCCTCGAGTACTACAGCAGTCCCGACAGCCTCGATGGCCAGTGGTACGTCTTCATCATCGCGTCCGATGGCACGCGGCTCGCGCATCCACTGTTGCCGGTCGGCGTCAACATCCTCGACGGCGACCCCGATCCGACCGGGTACCACTACCGACCGGACATCGTCGGCATCGAGGATCGCGGCTGGATCAGCTACATCTTCCACAATCCCGAGCGTGACCAGCTTGAACGCAAGCACACCTGGCTCGTGCGACGCGACGGGTTGATCTTCGCTGCCGGCTACTACGTCGAAGGCGCCTACGAGGCTCCTGACTCCTGATCCAACTCCAACCACTGACCCCGGCGCAATCGCCACTGGTAGATAGCCGACAGGGCGCCGCAGCCGACAACGAAGATGAGCGTCACCCCGCCGATCAGCAGCGTCGTGTCAAAGAAGAACCGCTGCGGGAAGAGCTGGATCAGCCCGTCCCGAGAACTGAGCTGCCACAGGTCGTTGGTGAAGAACAGCAGATGGAAGTTGCGAAACGCCGAGTCAAATCCGGTCAACCCAATGATCCCCAGGACAACCACTAGCAAAGCCACAACACCACAGCCCGACAACGTCGAGCGAGCCAGCGCCGACAGAACCCGCCCCCGACTCCTCCACGCCGTCACGGCGACGAACGCAACGATGAATCCCAGCGCCGCCCAGCCCGCGTCGAATGTGCGAGCCATCAGCCGCTTGACGTCGATCATGTGCAGAATCTCGCGCTCGCTGTAGAACGCCGTCCCGCCAACCTCGACATCCAGCCGCGCCTCATCGTTGGTCAGATAGTCCCGAGTCTCCTGCGCCACACGCAGCACCTCGTCCTGCGGCAAACCAGTCCGTCCGCTCGCGTCATAGCGCTCAAACCCTCGCTCCCACCATGACGCCGAAGTCGTCGCATACCGAACCGAGAACGCAACCGGCAGCGTGAACAGCGCCACCGCCAGCGCCACCTCCGCCAGCGAGCGGCCAACGCGGAACAGGACAACCTGAGCGATAGGATTCATATGTCGAGTAGAGCCTATCGAGCCGCGGAGTCCCCGATGCTGCAAACCCTCCCCAGGATCATCGAACTCGCAGGACTCGAAGACGAAGCCACCCTCACAATCGTCCGAGCCTCGGCCGAGCCGCTCGTCACAACAGGCACGATGCTGATCTTCGTCGACGAAGAATCCAGCATCCCCAACGCGCTACGCCACTACCCGTCCGGCCACGGACTCCGTGTCGTCGACACCGCCGACACGATTCAGAAATCAACAGTCGCCGACCTGCTGAGCGAGAAGTGCGCGGAAGCAACCGCCCTCATCCTCGATCCAATCGAACTCTCAGACATCCGCGACGCCCCCGACGGAGTGCGCGGAGTCATGGACCGCCTCCGTGACCCCGTCGACGGCTGCCCTTGGGACAACGCACAGACCCACGAGTCGCTCCGACCGCACCTGCTCGAAGAAACCTACGAAGTCCTCGAAGCCATTGCATCCGGCGACCCGGCCGAACTCTGCGAGGAACTCGGCGACCTCATGATGCAGGTCGTCCTCCACGCCAAGCTTGCCGAGCAAGCCGGCGACTTCACCCTCGACGACGTCTCCGAGAGCATCCGATCCAAGCTGGTCCGCCGTCACCCGCACGTCTTCGGCGACGGCACGGCCAACACCCCCAAGCTCGTCGAGGGCGCCTGGGAACGTCTCAAGGCCCGCGAGCGACCAAACCGGGAATCCGTCCTCGACGGCGTGCCCAAAACCCTGCCCGCCCTCGCCCGCGCCCAATCGATCCTCGGCCGAGCCCAGCGAAACGGCTTCACCCGAGAGGCAACGAACTCCAACGATCTGGGACAACGCCTCCTCGATCTCGTGCAAAAGGCGAGGGACATCGACACATCGGCCGAAGACGCCCTCCGAGACGCGCTCGCAGCCTTCGAGCGCGGAGTCAGGGCGCAGGAGCAGGAGCAGCGCGCTACGCCCGCGTGAGATTCGCCATCGACGCCAGCAGCCGCTTCACACCCGTATCGGCAAACCGAACCGTGACCTCGGCGTCCCGGCCAATCGACCGCATCGCAATCACCACGCCGTGACCGAAGACCTCATGCGACACCTCGTCGCCCTCCTTGAGTCCGACGTTCGGCGCGACGGCCGGTTCGGGATCAAACGAGTCAAAGTCATCCCAGCGAACCGTGCGATTACGCGCCGGCCGCACATCATCCCCGACCTGCGCCTGCTGCCGCTGATACCGCTGCAGCAGGTCCTCGGGAATGTCGGCCAGGAACCGAGACGGAGGATTGTGCCCCGAACGACCCTGGTACGAGCGCCGGAACGCATGCAGCAAATGCAGCTCCCTCATCGCCCGGGTCATCCCCACGTAGCAAAGCCGCCGCTCCTCCTGCAGTTGATTTGGATCGTCCATCGAGAGCTGGTGCGGCAGTATGTACTCCTCCATCCCCACCATGAAGACCACAGGAAACTCAAGCCCCTTGGCCTGGTGCAGCGTGATCAACGTCACCGCATCGGGAGGACCATCCGGCAGGTCGTCGACATCGGCGACCAGCGCGACATCCTCAAGGAACGCATCCAGCGCAGCGCCCGGCGCAATCTCCGAGTAGTTCTCCGTGACCGTGATCAGCTCCTGCACGTTCTCCCAACGGCTCTCCGCCTCGGTCTTGCTGTCCGCCTGTCGGACCAACCACTCGCGGTAGCGCGTGTTGACCAGGATCGATCGCAAAGCATCCGACAGCGGCTCCTTCGCCGCCTGCAATCGAGCAGCCTCGATCAGATCCACGAACTCGCGCAGCGAGCCGGCTGCTCGCCGCGAGATCTCCGGCGAGGTCAGGTATCCGCCCAGCGCATCGGTGTCGAGACCCGCCGCTGCCGATGCCGCCTGGTACGGAGACCGAGCGTGTATCGCCGACCAATCAGTCAGCGTCTCCAGCGTCTTCGCCCCGACTCCGCGCGTCGGCACATTGACGACCCGGTTGAACGCAACCGCGTCGGCCGGGTTCCGCACCAGCCGCAGATAGGCCAGCAAATCGCGCACCTCGCGCCGGTCGTAGAAACGAGTCGCCCCGACCAGCCGGTAAGGAATCCCATGCTGAACCAGAGACTCTTCGATCGCCCTCGACTGAGCATTCGTGCGGTACAGAACCGCCGCATCACCAGGACGCAGCGCGCCGTCCCGGAGTCCGCCCTCGACGTGACTGGAGATGTACTCCGCCTCATCCGACTCGCTGTACGCCTCGTGCAGCCGAGGCAACGGCCCATCGCTGTTCTCGGTCACCAGCCGACGCTTGATCCGGTCGACCGCCCGATCGATCACCGCATTGGCCGCATCGAGAATCTGCTGAGTCGACCGGTAGTTGTTGTTCAGCTGCACCTCCGCCGCGTCGCGGTGGTCGCGGACGAAGTAGTTGAGGTTGCGAATGTCCGCCGAGCGCCACGAGTAAATCGACTGGTCCGGGTCGCCGACCACCGTCAGGTTGCCGCTGCCCGCCGACCAGGCCCGCGCAAGCTGATACTGAATCGTCGATGTGTCCTGGAACTCGTCGACCAGCACATGGTCAAATCGCTCCTCGTAGATCTGCCGCACGCCGTCGTGCTCAAACATCTCCAGCGTCTTCAACAGCAGGTCGTCAAAGTCGAGCGCCGCCGCCTCGCCAAAAGCGGCCGAATACCGCTCCCAGACCCGCGCAACGATCTCGTCGAAGTAGGAACCAGTTGAGGATGAGAAGTCGGCCAGCGAATCGCCTTCCGACTTGGCTCGCGAGATCCGGCTCAGCAGCGCCCGCGGTGCGTACTGCTTCGGATCGATCTGCAACTCCTTGAGCGCGCTGCGAATCACCTGCATCTGATCGTCGCCGTCGAAGATCACGAAGTTGCGAGGCACCCCAATCTCTTGACCGTGCGATCGCAGCATCCGCACGCAAATCCGGTGGAAGGTTCCCAGCCAGACCTTGTCGCTGTCTTCTGCGCCGATCAGCGCCTCAAGTCGCGAGCGCATCTCACGGGCAGCGCGGTTCGTAAACGTCACGGCGAGGATCCGCCAGGGCGGGATGCCCTGCTCGATCAACCACGCGATCCGGTGCGTGATCACCCGGGTCTTGCCCGACCCGGGGCCGGCAATCACCAACAGCGGTCCGTGAGGATGTGTGACGGCGTCGCGCTGTGCGTCGTTGAGATGCTCGAGGTCCAACGCTGCGTATTGACTCGCGGTGTCCGTGGGAGCGAACTCAGTCATCCCTGTGAGCATATCGGCGGGATCGACCTATAGTGACGAAAGCGGGGTGTAGCAGAGGCGTTTCATGCTCGACGGAGTCGGCATCTCATGGCCCGGTGGATCTCCTGAGAACACCGGACTGATCCTCGCGCTCATCGTTGGCGCCTACTTCGTGGTCCTCTGGCTCTCGGCCGTCGTCTGGACCGCCCGAGACATCCACCAGCGCACGCCCGAGCCGATGGCCCAGCTCGTGTTCACGCTGATCGTCCTGATCTTCAACTTCCCTGGACTGGTCATCTACCGAGTCCTTCGCCCACCCCTGACACTGCAAGAGGCGGAAGAACACCGGCTCGAGTCCAGCGCCCTCTTGCGCGAGTTGGAGTCCGCGCCACCATGTCCAAGATGCGGTCACGAGATCGCTCCCGACTACTTGGCCTGCCCGCGTTGTGCGCTGACCCTGAGGTCATCTTGCTCATCCTGCGAGCGAGTGCTCGACCCAGGCTGGCTGCTCTGTCCCTGGTGTAAAACGACAGTCGAAACAGGTGAATCCCCGAATGCGGATCCGCCGAGTAACCCTCCCGCGGCATCAGCACCGCGCAATACGCTGACCGAGGCACGAAGCCAACAGGCTTCATCAGCCCAGTCAGGATCGCAACATGTCTCCTCTCCGAGAGTCCCGTCTTTCGATTAACGGGGTCGCAGGGATCGTCACCACCGCCGGCGAAAGCGACAGCGAAGAAGCCGTCGTTTGCCTGCACAGCGTCCCCGGCTCCGGGCGAGACTTCCAGTGGCTGCTGCCCGAGACCGAGAAGATCGTCCGCTCAGTCGCCTTCGACCTGCCCGGCTTCGGCCGAGCCGACAAGCCGCGCGACTTCCCCTACTCGATCGAGGGCTACCAGACCTGGCTGGCCCCGGCGATTGACCAACTTGGAATCAAGCGCGCCCACCTCGTGATGCACAGCTTTCACAGTCAGACCGGCCTCATGTGGGCCGCCATGAACCCCGACAAGTGCGCATCCGTCACCCTGTTGGCCGGCGGCGTGCTGGAAGACTATCCCGGCAACTGGATCGCCAACCTCTGGAAGACCCCGATCGCCGGCGAGATTCTCCAGGCGACCACCACGCGGCCAGTGTTCAAACTGGTCATGCAACGAGGAAACTGGCGTGCCCTGCCCGGAAAATGGCTCGACGATCTGATCACCGAGGACGACCGCGCCACCCGCTGGGTCACCCTGCAGCTCTACCGGGCCACCAGCTTCGATGACGGTCACATCCTCCGAGAAGCGCTCGCCGCGCGCAATCTGCCGGCCCTCGTCGTCTGGGGCCGCAAGGACCCGTTCATCGGCTGGAAGTACGCCGAGCGCCAGCGAGAAACCTTCGCCGACGCCGAGGTCCACGTCTGGGACGACTGCGGCCACCTCCCCCACGTCCAGCACCCAGGCCGGACGGCAGAGACGGTGGCCGCGTTCCTCAAGCAGACGGTGTCGCAAGCCGGCTAGTCGAGGGCTCCCAACTCGACGGCGAGGTTGGCCGTCTTCTTCATCTCTTCAAAGCGGGCCGCCTGTTCGCGAGCGCGCTCCTCGGCGCCTTCGTGGTGGTAGTCGGACTCGCTCTGGGTCTCGCTGGCGACGACGTCGAATCCGTAGGGTCCGTAGACCGGGATGTCATCGTCCGAGAGTTCGGCCATCATCTCGTTGCGCTCGGCCTTTCGCTTGAACGCTTCCTCGATGTACGGCGCAAGCTCTTCGTCCTTGCGGGCGACGCGCTCGGCCTCGAACTCCTTGAACTCGGGCATCACGTCGTTGGCGAAGATCTCCAGCGACTCGCAGATGTGTTCGTGGCGGTTGTTGCCGGCCTGCTGGATGAAGACCGACTGGTCGACGCCGCACTCGGCGAAGATGCGCAGGTGTTCGCGCAGCTCGTCGGGCGTGCCGATCCCTCCCTCGCCGCCCTGCGGCGGCCAGGTGTCGCGGACCTGCTCCCAGGCTTTCCAGATGTTGGTCCGGCCCGGCTTGTGCATGCCGGCGGCGTAGTGGTGTCCGAGGGCGAACTGGAAGAATCGGAAGCCGTCGCCGCCGCGTGCCTCGGCCTCAGCGGCGTCGGGGTGGACGGAGAACGAGGAAACCATGGCGATGTTGGCGTTGACCGAATGACCAATCGGCACGCATTCGGTCTTGATCGTCTCGTAGTAGTCGTTAACCCAGTGCTCCGCCTCGGCGGGGTCGATGAACGCGAAGGTCAGGGCGCCGATACCAAGCTTGGCGGCGAGGTGGATGGTGTCGCGGTTGGAGCAGGCGACCCAGAGCGGCGGGTGCGGCTTCTGGACCGGCTTGGGCACGACGTTGCGCGTGGGCATGGAGAAGTACTTGCCCTCGTAGCCCGGATACGGGTTCATGGCGAGCATGTTGGCGACCTGCTCGACGGTCTCGAGCCACATCGAACGGCGCTCTTCCGGGTTGATCCGGTAGCCCTCGAGTTCGGCGCGGGACGCGGACTCGCCGGTGCCGAAGTCAACGCGTCCGTTGGAGACGAGGTCGAGCGTCGCAATTCGCTCGGCGACTCGAGCCGGATGGTTGTAGCCCGGCGGCATCAACACGATGCCGTGGCCGAGCCGGATGTTCTTCGTGCGCTGCGAAGCGGCGGCCAGGAAGACCTCGGGCGCGGACGAATGCGAGTACTCCTCGAGGAAGTGATGCTCCACCTCCCAGGCGTGGTCGATGCCGAGATTGTCGGCGAGTTCGACCTGCTCGAGGGCGTCCTGGAATAGCTGCTGTTCCTGACCCTCGCCCCATGGCTTGGGGAGTTGGTGCTCGTAGAAGATTCCGAATTTCATGCGCGACTCCGTTCCTGTCGGGTTGCAATGAGTCTAGGAGACGACCACGATTTCGCGGCCTTGCAGAATCACCGTGGCTGCCGCATCAATCAGCGGAGGGAACGGATCGCCCGGCTCATCCGACGTTGGCAGCCCTCTGACCGCCGCTTCCGCGTCGGTGTACCAGAGTTCCGCGACCCCATCCCACGGCCCCGCCTCTGTGCCCTGGTTGGCGTGCGAGGTCGTATAGCGAAGGCATCGGCCCTCAGCCCGGGCGATCGTGTTGGCCACTCGAGGAGAGTGACCATCGCTCCAGGCAGTAAACAACTGCTCGCGCGTGACGCCTTCGCCCTTCTTGACGAACGCGACCCACTTGCAAGCATCAGCAGCCGGCTCTGAGTCGACAATGATGTTCTCGGTCGTGAACATGCCGTCCGTCGTTGGCTCGATCAGGTCGCTGAAGCCATCGATAGTGGTCAGCCCCCCGCGATGCTCGCCAAACGCCTCGCCAAAGTGCTCGAAGTCGCGGAACCACAGTTCGGCGACACCGTCGTAGGGCATCTCGCCCATCGGCGGCGGCCCACCGAGCGAGCCATGGCCCTCAAACAGAGTGACGCAATACCGCAGCGGCTTGGCCAGGTTGGCCACGTGGGGCGCATGGATACAGCGCCAGAACTCATGCAAGGTGTCTCGGTCGACGCCTTCCTGCTTCGTAACGGGAACGATCCATTTCAACATGATGCGCTCGCTTCCAATCGGGCCTTCGCACTCAACTCTGCGCGGAGTCTAGGCGTTCCACGACCTCGCGCGCCCGCTCAGCCTGCCCTCGAGCAATCTCGCCGCAAGCGCCCGTGTAGCTCGCCGGATCCAACAGATCGTCAAGCTCCTGCGCCGACAGGTGCCGGCCCACTTCCTCGTCCCCGACCAGCAGCTCCCTGAACGAGACATTCTGCACCGCCGAGTCTTGCGCGTGCTCATAGACGATGTCGTGCGCGCGTTGACGACCGACGCGTTCCCCTAACGCGAGCATGATCCGTTCGCTCATGATCAACCCACCCGACAAGTCGAGGTTGGCCCTCATCCGCTCTGGTTTCACCTCGATCCCTTCGAAGAGCAGGATCATCCGGGCGAAAATGTCGCCAACCAGTTCAATCGAACCCTGCACGACCCGTTCCACCATCACGCTCGTCGAACCGTCTGCCTCGTGCTCAGTGCGCATCGCGTCGAGCGCGAGCGGAAACAGCGCCGTGACCTGAGCGGCCGCGGCGCGAATGTCTTGTGAGAGCTTCGGATTCCGCTTCTGCGGCATCGTGCTGCTGCCGACCGTGCCCGGTGGAACCGGTTCCTCGATCTCGCCGAACTCAGGCTTCATCAACGTGTACGTCTCGTCGGCGATCTTGCGGCAGGTCGCAGCCAACATGGCCAGGATCGCGGCGTACTCGGCGTGGTGATCGTGGCTGGTCCGTCCCGGCACCGGCATCGGCACCAGATCCAGGTGCTTCGCCATACCGCTCTGTACCTCCAGACCCGGCGCGCCGAACGAAGCGAGCGTGCCCGCCGCCCCGCCCAGCATCGCCACAAAGACGCGGGGCTCAGCGTCATGCAGCCGTTCAACATGACGGCAGAGTTCATCAATCCAGGCGCCGACCTTGTAACCAAAGGTCGCCGGTACTGCATGCTGACCATGCGTCCGCCCGGCGCAGGGATCGTCCGCATGACGCTCGGCCAACGGCGCCAGCAACGCAAGCACCTGCCCGATCTGGCCAAGAATGATCTGATGCGCCGCGCGAAGCTGCAGAATGTCCCCCGTCTGAGTGATGTTCTGCGTCGTCGCGCCCCAATGGACATAGCCGCCGACGTCGCCTGCCAGGACGCGGTCCAGTTCCCAGATCAGCGGGACCAGCGGATGCGCTGTCACCGCCAGGCCCGCCTCGATCTTGTCGACATCCAACAACTCGAGCCGACAGCTGTTGGCGATCTCGACCGCCGCATCGGCGGGAATCATCCCAAGTTCCGCTTCGGCGCGTGCCAATGCCGCTTCAACGTCAAGCCAGGCTTGCCATCGTGCTTCCCGAGTAAACAGCGCCCGAATTCCGGGATCTGGGATTCGGGCTGCCAGAGGTCTGTGCTGCATGGTCATCTCCCTTACACCGCGGGTCTGGAGTGGGGTCTGGCAGGTAGGATCGGACTGCAAGCTAACGAAGGGGATCGCTATGGTTGCGCCGCTAGACGGAATTCGCGTGGTTGAAGTGGCGAACTGGCTGGCAGCGCCATCGGCAGCAGCTCTGATGGCCGACCTCGGCGCCGACGTGGTCAAGATCGAAAATCCGGTCGGCGACGCCTGGCGAACGACCTTGATGCGCGGTCGCAAGCCCGACTTCAACCCCGAGACCGACGTCGACGCGCCGTACGAACTGGACAATCGCGGCAAACGAGGGGTTGCCCTTTCCCTGGAAGCTCCCGGAGCCGGCGATGTCGTCAAGCGCATGGTCTCCGAGGCTGACATCTTCATCACAAACCTCACGGCGCCCCGCATCGCACGCTATGACCTGACCTGGGAGAGCTTGCAACAGATCAATCCCAGACTGATCTACGTCGTGCTGACCGGCTACGGCACTCGCGGTCCCGACAATGCGATGACCGCCTTCGACTACTCCGCTTTTTGGTCGCGCTCAGGGATCATGAGCCTGATCGGTGAACCCGACGGCCCACCGATGCCCTGTCGTCCCGGACAGGGCGACCACGCCACTTCACTCAACCTCCTCTCCGGCACACTCGCGGCATTACGCCTGCGCGACATGACCGACGAAGGCCAGTACGTCGAGGTGACGCTGCAGCGGACCGGCGCATGGACAATCGGAGCCGATGTGGCGGCGTCGTTGATCATGGAAGACCAACCGCCTCGAATCAATCGGATCCAACCGGGCAATCCACTCTTCAACTCCTATGAGACCGCAGATGGCCGTTGGTTGATGCTGGTCATGCCGACTGGTGATCGCTATTGGTTCCCGACCTGCCGAGCGTTGGGTCGGGATGATTGGATGGCGGACGAGCGATACTCGTCGCTGATGGGCCGAATGGAACACACTGCGGAGTTGACCTCGGCGATGCGCGAAGTGTTCCTCTCCAGGAACCTCGACGAGTGGCGTCCGCTGCTCAACGAACAGTCCTTGACCTGGGCGCCGGTCGCGGAACTGCCGGAAGTGATCAACGACCCCCAACTTGAAGCCATGAACGCCTGGAGCGTGATCGAAGGACCGGAGGGCGAGTTCCGCACGCTCAACACCCCATTCGACATCGCAGGCGCCAACGTTGGTCCGCGAGGCCCGGCCCCGAAGACCGGACAGCACACGCACGAGGTACTGCAGGAACTCGGCCTCACCGACGAAGAGTTGGCAGAACTCGCCGCGTCGGGTGCGCTCGGCTGAGCCTGGCTCAGGCGGTGGATCGTGAGTGAAGAGCTCGACCTCATCCTGAAGGCCGTCCGCCGCTTCATCCGGCGAGAAATCTGGCTGCACGAGAATCGCGTCGAGCGAAACGCCTTCCGGCTACCCGCCGAAACACACAATCAGTTGCTCGTCCGAGCCGCCGAGCTCGGCATTGACCATCTGATGGCGCCAAACGCGGCAGAAGATGGCCCGGGCGACGACCTGCCCGACCCAGACCGGCTGCGAATTGCCGAAGAACTGTCGCAGCACCGCGCCGGAGTGCTCAATCCCGCATACGGCCTGTTCGATCCCGACCCGCCACCCCAGCTTTACGCCGCCTCCACGGAGCAACAACAGCGATTCCTCGAGCCCCTGCTCCGTCGAGAAGTGAGTTGCTTCCGTGGCCTCGAAGACCCGGACTTGTCGCACCTGCCGGTCGACGCCGTTCGCATCCGCGCTCAACGCCACGCTGAGGGCTGGATGCTCGACGGAACAAAGTTGTTCGTCGCCGACGCAACCGACGCCGCATTCGGCATCGTCTACGCCAACAGTGAACCAGTACCCGGAGAGCGGCACGGAGTATCGGCGATCGTGGTCGAAACCGACCGCGTCGGATTCCAACACTGGCGACCCTGGCCGACACTCGCGGCAGGCCGCGACACGATGGAGATCAACCTGTCCGCGGTGAAGGTCCCGGAGTCCAACCTGCTCGGTGAGGTTGGCAACGGCCCGCCGTTCGCCAACGATCTCGTCCTGCGCCGGCGTCTCTTCTCAGCGGCGTACTTGACCGGCGTCGCATCGGCTGCGCAGGACATGTCCCGCAGCGCCGTCTGGTCCCGCCGAGAGCACGGGACGCCACTGGCAGCAGGCGAACGGGCGCGTCTGGCACTGGCCGACAACGAGATCGGCATCTCAGCGGCACGCGCGCTGTACATCGATGCGGCAGAGCACGTATCTGACATGGCGCTGACCGCGACCGCCTTCGCCACACAGGTCGCTGAGTCGGTTGTCGAGAGAGCAATGGATCTCCACGGCCCTTCTGGCGGGTCGGCGGACTTGGCGCTCGAGCGTTGGGCCAGGGAATTGCGATGGCAACGCCTGAGTTCCGGCGGCGTGGATCAGCAGCGGCTCGCAGTGGCTCAGCGGCTGATCAGCACGTTCAAGAAGTGATGTCGGGCAAGGGATCGAGCGCGTCCGAGGCGATGACCTCAAGCCCTCGTGGCGTAATCGGAGGATTGTGCAGCGGACCTCGAACGTCGCGGTAGTAACGCTCAAGCGGCTGTGATCGATGCAGCGAAATCCCACCGACGAGACGCATGCAACGGTCGACGACATCCACCGCGGTGTCCCCGCTATGCAGCTTCGCTGCCGCGACGCGCGGTCCGAGCTTGAATCGCGAGTCGCCATCAAGGCTGTCCCAGGCCGATGCCGTCTCGTGGAGCAGCGCCCGGGCAGACATGATCCGAAGGTCAATCTCGCCAACCTGAGCGCGAACCGTCGGCAAGCTCCCGATCACGCCCGGCGCTCCTCCAGGACGGCGATTGCGAGCAAACTCGACCGTATAGTCGCGCGCCGCCTCGGCTACGCCGAGGGAGGCGGCCGAGACCAGCAACGAGAACCAGGCGAAATCGCCGTGGCGTTGGCCCGACTTGGCCGGATCCTGCCGGACGAGGAACTCGTCGTCGCTGATCGCCACGTTCTCGTACCAAACATCGTGAGAGCCGGTCGAACGCAATCCAACCACGTCCCAGGTCTCTTCGATTCGCAACCCCGGCGAGTCTTTGTGCACCGCGACCCGCGCCAGCATGCCGGAGCCGTCCTCGAGCGCGCAGTAGGTCAAGAACCAGGTCAGCGCCGGCGCAAGAGTGGTGAACGACTTCCGGCCGTTGATCCGCCAGCATCCCGGCCCGTCGGGAGTCAACGCCGTCTGCGGCCGACCACCGCCTTGCGGTGAGCCCATCTCAGGCTCCGTCGCGACCTGATTGCAGAGCGCGCCATCCTCGACGACCGAGCGGAAGATCCGCTCGCGAAGTTGGTCCGGCCAGGTGCGATTCGATCGCTCCGAGCCGACCGACATCAGGTGCATGCCGCAGGCGAACGCCAGCGCCATGTCGACCTTGGCCAGAGCGGTCTGCGCGGCGACCAGATCCGCCAGTGAGGCTTCATCGCCACCGTGCTCGCGTGGAATCGGCGCAGAGATCCAGCCGATCTTTCGAAGAAGATCGAAGGATGCGAACGGGAAACTCGCGTCCCGATCATGGACTTCTGCGTATTCCGCCAGCTTCGGCAGGTGAGGTTCGAGCCGCTCGATGAGTTCGCGCCCGGCGTCGTTGGTCGGCGGTACGGGCGGCATTGGCGGCTCGAAGGGTTGCGGTTAGAGGACGTCGCGCAAGCGCTTGAGCGCTCGCACACGTACCTTACCGCGATCAAGCGCCGGACGAGCGGCGATCGTGATAGTCTCGCCGGTCGCCGGGTTGCGGCCCTCGCGCTCAGGACGCGCCGTCTGGCCGACGATGTCGACCTTGATCAGTCCGGCAACGGTGACTGAGTTCGGACCACCATCCGAGAGATCTTCGAGCACAACGTCGGCGAGCGCGTCCAACACCATATTGACATCCGAGCTGCGGATGCCCGTTCTCTCCTCAATCGCCTTGGCCATCTGTGCCTTGGTCTTCGGCTTCACGTCTGTCACATTCACCCTCGTTTCACCTGGGAAGCACTGCACGGACTCAATGGTGTACGCAGTGTTATGGAGAATCTGTCAACAGGCAAGAAATGTAAGCGAGGTGTAACTGCGCAGTCGCCGCTCTTTGGATGAGACCGACAAGAAACCCTTGTCAGGCCAGTTCGTGAGCCGCAAGGCTGGCTCCGACCAACTCGATCGCCGTGGCCAGCTTGCGCTCGCCGACGAACGCCGAGTTGCCGTACAGCGGACCGATCGCTTCGACGACTTCGAGCGTCGTCAAGGAGGTTGTGATCAACGCAAATGACTCCCGCTCGGCTCGTTGTGCGACGTAAGGAAGCGTCGGTTCGCCGCCTGCCAGGATCAGACAGAGCGGCTCGTAGTCCAATGCGCCGAGTGCAATGTCGATTCGATCGTGGCGCGTGATCAGGGTCTTGTCCGGATACTTGCGGAAGTAATCCATGCCCTCGTGCGCGCTGACCGGACCGATCACGAGATCTCGAGAGGCCTCGTCGAACAGTTCTTCCTCGCCTGAAAGAGCGCCGTCCAGCGCTGGCGCGATGTCTCGCACGGTCGGCGCGGCGAGGTGCCGGTCCTGCGGAATCGCCGCGACTCCATTGCCGCCCAGCCCGGCAACTCGCTCGAGCGCCGCCGGACCGCCATGCTCCGGCACTCCGTTCACGACGACCGCGTTGGGATGTAGCTCAGCGAGCGTTCGAGTCACGGTGTCATCATCTGCTTCACCGTGCCGGACGACCAGCACTATGCGGTCGATCTCAAGGCCCTCACCTGAAGAGGCTTCGATCACGGTGTGATCCGTGTCAGATGCCACCTCACCGGCCCCGACCGGCTCCGATGCCCCGCGAACGCCGTTGATCCTGGCGAACTGCTGCGCGTCGCCAACCGCCGAGTCGCCGTCGTCGATGCGGACCAGTCGAACGGTCGCGCCGGTCGCGCGGAGGGCGGAAGCAATGCCGGCGGCAACGACGGACTTGCCATCGCCGGGCAGCGTGGAAGTAACGAGGATTCGGGACACGCGACGCTCCGGTTCCTGAGAGGCTGCTATCCGAAAGAGTAAACGCAGGTGAGGCTAGGCGCAGTGCGCCGGTCTGAACGGTCCCGCGCACTGGCTAGACTGAAGACGCTGCTCCCACGCCAAGCGGACGGAGGGCTGGTCATGGCCGAAGACCGCGATGCTGGGCACGATGTAGGCCGCAACGTCTGGCCGCCGCCGGCGCCCGACTCGCCCCACGCCCGCCGTCGACGTCCGCCGCCCGAGCGTCACGCGCGCTGGATCGACCACGAAGATCGAGCCAACGAACCGCGCGAGGATGCGCCGCGACTGCTCTGGTGGATCCTCGGCGCGCTGCTGATCTTTGGCGTGTTCTCCGTGCTGATTCGCATGTTCCTCGTCATCTAGTTCGCGATTCACCGATCCTTCGGTATCTTGACTGGCAATCCCTGCGTTAGCCCCAGGCCGTACGGGAGCCTTCGGCATGTGGGTACGAGTTGCCAGATCGGAGCTTCGATATGACGAGTCAGGCGTCGGACACGTTGTTGGGCGGAGTGCGGGTGATCGATCTGACCACGTCCCGAGCCGAGATGACCGGCCGCGTGCTCTCCGACATGGGAGCCGAGGTGATCAAGGTCGAGCCGCCATGGGGCACGCCTTCGCGCAATCTGGCGCCGTTCAGCAACGAAGACCCTGAGCGTTCGCTCTACTGGGCCGCCATGGGCTTGGGCAAGCGCAGCGTCGTGATCGACCTGGACGACGAAGAGGGTCGGGCCGACTTCCGCGCGTTGCTGGCCACCGCCGACGTGCTGGTCGAGTCGTTTGATCCTGGCGGGATGGCCAAATGGGGATTGGGATATGAGGACATCAAGGATGAACATCCCGAGCTGATCTACGTCTCGGTCACGCCCTATGGACAGGACGGACCCTGGGCCGACCGTCCGGCCACCGATTTGACGATTGAGTCGGCCGGCGGGCTGGTCGGTCTACAGGGCGAGGGCGATCGCCCGCCGGTGCCGGTGGGATTTCCCCAGGCGGCGATCCACGTCGGCGTGCAGGCCGCAGCGGACACGTCGATCGCGCTCAGAGAGCGCGAGTTGTCCGGGCAGGGCCAGCACCTGGATGTCTCAATGCAGGCCGCCGTCGTCTGGACATTGATGCACGCGACCGGCTTCCCGCCCAACACCGGAGGAGATCCACCAGGTACCTGTGCCGATCGGGCCGAAGGAGTCTTTGAAGGCCCCGCGGTGTTCCCAATTCATCCGTGCGCGGACGGCTACATCACCTTCAGCATCGTGCCGGGCGGCCTCGGGCTGCGTCACTCGACCAAGGTGATGAAGTGGATCGCGGAGTCCGGCGAGCTGACCGGCGAGCTCGAAGGCGCCGACATCGACGAATGGGCGGCCGCCCTGGGCCGAGCCGCGATGGAAGATCCGGCCGAAGCAGGCCGCATGCTGGGTGTCGCCAACCAGGTCCTGCACGACTTCGTCGCCAACCGAACGATGGCCGAGTGTTACGAGCGAGCGGTCAACGACGGCTTCATGCTCGCCCCCCTCTACACGGTCGAGGACATCGCCAACGACAAGCACCTCGAAGCACGTGGCTACTGGGTAGACATCGAAGGCAAGCGATATCCAGGCCCGTTCGCCAAACTCTCCGGCACGCCGCTGCAGATCGACCGCCCAGCGCCCACACTGGGGCAGGATCAGCATCTGCTCGCCGAGCTCGGACGCGCGCCGAAGCGATCCACACGCGCCCCGATCTCATCGAACGGAGTCCGCAACGAGGATGGCGGCGCCCTGTCTGGCATCAAGATCGCCGACTTCGCCTGGGTCGGCGTCGGACCGCTAATTTCCAAGTCAATGGCCGATCACGGCGCCACCGTCGTCCACATCGAGTCGGCCACCCGGCCCGACGTGCTGCGCCTGGCTCCGCCGTTCAAAGACAACCAGCCAGGCCTCGACCGAGCTCAGTTCATGGCCAACTTCAACTCGTCAAAGCTGGGCGTCGCACTCCGACTCGACACGGAAGAGGGCCTTTCCTATGCCCGCCAACTCGTCGACTGGGCCGATGTGGTCGTCGAATCGTTCACGCCGGGCACGCTGAAGCGCTTCGGACTCGACTATGAGACGCTGAGCAAAGAGCGTCCCGAAATCATCATGCTCAGCACCTGCCTACGCGGTCAGTGGGGACCCGAGTCGAGCTACGCGGGATTCGGCCTCCAGGGCGCCTGCCTCTCGGGTCTGCATCGGATCACCGGTTGGCCGGACCGACAACCGTCCGGCACCTGGGGCGCGTACACGGACTTCATCAATCCGCGATTCGGATCAGGAGTCCTCGCGGCCGCCATTCGCTACCGAGACCTGACCGGCCAGGGTCAATACATCGACCTCGCCCAGACCGAGGCCGGCATCCACTTCAACGCCCCGCTGGTGCTCGATTACCTCGAAAATGGCCGCATCGCCGAGGCTCCAGGTCACGGATCGATGTACGCCGCGCCCAACGCGGTGTTCAAAGTCGGCGATGAAGAGCGCTACGTCGCCATCGCCACCGAGACCGCTGAACAATGGCAAGCCCTGCGCGAAGCCGCAGGCCTCGAGAACTGGTCAGGCAGCGAATACGACGATCTCTCAGCCCGGATGGCCGTCAAAGCGGACATTGAGGCAGCGATCGCTGCCTGGTGCGCGCCGCAGACGGTAGACGCAGTAGTAGATTGTCTGACCGCGGCAGGCGTGCCGGCAGCGATGGTCGAGTGGCCCTCGGACCTCTATGAAGATCCGCAGCTCGCCCATCGAGGCTTCTTCGTCACCCTGAACCACTCGGTAATGGGTCCGACGCCCTACGACGGTTTGGTCACCAAGTTTTCCGGCGGGACCGCTCGATTACGCCGCGCCGCGCCGGCAATCGGCGAGCACACCCATTACGTGCTATCCGAAATCCTCTCGGCCCCGGACGAGGAAATCACAGAGGCCCTCGTCGCCGGAGCCCTGCAGTAGCCCCCACCCGATCATCATCTAAACTGCCGACAACGACTGGTAGGGAAGGACACGACAGATGAGTAAGCGCACGATGCGCGGCGAAACCGCCATTATCGGCGTCGGTGAGACGACGTACTACAAGCGTGGACGCTCCCCGGACGCGGAGTTCAAGCTCGTCATCGAGGCGATCTTGAAGGCCAGCGCCGATGCCGGGATCGACCCGCGCGAGATCGACGGCTTCGCCTCGTACTCCAACGACCGCAACGATCCGTCGCGCATCGCGGCGGCGCTCGACATCAAGGATCTGCGCTTCTCCAACATGGAATGGGGCGGTGGCGGCGGCGGCGGATCGGCCGCTTGCGCGCACGCCGCCTCGGCCGTGGCAACCGGACTCGCCGACACCGTGGTCGTCTTCCGCGGCCTGGCTCAGGGTCAGTTCGGACGCTTCGGTCAGGGCGCGCGCGTGCCTCACGTGCGTGGCGACCAGGCCTACACCGCGCCCTACGGACTCATGTCGCCGGCGCAATCATTCGCCATGCGGGTGCACCGCCTCTACGAGGACCACGGCATCACGCAGGACACGCTCAAGGCCTGTTCGCTCGCCTCCTACCACCACGCGCAGAACAACCCGCGCGCGGTCATGTACGGCCGACCGCTGACGCCTGAGGACTACGACCAGTCGCGCTGGATCGTGGAGCCCTTCCACCTGTTCGACTGCTGCCAGGAGAACGACGGCGCGGCAGCAATGATCTTCGTCTCGGCAGACCGAGCCAAGGACTACGCCAAGACGCCCGTCTACTTCCTCGGTGGCGCTGTCGGATCAGGCAATCGCGCCGGCTCGGGCGCCCACAACGCCACCGACTACGCGACCTCCAACTTCAAGACGGTCGCCCCGCGCATGTACGACATGGCCGAGGTCAAGCCCGAAGAGGTTGACGTCGCCCAGGTCTACGAGAACTTCACCGGCGGCGTCGTGATGAGCATCATCGAGCACGGCTTGACGACCTACGAAGAGGCCAACGAGTTCATCACGTTCGACAACCTGGTCGCCCCGAGCGGCAAGATGCCGATCAACACCAGCGGCGGCAACCTCGCCGAGTGCTACATGCACGGCCTGGAACTGAACATCGAGGCCGTCCGCCAGGTGCGCGGCGAGTCCTGCAACCAGGTCGACGATGTCAACGTGTCGCTCGTCGCCTCCGGCCCGATGGTGACTCCGGTGTCCGACATGATCGTCGGCTCAGAGGCGGTGCTCTAATGGCGAACCCCGGAGCCTACTACCTCGGCGAGGGCATGCCGGCGCCGGCGCCGGCGATCGACGGTCTCGACACCGAGTACTGGGAAGGCGTGAAGCGCCACGAACTGCTGGTCCAGAACTGCAACACCTGCGACCGTCCGCAGTTTGGCCCTGAGTGGAACTGCCACCGCTGCCACTCCTTCGACCTCGGCTGGAAGCCGGTCGAGGGCAACGGCAGGATTTACTCGTGGGAGCGAGTCTGGCACCCGGTCCATCCGGCGCTGCAAGACTCTTGTCCCTACCTGGTTGTCCTGGTCGAGTTGCCCAACCACGAAAACGTCCGCATGGTCGGAAACCTCGTCGGCGACCCGATGCAAACCGTCGAGATCGGCGCCGAAGTCCGCCCGGTCTTCGAGGATCACGAGGCCACTGAAGAGACCGAGCCGTTCACCCTGGTCCACTGGGAAGTCGTCTAGCAGGCGACCCAGCTAGCCCGTGTTGCGCAGCCCGGCGGCGACGCCGTTGACGCTGCGCAAGATCGCCTCCAGCGTGTCTGCGTACTCGGGATCGCTCTTGGGCAGGTCCCGGATCCGGCTAAGCAGCTCCACCTGCAGAAAGCTCAGCGCGTCGACATAAGGATTGCGCAGCGCAATCGATCGCTGCAGCACCGGCGTGCCCGCCAGCAGCCGTTCCTGATCCGATAGCCGGTTCACCATCCGAACAGTCCGCTGGAACTCCTCGCTCAGCCGCCCGAAGGTGCGAAGGTCGCTGTCGCCGTCGCCGAGCGTCCGTGCGTAGTGCTCCGCCACGTCGAAGTCGGCCTTGGCCAGCACCATCTCCACGTTCGAGAGCAGCGTCGCGAAGAAGGGCCAGCGCACTCGCATGTCGCGCAGTAGTTCCTCGCCGGCGGCCCCGTGATGCTCAATGAACTGTTCGAGCGCCGTGCCGACGCCCATCCAGCCGGTGATCACGTGCCGAGTCTGCATCCAGGCAAACACCCAGGGGATGGCCCGCAGCGACGTCAGCGACGCATCCGACCCCGGCCGGAACGTCGGACGTGAGCCGATCGCCAGATTGCCCAGCATGCCGATCGGCGTCACGCGCTGGAAGTAAGCGTGCAGGTCGGGATCGTCGACCACATGCCGTCGATAGGCCTGCTCAGCCGTCTCGGACAGCTCATTCATGACTGCGTGATAACGCTCACGCTCTGTGTCCGGAGTGTCGGCGTGGTCATGATCGAAGCGCTTGACCACGGCCGCCGCCAGCGTCTGCTCCAGGTTCCACTTCGCCAGCCCCGGCATGCCGTAGGTGAATTGGATCATCTCACCCTGCTCGGTGAATTTGATCCCGCCCTCGGTCGTGTGCGGCGGCAACGCGAGGATCGCGTCGTGCGACGGACCGCCGCCGCGACTGACCGTGCCGCCGCGGCCATGGAAGAACATCAAATCGATGCCAAACTCTCGCGCGACCTCGTGCATGGCGTCCTGAGCCCGATATAGACCCCACAACGACGGCAGCACACCGGCATCCTTGGCCGAGTCCGAGTAGCCGACCATCACTTCCTGCAGATCGTCGTGAGCCTTGAGATGTCTTCGATAGGCCCCATGACCGAACAGCGAGCGCAGCACCGACGGCGCTCGATCCAGGTCGGCGACCCGCTCAAACAGCGGAGCAATCCGGATCCTCCCACCAGGAGCCTTGAGGTTGATGTCGTTCAGGCCGGCCTGGCGGGCGATGAGCACCGGCGCGAGCACGTCGGCCGCGTGCTCCGACATCGAAACGATGCAGGTCTGCACCGCCTCGTCCCCGCAGATGCGCTGGATCCGGCGAGCCGTACGGAAACGGCGCAACGTGTCGTCGTCCTGGGTGGACATCGCGTGACCCTCGGGGAAATAATCACGGTCAAGCTCGCCGGCGAGGAATGATTCCTGCTGCTCCCGCGTGAGTTCGAGATAGCTCCCGCCCGGCGGTTGGATGTCCAGACCCTTGAGTACGGCATCGGCCGCTGTGTGGAATCGATCAGCGTGATCCCGAATATCGAGCGTCGCGAGGTGAAAGCCGAAGGCTCGGGCCCGATCAATCAACGGCTGCACGACCGTCTCTGCTCCTGCATTCGCGCCATGCAATCGCAGACTCTCCGCAATCGCTTCGAGATCGTCAACGAACTCCTGCGCCGAGTCGTACGCCACGCCGTCAGGTTCGGTCGAGGACAGGCGGGCATCGTGGATACTCGCTGCCCGCGTATCGAGCAAGGCGTAATCCGCCTCGAGCGTCGCCTGCAACCTGGCAGCCATGTAGCGAATCTTGTGCCGGTAACGCTCGGCTGCGTTGCGGCGCTCAAGACGCTCCTCGACCCGCGGCATGCGCCGCGCATCGCGCTGCAGTGACTCCTCCAGCCGTTTCGACGCCGCCACGCGCCGGACCGAGTGAGGCAGCATTCCGTCCATCGAGCGCACAGCCTGCAGATGCAACCGCAGCACCTGCGCTCGCATCGTCAGCGCCGTCTGCCAGGTCAGGTCGGGCGTCACGTTGGGATTGCCGTCGGCGTCGCCGCCCATCCACGAGCCGAGCACGATCGGCGCAGGCGAGTTCTGGGGACTCACGCCCGTCGCACTGCGGAATCGTCCCGTCACGGCCGGCACCGCGTCCCAGAGCGTGGTCTCAAACGTACGCAGCAGCAGCCGAGACTCCTCCAGCACCGTCGGACGCCGGTAGCGAAGGTGATCGGCTTGCCACAGTCCCTCGATATGCGTGCGCAGCGCCGAGTCGATCTCTTCCAGCTCCGACGGGATCGCCTGCTCACGCTCGAGCAGCAGCCGATGGACATCCTGCAGCGTCCCGAGCATCGTGAGTCGCTGGGACTCCGTCGGATGCGCGGTGAAAACCGGTTGTAGATGAATGCCCGCCGACTGAGCGCGAATCGTACTCTCATCGATGCCCTGCGATAGCAACTGCTCCACGACCGCAGGAATCGACCGCGGAGCGCTCTGTGAGTTGGTTGAGCGCACGCGACGCCGTCTGATCCGGTGAGTTTCCTCAGCGGTGTTCGTCAACAGGAAGTAGGTCAGGAACGCGTTGCCGACCTCCGCCGCCAGCCAGAGCGGCCAGCTCTGAACGAGCCCCACAATCTCGGCGGTCAGCTGCGGTTCCGGTTCCTGGCGCACACCGCGCCGGCGTTGAGCCAGGCCCCGCAACTCCTCAACCGCGTTGAAGACCTCATCCCCGTCGACCATCCGGATCGTGTTGCCCAGCAGACTGCTGAGCAGGCGAACATCGGCGGCCAGCGGCGCGTCGACGCGCGCTCGGTCATGACTGGCTTGAGCTGCGGCTTCGATCGTCGTGCGGGCCGCTACAGGTCGTTGAGAGGCCACGTGTCATCCCCTTCACAGGGTGTCCGCGCAAGCTGACTTCTGAACCTCGCCTACGATGATTGCAGGTTTACGGAGGGTTGGGGCAACGATGAGTGAACATTCGGGAAATCCAAAGCTTGCGTCACACGGCGCTCGGCGAACTGCACCATACGGCTCCTGGGAATCGCCGATCGCGACCGAAATGCTGACCGCCGGCGCGCTCCGGTTCGACGAACTCGACGTTGACGGCGACGATCTCTACTGGGTCGAATCGAGGCCGGACGAGCAGGGTCGCTACGCAGCCATGCGCTGCTCCGCAAGTGGCGAACTGAGCGAGGTGACGACCTCCGACTACAGCGCCCGCACACTGGTCCACGAGTACGGCGGAGGCTCGTTCGCCGTCTCCAACGGTGTCGGCTACTTCTCCAACTTCAGCGACCAGCGTCTCTATCGGCGCTCAGTCGATAGCTCCGACGACCCAACGCCCCTGACCCCCGAGATCCCCGTCCGCTACGCCGACGCCACGGTCGACGACGAGCGAGGACGACTGATCTGCGTGGCCGAGGACCACCGTCGCGAGGGCCTGGAGGCAGAGAACTACCTCGCTTCGATCCCCACAGACGGCAGCGCCGCCGACGCGGATAACATCACCCGTCTGCATGAGGGGTTCGACTTCTGCTCTTCGCCGAGGCTGAGCCCGGACGGTCGAAGGCTGGCCTGGATTTGCTGGAATCATCCCAACATGCCCTGGGACGCGACCGAGCTCTGGCTTGCCGAGGTGGCCGCCAACGGATCGCTGCTCTCGCCAAGACGCATCGCCGGCGACGCACGGGGAACGGTCTCAATCACCGAGCCGCAGTGGGGCCCCGATGGGACCCTCTATTGCGTCTCCGACGAATCCGGCTGGTGGAACATCCATCGCTGGGACGGCAACCAACTCGTCCCTGCGCTGTCAATGGAAGCCGAGTTCGGCCAGCCCCAGTGGGAGTTCTCGACGTCCACGTACGCCGTCCTCGACGAGTGCTGCATCGGAGCGCAATACGCCAATGCTGACGGCCACGGAATCGGCGTGATCGATCTCGAAACGGGCGAACTCAGACCAATCGAGACGCCCTTCAACACCTTCGGTTTTTTCACCGCAGCCGTCGGCGGACGAATCATCTGCGCGGCTGCCGGTCCAGATGTCGGCGCCGCGATCGTCGCCATCGACTCGGACACTGGCGCGGTCGAGACGATTCGCGCTTCCAGCAGCCCCGACCTTGATCCCTCGTTTTTTTCCCCGGCCCAAGCAATCGCCTATCCCACCACCGGCGGTCGCACCTCGCACGCTTACTACTACGCCCCGCGAAATCCGGAGTTCGAGGCGCCCGATGGCGAGATGCCGCCACTGGTCACTTTCATCCACGGCGGACCGACCAGCGCGACCAATCCCGGCTTCAACCTCGCAATCCAGTACTGGACGACTCGAGGATTCGCCGTCGTCGACGTCAACTACGGCGGCTCGACCGGCTACGGCACCGCCTATCGGCGCGATCTGAATGGCAACTGGGGCATCGTCGATCGCGAGGACTGCGAAGCCGCGGCCAACTACCTCGTCGAGCGAGGCGATGTCGATCCCGCAAGACTCGCCATTCGAGGCGGCTCAGCCGGCGGCTACACGACGCTCTGCGCCCTCACATTCGGCGATGTCTTCACCGCAGGTGCGTCCTACTACGGCGTCTCCGACGCGGCCGCCCTGGCTGAGGACACGCACAAGTTCGAGTCTCGCTACCTCGACTCGCTGATCGGTCCGTACCCCGAGCGCGCCGAACTCTACGAGCAGCGTTCGCCAATCCACGCGGTCGACCGGCTCTCATGCCCAATCATTTTCCTGCAAGGGCTTGAGGACAAGATCGTCCCGCCCAATCAGGCCGAGCGCATGGTCGACGCGCTGCGCAAGAAAGGCCTGCCGGTTGCCTACATCGCCTTCGAAGGCGAGCAACACGGCTTCCGCCAGGCCGCCAACATCCAGCGCGCGACCGAGGCCGAACTCGACTTCTACGGCCGCATCTTCGGTTTTTCCCCAGCCGGCGACATCGAACCGGTCGAGATCGAGAACCTCTAGATGTCCAAGATCCACGAGCTCACTGCAGAACAACTCTTGGGCGCATACCGATCCCGCGAGCTGTCGCCGGTCGAGGCCCTCGAAGCGATCTTCAGCCGCATCGACGCACTCGAACCGTCGCTGCACGCGTTCATCACCGAGACCCGCGAGCTCGCCATGTCGCAGGCCCGTGAAGCCGAGCAAGCGTGGCGATCCAGCGAGGAACAAGAGTCATCACCGTTGCTCGGCGTCCCGATCACGCTCAAAGACCTCGTCGATCTCAAAGGAGTGCCGACGACCATGGGCTCACTGGTGACATCGAGGGAACCGGCGAACCGCGACGAACTGTTCGTCGAACGACTGCGCGATGCCGGAGCCGTGTTTCTCGGCAAGACCAATACATCTGAGTTCGGTCTCGCGGCTCAGACCATGAATCGGCTCGGTCCATCGACCGCCAATCCCTGGAACCTCGAACGAACCGCTGGCGGCTCGAGCGGCGGCGCGGCAGCAGCCTGTGCGGCTGGCTACGGACCGCTTCACCACGGCACCGACGGCGGCGGCTCAGTCCGCGTCCCGGCCGCCTACTGCGGCGTAGTCGGTCTCAAACCAACCGGCAGACGCATTCCACGCCGGGCTCGCGCAGCCGGCATGTCGCAGATCTCAACCGATGGCGTCTTGGCCCGCACGATTGCCGACGCAGCATTGATGCTTGACATAACTGCTGGGCCGCATCCCGACGATCCCGCCCCTTTCCGCGGGCAAGGTGTTGACTTCGCATCGGCCGCCAGACCCGCAAGCCTCAAGGATCTGAAAATCGCATGCGCCACCCAACTCGGAGGTCCGACTCCCTGCGAACCGCTCATTGCCAGGAGGGTCGAAGCAGCAGCAGCCATCCTGCGAGATGCCGGTGCATCAGTAGCCGAAGCGACTCCGGACATCACCGATCCCAACAGGGTGTTCCCCACACTGTCCGCAGTCGGAGCGGCAGCCAACTACGGTCCGCTCTGCGAAGGACGCGAGGACGATCTCAGCGACTACACGCGAGGCAGTCTGCGCCGAGGCAGCTCGCTCACCGGTGTTCAAGTCGCCGAGGCCTACGCCGGACTCGATCGACTGAGGCGACAGATGGACGCCTGGTTCGACGACTTCGACATCTTGCTGATGCCGACCAGCGCAATCGCCGCCCATCCACACGGCGCCCGGATTGACGAAATCGCCGGCCAGCCGGTCAACCCCTGGATGATCTCGATCCTCTACACGCCGCTCGCCAACCTGGTCCAGGCGCCCACCATCGCGATGCCGGCGGGACTCGATGCCGAAGGCATGCCAATCTCAGTGCAGCTCATGGCCCGAGAGGGCAGTGATGCCCTCGCCATCCGCTGCGCGGCGATCTTGGAAGAAGCGGGTCTGAACGAAGCTAGTCCTCTAGCACCAGTGTGACCGGTGCGTGGTCGGACGGCTTGTCGCCGTCGCCCTCCATCCGCCGCTCCTCGATATCGATCTCGACCGCCACTGCCCGTTCCACGAGCGGCGTACTGATCAGGTGGTGATCAATCCGCAGACCCTTGTCCTGCTGCACACCGCCCGTGCGATAGTCCCACCACGTGTAGACCCCGCCCGACTCGTCAAACAGGCGCAGGGCGTCGGTCAGGCCCCAGTCGATCAGCGCGTTCAGCCGCTCGCGTTCAGGCGCAGAGCAGAGGATGCGATCCTGCCAGAACTCGGGATCGTTCACATCGCGGTCGTCGAACGTGATGTTGTAGTCGCCAGTCAGGACGAGATCACTCGCCCGATCCTGCCCGTCCAGCCATGAACGCAAGTGGTCGAACCACTCCAGCTTGTACTGGTACATCTCATGGCCGACCTCACGCCCGTTGGGACAATACAGGCTGACCACGCGCACGCCGCTGACCTCAGCGGCAATCCCCCGCGACTGGTCGTCCTCAGGCCAGGGAACGGCTTCTTCAACCCAATCCGGATAGTCGAGCGAGATGATCGCGACGCCGTTGTACGACTTCTGGCCGTGCAGCACGACGTTGTAGCCAAGCTCGTCAAATCCGTCGTAGGGAAACTGCTCCTCGGTGCACTTGAGCTCCTGCAGACAGAGCACGTCCGGCTGATGCTGGTCCAGCCAGTTGAGCACGCGGTCCTCGCGCGCCCGGATCGAGTTCACGTTCCAGGTAGTGATCTTCACATCGCGCTCCTCTCGCGAACCCTGTCATAGGCATGATGAAGGATGATGCCCGCCGCCACATTCACATTCAGCGAGTCCACACCCTCAGCGATTGGAACTGCCACATGGCCGTCGATCAACGGTCCGAGCGCCTCGCTGATGCCGGAGCCTTCGTTCCCGAACAGCCACACGATCTTGGATGGCAAGTGCTGTTCGCCCAACGGTTCGCCACTTTGGTCAGCCGCCAGGACTGTTGCGCCTTGATCGCGAAGCTCCCTGAGATCCTCCGACAGGTCATCAGATCGCGCGATGCTCACCCGAAACCATGCCCCCGTCGCCGCTCTGGTCACTCGAGGATGGGTCGGATCAGCGCTTCCCGGACCGACCAGCACAGCGTCAACGCCAAAAGCCGCTGCCGAGCGAATGATCCCGCCGACGTTGCCGGCATCCTGGATCGCGTCGAGAGCCACGACCTGCCAGCGATCGCCGCCCGGCGCGTCGAACCTCCTCAACTCATCGCTGATGAGCGCGAAGTGACCCTGTGGAGTCCGCGTGTCGGACAGACGCTCAGCATCGGCGCGGCTCAACAGCGTGACGGGTCGTCCGCTTCCTCGCCACCGTTCAGGGAGCGTCGACAACACCTCAACGATTGGCGCGTCGGCCTCAAGGGCGTCGCGGACGAGTTTCTCGCCATCGATCAGGAACAGGCCCTGCTCTCGGCGACCGCGAGCCGTCTTGAGCTTCTGTAGTTGGCGCAGGCGGACTCGCGTGAGCCGTTCGATCTCACCCGCTCCCCCCTCGAGGGGGAAGCTGCCATCGGCAGAGGGGGGTGAAGACATGGTTGCGCGAGAGGCCTCCTAACCGCCGTTGAACTCGGCCTTGACCTCTGCGTACCGATCCAACAACGGAATCACCGTGTCGGACTCGGCCGCCGGCAGACCGAAGATCAGCCGGTCGAAGCCGATGTCGATCAGATCCTGCACCTGCTCCGGATTCGGTCCCACGCCGAAGACTGTGCAGTTGATCGTGTCCATGTCGCGCTCAGCGCGGTCTGCGGCCGCCTTGAGCTGCTCCATGTCGCCGCGCATGTCGCCGCGCAGCGCGATCGGCATCCAGCCGTCGCAGTAGTCGACCACGCGGTCAAACGACCACTTCGACTGCGCGCCGAGCAGGACCGGCACGTCTCCGTCGACGGGCTTGGGGTAGCTCCAGACCGGGTCGAAGTCGATGAACTCGCCGTGGAACTCGGGCTCGTCCTTCGACCAGAGCTCGCGCCAGGCGAGTACGATCTCGCGGGTCACCTTCCAGCGGTCCTTGAAGTTCCAGCCGTGATTCTCCAGCTCCTCCGCGTTCCAGCCGGCGCCGATGCCGAGGATTAGGCGGCCGCCGGAGATCATGTCCAGCGAGGCGGCTGACTTGGCCGCGACGAGCACGTCATGTTCGGGCACGAGCAGGATGCCCGTGCCGACCTTGATCGTCTCTGTGGCGGCAGCCGCAGCCATCAGCGAGACGAAGGGGTCGTGCGTGTGCCAGTATTCCTGCGGCAGGTCGCCGCCGCCGGGCCAGGGCGAGATCCGCGAGGTTGGAATGTGAGTGTGCTCGGGGAACCAGAGCGACTCGAAGCCGCGCGCTTCCGTTTCTCGCGCCAGCTCGGGGGGCTGGATTGCGTAGTCGGTCGGGAACATCGATACGCCGAAGTCGGTCATCCTGTGTCCTGTCTGTATGCGTCGATCCGTTCGCGACTGAGGATATCGCGTGGTGTTTCGGGCGCTATCTTCGCTGGGATCAGACACGATCCTGGAAGGGACCTGGGATGGCTAGCCACTTCGACAAATACCCCGCACCGAGCCGTGACGAGATCACGGGCAACTTCAAGGAACGCAGGAACTGGGGTCGCTGGGGCGACGACGACTCGGTCGGAGCGGTCAATCTGATCACGGTTGAGAAGCGGATGGCCGCGCTCGCGTCGGTGCGGAACGGACGAACGGTCTCGCTGTCACGGCCGTATCCCAAGGATCCGTCGGCACTCAATCCGACCCCGGCGCAACACTTCATGCGCACGTTCGATCGCGGCGACGAGGGAGACGGCGCGGTGGTCGATTACTACGGCTTCATCTATCACGGTCACACGTTTACGCACGTCGATGCGCTCTGCCACATCTGGGACTCGGACGGGATCTGGCAGGGACGTGATCCGGACGAGGCTATCGATTCGGCGACTGGCGCCACATTCGCGGACGTGACCGCGTGGAACCAGGGCATCTTCACCAAGGCCGTGCTGCTTGATGTTCCCAGGTTCCGCGGCGAGCCGTACGTCACGCTCGACCAGCCGGTGATGGGAGACGAGTTGCAGGACATCGCAGACTCGCAGGGCGTCACTGTCGAGCCGGGCGACGCGTTGCTCGTCTACTCAGGCCGCGAGGCATACCAGGCAGACAACCCAACCGATTTCTTCGGCCAGCCGCCCTCGCCGGGATTGCACGCCTCCTGCAGCATCTTCATCCGCGACAAGGATGTGTCGATGCTGGGCTGGGACATGATGGATCATCGGCCCAGCGAGTACGGTCTGGCCTGGCCAGTACACGGCGTGATCTACAGCTTCGGCGTGGTGTTGCTCGACAACGCGCTGCTGCAGCCGTTGGCCGAAGCCTGCGCTGAAGAAGGCCGCTACGAGATGCTGCTCTGCGTCCTGCCGCTCAACATCCAGGGCGGAACCGGCTCGCCGGTCAATCCCATCGCGGTGTTCTAACCGGCCAGAGGTTCAGATCGTCAGGCCACCGAGGCCCTGCAGTCCGCGGGCGTGCTCGACCTCGCCGACGTGGCGGAAGCCGTGATAGAGCAGCATCCCGGTCAGCGCCTGCCAGATCGACATTGGTGGCGTCGGCCTGATCACGATCTCCTTGGGCAAGTCGTCTTCTGTGAGCGTTGAGACCCACTCTCGTGTGACCACCCAGACGCCCTGTTGGTACGACAGCCAGGCGTCGACATCGTTGAGTAGGACGGCGTCCGCCTCCTCCTTGGTCATGCCAGTGCCCTGCGAGGTCCGATGCAGGCCGAAGTGCTGATCCCACTCGCCGTCGATCCAGACCGTCGGCCGGCGATGCACCACCCAGTTGACGATGTTGTCCTCGGTGCGGACGTAGTGCCAGAGGGAAAAGAACGCGCTGACCCCCTCGTCGGCGGGTCTCGCGTTCCATTGGTCGGCGGTCATGTCGGGGACGGCGCGGTTGAGCATGGCGTGCATGCCGTCAAGGCCTTCTTGGATCACCTCAAGTTGGGACAATGGCATCGGCTCACTCCTTCACGCAGCCGGGCGACGGGCTGATCATATGCTGAACCGACGATCCAAAGGAGGGGGCGATCATGGCGAGTCGGGTGGGGCCGGATGAGTATCAGGAGATGCTGCGTCACGGGACGATGTCGGTGGGGTTGTACACGCCGCGCGAGGTCGACAAGCAATCGCCGCACAACCAGGACGAGGTCTACATCGTCGCTTCGGGCACGGGCGTGTTCTCGATGGGCACCGAGCGGACGGAGTGCGGTCCCGGCGACACGTTCTTCGTCGGCGCCGGCGCCCGTCACCGCTTCGAGGACTTCAGCGACGACCTGGCGATCTGGGTCGTCTTCTACGGCCCAGAAGGCGGCGAGCACGGCTCTGGAGTTGGCTGAGGCAGCAGCCTAGTAGACGCCGCCGAGTTTGTTGTGGTCCCAGCTGTAGACGCGGGTTGGGTTGATTCGGACGACGGCTCGCTTTGAGGCTTGGCGCACCCGCTGTTCGTCGTCCATCGGCGTCGAGGAGCGGCCCTGCGCGTTCGGGTTTCGCTTCTCTCCGGTGGCGTCCTGGACGGCCATCACGAGCTGTGGGTCGTTCTCGATCACGTCCGCTTCGCCCTCGATCACGAGACCCTTGATCTTGGAGTACTCGACGCCCGATTCCAACATCACGGTGATTCGGGGGTCGCGCTTGAGGTTGAGCACCTTCTGCGCCTTGGCGTAGGTGGTGAAGTGGATCTTGTCGTCGATGACGCCGTACCACATGGCGACCAGGTGGGGGAATCCGTTGTTGCCGTTCGAGGCGACCTGCAGGGTCCAGCCGGTCTCGATGAACTCCTTGGCTTCCTCGTCGGTCATGGCGATCATGTTGCGTCGGCTGGGCATGGGTTCTCCGATTCCTGATTCGCGATGTCGGCAGTCTAGGGGCGGGTCATTTCTTCGGGCTTGACCCACTCCGCGAACTGTTCTTCAGTCAGCAGCCCGAGTTCGAGGCCGGCGGAGAGCAGGGTGCCGTTGTCCGCGTGCGCCTTCTTGGCGATCGCGGCGGCGTTGTCGTAGCCGATGTGCGGATTCAGCGCGGTGACCAGCATCAGCGACGAGCGCATCAACTCGTCGATCCGGCCGTAGTTGGGCTCGATTCCGACGACGCAGTTGTCGGTGAAGGAGACGGAAGCGTCGCCGAGCAGCTTGATGCTCTGCAGGTTGTTGAAGGCCATGACGGGCTTGAAGACGTTGAGCTCGAAGTGACCGTTGGAGCCGCCGACCGAGACCGAAACTGCATTGCCCATGACCTGGGCGCAGACCATGGTCAGCGCCTCGGACTGGGTCGGGTTGACCTTGCCCGGCATGATCGACGAACCGGGCTCGTTGGCGGGCAGGACCAATTCGCCGAGACCGGCGCGAGGACCTGATCCGAGCATCCGCACGTCATTGGCGATCTTCATCAGCGAGACCGCGATCGTGTTGAGCACGCCGGCGAGCTCGACCTGAGCGTCATGCGCCGCCAGCGCCTCGAACTTGTTCGGCGCCGTGACGAACGGCAGGCCGGTGAAGTCGGCGATTTCCTCGGCGACCTTGACCGCGTAGTCGGGGTGCGAGTTGATTCCCGTGCCGACGGCGGTGCCGCCGAGGGCGAGTTCGTAGAGGCGAGGCAGCGTCTGCTCGGCGCGCTGGATGCCGTAGGCGACCTGCTGAACGTAGCCGCTGAACTCCTGGCCCAGGGTGAGCGGGACGGCGTCCATGACGTGGGTGCGGCCAATCTTGACGATGTTGGTCCACTCCTCGGCCTTGGCCTGGAGCGCGTCGTGCAGGTAGCGCAGGCTGGGAATCAGGTGGTGGACGGTCTGCTCGGCGGTGGCGATGGCCATGGCACCCGGGAAGACGTCGTTGGACGACTGCGACATGTTGACGTGGTCGTTGGGGTGGACCGGCGACTTGGAGCCGATCTCGCCGCCGAGCAGTTCGATCGCGCGGTTTGAGATCACCTCGTTGGCGTTCATGTTCGACTGCGTGCCGGAGCCGGTTTGCCAGACGACGAGCGGGAAATGGTCGTCCAGATCACCGTCGATCACCTGCTGACCGGCCGACCGAATCGCATCGGCGACCTCGGAATCCAGTCGTCCCAGTTTCTGGTTGGCGCTGGCCGAGGCATGCTTGACGATGCCCATCGCGCGCAGGATCGAGCGGGGCATGCGCTCGCCGCCGATTTTGAAGTTCTCAAGCGAGCGCTGCGTCTGCGCGCCCCAGTAGCGGTCGGCGGGAACCTCGATCGTTCCCATCGTGTCGGATTCGACTCGGATCTCACTCATGTTCAGTCCTCAGCGGGGTTTCGGCGCTCTCAGCGATCGGATTTGATCGGATTTGATCGGGTTTGCTCGGTTTCTGTTCAGGATTGCTCAGTTTTGCTCGACGAGTGATCGGGCCTATTCGCCGTTGTTCTGGCTCAGTCGGGCCATATCGTCGACCAGACCCTGCACTGCGTCGGCCGAGTGCTTGAGTTGAGCCTGCTCCTCGTCGGTCAGGTTGATCTCGAGGATCTGCTCGATCCCGTTCCGGCCGAGAATGACCGGCACGCCGATGAACAGGCCGTCCACGCCGTACTCGCCGTCGAGCAGCGCGGCGCAGGGCAGGATGCGGCGCTTGTCGAGCGCGATCGAATCCACCATCTGAGCTACCGCCGCGGAGGGCGCATAGAAGGCCGAACCGGTCTTGAGCAGGTTGACGATCTCCGCGCCGCCGTCGCGGGTGCGCTGGATAATCGTGTCGAGCTGATCCTGCGGCAGCAGCTTCGTGATCGGGATGCCGGCAGCGGTGGTGTAGGAAGCGAGCGGCACCATCGTGTCGCCGTGGCCGCCGAGGACGAAGGCGTTGATGTCCTCGACCGAGATGTTGGTCGCTTCCGCGAGGAACGAGCGGTAGCGGGCGGTGTCGAGGATGCCGGCCATGCCGACGACCCGCGAACTGGGGATGCCGGCCGCGTCGTAGGCGACGTGGCACATGGCGTCGAGCGGATTGGACACCACGACGATGGTGGCGTCGGGCGATTCCGCAATCGCAGCCCGCGTGACCGAATCGACAATGCCCATGTTGATCTGTAGGAGGTCGTCCCGCGACATGCCGGGCTTGCGGGCGACGCCGGAGGTGATCACGATGATGTCGGAGCCGGCGGTCGGGCCGTAGTCGGTGGCGCCGGTGATGCAGGAGTCGATCCCGATCACGGGAGACGCCTCATACATGTCGAGCGCTTTGCCCTGGGGCAGGCCCTCAACGATGTCGACCAGGACGACGTCGGCGTAGCCGCGCTCGGCGAGTCGCTGAGCAGTGGTCGCGCCGACATTGCCGGCTCCAATGACGGTCACCTTCGTTCGCATGATCAAGGACCTTTCTGAGCACGGGCGCAGGACGCCCGCGATGGAATGCGGCTTGAGTCCGTACCCATTGTTATCCGAAGAGCAGCTTTGAGTCTGCCACGTGAGCAGCTATCCGAGGCAAACCGCGCGGCGGACACGACCGCCTACTGGGAGGCGGCGATCTTGTTCAGCGCGCTGCCGGCCTGGAACCAGGTGATCTGCTCGTCGGTGTACGAGTGGTTGACCGGGACCTCGTCGCTCGTGCCGTCCTCGTGGTCGATCCTCAGGGTGAGCGGCCGACCGGGAGCGAAATCGGAGAGTCCCAGCACACTGAGCCGGTCGAGTTGGCCGACCAGCTCGTAATGCGCAGGATCGCTGAACGTGAGGGCCAAAATGCCCTGCTTCTTCAGGTTGGTCTCGGCGATGCGCGCGAACGAGCGCGCGATCACGACGTAGCCGCCGCTCCAGCGAATCTCCATCGACGCATGCTCGCGGCTGGAGCCTTCCCCGTAGTTCTCGTCGCCGACCGCGACCCAGCGGATGCCGGCGTCCTTGTAGGCTCGCGCGACATCGCTGATCGGCTCGTCGGCGCGACCGCTGATCTGGTTGAGCGTGGTGCCGGTCTCGCCGCTGAACGCATTGACGCCGCCGCTGAAGAGGTTGCCGGAGATGTTCTCCAGGTGTCCGCGGAACCGAAGCCAGGAACCGGCCGGCGAGATGTGGTCGGTCGTGGTCTTGCCCTGCGTCTTGAGCAGCAGCGACATGAATGAGTAGTCGCCGCCGTCCCACGCTTCGAACGGAGTCAGCCGCTGCAGCCGGTTGCTCTCCGGGCTCACGATGACATCGACGCCACTGCCGTCCTCGGGCGGAGCGATGTAGCCCTCGTCCCCGACATCGAAGCCGTCAGCCGGCAGTTCGTCGCCGCTCGGAGCGTCGAAACGGAACTCGCCGTCGGCAGTCGCGATGGCGTCGGAGCGAGGGTCGAAGCCCATCTCGCCGGCAAAGGCCGTAGCAACGACCAGCTCGGGCGAGCCAATGAACGCCAACGTGTTGCGGTTGGCGTCGTTGCGGCCGGGGAAGTTGCGATTGAAGGACGTGACGATCGTGTTCTGTTCGTCGCCTTCGAGATCCTCGCGCTTCCACTGACCGATGCACGGTCCGCAGGCGTTGGCCAGCACCGTCGCGCCCGCCGATTCAAAGGCCTCGATCTGACCGTCGCGCTCGGTAGTCGCCCGGATCTGCTCGGATCCCGGAGTGACCAGCAGCGGCGCTTGCAGTTCAAGACCGGCCTCAGCCGCTTGCCTGGCGATGTTGGCGGCCCGGCTCATGTCCTCGTAGGACGAGTTGGTGCAGGAGCCGATCAGCGCGTTGGTCACATTGAGCGGGTAGCTCTCGCCCTCCATGAACCCGCGAATCTCGGCGACGGTGTTGCGCAGGTCGGGAGTGTGCGGACCGACCCATGCAGGTTCAAGTTCGCTGAGATTGATCTCGATCACGCGGTCGAAGATTTCGTCTCGCGCCTCCGCGACGCCATCATCGGCGCGCAGATGCTCGGCGTTGGCCTCGGCCAGTTCGGCGATATCTGAACGTCCGGTGCTGCGCAGGTAGTCGGCGGTACGCGAGTCAAAGGGGAACAGCGAGGTCGTCGCGCCGATCTCGGCGCCCATGTTGGTCACGGTGCCGCGGCCGGTGGCGCTCATCGAGTCGAGACCCGGGCCGAAGTACTCCACGATCGCGCCGGTGCCGCCCTTGACTGTGAGTTCGTCCGCGACGCGCAAGATGACATCCTTGGGCGCGGTCCAGCCGTCGAGCTCGCCGGTCAGGTGCACGCCGATGAGACGCGGCATGGTCACACCCCAGCCGAGTCCGGCCATCACGTCGACCGCGTCCGCGCCGCCGACGCCGATCGCGATCATGCCCATGCCGCCGGCATTGGGCGTGTGCGAATCGGTGCCAATCATCATGCCGCCGGGGAAGGCGTAGTTCTCGAACACAACCTGGTGAATAATCCCCGAGCCGGGCTTCCAGAAGCCCGCGCCGTAGCGCGCTGCGGCACTGCGCAGGAACTCGTAGACCTCTTCGTTCTCAGTGACGGCCACCTGGAGGTCCGTCTCAGCCCCGATCCGCGCCTGGATCAGATGATCGCAATGCACGGTCGTCGGGACGACCACGCGCTGCAGGCCGGCGAGCTCGAACTGGAGCAGGGCCATCTGAGCCGTCGCGTCCTGTAAAGCCACGCGGTCGGGCTGGAGCGCCGCGTGATCGACGCCGCGCTCGATCGGTTGGTTGGTCGGGTCGGTGAAGTGGCCGAAGAGGATCTTCTCTGCCAGCGTCAGCGGTCGATCGAGCCGCTGGCGGGCGACCTTAACGCCGTCACGCAGTTTTGCGTAGGCGTCGTCGATGCGCTGCAAGGCGTCGGATTCGTAAGCCATGATCGGATCCAGTTCGGTGCTCTCGGGTCGGGCGGCGCGAAGCCGGGGTCGCGGGGATCACAGAGGGATGTTGCCGTGTTTCTTCGGCGGTGACGTGTCGACCTTGTCGGCGAGCATATCGAGGGCGCGGAAGATGGCGGTGCGCGTGTCGCGTGGATGGATGATGTCGTCGACGAAGCCCAGCTCGGCGGCTTGATAAGGCCGGTAGAACTCAGCCTCGTACTCGGCAATGGCCAGGGCGCGTTCGGCGTCCTGGTCGTCGGCGGCGGCGATGCGGCGGCGGTGAATGATGTTGACCGCGCCATCGGAGCCGGTGACGGCGATCTGCGCGGTTGGCCAGGCCAGGTTGACGTCGGAGCGCAAGTGCTTGCTGCTCATCACGACGTACGCGCCGCCGATCGACTTGCGCAGCGTGACGGCGACCTTGGGCACGGTGGCCTCGGCGTAGGCGTAGAGCAGCTTGGCGCCGTGAGCGATGATCCCGCCGTACTCCTGTTGTGTTCCAGGAAGGAATCCCGGGACATCGACCAGCGTGACAATCGGAATGTTGAAGCAGTCGCAGAAGCGCACAAATCGCGCGGCCTTGCGCGACGCATCGATGTCGAGCACGCCGGCGAGCGTGTCTGGGTCGTTGGCGACGATGCCGACGCCGTAGCCGCCCATGTGCGCGAAGCCCACAGAGACATTGCGCGCCCACTGTGCCTGGATCTCCATGAACTCGCCGTTGTCGACGATTTCGCGGATCACTCGGCGGATGTCATAGGGACGGGTCGAGTCGGCCGGCACGATATCGACGAGGCTGTCCAGCTTGCGCTCGGGCGAATCGCCGGTGTCGGTCCAGCGCGGGTCCTCCATGTTGTTTTGCGGGAGGAAGCTCAGGAGCTGACGCACGCTGTTGATCGTCGCCTCTTCGCCGGGAATGCAGAAGTGGGCGACGCCGGTCTTGGTGGCGTGCGTCATCGCGCCCCCGAGTTCCTCGTGCGTCACCTCTTCGCCCGAGACCGCGCGGATCACGTCGGGGCCGGTGATGTACATCTGCCCCGTGCCCTGGACCATGAAGATGAAGTCCATGATCGCCGGCGAGTAGACCCCGCCGCCCGCAGCAGGACCGGCGCAGACCGCGATCTGCGGGACGAGCCCCGACGAGAGCGTGTTGCGCAGAAAAATCTCGCCGTACCCGCGCAGCGAGGTCACGCCCTCCTGGATCCGGGCCCCACCGCCGTCGTTGATCGCGACGATCGGCGCGCCGACCTTCATCGAGAGGTCCTGGATCTTCGCGATCTTTTCGGCCGCGGCTTCGGAAACGGAGCCGCCGTAGAGGGTGAAATCCTGCGCGTAAGCGAAGACCGTTCGCCCGTCCACCGTGCCGTGTCCGACGACCACGGCGTCGCCTTCGGGTCGGTTGTTTTCGAGGCCAAATCCCGAGCCGCGATGCTTGACGAACGGATCGATCTCGGTGAACGAACCGGCATCGAACAGGATGTCGAGCCGCTCTCTCGCACTCAGCTTGCCTCGCCCGTGCTGGCGTTCCATCGCCGCAGCGCGGGCCTCGTTGGCGTTGCCGTTGAGCCGTCGCTGAGCGACCTCTTCCAGTAGAAAATCAATGCCGCGCTGCGAGTTGGTCTGCGAGGAGTGCTGGGCAGGCTCAGAGACCATGAGACACCTGTTGCTCGGTCCGAATGGACGCGCTTGGTTACGGCTTCGCAGGGAGTGAGGCTACTACAGGGGGATCGAGCGGACAATCAACCGAGAACTTGGCCCGCGTCCTATCAGCGAGTCTAACCGGGCGGTTCGCCCGACCCTGCCTCTTCCGTCTCGGCCTGAGAATCGGACTCGCCTGGCGGCGGCGGGATGATGAGCGCTTGCCCGATCTGAATGTTCGCCGCCTGAGCCTCGGTCAATCCGTTGTAGTTCATCAGATCGACCCAGGTGTACCCGTACGCGGCCGCAATGTTGGCCAGCGTGTCGCCTTCCTGCACGATGTAGATCTCACCAGGCGGCCGCGTCGGTCCTTCCTGCTCTTCGCTGTCCGTCGCTTGCTGCGCCGCGGCCCCACAGCCGCCTTCCCGGATCGGAATGCGGAGCTCATCGCCAATGCTGATCTGCGCGACGTCGACAATCGTGTTCAGGCGTTGAATCTCCTCAATCGTGATGCAGAATCGCTCAGCGATGACCGCTAGCGTGTCGCCGGGCTGGATGACGTAGATGGTCTCGGTGACTGGAGCTTCCTCGAACACAACGTCGTCGCGGAAGAGATAGGGAGGAGGCAATGGGTCAGGCAGCGCCTCAACCGGGATGTCCTCGTCGATGACGGTCGGATCAGCGGTCGGCGCCGCCTCGGGCAGCTCGGTGGTCGTCTCGGCGTCGGTCGTGCACGCAACGGCGAACACGACCGCTAGAACGACGCCCAGATCGAGGGCCACATGGCGGATCCGCACAAGATTCATGCTTCCAGTGTCGCACGTGGCACGAATCAGGATCACTCCTGCCCGCACGAGAGCGTCGGAGAGATCGGACTGCCCGCTCGCTCCAGCAAGCAAGCGAGAATGCCATGATTGAGTTGACCGATGTCCCCAAAGACCTCGTAGTCGACGTTCTCGAGGTTGTCCAGCGGAGTGTGCAGAATCGCGCCCGGAGGGAAGACGAACACGACGGGAATTCCCATTCGCGAGAAGCTCGCGTGGTCAGAACCAAGTTGCATCGGCAAACTTCCCGTTGCTGCGTTGATCTGCAAGTCGGACGCCACCGAGTCGCCAACATCCTGCAACTCGAACGATGCAATGATTCGGTACGGAGCGCGTCCGTCGCCGATCGCGTCGAGGTTCAACATCGCCGCGACCTCGGAGAGCCGATCCTCTGTCCGTAGCTGCCGGACGAACGCGGCGGACCCGTGCAGCCCTAGCTCCTCCGCGCCAAAGCCGATGAAGCAGATGTCCACTGCCGACGGATGCTCCGACCACGTCTCGGCCAGAGCCAGCGTGAGCGCCGTCCCGGAAGCGTTGTCGTTCGCGCCCGAGACCGCTGGCACGGTGTCATAGTGGCCCCCGACCACGACACGGCAAGCGCCGCCGACCTTGCGCGCGATGACATTCTGCGACTGCCCCCGGTTCGGCAACGACTCCGGGACCGAGATCGTCGTCCCCAACCGATTCCGGAGCTCGTCGCCGGCGTCCTTGCTCACGTGGAGCAGGGGAATGGAGAACGTGTCCGCGCCCAGCGTGCCGCCGATTGACTCGCTGGGCGTGCGGTTGGCGATGATCAGTCCGATCGCGCCCGCCGCAACCGCATTCGCAGCCTTGACACGGAATTCGATCAGACCGCGATCGACAACCGCAATCTTGCCGCTGACGGCCGCCAGGGCAAAGTCCGAGGGCTCGCCGAACCCCGACACGTCGACCAACTCCCCGCTGATCGGGCTCTCAGCCGAGCCCGGGAAGCGGTAGGCAAACGTGCTGTACCCGTCGGGCACGTCGATTCGGCTCACTCCCGCCTGTGTGGTGTAGTCGAACTCCTGGCTCTCGACTTCGTAACCGAGATCGCGAAAGGTCTCAGCGAGGTATTCCGCCGCCGCACGTTCCTGATCCGTACCAGAGGCTCTGGGACCTAGCACCCCGGCCAGGTGCTGCAAGTATCCATTTGCCACTTCAACGTCGAAGTCAGGTTGCGGCGGCCCACCCGGACGAACCGGTTGCGTCTGCAATTGATCCGACGGCTCGTCATCGGCGGCTGGAGCTTGCGCCGAGTCCCCCAGCGCCTGCTCAGCCTGCTGATCGTCAACTGCCGACTGCTGCGGTGCCGATTGCGGTTGCTCCGCAACGGATTGGGCCTGTCCGACCGCGGCATCTCGTTGCTGCTGAGCAGTCTCAACGACAACCGATTCAGAGGAATCGTCGCCGTCGCACGCGACCAGCAGAGCTGCCGCGAGGGCGATCAGGAGTAGAAGACGGGCCAGCACGAGAGCGCCGCGTTGCGTCAATGCTTGCGGCGGAAGAACCGTCGTAAGGGATGCGGTTGCGATTGGTCGTAGCTGATGTAGCGATCGCGCCAATACCCGCCTCTGGGCTGATTGGCCTGCGGATTCCCGCCCCGCGAGGTCCAGAACAATCCAATCACGAAAATCACGATGCCCGCGATCGCAAGCCACAGTCCGGGGCCACGCAGGACCAACCCAATGATCAGCATCAGCGCGCCCAGCAGCAACAGATGGTTCGGGGTCAGCGAGGTCGCGCGACTAACCAGTGCACCGGCGAAGCGTTGAAATGCAATCCGAATCGGCCCCGGACGGCGCGACTGACGCTTGCGCCAATCGAAATCTTCGATGTTCGACAGCACTTCTTCAACGTCGCGTTCGAGTCGGTCTGAGCCGTCCGACATAGTGGTTCCTCGTCGCTCCTCCGCTGCCCGTTGCACCCAGTTTAGCGCCCATTCTCACCCTGAAGTGGGTGCGCCCCATCCTCCTCCGCCGGGAGTTTCGACCCGAACGATGTCGCCCGCCTCGACGTTGATCGTGACCTTGCCAGGCAGCTTCCGACGCACCGGCCGACCGCTCGCGGAAGTCGTTTCCAGGCTGTTCCGACCCGTTCGACCCGACTCGCCGCCCTGCGATCCCCACGGCTGCTGGGTGCGTCGCTCGGTGATCAGGGTCAACTGCGCGGAGCCAAGAAACTGCGTCCGGCGAATCAATCCATGGCCGCCGCGATGATGTCCAGCCCCACCGGATCGCGGACGAATGCTGTTCTCGACGACCCGCAGCGGATACGCAAACTCCAGCGCCTCCGCAGGCGTGTTGAGCGTATTGGTCATATGCGAATGAGCCGCATCCAGGCCCGCGCCTTCGGGACCGCCGCCCAGTCCGCCGCCCGAGGTCTCGTAATAGGCCCAGGGCTGGCCGTTCCGCGGATCGATACCACCAGCGGTCAGGTTGTTCATCGTGCCCGATGACGCAGCTGGCATTCGCTCAGGCAGCAGCTGGTTGAACGCGCCCCAGACCGTATCCACGATCCGCTGCGAGGTCTCGACATTCCCCGCCGCTACCGCGACCGGCGCCTGCGCCGCGACAACAGAGCGCTCTGGCAGCATGAACGTGATCGGACGAAACAGCCCCGAGTTCATCGGAGTATCCGGCGGCAGCAAGCAGCGAATCACGTAGTAGCAGGCCGACCGAGTCACCGGCGCCACCGCATTGATCGACGCCGCCCGCTGCGGCGCCGTACCGGAGAAATCGAAGTGCGCGCGATCGTCGGTCAGCGTCAACCTCAGCTGGATCGGCACAGGATCCGGCGTATGTCCGTCATCGTCCAGCGAGTCGCTGAACTCCCAGGTTCCATGAGGCAAATCGGCGAGAGCAGCCCGAGTCAGCCGCTCCCCGTAGTCGAGCAGCGCCGCCGTCGTCCGCAGGTACGAGTCGTCACCATAGTCGCGATGTAAATCGGCAATCCGCCGCTCACCCAGCCGCTGCGCCGCAATCTGAGCGTTGAAGTCTCCCCGACGCTCGTCCGGAGTGCGGACGTTGCGCAGGATCAGGGCCATCGCCTCTTCGACCAGCTCCCCCGCCCGATACAGCCGGATCGGAGGAATGACGAGCCCTTCTTGAATCAACTCGCGCGCAACCGGCATCGATCCCGGCGCCATCCCGCCAATATCAGCCTGGTGTGCCCTGCTCGCCACGTACCCAATCGGCTCGTCTCCATCAGATGCGCCATGAGCAAACACCGGCGAGACCATCGTCACATCGGGCAGATGAGTCCCACCGAGGAACGGGTCATTGAGAATCGCCAGATCGCCCGGCTGCCAGGGAGCCAGTCGCTCAACCGCCCGCACCGACTCCGGCATCGCGCCGAGATGCACCGGAATGTGAGCCGCCTGCGCCAGCAGCTGTCCCTGCTGATCAAACACAGCGCACGAAAAATCCGCCCGCTCCTTGATGTTCGGAGACAGCGAGGTATGCCGCAGCGCCGCGCCCATCTCCTCGGCAATCGAGCTCACCAGCGAGTCGAAGATCGCCAGCCGCGCAGGGTCGATGTCTGTGGTTGACATAACTATCGCCTCAAGACTCCCGACGCAGAAGCAGGCTGCCACTCGCAAGCCGCTCAGCAACCCAGCCAGGAGGAACAGTCATGGTCGTATCGATCTGAGTGATAATCGCCGGCCCCGACACCGCCTCAACCACCGATCCGCGCTCCAGGATCTGCGTATCACGAGCCTGATCCCAGGTCACCACCGCACTCGCCGACTCGGAAGCCACGGCCCCTTGCGACGCCCCCACGCTACCGCGATAACCAACATGCCGAGCCTTCGCTCGTGCCGTAACGACCTCGACCGCGACATCGGGCGACGCAAAGCCAAATCGCTCCTCGTGAGCTCGGTGGAACGCTTCCCGCACCGCCTCAGCCTGCTGACCCTCGCTCAGCGAAACGGTCAGCTCATGAGACTGCCCCCGATACCGCAGATCCGCCGCAAGCTCGATCGCGACCCCTTCGACGTAGCCATCCTCGCCAATCGCCGCCTCAGCCTGTTCCGCAACCACGGCGAAGGCGTCGTCAAGCGCCTCGATATCGCCCTGAGCATCCGGCTCGACCGTCAGATGCAACCCCTGCTCGGCGTCCCGAGTGATATCCGAGATCAACATTCCACCAGCCGACAACACTCCGGGAGCCGACGGAATCAGCGCCTGCGGGATGCCGACGGCGTCGGCGAGATCGCAAGCATGCAGCGGCCCCGCGCCGCCGAATGCCACCAGCGTGAAGCTGGCCGGGTCGTACCCGCGCTCGACCGAGATCACCCGCAGCGCCCGAGCCATGTTCGCATTGACCACATCGATCACAGCCAGCGCCGCGGCTTCAACCGAGCCGAATGGTCCAGCAATCGTGGCGATCGCCTGCCGCGCCCGATCCACATCCAGAGGAACCGTCCCGCCAAGCTGCTGCTCAGGCCGCAACCGACCGAGCACCGTGTGTGCATCGGTCACAGTCGGCAGCGTCCCCCGACCGTACGCAGCCGGACCAGGATCAGCCCCCGCCGACTGCGGACCCACCCGCAGAGCGCCGCCCGGATCAAACCACGCGATCGAACCGCCGCCCGCTCCGACCGTATGTAGGTCCACCGCCGGTGTGCGGATCGGCATGTCGTCGACCACCAGGTCGGTCCGCTCCAGCAAGCGACCGGGACACAGCGCAACATCGGCCGACGTCCCGCCCATGTCGAACGTGATCGCCTCAGGACAGCCATCAGCCTCCGCAGCAGCGAATGCCCCCGCGACGCCGCCGGCCGGCCCCGACAACACAGTGCGAACGGCGTTGCGCCCAGCCGAACTCGCCGATAGCGACCCACCGTTTGACTGCATGATCCGCAGACGAACGCCATCAGCACCATCGTCACTCAGACGCAATTCCAGGGCGTCCAGATAACGGGCCATCACCGGCGCGAGATAGGCATTCGCAGTCGTCGTACTCATCCGCTCAAACTCGCGATGCTGGGGCAAAATCTCATAAGAAGCCGAGACGTTGAATCCTCGCTCCCGCGCCCGTTCCGCAGCGACCGCCTCGTGCGCGGGATTGATAAAGCTGAACAGGAAACAGATCGCCACACTGCGGACGCCGGTCCGTTCGATCCGATTCAGCACAGCATCGAGCTGTTCCACGTCCAGCGGCGTAACGACCTCGCCGTCGGCGGCGATCCGTTCCTCGACCTCAAATCGCAGACGCTGCGGAACCAGCGGTTCGTGGCGCTGCGGATGTAGCGCGTAGAGATCAGGTCGGGCCTGCCGACCGATCACGAGCGTGTCGCGGAACCCCTTCGTCGTGATCAACGCAGTCGGCGCGCCGGTTCTGGTCAGCAGCGTGTTCGTGGCCACCGTCGAGCCGTGCACCACCTCCTCCGGCGACCAGCCAAACTCGCCAAGTCCGTTGATGATCGCGCGCCCCGGATCGTCGGGTGTCGAGGGTCGCTTGGCAATGCTGATCTCGCTCTCGCGCAGGAACACGAAATCGGTGAACGTGCCTCCGACATCAACGCCCAGCAACAGGTCGTGGACCCGCTCCTGCTGCTCTGAAACGCCTGCGGAGTTGCTTACCGTCATAGTCGTGCCAGTCTACGAGGCGTATGCGCGTTGCTTGACTGCCTCTGGATGCGCTCATAGCGTCAGTTGATAAGCTCACTGCTGACCGAAACGTTCAGGTTGAGATGGATGGATGCCGATGTCTGACGCTGCTGAAGTCGTGTTGCAAGCGGAGAGTCGGACGGTGCTCGGCCGGAAAGTCAAGCAACTCCGACGAGATGGACTCGTTCCCGGCAACGTTTACGGCCGCGGCCAGGAATCACGCGCCATCCAGGCGGACCTGACCGAGATCCAACGCGTCTTCGGCGCCGTCGACCGAAACTCCGTGGTCACGATGTCGATCGACGGCACGAGCGAGACCATTCCGGTCGTGCTCCGTGAGATCCAGCGGCATCCCGTCACTCGACGACTGGTGCATCTGGACTTCTACCAGGTCGACCTGACCCGAGCGATCCACTCCGAGGCGCGTCTTTCCCTGATCGGCGAGTCGGAAGCAGTCTCTATGGGCGGCACCGTCGTCCAATCGCTCGAGTTGCTCATGCTGGAGGCCCTGCCGGGCGCGATGCCCTCGGTGATCGAAGTCGACATCTCGGTCCTCGAAGAGTTCGGCCACTCCGTCCTGGTTCGCGATCTCGTGCTGCCGGAAGGCGTCACCGCCGTGACCGACGGCGCTGTCGCCGTCGCGACCGCCCTCGCGCCGCGTGTGACTGAAGAAGAAGAGGAAGCTGAAGAGCTGGCCGCCGAAGAGGCGCTCGCCGAGGCTGCCGAAGGCGACGAGGAAGAGGCCGAGGAAGAGGAGTAGCCCGCCACCGCTGCTGGGTTACTGCTGCTTCCGCACCCGGTCGCCGCGCAACTGCCCGCAGGCGGCCGCGATATCGCGGCCCTGTTCGACTCGGATCGTCGTCGGCACGCCGCATTCCTGCAGCGCCTGTTGGAAGCCCAGCGTCGCCCGTCGAGATGGACGCTCGCCGACAACCCCCGGCGATGGATTCAGCGGAATCAGGTTGACGTGCGCCCGCAGACCCCGGATCCGCTCGGCCAGCCGTCGAGCGTGACCGCGGTTGTCGTTCACACCGCGCAGCAGGACATACTCAAACGTCACCCGACCACCGGTCAGCCGGTTGTGCTCGCGAACCGCGTCAAGAATGTCCTCGACCGATGCACCCGGCACCGGGACCAGTTCACGCCGCAGCTTCGGATCCGGAGCGTGCAGCGAGACCGCCAGGTTGACGTGCGGATGATCCGTTGCCAGCCGTCGGATGTTCTGAGGAATCCCCACGGTCGAGACCGTAATCCGCCTCGGAGACATCGCGAACCCATCAGGATCGGTCAGCCGCTCAATGGACTCGCTGACACTGCCATAGTTCGCCAGAGGCTCACCCATGCCCATGAACACCACATGAGTGAGCTCGCGCCCCTCATCGCGAGCCCACGAGCGAGCCAGGATCGCCTGTCGCATGATCTCTCCGGCAGTCAGTTGACGCCGCAGCCCCTGCAGTCCGGTCGCGCAGAACACGCAGCCCATCGCGCAGCCCGCCTGCGACGAGAGACACACCGTGTCGCGCGGCTGCGAGCGGATCAGCACCGTCTCAATCAGTTCATCGTCGCCAAGCCGCAAGAGCGCCTTGCTGGTCGAACCGTCCGATGATGTCTGAACCTCGACCGGCTCGCGATCCGACGAACTGACCTCAGAGAGCTGCTGTCGAAGCTCCGTCGGCAAGTCCGACATCGACATCGGATCGATCGTCCCCCGCTGATACATCTGCCGCCAGATCTGCCGAGCTCGATACCCGGGCTGACCAAGCGACTCCACAAGCTCGCCCAGCGCCGCCCGGTCCAGATCAAGCAGCTCAGTCATCAACAGAGCCAAACCGCTGACCCACCAGGTCCCGAGTCCCTCGCGAGAATTCCTCCGCGCTCAGCTCCCGCTTCCCAGCACGCTGCAGCCGATTGACAGCAAGCACTCCCGATCCGGTCGCAACGTCGATCGTCTCGCCATCGCCAAGAATCGTCCCCGGCTCATCCGACGACTCAACCTCCATCTCCACAGCTTCGGTAATCCGGATCGCCGACTTCCCCAGCGTCGTCGCCGCAGCCGGCCACGGAGTGTACGCCCGTACATGCCGAGCAATCTGAGCTGCGTCTGATGCCCAATCAATCCGCCCCTGCTGCTTCTTCACTCGACGAGCCCTCGTAGCCAGCGCCGAGTCCTGCGGTACGGGAGAAATCGAACCCTGAAGCCAATCCGGGATCGTCTCAAGCAGCAACTCCGCACCCATCCCAGCAAGCCGATCACTGAGCTCCCCCGCATGCTCCGAGGGTCCAACCGCAGTCGCCCGCTGGCGCAAGATGTCGCCCGTGTCCTCCGTCTCATCGACCAGCATGATCGTCACGCCCGTCTCTTCATCACCGTGCAAAATCGCAGCAGAAATCGGCGACGCCCCACGCCATCGAGGCAACAGCGAAGCATGAACGTTCAGCGTCCCATGCTTCGGCAAATCGAGAATCTCGACCGGGATGATCTGTCCATAGGCCGCGACAATCTGCAAGTCGGGCTTGAGGCTCGCAATCTGCGCAATCGCAGCCCCATCCCGCAGACGAGACGGCTGCAGCGCCGGAATTCCGTGCTCAGCCGCAAGCTCCTTGACCGGCGGAGGCCGCAGCGACCTGCCCCGCCCCGCACGAGCGTCGGGCTGAGTTACCACGGCGACCGGCCGGTAAGGACTCTCGATTAGCGCCCGCAGCGTGGGAACAGCGAAATCAGGCGATCCGTAGAAGAGGACTCGCGGAGGATCGGACATGGCGTTTGGCGTTGCGAACAGCTGTCGAGAGCAATCAGACCTGCGTGGCCGCGATGCTCAGGCCAACGAAGACGAGCATCAAGACGATCGTGCCGCGAAACAACGTGCGCTCCAGCCCGCGACGCGTCCGGTAGGACGATTCAGCCCCGGCGCCGCCGAAGATGTTGCCCAACCCCGCGCCTTTGGCTTGCAGGATCACCGCCGCAATCACGACCAGCGCGATCAGAATCTGTACGACGTTGAGAATCTCTGAAGTGTCCACAGTTCAGTTGTACCTGAGTTCTCTACCTGGCGGTTATTCCGCAATCGTCACACGCTGCTGACGCCGAGGCCGCACCCCGGCCTCGCGACCCTCATGGTATGCCGTCATGATCGCATCGGCGAGCTTCTCACTGTCATGTCGATAGCGGTTGCCCGTGTCGACAATGTCCGCCTCAATGATCCGCAGCGTGTTGGCCACATCAGAACGGTCTCGACCATGCTCCACCCGGACCGGCTCCGACTTCCAGCCCCGAGGCAACCGCGCCTTGCTGTTGCTGTTCGCGACCACTGCATCAAACGGCAGACCGCCAATGTGGTCGCCGATCACGCGAACGTGGTCCTGCACCGAGAAGTGGTCCGTCTCCCCATGCTGAGTCGCCACATTCGAGATGTACAGCTTCATCGCCGCCGACTCCTGAAACGCAACCCGCAGATCAGGAACCAACAGGTTCGGCAACACCGACGTAAACAGCGAACCGGGACCGACCACGATCAGGTCGGCGTTGCGGATCGCATTCAGCGTCTCCGGATAAGCCGGCGGATGCATCGGTTCGAGGTTCAACTGGGCAATCCGCTGCCCGGCCTCGGTGATCGACGATTCCCCCCGAATCCGCTCACCATCCGCAGTGACCGCGGCAAGCCGAATGTTCTCCAGCGTCGACGGCAAGATCTTCCCCCGCACCGCCAGCACCCGACCCGTCTCGTGGATCGCCTCCTCCATCGACCCCGCCACATCGGACATCGCCACGATGAACAGATTGCCAAACGAGTGCCCCTCAAGCCCATTGCCCGAGCCCTCAGGGAATCGGTACTGGAACAGCCGGGTCATCAAAGGCTCGGCATCCGCCAGCGCCGCAATGCAGTTGCGCAGATCACCCGGCGGGATGATCCCCAGATCACGGCGCAGTCGGCCCGAGGATCCGCCATCGTCGGCCACGCTGACCACCGCCGAGAGATTGTCCGTATAGGCTTTCAGACCGCGCAGCAACACCGACAGTCCAGTCCCGCCGCCGATGCAAACGATCCGGATCCCGCGCCCCGCGAACCGCTGCCGATGCAGCAACTCGACCAATGGCTCCTCGACTCCCGCGCGGCTGTCCGAGGATCGGGCGGCGACGACCAATCCTGAGGTAAATTTGCCGATTCCGACGCCGACGCACAGAATGGCCAGCCCGATCAGCACCGCGCCGCGAACCGCATACGGCAGAAATTGCAAAGTGATGTAGTAGAACGCGTCCGGCAGCGTGACCGTCAGGTACAGCTCACGAGCCAGAAATGAAACGCCCAGACCCAACAACGCCATCCCGAACAGCAGCAGGACGAACCAGCGCTTGATCCCGATGCCCGGGACAAGCCACCTGCGCAAGTGCCACTCGGCCTTCGCCCCGTTGCCATTGCCGGCCGACTCGGACGGCGCGATTCCTCGGGTCCGGCGGAACATAACGCCACTATAGTGCCGCTCTCAGAGAAAGCGGTAACTTAGGCGCTGCAGAACGACTCCACATCCAATCTGGCCTCCGGCCAACTAGACAGGAACTCTGCAATGGAACAACGACGATTTGGCAACAGCGACCTGGTCGCCTCGGCGGTCGGATTCGGCACTTGGGAGATGAGCGGCAACATGTACGGTCACATCGACCGTACCGAAGCCGCCCGCGCCGTGAATATGGCCATCGACCGAGGCATCACCCTCTTCGACACCGCCGAGGTCTACGGCCCCAACCACTCCGAAGAACTGCTCGCCGAGGGACTCGGTAACCGACGCAACGAGGTCGTCTTGGTCACCAAGGTTGGTTTCGACTACAACGACGTGCCCCAGGTGATCGGTCTGAACTCGAAGAAAGACCACATCATCGAGCACACCGAGGGCTGCCTGCGGAGGCTCCAGACCGACTACGTCGACCTGATGCTGATCCACTGGCCCGACCACGACACCCCGTTCGACGAGACGATGGAAGGTCTGGAAGAGCTGAAGCAGGCCGGCAAGATCCGCCACTACGGCGTCTCCAACTTCAACATCGACATGATGGAAGAGTGCCAGCGCCACGGCACGATCGTCGCCAACCAGGTCGGCTACCACATGTTCGACCGGCGCATGGAGTCGCGGGTGCTGCCCTGGTGCATGGCCAACGGCGTCGGCTTCATGTCTTACGGATCGCTCGCCTTCGGCCTCCTCACCGCTGCCTTCAAGCCCGATCACGAGTTCGACGAGAGCGACTGGCGCGGCAACGGCGTCGCCTTCAACCTGCCGCTCTTCGAGCGCGAGCGCTTCAAGCAGGAAGTCGAGATCGCCAACCGCCTCGCCGAACTCGCCGACGGCTACGGCAAGACCTGCGCCCAGCTTGGCATCGCCTGGGTCCTCGACCACCCCGGCGTCAGTTGCGCCCTCGTCGGCATGCGCAACGAGCGCGAGCTCGAGGAAAACGTCGCCGCCACCGACTGGAAGCTGACCGAGGAAATCCGCAGCGGCGTCAACCAGATCTTCGACGATGTCGGAGTCCCCACCTACCAGAACCTCGAGCAGGTCGTCCACGTCAATCGAGCCACCGGAGCCCGCCGAAGCATCCGCGACTGACAATTTCCCCGCTCCCCCTCGCAGGGGGAGCTGCCGAAAGCCTGCCCCGCACTTGATGCGGGGGCTGAGGGGGTCCTTGGCCGGCATGGCCAGACGAACTACGCGAACATCAGTTGACGAGGACAACTATGGAACAGCGACGATTCGGCGACACCGACCTGGTTGCCTCGGCCGTCGGCTTCGGCACTTGGGAGATGAGCACCACGATGTACGGCCACATCGACGTCGATGAGGCCGCCCGAGCCGTCAACATGGCGATCGACCGCGGCATCACCCTCTTCGACACCGCCGAGGTCTACGGCCCCTACCACTCCGAGGAACTGTTGGCCAAGGCGTTGGGCAATCGCCGCAATGACATCGTCCTCGTGACCAAGGTCGGCTTCGACTACGACGACACGCCGAAGGTGATCGGCCGCAACTCGAAGAAGTCCCACATCATCCAGCACACCGACGACTGCCTGCGCCGGCTCAACACCGACTTCGTCGACCTCATGCTGATCCACTGGCCCGATCACGACACGCCAATCGAGGAGACGATGGAGGGCCTGGAGGAACTCAAGCAGAGCGGCAAGATCCGCCACTACGGAGTCTCCAACTTCAACATCGACATGATGGAAGAGTGCGAGCAGTACGGCCACATCGCCGCCAACCAGGTCGGCTACAACATGTACGACCGGCGGATGGAATCGCGCGTGCTGCCCTGGTGTCAGGCCAACGGCGTCGGCTACATGGCCTACGGCTCGCTCGGCTTCGGTCTGCTCACCGGCGCCTTCACGACCGAGACCACCTTCGAGGAGGGTGACTGGCGGCGCAGCGGCATGGCCTTCAATCTGCCCCTCTTCCAGGACGAGCACTTCCGCAAGGAAGTCGAGGTCACCAACCGCCTCGTCCAGCTCGCCGACGGCTACAACAAGACCGTCGCCCAGCTCGCCCTCGCCTGGGTCCTCGACCATCCCGCCGTCTCCTGCGCCCTAGTCGGCATGAGAAACGAAAGAGAGCTTGAAGAAAACGTCGCCGCCACCGACTGGAAACTCACCGAAGAAATCCGAACCAACATCAACCAAATCTTCGAAGAAGTAGGAGTCCCCACCTACCAGAACCACCCCCAGGCCATCTGAGGCGGGACGCGTACCAGCAGCTACTCCTGCTCGCCGACGCGCTCCTGATTCAGCTTGAGCAACCGCTCCAGAATCTCATCATCCGACAGCTCCGTCGCCCACCCGTACGCGGCGAACACGGCCTTGTCCAGAGCCTCATGTGCGTCATCAAGCCACACCGGTCGCCGGTTGTACAGACCCGTCATCGTCCGGTCCTGGAGAATGGACGGGTTGACTCCGGCGGGGTTGAGCCAGGCTTCACGCCGTTCGTCCAATGTCTTCGCGGCAACTGCAATGGCAGCCTGGTGACCTCGTTGCGACTCGCTCAGACTGGAATCGGGAGCATTCAACGGCCAGGGGAACGGGAACGTGTTGAAACACTGCGTGTGCGGATATCTCCTGCTCCCATCCGCCAACCGCGTCCCTTGGGCACGCGCCCAAACTTCTTGAATTCGAGAATGGAGGACTCCGAAGGCATAGTCGTCTTGTCGGGCTATCGCCACAACAGTGGCGTCTGGCACGATTTCTGGTTCGAGCCACACAAAGAAGCGGTGTTTCGACGTGAGCGGAGTGGCCACGAACCGATCCAGAGGCTTGATAGCCTGTCGCATCGCAGGACGCCAACGTTGGTGAATCCACCAGCGCGATGCGAGCCGCTCTCCCTCGAGAGATTCGCGGTGCGGGCGGATGTGCTCTTTGGCGTACTCCCACGGTTCTTCATAGAGTGCCGCCTCGCGCCGATCGATGTCTTGACCAAAGTCGATAATGTGGTGTCCTCGTGGTCGTTGCGCGAGGTCGTGGGCGTTACGTACCGCAAAGATGACATCAGAGTTCGGCCGGCCATTGACATTGAGTGGTTCTCCGAGCATTCGGCTTGCCACATCGTGCGCAATCTCGAAGGGTCCGTTGTACTGCACCCCGGTGAAAGCCAACCCAGCGTTCTCTTCCAGCTCGCTCGCTGATGCCACGTACATGGCGCCCGCTGTGAGGTCTGGATTGATGCGTGCAACAGCGTCTCCGTCAAGAACCCGTGCACTCTCGCTGCCGTCATCCTGACCCACGATCGAGATGCGAACAGCCGCCCCGTCATTGATCCACTCTTCATCTGAGTACGCGAAGAAGATCGCGCCCGATTCATCGACACGCTCCAACACCGGCCGGCTAAACGATCCGCGAATGTTCTGCGTGGCCAGCAAGCCCGCTCGTCGCGCCGCGCCTTGCGCAATCTGCCGACGCGCCAGCTCATGCCAGTACACGCACAGGTCGACCCGCCCGTCCAGATCATCCGCATACGCAGCGCGCAGCCGGTCCACATAGCGCTCTGACAGCTCTTGCCGCATCCGCTTCATACCCAGAAACGGCGGATTGCCAATCACGAACTCCGCATCGGGCCACTCCGCCCGCTTACCCTCTTTGCTGAGGATCGCATCGCGGCACTCGATCTGCTCAAGCTGACCGAGGATCGGTTCCGGCATCCGTTGCAGGCTTTGTTGCAGCGTCCACTGGATGTCCCCGATCCAGAGCGACAGGCGCGTCAGATCGACGGCGTACTGGTCAACGTCGATGCCGAGCACGTTGCCAGGGCCGACGCGGCGCTTCATCCCGTGGATGTTGAACGTCTGGTTGGCGTAGCTGATCAGATCCTGTTCCAGTTGCTTGAGTTCGCGCATGGCGACGTAGAGGAAGTTGCCCGATCCGCAGGCAGGGTCGAGCACACGCACGTTGGCGAGCCGATCGTGGAACCTGCGGATACGTCCCTCCGGAGAGTCGGGATCCGGTTCGTCAAGGCTGAGCTTGCCGTTCCCTCCGTAGGGCGGCGGCGAACCCTCGGAAACTCCAGACTCAACGTCAAGAGCCTCTCGCAGCTCAGCGAACTCGCGCCTCAGTGGACGCAGGACCACCGGTTCAACGACGCGCATGATGTTGTCCGGGTCCGTGTAATGCGCGCCAAGCTGGGAACGGCGGTTCGGGTCCAGGCCGCGTTCGAACAGCGTCCCGAAGATCGCCGGTTCGATCCGCGACCAGTCGAGTTCCGCAGTCTCCAGCAAGATGTTGACCAGGTCCGCTGTCAACGTGAAGGTCTCCTTGGCGGCGGAGCCGTCGAACAGGCCGCCGTTGAACCAGGGCGTCGGATACGGTCCGAAATCAGGAATGTCCTGCCGCGACATGGCCTCAAAGACTGCGCTGAGTTGCTTGCGCGAGCGTGACGGATCGAGGCGTAAGAACGACAGCGTCAGCGTGATCGGTTCGTGCGCGTTTCGGTCAGTGTCGCGGAACAGTCCGATGCTCTCGGCGAAGAAGCAGAAAATCAGACGATTGAGAAACCTGGCGACCATGTTGGGGTCGTGATCGAGATCGCGCAATGCCTGAGCGACCTCGCCGAATTTCGCGGCGGCTGTCTCGGTGATGTAGCGAGGGTCCCGGTTTGGATGCAGCGCTTCCGGATTGCGAAACACGTCCCGAAGCAGGTTCACGTAGTACGTCGGGTTGTCGCCCATGTCCTTGAGCGTGAACGAGATGACCCGCGGTTCGGTGTTGGTGAAGTTGGTGTGGACCTCAAACCGATTCATATCGCAGACCACGAGCAGCGGCGGATTGTCCAACCCCTCGCGGTAACCGAGCAGTTGCTCATACGCGGCCGTCAAGTCCTTGTTCTTGCCCTTGTACTCCCAGCCGAAGCAGCCCTGCTTGCGCACGTCCGCTTGCCCCATCGAGCCGTCGGGCCGCTTCACGCCCTTCTCAAACGCGTACGAAACACCTTCAGGATCGGCCTCGATCGGGTTCTCGACGCCAAGAACAGCGCACAGGTCGATGAAGTGCGATTGCGCGGCTTGCGTTTCCCCGGCGCTGACGTTGCGCCACTTGGCGACGAACTCATCCACCGTCATCGTCGGCTCAGACGGCATCCCACATCACTCCGACAACGCCGACACCAACAACTCCGACGCCTGCGCCGGATTCGCCTGACCGCGCGAGTGCCGCATCACCTGACCGACCAGGTACTTCAGCGCCGCTTCCTTGCCCGACCGGTAATCGTTGACCGCGTCGAGATTATCGCCAATCACCTGCTCGATGATCGGGCTCAGCGCGTCCTCGCCACTGATCTGCGACAGACCCTGGTCCTTGACGATCTTGCCCGGCGAGTCACCCGTCTCATACATCGACTCGAACACCGTCCGAGCCTGGCTCCGAGAGATATCCCCGCCAACGATCAGCCCAACCAGCTCCGCAATATGCCCCGGACGAATCGGCTGCTCCTCCACATCCGGATGCGACGGATCCTTGTTGATCTGAGCGAACAGATCGCCGGTGATCCAGTTCGCCGCCTCCTTCGCGTTCGACGAATCCGCCAACGCCGACACCGTCGCGTCAAAGTAATCCGCCCGCGACGGCTCCTCCGTCAGCAGGTTCGCCTCAAAGTCCCCAAGCCCATACTCCGACTGGAACCGAGCCCGCCGCTCTTCCGGCAGTTCAGGCAATTCGGCCCGCAGAGCTTCCACTCCCTCACTCGTGATCGACAACGGAGGCAAATCCGGCTCCGGGAAGTACCGATAATCGTGCGCCTCCTCCTTCGACCGCTGGGACAGCGTGATCTGCCGATCCTCATCCCACCCCCGAGTCTCCTGGTCGATCGTCCCGCCCGACCGCAACACCTCGGTCTGCCGCACCACCTCATGCTCCAGAGCGCTATGCACGCCCCGGAACGAGTTCATGTTCTTGATCTCGACTTTGGCTCCGAGTTCGGTCGAGCCGACCGGCCGCAAAGACACGTTGGCGTCGCAGCGGAACGAGCCCTTCTCCATATCCGCCGTCGATACGCCGAGATAGCGCAAGATCTGCCGCAGCTGCACCAGGTACGTCCGAGCCTCATCCGCCGACCGCATGTCGGGCTCCGACACGATCTCCATCAGCGGCACGCCCGACCGGTTCACATCCACCAGCGAAAACCGCTCGCCTGCCTCGTTCTCGCGGTGCAGCAGACGCGCCGTGTCCTCCTCGAGATGCACCCGAGTGATCCCGATCCGCCGCTTGCCCAGGTCTTCGGTCTCGACATCCATCCATCCGCCCTCGGACAGCGGCATGTCGTACTGCGAGATCTGATACCCCTTCATCAGGTCCGGATACGGATAGTTCTTCCGGTCGAACTTCGACAGTTCCGGAATCGTCATGTTCAGCGCCAGCGCCGTCCGAATCGTCCATTCGACCGCCGTCCGATTGATCACCGGCAGCGTCCCTGGCATCCCCAGGCACAGCGGACACACATACGTATTCGGCTCCGCCGAGGCATAGTCCGCCGGACAGCGGCAGAACATCTTGCTCTCGGTCCGTAGCTGGCAGTGGACTTCGAGGCCGATCACGGTTTCGTACTCGGTGACGGTTTCGGGCGCGGTGTCGGTGGTCATGCGACCCAGTTTAGACCCGCCCTGCTGTTACTCTGCGACAAGCATTGCGCCGCGCGGGAGCGGCGTCGGGGATGTGTGCGCTGCATGAGTACTGATGTCTACCCACCGCGAGCCGGCCTCTCGGACGCAACCTCGGAGATTCGCCCGCTGCGCATGCTCCACACCTCCGACGTTCATCTCGGCGCCTACACCTCGCAACCCTGGAAGACCGACCAGGACGGCTCAGAAACCCTCGAGCCCGCCCTCAAGGCCTTCCAGCACGTGCTCGAACTCGGCGTCGAGGCCGACGTAGATGTCGTCGCCATCGCCGGCGACTTCTTCGACCACGTCCGCGTCAAGCAGCCCTACGTCGAGGTCACCGGACAACTCATGGAAGCCGTCGGACGACCCGTCGTCGTTCTCCCCGGCAACCACGACCCGCACATGCCCGACGGCATCTACCAGAAATTCGCCGACGCCTTCCCCGCCAATGTCCACATCATCGCCTCGGCCGAGGGCGAACTCGTCCTCCTCGAAGAGCACGGCGTCCAGTTCTGGGGACAGGCCCACGAGAGCTACAACGACTTCTCCCCCGCCTCCGCCATGCCCGCCTGGGCCAACGGCTCCGGCCAATACATCTGGCGAATCGCCATGGCCCACGGCTACTACGTCGGTGCCGGCGAGTCCCGCTACTCCTACCAGATTCACTCCTCGGAGATTCAGTCCCTCGACGCCGACTACGTCGCCCTCGGCCACATCGATGTCCACGAGGGAGTCGGAGACGGAACCGTCCCCGCCTACTACCCCGGAGCCCCAAGACACTCCGGCGGCGCCACCATCGTCGACTTCACCGCCGAAGGAGTCACCGTCCGCCACGAACTCCACGACGGTGCCGAATCCGACCCCCAGACCGCAAACCCAATGCTCGCCGCCCGCCTCCACTAACCCGGCACGCCCCCCAACTCAGCAGGGGCCATCGCCTTCTCTTTCCTCCCCCTCTTAGGGGGAGGTGCCGAAGGCGGAGGGGGTAACGTCCCTCTCACCACCAACCATCCCCTCTGCCAACTCCGACACATCAGTACCGAACGTCCATGCCATATGATGAACAGAACACAAGTGCAGACGAAGGGAAGCGCAGACCATGCAGATCACCGCCAAACAACGACGACGAGCCATCGAGACCCACTTCTTCCGACAGAAGGGACATTCCCTCGACAGAATCGCCGCCCTCCTCAAGGTCTCCGTCGCCACCGTCCGCGCCGACCTCCAACTCGTCGAGACCCACTGGAGCCAGATCGCCGCCGCCGCCGCCGACGATCTCCTGCTCGAGTCCCTGCACCTCCTCCAGCTCAGACTCACCGACGTCCTCAAAGGCGCAGCCATCAAAAGCAACGTCCAGTTCCTCACCCCGACCGAGTACCTCCGCGCCGAAGACGCCAAAGACACCCAGCTCACCGCCCTCGCCCGGGAAATCCGCCGCACCGCCCTGGCAGTCCACCAGCGAGCCGAACAGCGCCCCAACCAACTTGAGGACCAACCCGAGCTCGACGCCGAAGCACCGCAAGAAGCCGAAGAACTGCAAAAACCAGCGGAAACCCCCCCGGAATCATCACAAATTGAACCCCCCGATTCCACGATCTCCAGTCCAGAGCAGGAGATCGTCCAATCAGAGGCCGAAACAGAAAAATTCCCCGAAAACCCCGACCGAGACGACCAGATCGACGCAGCCATCCAACAACTCTTCGACCAATTCGCCGCCAACGAGGCCCAGGAACAGGAGATCTCACCCCAAACCTACGCCGAAGCCGCCGGCTAACCCCCCTCCGCTTCCTATCCCCCTTCCGATCCCCTCTCCCTCTGGGAGAGCCTGCCCCGTGCTTGACACGGGGGGTTAGGGTGAGGGTCCCCAACCTGCGCATCCCCCCACCCCATAAGCTGCCCCACGCGTAGACTCGCACTCAACCTGACGTCGACCGGACAGGAGCAGCCGTGGGCTATCGAGCGTTTGTGGTCAACAAGGACGATGATGATTTCTCCGCGGGCGTCCAGATCCTGGACGAAGCAAATCTGCCCGACGGCGATGTCACCGTCGCCGTCGAGTGGTCCGACCTCAACTACAAGGACGGACTGGCCTGCACGCCCAACGGCCGCGTCGTCTTCAAGTACCCGATGACCATCGGCATCGACTTCGCCGGCGCCGTCATCGAGTCCGCCGACCCCCGCTTCGCCGCAGGCGACGCCGTCGTCTCCACCGGCTACGACCTCGGCGCATCCCATCCCGGCGGCTACGCCGAGCGCGCCCGAGTCAACGGCGACTGGCTCGCCCCGCTGCCCGATGGCATGTCCACCGAAGAGGCCATGGTCCTCGGCACCGCCGGGATCACGGCGGCCATGTCGATCGACGTAATCGAAAAGGGCGGCGTCGCGCCCGACTCCGGACCCGTCATCGTCTCCGGCGCCACCGGCGGCGTCGGCTCGACCGCCGTCGCGATGCTTGCCGCCCGAGGCTTCGAAGTCCACGCCAGCACCGGCAAGTCCTCCGAGCACGACTTCCTGCGCGAGCTCGGCGCATCCGAAATCCTCGAGCGCGAAGAGTTGGCCGCCGAGTCGCGTCGCCCCATCGAGCGAGAACGCTGGGCGGCCGCCGTCGACCCCGTCGGCGGCACAACCACGGCCTCAATCCTCCGCCAGACGAAGTACGGCGGCGTCGTCGCCCTGTCTGGCCTGACCGGCGGCGTCGGCGTCGAGACGAACGTCATGCCCTTCATCCTGCGCGGAATCTCGCTGGTCGGCATCGAGTCCGTCTTCTGGCCCAGCGAAGACCGTCCCCGGCTCTGGGCGCGCATGGCCGAAGATTTCAGCGGCCGCAACCTGCTCGACCTCGTCGAGGCCCGTATCAGCCTCGAAGAAGTCCCCGACGCCGCATCCAAAATCCTCGCCGGAGGCGTCCGAGGACGCATCCTCGTCCACCCGTCCTGATCACATCAACCCTGGAGCAACCCTGGAGGCATGACATGCAGATCGGAATCTTCATCGGCGGCGCCGGCCCGGCCCCCAGCGTGCAAAGCATCGTCGAACAGGCCCAGGCCGCCGAGGCCGCCGGCTTCTCCACCTTCGGCATGGCCAACATCTTCTCCCACGACGCCATGGGCGCCCTCACCCTCGCCGGCGCTCAGACCGAGCGCATCGAGCTGATGACCGCCGTCGTCCCCACCTATCCGCGCCACCCCCACGCCATGGCCCAGCAGGCGCTCACCGTCCAGGCCGCCGCCGGTGGCAAGCGCTTCGTCATGGGCATCGGGCTCTCGCACAAGGTCGTGATCGAGAACATGTTCGGCTACTCCTTCGATCGCCCCGCGCGCCACATGAAGGAGTACCTCGACGTCCTGCTCCCGCTCCTCAACGGAGACCCGGTCCAGACCGACGGCGAGCATTACCGAGGCCAGGTCAGCCTGGACATCCCCGACGCCGAAAAGCCGGTCTCCTGCATGCTCGCCGCCATGGGCCCCGCCATGCTCCGCCTCGCCGGTGCCCGAACCGACGGCACCATCCTTTGGATGACCGCCGCCGGCGTCGTCGAGTCCTACATCGCCCCAACAATGAACGCCGCCGCCGAAGAAGCCGGCCGCCCCCACCCGCGCATCGTCGTCGGACTACCGGTCATGCTCAGCTCGAACGTCGAAGAAGCAAAGGCAACCGCATCCGAGCAGTTCGCTAACTACGAGCGCCTGCCCTCCTACCGCTCCATGCTCGACAAGCAAGGCGCAGCCCACCCCGAAGATGTCGCTGTCCTCGGAACCGAAGAGCGAATCGAAACCCAACTGAGACAGCTCAAAGACGCCGGCACAACCGACTTCGTCGGAGTCGTCTTCGGCTCCGACGACGAGCGCGCGCGAACAGAAGAGTTCCTGGGCTCTCTCGCCCCAACGCTCTAGGTCAGCCGCTCCGGTTCAGCCGGATCACCTCGATCGTGCGAGGCTGCGCCCGCTCGGCATACTGAACATAAGGCGGCCACACTTCAGCCCCCGCGGCCCACAGGCGATCGCGTTCGCCGCCCTCGAGAAACTCAGCCTCAACCGGGTACCGACCCCGATCAACGAACACCCAGGCATGAGGGTTCGCGCGCAAATTGTGAACCCACGAAGGATGCTTGGGCCGACCGCCAACCGAACCAATGATCACCCAGCTGTCGCCGTCGGGAACGTAAAACAGCACCGCATCCCGCAGGTCCCCCGACTTCGCGCCCACCGACCGAAGCATGAGCGAATCCACGTAGGGAACGCCCTCGTTCCAGGTAATCATCCGACCCAGGATCGAGTACCCGGTCAGCCGAACCGCCGCCTGCTCAAGCGGGCGCAACACTCCGTCGCGCCGAAACAAGTTCGCAATCGCTTGCCACATGGTTGACCCCGAAGCGCCGGACTACTCGATGTAGTCGCGCAACCGAGTCGCGCGAGTCGGATGCCGGAGCTGTCGCAACGCCTTCGCTTCGATCTGGCGAATCCGCTCACGAGTGACGTCGAAGTCGCGTCCAACCTCTTCGAGCGTGCGAGCTCGGCCGTCGCCAAGGCCAAACCGCAGCTCCAGCACCTGGCGCTCCCGCGGCGAGAGCGACCCGAGGACGGCGCCGACGGTCTCCTTCAGCAACTGCTGCCCAGCCGCCGCGTCGGGAGCAACCATCTTCTCGTCCTCAACGAAGTCGCCGAGATGGCTGTCGTCTTCCTCGCCAATTGGCGTCTCAAGCGAGACCGGCTCCTGCGAAACCTTGATGATCTCGCGTACACGCTGTGCGTCGACGCCCATGCCTTGACCAATCTCCTCGTACGTCGGTTCGCGGCCAAGCTCCTGCACGAGCCGCCGAGAAACGCGGACCTGCTTGTTGATCGTCTCAACCATGTGCACCGGGATGCGAATCGTGCGGGCCTGGTCGGCGATCGCGCGAGTAATGGCCTGGCGAATCCACCAGGTCGCGTAGGTCGAGAACTTGTAGCCCTTTCGGTAGTCGAACTTCTCAACCGCCCGGACGAGGCCGATGTTGCCCTCCTGGATCAAGTCAAGCATCGACATGCCGCGGCCGATGTACTTCTTGGCCACCGAGACGACCAGTCGCAGGTTTGCCTCCGTCAGACGCTTCTCCGACAGGTACGCGTCCTCCTTGAGCACACCGATGTGACGCTCGCAGCGCAGCGCGATGGGCTCCAGCTTGCTATCGAGGTCGCGCGGGCACGGCATCAGGTGCTCAATCCCGCCGGTTGTGCGCAGCAGGTGGCGCACATGCCGATTGTCAAAAATGTGGGTCACGACCGAAACCTGGACCAGCCGCTCCTCAGCCCTTGCCTCGTCGTACTCTTCATCCTCCACCTGGAAGCGATTGACCAGCGCCTCGCGGAGCTCAGGATCCATCTCCTGGTCCACCCGCTCACGGAAGTCACTGTCCTTCGTCAGATCGAACAGTGACAGGTGCGCCTTGTTGATCTCCTCGGCGATCACGGCAATCTCAGGCAGCAACGACTCAAGCTGCAGGAGTAGGAAAATTGTGACCTCGATCGCGTTCGGGTTGCGGCCGTTGATGATCCGCCACTCCTCTTCGAAGTCGCGAATCCAGTTACCCTCCTCCATCTGCCGGGACAGATGCCGCTCGTCCTGCGCGGTGAGCAGGTTGACGCGGCCAATCTCACGGAGGTACATCCTGACGGGATCGTCGATCCCTTCCGCTTCCTCGTGCACGCTCTGGCGACCCTCCTTGCGCATCTCGATGATCCGCCTGGAGCTAACTTCCTTGGTCCTGCCGTAGAGGTCGACATTCGGCGTCGGCGGAGCCGCAGGTTCCGCCTTGCCCTTGCCTCTACGGCCCTTCGACTTCGCTCCGCCTCGTCCGCGGCGGCCGGTCGGCTTTGGCTTCGGTTCGGGTCTGGCTTGCAGCGGTCGCTCCAAAGAGGCCAGCAGCTGGCCGAGGGACTCGACATCCTCCGGCGACTCCTCGCCGGTCAGGGTGAAGCTGGCGACGGAGGCATGGGAGATCTGACGCTCCTCATGCATCTTCGCCTGGTTGCGACGCTCGGCGGCCTTCTTCGGCGTCGGCGCAGCCTTGGTCGACTTCTTGGTCGTCCGCTTGGGCTGCTCGGCGAGGTTGATCGTGCGGCGTCCGGCCGGCATCGAGAACTCGTCGACGGGCGCCGTCAGAGCCCGAACGCGGGCCTCTTCCTCCGACTTGGCAACGGCGCGCGGCTTGCGCTGACCAGGCGCTTCAGCCGTGACGCGGCGGTCGCCGAGCTGGTCGCGCACGAGTTGGCGCAGATTGCCGACGATGTGATTGGCGACCTCAGCCTCGCGCGCTCGGTCGGCGAGCGCCACTGCGGTCGAGCCAGAGACGGAGTCTTGGACAACACCGGAAGCGCCATTTGAAGTAGCGCCAGTCGTCGCGGGAGCCTCAGTTGCCTGAGCACCGTTCGCGGCGGGATCCGACGGTGGCGCCGGTTCAGATTCTGCTGGGTGAGTGAGCGTAGACGTGGCAGTGTCTACCCGGGCATCGGCGGTTGCGTCTCGAGCGATCACCATGGTCGTGGTCCCTTCTCTCAGCGTGGTCCCCAGCGTGGCTATCGATGCGGCTGTCAAACTCAGGTAGAGCCCGGGGAGGACAGCCGATGCAGACTTCGTGCTGCATCGCGTGCTTCAACGACGGAATTGGCGGCCTCGACCAAGTCGGGGTCGCAGAGTTCGGAGCTATCAAGTTGGGCAGCGGCACGCGCAAGCTCGTCGACGCCGAGCTCGCGTTCCTGCTCGCCAATTTCGAGGTTCTTCAGGCGGAGGCCCTCTTTGCTGCGCTTGCGGCGAATCCGACCGATGGCGTCGAGCGCGGCCTCGGCGGCTTCCGCGTCACTGTAGGGCGGAAGTCGCTTCGCGTCACGTAGCAATTGCGTGATTCGGTCGGAGGAATCAGTCAAGTAGTCGGCCCACGAGTCATCAGCCGAGTCTACCCGAGCAATGAGGATGGCGCGATCCTCAGAATCTTCGATCAACTCGATGTCCTCGTAACGGAGAACATTACGCGCCCCAGTGTGACCGAGCGCCAGCTGAATAATGAACGACTGCTGTCGGTCTGGCCGTCGTGCTGAATGTCTCTGTTGGCTTGGCTGTGACGACGAACGCTGTTTTGGCTGCGCGTAGCGAGTGAGCAGAGAGTCCGGATCGACGCGCGCCCAGGCGGCGACGCGGCGCAGGTACTCCTCGCGCACGACGGCGTGGCCAATGCTTCTGATGGTCGGCATGAGTTCATCGAGGAACTCGGCGCGACCGCGCGGAGTATCGAGATCGTGCCGATTGCGTGTGTGCTCGATGAGCCAATCGAGGAACGTCGGAGCAGTCTCGACCAGCTCGCGCCATAGCTCCGGCTCAGAGCGGATCAGATCGTCGGGGTCCCGGCCCTCGGGCAGCGGGATGATTCGGATGTCGTTTGAGAGTTGATTTTGCAGCGCGCCGACATGCCGGTAATCGGTGGAAACGTGCGCCTCAGCACCGAGCGCCTCTCGAGCCGTGTCAATACCGCGCCGTGCGGCCGCTTGTCCGGCGGCATCTGGGTCGAGCGCGAGTCGAACATCGCTGGCCAGGGGCTTGACCAGGCTAATCTGGGTCTCCGTCAGCGCGGTGCCCATCGAGGCAACCGTGTTCGGACTGCCAAACTCGTGGGCGCTGATCACGTCGGTGTAGCCCTCGACGATGATGACGGCGCCAGCCTCGCGAATCGCGGTTCGGGCGAGATCGAATCCGTAGAGCAGATCGCGCTTGCGAAAGAGGTCAGACTCGGGCGTATTGATGTACTTGGCTGGCTCGTCGATCAGCGTGCGTCCGCCGAACCCGACCGTCTCGCCGCGAGCGTTGCGAATCGGGAAGATGAGGCGGTCACGGAATCGATCGCGTGGTCCGTTGCCGGTGTTCAGCACCAGCCCGGCAGCGACTGCGTCATCGCGATTCACACCTCGTGCTGAGAGGTGGTGGACTAGCGCGTCGGGATCAGAACCTGCCAGTCCAAGGTTGAATCGCTCTGCCGATTCATGCGAGACGCCGCGCTCGCGCAGATAGTCCTGCGCATCCCTGCCGGTGGCGGCGTCTTGTAGTTGGGCGCGCCAGTAGTGGAGCGCCGCGTCATTGGCTCTCAGTAGTCTCTGGCGCTGTTCGTCCTTGCGGACCTGTTCATCCGTCTTGGGTCTGAGTTGTACGCCGGCACGCTGCGCCAGACGCTGCAGGGCCTCGCGGAAGTCGATGTTGTTGCGCTTCATCTCCCAGCTAAAGACATCGCCACCCTCGGAACAGGCGCCGAAACAGTGCCAGGTCTGGCGGTCAGGATTGACGATGAACGAGGGAGTCTTCTCTGCGTGGAAGGGGCAGGGAGCCTTGTATGTCGAACCGCTCCGCTTGAGCGCGACCTCGGAGGCGATCAGATCGACGATGTCGATCTTCGCCTTGATCTCTTCCGCTACTGACATGCGCAGAGACCGGCCAAGTTGTTCAGGAGGGGCGGCGGGGGCATACGCCAAATTTACGTTGATGTGGAATATTTTTCAATGATCACACAATGGAATCGAAGGAATCAATGGCTCATCCACGTATCTGGAGCGTCACTGTGTTGTTGCCGAGAGCCTGCTCCGCAACATCGCCTCCCGCAACAACGGTGATTGTGATTGTGCCGGAGTGAGGTTGCAGGCTCGTCAAGATCTCGGTCCCGCCAGGAGCGAGCGGCTGCGTGTCGGCAGCTCGACGAGTCACGACTTCAAGCTCTTCACCGGCCTCGGTCGAGATCACGATGCGGAACGTCTCGGCCGGCCCGTCGCCGTTGTTGATGACCGTCAGCAATATATAGCCGTCATTCGTCGATTGGGCGTCAAGGAAGGTGAGATCCGGACTGGGTCCGGATTGCTGCTCCTGCTGTATCTCGACCGCCTGCTCTTGAACGGAGTCCTGCTCCTGCTGATCGTCCGCTTGGTCTGCTTCAGGAGCAGAAAGCGTGATCTGGAACGTGTTGTTGTCGGCATTCGCGTCGATACTGGCTTCGAGCTCCACATTCGCTTGGAGGCTTGTGCCCGGCTCGAGGTCCAGGTCGAGGGGGATCGTCCTCAAGTCGTTCGATTCGATCCCCAGCGTGATGGCGGCTGAGGCTAGCTCGGCTCCGGTGTCAGCGTCCTCGACTGTGATCACGACGTCGGTGCGTTCGATATCGACCGAGCTCGTGTTGGTGATGGTGACATTCAGCCGCTGCCGATCGTCGTCGGCCTGACGAACGGTCACGATCGCCAGATCAATCTCGTCGCTGGTAGAAGTCTCTCGGTCTTGATCGGAGTCCTGGTCATCGTCCGCCACGGCGACGACATGGATCACGATGCGGTGGTCGTAGCGGTCGTTCTGAGGAGTAAAGACCACGAGTTGAAGCTCATAGGAACCGGAGCTGGTGATCCAGCGTTCGATGTCAAGGACCCGCTCGCTGTAGTCGCCGGGAACGTGGCCTTCTGAGGAATGAATCAGGACTGAGTTGCCAAGCGTGTTGTCAGGGGCGATTGGCGTGATGTACAGCAACGCGCTCGCAACGTCACCGACATTACGAGCGCTCAGTTCGACATCGAATTCGAAGTCCGAATCCAGGATGAATCGCTCACCGTCGCGCGGAGACTCGATCCGTGCCTGGCCATCCTCGCTGACCTGATCGACCGGGTCTGGGGGTTCATCGGCCTCTTCATCGACTGTCGGCTGATCGTCAGAATCACGAGATGTCACCGTCACCCCTGCAGGGACCAGGATGACCGGAATCGTCTGCGATTCCTGTCGACCCACGATGTCAACGGCCGTGATGGTGACCTCGACCTCGCCCGTCTGATTGGGAGTCCATTCGATTGCGGCCGAGTATCGACCTGTGTTGTCGAGGTCCGGCGTGACTGAAACGATGTGTTCCCCGTCGATGTGCATGTCAAACCGCTCAATGGGCTGACTACCTGTCGCTGATAACTCGAGGCGGATTCCGGCCCCGGAGGGGAACTGCTGAAGTGGCGAAATGCCGAGAACGGTCACTCGAAGGGCGGCTGCGACGCGGGCTTGATCATCGGTGACTTCCACACGGATCTGTCGCTGTGATTCCACGCCGTTAGCGTCGAGCGCGATGATCCGGACATCGGCAAAGCCCAGACGATCGGGCGTCCAGATGAAGGAACCGATCCACGCTCCCCGATCCTGCGAATAGGGCGGGATCACCTCAGCAACCTGGGCCTCGTCGACGATGAGCTCCAGCGTGGCAATCGGGCTGCCAGAGGAGATCGTGACGGTGATGCTCTGAGGCTGATTGATCAGCAGGAGCTCGCCATCCTCGAGCGAGACGACCATCACCGGCGCGTCTGGTTCGCCAGTGTTGAGCAGGTCCAGTCGGCTGATGACGACGACCACCGCGGCGACGATGCCGGCAATGACGATCAGGATGGCGATTGAGCCGATTCGGCTGCCCATGCGTCTCCAGCGACTCGCATCGTCCGACGAACGCGCGCGCCCGATCAGATGGCGGACAGATTCGCCGTCACTCTATATCCCGCCGAGACCGTGATGATTAGCGCTGTCGTTGCGCTTCGGCGTTGGCGACCAGGTGACGCGTCTGCTCGATCACGTCCGGTGTGACCGAGATTGAGGTAATCCCCCAGTCAACAAGACGCTGCGCCAGGTCAGGATGTTCCGAGGGGCCTTGTCCACAGACGGAGACCGTGATCCCCCGGCGCTTTGCGATCGTAATCACGTTCTCGATCGCTTTGAGCACGGCCGGATTTCGTTCATCGAACGTGTCGGCGAAGCGTTCAGAGTCTCTGTCGATACCGAGTGTGAGCTGGGTCAGGTCATTTGACCCGATTGACACGCCATCGATCCCGCAATCAATGAACTCGTCGAGCAGCAAGACGTTTGAAGGAACCTCCACCATCATCCAGAGCTGAAATCCTCCGGGGACGCTCGCGTTGCGTTCAAGTCCGTAGTCGTCGACCTGCTTCACCACCTGCGCCATCTCATCCGGCGTGCGGACGAATGGGATCATCAAGTGGAGATTCGGGTGATCTTCGCGTACGTGCTCGAGTGCTCGGAGTTCCAACTCGAACAGATCAGGCTCGCGGATGTAACGGGCCGCTCCTCGATAGCCGATCATCGGATTCTCTTCGTCGGGCTCGTAGATATCGCCGCCGGTCAAGTTGGCGTACTCATTGGTCTTGAAGTCAGTAGCGCGATACACCACTGGCCGTGGATCGAAGGCTGAAGCGATCTTGCGCATTCCCTCTGAAAGCCGGCGGACGTACTCGTCCTGGCGGCCGGTATTGATGAAGTTGCGTGGGTGTTCGCCGAGTCGAGCGATGATGAACTCTGCGCGCAGCAGGCCGACTCCGTCGACATCTCGCTCGGCTACACGGTCTGCAATCTCGGGCTCGGCCAGATTGACGTAGAGCTTGGTCTCGGTCGCGATCGGTGCGTAGAGCTCCTCCTCGCGGTCGTGCCACCAGTTGAGCAGTTCCGTCTGCACTCCGTCGTAGATGAGGCCGTTAGCTCCGTCTACCGTGACTTCTCGCCCCTCTGCTAGTCGGGCAGCGCCCGAGGCGCCGACCACACAGGGAACGCCAAGCTCGCGGGAGATGATTGCCGCGTGACAGGTGCGCCCTCCGCGTTCGGTGATGATCGCGGCGGCGCGTTTCATGGCGGGGACGAAGTCCGGAGTCGTCATTTCGGCAACCAGCACATCGCCCTCGCCGATGCTGGCCGTCTCCCGGGCGTCGAGGATGACTCGAATCCGGCCGGAGGCAATGCCAGGTGACGCTGGCGAGCCATCGAGAATGGGTTCGTCTGTGGGAGTTGGCGCCGGGTTGTCGCCGTTTGTCTTGGCCGGTGGCGCGACGGTCGTGATCGGTCTGGTTTGAAGCAGGTAGAACTGATTGTCCGCCCAGCCCCACTCGATGTCCTGCGGCGAGCCGTAGTGCAACTCGATGCGCTTGCCAATCACGCTCAACTCGATAACTTGCGGGTCGTTGAGCTTGGGCGTAGAGCCCTCAGCGTCAGATAGATCTAGCCAGATGTTCGGTCCGTGGACTGGGTCGACAGCTCCGTCAGGAGAGCGCACCAGCTTTCGATCTTGTGTGAAGATCTGACGCTCGAGAATCCGCTCTTCAGCCTTGTTGACTTCGAAGTGGTCTGGAGAGACGAGCCCACCGACAACTGCTTCGCCCAGGCCGAATGCCGCCTCAATCACCACACGATTGGGGTCGTTTGTGATCGGGTCGATCGTGAACATGACGCCCGAGGACTCAGACTGAACCATGCGTTGCACGGGCACCGCAAGGTCGACGTCAAGGTGTCCCCAGCCAGCCTGCTCTCGGTAGAAAATGGCGCGCGCCTCGAACAGCGACGCCCAACAACGTTGGACCGCCTCAACCACGTTGACGCCACCCTCAATGTTCAGGAATGTGGCCTGCTGCCCGGCGAACGACGCCTCGGCGAGGTCCTCGGCGGTGGCCGAGCTGCGCACTGCCACCGGTCCCTCGCCGAGCTGCGCGTAGGCCGCAGTGATTTCCTGCTGCATCGTGGCCGGCATCTCCGCCTGTTCGATCGCATGCTGTACTGCGGCAGCCGTTGAATTCAACTGTTCGTCGTCATCGACGTTCAGCCCTTTGAGGAGGCGACGCAAGATGTGATCCAGGCCGCTGTCATCAATGAACTCGCGGTAGGCGCGGGTTGTAACGACAAAGCCAGGTGGCACAGGAATGTTGGCCTGGGTGAGTTCGCCTAGATTGGCACCTTTGCCGCCGACAAGCGCGACATCGTCCCGTCCGACTTCGGCGAACCAGGCGATGTGTGACGAGTCTGAGGTCATGGAGGAAGTCCGCGAGTGCTGGCTGGGACGATCACGGCTCGCGGAGGCAGGATATCACCGCGTTGGCGGATTCAGACTATCGCTCAGTATCACCACGTCACGCTGTGGCCGGTTAGGACCTCACTCGACCGTGACGGTCTTGGCGAGGTTGCGCGGCTGGTCGATGTCCAGGCCACGCGCGAGGGCGATGTGGTAGGCCAACAATTGCACCACCGGGGTCAGGGAAAACGGCGTCAATAGCGGCGGCGCAGGGGGCACGCCGATGAAGTGGTCGACCTGCTGACTGAGTTCCTCGTCGCCGTCATCGCCGATTGCAATCACAGGGGCCTGGCGAGCGCTGACCTGTTGAATGGCGGACATCATCTTGCCAAACAAGGGTCCTCGTGGGGCGAGCGCGATTACAGGAAAATGCTGATCCAGGAGGGCGATCGGGCCGTGCTTCATTTCGCCGGCTGCATATCCCTCAGCGTGGACGTAGGAGATTTCCTTGCACTTCAAGGCCGCTTCCATCGCCAGTGGATATTCGATTCCGCGTCCAAGCACGAGGAAATCTGACGCCGAGTCGAATTGCTGAGCAATCCGCGCACATTGGTCAGCCAACTCGAGGCCGCGCTCTAGCAGGGACGGCGCGGTCAGAAGCTGCTCCAGCCGCAAAGTGAGGTTCTCGTCGCTCAATCGTCCTTGAGCATGCCCAATCCGGCAAGCGAGTAGATAGAGCGCTGCTAACGACCCAACGAACGTTTTGGTCGATGCAACGCCCACTTCCGGCCCACAGCGCATGATGATCGAGGCGTCTGCCTGCCGCGTGGCCTCCGATCCGTCGACATTTGTGATCACGACCTGCGGTGCGCCCCAACGGTCACGCACATGATTCATCGCACCCAGTGTGTCGATGGTCTCTCCCGATTGTGTGACCGCGACGACGAGCGTGGACGGTCCAAGCAGGGGTGCGCGGAAGCGGAACTCGGACGCATTGTCGAAATCGGCGGGTATGCCGGCGATCTGTTCCATCCACCAGCGTCCGATCATCGCAGCGTGTAGCGATGTGCCCATGCCGATCACGAGGACTCGCCCGATGCCGCGCAATGTGTCGGCTGACAGGCTGAGGTCGTCGGCGAGAGCAGTCGGAGGGTCTAGGCGCGCGCGGCCGCGAATCGTATCCGAAAGGGCGCGCGGCTGTTCGTGGATCTCCTTGAGCATGAAGTGCCGATACGGTCCGCGAGCGATCGCGACCGGATCAAGATCGACCTGGATCGGCTCGGGCTGGAAGGGCGACTGGCCTGCTCGTCTAACGGTGATGCCCTCCTGGTTGATCGCGGCGATGTCGCCGTCTTCGAGGTGGTAGATGGTCGTGGTGTGAGGCAGCAAAGCCGGCAGGTCGCTGGCGATGAACATCTCTCCATCGCCGTAACCGATCACGATCCCTCCGGCCGATCCCTTCCTCGCAGCGTAGATCTTGTGGGGATTGGCCCCGTGAATGGCGGCAATGGCGTTGGCTCCACGCAGACGGCCGATGGCGTGCTCGAGTGCGTCCTCGAACGATTTGCCGGCCTCAAGCTCGCGAGAGATGAGTTCAGGAATGACTTCGGTGTCAGTGTCCGACTTCCAGGTTCGATCTTCGGCCTCAAGCGACGCCTGCAGCTCTGCCTTGAGCTCTCGGTAGTTTTCGACGATCCCGTTCTGGACCACGATCACGTCGCCGTTGCTGGAGGCATGAGGATGCGCGTTGCGATCGGACGGTTGACCGTGCGTGGCCCAGCGGGTGTGGCCGATGCCGGTGGCTCCCGAGGGCATGTCGCTGATCGCTGCCTGGAGGTTTCGCAGTTTGCCCTGGCGCTTTAGAACAGCCAGGGCGCCGTCACGGTCAAGGACAGCGATGCCGGAGGAGTCATAGCCGCGGTACTCGAGTCGCTGGAGTCCTTCGAGCAAAATGGGGCCAGCCGCCTGATGGCCGACGTAACCGACGATCCCGCACATGGATGACCCCGGGTCTACCCCGCCACAGGCGACGTCCAGCTGCGACCGTTTGATCGCTCGTTCGGCCCAGGCTGCCTGCCGCCTGCGCTGACGATGTCGACGTCATTGTCTGCCATTGACTCTAAAAGCTCTGAGAGCGTGTAGACGAAGGAAACTGGTCGATTCAACTGAGATTGCAGCTCACTGGGCGTCACATCGTCGAGGAATTTGGCGCCGAAGTAGTCGAGCGACGCCCGAGGTAAGAAGATGTGCTCGGACAGTTCATATCCGGAGAGCGCCGTTGCGAAGTCGCTGCCGGGAATCAGCCCGCTGACGTTGACCCGTTCACCGAAGAGGGTGTTACCGACGGGAACGACGGTGAAGTCGATGCCGGTGAAGTCAGTTGCTTCGTCGCAGAGTCCTCGTAGAGTCGGCGCAATCAAGGTGCCACATGCGATCAGCACGGACGCAGGTGGAATGTGCAGCCGTCCTTCGCGGATTTTTCGTCGAGTCTTACGCCAGTCGTCGACCAGCGTGCGCGTCATGCCGATGCCGTTCTCCCACTGAGGGAACCCGTCATAGCGCTGTGTTGAAGGAATCTGAGCATTCGCGGTGAGATAGAACTCGTCACTGGGAAACACAACCGAACTGCCGCGCTCCGCGCGCGCCTTTCGCTGCCAGCGCCGTAGCTGCCTGACAACGCGCCTGGCCTCGCTTGGGCTGTGAGTTCGCATTCCGGAATCGTTGATTCGTTCTTCACCTTCCAGCGAAGATCCAACTGGCACGACACCGATCGAGGTCACGTTCTTCTGTCGCAGCAGATCGCTCACCGTCTGGTCGAGCGCGTCTCCGTCATTCACGCCCGGACAGAGCACGACCTGCGTATGGGCTTCGATCCGCATGTCGGCCAGGCGTCGGAGCTGTTCGAGGATGTCAGGCGCATTTCGATTGCCGAGCAGGTGTCGCCTTAAGGCAAGGTTGGTGGCGTGAACACTGACGTGCAGCGGACTGAGGCGCTGTTCCTCGAGACGTAGCCAGTCGTCATCGGACAGATTGGTCAGTGTGACGAAGTTGCCGTGCAGGAACGAGAGGCGGTAATCGTCGTCCTTGATGTAGAGCGGCCGACGCAGTCCCTTGGGTAAGCCCTTGAGGAAGCAGAAAAAGCACTTGTTGTTGCAGATCCGGGTACCGTCGAACGCATCATCATCGAACTCGATGCCGAGTGGCTCATCGATCGGTTTCTCGAACTCGACGACGCCCAGTTCGCCGTCGTGGACGACTTCCAACTCCACAATCTCGTCAGTTGTCTGAAAGCGATAATCGACGGGGTCGCGAATCGATTGACCGTTGACGGCCAGCACTCGATCGCCGGGTTGCAGGCCGGCCTCGGCGGCGAGCGAGTCGGGATCGATGGCGCTAATGGCCCCGGCGGGAACAGTGGATCGGCGGGATCGGGTCATGCGCTACGTGAGAACTCTGATGTGACGCAGTTAGGCGGTTGAGGAGAGCGCCCGGTCAAACTCTTCGATCCGCTCGACCACAGCGTCGATCGAGAAGTCGGGCGTTGACGCTCCAGCTGTGACACCGATGTCCTCGTGCCCGTCGAACCACTCTTGCTCGAGTTCGTCAGCTGTTTCGACGTGGTAGGTCACGATCCCGTTGGCGCGGGAGAGTTCGGCCAGGTGTCGGGTGTTCGCCGAGTTATGCCCGCCCACGACGATCATCAGGTCGACATCCTCGGTCAGGTCGCGAGTCGCGGCTTGTTGAGATGTCGTGGCATTGCAGAGCACATTGACCACTCGAATCTCGGTGATCTGGTCGATCCGCGCCCGCATCAGGTTGGCGACGAAGACTGCAAAGCGCTCGGGAGTGTGCGTGGTCTGGGAGATTACACCGATTTTAGCCGGAAGGTAGTCAGGGAGCTCTTCCAGCGACTCGTCCTTAATGACGATCCCGCGTCCCCGGCACCAACCGAGCACGCCTTTGACCTCGGGATGCGTTGGGTCTCCGAAGATGATCACGGTGAAACCGCGTTCGGCCAGGTTTCGGGCTGCCCGTTGCGAACGGGAGACAAACTGGCAAGTGGTGTCAATGACCTTTAGCCCGCGGGCCTCGATGTCGCGAACGACTGTTTCGCCGACGCCATGAGCGGTGATCGCAACCGTGTCCGTCTCAACTCCGACCGCAGAGCGGTCCTCCTTGACCCTAATCCCGGTGTCCTCGAGTTCGGCCACGACCTGTGGGTTGTGGACGACCTGACCGAGCGTGGTGACCCTGGTCCCGTTGGCGGCGGCCTCCTTCATCATGTCGACGGCACGACGTACGCCGAAGCAGAAGCCCATGTCGCTGGCGCGGTGAATATTCATGCTGCTGCTCCAGGTCCGTCGGTCTGTGACCGACTGTCGTCTGCTTGGTCGGCGTCTGCGTCAACCAAGTGCGCATATACGCCACGATAGGCCGGGGGTAGCTGTTCGGCAATGGCACGCATGATGGTGATGTGCGCAGCATCAATGTCGTCGCGGGTTACGCGTCTGCCCTTGGGTGCGACGACAAACGGATGTGAGGCGATCATGCGCACCTGGGTACGAGCGAAGAGTGCTCGCCAGCCGGCGCGCATGCGTTCAGATCCGGTGATCCCAACAGCGACCACAGGTACCTGAGTGCGCAAGGCCAATAGCGCAGTGCCGGAGTGTGCTTCGATCAGTGAGCCAGTATCGGAGCGATGGCCTTCGGGGAACATGCCGACTACCGCGCCCTCTTCAAGCAAGCGCTCCGCCTCGCGGATCGCCAATCGATCGCCTGCTCCGCGCCGCACCGGAAAGGCCCCTGACAGTGCAAAGAGGTAGCCGATGATCGGTTCCTTCTGGAACAGCTCGACCTTGGCCATGTAACGCGGCGAACGAGGGTAGATGGCAGAGGCCATCATGGCGGGATCCGCTGAGGAGACATGGTTTGAGGCAATGATCACGCCGCCTCGAGGGATGCGATCGAAATGAAGCCACTCGCAGCGAACGATGCGCAGGAAGGCGAATCTGGCGAAGAATCCTGCGACGAGGAACCAGACGCGCGAGGCATTGGGCATCCCCGTCATGCCGATGTCCGCTAGTGCGCGGTACTCACCGAAGATCAGGCGAGTGAGTTGTCTGGTCGTCCAGCGGTATGCGCGACGTCGCATTGGTCAACTCTATGAGGCCGAGGCGGTTGTTTCGGTCGGCGCCAAGTCAGGAATCCGTTTGCGGATGATAACTTCCGCGGCGTCCACAGCCTGCTCGAGCGAGAGATCGGACGTGTCCAGGCGTACGGCGTCCGAGGCGGCGACGAGTGGTGAGGTCGCGCGGCCTCGATCGCGCCGATCGCGTCGTTGAGTGGCTTTGAGCACCGTCGCTTCGTCAGTGCCGCTGTTCTGCTCGGCCGCGCGACGCCTGGCGCGGACTTCTTCGCTGGCGTCGAGATAGATCTTGACAGGGGCTTTGGGCAACACGACGGTGCCGATGTCTCGTCCCACAACAATCATGCAACCTCGATTGGCCTGTGCCTGTTGGATCTCAACCATCAGGACTCGGACGCCTGCGATTGCTGCGACAGTCGGCACGCCCGACTCGACTTCTGGTTGCCGAAGATGTGGTGTGGCATTGTCGCCATCGACATAGACGTCCAGTTCGACGGATTCGTCGTCGGAATGCGGCGTGAGCTGGAATTCAGAATCTCGAATGAGCTCCGTGACGCTCTCATCTTCGTCTAGATGCACGCCTTTTCGCAGAGCATGCCAGGTCGCCGCGCGATACATGATCCCGGTGTCGAACAGTTTCCAACCCAAGCGCCGAGCGAGTTCGCGACCGACCGCAGTTTTGCCGGACGCAACGGGTCCGTCGATCGCCACGACCAGGTGTTTGTAATCGGAAACTGAGGATTTCGTCACAGCCCAATGGTAGTCAAGGAATCGCTACTGCTCAGCTTCGACGGATTCATCAGTCAGGCCAGCCGCGCGACGAAGGAGCCTAACCTCGCGTCGGCTGAGCGGACGGACCGCACCTTCGGGCAAATCACGCAGGAGCAACGGTCCAAAGCGAACTCGTCGCAGCGTCACAACCGCGTGGCCGATCGCATCGCACAAGCGCCGGACCTCGCGTTTACGGCCTGTGTGCAGGGTCAGCGTCAACCACGAGGTGAATCGTCGATCTGAAAGTCTGCGGCCGGGCCGCCTCGAGCGGGATGGCCTGGCGCGAAGAGTATCGCCGTCGTCGTCGATGCCTGCCCGGATTCGGTCCAGCGACTCGTCAGTCGGGTGACCGACGACCTCGGCCAGGTAGACACGCGGCACTTGGCGAGAGGGATGCAACAAGCCGGTGACAAGTGGACCGTCGTTGGTCAACAAGATCAGACCTTCACTATCCAGATCGAGGCGCCCGACTGGAACGCAGCGGGGAGCGCTCGCGGGGAGCAGATCGACAACGGTCGGTCGGCCGCGGTCGTCTCGAACCGTTGACAGGACCCCACGCGTCTTGTTCAGGGCGTAGTAACGCAAGGGCTCGCTCTGGGGCAATGGTCGACCATCAATGGTGATCGCTTGTGTCAGTGGATTGACCCGCAGCGAGAGGTCCGTCGTGACCTGACCGTCGACTGCCACCCGACTTTGTCGAACAATCTCTTCAGCTCCTCGGCGCGACGCGATGCCACTTCTTGCCAGGGCAACAGCAATACGAATGCGGTCAGTTTCGATCATCGTGGGGTCTGCTTGTCGCCGTGTTCTAGTTCTTCGTCGGGCGATGGACCAGCGACCGGACCGGTGAAGGTGGTGGGCTCGGGGACTGGTTCCGGCTCAGGTTCGTCTGGTCGCCAACGTCTGATGATTAGCGTGAGAATCACGCCGATCAGAGCGAAGCTGACGATCATCCAGGCGTCCGAGCCTCTGTCCGGCTCAGACTGCACAATCGGCAGCCGGCCGTCATCGGAGATTGGCTGTTTGGTTGATGCCGAGCGGAAGGAATCATCCAGCAGCGATGTCACTCCTTCCTCGCCTGGAGTTGGCCGAGCCGTAACCAGCCAACGCTCTGGGTCGAGGGCGATTGACAGCCCTCGATCGGGTGCAGGGAGGGTGTCGTTTCCATAGGTCACGAAGTCGACGACCAACCCTTCGCTGTCATAGATGTAGATTGTGTCGCCGTCGTTGTTGAGGCCGTTTCCGATCCGGTTCACGAGCAGAGTCGGTGCGTCGAGTTCCAGCTCCTGAGTCGTGATCACTAGTCGCGATTCTGGCGGAATCACGCCAGACAGTTCGGTCTGTCCTTCGGCGTCGCCGATCGTCCATCCGCTGAGGTCGATTGCTCGGTCACCCTGGTTGTGGATCTCCACCCACTCGGGTTGACCCGGCAGGGGAGCGGGGAGGATTTCTGTGATCCGCAACGCGGACTGGGTTTTCACAGTCGTCGCCGGCGTCTCTGATTGCTCAACTCTGTCATCCAGAGACTCAACATCGCTCTGAGTTGCGTCGCTTGCAGCGATTGGAGAATCTTCCGAGTCTCCACTGGTGAGCATCGCGTTCGATTCTCCCGGCGATGGCGAACCGATGGTCGGTGCGGCGACCGGTGATCGACGATGGATCGACTCGTCCGTCTTCGGTGACTTGGCTGAGGTGTACTCGTGGTCGGTTCCCCAACTGATCGCGCTCACAATCTCACCTTGAGGGTTGATCAGGCGGAGTTGATCGCCAGCGTTCGCGAGTCCATTGCCTATCCGGCCGTCCGTGATCGCGACGACCGCCTCAGGGCCTGCGTTTGCTGAAGCGGCTATCACCATGGAGGCGCCCGGGGGAACGATCACGCCATCCAGTGAGTCGGACGAGGTGTTGTCTGCAATGGTCCAGCCGTCAAGGCTCACCTCCTGATCCGTCGAGTTCGTCAGTTCGAACCACTCATATTGGTGGTCGGCGCGTCCTTGCCCGGCGGTCGGATAAACCTCGCTGATCCAGACAGTGTGTTCTTGCGACTGCTGGATCACTGAGGTGGAGTGGCGCTCTCGAACCGTGACAGCGGAGGCATTGGCTGGAAGCGGAGATGTCTCGACCAGCCTGGCATGGACGATGAGTTGGCGCTCGTGTTCGATGGCCTCGAACCACGGAGTTCGAGGATGGATTCGCGTTAGCGGGCTGAACTGAAGCTCCTCACCGGGAGCGGGAGCAGGTAAGCGGTGGAAGGTTTCGTCGGCGCCCCAGCTTGCAGTCGCGAGCCAGTTGCCTTTCGAGTCCCTGAGAACCAGGTGTCCGCCGTGAATACTGAGACCACTGCCCAGCTTGTTCTCCGCTCCTGTGATCGTATGTGTCGCGCCCGGTTCAATGCGTACCGAGCGGAGTCTGACCAGCGAGGCGCCGACGGTCAGAGTCCAGTTGATCGTCAACAGAGGTTCGTCGGAGATGTTCTTAATCGTCACTGATTCGGAATCGCCCTCAACCGGATCGACCACTGAACTGGTGATGCGCACTTTGCTGTCTGGTCTCAGGTGGCGATGCCGCTCAGGCGTCGCGCTGATTGCTTCTCTTGTCGTCCAAGGAGTCAATGTGTTGGTCAGGCTTTGACCGCCGGCAGGCGTCCGGACGATTGATTGACCGGGATTGGGCGGATCTATTGCGTAAGGTTGGCGCACGTCTCCCCAACTCACGGCGTCGTGGCGCACGCCGTTGGGCTTGACGAGCGCGATGCGGTCTCCGGCGTTGCGCAGCCCTGTTCCGATACGAGGCGAATCGAGGATGATCAATGTTCGACCGGCAGGCACGATGAGGTCGGCGGAACGACCGACGACCAAGACCGTGCCGCCAGACACGATTTCGATATCGGGCAGTGGATTGATTGACTGACCATCTTCGAGTGTCCAACCACGGAGGTTGGCGGCGTACCGCTCCGGATTGTGTAACTCGACCCACTCGACTGATTTGATCGAGAGGCCGTCGGTGAGGACGTTCGGATGGACTTCGCTGATTATGAGGCGCGGGTTGTGTGTTGCGTGGACGAAACCCCAGCCGGTGGCGAAGGGGACCATCAACGTGGCCAGGATGAGGGCAAGTAACGGCTTAGGAAGTGACCGTAACGCGACGGCGGACAGTGGTCTGTTCCTCGACCAGAATGGTCTGCTGGTGCTGCGGGGCGGGCGCGATGATCTGGCGAACCTGGTCGATCATCGCTGGTGCAGCATACCGGGCGGCGAAGTCGACGACGGCGGCGGCGGCCAGGAGCTGCGCGGCTCCGCGCAGGGCAGGGATGAACGGCGCCAGGTCCTCGCGGATGGCCGGCAGCAGATCGTGGTCGCGCGGTTCGATGATCGTCGGGGTGAGCACCGGCGGATCTGGTTCGGTCATACCGGGATCATATAGTTATCGGACTAAGCGCGTATACAGTTCATTCACAGCGTCCACACTCGACATAACGAGCGATACTCAACGGCCGAAACGACGCATCTCCGCTTCAACCTCCGCTGTGATTCCTGAGCCTATTCCCCGATCGAAGCGCTCCAGCATGGCTGTGGAAGCATCTGCCGCCTCTGAGGCGATTGCTTGCAGCGACTGGAGGATGAAGGCGGGCTCGCGGCTTGCGCCGGCTTCGCGGATGGCTTGAAAGAGCGGCGTCTCGGACTCAGCGTCGTGGCCGTGCTCATCCCATAAGTCGTCGAACCCCGGGCCGCGAATTGGATACTGGGCCCAGGTGACGGTCGGTCCACGGTCGAGTTGGGTCGTGACTCGCTGCAGGACCATGCCTGACACTCGCGCCCGTTCGGCGATGAGTTGGTGAATGACCTGTTGCCAGGTCCCGATCGGGCCGTCGGGCAGTGCCGGGTGGAGATTGAGGCAGGGCAGGTGGTCGCAGATCACGTCGGTCATGACCAACATGTATCCGGCCAGCATTCCGAGGTCGGGCGAGTGTTTGATGATCTGGTCGTATAGATGTCGGTCATAGTCTCGACGCCAGGTTGCGAGTTCCTGACCAGGGATTGAGATTTCGCCGCCGACGCGTCGGCGCCATTCCAGCGCGCTGCTGGCGATCAGTGGGATTCCATGGCGTTCGACATCGTCGAGAAAGAGGTCGGTGTTGGGGGATTGTCCACGCTCGCGGTTGCAGACGACGCAGACGATCTGGGCGTCGAGCCGGCCCTCGCTGATGGCGCTCATGGCGGCGTTGAGCAACAGGCGGGAACTTGTGCCTCTGGCAGTGGCGAACCATGCGATACGAAGGGTCATCGGGTTTGATTCGAGTGCTGAGGTGGGCTGGGCGAGGAAAAAACGGGCGATTTGCGGTGATTTGCTGCTGTGGGCTGGGAATTGTTGCGCGAAGTGTCCGATTTTGTCCGATTTTGTCTGGATTTGTCTGGATTTGGACAGGTTTGTTCCAGCTCAGTTCAGAGAATTCCTGATGTGTCCGGATGGTCGTGATGGTCATCTCAGGTTCCGATTCCGCCGATGCTGATGTCGGGCGGCGACCATTGTATACGTACGGACGTTCGGCAGTCGTGGTCGCAATGTGTAGGGGATGACGGTTGGGGGGACCCTCACCCTAACCCTCTCCCAGAGGGAGAGGGGATCAGAGGGGACCGTTGGACTGGAGCCGATGCTTAGGTTTCGTTGCGGAGGGTGTCGATGCGGAGTTCGGCGTCGGCGAGGCGTTGCTGAGCCTGTTGGCTGAGCTTGACGCCTCGCTCGTAGGCGTCGAGGGCCTGCTCGAGGGGCAGACCGCCATCCTCGAGCTGGGTCAGGACAGTTTCGAGGTCCTCGACGATCTCCTCGTAGGAGCGCTCAGCTTCATCGGTCATGCTGGTCATCCCTGTTCGTGGTGGTTGCGGCGACGCGGCCGTCGGCGAATTGGAGCGTGATGTCCTGGTCGGGGTTCAGCGCGGCTGCGGAGGCGACGACTTGACCATCTGCGTCGGAGACGATGGCGTAGCCGCGCTGAAGAGTGGCTTGGGGGTTGAGTGCGCTCAAGCGGGAGTCTCGGGCGGTTTGTCCGGCGCGCCAGAGGGCGAAGCGGCGCTCGATGGCCTGGTCGAGATGTTGCTGCTGGCGATTGACTTCGATGCGCATGGTTGGTGGATGGGGGGCTGAGCGTTCGAGGCGCTCCCGGTGGAGCAGCGAGCGCTGCGTGAGATCCACAATCCGGTTGTCGACGATCTGGTCGACTGCCTGGCGGAGTCCGGCAATGCGGGCAGCTTCTTCGGCTCGGTCGGGGACGGCGATTTCGGCGGCGGCGGATGGTGTGGGCGCGCGGCGATCGGCGACATGGTCGGCGATGCTGACGTCGGTTTCGTGGCCGACAGCGGAGATGACGGGGATGTCGCTGGCGAAGATGGCACGCGCCACGGGCTCTTCGTTGTAGGCCCAGAGGTCTTCCGGGGAGCCTCCGCCTCGGGCGACGATGATGAGGTCCGGTTCGTCGATTGTCAGCAGGTTGAGGCGTTGGATTCCGGTCGCGATGGACTCGGCCGCTCCGGCGCCCTGGGTGAGGGAGGGCGAGAGGATCAATGACGTGAGCGGCCAACGACGGGTTACGACCTGCTGGATATCGTGCCAGACGGCTCCGCTCGGCGAAGTGACGACGCCGATCCGCTTGGGATACGGAGGCAGCGGACGCTTGCGGTCGGGACTGAACAGCCCTTCCGCGTCGAGGTTGCGGAACAGACGCTCGAACTCGGCCTGGAGCACGCCTTCGCCGATCGGACGGAGGTCGTCGACGATGATCTGCAGCGAGCCTCGGGCGAGGTAGAGATCGGCGCTGCCGTGGACGAGGACCTGGTCGCCCTGTTGGACGGCCATGCCCCGGTTTTCGCGGCGGAAGAAGGCGCAGGCGAGGGCGGCGTCGGTGTCGGAATCGGCGAGGTCGAAGTAGTAGTGGCCTGCTCCGGAGCGGTTGAGACTGCGGACCTCGCCTTCGATCCAGACGTCGTTGAGCTGGGGATCGGCTTTGAGCTGGGTGCGGATGTGTCGGGCGACTTCGCCGACCGGTCGTGACTGGGGGGTTGGACTAGAACCAGGCGCGTCTGCCGCCGGTTTGTCCCAGTCGATCTGGCTCTGTTGGGCTCGTCGGATGTTGAAGCCGGTTGGCGGTCGTTTGGGCATTGGTGGTGTTGGCGGGCGGCCCCCTCCGCCGCTTGGCGGCACCTCCCCCAGAGGGGGAGGTCCTACTCAGGCGCGTTCGAGGTATTGGCCGGAGCGGGTGTCGACTTTGACGGTGTCGCCGGGGCTGATGAAGAGGGGGACGTTGACGGTGAGGCCGGTTTCGAGGGTGGCGGGCTTGGTTGCTCCGGTGGCGGTGTCGCCTTTGACTCCCGGGTCGGATTCGGCGACGACGAGGGGGACTGCGGCGGGCAATTCGACGGCGACGGGGTTCTCGCCAACGATCAAAACCTCGGCCTCGGCGTTTTCGGCGAGGTAGTTGACGGCTTCACCGACGACGTCGAGGGAGAGCGGTTCCTGCTCGAAGGTATCGGTGTTCATGAAGTAGAGCAGGTCGCCATCGCGGTAGAGGTATTGCATCGTCTGGTGCTCGGTACGGATGCGGCGGAACTTGGTGCCGGCCTGGAAGGTGCGCTCGATGGTGTGTCCGCCGCGGATGTCGCGCAGCTTGAGTCGGGCCTGGGCCGAGCCGCGGCCGACCTTGATGTGTTCCCAGTCGACGATCTGGTACTCGTTGCCATCGAGTTCGATCACGAATCCGCGCTTGAGGTCGCCGGTGGAAATCATCTTGTGCCTGTCAGTTGTGTTTGCTGATGGAAGATTCTGGATCGCAGATTAGGTCAGCATTCGCAGCTTGGGCGTGCCGGTGAAGGAGTGGAAGCCGTCCTCGTCGAGCAGGCCCATGTCCTCGATGCGCACGCCGCCCCACTCGGGCAGGTAGATGCCGGGCTCGATCGTGATCACCATGCCGGCTTCGAGCGGGTCTTTCGAGGTCAGGCCGAGATAGGGCTTCTCGTGGATCTGCAGCCCGACTCCGTGTCCGAGGCCGTGGCCGAATTGTTCGCCGTAGCCAGCATCGATGATGACCTGGCGGGCGAGCTGGTCGGCGTCCTTGCCGGACATGCCGGGCTCGACCATCTGCGCGGCGGTCTCGTGTGCGGCGAGGACGATGTCGTAGATGCGGGGAAAAGTGTCGTCGTGGTCGCCGAGGACGATGGTCCGGGTCATGTCGGCGCAGTAGCCGCGATAGCGGGCTCCCATGTCGATGACGATTGGTTGGCCCTCGCAGATCGCTTCTTCGCGGGGCCGCGCGTGAGGACGAGCGCCCCATGTTCCGGCGGCGACGATTGATTCGAACGCCATTCCCTCAGCGCCGCTGGAGCGGGCAGATTGTTCGATTTCCCAGGAGACTCGCTGCTCGGTCCAGCCGGGCTGCATCGTCTGCTGGGCGTGGGCGAAGGCGTCGTCGGTGAGTTTGACGGCCTGTTGGAGCAAAGAGAGTTCGGTCTCGTCTTTGAGCGCGCGAACCTGTTCGATGATTTGATCGGTTTGGACGAGCGCGGGTCGCTGGCTGGCGGGCAGCTTGGCGTTGATGTCTCGCAACCGCTTGTGAGCGGCCACGGTCATGTCGTGGGACTCGAAGCCGAGCCGGCAGCGCCCCAGCGGCTTCGCGAGTTCGCCCCACCACTTGTCCATCTCGCCCTTCATGTTGACGATTTCGAACTCGGGCGACTCCTGTGCGGCCTGCTCGAGGTAGCGGAAGTCGGTTGCTAATTTGGGAGCGATGGAGTCCTGGGCGGCGATCAGCAGCCAGCCGTTGGAGCCGGTGAATCCTGAGGCGTAGCGGCGGTTGTGGGGATTGGTGACGAGCAACGCGTCGACGTTGGCCTGTTCCAGGCGTTGGCGGATTCGATCGAGGCGGGACTGAGAATCGGTCATTATTCGGAGGGAGAATCGCCCGGGGTGGTGTCTCCGCGACCGTGGCGTTCTTGCAGCATCGGCACCAGTGCGTCGAGGGCGGCGAGATAGCCTCGCCAGCCGAGTCCGGCGACGACGCCGTCCATGATCGGGGCGGTGACGAGGTTGTGGCGGAACTCCTCGCGAGAGTGCACGTTGGAGAGATGGACTTCCATCTTGCCTCCCGGGAACGCCTCGAGGGCGTCGCGCAGGGAGTATCCGTAGTGGGAGAGGGCGCCAGGATTGATGATCAGGCCCTCGGCCGAGCGCTCTTGCTGGATGAAGTCGATGATCGCGCCCTCGTGGTTGGACTGATAGGGGCGGATCGTGACTCCCCATTCCTTGGCTCGTTTGCCGACCAGATCCTCGATGTCGGCGAGGGTCTGGGTGCCGTAGATCTCGGGTTGGCGTTGCCCCAGGATGTTGAGGTTGGGGCCTGATATGAGCAGAACTTTCATCGCTCGTCGTCTACATCCTGGCTGCGTCGTTCGCGGAGGAGGTCGGCGATTCCATCGAGTGCGTGTTCGATGGTTTCGCGTCGGGCGGCATCGGTGACGTGGGTGTAGATCTGGGTCGTGGACACGGAAGCGTGGCCGAGCAACTCCTGGACCACCCGGACATCGGCGCCTCCGTCGAGCATATGAGTGGCGAATGAGTGTCGCAACAGATGGGGATGCACGTCCTCGGGGAGACCGGCGCGTTGCGCGTAGCGCCGCACGCTCAGTTGCACGGCACGAGCGGAGAGCGACCCGCCGAATCGATTGAGCCAGAGCCAGGGTTCCGACTTCTCGCTCAACAGGACGGGTCGGCCGTCGCGGAGGTATCGCTGGAGCCAGTGTCGTGCAGACTTGCCCAGCAGCGCGACGCGTTCCTTGTCGCCTTTGCCGTGGACTCGGAATGCGTTGTGGTCGGCGTCGTAATCGGTCGTGCGGATGCCGACGAGCTCGGAGATTCTGAGGCCGGCGCCGTAGCAAACTTCCAAGATTGCTCGATCGCGAAGGCCTGCGGGAGTCGCGATATCGGGTGCTGAGAGCAGCGCCTCGATGTCGGCCTTGCTCAGCACCGTGGGCAGGTAAGAGGTCGCCTTTGGCGTTGCTGCCAGGGCCAGTGGATCGCGATCCAACTGGTTTGTCCGTGTCAGGTGCCGTGTGAATGATCTGATGGTTGAGGCTCTGCGGCGCACGGAGGCCTCGGCGATGCTGTCGTGCTGGAGATCGGCCAGGTACTGTCGGTAATCGGCGCGGCTCAGATCGTCAAGCTCGCGATCTGAGTGCTCCAGCCAGTCGAGGAAGTGGGAGATGTCGGCGCGATAGTTTCGGATCGTGTGGGGTGAGAGACCGCGACCGTTCTCTAGTAGCGAGAGGTATGCGTCGAGCGCTTCTTGATGGGGTTGAGTGAGCGATGTGGGAGGCACAAACTCACTCTAGGTGAGATCAACGGCGACTAGCGCCGACGATTCGTTCGACGGCTTCCTCTTCGACCGCCTCCGCGACGGGGCGTTTTTGGTTCTGCGAGGAGCACGAGGGCGCGGTCGAGCTCGATGGTTTCGAGGTCGTCTTCGTCCTTGAGGTTTCGTCGCTCATCACCGCTTTGCACGTATGGTCCCCAACGACCGGGACGGACGGTGACTTCTTCGCCGGTCTCCGGGTGTTCGCCGAGGGTCTTGGGCCAACGCAACCAATCGATTGCGTGCTCGAGGTTGACGTCTGCCAACTCTATGTCTTTGGGCACCGAGGCCCGTCGGGGTTTCGGCTGTCCGCGTTTTGGACGGCCAGAGGTCTCGCCGACCTGGACGAAGGGGCCGAATCGGCCGTTGAGCAGCCAGACATCATCGTCGTAGTCGGGATGTCGTCCGAGCTTTCGCGGCAGCTGCAGCGTCGTTTCGAGCAGCTCGCCGGCTTGCTCGAGGGTGAGGTCTGCCGGCGCGAGATCGGGCGGCAGCGGCGCGGTGCGCATGTTGTCGCCAACGCCGCGACGGATGAAAGACGATCCTCCGCGAATTCGAACCTGGATGTCGTCGGGTCCGACGTGGTCATCGCCGTCCAAATCGAGGCTCAGCCCCTGTTCGTCCAGATTGAGCGCCCAGAACGGGATCGTGTCGATTTTCTCGGCGACTCGGCTCTTCAAACCGTTTTCGTCGCCGTCCTCGCCGAAGTAGAAGCCGTGCAGATGTTCCTCCGCGCGAGCCTCGCCGCGGGCGATCTGGTCGAGGGTGTCTTCCATTTCGGCGGTGAACTCGGCGTTGACGAGATCAGAGAAGTGTTGCGTGAGTAGGTCGGTGACGCCGAATCCCAGGAATGTCGGAATCAACGTGCGTCCGCTGCGCATGACGTAGTTGCGGTCGGTGAGGGTCTTGATGATTGCTGCGTAGGTGCTGGGCCGGCCGAGCCCGTCGTCTTCCAGCTTCTTCACCAAGGATGCTTCTGTGTATCGAGGCGGGGGCTGGGACTCGCTGCCTCGCGGCTCGAACCTGAGCAGTTGCGCGGTTTCGCCTTCTCGGACATCGGGCAGCAGTTGCTGCCCGTCGCCTCGCGGTGGCAGCACTTCGTACCAGCCTGGGAACAACACGACCTGCCCGTTGGCAATCATTACCGCAGGATCGTCGCCTGGGTGGTCTGCCAAGGCAGCTTCCAGTTCGATCCGTGTGCGCTCGACCTGGGCGTCCGCCATCTGGCAGGCGACGGCGCGTCGCCAGATCAGGTCATAGAGGGCCATGTCGTCGCCGTCGAGGACGCCTCGCAGCGATTCCGGTGTTCTGCCAATGTCGGTCGGTCGGATGGCTTCGTGCGCCTCCTGCGCGTTGCGCGAGCGGGTCTTGTAAGTGCGGAACTGGTGGTAGTCCTCGCCGTAGGTCGCCTGGATGTAGCTCGCGGCCTGAGCCAGGGCCTGATCGGAGAGCGTCACTGAGTCGGTGCGCATGTACGTGATGAGTCCGACGCGCTCTGCGCCCAGATCAACGCCCTGGTAGAGACGCTGGGCTGCTGCCATCGCACGAGCCGCACCCATCCCAAGCCGGTTCGACGCTGCCTGTTGCATCGTCGACGTCGTAAATGGCGGCGCCGGACGCATCCGGGCCTGAGTCTTCGTGATCGATGAAACAAGCCAGTCCGCTTCCGTGAGGGCAGGCCGGAGATCTTCCAGCGTCTGCTCGGTTTCCCAGCGCTTGTCCGTTGCCGCGAGTTGCCCGGTCGTTGGGTCGAAGTCGGAGGTCTGGCTTGCCAGCTCAACCCCTCCCAGCGAGAGCAGTCGCGCACTGAGCTCGCTATCGCCAATCTCGAATTCGGCGTTGGCTCCCCAATACTCGGCGCTGACGAAGGCCATGCGCTCTCGTTCGCGTTCGACGAGGAATCGCAGTGCGACGCTCTGGACTCGACCAGCGGATGTGCCCTGTCCAAGTTTTCGCCAGAGCACCGGACTGAGCGAGTAGCCATAGAGCCGGTCGAGAATGCGCCGGGATTCCTGGGCTTCGACCAGGTTGTTGTCGATGTCGCGCGGAGATTCGAGGGCCTGTTCGATTGCCGTCGGCGTGATTTCGTGGAAAACGATGCGCTCGTACGGCACTTTCGGCTTGAGTACTTCGACGAGATGCCAGCCGATCGACTCTCCCTCGCGGTCTTCATCGGTGGCCAGCAGCACGCGGTCAGCCTGACGCAACTCTTTGCGCAGCCGCGTGACGTGTTTCTTCGATTCGCTGGGGACGATGTAGTAAGGCTGAAAGCCGTGGTCGACATCGACGGCGAAGTCGGCCCAGGGCTGTCCTTTGATCTTGGCAGGGCGTTCGGCGGCGCGGCGGGGCAGGTCGCGGACGTGACCGAAGCAGGCGCTGACCACGTAATCGTCGTCGAGGAACCTGGAAATCGTGTCGGCTTTGGCGCCGGACTCGACGATGACCAGGGTCTTCCCGTTCCCTGAGGCGGCGTCGCTAGCGTCTGGCATAAGTCATTGGTCCTACTTGATGAATAAAGCCTTTGAGTTCGAGGGTCGCCATCGCAGCGGCGGTCTCGTGGACGGGTTGCTGGATCAGGCGCGAGAGTTCGTCCACGTGGATTGGTTCGCTACCGAGCTGTTCTAGCAGCAGCGCTTCCATCGGGTCCTCCGGTAGCTGCTCGACCAACTCGGCCTGACGCTCGATCGGCCCCAGGTTGAGCTCGTCGAGTACATCCTGGGCGCAAGTGACGAGCTTACCCAAGCCGCGCTTGATGACGTTGTTCGCGCCGGTGGATTGCTCCGAGGTGATCGGACCGGGCACGGCGAACACCTCACGTCCCTGGTCGAGCGCTGAGGTCACGGTATGCCAGGTTCCTGATTTTTCCCCGGCCTCGGTGACGAGTGTGCCCAGGGTGACACCGGCGATGATGCGGTTTCGGCGAGGGAAGTACCGGGCGTCGGGACGCTTGCCCAGCGGGTATTCGCTGAGCATGGCCCCTCCACTGTCGAGAATTCTGGCCGCCATACCCTTGTGTTCCGGCGGATACACGCGATCGAGTCCGCTGGCCACGACCGCGAGGGTGCGTCCGTTCTGATCGAGGGCAGTCTCGTGCGCGATGCCATCGACTCCGCGGGCGAGGCCCGAGACGATGGTGAGGCCGGCGGCCGCGAGCTCGGAGGTCAGGGATCGGGTTGCCTGGACTCCGTAGGAAGTCGGGCGTCGAGTGCCGACGATGGCCAGTGACCATTCGTCCCGCTCGACTAATTCGCCACGGATGTACAGCAACGGCGGTGGATCGGGGATTTCGCGCAGGCGCCGGGGATAGCGGTGGTCGTCGCGCGTTAGGGCGTTGATTCCGGCGTCGAGCATTCGACCGTAGGCCTCGGCCGGATCGAGAGTCGCGCGAGTGGTCTCGAATTCCTCGATGGTTCGTTGATCCAACCCAGCTTCGTGGAGCTGCGTGCGGTCGGCGCTCCAAGCCTCGTCGAGACTGCCGAAGTATCGTTCGAGTCCGGACATCCGCGCAGGGCCGATGCCGGTGACGTGCGTGAACGCAACTCGGTACTGGAGATCGTCGGCGGGGTGATCGGTGAATTGGGGCACGAGCGCTCACACTAGCGCTAGATGGCCTTGTTGTCAGCAGCGGTGGATTCGCTGGCATGCGCGCGCATCTGCACGACACGACGTCCGTTCATGCGCTCGACGACCACCGTCAGCGTGCCCAGGCTTACTTCGTCGCCGACCTCCGGAATGCGTCCGAGGTGGTCGAAAACGAGGCCGGCGACCGTGTCATAATCGGCCGCCTCGATGTGTCCGCCGATCTGCTCAAGCGACGCCAGCGGGGCGCGGCCGTCCAGGATCAGGGCGCCGTCGACCAAGCGCGCCTCTTCATCGTCTGCGCCCGCCGGGTCGAACTCGTCGGCGATTTCGCCAACGATTTCCTCGAGGATGTCCTCCAATGTGATCAGTCCTGCGGTGCCGCCGTATTCGTCCAGGACGATTGCCATATGCACCCTGGAGCCGCGCAGCTCGTGGAGCAGGTCATCGATGAGCTTGGATTCCGGTACGAAGATTGGCTCGCGACCGATCTGGGAAATCGGCCGCTCGGGATCTTTGAGGATCTCCGCCATCAGGTCCTTGGCGTAGACGATGCCAGTGATGTTGTCGATTGAGTCCTCGTAGATCGGAACTCGCGAGAAGCCGTGCTCGAGCAGGAAGTTTGCTGCACTTGTGAGCTCGGTGCTCGACTGTAGCGCCGCGATGTCCGGGCGGGGAGTCATTGCTTCACGGACGATCCGGTCGCCGATAGTCATGATTCCCCGGATCATCTCGCGTTCGTCTTCGGCGATGGTTTCGTTTTCTTGCTCGATGAGTACTTCGATGTCGGTTGGCTGCGGCGCGACCTCGGTGTGGCGGCGCCCGAGTCCGGTGACCAATCTTGCGGGAGCCTCGAGAATCGCGGCGGGAATCAGGAAGACGGCATCGAGCAGATCGATCGCCGGGACAAAGTTCATGGCAAAACCCTCAGGCCAGGTCGCGGCCAGGCGTCTGGGCACGGAGTGAATCAAAGCGGCAACGATCGCAGAGACCAGACCGGTGATGACCATCGTCTCCCACTGGAAGCCTGTCTCGCGGATCACGATGTAGAAGATGGCGGTGAAGCCGCTGGCTACGGCGACGGTGCGTCCGACGGCAAATGAGCCGAGCGCGCGCTCTCGGTCGGCGGTGATCTGGGTGAGCCGATTGGCGCGCCGACTGTCTGGCTGGCGGCTGGCGAGCAAGCGGGCTCGGGATCGGGAAAGAGAGATCACGCCTGCTTCTGCGATCGCTTCAAGGGTCAGCAATGTGACCGCGAGGATCAGGATGACGAGGGCGATGATGGCGCTCTCGCTCATGAGCCGCGCTCCTCACCTTGTCGAGAGCGTCTGGTCGGTGTCAGCCGCGCTGGATGGCCGACTGCGTTGCCGTCGTCTGGGATGTCCCTGGTGACGACTGCGCCAGCTCCCGTGCGGGCTCGATCGCCGATCCGAACCGGAGCGATCAGCATGGTGTCAGAGCCAATGAACGCGTCTTCGCCGATGACCGTGCGCTGTTTGGACTGTCCGTCGAAGTTGCACGTGATCGCGCCCGCGCCAATGTTCGTTCGAGCGCCGACAACGGCATCGCCGACATAACTGAAGTGTCCGATCTGAACGTGTTCACCGATGCGCGCTTCTTTCAGCTCCGCGTGGGTGCCGATGTGGACGTGCGAGTCGATTTCGCAGCCTGGCCGAATGGTGGAGTATGGGCCGACTTCTACATCGTCGCGGAGGGTTGAGCCTCGGATCGTGCAGGATTCGACAGTGCATCGCTGGCCGAGGTGTGCATCCTCAAGGATGGCATTCGGACCAACTCGGGAACCGACCCGGATGGTGGTGGCGCCTCGTAAGTGGCTGCCGGGCTCGATGATTGCGCCCGCTTCGATCGAGGCGCCGGCATCGATCCAGGCCGCATGTCGGTCGCGAATATGCACGCCTGATTCCAGTAACTCATCGATGATGCGTCGGCGCATTACCACCTCGGCGTCCGCGACATCCGCGGGAGTCTCGACGTTGAGCCGCCCATCGGGCGTCTCCATCTGGACAGCAACCGCTGTTCCTCTCGAAACAGCCTCAGGTACAGCGTCTGTGACGTACGGCTCTCCAGAACTCTTGGAGTCTGAGACGATTCGTTCCAGCGTTGGCCAGAGGAAATCTGCCTTGAACACATAGAAGCCGAGGTTTACCTCGCGAGTGTTGCGCTCGGTCGGCGACGCATCCCGCCACTCGACGATTCCGCGCAGATCGTTACGTTCGTCTCGGATGATCCGGCCCATCTTCGCCGGGTTGTCGACGCATGTTGTGCTGATGACTGCTTCCGCGTCGCTTGGGCACATCAGCATTCGGACGTGCTCCGAAGTGATCAGCGGGAGGTCGCCGTTGACGACGAACAGGTGTGATGTCTGGACCTCAGGTCGAGCAGCCAGCACCGCGTCGGCGGTGCCATTCGGGTCCTGCTGAACCGCGAAGCGCAGATTGAGACATCCCGAATCGTGCGTAAGACCTTCTCGGACCAGATCGCCGCGTTCGCCCGGAGGGATGACAACCACGGCCTGACTGATCCCAGCTCCTGCGATTGCATGCAGCACGTGCGCCGCCATCGCTCGGCCACAAATCGGGAACAGTGGTTTGGGTGTGTCGGAACGCAGTCGCTGGCCGCGTCCGGCAGCTAACACGACGGCCGTGATATGGGAGGACGGTTCAGATTCTGGTGGATCGTCGTCGGAACTCAAGCGGGGCTCCGATTCAAGCAGCCGGTGCAGTAACGCTACGTAGCCGATTCGCGCACTGTCAACTGTCGCAGCGACTCGGAATGGATCGACCCTGGGTCGACTTCGTTGCTGCGTATACTCGGAGATTGCAGCCCGCGTTCAGCGTGAAGCTGCGCCAGCGTGCGCGAATACACCCTCAAGGCGGCCTTTGAGCTATGGACGCACAGACCATTCGACAGACCTTCACCGATTTCTTCGTTGATCGCGACCACCTGGCCGTTGCGTCGGCGCCACTCACGGCGCCCGGCGACCCGACCCTGCTCTTTACCAGCGCCGGCATGGTGCCGTTCAAGCCGTATTTTCTCGGCGAAGCGCAACCGCCGCACCATCGGCTGACGTCGATTCAGAAGTGTTTCCGCACCACTGACATCGATGAGGTCGGCGACGCATCGCACCTGACGATGTTCGAGATGCTGGGCAACTTTTCGCTGGGAGACTATTTCAAGGCCGAGGCGCAGGCGTGGGCCTGGGAGTTGGTCACGGACGTGATCGGCATCGCACCGGAGCGACTCGTCGCGACTGTCTTCACCGACGACGACTATGCCTACGACCAGTGGAAGAAGATCGGGCTACCGGACTCGAAGATTTATCGCTATGGCGAGGATCAGGGCAACTTCTGGGCGGCGGGACCGACTGGACCTTGCGGGCCATGCTCTGAGCTGCACTACGACATGCGTCCGGGCTACCGGGACGATGCTGGTCCTGCAGAGGCGGACGAGAAGTGGCTTGAGATCTGGAATCTCGTTTTCATGCAGTGGACGCGGTTTGACGATGGGACACGGGCGGATCTGCCTGCCCAGAGCATCGACACCGGCGCGGGTCTCGAGCGCTGGGCGATGATGCTGCAGGACCAGGACAATCTCTACGACACCGACCTGTTTGCGCCGCTGTTGGGCTATATCGGCGGGCGCTGCGATCTCGACTATCACACGGCGAGCGAGGCTCAGCGCCGCGCGATGCGGGTGGTCGCGGAGCACGGCCGCGCGATGACGTTCCTGATCGCCGACGGCGCGCTGCCGGGCAACGAAGGTCGCGGATACGTCCTGCGCCGGCTGATTCGTCGGGCGCTCTACATGGCGGATTCGCTCGGCATCGAGGAAGACCTGCTCTCGGACCTGGCGGTCGAAGTGCGCGGAGGCATGGGCGCCTGGTATCCGGAATTGATCGAGCATTCTGCTCTGGTAGCCAACGTGCTCGACCAGGAGGAGCATCGCTTCCGTCGGACGCTCTCGACCGGGCGCTCGTTGCTTGAAGGCCGTATCGCCGAGCTGGGCTCAGGCACCATTTCTGGACGTGATGCCTTCGAGCTCTATGACACCTATGGCCTGCCCTTCGAGGTCACCGCTGAAGTCGCGCGCGAGAACGATGCACTGTCGGATGAAGCGGCGGTGCGCGCCGAGTTTGAAGGCGCTCTGGAAGAACAGCGTGAACGATCACGTCAACAGGCGACGTTTGCCTACGACGAAGAAGCAGCCAGCTACGCCGAGTTGGAAGCGGCGACGGCGTTCTCCGGATACGAATCTGTTGAGGCTGAAGCCGAGATCGTGGCCATTGTCGCCGGCGGTGAGCGTGTGGCGCGTGCTTCGGTCGGCGAGGACGTCAGCGTGGTCCTCGATCAGACACCCTTCTATCCGGAGGGCGGCGGGCAAGTCGGAGATGCGGGTTGGCTGCGCGGCAGCGACCTGCAAGTGGATATCGACGACACACGCGCGTTTGGGGATGTGATCGCGCATGTTGGCAAGGTGGTCTCCGGCGGGATTGCAGTTGGCGAGCAGGTGACGGCGACCGTTAGTCGGGATCGGCGAGCCGACGCTGCTCGGAATCACACGGCCACCCACTTGCTGCATGCCGCGCTTCGACATGTGCTGGGTGAGCATGTCCGACAGGCTGGTTCGCTGGTCGCGCCCGACCACCTTCGCTTTGACTACACCCAGCCCGAGGCTCCGGCGGCTGCCGACCTGCGGGAGGTGCAACAGCTGGTGCAGGAGCGGATTCGGGAGAACATCCCGGTTTCGACATCGGAGATGTCGTATGACGATGCGCTGAAGACGGGTGCGATGGCGATTTTCGGCGAGAAGTATGAGACGGACGTCCGTGTCGTAGAAATCTGCGACCCAGCGCCTCACGTCCACGACTGCTTTTCCAAGGAGCTCTGCGGAGGTACGCATGCGCCAGCGACCGGCTTCGTTGGAGCATTCCAGATCATTTCCGAAGGGAGCGTGGGCGCCGGCGTCCGACGGATCGAGGCGTTGACCGGTTCAGCGGCTTCCGATTGGACGGATCAGCGGCTTGATGCACTATCTGAGATCGCGACCGCCGTTCGTGCGACTCCGGACACCGCGGGCGACCGCATTGCTCAGCTGCAGACTGAGGCGGCAGAGCTGCGACGCCGTCTACAGGCGGTTGAGGCGAAGACCGGCGCGAGTGTTGCGGAGCAACTCGCGGCCGATGCATCACAGGTTGGCGATGTTGCTGTCGCCGTGGGTCGTGTGGCCGTTGAATCGGCGGACGCTTTACGTCGAGCTGGCGACGAAGTCCGGCGACGGATCACCGAAAGTGGGCGTGAAGGCGTCATCGTTCTTGGCGCAGTTGCCAATGATCGACCGTTGTTCGTCGCCATGGCGACCGAAGGTGCGGTGGCTGGTGGTGTGGACGCGGGGAAGCTCATTGGTGGCGTTGCTCGGATCGCCGGCGGGGGCGGAGGCGGAAGTCCAGAGATGGCTCAGGCCGGCGGCCGTCATGCGGACACACTCGACGAGGCGCTCGGCACGGCGATTGATGCAGTCCGGGAGCAGCTTGGATAAGACTCGTTCCATGGCGCCGATGAGCGAAGGGTGCGCAGTCGGGATCGATCCCGGCGAACGCTGGGTCGGCGTGGCTCGTGCGGCGAAGGGTTCATCGCTGGCGCTGCCTGTTGGGACGCTGGACCGCCGGGCAGGAGATCGCGCGACGGCCGACGCACTGAGGTCGATGCTGGGGAGCGAGCTTGTTTCTGAGTTGATTGTTGGCGTACCGCTCCGTCCTGACGGCACAGAGGATGTGCAAGCCGCTGCGTTTCGAGAGTTTGGCGAGGCACTCGCCGCGTCTCTCGGCGCGATATGTGTCCCGCAAGACGAGCGATTCTCCAGCGAAGTTTCCACGAGCCTGGAACTAAGGTCCAAGCCCGGAACTGGCCGCAAATCTCGAGCGCAGGGACGCAGGAGCGTCCAACGCCAACAACGGGATCGTGAGCGCTCTCACGCGGCGGCGGCGGCTCGCATCCTGCAGCGCTGGCTGGATGCTCGCGACAGGCGGCGAGCGAGAGGCATCGCGGACAGCGAAGCTTGATGCCTGGTCCCACTTCATGGCGAACGGCGACCGCTCTGATTCTGGTCGTGGCGGCGATCGTTGCCGCTGCCACTGCAACGGTGGCTGTTTACCGGACTCCAGAGTCGGGGGGGGCAGAATCCTCTCTCGATCCTTCCACAATGGCCAGTGCCGAGTCGTCTTCGGTGACCATCGTTCAGGGCGACTCGGCTGCTGCGATTGGTCGCCGACTGCTCAACAGCGAGGCCATCAGTTCGCAGTCGCGTTTTGAGTTGCTCGCTCTGCTGTTGGGGTGGGAGAGCCGGCTGGAGCCCGGCTCATACTCGTTTGAGCCGGGCTTAACGACGTTTGAAATCCTGCGACGCATACACTTTGGAGAGACATCACCGCTAAGGGTGGTGATTCCCGAAGGGCTGAGAGTTGAGCAGGTGACCGAACGTCTGGCCCAAGCCGGCGTGATTGATCGAGAGGCGTTCACCGCGGCTCTCGAGACCGCCGCCACGGATATCGTGGCCGCCACCCTGGCAGCGAGCCGGCCGGTTGGCACATCGCTTGAGGGATACCTGTTCCCAACCTCCTACACTTTCCCGCTCGAGACGACGGCCGACGAAGCGCTTCGCTTGATGCTCCTGCGCTTCAATGACTCGCTCACCCCGCAACTGTGGGAGCGGATCAATGACTCCGGACGCTCACTCCACGAGATTCTGACCATTGCCTCGATCATCGAGCGAGAGGTCGTTGAAGACTCCGAGCGGGTTCTGGTCTCAGCAGTGATCTGGAATCGCCTAGGAGCCGGCATGATGTTGCAGATGGACTCGACAGTGCAGTACGCGGTCGGTACTGAGCAAGAATGGTGGAAGCGCGACCTGACGAGGGAAGATCTCGCCGTCGAGTCCGCTTACAACACGTACGTCGTACACGGACTGCCACCGACACCGATCGCTTCACCGGGCCTTGCTTCAATCGAGGCGGCTGCTAATCCAGCAAATGTCCCATATCTGTTTTTCGTGGCGCGAGGCGACGATACGCATGCGTTTGCGGTGACTTACGAGGAGCACCAGGCGAACGTCGAGCGCTATCGCGGAGCCTCGCAATGACCTTGCGCGCCGGCGTCATCGGCCATCCCGTGGGGCACAGCATCTCGCCGCGCTTTCAACAGGCCGGCTTCGATGCTGCCGAGCTTGACGTCAGATATGAGGCCTGGGACTTGCAGCCTGCAGAACTCGAGTCCTTCATCCAAGGGCTTCGGAGTCCGGACGCTCTCGGGGCCAACATCACGATTCCTTACAAGGAAGCGGCGCTGCGCCATATGGATGGTTTGCATCAGACCGCTCGGTTCGTGGGCGCGATCAACACGATCGTCAACAACGACGGTCACTTGCAGGGTTACAACACTGATGTCACCGGGTTCCAACGCTCACTGTCAGAGGCGGGGTTCGACCCTTCCGGAGCGCACGCCGTGCTCTGGGGAGCAGGCGGCGTAGCGAGAGCGGTCGCCTGGGCCCTGATCTGGCGTGGCATCGAGGCGCTGACCATCGTCAACCGCACCGCCGTACGGGGAGGTCGGTTGCGACACGACCTGGCCTCCGCTTCGGCAGGAGCAAGCTTGAAGTCCTTGGGAGCGGATGAGGACGGCGTACCCGAGGCGCTCGGTTCGGCCGACCTGGTTGTGCAGTGCACCTCGATCGGACTCAAGGACAGCGAGACGGATGGGCATCTGCCATTCGATCCTTCGATGTTGCGAGCAGACGCTTTTGTCGCCGACCTGATCGCGAATCCGGTCGAAACGCCGTTGGTCACCACAGCGCTTGAGTCGGGGCGACGAGCGATCGGCGGGCTGCCGATGCTGGTGTACCAAGGAGCCGCGGCCTTTGAGCTCTGGACCGAGCGAGCGGCGCCCGTCGACGTGATGCTGAGTGAGGCGATCGCTGCGATGTCGGAGAGCGGGTCATGAATGAAGGTGTGACGATCGCGTTCCTGGTGATCGCCCTGATCTTTGGCGGCATTGGTCTGGTGCTGTTCAAGGAGGCGCGGACACATCGGTTCTGGCGCCAGTTGGTGGCTCAGAATGACATGGAGGCGATCCAGGGCATCCTGGATCAAGAAATCGAACATTGGCGCACTCAGCGGCCACCGAAGGATGTCAGTGCAGCGGTATGGGCCGGAGTGCAGGGTCTCGATCTGGTGAGCGCTTCGGCAAGCCATGTCAGGGTGAGCACGTCAGCTGACCCTGAATTCGGCACAGTTGAGGGCAAGCGTGAGCAGGTGGCTTCTTCGCTTGACACTGCCTATGCGACCGCGCTTCGGCTAGTTGAGATGATCTTCTACGACATTCCCAATTTCCGGCCCAGGGATGTCCGCGTGGATGTGTACACCACGTTCCGTAACGCCGACGGTGTGGCTGAAGCCTTACCGATTCTCTGCGTCGAGGCAGATCGGGCATCGGCAATGAGTCTCGACTGGAATCTTCCCCCGGCTGTGCTGGCGCGCGAGTTCGAGACGACGGCCAATCGGGCACCTACAGGCGAACCGCGTCCGATAGAACTGCCCGAGGACCGCTTCGCCAATATGGTGACGGAAATGGCCGATAGCCAGTCCGAAGAGCAGAGGATCGACTGATGGGCAACTTGCGTTGGTTCACTGCCGGCGAGTCGCATGGGCCCGGGCTGACGGTGATTGTCGATGGCGTGCCCTCCGGGTTGCCATTGTCGGAGGCGCAGATTCGCCAACAGCTCGCACGCCGTCAACGAGGCTACGGGCGCGGCGGCCGGATGAAGATCGAGAGCGACTACGCAAACATCCGAGGTGGGGTCCGGCAGGGCCGGACGATCGGTAGCCCAATCGCGCTCTGGATTGAGAATCGCGACTTCGACAAGGGGCTGGGACCCGACAAGCGACCATGGCGAGAGACGATGTCGCTCGATTCTGTTGATCCACCTCCAACTCAGGTCACTCGTGTCCGACCCGGTCACGCCGATCTGGCAGCGTCGCTGAAGTACGGCTACGAGGATGTCCGCGACTCACTGGAACGGGCCTCGGCGCGGGAGAGCGCGGCGCGGGTGGGCGCCGGCGGGGTAGCTCGGCGCCTGTGCGAGGAGCTTGGCTGCGACTTTCACAGCCACGTCGTCCAGATTGGGACCGTGACGCTCGATCCCAGTGTCGAGATCGACTGGAATGTGGTGGAGGAATCTCCAGTCCGCTGCGCCGACTCAGACACATCGCAGGCGATGATCGACGAGATCAACGCCGCCAAGCAGGATGGCGACACGCTAGGCGGGACGCTTGAGGCTCGCGTCACGGGAGTGCCGTTCGGTCTGGGTTCTCATGTCCAATGGGATCGCAAACTCAGTGGCCGGATTGGCCAAGCGATCCTCTCGATGAATGCATTCAAGGGCGTCGAGATCGGAGACGGTTTCAGTGGGGTTGGACTGACCGGTCGTGGCTACCACGATGTCGTACTGCCCCAGGATGCGTGGGGTGATCATCCATGGCGTCGGCAGACGAATCATGCCGGCGGTATCGAGGGCGGCATTTCCAACGGCGAGGATCTGGTCGTGCGCGTCGCGGTCAAGCCCATCGCGACGCTGGCGCACCCGCTTCCGTCTGCAGATCTCACGACCGGAGAGCGGGTTGAAGCCCACTTTGAACGCTCGGACGTTTGTGTCGTGCCTGCTGCCGGAGTGATCGTCGAGGCGATGCTGGCGCTGGTCCTGGCGGACGCAATTCTGGAGAAGTTTGGCGGCGACACGCTGACAGAGACGCGGCGAAACATGGACTCGTTCCTGAACACCGCCGTACCGCGAGGAGAGTGGGCGTGACCACACCAGAAGGACTCAAGCGCATTGTGCTGATCGGCTTCAGCGCAACGGGGAAATCTGTTCTGGCTCCGTTCATCGCGCACCGGCTCGGCTGGGAATCGATCGACCTGGACGATGAGATTGAACGAGAGGCGGGCCGGACGATCGCCGAGGTGTTTGAGACTGAAGGCGAACGCGGCTTCCGCATGCGGGAGGGTTGGGCAGTTCGCGAAGCTGCGGCTCGGGACAATGTTGTGGTTGCGACGGGCGGCGGGGTCTGGCTACACGCGGAGAATCGCGCTCTATTGGCCGACCGGGGTTTCGTCGTGACCCTGGAGGCTCGCACGGCAACGATTGCGGCGCGATACGCCGCTGCCCAGGAGAGCGCCGAAGAGGTGAGGCCGATGCTCGCCGGCCCCGATCAGCGTCGCCGAGTGGAAGCGCTCAAGGCGGCCAGGCAGCCGTTCTACGCGCTGTCCGACCTGACTGTGCACACCGACGAACGAACTGACGATGTGATCAGTGAAATTCTCCGCGGGGTTGAGCAACGTGCTGCCTCCGTGATTCAGTCCGAATCGCGACTACATGAGATCCGCAACGGCCCGGGCGTGGATCCGCCTCCGATGAATGACTACGGCCCCGACGTCGGATGCATCGTCGAAGTCGAGTCGGCGCGCTACCCGGTCTATTGCGGATGGGGACTATTAGAGCGCTCGGCCGACATTCTCGATCGACTCGGCTTGCCCGGCCGCGTGTTTCTGATTGTCGATGAGGCTGTAGCCGGGACCCACGGCGCGACCGCCCGACGGGCACTGGAGAGCGCGCGCCGCACGGTATCGACCTACAGTGTGCCCTCGGGTGAGGCGAGCAAGTCGTTGGAGTCACTGTCGCTGTTGTACGAGTGGCTTTCCTCCCACCGAGCCGAGCGCCGAGATGTTGTGTTTGCCGTCGGTGGCGGGATGATCACGGATTTGGCCGGCATGGCGGCAGCGACATACCTCCGCGGCATGCCGTTGGTGCACGCGCCGACGACCATGCTGGGCATGGTCGACGCCGCAATCGGTGGCAAGGTGGCGGTCGATCTGCCATCGGGAAAGAACCTGGTCGGCGCGTTCTACCAACCACGAGCCGTAGTCGCCGACGCGGCAACGCTTGCCACATTGCCGCAACGGGAACTGCGTTCGGGCTACGCCGAAGTGATCAAACATGGGTTCATCTGCGACGAACCAATGCTTGAGTTGCTCGATAGCGCGGCCGATGCCTTGCTCTCTCCGGCCGCTGCAGTCAGCGACCCTTCGTTGCGTCAGCTGCTGGTTGACGTGATCACGCGGAACCAAGCCATCAAGGCGGCCGTGGTGTCTGACGACGAGCGGGAGTCGGACAAGCGGGCGATCCTCAACTACGGACACACGTTGGGTCACGCTATCGAGGCTGTGACCGGCTTTGCGCCCGTCCTGCACGGCGAGGCGGTTGCGATGGGGATGATTGCTGTTGCGGAGATCGGATGCGCACTTGGGATGATCGATCAAGATATCGTCCTGCGCCATCGGCGGCTGCTCGATCGGTTTGGATTGCCGACCCAGAGTCCGCCCGGTCTGGGCCGGGACGAGATCGTGGAGGCGATGTCTCGCGACAAGAAGGTCGTGGGCGGCAGGCAGCACTGGGTGCTGCTTGATGGTGTCGGCAATCCGATCGTGAGGGACGATGTGCCTGCTGAGATCGTCACGGAGGCGATCGATGCGGTCGTCGGCCCTGCCTGATGGTTCGGATGTCCGTCCGCGTTCGCGGCCGTGTCCAGATGGTCGGCTATCGGATGTTCGCGGAGATGACTGCCGACAGAATTGGCGGGATTGCGGGGACGGTTCAGAACCTGCCGGATGGCTCGACCGTTGAGGTGGTCGCCGAAGGTCATCGAGCGCTGCTCGAGGAGTTGTTGGAGGAACTGAAGATTGGTCCCGCTCACGCGCTGGTTCGAGGGGTGGATGTCGAGTGGGGCGTCGCCTCCGGCGAGTTTGGCAGCTTTGAGACGATCTTCTAAGCGCCTGGTCGATAGACCGAGATATCGAAGTGCTTGAGTCCTCGTAGGGCGAGGTTCGGTCGGTACTCCGGCGGTCGTTTGAGAATCGATGCCAATCTCGCAGAATCTCGTCGACATCTTCGTAGCGCGAGATGACGAACTCGCCGGTCACCTCGCTCAGGTGATAGGGGTCGGCTTCGCGCAACGAGCGATAGACCGGACATGGATCCGCGACGAAGGAGGGTGCGAGCGGATCCCAAATGACATTGCTCTCTGCCGTGCTCATCCTCCTTCGTTCTGTACGGCCTACTGGCTCGGCCTTGCTGAGATGAGAGGGTTCACGCGTGCGAGCGATCCCATTTTCAGCTTTTCGGCAAGAATTTTTTTCCAAGGTCCAAATTTGCCGAAGTGCCGTGTACTGCTGATGATCGTGCGAATTTCTTTTCAGGTTTTTTCAGGTTTTTTCAGTTGTTTTCGGTGCTCTCTGAAGGATCCGGTTTCCTCCGGCTTCGTCCGATCACCGGCATTGTGCAACCGATGGGCTGCATGAGATTGAAAAATCACTGGCTCAGTCATCACGTATCTCACACTGAATATCCATACCGAACTAATATACTGCGTTGACGGGAGCGGGCATGATGTCGCGAGGCTATTGGTGTCTATCCGGCAACAATCCGGTAACGAATGCCAGATGGGCGGGTTGGATCTAGTCGGCGGCGGCCTCGGCGGTTGTAGCGGTGAACGTCCTGGCACTGGCGCGCTCGACGCGGATGTCGAGGTGCTTGAGACCGCGGAGGACGATGTTGGGCTTGTACTCGGGCGTTCGCGTCCCGAACTGGATATCGTCGAAGCGCTCGAGCAGGGCCTCGAAGGCGATCTTGCCCTCGAGCCGGGCCAGCGGCGCTCCGAGGCAGTGGTGGATTCCGCGCCCGAACGAGATGTTGCCGGCGTCTTCGCGGGTGATGTCCAGCACCTCGGGGTCGCTGAACTCCTCGGGATCGCGGTTGGCGCCGCCGATCAGGAGCGAGACAGGGCGTCCGGGCTTGAGCGTGTGCCGGTCGATCTGGAACTCTTCGAGCGTCATCCGGCCGTCGACCTGCACCGGGGAGTCGTAGCGCAGCAGTTCCTCGATCGCGTTGTCGATCAACTCGGGGCGTTCCCGGAGTAGCCGCAGCTGGTCGGGATTCTCCAGCAGGGCCTTGAGGCCGTTGCCGATCAGGTTGGTGGTGGTCTCGTTGCCCGCGACCAGGAGGAGCCGCAGGGTGACGATCATCTCGTCTTCGGTGAGTTTGTCGCCTTCTTCCTCGGCCTCGATCAGACGCGAAACGAGGTCGTCGCGGGGTTCGTCGCGATGTTCGGCAACGATTCCCTTGAAGTACTCGTCGAACAACTGCGCGGCGCTGAACACGTCTCCGAGTTCATCCTGGGTCAGGTTGGGCTCCAGCACACGGGCGAAGCGGTCGGACCAGGACTTGAATTGTTGACGATCCTCGGTCGGCACGCCGATCATTTCGGCGATCACTACGGTCGGCAGCAGGGCGGCGAGGTTCGCCATGAGGTCAAACTCGGTCTCGCCATCGACCTCGTCGAGCAAGGCGTGCGCCGTGTCGCGGATGTGGTCCTCCATCTTGGCGACCTGGCGCGGCGTGAAGGCGCGGCTGACGAGTCCTCGGAGCCGCGTGTGATCAGGCGGATCGAGCGAGAGCATCGAGGGTTGCAGTTCGTTCTCGATCTGCTCGCCAATGTTGCGTCGGTTGCGAGTGCCCACCGGCCCTCTGTTGTTGGAAAAGACCTTGTAGTTGCGCAAGACGGCGTCAACGTCGTCGTACTTGGAAACCACCAACGCCTTGGTCAGCGGGCTGGGATGGAACGGGTCGCGTTCGCGGAGCTCCTTGTACGTCGGGTAGGGATTGGCGATGAAATTCGGGTCGAGGGGGTACCAGACGACTCCGGACTGGAGCTTCTCCTGAGCCAGCCTAGCCTTGATGTAGACCGGGGCGATGACTGATCGGAGGGCAGTGGCGACTGACATGTTTCGCTCGATTCCATCTAGCTTCGTGTTCGGATTAGTCGAGCGGATGATCCCAGTCGACCATGATCACATCGCACTCTTCGCCGGCGTGGACTCGTTCTTGGTCCTCTGGACAGACAGCGTACCCATTTGCCAGCGCCATTGAGGTCAGCACCCCGCTGCCCTGCGGTCCGGTCAGGCGAGCATGCCAGCGGCCGTCGTCATCCTGGCTGAGGGTTGCCCGCGCGTAGACGCGGCGCCAATCGGTGTTGACGATGTCTTCATCGGCGATTGCTCGCAGGATCGGGCGCGGTTGCGGCTGACGGCCCATCATCTGGTAGATCGCCAGACGGCCGAAGAGCTCGAAGGCGAGCAGGGACGACACGGGATTACCCGGCAGGCCGATATGCGGGACACGCTTCCCGTTTGGAGCTTCAAACTCGCCAAAGGCGAGCGGCTTGCCGGGTTTCATCCGCACGGTCCAGAAGTCGATGGCGCCTTCGCGGGCGAGCACTTCCTTGACGACGTCGAAGTCGCCTCTCGAGACTCCCGCTGAGGTGATCACCAGGTCGCAGGTCTCCAGAGCCTCGTTGATCTTGGCTGTCAACGCGGGAACCGTGTCTTGCGCGATTCCGAAGCGTTGGGGCACGCCTCCGTATTGGGTGACCAGGGCGCTGAGACCGTACGAGTTTGAGTCGTAGATCTTGCCGGGCGCGGAGGACTCGCCTGGCGTGAGCAGTTCGTCTCCGGTGGACAGGATCGCGACTCGCGGGCGGCGGACTACTTCAACGTTGGCCACGCCTAGAGAGGCGAGGACGGCAACTTCCGGTCCGCGCAGCACTGTGCCTGCGTTCAGGACCTGTTGTCCCTGGCGCACGTCTTCGCCTCGGCGTCGAATGTTGTTGCCCGGGCCGGCCGCCTTGAGGATGCCGACATCTTCGATCGTCTCGTGTTCCTGTCCGGGCGCGCGCAAGCCGAACTCGTCGGTCTCTTCGAACGGGACGATGGTGTCTGCGCCATCGGGCATCGGCGCGCCGGTCATGATTCGCACTGCTTCACCGGGTCCGACGGATTCTTCGTAGAGGTAGCCGGCAGCGAGTTCGCCGATCACTCGCAGACGAACCGGATTTGACTCGCTGGCTCCGTCTGTGCTGGCCGACTGCACGGCGTAGCCATCCATGGCTGTGTTGTCGTGCGGTGGGATATCGAAGGGCGCGGTGATGTCGGTGGCGAGGACCTGTCCGACGGCTTCGTCGATGGCGCGAGTCTCGGACGGCAGCTGGCGGCAGAACGAGAGGATTCGATCGACCGCGTCCTCGACGGGGAGCATGTCGACCGGCGGTTCAGTGGAGCGTGCGACCGGCTTCTTGTGCGAAGACATCAGCCCGGTCCTATCTAGGCTCAGACCTGGATGGTGAGGCAGGTCGTCGTTCGTTTGACTCCGGCGACGGTCTGGATCGTGTCGGTGATGCAGCTGCCGAGCTGTTCGAGGTTGTCGGCTTCGACGAGGCAGATGACGTCGAACGGTCCGGTGACGAGTTCGACCGACTTGATCTCGCCATCGCTGTGTGTGACTTCTCCGAGCGAGAGCGCCACTTGCTTGGCAGTGCCGACTTCGGTTTCGATCAGGATGTAGCTCTTGACTGCCATGTTGAAGCTCCAGGATTGCGTGACTCGTCGTCCCTGCCCGAGTAGGGCAAGTTTACTATCCGCGTGAATCGTCGGATTCTGCGAGGGCAGGCCGGCGGGTACGATATTCGTCGGATGCCCGAACGGTTGCTGGAAGAGCACAGCAGTGGTTGATCTTGAGTCACTAGAGGCGGAAGCTCGTACGTCGCTTGCCGATGCAGGCGACGAAACAGGGCTGGAGTCCTGGCGTGTCGAGTGGTTGGGACGACGCGGTCGGTTGACTGCCGTGCTTCGCGGAGTCCGGGAGCTCCCGGTTGAACAACGACCTGCCATTGGAGCGGGAGCGAACCGACTCAAGGGCGTGCTTGAGGATGCCATGTCGGCTCGGCGAGCCGAGCTGTTGGCCGCAGATTCCGATGGACCTGCGTTGGATGTCACGCTTCCCGGACGTCGACCACCGCTCGGCTCGCTCCATCCAATCACGCTCACCCGACGGATGATGGAACGGACCTTCCGCGACATGGGATTCGATGTGGTCGAAGGGCCCGATGTCGAGCTGGAGGAATATAACTTCGATCGCCTGCGGATCCCTGCAGGACATCCGGCTCGCGATATGTGGGACACGATCTGGGTTTCGGACGACGGCAGCGGCGACCCTCGCCAGCTGCTGAGAACCCACACCTCGCCGATGCAGATTCGTTACCTGGAGCGACGACAACCGCCGATCCGGGTGATTGTTCCCGGCACGTGCTACCGATACGAAGCGACCGACGCGACGCATGAGTGGATGCTGACCCAGATTGAGGGTCTGGTGATCGACGAGGACCTGTCCTTTGCGCATCTGAAGGGCACGCTGGAAGCATTCGTGCGGCGTGTGTTTGGCGCGGACATTGAGACGCGTTTCCGCTGCGACTACTTTCCCTTTGTTGAGCCGGGCGCAGAACTCGGCGTTCGCTGGCAGGGTGACTGGCTGGAAGTCCTCGGCTGCGGCATGGTCCATCCGGAGATCATCGCCGACGCCGGACTCGACCCTGATCGCTACACCGGCTTTGCCTTTGGCATGGGTGTTGAGCGCGTCGCCATGCTTCGCTATGGGGTGCGGGATATCCGGCACTTCTATCGCAACGACATCCGCTTCCTGCGCGAGTTTGACCAGTTCAGGGGAACTGCCTGATGGACGTCCCGTTGAAGTGGTTGGCCCAATACGTCGACTGGGATCTCTCGGTCGAGGAGCTGGCGCATCGGCTGAGCATGGCTGGGGCGGAAGTCGAATCGATCAAGCGAAGCGGCGGCAACTGGGATCAAGTTGTGATCGGGCGCGTCGCTGCGGTAGAGCAGCATCCGAACGCCGACCGCCTGCGGCTTGCGACGGTGGATTACGGCGCCGACGAACCACTGCAGGTCGTCTGCGGGGCTCCGAATCTGGCAGAGGGGCAGACCATCGCATTTGCGCAGGTCGGCGCTCAGTTGATTGACCCCAACACCCGGGAGCTTCGCAAACTGCGCAAGGGCAAGATTCGCGGCGTCACCTCGTTGGGAATGGTCTGCTCGGAGCGGGAGCTCGGCCTGTCGGACGAGCACGAGGGCATTCTTGAGTTGAGCACCGACGCAGCACTCGGGACGCCGCTGGCCGACGTGCTTGGCGATGTCGTTTTGGACGTCAAACCGACTCCGAACCGTCCTGATCATTTCTCGATTCTCGGGATTGCACGTGAGGTCGCCGCACTGACCGGTGGGTCGGTGCGCGAACCGTCGTCTAGCTACCAAGAATCTGAGACTCCCGCAGAGCATCGAACGAGCGTGACGATCGAAGATGCCGAAGGCTGTCCGCGCTACACCGCCATTGTGATCGAGGGCGTGACCGTGAGACCGTCGCCGCAATGGATGCAGGACGCGCTGACATCGGCTGGTATGCGCCCGATTAACAACATTGTCGATGTGACCAACTACGTGATGCTCGAATGGGGCCAACCGCTGCATGCATTTGATCACGAGATTCTGCGCGAGGGCCGCATCGTCGTGCGTCGCGCTCGCACCGGCGAGCACCTGGAGCTACTGGACGGCTCGGAGTTGAAGCTGGAACCCGACGATCTCGTGATCGCAGACGCCGAGCGAGCCGTCGCGCTGGCAGGGATCATGGGCGGTGCAGAGTCGGAGATTTCCGATTCCACGACGACGATTCTGCTGGAAACCGCAAACTTCCAGGAAGCGTCAATCCGACGCAGCCGAGCGCGGCATACCGAAGGCGGTACCGAGGCGAGCCGACGGTTCGAGAAGTCGTTGAACCCGGACCTGGCGGAACTGGCGGCGCGCCGCGCGGCAGCACTGATCATCGAAACCGCCGGCGGAAACGCGCTGGCGGGCATCGTCGACACGTATCCGGGCAAGACGCATAGTCCCCAGGTGGTCGTGACTCAGCGCCGGATCGAGCAGATTCTCTCGGTGCAGCCGAGCGTTGAGGACGTGCGCGGCATTCTTGCGGCGCTGGGGATCTCCAATCGGTGGTTGCCACCCGACCGCTATGCCGTTAGCTGCCCACCCTGGCGCTCGGATATCGCCGTGGCCGACGATGTGGTGGAGGAGATCGGCCGAATCTTGGGCTATGACAATCTGCCCTCGGCGCCGCTTCCCGGCGCTGTGCCTGATCCAGACATGGACCCTGAACGAGTGCTTGGCGAGCGCATCCGCGATGTACTCACCAGCCTGGGTTTGCGCGAGATCATCACCTACGTGACGGTCGGCGAGGAAGAACTGGCGTCGACGACTGGCAGCTCAGATTCTGTGCGACTCAGGAATCCGATGAATGCCGCCCGCGACCGCATGCGCACGAGCTTGCGTCCGATGGGCCTTCGGACTTTTGCCCTGAATCAGCGCGAGTCTCGTGGTGGGCTCGGTCTCTATGAGGTGGGCAAGACGTTCGGTTCCAATCCGGGCCGGCAGCCAACGGAAGAACGAATGGCACTGGTGCTGGTCGGCGGAGAGTCGCTTGCCTCGGTCCATGGTGAGCCGGGGCGTTCGCTTGACTTCTACGACGCCAAAGGGGTCCTGGAACAGCTCGGCGCCGGGCTGGGAGTCGAGTTTGGTTTGTCCGCTGAAGTTAAGGATCCGGTGCTCGTGCGTGGGCAATCGGCGACTGTTTCGGTTCGAGGCAAGCAGGTCGGCGTACTCGGCAAGGTGTCGCAGAGCGTCGCAGCGGAGTTCGAAGTCCAGGGTGACGCGTTCGCGCTGGAGCTGTCGATTGCGAAGCTCGCGCCGCTGATGCGTGAAGATGTTTCGGTCTCATCGCCATCGGTGTATCCCTCGGCCGTTGAGGATCTGGCGCTGATCGTTGACTCGGAGACTCCGGCGGGAGACCTGGCTGCGGCGATCGCTGGCAACGGGCTGGTCGAATCGGTGGAGCTGTTCGACATCTACACGGGGGATCAGATACCTGCTGGCTCGAAATCGCTGGCCTTCCGAGTGTTCTATCGCTCTCCCGATCGGACCCTCACGGATCGAGACGCGGAGAAAGCGCGGAGGGGAATTGTGCGTCGTCTGGAGTCACAGTTCGGCGCTATCCTTCGCGACTCGTAGGGCTTTCTGGGTCAATCTGTTGACTGCTTGTCTGTTCCCGCTGCTTACGTCCTGAACAGATTTGGCACTCTTCTTAGGAGAGTGCCAAGATTGGTAATGAGGACATTTGACACGGAAGGATCCGGCCATGACCTACGTGCATCCAAACCTGTCTGAGCACTATGGGAGCGCCTTCGACCTGGGAGATCTGACCCACCGGCTCAACGATGCCGGTGATCACCTCGAACTGGGCGCCGCGCTTTACGATGCGACCGCGCTGCCGCCAATCGAGCTGCGGCGCGTCATGCGCGCGCTGGCGCGACGCGAGGGTGCGGCCTCAGTGGAGGTCGTGCACGAACTCGTCGCTCGTCGGTTGCGAGCCTATCTGCGACTGGATGTCGAAGAGGCGCGGATCGCGGCGCGGGCGTTCGTTGATGCGCACATCGACCTACCGGCTGAGTGGCGCGAGCGGAATCGTGAGATCGAGTTCGACGTGATCAAGAACGCGTTGCACCTGCGCGAGTTTTCGGCATTGACCGAGATCCTGCCCTGGCTACGCGACCACGACGCGGCCGATTGGTTGGTCGAGCATGTCCCGGACGGGAACGACGCGGAACTGGCGGCCGAGTCTGGCGGCATGCCGGCGCTGTCGGCAGAGGCCTAGCGTCTAGATCCTGTACATACAGCAGAGCGCCCGGCTCGCTCCATTGTGAGCGACGCCGGGCGCTCTGGTTTCTGCAGTACCTGGTGCCGTTCAGGCAGCCTGGGCTTGTTCAACGACCGCGCTAAATCCCGACGGATCGTGTAGCGCCATCTCTGCGAGAACCTTGCGGTCAATCTCGATACCGGCTTGCTTGAGGTCGTGGATGAGCCGGCTGTAGGTCGTGCCGTTGAGCCTCGCGGCGGCATTGATTCGCTGAATCCAGAGCCTGCGCATGTCTCCTTTGCGTTCGCGTCGGTGCGCGTAGGCATAGGAGAGGGCGTGCAGGCGGGACTCTGAGGCGCGGCGGTAGAGGCGATTGCGTACGCCGTGGTGGCCCTTGGTCTGCTTGAGGACTTTCTTGTGTCGGCGACGCTCGCGTGGGCCGCCCTTGACTCGTGGCATGGTTCAGCTTCCTGTTCTGATCCCGCTAGGGGGAGCCGTACGGCAGCAGTCGCTTGACGCGCTTCTGGTTGCCGAGATTCTTGACCTCGTGCATCCGACTCTGCGCGCGAAGCGTGCGTTTGTTTTTTTTCTGCTTGTTATGGCCGCGGTAGCCCTTCATCCGCATCACTTTGCCGTTCCGCGTGATCCGGAATCGCTTCGCCGCGCCCTTATGGGTCTTCATCTTCGGCATCGCTGAGTGTCTCCAACACAACCGCGCATCAGCGACGACACGCTGGCGCGTCTCTCCAGCTTAGGAGTTGATCGGTCACAGTCCAATCAGACTGGACACAAACTTCGGCGGCAGGCAATGCCTAGCCGGCGGCCTCGCCGGCTTCAGCCGTGGCGGCTGCCTTGGCATCCGCGATCGCTTTGGCTTTGACCTTATCCTCGGCGACGATCACGGACATGAATCGGCCCTCGGTCGAGATCGGCTTTTCGATTACTGTCGGCACATCGTTCTGCTCGAGCGTTTCGAGCATTTCTTGGATGCGTTCGTGGCCGATGTCGCGGTGCGTGATCTCGCGACCACGGAACATGACCGAGATTTTGACCTTGTCGCCGTTGCGCAGCAGCCGAGCGGCCGTGCGCCCCTTGGCCTCCATGTCGTGTTTGCCGATGTTGGGGCGCATCTTGACTTGATGCAGTGACGCGCCCTTCTGGCGTCGACGACCTTCTCGTTCGCGTTTCGACTGTTCGTACTTGAATCGCCCGTAGTCGAGCATCTTGGCGACCGGGGGACGGGCGTTAGGGGCGACCTCGACCAAGTCCAAGCCTTGCCCTCGCGCGAGGTCGAGCGCCTGAATCGTGGGCATGACGCCCAGTTGTTCCCCTTCAGCGCCGATCACGCGCACTTCGCGGATGCGAATCGCTTCGTTGACGCGTTGTTCTCTGTGTTCTCGTTGATCCTTGACGGCCAGAGGAGATCTCCTTCACTGCGAGCCAAGTCGGTGTGGCCCTGTTAGCGCCGATGGTAGGCGTGCGAGCACGCGGTTTCAAACTCTACCCTTGCCCGCTTTGATTAAATCAGTCCGATTCGGTGTCGATGACCAGCATCAGGTCACCTTGATCGACGGCGTCGCCTGCTTCGACTGAGACCTCGGTGATCCGGCCGCCGGCGGGCGATCTGATCTCGTTGTTCATCTTCATCGCGACCATGACCAGCAATGGGTCGTCTTCCTCAACCTGGTCTCCCGGAGCAACGAGTACTTCGGTCACCTGGCCAGTCATCGGGGCGGTCAATCGAACCTCCCCTTCGATTGCCGGACCGGTCTGGGTCAGCGCGCCGGCGCTGCGTTCAATCTCAGCGGAGTAACGGTCTGGTCCGATGAACACTTCGAGCGTCATGCCCTCTCGGCGAATCGCGATGGGAATGCGCTCTCCGTCGACCCAGAGGCGGAAGAGCGTGTTGTCGTCGACGGATTCCAGTTCCACCTCGTAGGTCTGACCATCAACCTCGGCGCGGAAGTGTCCGTTGCCGTTGTCGTCGATAGCGACTTCCTGGAGTCCACCTTGGACGATTAGCCGGTAGTTCTTCGCCATCCCTGCTCCACTGGAAATCGACGGCCGCGCGCCGACTGGGCCCACGCTCGTCGTCGGGGTTGAGACCCACTTCTTTCGGCGTCTGCCCGCTCACCCTGGGTATGGAAGAACATCGCTGCCGCCAGCGCGGCCTCGATGCTATTGGCCGGACGTTTTGCCGAGTCGAGTATCTCGTTCTCCTCGACGTACAGCGTGTGGATGTCACCGTTGCGGAAGTTCTCGTCGTCCATGAGGGCTTGATGGAACGGAATCGAGGTGCTCACACCGATGACGAGATACTCGCCGAGCGCTCGCTTCATTCGGCGGATGCACTGCTCACGTGTTTCACCCCAGGTGATCAGTTTGCTGATCAGCGAGTCGTAGTAGGGGCTCACGCCGATTCCACGCGCCAGCATCGAATCGAGCCGCACGCCTGGTCCGTCCGCCTCGCGATACCAGGCGATCGGACCGACGGAAGGCGCAAAGTCGAGGAACGGATCCTCGGCGGTGATTCGACACTCCATGGCCCAGCCGCGGATCGGCCGCTCGGCAGCGGTATATCCCAGCGGCAGGCCACCGGCGATCCTGAGTTGGTCCTGTACGAGATCGACCCCACGCACCAATTCGGTGACCGGATGCTCGACCTGGAGCCGGGTGTTCATCTCGAGGAAAGCGAAGCTCTGTCCGCCGGGAGCGTTGGGATCGTCCCAGACGAGGAATTCGACGGTTCCCGTTGACGTGTAGTCGCAGGCGCGGGCCGCATTGGTCGCAGCCTCTTCCATCCGGGCCCTCAGTTGCGGGCTCATGCCGGGGGCCGGGGATTCTTCGACCAGCTTCTGGCGTCGGCGTTGGGCGGAACAGTCGCGCTCGCCCAGGCAGACGATGTTGCCGCGTGTGTCGGCGACCACCTGGATTTCGATGTGGCGTGCCGGTCGCAGCAACTTTTCCACGAAGACAGCGCCATCGCCGAACGCGGTGATCGCTTCTTCCTGCGCCTGCTGCACTGCGCGCTCGATCTCGTCTGCCGACTCAACGACTCGGATTCCTCGACCGCCACCGCCTGCCGCCGCTTTGATCACGACGGGATAGCCGATCTCGTCGGCGGTTTTGCGAGCCTCGTCCGGGTCGGTGAGCGGATCGATTGCGCCGGGGATGATCGGGACGCCGGCCTGTTTCATCGTGCGGCGAGATTCGATCTTGTCGCCCATCAACTCAATGGCTTCCGGCGACGGGCCGACGAAGATGATGCCGTTCTCGCGGCAGGCCTGGGCGAAGCTGGCGTTTTCAGAAAGGAATCCATAGCCGGGGTGGATGGCGTCCGCGCCAGTTTCTTTCGCTGCCGTCAGCACTGCATCTATAGAGAGATAGCTCTCTGAAGGGGCCGAGCCGCCAATTCTCACCGCTTCGTCGGCCATGCGGACGTGTCGCGCGGTCCGATCTGCGTCGGAAAAAACGGCGACCGTCTGGATGCCGAGGTCCTGTGCTCCGCGAATCACTCGAACCGCGATCTCGCCTCGATTGGCGATGAGCAGTTTGTCAAACGGGCGCAGGAAATCGTTCATCCGTTACTTTCTGGACCTGTCGCCATGAGACAGATCGGTGAGTGATTGTGTCCCAGAGGCAGCCCGACCGACCAGTCGGCGGCCGTAAGGATCATAGCCGTCGAACCGATTGGAGGGTATCGATTCATCGACGGGATCAGGCGGGCTCGATGGCGCGCGTGCGCTTCATCGCGGTCAGCATCTCGCGGATCTCCGTGAGCGGTTTGGCGCCCAGGTCGTCGCCAGTACGAACTCGCACGGCGGCCGAGCGTGACTCCACTTCGCGATCGCCGATGACGAGCAGATAGGGAATCTTACGGCGCTGACCATTCCGAATCTTGGCCTGCATGCGCTCGTTGCCGTCATCGACATCGACCCTCAGACCTGCGGCGCGAAGCTCGGCGGCGACCTCGTTGGCCCAGTCCAAGTGACGATCCGCGATGGGGATGCAACGCGCCTGAATCGGCGCCAGCCAGAGCGGGAAGGCACCGGCGTAGTGCTCGATGAGGATGCCGAGGAAGCGCTCAAACGATCCGTGGATCGCGCGGTGAATCACGACCGGCGTGTGGCGCTCGCCGTCCTCGCCGATGTAGACGCAGCCCAATCGAGCCGGCTGAATCAGGTCAAGCTGAATCGTCGATAGCTGCCACTCGCGTCCCATGACATCGGAGACGAAGAGGTCGGCCTTCGGGCCGTAGAACGCCGCTTCGCCTTCCTGCTCCACATAATCGATTCCCGCCTCGTCGAGGGCGTCGCGCAATGCGCTCACTGCGGTCGCCCAAGCGTCGGGGTTGTCGACGAACTTGCCGCCCTCTCCGGGCAACGACAACTCGTAGCGGAAGTTGGGCATTCCGTAGGTCTGGAAGAGTATCTGGACCAGTTCCAGGACTCGCGAGACTTCGTCGGAGATCTGCTTGGGCGTGATGAAGATGTGGCAGTCATCTTGAGTGAGTGACCGCACCCTCGTCAGTCCGGACAACTGGCCTGATTTCTCGAATCGATAGAGCGTCGTGTACTCGGCGTAGCGAAGCGGCAACTCGCGGTAGGAGTGCAGCGAGTTGTTGTAGAGCGTCATGTGGACCGGACAGTTCATCGGCTTGAGGAAATAGGCTTCGCTGTCGCCGTCGCCCTGATGCTCGTCGTGCTCATGCATGGCGGGGTACATGACGTCTGAGTAGTTGTCGAGGTGGCCGGAGCGGCGGAACAGTTCGCCTCGCGCGACGTGCCCAGTCCAGACTTCCTGGTAGCCGCGAGCATCCTGCAGCTCGCGGATCAGGCGCTCCATCTCTTGCCGCACGATGGCTCCATCTGGCAGTAGCAGCGGCACGCCGGCGCCGACGAGCTCGGAGAACGCGAAGAGCTCGAGATCTCGGCCTAACCGTCGATGATCGCGGCGCTGCGCTTCTTCGATGCGGGCAAAATGGGCGTCGAGTTCCTCGCGGGTGGCAAACAGCGCTCCGTAGACACGCTGCAATTGGGGGCGTTTCTCGTCTCCGCGCCAGTACGCGCCGGCAACGTTGGTGAGTCGGAACGGGCCAATCTGTTTGGTCGACTCGACGTGGCCGCCTCGGCAGAGGTCGGTGAATTCGGCGTGGGTGCAGATTCCTAGTTCAGCGGAGTCCTCGGAAAACTGGTCGATCAGCTCTTGCTTGAATGGCTGATCGGCGAATCGCTTTCTTGCCTCATCCACAGGGATCTGATCCCAGACAAAGCGATGATTGCGGCGCATCTCCTTGCGCATTCGCTTTTGGATCTCGGTGAGGTCTTCGGGGGTCAGCGGGCGGGGCAGGTCAAAGTCGTAGTAGAAGCCGGTGTCGATCGGTGGGCCGATCGCGATCTTGCCGTCCGGGAATAACTGCAGCACGACCTGGGCCAGGACGTGCGCGGCCGAGTGCCGCATGCGGCGCAGCCATTCATCTTCATCTACTTCGTCCTGGGCAGCGACGCCGACGGATTGGTCGGCATCCAGCGCGAGTTCGGCGTCGTAATGATCCTCGGGCATCCGCCTGCCATTTGCGTGTAGCCCGCAAGGATCACTGGCGGATCAGGCGGGCGAATCGATCGGGGGAGTGGTGGGCGATACTGGACTTGAACCAGTGACCTCTGCGATGTCAACGCAGCGCTCTAGCCAACTGAGCTAACCGCCCCCGCCATCCACCTGCTGGTCTTCTCGTCCCGTCAGGTGTCGATTCATCGTATTCCTCGCGGTTGATCTTGGTCAACGAAACTCGGGCGGCCGAGACAGCTCGTAACGGCCGCATCCGAGCCTCTACAATCAGTGTCAACTCGTTGACGTTCTGCGTCCTGTTGGCTAGCTTGCACGCCAAGCCGCTATTGGGCGGACGGGGAGCTGAAGTGGAACGACTGAGCAGCGAACCTTTAGCGCAGCAGCCGTTGAGCGGTCGGAGCGCCCTCCGCGCCGGAGTTGGGGGCGGTGTAAGATTGTTGGACTCCCCGATGCAACCGGCATCGGGAGCCAACCACGCGCGGGGGCCGCTAGCTCAATTGGCAGAGCAGCTGACTCTTAATCAGCAGGTTCGGGGTTCGAGTCCCTGGCGGCTCACCAGCTTCATCAGGCTGAGCGGTCTGCCTCAACTTCCGCGCCTTTCGCGTGACGACGCCGGTTCGCCGGCCCGCTTGTCGTCTACGGGGGAAGTGTCGGAATTGGCAGACGAGCATGATTTAGGATCATGTGCCGCAAGGCGTAGGAGTTCGAGTCTCCTCTTCCCCACCAAGGCTCGCCCGACCGCGAATCGGTCGGTCGCGTTGCGAACATTGGAACCACAGGCGTCGCTGAAGGAGTTCTCTTATGGCTGACCCACTCTTGAGTGTCCAGAATCTCTCCACGAGTTTCTTCACCTCGGAAGGAGTCGTCCAGGCCGTCAACGATGTTTCGTACGACCTCATGCCCGGCCAGACGCTGGGTCTGGTCGGCGAGTCTGGTTCAGGCAAGAGCGTCTCAGCGCTGTCGTTGCTGCGCCTGATTCCCAACCCGCCTGGCAAGATTGTCAACGGCGAGGTCTGGTTCGATGGCGAAGAGTTGATGAGCGTTGACGACTCGCGGATGCGCGAGATCCGCGGCAACGATATCGCCATGGTCTTCCAGGAGCCGATGACCTCGCTCAACCCGGTGTTGACGATCGGTCGTCAGCTGACAGAGGCGATCGAACTGCATATGGGACTGAATCGTACGCAAGCAAATGAGCGTGCGATTGAGCTGCTCAACATGGTTGGCATCCCAGCCGCCGAGCAGCGTCTGTTCGACTTCCCGCACCAGTTCTCAGGAGGCATGCGCCAGCGCGTGATGATCGCGATGGCGCTTTCCTGTGACCCCAAGCTGCTGCTCGCCGATGAGCCGACCACAGCGCTCGATGTGACGATTCAGGCCCAGGTGCTTGAGGTCATGGCGCGACTGAGTCGCGAACTCGGCACCGCTGTGATCGTCATCACCCACAACCTCGGTGTGGTCGCCCGCTACGCCGACCGCGTGAACGTGATGTACGGCGGGCGAATCGTCGAGAGCGGCGAGGCCGGTGAAATCTACGCGCGGCCCAAGCACGCCTACACGCTCGGGCTGCTCGAATCGGTCCCCCGGCTTGACGCCAGAACCGGTCGGTTGATCCCGATTGAAGGCACACCGCCCGACCTGACCAACATGCCGGAGGGCTGCGCGTTTGCGCCTCGCTGCCGGTTCGTAACCGACCAATGCACGAGCGAGCGGCCGGTGTTACAGGAGTTTGCACCCGGTCACCTCGTTGCCTGCTGGAACTCGGAAGCGGTAGCCCTCGAGGCCGACACAATCCTGGCCAGCGCCCACACCGAGGAAATCCTGGAAGAGGAGCCTGCCAATGTCTGAGAACGAACAGCCGGATGTCGTCGAGGAGCAGCAGTCGCAAGACGAGGCGACCGCCGGGTCCATGACGCCTGAGGCAATGCGCGCGGCCGCGGCCGCGTCAGTCGGCCAGGCGACCGCAGCGATCGCCGATTTGATCGCCTCCGGACGAACCGAGCCGCACGAGAATACGTTGCTCGAGGTCGAGGACCTCAAGATGTACTTCCCTGTGACGGCCGGGTTGTTGCTGAAGCGCAAGGTTGCAGACATCAAGGCGGTCGACGGCATTTCGTTCGCCGTGCGCGAGGGTGAAACGCTGGGTTTGGTGGGAGAGTCGGGCTGTGGCAAGTCCACGACCGGCCGCGCCATCCTTCAGCTGTATCGGCCCACCGCTGGAAACGTCTACATGTCGCCGCCGCAGTTCACGTCGCACATCGGCGCGGACGACGACGGAGGCGCCGAGTCGGTGAGCGTCCCCGGAGCCGACGCCAATGGTGGCCCGGTTGACTTGACGACACTCGCTGGACGCAACCTTCGCGCCTACCGCCGCCAGATGCAGATGATCTTCCAGGACCCCTATGCGTCCTTGAACCCTCGTATGAGCGTCGGCAGCATTGTTTCTGAGCCGATGGTGATCCACGGTTTGCAGAAGGGCCGGCGCAAGGAGCGGGTCCGTGAGCTGCTAGAGACAGTCGGTCTCAACCCGTACTTCGCCAGCCGCTACCCGCATGAGTTCTCCGGCGGACAGCGCCAGCGCATCGGCATCGCCCGCGCGCTCGCGGTGGAGCCTGCATTCATCGTCTGCGATGAGCCGGTGTCGGCGCTTGATGTATCGATTCAGGCGCAGATCATCAACCTGCTCGAAGACCTGCAGGCGGATTATGGTCTGACCTACCTGTTCATCGCTCACGACCTGTCGGTGGTGCGTCACATCTCACACCGCATTGCGGTGATGTACCTGGGCAAGATCGTTGAGCTGGCCCAGTCCGACCGGCTCTACGAGAATCCGCTTCACCCGTACACGCAGGCGCTGATCTCCGCTGTGCCAATTCCCGACCCGGCGTTGGAGCGGCGGCGTGAGCGTCTGATTCTGACCGGCGACGTGCCCAACCCGATTGCGCCGCCTCCCGGCTGTAATTTCCACACTCGTTGTCCAATCGCGATTGATATCTGTCGCGAAGAGGACCCCGAGTGGCGCGAGATTGTCGAGGATCACTTCGTCCGCTGTCACCGCGTCTAGTTCCAGCCGACGTTGAATCAACCAGTGCGGGGCCGAGAGGCCCCGTTCTGCGTTTCTGCGACACGGTTCGAGGGCGACTGACTGTTACGATCACAGCACATGGACGCATCGCGAGTTCGTAACTTCTGCATCGTCGCCCACATCGATCACGGCAAATCGACCCTGTCCGACCGCCTCATCGAGGCAACCGCGACTGTCGATCGCCGCGACATGTCCGACCAGTTGCTCGACTCCATGGATCTGGAGCGGGAGAAGGGCATCACGATCAAGGCCCGCGCGGTGCGGATGGACTATCAACAACCGAGTGGCGGCGAATATCGACTGCATCTGATTGACACTCCCGGCCATGTCGACTTCTCATATGAGGTCTCACGGAGCTTGGCGGCGGCTGAGGGCGCTCTGCTCGTCGTCGACGCGGTTGAAGGTATCCAGGCGCAGACCCTGGCAAATGTGTATCTCGCGATGGAACAGGATCTGACCCTGATTCCGGTGATCAACAAGATCGATCTCGAGGTTGCCCGGCCTGAGGCGATCGCCGCCGAACTCGTGGACGTTGTTGGATTCGCTCGGGACGAGATTCTCTATGTGTCGGCGAAGACCGGACAGGGCATCGACGAGTTGCTCAACGCGATCGTTGAGCGCATTCCACCCCCGGAAGGTGTTCCGGCCGATCCTCTGCGGGCATTGATCTTCGACTCTGAATACGACTCCTACAAGGGCGTGATTGCGCACGTCCGAGTGGTCGACGGCGATATCAGGGGACAGAGCCCGCTCCGGCTGGCGGCGACCAATCGCCGGTTTGAGGCGATGGAAGTGGGCAGTTTCTCTCCCGAACTTCGCCGGTTGGACATGCTTTCGTCCGGCGATGTCGGCTATGTGGCGACCGGGCTCAAGGACGTGGCCGACGTCCGGGTCGGCGACACGATGACGGTTGGCGGTCGGCATCAGCCTGATCCGCTTCCCGGATATCGAGAGCCGAAAGCGATGGTCTTCGCGGGTCTCTATCCGGCGAACTCCGCCGATTACCAGGAGCTTTCGGACGCGCTGGACAAGCTGCGCCTTTCGGACAGCGCGATCCAGTACCAGCCCGAATCTTCGGCAGCCCTGGGTTTCGGCTATCGGATGGGATTCCTGGGATTGCTGCACATGGAGATCGTGCAGGAGCGACTCGAGCGTGAGTACGGACTGGAGCTGGTCTTTACGGCGCCGTCGGTTGAGTACGAAGTGGAAGGCGTCGACGGCCAGGTCCAGTTAATCGAGAATCCGTCTGACTTGCCGGCTCCGAATCATGTGGCGGAGATTCGCGAGCCCTGGGTGCGGATTTCGGTGATTGCGCCTCACGACTACGTCGGACCGGTCATGGAGACGGTGACCGCTCGGCGGGGCATGTTCGATCACATGGAGTATCTGCAGCGCACCAGCCAGGGCAATGATGAGCATGGCGCTGATGGAGCGACTCAGACGACCAGTGAGATTCGAGTCTTGCTTGAGTACGAGTTGCCGCTCTCGGAGATTCTGACCGACTTCTACGACGAACTGAAGTCACGTACTCGCGGCTATGCCAGCCTCGACTATTCGTTGGTTGGCTACCGGCCGGCGAAGTTGGTCAAGCTCGACCTGTTGATCAACGGGGAGCCGGTTGATGCGCTGTCGGCGATCGTCCACTCCGACGCGGCTGCGACGCAAGGGCGCGAGCTGGCGGACCGATTGCGGCGTTTGATTCCTCGGCAGTTGTTCGACGTGCCGATCCAGGCGGCGGTTGGTGGACGAATCGTGGCTCGCGAGACCGTCCGCGCGTTGCGCAAGAACGTGACCGCCAAGTGTTACGGCGGCGACATTACTCGCAAACGCAAGCTGCTGGCTCGGCAGGCCGAGGGGAAGAAGCGACTGAAGCGGGTTGGCAATGTCGAGATCCCGCAGGAAGCGTTCCTCGCGGTTCTGCAACTGGGCAAGAACTAATCGGAGTTAGCCGGCCTCGGCTGGAGTCGCGACGGCGCCGTTGCCGGCCGCCGGGCTCACGGCCTCGACCTCATCTTCATCGACCTCACCCTCTTCGACCTCTTCATCTTCGAGCGCGATTTCCAGGACCCCTGAGGCCTCTGCGATTGAGCGGCGAATTTCTTCGAGGACTTCGGGTTCGTCCGACGCCTCGGTGGCGAAGGTGACGAGCTCGTACAAGGCTTCGACCGGGATGATGGCGTAGCCGTAGGTTTCGCAGGCGTCGACGAGGGTCCTGGGGAAGGGTTCGCGTCTGATTCTCGGGTCGGTCTGGCGGAAGCCGTTGCCGACGATGATGCCTTTGGGGCGACTCTTACGGCGCAGGTACTGCTCTTCGATCCGGTGTTGCAGGGTGAGATAGAGGCGATCGCTGATGGCGTTGTTGGCCGAGGAGAGTTCGACGACGGAGATGTCGGCGCCGTCGCGGATTTCCATGCCCGACTCAGCCGCGGACACCGTGTAGCCGAGGACGCGGAAGGCGTCCTGAATGACGTCCTGGAAGGCGGCATTCTGGCTTTGCCAGAGCATGGACTGGAAGCGGGTGGTGTCGACTACCAGCGACTCGGCTTCGGTGACTCGTCGTTGAATCTGCTTGAGTTCGTCCTGGGCGGCCGCGAGTTGGTCGCGGGCCTCGGATGCCTCGGGCGTGTCGTACCGGCGCGCCCAGACGGGGGCCGCGCTTTGCTCCGGCCCCTGGGCCAGTCGCTCGATCATTTCCAGGAGCGAGGTGCTGAAGGCCTTGCGCTGCGACGTGGACAGCGTGTCGGCGGGAGGCAGGGCGACGATCCGTCCGGGACCAACTTTGAACTCCGCTGCGACCGCTGCGCCGCCGATGGAGCGCGCGATCACCGTCGCGTCGCTGGATGCGTTGAAGTCGAACAGGGCCCGATAGCGCAGGCGGCCGCTGAGTTCTTCGAGAAAATCGCCGGCGGCGTGTTGGGGAATGGTGGGATGCAGATCCTTGCCGTCGGCTGGTCGGAGCGTGGGCCAGTTGAACGGATCGCTGTCGGGTCCGGGAATCAGGGAGTATCGATTCAGGCCGGGAAACGAGGGGACGTTCGGGTGGCGGACGTTGGGATAGGCGAAGAGGATCAGCAGGCCGCCGCGATCGAGCAACTGGCGGAGCTCCATCTGGCGCTGCTGCAAGAGCTCGGCCAAGCCGAAGTGAAAGGCTCCCGACTCTCCCTGGGTGATGGCGCGGCCGTCGGGCGCCTTGACATCGAGGGTGCTGGCGGCGATTCCTTCGATCTGCTCGGAGACTGACTGCGGGTCGATGATGCAGGCGTCGTAATCGAAGATCGAGGGCGCGTTCGCGATCGAGTGGTTGTCGACGCTTGGACTGGGCACGGGGCAGCCGATGGAGATGATTCGCACTGGCTGCTCCTTCGCTGCATTGCGCGACCCACGGTAGTGGGGCACAGCACTCCTGAGTTTACCGCGCTGTCAGCGCGCGGCTGGTCAGGGCCGTTCAGGTTCGTTCAGTTCTGTTCAGTCCTGTTGAGGCGGGCTGAACGGGTTTGGCGGGTGTGATCGGTTGTTCAGGGAGAAAAAAGTTTCGGGGCTGTGAGGCCGCGATTTCCAGTGTTTTGCCGGGGATGGCGTGTTCAGGTTGTTCAGGTTTGTTCAGCCATGTTCGGTTGGGCTGAACGGGTTCGGCGGCCGAGGGTCTTGCCGGAACTCGTTTGGGGCTGTTCGATCTTGTTCGACCGCGTTCAGCGGCGTCCGGCCGTGTCCGGCTGCCGTCGAGCCAAGGAGCGGGCATGAACCCTCGACTTCTCGAAGTCCTGGTCGCGTGCGGTTGGTCGATTGCCATGCCGAATGTCCGTTCTCAGACGACTGTAGCACGAAGTGGAGTGGGCGGGTTGGGGACCGGGGCGATGGTAGAATGATGGGTGGTCGTGCTAGATGGGGAGCTAGCGGTGCCCTGTACCCGCAATCCGCTCTAGCGGGGTTGAACTCCTGAGTTGAGGGCGGCGACATGAGAACTACCGACGTCAAGCAGTGATGAAGCTTGGGTCCCGCGCGGCGGCCCGCCGTGAACCCCGTCAGGTCCGAGAGGAAGCAGCGGTAAGCGGTTGTTCGGTCGGGTGACGCGGGAGTGCCTGGGCAGAGCCGGCTAGCGAAGGCAAGCTCATGGCGGCGTTCGACCTCGGGTGCACGACCACACTTTTGAATCTCCTCATGACTCTCTACGCACGGACAGCACGATGAGCGGGCGCCGACGGCGCGCGCGGACGCCGCGCCTAGGCCAGCACCTGTTGCGCGATGAGCGCGCACTCGACCGGATCATCGAGGCTGTGCCTGGTGAGCCGCTGCCGGTCCTGGAGGTCGGCGCGGGCGATGGGGTCCTGACGCAGCGGCTGGCGGAACTTGAGCGACCGCTGGTCTCGGTTGAGCTTGACGAAGGCATGGCCTTTCGCGCTCGTCGGCGGCTGGCGGCGAATGGGGTCAACCGATCTGTGGTTGTGATTGAGCAAGATGTGCTGGATCTGGATCCGGAGGAAGCCCTGGCGTCCGTGGCCGCGCGACCGCCGTACGGGCTGGTTGGCAATCTGCCTTATGCGATCACGGCGCCGATCTTTCGCAAGTTCCTGGAAGAGGAACGCCAGCGTCCGAGATGGATGCTGGTCATGATCCAGCACGAGGTGGCTCAGCGAGTCACCGCCCAGCCCGGCAAGCTGTCGTTGATGGGCGTCTCGGTGCAGTTCTTTGCGGAAGCGGAGCTGCTGTTCGCCGTGGAGCGGGATGCGTTTGATCCACCGCCGCAGGTGCGGTCGGCTGTGGTGATGTTGCGGCTTCGGGACCAGCCGGCGGTTGATGTGCCGAGCGTTGAACGATTCTTCGAGGTCGTGCGCGGGGGCTTTCGCAGTCCGCGCAAGCAGCTACATAATGCGCTGGCGCAAGGGGTCTGGTTGCCACCTGGGGGAGCGATCGAATGGCTGGAGGCCTGCGAGATCGAACCGTCGCGCCGTCCCGGCACGCTGACGCTCGAAGAGTGGGCGAGATTGACCTGGTGGCGTGAGCGGCATGTCGCCGAGTCCGCTGGATCGTCGTGATGACTATCTGGAGCACCCTCGGCGCGGCGAAGCTGAACCTGACCCTTGAGGTGATCGGCAAGCGCGAGGACGGCTTTCACGACCTTGCGTCGGTGGCCGTGTCGTTGGACCTGGCTGATGAGGTTCGCCTCAGCGTCGGTGGCGACGAGCGATCTGTTTCGTATCGAGACGACGGTGGACGCGCAGTCTCCATCGAGACTTCCGACGACATTGTTCGGCGCGCCTGGTCGGCGCTGAATGACAGATGTCCGCTGCCGGCGGGCGGCACAGCGGAAGTGGTCAAGCGGATTCCCGTGACGAGCGGTCTGGGCGGCGGCTCGACGGATGCGGCGGCGTTCCTGCGGCTGGCCAGGCGAGCGTGGGACCTGCAGATCAGCGATGAGGAACTGTGCGCGATTGGCGCGGAGGTTGGATCGGATGTGCCCGTGTGTGTTGTCGGTGGTCCGATCCTGATGGCGGGGCGCGGGGAGCGGGTGAGTCCGATTTCGATGGCTTCAGGATCGGAGTCTGAGTGGGTTGTGCTGTTGCATCGTCCTGAGATTCCGGTTCCGGCGGCGAAGACGGCGACGATGTATCGGTCGCTGCGGTCGTCGGACTTCCGCGATGGAGCGGCTACTGAGGCTCTCGTTCAATCTCTGTCCTCTGGAAGGCCGCCCTCAGCGGCTGACTGCGTCAACTCCTTCGATCGGCCTGCTCGGGAGGTGATGCAAGGGCTGGCCGGCTCCTGGCGGACGATGGGGGCAGCGATTGCGCGGGCGTCGATCGGGGTTGGATTAGAGGCGGTGACTCCGCTGCTCGCCGGGGCGGGTCCGACGATGTTTGCGATTCTGCGGCCTGACGTGGCGGAGGCTGCGGCTCGGCGCTTGCGAGACGGCAACGGATTCACCTGTGTGGCGAGGGCGCTCAGTCGTGAAGATGCCACGGCGATTCGGGTGGTCTGAGCGTGGAAGCTGTCGCAGCGTTGTTCTCGGGGTTTGTCGCCGGTGCTGCGGTCGGTGTTCTGGGTCTGGGGATCTTTGGGCCGCTGCTGGTGAGTGTTCCGACGACTCACTGGCTCAGGCGGCAGTTTCCTGATCCGTCCAACTGGGTGATGGTCAGTCTTGGCGCCGCGCTGGTTGCTCAGGCAGGTTGCGCGGTGCTCGGGCTGTTGTTGGGTGTTGTGTTGCTCAACGTTGCGGACGGTGGATCGACGGGGCTTGGCAGTCCGTCGTGGCAGTTCACTCTGGGCGTGATCATCTGCATTGGCGTGCTTGTTCTGGGGGGGATTGCCTGGCAGGGCTGGCTGTGGCGGCGATTTGCGCTGGTTGGCCTGCTCGCGGCTGGGTGTTATGGGTGGATGTTGCCTCATCTGGCCGCGTCGTGAGGGCAACTGGATGGCAGAGGCTTGTCGAGGGCCGTGCGTATACTCAGTTGAGTACTCCCCCACGCCCCTAGAGCTGGAGACCCCGTGGATCCTCAGTCGATGCCCGGCACGATTCTGGACGCTCACATTCACACCGTTCGCGGCGCGGCCGACTCGGCCTTGCAGCCCGACGACCTCCTGGAGGAGGCGAACCGGATTGGCCTGACCGGGGTCAACCTGACCGAACATGATCGCGTCTGGGAGCGCTACGACTGGAACAGCTACGCGGAAGCGATGAGCGAGGCGGGCATCTATCTCAACCAGGGGATGGAAGTGTCGACCGACCTGGGCCACGTGGTCGTGTTCGGGATCGACCAGTATTACTCCGGCATCCGATCGGCCGAGCGGCTGCGCGAGGTCTGCGACGAAATCGGCGCGTTCATGTCGGTCGCGCACCCGTTCCGCCACTTTTTCGACCCCGTCACCTTCCGGCGTCGAGGCGAGGAGCCGTTCTCGATGACCCCGGATGAAGCGGCCGAGCGCATGCACGTCTTCCAGGTGGTGCATGGGATCGAGGTCGGCAATGGCGGGAACACTCGGCGCGAGAACCTCTTCGCGCTGGAAGTGGCGCGGATTCTCAACAAGCCGGTGACCGGCGGGTCGGACGCGCACTCCACGTCCGGGATTGGGAGTTACACCACCGTCTTCCCGGAACCGTTGACCTGCCGGGAGCAGACTGTTCAGTTGCTGCACGACGGGGCGACCGTCTGCTACGAAGGTCTCAACGTTGGTGAGTTTCGTCCGTTCGGGCCTTGCGCGGAGGACGAAGAGTAGCTGGTATGCCGTCCCCGGACCTGGAGGAATTGGCGAGGATTCTGTGTCCGACTGGCCCCGCCGAAGCAAGGCGGGGTTTGACGGATGATCAGCTCAAGGCTCAGTTTCTAGGTCTTCGAGGCGAGACAAGAGACCTGCTACTTCAATTGGCCAACAATCATTGGTCTGCATGGTCCATTGGTCGGATGCTCGTTGAGTGGGACGCCCAAGTCATTGCGGTAGGCAGTAAGGGCACACAAGCCGAAACAACGGCCGAGGTCATCCCCGATGAACCGCCCGTCATGTCCGAAGCGCCTCACGATGTCGACTCGTTTACCGAGAGCCTGCTTCAGACCAAGTTCGCGCCAATAGAGCGACGCGAACAGCAGGTTCAAATGGCCAGAAACACCGCCAAAGCGCTGCAACAGCAGACCTTTGGCATGATCGAAGCCGGTACCGGTACCGGCAAGACCTTGGCATATCTCGCCCCTGCCGCCATCTGGGCGATGAAGCACGGCGTACGGATCATTATCAGTACCCACACCAAGGCGTTACAGGAGCAGATTCTGGAGCGGGAAGTGCCGCTGCTCAGGCGATTACTCAATGAACGGCTACCGCAACTCGGTGACGTTGTCAGAGCCGCCGCCATCAAAGGGAGAGTCAACTACCTCTGCCGCTCGGCCTTGGAGCGTGCCTGTGAGGAGGCCGATGATCCCCATAGCGTCGCATTCCTTGCTCGACTAGCCGTTTGGTCCGCGCAGACTGAAACCGGCGATCGTGCGGAACTGTCGCTGTCGGAAGAGGAAGAGCGTTCATTCTGGAAGGTCTCGGCCGCGAACGGGAACTGTTCGCCGCGTCGATGCAGTTACTTCAGTCAGGGGACGTGTTTTCTTCCGCTAGCCCGACTCCGCGCCCGCGCGGCGCATTTGGTGCTGACCAATCATGCTTTGCTGGTCACAGATCGGGAATCGCGATTTATGGTGCCTCCGAGCTGGGGTTTGATCATCGACGAGGGTCACGAGCTCGAAGATGCGGCGACTAATGCGCTCACCAACGAGATGTCGATCTCGTGGCTCAACCAGCCCATTAGCCGCATTCTTCGAGTAGGCCGCGATCGGGATTACGGCATCGCAGAAGAGTTTCTTGAGATTGCACCAGAAATCAAGCAAGAGCTGCGCGAGCTGGTGCGTGAAGCGCGTCAGCAGAATGAGCGACTGTTTGCGTCGCTCGAGCAATGGCCGCTTTGGCTCGTCCGACTACGCCGAGAGCCGCAAGCCAAGATGCGCCTAGTCGAAGGCGACCTGGTTCACCCCGGCTGGAGAGCGATTGTCGAACAGTGGCTCGTGCTTCGGGCTGCTGTGGAAACCATATGCGATCAGCTTGAGCAGCTTGACCTCGAGTATCTGGCGTATGCCAACGACCATCCTTCAGAAGAGCATGAGATTATCCGGTCTACGGCGGAGGTAAGCCAAACACGTGAGTGGCTTGAGGAGCGGAGTAAGCAGCTTGATTGGGCGCTGCGAGGCTGTCCTGAGGATCCGGACTCGATGATAGTGACCTGGTTAGAGGGTTCAAGGGGAACGCCCCCTGCTGTGGTCAGTGCTCCGCTCAATGTCGGCCGTAACCTCAGTGTCCTATGGAAGAGTTTCCGCAGCGGCCTGCTGACCGGCGGGACGCTCGCCACAGCTGACGGCTTCGGCTTCATCAAAGGTCGTCTAGACTTTCCGCTCGACTGGACAGAGCAATATGGATCGCCGTTCGATTACCCTCAGCGAACCCGACTGATCCTCCCAGAGGGGATGCCCGTTCAGCCGGGGATGAGACCCCATCGATCTGTTGCTGATGCCATCGTGCAACTCGCCGTTGCAGCCAATGGACGGACGATGGTCCTCTTCACCTCATACAGAACCATGAACCAGACGGCTGAGGCAGTCCGTTCCGCTCTGGAGGCAGCCGAACTCAGGCTTCTGGTCCAGAGAATCGACGGACTGCCAACTAAGGTGATTCAAGACCTGCGAGAAGATCCTCGAATCGTTGCATTCGGGGTGGCGTCGATGTGGACTGGGGTTGATGTCCCTGGCGACCATCTCTCACAACTGATCATCCCCCGCTTACCGTTCCCGGTACATACCGATCCGCTCCATGAAGCCAGAGCCGAAACCTATGACAACGGGTTCACGGAGTACACCTTGCAGCTCGCCATTATGAGCTTCCGACAGGGCTTTGGCCGCCTGATGCGTAAGCGCACTGATCGCGGCGTCGTCGTGGTTCTGGACGGGCGTATTCGAGCGCGACAGTACGGTAGGGACTTCGTCGAGAGCGTCATGCCGCCCGAGGCTCAGCCAATGGAGTGGATTCGACGCAGCTCGGTTACCCAAGCCGCGCGGGATATCAGCGCATTCCTCGATTCCGTGCCGATCTCGTCGTAATGTCTCAGACCTACGCTGCCATCGACCTTGAAATGACCGGTCTCAAGCCGGGCTTCGATGAGATTATCGAGGTCGGCGTTGTGCGCTGCACACCTGAGCGCGTGCTTGAGCGTTGGAGCTCCCTGGTTCGACCTCTGGAGATGCCTCCCTTACGCGTCCAGCGGATGACGGGGATTACGCCGTCGATGCTGGAGGATGCGCCGACGTGGGCCGAGATCGAGGAACAGGTGCGGAGCTTGCTGGACGGGGCGACGTTGATTGGGCACAACGTCCAGTTCGACGAGCGCTTTCTCGACGTTCACGGTCTGAAGTCTGCGAGTCCATCAATCGACACACTGCCGCTGGCGCAGATCGTGGATCCGAACGCCCCGACTCATCGGCTCGGTGATCTTTGCCGGCGCTACGGAATCGAATTGCTCGGTGGTCACCGGGCGCTGGCGGATGCGGAGGCCGCGCGACGGGTGTTTCTGAGCCTTAGATCGCGCTTTGACGAGCTTCCTTTGAGCGCGCGTGACTCCCTGAGCGAGATTGCGAGCACCGGCAACCTGTTCTGGGCTCCCGGGCGGGCGTTGCGAGAGTGGTCGCTTGAGGCGACGAGAGCCGTTTCTCCAGAGCAGCGGGCAGGGAGAGAAACGCATCGACCACTCGAGCCGGTTGACCTACCTCAGGGATCGTTGGCGGAACTGACGAGCCAGGCGTTCGCGTCGGTTGCCGACGAGGAGTTCGAGCTGCGAACCGAACAGCTCGATATGGCCCGCGACGTCGCGGAAGCGCTGCAGTTCGGCGGCACGTTGATCGTGGAGGCGGGGACCGGCACCGGGAAGTCCTTGGCCTACCTCGTACCGGCTGCTCTGTGGGCGCTGAAGACGGGCAACACGGTGATCGTCAGCACGCACACGATCAACCTGCAGCAACAACTCGAAGGCAAGGACGTCGAGTTTGCCCGCCAACTGATCGCGGGAGTTTCGACAGAGGCCGCGGAGGCGTTGAAGTCGACGGTCGTCAAGGGCCGAGACAACTATCTCTGCCAGGAAAAGGTCGATCGCGAATTGAGGCGGGCGACCGATTGGGATGATCCCCTGCTACTCGCCCGTGCGTCGGTCTGGCGTTCAATGACCGAGCGTGGGGATCGGGCTGAACTGCGGCTGCCGACGCCAAAGCTTCGAGAATGGGAGAAGTTCTCGGCACGAGATACCGGATGCCTCTCCGACCGCAGTTGCGAATACGCCATGAATGGCACTTGCTTCCTGCTGAGAGTGCAGCGGCAGGCAGCGAACTCGCACATCGTGATTGCGAATCATGCGCTGCTGGTCAGGGCACTTGCGAGCGGCGCGGTCACCATGCCGGACGCTCCAGTTGTGATCATCGACGAATCACACGCGCTGGAGGACGTAGCGACGGACCAGCTCTCGCTGGAGATGAGTGAGCCGTGGATGGTGGAGGCTGTCCAACGGGTGGTTGACGGGCCTGAATCGCTCTCCCGGTCGGCTGAACGGCAGGGATTGAGGACAGAGTCTCAGCGACTCAAGCAGTATGGCGCGCAAGCTGAGGAATCCTTGCAGAAGCTGTTCGATGAGGTGGGAGAGTTCGTCTCCGAGTACTCCGATGACCAACGGGGTAACGAAGATCGAGTCACGCTGAGCCAGGGAGCGCGCAACACCAGGGCATGGTCTGATCTGGAGCTGGTCTGGGAAGACGCTCAGGCTGCGCTCGGTCAGCTTGCCACAGCAGTAGACGAGATCGGGCAGGAATGGTTCTCGCAGGTTCGAGAGGCTCGCGGCGACGAAGAGCGCGAGTTGCAGTCGCTTGCGAACGAGGCCCAGAGTGTGCTCGCCGATCTGACCGAACGAACCCGCCATCTCGCCCAAGCCGTGACGGAGTACTCGAGCGAACAGATTGCATGGGCGGCGAGGGAGAATCGACGGACAGGCGCGTCGAGCATCCACGCAGCGCCGCTGAGCGTCGCATCTCATCTGCAACCGCTCTGGAACGAGCGTCACGCGACCATTCTCACCGGGGCGACATTGGCGACGAGCGCTCAGGAGCATTCGACATTCGATTACCTGAGGGAGCGGCTCGGTATCGACGATGCCACGGAGTCGCAGTACGGATCGCCGTTCGATTACGAACGGCGCTGCCGCGTCTACCTGCCTTCAGACTTCCTCGACGCCGATGATCACCAACACCCCGATTCTGTAGCCAACGCGATCCAGACTCTTTCGATTGCGGCCGGTGGGCGGACGATGGTGCTGTTCCGCTCATACAACGCCATGAACCAGGTGACGCGGCGAATCAAGGATGATTTGGAAGCGTCCGGTCTGGTGCTGCTTCGCCAGGGTCGGGACGGATCTGCTGCAGCGATCGTCGAAGCGCTGCGGTCCGATCCAAAGTCCGTGGCTTTCGGCGTCGCTGCGCTCTGGACGGGCGTCGACATTCCGGGAGATGCGCTCTCGCTGCTGATCATGACCCGGCTGCCTTTCGCGCCGCCGAACGACCCGGTGCTCAAGGCTCGCGGAGAGTTGTACGACAACGAGTTCATGGAGTTCTCCCTGCCTGCCGCCGTGTTGCAGTTCCGGCAGGGGTTCGGGCGACTGATTCGCACCCAGTCCGACCTCGGGGCTGCAGTGATCCTGGACGGACGCATCGTGAGCCGACGCTATGGCCAGCGCTTTCTCGATGCTCTGCCTCCGGCGCCGGTGATCCGGAAGCCCGTTGCGGCGGTCGCGGACGATCTGCGCAGCTTTCTGCCGCCGATCGGCGGTTCTTCATGACTGCCGGAGTCTCTTGGCCTGCGCTGGTTGAGGGTGAACGGGCCAGTCTGTGGAGGTTTGAGGGCGAGGTTGTCGAAGCTGATTGGCTGGAAGAGGCGGCGCAGGCGATCGCCGGGCGCGCTCAGCCTTGCCGCTTGCAGGATCGACTGGAGGACCAGGATCAGGGTTGGTGGATTCTTGGCGATGGGAACATCGTCGGAGCGCTATGTGGCAAGCTCGCCGGGTTGAGTTCGCCGGTTGGGTCGCAGGCGCTGATCTGGACGTGGCTGGCTGTTGATGCTCGCTGGCGGGCGTACGGCTATGGCGGCGCGGCAGTTCCGCTGCTTGAGCAGGCTGCTCGCGGCGTTGGCGCGACGACCGCGCTCGCGCCGCTGCCGCCGGACAATGGAGTGGCGCTCTACTTCTGGCTACGCTTGGGCTACACGCCGCTGCGCTCTGCGCCTGTTGATCGGGTCGATTGGCCCACCGGTGTGGCCTCGGACGCGCTCTGGATGCAGCGTCCGCTTGATTCCGTCAGTTCAATCGACAACCACAGTCCCGAGGAGTAATCCATGTCCCTGGTGATTCCCGAAGAGGTCCGCGAGCGGGTCAATGGCGCGCTGGACGAAGGCTTTCCGATGTGCATGGTCGCGGTGAGCAGCGACTCGCAACCGGTGGTCAGCTTTCGCGGGAGTACGCAGACGTTCGGCGACGACGCGTTGGCGATCTGGGTGCGGGGGGAGTCATCCTCGACCTTGAACGCGATTGCCGACAACCCGAGTGTGGCGCTGATGTACACGAATATGCCGTCGAGGAAGTTCTTCATCTTCCGGGGACAGGCCGCTGTGACCACCGACGCGGGGGAACGCGACCAGATCTGGGAAGGTCAGCACGACCTTGAGAAGGGTCGGGACATGGAGCGGACGGGGACGGCGGTGGTGATTCGACTGGACTCGCTGCAGGGCAGCGGGGTCAACCTGACGCGGGATTAGCGCCGCTCGTCACGGCGTCGTTGGAGTGAGCGCCGGAAGAGGCGTCCGCCGCCGAGACCTGCCATCAGCACGCCGATCCAGAGGACGATCTGCTCAACGATCCCGCCGACGCCGGAGAATGCCCATCCGAGCCACATCCCCAGACCCATCGCGGTGACGACTCCGGCGGTCGGCAGCCACGAGCGTCGCTGTGAAACTTCAACTCTCGCTGCCTGAGAGTCGTCAGGGCTGACGAACTGAGTTTTGGACTCCGCGGCCGTGTTGGTTCGTCTCCGGCGTCGACGTGGTCGCTGACGCGGCATGTCAGCGTCTCCGGCGTGCGAGATCGCGAGCGCTTGCTCCGCCTGACGCTCTTCGAGCACGCCGTTTCGGCTCCGGTGCATCCGGCTCAATCGTCGGAGGCTCTTCGTCCCCGGGCGCCGTCAGACCGGCCTGCTGATCGAGACAGTTGCGACAGGCGAACTGCAACGCCATCACCTCGTCGTCGATCCAGACATCGCCGCAATCGGGTCCGGTCGCCGTCGTGGTCAGGCGGAGGTGGAAGTACTCGCCGCAGCGGTAACAGTCGGAGCGGGCTTGAGGCCCGGCCGGTTCTCCGCAGACGGAGCAGGGCCAGGCGCCTTCGGAGGTCTCTGCTTCGGTAGTCATCGCGACAATCGTATCCGCTGTTCCATTCGCGCGACAGACGAGGCGTCCGACGGATCCAGTTCGCCGTCCCAGATGGCCGATTCGATCTGTTCTAGCCAACCACCGATTTTCGGTCCTTGTTCGATGCCGAGTTGCAAGAGCCTCCCTGGCGTGATTGGGGTGGCGATGTTTTCGCGACGTTCGAGGAAGTTCGAGATGGCTAGCTGGGATGGTCCGCTCCAGATTGTCTGGGCGGCTTCGAGTGCGGAGTTGGGGAACTGCTTGAGCCGGAGTGCGACGCTTGAGGCGCGGCGTGTCTGTCCGATGCTTCGTCTCGCGGCGCGTAGGCGGACGCCGGACTCGAGCGCGGTGCGCTCCCGTCGATTCAGTCCTACTGACTCGGGCAACCACTCTGCAATCTGCGGTTCGCGGCTCAAGAGGCCGGTCGATGCCCAGAATCGCTCCGGGTCGCCGGATAATTGCGTCGTGCGCCCTGAGACAATCCATCTGGGATCACGAGACTGTGGAATTCTCAACCGCTGAGCAGATTCCAACGCTCTGACTGCGTTCGGCTCCTGCAGCAAGAGGCGCCAGGCATCGCCGAAGCGAGCTGGACTGAGCGCCTTTAGATGCTCGCGGTCGCGCCTGGCATCGGCCATCGTTCGGCGCTCGATCGTCCCTCCGATGCGCGCGGCGTACCGGGCAGCCCGGATCAGGCGCGTGGGATCATCGCGAAACGAGTGTCCGTACAGTGTTCGGACCTCTCGGCGTTTGAGGTCGCTGACTGCACCGTGCGGATCGATTAGACGGCCGGCGCGATTGCCGCTCGCGGTTAACGCCGCAGCGTTGATGCTGAAGTCTCGGCGGCGAAGATCGATGTCAATCGGCGCGGGACTGACGATCGGGAGGGCTGCCGGGGATGGGTATCGTTCGCTGCGCGTTCGGGCGAGGTCGACGTTCGTCCCATCGGCAAGGATGGCGTTTGCTGTTCCGAAGCGATCGTGGATTGTGACTTGCTCCTCGGAAGCTTCCGATATTGCGCTAAGAAACGCAGCAGGATCTCCGTTGATTGCGAGGTCGAGGTCCAGAGGACTCTGGCCACCTAGCTGCCTGTCCATGAGCAGATCGCGAACCACTCCTCCGACTACGTACAGGTCTGTCTGACGGCGATCCGCCAAATGACATAACGTATCGAAGAGGGCATGCGCCGCCGGCGCTTCGGCGTGCAGCTGCCGAGTCAGGCGACCGAGGAGGTCTTCACGGTTGACGGGGAATTCAGTGCTCACAACCCCAGTCCTCGCCATCACGGTACGCGCTGGCAGCTCGCCGCTCCTGTTCGCTGTCCACTAATTGATCACCTGAGTAAACTGAGTTGGCTATGTGCGCCTCATCGAAACTTCATCTGGAGCGATTGCAGGAGCGGCTCCGCTATCGGTTCTCGGATGTTGGGCTGTTGCGCCAGGCGATGGTTCATCGCTCGTATCTCAACGAGGTCAACGAACCCGGCCTGGAGTCGAATGAGCGGCTGGAGTTTCTCGGCGATGCGTTGCTCGGCTCGGTCGTTGCACAGCGACTGTTCGACGAGTTTCCGAATGCCGGAGAGGGATGGATGACGGTCGCCCGCTCGCAGCTCGTTCGCAACGAAACCCTGGGCGCCATCGGAAAGGAACTCGGGCTGGGCGATTGTCTGTTGATGGGGGCGGGGATCGCCAACGACGGGGCGAGGAACCGTCTCACGGTACTCAGCCGAGCGCTGGAGGCGGTGTTCGGGGCGGTCTGGCTTGACGGCGGCGAGGATTCGCTGCGATGCGCCATCCTGGGGCTGTTGCAGGGTCAGTTCGATGAGTTGACTTCTGACGACTTGCGGTCGGACGCCAAGTCGCGGCTGCAACAACTGACCCAATCCCGAAACGGCGCCCAACCAAACTACGCCATTGTCGAGGAGGCCGGCCCTCCCCACGACCGGACATTCCGGGCAGTGGTCATGGTGAACGGCGATGAGCTGGCTGAGGGCACTGGCCGGAGTAAGCAGGCGGCAGAGATGGACGCCGCGCGTCGAGCACTGCAGCAGTTGCAAGCAGAGACGTCATAATGCGCCTGCGTTCAATCGATCTACACGGCTACAAGTCCTTTGCGGCTCGCACGTCGCTGCAGTTTGATTCTCCGGTCACGGCGATCGTCGGACCCAACGGCTCGGGCAAGTCGAACGTCATGGACGCTCTGCGCTGGGTGATCGGCGCGGGCTCAGGGCGAAGTCTGCGGACCAAGCGGGCTGAAGACGTCATCTTCTCAGGCGGGCGCGACCGAGCGCCGAGCGGATTCGCCGAAGTTCGACTCCAGCTCGACAACAGCGATCAATGGCTCGACCTGGAGCCGTCTGAGCTTGAGATCGTTCGCCGGGTGCATCGCGACGGTCAGTCGGAGGTTCGGATCAATGGCCGGACGGCTCGGCTGCGTGACATCCAGGACCTGTTCCGGAGCAGTGGTCTCGGCACGGGCGGCTTCGCCCTGATGAGTCAGGGTCTGGTCGACGAGATGCTGCGCCTGCGTCCCCACGAACGGCGCCAGGCAATCGAGGAAGTCGGAGGCGTCCGACAGCATCGCCACCAAATGGAGGAGTCACGTCGTCGTCGTCAGCGAGCGCAGGAGCATCTGTCTCAAGCACGCCTGTTGCGGGACGAGCTGGCGCCTCGGCTCAAAGGTCTTGAGCGCGCGGCTCGACGCGCCAGGAGATTGATTGACCTCAAGGATCAACTCGACGTTGCTCAGCGTGACTACTTTCAGGCGGCGGCTGCCCAGTTGGAGCTGGAACTGCTGCGTCGCCATGAGCTTGCGAGCTCGGCCACGGCCGCCAGCGAAGCAGCCGAGGAACGGCGCCAGAGAGCGACCAGCGCGCTGGCCGAGATTGAGCGAGAGATATCGATCGCGCGGCGTGCGGTCGAGTCGGCCGCCGAGCAACTCAGGTCGGCGCGATCGGAACTCCGCAGCCTGGAGCACCAGCAGGAACTCGATCAACAGCAGCGCTCATGGCTGAGTCGCGAGACCACCGATTTACGATCGCGACTCTCAACCGATCGCCCAGAGCGTAGTTCTGCCGATCTCGAGGTGGCGAAACGAGAACTCGCGGAGGCGAACGCTCGACTGAACACGGCACGCAGCGAACGAAACAGTCGCGAGCGGGAGCGGGCGCAGGCCTCCGCAGCACACGAGCGGGCGCTGGCAGAGATCGCCAATGTTCGAGCGAGGTCGGCAAATCTCCTCCGACGTTGGAAGGCCAACGCGGAGTATCTGCGGTTGTCTGCGCTTGAGGAGCAGTCGGCAGAGTGTGCTGAAGCGATCGCTCAGGAGGCGCTGGAGCAGGCCGAAACCACCTGGCGCGCTGCGCACCGGGAGTTCGCGGAGGCTCGCGAGGCTTCTGAGTTGCGAGAGGCGCAGCGGGGGAGAATCCAGCGCCGAATTGACGACCTTGACGTAGAAATCTCCGCCATTGAGCAGACAGATGAGCAGGCTGAGACATTGCGGGCGCTGGTTCGTGTCAGGCTGGATGGCGAAGTTCGCGCCGATGCGATCTTTGGCGAACTCATGGACGCCGTGCTCTACGAGACCCTTGAGGACGCCATAGAAGGAGTTCAGCAGATCGTTGAGGCCGATGCAGGTCGCGCTCACTCCATCGTGAGCGAACACGCTGATGAGCTGATCGAGGCTGCGATTCGCGCCGTTGACTTCGTTCCCGATATCGAGGCGGCGAAGCGGGCGGCCCGAGCAGGCCGGACTGCCGTCACGCCGACGGGAATCGTCGTGCGTCCGAATGGAGTCGTCCAGGCAGGAGGGTCGCGGCCGGGCGCCGGACGTCTTAGGCAGCAGCTGGCCCAACTCAAGGCCGAACGCGAAGAACTCATTGGTCAGGCGCAAGAGTTGGGCGACGTCGCCAGCGCCGAAGATCGCTTGAGGGAGCTGAACGCGGCGTTGACGCAGGCGACCGAGGGCGTTGACGAAGCCCGCAGCCGAGCCGATGAGGCGCGCGTCAGCAGGGAAACGATCCGTCGCGAACGGACTCTCGCTCTGTCCCAGAAGGACGCCGATCGGTCTGAAGTCGCACGATGGCGCTCGCAGCTTGAGGCGGCTCGCCGGCTGGAACGACAGAGCGCTCAAGATCTGCGCTCAATCCCCGGACATGAGTCCGTCGATCTCTCGGAGTTGGAAGAAGAGCGCGACCGCTGCGCAGAGGCACTGACGGAAGCTCGCGCACATGCGGCTGCTGTTGAACGCGCGCGCGCCGACCGCTCCCGCCTGTTTTCGCTTGCGCGCGAGTTGGAGACCGTAGAGACCGCGATACGCGAACGGGAGCCTCTGTTGCAATCGTCCGCTTCCAGAGCTACCGACCGCGAGTCGCACCGGATCGCCGAGGAGCATCTCGAAGAGTTGCGGCGTCGGCGTGATGAGGCTGCGGTGGAGCTTGAGCAGACACAGCAAGCGCGCCTGGTGGCGGAGCGTCGGGACGTCGAGGCGGCGGCGGCATTGCGCGAGGTCGAGTCCGAGCGAGGTCGCCTGGCCGCCGAGGCGGCTGCTGAAGGGATCGAGATCGCTCGGGTGCGACGAATCGCACAGGGCGCGATGGAGATGAACGGGACCAACGGAACGGCACACCTCGCCGGGAATGGTGCCGGGAATGGTGCCGGTGCGGCGCCAGCGCAGGCGCATGGTGGTGCGCCGACTGCGGTCGCGGTTTCTGAGCCATCCGTTTCCGAGCTACAGGGCGCGGTCCTCGACCTGCGTGCCAAGATTCAGCGGCTGGGTCCAGTCGATCCCGGTGCGGCTCAGGAGTTTGTGGCAGAACAGAGTCGTTGGCAAAACATGGAGGAACAGATCGCCGACCTCGAGGCGACCGAATCGTCGCTGCGGGAGGCCGAACGAGAACTTGAGCTGCTGATCGAGCGGAAGTTCCGCGAAGCATGCACACAGGTTGACGACGCCTTCAGACACTACTTCCAGCTGATGTTCCGTGGTGGCCGAGCCGAACTGGTCATGACCGAGGAACCTGTTCAGCAGGATGATGAGTCGGCGCCCGCTCAGGAGCGGCCGCGGCTCGGCGTTGACATTCGCGCGCAGCCACCTGGAAAGCGCGTTTCGACGCTGGGTCTGCTGTCCGGTGGAGAGCGTGCACTGACGGCGATTGCGTTGCTCTTCGCCCTGCTCGAAGTCCGGCCGGCGCCGTTCTGCGTGCTCGACGAGGTCGATGCCGCGCTCGACGAAGCAAACGTCGAGCGTTTCGTCGCCGCCCTCAAGGAGCGCGCCAAGCAGACTCAGTTCGTCATCATCACCCACAACCGGCGCACGATTGAACAGGCCGACAGCATCTACGGCGTCACGATGGGCGCCGCAGGGGTGAGCCGGCTGCTCTCGGTTCGTCTCGACCAGATTCCTGAGACAGTTCCCTAACCTGATTCTTACCTGGTTGTCTGGGTCGATGCCCGGTCTGCCCTAACCTGAGGCCCATGGAATTCGTACATGCCGCCTGGACTCCTGCCGGTAACGGGCCTCACCCCACCCTGATCGCGCTGCATGGACACGGGGCGCATTGCCAGGACCTCGCGCCGCTGGCGCCGATGCTCGCCGACGGACGGTTACAGGTGATCTGCCCGCAAGCGGAGTTTCGTCTGGAAGGCGCGCCCTACTCCTATGCGCCGATGTTCACCTGGATGCAGCGAGGCCCGAACGATCGCCCGATCGACGGCGAACTAGAGCGCGTCGCCGGGGCGCTCTCATCGTTCATTGATCAGGTCTGCGAGCGCTACGACGTCGACACCGAACGACTGGCCTTGATGGGTTTTTCCCAGGGTGGATTCCTCGCGTACCGACTTGCGCTCAGCGAGCCGCATCGTTGGCGGGGAGCCGCCATGCTCTCGACCTGGCTCTCCGACGAGGCTGCGGACGATGTCCATCCCGACGCAGCCGATCTACCGTTGCTCGTGCAGCATGGTACGAACGACCCGTTGGTGGAAATCGACCGCGGGCGTAACTCTCGCGATCGGCTACAGGCGATGCGCATGAATCTCGACTATCGCGAATATCCGATGCAGCACGAGATTGGCCGCGAGAGCATGGACGATCTCTCTGCCTGGCTGACCGAGCGTCTCCTGAGCGAGGGGTCCGGCGACTGATGGTCAAACTGTTTCGCCGCTTTCAGCGGGACCGCGACCAGGGGCCAAGCTCAGACGAGGCCAAGGAAACCGAAGAGGTCCGCGAGGAGTACCAGCGCAGCGTCGCCAACACGAGGCGAGGGCAACTCGGCGGACTGCGCCGCATCTTCAGTCGGTCGCAGGTTGACGAGGATTTCTGGGAAGAGCTGGAAGAGACGCTAATTCTCGGCGATGTCGGCGGCGCCACTTCGGCACGATGGGTTGAGGAGATCCGCGAGGAATCGGCTGGTAAAGGCGCTTCGGAGATCCGGGGATTGCTGCGCGACCGAATGGTTTCAGGATTGGAGCGGCCCAGCGCTGGGGGTGCGTTATGGGGCGGACATAACGGCGCTCAGACGACTACGGCACCGCATGTGGTCCTCGTCGTCGGCGTCAACGGCGCCGGTAAGACTACGTCGATTGCCAAGCTCGCTCACGCCTACCAGGAGGAGGACAAATCGGTCATCCTGGCCGCGGCTGACACGTTCCGCGCCGCTGCGATTGAGCAGCTTCAAACCTGGGGCGAGCGCCTCAACGCGCCCGTGATCGCTCATCAGCAGGGCTCCGATCCCGGTGCGGTCGCCTATGACGCCCTGGAGGCTGGGATCTCTCGAGGCGCAGACGTCGTCCTGATCGACACGGCCGGGCGACTACAGACACAACGAAACCTGATGGCGGAGCTCGGCAAAGTGCGCCGGGTGGTTGAGACGAAACACCCCGGCGCACCGCACGAGGTGTTGCTGGTGATCGATGCCACCAGCGGACAAAACGCACTCAGCCAGGCGCGCCAGTTCTCGCAAGCCACGGGCGTCACTGCCGTCTGCCTGGCTAAGCTCGACGGCACCAGCAAGGGCGGGATCGTCTTTGCGATCGCCGAGGAACTCGGCATTCCGGTCCGATTTGCGGGTACCGGCGAGCAGCTCGGCGATATCGCGCCGTTCGACGCTGAGGCGTTTGTCGACGCCCTGCTGTCGGACGATTGACATCAGGTGATTCCTAGGAGGCCGTTGTGTTGAGTCAGATCATGAGCCTCAGTCCCCGTCGTTTGTTCGCAGTTGGACTGGTCCTCGCCGGGATCGCGTTGGGCATTCTGCTGATCATCCTCTGGCAGGTCGGCCTGTTTGATAGTGCTCCGCCACCCGCCACGATCGAGTCCGCGGTGGAGTCGGTGAGACAGGAGCAGCAAGAACAGGTCCAACAGCCGGAGGACGAGCCGGCCGAACAACAGGCTCAGTCCGAGGCTGCACAGATCCAGCAACAACAGGGAGACTCCGCCGCTGATCCTGGCTCTGATGAGGAGCAGCAGGCTCAGGCCAGGGAAGAGCAAGAGGCTGCATCAACCGCTGATGCCCAGGAGCAGCCCAAACAGGAGCAGGGTTCCGAACAGCAGCAATCGAGTGAAGAGTCGGAGCCTCAGCAGGCTCAGAAGCAATCCGAACAATCCGAGCAAGTCGGCGAGCAGGCCGAACAGGAAGTGATGATGGCGGAAACGCCGGGGCTTGCCGACCTGGCCGGGACCTGGGTGTTGTCGGCGCAGGGCACCTCGTTCGTCGGCTATCGGATCGGCGAAGAGATTGCCGACATCGGCACGACGACGGCTGTTGGCCGTACGGGTGATATCGAAGTGACGCTCGAATTCGACGGCGTGGCGATTGGCTCAGTCACCATCGTGGCCGACCTGCGCACGCTCAGGAGCGATCAGTCATTCCGAGATGGTGCGCTGCGGACTCGTGGGATCGAGTCGGACACGTACCCGTACGCCACGTTCGTCCTGACCGAAGCGATTCCGATCGATTCCCTGCCGATCGGAGAGGAGACGCTCAGCGTGACGGTGCAGGGCACACTGGACTTACACGGGGTGACCAACGCGGTCAGCATCGCCCTGGAAGGACAGTATGTGGACGGCCTGGTCGTGATCGTCGGTTCAACCGAGATTGCTCTCGCCGATTACAACATCGAGAAGCCCACCACCGCACGTGTTTTCTCGATCGATGACGTCGGCATCATGGAGTTCCAACTCGTGCTCGAGCGCGCTCCCTGAGCCGGATTTGCAGGCAGATTTCTCCAGTTATGTCGCGGAAATGACCGTCGCGCGCACATAACCTGCATAGTGCGATCATGAGGTTGGATTGGCACGCTGTCCGAGAGTTGCCAGGTCGAACTTCAGATTACCGAAGGAATCCTGCTCGACGTTCGTGATTTCGCCCTCGGCGTCGAGGTGACCGATGATTTGAAAGAGATCGACGGTCCGCAGATCCTCTTCCGAGTACTCCATCAACATCGTCACCGAGATTCGCTCTCGCCGGCCCAGGCGCTGGGACTCGGCCAGGAGGGCGCGCCTGACGGTGTCGACGTCGGCGAGTGTGGCGGCTTCGGCCTGTGAGGCCTCGCGTACTTCGTTGAGCGCCGACAGCTTTCGGCGCAGTCCGTCAAACAGGCCCATCGTCGGCCTCCGAATCCCTTCCCTGGCCCTTCGCCAGTGCACTCATGATGACTGACAGGCCGTCGGGATGGGCGTTTCTGAGGGCGTCGAGTCTCTCGTCGACGACACCTGCAATACGCCAGAGCGTAGTCAACAGCGTGGCTGCCGACTCCCATTCTTCGTCGGATGCCGGAAGCTCGTCCAATGGCGCGAACCCGCGCGCGAGGATTGTGGCGCGACGTCCATCGGCCGCATCGGGCTCGGCGCCGAACTCTTCGATCACGGCGTCGAACTCGTGCTCGGCATGGTCCAGGTCGTTCAGTGCCAGTCGTACTGTGCCGTGGACGATCCGGGAGTCGACGTCATAGGGCCGCTCGTCGGCGGCTCGGTAGGCGGAGTCCAGCGCTGGATCGAGGTTGCCGAGGAAGAGAGATTGCCAGGCTGCGTCGACGAGGCTCTCGGCCTGGGCGGCTTCTGCGTTGCGTCTTATGTCGATTGTTGATCCGCCTGCCCTCATCAATCGCTCGGCCTCGGCGAGTTTTGAGGCGTCAGGCTCGTCATGGTCTGTTGGCGACAGATGTGAGCGCAGTCGTCCGAGGAAGCTCATCTCAGGAATCTCCGGCGAATTGATAGCGTACAGGCGTGACCACGCAGCCTCCCCAGCGGCACATCATCCACGCAGATATGGACGCGTTCTTCGCCTCCGTCGAGCAGCGCGACAACCCCGAGCTGCGAGGCAAACCTGTCCTCGTGGGTGGTTCGCCACGAGGGCGCAGTGTGGTCGCGGCCGCGTCCTACGAGTCGCGCGTCTTCGGCTGCCGTTCGGCGATGCCGATGCGTACGGCGATCCGGTTATGCCCGCATGCCGAAATCATCAGCCCGCGATTCTCGCGGTACCAGGAAGTCTCGTCCCAGGTTATGTCGATCTTCAGGGATGTCTCCCCGTTGGTCGAGCCGCTCTCGGTGGACGAGGCGTTCATCGATATCACCCGACGCGTCCAGGAAGGCGCCAAGCCGGCCGAGATTGCGCAGTGGATTCGAGAGCGGGTCAAGCGCGAGACCGAATTGACCGTCTCCTGCGGCGTCGCGACGAGCAAGTCGGTCGCCAAGATCGCCTCGGATCAGGACAAGCCCGACGGCTTGACCATTGTCGCTCCGGGGCAAGAGGCCGATTTCCTGGCCCCGCTGCCGATCTCAGATTTGTGGGGCGTCGGACCGAAGACGGCCGATCAGCTGCGCGGCGCCGGTATCGAGACGATCGGCGATCTTGCTGAGCGATCATTGCCATGGCTGATCGATCGGTTCGGCAGCCGCGGCGAGTGGTTTTGGCAGTTGGCTCGAGGCCTGGACGACCGCGAGCTCTCGCTGCATCACGAAACGAAATCGATCTCTTCGGAGATGACCTTTGCTGAAGATGTCGGCAACGAGTCGCGCTTGGCCGCCGTGATCAGCGAGCAGTCGAACAAGGTCGCTGGCCGCTTGCAAGAGCAAGGATTTCGCGCTCGCACCGTGCAGATCAAACTCAGACTCTCCGACTTCACGACCTTTACTCGCCAGCGGACCCTGACCAGTATGACCAACGATGCGGCGATCATCGAACGAACGGCGCTCGCCCTGTTGCGCGAGCAGCTCTCGCCGGTGCGCAAGTTTCGACTCGTTGGAGTTGGCGTGTCCGGCCTGGAGCAGCGGCCGGTCGCGACCCAGCTCTCGCTGTTCGACCAGTCCGGCGAGCCAATCGCCGAGCCGCCGCCATCGACTGCACGCCGTCAGCGACAGCGCGCGGTTGACGAGGCGGTCAAGGATCTGAACGAGAAGTACGGCGGCGATATCGTCCACTTTGGCGCGAAGTCCAGGCGCGCCAGGGAGTCTTCATGATCCATCCTCGCGACGCGGCCGTGATTTCCTTCGACTGCTACGGCACCTTGATCGATTGGCAATCCGGCGCGCGCGCTGCGGTGGATGCGATTCCGGGGCTCGCCGACGTCGACAAGGCGGCGCTGATCGCTCGACGTCTTGTGGTGGAGCTGGTCGTCGAGCATGAGCGCTATCGGCCCTATGACGAGGTGCTGGCGCTGTCGATTCAGCGCACTGCGGCCGAGTTCGGCGTCGAACTGAGCGACGAGACGGGTACCGCGTTCGCGGAGTCGATCGCCGATTGGCCGCCGTTTCAGGATGCCGGCGGATTCCTCAAGCGGCTCGCGACCGTCGGTACGCCGATGGCGATTTTGTCCAACGTGACGCGGGCGAGCCTGGCCGTGAGCGTTCGCAAGCTGGGCGGGTCGTTCGATCAGTTGGTCACGGCAGAGGATGTGCGCAGCTACAAGCCGGACCATGACCATTGGCGAGAGCTCTATCGGACGCGGGGGATTGAGTCGAAGCAGCAGCTTCATATCGCCGGGTCGATTGCGCACGACATTCGGCCCGCGGCTGAGCTCGGCGCGACCACTGTCTGGGTTCGGCGCGCCAACGAGCCGATCCCAGACGACGTTGAGCCCGACCTGATCGTCCAATCGCTGGCCGAGCTGGGCGACTACTGGCGGCTCCACTACTCGCGGTAGCATCAACCCGGGAGGCAGGCCATGCGACTGGCCAGGATGTACCAGGGCGAGGACGGCACATCGCAGTTCGAGGACATCGAGATCGGCATGAAGGAGTTCGATGTCGGCGCCTTCACACGCAATCTGCGCCCCGAGCAGATGTCATTCCGGATTTCCGAAGCCGGTCTCGTCAATGACTGGCACAATGCGATGTCCAAGACGATGATCATCGTGATTCAGGGCAAGGTCGAGACCGAGGTGTCGAGCGGCGAGACCCGCCAGTTTGGACCGGGCGAGATCTGCTACGCGGAGGACACTGAGGGTCCGGGCCATCTGACGACCGACCTCGAAGGGCCTCGCTTGAGCCTGATGGTCTTCTTGCCCGACGACTTCGATGTCCACCGCTGGGCCCGCTCGTTCGACGATTGAGCCTGCAACTGATCACTGGATTGGAATAGCGACCATGCAAATCACGCGTGTCTACACCGGCGACGACGGCGAGTCTCACTTCGAGACGATCGACGTGGCGCAGACGGAGAGTCGTTACGGCACGCTCTCGCAGATGTACGAGGCCGAGGGCGTCGTCTTCCGCACGACGCCGGTCGGCGGGGAGCTTGACTTCCACAATGCGCCTCGGCGGCAGTTTGTGGTGACGCTGAGCGGGACCGTCGAGATCGAGGTCGGCGACGGATCCAAGCTCCGCTTGAACGGCGGCGACATCCTGCTCGCCGACGACGTGACCGGACGCGGGCACATTACCCGCGACCTCGAAGGCCCGCGCCACAGCCTGTTCATCCCCTTGCCCGAGGACTTTGATGTCGATTCCCTGCGCGGCTGAACCCTCTCCTCAGACGGCGCCGAGGGCCACGGGCCGCGTCGGGGCGAGAATTCTGGGCGCTTGGGTTGGATTTCCTGTTCAGGACTAAGAAATGCGCCTCCAGGTGTTCAGGTTTGTCTAGATTTCGCCAGGTTTGGCTCGATTTGGCTTGATTCCGCTCGAATGTGAGCGATTTCGGCGGTGATTCGCCAGCCAGAGTCAGGAAATGCTCGGTCGGAACCTCGATGCCGGTAGAGCGTGTCGACTGCGTCCTCCCCTCTCGCGCTCATGTGTTCTCACGATAGCGGATTGGGGTCGACATGAGGAGACGGGGCGAGGAACAATGGAGTTTGTCTGACGGGCTCTAGCTGCGGCGATGGTCGGGGACCTGGTGGCTCCAGCGCCAGTAGTGGTCGAATGCGGCGATGGTGAGCGCGTGGGTGATGAGTTTGTCGTTGACCAGGCCGGGGATCTCGTCGAGCGGCACTTTCGAGACTTCGATTGCCTCGCTGGAGGTGCCGACCACGTGGTCGTCGTCGACCACGAGCGTCACGTCCTGGGCGAGGAACGACCAGCAGCGGTTTTCTTGCAGGGCGGGATTGGGATGGACCCAGCCCAGCTCGATCGCGTCCGGTGCGAAGTAGCCAGACTCTTCGAACATCTCGCGCAGGCCGGCTTCTTTCGCGGACTCGCCGGGATCGACGATGCCGCCGGGAATCTCCAGCGTGAGTTCGCGGGTGCCATGACGGAACTGGTTGACGAACACGACCTCGCGATCGGGCGTGATCGGCATGATGTTGACCCAGTCGGGGAACTCGAAGATGAAGAAGCGGTGGTCCCGACCCGAGGTCGGATGGCGGGAGATGTCTTTGCGCAGCTTGAAGAACTTGAAGTCCTCGATGATCTCTGAAGTGAGGCGTCGCCAGTTGTCGATGGTGCTCATGTGGCGGCGTTGATCACTCTGGCGTAGGTATCGATCTTGAGGAACGAGTCCAGTCCGGCGTCTTTGAACTGTAGACCCAGGTTGTCGATCAGCGTGGTCTTGTAGTCGTCGACATCGATGCCGAGCGCCGCCACGTCGCCTTTGATGCGCCGCAGACCCAGCGCGACGGCGCCGGCCAGCAGGATCTGGCTCTGCCAGACGTAGAGTCGGCCTGAGGCCGGCAGGCGCTCGATCAGCCGGGGAAGGATCGTGTGGAGGAAATTGACGTGGCGGACTTCGTCGCGCAGGATCAGGCGGAAAATCTGCTTGGCCAGCGGATCGACGTCATCGAGTTCGAGCGCTTGCTGAAGGAAGAGCGCGGCGAAGTTCTCGCTAAAGAGTGTCGAGGTGAGCCAGTTCTCGACCCGGTAGAAGCCCCATGAGGCCATGCCGCCGAAGCGCTCGATCAGGAACGCTTCGGGTTTGGAGATGTAGCCGTGGCCGTTGACCTCGGTGAGGTAGCGGTCGAGGACGTAGACGTGGCGCGCTTCATCCTGGCATTGCGCGGCTAGATAGAGATTGAGCGCCGGGTCGCGGACCTGGTGCGTGGCCTGGCTCATCATGACCTGGATGGTGTCGAGTCCCATCACCTCGAGCCCGTGGAAGACGTTCATCATTCGCAGCCAGGCGGCGCGGCGCTCGTCGGGAATCTGCGAGCCGGCGGCCCAGTCGACGTCGCGATCGGCGTTCCAGAGGCGGTCGCTCTGCTGGCGAAAGAGCGTGCGAAAGGCATCGGCCTGCTCGGCCGAGCGATGCGGTCGGACGGCGTTGGGGGATCGCTTCATGGGCGGGGAGACCTCTGGGCAAGCATACTGATCAGGCTGGCGCATGGGCCTCGTCAGCAGGCGAGGGCTGATCGTATACTGGCTCCATGGCTGACGAGGGATTCGATCTGGAAGAGACGCTGCGCGCGCTGCGCGAAGCGGACGTGGTGGTGATCGGGTTTGGTTGGCTCAGGGAACGCTTGCTGCTGGACGGTCGGCGGAACGAGACCGACGGACCGTACATCCGCGTTGTTGGGCCGGTGAACTCACCGCAGGATCGGATCCGCGAGCTTCGCCGTTTGCGACCAAGTTTCGATGACCCAGAGTCGTTTGTTTTTTTTCCGTGGGCCGGCCGGGTCGATTCCTTTGTCGAAGCTGAGTTGTTTGAGCGGATTCTCGAGCGATGCGCCGGCGATCCAACCGCCGAAGACGATGCTCGCGCGGCGCTGGGCAAGCTCTACGAGCTCGATCGCGAGGACATTCGCCAGGCGATCGCTGGTGGAGACAACTATCACACGCTCTACGAGCGGACTTCCTGAGATCCGCGCCCGTCATCTGTTCGTTACGTCGATGCATTGTAAGTGTTAGCTGGTTGTCATAGGCTTGTCGTACTCATGCGCGTTGGTTGAGAAGGCGGGACACGTGGTCGAGCGAAGAATCAAGGCTCGCAGCCGCGCCGAGACGGCTGAACCCCAGGTCGTCGGCGCTGCCGTCGAGGTAGAGGAATGCTCCCATGCGTGGGAGATCGACCGTCCCAATCAGCAGGTGTCGCACGGCTTCTGTTCCAAGTGCGGCGCGGAGAAGGACTTCCTCAACTACGGCGAAGAGCTGCGGATGCCGTTCGGCCGCCGACGCCGCTCCTGATCGCCTCAACGCCTCCTGACGCCTCCTATGGAGGCGGAGCTGTCACCTCGACCCGCACGGCGATGATTCGCTCGGTGCCGTAGAACGCGATCAGGCTAAACGCCGCCGGGCTCAGCTGCAGATCGGTGTTTGATGACTCGGTGGCTCTGACTACGACGAGGGCTTCGGATCCCACGACCTCGGCCTGCTCTTCGTCGGTCAGCAGTGTCGCTCCTGGCAATCGAGTCAGCCGCAGCGTCGTGCCGACCGGCCAGCGCGACGTGAACACGGTGGTGGGCTCGGTCGGATCGTAGGACTCGCCATCGGCAAGCGTGCGCGGGATGCCCGAGGGAATCGGCTCGGCCGTCGCTCGGTCGGCGACGATCTCGGCGCCGTTGATCTGAGCCGGCGTGACCTGCTCTTCGGCCACGCTCGGTTCGATCGAGGAGACAGCCACAGCTTGCGCCTCGGGTTCGGCTGGTTGCGCTTCGGCCTGAGCAGTCTGGGTCTGCCCCGCCTGTGCAGATTGAGCGGTTGAGTCCTGAGGCTCGGCAGATGCGTCAGCGTCCTGGGCTTCGGATTGTGCCGTCGCCGCAGCCGCATCGGTCTGATCGGACGAATCGGATTGAGCGGCAGCTTCTTCGGTCGACTCGGTCTGCGCTTGCTGGGCGGTCTCGGCCACCTGGGTCGTCGAGGTCTCGTCCTCGTCGAGCAGCTCGGTGACGCCGAAGTAGACGGCGACGCCGATTCCACCCAGGACGGCCAGCGTCAAGATGGCGCCGAAGAGTCGGCGCAGTCTCGGGCCGAGCGGCGGACGCTCGTTCGGGAGTCGCAGGCGCTGGTTGGAATATTGCCTGAAGTCGTTTGCACCGCGGACTCGGATCTGGGGACTGGAGAAGTCGTGCGCGCCGCGCGGGTCCGGCGAGTGTTGGCTCATGGATGCAGAGTATGACATCCACTCGAAATCGGGTGAGCTGAGGGAGGCGCGAGTGGCCATCAGCGTCGCCTCGACACCTTGCTCGATAGGATGGACGCATGGCCAGTGAGATCCAAACCAAGCACATTCGCTGTCCGAACTGTTCCAACAGGTTGGATGTCGGCGTGCCGCCCGAGAGCGGGCGGACTCGTCGTGTGGTCACGCTTTGTCCCGGCTGTGGGTACGATCTGGTGGTCTCACGCTCGGACAAGGACGACGAGCCGCTAAAGATTCGCGCCTGTATGCGCTGGGATGTGACCTGTCCGTATTGCAAGGCAGAGACGGTCGCTCGCGTGCCGCCGAAGGGTCTGTTGCGGCGCAAAGAGACGTCGCCCTGCCGGCATTGCCGCAAGCCCTTGATTGTCGAGCGGCGTGAAGAGGGACAGTTGGTCCTGCGGGCGCACCGCGGGATCCTGGAGGGAACGCTGCTCTGAGGCCGCTTCTGAGTATCAGGGTTTGATCTCGATGTAATCGCTGTTACGCAAGAGGCGCTGCATTGCTGCGCCGGGCTTGATGCTAGTGACCGATTTCACTTTCACGACTAGAGTGCATGAATATCTATTCCCGGCCCCCAGTGCAGGATCGGGGCCTCAGAAAGAGCGGGGACATGAGCGACTACGACCAGCGCGCCATCGAGATGCATCGTGAATGGGGCGGCAAGGTCGACTACGCCTCCAAGGTGACCGTCGAAAACCACGATGATCTCTCGGTGGTTTACACCCCGGGTGTGGCGGCTCCCTGTCTGGAGATCGCTCGCGACCCGGCGCTGGCCCGTGTGATGACCGGCGTCGGCAACCTGGTGGCCGTGATCACCGATGGCTCGGCTGTGCTTGGTCTGGGCGACATCGGCCCGCAAGCGGCGCTGCCGGTGATGGAAGGCAAGTGCGTGCTCTTCCGCAGCTTCGCCGGCGTGGACGCGATTCCGATCGCGCTCTCGGTCCGGGAGGTTGACGACATCGTTGCCGCGATCGAGGCGATTGCCCCGTCTCTGGGCGGAATCAACCTCGAGGACATCTCGGCGCCGCGCTGCTTTGAGATCGAGCAGCGGCTGCACGACTCGCTCGACATCCCGGTCATGCACGACGACCAGCACGGCACCGCGGTTGTGGCGCTCGCCGGTGTGATCAATGCGCTGCGGCTGACCAACCGCGACTTCAAGGACATCCGCACCGTCATCCTCGGCGCGGGCGCCAGTGGGATTGCCTGCGGCGCGATTCTCCGAGAGATGGGTTGCGAGGACATCTCGCTGATCGACTCGAAGGGTCTGCTGACGGTCGACCGGGAAGACCTCAACCCGTGGAAGCGCGATGCCGCCCAATGGTGCGAGCACCGCAACAACCCCGACGGCAGCATTCCCCAGACGTCGCAGGTGATGCGCGGCACCGACCTGTTCCTCGGTCTCGCCGGACCGGGCCTGGTGACCGTCTCCGATGTCGCCTCGATGAATGACGACTCGATGGTCTTCGCGATGGCCAACCCGACGCCGGAGATCATGCCGGACGAAGCAGCCGAGGCCGGCGCGGCGATCGTCGCCACGGGCCGCTCGGACTTCGACAACCAGATCAACAACGCGCTCGGCTTCCCCGGCATGTTCCGCGGACTGCTCGACGGCGGCATCCCCAAGATCGAGGACGAACACAAGATTGCGGCGGCCCAGGCGATCGCCGACTTCGTGACCGATCCGACGCCGGACCGCATCGTCCCGAGCATCTTCGAAGAGGGCCTGGCCTACAAGGTCGCCGACGCGGTCAAGGCGGCCGGCTAGTCGCTGCTTTCCGCATCGCTATCGGCATCGGCCGCTCGGCGGTATACGTCCAGCGCCTGCGAAAGCGCGGCTCGGACTCCCAGGACCGGTTCATAGCCGAGGGTGACTCGTGCTCGTGAGTCATCAATCAGGTGCGGTCGCCCAGTGAGCGAGACGTAGGCGTCGACGCCGTCCGGTTCCGGCAAGACCCAGCCGGCCAGGCGCAGCGCGTCGAGTCCACGCGCGAAGATGTACGGCGCGTTCCAGAACCGTTCTTCGATCCCGCGCAAGTGACAGGCCTCGACGGCCAAGTCGCGCCAGGTCGTGTGCGCCGAGGCCGCATGAAAGACCTGGTCAACTGCCTCGTCGGGCTGGCTGAGCATCGCCCAGACGGCGCGTCCCAGGTCGGCGCTCGACAGGATCGAGAGCGGCGCCTGACCGCCCGAAACGAGGGCGGCTCGGGGTCGCGAGATGAAGTGACGAATCACCTTGATCATCGGTCCTCCGCCTTCGGCAATCACCGGAGCGGGCCGCAGAATCGACAGTGGAACGCGACGACGATAGGTCCTGGCGACTCGCTCAGCGGCAACCCGACTCTGAAGCGCAGGTCCCAGTGGGCGCGGTACCCAGCTCTCTGTCACCGGCCAGGGAGGTAGACGTCGACCGTAGGTCTCGGTCGTGGAGATAAAGACGACCTGCTCGAGCTCCTGCTTGCGACAGGCGTCGAGCAGCGTGGTCGTGGTGTGAACGTTGGCTTCCGTATATGTGGAAGATGCGTGTCCCGGCTCGATCAGGGAATGGGCATGGACAATGTGCGTCACATCGCTCAGGCGCGCATCGAGATCGTCTTCGAGGTCTACATCGAGAGGCACAATCTCAACGTCGTGGCGCTCTAGCTCGCCGGCCACAGCGGCGCCGATCGGCTGCTCGGATCCTGTTAGCGCCAGACGCATCCTGGACATGCCGCTGCTCTCTCCGGCGGGATCGACTGATAGTCTCGCTTCTGCATTCGAATCGTACGCGTTGATGATTGTGAGGCTGCCATGCCAACCCTGGAACGACCTAACTGCGACATCTTCTATGAGGAAACAGGCAGCGGACCGGCGATCATCTTTGCCCACGGAGCGGGCGGTAACCATCTCTCCTGGTGGCAGCAGGTCCCGCTCTTCGCCAAGTCTTATCGCTGCGTGGCGTTTGATCATCGAGGCTGGGGTCGAAGTGTTCCGACCGGCGGCCCGGGCCCTGCGGCATTCGTCGATGATCTGATCGCGCTGATGGATGAACTGCGGATCGACCGGGCAGCGCTGGTGGCGCAGTCGATGGGCGGCTGGACCTGTCTCGGAGCCGCGTTGCAAGCGCCGGAGCGAGTCGCAGCGCTGGTCATGGCGGACACGATCGGCGGGCTGATGACGGACGACATCCGCGGGCCATGGGAAGCCGGACGCGCTCGATTGCGAGGTGAAGGTCTGGAGACGCTGGCCTACGATCGCGGCCTACGCGAGCGAGACCCTGCACTGGCGTTTCTCTATGAGGAGATCATGGGGCTCAACCCGCCGCGTGATCCGGCCTTGCTCGGCGCTCTGGGAGAGCTGTCACCCGACCCAGCTGCCGTCGCCGAGCTGCCGATGCCGATTTTGTGGGTGGTCGGCGGCAACGATCCGCTGATTCCGCCTGCCGCGATGCGAGCCGCTCACGCGCACGTGCCCGGGTCGGAGTACTACGAGGTTCCCGCAACCGGACACAGCGTCTACTTCGAGCGCGCGACGGAGTTCAACGGTCAGCTAAACCGATTCCTGGTCGACGCCGGTTGGGGAAGCGGCATCTAGCCGAATGGCGACCAGGTCAGGCTGAGCGCTTGCTCGAGCGCCTGCAGCTCGTACTGCAACGAGGTATCCCAGAGCATGAAACCGATTCCGCCGGCCTCGGCGGTGGCCGCGATCTGCGCGTGGACCTCTTCTGCGTGGTAGCCCAGGCCTCGCGACTGGTAGTCATGGAAGTCCTGCAACCAGGGACGCACCAGCGCCGAGCCAGGTTCCTCAATCAGGTTCACGGTCGCCTCGACATTGATTCGCACGACCGGACCGGGATGTTCGGGCGGATAGGCGTAGCCGAAGGAACCGGCCGACCATCCGCTGGGGTAGACCATGGGCGAGATGTAGTCGAGATACGGAGCCAGACCGGCGACCGACTGGCCGATGCCCTGGTCGTTGCCTGCCGTTGAAACCACGCCGAAGGTGTCGAACGAGACTGCGAGGCCGGCCAAATGGAGCGCTTCGCTGGCTTCCTGTGCGAATCGGGTGATCGCGGCGACCCGATCAGCCTCGCCATACAGCCCCCGCTCCAGCAGGCCATTCTCATACGGCAGGCGCACGTAGTCGTACTGGATCTCCTCCACATACCCTGCTGCCTGAACCCCGATCTCGATGTTGTAGCGCCGCGCCTCCGACGAATAGGCAGATGACCAGGTGCTTCCCATCCCGTCAATGAACAGGCCGCCGCCAAGATTGCGCAGCGCGTTCTGGGGGAAGCTGTACGGATAAGAGCGGTCCAAGAACGTGACGACCCGGCCGATTCGATAGACCCCCTTGCGTTGGAGTTCTTCCAGGAAATCACCGACTGAGCTACCGTCACGCACAGCGCTGATCTGCTCAACCGTCGGTGTGGCAGCAATCGAGAATACCCGCCCTCCTTCATCCTTCAGGTCGATGACCACAGCGTTGATCAAGTTGCGGTCGATCAGATCGTGAGCCCAGGCCTGAACGGCGGGCTTGGTGACCTCGCTGAAGGGGATGTAGACGGCACGCACAACGAGGTTGCGAAGCACGATGACCGACTGGTCGTAATAGATCGGCCGGTGGACGATGTCATAGCCGGGCTGGACGATCGACAGCCTGCCGGTGCGCTGCTCTGGTGAGAATTCGAAGCGACCACTGCTGTCCGTCCGCACCAGGGCGCTGCCGGTAGAGACTCTTGCTTGAGAGGCAGGCCGCAGCCGACCTCGATCCCAGACGTAGACTCGCCCGCTCAGATTCCTGGCAAAGGCGGCCGACGACGTGATCGCCGTTGACTCGGAGGAGTCGGCCACTTCGACCAGGGTTTGTTCTGCGACGGGATCCTCAGCCCCGACTGGACGCAAGGTCGTGCCGGCGACGAAGGCAACAACGATCACACATGTGACGAGGAAAATTCTGAAGAGTCGAAGTACGAGCAATCCATCTTGAGAGAACACCTGTGGCGCCTTCTCTCGTTCAGGAAACCACCCAGCCGCTGATCACATTCTACACATAACAACTTGACGGATTTATCCACACTGTCCACCGCGTCCACCGGATTCTGTGGATGACTGGATTCAAAAAATGAACAAAAGAACGTCCACAACCTATTATGATGCGCCGCCCGATTCCTCGATCGCTGCTTTGAGATTACGCAACCCCTGCGCTGCAGCGGCCTCCAGGGGCCGGATGCCGCGTCCGAAGAGGAACACATTGCTGAGCCGCCAGCGCCAGCCGAGCGGTCTCACCCGGTCCGAGATCAGGCAGCGTTCCCCACGCCGATCGAGTCGGTAGGCGTGTTGCACGCGGAATCCAACGCCCATCTGAACCTCGACCAGCAGCTCCCGCGCCCGAGTTTCGGCCAGCACGACTGCCTGTCCCTCGTCAACGCCGGACTGCGCCTCGCGCCGCAAGAGATTCCAGACCTGTTCGGCTGACGCGTTGATCTCGACGGGCTCAAGCATCGGACGCCATTCGCTCGATCAGCTGTCGCACTTCGTTCATGTCATCACAGCGTGTGACGCCGTCTGGATAATCGAGATCGCGGTTGCGCGGCCAGCTCAGCAGTGCGCCTGGGACATTGCTGCGAGCGAGCAATGCAACGGTGGCCGCGTCGTCGTCCACGTGTAGGGCGGCGGAATGTCCGCGCAGGTAGGCCTCCTTGTACCGCGGCGAGTTCAATGATGAGGCGTTCATCATGAGGTCGTCGATCAACGGCGCGAATCCATTGCGTTCAAGCCAGGCTTCAGTTTGTCGTCGGCCACGTTCATGTCGGCCGGTGAGAACGACTACCTGTCCCCTCTCCGACGCGGCGCGGACCGCCTCGAGTGCTCCAGGACGCGGAGGCCGGAGCAGGTAGCGAACGGAGTACCACGTCGCGCTCAGGAGCCGATCCATGCGCTGCTCGGCACGAAGTGGCGGAAGGACGCTGTCTGACTCAGGGAGCAACGAGACGTTGCGGTTGATGGCCGGATTCCAGCCAAACGGCGGTTCGGCGAGCACGCCATCGAGATCGAAGGACCAGAGCCTGGACATCGAGACTCCGAGATCAGGCCCAGCCGTGTTCCTGGTACCACGACATGGTCTCCCGCATCCCGTCTTCCAACTGCGTCTTCGCTTGCCAGCCGGTGTCGTCGGTCAGCGACGTCGAGTCGCAGATCCAGGCCGGTTGGCGCATTTCGACGACTCTCGTTCGATCCAGCATCGGTTCGCTTCTGGTCAATGCGGCCCACGCCTCCGAGCACCGGGCAAATCCGTGGAACACGGCGGGCGATAGGGTCGGAATCCACAGCCGCTTTCCGGCGACTCGTTCCAGCGTCGAGAGCAGATCGTTCCATGTGAACGGTCCGTCGACGCCTCTGATGTGGTAGCGCGCGACATCCCGAGGGGATGAACGCAGGATTGCGACGATGGCATCTGCCAGGTCGGGTCCGTAGATGGCGTCGACGAGATTCGAGCCATCGCCGAGCCGCGCAGAGACATGCCGGCGCGCCAACCAGAAGAACATCTGTAGTCCGGTGTCGCCAGGTCCGTAGATCATGGGCGGGCGGATGATGGCGATCTGCATCTTGCCAAGCTCTTTCAGGAGCTCTTCCTCTCCGGCCGCCTTGGATCGGCCGTAGACCGACACAGGATGCAGCGTGGTTTCCGGAGACTCCGGCGTCCTGCTGGGAGCCGGACCTTGCGCGGCGATTGACGAGATGTAAACGAACCGCTCGACGCCGGCTTGCACTGCAGCTTCAGCCAGGTTGCGGGTGCCCTCGCGATTGGCCCGCATGAAGTCACCTTGGCGGACGGCTCGCAAGACGGCTGCGGCGTGCACGACGGCATCGATCCCCTCGCAGGCGGCTGCCAGCGTGTCGGCCTGGCGCAGATCTCCGACAACGCGCTCGAATGACACGTCATCGACCAACGAGGTGTCGCTGGTGGGACGCAGCAAGAGTCGCAGCTCGTGGCCCTCAGCGGCCAGGGCGCGAGCCACGTGTCCACCGACAAATCCGCTGCCGCCAGTGAGGAGGATGCGCACGACTGCCTAATCAATCACGCCATGTCGGCGGCCTGCTTCGCCGAAAATCTGCAGGGCTCGCTCGAGCTGCTCGTCGGTGTGTGTGGCGATGTACGAGGTACGCAGAATCGCCTGTCCGCGAGGCACTGCCGGCGCGATGACTGCATTCGTGTAGACGCCGTTGTTCAGCAGATCTCGCCAGAACGCCGCTGTGCGGACTTCGTCGCCAACCCTGATCGGGATGATCGGCGTCGCCGAGTTGGCGACATCGAATCCAAGGTCCGACAGCCCGAGCCGCATTCGTTCGCCAAGCTCCTGGACTCGCTGCACGCGCCAGATTTCCTCGTCGATCAGCCGAAGCGCGGCGAGCGCGGCGGCCGCCGACGCCGGGGGCAGCGCTGCCGTGAACAGCATCGGCCGGGAGAAATGGCGGATGTACTCGATCACCATCCTTGGACCGGCGCAGAATCCGCCGACCGAGGCCAGCGTCTTGCTAAACGTGCCGATCGTCAGATCGTCGGGCTCCTCAAGACCGAAGTGCGACCTCGTCCCGCGCCCGGTCGGGCCGACAGTACCGATGGCGTGGGCGTCGTCGACCAGCATTCGCGTGTTGTGCTTGCGGCAGACCTCTCGCAACTCGGGCAAGGGCGCCAAATCGCCGCCCATCGAGTAGGCGCCATCGATTAGAACGAGCCTGGCCTGCTCGGGGCCGAGATTGGAGAGCACGCGGTCGAGATGCGCCGGATCGTTATGTTGAAAACGGGTGTATTTGCCGAGCGCAAGACCGGCGGCGTCGTAAATCGATGCGTGGACATCTCGGTCGAGCACAGACACACCGTGTCGGTCGATCAATGCCGAAACAGCACCGAGGTTCGCCAGGTAGCCGGTCGAAAACACGATCGCCGTTTCGGCGCCGAGAAAATCTGCCAGCGCCTCTTCCAGCTCGAGATGCACCGGACTGGTGCCGTTGAGCAGCCGCGACCCGGTCATCGAGGGACCGAATCGGTCGAGCGCCTGGTGGGACGCTTCGAGGACCTTCGGATGCCGGGTCAGGCCCAGGTAGTTGTTCGACCCGAGCATGATCACGCGTTTGCCGTCGACGATCGCCTCGGGTCCGTCGTTGACTTCGATCGGCTGAAAGAATGGGTAGAGGCCGGCGGCGCGCGCTTGGTCGGCGAGTTGAAAGTGCGAGACGCGCTCAAAGATGTCGGCCGAGCCGACCTCGCGTTGGTGTCCGTCCATCTCCTCCAGGCGCAGGCCCGCGGCCTGCGCCAACTCATTCAGCGACGGCGTATCCGACTGCGTCTGCGTCATCGCGGTGGACTCCCCACACGCCCGGCCCCGCTCGCCGCGAAGCGCATCGTTCTGCGTGTATCCGCGAGTGTACGCGACTTGAGTGAGAGGCGAGCCTCTCGCTCACATGCCGCACTGGTCGGCTAGAGTGAGTCCGTCGGTGCTTCGGCGGCGAGGCCACGACCATCATGCGAGTCAAGCTCAAGCCCGCCGCGGCCGCCGCTGCAGCGACGTTTCTCCTGCTCCTGCTCTTTGATCTCACCTGGCCCGGACACGGGATCTGGCTGCTCGTCGTCGGCATCCTGATCGGGCTGGCCGCTGCCTACATCTGGTGGCGCGATCGATTTCTATCCAATCCCATGTCATCATCCGGAGCGCCCGGCGCTCCGTATTCCGACGTCGGAGCCTACGGGCTGGCCGGGACGGCAGTGCCGTCCGCGAACCAGCCGTCCTCCGGAGTACTGCTCTCAGGAGTGCTCGCGCCTGTCTCTGTACTCGCGATCCTGCTGTTCATTGGCGGTGCGGTTGGCTCCGCTGAACCGCAGGTTGAAGGGACATCGACATCGCTTCAGCAGAATGCCTCCGTGATTGATCGCAGCCGCGACGGCGAGCCAACAACCCCTCAGGTCAACCCACCCAGCGCAGTCGCAGTCCAGCAAACCGAAACGACGACAACCGTCTCGACCGTGAGGCCGCCGCAAACGGCGACCACGAACACGCAGGCGTCCTCGGCCGAGCAGCAGTCGGCAGCGCCAGTCAAACCCATCGTCGTCGCGGCGCCCCAAGCCGCGTCGCCGGCCGAGGATGAGGCCGAAGGCGTGGACCTGGTCCCGAAGTCGGCCAATACCTTCGAGTACACCGTGGAAGACGGCGACACGCTCTACGACATCGCCCTGCGATATGACTCGACGGTCGAAACGCTGATGAACTTGAACAAGCTGGACCACAACAGCTTCATCCATCCCGGCGATGTGCTGCTGATTCCGCTGGCGGAAGACGAGGGCGAGGAGTCGTAGACGCAACAACCCGCGCCTAGCGATGCAGGTCGGCGTTGACGAGTTGGGCGGCCCGGGCCTGTTCGTCGGCGTGGTACGAACTTCGAACCATCGGTCCCGACTCGACGTGGAGGAAGCCCAGCGATAGCGCTTCCTCGCGAATCGACTCAAACTCCTCAGGCGGAACGTATCGCGCGACCGGCAGGTGCTTGGCTGACGGTCGCAGGTACTGGCCGACGGTCAGCAACTCGACGTTCGCGGCGCGCAGATCCTCGAGCAACTCCGACACCTCGTCGCGCTCTTCACCCAGCCCCAGCATGAAGCCGGTCTTGGTCGGGATGTGCGTCGTCCACTCCGACGCCCGTTGCAGCAGTTCCAATGACCGTTCGTAGCGGGCCTGGAATCGGACTCGTGGATACAGTCGGCGAACCGTCTCCACGTTGTGATTGAGCACGGTCGGTCGAGCGAGCAGGACGGTCTCCAGCGCGTTCCAGTTGCCGACGAAGTCGGGAATCAATACCTCGACGGCTGTTTCTGGCCGCCGCCGGCGGATCAGTTCAATGCAGGACGCGAAGATTTGCGCTCCGCCGTCCGGAGCGTCGTCCCGGTTGACGGAAGTGATCACGACGTAGGCAAGGTTCAGCCACTCGACAGCGTCGGCCAGTCGACTCGGCTCGGTCCAATCGATCGGCGCGGGTCGTCCCGACGTGACGGCGCAGAATCCGCAAGCTCTCGTGCAGGTGTCGCCGAGAATCATGAATGTCGCCGTGCCGCGATTGAAGCACTCACCGATGTTCGGGCAGCGCGCTTCCTGGCAAACCGTGTTCAGAGTCTCATCGCGCAGCAGTTGGACGATCTCGCCATAGCGCTCTCCGCCAGGGAACTGCGCCCGAATCCAGCGCGGCTTCCGCTCTCGCACGCTGGTCATGGCGCCAGCTCCAGTTCCCGGACCGGGGAGAGGCGCAAGCCGAACACCTCGCTGAAACACCGCTCCAATACCTCAGCGCAATCGTCGACGCTGATGCTGCTGCCCGCCTCAACCGACAGCGAGGTCGCAGAGCTGTCGGCGATGCCGCAGGCGCGAATTGGGTCGAACCAGGAGAGGTCGATGTCGCAGTTGAGCGCCATCCCATGTCGGCTGACGCCCGACTGCACCCGCACCCCGACGCTGGCGAGCTTGCGATTGGCGATCCACACTCCCGGTCGGCCTTTGGTCCGGTCGGCCTCGATGCCGAACGCTCGCGCCGTCCGAATGACAGTCTCTTCCAGTCCCCGGACGTAGCTCGCGATCCCGATGCCTCGCTCTCTGAGCCGAAGAATCGGCCAGACCACAAGCTGTCCCGGCCCATGGAATGTCACGTCGCCGCCGCGATCTGTGTCCAAGATCGGCGCCTCCAACGTCTGCAGGACGTGCTCGCGTCCACCTCGGCGACCCTGTGTGTAGACCGGGCGATGCTCGAGCAACACGACAATCTCGGGCGCGATTCCCTGAGCGACGGTTCTCGCTCTTGAATGTTGCCAGGCGTCCGCGACATCGTGCGAAACCACTCCGAGGCGCGCAGTTTGAACGATTTGAGAACGCTCTACCCCGCGCTCTTTGGCCTCGATGGCAACGGAATGAGCGGGCGCTGACATATCGTTTCCAGGCTCATGTTCGTTTGTTTAAGTCTATCTATCGTTCGTGTGGGCGGCGGGTGAGGGGCTTCAGGATGAGTAGACTGAGAACACGATGACTACCTCTGAGTCTCCCTGGCAATCGGCGCTCGCCCGCGCAACGGATGCGGCCGGAACGGACGATTGGCTGGAAACCAACGACTGGATCGACTCCCTGAGGGATGTCGCCAGACGACGTGGTCCTGAGCGCGTCTCTCGCCTGCTGCAGACGCTGCAGATCGAGGCCCAGCGGTCGGGTATCCGTCTACCGGTCACGTCGCAGACGCCCTACGTCAACACGATTCCACTTGAGAAGCAGCCGCCGTATCCCGGCGATCTCAACATCGAACGGCGGATCAAGTCGATCATTCGTTGGAACGCCATGGCGATGGTCGTCGAGGCGAACCAGAACAACCACGGCATCGGTGGTCACATCTCGACCTACGCATCCGCCGCGACCCTCTACGAAGTCGGGTTCAATCATTTTTTCCGCGGGCAGGATCATCCCAGCGGCGGCGACATGATCTACTTCCAGGGCCACTCGGCTCCTGGCATCTACGCCCGTAGTTATGTCGAGGGCCGGCTCTCGCCCGACCGGTTGCACAAGTTTCGCCAGGAGCTTTCCGGTGGACTCCCGTCCTATCCGCATCCCTGGCTAATGGACGATTACTGGCAGTTCGCCACGGTGTCGATGGGACTCGGCCCAATTCAGGCGATCTACCAGGCGCGCTTCATCCGCTACCTCGAAAATCGAGACCTGCTGGAGCCGACCGACCGCAAGGTCTGGTGCTTCCTCGGCGACGGCGAGACCGACGAACCCGAGAGCCTTGGCTCAATTGCACTCGCCTCCCGCGAGGAGCTGGACAACCTGATTTTCGTGGTCAACTGCAACTTGCAGCGCCTGGACGGCCCGGTCCGAGGCAACGGACAGATCATCCAGGAGCTCGAAGCCGTCTTCCGCGGCGTCGGCTGGAACGTGATCAAGGTGGTCTGGGGCTCCGAGTGGGACCAGCTTCTGGCCCGAGACGAGCATGGCCTCCTGGTCCAGCGCATGGGCGAGGTGGTGGACGGCGAGTACCAGAAGTACACCGTCGCTGGTGGCAGCTACATCCGGCAACACTTCTGGGGCGTCGATCCGCGACTGCTGCGCATGGTCGACGACGTCTCGGACGACGAGCTCTGGCGGATGCGTCTCGGCGGGCATGATCCGCTCAAGGTCCACGCCGCCTATCACGCCGCCAGCAATCATCGAGGCGCGCCGACAGTGATCCTGGCCCGCACGATCAAGGGCTACGGCCTGGGCGAAGCCGGCGAGGGCCGCAACATCACCCATCAGCAGAAGGAGCTCAACGAGCGCGAACTGATGCAGTTCCGCGACCGCTTCGCGATCCCTCTGTCCGATGCCGAAGTGGTCGGCGCGCCGCTGTACCGACCCTCGCGCGACAGTCGAGAGGCGAGATACGTCGCGGAGCGCAAGGAAGCGCTCGGCGGCCACGTGCCCGAGCGGCGCTCGCCCAAGTCTCATCTGACGTCACCTCCCGATGAGACCTTCGCCGAGTTCCATGAGGGCACCGGCGACCGCGAAGCCTCAACCACAATGGGCTTCGTCAGGATGCTCAGCCGACTGATGCGCGACCGCGAACTCGGGGAGCACATCGTGCCGATCGTGCCCGACGAGTCGCGCACGTTCGGCATGGAAGGTATGTTCCGCGAGTTCGGAATCTACGCCTCCACCGGACAGCTCTACGAGCCGGTCGACTCGGATCGGTTGCTCTACTACAAGGAATCCCGCGACGGCCAGATCCTCGAAGAGGGCATCACCGAGGCCGGCGCGATGTCATCGTTCATCGCCGGCGGGATGGCCTACTCCTCGCTCAAGGTGCCGATGATCCCATTCTTCATCTTTTACTCGATGTTCGGGCTGCAGCGATTCGGCGATCTCGCCTACGCCGCCGGCGACGCCCGGACGCGGGGCTTCCTGATCGGCGCCACCGCCGGACGCACCACGCTGAACGGCGAAGGGCTACAGCACCAGGACGGTCACAGCCACATGCTGGCCTCGACGATTCCAAATCTGGTCGCCTACGACCCGGCCTACGCCTACGAGATCGCCGTCATCGTGCAAGAGGGCATCCGCCGAATGCACAACGAAGACGAGAGCGTGTTTTACTACGTCACCGTCGAAAACGAGGCCTACGTCCAACCGCCAATGCCGGAATCGGAAATCGTCCGCGAGGGAATCCTGCGAGGCATCTACCCGCTCTCACCTTGCGAAGAACCACAGGTCAGGCTGTTCGGCAGCGGGCCGATCCTCAATGAAGTGCGCCGCGCCCAGCAAATCCTGCGCGACGACTACGACATCCGCGCCGATCTGTGGTCGGTGACTTCCTACACCGAACTGCGCCGTGAGGCATTGGGCATCGACCGCTGGAACCGGATGCACCCGTTCGAGGTGGCGCGCGAGTCATGGCTCGAGACTTCGTTGGGCAAGTGCGACTCACCAATCATCGCGGCGACGGACTACACCTCCTCGCTACCGGATTTAGTCGCCCGTTGGCTGCCCGGCCCCTTGACGGCGCTCGGGACCGACGGCTTCGGCCGCTCCGACACACGCGAGGCCCTGCGCGACTTCTTCGAGGTCGACGCCAACCACGTGGTCTGGTCGGCGCTGAGCGCCCTCAGCCGCCGCGACGAGATCGACGGTGACGTGCTAATGAGAGCACGTGAGCAGCTCGGAATTGACCCAAATCGACTCGATCCGGCGCTGCGTTAGGACATCCATATGACGACTACCGCATCAAATGCCGGCGCCGTCCTCCTGCCCGACCTGGGCGAAGACATCGAGGAAGCGGACGTGCTTCAGATCTACGTCAGCATCGGCGATGCGATTGAGCTGGAGCAGCCGATCGTCGAGATCGAAACCGAGAAGGCAACGCTCGATCTGCCCTCTCCAGTCGCCGGAACCGTGACGCAGATTCACGTCCGCCAGGGGGATACCATCCGTCCCGGCGACCCCGTGCTGAGCGTCGAGAGCGCTGCGGTCGTCAACGAATCCACGACTCCGGTCCAGGAAGAGCCGACAGCAGAGCCGGCGCCGACGCCCGCCGAACCCACAATGCTGGAAGATGTCCCCGAGGTTCCTGCGCCCACACAAGTGGAGGTCGTCAGCGAGACGCCGGTGGGCGACCATCCTGCGCCGATTCTGAAAGTTCCCCCGCCGGCGCCTCCGCCCTTGGTCGAGGGAGACCTCGAATCGCGCCCCGTCTTTGCATCCCCATCCGTGCGACGCTTCGCCCGAGAGATCGGGATCGACATCAGAACAGTCTCCGGTAACGGACCCGGTGGCCGGATCGACCTCGAAGACATCAAGAGGCACGCCCGAGAGACGCCGACCCAGACGCCTAACACTAATCACACCGGACTCTCACCCGGCCCGCTGCCTGATTTCTCCGAGTTCGGCACAGTCGAGCGCGTGCCGATGACTCGCTTGCGCCGCACGATCAAGCGCAACATGGCAACCTCCTGGCACGAGATCCCGCACGTGACGCTGTTCCATACAGCGGACGTCACAGAGCTAGAGCAAGTCCGGCACGACTATCGAGACCGAGCCGAAGAGGCCGGCGGCAGACTGACAATCACCGCCATCCTGCTCAAGATCACGGCCGCAGCGCTCAAGGCGCATCCGCACGTCAACAGCTCGATCGACGCCGAGAACGACGAGCTCGTGCTCAAGCACTACGTCCACCTCGGAGTCGCGGTGGACACGCCGCGCGGGCTCGTGGTGCCGGTCATTCGCGATGTCGATGAGAAGAACATCATCGAGATCTCGGTCGAGCTCACCGACATCTCGGAGCGCGCCCGCTCCGGAGACTTGGGATTGCAGGACTTCCGAGGCAGCAGCTTTACGGTGACCAACCTCGGCGGCATGGGGACCGGCCATTTCACGCCGATCATCCATCATCCAAACACGGCGATCCTCGGCATCGGACGAGCGGAGCGCCGGCCCGTCTGGTCGGAACCGCTCGAAAACTGGGAGCCGCGCAGCATTCTGCCGATGTCCTTCACCTTCGACCATCGCGTGATGGACGGCGCCGACGGAGCGCGATTCATGACCTGGATCGCGGACGTTATCCGCCAACCGCTCGTCCTCGCGTTGGGGAGCTAGCGCGTGGTCAACGGCAACTCCTCAGCCAGTGAGAACCTGCGCCTGGTCGTCCTCGGCGCCGGCCCCGGTGGTTATCCCGCAGCCTTTCACGCTGCCGAGCGGGGCCTCGACGTCACCCTCGTCGACACTCGACCGCAACCCGGCGGCGTCTGCCTCTACGAAGGCTGCATTCCCTCAAAGGCGTTTCTCCACGTCGCCAAGCTGATTCGCGAAGCCCGCCACGCCTCCGACTGGGGCGTTTCGTTTGGCGAGCCTGAGATCGATGTCGACGCCCTCCGCGACTGGAAAGACGGCGTCGTCCGCAAGATGACGAACGGCCTCGGCCTCCTCCGTCGGCAGCACAACGTCCAGTATCAGCAGGGCTACGGGCGCATCCGCGACGCCAACCAGCTCAACATCGAATCCAACGGCGAGGTACTGCCGATCGACTTCGACGCTCTGATCCTGGCTACAGGCTCGACGCCGGTCGTGCCGCGCTCCTTGCAGATCGAGTCTGATCGAGTCATGGACTCAACTGACGCGCTGGAGTTGCGTGACGTCCCCGAATCCCTGCTCGTCATCGGCGGCGGATACATCGGCCTTGAACTCGGGACGGTCTACGCCGAACTTGGCGCAGAGGTCACGGTCGTCGAGGCGCTGCCGGAAATCCTCAGCGGTGTCGAGCGCGACCTCGTGCGCGTCCTCGAACGAAGCCTCCGCTCCCGATTGAAAGCCACCAGGGTCAACACCACCGTGGTCTCGATGACCGAAGTCGAGGGCGGCATCGAAGCTGTCATCGCCGACAACGAAGGCGTCGAAAGCACCGAGATATTCGACCGCGTACTCATCGCCACCGGACGTCGGCCGAACAGTGCCGGACTCGGACTCCACCGAACGCAGGCGCACGTTGACTCGAACGGATTCATTGTCACCGACCGGCAACGCCGCACGGCTGAGCCGTCAATCTTCGCGATCGGCGACGTGGCTGGCGAGCCGATGCTGGCCCACAAGGCAACGGCTGAGGCGTCCGTTGCCGTCGAGGCGATCATCGGAGAACCCTCGTCATTCCGTCCGCTCGCCGTACCGGCAGTGATTTTCACCGACCCTGAGATCGCCTGGTGCGGCCTCACCCAGGCGGACGCCACCTCACTCGACATCGAGGCCGCAACCGTGAGCTTCCCCTGGGCAGCCCTCGGTCGAGCCAGCGCATCAGGCCGCAACGACGGCCTCACGCGCTTGGTGATCGAGCGCGGTTCTGAACGAATCCTCGGCATGCAGGTCGTTGGACCTGGCGCCGGCGAACTCATCGGTGAAGGTGTGCTGGCCGTCGAAATGGGTGCTCGCGCCTCTGACCTGGCCGAGTCGATTCACGCCCATCCAACCCTGAACGAGTCAATCATGGAGGCCGCCCAGGTCTTCTTCGGGCACAGTCCCCACTACCTCAGTCGACGACGTTGAGATCGACGCAATGCTGACTGAACCATGCTGATCGAATTGGGCGGTCAGACGCTCGACGCCACCAATCGGTGCCTGGTCATGGGCATCCTGAATGTCGCGACCGACTCGCCGGTGACCGATTCCATCGTTGACATCCGCAACGCGCCTCGCCGAGCCGAGGCCTTGCGAAAGGCAGGCGCGGACATCATTGATGTCGGCGCGCAGTCCACCAGAACGGGCGCAGCCGAAGTGTCACCGGACGAGGAGATCACCCGCGTCGCGCCCGTCGTCGAGATGTTGGTCGCCGAAGGTCACCTGGTGTCGATCGACACCTGGACCGCTCCCGTCGCCCACGCAGCCGTGGAATCGGGTGCTCACCTGATCAACGACATCACCGGCGCCGATCCCGAGACCGTCGCGGTTGCAGTCGAAACCGGCACGCCGATCGCCGTGATGCACATGCGCGGCCGGCCACAGCGGCATCGAGAGGTCAAGCACGAATACGAAGATGTCGCGCTGGAAGTGCGAGATTATCTCGACCGCCGAGCCACAGAAATCGAGGCCGCCGGCGCGCCCGACGTGTGGATCGATCCGGGCTTCCAGTTCGGACGCGGCCTTGACGACAACCTGCGACTGCTGCTCGACCTTCCCAATCTCGCCAGGCTCGGCCATCCCGTCTTGATCTCCGCCTCACGCAAGGGCTTCCTCGCCGAGATGCTGGGCCACGGCGAACTGCGCTCGCACGACGCACAGGCGCAAGCAGGCATGCTCGAGGCGACCATCGCCTTCAACGTGCTGGCTGCATGGATGGGCGCGCATGTCGTCCGAGTGCATGATGTCGAGGAAGTTGCCTGGGCGCTCAACGTGTCGACAGCGGCGCGCGCACTGCAACGAAACGACATAGGGATAAACTCGCAACAATAGGCAAGTGTTTGCAGGAGACCGACGCCATGCCCGTGTACACCTACCGCTGCGAACAATGCAGCGAAGACTTCGAGAAGATTCGCCCGATGTCACGCGCCTCAGAGCCGTATCCGTGCCCCACCTGTGAAACGGATTCGGATCGGGTCGTGAGCGCGGTCTTCGAGAACAACTCGACCAAGAACCGCTCCGCCAACTTCCCCAAGCGCAAGCGCTACACCAACTGGTAAGCGTCCTCGCCCTGCTGTCCGGAGAGCCACATGAGTCAGCGTCCGCCCGACCCGATCCCGTTCCCGAGCGACCGAGTACAACGCGGCGCGCCTCAACCTCCCCCAGGACAGCAACAGCAGCAGCAACCGTCGGGGCCGGTGATCTACTCCGCCTCCGGACAACCGATGCGCCGCGTGCAACAGACTCCACCTGCACCGCCACCTGCGCCGGTACCGATTCGCCAGACACCGCCGCCGTCCCAGCGCGAAGCATCACCCGAGTTAGACCAGCCGCAGGGCCTGGAAGGCCACACCGCAGCCGTCATCGACTCCACCGACGCGACATTCGCGCAAGACGTGATTCAGCGCTCGCATGAGCTTCCGGTGATCGTCGACTGCTGGGCCCCCTGGTGCGGACCCTGCAGAATCCTCGGACCGATCCTCGAGAAACTCGCCTACGAGCGCGACGGCCAGGTGCAGCTCGTTAAGGTCAACACCGATGAGAACCCACAGGTCGCCCAGGCGCTCCAGGTCGAAGGAATCCCGGCGGTCTTCGCCTTCGTCGGCGGACAGCTCGTCAACAAGTTCGTCGGCGCGATCCCCGAGGAGCAGGTCAGGGCCTTCTACGACTCGCTGATCCCCTCCGAGGCCGACATCAAGGCCGCCGAGGGCTACCGGATGATGCAGGAGAACCAGATCCCCATCGCCCGGTTGCATTTCGAAGCGGCGCTGGAGGAGAACCCGGATCACGAGCCTGCCGGCGTCGGTCTCGCTGCAATCCTGATCAGGATGGGTGAAACCGAACGGGCCGCCGAGCTCGCCAACCGATGGCCTAACCACCCGATGAGCAAGAGCGTGCTCACTTCAATGGAGCTCACCGCGGCACTCGATGGCTACGAGGCCGACGAGATTCGTCAGGCCGTGGCCGCAAACCCAGATGATCCAATGGCCCGCTACCGCCACGGCTGCCTGCTCGCCGTCGAGAGCCAGTGGATTGAGGCGCTCGACGAAATGCTTGAGTCGGTCAGACTCGACAAGACGGCAGGCGACGAAGCCGCGCGAAAGACGCTGCTCGGCATCTTCGGGATGCTGGGAGACGATCAGCCGGTCGTCGCTGAGTATCGCAAGAAGCTAGGCCGCCTGCTGTTCTAGGAACGGGCGATTACGCCTCGTCCTCTTCCGTCCCCCGCGTGTACCACTGCCGAGTCCGCCACCATGGCATCGGTGTCTCATCGTCAATCGGCCTGGCCCGATTGCGAATCGCCCAGATGAACACGACGACCGTCGCACCAACAAAGCAGAACGGGATGAACAGCGAGGTCGCCAGCGTCTCATCCGAGACGTGGAGGCTGTCCTCTTCGTCCCCGCCGGCCTCGGCGATCTGGATCGGCTCTTCCATCGCGTACTCGCCCGCGGCGGCCGCGCCCAGCGTCAACGCACACATTCCGCCGACAACCACAATCGCGAGCAGGAATCGACGAAGCTGAGACATTCGATCACACCCCTCAACCGTTCCGACTATCTCCGACTATCTTTGTTCGCCATAGTGTCGCGCCATCCGCTGGCACGGTCAATCGCGCTCAGAGTCAGCGTTAGACTACGAACATGCATCCACCCACCAAATTCTCACTGCTCGACGCCGAAGGCCAGGAGAAGCAGTTCCCGCCGGACGGCCCGGTCCTGCTGGCCCTGGTCAAAGAAGACTGCGACACCTGCAACCTCACCCTGCCCCTGCTCGAGGCCGTCCACCGAGCCACCGACGACGGCCTCGATGTCTGGGTCGCGGTGCAGAAGACCGACGACATCCCCGTCCTCAAAGAGCGCCATGACCTGACCATGCCGCTGCTCGACGACGACGCGCTCGACCTCTCCTACGAGACCGACATCGACACCGTGCCGACCCTCTTCCTCTACGACGAGCAGCAGAACTGCACGCTCCAAACCTTCGGCTTCGACAAGCACGAATGGCGCGAGATCGCCAGCGAGTCGATGGAACTCGCCGGTCGCTCCGACGCCGACACCGCCATCGACTGGGAGTCCCTGCCCGAACAGCGGCCGGGCTGCGGCGCGCGCAACTACGAGCCGGGCGTCTACGAGCGTCTGCAGGCGATCAAGAGCGGTGACCTGCTTTCACGACTCGTCGATCTCGCCTCAAGCGACGACATCCACGAGTTCATGTACGACCAGGGCTACACCGACGGTTTCCCCGTCGTGCCGCCGACCCGCGAGCGGGTCTGGAAGATGCTCCAGGGCACGCCCCGCGATCCGCAGGACGAGGTCGCCATCGTGCCGCCCAACCTCGCCCCGATCACGATCGAGAAGATCGCCATCAACGCGGTCATGGCCGGCGCCAGGCCCGAGTACATGCCCGCGATCATTTCGCTCGTCGAGATCGCCTGCACCGAGAGCTTCAACATCCACGGCGTGCTCGCTACGACGATGGGCGCGACGCCGGTCGGCATCTTCAACGGACCGATCCGCGACCGGATCGGCATGAACTACCTGCACGGAGCGCTCGGCTCCGGCAACCGAGCCAACGCCGCGATCGGACGCGCCCTCCGGCTCTGCGCCCGCAATGTCGGCGGCAGCCTCCCCGGCGGCACCGACCGCGCCACCCAGGGCGGACCGCATCGTCTAACCATGAACTTCGCCGAGAACGAGGACGCCAGCCCCTGGGAGTCCCTCGCCGTCGAGTACGGCTTCGAACCGACCGATGACATCGCCACACTGATGGCGATGTCGGGCGGGCCGGCCACTGTCGCAGACGAACGCTCCCGCGATGCTCGAGGTATGGCAGGCACGCTCGCCGCATCGATGAGCTGCATGCAGGACCCCAAGTCCCCAATGGTCGACACGCTGGTCGTCCTCTCCCCCGATCACGCCGGCATCTTCGGACGCTCCGGTTGGTCCAAGAACGACGTCCGCGAATGCATCATGGAAGAGACCGCAATTCCGCTGAAAGATCGTCTGCGCTCCGCTGACGCCGGCTGCGGATTGCCGCCCAGCGTCGTCGAGCGATTCGGCGGCGAGGCCGCGCTCGACCGCCCGGTCCCCAAATTCGCCGACAAATCGAACATCATCCTCGTCGTCGCGGGTTCTGCTGCCGCCAAGTTCTCGACCATCCTCGGCGGCTGGGCGACCGGTGTGTATTCGACCGCCACCAGCGCCAGCATCGGACCAAACGGAGCCATGTCGTTCCGCAGCATTGGCGGATCCGTCATGGACAAGCGCCAGTCGGGCGGCCGTGACCTGGGCGCCTTCGAACCACGCCTCCAAGAACCCGCCGCGGAGAGTGGCGAAGAGTAGACTGCTTGTCAGACATACAGCGCGCCGCAACCCTGCAGACGGTGCGTTGATGGAGAGGTCCAATGGTTACCCAGATCCTTGACCCAACCGACGAACGAGTGCCGATCAAGCGCTCCCTCACGCCGCGCCCCGAGGCGCTGCATGGGACGATCGCCCTGCTCGACATCTCCAAGCCGCGCGGCGACGTCTTCCTCAACCGACTCGAGGAACTCCTGCACGAGCGCGCGCCAGGCATCGAGACGCGCCGCTTCATGAAGCCGACCGTCGCCAAGCCGGCCCCGCAACCAATCAAAGATGAGATCCTGGAGGAGTGCGACTTCGTCATCGAAGCGCTCGCCGATTGAGGATCCTGCACGACGTGCAGTGTGCACGACACCGTGTTCTTCGAACTGCAGGGCAAGCCCAGCGTCTTCGTCGCCACCTCTGAGTTCATCAAGGCCGCCAGCCACCAGGCCGAACGCCTCGGACTCGAAGAGGTCCGCCGCGTCTTCATCCCGCATCCGATGCAGGACCGCACCGACGCCGAGATGCACGAACACGCCGAGCGTTTCATCGACGAAATCCTCGACACCCTGATGGCCCCCGTCGAGTAAGCCAGAGACCTCCCCTTCTGGGGGAGGTGTCACGGAGTGACGAGGGGGCCTCCCCTTCATTCAGCGAACAAGGCGCCACCGTGTCTCCAGAACCCGACGCCTACGCGCGAATCATCGAAATCGCCGACCACGACGACGTCTACGAGTTCATGTTCGCCCAGGGCATCACCGATGGCCTGCCCGTCGTCCCGCCCACCCGCGAGCGCGTCGACCGGATGCTGGCCCGAGCGCCGGAGCACTGGAGCGATCCACACAAGATCGTCGCCACCCTGCCGCCCAACATGGCTCCGATGAACGTCGAGAAGGCGGCGATCAACGCCGTCATGGCCGGCTGCAAACCCGAGTTCTTCCCCACCGTTCTGGCCTCGGTCGAGGCCGCCGCCGGGGGTCAGTTCCCCCTTCACGGATCGATCGCTACCACGGCCGGACTCGCGCCGATGATGCTCGTCAACGGACCCGTCCGCAAAGAGATCGGCATGAACTGGGGTCTCAACGCCCTCGGACAGGGCAACCGGGCCAACTCCACCCTCGGCCGCGCCCTCCGTCTCATGCTGCGTAACATCGGCGGCGCTGTCCCCGGAGAGATCGAGCAGGCCATCCAGGGCGGCGGCCACAAGTGGACCCTCAGCTACGCCGAGGACGAGGACTACTCCCCCTGGGAGCCGTTCCACGTCGAGTACGGCTACGAGCCGACGGACAGTGTCGTCTCGCTACTGCCGATCACCGGCGGACCGCGAGTCTGCATCGACCAGACCAGCCGCGACGCCCGCGCGCTGACCGGCTCAATCTCCATGGCCTTCCAGCAGGTCGTCAAACCGCGCGGCCAGGTCTCGCCGACGATGTTCGTCGTCAGCCCCGAGCACGCCGATGTCTACCGCGCCAGTGGATGGTCCAAGGACAACATCCGCGAAGCGATCATGGAGTTCACCGCGCTCCCCCTCCGCAAGCGCCTCGCCTCGCCGACCTTGGGCGGCGGGATCGGCGAGTACCTGCCCGAGAAGTACGGACTCACTGAAGAAGACCTCGACATGCCCCTGTCCAAGGTCGCCGACCCGTCCTTCATCGCGATCACCGTCGCCGGCAGCCACGCCGGCAAGTGGACCAGCATCTACCAGGGCATCTTCGGCGACGGCAATCCCACCGCTCCTCCGCCCACATTCGTGCCCCCCTCCGCCCGCGTCCGTTCATGACAATCGGCGGCAGGGTGCTCCGCAAGCAGTTCGGTAGAGGGATGCTGGGTAATCGCCGGAAGCTTGTATCTGTTCTACTACTTCTAGCAATCTTCTTGTTTGGACTCTTGGCAGGTCACGAGACTGCCGGCGCATCTCCGTCGTGGTGCGAGCGGAACGAGAAATGGCGAGGCACGCCGCTTCTGACCGAGGAGAGATACGACTTCTTTTGTTCTGGCGTGATGGAGATATCTGCCGAGACTTCTCCAACACAAGACCTGCGGTTCATTGGAGACAGACTAGAGTTCGAGTTTGCTCTTCATTTGCAGGAGCCGAGGGACTTCAACAGCACAAAGGTGCTCTATGCGGCTTTCATGTTTCCGACCGCAAGAGGATGCGAGGACCGCTCAATTCAGCAAGCCTGGGCATCATCCCGGACCGATTTCAAGTCAGCGTCATTTGGAATTGTATGCAGTTTGTCTCAACCGGGCGAGTACACGCTCTATGTGAGATCTGGAGCTGCGATCCTTCGCGTTCCGGTCTTCGTCCCTCCAGACCTCCCTACACAGGCTGAGTACGAAGCCGCCGAAAGAGCGAAGAGGCCACGGGTCGAAATCATCTCTGCACGCGTTACACATGGCAGGTTTGGTCCTGATGCAGTAGTGATCAGGATTCGCAATAACTTTTCACTGAGCATCCGCGCGATTGAGATATGGAGCACCGCTCGAAATGAGTGGGGTGAAGTCGTTGGCGGCAGGTGCGGGCACGGTGTATTCGGAGGTTGGGACTTCCGGAGCAATGCCAAAGATGGCCAGGCAGACACGCTCCGCGGCAACGCGAGCGTCTGTTGGGATGGCGCGAGGACATTGACGGCCTGGATCTCACGCGTCATGTTCTCCGATGGATCAACTTGGAGGCCGTGATTTTGACGCTGAAGGCCGACATCGTCCGACGCATGGATCCCGAGCACATGGATGACTTCACGCCGGTTTCCCGACGAATCGATCCGGCCTGACCCTTCCTATGCCCGACTCCGAACACCTCGCCGCCCTCCGCGAACACCTCGCCCGGCAACCCGTCGTCGCCATCCAAGCAGGCGAGCGAACCTTCGAGCTCACTACCCGCCATGGACTCTTCTCCGCCAGGGCCCTCGACGAGGGCACCGCCCTCCTGCTGCGACAACTTGAGCACCTCTCCACGCTGCCGCGAGTCCTCGACCTCGGCTGCGGCTACGGAGCCATCGGACTCACCCTCGCCGCCCGCTGGCCCGCTTCCCAGGTCGATTTGGTCGACACCGACATCCGAGCCGTCGAGGCCGCCGCCGCCAACATCAAGCGCAACCGCCTCGACAACGCAACCGTGACCCTCAGCGACGGCATCCGCGAGATCCGGGCCAACGCCGCAACCTATGATCTCGTCGTCTCAAACCTCCCGGCCCAGGCTGGCAACGACGCCATCGACCAGCTCCTCCTCGATGCCCACGACGCGCTGAAGGACGGAGGCTCACTCGCCCTCGTCGCCGTCAACGGCCTCCGCCGGTACCTCCAGCGCCGACTCGCCGACATCTTCGGCAAGGCGCAAGTCCGTAAAGTTCACCAGGGGCCGCGACACACCGTGCTCGAAGCCGCGAAACTACCCACATGAGCGCATCCCCGCCTCCGACGCGCCCGGGCATGATGGAGCCGTTTCGCCTGCGCGAGTTCCGCCTCCTCCTGACCGGCTTCATCGTCGGCCAGTCGATGATGCCGCTCCAGTTCGTCGCCTCGATCGCCTGGATTCAGTTCGTCGCCGACGACAGCGTCGAGATCATCATGGTCGGCGCGATCGGCACGATTCGCGGACTCGGCATGATCGGCTTCGGACTCTTCGGCGGCGCGCTCGCCGATCGCTTCGATCGCCGACGCCTGCTCATGGTCACGCAGGCGGTCGCCTTCATCGCCAACATCCTGATCGCGGTCATGATGTGGACCGGCTCCGGCACCAACACCGACCTGATCATCTTCTTCGCGCTCACGGTTGTGGCCTCGTCCGCCCATGCCATCGACGGCCCGACTCGCAACGCGATCACCCCCGAGATTCTCGGCCCGCGGCTCACCCCGTCCGGGATCGCGCTCAACGCTGCCGCGATGCAGCTCGCGATGCCGATTTCGATCTTCGCCTCCGGTCTGCTGATCGACCACCTCGGCCACGGCACGGTCTTCGCCATCTCCGCTTTCGGACACCTGGGCGAAGTCCTGATCCTGGCGATGATGTCCTACCGCACTGTCTTCTCCGCCGCCCACATCGCCGCGCGACAGGGCCAGGGAGCGGGACAGGCCGTCCGCGATATCGTCGCCGGCCTGCGTTACGCGCGCTCCAAGGCGGTCATCCTCTGGACCGTTCTGATCGTCGTGCTGATGATGTCGCTGATCATGCCGCCGACCGGCACGCTCGGCCCGCAGTGGGTCACCACCGTCGTCGGCGCGACCTGGTCCGAGTTCAGCTACATCGCCGTCTTCTGGGGCGGCGGCGCGATGGTCGCCTCGCTGATCCTCGTCCGCTTCTCCTGGATCGAGCGCAAGGGACTCCTGACCGGCATCGGCGTCATCGTCATGGCGCTCGGGTTCGTCGTGTTCACCAATCCGCCGACCGTCCTCAACGCGATGCTCGGCAACGCGCTGCTCGGAATCGGCATGTCGGTGGCGATGGTTTCCGCCAACGCCACCCTCGCGCATGAGACCCCCAACGAGATGCGCGGCCGGATCATGGGGCTCATCTTCCTCGGCATGGGCATCGCCCAGGCCGTCGGACTCCCGCTCGGCGCCGTCGCCCAGGCGCTGACCATGGAGACCCTCTTCCCGCCCTTGTCCTATGCCGTCCTCGCCTTCCTCGCCGCGATCATCATCTTCCGCCCGGTCATCCTCCGAGCCCGAGTCCCTCAGCACCCGCCCGAACCAATCGCGCAAACCGTCCGTGCCGGCCGGGTCGCCCTCAACGGAGCCGCCAACTTCATCCTCCGCACCGCCCCAAACAAGGCCCGCACCTGATCCCCCTCTCCCTTTGCGAGAGCCTGCCCCGTGCTTGACACGGGGGGCTAGGGTGAGGATTCCCAACCAGGTTCTCCCCGCGACGCGCCTCCGTAAACCCCAATACACCCCATCCCAGCGTAATCGCACTATAGTTCTAAAAGAACTGGAGTGCGTATGTACATCACCCCAAAACGACGCCAACGTATGGTCCAAGCCCATCACCTGCGCCAGAAGGGACGCTCCCTCTCCCAGAGCAGCGAGATCCTCGGCGTCTCCCGCGCCACCGTCCACGCCGACCTCAAGCTGCTCGACGCCCACTGGGATTCCGTCGCCGAGCTCGCCCACGACGACCTCCTCCTCGATCACATTGAGCAACTCCACTTGCGTGTTGTTCGCTTGCGCAGCCTCAGTGTGCCCAATCTGCTCGCCGAACTCGGCGTGCCGCCCGGAACCCTCGTCAACACCACCGAACTCACCCGCCTCTACGCCGTCCACCAGCAGTCGATCAACGCCGCCACGCGGGAACTCCGCCTCTTGCTCCGTGAACTCAAGCCCGAATCTCGCCAGCGAGCCAACGACATCATCGACATCGAACTGCTCGACGACGACGAACAGCTACCCGAGACTGAACAAGACTGGACAAAGCTGAACAAACCTGAACACCCTGAACAGCCGAAACCCAGTAAAACACTGGAAATCCCGCCCCAGACCCACGCAAAACAAAATTCGGCTGAACACCTGAACACTGCGCTCCCCCGCAACACCGGCCGAAACAAACCTTGCCCCTGCGGCAGCGCCAGGAAACGCAAACACTGCCACCCCCAGTCCGTCGCGCCACCCAAGCAGGCCGCCGCCTGAGCCCTTGGCTCCCTGCGATAACATTCAAGCGAATCAGCACCGCTAGCCCTTTGCGCCTCCCAGGGAGCACGCCACATGGAATACCGATTTAGCGACCAGGCCCTCGCCTTCGAGGCCGAAGTGAACGAGTTTCTCGACCAGGAATGGACGCCCGAACTGCGGGCCACGATCGGCGACCCGACCACCGACACGATGGCCGAGGAGCGCGGCTTCCGCAGACTGCTCGCCGACCGCGGCTGGCTGACCATGTCCTGGCCGGCCGAGTACGGCGGACAGGAACGCTCGCTCGAGGAGCAGTACCTCTTCTGGGAGGCGATGAACTACGTCGGCGCGCCCCAGGCGACCGTCGCCACGCAGCAGGTCGGACCGACGCTGATGCGCTTCGGCACCGACGAGCAGCAGGAACGCTTCCTCCCGCCGATCGCGCGCGGCGAAGTCGAGTTCGCGCTCGGCTACACCGAGCCCGACGCCGGCTCCGACCTCGCCTCGCTCCAGCTCCGAGCCGTCAAGGACGGCGACGACTACATCCTCAACGGGATCAAGCGCTTCACCTCCGGCGCGCACCGCAGCGAGTACGTCTGGCTTGCCACTCGCACCGACCCCGACGCGCCCAAGCATCGCGGCGTCTCGATGATGCTCGTCGACATGCAGTCCGCCGGGATCACGGTCAAGCCGCTCTGGACGATGGCCGGCTACCGCACCAACGAGGTCTACTTCGAGGACGTCCGCGTCCCGACCAACGTCCTCGTTGGTGAGGAGAACCGGGGCTGGTACTACGCCGCCCACGCGCTCGACCGCGAACGCATCTCGATCTTCACCGTCTCCTCGGTGCGCGCCGTCTACGACCGACTGATGGACTGGGCCAAGTCGGACACGCCGATGGGCCGCCCGATCGACGACGCCGGGATCAAGGGCGCGATGGCCGACTTCAAGGTCCAGATCGAGGTGCTGCAACACCTCAGCTACCGAATCCTGGACATGCTCAAGCGCGAGGAGTCGCCCAACTACGAGGCCAGCCAGGTCAAGATCTTCTCCACCGAGATGATGCAGCGCCTACAAAACTTCTCGCTCCACGCGATGGGCCTCTACGGACAGCTCAACGGCAACGACGAGCGCGCGCCGATCGAGGGATCGGCGGAGAACGGCTACCTCGCCGCCGTCATGCCCACCTTCGGCGCCGGCGGCAACGAGCTCCAGCGGAACATCATCGCCCAGAGAGGTTTCGGCCTCCCCCGCGCCTAGCCTGACATCAGATCGGCGCGCCCGTCCGATTCTGCCGGGCAGCCAACCAGCGCCGCGAGTTCGGCGCGATGCCCTCGGGCAACTGCGGCAGCGTCTCCTGTAGCCAGCGCAGATCGGCCGGCGTGTCGAGATCGAACGCCCAGACATCGATCCGCGCCTCGCGGAACGGCACGCCCATCTCACCGGCCGCGGCCGCCGACTGCTGATGCGCCCGCGCCGAGGACGGGCCGAACTGCGGCTTGATCACGTCGGGCGGCCGCAGGAACAGTCCGTTGGTGCCGCCGTCATGGGCCGGCGCCACCACGACCGCCGGACCGTCGGGCGCCGTCGAGACCACCATGTCGACCGCGTCGGGCGTGATCAGCGGCACGTCCGCCGGGACGATGAGGATGGCTTCGGACTCGACCAGGGCCTCCTGGGCGAACTGGACCGCCCGGTTGTAGCCCAGCCTGAGCTCGGTCTGGTCGAGGAAATCGACGCCCAACCGAGCCGCTTCGTCGCGGGCCGCCGCGTCGCGTGAGGCGATCGCGATCCGGTCCACGGACTCGGCGGCCGCCAGCGCGGCGACGACGTCGTCGAGCATGGCGAGGACCAGCGCGTTGCGCTCGTCGATATCCAGCAACGCGGCCAGCCGACGCTTGCCTGCGGGCAAGCCGCGTACGGGAACCACGGCGACCAGTTCGGCGGCGCCAGGCGTGTCAGGGGACATTGCGCGCCGCCTCCAACGTCCCCGAGGCCAATGCCATCTTCGCCTCGACATCCGTCATCAGCGTCGGCATGACGATCACGCGCATATCCGTCTCCGACTCAATCGATGAAGCGAGCGCGGCATCTGCATCGTCGAGCACAAACACCTCCGCCAGATCGTCGTACAATCGTGCGACACCCAGCGCGGACACATCGTGTCCCAGTGATTGGAGGATGTCCGCCGCCGGACCTTTGACCGCCTCCCCGCCGATGATCGGGCTGACCGCGGCAACCTTGGAGCGGTTCGCGATCACCAGCTCGCGAACTCCGGGCACGCTGAGCAAGGGATCGATGCTGAGGAATGGATTGGACGGCGCGATCACGATCACATCGGCGGCGTTCAGCGCCTCTTCGACGAGTGGCGCCGGCCTGGCCGACTCCGCGCCGTCGAACCGCAACGAGTGGACGGGATCGGAGGCTCGCCGCCTGACGAAGTAGTCCTGGAAGGCGAGCTCGCCGGCGTCGGTGCCTACTACGGTGCGCAGTCGGTCGTCGGTGACCGGGGTGATCATGCACTCCAGTCCGAGCCGAGCGGTGAAGTCGCGTGTGATCGCCGAAAGCGGATCGCCCTGCGACAATCGGTGGGTTCGGTAGAGATGAGTCGCCAGGTCGAGGTCGCCGATCATGAACCAGTCCGGCCCGCCGAGCTCCGACAGCCGGTCAAGCGTACGACGCGACTCGCCGCGCAGACCCCAACCGGTCTCCGGGTTGACCAGGTCGGCCAGCGTGTAGGTCACCGTGTCGAGGTCGGGCGATATGTGCAGCCCCGACCACTCCATGTCGTCGCCGACGTTGACGATCGCGGTCACGTCCGATGGTTCAACCACTCGGACCAGCCCATCGAGGAACCGAGCCGCGCCGACGCCGCCGGCCAACATCGCAACGCGCGTCATTCGGCCGACTCCGCCAGGTCACGCAAGGTCAGCGCCAATGCAATGTCTCCATCATCCCGTTGCAGGACTTCGATCTCAGCTTCCGCCGACTGCAGATGGAGCGACAGTTGCTCTTCGCTGGCGGATTCCGTGCCCACGTCGTTGCCGACGCTGCTGCCTTGGTCGAATCCAATCACAGCGAAGTTCCCACCCATCTCCAGGCTCAGTTCAGCTTCCCGCAACGAGCCCTCTCGGTCGACCACCAGGCGCAACGCGACGTCGGCATCGTCGGCCTCGTCGGCATGGCCAACGATCTCGACGTGACGACTGCCGTCAAGCTGGCGTTCATCTTCCACGACCGAGCCGACGAGTTTGATCTCTTTCACGTGCGGATCGTACAACCGATGTTGATGTTTCGATGGTTGACCCACGCGCGGCCAACAGTGACGCTTTGCCTACATGCTGATCGACATGCACACGCACACCTCGGTCTACTCAACCGACAGCAATCTGCTGCCCCACGAGGCGCTGGCCCAGGCCGCCGAACGTGGTCTCGATGGTGTCATCCTGACCGAGCACGATGTCGTTTGGCCCAGGGAGCGCACGGCGCACCTGGCCGAGCAGGTCGGTATCCTCGTGCTCCCCGGCGTAGAAGTCACCACCGAGCTGGGCCACGTGCTCGTCTATGGACTCGACGCGCTGGTGCCGCGAATCACCGACGCCAAACGCCTGCGAGCATTCTGCGACGAACAGAACGCGCTGATGTTCCTCGCTCATCCCGCTCGCGACCCGGGGCTGCGCGTGCCGCGCGCGGCGATGGAACTGTTCGACGGCGTCGAAGGCCTCAACGGCTGCGACGGACCGCTGCAGAACCAGAGCGCCTCCTCGCGCGGCCGGACCCGGCCACTACCACCGATCGGCGGCAGCGACTCCCACGCCATGCACGAAGTGGGGACGGCCGCCACCGAGTTCGCCGCGAACATCGAAACGCTCGACGACCTGATGGCCGCGTTACGCAGCGGCGATTACCAACCCGCCGCCCTCCCCTACTAAGCTCAGGACTAGATTCAGGCTTCAGTTCGGGCCTCAGTTCAGGCCGGGGAGCAACGCGCGTGGGCCGCTTCGAACCGCTCTCGACCGATCCCTATCAGAGTCCGCCAGGACAGTCCCGGCACTTTGGAGCGATCTGCGCCGCGTGCCGCGAAGACACGCGGCTCGGCACGAGATTCTGCACGAGCTGCCAGGCGCTGCGTGAGGACGCCGAACGGGGACACTCGCCCCGATACGCCGCCAGCCGCACCGCCAGGTTCATGGGCGCGCTCGCCGATGGACTGTTGGTCATGGCGATCGGTCTGATTGTCGACCTGGCCAACCTGGAAGGCATCCTCTCGCTCGAACTCTGGCTGGGCTCGGCCATCTGGCTCATCTGGTTCGCGGCGATCGCCAAGCGCGGCCAGACGCCGGGCAAACAGATGCTCTCGACTCAGGTCATCCGGACAGACGGCTCGGCCGCGTCCCGGACGCTGATGTGGGCTCGTGAAGTCGGCTACCGCATTGTCATCAATGTCCCCGTCATCCTGCTCAGCATCCTCTACCCGGAATCAGTCGCAGCCAATCTGGTGCTGGCAGTGATTGGCATTGTCGTGATCGCCGACGGCATCGCGATCTTCATGAACCCAGATCGGCAGACGCTTCATGATCGGGTCTTCAAGACCCTGGTGATCAGCGTCAGACCGGTCCGACAGACCAGCGCGGAGCTCCGGGCCCTATGAGCAGCGCAACATGAGTGGCGCAACATGAGTGGCGCGGGGCCCCGCACCTTCGTGCTTGAATGCGACGTCTGCCACCAGCCGGCAGGGCCGGGAGCCTACTTCTGCTCCAGCTGCGACGTGCTGAGCATCGACCCGGAGCGCCGCTCCTACGCCGCGACGCGTTGGTCACGGCTCGGCGCATTCGCGCTCGACTATCTGATCATCTGGCTGAGCGTCGGGATCGGTTGGTTGATCTGGTTGGCCGTCGTCGCGCCGCGCGGACAATCGCCGGGCAAGTCGCTGCTGGGCCTGCACATCTACCGAACCACCGGCGAGCAGGCCGCCACCGGCTACGTCTGGCTACGCGAGTTCGGCTGGGACGCGGCGCTGGGCATCGTCGCGGTGGCCCTGCTGGCGCTGCTCGGCGCCGTCGCGAGCACCGTCGGCGAGTTCTTCATCCTCTGGTTCTGGTTGACGGTCGTCTTCTGGGCATTCTCATTCTTCGACGCCGCCTGGGTGCTCTGGGACCGCGATCGACAGACCCTGCACGACAAGGTCCTCGGAACACTCGTCGTCGAGCGGGCGAAGGAGCGGGTCTGAGCATCTGCTTTAGCCTCCGGGCGAAAGGCGATTGATGTCCACGCCGCGACCCGGGGCGCTTCGCGCCGAACATTGCCCGGTCTGTGAGGAATACCCCGGTGTCGGAGCATTCTGTAGTTCCTGCGGCGTACTCGCCTCACATCCCACGTCCGGAGACTATGCCGCGCCGTACGTCCGTCGCCTGGTGGGTGAGCTGCTCGACCTGTTGATCTTCCTGCTGCTACCGATCTGGCTCTACTGGATGTGGCACACCTCCCGCGACGGTCAGTCGCCGGCGAAGTCATTGCTTGATCTGTACGTCATCGCCGAGTCGGGGCAGCCAATCACGCCCCAGCGGATGTGGGTACGCGAGCTCGTGATCAAGCGACTCCTGTTGGGTTTGGTCGGCTATCTCTTCACCCTGCTCGGGCCGATCATCAACGCCGGCTGGATCCTGATGAACCCGGATCGCCAGTGCGTCCATGATCGAATGGTTGGCACGCTGGTCGTCGTCCGACGCGAGGCGCCGGTGCTTGCCGAACGCAAGTCGGGCTTTGACCAGGAGGACGTGAAGCTCCCGCCGCCCGCTCCGCGAGGCCCGCGAGTCAAGCCGATCCCGCCTGCGCCGCCGGTTACGGCTCAGTCCGAGGTGGAGAGTGCGCAGTCTCAACCGCGAGCAAAGCCTGTGCCAACCTCACCGGAGCTCGATGCGCTGGAACTCGAGCGTCCGACGCTTTCGCAGACCGAGTACGAGCGCCGGCGGCGGAGCCTGCTCAAGCAGCTCGATGAAACTGGCTGAGACCACCTGCTCCTATGAGCAGCCCGATGTCGCTCCGCAGTTCATGCAGCGGAAGCACGAGCCGGAGCGGACCATGATCGAGCCGCACTCGGCGCAGGGCGGCGCGTCGAGCTGGTTCTGGAAGCCGGTTGTCGAAGCGTCATCGATCAGCGGCAAGGTCGTGGGGGTCGCCGGAGTCACCGGCGCCGGTCCGGCTTCCTCGTCGGCCAGCTTGACCTCTTCCGGCGTCATCGCCATCTGGCCCTGCTTGGCGATCGCATCGGTGGTGTCGCCGGCCAGGTACTTCGATCCCATCCAGCGGAACACGTAGTCGAGGATCGAATCGGCGTGCGGAATCTCCCTGGAGCGTGTCCAGCCACTGGGCTCGAAGCGCATATGCGCAAACTTCTTGACCAGCGTCGAGAGCGGCACGCCGGACTGCAGTGCGACCGAGGTCAACGTGCCGACGGCGTCCATGAGACCGGAGACGGCCGAGCCTTCCTTCGAGATGTGAACGAAGACCTCGCCGGGGCTTCCGTCATCGAACTCGCCGATCGTCATGTAGCCCTCGTGCTCACCGATCGTGAACTTGTGGGTCAGCGCCTTGCGCTCGTCCGGCAGGCGATGGCGTCGATAGGCCGGTGGCGACATGGCGCTTTCCAGGACGATCGGCTCATCGCTGGGCAGCGAGGGTCCAGGCTCGTAGACTGCCGACTCTTCGGCGACGCTGCTGCGCTCGCCGGTCTCGAGCGGCTGAATGCGTTTCGAGTTGTCGCGGTAGATGGCGACCGCCTTGACGCCTAGCTTCCAGGCGTCGACGTAGGTCTGCATGATCTCTTCGACGGTCGTGTGCTCGGGCACGTTGACCGTCTTGGAGACGGCGCCGGAGAGGAATGGCTGCACTGCGCCAAGCATCCGGATGTGGCCCGACGGAGCGATGCTGCGCTGTCCCGACTGCGCCTTGAAGGCGCAGTCGAAGATTGCCAAGTGTTCGCTGTTCAGGTCATTCGAGCCTTCGATCGTCCCGGTCTCGTCGATGTGCTGGCCGATCCGCTCAATGGCGTCTTCGGCGTAGCCCAGTCGACGGAGCGCAGCCGGGACTGTGCGATTGACGATCTTGAAGTAGCCGCCGCCGGACAGGTTCTTGAACTTGACCAGCGAGATGTCCGGCTCCACGCCTGTGGTGTCGCAGTCCATCATGAAGGCGATCGTGCCCGTCGGCGCCAGCACCGTGGCCTGCGCGTTGCGATAGCCATGCGCCTCGCCCAGCTCGACGGCCTGACGCCAGGCGTCGTCGGCTGCCTGGCGGATCACGTCCGGCACGCTGCCGAGCCCGTCAATTCGGCCAACGGAGGCCTGGTGCTTGCGCATCACGCGGAGGAACGGTTCGCGGTTCATGGCGAATTCGGCGAACGGACCGATTCGCTCGGCGATGCGCGCCGATTGCAGATAGGCCTCGCCGGTCATCAGAGCCGTCACCATGGCCGCCAGCGCACGGCCGCCGACTGAGTCGTACGGCAATCCGCGCGCCATCAGCAGCGCGCCGAGGTTGGTGTAGCCCAGACCGAGCGGACGGTACTTCTCCGAGTTGTCGCCGATCAGCGGCGACGGGTATGACGCGTTGGAGACGAGGATCTCCTGCGCGGTGATCATCACGCGGCAGGCGTGACGGTATGCGTTGACATCGAAGTCGTGGGTCTCGAGGTCGTAGAACTTGAGCAAGTTCAACGACGCGAGATTGCAGGCCGTGTCGTCGAGGAACATGTACTCCGAGCACGGGTTGGAAGCGTAAATCCGGTCAGTGTTGGAGCAGGTGTGCCAGTCGTTGATCACCGTGTCGAACTGCATCCCCGGGTCGCCGCACTGGTGGGTCGCGGCTGAGATCGCGCGCAAGATATCGCGCGCCGGGATCTGCTCAAGGACCTCGCCGGTCACGACCTCGCGCGTCGACCACATGCCGTTGGCTTCGACCGCCTGCATGAACTCGTCGGCGACGCGCACCGAGTGATTCGCGTTCTGGAAGGAAACCGAGGAATACGCGTCGCCATTGAGCGAACCGTCGTAGCCGGAGTCAATCAATGCCCAGGCCTTGCGCTCCTCGTCGGCCTTGCAGTTGATGAACTCCATCACATCGGGGTGATCGGCGTCGAGGATGATCATCTTGGCCGCTCGGCGGGTTTTGCCGCCGGACTTAATCACGTTGGCGAAGGCGTCGTAGCCGCGCATGAAGGAGACCGGCCCCGAGGCCTTGCCTCCGCCGGTCAGCGACTCTTTGCTGGATCGCAGGGTGGACAGGTTCGAGCCGGTGCCGCTGCCCCACTTGAACAGCAGCGCCTCGCGCTTGGCCAGGTCCATGATCGACTCCATCGTGTCTTCGACGGAGTTGATGAAGCAGGCCGAGCACTGCGGCGTCTCCTCGATGCCGACGTTGAACCAGACCGGCGAGTTGAACGCGGCGTACTGATTGATCAGCAGGTAGCGGAGCTCCTGCGAAAACGCCGATGCCGCCGCGCCGTCGCTGAAGTAGCCGCCTTCGCGTCCCCAACGGGTAATCGTCTCGACCACACGGTCGACCAGCGTCTTCATCGAGGTTTCACGCTCGGGCGTGCCCGCCTCGCCCCAGAAGTACTTCGAGGCGACGATATTGGTTGCCGTCTGCGACCAGAAGGAGGGCGTTTCGATGTCGGTCTGCTCGAAGATCGTGTCGCCCGTGTCCGAGGTGATGGCTGCCGTTCGATAGGTCCACTCAATCTGTCCGTAGACGTCCTCGCCAGGCTGGGTGAAGTGACGATCAATCAGAGGTTCGCGGACAACCCGCGCGGCAGGCAGGGTGGCAGCGTGCTCCTCGGCAGCGGCCTCGCCGCTGAATGCGGCGGTCGCTTCGTCTGCAACGTCGGAGTGATCGTCGGCGCGGGTCATGATCTTCCTCCCGGTAATTCAATGTAGCAACTCTGTACGGCTTCGGTCGCGGAGTGCCAACAGGTGCGCTTGCTCGCCATTTAGCCCTAGTCTTTCGATGGACTGAGTCGAGATTGTTGCTTCGGCGCAAGTGTTTAGGTGCCTTAGCAATTGGACAACTAGTCTAGTCTCTTATCCACACCTTGTCCACAGTTGTCCACAGTTGACGCGGGTTGTCCCAGTACAGCGGACTTGGCGCTCTCGGTGCGTCACCAGATTAGGAAGACACAGCGCTAGTAAGCTGACTACTGCCGAGTAAATCCAGAGTTCCCACCAACTTCCGTGGAAAGTCATCGGGAGAGCACCATGGACGCACCGATCCACCTGCCGCTCCTGCCCTGCGGCATTGGTTCGACTCGACACACCGACGCGGTCGAAGCGGTCGCCGAAGTTCTTGAGGACTACTGGCGTCTCCCGTTCTGGCCCCAGATGCCGAACCGCACGCCCGAAGAGCAGATGATCCCGCAGACCGCACTGTCGCTGCCCGGAGCCTCCTGGGATGGCGAGTTCATTACCTGGTCTGGATCGTTGTCAGAGGACGATATCGCAGACGCCGGCCTGCCGCCTCGCGAACGCGCGGCAGGACTCTACGAGCTGCTCGATCAGCTTGAGCACGTGCCGGAAGAGCGCAAGTCAAATGTCGTCAAAGGACAGATTGTCGGACCGCTGACGCTGTCGCGTTGGTCGCGAGACGACGCCGGCAATTCGCCGCACTCGGATCTGCCGACCCTCGAGCGACTCGGCGCGTGGCTCGGGGCTGCTGCGGCCGAGCAGGCGAGGGTGTTTCAGCGCCTGGGCTATCAGGCGATCATCCTGTTCGACGAACCGGAGCTGGCCTCGGTCGGTGAGCCATCGATTCCATTGCCCTGGCGAGAAGTCGTGCCGGTGCTGCGCGCTGCGATCGAGCCGGTGCAGCGAATCGGCGCGCTCGCCGGAATTCACTGCTGCGCCTCGCCCAATTGGACGCGGATTCTCGATGCTCGACCCAACCTGATCCACTTCGACGCTCGAGAAGGCCACGTCGATGACGTGATCGAGCATCACCGGGCCGTTCGCGAGCATGTCGCCCGGGGCGGCTATCTCGGCTGGGGGCTGTGGCCCACTGACGGACGAGGCCCTCTCCCATTCGATTCCAAGGACATGCAGTACTTCCTCGCGCACAAGGCCCGAGACTTGTCCTTCGTCGACGCTTCGGTTGGACTGATCTTCAAGCGCTCAATGCTGACCGGGGTCTGCGGTGGAGCAGGCCTCGATGAAGCGACGGAGCGCCAGGTGGCGCGTGACCTCGAGGATCTCTCAATGGGGATTCGGCACCGCTACTGGATCGCCGCGACCACCGATGTTGACCCGGATTCACCGCTCACGTAGCGCGAACTACTGGCACTCGATCTAGCGATAGCGCTCGAGAAAGTCGAGCAACAGCCGGTTCACGTCCTCGGAGCATTCCTGCTGAATCCAGTGTCCGCAATCAGGCAGGTAGGTGAGTTCGAACGGACCCTCAAAGAGGCTATCCATGCCTTCCGTCAGCTCTTTGCCCAGCGCGGTGTCCTGCTCTCCCCAGAGCAGCAGCGTCGGCGCTGAGATGGATGCATACGTTGTTGGCTCGGATTGCGCAGGTCCGAAGACACTGTCCAGCGCGTTTCCCAGGCCGCTGAAGCGATCACCGATCCGAGCCCGAGATTCCTGCGCGCCTGCGCGCACGGCGGCGCGGTAGAAGTGGATTGGGCCTTCAAGGCCGTTGCGCGCTGCAGCTCGGCGATACTCCTGCAAGACCTCCGGCGGGAACGCCTCCGGGTGGGCGGCCGTGTCCCTGAAGACCAGGCCCACGCGCTCGTAGTCGTTAGTCGCCAGCCAACGCTCGGGGAGCCACGGGATTTGGAACACGAACATGTACCAGGATCGACTGACCTGGCGAAGGTTAGGCCGGCCGCCGAAGGCTTCGGCCATGCGCTCAGGATGTGGAGCGTTCATCACCACCAGGCGTTCGACTGAGGCCGGATAGTCCATTGCGAACTGCCAGGCGACTGCGCCGCCCCAGTCGTGGCCGATGATCACGGCCCGCTCTCGACCGCAGTGGGCGATCAGGCGCTGCACATCCTGGGTCAGTAACTCCATCCGATAGTCATGAATGTCGGCCGGGGCGTCGGAGAGGTTGTAGCCACGAAGGTCCGGAGCCACGACCCAATAGCCCGCCGCAGCTAACGCCGGCATCTGCAATCGCCACGACCACCAGAACTCTGGGAAGCCATGCAGCAGGATCGCCAGAGGCGCAGCCTCGTGGTCCCCTTCGGGTCGCACTTCGGCGTAGTGCAATCGGACGCCATCAGCCCCGTCGGCGAATCCGTGGGTCCAGATCCCCTTCGGTTCCGACTCGATGGAGCGGTTGCTCATTGAGACGACGCTTTGGCAGACGCTGGCGCGAGGAAATCGAGCATGGCGGCTGTCACTTCCTCGGCCTTCTCCTGTTGCACCCAGTGACCGGCGTCATCGACGATCACGGTCCGCAGATCGTCGACCCGCTCCGCCGCCTCTTCCATGAACGGCAATCGCACCGCTCGGTCTTCTTTGCCCCAGATGAATTGCGTGGGGCAGGTGATCCGCTTGTTGCGATCGGCCCAGGTCAGGAACCAGTCGGGCCAGTAGATCGAGCGGTAGTACTTCATCGCCGATGACAGCGCATTTGGCTGTTTGAGCGCCTCGGCGAAGGTCTCGATGTCGGCGTCGGTGAACGCATCGCTGTCCGACGACACGGCGGTAAACACCCGCCTCGTCGTCTGATCGATGTCCGACCAGCCTCTGCGCTCGGCCAGACCGGGAATCTGCATCGTCAGGGCGTACAGATTGTTCGGGTAGTTCCGCCGGCCCCAGTACCAGGAGCGAATCAGCGGGGCGTTCATCACGATCAGCCGGTCGCATGCCTTTGGGTAATCGATCGGGAACTGCAGGGCGATGACTCCGCCCCAATCGTGACCAACGATCGTGGCCGAACTTTCACCCAGTGCCCGAATCAGGCCCCGCACGTCCTTGGTCAGGTTCTTGATGTCGTAGCCGCCGCGTGGCTTATCCGAGAGGTTGTATCCGCGCAGGTCCGGCGCGACGACCCGGAATCCGGCTTCAGCCAATGGGGCGATCTGGTGGCGCCACGAGTACCAGTGCTCGGGAAAACCGTGCAGCAAGAGGACCAACGGTCCTTCGCCCTGAGTCACGTAGTGGAGCCGGACGCCGTTCGTCGTGGCATAGTCGTGCGTCCAGCCGGCCGGATCGAAGCCGGTTCCTGCAGCGCTCATGGGAATACCTCCGCCTCAAGCGGCTGCTGTTCGCTGCTCGAGGGTCAAAGCTAGTTCAACCAGGCCAACGGGTTGACCGCCTGGCCGTTGACAATGATCTCAAAGTGTAGGTGCGCCCCCGAGGAGTTCCCCGTGTTGCCCACCGTGCCAATGTAGTCTCCCTGGTCGACCCATTGGCCCTCACGCACGTTGATGATGTCCAGGTGGGCATAGCGCGAGCGGTAGCCGCCGCCGTGGTCGATCTCGACCCAGTTGCCGTAGGAAGGATCCCAGGTGGCGACCGAGATCCGTCCGCCGGCGGCCGCGCCGATCAGCTCTCCGACCGGCGCGGTGAAGTCTACCCCGGTGTGATAGCCGACTGAGTTCGCTCTGGCGGTTCCGAAGTAATCGGTGATCTTGTCGTACCTGAGATAGAGCACAAAGCTCGGTTCCGTCCAGACCTGCACGCTCGACTCGGCGCCGCCTGCGGAGGCTGCGCTGCTGCTCACTGCCGGCAACGAGGCCGATCCGTGTACCAGCAGCAGTTGCTGACCGGCGTTGATCTGTTCGGGACTGGAGATTGCGTTCGCGGGATAGGCCAGGGTTGCAGCTTCGTCGGCCTGGTATCTCTGCATCAGGACGTCAAATGTATCGCCCGACTGCACGGTATATACCAGGCCGTCGACCGGCGGGAGCTGCAACCGTTGACCGACGCCGAGCTGGTTCGGGTCGTAGATGTCCCAGTTGTTGAACAGCACGGTCGCCTCTTCGAGGCCGAACCGCTCGGCAATGCTCGACGCCGTGTCTCCTGCCTGCACTTCATAGGTGAACGACACCGGCAGTTGCGCGCCCGCATGCAAGCCGAGATAGTCGCGGATTCGCGACGCCGGATCGTCCACGACGACCGCTGTGGCAGCTGCGTCCGAAGACTCTGTTGCAGCCGACGTCGCTGCCCGAGCCGCAGAAGGAGCATCTGCGACGGCCGTCGTGCTGGCAGATGCCTCGTTGGCGGCTGGCGCGACGGCTGTATTGGTCGTAGACCGTCCACTTTCGATGTTGGTTGTTGTGGAACGCGCCGAAGTCTCCGCTGCTGAACTGGTCGACGAAGGAGTTTGCACCGTGGAGGCCGGTGGCGGGGCCACTTCCGCAACGATTCGCTGTGTTGTTTCGACGCTGGGTGGGGCCGGCAACACGGCCGGGAGGGAAACGCCCGAAGGCAGCCGAAGATCGAAGACCACAGCCGACATCGCCACGAGGGCCGCGACAATCGCGATCGCCAGCGACCATTGTTGACCGGTTGATGCGGTTCGCTGAGGCGGGCTATCGATCGGCGCCCATCCGCCGATTCGGTCGCTGAGCGGCGCTTCAGAGAGCCTCAGCATCGTTCGACGCTCGCTGTCAACCGCAGGTTATGGTCTGTCCACATTACGTCGGCAGTTTATCGCAGTTTGGTTGCGATTGAGCCGGTCGATCCGCTCCGTGACATTTTGCAAAAGATCAGGTACCATGACGATGGTTGGGAACGAGAGGAGGAATCGATGCGCAAGCTGAACATTCACCTCGTTTTTGGAGTCCTTCAAGTTGACCGTCCAGGCTCCCGTTAGGGAGCCGAAGGCACAAAGAAGATACGCCCCCGTTCAGGGGGCGTTGTCGTATCCAGGGGATACTTCGCCATGACTGAACCGCCCGGCCCGCACCCAGACCAGCATCGTGAGTCCATCGAGCGCGCCGCCGAGCTGCTCGCCCAGGCGCACTACTGCATCGCATTGACCGGAGCCGGCATCTCAGCGGAGTCTGGCATCCCGACCTTCCGCGGCAAGGACGGCCTCTGGACCAAGCACGGCGAACCGCCCTTGAATCAGTACGAACAGTTCTCGGCCGATCCGGCCGAATGGTGGCAAAGCGTCGCCGAGCGTCGTCGCAATCCCGACGAGCTCAGCGCCACCATCGCCACCGCACAGCCCAACGACGCGCATTACGCCATGGCTGAACTCGAACGAATCGGTGTGCTCAAGCACATCATCACCCAGAATGTCGATGGCCTGCACCGCGCGGCCGGCGCCGAGAGCCTGACCGAGATCCACGGTTGTTCAACGCTGCTGCGCTGCATCAACTGCAACTCCCGCTCGCCGTTCGACGAGATTCCCGAGATTTTCCCGCCGCGCTGCGACCACTGCGGCGGCATAGTCAAGACTGACACGGTGATGTTCGGCGAACCGATCCCGCCCGACTGCCTCCAGCGCTGCTACGAGGAATCGTCCAAGGCCGACTGCATAATCCTCGTCGGCACGACGGCCGTCGTCTCGCCCGCGGCCGACTTCGCGTTCGCTGTCGGCCAACGGGGCCATCCGATGATCGAGGTCAATCTCGATCCGACGATCATCAGCCAGTACTGCGCCGTGGCGATTCACGACAAGGCCGGGGAACTGATGTCGCGGATCGCGGCCGAAGTGAAAGACATCCTGGCTGAATCGCCCGCCTGAGCCGACCTGAGCTGGCCAGGTCGATACGTATACTCGAACCATGACTACAACCCCTCAACTCGGCATCGACTGGGACGACGTGACCGCGGAGATTACGTCAACCTTGCGAGACTACCTCCGCGTCAACACCTCGAATCCTCCCGGAAACGAACAGGCAGCCGCCGAATTCCTGGCCCCATTGCTCGAAGCCGAAGGCTACGAGTGCGAGTACGTCCAGGCCGGACCCGGCCGAGTCTCAATGCGCACGCGGCTCGATGGCACCGGCGACGAGCGGCCGTTGATGCTGCTCAACCACACCGATGTGGTGCCCGTTCAGGAGGAGTTCTGGGACGTTGACCCCTTCGCCGCCGTCGAGCAGGACGGGATGCTGTGGGGTCGTGGCGCGCTCGACATGAAGGGCATGGGCACGCTCGAGCTGCTGGTCATGCTGCTCTTGAAACGACTCAATCTGACCCCGAACCGGGACATCGTGTTCCTCGCTGTGGCCGACGAAGAAGCCGGCTCGATGTTCGGTATGGAGTGGCTCGACAAGAATGAGCCGGATTGGATCACCGAGCCCGAGTTCGCTCTCAACGAAGGCGGCATGGGCGCCCTGAACATGCTCGGCTCGAACCGTCCCGTCTTCGCCTGTTCGCCCTCGGAGAAGTCGCCGCTCTGGCTGAAGCTCCGAGCCGAAGGCCAACCGGGACACGGTTCCACGCCTCACGGCGACAACGCCGTCGAGCGCCTCATCCGAGCCCTCTACGCGGTCCAGAACTGGGATCGCGCCGTCACCGTGCAGCCGCACACGGCAGAGGCCTTGCAGCGCATGCGCGACGCCAATGCCTGGGCCGGCTCTGCGCCCAGCGTCAACAAACTCTGCCAGACCTATCCGGCATTTGCCGCGGTCACTCGCGACACGATCTCCAACACCGGCGCGACCAGCGGGATCAAGCACAACGTGATTCCCGCCGACGCCGAAGCCACGCTCGACTGCCGCCTGTTGCCCGGCGAGTCCTACGACGACTTCATCAAGGGTATGCGCGACGTGATCGACGATGAGAAGGTCGATGTCGAGGTTGTCTTCGGCAGCATGGGGCCGGCCAGCAGCTTCGAGACCGAAATGGTCAGCGTGATTGAGGACGTAGTGCGAGAGCAGGTCGAGGGTGCCATTGTGATTCCGTCCACCTGCGTGGGCTTCACCGACTCTCGCGTGCTGCGTCGGCACGGTGTCCACTCCTACGGATTCGTACCGACTCTGATGGATGCCTCGCTCGCCGCCGGCGTGCACGGACACAACGAGCGCACTCCGATCGAAGGCCTCAATACCGGCATTCAAATTCTCTTCGAAGTCGTCCGACGCTTTACCAACGCGCAGCGTCTCTAACGCCAACACTGGACGACGCCATCAGCAGCCAGCAGTAGGGAGCCGAACCGTGAGACATCCACAACTCGACGGTCAGTGGGCGCTCATTCTTGGCGCGTCATCCGGGTTCGGCGGTACCACGGCAGTCGCCCTCGCCGAGGCAGGGATGAACATCGCCGGCGTCCACCTTGACCGACGTTCGACCATGGCCAATGTCGAGCGCATCGTCGGAGAGATCGAGTCGCACGGTCGACAAGCTGTCTTCCACAACATGAACGCCGCCGATGCGGACAAGCGCGGCGACATGCTCGACAGCCTGCGTGAGCAACTTGAGGTCAACGGCGGTCCGGGCGCCGTTCGGGTACTGCTGCATTCGCTGGCCTTTGGAACGCTGGGGCCATACATCGGTGCCAGGGAAGACCGGCCAATCACGCAGCGCCAGATGGAAATGACGCTCGACGTGATGGCCAACTCCGTCGTCTACTGGACACAGGACATGGTTAGTCGAGGTCTGCTCGGCGAAGGCAGCAAGATCTACGGCATGACCTCCGGCGGCGACATGAGAGTCATTCCCCAATACGGTGCCGTCTCAGCGGCGAAGGCCGCACTCGCTGCACACCTCCGCCAACTCGCCGTCGAGCTCGCCCCGCAGGGCATCGCCGCCAACGCGATCAAAGCAGGCATCACCCACACCCCGGCGCTGGAGAAGATTCCGGCCGGGATGCAGCTCCTCGACTTCGCCCAGAACCACAACCCCTCCGGCCGCGTCACGGAACCGGGTGACATCGCCAAAGCGATCATCGCCCTCAGCCTCGACGACTCCAACTGGGTCACCGGCAACACGATCAACGTCGACGGCGGCGAAGACATCACCGTGCTCTAGACAAGCACTCGACCCACTCGAAGTGTGCCGGGATGGTCTCGGCCCACTGCTAAACTGACGCCGGATTTGCGAGGAGTTTCACATGAGCGACCCAATCAGGGGACAAACGGCAATCTGCGGTCTCGGCATCACCGAGATGGGCAAGGTCTACGGACACGACGCCTCATGGTTTGCCGGCGAATCAATCCGCCTGGCCGTTGAAGACGCCGGTCTGGACAAAGACGACATCGACGGGCTCCTCGTCAACCCGGGCATCACCGGCATGATGGGCACCGGGATCAGCATTCCCCTGCAGGGCTACCTCGGACTTCGCAACCTGCGACTCCTCAACCACATGAACTCGTTCGGCGCGACCGCCTCGGCGATGGTCCAGTACGCGGCCATGGCCGTCCACCATGGCATGGCCAACTACGTGGCCTGCATCTTCTCCGACGCCCCGCTGCAGCAGGGCGGCTCAGCTGGAGCCGCCTACGGCGGAGCCGGCCGACGCGGACCAAGCGGCATGGCCTCGTTGATGCCCGCCTTCGGCTTCTACGGCGCCAACACCTCCTATGCGCTTGCCGCTCGCCGATACATGGAGCGCTACGGGATCACCAACAACGACCTCGGCAGAGTCTCTGTGACCCAGCGCCGATACGCCGTCGACAATCCGCATGCGACCATGCGCCAGCCGCTGACGCTCGAGGACTACCACAACTCCCGCTGGATCGTGGAGCCCTTCCACCTGCTCGACTGCTGCCTCGTCTCCAACGGCGCGGTCTGCACGATCGTCACCACGGCCGAGCGCGCTCGCGACCTCAAGTCCTCCCCCGCCTACCTCTGGGGCATGGGACAAGGACACCCGGGCAACTTCCCGCACGCGGAAGTCGAAGTCGGCACCACTTCCGGCGCGACCATCGCCGGCGAAACCGCCTACAAGATGGCCGGCGTCGGACCCGAAGATGTTGACATCTGCGAGTTCTACGACTGCTACACCTACACCGTGCTGCGCACGATTGAGGACTATGGCCTGGCCAAGCCGGGCGAGGCCATCGGTCTCTACCCCGAAGACCCGGCAGACCCCGAAGCAGAACTGCCGACCATTAACACCGGCGGCGGACAGCTCTCCTCCTACTACATGTGGGGCATGACGCCGATCTCCGAGGGTGTGATCCAGGCTCGCGGCTCCGGCGGCGACCGCCAGATCGAAAAGAACGACGTCGTGCTCTGCTCCGGCAACGGCGGCACCCTCGACACCCACGGGACGCTCATCCTCTCGCCCAACGCCAACTAGGAAACGACGCTCTGCCCATGGCCTACGACAAGCCGCTTCCCAACCCCGACGAGAACACGCAGCCCTTCTTCGACGGTCTCAAGGACCACAAGCTGCTGCTCCAGTACTTCCCCTCGGCCGACCACTACCAGTACCCCTACAGCGATCGCTGCTACAAGGACTGGTCGACCGACTGGGAATGGCGCGAGTCCGCCGGCAATGGCGAGGTCTACACCTGGGTGCGCATGCACCAGCTCTATCACCCGTCCTGGAAGGCCGAGATTCCGTACACTCTCGCCGTCGTTCAGCTCGATGAAGGCCCTCGGATGCAGACCAACCTCGTCAACGTCCCCGTTGAAGACATCCACGTTGGCCTGAGGGTCAAGGTCGTCTTTGAGGATGTCACCGACGAGTACACCCTGCCCAAGTTCGAGCCCGCCTGAGTTCACTGCATTCGATGACCGAGACCGAACCGAACACCAAAGCGCCGCTCGACGGCGTCCGGGTTGTCGATTTCACCTGGATCGTCGCCGGCCCGACTTGCACCCGGCTGCTCGGCGACCTCGGCGCTGAAGTGATCCGCGTTGAGAACGAGCAGACCCTCGATTCAATCCGCTTCGGTCGTCCCCATCCCAACGGCTTCGATCCACCCGACTCGGGTGCCATGTTCAACTGGCTCGACCGCAACAAGCGCTCGATCACGGTCAACGCGCGGCATCCCGACGGTCTCGACCTGATCAAGCGGCTGATTCGAGTCTCGGACGTCGTCGTCGAGAACTACTCCTCGCGCATCCTCGAAAACTGGGGACTCAGCTTCGAAGAGCAACGCGCCGAGAATCCAGAGATCATCTACGTCTCGCTGTCTGGCTTCGGACACTCGGGCCCGCAGCGCGACTACTCGACCTGGGGACCGACCGCCCAGGCGCTCAGCGGTCTGACCGCGATGTCAGGTCTACCCGAAGCCCCTGAACCGGCCGGCTGGGGCTACTCCTATCTCGACCACATGGCCGGCTTCACCGCCGCCGCCGCGATCACCGCAGCCCTCAAACATCGCCGTGAGACCGGCCAGGGTCAGTGGATCGACCTCTCTCAGGTCGAGACCGGCATGGCTCTCACTGGTCCGGCGACGCTCGATTACACCGTCAACGGACGCCGATATCGCGAGACCGGCAATCCGCCCGGCAATCGTTCGGTCTGGCCGCAGGCCGCGCCGCACAACACCTATCCGACCGCCGGAGACGACAACTGGATCATGATCACCTGCACCTCCGACGCTGAGTGGGAGGCCTTCTGCGACGCGAGCGATCACCCGCATTGGCGCACCGACAGACGCTTCGCCACCTTGCCTGCGCGGCTGCGTCACCAGGACGAGCTGGACGAACAGATCGGTTCATGGACGGCCGGCCAAGACGGCCGCGCATTGATGCAGCGCCTGCAAGCGGCCGACGTGCCCGCAGGCGTCGTCCAGAACGGCGTCGATCTCGTCGTCAACGACCCTCAGATGAAAGCTCGTGAGTGGACCGTCACCCGCGACCATCCGGTCATCGGCGAGCATCTGACCGACGGCCTGCAAATCCACTTCTCACGCACCTCAGCTCATCGCGATCGAAGCGGCCCGCCGCTCGGCGAGGCCAACCACTACGTCTTCAGCGAACTGCTCGGCCTCAGCGACGAACGCATCGCCGAGCTGCAGATGAACGGCGCGATGGGCTAGCTATGAGAGCGCTCGACGGCATCCGTGTGCTCGACTGCTCCGACCCGAAGGGCCATTTCGCCGGTAAGCTGCTCGCCGGTCTTGGCGCCGACGTGATCAAGATCGAGCCGCCCGACGGCGATCTCGGCCGCAGCTACGGACCATTCCTCGACGACCAACCCGGCCCCGAGAACAGCCTCTATTGGTGGCATTATGCGGGCGGCAAACGCTCACTGGGGCTCGACCTGCATAGCTCGGACGGCTTCGAGCTGTTCCTCCAACTCGCCTCCGACGCCGACGTCGTCCTCGAGACCTACCAACCCGGACGCAATCGCCCGTTCGATCCGCTGGCCCTCTCCGATCATTTCCCCGAACTCATTGTGCTCAGCCTCACGCCGTTCGGGCAAACAGGTCCCTGGCGAGACCACGCCTGGTCGGACGCCGTCGGACTCGCCCTTGGCGGTCCGATGGGTAGCTGCGGTTATGACAACATTCCCGGCACGCCGCCGATCCGGCCGACCGAGCATCACGCCGGACACATCTCTGGATACTTCGCCGCAACAGCAGCCTGCACCGCCCTCTACGAACGCCAGGAGAGCGGTCTCGGCCAGCACATCGACATCGCCATGCACGAGTGCATGGGCTTCACGATCGAGTCCTCGGCTCCCTGGGCGCTGTACGAACAGCATCCGCTGATCCGCCAGGCCGGGCGTCACGCGGGACCGCAACCGACCGAGCCATGGCAATATCCGACCGCCGACGGACGCCTGATCAACATCTTCGGCATGCCCCACTCCGAGGCAAGCTGGCTGGCCCTGGTCGCCTTCATCCAGGAGCGCGGCATGGGCGAGAACCTGTCCGACTTCGAACTGCTCGACGGCCGCAAGCGACAACTCGGGCTCCAACAACCCAGCGTGGCCACGATGCTCGCCGACATCGCCGAGTTCATCGCTGCCCACGATGCGGAAGAGATATACGCTGGCGCACAGGCAGCCGGCGCTGCCTGGAGCATCATCCGCACGCCGGACGAATGTCTCGCCGACGAACACTGGCGCGCCCGAGGATTCTTCGTCGATGTCGAGCATGAAGAGCGGAATCGAACCGTGACCTTCCCCGGAGCGCCCTACATCCTCAGCGAGACGCCCTGGACACATGGTCGGCGCGCCCCGCTGCTCGGAGAACACACGAGAGAGATCCTCTGCGGCCAGCTCGGCCTGAGCGAAGATGAGCTCGGCGTCCTGGTCGCCGCCGGAGTCGCACGATGAGTAATCAGCCCTCCCGACGCCGCAGGCGACGCCGACCAGCCCGCCCCACCGGACAGTCCGGCGAGTCCGAGGTCGGCCGGCGTTCAGACAATCAGGAGACCTCGGAATCATCAGACCGCGGCCGAGGCGGAGGCAAGCGATCCGGCGGAGCCGCTGAGCAGCCCCAGCGGCGCTCCACCATCTTCGGCATGCCGCGAATGACCGTCGCCCTGCTCGGCGGCCTGCTCGTCGCCATGATCGCCGTGTTCGCGATGCAGCTCATCTTCCCGCCGGATGAAGTGTCCGAGGTCCAGGGCGTCCAGACCTTCCACGATCAGGGACGCCGCCACCTGCAAGAGGGCGAGACCTTCGACGCCTACAACTCCTCCCCGCCGACCTCAGGTCCGCAGCCAGCCGAGTCTCCCGCCGCCGATGTCTACCTGCCCGACGACGAATTCATCCCCCAGCCTGCCGAGATGCTGCCCCTGCTCGAGCGCGGCGGCGTGGTGATCTACTACGACCCGGAGTACTACAGCGACGACGAAGACCCGAGCGACCTCCTCGGCGCAATGCAGAGTCTGCGCCAGTTCCGCGAACGGCTCGCAGTCGTACCGCTTGAAGGTCTGGCCGACCAGCACAACGGTGCCACGATCGTCGCAGCCGCGTGGCGCACCCTGCTCCCGATCAACCAGTGGGACGCCGACGGCAACGAGCAGCTGACCGAGTTCATGCAGAATGCGCCCGAGGGCTACTACGATCGCTACCGGCTCGAACGCGGCGATCCGGCAGTTTCGGCAGGAACATCGACTGAATGAGCCGCTTCATTCCGGCCTTTGTGGTCCTAACGGCAATCGCCGCACTGGCTCTATCAGCCTGCGGCGGAGGCTCCGGCGGCGGCCAGGCCTCGGTCGACATCTACGACCGCCCCGAGCTCGAGATCTACGACAACGAGCACACCACCTCGGAGCAGATCCACCTCGTCGGCGGTCAGTCCGCCGACTACACCGTCCTCCCGCCCTACGGCGAGGAGCATGATCCGCGGCCACTCCCCTGCGGCATTTACAGTTCAACACCGACCTTTGAAATGGTCGTGCACGCGATGGAACACGGAGCCGTGGTGTTCTGGTACAGCCCGAACGAGCTCAGCTCCGACGATATCGCGGCGCTCACCGAGATCGCCAGTGAACGTCTCAACGACAACGACTACGTGATTCAGGCGCCCTACGGCGGCCTTGGCACCCCACTCATGCTGATCGCCTGGGGCGTCCGACTACCACTCGACGCAGTCGACGAGCCCGCCATTGAGCAGTTCTTCGACGAGTTCCACGACGAGGCCCCCGAACCGCTCGCCGCAGGCGGCTGCGCAACCGCGCGTTAGCGAACCCAAGTCAGACCTCCCCCTGTGGGGGAGGTGTCACGAAGTGACGGAGAGGGCTGACCCGTCCTGAGTGACGAACCCCGATCACCGCTTACACTCTCAACCGTGACCAACCAACATCCCCTCGACCCCATCTTTTTGGGAACTAAGTAGTTGACTCCACGTGGCGGCTAGTGTCCGTTGCCAGTGTAAGCCCAGGATTCGTCCCAAGCGTAGTCTCCGCAGTGGTCGATGTTCGGCTGCGCTGGAGTGCCGAACAGAGCGCCGAGCCTCGTGCTGTACCGTTGGCGAGTCCCATTGCCGACCAGCTCAATGACGATGGCCTGCGCGTTGCGGAGTTGCAGAAACAGCTTTGCGTCGTGGTTCACCCAAACGCCCCTTGTCCCATCGCTCCCTGCATAGGTCCACGTGTCCCACTGGAGTCCGTATTCAGAGATCGAGGGTGATTCGAGGCTGTCTGTGTAGACCCAGTACTGGACGTTGAAGTATCGATTTGACCAGGCCCCGCCAGCACCAGCCGGGGCTATCGGCACCGAGTCGAGCCTGATTGACCTCTCGCCAGCATCACAGGCGATTGTCAACCACACCGACCCGCCGATCCATGCCCCGATGTCAGTGCTCAGCGACTGGCTGCCGTCGTCATCATCGATTCTCACACTGACGCCATAGCGCGTGGTTTCGTCGTCGTCATAGATCCAGTCGCGCCCTGTGTCACGCAAGAGCGGGATGTTGTACTGATCGGCCAGCAGGTTGCCCGATGAGGTAATGACAGATGCCTGAGTGGTAAGCAAGACCGGCGATGAACTGAGCCACTGGCCAACGGGAGCATTGGCCGGCAGCTTCCGCACTCGGGGCAGGATTCTCTCGCCCCAGCTGCCGCCTCCGCGCTGTTGCAGCCCGAACTCCACGCGACCGTCCTCGAGCTGGCGCGCGTTGATCCTGACCTCTGTGCTGGTGTTTGAGTCCTGACCGATTGAGACCCCGATTGCTGTTGCCGCGACAAGCGCGACCAGAACGACGAGCCATATTCTCCGGGCCATGTCGCCCCCTTCCTGGCATACCGAATCGCTGGTGCCAGCCAGTGATCGACTCAGCACGTGCGCCGGGAAGGGGACAGGTCAGCGTCCGGCAGAGCCGACGCACGGCTGTCGATTACTGGCTGGCGCGGTCAGAGTAATCGCTACCAGGAAGGGGAATGAGTTGTCGTTACGTCTGGTGCTCTACGTCGCTGCCTGCGCAGGTAGTTGCAAGGCCCTCTCAAGCGCTGGCAGGGCTTCGGGGTATCGCTCCTCGAAGTACTTCCTCGCCCGCTGCGGCAGCCAGGTGTTGTGGAAATATCGGCGGAACTCAGGCAGATGCTCAATCGGATAGAGCCGGGCATTGACCGGCATCCTCGACGAGTCCACGAATTCGTGCTCGTAGGTCGGGAACGTCTCCGGCTTGAAGCCCTTGCGCCGCAAGAAATCAGAGAACATCCGGCCAGTTGAGATGTCGGGCATCATCTTGTCCGGCGGGATGATCCCGTAGTCCTCCAGGGGCGCGAGCAGGTTCAGGTAAATCTCGTTCAGCATCGAGAAGTGGGTCGGTGGAACTTTGGCCTTGTTCTTGAGATATCGCTGGACATGGACGGGCATGTGGCTGTTCGCCTTGCCCACCATCCAATCGAACACCCACTTGCTGACCTGAACTGCGAACTGTGGGGAGAGCCATTGGCCGAGATTGATCGCCACTTGAGGATGAACCCACGTGCCCTGCTGAACTGAGTCTCCGCGACCACGAATGACTTGCACCAGCTTAGATATCGGAATTCCGATATCTATCTCAAGCTCCACCAAGAACGCTTGAGTCTGGTCTAGTTCTCGATAATGGCCGAACTGCTTTCCAGCTTGCTTGCACAGGCGAGTCGCGTTGATGTAGCCGTCGAGCGGACGCTGGGGAACGATCTCCTTGCCGACCCGATGCTCGATCAGCATCGGCTGGGTGAATCCGTCTAGGGCCATCGGTACCGCACTCCTCACCATTGCCGACTGCTTCTGCTTGTCGGGGTTGTAGGCCAGAACTGTGTCGGCCATTCGGTCCAACGCTTCTTGGTCGATCACGATGTCAGCTCCTTGTAGGTGATCCGAGTGCCGAACGCGCGGTCGGTGAACGCGGCCAGCCGGTCAAGCGTGTGGACTGTGACATTGGCCTCATTCAGCCGGAACACCGCCTCGTTGACGTAGCGCTCTAGGTGCTTGACCGAGACCGAGTGCCAGGTCCCGTTGATGCTGCGTTTGAGCACGGCCCACATCGACTCCGCGCCGTTCACGTGGATGTTGCCGGGGCCGACGTACTCGCCGAGTGAGTGGGCCACTGTGCCGCGTCCGTATTCGGTCAGTCCGTTGTAGCCGCCGTGCTCATCGGTGAAGATGACTGACCCCGGCTTGACGTGGCGCCTGATCTCCGCATGGAGCGTCGCCTGGTCGGTGGCAGGGATCGGGTGAGCGATGGAGTGGCCGCCGCGCTCACGCATACCGATGACTGCTTGCTTCCCGACTGTGCCACGCCCAGCGCGGAGCCGTTTGTTCGAGTGCTTGTTGGCTTCCTTGCCACCGATGTACGCCTCGTCGATCTCCACGATGCCGTCAAGTTGCTCGTTATCGCCGCCGCAGGCTTCCCGCAGCCGCTGGAGCATGAACCACGCCGTCTTCTGCTGGACGCCGATCTCCTTCGACAGTTGCAGCGAGGAGACGCCTTTGCGCGCCGTGACGACGATGTACATGGCGTAGAGCCACTTGTTGAGCGGCACGTGTGAGCGCTCGAAGATGGTCCCCGTGCGGACGGTGAATTCCTTCTCGCAGTCGCGGCAACGGTAGTATCCGAGGCGCTTGCCGCCGCGCTTGGTGATCTGCTCTCCACTGTCGCAGTGCGGGCAAACCGGACCGTTCGGCCAGCGCCTAGACTCGAAGTAGAGTCGCGCCGCTTCTGCGTTGGGGTAGAGCTGGAATAGCTGGTAGGTGCTGATCGTGGACTTGCTCATCGCCGATCTCCTTACGAGACCAGCGTAATGCAATCTCCACGTGGAGTCAACTACTTAGTTCCCATCTTTTTTCCCCGAGGCGTCGCCGTCGTTGGCGCGTCGCGAGGCAACGCCGGCAACCGTGGTCCCGGAGGTTGGCTCCAGTCGCTCAAGGACGCCGGACAGCCAAACATCTACCCCGTCAACCCTCGCGCAGACGAAATCGAGGGCCTGCCCGCCTACGCCCGACTGACCGATATCCCCGGCCCCGTCGACCACGTCATCAGCGCGATTCCCGCCGCCTACGTCCTCGACATGCTCGAAGACGCCTCAGCCAAAGGCATCCGCTCGATCCATCTCTTCACCGCCGGCTTCGCCGAGACCGGCATCGCCGATCGACTCGAACTCCAGCGCCAGCTCAAAGCCAGGGCGACCGAACTCGGCATCCGCCTGATTGGCCCCAACTGCATGGGACTCTACGTCCCCGACGGCAAGGTCTCCTTCTCCCAACAATTGCCAACCGACTCCGGGCCCGTCGCCTTTTTCTCCCAGTCCGGAACCAATGCCTCCGACGCCACCTACAACGGAGCCCTCCGAGGTCTCCGCTTCTCCAAGGTCGTCTCCTTCGGCAACGCCATCGACGTTTCAGCCGCCGAACTCATCGAGTATGCGAAGCAGGATCCAAACACTGAGGTCATCGGCGCATACATCGAGGGCATGCCCGACGCCCGAGACTTCTTCCGAGCACTGCGCAGCGCCGCCCAGGTCAAGCCGGTCGCCCTGCTCAAGGGAGGACTCCTGCCGTCCGGCGGCCGGGCCACCCAATCGCACACGGCCTCACTCGCAGGCTCCGGACAGATCTGGGCCGCCGCAGCCCGTCAAACTAACGCCGTCCTCGTCCACAACATGCAGGAGATGGTCGACCTCCTCGTCGGCTGGCGATTCGGCGCAGTTCCGGCCGGACCCAGGATCGGACTGGTCGTCGGCGGAGGCGGCATCTCCGTCCAGGGCGCCGACGATGTCGAGCGCGAAGGACTCCAACTGCCGCCCTTGAGCGAACACACGCTCAAACGCCTCGCCGAGGTCACGCCGGTCGCCGGCACCGGCATCCGCAATCCCGTCGACACCATGTCCCTCTGGGATGGACAGAAAGTCCGCCCGACCCTCGACGCAGTCGCCGAAGACCCGAGCATCGACGCCATCATCGTCCAGGTCGGGATGAACTGGGGCGTGGGATTCTTCGGCAACGAACAGCTCGAAGCGCGACGCAAGATGATCGCCGAGATCGCCGAAGCCCGCGAACGACACCGCATCGCGATATCGATGGTCGTCCCGATCAGCATCGATCAGCGACACGGACAGTCCAACGCCGAACTGTCGCGCATGATCTCCGACTCCGGCCTGCCCCTCTACTACAACATCCGCGACGCTGCCCGAGCGATGAAACGACTCCTCACCTGGAACACCCGACGCACAGAGAGAGCGCAACCATGAGCAATCAGACCACTGACATCTACGACGTCATGCAGACCCAGCGCGCCATCCGCCGCTGGACCGACGAGCCGGTCGATCGCGAGGTCATCGAGCGAATCATCCAGGCCGGATGCTGGGCGCCCAGCGGCAGCAACTCGCAGCCCTGGGGCTTCCTCGTCGTCACCGACGATGGGATCCGCGAACGATTGGCGGCAGCGATTCGCGAATCGTTCGCCTCGCGTTTCGGTGCCGACCGGCCCAATCCGGACGACATCGAAGACCCGACCACGCGCCGGATGATGCGCGGAGCCTTCAACCTGTTCGACAACTTCGCCGCCGCGCCCGTCTGGCTCATCCCCTGCCTGGTCCGCGTCCAGTCCCCCGCTCCCGAGGGACTGCTCGCCGGCAGCAGCATCTACCCCAGCATCCAGAACATGATGCTCGCAGCGCGAGCCGAAGGTCTGGGCACAGTCCTGACGACCCCGCAGGGCGGGATCATGGACGAGCTCCGCGCCGAACTGAACATCCCCGACAACGCACAACCGGTCGCGATCATTCCCATGGGCCATCCCAATGCCAACTTCGGCCCCGTCACCCGCCAGCCCCTGGACAACTTCCTCCACTGGAACGGCTGGAGTGAGTAGCCGGCATCAGTAGGCCTGGCAGACCGCGCCGGCTCCTGCTATCCTCAGAACATATGCGCGTTGAAAGTTCAAGGAACTCCGTCATGGCCGGCCACCTCGCTCGCAGCTCTGAAACGTCTCCCTCGATGGTTCGCACCTTCTACGGAGGCTCGCTGCTCAGCCAATCTTCGCCGAACCCTCCCGCACGTAACACTCCAAACCCCGTCAAAGTCCGAACAAGAATCGCACAAAATCGTCCAAGACCGTCCAGGACCGAACAAACCCGAACAGAAAATAGCTGAAATGGCCCGGAAAAACCTGAAAAAACCTGAAACTCTGGAAGCACGATCTTCAGCAATACGCTGGAGATCGTGCGCCAAACCCCTGCAGAAAAAAAGATCCCGAAAACCTGAAAGGCCGACGATCGCACTGAGGTTTCCCAACAACTCTCGCCGAACTCCGGTGGTCGTCTGAGATGCCGCCCGTCCGGCGCAAATTCTCCATCCGCGCCGCAACCGCGCACCTGCGCGAGGTCGACCCGGTTCTCGCCCTGCTGATCGATGAGCACGGCGCCTATCAGCCCAGACCATCCAATGATCCCTGGTCCGCGCTCGTTCGATCCATCCTCTTCCAGCAGCTCGCCGGCGCTGCTGCGTCGGCAATCCAACGCAAGTGGTTCGGCTTCTACGGCGACGAGGAGGCCACCCCGACGCCTGAGCAGGTCCTCTCAACCTCCGACGAGGATTTCCGCGCCTGCGGCATCTCGCGCCAGAAAATGTCCTACTTCCGAGACCTCGCCCTGCACACCTCCGACGGCCGACTCAAGCTCTCGCGTCTCAATCGCATGAGCGACGAGGACGTCATCAAGGCCCTGACCGCGGTCAAAGGCATCGGCGAGTGGACCGCTCACATGCACTTGATGTTCCACCTCGGCCGCCCCGACATCCTGCCCGTCGGCGACCTCGGCGTGCGCAAGGGCATGCAGCTCGCCTACGGCCTCGCCGAAATGCCGACCCCGAAGGAGGCGATTGAACTCGGCGCAAAATGGGCGCCCTACCGCTCGGTCGGTAGCTGGTACATGTGGCGCGCCGCCGACACATTCACGCCCGAACAGTCTCTCTAAGGATCCCCCACATGCCCGACTCATCCCGCGACCAGCGCATCGGCTTCATCGGCGCCGGCAACATCGGCAACCCAATGGCCCGCAACCTGATCGACGCAGGCCATCAACTCGTTATTTTCGATCTGCGGCCCGAGGTCATGGAGAACCTGCTCGAACTCGGCGCGGAGCCGGCCGAGAGCTGCGCCGAGGTCGCCTCAAGCTGCTCCGTCGTCTTCAGTTCATTACCGGGACCACCCGAGATCGAGGCGGCGATCACCAGCGCCGACGGCATCCTCGCGGGCACATCGCCGGGCGATGTCCACGTCGACCTGAGCAGCAACTCGATCACGACCGTGCGCCGCCTCGCGCAACTCGAGGCGGATGCCGGCGTCGCCTACATCGACGCCCCGGTCACCGGCGGCGTTCCCGGCGCCGAATCGGGAACCCTGACCGTCCTCGGCAGCGGCGATCCCGATGCCTTCGAACGGGTCCGGCCGCTCCTGGAGCACATCGGCTCCAACATCTTCCACCTCGGCGAAGCCGGTTCCGGTTGCCTGTTCAAGCTGCTCAACAACGTGATCATCCTCTGCGGCAACCAGATCGTGCAGGAGGCGCTCGTTCTGGGAACCAAAGCCGGACTCGACCCTGAGGACCTCGTCGAGAAGCTCCGCCTCGGCACGGCCAGACCCTACATGGGCCTCGCTCCCTACCTGCTCGGCAAGCGCTTCGGCAACCCGTCCTTCACCCTCCGCCTGGCCGAGAAGGATGTCTCACTCGCAATCGAAGCCGCCCGAGCCAACCAGGTGCCGATGCCCGTCGCCAACGCCGCTCACCAGACCTACCTCAGGGCGCTGAGCGCCGGCCTCGGCGAGCAGTCCTTCCTCGCCACGCTGCAGGCGCTTGAGACAGCCGCCGGCGCTGAAATCCCTACCATCCAGATCGAAGGCGGAGGCCCGTCGCTCTAGGAGACTTGTGCGTAGACCTGTTCCGGTCCCCTCTCCCCGAGGGAGAGGGTTAGGGTGAGGGCCCCGCCATAGGAAGCGACCTGCCAATGAGCAGCAGAGATCAACTCATCGGCTTCATCGGCACCGGCAACATCGGCAATCCGATGGCCCGTCAACTGATTCGAGGCGGGCATCAACTCGTCGTCTTCGACCTGCGACCCGAAGCGCTGGAGAACCTACTCGAACTCGGGGCCGAGTCGGCCGGCAGCGCCGCCGAAGTCGCCTCGCGTTGCTCAATCGTCTTCTCCTCGCTGCCCGGCCCGCCGCAGATTGAGGCAGCGACCACTGGTCCAGACGGCATCCTCGCCGGAGCTTCCCCCGGAGACATCCACATCGACCTCAGCACGAACTCGCCCAGAAGTGTGCAACGAATCGTTCAGCTCGAAACAGATGCCGGAGTCGTCCACATCGATGCGCCGGTCACCGGAGGAGTCGTCCGAGCCGGTGAGGGCACGCTGACGGTGTACGGCAGCGGCGATCCCGAGACGTTCGAGCGCGTTCGCCCGCTGCTCGATCACATCGGTACCAACGTGTTCCACCTCGGCGAGGCCGGCATGGGCTGCCTCTACAAGCTGGTCAACAACGTGATCGTGTTGAGCGGTCACATGATCGTCCAGGAGGCGCTGGTCCTGGGCGCAAAGGCCGGTCTCGACATGCCCGACCTGGTCGAGAAGCTGCGGCTCGGCACCGCCCGGCCCTACATGGGCCTCGTCAATCAGTTCCTCGCCAAGCAGTGGGAGAACCCGACCTCCACGATGATGATCGCCGAAAAGGACATCAGGCTCGCCCTGGAGCTGGCCCGAGCGCAACAGGTCCCGATGCCGGTCGCCAATGCCGTCCACCAGACCTATCTGACGGCGCTGGCCGCCGGCCTCGACGAGCTACATCACTTCGCGGCCCAGGATGTCCTCGAGGCGGCCGCCGGCATCGAGATTCCGCCAATCCAACTCGAGGATGGATAACGAGCTACCACGCATCTACGGCATGCTTCTTGACCGGAGACAACGGCGCCCGCGGCGTCAACTTCATCATCGAGATCAGCACGTCTCGCGTCTCTTCGGGAGCAATCACATCGTCGAACTCGTAGCGGCGTCCGGCGTTGATCGCCGAGCTGTGCTCCCGCATATCGTTCGCCCATTCATCCCGGATCCGCTTGGCCTCTGCCGGATCGCGCTGCTCGACCTCGCGGATCTCGTCGCGATTAACCAGCAGCGATGCCCCCTCAAGACCCATCCCACCCGACTCCGCCGTGGGCCAGGCCAGGCGGATGTCTCGAGGCGCAAACGAGTTGCCCATCGCCGCCGGACCCAGCCCGTAGGCCTTGCGCAGCTGAATCGTGTACAGCGGCACGGTCCGGTTTTGATGCGCAATGATTGGCCGCGCGTGATGTCGCGCAATGCCCGCCTCTTCCGCCGGACGGCCGACCATGTAGCCGGGATTGTCGACCAAGGAGACCATCGCGATCTCGTGCGCATCGCAGAGTTGGATGAAGCGAGCGATCTTGTCGGAAGCGTCCGAGTCAATTGCGCCCGCGATCACGGACAACGGCTGATTGGCGATGATCCCGACCGAGCGTCCACCCAGCCGGGCCAGAGCCGTGATCAGCTGCGGCGCCCAGGTCGGGCGCAGTTCAAAGACCGAGCCACGATCCATGATCGCCCGGATCACCCGACGCATGTCATACGCCCGACGTCGATTCGACGGCACGATCCCACGAATTCGCTCCGCCCACGGATCGACTTCGCCGTCCGGGAGGTCGTAGAGGAAGTAACGCAGATACCTGCCTCCGGCATCTATCGCCTCGGCCTCCGTCTCAACCATCAAGTCGATCCCGCCGACCCGGTCGTGCATTTCTGCCGGTCCGATCTCATCCGGTGTCAGCTTCAGCCCCATCGCTCCCTCGACCAGCGGTGGACCGCCCATACCGATCGCCGAGTCTCGCGTCGCCACGATGAAGTCGGACAGGCCCGCAATGGAAGCGTTGCCGGCAAACGAACGTCCCGAGACCACCGAGACGGTCGGCACCCAGCCCGACAACACGGCCATCCCGTCGAACGTGCCCCAACGTCCGGTCAGGCCGCGTTGAGAGCCAGCCAGATCATGTGCTCGCGCGCCGCCGCCGTCGGCAAAGGTGATCAATGGCCAGCGGCGGTCGTGGACGAGTTCCAGCAGACGGTCGAACTTGCCGTGATTCAACGCCGTCTGCGTGCCGCCCTGCACGGTGTAGTCATAGGAAGCGATCCCGACCGGATGCCCGTCGACCGTGCCGAAGCCCTGCACCAGGCCATCGGCCGGACCGGTCATCGACTTGTTCGCGGGAATCGCGAGCACGCCGTACTCGACGAAGCTGCCCTCGTCCAGCACCATGTCGATTCGCTCGCGGGCGGTGAACTTGTCCTTGGCGTGCACCTTGGCGACCGCCTCAGGCCGGGTATCGTCCATCGCCCTGGCCCGGGCGTCGAGCACTTCCTGAATGATGTCTTCGTCCATTGGTTCATCCCACTCCGCTGGTACCCTCCGCATACGGTATCCGCTCGACTTTCAAACTCAGTCCAATCCCGGATTCGGAGTCATTCATGGCGTCAGACATTGACCTGCTCGGACCCATCGTGCGAGACATCCAGCGACGAGCGCTCGATGAGCCCGACGCCTTCTGGTCGGAAGCCGCCGCTCGGATCCCCTGGTTCCGCGAGTGGGATGAAGTGTTCGAGTGGACGCCGGAGGAGATTCCCGCTTTCCGCTGGTTCCTGGGCGGTGAGACCAACCTTGCCTACGCCTGTCTCGACGCGCAGGTCGCCAACGGCAACGGCGGTCGGGCCGCGTTGATCTGTTTGGATGAGAACGGCGGTCAGCGCGTCTACACCTATGCTCAGCTACTGCGCAATGTCGAGCGCATGGCCGCCTCGCTGCGGGCAATCGGTATTGAGCGCGGCGACCGCGTCGCGATCTACATGCCAACCAACTATGAGGCGATCGCGCTGATGCTCGCCTGTGCGCGGATCGGGGCCGTACATCTGGTCATTTTCGCCGGCTTCGGTGCGGGCGCTATCGCCGAGCGGGTCAAGCTGGCCGAGGCCAAGGCGATCTTCTGCACCGACTCCACCTATCGGCGAGGCCGCAACGTGCCGCTCGATCACTTCCTTCGCGGCGCGCTTGAGAACGAGGGCGCTGGCGAGATTGTTGACACTGTCGTGGTTGAGCGGCGTCTGGCCGACAGCCCGAGCATTGGCGGCGACAAGGAGATGAGCTGGGAGGACTTCCTCGCTGCGGGCGTCGATGGCAATGGCTCGTTTGCCGCGATGGAGGCCAACGACCCGGCGTACATCCTGGCGACGTCGGGGACGACGGCGCGGCCCAAGCTCTGCGTCCACACACATGGCGGGTACCCGGTCTGGGTTGCGAGCCAGGCCGACTGGGTCTTTGGCTTGCAGGCCGAGGACGTCTGGTGGGCAACCTCGGACATCGGTTGGGTCGTGGGACACTCGTACATCGTCTACGGTCCGCTGCTGGCCGGGGCGACGACGATTGCCTTCGAGGGTGCGCTCGATCATCCTGACGTCGGCACGTTCTACAAGATCATCGAGGATCACGGCGTGACCGGGATGTTCACCTCGCCGACGGCGATTCGCCTGCTGATGCGGTCGGGGACGGAGCCGGCTGAAGCGGTGGACATGACCTCGCTCACGCGTGTGTTCTCGGCGGGCGAGGTGCTCAATCCGCCCGCCTGGGAGTGGTTCCAGCATGAGATCTTCGGCGACGAGATCCCAGTGCTCGACCACATGTGGCAAACCGAGACCGGCGGGCCGATCATCGGCAATCCATACGGGATCCAGATGCTGCCGATCAAGCCCGGTTCGGCGGGCATCCCGCTGCCCGGCATCGAGGGGATGGTGCTGGACACCGACGGTCAGGAGCTGGCGGCGGACGACAAAGGCATCTTCGCGATTACGCGACCGTTCCCTGGGCTGACGGCGCGGCTCTGGGGTGAGCCTGAGCGCTATCAGACCGATTACTGGGGCAAGGTGCCGGGGCGGCAGGTGTATTTCACCGGCGATGCGACCTCGGTCGATGAGGATGGCTATGTCTGGTTCTCCGGTCGCGCCGACGAGATCATCAAGATCGCGGCGCACCGGATTGGAACGATCGAGGTCGAGTCGGCGATCTTGCGGCACCCCGGAGCAGCCGAAGCGGGCGTCACCGGTCGGCCGGACGAGCTGCGCGGCGAAGTGATCTCGGCGTTCGTCGTGCTCAAGGCCGGGTTTGAGCCTGGCGACGATCTCAAGACTGAGATTCTGCAGACCATCCGCGGCGAGCTCGGTCCCGTCGCCGTGATCGGCGAACTCAACTTCGTCGACGCGCTGCCCAAGACGAGATCGGGCAAGATCATGCGGCGAGTGCTCAAGGCGGTCACGCTCGATACCGATCCCGGGGATATCTCGACGATTGAGGACGAGGGATCCGTTGAGGATGCTCGCTCGGCCTGGGAGACGATGAAGGCCAGCATTCGGTGACAGATTCGTTTGGCTGGATCAGGCGACAGCTTGATCGAGTCCTGAAGACGGCCAGGAACGACTCGCTTCGGACAGCCTGGGAAGCACGTACTGAGCCCTTCCTGCTGGCTCTCGCAGCGGCCATGGTGCCGTTGATTGTGGGGCCGTACGTCAGTGAGATTTCCGACGTTGTAGAGCGCTGGTTCCTGATCGGGGACCTGATTATCTGGGCGATGTTCGCCATCGACTTGATGGTCAGGGTGTGGCTGGCTGAGGACCGAACAGGGTTCCTGAAGACGCACTGGCCTGAAGTGCTGATCGTGGTTGTGCCCGTCTTCCGGCCGTTGAGGCTGCTCAGGCTTGCTCTGCTGGTGCCCCGTGTTGCCGAGATTCTCAAGCGGCGCGCCGTCGGCGGCGCGTTGATTGGCGCCGTGGTTGCGATCGCCGTGGCGACGATTGCCGTCGCCCTGATCGAACGGAGCGGCGGTAGTCAGATCGGCGATTGGGGCACGGCCCTCTGGTGGGCACTGGCAACGATCACCACGGTCGGTTACGGAGATGTTGTGCCTGAGACGTTGGTCGGTCGGATTATCGGCTCGTTGCTGATGATCGTCGGCATTGGCGTCTTCGGCGTCTTTACGGCCAATGTCGCCGCCTGGTTCGTCGCGAGCGATGATCGAACCCAAGAGCAGATACTGGCCGAGCTCAAATCATCCCAGGAGCAGATACTGGTCGAGCTCGAGTCGTTGAGAAGGGAAGTCGAATCGCTCCGGGAGGACCTTGAGCATCGCGATCAAGGCACTCTGACTAGAAGGGGCGGCCGATTTCTTCGCCGATCTTTCGGAGGCGTTCGACTCGCTGTTCGGTTGGCGGGTGGGTGGAGAAGAACTTTCCGGCTCCACCGGCGAGGGGGTTGACGATGAACATGTGGTTGGCGGCTTCGGCGGTCTTCATCTCTTCTGCGGCGTAGCGCGACTCCGGGGTTCGCACTCCCTGCTCGAGTTTGAGCAAGGCATAGGCGAGGGCTTCAGGGTCGCCGCAGCGTCGGGCGCCGGTGTCGTCGGCCTTGAGTTCTCGCTGGCGGCTGACGGCCATCTGGATCAGCATGGCGATAAACGGGGCGATGATGGCGACGATCAGGGCTCCGGCGAGGTGTCCGGCGCCGCCGCCGTTGTCGTCGCGTCCGCCCATGCCGCCGAAGAGGAACATCATGATCAGACCCCATTGGGCGAGCATGCCGATGAACGAGATGACCATGGCCATTGAGGCGACGATTGTCGACCAGAGGGTGTCGCGATTGGTGACGTGGGCGAGTTCGTGGGCCATGACGCCGGCGAGTTCTCGCTGCGTGAGGAGTCCCATGACCCCGGTGGTGGCGGCGACGGCCGAGTGCCTGGGGTGGCGTCCGGTGGCGAACGCGTTGGGGATCGGCGTGTCGATGACGTAGACCGAGGGGATGTGACGGGGACAGTCGCCGGGGCGGCAGTGTCCGGTGCAGCGGGCTTCGAGGTGCTCGAGGGTGAACTGGGCGAGGAGGTCCTGCTTGAATGGCATCTTGGCCTGGCAGGCGGCGCGCTCGACGATGCGGAACAGTTCGGGCGCCTCGGCCGCGGTGACGAGTTGGCCGCCCATCATCTTGGGGACCATGGAGTGGGAGTTGTAGTAGCTGTAGAGGTTGATGCCGAGGGCGATCACGGCCATGATGATCAGCCCGATCTGTCCGGCGACGGCGAGGCCGACGACCATCATCAGGCCGGCCATGAGGACCACGAGGAACATCGTGCGCAATCCGTACACGAATCGCCTCCATCTTTCGCATCTATCGCCAGCCATGTGCGGCAGGGTGCGGCTGTTACGTCGAGATCGTACCATCGTGGGAGACGGATCGATCCTCCGTCACAGCCGCGGGGAGCGCGCCATGCCGATCTACGAATACGCCTGCCGAAGCTGCGGCCACGAGTGGGAGCACTTCACCCGCAAGATGGATGCGCCGCCGCCGGCGTGCGAGGATTGCGAGGCGGGCGGGCCAGTCGAGCGGCTGATTGCTCGGTCGGCGTTCATCAAGGACGAGAACACGAAGATGCGCGAGATGCATCCCAAGTACGCGAAGATGGTCGACGCCGCCTGGGACAAGGCGTCTCGCAACGATCCGCTGAGCAAGACGCGCTTCGCGCCGCTGGTCGACTCGGGCAAGCGTGTCCAGGACATGACCTAGCGGCGTTCACACCCTCGCCTTCTGGCTTTGTGCCGTGCCCGCCTCGGAATCTCAGGCGACCAAGTCAATGCGCGAAGTGCTGTTGGCATCCGTCTCACACGTGTGCGTGAGTCCGCCCGCTCCACCATCGAGCTAAGGATCATGTGGTCACCCCGCTCAACGATCGAGGTCCAGGCCCCGTGTCAAGCACGGGGCGACGAGCTGGGATTGTCGGACTTTCAGGTTTCAGCGAAACTCTTTTCTGAGCCGTCTCCGGCCACGATCTCCAGTGTTTTGCTGGAGATCGTGAGATTTTTCTTTTAGGTTGTTTCAGGTTTCTCCAGCCATTTTCGGTCGGATCCTGTTCGGGTTTGTTCGGATCTGTTCGGATTTCTTCGGATTTTGATCGGATTCGCTGGGAGGAGTTCGGACAACTTCGGGTGAGTTCGGAGTTGTTTGCTGCGTTGGTGAGGGTCATTTGGCGTTGTGCTTTCGGCCGAATCGAGCGTGCTGACGTCATCTTAGATGGACATGCGTTCTCTTGCACGGGCGTGCTTAGTGTCGTGTAGCACGCGCTGGATTCCGGTGTTGAAGAAGCAGTGTCAACGAGGAGGTGACACTCAAGTGAGCTCAGGGCGGCTCCAGTCATTCACATCGTGTGAGGACCTGCTGGCAACGGGGCGCTTTTCCCACAGGCGAGCGCCGACCCCCTCAGCCTTCGGCAGCTCCCCCTGAGAGGGGGAGCAAAGACGACAAGGGCGTCACTGATTGTGTTAAGAGTCGAGGTACACCCTGGCTATTCTGCTGGGGCTGGCTCGAAGGTCGCGCCGGCTTCTACACCGTTGGCTGAGGCCCAGTCCTGGGCGGGTTGGCGGTCTCGGCCGACGGCCAGGGTGCTGACCCGGACCGCCTGTCCGTCTCCGCAGACGATGGTCATTCCGCCGGCGTCGATGGCAGCGACTTCTCCGGCGGCGCCGCCGGAGTGGTCGGACCTGGTCGAAGCGAGCAAGGTGACTCGCTGGCCGCCGATTTCGCTCCAGGCACCGGGAGCTCGGTCGGAGCCGCGGATGAAGTTGTGCACGGTCTGTGCGTCCTGGGACCAATCGATGCGGGCGATGTCGCCTTCCCAGGGGCCCTCGTAGGTCATGTCGTCTTCGTTCTGGACGTGTCGCGGGGCCTGGCCGGCTTCGACGAGTTTGACCGCTTCGGACATGGCCTCGACGCCGAGCGGGAAGAGGTACTCGCGGTAGACCTCGTTAAGGGTGGCGTCGGGGCCGATGGGGCAAGAGCGCTGGAGCAGGATGGGGCCGGTGTCGATGCCTTCGTCGACCCAGAAGATGGTGACGCCGGTCATGGTGTCGCCCTGGAGGATCGAGTGGTTGATGGCCGAGCGTCCACGATGTTTCGGCAGGATCGAGGGGTGGTACTGGATCGTGTTCATCGGCGGGAAGTCCAGCACCTGGCTGGGAATGATCTGGGTGACGAATGCCATCACATTGAGGTCGGGCCTGGTGGCCTCGTACCGGGCGATGACATCTTCGTCGACGACGCCTCGGCGCTGCCAGCGACGCGGTTGGACGAGGGTGATGTCGGCGTCGCGGGCGGCTTGCGCGAGCGGATCCGGTCGTCCGCCTTCTCGCTCAGGGGGTGTGAAGACTCCGACGATCTCGTGGCCGTCTTCGACCAGTCGCTCGAAGACGGCTGCGCCGAATGGGGCCTGTCCGATCAGTGCGATGCGCATGGTGAAATCCTCTCCTCGCCCTCCTGAGCCTGTGCGGGCGGCGTCACTTTGGCGCGCGCCAGACTCTGGGCTGCTTGTTGGCGATGATGTCGTTGAAGGTGGTGATTGAGATTCGCCGGAGCGAGATCTTGATCAGGGCGGGGGCGCGGATGTCGGGGCCGAAGAAGTCGTCGACGGCGTAGGGAAAGTGCGGCGCGACTTCGGCGATTTCGGTTTCGTCCTCGGTGACCTGGGCGATTCCGGCGAGGTTGAGGTGGCGGAAGTCGACGGTCCAGTGGAGCAGTTCGACGAGTTCATTGTTGCGGATCTGCTCGAGTTTCGGTGTCCGAACCGAGGTGAGCACGTAGGCGTTGAGTCCGACGTACGCCGGCGCAACGGGTCGGACGTGGGGCTGGCGGCCCTGGGTCGTGGCGAGCAGGCCGATTGGCGCGCTCTGGATCACTTCCTGGGCCTCGGGCCAGAAGTCGGGCAAGTCAGAGGCGGCCGCGATTGCCTGGTCCAGTTCCTGCGTCACTTCTTGGGTCACATCTTGCGTCACTGGGCCTCCGAAGCGCGCATGCGATCGAGCGCGCGGACACTGTTCGCAGGTTACCGGCTAGTCCGGCGCGGGCGAATCGCCCGGAGCGGCTTCGCTGATCTCGCCGTCTCTCATGAGGAAGAGGCGGCCGGCGCGCCTGGCGATCTCGAGGTTGTGAGTGACCATCACGATCGTCTGGCCGGCGCGATTGAGGTCTTCGAGCAGGCTGACGATTTCGCGGCCGGTTTGCGAGTCGAGGTTTCCGGTGGGTTCGTCGGCGAGGATGACGTCGGGTTCGTTGGCGAGCGCGCGGGCGATGGCGACTCGCTGGCGTTCGCCACCGGAGAGCTGCATGGGTCGGTGCTCGAGGCGCTGGGAGAGGCCGACTGCCGAGAGTAATTCCTCGGCTCGTTTGCGGCGTTTGCGTCGGGGGAAGCCGGCGAGGGTGAGCGCGATCTCGACGTTCTGGCGGGCGGTGAGCATCTGCAGGAGGTTGAAGGCCTGGAAGACGAAGCCCAGGGTTCGGAGTCGGAGGGCGGCTCGCTGCTCGCCGCCGAGGTCCTGGGCGACCTTGCCCCGGACGCGGACTTCGCCGGTCGTGGGTGAGTCGACCAAGCCGAGGAGTTGGAGGAGGGTGGATTTGCCGGAGCCGGAGGGTCCGGCGATGGCGATGAAGTCGCCTTTGTGGATGTCGAGGTTGAGCGGTTGCAGGGCGTGGATCGTCTGGCCGCCGAGTTGGTAGATGCGCTCGAGGTTGCGCACGGAGAGCAGGGGGATGTGGTCCGTGTTCTGCTCGTTGGTCACGATGGCGGCCTGTTCGTCTTACTCGTAGCGGAGGGCGATGATCGGGTCGACTTGGACAGCTCGCCAGGCGGGCATGAGGGCGGCGACCATTGAGCAGAGGCTGAGGATTCCGGCTGCCCCCCATTCGATTTCTCGGGAGCGGAGGCCTGCGGCGTCGGGGCCGAGGGCTTTGCTGATCACGACTCGGGACATGGGGACTCCGACCAGTGATCCGGCTGCGGCGAAGCCAGCGGATTCAGAGAGGATGAGGGAGAGGAGGGCTCGGCGTGGTGCTCCGATTGCTCTCAGGGTTCCCAGCTCGCGGGTCCGTTCGAGGACGGAGACGAACATCACGATCGCGATGAGCAGAGCGGCAACCGTGACCGAGGTCCAACGGACGACGTCGAAGAGCTGATTGACGCGGTCGAGGAGCTTGCGTGCGTTCTCTACCAGTTGCTTGTCGGAGATGACCATGAGTTCGTCGTGCTCGGACTCGATTGATTCCTGGAGTGGGTCGATGTCGGAGGCTTTCTTGGGGGAGACGAGCAGGGCGGTCACGGAGTCGGGGGTTTGGAGGACGCATTGGGCGTCTTCGAGGGGGATGAGGACGGCTGAGCGGAGGAGCTGGTTGGTCTCGGGTTCGATGATGCCCTGGACCTCGAACTCGGTTCCTCGGACGGAGATCTTGCTGCCGAGCGCTGCGAGCGCGAGTGGTCCGACGGGCGTTGGGACTTCGGTGACCTGTGTGGCGACCCTGGCGAAGTGTCGGGCGGCGAGGACTCCGAGGATGGCCGGCGGCGGGTTGCCGGCGCCGTTCTGTCGGGGGAAATCGTTGCGTCCGGCGATTGCTTCGGCTCCGTTGAGGAAGACGTCCTCCTTGCCCTGTTCGATGCCGACGAGGAGCGCCTCAGGTGGGGCTGTTGGGTATGGCGGCGGGGCGAGGGCGGCGAAGGAGACCATGGTCGAACGGTCCTGGTCGACGGCGGGACGGGAGATGACGGCGGTGGCCTCGGACATGGAGATGGTGGAGGAGATTGGCGGCCACTCGATGCCTGAGAGGCCGGTGAGTCCTCGCGATTGGACGAAAAGGACGCCGGTGAAGCGCTGGACCTGGAGGTCGAGGTCCTCGGTGATGAAACGCATCACGGTGGTGACGACGATGTAGAGATTGACGCAGACGCCGAAGCCGAGGACGGTGAGGGCGCTACGCAGCTTCTTGGTGAGGAGTTGCTGGATGGCGAGCGTGAGCATCGGTAGCAGCGTACCGCGCAACCGTGCGCGCCCCGGCAGGCTCAGCTGCCGACGAAGATTCCGCCGTCGGGATGGAGGATCTGGCCGGTGATGTAGCCAGCCTGGTCGCTGAGCAGGAAGAGCGCCGCCTCGGCAATGTCTTCCGGCTCGCCGAGACGGTTGAGCGGAATGCTCTCGATCCGGCGCTGACGGCGTTCCTCGTCCGTGGTGACGGCGAGGGTCATCGGGGTGTCGATGAGTCCCGGCGCGACGGTGTTGACTCGGATGTTGGAGGGAGCCAGTTCGAGGGCGATGCAGCGGGTCAGCATCCAGACGCCGGTCTTGGAGACGCAGTAGTCGGCCATGCCTCGGATCGGCGCTTTGGCAGCACCGGAGGAGATGTTGACGATTGCGCCACCCTGGCCTTGATCGAGCATGACCCGGGCGACGGCGCGATTGGTCAGCATGACGCCGGTGAGGTTAACGGCGAGGACTTTCTCCCAGTACTCGACCGGCTTGTGGATCACGTGGCGGTGCGAGCCGCCGAGGAGTGGCTCGCCTTCGGTGACTTCACCGGAGACGTATCCGGCGTGGGAGATGCCAGCGGCGGCGATGCAGAGGTCGAGACGGCCGAAGTGGTCGATGGCTGCTTGAGCCATGGCTTCGCAATCGGCTTCTCTGGTCACGTCGACGCCGACGTAGACGGCCTGTCCGCCGACTTCCTCGACCATCGAGACTGTCTCGGCTCCGCGTTCGTCGTCGGGCAGACCGGCCACGATCACCGAGGCGCCTTCTCGGGCGAGTCGGATGGAGGACTCTCGGCCCATGCCGCTGGCGCCGCCGGTGACGACGGCAACCTTGCCCTGGAAGCGATTCAGGGACTCTGCTGGAGGTAGTGGCATGGTCTGGCCCCTCGCGTGCGACGAACTCGAATGACTCGGACTTTCCAATCCGCGTCAAGATACTCGCTAGGGCTACTCATTGCGCTACTCGTTTCGCAGGGCTGCGATCGGGTCGACGACGGTTGCTCGCCAGGCGGGGTAGATGCCGCTGAGGAGTCCGACTCCGGCTGAGACGCCGAAGGCGGCGGCGATGGACCAGGCCTGGATCACCGTAGTCATTTCCTGGTCGCCCAGCTGGCGGCCGTCGACCAAGAGGGATGCGACTACTCCGATCACGATGCCGATGATCCCACCAAACACGCTGAGCGCCAGCGCCTCGGTGACGAACTGATTGACGATGTCTTTTGCCGTTGCTCCGACCGCTCGGCGAATTCCGATCTCACGTGTCCTCTCGGTGACTGAGACCAGCATGATGTTCATCACTCCGATGCCACCGACGAGCAGAGAAATGCCGCCGACGACTCCCAGCAGGATCGAGAGCGTGTTCGCGACTTCCGAGGCGGCGTCGAGCAGGTCATCCTGACTCTCGATCGTGAAATCGGGGTCGGTGCGGTTATGTCGGAAGAGCAAGAGGTCGGTGACCTGTTGTTTGAGTTCTTCCGTGTCGGCACCAGGTGTGGCTTGCACATCGATCTGGGTGACGCGCAGGTCGCCGGTCGGCGTGTAGAGGAAGCGGAATCGATTGGCCAGCCCGGTGATTGGCACGAAGACCTGGTCATTGGCGTCGGCTACGCCGCCGACCTCTTGCAGCACTCCAATCACGGTGAACGCGAACACCACACGACCGGCAAGGAACGAGAGGCGGACCTCCTGGCCGATGGGATCGACGCCTGGGTAGAGGGTCTCGGCAACGCGAGAGCCGAGGACTGCGACGAGGCTGCCGGCATCATCGTGCTGTGGGGCGATGAACGATCCGACTGCCACCTCGAGATCTCGGACTTCGGCGTAGTTGGATGAGGTGAAGACCGACTCGGCGCCGACGTTGTTCGCGCCGGCGATGGCCTGAACGTCGCCGGTGATGTGCGAGGTGACTGCTGAGATCGCGGGATTGCCGTTGGCGGCGATGGCGTAGGCGTCGGCTTGCGTCAACGTCGTCGTGAATAGCGCAGTGGTGCCGCCCTGCTGGGTCGTCGCCGCCGCGGAGGGTTCGATGAAGATCAGGTCCGTTCCCAGGCCGCGGATCTGATCGCTGACGCCCTTCTGCGTTCCTTGCCCAACTGCAATCAGCGCGATCACGGAACTGACGCCGATCACGAGGCCCAGCAGCGTCAGCAGGCTGCGCAGGCGATTGGCGACGATCGCCCGGACCGCAATTCGCAGGGCGTCGAGCATGCTCATGTCGTCGGCTCAGCTCTCGATGCATTCGCATCGCTTGAGGCACCGGTGTCCTCGATGATCTGGCCGTCGCGCATCCGCACCGTGCGATCGGCGAAGGCCGCGACTTCCGGCTCATGAGTCACCAGGATGATCGTCATCCCGTGCTGGTCGACGAGGTCGCTGAGCAAGGTCATGACCTCGTGGCCGGTTGCCGTGTCGAGCGCGCCGGTCGGTTCGTCGGCGAGGACGACCAAGGGATCGACGACGAGCGACCGCGCGATGGCTACGCGTTGCTGTTCGCCTCCCGAGAGCTGGGTCGGCCTGTGTCCGATGCGGTCGGCCAGGCCGACACGGACCAGCGCTTCGGCGGCTCGGCGGCGGCGGTCTCGGACTCCCTGATAGATCAGCGGGAGTTCGACCTGCTCGAGCGCGCTCATGCGCGGCAGGAGTGAGTAGGACTGGAAGACGAAGCCGAAGGCGGTGCCTCGCAAACGTGCGCGCGCGTGTTCGTTGAGGGTCGCGACATTCTGACCTGAGAGCAGATACGCCCCTTCGTCAGGCCGATCGAGCAGGCCGATGATGTTCATCATGGTGCTCTTGCCGGAGCCGGACTGCCCCATGATTGCGACGAACTCGCCGCGCTCGATCTCCAGGCTCACGCCGTCGAGGGCGTGGATCTGGGTGTCTCCAGTGGTGAAGGTCTTGCGAACGCTGTCGAGGCGGATCATCAGCCTCCCCCAGCTCCAGGGCCTCCGCCTGTACCTCCGCCCGGCAACTGCGTGGCGCTGTAGGCGATGCCTTCGGAATCAGCGCCGATGAGCAGGGTCGCGCCGTCTTCCAGCCCCTCGAGAATCTCGACGTTCGTGCCGTCGGTCTCGCCGATCTGGACGGCCAGTCGTTCCCAGCCGCCATCTTCGGTTGGGATGGCGACGTAGAAGGCTCCATCAATCTGGCGAACGGCAGAGGTTGAGACGAGCACGGCTTCATCGCGTACGGCGGTCAGGATCGTGACGGTCGCGCTCATCCCGTCGACGGGGAGCTGGCGGTCGTCGCTGACTGCTGCCGTCCCGCCGGCTGCGCCGCCTCCTCCGCCAGAGAATCGCGCGAGGAGTGCGCGAAGCTGGGCGCGCTGTTCGTCGGTGATTTCGAAGTCCTCCGACAGTTCGACTCCGCCGGGAAGCTCTTCGTCATTCGCGATCGCGCGAACAACGTCTAGGACGCTGGTGCCCTCTGGCAAATCCAGGGACTGCAGCCAGGCCTGGAACCGTGCTGCCTGTTGGCGATCCACCGCCGCGTCCCCGCCGCCCTGGCCCTGTCCGTCCCGGTCGCCGGCCCGCTGGGGCTCGGGGACCGTGACGCCGAGGGCCTGCAAGTCGTTGCGCACCGCCTGGATGGCGAGCTGGGAAAGCACGGTGGCCTCGACGGCGTAGGTGACGACGCCCTGTTCGACGTTGGGTACCCGACTGATCGTGGTGATTCGGACCGGGTACTGGACACCATCGATCGCATCGAATGAGGCGACGCCGACCTGCAGTTCCTCGAGTTCGAAGATCTCGGCTTCAGTGACGGTGAGGTCGACCACGATCTGATCGCGGGTGCTGACGACAAAGGCTGTGCCCCCCGCTCCGATTCGATCTCCCGGCTCAACGCTTGCTTCTTCGACGACGCCGTCGAAGGGCGCTTTGATGACCAGATCTTCCATTGCGGACAGGGCTTGTTCGTAGGAGATCTCGGCCAATCGGACGTTTTGCTCCTGTTGAGCGATGGTCGTCGCCGTGGCGCCGGTGAGCAGTTCGTCGTGCCGCGCCTGGGCTTCTCGGAGCGATGACTCGGCGCTGGCGAGGGCGAGCTCGGCTTCGAGGATGTCGTCATCGGTCGGTGGAGCCAGGAGTTCGGCGAGCCTCGCTTCGGCCGCGTCTCGGTTGGCTTCTGCGGCTGCTAGCGCCTGCTCTGCCTGGTACAGGTCGCTGGAGTCGACATCGCCGAGCAGGTCGTTCAGCGCGACCTGGGCTGCGGTCAGACCAGCTCTCGCGGCGGCGACGGCCTGTTCGGCCTGGAAGACGTCGTTGGGATCGGCCGGTTCACTCAGTTCTTCGCGCTGGTTCTCTGCTACAACCAGACCCGCGGTCGCGGCGACGACTGCCTGTTCGGCCTGGAAGACATCCTCGTCGGACGCCGGCGTCAGCAGTTCCTCGAGCCGCGCCCTGGCTGCTTCGTGAGCCGCCTCCGCGGCGGTCACTGCCTCGGTTGCCTGCGCGAGCACGTCCGCGTCCGGTCCCTCGGTGAGGTCGGCCAAACGCGCTTCCGCTGCCATCAAGGATGACGCCGATGCCTCGTAGCTGTTGAGCGCCTGTTCCCAGGCGATTTGGGCGTTGATCAGTTCTTGCGCTCGACGTTCGAGGGTTGCGCCGCTGTTGTCTGTCTTGGTCTCCAGGAGGTCGATTTCTGACTGCGGCAGCGGCGGCGGCGCGTCGCAGATCTCCGGCAGGACCACGATGTCGTCGCAGAAGCGCTCGTGCGCGTCCTCCAGTGCATCCTCGGCACTATCGACGGCTTGCTCTGCTGCGCTGACGGGATTTCGCGCTTGCGCGGCGGCAGAGCGCGCTGTCTCAATCTCGGCGACACTGGGCTCAGTTGTCAGTAGATCGAGCGTTTGTTGGGCGCTCGCCAGCTGTGAGGCGGCAGAGGCTACCGCCTGTTCGGCTGAGGCCAGCTCGGCATCGGTTGGCTCGCCGGTTAGATCTGCGAGCGCCTCTTGCGCGTTGGACAGTTGCGAAGCTGCGTTGGCGACAGCCTGGTCAGCGGACGCAATCTCGGTGGCTGTGGGCTCGTCGATCAGGTCGTTCAGTGCTTCCTGTGCGGTCGAGAGTTGCGTGGCGGCATTGGCGACATCCTGCTGAGCTCGGGCCAGTTGGACTGCGTCGACGTCGCCTGTGAGCTCGGCGAGGGCCTGTTCGGCGCCGGAGAGCTGCGAGCGTGCGTTGGCAACCGCTTGCTCGGCGGCCTCGACTTCGCTGGCGTCGGGCGGATCGTCGATTTGTTCGAGCGCTAGTGCCGCGCTCACGACCTGCGCCTGCGCCGTAGCGAGGGCGCGCTCCGAAGCGGCGATCTCGGATGCGGCCGGAGTTTCCAAGAGCTCTTCGAGCCGGAGTCGCGCAAGGTTCAGTTGCACCTCGGCGGTCTCTAGCTGGCGTTGCGCATCGCTGTCGTCGAGGCTCGCCAGGACATCGCCACTCGATACTTCGTCGCCGATCTCGACATCGACTGAATCGACTTCTCCAGCAACGCCGAAGCTGAGCGATGATGTTTGCGCGGCTGCTGCCGATCCTGAGAGTTCAACCGTAGTGGTGAGCTGGCCGGTCGTGGCCGTCACGCGCTGCGGTTCGAAGACGACTGTCTCTTCGCCACTGCGAGTGAAGTACCAGGCCAGTACTGCGATGACGCCGATCGCAACGACCAGTAGGGCCAGCATCCAACGGCGGGGACTTCGCCGGCCGCGGACCAGGGCATCGATGTCAATGTCTTGATTACTCACGGGCGACCAGTCAATTCGCTGTGCTTGAGAATGAACATGAGGAAGGGGAGCGAACTCCCCTTCGTTGTCTCGCAAGCTAAGGCCATGACGTAAATTGCCCGTCAGACCAACATCATCTTCTGTCAACCGCCCGATTCAGCGGCGGCTGTCCTGCGCTCAACCTGTGAAGATGCCGCCGTCGGGGTGGAGGATCTGGCCGGTGATGTAGCCCGCCTGGTCGCTGAGGAGGAAGAGGGAGGCTTCGGCAATATCTTCAGCCTCGCCGAGGCGGCCGAGCGGGACGAAGCGCTCGAAGGCGGCTCGTCGGGCTTCGTCCTGCGAGAGTGCCATCGCCATTGGGGTGTCGATCACGCCTGGGGCGACGGTGTTGACTCTGATGTTGTGCGGGGCGAGTTCGAGGGCGAGGACTCGGGTGAGCATCCAGACGCCGGTTTTGGAGACGGAGTACTCCGCGTTGCCCGGCATCGGAATCTTGGCTGCGCCTGAAGAGATGTTGACGATCGAGCCGCCGTCGCCGTGGGCGATCATGCGGCGAGCAGCCGCCCGATTCGTCAGCATCACGCCGGTCATGTTGACCGAGAGCACTTTCTCCCAGTATTCGACCGGCTTGTTGATGATGTAGCCCGCAGAGCGGTCGGGCGTGAGGTCAGCTTCCGAGACCTCGCCTGAGACATAGTCAGCGTGCAAGATTCCGGCGGCGGCGATGCAGAGGTCGATGCGGCCGAACGCGTCGACGGCGGCTTGAGCTGCGGCGTCGCAGTCGGCCTCTCGGGAGACATCTGCTCCGACGTAGATGGCCTGGCCACCGGCGTCGGTGATCTGCTGTACTACGTCGTCGCCGCGGGGGTCATCGGGTAAGCCGACGACGGCGACTGCGGCACCTTCGCGGGCGAGGCGGATCGACGACTCGGCACCCATCCCTGAGGCGCCTCCGGTGACGAGCGCGACCTTGCCCTGGAAGCGTTGGACTATGGTGTCGGCCACGACTACGATCCGTTCCTAGACGCCGTTGACCTCTTGCGGGTAGCGCCAGGGTGCGTCCGGCTGTTCTGCATCTTCGTCGAGCGTCCAGTGAGGCAACGCGAGGCCCTCAGCCACGTCTGCGAACACCATTCGCATCCGCGAGCCGATGCCCACCTGTTTGACCAGATCAGGGGTAGCAAAGTTGCCATCGGCGTCGACGAGATTGCCGGCGACGCGCAGCGCCTCGTGCTCGGTCGGCACGCCCGACTGTGTGTCGAGCTCGACCAGCAGGATCATGTACGGAGCGCGCTCGCGGAAGGCGGGCTGGATCGCGTGGTGGACTTCGCCGTAGGAGTGGACCTCCCCGCGAGCGTCGACCGGTACCCAGTTGAACTCTCGCTGTGAGCACCAGGGGCAAGCGGTGCCCGGCGGGTAGCGGATCAGCCCGCAGTCGGGGTCGGCGCACTGCTGGAGATGGAAGTCATGGTCGGCGCAATGTTGGAAGTAGGCCAGGTTTTCCTGGTCGAGGTCGAGAACGGTGAGGGTCATTCCCAGGTATTCGCCCTGCGGCATGGTCGGCTCCTGTTCGGTGTCGTCGTCGTTCGTCAGTTCCGCTCTAGCCCTTGCGCATAATCAGGGAGGAACCGGTGCCGGGCATCGCCCAGCCCAAGTTCTGTGTGATTTCCAGGTTGGGAACCTGGCGGCAGCCGCCGCCCTCTTCCGGCGGCGCGTAGTTGTAGCTGTGGATGCGCTTGCCGTTGTCGTCCTGCGGGCAGTAGCAGTCAACCTCGCCGCGGAGCTGGCGCACGTTCTCGATGATCATGTTCATCCCGTGCGTGTAACCCTCGCAGAGGTGACCGCCCGAGGTGTTGTTGGGACGTTCGCCGCCCAGGCGCATGATCCCGGAGGAGACGTAGTCGCCGCCCTCGCCCTTCTTGCAGAAGCCGTAGTCCTCGAGCTGGAGCATCGAGGTAAAGGTGAAGGCGTCGTATGCGCCGGTGCACTGGATGTCCTCGGGACCCACGCCGGCGTTGCGGTAGATGATGTCCTTGATGTAGTGGCCGGCAACGGTCGAGATTGGCCCGTGCTGGAAGTGCATGTCGATGCGCGGCTTGCAGACGCGTCCGGCCACGCCAAGAATCCGCGCTGGCGTGTTCCTGTAGTCGTAGGCCTTGTCGACCGAGGTCACGATCAGCGCGGTCGCGTTGTCGGTCTCGACGCAGCAGTCGAGCAGGTGCAGCGGCTTGCAGATCATCCGCGAGTTGACGACATCCTCGACCGTTACGCGCTGCTTGTAGTAGGCCTTGGGGTTGTTGGAGGCGTGCTCGGAGTGGATCACCTTGACCATCGCGACCTGCTCGGGGGTGGTCCCGTAGTCGTACATGTGGCGCATGAAGGTGGGGGAGAAGTTCTGTCCGGCGGAGAACCAGCCGTAAGCGGCCGCGTGCAGCGCGTCGCCGCCGACCGGCACCGAGGCTCGGGCGCCGGTACCGCCGATTCTGACCTGCGAGTAGCCGTTCATCGAACGGAAGACGACAACGGTCTCGCACATCCCCGCTTCGATCGCGCCGATCGCGAGTCCGATCAGGGCTTCGGACGATGAGCCGCCGCCCTGCACGTCCATGTAGAAGTTGAGCCGGATTCCGAGGTCGCCGGCGAGCATCGGCGATGCCGTTGAGTCGTTGCCGGCGTAGGACATCATCCCGTCGATCTCCGACGCCGGGATGCCGGCGTCGTCCATCGCGTTCTTGATCGCCCAGGTGCCCAGGGATCGGGTGGTCATGCCCGAGCCTCGGGTGTAGGTCGTCTCGCCGACGCCGATGATGGCGTACTTGTCGCGCAAATACTTGCCTGCCGTCGTGTCAATGTCGGTCATCACCGCCTGCTCCTCTCAAGGACGTCACGTCGAATCCGCGGATGTCGTCAACATCTCGCGGAACGTGGGCAGTCTAGGACAGCGACTACGAATGTCGACCTATCCTGCGGAAAGCCAAGACGACATACATATTCACCCGACAGGAACCACACATGACCGACGTATTGACCGACGCCCAAGTCAAAGAAGCCGCCGACTTTCTCGATGAGGCGACCGCGAATGGACTGCCGCTGCCGGCGATCCCCGAGTCCTGTCGTCCGGGGACGGCTGCCGACGGGGGGCGGATCTACTGGGAGCGCTGGTCGCGCAATCCGACACCCGCGATCGCCTGGAAAGCGGCTGTGATCGATGGGGATATGGTCCTCGCGCCGTTTTTCGAGGGAATGGTGATGGACTCGCCGGCCTCGATCCCTGGGGACACGTTCGTTAACTGCATCCTGGAGGCCGAAGTCGCGTTTCGTCTCGGGCGGGAGTTCGCTCCGACCGATGGTGGCCACAGCGAAGGCGACGTGCTCGGCGGAGTGTCAAATGCCTACATCGTGATCGAGGCGCCCAACAGTCGCTTTGACGGCGGCGCACCGATGCCCAGCATGGCGGCGGACGGCGTCGGCAACCAGGCGCTGATCATTGGGCCCGAGATTGACGACTGGGAGTCGAAGGAGCTTGTTGCACTTGACTGCGAGATCTTGATCAATGGCGAGAGTGTCGCTGAAGGCCGCGACGGCCGTCCGAATCCGACCGAGGTGCTGGTGGCGACGGTGAACGAGATCAATAATCGCGGGATGACCGTATCGGCGGGTGAGGTGATCACGACGGGCGCGGCGGCGATCCACGTGCCCGGCCTGGCGGGTCAGGAAGTGACGATCCGCTTTGCAGAGATCGGGGATGTGGAGTTGAGCCTGACCTAGCTGCTACTCCACCCGGCCGATGGCGTCGACCTGCCAGCCCATGGGGCCTTCAATCCACTTGGTGAAGATGGTGCCGTCGCCGCCGGCGCTCTCGGGGCCGCGGAACGTGATGTGCAGCAGGTGGTCGCCCTGGTCTTCGATTTCGAAGCTGGTGGAGCCGGCCGCTGAGCCGGCGTTGGGGTCCTGCTGCATGGCCATCGCCTGGCCAATGCCGACTGGGGTGAACACGGGCATCAGACCGGCGACATTGTTCGCGATCAGGTCCTTGGCGAACTGATCGGCGGTCTCCAACAGGCTGGCGGATTCGGTCATGGGTGCGTCTCCGAAACTGGCGTAAGCGTCTTGTACGAGTTCGGTTTGCGTTTCGCGGCACAGTCGAAACTGCGGCCGTATGAACGCTCAGCGTACAGGTCAGGGAGATAGGCTGAGTCGAGTCGCGCCGCGTTTGAACCGGTCCCCCACAGCAGGAGGCGAAGATGAGCAGTCGACCAGTCGGCATTGACATTGAGGCCGCGCCGCAGAAGGGCACATCTGGAGAGGTTCGCGGCGAGTCAATCATCGTGGCGGACGATGTGCACAAGACTTATGCCGCCGCCGGTCAGCCCGTCCATGCACTGAGAGGCGTCTCGTTGTCGGTGTCGCGCGGGGAGATGGTCACGATCATGGGGCCATCGGGCTGCGGCAAGACGACGCTGCTCAACTGCCTCTCCGGACTGGAGACGATTGAACAGGGTGAGATCTTCGTCGAGGGTCGCAGCATCCATGACATGCCGGACACGGAGCGCACTGATCATCGCGCCCGCCGGATGGGCTTCGTCTTCCAGTTCTACAACCTGTTGCCGGTGTTGTCGGCAGTGGAGAACGTCGAGTTGCCGCTTCTGCTTGCCGGCGTCGGTCAGCGCGAGTCCCGAGATCGCGCGATGCTGGCGCTGGAGCAGGTTGGACTTGCCGACTGGGCCGGGCACCGACCGGCTCAGCTCTCAGGCGGACAGCGACAGCGTGTGACAATCGCCCGAGCACTGGTCAACGACCCGGCCATCGTCTGGGGAGACGAACCAACCGGAGACCTGGATTCGACCAACGCTGGCCAGATCATGGACTTGCTCGAAGGACTCAACCGGGACAACAACCAGACGTTCGTCATCGTCACCCACGACGAGAACATCGGCCGGCGCGCCAATCGAACCATCCACATGCGGGATGGGCTGATCGAGGGCGAAACGATTCACCGGCAACTGGGCGGCTAGGACGCGACTGCGCGGCGCTGAGGGAGGGGCAACATGGAGGAACTCTTCGGCCTGCCGACGATCCGCCTGATGTGGATCGTTGTTGCGATCGCGGGCGTTGCGGCGGCGGTGATCGCGTTCATCTTTTTCAAGCGGCCGATCCTGGTGCGGATGGGCTTGCGCAACATCCCGCGCCGCCGGGCGCAGACGGTGCTGGTGACGATGGGGCTGACCCTGGCGACGATCATCGTGACGATCGCCTTTTCGACGGGCGATTCGCTGGCGGTGAGTGTTCGCAACCTGGCGCTCGATTCGCTGGAACGGATCGACCATTTCATCACGACCGAGGAGGTCGGTACCGATGCCGAGTCTTCCTCGAGCGACGGCATCCCCAATCAGGTTCTGCTCGATCTCCAGTCTCATTTCGCCGGCGACGAGCGGATCGACGCGATTTTCGGCTCGCGCTTTGAGCTCGTGCCGATCGAACACCCGGAGGCCGGGCAGGTTGAGCCGCAGTTCTTCCTGGTGGGCGTCGACCCGGAGCTCGCAGACCGATTGCAGGCAGTTCGAGATGAGAACGGTGACCTGATCGAGTTGAGCGCGCTCGGACCTGACGAGATCGTGATCAACGAACTGGCGGCGCGTGATCTGGACGCCGAGCCCGGTGATCGGGTGCGGCTCTTCGTGATGCAGTCGCCGCGCAGTTTCACTGTGGCGGCGATCGGGCGCAATGCGGTGCTGACCGGCAATCTCCAAGCAGGCGGCGCCGGCGGCCTGCTTCCCATGTCGGCCTACCAGGAGTTGCTCGGACCTCGGCTGTCTCCGCCCGATCAGTGGGACAGCATCCTGGTCAGCGGTGCGGGCGGGGTGGAGGAGCCGCTGGAGTTCTCTGAAGCACTCGATGAAGACATCGACGCCGCGCTGTCCCGCCTCGAGCGCATGAACCCTGACCTGTATCTCAGCAACGGGCTGTCACGTTACGCAACGGAATCGGTGAAGGCCGACAGCCTGCGCGACGCGGAGCTGATCGCGAGCGTGTTCACGACGCTGTTCCTGTTCATGGGTTCGTTTTCCGTGGCGGCCGGGATACTGCTGATCTTCCTGATCTTCGCGATGCTGGCGGAGGAGCGGAAACCGGAGATGGGCATCGCCCGCGCGGTGGGGATGCAGCGCAACGACCTGATCCAGATGTTCATCTCCGAGGGCATGGTTTACAACATGGGCGCCGCGGTGGTCGGCGTCGTGCTTGGCCTGCTGTTCGCGATCGGATTGATCGCGGCGCTCAATACCGGCTTTGAGAGTTTTGGCTTCCAGTTTGCCTGGACGGTCACGGTCAAGAGTCTGGTGATCTCCGCGTGCATCGGCATCGTGATCACATTCATCACGGTGGTGTTTTCGAGTTTCCGAGCCTCGCGGCTGAACATCGTCGCGGCGATTCGCGACATTCCCGAGGAGCAGTACGAGGAGAGTCATCCGCTGACGCCGCGGCGGGTGCTGCGCAACGTGCTTGGTGTGTTCACAACGGCGATCGGGCTCGTGTTGTTGGCAACCACGCCGATCACGCTGATCCTGGGGGCGCCGGTCGCATTCTTCCTGCAACTCACGGGCAGGCGCCGAGCGCAACGGTTGATTCCCTGGGTGCTGCTGTTCGGCTGGCGCGTATTGCGCTGGAATCCACAGTGGTGGGTGTTGTTCGTGATTGGCGGCTGGCAGTTACTCGGATTCGGGCTGGACCAGGAAAGCCTGTTCATCTACATGATGGGGATCTCCCTGTTGCCCCTGGGCGTGGTGATGGGGCTGAACAGACTGCGACTCAGCGGGCGGCGGATTCCGCCTCGCCTGCTGTACACGGTGGGCGCGGGGTTCGTGATGTTCCTCTGGTTTGCACCCAACGACTGGCACGAGAGTTTCTTCAACAACAATCTCAACGGTGGACCGGAGCTGTTCGTGCTCGCCGGGACGATGCTGACGGCAGCGGGGACGCTGCTGTTGGTCTTCAATCTCGACCTGATTGTCGGCGGGATTCGCAACGCCGTGGGCGGCGTCGGTCGGATGGCGCCGGTGATCCGGACTGCAGCGGCGTATCCGGCGGCGGCCCGGTATCGCACCGGGATGACGATCGCGATGATCGCGCTGATCACGTTTGCGCTGGTCAACTTCAGCACGATCAACGCCTCCTTCAGCCGGGCGTTTACCGGCGGCGACACGGCCGGCGGGTTCGAGGTGCTGGCCTTCAACACCGAGGTCAACGCGATTGGCGATATCCGGGCCGGGCTGGCCGAGGCCGGCGCGAACGAGGTCCTGGACGAGATCGAGGACGCGGGCCGGATCGAAGCCGGTCCGGTGCGCGGGACGCGAGCGGTGACGGCGCTGACCGAAGCGTGGGACCCGGTTGCGGAGCGGCACATCCTTGACAGCGACGGCGAGATCCGAACGATCGAGACCGACCTGGCAGAGCTGAAGTTCGAAGATCGCGAGGCCGTGGTGCTGGGCGGGATCAACGATGAGTTCATTGACGGTCAGGAAGTGAAGCTGCAGGCGATTTCCTACCGGTACGAGGATGAGCAGGCCGTGTGGTCCGCCTTGCGCGGAGGCGAGATGGTTGCGGTCGCGACGGTGGATGCGATCGACGGCGCGTTCGGTTTCGCCGATGTCGATCTGGAGCCGTGGTCGACACCCGACTCGGTGACGGATGAATCGATTCGCTTGCCGCGCATCGTGGTGGAGGTCGGATTGGGCGAGAACGCGCGGCAGGTCGAGGTGATTGCGATCCTCGAGCGGGTCAGCGGGGCCTTTGTCGATCTCGACGGTGAGAACGGCAGCTTGCCGACCCTGCTGCTGCCTGAATCGATTGCGGCCGCGGTCGTCGGCCCATCGGACTCGACGCGGCATTACATTTCCACTCGCGCAGGCGCGGACACGCTCGAGGTGGCGCAGGGCATCGAGCGCGAGCTGCGCATCTTCGCCGTGGACATCAAGGGCGAACTGGAGCGCCAGCAGAGCACGCAGTCGTCGATTCTGGCGCTGTTCCAGGGGTTCATCGGGATTGGCCTCGTGGCGGGGCTGGCTGCGCTGGGCGTGATCGCGCTACGGGCGGTGGTCGAACGGCGGCAGCAGATTGGCGTGTTGCGCGCGATCGGGTTCCAGGCTCGGTTGGTCGGCTTTGAGTTGCTGATCGAGATGGGGTTCATCGCGCTGCTGGGTCTCGGGCTGGGCACGGCGCTGGCGTTGGGTCTGGCCTGGCGGTTGTTCGCCGAGGGGACGTTCGGCGAGATCTCGATGTACATCCCGCTGGGCACGATTTTGCCGATGCTGATCGGGGCGTTCGTAGCGTCGCTGGTCCTGACATACTTCCCGGCAAGACAGGCGGCGCGTACGACGATTGCTGAGGCATTGAGATATGAGTGATGACCCAACCCAGGTGGATCTGCTGCGGGCGCTGGCCTTTGGCTATGACCGAGACCTGCCGTTCAACGCGACGACTGCCCCGGCGGGTGAGGGTGGTGGATTGAGCGTCGAGCGTTTCGAGATCACTTCTCGCTATGAGGAGCGAGTGGCTGGATTCCTGCTGCAGTCGGTCGAAGCCGAAGGGCCGCGACCGTTGATCCTGGTTGGTCATCCGGGCACGCTGGACAAGTCCAGTGACTATGTCCTCTGGCCGGCTGAACAGTGGGTCGCTCGAGGAGCGATCTGCGCCACTATTGACCAGGCGGGGCATGGCGAGCGGGCGAAGCGTGCCGTGTCGATGGAGGATTTCCAGCGCTGGCCGATGCGACGGTTGGATCAGTCCTTGCAGACAGTGGTCGACTGGATGCGGACGCTGGACTACCTATCCGAGCGCCCCGAGGTCGACGCCGAGCGGGTTGGCTTTGTCGGGTTCTCGATGGGCGGGATGCGCGGCGCGCCATTTGTTGGGATGGATGAGCGTGTCAAGGCTGCTTCGTTCTGCATCTCGGGCGCGAGCACGCTGTCGGGACGAGGCGGGAGCGCGGGCGAGCTTGCCGACGCGTTGACTGATCCTGGCGCTTACGCTCCGATGATGGCCGGCCGGGCGATCCAGGTCGTGGCGGGCGAGCGCGATGACCTGATCACTCCCGAAGCGACTCAGCGCTTCTACGACCGGCTCTCCGAGCCGCGGGAGCTGGTCTGGCTGCCCTGCGGACACTGGGACTTCATGCCCCAGGGCATTCAGTCGGTCGGGCCGTTTCTTGAACGGACCCTGGGATTCGGCGAGGGCTAGCTGAGGACTCCCGACGCCGTGAGTTCGGCTACTTCCTCGGGTGTGTAGTCCAAGATTTCCGTTGCGACTTCAAAGGTGTGCTCGCCGAAGAGCGGGGCGGGCGCGGCCAGGTAACCGGGCGTGTCGTGGAGCTTGACGGTGGGGCCGTCGTAGAGCGAGATGTCAGTCTCGGGATGATCGAGGTATTCGTAGAAGCCTCGCTCGGCCAGGTGCTCGTCGTGCTCGCACATGTCCTCGGCGTCCTGGACCAAGGCGGCGGCTACGCCGACTGACTGCAAGTGGATGGCGAGCGATGCGGCGTCGAAGGAGGCGGTCCAGCTGGAGATCGCAGCGTTCAAGTCGCCTTCATGTCTCCGTCTGCCGAGCAGGGTGGCGAACTGATCGTTTGCGGCGAACTCTGCTCCTTCGGCGACTGCGCAGAGTGATTCCCATTGGGCGTCGTCGCCGACGGCGATTGCGATCCAGCGTTCTCGGCCGGAGGGGTCATCGGCGCAGCGGTAGATGCCGTGCGGGAACATCCAGCTGGACTTGTTGCCCTTGCGGGTCTGGTTGACGCCGTTGGCGGTGTAGTCGAGGAGGGAGGGGCCCATGGTTGCGGCGACTGACTCGATCTGGGCCAGTTCGACTCGCTGCCCCTGTCCTGTGCGTCGGCGATGCCGCAGCGCGGCGAGGATTGCGACGACCGTGTGGCCGGGATTGACTGCGTAGTCGGGATAGTTGGTGCCGACGCCCACGGGCCGGCGGTCGGGGTCGCCGGAGAGGTGTGAGATTCCGGTGGTCGGGGTGAGCACGGCGCCGAAGCCGAGGAAGTCTCGGTGTGGCCCCCAGAGGCCCTGCATCGGCGAGTAGGCGGCGATGATGTCGGGCTTGACTTCGCAGAGTTCCTCGTAGGTCAGGCCCCAACGATCGATGACTCGGGGAGTGAGGTTGGATAGGAAGATGTCGGAGCGCTCGATGAGGCGCATGGCGACTTCGCGTGAGCCCTCGACGGCCATGTTGAGCAGGAAGGAGCGCTTGTCGGCGTTGTAGTTGTTGAAGTATGCGCAGACGTTGAGTCCGGTCTTCCCGGGCTTGACCGGTTCACCGTGGCGGAGTCCATCGACCTTGGCTTCGGACTCGATGCGGATGACGTCGGCGCCGAAGTCGGCGAGGGTGCGGCCGGCGATGGGGCCGGCTCCGAACCATGAGAAGTCGGCGACGCGGATGTCGTCAAGGGGTCTGGTTCCGTTTGGAGACGTCATATTGCGCCCTCTCCGGCGAATGCGATGAGGTCTTCGGCTGGAATGCCGACTTCGCCGACCCAGACTTCCTGGTTGTGTTCGCCGATCCGCGGGGCCGGGCGACGGATCGAGGTTGGCGTCTCGGAGAGTCGATAGGGCGGGCCGGGGAACTTGAGCTGGGCGTCGTCCTGACCGAGGGTGGTGGGCTGCTTGAGCTCGAGCCACCATTCCCGGGCGGCGAAGTGCTTGCTGTCGCCGATGTCTGCCGGGGTTGCGACCTGACCGATGAGCAGGCGGCGTCCCTGGCCGCCTTCGTAGAGTTCCATCGTTGACTTGCTGGCGTAGAACCTGGTGAGGACTTCCTGGGCTCGATCGAGGACGGGGGCGTGCCTGGCCTGTTCGTCGGGGTCGAGGAGGATGCGCAGGTTGAAGTTCTCGAAGGTTTCGGCGTTGGGCGGTTCGGTCAGGTCCTCGGCCATGCCGTCCTCGTCCATCCAGCGGACGACCTCGGACCAGGGCGCACCGAAGCCGGGGATGCCGACCATTGAGTAGATGAAGCCATCCTGGGTTTCGTAGGTGCCGATGCCGGGGATGCGGTATTGCTCGCCGACGCGCTGGCGGGAGGCGCCCTGGAAGTCCCACTGGAGGTGGGAGGTTTCCTGGCAGATCGAGAGCGCTTCCTGCATGGAGGTCTCGACGTGCTGGCCCTGTCCAGTGGCTTCGGCTCGGAGGAGGGCGAGGAGGGCACCCTGGGCGGCCGAGATGCCAGCGACGATGTAGGCCTGGTTGCCGGCGATGCGCATGGGCGAGCCGTCGGGGTAGCCGGCGAGGTTGGCGATGCCGGCGGCGGCCTGGGCGATGAGGTCGGTGACCTGCCAGCCGGCGCGGGGACCGTCGAGGCCGAAGCCGGTGATTGAGACCCAGGTGAGCGCCGGCTGGTCCTGCATGTAGGCGTCGGGGTCGACGCCGCGCTCGGCGAGTTCTGCTCGTTCGGCGGCGGTCCAGGATTCGATCACGATGTCGGCGGTTTTGATCAGCTCGCCGAGCAGCCAGCGGCCATCGAACTGGGCGAGGTCGGCGGTGACGGAGCGCTTGTTGGCGTTGAAGTACCAGAAGCGGAGGGAGGTCTCGCGGCCGGGGCTTCCCTGCCAGTAGGGGGCTCGGCCGCGGGCCGGGTCACCGCCGGGGGGTTCGACCTTGATTACGTCGGCGCCGAGGTCGGCGAGGAGTTTTCCGGCGTACCAGCCCATCTCGGAGGTGAGGTCGAGGATGCGGACGCCGTCGAGCGCTGTTTGTGTCATGGGCTACAGGGTATCTGCTCACTGGATTTGGCCTCGATTGGGCCTGGATTTGGCAATGCGGGGCCCGACCCGGTCGCGGAGGCTGGATTTTGGGTGGGCGGCGCTCAGAAAAAAATAAACGCGGAAAAAAAGAGAAGAGGATTAGAGCGGATCGTCCTCTTCCTCCGAGTGTTGTTCGTCGTCGGAGGTGTCGACCTGTTCGACTTGGGGAGTTGCGTCTGCGGCCTCGGCGATTTCGGGAGTGAAGGAGTCGAGGAGTTGGCTGGCGCCCTTTTGGACGTACCCAGGTGCGTCGGAGATGAGGTCTTTGAGCTGGGCGACTAGCCAGTCGGGGGTGTATTGGGTGATGGCGGTCATTTGGTTGGCCTCTCGGTTGGCATTTTGTTCTTGGTTTATGGTATCAGAACCTGCGCGCGGTGGGGAGAGTCGATCTAGAAATCACGTATCGTGAGCTCAGGAGTTGCGTCATGGTTGCCAGGGACGTGGACGGTTCGGAATCGGCGCCGTCGGTGACGCCGATGTCGGAGATTCGGCGGCGGAAGTCGATCACGGTTGACGAGTTCGATCGCCGCTATCCGGACTATGAGTGGACGGAAGGCCGCAAGGGAATCCTGCTGCAGGACCAGCATGGCGGTCTCTGGGTGCCGCTGGTCGACCCGCTGCACGGGCTGTACTACGAGTTCGACGATCCTGAGTTGACGCCGGAGATCGAAGAGGCGCTGGCTGAAGAGGCGAGGCGAGCTCGCGAAGAGATACTCGCGGGCGGCGGTGTTGACTTTCGCGAACTGGACGAAGACGAGTCCTTCTGGACTGATGACTAACAGTGGCCTTCAAGGTCACCCTCAGGTACGAAGCGAGGGCGCAGGTACGCGCGTTGGCTCCGGCGCCGAAACGAGAAGTGCGAAGAACGCTGCGCGAGATGGAGGACGATCCGTTCTCGCTGAACACGATTCCATTGCGTCCGCCGATGGATGGTCAGTACCGCGTGCGGGTGGGCGAGTATCGGATCATCTTCCATCCCGGACCTCGGGAGCGTGAGGTCACGGTGACGCGAATTGGGCATCGCGAGCGGGTGTATGAGGGGTTGGAGCGGGTGTCGGGGGAGTGAGGCGTTTGCTGTTCGATTCAAGACCGCGTGAGATTAGCTCGTCAGTAGTGCCCGCAATACTCGATGTTGGGCTGCACTCGTGTCCTGAACATTTGGTTCACACCCTGGAAAGTCGCGGTCAGCGTCCGCTCGTAAAACGCTGCCCTAATGACGAGCCTATTCGCGCTTCGCATCCTTTGCGCAAACGAGTCATCGTCGTTCGTTAGGATTCCGTCGTCGCTTCCTGAGTAGTGACTCCACCGTTCAGTTGTCACGTCGCCATCGTCGAAGCGATAGGAGACGCTTACCGAGTAGTCGCGTCGCTGATAAGGCAAGGAGTCTTCCCAGAAGAACACCTGAAACTCGCCAGCGTAGCAACTGATCTGAAGCCTGATTGTGTCATACAGGTCGTCGTCAGTCTTCGCCACCTTGACCACCCAGGTGTCGTATGTGTCGTCTAGAGGATCTTGGCGAACGCCATAGTAGAAGGAAGGCTCGTTCCCGTTGTAGGACCAGCCATCAAGGTCCGTACGTTCCAGTACGGCCTCGGCGACGATTGGCACGCCAGAAGGCACTACGACCTCAGGAACGACAATCACCTCTTGGAGAGTGACTACTGAAGAATTGAGCAGCGGTCGATGTGGGATGTGCGATGATCGGCGGAAAGGAATCGGCCGGACGGCAGGATGTTCTCCCCCCAGTTCTCTCCGTCCAGCTTCTGCTGCAGCGCAAACTCCGTCCTCCCGTCTTCGTGGCGACGGGCTCGAATCCTGGTCTCAACTTCGCCCACCAGAATCGAGGGGCGCGAGGAGAGCCATGTTCCGATACTCGGATCGGAGGGGAAATTGCGCCCTCGAGGCAGGAGTCGTTCGCCCCATTCAGTAGAAGTGTCTAGCTCCTCCTCCATCAGGTCGTCAGCCTGGCTTTCCAGTTGGAAGGCAAACTCGATCCGTCCGTCCTCCAAGGGGCGTGCATTGATTCGCGCCCTGGTTTCACCAGTGGCACTCTGAGCGAGCGTCTCTGCGGCCACCGCGGCGAGAGCGAGAATTGCAACAACTCCAATGAGACCTCGAATGAGTTTCATGGCTGTATCCAAACGCGCGATATGTAGCTAATCGATCCTGATTGCTTCAGCGGCATACCAGTGGCATCTTCTCTTCTGGTGTTTCGCACTCGGAGAGCATACCGCAGGCCTTAAGCCTGACGTCGCCGCGCTCTTGGCCAAGTTTGCGTCGACGCGGATAGCGAAGTCCGTGCTGGATGCAGCGAGATACCCGCGGCGAGCGCGGGTATGGCGAGTTGGGGTTTGGGGGTGAGAGGGACGTGCGCATCCGTGCGCGATCGCGCTTTCGCGGGAAATGAGGGATAGGGGAGCGGGTCCCCGATTGAATCGGGGACGGGACGCTCTAGGCGCCGACGACGACTTTGACGTTGGCGGGGAGGCGGGAGGTGAAGACTTCGACGGCTTCTCGGACCATTTCTTCGAGGACTTCGGCGGCAGGGCGGAGCTCGTGGAGGAGGCCGGAGATCTGGCCGGCGGCGTTCATGAGGAGGTCTTCACGTTCGCCCTGCTTGGCGGCTTCGGCGATGTCGGCGATGAGGAGGCCCTGGAGGCCCATGGGGAGGGCCTGGGTTCCGGTGTCTTCCCAGGCTTCGATGAGTTCGTTGGTGATGTTGCGCATGGTCTTGCCGGAGTAGAGGCGGGTGACGCGGGTGTCCTCGTCGTTGGCGGCGAGGATGCGGCGCTTGCGGAACTCGTCGAGGTTGGCTTCCTGGGTGGGGATGAAGACGGTGCCGCACCAGACGCCGACGCAGCCCATGGCCAGCGCGGCGGCGAGTCCGCGGCCGTCGCCGATGCCTCCGGCGGCGATGACCGGCTTAGGGGCGACGGCGTCGAGGACCTGGGGGAGGAGGGCCATGGTGCCGATGCGGCCGGTATGTCCGCCGGCCTCGTGACCCTGGGCGACGACGATGTCGGCGTTGCCCTCGTTGACGCGGCGGGCGTTCTTGACGTTGCCGACGAGCGAGATGACCTTGCCGTTGGCCTCGTGGACCTGATCGACGAAGGGGGCCGGGTTGCCGAGTCCGGTGGCGAGCACGGGGACCTGCATGCCGGTGATGGTGTCGACCTGGTCCTGCGGGGTGAAGCGCGGGGTGCGGACATCGGCGCGCGGGGCCTGAACGTCGGGGAGGTCGAGGTTGGACCGGATTTCGCCGATCACTTCCTTGTGATCGTCGGGCAGGAGGTCTCGGGGGTCCGCAGGTCGCTGACGCCCGCTGGGACGCGCCGCGACGTTGGAGGGGACGAGGATGTCGACGCCGAAGGGGCGGTCGGTGAGGTCCTGGATGCGGCGGATCTGGGCTTCAAGTCGGTCGGGTGGGAATCCGGCTGCGCCGAGCACGCCGAGTCCGCCGGCGTTGGAGATCGCGGCGACGAGTTCGGGTCCGGCGACGCCGCCCTGGCCTCCGCCGACGGTCGGTCCCATGCCTGCCAGGGCGATGGGGTACTCGATGTCGAGCAGGTCGCACATGTCGGTGTGGAGGATGGGTCGTGTCATGGTTTACTCGCGGTTTCCGTCCGTGCATCGTCGCACAAGTTGTGGGTGAAGTGCGTGACAGCGGTGATTGGGCTTCTTTATCATCCTGCATTCTTCTAGTGCAGATGGACGCGGTCAATGGAGAGGAACACAAAGCCAGCGGTACCATGAGGTCATGTCGAAGGTCACAAGCATCCGGGGTCTGAGCGACACGATTGCGGCCGGTTTGGCCGCTCTGTCGCGTCTGGTGGGACGCGCGGGTCGACGCCTGCGCAAGCCGCTGATGATCGCGGTTGGCGGCGTCATTCTGGTGATGCTGCTGATCGTTGTATTGCAGTCCGGACTGGGCGTCGACAGCGACGAAACGATTACCGACAGTCATCGACCGGAGATCGTGGGCGGCGAGTAAGCCGTCGCGAGTTTCGGACACGAACGAGGGGAACCGCATCAACTATGTCGAGACCGAGCGAAGCGCTGATGAATGAAGCCGGGGAGTGGATCGCCGAGCAGCTCTCGGAGGAGGGCCTGATGGTGACCAGCGGCTTCGTCGATCTGGTGCTGGATATGGAATGGACGGCGATCGAGGAAGGTGTCGGGCCGGATGACCGGCCGGCGGTTCTCGAGGCGGTGATGCAGAAGATGGTTGAGGAGAACGTGCATGTGGGTCCGCCGCCGGACACGCTCTCGACGGACGGGATCGACACGTCGCAGATCCGTCCGGTGCCGAAGCAGTTCGTCGAGCAGGTACTGAGCTGGGAGGACGAGTTCCTTGGCTTCGCCGGGATTCGACGAGCGGATCACGCTGCGGGCGGGACGGGATAGTTAGATGTTCGGGCCGCGCCACACCGTCACGATTGAGCCGTCGGGGCTCACCGTGGAAGTTCCAAACGGCGAGCGGCTGATGCAAGCGGCGCGGGAAGCAGGGTTCTGGTGGCCAAACCAATGCAACATGGAGTGCAGGTGTACCGGGTGTTTCGTGACCGTGGTTTCGGGCGCGGAACACCTGTCGGAGATGGGTCGGGCTGAGGAGGAAGCGCTGATTAATCAGCGCGGGCGCAGTGCTCTGGAGGATCCGGTTCGTCTGGCATGCCAGCTCGGCGTGTACGGCGATGTCACCGTTCGCAAAACCGGTGTCCGCTCGGGAGAGTGAGGCTGCATCATGCAGGGGATTCACGGAATCGATCTAGCGAGGTTGGAGGCGTTCGTCGAGGTCGCGGCGGCGCGCTCATTTTCGAGAGCGGCGGAACGCTTGAACCTGACGCAACCCACTGTGTCGGCGCGGATTGCTCAGATGGAAGCGCAGCTGGGAGTCTCACTGTTTGAACGACTGGGACGACGGGTTCGGCTGACCGATGCCGGACGAGCGCTGTTGCCTCATGCGCAGCGGACGTTGCAGGCGGCTCGGGATGCGGCGGAAGCGGTCCATGCGTTGCGGGCCGGAGGTGGCGGGAGTCTGGTGATCGGGACGGCTCCGACAGTCGGGACTTATGTCCTGCCCGGTTTGTTGCAGCGGTACGCAGCAGCTCAGCCGAACGTGGAGATTTCGATTCGGACGGGTCGGAGCCAGGAAGTGTCGCAGATGGTGCTCGACGATGAGGTGCAGATCGGCTTTGAGCGAGAGCTGGGGCACGCTGAGATTGAGTCGGTGCCGCTGTACGAGGACGACATCGTACTGCTCGCGAGTCGGAGCCATCCGCTGGCGTCGGAGGGGCTGGCGACTCCGTCGGAGATTGCGAATGAGGCGGTGATCTTTTTCGACACGGGCAGCAGCTATCACTCGATCAGTCAGGCGGTGTTCCACAACTCCGGAGTGGCGCCTCGGCACTCGATTGACGTGGACAGTCTGGAGATGGCGAAGCGGCTGGTGTTGCGGGGGCTGGGACTCGCGTTCCTGCCGAAGGTTGCGGTCGAGGAAGAGCTGAGTCGAGGTGAGCTGGCGCCGATTGATATTGAATCGGCGATGCCGATTCGGCGCAGTATCGCGGTGATTCGGCGGCGGCGGCGTTCGCTGAGCGATGCGGCGCTGTCCTTCCTGAGCTTGGTCGGGCACGTGTTTGGGGTGGAGGTGATGCCGGATGTTCGTCAGCCGGGGCGGGGGATCAGTCGGAGGATGCCGGCGATTCCCTAGTCGGGAGCGGCAGGGACTTCGGGCAACGCGGATTCGTCTCTGAGGGCTTTGAGGATGTCAACGTCGGCCTTGCCGGGGCCGCCGCCCTCGTAGCCGGGAACTTCCAGCAGCCAGGCGGCTTTGCGCAGGACTCGGTTGCGGACCATGCGTCGGAAGGCTTTGATGCCGATGGTTCCCTGACCGATGTTTTCGTGGCGGTCTTTGCCGGAGCCGAGGTCGGTCTTGGAGTCGTTGGCATGGATCGCGGCGAGCTGGTCGACGCCGATCTCTCGCTGGAACTCATCGACGGCGTCCTTGAGGCCAGCGATCGTGGCGAGGTTGTATCCGGCGGCGTGGGCGTGGCAGGTGTCGAGGCAGATGCGGACGCGCGGATTGTCCACGGCGTTCATGATCGCGGAGAGTTCGGCGAAGGTGGAGCCGACGGAGCGGCCGGCTCCGGCGTTGTTTTCCAGCAGGAGAAGTGCGTCGTCGGGGGTGCGGTCGAGCGCCTCGGTCATGGCGGCGGCGATCCTGGGCAGGGCGTGTTCGAAGCCTGAGCCCATGTGCGATCCGACATGGAAGATGACGCCATCTGCGCCGATTCGGGAGGCGAGATCGAGTTCGGCGGTGAGGGTGTCGGTGGATTTGCGGAGCAGATCGTCGTCGGGTGAGGCGAGGTTGATCAGGTAGACGGCGTGGATGAAGGACGCCTTGAGCCTGGCTTGCTTGAACTTCTGGCGATAGGCCTCGGTGTCTTCGTCGGGATGTTGCTTGCGGCGCCACATCTGCGGGGCTGCGCCGAAGATCTGGAAGGATTCTGCGCCGAGTTCGACGGCGCGCTCGACTGCTTTGTCGATCCGTCCGGCGGAGGAGACATGCGCGCCGAGGCTTGGTGTTCTGGCCATGGTTAGAGTCCGACGGCTCTGACTGCGCGCTCGACAGCGAGACGCAGCGGCTGCGCGATCGCGGCGTCAAGGACGGCTTGCCTGAGGGCGGCTTCGTCGACCGAGCTGCTGAGTTGGACCTCGGCTTGGGCGGTCTCGAGGTTGCAAGAGGCGGACTCGACACCCTTGAGGTTGGCCAAGGAGTCCGATACACGGTTTGCGCAGATTCCGCAGAAGAGACCCTGGATCTCGAGCGTGGCGCGCTGGTCGTCCAACGCGGTGACGTGGGAGTCCGGGGCTGTCAGGAGGCGGCTGGGTTTGATCCAGGCCATGTCGACAGCCTATCGATTCTGCCAGTCGAGATATCGGCGGATCGCGCGGGCGCAGGATTCGATGCTCTGGTAGCAGGCGATCCCGTGGTCGTTGAGTCGGTGCTGGAGGTCGAGTCCGCGTTCGAAGCCTGCGTTGGTCCGAGGCTGGCGGATCACGACCGCCAGCGGTTTGCTCAGCCTGGGCGCGATCGCCGCGAGACCGTTGGCCATTTGCTCGGCCAAGTTGCCTCGACGGGAGGCTGGTCCTCCGCCGTCGGCGCCGGTGTGGACCATGAGCCAGTCGATGCCGGGATCGTCGGCGACGGCGGTCAGGGCGGTCTCCATCTTGTCGCCTTCGAACATGAACCCAGCGTCGAGGGGGTTGCGGATCGAGGTTCCGGCGACCGGTGTGAACTCGCGCAGAACCTTCTGGGTTTGATCGGCGAACCAGGGCACGGGGATGTCGTTGCGGTCGCAGATGTCGGCGGCGAGGACGGAGACGCCTCCGCCACCGCCGAGCACGGCGCATCGGGGTCCGCTGACCTGCGGCATTCGTTCGATGGTGACAGCCAGGTCGAGCAGTTCTTCGATGCTGTTGGCGGGTATGAAACCGGCCTGTCGCTGGACGGCGTTCCAGATTTGGGCAGAGCCGGCGAGCGATCCGGTGTGGGACGAGGCGGCGCGGGAGCCGGCCTCGGTCAGGCCGCCCTTGAGCACGACCAGGGGCTTGCGGGCGCGGGACATGTCTCGAGCGACTCGGAGGAAGTCACGGCCGTTGCGGATGCCCTCGAGGTAGGCGAGGACGATGTTGGTGTCGGGGTCGTGGGCGAGGAACTCGAGGAAGTCGGCTTCGTTGAGGTCGGAGGCGTTGCCGAAGGAGGCGACGTTGGAGAAGTTGATGTCTCGTCGCTTGCCCTCGCCGACGACCTCGGAAGCGTTCATGCCCGATTGTGAGAGCATGCCGACGTGACCCGGGGTCGTGGAGCCGTCGTCCATCCAGGAGACGCCGCCTCGGGTGGAGTGGAGTCCCATGCAGTTGGGGCCGATGAGACGGATGCCGGCCTCGTCGAGCTTGCGCAGGACCTCGACTTCGAGATCGGCGCGTTCGGAGCTGCCGGTCTCGCCGAAGCCGGCGGTGAAGAGGTGCATGACCTTGACGCCCTTGGCGATGGCGTCGTCGACGAGGCCGAGGATTGCCGAGGCGGGGACGGCGGAGATCAGCGATTCGACGGGGCCGGGGACGTCGGCGAGGGACTGGTAGAGCGGAGTGCCGTCCGACAGCTCGCCGCCTCGTGGATTGAGGCAGTAGACGTTGGGCACGCGGTCGAGGTTGCGAATGCCGCGGAGGAACATTTGCCCGCCGCCCCAGCCGGTCGTGCGCGGCGAGACGCCGGCGATGGCGATCGATTGGGGCGCGAAGGCGGTCCGCAGAGCAATCTGAGCGTTGGCCTGACGGCCGGATTCTGAAGGAACAAAGGTCATATGAGGCCTTCCCAGTGGGCGCGGGAGTAGCGTATCAAGCGAGGTGCCGATGTCGGAGATTGCTGTTCCGTCGAGGCTTGGTTCGATTGGCGCGATGTGGCATGCGCCACAGGGCGAATCGTCGCGAGGGGCCGTGTTGTGCGTGGGGGGATTTGATGGGGGCTTCGATGGTCCGGCGGAGGGCATCTATGGCGACCTGGCGGATGCGTTGCCTGAACAGGGGATTGGCGTACTGCGGCTTGATTTTCGGGTGAAGACGTCGCCGGGTCCGATTGACGATGGGACGTTTGACGTCCTGGCCGGGATTGAATGGCTCTCGAAGCAAGAGGTTGGGCGTGTGGCGCTGATTGGACACTCGTACGGCGGGGCGATTGTCGTGCGGGCTGCGTTTCGCTCGGAAGTGGTGGCTGGGATCTGTGCTCTGTCGACTCAGACGATGGGGATTGAGCCGGATGAGGTGAGGTCGTTGGCTCCGTGTCCGCTGTTGCTGATTCACGGCGGCGCGGACTGGCGGTTGCCGCCTCGGTTGTCGGAGTGGGTGTATTCGCTTGCGGGGGAGGGGCGGGAGTTGCACATCCTGGAGGGGGCGACGCATTCGTTGCGTCAGCGTCGGGATGATCTGTGGGTGTTGCTGTTGGACTGGGTTGATCGGGTGTTGCCGCCGCTGCCCTGACGGATCAGATCGGCGGGCGCTGCCAGCCTCCGAGGTCGTTTTCGAGTGCGGCGGCGAGGGCGAGGGTAATGTCTTCTCGCCAGGGGTGAGCGAGGATCTGGACTCCGATCGGGAGGCCGTCTTTGGATTCTCCGCAGCGGAGGGCGGTTCCGGGCCAACCGGCGATGTTGTAGGGGCCGGTGTAGAACATGGTGCGGAGCTCTTCGCTGTAGGTCTGGCCGTGCTCGGGCGCCGGACGCGCGGCGACGGGGGCGACGATGGCGTCGTAGGGCTGGATGAACTGGAGCATCTCGCTGCGGAAGCGGTCCTGGTACTCGAGGGATTCGGTGAAGACATCGGTGTCGGTGGGCTCGATGCGGTCGAATCCCTTCTTGAGGAACTCGGACTCTTCCGTGGTGCCCCACTTGTCGAGCATCCGCTTGACCCAGCCTCGACCGTCGCCGCCGCCGACTCGCGGCCAGAGATCGACGTACTCGGCGAGCGGAGGCGGCGTGTCGTGGGCGACCGAAGAGACCCGCTCGGCGAGTGCGGTGACTGCGGCGTCGAGGACGGCTCGGGTGTCGTCGTCGGGCTCGAGGTAGCCGTCGACATCCGAGTACCAGGCGATGTTGAGGCTGCTGAGGTCGACGTCGGCCGGGTTTCTCAAGGGCACGGGATGGATGAAGGGGTCGATGCCGTCGGGGCCGGAGATGATCGGCAGGGAGAGGACGAGGTCGTCGACGTAGCGGCACATCGGTCCGATGGTGGTCCAGGCGTCGAGGGCGCCCATGCCCCAGGGGACGATGTGTCCGGTGCGGGGGACTCGGCCGGCGGTCGGCTTGATCCCGCAGATGCCACTGAAGTGGGAGGGCAGACGGATGCTGCCGCCGGTGTCGCTGCCGAGGTCGAGCGGCGAACCGCCGGCAGAGACGATGGCGGCTGCGCCCCCGCTGGAACCGCCCGGAGTGCGCTCGGGATTGAACGGATTGCGCGTCTGGCCGTAGATCAGGTTGTCGGTCTCGCCTGAGAGGGTGAGTTCGGGGGTGTTGGTCTTGCCCATCAGGATGGCTCCGGCAGCGCGGAGGCGGCCAGCGACGGTGGAGTCGGCCTCGGGGACAACGTCCTTGCGTCCGAGGGTGCCGCCGGTGGTGATGACGCCTTCCGTGTCGTGGGAGTCTTTGAGCGTGATCGGCGCTCCGTGGAGTGGGCCGAGATCGTCGCCTCGGGCGATCGCGGCATCGGCCTCGGCTGCTTCCTCGCGGGCGCGATCGGCGCAGAGCTGGACGACAGCGTTGAGGGTTGGGTTGACCTCATCGATGCGGGCGAGGTGGGCTTCGAGCACCTCGGAGGCTGAGACCTCGCGCTCGCGAATGGCTCGGGTGATTTCTGTGAGGGAGGAGAAGGTGTCGAGCATTGGGGGCCTCCGACGGCTAGCATTTGCTCGCGTGGAAACGAGCCTGGGCAATCGAGGCCCAGCTGCAATGCACTTATGTCAGAATAGGACGCGGAAGCGCACGGTATGACGACCATCGCGATCATGGACGAAATTCCGATATCTTCCATTCCGGCCGTAAATGTCGCGTCCGTGCCTCAGCGCAGCCCGCTCCGATATCCCGGTGGCAAGACTTGGCTGATTCCACATGTTCGACACTGGCTGAAGAACGCTGAACCGCCCACGACCACATTGGTCGAACCGTTTGCCGGAGGAGCGACGGTGACGCTTACGGCGGTCATGGAGGGATTCGTTGCGCGCGCCATTATGGCGGAACTAGATCGCGATGTCGCGGCGTTTTGGCACACCGCATTGCAGAACACAGAAGAACTGATTAAACAGGTAGAGCACTTTCGGCCGACCCGATTTGGGGTGACCATGCTGGCCTCTCGACACCCGCGGACGCTGCTCGAGCACGGGTTTAGGACCTTGGTCATGAACCGAACGAGGCGCGGTGGCATTCTGGCACCCGGCGCCGCGCTCGCCCGAGACGGCGAAAATGGGAAAGGAGTGGCATCCCGGTGGTATCCAGAGACGCTGGTGAATCGACTGGTTGCAATCTCCGAGTTTCGACAACAGATCAGCTTCTGCGAAACTGACGGGCTGTTGCTGCTTGAGACTCTCTTGCCGAACATGGGTAAGGAGACAGCTGTTTTTGCCGACCCTCCCTACACGGCGGGAGGAAAACGAGCTGGCTCAAGACTCTATGCACACAACGCATTGGATCATGGACGACTGTTTCAGATGCTTGCCGATTCGAACGTCAACTTCCTTATGACCTACGATTGCGCTCCCGAAATTCTCTCACTGGTGAGGCAACATGGATTTGAGGCCGTTCAGGTCGTGATGAAGAACACTCACCATCGTCGTGTTCCTGAGGTGGTGATCACTCGGCAGCCGTTGTTCACCGAAGCAGAATGACGCGTTCTCAATCTCCCCGGATCAGGTATGGAATCAGTGAGTGGTACGGTCGCGGGTTCGCAGACATGCAGCCCAATGAGCGAGCGCGGCTCGCCGAAGTAGCACTTGGACAAACGCCCTCACTGCCGGACTGCCCATTTCGAGCTGCTTCGCTCCCGTGTTCGAAATCGGGAGGGGTGTGTTCCCTACAACGCTTCGAGGAGGGCGACGGCGGCATCTTGGGACACCCGGTAGACGCGCCAGTGATCGTTTGCCCGAGTCGATTTGAGGAAGATGACTTGCTCCTGCGCTGGCTGTCGGAGATCGTCGGGTTCTCGTGGGACGAGACGCTCTACGCCAGAGAAGTCGCATTCATGGCGAGCTCGAGCACTGGCAAGGCAGCGGGGAAGATCGATTTGGTGGTTGCCCGAACAGCAGGCGGCGGACTGAAGTGGTACGGCCTGGAGATTCAGGCGGTTTACTTCTCAGGCGAGGCAATGCAGTCCGAGTTTGAGTCGGTACGAGCGCACTCCAGCGCCCCCAGATTTCCTGACAAAGTGAGGAGGCCCGATTGGAGGTCTTCCAGCGCCAAGCGACTGATGCCTCAATTGCAAGTCAAGGTGCCGACCCTTCGGCGTTGGGGATCGAAGCTGGCCATCGCTGTAGACCGGCCATTCTTCGACGTGCTCGGCGGACCGAGTAGCGAGCCAAGTCATGATCTCGACGATGGAGACATCATTTGGCTGGTCCCGGAGCTTCAGGCGGACGGATCAGGGAACTTCCAATTGCGCCGCGGTCATTGGGAAGTGCTGACTCTTGAGGAATCGAGCAAAAAGTTACTTGCGGCGAACACAGTGTCGAGAGCTTATTTTGAAGCGACGCTGCTAGAGAAGCTGGTCAAGCCGTCTAGCGGCCTTTGAATTGGGCGGGACGCTTTTCGGCGAAGGCGGCGGTGCCTTCGCGGGCGTCCTCGGTGACCATGATTTCAGAGTAGAGCTGGGATTCCAACATCATGCCCTCGGCGAAACCGGTCTGGAGGAGGACTCCCTCGTAGGCGGCGCGCTTGGAGGCTCGGACGGCGAGGGGGGCATTGGAGGCGATTTCTTCGGCCCATTCGCGGGCGGTGGGCAGCAGGTCCTCGGGCGTGGTGACAGCGTTGGCGAGGCCGATTCGGTGCGCTTCGTTGGCGTCGAGGTGGTTGGCTCGGAGGAGAAGTTCGAGTGCTTTTCCGAAGGGGACGTAGCGGGCGAGTCGCTGGACCTGTCCGCCGCCCGGGAGAAGTCCGCGCCTGGGCGCCATGGATCCGATGCGGGCGGTGTCGCTCATGATTCGGAGGTCGCAGGAGAGGGCGAGGGCGAATCCGCCGGCCAGACACCATCCGTTGATGGCGGCGATGACGGGCTTCCAAGTCTTGTCGGGGCCCCAGCTGGAGAGTCCGGTAGCGTTCGAAGGATTCCCGCCTGCGCGGGAATGACTGGAGGACCTGGCGGCTGAGGTGGCTGCGCGGTTGATCTCGTCGTCGTGCGCGTCGGGCCGGACGAGGTCTCGGCCGGCGCAGAAGGCTCGGCCGGCGCCGGTGATGATCGCGACGTGGAGGTTGCCGTCCTGGTCGAAGTCGGACCAGAACTCGTCGAGCTGACGCGACATCTCGGGATTGATTGCGTTCATGCGCTCGGGTCGGTCGAGCGTGATCGTGGCGATCTTGCCGTCGGTTGCGATACGTACGGACATCTGCGTTTATCCGCCGGCGACTGCGGGGACGATGGAGACTTCGTCGCCCTGGCTGAGGGCGGTGTGCAGGCCCTCGAGGAAGCGGACATCTTCGCCGTTGACGAAGAGGTTGACGAAGCGGCGGATTTCGCCGTCCTCGTCGACGATTCGATCGCCGATGCCGGGGAACTGGCGCTCGAGATCGAGGACCAGGTGCTGCAGGGTGTCGCCGGCCGCCTCGACCACATCTTTGTCGGAGGTGAGGGAGCGCAGGGGAGTCGGAATGCGCACGGAAACGCTCATCAACGGAGCTCGATTCTTACTGGTGCTGTCGTGACTGATTAGAGGTTAGCGCGGGTCACGACGACGGTCTGCGCCTGCGGACTCAGTGCGGAAACGGCGCCGGCCAGTTGGTTACTCGTCGGGCTGATCGGGTTCCCAGAGAATCTGGCAGGTGGTGCAGACGAGGGCGGAGATGACTTCGCGGCCGCCGTCGCCCTCGAGGTCGATGGTCTCGTACTCGATGTCGGCTTCTGCGCCGCAGTCGGGGCAGAGTGGGCGCAGCACGTAGTCGAAGTCGCCGGATGTGACCGAGCTGCGGTGGACGAGGGTGTCGATGTCGACCCACTCGTCGAAGGGCACGGAGCGGACAGCGAAGCTGGCGAGGTCGGCGGAGAGATCGGCCGACATACCCGTATCGGGCGGATCGCCGGGTGACCGTCCGCCGCTGCGTGTGCTCATCAGCGCAGTGTACGGTCGGGCGACTCGTTAGCGGCGGTACATGGAACGGACGGCCGAGTCGGCATCGTCTTCGCTCCAGGACTGGCGACCCGCGCCGCGGCGGCCGGTGAAGATGTCGGAGTTGTTGATCCGCTTGTCTTCGGGAATCGAATTGTAGAACTCACGACGTGAGTTACAACGTGGACAATGTCCGACCGACGACGCACCGTCGGGTGAGTCGATCAGCCAGTCATGCACGCACTCCTGAGAGACAATGGGTCCCCGGGCTACAGCAGTAACCATGTTAAGACTCCGGGGAGATCGGCCCGCCGCCTGGCGTCCTGTTCGCGGATTGTACTTGACGTATCGGCCGCGATTGGTGTTACGTTCGCGGAAATCGTTAAGTCTGTCAACTCGGGTTAACGTTCGGCGTCATGTCTTGTAACCGTACGACTGTACTAAAAGTCCGTTCTAATGTTGAATTGCTTATGCGTTTAACTTGTGTCCTGTGTCGTCGTAGCGTGAATCACTGGCTTTGCAACAGTGACGACCGTTGACTCTTGCCACATCTTGGCGATGCCGGCGGCCAGGTGACGGCTGCGCGATTCCCGCGCTCGCCGCGGGAATCGCGGAGGTTGGAGTCCCCTGGGTATGTCCAGGAACTACCGTCGATTCAGTCTCAAGCGTCCATGGACTTGATGAACTCCAGGGCTCCCTCGGGGTGGGCGTTGAAGTCTCGCGGGGCGTCGATGATGTGTTGGACGACGCCCTCGGCGTCGATGACGTAGGTCATTCTCGAGGTGATGCCGCGTTCCTCGTTGAGGATGCCCCAGGCCTTGCCGGTGCGGCCCCAGGGGAAGTCGCCGAGCAGCGGGAACTCGAGGCCGAGTTCGATGGCGTAGGCGCCGTTGGCGAAGGGGGAGTCGACGGAGATGCCCAGTACCTGGGCGCCCGCCTCCTGGAACTCGTCGTGGAGCTCCTTGAAGCGGCTCAGTTCGTTCGTTCAACCGCCGGTGAAGGCGAGCACGTACCAGGCGACGACGACGGTCTGGCCGCGGTACTCGGAGAGCGTGTGTTCCTTGCGGTCGCCGTCCATCAGGGTGAAGTCGGGCGCGACCTGTCCAATTTCGACTGCCATAGGACGGCTCCTGCCTGTTTGTCGCGGGCCTTTGCGTGCGAGTTGGGCTTGCTGTCCATATCCTAGTCGCTGGGTATACTTCGCCCATGGCTAACGGCGCCGAGTACGACCTGGGTGCGGCGGAAGTGCTGGAGGCGGAGGCGATCGGCCCGCCGGGTCAGCGTCGCTTCAGACTGCGCGTGACTGCGGGAGAGAAGACAGCCTCGATCTGGTGCGAGAAGACACAGGTGTCGGCGTTGGCGGAAGCGATCCAGCAGGTGTTGTCTCGGCACCGACGAAGCAGCGACGGGCGCAGGCCGGCGTCACGTCCACTGGAGCCGTTTCCAGACCGAGCGACCCACGACTTCCTGGCCGGGCGGATCGCGCTGGGCTACGACGAGGACGCCGACACGATCACACTGTTCGCGACCGACATTGAGCAGGGTGGGCCGAACGCGACTCCGACGCTGCGGGTCGATCTCGACCGCAAGTCAGCCCGCTTGTTCACGGTCCAGGCCGAGGAGACTGTCGCAGGTGGTCGGCCGAATTGTCCACTTTGCAAGCAACCTATCGAGGGATCGGAACACCTCTGCCCGCGCACCAACGGGCACGCCGAAGATGCGCTGGCCGAAATCGGGCCGCCCGAGTTCTAGGCTCGGAGGCGTTCCTTGTCGGTCTATGAGGGTGCGTCGACACGAGACTGGTTGACCGCACGTCCCGCGCCGCAGCATTCGGCGCTTTTGCGGACCGTGGCCCGCGTCGCTTCGGGGATTCCGCCCCGGCGTCCGCCGCTGTGGACCTTGCAGTACATGTTCTCGCTGCTGGGCACAGCGTCGTTTTTTGCCTGCTTTTTCTATCTGACGACGACGCTGCCTCGGGAGATGACGGATCTGGGCTTCAATCTGTTTGAGATTGGGCTGGTCGTCGGCGGCTACGCCGCGGTGCCGATCGTGCTGCGCCCATTCGTCGGGCGCTGGAGCGACGGCGGTCATCGGATCCTGCAGATGCGGCTGGCCCTGTTGGCATTCATCGGGTCGTTCGTGCTGATGATCTTCACCGACAATCTGTGGGCGCTGTTCGGTCTTCGCTGCGTGCAGGGCGTCGGGATGGCGGCGTATCCGACATCGGCGGGATCGATGGTTGCAGAGATTGTGCCTCCGGTGCGGCGCGGCGAAGGACTTGGCTTTTTCGGTCTCTCGACGAGCTTCGCCCAGACTGCCTCTCCGGTTGCCGGTGGGGCGATCGCGGCGGTGGGCGGATTCGAGGGCGTGCTGATCCTTGGAGCGATCACGGCCGCCGTGTCGCTGTTGGTGACGATCTTCCAGCGAGAGCCTCCCGGGCATGGGACTCCGCCGCCTCCGGTATCGCTCAAGTCGTTGATTCCGGCTCGGGCGGTGTTCCCGATGATCGTGTTTCTGAGCGTGACGCTGGGGTTCTCGGTAGCGGCTGCGTTTCTTGAACCGCTGGCCGACCAACCGCATCGGGATCTTGGGTTTGTGTCGCTGTTCTTCATGTTCTCGGGCGTGGGCGCGATGTTATCGCGGCCGATGGCCGGGCGAATCTCGGACCGAGTTGGGCGCGTGCCGATCATTATTCCTGGGTTGATCGCGACATGCGCGGGCATGGCGTTGGTGGCACAATCAGAGACAGCGATCATGCTCTGGGTCGCAGGACTGTTGACAGGCATCGGCATGGGCGGTGCACATACCGGGTTGTTGGCGCTGGCGGTTGATCGGGTCGCGGCGAATCAGCGCGGCGGCGCGACGGCCACGTTCCAGTTGGCCTGGGACGTGGGCGGCTTCGCCTCGTTCCTGATTGGGATCGTGGGCGCGTTCTTCAGCGTTGAGGCGATCTTCTGGGTGGCCGCGCTGGGAGCGCTGGTGGCATTGGGCGCGCTGTTGTTGGGTCGGGTGATGGGTTGGACTCGGGCTGCGCCTCCGGGGCTGGAACCGCTGGGCGCCGGCGTCGCTGCGGGAGGCGGGTGATGCGGTATGTCGGACTGGTCGGGGCCGTCCGAGCAGCTTGAGCTACAGGAACTGCGTCGCGAGGGCGCTGCGGACGGTTCTGCGGGTTCGCGATGGTACGTGGCGGCCTTTCTGGCCGGCACTCTGTTGGTTGCGCTGGTGGGCCTCTCGACCGACTTGTTTGACTCCGGCCCGACCGATTTGGACGTGAGCGCGGCTTTTCGGGACGGATTTGACCAGGGCGTCGCAGATGGCGAGGCGGGTTGGGAAGATGCCCTGGTGAAAGCGTGGTGGGATGGATACAAGCGCGGACAGGCGTCGGATTCGAGCATGGCTCCCGTCATCGTCGAGGCCATGCGCGATGGGTTTAGCTGGGAGAGCGGATTCGATGCGGGACTGAGGTCTCCCGATGTCGATGTGGACCAACGATTTCGCGATGGCTGGAATGCCGGGTTCGGTCATGGCTGGACGCGGGTTACCGGAGCTCCGGCGGACGTACCTCCCGCTCCGAGTTCTGACTATGCGCGACGCTTGCAGTTGCTTTCACTGGGGGATGATCCTTGAAGAGCAGATTCACACTCGCACTGGTCTTGTCTTTCGCCGGGGGCGTATTGCTGACTGCCGCTATCGGCGGGGCGCTGGGCGTCTTTGACAGAGGTCCGACTGAACAGGATGTCAGCGACGCGCGCCAGCGAGGGCGCGAAGAGGCGACGGCGGAAGTCGAGTCGCGGAAGGTCGGCACGTTGGACGAGCAGAACGAGATCGGCTTTCAGCGCGGTCGTGAGGCGTCAGAATGGCTCTCGCTGGACCGGCTGCCGAATCCGGACGGCTGGTTCGCCGGCGTCGCGGCGGGCAGGAAGCAGCTGGATGAGCTGGCCGATGAGGCGTTTCTGGCCGGCTACGAGATGGGGCAGCAGCAGGGACGTGATGAAGCGCTCGGCTTCCTCAGGCTCGCGGGTGAAGGGCGACCGCCAAGCATCGATGCTGTCGGGCCGGCATCGGAGGATGAGCAGTAGGCACCGCGATCAGGCGCAGGGTTCAGCCGTTCGGAGTCCGTTGGCCCCATTGATTCCAGTGGATGATCTCGTTCAGCGGGACTCTGGGGGCTTGCTTGAACGTGTGGCCGGTGAAGTAGGCCATGGGCAGGAGGACGGCCTGAGTGACGTCTTTGGGGATGCCGAGGAGTTCCTGGGAGAGCGATTCGTCTCGCAGGTGCAGCGTGGTCCAGGCCATGCCGATGCCTCGGGAGCGTGCGGCGAGCATGAACGACCAGGCGCCGGGAATGATTGAGCCGTAGGTGGCCGCCTGGGCCATGTGTCCGAGGTCCTCGACTCGACCGGTGATACAGGCGATCAGCAGGGCCGGGCAGCGGTGCATCTCGTTTGCCAGGTATGTGGCGGACTTTGTCACACCGTCGGCTGCTGCGGCGCGGGAGTCGCCCTCCGGCCAGCGCGGGCCTTCATCGGCCCTAGCCTGGGTGAGCTCTTCGAAGCTGTCCTTGTAGATTTGGGCGATGCCGGCGATCTTCTCGGGGTCGGTGACAACCATCCAGTGCCACTGCTGGGAGTTGGAGGCGGTCGGCGCCTGCAGAGCGATCTCGAGGCATTCGGTGATTACCTCGGGCTCGATTGGGCGGTCGAAGTCGAGGCGCAGCCTGACAGAGCGTGTAGTGGTGAGGATGTAGTCGGATTCGTAACGACTCATCTGTCGATTCCCTCCTGATTGTGCGCCAAGAGCTCAGGGCTTGAGCTGGCTCGTGCGCTGGATTCGGATTCGTTCGGGCAGGGTCTTGCCGTAGCGGCGGACGAGGCCGGCCATGACATTGCCGGGTCCCAATGTCAGGTATCGTCGCACGCCGCCGGCGTACAAAGTCTTGAGCACCGCCAGCCACTCGACCGGACGGACGTACTGCGCCCGGAGTTCGTTGCGGAGTTGTTCGGCGGTTTGAATGATCTGTCCCTTGTGGTTGCCGAGGATCGGCGTGAACTCGTCGGCAATCGGGAGCGCGTCGATGAGTTTTCGATTGAGCGTGTCGGAGCGCTCGAATGAAGGTGTGTGGAACGCACCGGCGACTCGCAACTCGACTGTCTGGCTGCCGAAGTTTGGCGCGGCGTCGATGGCGAGTCTGAGCGCCTCGTGGGAGCCGCCGAGCACTGTTTGGTCGGGTGCATTGTGATTGGCCAGCGCTGCGCCGGACGTTGCCGCGATCGCCTCGGCTGCTTCGCGTCCAGCGCCGACCATGGCGAGCAGGCCGCCCGGTCGCTCTGTGCAGTCGCGGTCCATGTTGCGCCCGCACCCCCATGCGAATTTGAGGGCCGATTCGAGGTTGAGCGCTCCCGAGAGCGCCAAGGCGGAGTTCATTCCGCTTGAGTGTCCGGTGACGTAGCCAAACGGTCCGATTTGGTTCGCGATCCTGGAGTGCTCGGCAATTGCCCAGGCGATCAGGTAGGGCTGCAAGAGGGATGGCTGTCTGAGCGCCAGCTCATCTGCTGAATTCTGGCTCAGACCGAGTTGCCATAGGTTGCAGTCGGCGATCTCTGAGGCAAGCTCGAAAGCGCGCCGGCCTTCTGACGTGAGATCGGAGAACGTCTCAGCGAGGTCGGTGACGCCGCCGGCGCGTTGCGCACCCTGTCCCGGACAGATCAGGACCGTGGTCGGCTGCTGATTCACAGATTCAGGGTACGAGCGAACAGCACGTGGCGCTGTGCCGCACTTACTTGCTCAGCCGCCTGAAGTCCTAGCGGGTGCGGCGCCTACTTGTGGTGGTCCGGACCCATGTCGGTGAGCTCGATGATGTTTCCGTCCGGGTCCTTGCAGAAGGCAGCCCAGATGCCATCGTTCTCGCGCTGATTCGGCTCAACCATGACGCTGACGCCATCGGAGCGGAGTCGCTCAACCTCGGAGTGGAAATCGTCGGTCGGGATGTAGAGCGCGAAGTGCGGGCCGATGCCCTCGACGCTCTGGTCCATCTCGCGCTGCATCAGGTGCAGCTGGAGCGAGCCGACCTCGTACCAGGCGCCGGGGAACCCGAAGTCGGGTCGGTCGATTTCTCCGAGTCCCAGTTGCTCACCGTAGAAGTGCTTGGACTCCTCGACATTGGAGACGCAGATCGCGACGTGGCTATATCCGGCGACGGCTGGCATGGAAGCCTCCCTTGAACGTGCTGATACTCCTCGTACCAAGCAGATCACTGTAATTTGAGTGCGATGATACAGATCATGGACGACAGCGGCATGCGGCGGTGACGTCGGTGCGGAGAGGGTTGGGCTGATGTCAGAACTTCGATGGGAGCCGCCACCCAGTGGTTCCGGTGACGACTCGGGGCGGAGGGCGGTGGTGCCTGAGCGGTCCGGCGGATCAGGCGGACCCAGCCGTTGGTCGGTCGGGCTGTTGATTTTCGTGATGATCGGCGCCGCGTTTGCGCTTGGTATCGGTGTGATGCGCGTGATTGACGCGAGCGACGATTACGGCCGTGTCCTGCGCAGTTCGCGCGATGGCGGATCACCGGCCGCGATCCCGGCGGCTGTGCAGCCGTCGGACGACGATGACGATGTTGAGGGGGAGACAGTCGATGTCAGCGGTCGTGCGTCGCGATTTGCGATTCTCGACGAGATCATTGAAGTGTTGGACAAGGACTTCGTCGACCCGGCGAAGTTTGAGTCGATCGATGCGCGAGAGGCGGCGATCAACGGAATCATCGATGCGCTCGAGGATGAGCACACGGTGTTCATTGACGCCGAGCGCTACCGGTTGGCGAGTGAAGATATCGGCGGCTCGTTCGAGGGCATCGGCGCAACTGTGAACTCGGTGGACGGAGCGATCGTGATTGTCAGGCCGTTCCGCAACTCGCCGGCAATGCAATCAGGTATCCGACCTGGGGATGTGATTCTGGAGGTCGACGGAGAATCGACGGAGGGCTGGAGCCTGGAGCAGGCGGTGGCGGTGATTCGAGGTCCGAAGGGGACGGATGTTGCCCTGCTGGTCAGGCATGCCGATGGTGAGGAAGAGCTGATCATCGTCACCCGCGATCGGATCGTGGTGCCGAGCGTGGAGTCCTTGCCGATCACAGATCGATCGGGCAACCCGGTTGCGGATATCGGCTACATCCTGATCTCGCAGTTCACCGAGGACACGCGCAGCGAGTTGATCGATCTGCTCGACGGCGCACGCAACGCCGGTCTGACCCAGCTGATCATCGACCTGCGCGGCAACCCGGGTGGACTGCTCAACGCCACGGTCGAGACGACCGGCGAATTCATCGATGAGGGCGTCATCCTGCACCAAGTCAACCGCGATGGGGAAGAGGAGGAGTTTAGCGATCGCCCCGGCGGCGCCGGTCTTGATCTTCAGCTCGCGGTCCTGATCAACGAGCACAGCGCATCGGGCTCCGAGGTGATGGCTGCGGCGTTGCGCGACCATGGTCGGGCCGTGCTGATCGGCGTGACGACCACCGGCAAGGGGACAGTCAACGTCCCGCGCCGGCTCTCGGACGGCAGCGTGCTCTATGTCAGTATCGCCCGCTACCTGACCCCGGATCACGCCCAAGTCGAAGGCGTGGGGATCGTGCCCGACATCGAAATCGCAATCCCCGACACCGGCTTTGAGGCGGGGCAGGACATTCAGCTCTACGTGGCGATCGAGTATCTGCGCGGGGAGTACAACCCGAGCGCGTCGGATGATTCGGCCGAGACCGAGCCGGAGATCGTCGAGGAAGACGAGGATTCTGAGCAGGAGGAATCGGGGTCAGAAGACCAGACGCAGTCCGATTCCGAGGAGTAATCTACGCGTCGTGAACACTGGCGATTGTGGCTCCAGGAGCGAGAGGCACGAGCGATGACTACGAATGCTGACGGCTGGGCACGGCCGGAACTGATCTGCGAGACGGACTGGCTGGCCGAGCACATTGACGATGAGGATGTCGTGGTGCTCGACTGCGACCTGCTCGACGCGTACCTGCGGTTGCATGTTCCCGGTGCTGTTTGGTCGCTGTCGCGGTACTGGAAGAGTGATCCACGAAACGACTCGGAGATCTACGGGATGTCGGACCCCGAACAGTGGGCTGGTCTCGTGGGTCGATTGGGGATCACGCCAGACACGACCGTCGTCGCTTACGACGGCTCAGGGTCGTTGTATGCGGCGCGGACCTGGTGGACGTTTGATCGGTTCGGGCACAAGAACTTCAAGATTCTGCACGGCGGATTGGATAAGTGGTACGCCGAGGGCCGGCCGCTTTCGCGTGAGAATCTGCGTCCGCAGGTGGTCGAGTATCCGACGCCGGCCGCTCCGCACGATGACTCGATCTGCCGGCTCGATGACATTCCGGACGCGCTCGAAGATGACAACCACGTCTTCTGGGACGTGCGCTCACGCGGTGAGTGGACCGGCGCGAACAAGCGCGGGACTCAGCGTGGCGGACGGATCCCGGGCGCGGTGTACATGGAGTGGATGGACACGCTGGAGAGCCCGGTCCGCACGCTCAAGCCGCCGGCCGAGTTGCGTCAGATGCTGACGGACCTGGGGATCTCGCCCGAGAAGACGGTTACGACCTATTGACAGGGAGGCATCCGTGCGGCGCACGGATACTGGCTCCTGCAACTGCTCGGCTACCACAACAGCCGAAACTACGATGCTTCGTGGCACGAGTACGGGAACGCGCTGGAGCATCCGATCGAGACGCCTGACGACTAGCCAGGATTCGTTGGACCGTACGTCGGACGTCTCGGAACGGGCACGGCTCAGTTCTGGGCCCCATGTCCCCGCATCAGGTGCGGGGCAGGCAAGCACAGGGCGACGGGTTGGCGATGAATGTCGGCCTAGCTCGCTCTAGCCCTCGAGGACTGCGGCGAGGGCTGCTTCGACTTCGGCGAGGGGCGCGAAGGCTTCGAAGCGGGCGACCACGACGCCGTCGGCGTTGACGACGAATGTCCACTCGTCGGTGTGGAGTCCCCATTCCTCGAGAATCGGTGTTTCAATTGGTTCTTCGCCGAAACGCACCTGCTCGGGGTTCTCGTAGAGGTCGACGTGGATGTAGTTGGCAGCGTCGCCGAAGAGCGCTCGTACCTCCGAGAGGACCTCGGCCTGAGGGCCGCAGAATGCGTTTGTGCAGAATCCGGGCGAGGCGAAGACGACGACAAAGGGTTTATCCGCTGCGACCGCGTCTGCCAGTGAGATCAGGTAGACGCCGGGATCAGGTGTTTCTCCGGTTGACAGGTCGGCGATGTTGGCGACATCGGTGAGGGTCCGGCTGGCGGAAGCCGGGGCGGCGTCGCCGACGGACGGGGCCGAAGTGTCGAGGGGGATGTCAATCGCGATGCCGATGTCCGCGAAGCCTTCCTCGGATGGGATGTGCAGGATCAAGTTCCAGCGGCCGACGGTGGTGAAATCAACGGCGGTGACGTGGAATCCTCGGACGCCATCGGGGAAGCGAGAGAACCGGGCGATGACTTCCTGCATCTCTCCTGGCGAGTCCTGGTTGACGACAGTAATCCTCATGGCAGGTGTTTCCACGAGACCTACAGGACCTTCAATCACGACCGAAATGCGGTGACGTCCCGGCGAGAGATCGGGTGTGCCGAGCGCAATGGTGAAGCCGTCTCCAGAGACGTAGACCGGGTAGCCGGAGTCGCGCAGCAGCTGCAGTCGCGGGCTGAGGTCGTCGTAGGCGGCCTCTTCGATGATGGCGACCGACATGCCTGCTTCCATGCCGCCCATGCCGTCGTCTTCCTGCTGCTGCATCGGCTGCTCGTCCGACTGCATTTCTTCTTGCGTGTCGGCTACGGCCTGTTGTTCCTGCTGCTCGGACTCCTGGCTGCGAGCAGTGGTTCGCTGTGTGCTCGTCGAGGCGCCGGAACTGGAACTCGTTGTGGTACCTGAGCCGCTAGTTGATTCGGTTTCGGCAGCGGACTCAGCCTGTTGTTGTTCTTGCTGCGCCTGTTCCTGCTGCTGATCGTCGGATGCTGTTGAGCATGCGGATAGCGCCAGCGCTGCTGCGGCCAGGGCGGCCAGCAGAAGCGGCAGTCGCCAACGTCCGCTCAAGACAGACGACCTCTTCAAGAATTCGTACATGAGACCCCTCGCTCGGTCGGTTGGGCGCTTGCCCTTCAGTCAACGCTACTCGCCGCCAACGTAAGAGCCGAATGTGAATGCAAAGATGCGGAACTGGTCAGAGTTGGAGCTCAGCTTCAGCTCGTGTTCGGACCACTCGGGCAGGAAGAGCAGGCGGTAGAGGTCATTCTCGGTGACGCGGATGAACGAGCGGCCTTCGTCGTCCCACTGGACATGGCTGCCCGCCTCGTTGGGGAAGAGCCAGCGGCCGTCGAGTTCGACGTAGACATTGAACGGCTGGCCATCCTCGGCGACGGTGAGGACCACGTTCGCGGTGCGTCCGCGGACCAGCATGGCCATGTAGTCCTCAAGCTCATCCGTCTGACGGGCGTGGACAATCGACTCCTCCTCAGTTCGCCAGAGTCCCTCCAGATACCAGAAGTTGTGCTGTCGCTGGTTGGTCGGAATGTCGTTATAGAGGGTGTCGACTCCAATACCGGCGAGGAAGTAAGCGTCCTGTCCCGCGTACGGACCGCCGGAACCTACATTGCGTCGCCAGCCGGCGTAGAGCTCACGCGTCTGCCTCGGCGTGCCGCCTTCGCGGGTCGGAACAGCGACCTCGACACCGAATGGGATGTCCGAAATGTCCTTGCCTACAGCGGTCAGCGCCTCGCGGATCTCGTGTTCGGTTTCCTCGTAGTCACCCTCGCCGATGTGGTCGTAGCGGACGCCCATCGGCGAGCCGTCATCGGTCGGACCGATCAGGAACTTGCGCGGCCACCAACGGTTCCGGAAGGCTCGCCAGGTTCGGTAGTCATTGTCGATCGCGACGAGGTACTCGATGTCATGCTCGGCGAGTGCGGCGCGCACGTTGTCGATTCGCTCCTCGAACTCGAACTCGGGTGTGTGCACGCCGATGATCACGAGCCCGTGGTCGCGGTACTTCTCATCCCAGGCGGTCAGGAACGGCAGTGTGCGCACGCAGTTGATGCAGGTGTAGGTCCAGAAGTCGATCAGGACGACGTTGCCTTTAGCCAGCTCCAGCGCGATCGTGGTCTCGGCGCCGTTGAGCCAGGCGTTGAGTCCGACGATGTCGGTGATCGTGGCGTTCGCGCTGATTTCTTCGGCACGCAGCCTCAGGCGTTCGGCTTCGGCGGCATCGCTCGACTGCCGTTCTTCTTGCTCTTCCTGTTGCTCAACCTGGGCCGACTGATCTTCATCTTCCGGGGTCATCTCCTCCTCTTCGACCTCGGCCGGTTCTGACTGTTCCTCCTGGGCTTGCTCGGCTTGCTGCTGGTCGGAAGGCTCCGCTTGCGTGTCCTCGGTTTGCGCCTGCTTTTGCTCTTGCGGCTCGGCCTGTCGTTCTCCCGGCTGTTGGGACTGCTCGTCCTGTTGCTGCTGATTCGTGACGCTCACCGTCGATTGTTGCTGCGCGCCGCTCGTCTGCTCGACTGTCTCGTCGGACTGTCCATCCGAGTCGGTGGATGTCGTCGAGGTGGACTCTTGCTGCTCGTCCTGCACTGTGCCGGTTGAGGCTGTCGATTGCGTCTGTTCAGCCGCCTCCGACTGCTGCTGATCTTCGGCGGTCGATTGTTGTTGGCCTTGATCGTCAGAGGAACAAGCGATGATTACTGCGATGATCACGGCGAGCGCGAAGATGCCGATGGGGGCGAGGCGTAGTTGTTTCATAGGCCGAGCGTACAACGCAAACTCGGCCGGAGATCAGGCGCTTCCATCGGCCCAGGCGGTGATTAGTGTGTGCGCGATCGCCATCGGGCCGGGTAGCGAAAGCGCTCCATCGGGCAGTCCGGGCTCTCCCAACTGTGCTGCAGGCTGCTCCAGGGAGTGTCGAATCTCCTCGCGGGTAAACCAGCGCACATCATCCATCTCCCACTCGTCGTAGTTGATGTCGGACGTGCCGGCGTCGGCGTGACAACCAATCATCAGAGAGGAAGGGAAGGGCCAGGGCTGCGAGGAGTGATAGCGGACGTTGACCGCGTCGATCCCGGACTCCTCGGCCACTTCGCGGCGGACGGCGTCCTCTATCGACTCGCCGTGATCGATGAATCCCGCCAATGCGGAAAACATGCCGGCCGGCCAGGAGGCCTGACGGCCGAGCAGGCAGCGATCCTGTTCGGTGTCGATCACCACGGTGATCACGACCGGGTCGGTGCGGGGGAAGTGTTCGGCAGGACATGTTGTGCACTTGCGGAAGATTCCGCCTTGCGCCGCCTCGGTAGGGGCGCCGCAGACTGCACAGAATCGGTGACGTTCGTGCCAGTCAAGGAATGCTCGGGCCTGCGCGGCAATACCCGCGTCGTCAGCATCGAGCACTGGAGCGGCTGCTCGCAGGTCCATGAAGGTTGCGTCGCCGGGCAGTTGGAACTTGTTTGGAGCCGCCGCCTCGTTGATCGCGAAGCGCGCCACTTCATCATTGGTGCCGAGCAGCAGCGGCGGATGCCGGTCGGTATCGGCTCCGACTGGCAGTTCCGCCCAGGCCAGTCTCATCGCACCGTCTGTGTGACGCATTGGAAAGGTCAGGTTGCGCAGCGGCAGAAACTGGGTGCCGGACTGATGAATCTGCGAACCAACCCACTCCTCGTCGCGGCGTCGGGCGGCCTCGCGGTCGAGTGGATTCCCGGAGAACGTGTTACGGAATTCAGGCATCTATCTGCTGCTCAGGCTGTGTGAGAGGCGGCGGTGTGGTCGAAGTGGATGGCTGCGGGCGAGCTCGGTAGGCCCGGCATGGTCATGATCTCGCCGGAGATGATGACGACGAAGCCCGCACCGGCCGAAGGACGCACGTCGCGGACGGTGAACTCGTGCTGCTCGGGGCGACCGAGCAGGCCGGGATCGTCGGAGAGCGAGTACTGAGTTTTGGCGATGCAGACCGGCCAGTCTTCCTGGCTCAGGCGACGGGCGCGGCGCAGGGTAAGTTCGGCTCGGCGCAGATAGGTGACGGAGCCGGCGCCGTAGACCTCGCGGGCGACCGTGGCGATCTTGTCCTTGAGCGATTGCTCAGGGTCGTAGAGGCGTTGGAACGATGGCCGCTCGCCGGCCAGGGCTTCGCGGACTTCCGCAGCGAGATCGAGGCAAGCCTCGCCGCCACCTCCGTAGGGGTCGGCTACTGCCGCTCGAACGCCGCGTCCGCGGCAGTGCGCCAGGACAGCGTCGAGTTCAGCCTGGGTGTCCGAGGGGAACCGGTTGACGGCCACGACCGGGATCACTCCGTGCTTTTGCACGTTGTCAATGTGCGCGTCGAGGTTGGGCAGTCCGGCCTCCAGCGCGTTGAGGTCTTCGACTTCCAGCTCGCGTGCGAGGCGTCCGCCGTGGCGTTTGATAGCTCGCGCGGTGGCGACGATCACCGCGGCCTGCGGTTCGAACTCGCCGATCCTTGAGACGACATTGAAGAATTTCTCTGCTCCCAAATCGGAGCCGAAGCCGGCCTCGGTGACTGTGATGTCGGCGCTGGCCAAGGCGGCTCGGGTGGCGGCAATCGAGTTGCAGCCGAGGGCAATGTTGGCGAACGGTCCGCCGTGGACGAATGCCGGTCCACCCTCACCGGTCTGGACGAGATTGGGGCGGATCGCGTCCTTGAGCAGGACGGTCATGGCGCTGTCGACCTGGAGATCCCGGCAGGTGACTGGTTGGATCGGCGTCGAAGTGGTGTAGCCGATGATCACGTTGCCCAGGCGGCGGTGCAGATCGTCGAGGTCGCTGGCGACCGAGAGGATGGCCATGACCTCGGAGGCGGGCGTGATGTCGAAGGCTTCCTCGCGGGGGATGCCGTCGGTCGTGCCGCCCATGCCGATCACGGCGCCTCGCAGCGCGCGGTCGTTCATGTCGAGGCAGCGCCGCCAGGTGATCCGGCGGGCGTCGAGTCCAAGCGGATTGCTGTGGAAGAGCGAGTTGTCGATGGCGGCGGCAAGGAGGTTGTTGGCCGCGGTCACGGCGTGCAGATCGCCAGTGAAATGGAGGTTGATGTCGTCGGCCGGCAAGACCTGGGATCCGCCGCCGCCGGTACCACCGCCCTTGATTCCGAAGACCGGCCCCATTGAGGGCTCTCGCAGCGCGACGACCGCATTCGCGCCCGATTTTCGCAACGCCTGGGTTAGGCCGAGCGCTGTGGTCGTCTTGCCCTCGCCTGCGGTTGTCGGGGTCATGCCCGTGACCAGCACGAGGTCGCCTTGCGGCTGCGTCGCCAGGCGTTCCAGCGCCTCCGGCGTCAGTTTCGCCTTGTGGCGTCCGTACAGATCGAGATCGTCTTCAGCCAGACCCAGATCAGCCGCCACTTCGACGATTGGTCGCATTTCTCAGCCCCTCACTTCGAAGGGCAGGTTAGCGCAGCATCGTGCGCATTCAGTTTTCGACGGTCACTTTGACGTCGGTCACTTTGCGGGAGTTGACGATCAGCGCGATGTTGAAATCGCCGTCGTCGGTCAGCGCAATCGGAATCGCGGCGACCTGCCAGGGTGGATCGACGTCCTCAAAGCGGAAATCTCTGAGCTCGAAGTACTCGCGAGCGCCGGCGTCGTATTCGACCCGGATCACGATGTGATCGGCATTGACCGGCTCGTTCATCTCGAGACGCAGCCAGAAGGGTTCCTCAAGCTTGAGCGGTCGGTTGAGCGGGGTCAGGACCGCCTTGTCATCGGCTTGCTCGTCAATGTGCAGCGCCGCCTCCGCTGAACCGCCGACACCGGAGAAGATGCCTCCTCCCGACGGATTGCATCCGGTCGCTGCCAGGATCAGCAGCGCGAGGATGAGGATCCCACACCACCGCTGAGCAGCCATTACTTCAAAGAGTAGTCTGCGGTGGGAGAGAGAAGGAGGTGGCAGGGTGCCGGGAGGCGGAGAACCAGCACTATCGATCGAGGGTCTGTACAAGGTATTCGCCGACGACAACGGCGAAGGGCTGGCGCTAGCGCGCAGCGGTCGGCCCAAGGACGAGATCCAGGAGGAGACCGGCGCGGTCGTTGGGTTGCGCGACATCAGTATCGAGATTGCGCGCGGCGAACTGTTCGTCGTCATGGGACTGTCCGGCTGCGGCAAGTCGACCTTGGTGCGATGTATCAATCGGTTGATCGATCCGTCTGCCGGCCAAGTCTGGCTCAACGGTCGCGAGATCACGGCGATGGACCAGGACGAACTGCGCGAGGTGCGGCGACACGACCTGGCGATGGTCTTCCAGCACTTTGGTCTGATGCCGCATCGCAATGTGCTCGATAACGTCGCCCTGCCGCTCGAAGTCGGCGGGGTCCCCCGGACCGAGCGTCGCGAGCGGGCCTCGGCAGCCCTGGAACAGGTGGGACTGGGGGACTGGACCGCTTCGATGCCGAATCAACTCTCGGGCGGAATGAAGCAACGCGTTGGGTTGGCTCGCGGCCTGGCGATGGATACGCCGATCTTGCTGATGGACGAGCCGTTTTCGGCGCTTGACCCAGTGATCCGCCGCGATCTGCAAGATGAGCTGATCGCCCTACAGGAGTCAGTGCACAAGACGATCGTGTTCATTACGCACGACCTGAACGAGGCGGTGCGGGTCGGTGATCGGATTGCGATCATGCGCGACGGCGAAGTGGTCCAGCTGGGCGTGCCGAATGACGTGGTCTTGAATCCGGCCGACAATTTCGTGCGTGAGTTCACGCAGGACATCCGCCTGCACGGGATGGTCACGGCCGCGTCGATCATGGACACGGACTTTGACTCGATTGATTCGACCAAACCACTGGGCGACCTGCTCGCCAGACTTGAAGATCCGGACACCACGGCGCTGTGCTGCGTCGATCGCGACGGCAAGTATCTAGGCACGGCGGATCTGGCCCGCGCGCAACTCGCTTTGCGGCAGGGCGCCTCGCGGATTGAGGATGCACCGCTGTACATCGGTGACACCGTCTGGCTGAACACGGTGCTTGACGACCTCGTCCCGGCAGGTCTCCGTTCCCGTCATCCGCTGGCCGTACTGCGTGAGGACGGTGTACTGGTTGGCACCATCCCACTCGACCGTCTGGCCAAGGCGATGGTCTCGGACGAAGCCGCCGCCGCGCTGGCGGCCGAATAGGAACATCCAACATGGCAGAACATCCGGGACCGCGACCTCACTTGCCTCCTCGATTCGTCCTGCACGACATTGTGGCTCGGGGCGGTCCCGTGCAACGTGACTCCATGTGGGCAGTGCCGCTGGTAGTGGTCGTGACCGGGGCGTTCTACGTACTGGCTTACCTGTTCGTCGCCGAGGAGTTTCCCTTCGATATCGGCCGCGACGTCGGCTATCGGCTTGACGTCTGGCTCGACTGGCTCAAGGACAACTTCTCACCCGTCTTTCAGGCGATCAAGGATGTCATCGTCTGGTTCCTGATCTCACTCGAGGACATGATGCTGTGGTTTACCTGGCCGGCCTCGATCGCCTCGATCGTGCTGGTCTCGTGGCTACTGGTCTCCACTCGCATGGCATTGTTCTCGGCCTGCTCGTTGCTGCTACTGGCGACGTTTGGTCTGTGGGAATCGACTGTCGAGACGATGGCGCTGATCATTGTCACGGTGACGCTCTCGATCATGATCGCGGTCCCGTTGGGCGTCTGGGCTTCACAGAGCGACCGGCTGGACGCGGTGCTGCGCCCAGTTCTCGACGCGATGCAGACCATGCCGTCGTTTGTCTATCTCGTGCCGGCGATCGCTTTTTTTTCGCTGGGCAACACGCCGGCCGTATTGGCGACTTTGATTTACGCGGTTCCGCCTGCTGTCCGTTTGACCAATCTCGGGATTCGGCAGCTCCCGGCCGAAACTCTGGAAGCGGCCGACTCATTCGGCATGACCCGCGCCCAGATGCTGCTCAAGGTGAAGATTCCGCTCGCAATTCCGACGATTATGGCTGGCGTTAATCAGACGACGCTGATGGCGCTGTCGATGGTCGTGATCGCCTCGCTGGTTGGCGCCGGCGGCCTCGGACTTGACGTCAACCGAGCGCTGGGACGGATCGAGCCGGGTAACGGGTTCCTGGCCGGCCTGGGGATCGTCTTCGTCGCGATCATCATCGACCGCATCACGCAGGCGCTCACGAAGAAGCAACAGGATGCGCTAGGCTCCGAGTAATCGAGCGGAGCATGCAGGGGAGCGGCGTCGTTAACGAACAGATACAGCGAATTGCGCGGTTGCCAGGCTTCACAGTCGGATGTGTCGCTTTGCTGGCTTGGGTCGTGACTGGGTTCGCACTGACCGATCCCGACCTGTCGCCCGGGGCATTCCTGGGTGGCGCGAAGGCGTTGTTTGTCGTCATAGCCGTGGTGTTGACGTTGTTGATGCTCTACCGCGTTCGCATTTACCGGACACGGGATTAGCGGATTGCCGAGGCGCGGTCCTGTTCGCACCCGAACGGCGGCACGGTATCCTCGCAGACCCCGCACGATTGTCTACCAGCTCGTTGTTCAGAAAGGAAACCACTCATGAACAATGTGATGTCGCGACTCTCGCGGCTCGGATCCGCGAAGCGCCTGATCAGCCTGCTGACGGGCCTAGCGCTTGTCTCAGCGTTGGTCCTGTCGGCATGTTCCGATGATGATCAACAGCAGCAAAGCGTGGCGCAGCCACAAGCGGCACAACAGAGCGAACAGGCGGATCAGCCTCAGGCCGCCGAGCAGCCGCAACAGCAGGACCAATCGCAGCCACAAGCCCAGGCTCAGCCGCAGGAAGAGCCGGAAGCAGAACAAGAGGCCGAACAGCCCGATCAGGCTGACCAGCCACAACAAGCCGCGCAAACCCAGCAGCAACAGACCCAGCAAGCACAGCCCGCCGAAGAGGCCATGGATGAAGAGAAGGCCACGATCGTCTTCTCCGACCTGAACTGGACCTCATCCGAGATCCAGGTTCGCGCAGTCGCGTTCATCGTTGAGCACGGCTATGGCTACCCGACCGAGCTCATCGCCGGCGACACCACCTCGTTGTTCCAGGGGCTGATTAACGGCGACACCAGAGTGACGATGGAGATCTGGCCGGGTCAGCAGCCGTGGATCGACGAACTTGAAGATCCGAGCATCATCGAGTTCCTCGGCGACTCGCTCGATACCAACTGGGAAGGCTGGGTCATCCCGCAATACGTTAAGGATGCGAATCCCGGCCTGGTTTCGGTGAGCGACCTTCCCGAGTACATGGAACTCTTCGTGACCGCCGACTCACGCGGCAAGGCGCGATTCATCGACTGCGTGCCCGGATGGGCCTGCGAGCAGGCCAATGGCAACAAGGTGATCGCCTACGGCCTCGAAGACGTGCTTGAGCTGGTCAAGCCGGGCTCCGGTGCAGCCCTGTTCGAAGACCTTGAGTCGACCTACGCCCGCGGCGAGGCATGGCTCGGCTACATGTGGGGCCCGACCAAGCCGACCGCCACCCTCGACCTCTACCGCTTGGAAGAGCCTGAGTGGTCGGAAGAGTGCTGGAACGGCGACCAGGGCTGCGCCTACCCGGACTCCGAGGTCCGGATCGCCGTTCATCACACCTTGCTCGAAGACGCCCCGGACGTGGTTGAGTTCTTGCGCGCCTGGGACTTCTCCGCTGTCGTCCAGGTCGAGTCGGAGATCTGGCTGGCCGACAACAACGCCACGCCCGATGACGCGGCCATCTGGTATCTGAGCAACAACCCAGACGTCTGGGGCGCCTACGTGCCCGACGACGTCGCCGAGCGAGTCCTAGCGGCGCTGGCCGAGGAAAGCTAGCGAGATCGGCCCCAGAGGAGCCAGTAGCTGGCGACGATCGAGACGAGGCCGATGGCCGCCAGCGGAGGCCACCAGGGCCGCAAGGTTCCGATCAGCGGTGGGTGCACCAGTACGGCCGCACCCACCGCCAGGGCCGCGAGCAGCCCAACGAAGGCCAGCACGCCGACCGCCCAGAGCCACCGGGTGGTCCACTGCTCGCGCCGGCTCGGAAGTGTCATGACAGTCATGCTATTGGCGCGCTCGACGACGTAGGCTCACTGGATGGCGAAGAAGAAGTCGAAGTCAAGGAAGCGTGGCGCAGAGGCTGACGGGGCTCGGGCGAACGAGCGCGTGGTTGCACGGAACCGTCGCGCGCTGCATCAATACGAGATCCTGCGCCGTTATGAGGCTGGATTGAGCCTGACCGGCTCGGAAATCAAGAGCATCCGCGCCGGACGGGTCTCGATCCAGGAGGCCTATTGCCGGCCGCGGGGCGGCGAAATGCTCATGATAGGCGCGCATATCGCCCGCTACGAACCATCCGGACAGGCCAATCACGAACCAACCCGTGACCGTCGGCTGCTGCTGCATCGGCGAGAGATTGCGCAGATGGAAGAGTCCTTTGCCCAGAAAGGGCTGACATTGATACCGCTCAAACTGTTTCTGACTCGCGGGCTGGCCAAGTTGGAAATCGGCGTGGGTCGCGGTCGACGGGTGCATGAGAAGCGCGATCGGATGGCTGAGCGCGACGCCCAGCGCCAGATCGAACGCGCCTTGAGGCGCTGAGCGGTATCAAACTGACGAGGCTGTGGTGATGCCGCCCACAACATGTTGCACGTGCGACCACCCCGTTGCGTTCTTCTATCGCCATCGTGCGCAGTTAGTGAGATTTAACATCGAGCCTGTGCACAGTGCGGCCAAGGCCGATGGATGTTTCCCGGTTGCCGTGAGGAGCAACTCACGTGTCGGAACGTTTGTTATGTAAGAGGCAGATGGACTAACTGAAGGCGCTAGTTGATAGTCTTGATCCATGCCGGTAGATGCCGGTGATCAAACCCGATGGGGACGAAAGGGTTCGACAGCGGTTGACTTCGAGTTGCTGCGTGCTGAGCTGGCGTTGCTCACAAAACTACGCCAACACTCCCTAATTGGCGAAACCAGGGAACTCGCCCTCGCCGCCTAACCGCGGTGACGCCGCCTCTCAACTGCTGCCGAGTCGGAGAGAGCGCGGCGACATCTAACTCGGATGCCCGTCGCGGGGTGTAGGGACCGCGATGGAAAGACGCTTCCCACTTACCTGCTCGTAACGGTAGGCCGACGCGCCGGCAGGCAGGGACAACACAAGCGACGGCTACGCACGTAGACGCGGCCCGCGGCAGTCGTCTGGACGGGGAGTTCGATTCTCCCCCGTCTCCACCAGGGCGCCGGATTCGCCCGCTCGGACACAGTTGAGACTGATGCCTGCTCCTACGAGGCGCGGAAACCCTCGCTGAACGAGTTGGCTAGGCTGCCGGGCGTGTCCAGGGGCTACCTGTCGCAGGCTGAACGTTCGCTCACGCCGCGACCGTCCGCCGCAGCGTGGGCGCGGGCCGCCAACCCGACTAGCCTATCAAGCGTCCGCGGGCGCTTGGCCACTTCGCCGCCAACTCCATATGCTGAGTTCACAAGCGCCACGCCCACGGGGCCACGGCAGCGGCTCGACGGGAGAGCGGATCATGGTGAGTGGCAGCGACGCTCGCAGTGGACTGATCCTGCCACCCGGCCTTGGGTCCACGCCTTCCGCCGGTAGTGGGGCGGCGTTCGGTCGCGACTTTTTCGAGAGCGTCCTGCCGCAGTCGGTTCAGTCCTACTGCAACCAGGTCACCTGCACGTCGCCGGTGGTCGAGGTCTACACGATCGACGGGCGCAAGCACTACGTGCGCGCCGTGTCGGCCGTCTCCGAGCGCTGGGTCGCGCTCGACACCCAGGACGACGGGGATGAACCGGTGCAGGTCTTCTTGCCTTACGAAACCGTCCTGCGGGTCGAGATTCATGCCGATCTGACTCCGGAAATGCGGCGTCTCGGCTTTCTCACCGTACCGGCGTCTGCGTCAGAAACAGAGCCGAACCCGAGCTGAATCTGTTCACGAACGCCGTTGCGGGCGCTTCCTCGATCCGGGTCAGCAAGCCTCGTCTGGTTATCCGAACCCACTTCAGTGATCGCGCCGAGGTAATGTACGAGTTCGTGAACTAACGCGATCATTACAAAGAGTTTTTCCGCCAGTGTCATGTACGCTACGTGGAACTGACCCGGCAGGCTCAGTGTCGGGCGCACAGTCATCGGCGGGCCCTTCCCGTCGTAGGAGGTACGAATGAGCGAGCGAAACTATTGGCAAAGGATGCGCCGGCGACAAATGTCGCGTCGCGCGTTGCTCGGAGCATCCGCCCGCGCCGGTGTCGGCGCCGCCGGTCTGGCTTTGGTCGGCTGCGGCGACGATGACGACGACGGCCAGCAGGCCGCGGCGCAGGTTCAGCAGCAGCAGCAACAGCAGCAGCAGGCCATGCAGGACCAGGCTCAGCAGCAGGCCGACCAGGCGGATCAGCAGGAAGCGGCTGCTGACCAGCAGGATGGCCAGCAGCAGATGGTCTCAGGCGCGCCAGCCGGGATCGTTACCGGCGGTACGCGTGTCGCGCCCTTCGTCGGGCCCTACTCGGGTAACCCGCCGACTCTGGACCCGTATGAGAACCTGACCTACCGCGCCCAGATCCCTTCCGGGTTCCACTACTCGAAGCTGATCCAGGCGATCACTGGTGGCGACGGCGTCAACCCCGGCAACACCGCGCAGTACGAGAACGACCTTGCTGCCTCGATGCCGGAGATTCCCGAGCCGACGGTCTACCTCTTCACCCTGCGTGAGGACGCCAACTGGCACGACGTCGACCCGCTCAACGGCCGCCAGATCACGATCGCCGACATCCAGGCGACCCACGACCGGTTCAAGGAAATTTCCGCGAACGCGGCCGGCTGGGACAACGTCATCGCCCAGTTCACCACCGGCGAAGACAACTCGATCCGCTTCGACCTGCACCGCCCGCACGCGCCATTCCTGACGCTGGCCGGCTCCTCGCAGCACATGTGGATCATCCCCCAGGAAATCGTCGACGACGGCACCGTCGCCCAGCGCCCGGTCGGCTCCGGCCCCTGGGTGTTCGACAGCTACGAGCCCGACGTCGCGATCAACTGGGTGCGCAACCCGAATTGGCACCGCAGCCGCGACTACGTCAACGCCGCCGTTTCCTCGGGCGCGGGCGGATTCAATGGCATCTCCGGCGCCGACCCGCAGCTCTTCCCGCTGATGGACGGCATCACGGCGACCATGAACGGCGCCACCGACGTGCTGATCCCGGCGCTCGGCGACGGCACGCTGGACTACTCCCAGCTCAGCCCCGCGATCTTTAAGCAGGCTCGCGACGCGGCCCCGCAGATTGAGGACGACGGCTACGTCTACACCCTCAACACGGTGCCCGGCGGGTTCTACTTCAACTACTCGATCCCGCCCTGGAACGACGTGCGCGTGCGCCAGGCGCTGTCGCTGTCGATGGACCGCGACGGCGTCCTCGCCGCGACCGACGACACCGGCCGCGGTGGCTGGCACAGCCCGCTCTCGCAGATCGCGCCGTACTGGCTCGACCCGAAGGACCTCGACACCTTCGGCGCGCAATTCGAGGGCGAAGATTCCGGCTCACTCTTCCACCGCGATCTGGCCAAGGCCCGCCAGCTGCTCGACGCCGCCGGCTACCCCGAAGGCATCCAGGCGACGTTGCACGGCACCGCCGACTACGGCGCGACCGTGGTCAACCTCTACGAGGCCTGCGCCGCGACCGCCGCCGAGGCCGGCTTCCAGTTCGAGTTCTTCTTCAAGGAGTACGCCGCCTACATCGCCTCGATCTTCCGCGGCAACTTCCCCGACGACTGGGATGGCGAGTCGAGCCATCTGGGTATCGGACCGCTGTACGGCGGCGCCACCGACCCCGAGGACATCTGGGCTGCGGTCTACTCCCGCACCTCCGGACGTCACAACTGGGGCTCGGCCGGCCGCACCCCGGACGGTCTGGCCGAGGTGCTCACGCGCGACACCGGCGGCAACGCCGAGGCATGGTCGCACGCGAACGCCGTCTCCGGCGGCGGCCCGGGCACCGACGAGCGCCTGCACGAGATGTTCGACCAGCAGAAGGGCATGCTCGACTTCGACGAGCGTCTGGCCTTCACGCAGGACATCCAGCGCTACATGTCAACCAAGATGTACATGGTTCCGTACGTTGCGGGACCTGGCGTCTACGCCTTCAACCCCTGGATGAAGCAGGTCGACCCGCGCAATGGCGAAGTCATCGACAACGCCGATCAGCGCCTGTGGCCAAAGGCCAACTACGCCTGGGGCTCCGAGGGCGAACCGTTCTTCATGCTCGACCAGAGCATCAAGGACGAGTACGTCTAAGGCCCGGTTGCAACCAACCCGCGGGAGGCGCGGCCCAGACAGCACCTCGCTTCTGGTCGTCGCGCCTCCCGTTGGCGTATCTTGCTGAATGTGAACCGACCGATCACACGTTCCGCCGGCACCCAAACAACAAACACGATCGCGTTTGACGAATAGGGGCGAGTAGCGATGCGGCAGTACATCTTCCGTCGAATCCTCCTGATCATCCCCACGATGATCGGCGTCACGATGCTCGTTTCGCTGATCGCTCAGCTGCTGCCCGGTGACTTCATTGACGTGATGCTCGCCGACCATGTCGGTCAGGGCGAAGACCGCGAAGAGATCCGCGCCAAGTGGGAAGAGGAGTTGGGCTGGAACGACCCCTGGATCGTGCAATATGGCAACTGGCTGTGGCGCATGCTGCAGGGCGACCTCGGCACCTCGCTGATTGGCGCCTTCCAGACCGTCAACGAGGAACTCAAAACGAGAATCCCGGTGACCCTCGAGCTCGGGGTCTTATCGCTCATTGTGGGGGTGGCGATCGCCTTACCCGTTGGCATTGTCTCGGCGGTGAGACAAGACTCGGTGATCGATTACGTGATGCGCGGCACCGCGATCCTCGCGCTGTCAGTACCCGGCTTCTGGCTGGCCGTGATCATCATCCGCATCGTCTTCCCCCAGCTCGGTCTGCCCTCGTTACCCCTGCTCTATAGCGATCCGACGGAGAATCTGGCCGAAAATCTCCGCCAGATGTATGTCCCCGCGATCATCCTGGGCATCGGCTTGGCCGGCCCAGTGATGCGCCTCACCCGAGGCGAAATGCTCGAGGTCCTGCGCCAGGACTACGTGCGCACCGCACGCGCCAAGGGGCTACAGGAGAACTCCGTGATCGTGCGTCACGCCATGCGCAACGCACTAATCCCGGTGCTCACCCTGATTGGCCTGTCGGCTTCGATCCTGGTCGGCGGCTCCGTAATCATGGAGTCGGTGTTCACGCTGCCCGGCATGGGCCTGCGTATGATCACCGCGCTCAAGGATCGCGACATCCCCGTGGTGATGGGCATCATGGTCGTGATCGCGATCGTCGTGATTGTCGCCAACCTGTTGATCGACATCGCCTATTCGCTCGTCGATCCACGTATCCGCTACAACTAGTCGCCGCAAGCCGAGTGGCCCGGGAGGGAGCAGGCTGATGTCAGACGCGCAGGAGTCCGTATCGGCTTACGCGGTCCAGGACGAAGGCGGAATCGCCAACTGGATCCGCGACCAGATGCAGTTGTTGATCGACCGCTCGGTCTCGAGCCCGATCGGGTTCATCACCGCCATCGCCATGCTGATCGTGGCGGGCACGGTCGGCTTCCTCGTCGGCGTCATCGTGATGCCCTACTGGATGTACAAGCGCAAGAAGTACCTGGGCGCATTCGGCGCCTTCATCCTGCTGGCCTGCGTGGTTGTGGCCGCAATCGCTCCGCTCTTACAGACGGTTGAGCAGGATCCGGCCGCCGTCCGCGTCGCGCCCTACACCAAAGCCTCCTTCTCCGAGCGTTTCCTCTCGCCCAACGCCGATCACATCATGGGCACCGACAACCAGGGCCGCGACATGGTCACGCGGATCATCTACGGCTCCGAGGTGACGGTGCTGGTCGGCTTCGGCTCGGTCATTGCGACAGCGGTGCTCTCGACCGCGATTGGACTCGTTTCCGGCTACTTCGCCGGGGCCGGGGCCAGCTGGTCGATGCGCGCCCCCCGGTTCATTCTCGATTTGGCGATCCCCATACCCTCGACCATGACCGGACCAGGGCTCGCCTATGCAATCCCGCGAATGATCGCGAGCCTGCCGATCTGGTGGTTCTTCGCCTTACCCTTTGCACTTGTGGTTCTGGCAGTGCAGATCGTGATCAAGATCATCGACATCGGCACGCTCGGCTTGTTCAACACACAGATCGAACAGGCACAGGACAGCCTGCTCGGCAACCTGCCGGCCAAGGGCGGGCCGGTACCGGATGTCGACATCGTGCTGCAGCGCATCGTCGACGTTTGGAACGCCTTCCCCGCGATCTTCTTGATCCTCGGCATTCTCGCGATCATCGGCGCCGGCGGCGACGGCTTCTTCGGCCTCGGCTTCGGTCCCAACTTCGGTCCCCAGGCCAACATCGGCGACGAATGGTTCTGGCAGGTCTTCCCGCGCACGACGACCGTGATCTTGACCGTGGCGCTAGTGCTGGCGGCGGGCAACTCGCGGATCGTCCGCGGCGCTGTGCTCGCCACGCGCGCCGCACAGTACGTCGAGGCGGCCCGCACTCTGGGCGCCTCCAACGTGCGCATCATGATCGCGCACATCGTGCCCAACATCATGGCCACGATCATCATCCTCGCCTCGCTCAACCTGGGCGCCGCCGTGCTGATCGAAGCCGCCATCTCCTTCCTCGGTTTCGGCATCCCGCCGCCCTTCCCGACCTGGGGCCGCGACACCGGCGGGCTGGCCCTGACCTACGCGACCGAAGCCTGGTGGCTGGGCGTCTTCCCCGGACTCTCGATCATGATCGCCGTGTTCGGCTTCAACATGATGGGCGACGCCCTGCGCGACATCCTCGACCCGCGCCTGCGCGGCACCTAGGGCGTCAACACCAGATATGGACCTAGACGAAGGCCGCTCCCCGAGGAGCGGCCTTCGTTGTGGTTGGGATATGAACCGGAACGGCGAGAGCGCTGGAGGATGAGTTACTTGCGGCGGAACTGACGCAGGACGTCGTCGGCCGAGATTTCGACCAGGGTCGGCCGGCCGTGCGGACAGGAATGTGGATTGTCGCAGCGCTCCAGGTCGCGCAGCAAGGCCGCCATGGCAGGCGTGTCCAGCACTTGACCGCGGCGCACCGATCCGTGGCATGCGGCTGAGGCGGCCGCGCGATCGAAGCGCTCCGGCTCCTCGCGGTAGCCGCTCAGGTCGGCCAGCAGGCCGCGCACCAGCGACTCGGCCTCTGCGGCGGCCATCGCCTCGGGTATTGCGCGCAGGCGCAGCGCTCGTTCGCCAAAGTGGTCCGCTTCGAAGCCCAGGCTGATCATTCGGTCGGCTGCTGCACCAAAGGTTGCCGCTTCCTCGGCGTCGAGCGAGAGCAGGAGCGGGTCGAGCAGCGGCTGGACCGCCGCCGCACGAGGCCCGGCCGCATCGCTCAGCAGGCGTTCATAGAGCACCCGCTCATGCGCTGCATGCTGGTCGACCAGGACGAGACCTTCCGGACCCTCGGCGATGATGAAGGTGCGGTGCAGCTGACCGACCATGCGCAGCGGTGGAAGCGTTGTCGCGGCCGGCGCAGACCCAAACGCTTGCGACAGGGCCGGTTCGGCCACCGCGCGCGGCTGACTTGGCCGCAGCGGCAGCGCCTGCCTCGGTACGGCTGCGTTCGGGGGCTGCTCCGCAGGCCCGGCGAACTCCTGCGACCGGAGTTCCAGATCCGCTGCAACCGGGCTTCCCGTCGGCGCATCCGTCCGCTGCCCAGGCAAGCCCCGGTCCGCCCGCAGACGTCTCGGCGAGGCGTACCGGTCCCGGTGCAGGGCCTCGCGGATCGTGCGACCGAGCAAGGCGAAGGCGGCGTCCGGCTCGCGCAGTTTGACTTCGGTCTTGGCTGGGTGAATGTTCACATCGACCGACTCCGGCGGCACTCGCAGGCGCGCCACGACGAGCGGGAACTCGCCCGCGCCGAGCCAGTCGCGGTAGGCTTCCTGCACGGCGTAGGAGAGCCGCCGGTCATGCACCGGCCGACCGTTGACGAACAGCCGGATCCGCTCGCGCGTGCGCCGCGCGTCGTCGGGCGAACCGGCGAACCCGTCCAGGCTGAGCTCGGTCCGATCGGACTGCGCCTCGAGCCAGATCGCGCGCTGCGCCGCCTGATGGTCGAAGACCGCGCCGAGCGCCTCGCGCAACGCCGACGCCCGATCGATCCCGGCCGGCGCTTCATGGTCGAGCGGTGTGCGGCCGTCGATCGTGGTCCGCAAGGAGCAGCCCGGATTGGCCAAGGCGGCGTCCGTGGCGGCGCGCAACAGCGCCGCCCGTTCAGCCCGCGCTCCGGCGAGAAAGGCGCGCCGCGCCGGCTGACCGGCGAACAGATCAATCACTTCTACGGTGGCGCCGACCGATCGCGCTGCCGGGCGGACCCTGCCCGCCGCCCCGCGATCGAACTCGATCGTGCTTGCCGCCTCGGCCTCCAGCGTCCTCGTCGTCAGAGTGAGCCGCCCGGCCGCCGCCGCGATCGCGGGCAGCGCCTCGCCGCGGAAGCCGTAGCTGGTCAACCGGCCGAGATCCTCCACGGTCTCAAGCTTGGAGGTCGCATGACGGCGGAAGGCGAGCGCCAGCTCCTCGGCCGCGATCCCGCGTCCGTCGTCATGCACCGCGATCCGCTCCTGACCGCCGCCGGCGATCTCGACGGCGATCCGCCTCGAACCGGCGTCGAGCGCGTTCTCGAGTAGTTCCTTGAGCACGGCCGCCGGCCGCTCGATCACCTCGCCCGCCGCGATCTGCGCCGCAACCCGTTCGGGCAGCTCGCGGATCGCGCCGGCTCGCTCGAACGCCGCAGCCGAGTCGGCGTTCACGATCCCGCCTCGGCCAGCCCGTGTTGACGCCCCACTGCTCGCTCGGCCTCGTGTCCGGCGCGCAGCTCGGTGCGCGCCTGGTCGCGCAGCGCGTAGAGCGCCGAGATCGCCTCCAGGGGCGTGATCCCATCAACGTCAAGGTCCGCCAGGTCATGCAGGATCGGATGCGCAGCGGGCGGGATCAGCATCAGCTGCGGCGCTTGTTCCGCCGACCGTACAGCCGGGATCGGCGCCGGTTTCTGTTCCAGTTCATCCAGTAGCGCCCGGGCACGTTCGACCACTTCCGTCGGCAGCCCCGCCTGGGCCGCGACCTGGACGCCGTAGGAACGATCGGCCGCGCCTTCAGAGACCCGGTAGAGAAACTCGATCTGCCCCGACTCGGTTTCCTCGACCCGCACGGCCGCGTTGGCCACGCGCGGCAGACGCCCTGCAAGCGCCGTCAGTTCGTGGAAGTGGGTTGCAAACAGCGTGCGCGGCCCACGTTCGCTGCGCGTGTTTGACGACGCGGCGCAGCCGCCGGCCAGGGACTCGGCCACCGCCTGGGCGATCGCCAGCCCGTCCCAAGTGGAGGTGCCGCGTCCGATCTCGTCGAGCAGCACCAGCGAGCGCTCGCTGGCGCCGTGCAGCAGGCGCGCCGTCTCCAGCATCTCGACCATGAAGGTGGATCGGCCCTGGGCGAGATCGTCGTGCGCGCCGACCCGGGCGAAAATGCGGTCGACCAGCCCGACTCGGGCGCGCGCCGCCGGGACGAACGATCCGCACTGGGCGAGAATCACGATCAGCGCGGCCTGGCGCAGGTAGGTCGACTTGCCCGCCATGTTCGGCCCCGTGACCAGCAGCAATTGCGGCGCGCGGCAGCCGTCGTCGGCGAGGCGCAGGTCGTTGGCGACGAAGCCGCCCAGCGCGGATGCGGCCTCGACGATCGGGTGGCGGCCGGACTCGATCTCCAGTTCGCCAGAATGATCCAATACCGGACGCGTCCAGGCTCGTTCGGCCGCAACCGAGGCCAGCGCCGCCGCCGCATCGAGCCGGGCCAGGGCGCCCGCGATTCGCCGTACCGCCTGGGCCTCGGCCACGAGCGCCGAACGCAGCCGTTCGACGCAGACCTGTTCCGCTTCGGCCAGGGCATCCTCGGCGGCCTCCAGTTCGCGCTCGATCTCGCGCAGGCGCGGCTCGGTGAAGCGCTCGCGGTCGCGCAGCGACTGGCGACGTTCCCAACCATCGGGCGCGCGCCCGGCGACCGAGCGGGTCAGTTCAATCTGGTAGCCGAACGTGCGGTGATAGCCGACCCGCAGGCTGTCGATCCCGGTCTCCTCGCGCAGCGTGCGCTCCAGGCTGGACAGCCGCTCGCGCGCGGCCTCGGCCGCGACCCGCTGGCGGTCGATCTCGGCGTCCACGCCGGGCCGCACGACGCCGCGACCGAACTCCGCCGCCGGCTGCTCTTCCAGCGCTTCGGCGATCCGCAGGGCAGCCTCGGGCGTCGGCTCCAGCCGCCCGGCCAGCGCCATGATCGCCGAGTCGGCCTCGGCTGCTTCCGGGTCCTCGGCCTCACGGATCAGCCGGACCAGTTCCCCAGCCTCGACCAGGCCGCGGGCCAGCGAGGCCAGCTCGGCCGGCGAGGCCAGGCCCGAGGCCGCGCGCCCGAAGAGTCGCTCGGTATCGGCCCCGCCGCGCAGCTGCGCCGCCAACCCTCGCCGTAGCGCAGGCCGGCGAACCAGGGCCTCGACCCGATCCAGCCGCCGCTCGATCCGCTCGAGCTCGAGCAAGGGCGCCATCACGGCCGACCGCAGCCAGCGCCGGCCGAGCGCCGAGCCGCAGCGATCGATGACCTCGAGCAACGTGCGCGGACCGGAGCCGTTCCTCCGCTTGGGCGCCCCGTTTCCCGGACCGGCATCGCGCAGCGCCAGCGCGCGCTCGGTCGCGCGGTCCCACTGCAGGTGTTGCGCCGCCTCGAACCAGCGCGGCGGGGCCAGGTGCCGCAATGGACCAGTACCCGGGTCCTCCTCCGAGTCCCCGAGCTGGGGCAAGGCCATTCGCAGATACGCAAGCAGCGCCCCCATGGCGGCCAGGGCGGCGGGTCGACCGTCCAGGCCGAAGGCCGCCGGCGGCGCGCCATATTGCGCGCCAAGCGCGCGTTCGCCGGCATCTGGACGAAACTCGTATGCCGGCCTTCTCGTGATGCTCAGTTCGACGGGAGGCGCCTCGGCCTCTTCGGCGAGCAGCAGCTCACGCGCGCCGAGCCGCTCGAGCAGATCGCGGGCGCGCTGCCAGAGCGCGGCGTCATCATCTGCCGCCGCTTCAAGCTCGGCCACATGGCAGGCGCCGGTCGTGATGTCGGCCGCCGCGATCCCCAGCCGCAGCTCGCGGCGCGACCGCTGCAGCGAGACGGCGGCGCAGGCCGAGGCCTGGCCCGCCTCGAGCAGGGCCGGTTCGAGCGCGGTGCCGGGCGAAACCACCCGCACTACCCCGCGTTTGACCAGCCCGCGCGAGGCCCCGGGCTGTTCGAGCTGCTCGCAGATCGCGACCCGGTGACCTTTGGCCACGAGTTTCGCCAGGTGCTGCTCGACCGAGCGGACCGGCACCCCGGCCAGGGGCGAGCGCAGGCCGCCGCCCATCGGCTTCGAGGTCAGCGCGATGTCCAGTTCCTCGGCCACCAGCTTGGCGTCCTCATCGAAGGTCTCGTAGAAATCGCCCAGCCGGAAGAAAAGGATCGCATCCGGATAGCGAGCCTTGAGATCGAGATACTGCCGCCGAACCGGAGTCGCCATGTGTACATGCTACACGTTACCGTGTACCACCGTGGTCCACTATCGGGTAACTGCTCAGTCAGTTTATCAATAGCCGCCGTCAGCTGTAGCGCACGGTGGGCAACTCGTGGAAATCAGGTGGATTGTCGGGAACTCAGCCGTAGCGGGAGTGCGCGTGTTCAGACCACCGAGAGCATGGTCAGAACGCGGTCTTCGACCCGGATCGACTCGGGCGCGACTTCGCGGCAAACATCGCAGTGGATGCAGGCCAGCTGATCGATCTGCCAGTCGCCCAGGGCTTCGGAGGAGGCGTCTGATTCTTCGTCCTCATCGGCCTCGACCGGCGCCCGGCTGATGCAGGCAGTGGGACAGAGCGCCGCCGCCTGCTCCAGCCGCGGATCCGACTGATCAGTGATCAGGTAGCGGGTCAGGCCCGGCGCCACGCGGGCCGGGTCTCGCTTCTCGACGATGTGCGTGTCCAGCTCGTCGCGGAAGTAGTTGACCAGTCCGCGCACCGCGTAGGGCGTGAACTGGCCGTGCAGACAGTTGGCGTTCTGTAGCGTCTTGTCGATCGCGCCGATCCGCTCGAGGTCTTCCTCGCGCCCGTCGCCGTGCATGATCCGCTCCAGCACCTCGACCAGGCGCTGCGAGCCGCCGTGACAGGTCGTGCAGCGGCCGCAGGATTCGTCCTCGCAGAACTCGGAGAAGTACTTGGTCAGATCGACCGCCGAGGCGCGCTCGTCGAACAGGATCAGGCCGCCCGAGCCGAGCAGCACGCCGCGCTCGGTGAAGGGCGGGCGTTCCAGTTTGAGCCCCAGGTCGGAGGCCGGCAGGAGACCACCCAGGGGGCCGCCGGGTTGGATGCCCTTGGGCGCGTGCCCGCCCGGCGGGCCGCCGCCGCAGCCGAGCAGGAGGTCGTCCATGCCCATCCCGAAGGGCACCTCGAGGATCCCCGGCCGCTCGAGCGAGCCCGAGATCGAGAACATCTTCGTGCCCGGATCGGACTCCGTCCCGTGCTCGCGGTACCAGGCATCGCCGTGCTGGATGATCAGGGGGACGTTGGCGTAGGTCTCGGTGTTGTTGACGTTCGAGGGCTCGGAGAAGACGCCCTTTTGCGCGGGGAAGGGCGGGCGAATCTTGGGCATCCCGCGGATGCCCTCGACCGAGGCGATCAGCCCGGTCTCCTCGCCACAGACGTACGATCCGGCGCCGCGCGTGATCTCGAGATCGAAATCGAAGCCGGAGCCAAAGATGTTCTCACCCAGCACGCCGCGCTCGCGCGCCAGCGCGAGCGCCAGCTCCATCCGGGCAATGGAGAGCGGATACTCGTCGCGGATGTAGATGAATCCGTAGTCCGCGCCGGTCGCCTTGCCCGCGATCGCCATGCCCTCGATCACGAGGTGCGGGTCCGACTCCATCAGCACCCGGTTGACGAACGCGCCCGGGTCGCCCTCGTCCGCGTTGCAGACCAGGTACTTGGTCGGGCCGGGCGCGCCGAGGAGGAACTTCCACTTCTGCCCGGCCGGGAACCCGCCGCCGCCTCTGCCGCCCACGCCCGCCGCCAGGACCAGGTCGCAGATCGCCATCGGATCCATCTCGACGGCGCGGTCCAGCGCCTCGTAGGCGCCCTCCGCGATCGCTTCGTCGATCGACTCCGGGTCGATCACGCCCATCACCCGCATCAGCCGCCGCTCCTGCGGACCCCAGAAGGGATGATCGGCCAGCGCAGGCGCGCCTGCGGTTGGGGTGCGCGCGCCGATCAACCACTGGGCCGCGTCCTCAGTCGGGTTGTCGCCCAGCGCGGCGGCGAGAAATTCCGCCGCCTGCTCGGGCCGGACCGGTCCGTAGACGACGGCTCCGCCGCCCGAGGCCGCCGCCGAGAGATCTGGACGTTCAACCTCGACCACCGGCTCCAGCCAGGACAGGCCCAGGGTACCGACCCGCATCAGTTCGGCGTCGTGTTCGGCGGCCAGCGGCTCGAGCGCTTCCCAGAGCCGATCGGCCTCGGCCGCGATCGATGAGGTCGATAGGTCGACCCGGACCAGTGGCCGCGAGGGCAACCGGCGCGGCGCGGCGCTCAGTTCAGCCGCTTCGCGGAGTTCTTCGTAGGCGCTGCTCATCAGCCCGTCCCCTCCACCGACCCGTCAAGCCCGTGCTCCGAGCCGTAGGTCGCCTCGGCCTCGACAAACGTCGCCGGCGCGATCTTGATCGGCCGTTTGGGCCACTCGATCGGGTCGTCGCCCGCCTTCAGCCCGCGCGCCAGCTTGACCGAGTCGACCATCGACAAGGGACCCACCACGCGGCCGTTGACCCAGACCATCGGCGCCTTCTCGCAGGTGCCGTTGCACTGGCCCAGCCAGAGGCCCAGCTCGTCGTCGGGCGTGTTCTCGCCCAGGCGGCAGCCGAACTCGGCCTCGAAGATGCGCCGCACGCGGTCGCCGCCAACCACCCGGCAGGAGGGACCCGAACACCAGGTGACCAGCGTCTTGGGCGGCGGCGAGTGGCGGAACTCGGCGTAGAACGTCGCCGGGCCGTAGACCTGCGCCTCAGAGACGCGCAGGTGGCGCGCGATCAACCGAATCGCGTCGCGCGAAATCCAGCCCAACTCCTCCTGGGCCAGGTGCAGCGCGCGCAGCATCTCGCCCTGTTCACGCGGCAACTGCTGCAGCAACCCGGCAAAGCGTTCCATCCCGGCTCCCGTCCACCAGATCGTCAGTCCGTGCGCACTCAGCCCATGCTATCCGCGCCCCCGATAGCGGACAAGCCGCAGGGCGCGCCGTCTATGCGGGTCAGACCCGTGCAGAGGCCTCAGAATCGCGCGAAGGGAATGGGTATAAGGCGTTGTAGTGAAGCCGCAGCCCCCGGCGCGGCCACTCGCACGAGATCAGCCGGCCCGTGGTCGAGAGCGTGATGTAGGCTGTCTGCATCTCCGCGCCGCCGAAGCAGATGTTGGTCGTCAGCGGGTCGTCGCCGACCGCGACGTGCTCCACCTCGCCCGAGCCCGGGTCGATCACGGTGACGCCGCCGGGACCGATCGTGGCCACGCAGACCTTGCCCGACTCCTCCACCGCCAGCGAGTCGAACAGCGTGTAGCCGCCTGCATTGGCGATGAACGAGTTGAAGCCGGCTGCCGCGTTGTCCGAGGCCAGCACGCCGGGTTCGGCGATCTCCCAGCCGAACAGCCGGCCGGTCGGCGTTTCGGCGATGTACACGTGCGTGTCGTCCGGCGCCAGCCCGACTCCGTTGGCCCCGCCGGGAATCGGGAAGACGGCGCGGGAAATGTGACTGCCGTCGGTCCTGGCGTAGTAGAGCGCGCCCAGGTCTCGGTCGAACTCGCGGTTCTTGCCCAGATCGGAGAACCAGAAGCCGCCGGCCGAATCGAAGACGATGTCGTTCGGGCCCTTGAGCGGGATCCCGTCGCATTCCGTGTAGACCGTCTCGACCGCGCCGGTCTCGATGTTGGCGCGCTGGATCGATCCCGACGCGTAGTCGCTCGCCTGGCCGGCCGGCAGCAGGCGGCCGCCAGAGCGGTTCCATTCGAACCCGCCGTTGTTCGTGATCCAGACATGTCCGTCCGGCCCCACGGCCGCGCCGTTTGGCCCGCCGCCGGTCTCCGCGACCACTTCGACGTGACCGTCCAGCGTCACGCGCGAGAGCGTCCCGCGCGCGATCTCGGTCAGCAGCACCGATCCGTCGTCCATCGCGATCGGCCCCTCGGGGAACTCCAGCCCCGAAGCCAGCTCCACGAAATCCATCAATGTCTTCTTTCCAGAAGGCTTGGTCCTGCGCCGATCCTACTCGCTCCCCGCAGCCAGGGTCTGCAGATAGTACGTGCGCCGCTCGCGCGGACCGATGATGTGGTCGATCCTCAGCGCCAGCTGCGCCTCGTGCGGCATGCGCAGCACGACCTGCGGATTGGTCCTCAGCAATGGCTCGAGCGCGCCCGCGGGTTCCACGTTGCTGACCTCGACCGCGTACGTGTGCTCGGGCAACGAGGCTGGACGCGGCCGGACCATCGCCCGAGCCAGCAGCGCGCCGGAGGGCGTCAGAATCGTGCAGGCCACCGGCATCGCGATCGGCGCATGAGCCTGACCTTGAGCGTGGCCATTCGCCCGCGCCGCGGCATCTTCCTCGATTAGCAGGGAGCGCGCCGCCAGCGGCGACGCCACAGACGTCGTAACCATCAAACCCTCGCTTCAGGAGATCCGCCCGTCCAACCACCACTACCGCTTTAGCAAGCATTCCGCCGTTCCGTCAAGTCGCCGTGCATCCGCGCGGACAGGTCGGCGGCCTCAGCCCGTCGGTCAGGCCGCGACCGCCCCAAGACCACCCCAAGACCGCCTTGTATTCTGCCTCCAGACAGACTCACTCCCAGAAAGGACCCCAACGCATGGGTGATCGACTTGAAGGCCGTGTCGCGATCGTGACCGGCGCCGGACGCGGGATCGGCCGCGGACACTCCCTGCTGCTCGCCTCCGAGGGCGCCAGGGTCGTCGTCAACGACTACGGCGGCTCGCAGGGCGGCGAGCGCGACGGCGAGGCCGGTCCCGCCGACGAAGTGGTGAACGCAATCAAGGACGCCGGCGGAGACGCCGTCGCCAACTATGACTCCGTCGCCGATATGGCCGCCGGCGAGCGCATGGTCCAGCAGGCGATCGACAGCTTCGGCCGGCTCGACATTCTGATCAACAACGCCGGCATCCTGCGCGACCGGATGGTCTTCAACATGACCGAAGAGGAATGGGACGTCGTCGTCGATGTCCACCTCAAGGGTCACTTCACCGTCACCAAGTACGCCTCGCAGGTCTTCCGCCAGCAGCGCTCGGGACGGATCGTCAACACCTCATCCGAGTCCGGGCTGGGCAACATGGGCCAGGCCAACTACGCCGCGGCCAAGGAGGGCATCGTCGGCCTGACCCGCACCCTGGCCCGCGACCTGGGCCGCTACGGCGTGACCGCCAACGCGATCCGGCCTCGGGCCGGCACGCGGCTCACCCTGACCGAGGAGCTGGCCGAAGCCCAACGACGCGCCCGCGAAGCCGGCCTGGCCGCCGGAGACGCCGGCGACATCGACTTCGGCGCGGACCGCGAGGCGATGATGGCGCCCGAGAACGTCTCGCCCTTCACCGTCTGGCTCTGCACCGACGCCGCCGCCAACATCAACGGCCGCGACTTCCTCGTCTGGGGCAACGAAGTCGGCATGTACTCGCTGCCCACCGTCGAAGCCGCCGTCTACGCCTCCGGCACCGGCTTCAGCCTGGACGAGCTCGACCGGGTCGCCGCCCAGTCCTACCTCGGCTCGCAAAAGAATCCCTGGCCTGCACAGGCCCCACGTTAAGCGTGCCCAGGCCCCGCGTTAGGGCCGTTCCCTTTCCCCCCCGCGAAACGGGGGGAGATGTCACGGAGTGACAGAGGGGGGCTCCCTCCCGCCTCGGCCGCTCACCATCAGCCACTCACCATCAGAAAGCAAACCAGACATGGCCATCCTCGCCCACGAAAACATCGAATTCGCCGCCAACGGAGGCACCGCCTCCGGCTACTTGGCCAAGCCCGTCGACGGCGGACCCTACCCCGGCGTCGTCGTGATCCAGGAGTGGTGGGGGCTCAACCCCAACATCTGCGACATCGCCAACCGGATCGCCGCCGAGGGTTATGTCGCGCTCGCCCCCGACCTCTTCCACGGCGCGGTCACGGCTGAGCCCGACGAGGCGCAGAAGCTGATGATGACCCTGCAGGAGCCCAACGCGCTGGTCGACATGTCCGGCGCCGTCGCCGCCCTGCAGGCCCGCAACGACGTCCGCTCCGACCGGATCGGCGTGACCGGATTCTGCCTCGGCGGCGGCATGTCGCTGCTGCTCGCCATGAACAATCCGGCCGTCAGCGCCGCCGCACCGTTCTACGGCGTGCCCGGCGCGGGCATGGGCGAGGCCGCCAACATCCAGGGCGCGGTGATGGGCTTCTACGCCGGTCACGATGACTGGATCACGGGCGAGGTCGTGGACGGTATCCAGTCGGCGCTGAACGGCGCCGGGGTGCGCAACGAGATCCACATGTACCCGGACTCGCACCACGGCTTCTTCAACGACACCAGCCCCGACGTCCACGACCCGGACGCCGCCGCCGACGCCTGGGACAAGCTCAAGGCGTTCTTCGCGGCTGAACTGCGGGCCTGACCAGACGTCGAACACCGACGTGAAGCGCCCCCTCGATTGAGGGGGCGCTTTGCATTTGTGTATCCGGTGATTCAAGCGCTACAGCTCCAGCATCCCCGTCTCGCCGTGCTCTTCCTCGTCCTCGAGTTCCTTGTCTGCGCCCAGGCCAACGCCGATGTAGACGAAGCCGCCCGCAGCCAGTCCGATGAACAGACCGGCGGCGATGATGATCCACAAGAGCCAGGCGTCGAAGCCGCCGTCCGCCGACGAGAGGTGCTGATTACCAGCGCCCAAGTTGACCATGATCGCGTGCACCACGATCGCGATGATGTTGCCGACGATCAGGCCCGGCGCCAGCAGCGCCAACTGGATCGGAATCGGTGCATCCTTGAGCCACTGCGGCATCATGAAGGAGGGAACCAGAGGCGGCATCGCTACGACCCTTCGCTCATCGGACACGGCGACCTGTTGTCCGGCTGCAACAAGTATCGCCCCACTGCGCCCTTTCGTCTAGTTGCCTGATCGAATTGATATTGATCAATGCCCCAATAGAGCCCAATAGCGAGATCGCGGATACGATAACGCGTATGTCAACGAGACAATCCGCCGAGGGTTGGGTCGGGCTGCGCCGCCGACGCCTCTCGCGACGTTCCCTGCTCAGCGCCTCGGCCCGCGCCGGCGTTGGCGCTGCTGGACTGGCGCTGGTCGGTTGCTCCAACGACGAAGAACCGCCGCCGCAGGATATTCAGCAGCAGACTTCGCAGCAGGATGAGCCGCCCGAGCCGCCTGAGATCCAGCAGCAATCCATGCAGCAGGAGCAGTCTCAACAGGCCGAGCAGCAGGTTGCACAGCCGGAGCCGCCCTCAGGACCCGGGCCCGGCGGCATCATTCGCATCTGGCAGGCGGTCGAGCGGCACGACCGCTGGGACCCGCATCGCTCGCGCTACCGCTACACCCAGGCCGCGCTGAGCCTGATGTACAACCGGCTGATCCAGCCCGCATCGGTCTCCACCGGCGAGCTCGAGGCCGACCTCTGCGCCCTGCCCGAAATGCCCGACGAAACGACCTACGTCTTCACGCTCGACCAGGACGCGGTCTTCTGGGACCTCGAGCCGACCAATGGCAGAACCGTGATCGCCAACGACCTCGCCTGGAACATCAGCCGCCAGCAAGAGGCCCTCGACGCCGGCGGTCAGCCCGATGCGCATTTTTTTCGCCGCAACGCATACCAGCGCACGGCTTCGATCCAGGCGACCTCGGACAGCTCGATCACTCTGACCACTGCCGAGCCCGACGCCGCCTATCTCGGATCGGTGCATGCCTCGCCCTTCGCCTGGATCACCAGCCCCGAGGCGGCCGAGCTCTACGGCGACGACTGGCGCGACGACCCCTCCGATATCATGCGCAGCTCAGGCACAGGGCCCTACGCGCCGCGTCTCTACAACGGCTTCGAGATCACGCTGGCCCGCTCCGATAACTGGTGGCGAGCCGATTCCGCCTACCCGGACGGCATCACTTTCACTTCCGGCGACACCAACAACATCGTCAGCCTCTACAACGCCGCCGCGTTCGACCGCGCCGATTTCCCCCTGACCAACGAGACTGTCGAAGCGCTGCGCGAGCAGAATCCCGAGCACGGCACGTTCGAGCTGCCGCTCGACTCCGGTGTCGAACTGCTCACGCCGCTCGGCTCGGACCCGCTCACTCCGATCGGCGATCCACGCGTCATTCGCGCCGTCGGCCTCGCGGTCGATCGACCAGCCCTGCTCGAGCGCCTCTACGGTGGACACGGACGAGCCTCGGGCCCGCTGCCCTGGTATCTCGAGGGCTGGAGCCTGAGCGAATCGCTGCTCAACAGCTTCCCCGGATACCGTAACGACCGCGCAGCCGATCTCGAGGAGGTCGCTCAACTGATCAGCGCGGCCGGAGCCACTGCCAGCTCCTCGCCATTGCCGCTCGTCGTCGCCGACCTGTTCGAGGGTTTCTTCGCCGGATCGGGCGAAGCCGTGCGCTCAATGATCTCGGACGCCACCGGACTCGAAGTCCGGCTCGAGAATCGCCCCTTCGCCGAGGCCATCGACCAGCTCCGCCGAGGCGAGCGCTTCCTCTTCCTCGGCTGGAGCGCCGTCCCGCAGCAGGCCGATCCAACCGACGACTGGCGCCGCACGCTTCATTCAGAAGGAGTCGGCAACTGGAGCGATGGCTCCAGCGCCGAGCTGGACGGTCTGATCGAGCAGATGGCGACCACGTTCAACCTCGGCGCGCGCCAGGACATCGGACACCAGGTGCAGGAAATACTGCTCGGTGGAGACGCCGTCCAGTGGCAGGTCAAGCTCGTCAACGGCATCCAGCTCGGCATCCACCAACCCTGGCTGCATCCCGATCCGCGCCTCTTCGACTACGCCTGGTCCAGCAACCGCCTGAGCACCAGCTGGCTCGATACCACTCTTGAGAACTACCCCAGCGGCCGAGAACCCCCACCGCTTGAAGAGGAAACCGAAGCAGGTGGCTAAGTCACGCCCAGCGACGCCGGTGCTCGCGCTCGTACTCCAGGATCCGCCGATAGACCCGCACCATCTCGCGATCCCTGGCCAGTGGCTCGCGCGGGGGCTTGATCACCGCGCCGCCCAGCGCTTCCACGATCTCTCGGTGGTCGTCAATGATGAAGTCGGGCACGATATCGGTGAACAGGTGCAGACGCTGGCGGTACTGGAAGATCGGCTTGCCCATGATCCCGGCCAGCAGTGGCCAGAGGTCGTGCTTGTCGGCGACCTCGCGCCGCGCGCCGTAGCCGGACCACATGTAGACGTGATGGCCGCGCTCCTGCAGCCGCTCCAGCACCTCGCGGGCGTAGGGCCGCAGGTGTAGATTCCAGGAGACCAAGCACCCGTCGACGTCGAAGAAGATATTCAGCGGCCGCACGAACGTTAGCCTAGCGGCAAATGTCGAGCGCAGCCCAGACCGTCCGCAAGTGGTGCCGCCACCTGAACGAGGCCAACCCCGGCCGCCACTTCCAGATGAAGAGCGGGCGGGAGTGTTGGCGCTGCGCATTCCGAAACCGGGGCATGCTGCGCCGCTCGATCCTCACCAGCGCCGTCGTCGGGACGATCCTCGTGGCGATCAATCAGGGCACGGTGATCGTCGGGGGAGATGGGACGTCGGAGTTGGCCTGGAAGATCCCCCTCACCTACTGCGTGCCGTTTCTTGTCGCGTCGTGGGGCGCGTTGGGGAACGCATATGTCAAGTCCTGATACCCTTTTGCTCAGGAGAGTTGGCAATGGGGGATCGGCCCAACCAGAAGACTGCATCCCGCAAGCGCCAACACATCGTTCCGAAATTCTACCTTGATCGCTTTTCCGACGGATCCGGCTACGTGGCAGCCTATGACAAGATCATCGGCCGCAGGTATGAGCGCATATCGACAAGGAATGTGGCTGTCGAAGGCGACTTTTATACGTTGGAAGACGCTGGAAGCGAGGACATGTACTTCTACGAAGAGGCGCTGGGGCTACTCGAAACTGCTAGTTCAGCTGCCATTCGCGAGGTGGTTCGACATCGAACCGTGGACTTCGGAGACCACGATTCCAGACTGGCCGTCAGGACAACGCTGAGCCTATTCGTCAGATTCCAGATTCTCCGTTCACACAGGTATCGCGACCACATTGACCACGCGGCAAACGAGTACATTCGACATCAAGGAATCGACGATCTGATAAACTTGGGGCCACCACCGTGGCTGAAAGACGGCCGAAGATATTATGACGCATTGCACTCGTACCTCAGTGGCGAAGAGAGGCTTGTAGCAGATCGCGACACCATGTTGTCCGTGCTCTTCAGCGTAGGGGAGCAACTGACTTCGAGACTAATGACCGACTTTCGGTGGATCCTCGTAAACAACCGTTACTCCTCAAACATCACGACCGATTGCCCTATCGGGTGTTTGTCAAAAGACGACCGCGAAGGAGATCTATGGCAATTGGGAGTCGACAACATCGCAAATGTCTGGTTTCCACTCGATCCGACCTACGCTCTTCTGCTGACGAAGGCGCGGATTGCACAGACCGGATATCTCGTGGGAGATCCGAAGAAACTAGAGAGGTGGAATGACATCCTTCGGCGTGGAGCACACCGCTGGGTGATTTGGAAGGGCGGCAGCGCGGCCAACCAGCTAGAACTGGGGAGGGCTTCACTTCAGTAGCCCATGGGCCTGCAGTTTCGCAAGCAGTTCTTCCTGAGTGCCCGTCCCCTTGGTTGAGTTGCAATAGTTGCAGAGCAACTGGAGGTTCTCTATGTGGTCACTGCCCCCCTTCGATTGTGGCACGATGTGGTCGACCGTGAAATTCTGGAAGGGGAAGTAGGTGCCACAGCCGTTGCAGCGGCCCTCCTGCTGACCGAAGAGCATTTGCTTGTTCAAGGTGGCGTTGTACTTGGGAAGGATGCCCATGTCTGTGCGTTGAGGGATGTCAACGCGAACCACGCCCTTGTAGAAGAGGCCCAACTCACTCTGCATCCGTAGCTTCACCAGTTCGGAGGCCTTGGGCGAGATATCGATCCCCACCCACTGACGGTTCAAGTTCTGTGCCGCGATGCAGGCGGTCGCACAGCCGCAAAAGGGATCGAGAACCATGTCGCCCTCTGCGGACGATGAGCTGATTATGTGTTCGAGTAACCCGATTGGTTTCTGAGTCGGGTATCCGAGCCTGGCTTTGGCCGATGGAGCAATGGGCTGGATGTACGCAATCACATCGTCAGGGTGCTTGCCTTTGGGGTTCAAGGACTGTGGCCCGAAGTCGGTTCCGCCACGGACGTTCCCGATGTAGTGGTCGAATCTCTGAACTGTCGCCTCTGCGTACGGCTGGCGAATCGGGTCCGGATCGAAGCAGTGTTTTCCGATTCGTTTGGCGTACCACAGGAGAATGTCGTGCCTGCGCGCTCGTGCCGTCTTGGGGACGCCAGCGCCCCGGTAGTACCAGACGACTTCATTGAGAAAGTTGTCCTTGCCGAAAATGCAGTCCATCAGCATCTTGAGATAGTGGCTGGCAGTCGGATCGCAGTGGAGGTAGACGGATCCGGTTTCCCTTAGGAGACGGTGCAACTCCAGAAGGCGGACAGCCATCATGATCAGATAAGACATCATTGAACGGCCGTGCGCCTCGCCAGCGGCAGCGATGATCGAGTAGAGCGCAGGTTGCTGTTCGGCGATCTGCCCGTGCCAGGCGAGATCGACATCGTCCAGCGTCCATGTGTCCTTGAAGGCCGCGCCTGCGGCTTCGGAGCCAATTGGCGCGGCATAGTTCCTGTTCGAATTGAAGGGCGGGTCGAGGTAGATCAAGTCGACCGACGCGGAGTTCATCCCCCGCATGATGTCGAGGTTGTCGCCGGTCCAGATGGTCTGATTGGCCCAGTTTGGTTCGGACATGCGGTTCCTAGCGCGGCAGGCCCAACCCTCGGGTGGCGATGATGTTGCGCATGATCTCCGACGTTCCCGCCGCGATCGTGAGCGGCACCGAGTTGAGGTACTCGTCCGGCATCCGGCCGTGGAGCGGAGCGTGCTCCTGTTCTCCGGAGAGCCCGCCGCCGAGGCCGAACATGTTGATCATGCCGGCCAAGCGCTGATTGATCATCGTGCCGTAGAGCTTCGACATCGAGGCTTCGTGGTTGGGAACCAGGCCCTGCGACTGCATCCAGGCAACGCGGTAGGCGAGCCAGCGGCCGACGGTGAACTCGATGTTGAGGTCGGCCAGCTTGTGGCGGATGCGCGGGTCATCGTCGGGTCGTGTGCCGTCGGGGCCGGGTTGGCTGGCCAGATCGGTCAGTTCGCCCAAGAGTCGCACGCCGGAGACGACGCGCGAGATGCCGGAGCGCTCGAAGTCGAGCGTCGTCGTGGCGACGTACCAGCCTCGGTTCTCCTCGCCGACCATGTTCTTGGCCGGCACCCGCACGTCCTCGAAGAAGACCTCGTTGAAGTGGTGCCGGTTGGCCATGTTGACCAGCGGCCGCACCGTGATGCCCGGCGTCTTCATGTCGACCAGGAAAAAAGAGATCCCGCGATGCTTGGGCGCGTCCGGCTCGGTGCGGGCGAGCATGAAGATGTAGTCGGCGTGCTGTGCGCCGGAGGTCCAGATCTTCTGACCGTTGATGATGTAGTCGTCGCCGTCGCGCTGCGCCCGGGTCTGCAGCGAGGCGAGGTCCGAGCCCGAGCCCGGCTCCGAGAAGCCCTGGCACCACTGGATGTCCGCGCTCCGAATCCGAGGCAGGAAGTAGTCCTTCTGCTCGTCCGAGCCGTACATGATCACGGTCGGACCAACCCGGTCGACGCCCTGGTTGTAGACCGGCGCGCGGTGGTGGGCCATGGTCTCGTTGAACATCGCCTGGCGGATCGGTCCCGCCCCCGCGCCGCCGTGCTCCTGCGGCCAGCCCAGCGTCAACCAGCCGCGATCGGCCAGCGCTCGGTGGAACCCGCGAGTGAACTCCCAGCGCTCCCGGTTCGCCGCCCCGTCCTCGGCCGGGCCCTCGGACAGGTCGGCCCAGCCTGGAGGCAACTGCTCACCCAGGAAATCCAGCACTTCATCCCGAAACGCCACGTCCTCAGCCGAAAACTTGAAGTCCACAACGATGCTCCCGCCACGATTGGTTCGTCCAGCCAGATTAACAGAGGCCGCAAAGACCTCCCCTCTGAGGGAGGTGCTGCGAAGCGGCGGAGGGGGCCAGCCCAACGCCGCACTACAATCTCTTTCATGCCCGACGCGCCCGGTCCTCTCGCCAACGTCCGAGTCATCGACCTGACCGACGACCGAGCCATCTACGCCGGCAAACTGCTCGCCGACCTGGGCGCTCAGGTCACGCGGGTCGAACCGCCCGGCGGCGATCCGCTGCGCCAGCGCGCTCCCTTCCACGACAACGGCGCATCGCTCTGGCACGCCTACTTCGCCAGTTCCCGGCGCTTCACTGGGGCGGAGTCCGAGACGATCTCAGAACTCGGCCAGTCCGCCGACATCATCCTCGACTGTGAGCGCCTGGACGATCCCGAAGCGCTGCTCGAAGCCAATCCGAGCCTGGTCATCGTCGACGTCACATCGTTTGGCCGATCCGGTCCATGGCGGGACTACCAGGCGCCCGGGCTGGTGGCCGAGGCGCTGGGTGGAATTGCCGCGACCTCCGGTGATGTCGATACGCCGCCGCTCAAGCTCTACGGCGACCAGTACGCGTTCGTGGGCGGGGTCTACGCGGCCGTCGGCGCGCTGGCGGCGCTCAATCATGCGCGAGCGACGGGTGAGGGCCAGATCGTCAGGCTGAGTACGCACGAGGCGCTCGGCTCGATCCTTGAGCACGTGCTGATGTGGGCCTGGTATCACGACATGCTGCCGTTCGGAAGTGGTCCGGTGCTGCGGCGACAGGGTTCGCTGCACTGGTCCAGCGCCTACGTCGTGATGCAGGCGATCGGCGGCTCGATCATGATTACGCCGACGCCCGACTTCTCCCGGCAGGCCGCCTGGCTGGTCGAGGAAGGCAGAGGGCTCGAGCTGCTCGACGAACGCTTCAGCGATCCGGCCAACGTGGCCGAGATGATCGATCTGACCATGAGCACGCTGCGAGAGTGGGTCGCCACGAAGGAGGTCGAGCCGTTCTTCCATGAGGCGCAGGCCCGGCATCATCCCTACGGCTGGGTGATGACCACGCCGGAGGTCGCCGGCAATCCCCAGCTCGAAGCCCGCGACTGGTGGACGGAGTATCCGGTCGGCGACGCTGTCGTGAAGGGGCCGGGCGCGCCGTATCACTTCGCGAAGACGCCCTGGAGGATCGGGAGGTCGGAGCGGGAGCGGGCTGCGGACCCCCCTCTGCCTACGGCATCCCCGCATCAGGTGCGGGGCAGGCTTCCCCCCGCAAAGCGGGGGGAGAGTGGGATCGGCCGCGGGCCGCTTGAGGGGATTCGGGTCCTGGACTTCACCCACGTCCTCGCCGGACCCTTTGCCACGCGCGTGCTCGGCGACATGGGCGCCGACGTGGTCAAGATCATGTCCGCAACCCGCGCCGGACTGGCGGGCGGCGTCGACCATCCCTACCACGCGCTCTGGAACCGCAACAAGCGTGTGCTGCAACTCGACCTCAGCCGCGACGAGGCCCGCGATATCGCCCGAGAGCTGGCGCTCCAGGCCGACATCGTGATCGACAACTTTTCGGTTGGCGTGCTCGACCGCTGGGGGATCGGCTACGACGCGGTCAGCCCCGACAACCCCGGCGTGACCTACATCGGGATGTCGGGCATGGGGACCTCGGGACCGTGGTCGAAGTACGTGACCTACGCTCCGACCGTCCACGCGCTGGCGGGACTGACCTATCTGACGGGCGAGCCCGGACGCAACGACATCGGGATCGGCTTCAGCTACAACGACCACATGGCCGGGCTGCACGGGGCGGTGGCGGTGCTGGCGGCGCTGGAGGGTCGGCGGCTGACCGGCCGGGGCCAGCGGATCGACATGAGCCAGTTCGAGGTCGGGGTCAACTTCGGCGGTCCGGCCCTGCTCGACTGGTTCGCCAACGGCGTCGCGGCCGAACCTGTGGGCAACGACCCGCCCTGGGAGTCGTGGACGCCGCACGCGATCTACCCATGCCGTGGGGACGACGAGTGGTGCGCCATCGCCGTCGTCTCGGACGAACAGTGGCGGTCGCTATGTCGGCTGATGGGCGCCGACGACTGGCTGAGCGACCAGTCCCTGGACTCGACCGAGGGACGCCGCGCCCGCCAACCGGAGATCGACGCCCGGCTCAGCGAGTGGACGAAGTCGCAGGATCGCTACGAGCTGATGCAGCGCTGCCAAGAGGCCGGAGTCCCGGCAGGAGTCGTCCAGACGGGCGACGACCTCGTCAATCGAGACCCGCAACTCGCGCAGGCTGAGATGCACTTCGACTTCGAAGACATCCACCCCGCGCTCGGCCCGCTCAGGGGCGACCGCCTCGCGCTGCAGTTCGAGCGGACGCCCGCCACGGTCTACAACCGCTCAGAGGTCTTCGGCGAGTCCAACGTCTCCGTCGCCGCCGACTGGCTCGGTATGTCTGCGGACGAGGTCGCGCGGCTTGAGGCGTCCGGGGTGATGGAGTAATTCTGGTCGTCGCCTTCCCTTCCAGGGCGTCGGGTCGGGACTTTCAGGTTTTTTCAGGTTTCTTCAGGCTGGCGGGGGAGGACATGGGCGGTCGGGCGTGTTCGGTTTTGTTCGATTGTGTTCGGGTGGGTTGCGAACGGGATGTTTGGGTCGGTCGGCTTGACGATGGTCGGCATTGGGCTGCGGCTTCTCTTTCTGGATAGCGAACTGATAGTCTGAGTTTACCGGGGAATGGGAGGGTTGGGGGCGGCTGGGTTAACGGGGATACAGGGTCAGTAGGCGCCTGTATGAGGGCGGAGCCCGCTACGCGATCACCTTGGATCGGTGGGCACGGGTTCCAGCTGATCACGGAAGTACTGAGGGAGGTCATCCCAATGTTCGAGCATCTCCTGGGCGAGTTCAGGTCCATTGATGAGGAAGACGTTTGGAGCCTCTTCAGCGGCACGCTGACGAACGCGGGTCTTGAAGTCTGATGTCGTGATCACGAGCCCCCTCCCGCCTTCTGGAAGGCTGTGTTTCAGTTTGTTCACGACTCGCATATCGACGTCACGACCTGGCCCGTAGCGCTTAGCTTGGACGTGCATCACCACGCGATCTGCGAATGGAATCTGAAGTTCTGCGGAGACGTCTATGCCTTGATCGCCGGGACCGCCTGAGACGCTGAGGTCGGTACAGCCCATAGCCTTGAGGAGTTCGGCGATCAATAGCTCAAAGAACCCTGGATTCTTCTGGTGGATGCTCTCCAGGATTCTCACCTGTGTCGGGTCGCCCGCGAATGAGGCATTGCAGGGCTGGCCAATCGCCGGCAACTCAAGGAATGCGTCTCGATCTTCGGACAACAAGAAGACTGTTCGCCTGTTCCGGAGGCTCTTGCGTTCGCCATCTGGAAGCCTCGCTCGTAGGATGCAGTCTTTGTGCCAGGCGACCCTTCGACGATTGCCGTGGCGGTGTTCCTTGCTGGGTTCTTCGAAGTACGCCTGTGAGTCAGCCACTTCCCCGTATCGAATCACACTCGGATCGCGGTCTGGAGTAACGATGAAGTCGCCGGCGGCAATCTCATTCATGAACGCGTGTATTTGTCCACTGACGTTTCCTGCTGCTGGCGGAAACTGACCCGGGTGGACTCTGTCGTACGCCTTGCGGACGGCTTCGAGTGTCTTGGCATCTGTCAAGTCGTCCATGTCGAATCCGATGCTGGCGAACCCGCCAGAGTCGAATTCACTCATCAGCTTCCCGCTGTCAGCGCGGACGACCCAGACCTTTGGCATCAGTGGCATTCTTCCTTGGGTTCAGAGGGCAGTGTCGCTATCGGTGAGATATCCGCGGGGAGCGCGGGTATGGCGAGGTGTATCTGGCGCGCGGCCCCCTCCGGCCCTTCGGGCCACCTCCCCCAAAGGGGGAGGTCTGATTGCGGCTCTAGCGGAAAACGGAGTAGTCGATCTCCTTGGAGGTGATCACCTCGATCAGGGCGGGCTGACCGTCTTCGGTGGCTCGGATGCCTCGCTTGAAGGCTTCCTTGAGGTCTCCGGGGGACTCGACTCGCTCTCCGTAGCCTCCGAAGGCCTTGGCCATGTCGGCGTAGTGACCGGAGATGTCGGTGGCTCGGTACTTCTCGGTGGCGGTCTTCATGATCGGCAGTTCGATCGCCATTGAGAAGTTGTTCAGCAGCACACTGAGGATCGGGATGTTCTCGCGCACGGCGGTTTCGAAGTCCATGCCGGTCATGCCGATCGCGGCGTCGCCCCAGACGTTGAGGCAGGTCTTCTCGGGGTCGGAGACCTTGGCGCCCATGGCGTAGCCGAGCCCGGTGCCGAGCTGGGTCGTCTTGCCCCAGCCGATGTAGCTGAGCGGCGTGGTCGAGTTCCAGAACGGCGACATCTGGTCGCGCGGCGATCCGGCGTCGTGGGTGGCGACCACGTTGTCGATGCCGACCGTTTCGTCCAGCGTCGCGTGCAGGTCGCGCAGCGCGCGGTAGGGGTTGACCGGCGTGTCGTCCGAGTCGGTCTTGTGCGACCAGTCCTTGCGCCACTGTCCGTTGACCTCGGCGATCCTGGCGGCGATCGCGTCGGCGCGGCCTCGCGGACCGGAGATCAACTCGCGCACCTCGGCGATGATTGCGTCGAGCACCAGCGCGGCGTCGCCGACGACGCCCTCCGAGATTTCGACCTCGTTGTTGAAGTCCTCGGGATCGAGGGTCGAGTGGATGTAGTACGGACCCCTGGGCATTTGCAGGCCGAAGCCGGTCTTGGCGAACGAGCAGCCGATGCCGAAGACCACGTCGGCGTCGCGCAGGAACTCGTGCACCGCCTGGGGGAAGGCGCGGCCGCCGGAGCCGAGCGAGAGCGGGTGCGTCTCGGGGAAGGCGCTCTTGCCCTGCAGCGAGGTCGTAACCGGCGACTCGAGCAGCTCGGCCAGTTCCTTGAGCTGGTCCCAGGCCTTGGCGTAATGGACGCCCTGGCCGGCGTAGATCACCGGACGTTCGGCGTTGACCAGCGTCTGGGCGGCCTTGCGCGCGTCGGCTGGGTCGGGACCGGAGCGGTAGGCGGGAGTCGGCGTGTAGTTGATCGGTTCTGGAATCTCGGCGCCCCAGAGGTCGCCGGGGATCTCCAGCACGACCGGCCGCTGGCGGCCGTTCTTGGCGTGAGTGAAGGCGCGGCGCACGGCGTTGGCCAAGTCGTTGGCGTCGGTTAGCTGCTCGGTCCACTTGCTCACGTGCTGGAAGTTGACCAGACCGGAGAAGTTGGGCGCGACGTTCGTCTGAGCGCGGGCGTAGCCGCCGGGGATCGCGACCATCGGCGCGGACTCGCTCCATGCCTGGGCGAGACCGCCGAACGAGTTCTCCGAGCCGGGACCGTTCTGGGTCAGGTAGACCGCCACGCGGTCGCCGGAGTTCATCCGGGCGAAGGCGTCGGCGATGTGGATCCCGGTGCGCTCCTGGCGGACGATGATCGTGCGGATATCGGCCTCGGCTGCGGCCTCGAAGATCGGATTGACGGGGTAGCCGACGACGAAGTCGACGCCTTCCCGCTTGAGCATCTCGGCGATGGCGTTTGCGGTTCTCATGTTGGGTCTCCTCGGTGATTAGTCGGAGTGTACGGGAGGTTTGCGATCGACCCAGGGCTGCAGCTGTTCGAGCGCCGACCCGATCCGGATCAGCGACGCCTCGTCGGCGTAGGGAGCGACGAAGTGTGTGCCGATCGGCAGGCCCTCCTCGTTCCAGTAGAGCGGGATCGAGGCGGCGGGGTTGCCGGCGGAGTTGAAGGTCGATGTGTACGCCACGGTGTAGGCGACGTCCTCGCCCTGGGCGCGCATGTCGTCGCGGTCGAGGTTGAGGTGGCCGAGCGGGAACGGTGGCATCGCCATCGTCGGCGTGAGCATCAGGTCATAGCCGGTGAAGAAACCGGCGACGAGCCTGCCGATCGCGTGAACGGCGCGGGTGGCGCGGATGTAGTCGGCGGCGCTGGGCTGTTCGGAGTTGATCATCTGCCAGGTGATCGGCTCGACATCTTCGGGATTGGGTTCGCGTCCGAGTTGTGCGGCGCGGTCCTGAACGGCGACGAGCGTGCTGGGCCGGACGACATTCCAGAGCGCGATGCGCAGCTCTTCGGGAATCTCCAGTTCAGCCTCTTCAACTTCGAGTCCCAGTTGTCGGCAGAGATCGGCGGCGTGATCGACGGCGGCGACGCAGTCGGAATGGGTCTCGACGCCGTTGAAAGCGGTCTTGATGACGCCGATACGCATGTTGCCCAGGTCTCGGCCAACCTCGTCGGCCCAGGGCCGCTCCGGCGGAGGCGCGTAGTAGGGAGCACCGAGGTCGGGACCGGCGGTGGCGTCGAGCAGCGCGGCGGAGTCGCGGACGCTGCGCGAGACGGCGTGGATCGTGGACTGGCCGGCCCAGCCCTCACCGACGTCGGGTCCGGCGGGCGTGCGTGCGCGGGTCGGCTTCAAGCCAAACAGGCCGCAGCAGGAGGCGGGGATACGGATGCTGCCACCGCCGTCGGAGGCGTTTGCAACGGGCAGGATGCCCGCCGCCACCGCTGCCGCCGCGCCGCCCGAGGAGCCGCCCGCCGTGTGCTCAAGATTCCAGGGGTTGCGAGTCTTGCCGTGGACGACCGACTCGGTCGTGGCGGTGATCCCGAACTCGGGCGAGGTGGATCGACCGAAAATCGAGAGACCGGCGGCCTTGTAGCGCGTGGTCATCTCGTGATCGTGGTCGGGGACGTAGTCTTCGAAGATCCGCGAGCCGTTGCTCATCGGCTGTCCCGCGTAGAGCAGGTAGAGGTCCTTGAGCAGGAAGGGCACGCCGGTGAAGGGCCCGTCAGGCAGACCCGCGTATGCTCGCTGCCGCGCTTCGTCGTAGTAGGGGTAGACGACGGCGTTGATCTGCGGATTGACCCGCTCCGCCCGTTCGATCGCCTCCTCAAGTAGCTCAGTCGCCGATACTTCCTTGTCGGCGACCATCCGCGCTAGATCCAACCCGTCAAGGTCCGAGTAGCCCTGTATTGCCATGTGTGCGTCCTCTCATAAGCTCTTACGCATGGTACGCATCGACGGCAGACAACCGAACGAGTTACGTTCGCTCAGCTTCGAGCTCGACGTGCAGAAGCACGCCAACGGATCCTGCATCGTCTCGCTGGGCGATACGCGAGTCCTCTGCGCGGTCACGGTCGAGGAACAGGTGCCGCGCTGGATGCGGGGCTCGGGCCGCGGCTGGCTGACCGCCGAGTACAACATGCTCCCGGCAGCGACCAACACGCGCTCCAACCGCGAGCGCGTCCTCTCCGCTGGCCGGACCAAGGAGATTCAGCGCCTGATCGGACGCAGCCTCCGTGCCGCCATCGATCTCAACGCCCTGGGCGAGCGAACGTTCAACATCGACTGCGACGTGCTCGACGCCGACGGCGGAACCCGAACCGCAGCGATCACCGGCGCCTTTGTCGCCGTCCAACAGGCCATCGAGCAGCTCGCCTACGAGCGTTCGCCGATCCAGTCCGCTGTCGCCGCCGTCAGCATCGGGATCATCGACGGCCAGGTCCTCACCGACCTCAACTACGCCGAGGACTCGACCGCCGATGTCGACTGCAACATCGTCGGCCTGGCATCGGGAGGATTGGTCGAGGTCCAGGGCACGGCTGAGGGTCAGAGCTTCAGCGCGCAGCAGCTCAGCCGGATGGTTGCCGCCGCTCAGCACGCGCTGCAGATGATGTTCGCCTCCCAGCAGGCGGTGATGGGTCAGAAGTAATCCGCGTACAGACCCAGGTGACTCCCGCCGATCAGCAACACGTGCGCCGGGCCGAACTCCTCGTCCGACTGCTGGCCGGGGAAGTTGCTCATCACCCGGAACCCACCGGGCGACGCCTCGGCCCCATACTCCACCGCATCTGCGCCGAGCTGACCGACGTCCTCCCACATCGCCCACTGCGACTTCGCCTCGCGCGGCACCGCCAGCAACGCCATCTTGGGCAACGAACGATGCGGTGCGGAGAAGCCCACCGAGACCGTCACCTGCCAGAGATGGGAGCGCCCTGCCTCCAGCGTCGGCAGCGCGTCGTAGAAGATCGTCGAGTCGGTTTCATGCACGATCGTCGATCCGTTTTTCGTTACTGCATCAAGCCACGGTTCCCCCGTCGGCGCCCAGCGCGAGCGGTCGAGCTCCTTCGCTGCATGCACCTGCAAATGCGCGTGCGGCTGCGACTGCTCACCCATCGATCCAAAGTTGCAGAACACGCGGAAACCGTCCGGCGCCCGTTCGGCGTTCCGATCCTTCAACCACTCGACCGTCTGTAACCCATGATCTCGCGCCGTCGCCCCCACCTCACCCAGGTCCGACCACAGCTCGCTCTGCTGCGAGTAAAACGGAATCACCGACTCCGAGTGCTCCAGCGGAATCACCAGCGAGGTCAGGTCGAAGAACAGGAACTGATTCTCGAAGACGAACACCTCGGGCCGGTCATCCGACCATGGGGCCGAGGGATCGCCGCGCCTCGAGTCGGTGAATCGCCGCTCGCCGTCGCGGAAGAACAGCGCCGACTCGGAGCCGTCCGCGATTCCGCAAAAGACGCAGAATCGAGACGCCTGCTGCCCCGGCTTGTTCGGCATACGCGTCAGCGTCGCACCAATCCCCCGACCGCGCAATGATCGGCGATCGCCTGAGATACGATCATTCAAGTTCCACTCAACTCCCAGTCCCCGCTTCACGCGGGGACCCGCTCGGGTCCTGGCCCGTCAAGGATGCCCGCTGATGGTCAACGTCCACCCCTTCCGAGGCCTCCGCTACAACTCCGACATCGTCGGCGACTGGGGCACCGTCCTCGGCCCGCCCTACGACATCGTCGACGACTCCCAGACCGCCGACCTCAAGGCATCCAGCCCGCACCAGATCGCACACATCGAGACGGCCGCAGGAGACGACATCACAGCCGCAGCGCAAACCCTCAAGGACTGGCGAGCATCCGGCGCCATCATCAAGGACGACGCACCTTCCTTCTACCTGCACGAGCACCACTTCGGGGATGGACAAGTGCGGCGAGCGATTTTCGGCGCAGTCGAGCTCACCCCCTGGGGAGACGGCGTCATGGCCCACGAGCGCACCATGCCCGGTCCCAAAGCGACCAGGACTGTCCTCCGCTCCGTCGTCGGAGCCGATGTCTCCCCGCTCATGGCCTTCGTTCCTGATGCGGACGGCGCGCTTGCCGAGCTGATCGACCTCGCTGCCCAACTCCCCATCCTCGACGAAGGCACCGATCCGACCGGCGACTCGCACACCCTGCGGCGAATCGACGGGGCCAACACCGTCATGCGCATCGGCGAGGCCTTCGCCAACGACACCATCTACATGGCCGACGGACACCACCGCTACGAATCGGCCCTTGCCTCGATCGACGAACGTCCGGGCTCGCGCAGCGTCCTCATGGGCATCGCCTGCGCCGACGATCCGGCCCTCGTGGTCGGAGCCACCCATCGGGTCGTCCACACCGATGTCCCCGCCAGCCTCCTGGCCCAGCTCGGCCGGAGCTTCAGCATCAGCGAATCCTCGCCGGCCGAGATCGTCGCAGCCCTGCCCGACGGGAGCTCATCGATCGGACTCGTCGCCAGCCAGGGCGTCTGGCACCTCGAACCGACCGACGCCGCCGCCCGATCCATGCCCGACGACGTCCCCGACGCCTGGCGCACCCTCGCTCCCGCCGTCCTGCAGCACGTCATCCTCGAACCTCTCCTCGGCATCGACGCCGAAGCCCTCGCCGGAGGCCAGGCCGTCACGTACACCCACCACCTCAACGAGCTCCTCGAGGCCGTTGGAAACGGATCCGCCAGCGTCGGATTCGTCCTCCCCGCGCCAACCCTCCAGGACGTGATCGACACGGCCGACGCCGGCAGCTTCATGCCCCAGAAAAGCACCTACTTCGTCCCCAAACTCCCCACCGGCCTCGTCCTCCACCCCCTCGACTAACCCCTCCCATCCCCTCTCCCTAGAGGGAGAGGGTGAGGGTGAGAACCCTGCCCGCCTCACAGATCCAGTTCCCCAAGCCTTACATCTGCGCCTGAGCCACATCCTCCACCCCATCGATCGCCCCAATCGACGCCACCTCTTCCACCGACAACGTCCGAGAGATCAGCAACGCCATCATCGACATCTCCGACGGATCATCGGGACTAAAGCCCACATCCATCGCCGCAATATTCACATCCAGCCGGCCCAGCGCCATCCCCACTTCGCCGATCCGTCCCGGCCGGTCCTCATTGCGAAGCACCAACAGGTGCAGATGATCCGCCGCCTGCCCCGGCTGCAGTCGCGGACCCGAGATATGCACATAGAACCCATTGATCTCCACCACAGCAGCGCGCCCATGCTCCAGCGTCCCCATCAACGAAGTCGCACCCGCCGAGGTCCGCAACTCAACCGTGATCGTCGACGTGTACGGCTCCGCATCCGGAGTTTTGCGCTCCGAAATCCGCCAGCCCCGATGCGCGATCACATTGTTGATGTTGACCAGGTTCACGTGCTCGTCTGAAATCGGAGCCAGCAACCCAGCCACCACCGACGCCTTCAGCGGCGTCACATCATGATTCGCAATCTCGCCGCGATAGTGGATCACAATGTCCCGCCACTGGCCGGACGCCAGCTGCGTCGCCAGCCGGCCGCACATCTCCGCCACCGACAGGTACGGACCGACCGCTTCCAGCGACTCCGGATCAATCAGCGGAGCATTGACCGCCGCCTGCGACGGCTGACCTCGAAGCACCTTGAGCGTCTCCGTCGCGATGTCGACCGCCACCCGTTCCTGTGCCTCCTGCGTCGACGCACCCAGGTGCGGAGTCGCCAACACTCGAGGATGCTTGACCAGCGGATTGTCCTGAGCCGGCTCCTGAGCAAACACATCCAGCGCCGCCCCACCGACCCGGCCCGAGTCCAGCGCCTCCAACAACGCCGCCTCATCAACCAGCCGCCCGCGAGCCGTGTTGACCAGCAGCGCGCCCGCCTTCATCGCCTGGAACTCCGCAGCGCCCAACAACGGGGGAGCATCCGGCGACGCCGACGAATGCAATGTCACCACATCGGACTGAGACAACAGATCAGGCAACCGGACGAGCTCCGCTCCAACACTCCGGGCCCGCTCTTCCGAGACGAACGGATCAAACGCAATCGTCCGCATCTCCATCGCCTGCAACCGGCGAGCCACCGCCGCACCGACGAGCCCCAGTCCAACGATCCCGGCCGTCTTGCCGCGCAACTCCGCCCCGACAAACGCCGACCGATTCCACTCGCCCGCTTTCAACGACGCATTCGCCTCTGCCAGGTGCCGCGACAGCGACAGCAACAGCGCCACCGCCAGCTCCGCTGCCGACACCGTGTTCCCACCTGCAGCATTGAGCACAATGATCCCGCGCTCCGACGCCGCGTCCAGGTCAATGTTGTCGACTCCCGCCCCCGCACGCCCAATCACCCTCAGCTTCGGCGCCGACTCAATCAGCTCGCGATCAACCCGAGTCCCGCTCCGAACAATCAATCCCTGGCAATCGGCGACCACGGACAACAACTCATCCCGAGACAGCGAATAGCAAGCCTCAACCGCCGCCGACCCACGCAGGATCGCCAACCCTTCCTCCGCGAGCGACTCACTGACCAGGATGCGATTCATCGGACTTCCCAGTCCCCGCCTACGCGCGGGGACCCGCTCGGCCGCCCGCCCGTTGTCTACCCGTCGATCCCCGGAATCACCGCGCCCTCGGCCGCCGAGAACCCCTCGGCCACCAGCGCCTGCTGCAACGCCGAGAAACAGGCTGCGAACTCCGACTCATCCAGGTAGCCCAGGTGCCCGATCCGCCAGATCGACGCCGCCAGCTTGCCCTGACCGCCCGCGATCACCACGTCATGTTCCTCGCGCAGCCGCTTCGTCACCGCCGAACCGGTCACGCCCTCAGGCACCTTGATCGCCGTCACCGTGTCCGACGCATACTGCTCATCCGCCAGCAACTCCAGACCCAGCGACTTCGCCGCCGACCGAGTCCACGATGCAAAACGGTGATGCCGCGCATAGATCGCCTCCGGACCTTCCTCCAGCAGCATCGGCAACGCCGCGTCCATCGCGTACATCGTCGGCAGCGCCGGAGTCCACGGAGGCTGACCGCGCTCTGCGTAGTCATGGTGCGTCGTCAGGTCGAAGTAGAAGCTCGGCATATCCGACTCCTTGGCCGCCGCCCAGCCGCGCTCCGACAGCGCCGCCATCGCGATCCCGGGAGGCGACAGCCAGCCCTTCTGCGATGCCGTGACCACCGCATCCAGCCTCCAGTCGTCCATTCGCATCTCGACTGACCCCAGCGACGACACCGCGTCAACAATGATCAGCGGATCCGCCACCTCGCGCACCGCCGCCGCGATCTTCCCGATCGGATTGGTCACGCCGGTCGAGGTCTCGTTATGCGTAATCAGCAGCGCATCGTAGTCATCCTGCTGGATCAGATCCGCCACCAGCTCCGGCAGAGCCGCGTCACCCCACTCGATGTCCGAGCGCGTCACCTCAGCCCCGTAGCGCTCGGCGATCGTGCCAAAGCGGTCGCCAAACGATCCAATCGTCACGCACAGCGCCCTGTCGCCGACCGACAGCGTGTTGACGATCGCCGCTTCCATCGCTCCCGTTCCTGAGGCCGTGATCAGCAGGATCTCCTGGTCGGTGCCGAAGAACGGTTGAATCCCGCTCGTCAACCGCTCCTGCAGCTCCGCGAACTCGGGACCGCGGTGGTTGATCATCTCGCTGGCCGCCGCCGCCAGCACGTCTGGCGGACACGGGGTCGGACCCGGAATGCGAAGATTCGTCGACATTGCTATCTCACACCGTTCTTTACGATGAATGCAGTCACTGGATCGTCCAGCGTGGTCAGAACGCCCTGGCGTTGACCCCACCGAACGCTGGTCGAATCGTATCAGCGCGATAGATGATGACAATGCCCGATCGGAACATCGAGCAACACGAACCGTCCGACGTGCAGCGCAGATTGCGCACCCTGCCCAGCGTCGACCGCGTGCTCTCCGAGCCAGCCCTGGCGACCGCACTCGATCAATGGCCGCGCCCCCAAGTCGTCGAGGCCGTCCGCTCCGAGCTTGATATCGCTCGAGCACAGCTCAGCAACGGCGCCGACACCGCCTTAGCCCCCGCCGACATTGCCGAGCTGGCCGAACAGGCCCTGAACGACCAACTGCGCCCTTCGCTCCGACACGTGATCAACGCCAGCGGAGTCGTGATCCACACCAACCTCGGACGCGCGCCCGTCTCCGCAGCCGCAGCGGCAGCCATGTCCCAGGCCGCCGCCGGATACTCCAACCTCGAATTCAACCTCGAAGCGGGAACCCGCGGCTCCCGCGCCAACCACCTCGAATCCGCCCTCCAGGCCCTGACCGGCGCAGAGGCCGGTATCGCCGTCAACAACAACGCCGCCGCTCTCTACTTCGCCATGGCCGCCCACTGCGCGGGACGGGAAGTGATCGTCTCCCGAGGCCAGGCCGTCGAAATCGGCGGCGGATTCCGCATCCCCGACGTCCTCCTCGACGCAGGAGCCACCCTGGTCGAGGTCGGCACGACCAACCGAACCCGGGCCCCCGATTACGCCAACGCGATCACCGAGGACACCGCCGCCATCCTCCGCGTCCACTCCTCCAACTTCCGCATCGTCGGCTTCACCGAGGAGCCGACCATGGCCGAACTCCGCGCCGTCGTCGATCAGGCGGACGTGCCTGGAGTCCTGCTGATCGACGATGTCGGCAGCGGCTGCCTGCTCGACACCCGAGACTTCGACCTCGCCTACGAACCCCGACCCCAGGACAGCATCAACGCCGGCGCGGACCTCGTCCTCTTCAGCGGCGACAAGCTCCTCGGCGGTCCTCAGGCCGGACTGATCATCGGCAAGCAAGCCGCCGTCGACACGCTCCGCTCCCATCCCCTGATGCGAGTCCTCCGCCTCGACAAAGCCGCCATCGCCGGACTCGCCGCCACCCTTCAGCATTACCTCGCCGGTGACGCCGTCCAGACCGTCCCAATCTGGCAAATGATCGCTACCGATCCCGAGCAACTCCGCGAGCGAGCCGAACACTGGCGCGCACAGGTGGGCGCTGGCGAAGTCCAGCCCGCCCGGTCCGCCATCGGCGGAGGTTCGCTACCCGCCGAAACTCGGCCCACCTTCGTCTGGACCCTGGAGTCCGAGCACCCCAACGACCTGGCCCGCCAACTGCGAGCCCACGACCCGCCGATCATCGCCCGAGTCGAACACGACCACCTCATCCTCGATCCTCGAACCGTCCTGCCCGGCGAGGACGCCACCATCGTCAACGCCCTCCAACAACTCATCGGAGGCACCGAGTGATCGTCCTCGGAACAGTCCTCCCCCATCCGCCGATCCTGCTCCCGCAAATCGCGCAGGGACGAGAAGTCCACGTCCAGGCAACCCTGAACGCCTACGACGCCGTCGCCAAACGTTTGCAAGAGCTGAACGTCCAGCGAGCCCTCCTCATCTCCACCCACGGCATCGTCACCCTCAACCGGTTCCACACCCTCCGAGCCAACCTCAGCGGAGACTTCGAACGCTTCGGCCACCCCGGCCTGACGTTCGAACACGACACCGACCAGCAACTCGTCGATGCCATCGTGGAAGCAGCTCAATCCGCCGACGCACCGCTCACCCCGACACCGCTCTGGGAACAGTCCGACCACTCCGTCGGAGTCCCGATCACCCTCCTCGACGACGCCCTCCCCGATCAAATCACCATCATCAGCATCAGCTTCCGACCACCAGCCGATCACTACCAGCTCGGCCGCGCTATCGGAGAAGCGCTCTCCACTATCGACGAACCAACCACCGTCATCGCCTCCGGGGACGCCGTCCACCGACTCAACGAAGACTCACCCAAGGGGCCCCATCCACGCGGGGAGGAAGTCCAGCAGCAATACGAAACCGCCCTCGCCAACTGGGACCACGAGTCGCTCGTCGCCATCGACGAATCTCTCCGCCGAGATGTGGACGAATCCGTGATCTCACCAACCCTCATCCTCATGGGAGCGCTCAACCATGTAGACGCCCGCCCACATATCCTGTGCTCAGAGCACCCCTGGGGCGTCGGTTATGTCACCGCCCTCGTCGAGATCGTCCGGGAAAGCAGCTAAGCGTGGACGCCAAGAGCATCGCCGTCCTCGAGTTCCCCAAGATCATCGAGCGCCTCGCCGCGCTCTGCGGATCGCCGGGCGGTCGAGCACTTGCCCTCGAACTTGCTCCCAGCGCCGACGCTGACGAAGTCCGCCGCCGACTCGCCGCGACCGCCGAGGCCAAGTCGCTCGCTCGGCTCAAGCCTCACTTCCGCCTGGGACAGGTGCCCGACATCGCCGCCAACCTGCTCGCCGCCTCCCGAGGCGCCATCCTGTCCGCCGGCGACATCCTCGAAATCGCCATCCTGCTCCGCACCGCCCGTCACACCCGCAACCAGATCGCACCTCTCACCCGAGAACTGCCCCAGCTCGCCCGAGTCGCCCAGCGCATCGCCGACTTCTCACCCCTCATCCGCGAGATCGAAGCCACGATCGACGAGCGCGGCGAAGTCCCCGACAACGCCTCGCCCGCTCTCGCCGAGGCCCGCGCCAGCGTCCGCACCGCCCAGGAGCGACTCGAGCGCCAGCTCGAGCGCACCCTCCGACACGCCGTCTCCGAAGGCATCGCCCAGGAATCGCTGATCACCGAGCGCGACGGACGCTACGTCATCCCGATCAAGGCCGAACTCCGAGGCCAGATGCCCTCGGTCGTCCACGATGTCTCCGCCTCCGGAGCCACGCTGTTCGTCGAGCCGCTCGCCGTCGTCGAACTCGGCAACCGGTTCCGCGAAGCCCGCCGCGAGGAGCAGCGCGAAGTCGAGCGCATCCTCCGCGCCCTCTGCGAATCGATCGGCGCGGAAACCGGCGCCATCCGAGCGGCCGTCCGCTGCCTCTCCCAGATCGATCTCGCCCAAGCCAAGGCCCGTCTCGCCGCCGATCTCGACGCCCCCCTCCCCGCCGAGTTCGACAACCTCAACTGGATCGTCTCCGGCGATGGCAACGCCGACGCCGACCTCATCCTCCACTCGGCCCGGCATCCCCTGCTCGACGCCGACGTGCTCAGCGGCGACGTCGTCCCCATTTCCACCGCCCTCACGGCCGACGCACGCTGCGTCCTGATCACGGGACCCAACACCGGCGGCAAGACCGTCGCGCTCAAGACCGTCGGACTCCTCTGCCTGATGGCCCAGGCCGGACTCCCCATTCCCGCCGAGACCGGCACCCGCATTCCCGTCTTCGACGACATCTTCGCCGACATCGGCGACGAGCAGTCCATCGAGCAATCCCTCTCCACCTTCTCCGCCCATATGACCAACATCGTCCGCATCATCGAGTCCGCCGGACCGCGCACGCTGGTCCTGCTTGACGAACTCGGCGCCGGCACCGACCCCGCCGAGGGCGCGACCCTCGCCCGTTCCCTGCTGGAGGAACTGCTGGAACTCGACAGCATGGTCGTCGCCACCACCCACCACGGCGAGCTCAAGGTGTTCGCCCACGCCACCGATGGCATCGTCAACGCCTCCGCCGAGTTCGACGCCGTCTCGCTCCAGCCCACCTACCGGCTGCTGATGGGCACCCCCGGACGCTCCAACGCCCTCGCCATCGCCCAGCGACTGGGCATGCCCCAGCGCATCCTCGACCGAGCCCGCCAAGCCGCCCCAACCGAGACCGCCTCCATGGAGCAGCTCCTCGGAGAACTCCAGCAGGAGCGCGACGCTATCGCTGGACAGGTGCGCGCCGAGCGCATCGCCCGCGAGGAGGCCGAAGCAATCCGCGCCAGCCTGGCCGAGCGACGCGACGCGATCGAGGCCGAACGCGACGCCGTCCTCGCCCGTGCCGAGCGAGCGATGGAGGACGAGCTCGCCGCCTTCCGCCGAAACATCCGCGCCGGTCTCAAGGAGCTCGACCGCCAGCAAACCCGCCAGAACGCGGAAACCCTCGCCGAGCGCCGCGCCGACGACAGCCGCGACCGGCTGCAGACGGTCCGGCGCGAACGCGCCAACCAACGCCGACGCGCCGCCGCCAGTACAGCCGAGCCGCGGCTCCAGCCCGATCAACTCAGCGCCGGCGACTTCATCTACCTCCGCGGACTGCCCGAGCCCGGCGAGGTTCTCACCGGCGTCCAGGACGGCGCGCTCGACGTCCAGCTCGGAGCGCTCCGCACCCGCGTCCGCGTCGAGCAGATCGAGCGTCTGGCTCCCGCCGGCGCGAGAGCTGCCGCAGACTCCGATCGCCCCCTCCGGGGCATGCACGCGACCGCCGCCAGCATGCCCAAACCGCCCGTCGATCCGGGCTCCAAGATCGATCTCCGAGGCCGGATCACCGACGACGCGCTGCCGATGGTCGACTCGTTCCTCGATGTCGCCTACCGCGCCGGCCAGAACCGGCTCGAGGTTGTGCACGGCAAGGGCACCGGAGCGCTGCGCCGCGCCGTGCGCGAGATGCTGCGCAAGCATCCGCTCGTCACGACCTTCGAGAGCGCCGAGCCCAAGCAGGGCGGCGACGGCGTCACCATCGTCACCCTGGTCGGCTGAGAACGGCGCGCCATGGTCCTGCGACGCATCGCTGAAGCCATCGACCGCCGGCCCAACACCTATCGGGTCCGGCGCAGCATCCTCCAGATCGCCGCCGACGACTTCACCACCCAGCTGCCCAGGAAAAAAGGCCGCTCCGGCGCCTGGGGCGTGAGCGGCTGGGACGTCTCCAACCTCGCCCACCCCGCCTTCTGGAGCATGGCCCTGCTCAGCCAGCGACGCCAGCGCTTCGCCATGACCCTGATCGGACAGGTCTACCAGGACCAAGCCGCGGTCCAGCCCTACGTCCAGGAAAAACGAGCCACCGAACAGGTCCTGCACGGCCTCGAAGGCGTCGACCCCGATTCGCTGGTCGGTTTCGTCGACGCCGCCGTCATGCTCTTCCAACCCCCTGGGTCCAGCGGCGCACCGCTCGTCCCTGCCGACCAGGCCACCGAAATCATCCGCCTCGCCCTGCTCCGGGGAGCCATGGTCGGAGAACTCCGGCCCGAAGAAACCCGCGAAGCCTGGAACCACGCCCATCCCGACCAGGTCGATCGGCACGGCCCCGAGGTCGCCTGGAAGAAAGCCCAGGGCCGAGCCGAGATGCTCTACGAAGGCTGGACCCAGCTCCGCCGAGGCCAGGGCCGCCGCCTGATTTGATTGCGACTGCCTGTTTTGTAGGCGTGGGCTGCTGGAAAAAACGCTGGGGGTCGTGTGGCCCCCTCCGCGCCTGCGGCGCACCTCCCCCGGAGGGGGAGGTCTTGGGGACTATAGGGGGTCGTCGTCCTCTTCGGCGAGTTCCTCTTCGGCCTGGATCTCGGCCTCCAGCGCGGCTTGGGCCAGCCCGTCTTGCACGCCCCGCATGTAGGCGCGCGATTCGGCTCCCACGTCGATGACCACCTGGACCTGGGCCTCGTCGATGTTGAGTTCGCGCTTGACCTCGAGATGGCGCTCGTTGAGCGGTGAGAGCTCGCGCACGAGGGCGACCAGGGCGCGGACGCGGACGTAGCCGGGCTCGCCCTGGTCCATGGCCACCTTCGCGGTCTGGTTCATCACGGTCTCGTAGTTCACGGAAAACGACATGTTGACGGAGGCGCGAGCGGGGGTTGGCAGTGAGAATGCGGTCGGAGTTGCAAGCGGGGCGTGGTGCCCTAGGCCCCGTGTCAAGCACGGGGCATCGGAGGGGCAGGCGAGCGTGGGGCATCGGAGGGAGTGGGGCGTTCGTTGGGAGTTACCCTCAGGCTATGGCCAGATCTCGACCCGACCTGGGTATGTCCGGTTCGCGGAGCATGTTCGACGACTCGCAGGCGGTCGATCGCTCGGCGCCGCTGGCAGCTCGGATGCGTCCGCGGACGCTGGATGAGATCGTGGGGCAGGCGCACCTGGTCGGGCCGGACGCGCCGCTGCGACGGGCGATCGAGGTCGATTCTCCGCCGTCCTGCATCCTCTGGGGACCACCGGGCAGCGGCAAGACCTCCATCGCCCAGGTCATCGCCCGGATCACCAACGCCCGCTTCGCCACCCTCTCGGCCGTCTCCTCGGGCGTCGCCGACCTGCGCAAGGTGATCGCCGCCGCCGAGGCCGGCCGCCGCGACGGCCTGGCCCGCACCATGCTCTTTATCGACGAGATCCACCGGTTCAACAAGGCCCAGCAGGACGCCGTCCTCCATGCCGTCGAGGACGGCACGATCACCCTGATCGGCGCAACCACTGAAAACCCGTCCTTCGAGGTCGTCGCCCCGCTGCTCAGCCGAGCCCGGGTGTTCAAGCTCGAACCGCTCGACCACGACGAGGTCAAGGCCCTCCTCATCCGAGCCCTGAACGACGCCGAGCGAGGTCTTGCTCCCGATCCGCCGCTGGTCGATCCCGAAGCCATCGACGCCCTCGCGACCTACGGCGCGGGCGACGCCCGGGTCGCCCTCAACGCGCTCGAGGCCGCCGTCCGCGACGCCCGCTCCCAGGGTGGACGCGTCAGCGTCGAGGTCGTCGAAACCGTCGCCCAGCGCGCCCTGCCCTACGACAAGGGCGGCGACTCGCACTACGACACCATTTCCGCCTTCATCAAATCCGTGCGCGGCTCCGACCCCGACGCCGCCGTCTACTGGCTGGCGCGGATGCTCGAAGCTGGCGAGGATCCCATGTTCGTCGCCCGGCGCATCGTCATCCTCGCGGCCGAGGACATCGGCCTCGCCGACCCTCAGGCCCTGCCGGTCGCGGTCGCCGCGCAGCAGGCCACTCACCTGATCGGCATGCCCGAGTGCAGCCTCGTCCTCTCCGAGGCCGCCATCTACCTGGCCCGCGCGCCGAAGAGCAACTCCGCCATGCAGGCCTACAGCGCCGCCAGTTCCGTTGTCCGCGAGCGCGGCGCGCTCAACGTCCCGCTCCATCTCCGCAACGCCGCCACCGGACTGATGGCCGCCCACGGCTACGGACGCGACTACCAATACGCTCACGACTACGAAGGCGCCGTCGCCCCCGACCAGACCCACCTGCCCGAAGAGATCAAAGACGCCGTGTTCTACACCCCAACCGAGCGGGACATCGTCCAGTGAAGCCCCGTCAGGCCTTCGAGGGCGTCACCGCCGACGCGATCACCGCGATCGCGGCCCTCTTCGACAGCGAGGCTGCCCGCCAAGCATTCGATCTGCCCAACGACGACCAGGGAGTCTGGGAGGTCCACTACCGGGCCGAAACCGGCAACATCCGGGTCCTCCTCTGGCCCGCCATCAACCGGATCGACGTGACCGTTGGCCCCCACATGTGGGTCGTCAAGGGAGTGCGGGAAGTCGAGGTGATTGAGGAGCTGGAGTTGATCGCCCGCTTTGGAGCGGACGGGGTGCTGACGGTCGCGCTCAACGGCCAAGTGGTGTTGAGCGCGACTTCCTCTTGACCCTCGCCCTCAGGGAGAGGGGATCGGGAGGCCGCGCAGGCGGGAGAGGTCGTCGAGGAAGCGGCCCAGCATGGTCGCCGTCGCGCCGAAGATGCGGTGTCCCTCGTACCAGTACTCCCGCATCCGGTAGACCTCGCCGTCGCGCTCTCGGACCTCAAAGGCAATGTTCGCCGGGTCCAGCAGGTGCGACAGCGACGGCGTGATGATCTCGCCCACCTCAATCGCCAGGGGACGGAACGGGTACGGCGCCCGATCGATCAGGCCCACGTAGGGCGTGACGTGAAAGTCCGACATCGTCCGGTAGTGCGACTGCTCCGCCAGCACCTCGACATGCTCCGCCCGCAGCCCGACTTCCTCGTCCGCCTCGCGCAGCGCGGCCGCCATTGGATGCTCGTCAATCGAGTCCAGCGCCCCGCCGGGAAACGAAATCTCGCCCTTGTGGTGCTCAACCTCGTGCGAGCGCACCGTCAGCACGACCTCGGGATCGTCGTAGGGCAGCAGCGCGATCAAGACCGCCGCCCGCCAGCGCCCGATGTCGGGCGGCAGCGTCTGAATGTCGTGACTCGCCGCCGCCTCGCGCGCTTCCTTAATCGCCGCCGCCTCGTGCTCCCGATCCACGTAGTCGGTCATCTAGTGAGTCCCCTGGGCCGCCATCACGGTCGGCATGCCCTGCATCCCGCGCAGCGTGTTGATCTCGCCGCGATGCCCGTTGAAGTGGCCCATCATGTGCAGCGAGATCGCCTCGCCGACGCTCTCGGTTCCGTTCCGCGCCGGAATCTCGCGCTCCAGGTCCGCATCCGAGGCATTGGCCAGGAACTCCGCCGTGCGCTCAAAGACCGCATCCTGGTAACCGGCCAGCGCCGACACGTCGGAGACATGGATCCCCTGCGCGTCGTCGTCAGACATGTTGGTGCCGAAGCCGTCGAACGGCAGGCCCGTCTTGGCCGCCCAGTCCTCGCTCCAGACCGGCTCCTGGCCCGTGATCCGGCTCATGATCAGGTCCTCGACCCGCGATGTGTGCCACAGGCACCAGGCGATCGAGTGGCTGCCCGAATCGGGCACGAAGTGCAGTTGCTCGTCCGTCCCGTTACGGGCGTCCTTCAGTGCGGCGTGCGTAAACGCCAGGCTGCGCTCGATGAATCCGACGGTGCTCATAAGAATCCTCTGTGTTGCGTATGGCTCACCGCGAGTCTAGGACCGCCAACCGAGCCGCGAAAGCGCCGCCCCTGCTAGTCGTCCTGGGGATAGAGCACCACGCGGACGAAGCGATCCATGTCGAGGTATCGACGCGCGGCTGCTGCGACCTCTGCCAGGGTCAACTCGTCCAGTCGCACCTCGAACTGCGCGACATCCTCGAACAGATCGCCGCGCTGCCGCGTGTCGCTGATCCGGTTGAGCCAGAAGCTGTTCTCTCGCAAGGCTTCTTCCCGATTGGTGCGCAACAGTTCCTTGACCGTGTCCAGGTAGTTCTGCTCGCCGCCATCGCGCAGCCAGTCCATCTCGCCCTGGACGGCGCCCAATAGTTCCTGCACCCGCTCCGGGTCGCTGCCAAAGATGACCCAGAACAGGTAGCTCGCATCCGGCAACGCGGTCGCCCGCGTGCCTACCCCGATGGCGTAGGTGCCGCCCAGTTGCTCGCGCACCGTCTCACGCAAGCGAATCTGCAACACCTCCCCGGCCACCGTCAGCGCCAGCGATTCGTCGCGGCTCCAGTCCATCTCGCCCGAGAAGACCCAGACGGTATTGCTCCGAGGCTCGATCCCGATCCGAACATCCTCATCGATCACGCCCTGCGGTCGGTTGGCGTTGATGTTCTCCCAGTTCTCGATCCGTCCATCGGACGGCAGGCTGGCGAGGTAAGTCTCTGCCAACGAGCGAAGCTCGTCCCAATCGAACGCTCCGACGAAGACGAAGGTTGAGTCGCCGATGTCCGCAAAGCGGTCTGCGTAGACGGCCTCGGCCGTCGCGAAGTCAAGTTCATCAACCACCTCGACCGACAACGGCCGACGGCGCAAGTGACTCCCGCTCAGCAAGGTGTTTACGCGGTCAAACAGCACTGCATCAGGCTGGCTCGGTCGAACCTCCGCCTGGCTGCGCAGGCCGGCCTCAAAGGTCGAGTAGAAGTCCGCATCAAAGCGCGGCTGCGTCGCGTACAGGTAACTCAGCTGGAACAACGTCTCCAGGTCCTGCGGCGATGCACTGCCCTGGAGTCCTTCAAACAGCTCGCCAATGTACGGAGACACCGACACTCGCTTACCCGCAAGCAGCTTGTCCAAGGCCACACTGTCGTGCAGCCCCACGCCGCTCCCCGCAGCAATCTCGGCCGCAAACGACGCCGAGACGAAGTCCTCGTCACCGACGAGCGAGTGACCGCCAGGACTGAACGAAACGAAGCTCACCTCGTCGTCCTTGAAGTCGGTCTGCTTGGCAATCACGGTGACGCCGTTGGACAAGGTCCACTCGACCGCGTCAATCGACTCAATCTGCTTCTCCGACACGATGCCCCCCGCAGTCGGGATGTGCGCCAGCAGCGGCAGATCGTCGAAGGTGTCGGCGTACGCCTCAACCACCATCGCGCCGGCATTGTCGAGTTGGAACTGCAACGCTGCCGCCAGTTCCTCGCCGCCGCTCGGATCGATCTCCTCAGGTCCAAGGACCAGCAGCACCGTGTTGCCAGGCTCGATCCACGACTGCGCCAGCGCGTCGACTTCCTCCAGCGAGATCAGAGGCAGCACCCGCTGGTACAGGTCCCACTGCGCCTCAGGACCCGGCGCCGGCGTTCCGTTCAGGAAGTAGTTCCTGAACCGCTGCGCCACTTGCGTCGATTCAATCTGATCGCGCTCGGTGTACTGGCGCTCGGCCGAGCTCAGCAGGTTGGCCTGTTCGCGTTCCAGCTCGCCCGCAGTAAATCCATGTTGTCCGGCGCGCTGCAACTCCTCCAGCAACGCCTCGAATCCAATCTCGACCCCGTCCGGTTCGGTCACGATTGTGAAGGTCAGGATGTCCAGCGGATCGACAAACTGGCCGCGTCCGCTGCCCGACCAGAGCCACGGCGCATTGGCCTGCCGGCCCCGCTCGAACAGCCGCGCGTTGAGCATCATGAAGGCCAGATCTTCCGCGACCGTGCGGCGGAATCGGGCCAGGTCCCGACCGCTCTCCGGCGCCAGCTTGCGAACCAGGGTGACCTGGGTCCCGGGCGCCTCCGGATCGGTGAACACGTCCACCAGCGCCGCCTCGTTGTCGGGCACTTCGTAGCTGGGACGGTCGGTTGGCTCCTCAAGCACTGCGCTCTCGTAGGGAGACTCGCCCTCGGGCGGCGGAGCGAAGTGCTGCTTGATCTTCTCCTCGATCAGGTCGGCGTCAAAGTCGCCAACCGCGACCACCGCCATCAGGTCCGGCCGATACCAACGCTCGTAGTAGGCGCGGAGCTGCTCGACTGGTGCGTTCTCGATCACCTCAGGCAGCCCGAGCACATCTCGGCCGGCGTAGTGCGATGAGCCAAAGAGCAGCGGGTTCAGGTTTCTGAAGAACCGCGTGTCGAATCCCTGGTAGAGCCGCCACTCCTCCAGGATCACGCCGCGCTCCAGATCGACCTCTTCGGGCTCAAACGAAATCGCGAACGCCCAGTCGCTGAGAATCTGGAAGGCCGTCTCGAGCACTTCGGGATCGTCGGTCGGGATCTCCAGCCAGTAGACCGTGTAGTCAAAGCTCGTCCCGGCATTCAGGTCGGGACCGAAACTGCTGCCCAGCGACTCCAGGTAGTTGACGATCTCCTGCTTGGCGAATCGCACCGTGCCATTGAAGGCCATGTGCTCGACGAAGTGCGCCAGACCGCGCTGCTCTTCCTCTTCGAGGATCGATCCAGCCCTGACCACTAACGACAACTGAGCCCGAGCCGGCGGCTCCACGTTCTGTCGGATGAAGTACGTCAGTCCGTTGCTCAACTCGCCCTGGACCGCGTCCGGGTCGAAGGGCAACAGTTCATCAGGATTCCAATCGGCGACCTCGGCCTCCGATTCGTCGACAGCTTCTTCCTCAGCGGCCGCTTCTTCCGCCTCCTGCGCAGCCTCGTCTTGCTGTTGAGCCGCCTGAGCCTGCGCAGTCTCCTGTTCTTCCTGCGCTGCAACAGACTCCGCCTTGGGCTGAGCACGCTGCGCTGCCTGCTCAGCAGTGGTCGCCGATTCCTCGCTCGCAGGCGGCGGGCCATCATCCGAGCAAGCCAGCCAGGCCAGCGAGAACAGAACGAGACAAGCAACGGTCAATGCAGCCTTCATGGACGCCTCATCTCTCTTCCGTCTGCGAGCACGCGCACATGGCATTCTCACCAACAACCCGCCTACGCGCTGTTCCGCCGGAACTTGAGGGCGGTACATTCAGCTCGTAGGTGCATAGGTCAACCACTCCGCTCACATCCGTCCTCGTGCTGCTCGTCGCGGCCCTGGGGATCACGCAGGGGCTGCAACTCCTGCGCGGCGCGCTGGCAAGCCTGTCCGTGTTCTTGGGCCAGGTCAGGGATGTCGACGCCCCGCTGCTTGCGTTAGTCATCTTTGCGATCTTTCTCGGCGGGTTCGCGGCGCCGCTGGCCTACAAGCTCCTCGGACGACATCGAGCCTTCTTGCCCTTCGCCGCTCTGCTGGCCGTTCTGCGACTGGCCGAACATCTGTCATCAGCGCCAGACGCTCGCCTCGCCATTCAGATCGCCGGAGTGATCGCGTGGCTCTGGCTGATTCCGCTAGTGATCCTCAGGCCGACATCGGAATCCAGTCCGGACGCAGGCGCCAGACCGATCGTCGCCCTGCTGCTGGGCCTGACCATCGACACCGCAATCAAGGGAGCGTTCTGGACCCTCGATCCCGGCTTTGCCAATGGACTCTCGCCGCTGCTCACGACCGTCGCGATTTCCTGTCTACACCTCGTAGCAATTGCTTGCGTCGCTCGAAGCAGAACGCCGTCGGACGAGTTCGCGGCTCCACCGCGCTCGGCATTTGTGATCGGTCCCGGACTGGCTCTGCACGTGTTGGTCTTCCAGAACCTCGCTGCCCACTCGGCCCTGACCGGCTGGTCGATCCCAGCCGTGTTCGCCTGGACGCTGACCGCCAATCTGGCCGCAATCCTTGCGTTGATTCTCTTCTTCAGATCGAGTTCGCCGCCTCCGCGATGGATGTCGTTCGTCGCCGCTGTATGCCTCGTGATCAGCGCCGCGTCGTTTTCATCAACAGCGCTAGCAACATTCGGTGCGCTGGTCGGACCAATCTCCATCGCGACACTCTGGTTCGCAGCCCTGTCACCATCTGGAGCCAATTGGACCGGCTGGATCACCGCAGCACTCGGAATGCTCGCCATTCCATTGGTCCTCTTCGGCTGGTACGCGCACTACGAGATCGCAATGCCCATCCCGCAATGGCTCCTGCCCATTGCCGCCGCCGTCTTGGTCGCGATCCCGCCCTGTCTGGGCAGCGAATCGACTGCGAAGACTGCCGACTCAACGCAACTTCCCTCGGGAAGAGACCGCCTCGTCCGATTCGGTGTCCCGGCATTCGCATTCCTGCTGCTCCTGCTGCCGCTGCATCAGTTCATCTCCCAGAACACCCCTGCGCCGCCTGCCGATCACGGAGACTCCCTGCGCGTGCTGACTTACAACATCCATCAGGGCTTCGATGCCGAAGGGCGTCCCGGTCTGGAAGAGATCGCGGAACTGATCGAGTCGCAACGACCGGACGTCGTCGCCTTGCAGGAGGCGCCTCGCGGATGGGTCGTCAATGGCTCAGTCGACGCAGTGAGCTGGCTCGCTCAACGGCTCGGCATGCACACCGCCTGGGGACCGGCGGCCGACCCGTTCTGGGGCAACGCCGTCCTGAGCAGATATCCGATCAGACACGTCGAGAACACGCCGATGCCCAACAACGGGGACCTTCGGTTCAATCGGGCTTATCTGATCGTGACGATCGATGTTCGAGGTGAGCCGATCCAGATCGTGGCAACGCACCTGCATCACATCGAGCGGGAGCCTCAGCACCGACTCCCACAAGTCCGGGCCTTACTTGGGGGCGTCGACTGGACTCGTCCAACCATCCTGCTCGGAGATCTGAATGCCCAACCGCATCAGCAGGAGCTCGGGCTGCTCACAGAATCAGGCTTACAGACCAGCAAGCGCCCAGTGCCGACCTATCCGGCAACGCGCGCGCGACGGCAGATCGACCACATCTTCGTGACCCGCCATTTTGCGATTGAGGAGTTCGACTCGATTCAAACCACCGCATCCGACCATCTTCCCTTGATGGCAGTCCTGTCCCGTGGAAACTAGCCCGTGGCCAGCCGTATGGGTGTGATCTCGCTGTCCCACGGCTGTCGCGCATCTTCGGCTTGGGGATAGAACTGGGCACAGTAGGCGCGATAGGTCATGATCTCGCCGTCGGAGCGGCAGAGGCGCGGGCGCGGGCGGTAGCGCTTGCGGCTCCAGATGACCTCGTCCTGCCGCACGCCGATCATCTCTTGCGAGAGCGCGAAGCGGTTCAACAGCTCAGTTCGCAGGGAGGTCGGTAGAAACGCCATGCCAACGATCCGGCGTTTGGGATGGCGAACCTTGCGGGTTTGACTGATCAGCGTCAGGTCGATGAGCGTTCCATCGACCGGCGTGGCCAGCGTCCAGAGCCTTGCATCCATGCCGATCGAGCGCTCGTGGACCTCGACCAGGGAGTAACCGAGGCCAAGGACAATCACCTCGGCGGAGACATCGAACTCGCCGACCGGGACGCCCGCCAAAGCGACGCGCTGGGTGAAGTCGAACGCGGTGCGCAACAGCGGGCCTTCGACCGTTACGGGTCCCACTTGCTGCACTCTGTCGAAGCCATGCACGTAGGTCAGGTGAGCCAGGTCCACGGCGTTCTCGGTCGTCTCTTGAGGATGTCCGGGGAAGCGAGTGGTCTGAACGACCGGACGGCCCCAGCCGTCCTCTTCCGGCGACTCTTGCGGCAACTGCCATTGCGGCGGTCGGGCGTCGATCCCCCACCAGGCGAAGATCATTCCGCTGATCTCGTGGGTCTCGAAGACTCTCAGCCTGGCCGCCCTGGGCGGGGCGGCGAAGGGGGTCTTGACGCATTGCCCGGTCGCGTCGAACTCGAAGCCATGGAATGGGCAGACCAGCCGCCCGGCGCAGATCTGGCCACCGGCATCGGGTCCCAGATACGAACCAAGGTGAGGGCAATAGGCCTCGGCGACGCAGACGATGCCGTCGTCGTCGCGCCAGATCACGATGTCGACGCCCATCCAGGTCTTCTGGATGATCTCGGTCTTCTCCAGGTCCTGCCGCCGGGCAATGAAGAACCAACCTTCAGGGAAGGGAGGCGGCGAAGCAGCGCCTGCGTCCTGCAACTGCCGGGTTGCCATTGCTCGTCCCACTCCGCAAACGTAGAGATCCCGACATCCGTATCAGCGATCGATTGCACTGTAGATCAAGCGAATTGCGGCTTTCGTAACGACTCTGTGCCCTCAAACGCTGCGCAGGATGGAGTGTTATCGCGGTGTCCATACATTTGTTCAGTGACTTACATCTCAACCTGTCACTCGCCGGCGATGGGTTGATTGTTCGCTGGATCGACCTCGAACGGACCGTTCAGATCGAGTTCCGCGCCCATCTCCCGGACGGCGGGGAGCACCTCTTCGCCCATCAGGCGCAGGCTGCGCATCGCATCTTCGTGGTCCATCGAGCCGTCGCCGTCCCAGAAGGTAATCGACCCAGGGCGGATTTCTTCCAGCAGATTGCGGATCTTGGGCAGGACGGTGGTCGGCGTGCCATGAATGATGGCCTGTTTGTCGACCTGCTCCTTGAAGGGGTCGCTCTTCTCGGGCGGTTCCTCCCCCGCCCCCGCCTCCGCCTCCTGCTTCTTTCGTTGTTCGAGTGCTCGTTGCAGTTCGACCCGTCCGCGCGATGCGGCGAGCGCGGGAATCTGGGAGGTCGGCAACACATCGGTGCGGGAGGTCAGACCGGGGAGTGATTGCAGGAATGGCCGAACCTTGCCCTGGTTGCCCTCGAGGAACGGATTGCTCGGTCCCTGGAGGAACTTGCGCGCAGTCGCTTCAGCCAACTCCTCGGTTTCGTCAACGTGGATTTTGAACACGTAACCGGTGTGTTGCGTTCCGGCCTCGTAACCCGCTTCCCGTGCGCAGGCTCGGTAGTAGTCGAATGACTGCTTGGTCGGCTCCACCTCGGTCGCGAGCATCACGTAGGGATAACGACGCTCGGCCGACCATTTGACCGTGTTGCGGCTCATCACACCGGGGATCCAGATCGGCGGATGCGGATCGGAGTAGGGGCGCGCCCACGGGTTGACGTAGCGGTACTGGAAGTGCTCGCCCTCCCAGCGGAACGGACCGGGCGTCGTCCAGGCCTTGACGATGAAGTCATGAGCCTCCTGGTAGCGCTCCCAGTTGAACGGCGAGGACGAATTGTGAGCCACCGATTCACGTCCCGTGCCGCGCACCCAGCCACTGACCAGGCGCCCGCGCGAAATCATGTCAATCTCGGCCAGCTCCTCGGCCAGCCAGAGTGGATCGTCCCAGATCGGCAGGACGTTGCCGAGCAACACGATCTTGGCCCGCTTGGTGATCCGGGCGAGGATCGCGGCCTCGACGTTCATCACGCTGCCCATGCAGAACGGGGTCGAGTGATGTTCGTTGAGCATCAGGCCGTCGAAACCCATTTCCTCGGCGTAGAGCTTCTCGTCCAGGTAGCGGTTGTAGAGCTCGGCGCCGATCCGCGGATCGTAGCTGTCGTTGCTCATACCGAGATCCTGGATGTCCCGTCCCGTAGCTCCGAAGTATCCGGAATTGGGGTCCTGGTAGGGCCGCTCCGTGAAATAGCCGATGAACATGTCGCCCCTCCCAGAGCATGCAGAATCCGCCTACTTTGGCGCGACTGCAGTCTAGGAATCTGCGCTCGAGGGCGTAGAGCTGTTCAGGACAGGCTGAAGCCTTCGTATCCGTTCTGCGCGACCTCGGACAGTCGCTGGCGGTAACGGGGAGCGCCGCCCGGGTAGATCATGAAGCGAATTCTGTCGTGGTCCTCGACGTTGGAGTTGTAGCCGGTCATCCAGCTCTTGATCTTGCTCATGAGCTGGAACTGGTACATCTCCTGGACGTGCTGCCGCCACTCCTGCTCGGCCTGCGCCTGCGCTTCCACTCGGCGGTAGCCGTGTTCGCGCATGTAGGTGAGCAGGTCGGAGATCCAGTTGACGGATGTCTCGATGCCGCGGGGGTAGTTGGTCGAGACCGATCCGCCCTGCGGCCCGCTGAGCATCAACAGGTTGGGGAAACCTGCAGTCTGCACGCCGAGGAAGGTGTCGGGGCTCTGCGACCACTTGTCGCGCAGGGGCAACCCGCCCGGTCCGGTGAAGTTGATCCGGTCGAAGGCGCCGGTGATCGCGTCGAAGCCGGTTGCGTAGATGATCAGGTCGAACTCGAACTCCTGGTACGAGGTGCGGATGCCTTTCGGCGTGATTCGCTCGATCGGCGTTTCGTTGATGTCAATGAGGTGCACGTTGTCGCGGTTGTAGGCCTCGAAGTATCTCGTTTCGAGCGGGACTCGCCTGGTTCCGAAGCCGTGGTCCTTGGGGATGAGCTTTTCCGCCGTGATCGGATCGTGCACGCGCTCGCGGATTTTGTTGGCGATGAACGCTGAGTACTCGGCATTTGCTTCGGGGTCGATGCCGACGTCGATGAAGTTGCTCATCCACTTGCTGAAGCCGGGCGTCTCATAGAGCTTCTGCCAAAGCGCGAGGCGTTCCTCCTCCGGGACATCACGGAACTTGCGCTGATCGGGCGCGTGGATGAATCCGCCGGGCGATCGACGGCAGAGCTCGAAGATCTCGTCGTAGGTGGCCTTGATCTCGGCCTGGGTGCGCTCGTCGATGCGGTCGTTGTGCAGCGGCGCGCACCAGTTTGGACGTCGTTGGAAGACGGTGAGCTCGCCTACTTTGTCGGCGATTTCGGCGATCACCTGGACGCCGGTTGCGCCGGTGCCGACGACGGCGACTCGCTTGCCGGCCAGATCGACCGGCTCGTGCGGCCAGTAGTAGGTGTGCCAGGAGTCGCCCTCGAAGCTGTCGACGCCTTCGATCTTGGGCATGGTGGCTGCTGAGAGCATGCCGATCGCGGTGAGCAGGAAGCGGGTCGTTAACTTCCGGCCGTCTTCCAGGTTGACGGTCCAATAGCAGTTCTGCTCGTCGAAGGACGCGCCCTGGACCTTGCAGCCGAATTGCATGTGCCGGCGGAGATCGAACTTGTCGACCACGTGGTTGAGATAGCGCAGGGTCTCGGGCTGCCCGGCGAAGTGCTCGCTCCACTCCCACTCGCCGAGCAACTCCTTGGAGAATGAGTAGCCGTAGGTGTAGCTCTCGGAGTCGAACCGCGCGCCCGGGTAGCGATTCCAGTACCAGGTACCACCTGGACCGTCGGCCGCCTCGAGCACGGTGGCGTCAATGCCCAGTTCTTGCAGCTTGTACATCTGATAGATGCCAGCCACTCCGGCGCCAATGACAATCGCTTCATGCTGTGGTTGGGTTTGGTCGGACATGCGGCGCTCCTTCATTGAGGCTTGGCAAAGGCTAATCTGCGCCAAGTTGTTCGGCAACGAGATGCCGATCAGCGGGCGGTGACCAATGGGCATTGACCTGGGATCGATCCATACCGTGGTCGAGGGCGACGGCGAGCGGACATTCCTACTGCTGAATGGGGCTGGGCAAAGCCTGCACACCTGGGACTACGTCGTTCCAGTTTTGCGGGAGGCCGGCCGTGTGATCCGATTCGACGTGCCCGGCGTCGGCGAGAGTCCGGCTCCAGACTCGGCCTACTCATTCGAGGAACTCGGCGAAGCTGCATTGCAGTTGGCCGAGCCAGATCGAGTTGGAACGTTCATCGTGGTCGGACATGCGTGGGGGGCTAGGGCAGCGCAAGTGATCGCTCGCGACCATTCGCCGGATGGAGTCGTGATTGGATCGGGAGGCGGCAAGTTCCCTCCGCGCGCGGACCCGGCTGACATGCGGACAGCGACCGTCGGCGCGTCGGGCAACGACGTCGAGGTCTGGAACGAGGCATTCGAGCGCGCCTACTGTGGCCCCGGCCTCTCTGCGCGAGACCCGGAACGCGCCCGCTGGCTCTTCCATCTGGCGCGCACGACGCCGAGTGATCGTGCGGTCGTCATGGGCGCGATGGAGCGGACTCCGGTCGACTCCTACTGGGGTCGATTCGATTGCCCGGCGCTGTTGATCTACGGCGCCGACGATCTTGTCGGTCATGCCGAGAACGCTGAGGACCTGCACAACAGGCTTTCGCGATCGAAGCTGGTCTACATCGAGCAGGCGGGGCACTTCGTGATCGCGGAGCAGCCTGAGCGCTTCGCCGAAGAAGTTTGCGGCTGGATCGAGGAAGAAGGGCTGTAGCCCTGGAAACCACGATGACCACGATCAGGATCGACAACTGGGACGACTGGACGCGGGTCTACAACGATCCCGCCGTCTGGCAGGGGCTGATCCACGCCATTTGCGGTCGCGAGGGCATCGAGTACCTGCAACTTCATCCGGCCAGCGCCAACACGAACGCCGTGTTCCTGCTGGACCAGGCATTTGCCGTCAAGATCTACAGTCCGTTCTGGGACGAGTTCGATTTCGAGCGCGAACTGATCGAGGCGTTGGCGTCGGAGGTGGAGATTCCCACAGTAGAGCTGGTGGGCTGCGGGCGCATCGCAGATGGCGACGGAGTCGTATGGCCGTACTTGATCACCCGCTACTGCGGGGCACGGCCTTTCTCGGAGATTCGTGGGGAACTTGGCGACGAGGACGCTGTTTCGCTCGCTTCACAGCTTGGCTGGATCGTGCAGGCGCTGCACGGACTGGATGTCAACCGGTTTGGCAGCGCCGCGAGGGAACGGATCTGGACCGATGTCGTGGACGAGCGGCGACGCGTTGCGCTCGGCGAGCTCACCGAGGCGGGCGTGCTGAGTCCCAACGTTGTAGAGCCGCTCGAATCACTGCTCGACCGAGAGATCAATGCCGACCTGCCGGAGGCTCGGGTCGTGGTCCACGGTGATCTCGGCGCTGACCACGTGCTTTGCGCGCCGACCGAGGATGGTTGGCGGATCGAAGCCTTAATCGACTTTGGCGACGCCAAGGTCGGCGCGCGAGCATACGAGTGGATGCCGCTCTGGCTGGGCTGCTTCGACCGCGATCCTCTTCTCGCCCGAGCGTTTCTTGAGGCGTACGAGCCTGGTCTGCTCAGCGACCCGGAGTTTCCCACGCGCGCGGTGGCCTGGATGCTGCTGCACGATTTCAGCCGCGATGGGCTGACTGAGCAGTGGCAGAAGCAGCGTCGGGCTGGGGCGGTTGAGTCGCTCGAGGAACTGCGGGAGTTGCTCTGTCCGGATTCGATCCGGTCGTCGCGGGCCCAGGCAATTTAGTCTGTCTCGGAACGGGAGCATGACGCGATGCAGTTTCGCCAAGCCGACCAGCAGGCGATCGATCGGGGCGAGTTAACGCTGACGTTTCGTCGCTGGCGGCGACCTCAGGCGCGTGTGGGCGGCCGATATCGGGTCGGTCAGCAGGTCATCGAAGTCACTTCGGTCACGCAGATTGAGCCGACTGATATCTCGGTCGAAGACGCTCGGGCGGCCGGCCACGATTCTGCAGACGCCGTCCTTGAGGCGATCCTCCGGAACCAGCGCAAGTCCGGCGATGCGAGCGCGCCGCTCTACCGGGTCGCGTTTCGGTGCCTCGGCACGCAGGTTGATCCGCGCAGCGTCCTGGCGGCGGACGCTGAGATCAGCTCGGACGAACTCACGGCGCTCACGGAGCGGCTCGGCAAGATGGATGCTCGCTCGAAGCATGGTCCCTGGACGCGAGCTTCGCTGGAGGCGATCTCTGCCGGCCCGGGTCGGCGCGCGGCCGAGCTGGCGGCTGAACAAGGTCGCGAGACGGCGAAGTTCAAGGCCGACATCCGCAAGCTCAAGGCGCTGGGCTTGACGATCAGTCTTGAGGTCGGCTATGAGCTCTCGCCTCGGGGACACGTGGTCCTCGACGCTCTCAAGACGACTTCCGATTAGGACTGGCTGGCCTCGACGATCTCGCGGGCGGCGCTGACGACGCTGGGCATGACAGCGGCGACCTTGGACTCGTCGAGGGCTTCGGCGACGGAGGTGTAGCCGGCGCGCTCGATCATGGGTCGTAGGCGGCCTCGCTCGAAGACATTCAGGGTCCAGTCGAGGGAGTCGCCGGCGGCGGTCAGGTCGAGCATGAGGCGCTCGTCGTCGGCTTCGGGTCCGTAGTGGTAGTGCGGGGCGACTCGGAAGCAGTCGAAGCGGAGCAGCTCGGTGTCCTCGCCGTCGACGTCGGCGCGAACCTCGATGCAAAGGCCTTCGTCGCCGGCGATGTCGTCTCGGTAGCGCATCGCAAAGGCGATGGCTCCGGCGTCGACTCGGGTTGTGTCTTCGGAGTGCTCGGTCATGGTTCGTCTCCCGCCAGTCCGCGGTTTGTGATTGTCGCTTGACTCAGGATACGAATCTCGGGTGCCGATTGTTGGGCACTCATTTGTCTAGGGGCGGAAGGTTGGTCCCGAGCCGGGTCCGAGTTGGGTCTTGATCACTGCCTGGGCGAGGTCGACGAAGTCGCAGAGGCGGGCTCGGGTGTCCCGAGGGTCGATCAGGTCGAGTCCGCTGGCCTCGGCGGTGCGGAAGGGGGAGGAGATGCGCTGGAAGGTCTCTTCGAGTTCCAGGCGCTTGGCATCCGGGTCGTCGGCCGATTCGATGATGCGGCGGAATGCGGCGCTGGTGCCTCCCTCGATGTGCATCGAGCCCCAGTGGCCCGAGACCCAGGCGTAGCGCCGGTAGAGATGCGGGCCGGGCCGGAACTGCAGGCTGCCGGCGAGGCCGAAGGATTGGCGACAGATGAAGGAGATCCAGGGCATCTTGCTGTGCACGATCGCGTGGACGAGTCGCGAGCCGGCGCGCTCGATGCCCTGTTCTTCCGACATTGGTCCGACGAGGAAGCCAGGGTCGTCCATGAGGACGACCATGGGGATGTGGAAGGTGTCGCAGAGCTGGACGAGCCGGGTCGACTTCTCGGCGGCGGCGACGTCCATCGAGCCTCCGCGCTGGTAGGGATTGTTGGTCATCACGCCGACGGGAAAGCCGTGGGCTCGGCCCAGGCCAACGATTCTTGATGTCCCATAGTCGGGCGCGATCTCGAAGAATGAGCCTTCATCGAGCACGCCTTCGAGGATTACGCGGACGTCGTAGGGTCGTCGCTTGTTGCGCGGAATCAGACTGAGTAGGCGCTCGTCGCGGCGGTTGGGATCGTCCGAGGTGTCGCCGCGCGGGGGCATCTGCCAGACGTTGTCGGGCATGTAGCTGAGGAAGCGTTTGACCTGCTCGATTGCCTCGGGTTCGTTCTCGGCGACGTTGTCGACGACTCCACTGATCCTCGTGTGGACGGCGTGTCCGCCGAGGTCTTCCTTGTCGATGTCGAGGCCGAGCGCTGCTTTGACGACGGGTGGTCCGCCGGGGAAGACCTGTCCGGTGCCTTTGGCGATCACGCTGAAGTGGCTGAGGCATGGGATGGGGGCGAGTCCGCCGGCCGCAGGGCCGAGCACGGCTGAGACGACGGGCGCGATGTTGAGAATCCTGCAGATCTCATCGAACTGCCCGCCGTCGGGGATGTAGGTGCGGCCGAGGTCAGAGAACTCGGTCACGCTGCCGCCGGCTCCGTCGATCAGGTTGACCATCGGGAGCTGCATCTCGGTCGCGCTGGGATGACCGTGTCCGATATCAACGCCGCCGTCGTCGGTCCGGGCGGAGCCGCCGCGGATGGTGAAGTCCTGGCCTCTGAGGTAGACGCGTCGTCCGTTGACTTTGGCCAGTCCGCGGACGCTGCTGACCGGCGTGAAGGTGGCGAGATTGCCGTTTTCGTCGTAGGTCGCCTTGCCCTGGAGTTTGCCCATCTCGTCGAAGCTGCCGGGGTCGGCGAGCAGGTCGATGCGCTCGCGCACGGTGAGTTTGCCCTGGCTGTGCTGCCGCTCGATGCCGGACGGTCCACCCATGGCCTCTTTGAGCGCGTGGCGTCGGGCCAGTTCGTCGATCTCTTGCTGCCAGCTCATGGATGACTCCTCGGATGGATGGTTTGCCCTCGCTTCAGGGGGCAGCGATGCACGGACCATCGCCAGAGTAGCCTCGCGCGAGTTGCGATCAGGGCAGGAGTTGGGCGGCGAGTTCGACGAAGTCGTTGACGATGATGTCGGGCTGGTAGGGCGATTCCTCGGTGGGCAGGTTGTAGCGGTTGACGTAGGCGGCTTTGAAGCCGCAGGTCTGGGCGCCGAGGATGTCGAAGGCATGGGCGGCGACCATCATGATTTCGGCTGGCTCGCAGTCGAGATGCTGGATTGCTTTGCGGTAGATCCCGGGTGCGGGCTTGAATGCTCCGACCTGCTCGACGGAGATGATGGCGTCGAAGTCGATGGGGACATTATTGGACAGTAGTTCTTCTAGGTACCACTGCTCGCCGTTGGAGAGGGCGACCAACTGGTAGCGCTCGGCGAGGGCGCGGAGGCCTTCGATGGCGTCGTCGTAGGGTTGCAGGTTCCTGTAGACCTGCATGAACTCCTGGACAGCGGCGTCGATGTAACTGACGTCGTGGTTCTTGAGGCAATAGACGAAGGCTCGGCGGCAAGTTTCGAGGTAGCCGCTGTGTCCGAGCATGAGGAGGTTGTCCTGGTACTGCTCGATTCGCTGGCGTCCTCGCCACTCGGCGTAGAAGGTGTCGCCGGTCAGGTCGGAGCCGTGGGCGGCGAGGAACTCTCCGGCGGGAGGGGCGAGGCTTCCGGTGAGGTCCATCACGGTGCCGAAGATGTCAAAGGTCAGAACCCTGACGCGGGCCAGCGAGTCGTCGGCCATGTGATCGTCCTTTCGCCCGAGGGCTCCCGGAGCCATTCGGCAGTCATGCTAGTTGCGGAGTCTTGTTTCGGACTTCCCGTCCTCGTCCTGTCGGATCATCGACGAGCCTACGGTGCGGCCGGCGCTGGTTTGCTGGAGTTATGTGATGTCGCGAGACGCGCTTTCAGGTTTCAGGCGAAATGTTTTTCGGGGTCCTGAGAGAGCGATCTCCAGTGTATTGCTGGAGATCATGAGATTTTTCTTTCAGGTTTTTCCAGGTTTGTTCGGTCTGGTTCAGGGATTTCTGGACGGATTTGTTCGATCTTGTTCGGTTTTCGTTCGGATTTGTGCGGTGGTGTGCGCTCGTGGAGTGTGCTGTCGGGGAACGTGCGGCTCCTGGAGCGTCATGTGGAGCAGTGGAGGACGGACCGAACTCAGACGGACAGGTCGTGCCTCTGTTCGGCGATGCGGAACTTGAGCTTGTCGCTCGGCGACTGCGAGGGGAACGGGTCCATCGGCGGGTTGCCGAAGTCCCGGTTGAGTGCGATCCGGAAACAGTGGGTGAGCATGAGCAGGTTGAAACGTCTAGTGAACACATCGAAGCCACTGTTGGCAAGCGGGCTCAGTGGATCATGAGGCACAACGGCAGGACTGACCAGGCTCCTCCGCGCCGTCGCTTCGTCAGCGGGGAGTCCCTGCAGTACCTCGGCCGATCTGTCCGCCTGACGGTCCGCGCCACTGATGCGAAGGCTGTTGGAATCCGGGTCCATCACTGGCAGTTTGATGCGGAGGTCCCGAACTCCTGTCAGGAGACGAACGCCGCGAGGCGGGCCTAACGAGACCGTACTGCGAACTTTCCTGTGGGAGGTGGCGCTGTAGGTGCCAGCTCGGTTCCCAATGACCTCACTGGTCTCCGCCGGGTTGGAGGCCCTTTACCTGGACAACGGCGAATCGAATTGCGAACTCTTGACTGGGCGGTATCGCTCTCAGAAGGATCCAAACAACCGGGATGCGCTCCCGGCGGCCCCGTCCGAAAGTGGTCGCTTGGGCGCATCTTCCGAAGTGAAGGCAGTCAACCCGAGCCCACAATTCGGGTCAGTGATGGAGGGGGCTTGATTATGCGGAAAGTCTCGGTCGTCCGAGCTGGCGCCACGGGCACGGCATTGAGGCGCCATCGGACAGCGCAGCGAGAAGAGGCGCCGCTCAGGTGGCAGCGTCGACAGTGTTCGGCCAGATCCCGAGCGAAATTCGGATCTCGTTGAGTGACATACCGGACGTGATCGTCGCCGCCGCCTGCAGCGTGTCGTTGTCGCCGGCCGCGCTCTGCTCGCGCATCTCTTCGTAGAGCTGGAGCGTCATTCGTCGACGCAGCTCGGCGGGGGAAGGGGCTTTCGACTGTTGAGTGGTCATGCTGGTCCTTTCAACTGGCCACCGAAATCGTAGTGGCAGACTCCACCTCCGGACTGAGCAGATCAAGTAGGAATCCGGCAAGTGCGGACTACCACTTGTAACCGCCGCCGCCTGCGGAATCGCTTAGTGGTCCGCGTCGTCCGCTCGAATCCAGTCCGCCGCCGTCAGATCGGTGAACAGCCGCCGGCGCCAGAGCCACCAGCGCACGCGCGGCGTCGAGAGGGCCAATAGGCCGGCTCCAAGCAGGAAGCTCGCCATCGTCAGCAGCGCCGCCTGCGGGCCAAACGAGTCGACCAGCGCGCCGGCAATGATCGCCCCGATCAGGATCGTGCCCTGGGCCAGATTCATCAGTGTGAGAGCCTGTGCGCGCATCTCCTCGGGGGCGTGGGCCAACAGCGCGAGATTGGCCACCGTGACCATGTTGTAGACGCAGGCGGTGGCGAAGAACACGCAGACCGCGACGATCGCGAGGTGCGGCGCCAGGGAAATCCCGGCCAGCGCCGCGCCGCCCGTCGAGATCAACCCGACCATCAGGAGGTTCGGCGAGCGGATCTCCTTCAACGAAGCCAACCAGACCGCGCCCAGGGTCGCGCCGAGCCCGCCGACGGCTGCCAGGTATCCCACCCACGAGCGATGCTGCCCCAGTTCGTCGATCACGATCAGCGGCATCAGCACCGCCTCGTAGGGCTGCAAGAACATGTATGACATCGCTGCGAGGACCAGCACAGCCAGCGGCCAGCGGGTGGCCATCGCCCACCGTCCTCCGGCCGTGATTCGCTGCACCATGGACTGATCGATTTCCCGCTCGCCAGGCTGCGACTGGCCACGGGCCTGAATCAGAGCCCCGAACAGCGCCGCCAGCAGGCTGAACGCGGTCATCAGGCCGAACATCCAGGTGAAGTCGGCGATGCTGAGCAGCAACCCGGCCAGCAGCGCGCCGCCGATCTTCACCGATGTCTGTCCGGTCTGCGATAGCGCGGTAGCAGAGCGTAGGTGGGATGACTCGACGATTGTGGGCAGCATCGCCCTTCGAGCCAGGTTGAAGAAGACGAAGCCGATCCCCGACAGCGCCGACAGCGCGATCACCTGCCAGCTCTGCGCCTGGTCCACGATCAGCAGGACGAACAGCGCGCCCGAGGCCGCGCCGTTGGTCAGAAACGAGCCGATCAGCACCCGTCGATAGGGATAGCGGTCAACGATGATGCCCGCGAACGGGGAGAGCAGCAGATTCGGCGCCATCCAGGCCGCCAGCACCGCGCCCAGCAGCACGGCGGACCCGGTCAGTTCGACGATCAGCACTGCCCGAGCAACCAGCTCGATCGCCAGCGCTGCCGAGCGCACAAACGTCGCCGCCCAGAGCACGCGGAAGTCGCGGTAGCCGAACGCGGCGAAGGTCTCCGGGTTGAACAAGTGACGCCTCTCCACGCTCGCAGCCCGAACACCTGTCGCTCCCCCGGGGAGTCCATCCTGCCAGCCGCCCGCTCAGCGCATTGACTCTCAGGCGCGACACCCGTCCGAGTCGTGCTCGAGATAGAGCATTCCATTCCGTATCCGACTTGCGATAGATCAGACAGACGGCGATGGGTTATCTCTTTTGCCCACGTTGCGAACAGCAGGATGCCCAATCGGGATTGGTGCAAGTCGCTCTGCTGCTCGCAGGGCGACCGATATAGATTCAGATTGTGAGCGACGCGCAACAGAGGGCACTTCAACAGCATGAACATGGGCCGGGTCGGACCGGAACACGGCACGTGCCGAGGGGAGGAAGCGCTCTCCTGCGGGGATGGTTGTCGTCGGTCACGTTGGGCGAGCCGGACGTCGTCGCCTATGCGACCCGAGTCTCGCTCTGGGGCCGTTGGTTCATCTGGCTGGTCGTCATCTTCCTCGTTGCCTACCGTCCCGACTTCTGGTACCCCGAGCGCGCGGACACGCTGGCCCTGCCGATCCTCCAGTTGTTGGGCAATGGCCTGCTCCACTATCGGCTGCGCACACGCAAGCCAATCACTCAGCAACTGCTGCTGCTGGTCAGCGCGTCGGACCTGGCGCAGATCGTGTTCGCCGTCGCGGTCCTCGGCGGCTACTCGACCTTTGCCTACCTCGGCTTCTATCCGGCCCTCGGCCTCTTCGCGGTGCTCTTTTCCTCATTCTGGGCCACCGTCGCCTGGACGTCGTTGGCTGCGTCGCTCTACGTCGCCATCTGCGTCTGGACCGGGGGTGGACTGGACCTCGAACTGGGCCAGGAGAAGGTGCTGGTCGGCAGAGTCGCGACGATGTACGTGATCGCCGTCGGCATCGGCATGCTCGTCCGCTTCGAGCGCCTGCGTTGGCAGTCGGCTGTGTTCCGCGAACAACAACTGCGCAGGGAACGGATCGAGCTGTCCCAGAAGATCCACGACACAACCGCTCAGACCGCGTTCATGATCAACCTCGGCATTCACCGAGCCAGGACGCTGGCGGGCGATGCCAATGCCGAGTTGCTCTCCGCTCTCGACGCGACCTCGTCATTGTCGCAGTCGGCGATGTGGGAGATGCGCGGACCGATCGACGCCGGCCACATCGTCGAGGGTCGCGAGCTCGGTCAGGTCCTGTCCTCGCACTGTGCCACCTTCGAGCGGATCACGGGAATCACTACCACCATGTCGCAGATGGGGTCCGAGCCAACCATGCCGACCGAAACGCGCTCTCGCCTATTCTCCATCGCCCACAACGCCCTCACCAATGCCTTTCTGCACGCCAGTCCGGGACGGGTCGAGGTCGGCCTGTGCTTCAGCGGCGACGAAGTCGCCCTACGCATCACGGATGACGGCGTCGGTCTGCCAGACGATTACGCCGCGCGCGGCCGTGGGATCAGCGGCATGATGGACGATGCCGTCCGCATGGGAGGAACGTTGATGCTGGACGGTGGGAATTCCGGAGGCGGAACGACGATCACTTGCGTGGTGCCTCGCCCGAGGGACGGGAGCCGAGACTGAAATGACTGCCGGTAACCCAATCAGCGTGATGATCGTGGACGACCATCCGATCGTGAGAAGCGGCCTGCAAGACCTGCTTGAGGGCTCCGGCCGGTTCGTCGTGGTGGCGCAGGCAGGCGACGGCGAGGAGGCGTTACGACTGGCGGAGGAGGCGCAGCCGCAGGTCGTGATCATGGACGTGATCATGCCTGGCAAGGACGGCATCGAGACCTGTCGCGAACTGATGACCCTGCTGCCTGAGACACGGGTGATGATGTTGACCGCCGCGACGCAACAAGATGCCGTGATCGACGCGATCGCCGCCGGCGCCAGCGGCTACCTCGAGAAGTATGCGCCCCCGGAAGCCTTGCTCGCGGCGCTGTCGGACGTGGCCGAAGGCCGTCTCCGCGTCCCCGACGAAGCGGTCAAGCGGGTCTTCGCGATGCTCAAGGGTCCGCGCCGGATTGACCCCGGCAGACCTGCTGACCGCTTGACGGCAATCGAGCGGCAGACGCTGACCCTGTTCGCCAAGGGAACGCCGTACGCCGAGATCGCCAGGCAGCGGGGCAACAGCGTCGTCACGGTGCGCAACACGCTCTACCGCATCCAGGACAAGCTGGGCATCGAGACCAAGCAGGAACTGGTGATCTGGGCGGTACGCAGCGGCCTGCTCGACGACGTCGTCGTCGGCATCGATGAACAGCGATTCCCGTAGCGTCCCCATCCGTCGGGCCGAAGGCCGGCGTGCGTTCGCATCTGTGGTCAAACCGCTACATCTCACTTGAGCAAAGGGAAAGCTGGAACCGGCTCTTCTGATCTATCGACTCTCGGCACCTGTCGGCACACTTCGAAGCAGGCGCTGAGGGGGACGTTGACATGCGTGTCGAGAAGAGCTTGCTCCGAACAACCACGGGTGGACGCATCGTCGCCGTTGCCCTCCTGTTCGTCGTAATCGTCTCCGGTCTGTTGTTGGTCACGACTACGTTCCATCCAGCTCGTGGCCAGGAGCGAGTCCAGGATGTCGACGCGGACATCCGCATCTCGGCTCAACGGCTCGAGGGGGGCGATGTCCGATTCGGCTTGCGGGTGCGAGACGCCAGCGGCGGCTGGGCGGCGCCGGTCACACCACGCGCGCACCGGTTCGATCCGGCCAACGTCCGCGTGGGCCGATGGCTCGTCAGTTCCCCGCTGGTCCTGGAGGTTGACGGCACCGGTCGCGAGCGACTCGTGCGCAGTCGCCTGTTCGAGCCCTCCAACACAGACGAGGTCGCGCTCGTCACTGGGCTGGATGAATGGGCCGGCGACGTTCACTACTCCGCATTTCACGACGATCAGGGCGACCTGGTCACCAGTGTCTCGATCTACAGCGCTGCGGTCGGCGCGCCGGATGGCGAGCTAAGGACCACGATCACATGCCGGGGCGGCGAGACCTCGGTCGTCAATGGCGGTCTGCCCAGCGACCTCGGCGACGGCTCCACCGGTCAAGAGGTCGACATGATCTGGTCGCTGGACGACGGATCCAGGCGTTTCGAGCGCGGCGCTGTCGAGTCGGCCGGCGCGGGACTCGAACTCGTTCTCCAGGCAGGGAACAGGCTGACTGAAGCGCTTCTGGGCTACGGCAGGCAGCTCTCCCTGTCGCTCGGAACGACCCCTGCCCTGACGACCACAATCGACCTGGAGGCGATTCGCGCCCTGCCGGTCTACGACAACCTCCGCTACTGCAATGGAGAGGCGGGCCTATCGGGTCACACGGAACTGCGCGTCCGCGCGCAGGTCCGCGCCGACCGGCGCATCGAGTTCGCCCTCCAGCAACGCACGGCCGACGGCTGGAGCGACGACATTCGGCCTCGCACCAGGGTCATGCGCGCGTTCGGCGACCCGACCATCTGGCTGTCCTCGACACCGGTCTCCTTGAACGTCGAACTCGAACCCGTCGTGAAGATCAGTCTGCCCGAGCTGGTCGTGCAACGAGACGCCGAACCGATTGTTCCGGTAATCAGGAGCGCTCCGTACACCGGTTCGCTCTCGTATGAGGTAGAACAGCGCGACCTCGAAGGCTACCGGCCGACCAAGCTGAACTCTGTGTTGACCGTCAGCAGCGACCAGCGACCGCAACTACAAGTTGGATGCTTCGGCAACGAACGCAAGGTATTGCTGAGCGGTGCGCCTTCGGACGCCACCGGCGACCTACTCCTGGCATTTGACGACCGCGAAGCGAGGGTCAACTGGAGCGTCAACACTGCCGACGGTACGTCCACGTGGCGTCCAACCGACGTGGAACGAACAATCGAACGCCTCCGGCAAGCGAAGCACCTGTCCGTGGGCCTCGGGCATGCTGAATCAATGCCTGTCTCGTTCGAGCTGGCCCACCTGTTCGCGACTCCGATCCAGCCAAACATCGACCACTGCGGCAACCATGCGGAACCGGACTGGCGTCCGATCACTGACGCTCCGCGCGTCGAGCAAGAATTGGGCGCCTACTACGGGGTGCTGTACCGGGAGTGGAACGGCTTTCTTCGGGACAGCCATGTCAAGACCATTGCCATCGACAGCGCACCCGCCGCAGCCGGCAGCCCCTTCACCCTCCTGATGACCTGCAACTCCCGGGTCTTGACCTTCCAGCTCGAGCGGCTCCCGGACGTGGGCAACCCTACGTCGATTCGCCTCAGGCTCGACGGCGGTGACCCGTTTGAGGTGCCTGTGAGCGTCTTCGACATATGGGATGGCACAACGCTCGTCGCGCTCAATCCCGATCTTGACGCACTCAGGCAGGGAACGACGCTCCAGTTCGAGATTGGTACCGATCGGCAAGCCCGGGGAACTTTCAATCTCGCCGAGCTGTTCGGGACTCCGATCCAGACCAACTTCGACAACTGCAAACGGGACTACTGGTCATCGCCGCCTACCTACATTCCTGTGGTGGCTCAGCGCGAGCGGCTGTCTCGGGTGCTCGTCTACTCGGCATACCAAGAAGAGGACAGCACGGTTTCCAGCGGAGTGTGGACCACCGCGGTGGACGCGCCGAAGATCGATGGTACGTTCGAGATGCAAGCAACCTGCTACTCCGGCTCGGTGTCGCAGGCCCTCATTGAGACACCTCTGGAGGTGGATGCAGGCCAGGTATCGGTGTCCTTGACAGTCGATGGCCGCTCGTTCGGATCGACGCTCTGGCACAAGGAGCAAGTGGGATCCTTTGGCCTGCTGGTTCACCCGTCGCCCCGTCAACTGATGGCACAACTTCGCGGAGCATCCGTCGCAGTTGCGGAGGTCCCTGAGCTGACGAGTGTCCCCATCACCTTTGATGTGAGCGGCATGTTTGATACCCCGGTGCAAGCGAACCTCGACGAGTGCGGCTACTACAAGCCGGGCCAGATCCGCTCGCTACCCCTCCCGCTGAACGCCCTTGGCGTCAGCTCGATGCCCAACGCAGACGACGGCGTGACTGAACTCATAGCCTGGCTGCGGATTCCTGGCAGTCCGACGATTGTCCAGACGGATCTGCTGGCTGTCCATCGGCGAGTCGATGAACCCGATCTCGGCTTGATCATGACCTGTGGGCCAAGCGGCGTTTCCATGAGCATCTACGGAGAGCGCACATCGGAGCTCGACGGAAATCACTTGCGGGTGCAGTGGAGGACAGATGGAGGCGCGGTCCACCAGGCACTCTGGCAGGTCGCCCATTTCTCCACAGGGTCGACGCAGGTCAGCCCCAAGCTCGCGAGTGAGGTGATCTCGTCTTGGCGCAACGCGTCCGAACTGGAACTCACGCTCCTCGATGCCGTACCTAGTAGTCATCGCTTCAATCTCGATGCGCTCTTCGACAATCCGGTCGCCGACACCTTCGACGAATGCCTGACCATGCCGATCCCGCCACAGTCGCCGCCGGTGACAGGAATTCCCCTGACGTTCGATACCCATCTCACGTATGCAGCGGACATCTTCCATGGTTCATCGTGGATCACCAGCTTTGTCGAGTTGTTGGACAACAGCCCCCTGCCGGATCGAGCGGACGACATTGATACCCGCTCAGAGTTGTCCGTCTTCTGCCGCATCGATGGGATGTCAGTCCGCGTCAGCAAATTGGACGCGATGCAGCCTGTGTTCGTCGCCGGAGACACGGTCGAAGTCACCTGGAACATTGACGGTCGATCGCACACCGAGATGTGGGATGTGTGGTCTACATTCAACTACCACGACATCTCGCCACCCGACGACGCGGGCTTCTACGCCGCCCTCAAGGGCGCCGCGACGCTCACCATTCGCGTCGCCTCGGACCCAGTCATCACCAAGATGTTCGAACTCGAACGACACGGATTCTGGGACACTCCCGTCCAACCAAACCTCGACGCTTGCGGCGCTCCCGGGACCAATTTTGGGGACAAACGAGCCCCATTGGCAACGGATCTCGTGAAGTGAATCTGTCCCGTTGACCTGAGCAGCAGGAACGCCAGCCTCTGATGCAGACCAGGTCCGAAGTCATCACAATCGCGAGGCCTGCCCAGATCCAGGTCTGCACCTCACACTGAACCCGGAAGCCACCAGAGTGGTCCGTCTAACCGGCCGCGCCCAGGACCAAGCGCATCGACCGAAATCCTCCAGAATCGAACAGATCCGAACAACAGCGACCTAAACAGGCCTGGAAGAGCCTGCGTTCGGATGGCTCGAAGCCTGCCCAGCCCGGCTCCGTCTGCTCCACCGAAGGCCTGGGCTGCAGGTCCCGCTTCGAGATTCTCCAGACGAGCTACTGACTGGCCCAGACCCGATAGGTGTGCCCGGTCCTCAGCGAGCGCAACGTTTTGACACTGCTCAGGCCGGGGACTCCTTCCAGCGCCGGGAAGCACGCGAGCGAGCGATGGGACTGCTCGCCCCACTCATCGATTCCTGCGATCTGCGCGTTGATGTCCGCATCGCCGTTACCGGTGAGAGCGGCGAAAGTCCTCAGCCGAGGTCAGATACGCCCCCGCATCCTTCCTAGTCCACCCAGCCAGATCAGGGTCGCCGAACTCGGGCTTGCGCACGGCCATAGAGAATGCCGACAGCCGTTCCGTCGCGACCGAGGCGCGGAAGTAGCAGTGGTTCAACGGCTGCCCGACGATGTCGTCCTCGGAGAGTCGTCCGCGCCCAGTTCCCAGAGCAGATCGCACGCGTCTGAGCCGGCGACCTGGAACACGGTCAGGCAGCCGCCGTTGTCGAGCAGCGTGTCGCGCATCGTCGGTGAGAGCGCCTCCAGGTTGGACAGGCTTTGCATGGCGACAAAGAGTGAGGCGACGTACCTGCCCAGTTCGGGAAGCACCGACTCGAACTCGACCCGGGAGATGGTCTGCATCGCGTCGACCACGAACAGCGCGCCCCGACGCTGGGACAGGGGTAACCGCTTCTGCTCACGGATCACCGCGTCGACCGAGTCGAGCTGAAACGCCCCGAGCAGGGCGACCGCATCGCGGCCGACCTCGGCCGGGTACTCTGTGCGCCAACCGCCGGCGTTTCGCGCCCACCATTCAAGCAGGTAGGGGTCGCGAAGCTGCTTCAGCACATCACCGCGTAACGCCTTGTGCGTGAGCAGACACAGCGCGTCGAGGATCGTGTACTGCTCGTCCTCCTCGGTAACGGGATGGTCATTGGCCTCGTACAGCGTCTTGACCGTCTACCCGAGGATCGACTGCATCCGCTGGCAGCCGTGCCAGGCGTCCCAGAGACGATCAAGTTCGCAGTTCGGTACACGTTGGTGGGCCGGGCTGGATTCGAACCAGCGACCGAGCGGTTATGAGCCGCCTGCTCTGACCCCTGAGCTACCGGCCCGTGGCGCTCTCGGGAGCTTCACAAGTCTATCCAGCGGCTCATCTACGATCCGAGCATGACCTGGCGTCTCACGTTTGCCGCGTTGATCGGGATCGCAGCGCTGGCCGTGCTGGCCTGTGGACCGTCGGGCGACCCGGCAACGCGCGGCGGAGTGATTGCCCCAGCCGTCGAGCGCCCGGACGAGCTGGCCGGCCGGCTCGAACTGCCCGCGTTGGTCGGCGAGGTCGTGTTCCCGTGGTCCGAAATCGTCGTCCGGCGCCAATCTGGCGAGATTACGGTGGGCGTGTTGGTCGCGAACACGTCCGATCGTCGCAGCCGCGGAATGATGTACTGGAGCGGGCTACCACCGAACAGCGGGATGATCTTTATCTGGGAGCAGACGCGGGCACGGAGCGGCGGGTTCTGGAATCAGAATGTGCCGATCGATCTCAGCGTCGCCTGGCTCGGTCGCGACGGTGAGATTCTCGAGTTCTCGACGTTGCTGGCCGAAGACGAGACGGTGAAGCGTCCGCAGCAGGAGTATTTCTTCGTCCTGGAAATGCCCAGGGGACGGTTTGAAGAGATGGGAATCGCAGTCGGAGACCGTGTGTTGATTCCCGAAACACTTTTGTCGAACTAGCGGATTTAGAGCGCTCCAACGCAGGCTCTCCAGCAAGTTGTTCGTGATATTGTGCCGAGAACTACGGGCCGCTTGATGCTGCGGTCGCAAGCAGAACGGGACGCAAAATGAAGCGAATTATCGGTGTCGGGGCGGTGCTGGCCGTTTTGGCGGCAGTTGCTCGCGTGGTGATGGGTCGCCGGCGCGACGAGGAGGACGAGGCGTAGCTCCCCGCCTGATCCTCGCCCTCGATCAAGGGACCTCGTCCAGCCGAGCGCTGGCATTTGACGATCGTGGGCGCGTGGCTGCCAGCGCGCAGCGCGATCTGGAGTCACGGTTTCCTCAGCCGGGCTGGGTCGAGCAGTCCTCCGCTGACCTATGGCAAAGTCAACTAGCGGCAGCGCGTGATGTTGTCGAGCGAGTTGGTGTTGGTGAAATCCGCGCGGTCGCGATCGCGAACCAGCGCGAGACGTCGCTGATCTGGAACCGCGAATCACTGGAGCCCTTAGGTCCGGCGATTGTCTGGCAGTGTCGGCGAACAGCGGCCGCTGCCGCCGAGCTCGATGCTGCACACGGCGTTGAGGTACGTCGGCGCTCGGGACTCAAACCCGACGCATACTTCTCCGGACCCAAGTTCTCCTGGCTACTCGACCATGTCGACGGTGCTCGTGAGCTGGCCGTGTCGGGGACGCTGGCCTGTGGAACGGTCGACTCCTGGCTGCTGGCCAATCTGACCAACGACGCCGTCCATGCGACCGACACAACCAATGCGTCCCGGACAATGCTGTGGAATCTTGCGGATCGACAGTGGGATGATCAGCTTTGCTCGTGGCAACGCGTGCCGCTGTCGATGCTGCCGGAGATACGTCCAAGCGGCGGCGAATTTGGACTGACCGATCCCACACTGTTTGACAGAGCGTTGCCAATCCTGGCGGTCGCAGGAGATCAGCAGGCGGCGCTTTATGGACACGGAATCACAAGCCCAGGCACAGCCAAATGCACATATGGCACCGGCGCATTCCTCCTCACGCACGCCGGAACGGTTGCAAGGCCCACGTCAACGCCGAATGGTCTGCTACTGACCGCCGCGGCCGACGGAGGGTTCGTCTACGAGGGTGGGGTGTTCGCGGCTGGATCAGTCGTCCAATGGCTGCGTGATGAGTTGCAACTGGCGCCGACTGCAGCAGAAGTCTCGGCGCTCGTCGCCTCCACCGATGACTCTGCCGGGGTCATGGTCATCCCGGCACTGGCAGGACTCGGTTCTCCGCACTGGGACCCAGACGCGCGTGGGGCGATCCTCGGTATCACTCGCGGAACGGCTCGCGCGCAGATCGCGCGCGCTGCACTGGAGGCCGTCGCGTTTCGGATCCGGGAGATCGTCGATGCGATGGAAACCGGCGGAGCGCCAATAGAGGAGCTACGTGCCGACGGTGGGATGACGTCGAGTGATGTGCTGATGCAAATCCAGGCGAACGTGCTCCAGCGGCCGATCATCCGCCCGTCGATGCAGGAGACCACCGCGCTCGGAGTTGCCCGGCTGGCGATGGAGGTGGCTGGGATAGAGCCAAGAATCGAGACCGAAGAGCATCGATTCGATCCGGATGGGTCACTTGAGCCCGAGTTCGAGCGCTGGACGGCGGCTCGTCAAGCGGTGCAGTCGATCCCCGCTGAGTGAATACACTCAACTTGCTATGGCCGCCGCAAGCTACGACGTCATCATCATTGGCGGCGGCATCAACGGTGCGGCGACCGCCGCCTCGGTCGCCGCACGCGGATACCGGACCCTGGTGCTCGAGCAGGACGACTTCGCCTCGGGCACAACCTCAGCCTCGACGAAGCTGATCCATGGTGGCCTGCGTTACCTCGAAACCGGCGACGCTCGACTGGTGCATGAATCGCTGCAATCGCGGGAGCGTCTGCTGCGAGAGCGTCCGCACCTCGTCCGGCCAATGGGCTTCATCTTGCCGGTCTACGAGGGCGATCCGCGCCCATCCTGGTACATCCGCTCCGGTCTGGCGCTCTACGATCTGCTTTCGCCACGCAAGGTTTCGCCCTGGCATTCGTCATTCTCGGAGCGCGAGCTACAGCGCTTCGAGCCGTCGGTCTCCACCGATAATCTCAAAGCGGCGTACCTCTATCACGACGCCCAGGTCTGGTCGCCTGAACGATTGACCCTGGAGTACCTCGCCGAGGCACGCGCTTCGGGCGCCGATCTACGCAATCACGCGGCGGTCGACTACATCATTGTCGACGGCGGGATTGCGCGCGGCGTCGACTTCCACGATGTGCTGACCGGCCGCAGATCGACAGCGTCGGGACGCCTCGTGATCAACGCGGCCGGTCCATGGGTCGACGCCGTCCTTGACGCCACCGGGCGTTCGCTGAGGCGACGAATCGGGGGCACTCGGGGATCGCACCTGGTCGTGGATCTGAACGGGCGCGGACCAAAGCACGCCGTGCTGGCCAGCGCCAAGTCCGACGCTCGCCCGATGTTCGTGACCCCATGGCTGGACCATCACATCATCGGCACGACCGACGTCCGCGACGACGATGATCCGTCCGATGTCCGCGCTGCCGGCTGGGAGATTGACTACCTCGTCGCCGAGGCCGCGCGAGTCCTACCTGGACTGGGCATTGAGCATCGCAATGTCCTCTACGCCTACTCGGGAGTCCGCCCGCTGGCTCGGGCGGGCGAGGGCGTCTTTGAGGGTGCCATCTCACGGCGTTCGATCATCGCCGATCACGCAACAGAGGGAGTCGAGCGGTTGGTCTCGGTCGTTGGCGGCAAGTTGACCACCGCCGCCGAGCTCGGCAGCAAGGTGGCAGAGTCCGTTGCCCAGCAGATCGGGCGACCGCGAGCTCGCGGGATCGCAGCCCTGCCCGAGACGCCGACCAGCCGCACGGTCTTCCTGCCGCCTGAGACCCAGGAGCACTTGCGCAGCGTCTACGGACCTCGAGTGCCCGAAGTCGCGGCGTACGCAGCATCCGACGGGTCGCTGGCCAGGCCTATCTCCGAGATGCACCGGGACATCGGCGCACAGGTGGCGTACGCGGTCGATCATGAGGGAGCTCGCACCGTTGCCGATGTGCTGCTCCGCCGAACCGCGGTCGGGCTGACCAAGGATCTCGGGCGCAGCGCGGCGCGACCGACCGCGTCGATCATGGCCAGCCGACTCGGTTGGTCGGAGGAGATGCAGCAGCAGGCCGTCAGGGATTACTTCGCCGAGTTACATCGGCGCTTCGTGATCATGGACCCGTCGGGCTCGATTCCACCGGCCGAGAATCTGACCGACGATGTTGACGAGGCCGGCAGCTAAGAGAGCCGCGCCTGCCAACGGTTGAGTCGCAAGGCGTTCGTCAAGACCGAGAGGGAACTGGCGACCATCGCGAGCGCGGCCGCGATCGGTTCGAACTGTCCCTGTTCTCCGAAGAGCCAGGTCAAGCCGCCGGGAACGCCGCCCACAGCGTCGAAGATCGGCACCGCGAGGCCCGCGGCTAGTGGGATCAGCAAGATGTTGTAGGCGAAGGCGAATCCGAGGTTCTGGCGGATCACGTTGCGCGTCGCGCGAGCCAGCAGTACTGCTTCCGCCGCACGCACCGGGTTGGATTGCATCAATCCGACCTGCGCCGTTTCCAGGGCGATATCGGAGCCGGTACGCATCGCCAGACCGAGGTCGGCCTGGGCCAGTGCCGGAGCGTCGTTGACGCCGTCCCCCACCATCGCAACCCTGCGATTGCTGGACTGAATTGCCGACACCACTTCAGACTTCTCCTCCGGCAGCGTCCGCGCTTGAACATCCCGAATCCCGACCTGCGCCGCTACCGCCTGCGCCGTCTGCTCGGTATCGCCGCTGACCAGCATGGAATCAACCCCGCTGCGGGCGAGCAGCGCGACCGCGTCGGCAGAACCCGGCTTCACCTGATCGCTCAGCCGGATGACGCCAATCAGCTGGTCGTCTCGGGCGATGTACACAGGAGTCTCAGCGCTCTCCGACTCCGAAACCGAGATGCCCACCTCCGACATCAGCGACGAGTTGCCTACAGCAATAGCTGACGTCCCGACAGTCGCGAGCGCTCCGCGACCAGGCTGGTTGCGAAACTCGCTGACTGGTTCCGGTTCGATCCCTAGTTCCTCGGCATGGGCGACGATCGCGGCGCCCAGCGGATGCTCGGAGTGCTGCTCGACCGAGGCCGCCAGTCGGATCAGCTCCTCATGTGAAATCCCAAGCGGCTCGACCGAACTGACCTCGTGCCGGCCACTGGTCAGGGTGCCGGTCTTGTCCCAGACGACCGTATCGATCTTCCCTGCCGCTTCGAGCGCCTCGGCGTCGCGGAACAGGATTCCCAATCGCGCGGCGCGACCTGATCCGGCCGCGATCGCAGCCGGCGTGGCGAGTCCGAGGGCGCACGGGCAAGCGACGACGAGCACGGCGACAGCGCTGAGCACAGCAGCGGTCCAGCTGGAGCCATCACCGAAAACAGCCCAGACGATGAACGTGATCACGGCGATCAACACGACCATCGGCACGAACACGCTGGCGATCTGGTCGGCGAGTCGTTGCGCCGGCGCCTTGGAAGACTGCGCTCGCTCAACTGCAGAGGTGATGCGGGCCAGGGCAGTCGCCGTCCCAACCTGCGTCGCCTGATACGTGAAGGCCCCGTCGAGATTCATCGTGCCGGCGAAGACGGAGTCGTCGGGCGACTTGGAGACGGGCACGCTTTCTCCGGTCAGCAGCGACTCATCAATCGAACTGGCTCCGCTGAGGATGCGGCCATCCACGGGTACCTGTTCGCCTGGCCGGACTCGCAAGGTGTCGCCGACGTTGACGTCGGCCGCCGGAATGTCTCGCTCGATGCCGTTCTCAACCACGCGGGCGGTCTGCGGGGCAAGCTTGAGCAGGCGCGTCAACGCCGCCGCCGCTCGGAGTCGTACACGGGCTTCCAGCGCTCGGCCCAGGCTGACAAAGCCAACGATGATTAGCGCCGTGTCGAAAAAAACGTCCCTGGACGCATCCGAGCCTTCAAGCGCGCTCGGGAAGAGGGCGCTGACCGTGCTGTACCCCCACGCGGCGGTCACGCCCAACACAATCAACGTGTCCATGTCGCTGGTGCGTCGCGAGGCGGCGAGGGCAGCCCGGCGGAACATGGGCCAGAGACCCCAGGCGAGTGTCGGCGTGGCGACGGCGAAGAGGATGGGAAAAACCAGGTCAGGGTTCCACCCGAATTCTCCCCAGCGATTGGCCTGCATCGCAAAGAAGATGCCCCAGCCCAGGACCAGCGCCGGCGCTGCGCGGACCACCAGCGGTCCGATCGCGCCGACTCCTTCGGATTCCTCTGGATCGTCCGATTCCACCAATTCATATCCGGCGCCGGAAATGGCCGCGCTCAGTGCCGGTTGTTCGACCGCACGCTCGAGCTCGATGATCGCGCGACCCGCAATGAAGTCGGCGGATGCTTCCGAGATTCCGTCAACCTTGACCAGCGCTCGTTCGACTCGGCGCACACAGGCAGCGCAATGCATGCCTTCGATGCGCAGGGTCTGCGTCTGATGCTCGGTCGCCGTCGTCATTTCGTGCAGCATATGTCGCAGCGCGTGCGGCTAGGCTGAACCCATGCCGCGTGTGATGCTCCTGATACCGACCGCTTCCTACCGGGCCCCCGACTTTATGTCGGCGGCAGACAAGTTGGGATTGGATGTGGTGGTGGCGTCGGATATCGACCAGCCGCTCGCCGACATGTATCCGGGCCGCTGGCTGACCCTGTCCTATCACGACATCGAACGAGGCGCCCAGGCAGTTGCGCGCTACTCCGATCGATTTCCACTCGACGCCGTCGTCGCGGTCGACGACCCGGGAACGATCCTCGCCGCACACGCCAGCGCGGAGCTGCAACTGACCGGCAACTCCCCCGAGTCAGTGATCGGCACCCGAGACAAGTCGGAACTCCGCCGCGCGCTGGACGCGCACGGGGTGCGATCCCCCTGGTGGCAGGTCTATCGATTCGATCAGATGTCGCCTGCCTCGACGCTGGAGTATCCGGTGGTCGTCAAACCGCTGGGCCTGAACGGTTCCCGAGGCGTGATGCGCGCCAACGATCCAGCCTCCTTCGAGCGAGCAATCGCCAGACTGGAGCGGCTGCTGGGCACCAAGTCGGCGACAGAAGAGTGCGGCGACCTCGCCGACCGCTACCTGGTCGAGGCATACATCCCCGGCATCGAGGTGGCGCTCGAAGGCCTGCTGCGCGACGGCGAGCTGCATACCCTCGCCGTCTTCGACAAGCCCGACCCGCTGGATGGCCCGTTCTTCGAGGAGACGATCTACGTCACGCCGTCGAGACTGCCAGACGATCAGGTCGCGGAGGTTGTCGAGACGGCGCGCCAGTCGGCTAAAGCACTCGGCCTCCAGGACGGCCCATTGCACGCGGAACTGCGCCTCAATGACGAAGGCGCCTGGCCGGTCGACGTGGCGGCGCGGACGATCGGGGGGCTCTGCGCCCGGACACTGCGCTTCGGGGCGGGAATGTCGCTCGAGGAGATCGTCTTGAGGCACGCGATCAACGCGCCGCTCGAGACGTTGAATCGAGAAGCGGCGGCGGCCGGCGTGATGATGATGCCGATCGTCGGCCGGGGCCGAATCGAGGCGATCCTCGGTCTGGACGAGGCAGCAGCTGTCCCCTTGATCGAGGACATCGAGATGGAGGCACGGGTCGGAGACATGCTGATCCCGCTGCCGGATGGCGCCGACTATCCCGGCTTCATCTTCGCCCGCGGCGAGGATCCGGCCGAGGTGGAGTCGGCGCTCCGCAAGGCCTGGTCGAGGATCAGGTTCGTTCTCTAGCAGCCTGGGCACTACTACTGTCCGGTGCGCTGCGGAGCAGGGCGAGTCAGCAAGGGGCTGATAGCGCGACCAATCACCCCCTTCGGCGGTTTGGCGAAGTAGACCGGAATCAGCGCGGCGTAGGTGAGGATCGCGACCACTGTGAGGGGCACCTCGTAGGAGCCGGTCAGATCCTCGAGCGCGCCGATCATCCAGGGACCGAAGCCGCTGGAAATCTGGGTGGCCATTGCGATCAGGCCGTAGACGGCGCCGAAGCTGACGTAGCCGAAGACGTCGGAGGTCAACAGCGATTGCAGCATGTAGACGTTGCCGATCGTGAAGCCGAAGATCAAGATGGCGACGTACGTCACTGCGATGTGATCGACCTGGATCACGACCAGTGCAGCAGTGCCCTGCACGACGAACATGATCACTGTGAGGATGCGCAGGTCGACGCGGTCGGCGAAGAACCGACCCACGATCAGGCGGGCGACGATACTGCCGAAGGCGATGATCGAGAGGCTGGAGGTCGCGGCGGTGAGCGAGCCGACCCGTTCCTGCAGGAACGCCGTCTGATGCAGGATGAACCCGGTCTGGGCCAGCAGGACGATCACGAAGCTGATCATGATTGCCCAGAACGGCAACGTCCGCGTCGCCCCGGCGATCGTCCACTGGCGGGTCTGATTGGCAATCGACCTTGCGATGCTCGTGCGTTGCGGCGCGACCGGATCGAGCCCGTCCTGGGGCAATCCCATCTGACGCGGATCCCAGACCAGCACGAATGCCACGATCGGCAGGCCGATCACCAGGATCAGGCCGGCCATCGCCGGGGTCGCGACGCCGAGTCCGAACTGCTCGATCAAGATGCCGTTCAAGGGCGAGAGCACCACGCCGCCCAGCGAGACGCCGGTCGATGAGATCGCCATCGCCCAGGCTCGGCGGTGCAGGAACCAGCGCGCCAGGGTGGCGTTGACCGCGACTCCGGCGCTCATCCCCGACCCGAGCGCCATGACGATGTAGGCGACGTAGAGCTGCCAGAGATCTTGGACGTGTCCAATCACCGCGGAGGCGACGATCAGCAGGATCAGGCCGGGCAGCATCCAACGTCGCGCGCCGTGCCGATCGATCAGCGGTCCGACCAGCGCCGAGGTGACGCCGGAGAAGACGAAGTACATGCCGGTGGCCAGCGATACGTCGGCGTTCGACCAGCCGTGCAGCTCTCGCAGCGGGCCGAGATAGACGGCGATGCCGTAGTAGCCGACTCCGACGGAGACGAAGAGCAGGGCGGCGCAGGCGAAGACGATGGCCCAGCCGTAGTAGAAGTTGCCCGGCAGCAGACGCGCGGCCAACGGCCGATGGGGCGGCAGGTCAAACGGCTCGCGGACATCTGGTCGATTCGACAAAGCCGATTCAGCATATGACGGCAGCCGCCACGGCCCGGATCGAAGGGCTGACTAGACTGCCAGCCAGATTGATTTCCGAGGAACGATCGAGAGGAAGCGTCATGACTGAACGGCGGACGGGATGGGTGTATCACGAGTCGTACATGTGGCACGACACGGGTCGGACGCGGGCGTTCGATCCGGTGCTGCGGCGCTGGATGCAGGCCTGGGAGCACTGGGAGAACCCCGACACCAAGCGCCGGCTGAACAACTTGCTGGAGGTCTCGGACTTCTCCGAGCAACTCGTTCAACTGAAGCCGCGGACGGCCAACGAGGAACAGGTGCTGCGCTTCCACACGCCGGAGTACGTGGACCACGTCCGTGCGTTGTCGGCCGAGGACGGCGGCGACGCCGGTGAAGGTGCGCCGTTCTCGCATGGCGGATATGAGATCGCGCTGCTGGCGGCGGGCGGGACGATCACGGCGGTCGACGCGGTTCTGGATCGTGAGATCGACAACGCCTACGCGCTGGTGCGGCCGCCGGGACATCACGCCGAGCGGGACCGGGGGCGCGGATTTTGCATCTTCGGCAATGTCGCGATTGCCGCGCTGCACGCTCTCGCCGAGCGCGGCATCGACCGTGTGGCGACGCTGGACTGGGACGTTCACCACGGCAACGGCACGCAGCAGGCGTTCTACGACCGCAAGGACGTGCTGACGATGTCGATTCACCAGGACCAGTGGTATCCGCGCGACAGCGGCGCGATGGAGGACCAGGGCGAGGGCGAGGGTGAGGGATACAACATCAACGTCCCGTTGCCGCCGGGCAGTGGGCATGGAGCGTACATCGAGACGATCCGACAGGTGGTCGTGCCTGCACTGCAGACGTTCAAGCCGGATTTGATCCTCGTGCCGTCGGGCTTCGACGGGAGCATGTACGACCCGCTGGGCCGGATGATGGCCTACTCGGAGACCTTCCGCGAGATGACACGACTGTTGATGGAAGCAGCGGACGAACTCTGCGCCGGCAGGCTGGTGCTGAGCCACGAGGGCGGCTACAGCCCGACCTATGTGCCGTTCTGCGGACTCGCAGTGGTTGAGGAGTTGAGCGGTAAGAAGTCGATCGCCGGCGATCCGTTTGAGGACAACTCGGCGACGGCGGGCGGTCAGGATCTGCAGCCTCATCAGCAGGCTGTGCTGGATGATGCGAAGCTGCTGATTGATCGGTTGCGACAACTTGAAGGGGTCTAGATCTCGATCAAGCTGATCGCCCCGCCGTCCGCTGTGATGCTCATGGGGGCCAACTGGTCCCCGGTGGGCTCGGCTCAACAGAACCAGTCTTCGGTGAGACCGGGTCGATGGACGTGTGGCGCGGGCACGTCCGGCCAGGGTTCCTGACCCAGCGCTCGGCAGGCGGCGGCCTTGATCTCCGGGAAGCTCGCCTGGCGTTCGGCCATGGAGGCGATCTCGGCCTGCAATGCGTCCATCCGCGGGTCCGCGTGGCGCCAGTTCCAGGTCAGGCCGTCGACGTCGTAGGCGACCAGCGAGTTCATCTCGCGCATCGGCTCGACCAGCGGAGAGTCGGACGGGGCCAGCAGGCGCAGCCCAAGCTGGACCGGTGGCGTCACGTCGACGAGCTGGCGGGTTTCGACGAAGCGAAGCAGGTCGAGGTAGTCCCCTGCCGAGGTCCAGGGCGTGAACGGCAACCAGGTTGGTCGAATGGCGATGCCGGCCTGGGTTGTCAGGTCCAAGGCGAGATCGAGGTCGGCGGCGGTGTGTCCCTTGTCGAGGATTTCGAGCAAGTGATCGTCGACTGATTCGAAGGCCGAGGTGATGAACGTGACTCCCAGCTTGGCCATCTCCGGCAGCAGGTTCTGATGCTCGATCAGATGCTCGACCTTGATCGTGGCGTCGAACGTGATGCCCGCGTGTCTCGATGATGCGGCGCGCAACAGTTCCATCGCGAGGTCGGGGGCGTTGAGGAAGTCGGGGTCGCCGAAGGTGATGTGTTCGGCGCCGGCGGAGACCTGTTGGCTGATGTCGGCGAGAACGGCCTCTGCGCCATTGAGGCGCAGACGTCCGGCGTAGATCGGGGTCAGCGGACAGTGGGTGCAGCGGTGGGCGCAGCCTCGCGTCGCCTCGACGTGGCCGGCCAGGTGCGATGCGCCGCTCGCATCCCGGTAGCGGGCGTATTGGTCGATCGGCGGCAGGATCGAGCGCTCCGGAACCAGCCGAGGCTCGCGGTCGAAGAGCGGTACGTCGGAGGCGTCTCCGCCGTTGGCCAGTTGGACCAACTGCAGATCGGTATCGCCGCTGATCGCGCGTCCCAGTCCGAGTTCGCCGAGCGAGTTGGCGGCCAGTCCGTAGAAGATGATCCGGTCCGAGAATTCCTCCAGTTGTCTCGCGATTCGGATTCCGAGCCGAGCGGCCGTGTGCATCGGCGTCGAGAGACCGATGAGATCGGCGTCCGCAGCGGCCGTTTGCAGACGCTCGGACGAGACCGATTCCACGGCCAGATCGAACGCGGAGACGTCGTGACCGGCTGCGAACAACGCAGCCGCGGGCGCGGCAATGCCGAGCGGCTGGTGTCCCTGTTCGTAGGTGGAGATCAACAGGACGCGCGTCATGGGACGCCTGTCCAGGGAGTCGACCGGCGGTTACTTCTTCGAGGGTTGGTAGTAGGGGTTTTCGCCGGACTGGTGGTCGGTGATGTCGATCAGTTCGTCGATCTCGGGGAGCTGTTCCTTGACCGCGACCTCGATGCCCTGCTTGAGCGTGACGTTGGCCATGCCGCAGCCCTGGCAGCCGCCGCCCATCTCGATGTAGGCCTTGCTGCCCTGCACATCGAGGAGCTGGACGAAGCCTCCGTGCGCGGCGATCTGGGGGTTGACCTGTTCGTCGAAGATTTTCTGGATCGCGAAGGCGAGGGGGTCGCGCCAGACCGGATTGGGGTTGTTGAATTCGAGGCCGGAGACGTTGGGGCCCTTGAACTCATAGTGAACCGCAGTGCCGCGCAGATCCTCGATCCGTTCGCCCTCAACGTAGAGCTTGAAGTCGGGGAACTGGGCAGTGGCGTCGCCGTCCGGCTCGAAGCCCTTCTCGACGATGGTCAGCACGTGCTCGAATCCCTCGGACGTGCGGCCGGTGATCTTGAGGCGCAGTCCTGCGACCTCTTCCGGATAACCGGTCAAGACCTCGACCAGTTTCGACCGCGCAACCTCCGAAAAGGTGATCCCCAGCTCGCCGGCGTCCACGTTGGTGGTCATTTCTCGCCCCATTCCGACTCTTGTTTCCTAGCATAGCGTTCGGAATAGTCGAGCACGTATCGGAGGATGCTGTGGCAGTCGAACAAGTCCTGGTCCAGAAGAACCTCGAGATCCCGATGCGCGACGGAGTGATCCTGCGAGCCGATCTGTACCGTCCGGTCGATGCCGATCAGCCGGGACAGGCGGTGCCGGGGATTGTCACCCGGACTCCTTATGACAAGGAACAGTCAGGCGCGGGGCTCGTCGCGGTGATGCCGAGCGCGCTGAAGCTGGCCGAGCGCGGCTACGCGGTGGTGGTCTGCGATTGCCGCGGTCGCTACGCGTCGGGGGGCGACTTCAAGCCGTTCCACCAGGAGGGTCCCGACGGCTACGACACGCTGGAATGGGTCGCAGCGCAGGACTGGTGCGACGGCAACACGGCCATCTATGGGCCGTCTTACGTCGGCGCGACGACGATGCTCGCGGCGCGCGAACAGCCGCCGTCGCTGCGCTGCGCGATTCCGATCATCACGGCGGACGACTACTACGACGGCTGGACCTACCAGGGCGGGGCGTTCCAATTGGGATTCATCGGACTCTGGGGCAGCGGACTCGCGGCGACTGGATACCTGCAGCAGCATCACACGCGTCCGGCCGAGGCGCAGCCGGAGATGACCGAGGCGGTCATGGGCAACAGCTTCCGTCTGCTCGGCAGCCGACCGCTGAACTCGATGCCCGGGATCTCGCAGGAGGGCGTCGCTGCGTACTGGCATGAGTGGTTGGAGCATGAGACCCGGGACGAGTACTGGGAGTCGGTGCGGCACTCGGCCGACTACTCGCGCTTCCAGGTGCCGATGCTGCACATTGGCGGGTGGTTCGACATCTTCGGGATCGGCACGGTGCGCAACTTCCGCGGGATCTCGGCTGAGGGCAATCCGGATCAGAACCTGATCATGGGTCCGTGGGCGCACACGAACTACGACCGTTGGCTGGGTGAGATGGAGTTTGGTCCAACCGGAGCGGCTGCGGCTGCAAACGTGATTGCAGACATCAACGTGTTCCTCGACCGGCACCTCAAGGGCGGCCAGCGGGAATTGCCGGGCGTTCGCTGGTTCCTGATGGGTGCGAACGAGTGGCGGACGGACGAATCGTGGCCGCCGGCCAACGCGGAGGAGCGGACACTGTACCTGGCGTCGGACGGCGGCGCGACGATGCACTACGGCGACGGCCGTCTGGTCGATGAGCGTCCCGACGACGACCTGCGCTGGGACGAGTTCATGTACACGGGCTACAAGCCGGTGATGACCGAGGGCGGGTCGACATTGCAGCAGGCAATCGGTCTGCCGGGTCCGCGGGATCAGAGTCGGACGGAGAGCCGCGACGATGTGCTGTGCTACACGTCCGAGCCGCTGAGCGAAGCGGTCGATGCGGCCGGTCCGGTCGAGGTCGATATCTGGCTGGCCAGCAATCAGCCCGATACGGACATCACGGCCAAGCTGGTCGACGTGCATCCCGACGGCAAGCCGGTCTCGCTGGTGGACGGGATCATGCGGGCGCGCTTCCGCGACGGCTTCGACCAGCAGGTGTTCCTGACGCCCGGAGAGGTGGTGAAGCTGACCGTCGACCTAGCGTCTCTGGGCCATCGATTCGATGTCGGGCACCGGATCCGGCTGGAAGTGTCGAGCAGCAACTACCCTCGGTTCATGACGAATCCGAACGACGGCGGCTCGGTCAACTCGGCGGCCGAGATGCAGCCAGCGATCAATTCGATTCGTCGCGGCGGTGAGTATCCGTCGGCCTTGCGTTTCCACCAACTGACAGACTGAGAGGAACTTCCGATGATCTATGAACTGCGCATCTACACGGCGCATCCGGGCAAGATGGGGGCGCTGATGAAGCGCTTCCGCGACCACACGATGGAGCTGTTCGAGCGCCACGGGATTCACAACGTGGGTTACTGGACGAACTCGGTCGGCGGCCGCTCGGACGAGCTGTGGTACATCATCAGCTTCGAGAGCGCGGGCCAGCGCGACGAAGCCTGGAAGAACTTCGCGTCCGACCCCGAGTGGGTGGCCGCCCGAGCCGCCTCCGAGGAGGACGGTCCGCTGGTGCATCACATCGAGAACCGGATCCTCCAGCCAACCGAGTGGTCGCCGATGCCGTAGTGCGGACTGTCACCACTACTAGCCTGCCCGACGAGCGCTAACGGGAGTCCTTTCATGCGCATAATCACTTCGTACGCCTACACGCTGGACGCGGAATCCGTAGAGGAGGCTGCCTGGCGGTTCAAGGTCTACCAAGGCGTCATGGACGACTGGTTGCGCGATCAGGGGGTCAACGATCCAAGAGAGGACTCACCAGCCGACACCTACGTCCAGCTAAAGCGGCGAGACATCTCGCACAGCGGAGCGGAGATCGATGGCTTCCTGCTGCAGCAGCCCATCCTCGAATCGAGTCATGTGCTGCACACGCGATTCGACCTCGCCGTAACTGACCAGTCGCTTGCCCTGTTCCTCCAGTTCAGCCTCGAACGAAAGACCTCCAGGATCGCACCGGCCAGTTACCAGATCAGCTGCCCGCGAGCCTTACAGACGATTCTCGACGCAGGCAACTGGAGATCGGGCCAAGCCCGGGTGCAACCTCGCTGTCGACCTGCTTTTGGTCGTGAAGCGGGCAAGACGCTCCGCTCCGAGATCCAGGACTCCAATCGAACGCTACCAATCGTCTTGTTAGCGAACTTCCCGGACAATAGACCGCTAGGTGAGTATCAGGAGCTCAACCAGCCCTACAGCGACGATGAGTGGGAGGATTTTGTCAACAGAATCGAAGACGACCTAGGCGGCGTCGCACTTCTCGCCGAACTTGATCGTGAGGGAGAAGACGCTCTGTTGCCTACTGTGCTCCGCAGTCCTTTTGTCGAGAACTTGAAGAGGCCGGACCGAGAAATACCCGTTCTTCGAACGCGCGATCGAAGTCACGGTATGTGCGGTGCGGTTGTTCGAATTGTCTGGCCGCTGGGAACTGATGACTTCAATCCAACACGGCATCCAGCCTGGGCACCACACGAAGTGTTTGCGCATCCAGACGTGGGTACTTACTGGAACGACAACGGTGAGAACACTGAACCACCGGACTGGATGGACACGTTTGAGCGCGATCAACTCATGCTCTTGAGGCGCTTTGTCCGAGATCAGATTTATGAACAAGCAGCGCTACAACCGGTTCCAAGGCTAATCGATGACGTTCGAGAACAGTGCGCTACTGCTGAGCGCGAACGGCTTGCAGCCGAGCGCAAACGGCTTGCCGAAGAGAATAGCTTCGAGGAATGGGGGCGATTGTACGAAGATGAACTCAAAGCGAAGGTTCAGGAGATCGAGACAAGGGATCAGGAGATTGCGTCACAACGAGGTGAGTTGGACAGACTGCAAAACACGCTAGATGAACTGCAAAGCACCACGGACAAGCAGCAGGCAACCATCGCCCAACTAAAATTTCAGTTGAATGAGCGCGTCGCGCCTACCGAGACCGGCGAACAAGTGGATGATGCAACCACGTCCCGTGAACCAGGGTCTGTTGCTGAGGTTATCGAGATCACGGAGTCCGAATGCGAGCTAGTAGTCTTTGGCCCTGACGTTCTCTCGTCAATACGGTCCCTCGATCCCACGGCTGGCCCTCCAGGCAAAATACTCCGCGATCTCAAGAAACTCAACGAGTGCTCTGAGGCACTTACCCAGGGACATCTAGGACAAGACATTCTGGATTGGCTCAAGAAGAAAGGCGTGAATGTTGCTCGGGAAAGCGACACCAGGATACGGAAGCATCAAGACAGATTGACGTTCAAGACTCTTGATGGCGACACGGCGCTCATGGGCAACCACATTTCCTACAAGGGCAACTCGCTCAATCGACAAGTGCGCATTCACTTTCGCGTACGAGAAGCTGACTCTGATGGCAAGCGATCCTTCGAGGTCGGGTACATCGGTCCCAAAATCGCTGAAGAGTGATCGAAGCGGGCAGCAATCAGAACAACTAGGTCGTACACCCGCTCCAGAGTGCTCAGCGCACGGATACACTGAACCGAGCGAGGAAGCCGAAGATGGCGCTCACAGACGATCAACCTGTCACGTCGATGGATGAGATTCGGCGGCGTCAGGGGATGCCGTTCGACGAGTTCTGCGCCAAGCATCCCTGGTGGGAGTGGACGGAATCACGGCTGGCGCGTCGGATGATCGACGCACAGGGCCGCGCCTGGGTGCCGATGTGGGAGCCTGATCCCGGTGTGGGCATCTGTTACGACCCTGAGATCACTCCTGAGGCTGAAGCGAATCTCAGCGAAGTGCTGCGCAGGCTCGACGAAGACCTGGCTGCTGGTAGGGCCCGTCTGTACGACCTCGACGAACTCGATGATGTGGAAGACTGAGGGGTGCGATTCAGAGTAACGCTGAGCGCTGAAGCGAGGGCGCAGCGGGCCGTCTTGCCACCTCATCCCAAGCAACGAGTCAACCAGTTGCTTGTCGACCTCAAGAGCGATCCTTTCGGACAAATCTCGAGACAGTTGACCCTGCAGACCGATGAGATCGTGTACCGCGTTCGGGAGGACGGCTATCGGATTCTGTTTCGGCCCGGTCCGGACCTGCACGAGATCACCGTCTTTCGCATCGCCTTGCGTGAGGTGGCCTACGAGGGGTTCGAGCATCCCGACACTCGCGACTGACCTGGCTAGCCGCGATGGCGCATCCTCGCGACCAACACCGGGGGAATATCGGGCAGGTCGTCCCAGGAGAGACGACTCTCTGAATCGGGATCGCCGCGGTCTCCGAATGACGGCTCTCGAATGCCGTCAAGGACCCATCCTCGATCGAATGCGGTGGTGAAGAGTTCCGTCAGCGACCGATGGAAGTAGGGCTGCTGCGCAGGCTGTCCGACGGAGGCGATACCGTGCTGCACGCCTGTATCGAGGTAGCCCGTGATCCGCACGCCAGACTCCGTGACCAGCCGGCCGTCCGGAGTCTCGGAGCGCTCGACGAACAGGCGGACGTCAGGTCCGAGGTTGAATGCGGGATGCAGCACGGAGAACACGAACGGCGCGCCGTCGGCCAGCGCCAGCGGCAGCATGTCGAAGAGCGGTGTGATCTCGGCAATGTCCATCAATGCCATGTTGCAAACGGCCGCCCCAAACGGAGCCCCGGACGCACCTGAGAGCGCCGCCAACGCACTGCGGTCGGTCGCGTCGAGCCGGATCCAGTTGATCCGGTGCCCGCGCGACCGCGCCTCGGCTCGTTCCAGCTGAGCCGTTGAACCGTCGGTGGCGGTGACGGACACGCCGAGCCCAGCGAGCTGGCGGGCGAAGTTGCCGTTGCCGCAGGCGATCTCCAGCGCGGTGCTTGGAAGCGGCTGGAGCAGTTCCATCGTGTACGGAAAGACGAGCGTTCGCTGCCAGTGATTGCCATCGTCGCCCTGGGTTTGGTCCCAGAACTCGGCGTTCTTCTCCCAGGCGGCGAGTGATTCTTCGTTGTGGTCGGGGAAATCGACCATGTCGGGCTCGGATTCGTTGGTACCGTAGGCGCAGACTGTTGACGATATCACCGTGTATCGAAGCGGGACCGGAGGATGGAGATGAGTGCGCCACTACCCGTGATCGTGCAAGGGCTCGGGCCGATCGGTAAGCGAATCGTCAGTGCAGCCCTCAATGACTCGTTCCTCGAAGTCGTCGGAGCCGTTGAGATCAATCCCGAGATGGTCGGCAAACCACTCTCCGACTTCGTCGACGGCGCGCCCGAGGTCACGATCCGCCAATCGGTCGCGGCCGCGCGGGTCGACTCCCGCTCGGACGGCGGCATCCTGATTCACTGCACCGGCTCGTACCTGGAGCAGGTCTCGCCACAGATCGAGGAGGCCCTGCGCCAGGATCTCCATGTCGTTTCCACCTGTGAGGAACTGGCCTTCGCTCAAGCGCGACATCCGGAGATCGCAGCCGGCATCGACGTGCTCGCGCGTCGTGCCGAGCGAACGGTGGTCGGCACCGGCGTCAATCCCGGTTTCCTCATGGACGCTCTGCCGGCATCGCTCTCCGCGATCTCACACAGCATCAAGTCGGTCTCGGTCAAGCGAGTGCAAGATCCGTCGCGCCGCCGCATTCCTTTCCAGGAGAAAGTCGGGATGGGCATCTCCAAAACCCAGTGGGAAGCCAAGCGCGACGCCGGCGGGTTCGGTCACGTGGGACTGGTGGAGTCGGCCAGACTGCTTGTCTATCCGCTCGGCTGGAAAATCGTCGACTGGCGACACGACATGGTTCCTTGCGAAGTACCGGGGCAGGAGTTGGTCGCGGGCACGCTGGAGACGCTCGAAGGCTCGACCTTCGACGGCCACACCGTGCGTCTCCATTTCGAGGCCAACGCTTCGGTCGAGGAGGAGTACGACGAGATCGTGGTCGACGGCACACCGCCGCTCACGCTCCGATTCGAAGGCGGCGTCTTCGGCGACGACGCGACAGCGGCCTCGGTCCTCCGAGCCGCCCGAGTGATCCCACACACGCGGCGCGGCCTGATGACGGTGCTCGATCTGCCGCTGCGTTAAACTGGCGTTCCGCAGGAGTGAGGCTGAGAGGGACTTGCCATGACCTTCGACGACCGAGAATTTCGCAACGCGTTGGGCATGTTCCCGAGCGGCGTCACCGTGATCACCACCGGCACCGATCCGAACTTCGTCGGCATGACCGCGCAGTCATTCTCCTCGCTCTCGCTCGACCCGCCGCTCGTGCTGGTCTGCGTCGACAAGGGCGCGAGCGTGCTGCCGCTGCTCAAGGAAACCGGCGCCTACACGGTCAACATTCTGCCCGACACGGACATGGACACCTCCAACTTCTTCGCCAGCAGCAAGCGTCCGCCGCCGCCGCACCAGTTCGACGAGCACGAGCACGCGTTGGGCGAGACCGGCCAACCGCGTCTGGCCAGCGCAACGATGGTCTTCGACTGCACGATCCACTCGGTACTCGAAGGCGGCGATCACGAGATCATCGTGGGCGAGGTCAAGGCCTTCGAGAAGCAGTCGGACGAAGAGCCGATCCTCTTCTACGGCGGCAACTATCGCAAGATGGGGCCGCCCGACCCGTCCATGAGCTGGTAGCTCCCCGAAACGACGTCTTCAATGTGCGTGCAGGGCATGGATGATCGTCCCCTCCTGGCGACTGATCCTCCGTTGCCCGCAGACGATTTCGTCCCCGCGCTCTGGGTGCCGTTGACTCGGGCGTTACGTGCCCGGCGTCGATTGATTCAGATGGTCGAGGTCCTGCCGGCCGAGCGCTGGTTGCAAGAGTCGGCGGCTTCTGCCTGGTCGCGTCGAGATGTGCTGGCTCACCTGGCGGCGTCCGATCGGCGCTATCACGACGTGCTGAACGCCGTGCTCAACGGATCACCCCTGGAAGAGTGGAAGCCGGATCCGTCGGTGCCGAGTCACGAATTGGATCTGGCCAACGCGTTGGGTACCGAACGCTATCTGGGCCAACCGGTCGCTGCGCTGGCCGAGCAACTGAAGGCAGGCGCTGAGAAGTCGACGATGCTGTTCTCGGCCCTGACCGAGGACCAAGTGCTGATGCGGATGGGCTTTGCCGGCAACGCGCTCTCGCTGTTGGAAGCCTGGGCGTCCCACGACAACGATCACGCCGACGACATCATCAACGGCCCGAAGATGATGCGGACGCTCTGATCGCCGTCGTTATCTGTTGATCCGCAACCGAGCCTCCAGCATCCGCTCCAGCTTCGACACCTCCACCCGATCAATGAACGCATCAACCATGGCCTGCGCCATCGAGTCCGCCCCTTGAGTCATCAGCATCTGGAGCAGACCCCGCTTCGGACGCACCAGCGTGGTTCGCTTCTCGATCCCCACGGCATCCGCAGCCCACTCGATCGCATCGCTGAGGTCGCCCAGTTTGTCGACCAGGCCGAGCTCATGCGCTTCGGCCCCGGTGTGAATCTCGCCCGAAGCCAACTCAGCCACGCGATCGCGATCCAACTCCGGCCGGCCCTCGGTCACGATGTCGACAAACCGCTCGTAGACCGAGTGGATCAGCGCGTCGAGCTTCTCGTCTTCCTCGGGCGTGTTCTCGCGGAACAACGATCCCATGTCCTTGTACTCGCCCGCCGCGCGAGTCCGCATCTTGACGCCGACCCGGTCAAGCGCCTCCGAGATCATCGGAGCGGTCCAGATCACGCCGATCGAGCCAACCACCGAGGTCGGCAGGGCAAAGATCGGATTGGCCGCACAGGCGATCATGTATCCGCCCGACGCGCCAACGCCGCGGATCGCCGCTGCCACCGGCTTCTTGTCCGACAGCCGCTTGGCCGCCAGATAGAGCGCCTCCGACGCCGCCGCGCCGCCTCCGGGCGAATCAATGTCGAGCACCACCGCTGGATAACGCGGGTTCTCGGCGATGCTGCTGAAGGTGCGCGCCATTTCGCGTGGATTCAGGCGCGCGCCAATCTGTCCGGCCACCTCGACCACGGCGATGCGCGGCGGAAACAGGTACTGTTCAATGTCCATGACTGTCCATCCATTCTTCGTCGATACTCGCTCAGTGTATGAGCGAGTGGTCGTTGCGTTGACTGTGTAACGGCGTCAAGCGATGATCTGTCACACGGGCCGCAGAGCAACCAAAGGGAGGCCACCGTGACCGAAACCGTCGTCTGTCCGCTGTCGGAACTGCCGCCGGGCGAGGTCACCGCCGCCGATCTCGACGGTACACGGGTCTGCGTCGCCAATGTCCACGGCGAGATCTTCGCCGTCCAGGACAAGTGCCCCCACCTCTTCGCCCCGCTCTCGGTCGGCGATCTGAAGAACGCGCACATCGTCTGCCCCTGGCACGACTCCGAGTTCGACATGCGAACCGGCAAAACCAAGGCCTGGCTGCCCAACGGCATCTGGAACATGATCCACAAGCTGATGCCCCCACCGCCACCCTTCATCAAGAACAAGATCGAGCCCGAGTACATCCAAACCTTCAAGACCCGGGTGTCGGATGGGACGATCTACGTCTCGGACGACTGAGGTCCGTTCGCTCGCTAAGCAACAGCGCTCCGAAACAGGAAGCGTTGTTTTGCCCTAGAACCCGCGGAAGTTGGGCTCGCGCTTCTCGGCGAAGGCCTTGGGGCCTTCGACGGCATCCTCCGTCGACCTGGCAATGACCATCGCGTGATCGGCCATCTCCAGCGACTCGTGCAGGCCCGTCTCGGCCGAGCGGTAGGCGAGCCGCTTGATCATCTGCACCGAGACGGCCGGCATCTTGGCGATCTGCTCGGCCAGTTCGAGCGTGGCCGGCATCAGATCGTCGTGTTCGACGACCTGGCTGACGTAACCCATCTCGAGCGCTTCCTGAGCGGTGAAGATCTTGCCCGTCCACATCAGCTCGAGCGCCTTCGACATGCCCACAATCCGCGGAAGGTAGAAGCAGCCGCCGTCGCCGGGGATCAGCGCCATGCGCACGTATGCCATGCCGAACTTGGCCCGGTCCGAGGCGATCCGCAGGTCGGCCATCGAGGCCATGTCCATGCCCGCGCCGACGGCCGCGCCGTTGACCGCGGCGATGTAGGGCTTCTCACAGTTGAAGAGGGCTCGCGGGACGCGCTGAACGGAGTTGCGCAACGAGTTGCGGTTTGCCGCAGGCGCGTTGGGATCGCCGCCGAGGACGTCTGCGCCGGCGCGTTCGCGTCCGACATCCGCGCCCGAGCAGAAGCCTCGGCCCTCGCCGGTGACGATGATCACGCGCACATCCTGGTCGACGGAAGCGCGGGTGATCGACTCTTGCCAGGCGTCGAGCATTTCGTTGGAGAACGCGTTGAGCTTCTCCGGTCGGTTGAGCGTGATCACGGCGATGTGATCCTGGACGTCGTAGAGCAGTTCTTCGGTCATGTTCGGCTGCCTGCGCTTTCTGTTCGACGGTGTTCGGGCCTGTTCAGCTGTGTTCGGCTGGGTTTAGTCCGGGGTGTTCAGGTTTGTCCAGATTTGTCCAGACTTATCTAGATTCGTCCGGAATTCGGCCTAATTCATCCGCATTCCGCCATCGACGTTCAGGGACTGTCCGGTAATGTTGTTCGCTTCGTCGGAGGCGAAGAAGGCGACGGCATTGCCAATGTCCTCCGGCTTCTGTTCGCGACCGAGCGGCATGTTGGAGGCAATCACAGCCTCGAAGCGCTCGCGTCGGTCGACGACTTCCTCGGTGTGGTCGCCAGCGAACATGCCCTCGATCTGGCGCCAGAGGTCGGTCCAGAGCAGACCCGGGCAGATCGCGTTGACATTGATGTTGAAGCGGCCCAGTTCGGCGGCCTGCGATTGGGTAATGCTGATCGCTCCGGCCTTGGAAGCGGAGTATGAGGCCATGCCGCCGCCGAGGCGGCCGGCGATCGAGGCGATGTTGACGATCTTGCCGCCGCCGCGCTCCTTGAAATGCGGAGCGACCGCCGAGGTGACCTTCCAGATGCCCTTGAGGTTGACTTCGTAGCAGCGATCCCAGTCGGCCTCGGTTTCGTCGACGCCGAAGTTGTCGGGCGGGACCCCGGCGTTGTTGACGAGGATGTCGATCCCGCCGAATTCTGAGATCGCCTTCTCCACGCTGCTCGAGATCGAATCCTCGCTCGTCACATCCATTTCCAGCGCCAGCGTGCTCACGCCGTGCTGACTCCCGAGCTCGGCCGCGGTTTCGCCGGCCAGATCGCTGAGCAGGTCGGCGACGATGACGGTCGCGCCCTCTCTGGCCAACACCGTGGCGATGCCTTTGCCAATGCCCCGCGCGGAGCCGGTCACCAATGCAACCTTGTCGTCCAGTCGTCCCATGATTCTCGTCCAGTTCTAGTGCTACTGCATTGACCATGGTGCGCCGAACCTGCGTTTCCGGTAGCAGGTCGGCTCGCGATCAGATTAGCGGCCGCTTGCTGGCCGGACTCTACAGCGACTGTCGACCGTTCCTGGTCGGACTTGCAGCCGAGTCCCGGTTCAGTTCATCCGCATGCCGCCGTCGACGTTGAGCGCTTGTCCGGTGATGTTCTTCGCGTCGTCCGAGGCGAAGAACGCGACCGCCATACCGATGTCTTCCGGCGTCTGCTCCCGACCGAGCGGCATGTTGTTTTTCACCGCTGTCTCGAATGCCGCGCGGCGGTCGACGACCTCATCTGCGTGATCGCCAACCAGCATCCCCTCGAGCTTGCGCCACATGTCGGTCCAGAGCAGGCCCGGGCAAACGGCATTGACGTTGACGTTGTGCGGTCCGAGTTCGATCGCCTGCGACTGGGTGATACTGACGGCGCCGGCCTTGGAGGCCGAGTAGGCGGCGATCGTGCCACCCTGCCGTGCGGCGATGGAGGCGATGTTGACGATCTTGCCGCCGCCGTTCTCGATGAAGTGCGGCTTCAGCGCGCTGCTGACTTTCCAGATCGCCTTCAGGTTGACCTCGAAGCAGCGATCCCAGTCCGACTCAACCTCGTTCTCGCTCAGGTTGTCCGGAGCGACGCCCGCGTTGTTGACCAGGATGTCAATCCGGCCCATCTCCGAGAGCGCCTGCTCCACGTTGGTCGCGACCGAGTCCTCGCTGGTCACATCCATCTCCAGCGCCATCGTCGTGACTCCATGCCGATTCTGCAGCTCACCGGCGGTCTGAAAGGCCAGATCAATCAACAGGTCGGCCACGATCACATCGGCGCCCTCCCTGGCCAGCACCGTGGCGATGCCCTTGCCGATTCCTCGCGCGCTCCCGGTGACCAACGCGACCTTGCCATCCAGTCGTCCCATGTTGAGCGTCCTTCTCTATCGGTGTTGGGGCCAGCTTCGGAGTAGCTATTGCGCGCCGAATCGACGTTTCTGAGGGGCCGTCCGACTCGCAATCAGATTAGCGGCCAATTGCTTCAACGGCTTGCGATGCACCCTCGCCATCACGATCAGCAGGCCCAGAGTCAGCGCATTGATCGCCGCGATCCCAATCAGCACCGGCCGGTAGCTGTCGTCCACCAGACCGAGCAGCACGCCGGCGGCAAACGGGCCGATCGCCAGCGCCACGTTACCCATCGCCGTCTGCAACGCCATCAGCGTCCCCAGACGCCGCAGCCCGAACACATCCGAGGCGATCAACCCCTGCAGGGGCATCGTCTGGCCCCAGACCAGACCGGCGATGATCGCCGAGAGATAAATCCACCAGATCGGCCCAGCCGCCAGCAGCGCCAGCGTGCCCAGCAGCATCACGCCATAGGCAACGCCGAGAGATGGACGCAACCCGAGCAGCGCCGACATCGGACCGATCAGTGCCCGACCGGGAATTGAGAGGAATCCTCGCAGGCCGGTCAGCGCGCCCGCCGCCGTGATCGACATCCCCGCCGCCGTCGACGCCGGGACGAAGTGATTGAGCAGCGCCCCCAGCCCAAACGAGCTCGTAATCACCATCAGCAGCATGAGCTGCACTTCGCGCGATCTCAGCGCATCCCGCACGCCGCTGAATCCATGCTGGTCGGCCGGACCGCTCGCTCTCCCAATGGCCGACGGTTCCGGAGGCGGAATCGGCGGTAGACGACGGACCGACAGCACCGCCGGCAACGAGATCGCCGCTGCCACAATCAGCAGAATCCGAACCGCCCAGCGCCAGCCGAACTCGTCTGTGAACAGCCCGGTCAGCGGCATGAAAATCACCGACGAAAACCCACCGGTCGTGACCAGCACTGTCATCGCGGCGGTCTGGCGCTGGGGAAACAGCCGGGCCGCGATCGGCATCGTCACGTTGTAGAACAGCCCGGCAATCGTCACCGCGCCGCCCAGCGTCCAGAACACGATGAACAGCCAGATGTTCTCCGCATACGAAGCCGCCATCAGGAAGATCGTCCCGACGATCAGCCCCGTCCACAGCACCGGCCGAGGACCAAGCGCGTCCAGCACCCGCCCGGAGACCAGCGACGTCGCCGCGCCGAGCAGGTACGAGCCCATGAACGCCGCATTGACTGCCGCCGACGACCAGCCCTCGTCCTCCTGCATCGGACCCGTCATGATCCCGAATCCGTACAGCACCAGCCCATACGATCCGCAGGTCAGGATGCCCAGGAAGATGATCTGCCGCCAGGTCCAGAGCCAGCTAGCGATCACGCGAGGCGGTGGCAGATTCATGGCCGCAGGCTAGGCGGTGCCTCAGGGGACGCACGGTACGCTGCGCCTATGCCCGATCAGCCCGCAAGTCAGACCACCACCCACTCGGTCACCGTCGAGCGACAGCGTCTCCGATTCGCCGCCGGACACTTCGCCACCTTCGCCGACGAACTCGAACCGATCCACGGACACAACTACGACGCCTTCGTCGAAGTCATCGGCCCATTGACCGACGAATCCTGGGTGATCGACTTCTCCCTGCTCAAGCGACTGACGCGCGAGGTCTGCGAGACCCTCGACCACAAGTTCCTCCTCCAGATGGACTCGCGAACCCTCACGATTACCGACGACGACACCCACTATCTGATCCAGTACCGAGACGAACTCTCCTACCGACTGCCCAAGCACGACGTCGCCGCCCTGCCGATCGACAACAGCACCGCCGAGCGGCTGTCGCAGTACATCGCGAGCCAACTGATCGAGTCGCTGGACGTCTCAGGGCCGCCGGGACTCGCCCGACTCCGTGTCGGAGTCGAGGAGATGCCCGGTCAAGCAGCGTGGTTTGAAACTGATCTCTAATGGCGGACGATTCGGGTCAGACTGTAGTGTTGGTGCTCTACGATTCGCAGGGCCTCGTCGCCGAGCTAGCCAAATCAATCATCGAGGGCGCGGCATCCGTCGACGGCATCGAGGTCTGGGATCGGCCGCTCGACATCGCCGACAAGGACGAGCTGGTCAAGTGCGACGCACTGATCCTCGGCAGCCCCAACTGGACCGGCATCACCGGACGGCTCAAGCACTGGTGGGACTACACCGGCGACCTCTGGGAGACCGGTGAACTCGCCGACAAACCCGCCGCCGCATTCAGCGCCGGCTGGAGTCCGTCGGGCGGCCTCGAAGCCACCCTGCTGCAACTCGTCCACCTGCTGATCGGGCATGGCATGCTGATCGTCGGGCTGCCCTGGACCTCGACCATGAACCACTCCGGCAGCTACTACGGTGCCACCGCCGTCCGCAAGGTCACCGATCTCGACCGCCAACAGGCCCGCAAGCTCGGCGCCCGGGTCTCGGAATATGCGCTCAGGCTCGGTAAAGTATCGACTTGATGCCAGATTCCTACGACCCCAACGAGCTGCTCGGCATCGCCCCCGGATCCTCCGAGGACGAGATCCGCCGCGCCTTCCGCCGCAAGGCCAAGACCGTCCATCCCGATGTCTCCGACGCGCCCGACGCCGCCCAGCAGTTCACCCGCCTGAAGGCGGCCCACGACCTCCTGATCGAGCGCCTCCACGACCCGCTCGCCCCAACGCCCGAGGATCTCTACCGTCCCGCGCAGGAAGTCAGCCAGGAAGAGCAGGAACTGATCCTCCAGGCCCACCGACGCAAGCGCGAAGCCGAGCAGCGCCGCCGGGCCCGTCGCCGCGGAGGGACCAGCGGCAACACTCGACGCGCCATGCGAGAGAACGAACGCTTCCGCGCCGAGATGGCCCGCCGCCGAGCCGCCTACGAAGCCCAACAGCGCGAACAAGACTCAGTCAGCGAGTAGGGCCATGACCGACCCCCTGACCGACCCCCTGACCGACCCAATGACCGACTATGCCAACATCCTCCTCGACATCGACGGCCCCGTCGCCACGATCACCCTCAACCGGCCCGAAAAGCTCAATGCCCTCTCCGACGCCCTCCGCAACGACCTGGCCGCCGCCCTGCGCGAACTCAATCCCGGCGACGCCGTCCGCGTCATCCGGATCAAGGCCGCCGGACGCGCCTTCTGCGCCGGCTACGACATCTCCCCCGATGACAACGACTTCAGCTTCGCGCCCAGCCCGCGCAGCGGAGACCAGCCCTGGGAACTGGGCGAGTCCTACGCCTCCATGAACCGCGAGCACCTGCGCGACTCGATGGATCGCTGGCTCTGGATCTGGTCCTACCGCAAACCGATCATCGCCCAGGTTCACGGATGGTGCCTGGCCGGAGGCAACGACCTGGTCGGAGCCTGCGACCTCATCTTCGCCTCCGAGACCGCACGCTTCGGCCATCCAGCCGGTCGAGCCCTCGGTCAACCGCCGACCCTCGGCATGTGGCCGATCAAGATCGGGATGCTCAAGACCAAGGAGATGCTCTTCAGCGGAGACACGATCGACGGCGTCGAGGCCGAGCGGATCGGCATGATCAATCGCGCCTACCCAGAGGAAGACCTCGACGAGCAGACGATGGCCTACTGCAAGCGAATCGCCAACGTCCCGCTCGACGGCCTCACCGTCCACAAGCACTCAACCAACCGCTGGGCCGAACTCATGGGCGCCCATCTCGCTGTCATGGAAGGCGCAGAGTTCAACACCGTCTTCGCCGAGACCGCCGCCATCGAAGAGTTCGGCAAGATCTCAAGGACCAAGGGCCTCAAGGCCGCCCTCGAATGGAGAGACGATCCCTTTGGCGACGGCCGAGGCGCGCTGCGGCGCTAGACCTACACCACGCCCGCGACGGAGTCGCAAAGTAACATTCGATCGATTCCCACCTGAGGAGGCTCCCATGACTGACTACGAAAACGTGCTCGTCGAAATCGACGGCCCGGTCGCGACCATCACGCTCAACCGACCCGAGAAACTCAACGCCATCTCCGGCGGCCTGCGAGACGACCTCGAAGCAGCCCTGCGAGAACTCAATCCCGGCGACGACGTCCGAGTGATCCGACTCAAGGGCGCGGGTCGCGCGTTCTGCGCGGGCTACGACCTCACCCCCGGCGCCGGCGCGATGAACTGGCGACCCAACCAGCGCACCGGCGACCAAGCCTGGGAGCTGGGCGAGTCGCGCATCGCCCTGGACCGCGAGAACCTGCGCGTCTCCGTCGACCGCTGGATGTGGATGTGGGGCTATCGCAAGCCGATCGTCGCCCAGGTCCACGGCTGGTGCCTGGCCGGCGGCGGCGAGATGATCGGCGCCTGCGACATCGTCTTCGCCGCCGAGGACGCCCGCTTCGGACACCCCGCCGGTCGAGCCATCGGCATCCCGCCCACGCTGGGCCTCTGGCCAGCCAAGATCGGCATGCTCAAGACCAAGGAATTGCTCTTCAGCGGCGACACGGTGGACGGGATCGAGGCCGAACGGATCGGGATGATCAACCGCGCCTATCCGGAGGATCAGCTGGACGAGGAAACGATGGCGTGGTGCCAGCGGATCGCCAACGTGCCGCTGGACGGCCTCACCGTGCACAAGCACTCGACCAACCGCTGGTTCGAGCTGATGGGCCTGCGCACGGCCGCCTCGGAGGGCGCCGACTTCGACGCTATCTGGCACGAAGCCCCCACCATCGACGAGTTCGTCAAGATCGGCCGCGAAAAGGGTCTCAAGGTCGCCCTCGAATGGCGGGACGACCCGTTCGGAGACGGTCGAGGCGCCATCCGCCGCCGGACGTAGCCGCAGATGCGCCCCCTACCGACCGCATCAACTGCGCGCGTCCGCGGCTACGCTCTGCGAGTCTGGGAGTGGCCCAGCGAGGGCGACCCCGAACGCACGGCCGTCCTCGTCCACGCCACCGGATTCCACGCCCGAACCTGGGACGCCGTCGTCCGACTCCTGCCCGACAACTGGCGCGTCTACGCCCTCGACATGCGAGGCCACGGAGCGTCGCAGTCGCCGCCCGACAAGGCCGGCGCAGACTGGCGCGAGATGGCCGCCGACCTGAACGAGTGGCTAGCCCAGGAGGAACTCACCGACGTCGTCGCCGCAGGTCACTCGATGGGCGGCTGCGTCTGCACGATCGCGGCGGCAACCGGAGACCGAATCGAGTCCCTCGCCCTGATCGACCCCGTGCTCGTCAACCCCAGAGGCCCAATGCCGCCGACCCCTCCGGACAGCCTCTCGGTCGCCGCACGCAAACGCCGCCGGATCTGGACCAGTCCTCGGGAAATGTCCGAGTCGCTCATCGGACGAGGCGCGTTCACGCACTGGCCGAAAGAAGCCGTCGAGAGCTACGTCCGCTACGGCCTCAACCCAACCGGCCGCCTGGGAGAATGGGAACTCGCCTGCGATCCCGAGGTCGAGGCCTGGTGCTTCGAGTACGCGCCAACCGTCGATCCCTGGCCCGACATGGCCCGCGCCGGCCAACCGACGCTCATCCTGCGAGCCGGCGAGACCCAGGGCCACGGCTCCCCCACTGGTCAGAACGCGGTGGAGGTCTTCCCGAACGCCTTCGAGGAAGTGATCAAGGACTCGGACCACTTCATCCCCATGCGCCGCCCCGACGCCGTCGCCGAGACGATGCTCACCGTAGCGAGGGACTGCTCAGAAGATACTCAGGACTGAACCCGGCCACGCCCTCCCGAATGTCGGGCGCCAGCCCCGCAACGAGCACTTCCCGAACCCGCCGATAGCCGTCGGCGTCCCAACCAAGCTCGTCCGCAAGGCACCGAGCAGCGTCGCCAGTGCCCGCTCGAAAATGACCGGCAGTCTCCACAAAGTGATCCACCACAAACCGACGAGCCCCGGTCGCGGCGACCTGCTCAACGAACCGGCGAGGATCCTCAAGCGGCAATAGAGGCGTCATCGTGATCGCGACCGGAATGCCTGCCTCCGCAATCACCGAGGCCGCGTGCAGACGCTCGGGAATCGGCGGGTTGCGAGGCTCGAACGCCCGCCGCACAACCTCCGAGTCCGTCGTCACGCTGACGTTGACGCAGACCTCCCGGAACTCACTCAGCAGATCAACGTCACGCGAGACAAGCGGACTCCGAGTCTGGACGACCAGGCGAGCCTCACGCTCAGCGAGGATCGGCAAGAGCGATCGAGTCAACTCCAACCGCCGCTCGATCGGTTGGTACGGATCCGTCGCGCTGCTCATGTAAACAGTCCTGCCCTGCAAAGATCGACGCATCCTCGACAGCTTCAGCGCCGCATTCCGCTTCACCCGAACCCAGTCGCCCCACGACGCCTGCTTGTCGAACGGCGCAAAGAAGGCCGCGTAGCAGTACGAGCAGCCAAAGCTGCACCCGACGTAGGGATTGAGCGAGTAGTCGTACTCGCTCAGATACCCGGCGCCTCGCGTCAGGATCTGATGCGCGTCGTAGGACTCAACCGCGACGGCCACGACCGATTAGTCAAACGCCCCTGAGACCAGGTGCTCGACATACTCGTCGTCCGACATCCCAACGATGTCCTTGTAAACGTACTCGTTGTCCTCGCCGAGGAGCGGCGCGGCCTTGGTCAGCTCGGCGGGTGTCTCCGACAGCCGGAACGATGGCCCGTCATACGCCCGATGGCCCATCGTCGGATGATCGAGCATCCAGTAGTGTCCCCGATGCGCAAGCTGCGGATCGTTGCGCAGGTCCTCGGGCGTCTGGACGACCCCGGCCGGCACTCCAGCCGCCTGCAACCGCTCCATCAACTCTTCGGCTTGTTGAGTCCGCGTCCACTCGGCAATCTCAGCATCGAGCGCATCCGCATCGATCGATATCCAAGAATCTTGCCCTGCAACATCAGCCAATGCGGCCAGTTCCGAGTCGCTCGTCACGGTGATCGCAATCCAGCGGTCATCATCGTCACCCCGAGCAGCACACTGATACGTGCCGTACGGCCGATAGTCCGGATGCCCCGCGCCCAGAGCCTGCTGCTCCCGGCCGTTGACGGTGTAGTCGAGAATCATCGTCTCGGTCGCGTGGATCGCAGCCTCCATCTGGCCGAAGTCGATGTTCTGTCCCTCGCCCGTGCGCTGACGATGGTCGAGCGCAGCGAGCAGGGCCGAGGCGGCGAAGTGCGGGACGAGGAAATCGGTGTAGGCGACGCCGGTGCCGATCGGCTCCTCGCCGGGATAGGCGGTCAGGTGCGAAATGCCAGCGGCGGCCTGGAGCACGTGTCCGTAGCCCTGCCACATCGACCACGGTCCGGTCAGGCCGTACATCGGCATCGAGATCATGATCAGGTCGGGCCGCACCTCGCACAGGTTCTCGTAGGTCATCCCCCAGGCGCGCATCGCCTTGGGCGTAAACGACTCCGTCACGATGTCGCAGTGCTCAACGATCCGCTTGGCTATCTTGACGCCGTCGGGATGCTGCAGATTCAAAGAGACGCACTTCTTGGACGAGTTGAAGTCGGCGTAGTAGCCGCTGTTGTCGAGTCCGGGTTCGTCGTTGACGAACGGCGGCGCGCGGCGCAGCGGCTCAGGTCGGACCGAGGATTCGATTCGGATCACCTCGGCCCCATGATCGGCGAGGTACTTGGAGACCAGCGGCCCAACCCCGACCCAGGCAAAGTCGGCTATCCGGATGCCCTCGAAGACTCGGTCTGTCTGCTCGCTGATCATCTGCCGCTCCTAGATCACGCCCTGCTCGGACAGCTCAAGGATCTCCTCATCTGAGAATCCGAGCAGATTCCCGTACACGTAGAAGTTGTGCTCGCCGATCCGAGGCGCGCGGTGACGTACCGAGATCGGAGTCTTACTCAGCTTGGCCCACGGACCGGGATAGGTCACGTGAGCGCCCTCGTGTTCGACCTCGGTCCAGTAATCCCGCGCCTCAAGGTGCTCGTTCTCGATCAAATCCCTCGGCGTATTGACAATCCCCCAGCCATTGCGGATCTGCTGAGCCTCGGCGACCAGCTGCGCCCGGGGGAACCGCTTGCAGAACGCCACCAGGACATCGTTGAGGTGGTCGCCGTCCTCTCCGGCCGGTGGAATCAGAATGCCCTGGGTCGCATCCAGCTTGGCCAACCACTCGTCCGAAGTGAGGTCCTCAGCCATTCCATGATGATCAAGCCACTCGATCGTCTGCCTGGCAGTCAGTCCGAACAATCCGCCGTACGACAGTGCTGCGACATAGCCGTCCGCTGCCTCATACACGTACTGCCCCGACTTGTACCCACCGATCTCACGACCATTCCCCGGCCGCCCATTGTTGATCCCACGGATGTCCCAGGTCGGCGACGCGTTGTCATGAGTGAACGTGACCGCTTCCTGCATCGACTGATCGACATGTTGCCCGCGACCGCTCTTGGTGCGCTGATAGTGAGCGATCAGCGTGCCAACCACCGCCTGCGCCGAGACCTGGGTGAACCCCTGCGAGGCCGTCGGGCGAATCGGCGGACGGCCGGGCGCCCCGCACATCGAGGACAGACCGCCCATCGCCGTGCCGACGAGATCGGTGGCTTTCCAGTTCGCGTATGGTCCTTCGCGTCCGAACGGCGTGATCGACGTGTGAACCAGTCCGGGATGCGAGGAGCGCACCGTCTCGACGCCGAGCCCGAGCGCCGCCGCGGCGTCGGGCGGGCAGGTCTCAACCAGGAAGTCGGCGCTCTCGAGCAGCTTCGAGAACAGCTCCTGCCCCTGAATCGTGGTCAGGTCCAGCGTCACGCCCAGCTTGTTCGAATTGAACGTCCACCAGTGCAGCGAGTACTCAGGGTCAACCACATCACCTCGGAACGGCCCAATGAACCGCGACTCGTCCCCACCCGGCTGTTCAACCTTGATCACTTCCGCACCAAGGTCGCCAAGCATTCGCCCGGCAAGCTGTCCAAGCTCATTGGTCAGGTCAATCACCCGGAATGGAGCAAGCGGTCCGGCGGCAGTTTGAGTCGTCATGGAGAGGATGATAGTCGGAAGGGCCGCCCCAAGAGCACGCCTGTTGGGGGGCGTCTGGGCTCAGTCAGCTTGCCGCCGCCGCGTGATCCGAACGGCGATGAATCACATGCACGCCCTCCAACGAGGGAATCACACGCTCGATCGCCTGGCGCAGTTCGTCAAGATTGATCTGCTCTTGAGCCGACACGGCAATGGGGCGAGATCCCACATGCTCCATGATGCCCTCGAGCACATCAACGAGCGGTTCTTCGAGCGCGTCGATCTTGTTGACCACGGTTAGCGTCGGTCGTTGATCGACTCCGAGTTCCCTCAGCGTGCGCTCGACACTCGCCACCTGTTCGAGGACATCCGGCGAGGTGCCGTCGACGACGTGGAGGAGGAGGTCGGCCTCCTCCAGCTCTTCGAGCGTGGCGCGGAAGGCGGCGACGAGCTGGGTCGGCAGCTTCTGGATGAAGCCGACGGTGTCGGAGAGCAGCACAGTGTGTTCCTCGGACAGACGGCAGCGCCGGGTTGTCGGATCGAGCGTCTCGAAGAGCCGGTCGCGGGCGCGGACCTTGGCGTCAGTCAACGAGTTCATCAGGGTCGACTTACCGGCGTTGGTGTAGCCGACCAGCGCGACCAGCGGGATGCCGGCCCGGTCGCGCTTGTTCCGGTGTTGCTGCCGATGCGTGCGGACTCCATCGAGGTCTTTCTTGAGCCGCTTGATCTGGTTGCGGATCAGCCGCCGGTCGGTCTCGAGCTGCGTCTCACCAGGACCCCGCGAACCGATCGCGCCCTCCATCCGCTCCAGGTGCTCCCACTGGCCGGTCAGGCGCGGCAGCAGGTACTCGTGCTGCGCCAGAGCGACCTGCACCACACCCTCGCGGGTGTGAGCGCGCTGGCTGAAGATGTCCAGAATCAGCGCCGTGCGATCGATGATCTTGATCTCCAGCCGCTGTTCAAGATTGCGCTGCTGAGCCGGGGTCAGTTCGTCGTCGAAGATTGCGACGGTCGCCCTGAGTTCGTCGCGTAGCTCGGCGATCTGCTCCAACTTCCCCTTGCCCACGTAGGAGCGCGGGTCGGGGTGGCGGAGTCGCTGCTTGACTCTGGCCAGCGGCATCGCACCGGCGGTGAAGGCGAGTTGGGCCAGCTCTTCGAGCGAGGCGTCGATGTTCCAGTGGGCCGCGCGTCGGAAGTCGACGCCGACGAGGATGGCGCGCTCGAAGGGAGGATGAGTGGGATGGTGCTTGCGGCGTCCGCCTTTGGGCCGCCTGTTGCGTTGACGTGGAATTGCGGTCTCCGTCGCTACGTCGGACGGCCAGAGCCGCCGGACGAGGTGCAGTCTAGTCAGAGCAAATGACGGAACCTAGCTGAACATGTCTACGCGGACCTCCTGTGTGGTGGTTAGCTTCAGCTTACTGCGAAGTGAACGCCGCGATGCGTTCGACTCCTTCGTCGACCTCTTCGTCGGGGAGGGTCAGCGAGAGGCGGATGTAGCCTTCTCCGGCTGGGCCGTAGCCGTTGCCGGGGGTAACGACGACTCCCTGCTCTTCGATCAGGCGAGCGGCGAAGTCGGCGGAAGTGTCGCCCTCCGGAATTCGGGCCCAGATGTAGAGGGAGGCCTTGGGATTGGTGACCTCGAGGCCGATGGAGCGGAGCGCGCTGACGACCTTGTCGCGGCGCTTCTGGATGATGGCGTTGTTGGCTTCGATCACAGACTGGTCGCCGTCGAGCGCGGCGATAGCCATCTGCTGGATGGCCTGGGGGATGCCGGAGTCGATGTTTGACTTGACTCGGAGCAGCGGGTCGACGAGCTCGGCGTTGCCGCAGGCCCAACCGAGCCGCCAGCCGGTCATGTTGAACGTCTTTGAGAGCGAGAAGTATTCCATTCCTGCCGACTTGCCAGATGGCGCCTGCAGGTATGCGGGAGCTTCATAGCCGTCGAATGTGACGTCGCAGTAGGCGTTGTCGTGGAGGACGGCGATCTCGTTGTCGAGCCCAAACTGTGCGGCTCGCTCGAAGAAGTCGATGTCGGCCAGCGCGCCGGTCGGATTGTTGGGATAGTTGATCCAGAGCACCCGAGCCTGCTCTCGCACGTCGGCAGGCACGCCGTCCAGGTCGGGCAGGAAGCCGTTCTCCTCGGTCAGCGGCAGGTAGTGCGAGGTACCGCCGGCGAACATCGTGCCGATCGCGTAGACCGGATAGGCCGGATCGGGGACGAGGGCGACGTCGCCGGGATCGATGAAGCAAAGCGCCGAGTTGGCGATGCCTTCCTTGGCTCCGATCAGCGGGACGATCTCGGTGGCCGGATCCAGCGCCACCTCAAACCGCCGAGCCATCCAGCGCGCGATGCACTCGCGCAGTTCGGGCAGACCTTCGGTCTCCGGATATCGATGGTTCGCCGGCACATCGGCGTGCTCGTGCAGCGCTTCGAGAATGTGCGGGTGCGTCGGCAGATCGGGGTCGCCGATCCCGAACGAGATCACGCGCACGCCCTTCTCGCGCTGCTCGGCGATCTTGCGTGAGATCTCGACGAAGAGATACGGCGGAAGGTCCTGGACACGTTGAGCGGTGCGCATGCGTGCTTCTTTCGAAATGCGTGAGGAAAGCGGAGTGGCCCTTAGAAGCGACCCCAGATTTTGCCGACCTTGACGTAGGTAGTGACCTTCTCGTCGTAGCGACGCTGGACTTCTGCTGGATCCGCAGGCCGTTGGTAGGTCAGTTCATTGGTCACATGGCGGAAGTTGAGTTCCTTGAGCAGCGGCTCACCAGCGCTGTCGCCAGCGACGCGCAACGTCATCGCCCGACGATTCGCTTCCGCGCCCCGCTGCATAGCGGTCGCCAACAACGCACGCGAGACCTCAGTGAAGTCTTGATCCGGGTGGACGATCAACTCTTCCGCAGCGATGCCCCGCTTCTCTGCCGGAATCGTGCGGATGTATCCCGCCGGCAAGCCATCCCGCTCGGCGATCCCGATCCACTCGGAATCGTCGAAGAACTGGTTGGCTAGCGGAGGCGCGTGCGCGCCCTCTCCCGCGGCGAGCTGCTCGATCTCCACTACTGCCTCGCCATCGTCAGCCGTCGCGTCGCGGACACTGATGCCAGGAGCAATCTCCGGCAGCGCCTGGTCGCGAACATCGCGACAGCGCATCACCGAGACCTCGGACGGCGAGACAAAGCCCGCGCCGATCAGCATCGGCTCGACGTAGTGGCGATGGGGGAAATCGGTGTAGTCGATCACCATCAGCTCCGAGTCCGAGTGCTCCGTCGCCAGCTCGCCCATCTCGTTGAGCAGGTTCGTCAGGTGCAACCGGATGTGGTTGATGGTGTCGAACTCGTAGAAGATGCGCAGATGTCGGCCATAGGGGATGCCGATCACATAGCCGTCATCACACTGCGTCGAGAGCATCCGCGGCAACCTGACCAACTCGTCGAAGTCGACGTCGGGCTGGTTGCGGTAGGCGAGTTGCTTCGATGCCAGCGTCTCGTGCAGTTCGCGCACAAAGCCGGGTGCGACATCCTGTGCATGCCGCGTGTAGTCAGGTATGACCATCAGTTGTCCATTCGCTCGTGAGTCGGGTTGGGAACGTTCTGCATGTTCACCGGACGCTCAACAGGTTGGCGTCCAACTGTCCTTCAAATGAGAATGAGGCCGGACCGGTCATGAAGACCGACGCCGACGGATCATCGAGGCCATTCCAGGCGATCTCAAGGTCACCGCCGGGCAAAGAAATGGTCGCTGCCGAATCGGCCAGACCTCGCAGCCGAGCCGCAACCAGCACTGCACAGGCGCCCGAGCCGCAGGCCAGGGTGATTCCAACGCCGCGCTCCCAGACCCGCATCTTCAGATGGTCCGGCGTGAGCACATTGACAATCTCGAAGTTCGTCTTCTTGGGGAAGTCCGGATGAGTCTCGATCAACGGGCCAATCTCCGTCAGCGGAAAATCGTCAACCTCGTCCTCGGTGAACCACACCGCGTGGGGATTGCCCATGCTGACACAGGTCAGGTCAAACGCCCGACCCTCGACCTCTACTTCATGATGCAGAATCGGCGACGGACCCTCATGCGCGACCGGAATCTCATCCGCCTGCAGCCAGGCCTGTCCCATGTCGACACGCACGCGGTCGACGGTCGATGAGGTCATCGCCGAGAGATCGGCCTGCAACACCCCCGCGCCAGTCTCAATCGCCAGTGCGCCGTCGCTCGGCGTCATCCCGACCCGCTCGACCAGGTACTTCGTGAAACAGCGAAAGCCGTTGCCGCACATCTCGCCGTCGGAGCCGTCGGAGTTGACGATCACCATCCGGGCAGCAGCGACATCAGTGTCCTGAGCAATCAGGATCCCGTCAGCGCCCACGCCGAAGTGCCGATCGCAGATGCGCGGCGCCGCGGCTGACCAGTCGATCTCGTTCAGGTGCGCATTCTCGCCCAGTGCGTCGATCAGCAGGAAATCGTTGCCTGCGCCCTGCACCTTGAGAAATGGGATGGACATGCTCATGCTCCGGCGGTTGAGTGCATCTTACTCAAGCATCGCGAGCGGAACATCAGCGGCCCAACAAATCGCGGGATCATCGCGGCGGAACCACGACCGCTGCCGGCGAGCGAACCGCCTGGTCGCCTGAGCCACGCCCTCAACAGCCTCTTCCAGCGACAGTTCACCACGCAAGTGCGCCAGCACCTCGCGATAGCCAATCGAGTCAAACCCTGGCGAGTCCTTGGGAATGCCCTCAGCGAGCAGTTCGCGAACTTCCTCGACGAATCCAGCGTCGAACATCGAACTAGTTCGCAGACCAATCCGCCCATCAAGCTCTTCCAACGAGACGTCCGGCGCAACAGCTCGATAGCTCACCGGCTCGCGCATCTGTTGCCATTCGGAGATCGGCCTGCCCGTGAAGTGATGCACCTCCAGCGCCCGGATGATTCGCCTGACGTTCGTCGAACCGATCACTTCGGCGGCCCTCGGATCGATTTCCAAGAGTCGCTGGAAGAGTGAGTCGGCGGGCTGACTGGACAGCGCCTCGCGGTACTTCGAGTCTTCGGCCACCGGCGGAATCTGCCAGCCTTCGAGCAGGGCTCGCATGTGCTGTCCGCTGCCGCCGACCACGATCGGTCGCTTGCCCCTGGCCTGGATGTCCTCGATCGCTGCCCGAGCGGCCTTGAGATAGGCGCCTAGCGAGTAGCGCTCCGTTGGCTCGACGATGTCGATGCACCAATGGGGGATCTGATCGCGTATTTCGGCGGTCGGCTTGGCCGTGCCGATGTCGAGCCGGCGGTAGATTTGGCGCGAGTCGATCGAGACGATCTCGCCGTCGAGCTCGCGCGCAATCCGCAGCGCCCAGTCGGACTTGCCGGACGCGGTCAGTCCGACGACGGCGATCAGCGGCTTGTCCTCAGTCGCCAATTGCTCGACGCACTTACGTGCTGGCGGCGATGGCCTGGGTGATGGCGAGGAAGGCATCGGCATTGAGTGCGGCTCCGCCGACGAGCGCGCCGTCGACGTCCGGCTGGGCCATGAAGTCGGCGATGTTGCCCGGATTGACCGAGCCGCCGTAGAGAATCCGAACCCCGTCGGCGATTTCCGAGCCGAGCTTGTCGGCGACGACCGAGCGGATATGGCTACAGGCTGATTGCGCCTCGTCCGGCGTCGCGGCTTTCCCCGTCCCGATCGCCCAGACTGGCTCGTAGGCAATCACCAGACCAGCCGGCGCCGGGTCGTCGCCGAGCGCGATCCCGACCTGTCGGGTCAACACGGCCTTGGTCCGGTTGTTCTCCTGCTCCGCATCCGACTCGCCGACACAGAGAATCGGCGTCAGTCCGTGTTCCTCGGCGGTGCGCAGCTTGAGCGCGAGGGCCTGGTCGTCTTCGCAGAAGAACTGGCGACGCTCCGAGTGGCCGAGGATGACCCAGTCGGCGACCTCGGCCAGTTGGACCGGCGAAACCTCGCCTGTGAACGCGCCCGAGGGCTGCGTGTGCATGTTTTGTCCGGCGATATGGACATCGGTGCCGCACCAGAAATCCCAGACCAAGGGGAGCTGAGTGAAGCTCGGCGAGAGCACGACATCGACGCCTTCGATCGCATCGATTCCGGCCAGTCCGCGGCACAGCGCCCGCGCCTCGGTATTGGTCCCGTTCATCTTCCAGTTGCCGGCCGCGATCGGAGTTCTGGCCATCAGTCGTCCTCCTCGTCATCCTGCGCGTCCCTCGGCTCAGCGTCGGGCAGCACCGCGATCCCGGGTAAATCCAGTCCCTGCAGATACTCCAGCGCCGCGCCGCCGCCGGTCGAGACGTGCGACATCTTGTTCGTCAGCCGGAACTGCGCCACGGCCGCCGCTGTTTCACCGCCGCAGATCACCGTTGTTGCGTCCTCCAGCTTGGACAGCGCCTCGGCCATCGCCCGAGTCCCGCCTGAGAACGCCTCGCGCTCGAACAGGCCCAGCGGACCGTTCCAGACGACCGTGTCGCACTCCTTGACCGCCTCGGTGAACGCCTCAACAGTCGCCGGTCCGACATCGAGAATCTGCCAGTCGTCGGGCAAGTCTTCCTCGCCCAGCACCAATGGCTTCGCCCGAGGCGGCTCATCGGCTCCGTGCGCGATCACACAGTCGGTGGGGATCAACAGGTTGCAGTTCTCATCCTGGGCGATCGCCGTGATCTCATTGGCCGACTCGACCATATCCTGCTCCAGTAAGGAGGCTCCCGTCGGCAGCCCTCGAGCCAGCAGGAATGTGTTGGCCATCGCGCCGCCGATCGCGATCACATCGGAAATCTCCGATAGTCGCTCGAGCAAGCCCAGCTTGTCCGAGACCTTCGCACCGCCGCAGACGAATCCCAGCTTGCCTGCCTGGCCGTTCCTGATCGGCTCCAGCGCGGCAATCTCTCGATCCAGCAGTAGGCCGCCGGCCGACGGCATCATCCTGGCCACCGCGTGCGTCGAGGCGTGCGCGCGGTGCGCTGCGCCGAAGGCGTCGTTGACGTAGACATCGGCGAGATCGGCTAGCTGAGCCGCGAAATCGTCGTCGTTCTCCTCTTCCTCTTCGTGGAAGCGGAGATTCTGCAGCACCATCACCTCGCCGGCCTTGAGCTCGGCCGACATCTGAGTGGCGACATCGCCGATGCAGTCGGGCGCCATGCGCACGTTCATCCGCAGCGTTCGCGCGAGCCGCACCGCGACAGGGGTCAGGTCATAGGTCGGATTGCGTTCGCCTTTTGGACGGCCGAGATGCGAGCAGACGACGACCGAAGCGCCCTGTTCGAGCGCGTACTTGACCGTCGGCGCAGCGGCGCGGATGCGCGTGTCGTCGAGCACTCGCCCGCCGTCCATGGGGACGTTCAGGTCGAGACGCAAGAGGACTCGCTTCCCGGCCAGATCCAGGTCGCGAATCGAGACTTTAGTCATCGTGATTCAATCCAAGGTCGCGAGCCTGAGCCGCCGGCGCGAGGGGCGATCAGGCCATCGGAGAGAACTCGGGCTCGGCCTGTCGTTCGTTGCCTTCGTCCAAGGGAGCACCGTGCGTTTCGCCAGGGAGTTCGCTGGGAGGTTCGGAGTGCTTCGCCTCAACCGCGGCCAGCTTGGCCAGCCGACGGACGTGCCGGCCGCCTTCGAACTCGGCCTCGACGAACGCGTCGACGATCTCGCCAGCGAGCGCATGACCTGTGACGTAGGAACCGAGCGCGAGGACGTTGCAGTCGGTGTGCTGCCGAGCGCGGCGAGCCGACCAGGTGTCGGTGCACAAGGCAGCGCGCGCGCCATTGACCTTGTTCGCGGCGATGCTGACGCCGACGCCGTTCGAGCAGACTACGATGCCGAGCTGGTGCTGACCGTCGACGACGGCCTCGGCCAGGGGAGCGGCGATGTCGGCATAATCGGTCGGGTCGGTGGACGCGGGACCGAAATCTCGGACCTGATGGCCCTGGCCGGTCAGCCGATCTCGGAGTCGTTCCTTCAGCTCAAACCCGGCATGGTCGCTGCCAATCGCGATACGCACGTGCTCTCACCCCGTTCCAACTGCTTAGGAAACCGAGTCTGTATCGGAGAGTCCCCAATGCTGCATCAGCAGCTCTCCGAGCTTCGCACTGAGCATCGGCCCACGACGCAAGACGCGCGGTACCAGGCCCGTGCAGTCCAAGATAGTAGAGGCCGTACCCGCAGGCATCACCCCTGCTTCGCTCAGTATGTGAAGTGATTCACTATCCGAAACGGCATTGACCCCCGAGGCGAACTGGCGGCGTACATCGTCCGACGTCAGCGACGCCGGTTGGCCATGAATGTTGGCCGATGTGCCCGTCAGCGGCGCATCGAGCAGGTCCAGCGCCGCCGTCGCGACCGGATGATCGGGAATCCGCAACGCCACCGTTCCGCCATCCACCGCCCGAGTCGACCAGTCGCTCCGCTTGTTGACGATCAGCGTCACCGCGCCCGGCCAGGCTGACTCCGCCAGCGCCATCACGCGCTCTTCCAGCGGCTCAGCGATCTCCGCCAGATGCTCGCGCCAGCGGGCCGGGGGCAGGAAGACCGGCAGATTCTCACCGCCGGGACGTCGCTTGAGCCGAAACACCGACGCCACCGCCTGATCGTCTGTGGCGACGGCGCTGAGCGCGTACTGCGTGTCCGTCGGCAGGGCGACCACCCCGCTGCGGCGCAAATGATCAACTGCCTGAGCAAGTTCACCATTCAACATGGATGCAGCATACTCCGCGCGTATCATTATGACGTGCAGTCCGTCGAATCCCAGCACGAATCGATCGTCATCGTCGATCTCGGTTCGCAGACCGCGATGCTGATCGCGCGGCGTATCCGAGAGCTCAACGTCTACTGCGAGTTGGTCCCGCCGACCGCCTCCTGGGACCGCATCCGCGAACTCAATCCGCGAGGCGTCATCCTGAGCGGCGGACCGGCCAGCGTCCACGACGACGGCGCGCCGGTCGCGCCCGACTGGGCCCTCGATGGACGCATGCCGGTGCTCGGCATCTGCTACGGCATGCAGACCATGGCCAACCAGCTCGGCGGACGAGTCGAGAGCGGCAGCGAGCGAGAGTTCGGCGCCGCCCACATCTATCCCAACGACGAGTCCGCGCTGCTCGAGCACCTGCCCCGTCCAATGCCCGTCTGGATGTCGCACGGCGACCGGGTTGACCAGATGCCCAACGGCTTCCGCACTCTGGCCGGCACCGACAGCATCCCGATCGCCGCCATGGGCGACGACGCCAATCGCTTCGGCATCCAATTCCACCCTGAGGTCGTGCATACCCCGCACGGACTCCACCTGCTCAGCAACTTCGTCTACGAGATCTGCCGCTGCTCCGGAGACTGGGACGCCGCCCATTTCATCACCGAGACCGTCGCCGAGATCCGCGAACAGGTGGGCGCAAACCACGTGATCTGCGGTCTCTCAGGCGGCGTCGATTCCTCCGTCGCCGCCGCTCTCGTCCACCGAGCGGTTGGTGATCAGCTCACCTGCATCTACGTCGACAACGGCCTGATGCGCCTCGGCGAGACCGAGCAGGTCGTCGACACCTTCGAGCGCAACATGCACATGAACCTGCGCGTCGCCCGCTCGGGCGACCTGTTCCTGGAGGAACTGGCCGGTGTCGACGATCCAGAGACCAAGCGCAAGCGGATCGGCGAGACGTTCATCTCGGTGTTCGAGGAGACCGCGATCGAGATCGCCAGAAACGACCACGGCGTTGACTATCTCGTTCAGGGCACGACTTACCCGGACGTCGTTGAGAGCGCAGGCTCCGGCCACGGCTCGGCGACGGCGATGATCAAGTCGCACCACAACGTCGGCGGCTTGCCCGATGATCTGCGCTTCGAGCTGATCGAACCGCTCCGCCACCTGTTCAAGGACGAGGTGCGGGAGGTCGGGCGGGAACTCGGCTTGCCCGAGGAGATCGTCGGCCGACAACCTTATCCCGGACCCGGCCTCGCGATTCGCATCATCGGACCGGTCACCCACGAGAAGGTGCGCGTGCTCCAGCTCGCCGACGCCGTCGTGATGGACGAGGTTCGCGAGGCCGGCCTCTACGACGAACTCTGGCAATCGTTCGCCATCCTGACCGACACACGGACCGTCGGGGTCCAGGGGGACGCCCGCACCTACGGCTGGGTCTGCGCGCTGCGAGCCGTCACCGCCGACGACGCCATGACCGCCGACTGGGCCCGGATTCCGTACGACGTGCTCGGCACGATCGCCAACCGGATCGTCAACGAGATCCCAGAGATCAACCGGGTCGTCTACGACATCACCTCCAAACCGCCCGGCACCATCGAGTGGGAGTGACCAGCTTGATCATCACCATCTGCATGAGCATGTCCCTCCGCCAGCGGCTGCCCGACATCTGCCGCGTTCTCGAAGCGGCCGGGCATGAGGTCCTCACCCCCGTCGACACCCGCGAGTTCGACTACGAGGGGGCTGACGACCTTGAGCGGGCTGAGCTGAAGCGCGACAAGGACCTGATCCGCACCCACTACGAGAAGATCAAGGTGTGCGACGCGATCCTGGTGCTGAACGAAGACCTGCCCGGCAAGCTGCGCTACATCGGCGGCAACAGCTTCCTTGAGATGGGCTTCGCCCATGTGCTGGACATCCCGATCTACCTGATGCAGGACGTACCGGAGTCGCCCTACCGCTCCGAGATGCTGGCCATGGACCCGATCGTGCTGCACGGCGACCTGACTCGGATTCCTACTCATGCGCCCACGTCCATTTCTGCGGCGGTGAGATAGCCTCGCAGCATGCGAGTCCTGATTGTTGGCGGCGGTGGTCGCGAGCATGCGCTGGCCTGGAAGCTGGCTCAATCGCCTCGCTGCGAGGCCGTGTTTGCCGCGCCCGGCAACGCCGGGACGGCAGAGCTGGGCGAGAACCTGAAGATTCACGATTCCGACATCGACGGCATCTGCGCGGCGGCGGCGGAGCGGCGGATTGACCTCGTGGTTGTCGGACCTGAGGCGCCGCTTGCGGCAGGTCTGGTGGATGCGCTGAGCGAGCGGGGCATCCTTGCGTTTGGACCCTCGCAGTCGGCGGCGCGGGTCGAGTCGTCGAAGTGGTTTGCCAAGTCGGTGATGCAGGCGGCGGGCGTGCCCCATGCGGGCGGCGAGCTGTTCGACTCTGCCCAGGCGGCGCACAAGTGGTTGGAGATTCTCGGACCCGACGATCTGCCGGTGCTCAAGGCCGACGGGCTGGCGGCGGGCAAGGGAGTGATCGTCCCCGACCACATCGACGATGCGCACGCCGCCATCGATGAGATGTTTGCCGGCGCGTTTGGCTCTGCCGGTGAGCGCGTCGTGATCGAGGATCGGCTGTCGGGGATGGAGGCCTCGGCGATGGCGATTGTCTCTGGGACCGACATCTTGCCGCTGCCGCTGAGCTGCGACTACAAGCGGATCATGGATGGCGACCAGGGCCCCAATACCGGCGGCATGGGCGTCTACGCGCCGCCAGGTTTTGTTGGCGAGGCCGAGGATGTCTTCAGTTCCATCCACCGGCCCGTCGTCGAGCAGATGGCGGCCGACGGCTGCGAGTTCCGTGGCCTGCTCTACGCCGGCCTGATGATCGACGACGGCGCTCTGAGCGTGCTCGAGTTCAATGCCCGCTTCGGCGATCCCGAGACCCAGGCCGTCCTGCCGCTGCTGGACGGTGATCTGCTGCCGGTGCTTGAGGCGTCAGCGCGGGGCGACGCTCTGCCGCGCGATGCGATCTCGCACTCGGGCCAGGCCTCGGTCAGCGTCGCGATCGTGAGCGGCGGCTACCCCGGCCCCTACGAGACCGGCAAGCCGATCCATGGTCTGGATGCCGTCGATGATTCGGTCGACGTCTTTCACGCCGGCACCGCGATCGACGATGATGGACGGACCCTCACGGCGGGCGGACGTGTGCTCGCCGTGACCGCCGTCGCCGATACGCTGGCGGCAGCTCGGGGCATTGCCTACGACAACGTCCGTCGGATCAGATTCGATGGCTCCTTTCAGCGAACCGATATTGCCCTCAGAGAACTGTCCTGAGAGAGGTATGAGATGACGACCCGCACGATCAAACCGAACCTGCAGGCGCACGACGACGTGGCGCCGATCGAGATGTTCCCCGGCGTCTCGCGACGCACGTTGAATGCGGGCGAGCGCACCTCGATCCACGAGATCCAGATCGCCGCAGGCTGCGTCGTGCCGATGCACACGCATCCGCACGAGCAGATCGGGTACCTGGTCAAGGGGCGCGTCCGCTTCGAGCTCGGCGACGAGACGAAGGAGCTCTCGGCCGGCGACTCGTGGATCATTCCCTCCGAGGTCCCGCACGAGGTGACCGCGCTTGAGGACGCCGTTGCGCTCGACATCTTCTCCCCCGCCCGCGAGGAGTACATCCCCTGATGATCCCCCGTTACCAACGCGCGGAAATGGCCGCGCTCTGGACCGATGACGCCAAGTGGCGGCGCTGGCTCGATGTCGAGATCGCCGTCGTCAACGCCTGGGCCGACGAGGGCGTCGTGCCCCGCGAGGACGCCGAACTCGTCGCCGCCAACGCCGGCTACAACGTCTCCGACATCGACCGTTACCAGGCCGAAGTCCACCACGACACCCTCGCCTTCCTCCATTCCGTCGCCGATACCCTCGGCCCCGAGTCGCGCTGGGTCCACCACGGACTGACCACCTCCGACGTCTGGGACACCGCCTCCGCCCTCCAGATCCGCGACGCCGCGCGGATCATCGAAGACGACCTCGAGCGACTCGAAGCATCGATCACGAAGCGCGCCGTCGAACACAAGCACACGCTCTGCATTGGCCGCACGCACGGGATCCACGGCGAGCCGACCACATTCGGTCTCAAGCTGGCCAGCTGGGTCGATGAGACCCGCCGCAACCGACGGCGTTTGGCCGACGCGATCGAGTCGGTCGCCGTCGGCAAGATCTCCGGCGCCGTCGGCACCCACGCGACCGTCCCGCCGCACATCGAGGAGCGCGTCTGCCGCGAGCTCGGACTCGGCGTCGAGGCGATCTCGACCCAGGTCGTCCAGCGCGACCGGCATGCGTACTTCCTCTCCACCCTGGCCGTCATCGCCGCTTCGCTGGAGCGCTTCGCCACCGAAATCCGCCATCTCCAGCGAACCGAAGTCCGCGAGGTCCGCGAGCCGTTCGCCGAGGGCCAGGCCGGCTCCTCGGCCATGCCGCACAAGCGCAACCCGGAGAAGGCCGAGCGCGTCTGCGGCCTCGCCAGAACAATCCGCGCCAACGCTCTGACCGCGCTGGAGAACGTCGCCCTCTGGCACGAGCGAGACATTTCCCACACCTCCGCCGAGCGCATCGCCGTCCCCGACGCCTGCTTCGCCCTCGACTACATCACCGACATGCTCGCCTGGATCATCGACGGCCTCGTCATCGACGCCGACCGAATGCAGGTCAACCTCGAATCCTCCTACGGCCTGATCTACAGCCAGCGAGTCATGCTCGCGCTGACCGAAGCCGGAGTCGGCCGCGACGACGCCTACAAGCGAGTCCAGTCCTACGCCATGCAAGCCTGGGACGAAGGCATCCAGTTCCGAGACCTGATTGAGCACGACGAAGTGATCACCACAGCCCTCGATCGCAAATCAATGGACGCCGTCTTCGACCCCGGCTACTTCACCCAGCACATCGACGCCTCTTTCGCCCGCCTGGGGTTGTAGCGCCCCATCCCGACCCCCCAGGTGAACGCCGTCCCCCTCCCCTTCCGATGCCCCGCGCTCTGACGCCGGGCCCAGGCCTCCAAACTCCGCCAGGGCGACCACGGCCCGCCTTCTCGCTCCCCGCAGCCCGCCCTCCCAATTTTCTCCCCCGCTCCGCGGGGGAGATGTCACGAAGTGACAGAGGGGGTCCCCCCGACGCCGGCCCAGGAAGGGCGGGCTTCGCTCTCGGGGAGAGGCGGAAGCCGGGTGTGAGGACCCCACCGACTACAGCCCGAAACGACTACGCTGGACCCGTCGAATTCGGAGCAGGGGCCTGAACCGTGATTGCGCTGATCGACCAGCACCTCGACGAACTCTCCGAGCTCTGCCGCCAATACCAGGTGGCTCGGCTCGACCTGTTCGGCTCGGCAGCCACCGCCGACTTCGACCCAGCCTCCAGCGACCTCGACTTCATCGTCGCCTATCAACCGCACGCCGATCCCGACCCATGGTTCCGCAAACACCTGGAACTGCAGGCCGCACTGGCAGAGCTGTTCGACCGCCCAGTTGATCTCGTGATCGAGCAGCCGTTCAGGAACCCCTACTTCGCCGAGGCCGTCGAACAGACGCGGACTCTGCTCTATGCCGCCTAGGTCGAAGAAGTACCTGCGCGACATCCTCGACGCCGCGTTGCTGGTCAGGCAATTCACCCACGGCAAGACGCTGGCCAGCTATGAGTCGGACATCCTCGTCCGTTCAGCCGTCGAACGTCAGCTCACGATCCTCTGCGAAGCGATGACGCAGCTCGTCTCCAGCGACGGGTCGATCGCCGAGCAGATCTCCGACCACGAATCGATCATCGGGATGCGCATCGTGCTAGTCCACCGTTATGGCGACCTCGACCATCGCCGCGTATGGAGCACAATCACGCTCAGCCTGCCAGTGCTCATCCAGGAGGTCAGTTCGCTCCTGGAACAATGCTGATGCCGGACGTAGTCCGATAGCTACATCAGCCCGCCCTCTCTTCCTTCCGATGCCCCGTGCTTGCCTGCCCCGCACTTGATGCGGGGACAAGGGGCCCAGACCACCCAACTCCGCCAAGGCCACCACCGCCCGCCTCACCTCAGACGCCGGAACCCAGCCCTCCCAATTTTCTCCCCCGCTCCGCGGGGGAGATGTCACGAAGTGACAGAGGGGGTCCCGCCGACGCTGGCCCCGCAAGACCAGACCTCGCCAAACAGCACCCATCCCTTCCCCCCTCCGCAAACCCCAATGCACCCAAACTCCCCCGATCAGAACATATGTACCTACACTCGATCCCCAAACCAACCGCGACAGGAGAACCAACCATGACCGTCCCCCACGCCAACCCGCCCCTGCCCTTCACCAAAGACGCCATCGTCAACCAGCTCCGCCACCAGGCCACCAACGGACCCGTCTACGTCCAGCACAGCGCGACCAAGGCGCTCGCCCACCTCAAGGGCCTCTACGCCGAAGCCCGATACGAGGCCCGGCTCGCCTACGACGCCGCCCGCGACGCTCTCAGCGACGCGGCCCAGGAGGTGACCGAGAAGATCAGCCCCGGTTACCAGCGCATCGCCGACATTCAGAACGGCTCACCGCTCACCGAAGAAGAAATCGCCCTCGCCGAGAGCTACTTCAAGACGACCACCGACGAACAGGAAGACGAGGAAGGCTCCAACCATGACGAAGACGAACCACCCTAGTACCCGCCGTAGACCAGCGCCGCAATCGCCGCGCCGAGCGCCGGTCGTTTTTTTCCACCGACCGCCAGCGACACCCTTACCGCTCGCTCCTGAGCGCCCCATGCCCCGCGCCGGACCACCATCCCGACGTGGACCGTCTAGCCCTGCCCGCCATCGACGCCGCCTTACCCTTCCGTCCTCCGTCTGCGGAGCGAGTTGAGAGCAAACTGCCATTCACATCGGCCGTTCGTTCCGTCAACTTGACCTAAGATCGCCCAAGAGGAGTTTGCGATGAGTGTGATGATGGAATCCGACCTGGACCTGCCGAAGATCTCGGGCAAGGTTCGGGACATATACGACCTGGGCGACCGGCTGCTGCTGGTGGCGACCGACCGGGTGTCGGCGTTTGATGTGGTGTTGCCGAACGGGATTCCGGACAAGGGCTGCGTGCTGACGCAGATGTCGGCGTTCTGGTTCGAGGCGACCGAGTCGGTGGTGCCCAACCACATGATCCGGGTGATCGACTCGACCGATAATCCGGATATCCCGGTGGCGCTGGGTCCGGAGTACATCGGGCGGTCGATGCTGGTCAAGAAGTGCGAGCCGGTCAAGCTGGAGGCGATTGTTCGGGGCTACTTGGCCGGATCGGGCTGGGCCGAGTACCAGCGCGACGGGACGGTCTGCGGGATTCCACTGCCGGGCGGGTTGACGGAGTCGGAGCCGCTGCCGAATCCGATTTTCACGCCCTCGACGAAGGGCGAGGTGGGCGAGCACGACGAGAACATCACGTACGAGCAGGCGGTGGGGATCGTCGGCGAGGATGTGGCGAACACGGTCAAGGTGCGCTCGATGGCGCTGTACACGTACGGGCTGTCGCGGGCGCAGGAGGCGGGCTTCTTCCTGGCGGACACGAAGTTCGAGTTCGGCGTGACGCAGAATCAGCAGGGCGAGGACGAGGTGATCCTGATCGACGAGGCGCTGACGCCGGACTCGTCGCGGTTCTGGGACGCGGAGATTTACAAGCCGGGGCAGTCGCAGCCGTCGTACGACAAGCAGCCGCTGCGCGACTGGCTGACCTCGACGGGCTGGGACAAGGAGCCTCCGGGTCCGTCGCTGCCGGATGAGGTGGTGGAGAACATCTGCAGCCGCTACCGGACCGCGTTCGAGCGGGTGACGGGGCAAGAGCTGATCAGGGCCGGCTGACCTCGATGCAGTACCAGCGATGAGATACAAGGCGGAGATCCACGTCACGCTGAAGCGGACGGTGAACGATCCGCAGGGTCTGGCGATCCGCGGGGGTCTGCACTCGCTGGGCTACGAGGGCGTGGAGGCGGTGCGGGCGGGGAAGTACATCGAGGTCTGGCTGGAGGCGGAGTCGGCGGAGGAGGCTGAGCGGTTGGCGGACGAGATGTCGGATCGGTTGCTGGCGAATCCGGTGATTGAGGATTACGAGGTGGTGGTTGGGGAGGCCCCCTCCGTCACTTCGTGACACCTCCCCCAGAGGGGGAGGTCTGCTCAGGTCAGGGTGCCTTTGGTGCTGGGGGCGCCGGATTCTTCGACGATTCGGGTGGCGTCGCGGAGGCAGCGGGCGAGGGCTTTGAAGGTGGCCTCGATGATGTGGTGTTCGTTGTCGCCGGCGAGTTGGCGGACGTGGAGGGCGCAGCGGGCTTCGTAGGCGATGGTCTCGAGGATGTGTTTGGCCATCGAGGAGGGGAGTTCGCCGATCATTGGGGCGGGGAAGTCGAGGTCGATCCGGGCGTAGGGCCGGCCGCTGAGGTCGAGGGCGACGTGGATCAGGGCTTCGTCGAGGGGGACGGTTCGGTCGGCGAAGCGGGCGATGCCGGCGCGGTCGCCGAGGGCGTCGTTGAGGGCTCGTCCGAGGGCGATGGCAACGTCTTCCGAGGTGTGGTGAGCGTCGACATGGAGGTCGCCGGCGGCCTGGACGGTGAGGTCGAAGGCTCCGTGCCGGGCAAGCTGGTGGAGCATGTGGTCGAGCATGCCGACGCCGGTCTCGACGGTGGCCTGTCCGGAGCCGTCGAGGTCGAGGGCGACCTGGATGGAGGTCTCGCCGGTGTCTCGGGTGACGGTTGCGGTGCGTGCAGTGCGCATGTCTACACGTTGACCGACCGGGCGGGGTCTGTCCAATTCTGCGTTACAAACCAATGCGCTTAGGCGGGTCGCTCGGTGGTGCGTTCTTCGATGGCGTAGAGGTCTTGCATGCCGGCCATGTTTTGGACTTCGCGGTAGAGGGACATGAGTTCGTCGACTTCTCGTCCGGAGGTTCCGGTGGCGGCGATGCTGCGGTAGGCGTCGCGCATGGCTCCGAAGGCGGCGACCTGGCCGGTGAAGGGGTCGATGAGGACGTTGAAGCCGTGGCCGGCCAGCATTGGTTGGTTGAGGCGGTCGGCGGGGGCCATCAGCGAGAGCGGGCCGCCGAGGACGCGGCCGGCTTCGGCGATCTGCTCGGGATCGTTGGTGAAGAGCATGAGCACGTCGGCGCCGGCCTCGCGGTAGGCGGCGGCGCGTTCGAGGGCGCGCTCGAAGGACTCGTTGCGGACGGCTCCGGTGCGGGCGATGATGATGAAGTCGTCGTCGTGGCGGGCGGCGACGGCCTCGCCGACCTTGTCGACCATCATCTCCAGCGGCACCAGGTGCTCGACGCCCTTGTGATGATGAGCCCGCTTGGGCGCGACCTGGTCTTCGATCTCGATGGCGGCTGCTCCGGCGGCCTCGATCTCGCGGACGGCGCGCCAGGTGTGGAGGGGGTCGCCGAAGCCGACGCCGCCGTCGACGATCAGGGGAATGTCGGAGCGGGCGGTGATCTGTCGGGTGAGGTTGGCGACCTCGGTGATGGTGAGGAGGGCCTCGGAGACGGAGAGCTGGAAGCCGAAGCCGCCGCCGGAGAGGTAGGCGGCTTCGAAGCCCAGCGATTCGACGAGGCGGGCGGAGAGGGGGTCGATGGCGACGGGGGCGAGGATGGGTTGGCCGGAGCGGACGAGGTTGGCGAAGTGTTGTCGGTTGGTCATGGGCGCAACGATAACGACTTCAATCGCAGATGAACCCCACGGGTCTGCCAACAACGGTTGGTAGGCGGGTTCCACCGTCCGCTTGCACAAAGACATGCGAATCTTCGCGGGTCCTCCAGGTTCCACGCTCGCTCAGATATGCGAAACAGCCAGTATCGACCGAGTGAACCTTTACGCGAAAGGCCACCCCTTTATGAACTAACGCACTATAATTACCGTCTGAGTCGACAGAAGTCGTTGTGCGGGGTATCGCGCGGGCAACCGGCTCTATCTCCACCGCTGCTTGCGAAGAGTCCATGCGACCTCCGAACTCGATTCGTCCAGTGACCTCAGCGAACTGCTCGTCCATCCACGTGCGATACTCGTCGGAGAAGTGATCGACAGTTCTACCAAACGTATGCTCGAAAGCCCTCTCCCAGGCCAGACGTGTTCTCTCCATCGTGGCCAACGATCGCCAGAAAATGAATACGGAATCATGGCCTTGAGAGGAAGTCAAGAGACGCAGTGCGATGGCTCCAATCGAATGAGGATGGTTGGCGGCTTGACGATCGCGTAACCCTATCTCACGGACCCGAGCCAGATCCCCTGGACCAGCGAACAGCGAAGAGGGCGCGATCTCGTTTACAAACTCAATGGCAGTACCCTCGGTCAACCAAGCAGGTACCGACCAGAAGTTAGCCGGCGCCAGATGAAACTGGAGCGCGTGGAAATACTCGTGAAGCAGTATTCCTCTTCCGGAACGTCGCGTGCCGGCGTAGCTCGACCCATCCAACTGAAACCAATTCTCTAAGGAGATTATGATCCGGGACCGGTTCCAGGACTGAGGCACTCCCCCCGGAGGACGGAAGTAAGAAAAAAACGGCATGCCGTCGTCGATCACGTCGAAGAGGTCTGCACGTAGTCCGACGACGATCTCAAGGTGGTCGGGATTCACTTCCGCACCAAAGCGCCGAGCAAAGTAAGTCAATACGAATCTCGTGTCTTCCACTACAAACTGTCGCGCTTGTTCGCGGACATCGCCTACGTATCGGATCACGGGAAGACTCCCGGTCGGCTGTATCCAGGTCAACGGCCGCCCGAGTGTGATGCCGAGTGCATCCCCAGGCCGCAACTTCCACATCGACGCAGCAGTAGCCAGAGAGCGCCAGCCGAGTCCGGTGACCCCAGGTGCAGAGACGCTCACTAGATCTCGAGTCCTTGCAGACCAAGAGATAATACGTTGGTGTCGTGAGTCCCACAGCCAGGCGTGACTCGGAGCCCCATCGATTGCCAACATGGCATGGCGAAACGGGACGCCGTCCGTGCCGGCCCACGCGACAACATGTTGCCCGGGCCCCAGCTGATGGTCCGCCGCATGCTCGCTCATGCGGCGTTCCCATTCAATCGGCCGCTCACTCACAAGGTGGAACCAGTAGCCTCGGCCAATCTCCAGCAGACGACCCCTCCGCGCTTCTCCGCTCGCGCGGCGGTGCACGAACCAAGTCGACCCACTTGAACTGCTGCGAATCGATTGCAACTCTGGAATCTGATCGAAGACGTGATCGGTCGGCGCGTCGGCCTCAACCCAGCCGATCAAATTGTCGCCGGGGTGAAGCGTAGTGGTGATCGTGGCATCCGACGCTGAAGCAGGACTTGATCGGGCCGCGAGTACCAACATGAGGGAGGCGATTGCGACAAGCGAACAGGAGAGTAGCAAGCGCGCGCGCATCACTACTCCTCCACCGACACAACTCCGGCTTTGGCCAGCCCGTCGATCTCTTCGGGGGAGCGGCCGATGAGTTGCAGGGCCTCGCGGGTGTGTTGGCCGATGGCGGATGCGCCTCGCTTGAGGCGGATTGGGGTGCGGGAGAGGTGCACAGGGGAGCCGGAGACCTTGATGGTTTTCTGGGATTTGGCGACGGGGAGTTCGGCGATCATGCCTCGGGCGTGGATGTGGGGGTCGTTGATGATCTCGGGCAGGGTGTTCATCGGGGCGGCGATGCAGACGCCTTCGAGCTCGGCTTCCCACTCGGCGGTGGTCCGCTTCTTGAAGGCTTCGTTGAGGATCGGCTCCAAGTCTGCGTGGTGGTCGGTGCGGTCGGGGTTGGTCTGGAAGCGTTGGTCGTGGAGGAGGTCGTCGCGGTCGATCTTGGCGCAGAAGAGTTGCCAGTCCTTGACGCCGGCGATCACCATCCAGCCGTCGAGTGTTGGGAAAGCCTGGAACGGGGTAACGAGCGGATGGCGGGTACCGATCGGGCCGGGGACTTCGTCGGTGTTGGCGGCGCGGACGACGGCGTTCTCGAGCAGGGCGACCTGGGCGTCGAGCATGGCGACGTCGACGTGCTGTCCGAGGCCGGAGGACAGGCGCTCGTGCATCGCGGCGAGCACGCCAATGGCGGTGTACATGCCGCCGGCCATGTCGCCGATGCTGTAGCCGGGACGCGCGGGCGGTCCGCCGGGGTGTCCGGTGATGCTCATGACGCCGCCCATGCCCTGGACGATGACGTCGACGGCGGGTCGGTGTTGGTAGGGGCCGGTGTGTCCGAAGCCTGACGTAGAGGCGTAGATCAGTCGGGGGTTGACGGCCGAGAGGTCGTCGTAGCCGAGTCCGAGCCGGGCCATTGCGCCGGGTCGGAAGTTCTCGGTGAGGACATCGATGCCGCCGGACGCGGGATCGATCAGGTCCTTGATGATCTGGACGGCCTCGGGATGCTTGAGGTCGAGCGTGACCGACTTCTTGCCTCGGTTGACGCTGAAGAAGTAGGTGGAGACGCCGTGGACGTAGGGTCCGGCGCCTCGGTGGCGCTCGTTGGTGTCGACGTGTTCGACCTTGTAGACCTCTGCGCCGAGGTCGGTGAGGATCATCGAGCCGTAGGGTCCGGCGAGGGCCCAGGTGAAGTCGAGGATGCGGAGGCCGTCGAGCGGTCCGGGCATGGCGTCCGCCTACTCAAGCTCGAGGCCGGGGGTGCCCGGCTCGAGCTGGACGCCGAGCGTGTTGAGCGCCATCGAGACGAGGTTGTACTGGCCGGCGGCGAAGACGACATCCATCAACTGCTTCGTGTCGTACTGCTCGGCCAGCTCGTTCCAGGTCTCGTCGGTGATGAAGGCGTCGGAGTGGAGTTCGTCGGCGGCTCGGAGGAGGGCAGCCTCGTGGGCGGTCCAGGCGTCGTGGTCGGGGCCTTGCTTGACCCGCTCGACTTCATCGAGGCTGAGCCCGGCCTGCTGGCCGATTCGTCGGTGCTGGCCGAACTCGTAGCCTGATTGGCAGTTCCAGCCCATGCGCAGGATGATCAGTTCGCGCTCGCGCTCGGGGAGGGAGGATTCTCCGAGCACGTGGCGGGCGAATCGACCCCAGGCGGAGGAGAGCTCGGGGTAGTGAGCGAGGGTGCGGGTGATGTTGAGGACGGGGCCGCCTCGGGCTTCGGCGCGTTCGAGCTGGGCTTTGGATTCGCCTTCGGCGGTTTCAATCGTCAGGGGTTGTAGTCGTGGTTGGGAGAGGCGCATTGCATACTCCTGCATCGATGTTCAGGTCAGTGGAAAGCGTGGGCAGGATAGAGCGAGTGCAGGTCAGAGGGCGGAGTTGAGGCGGTCAAGGAGGGTGGTGAGCTGGTCGGCTCGGGGGATGGAGATTCGGAGGTGATTGGTGAGGAGTGGGTCGCTGTAGGTGCGGGTGAAGACGCCGACCTGGGCGAGGCGGTCGTGGAGGTTGCGGCCGGTTCCGATGTTCGGGTCGACGGCGATGAGGATGAAGTTGGACTCGGAGGGGAGCGGAGTGAGGCCGTCAATTGTGAGGAGGGCTTTGAACAGGTCGTCTCGGGTTTGGCGGATGGCGTCGATCTGCTTGCCGATTTCGTCGGCGCAGTTGATGGCGGCGATTCCGGCGATCTCGGCGGCCTGGTTGACGTTGTAGGGCTGCTTGATCTTGATCAGGTCGGTGACGAGGCCGGGGTGGGCCAGGGCGTAGCCGAGACGGAGCCCGGCGATGCCGGCCCACTTGCTGAAGGTTCGCATGATGATCAGTCGGGGGTAGTCGGCGAGGAGGTCCTGCGCGGAGGCGTGGAGGCCGGCGAACTCGATGTAGGCCTCGTCGAGGATGACGGTCGCGCCGAGATCGAGGAGGCGCTTGAGTAGGTCGCGGGGGACGAGGTCGCCGCTGGGGTTGTTGGGCGAGGTGAGGACGACGATGGTGTCGCGGCCGGCTTGCTCGACTGCTTCGAGAAGCTCGTGCGATCGGAGGGCGAAGTGGTTGTCTCGGGGGATGTCGATGAGGTTGAGTTCGTTGATGTCGGCGAGGAAGGGGTACATGCCGAAGGACGGGGTGCAGGTAATGATGGTCCCGCCGGGCGGGAGGATGGCTCGGAAGGAGAGGTCGAGGAGTTCGTCGGCGCCGGCTCCGGCGAGGATCATCGACGGGTCGAGGCCTGTGTAGCGGGAGAGGGCTTCGCGCAGTTCGGTCTGGTTGGGATCGGGATAGATGGAGCCGAAGTCGGGCGCGTCCAGGGCCTGTGCGAGGGCGTCCCGGACTCCGGGATGGATGCCGTAGGGGTTTTCGTTGGCGTCGAGCTTGAGGCAGTCCTCGGGTTGGAGTCCGGCCTGTCGGGCTCGTTCGGCGAGTGGGACCACTGGGGCGTAGCCCGGCAGTTGCGCCAGATGTGCGCGAACCCGGGGACGCTGGGAGCTCATCGGTCTCGGCGTCGGCGTTCGAGGGAGCGGGCGTGGGCGTCGAGGTGCTCGGCGTGGGCGATGAGCTCGGCGTCGGCGGAGACCTCGTCGAGCAGCTGGTCGGTGACCTGGACGACGGTGGTGATCTTCATGAACTCGCCGACGTTGAGGGCGGAGGCGAAGCGAGCGGAGCCGCCGGTGGGCATGACGTGCGAGGGTCCGGCCACGTAGTCTCCGAGGGCTTCGGGCGAGGCCTCGCCGACGAAGAGTCCACCGGCGTTACGGACGTCGCCGATGTGCTGGTGCGCGTTCTCGACGACGAGGGCGAGGTGCTCGGGGGCGTACTCGTTGGCGATGGCGAGGGCTTCATCGAGGTCGGGGACGAAGGCGAGGCCGCCTCGGGTTCTGAGGGCGTTGAGGGCGATCTCCCGGCGGGGGAGATCGGTGGTCTGCTCGAGGAGCTGCGCTACGACCGACTCCGCCAGGGATTCGCTCGTGGCGATCAGGATGGGGGCAGCGAAGTTGTCGTGCTCGGCCTGGGCGAGGAGGTCGGCGGCGACGAGCTCGGGGTTGGCGGTGTCATCGGCGATGATCAAGGTCTCGGTCGGTCCGTAGATGGCGTCGATGCCGACGACTCCGTAGAGGCGTCGCTTGGCGGCGGTGACGAAGCGGTTGCCGGGTCCGAAGATCTTGTCGACGGGGGTGATTGAATCGGTGCCGTAGGCGAGCGCGGCGATGGCCTGGGCTCCGCCGACCTTGTAGACGGTGTCGACGCCCGCGATCTGGGCGGCGACCAGCTTGAGGGCGTTGACGGTGGCTGTGCCGTCCTCGGCAGGGACGGCGGGCGAGGCGATGACGACCTCGGGGACTCCGGCGACCTGTGCGGGGATCGCAGTGTGGAGGACGGTGGATGGGTAGACGGCGGCGGTGCCGGGGACGTAGAGGCCGACCCGGGCGAGTGGCCGGACGAGTTGTCCGAGTCCTCCGCTGGAGAAGGATCTGGCGGCGTGCTCAAGCTGCAGCTCGTGATAACGACGGACTCGGTCGGCGGCGTGCTGGAGGGCGGCGACGAGGTCGGAGGAGACTTCGCTGCGGGCCTGGGCGAATTCTTGCTCGGTGACGACGAGGGAGTCGGGAGCGGCTCCGTCGATTGCTTCGGCGATCTGTCGGACGGCGGCGTCTCCGCCGGTGCGGACCTGTTCGATGATGCGGCGGACGGCTTCTTCGAAATCGGGTTCGTCGTCGAAGAGGCGTCGGAGGATCTGGCGTTCGATGTCGCTGAGTTCGTCGTCGTCGGGTCGGCGGCGGGAGAGGAGTTGCTCGCGCGCGGCAGCCGCGCCGCGCCAGATCGGGATTTCGATGTCGGTAGCGCTGACCATCAGTCGGCGCTTAGCCAGTCGCGGAGGACGGTGGCGGTGCGTTCGGCGGTGGACTCGAAGAAGCCATCGAGGGCGCTCTGGTCGACGTGGCCGAGGGTGTCGTCGAGGAGTTCGGGGATGGTTTCCATGAAGTCGCGGAGTCCGGACTCGCTCTCGATGCCGGCGCTCTTGAGGTGCCGCGAGGCGATGAAGGAGAAGCGCTCCCAGTCGGGCGGATGCTCGGTCATGGCGGCGGTGGTGTTTCGCCATTTGGTGAGGAGGGGGCGATCGACGAAGCCGGCGTCGATCTCGATGGCGGAGCCAAACAGCGCGCTGCGGATTTGCCGCATGTCTTCGTCCGATTCGCGTTCTCGGCGGTCCAGCTCGTACTGGAGCACGCGGTCGAGCAGATTGGCGTGGGAGTTGCCGCCGAGGAGGGATCGGGAGCCGAAGAAGGGCCGGTAGATCTGGAGGACGTACTCCTGGTCCATGATCACGTGGGTGAGGTATCCGGCGACCCAGGCGATGGTCTCGGGGCTGAGGTTTGAGGGGTCGCGGAAGCTGCGGTGAGCGCCGAAGAAGTTCTCGACGCAGTCCTGATGGCCGTCGTTGTAGATGTCGAAGAAGTGGGTGCGTTCACGATCCCAGCGGGTGAGGACGCGGATGTCGGGCGTGGTGGAGCCGAGCAGATAGTCGCCGTTCCGGTGGTCGAAGGAGATGCCGTCGGCGCTGATTTGTCCGCCCGCGCGGACGGCGGCGATCATGTGCGTGACCAGGGGAGGCATGATCGGAGTGTATCTCTCCTGCGTATTCTTGAGATATGAGGTGGTTGTTCCAGCGTCCGTTGCGCGCGCTCGCGGTTGTCCTGCTGGGGCTGGGTCTTGGTTCGACGTTGCTGGCCGGGTGTGGGTCGGACAATCCTCCGGGGGCGCTGCACGTGTCGAGCATGGCGCAGGAGATTGGGCCCGTTTCGGCGAACTTCGTCGGACGGGCGCTGGACCGGGCGGAGCGGCAGGATGCAGCGGCGTGGGTGCTGATGATGGATACGCCGGGCGGGTTGATTTCATCGACCGATGACATCGTGCAGCGGATCCTAGCGGCGGAGATTCCGGTGATCGTGTTTGTTAGTCCGGCGGGCGCGCGTGCGGCCTCGGCGGGGACGTTCATTACGTTGGCGGGTCATATCGCGGCGATGGCGCCGAATACTCAGATCGGGGCGGCGCACCCGATCTCGGGGAGCGGTGATGACATCGACGGGGACCTGCGGGACAAGGTGACGAACGATGCGGCGGCAGACATCCGGGGGATCGCGAGGCATCGGGGCCGGAACGAGGAGTGGGCCGAGCGGGCGGTTCGGGAGTCGGTGTCGATCACGGGTGATGAGGCGGTCAAGCTGAACGTGGTCGACCTGGTTGCGGCGGATCTGGACGACCTGATTGCTCAGATCGACGGACGGGTGATCCAGTTGGAGCCGGGCGGCGAGAACCACGTTCTGGACATCGACCGCGCGCCGATCGTTGAGACGAACTACAACTTTGCGGAGTCGGTGCTGGACGTGATTGCGGATCCGAACATCGCGTTCCTGTTCACGTCGATCGGGAGCTTGCTGCTGTTGATCGAGGCGTTCTCGCCGGGGCTGGTCGGTCCGGGGGTGTTCGGCGTGATCATGTTGATCTTCGGGTTCTTTGCGCTGGGTCCGCTGGATACGAATCCGGCCGGGATTGCCCTACTGGTCCTGGCGATCATCCTGTTGGCGGCTGAGGTGTTTGTCGCGGGGTTTGGGTTCCTAGGGATTGGCGGGATCATTGCGTTGATTCTGGGTGGTCTGTTGTTGATCGGGGATGCGTCGGTTGACGCGGAGAAGGTGTCGGTCTGGGCGCTGATCGTGGGCGCTGGCCTGATCGGGCTGGTGGTGTTCGGACTGGGGACGTTGATTGCGGTGGATCGGCGGCGTCCGAAGTGGAGTCCTCGGCTGACCTCGACGGATTCCGAGGGGATCGTGGGCAAGACCGGCACCGCGCACAACTCCCTCTCGCCCGGCGGCACGGTGGTGGTCGACGCAGAGCTGTGGTCCGCGCGGGCGGCGTCGGGGATTGAGATTGCCGAGGGGGCGACGATCAAAGTTGTTGGGATGGAAGGGCTGACGGCGATCGTGGAGTCGACGGAGCCGCCGGCGTCGTTGGAGGACTCGGATGAGTGAGTCGAAGTTTGACCAGTACTTCTTGGAGCTGGAGGAGGCAGAGCGGCTTGTGGCGTACCGGACTCGGGATGCTGTGCGGGAGGCGGTGGGTGGGAATGCCAAGGTCTCGGAGACGACGAAGTGGAACTATCCGGCGTGGGTGTATGCCGGCAAGCGGGGAAACATGTGCAGCATCATGGGGGCGAACGGGTATGTGCGGCTGCAGTTTTTTCGCGGGGCGGAGTTACCTGAAGCGGAGTCTCGGTTGGAGGGGACGGGAAAAGGGATGCGGCACCTGAAGGTTTGGTGCGATGGGGAGTTTCCGTCGGAGGGGATTCGTGGGTTGGTGTTGGATGCGATCGAATTGCACGGCGGGCAATAGCGAACTACGAGGGGCGTGCCCCCTCAGTCGCTTCGCGACAGCTCCCCCACAGGGGGAGCTCTCAGGACCCGATCTAGTAAGAGTGGATGGCGCGCTTGGCGTTTCGGGGGCGCTGGGGGATTCTGGCGGCTCGGCCGGTTCGGTCTCGGAGGTAGTAGAGGCGGGAGCGCCGGACGCGGCCTCGGCGGGTGACTTCGACCTTTTCGATGCGGGGGGAGTGGTAGAGGAAGGTTCGCTCGACGCCGATGCCCTTGGTGACGCGGCGGACGGTGAAGTTGGAGGAGGAGCCCTGCTTCTTGCGTCGGATGACGACGCCTTCGAAGACCTGGGTGCGCTCGCGGTCGCCCTCGACGATCACGGCGTGGACGCGGACGGTGTCGCCGGGCTGGAATTCTTCGATATCCGGGTTGCGTTCATAGGTCAGGAGATCGCTGCGGTCCATGATCAGCTCCGGATGGGCAGGTTGGGATGAGAGTTCTGGTCTCATCTTACGACCGCGATCGGCTTGCGTTCTAGCGGATCGTGGTTGTGATCCTGTGGTTAGCTGGTTGTCTCCGACACATCCTGATCCGGTCCGAGCAAGTCGGGGCGGCGGGTACGGGTGCGTTCGATTTGCTGATCGCGACGCCAACGGTCGACGGCGCCGTGATCTCCGCTGAGGAGGATGTCGGGGACTCGCCAGCCTCGGAACTCTGGAGGCCGAGTGTACTGGGGGTATTCGAGCAGGTTCTCGCTGAAGGATTCCTCGATGGTGGACTCGGAGGAGCCGAGGGCTCGGGGCTGGAGCCGGACGACGGCGTCGACGAGGACGGCGGCGGCTGGCTCTCCACCGGAGAGGACGTAGTCGCCGATTGAAACTTCCTCGTCGGCGAGGTGCTCGCGGACTCGCTCGTCGACGCCTTCGTAGCGTCCACAGAGGATGATCAGACGATCCTCGGTTGCGAGTCGTTGGACCAGCGGCTGGTTCATTCGCTTGCCCTGGGGGGTGAGCAGGATTGCTCGGCCGGGGTTGCCCTGGACGCGGAGCGACTCGACGGCGCGGAACCAGGGTTCGGGCTTCATGACCATGCCTGGGCCGCCGCCGTAGGGGTAGTCGTCTACGGTCCGGTGGCGGTCGTCGGTGTAGTCGCGGAGGTCGTGGAGGTGGATGTCGACGATGCCTTGGTCGCGGGCGCGCTTGATGATGCTGTGCTCAAGCGCGCCCGCGAGGAGGGGCGGGAAGATGGTGACGACGTCGATCCGCATGAGGCCATCCGGATCCCAGGGTCGGCTCAGTCCCGGCCGAAGGCGGCGTCGGGGTCCCAGCGGCGTCCGCTGTTGCGACCTTGAGCGCCGTTCGAGCTCGCGACGGACTGTCGGTTGTGGAGGAAGGCCGGGGTGGCCAACTCGTCCGGGCTGCGCGGCTGGGCGGGCTTGAAGGTCAGGCTTTCGAGGATGTCCTCGCGGGTCGGCTGGGGCGGCTCGACGAAGGCAGGCGCAGAGGGAGCGGCGGTTGCGAAGGCGGGCATGCGCGTCGCGGCGGGGTCGGCCTGGGCGTCGACGAAGCCGGTGGCGATCAGGGTCATCTGGATGTCGCCGTCGAGGTCTTCGTCGATGACGGTGCCCATGATGATCTCGGCGTTGGGGTGGACCTTCTCGCGGACGAAGTCGGCGATCTGGGAGAGCTCGAGCATGCCGAGGTCACCGGCGGAGGTGATGTTGTAGAGGACTCGGGTGGCACCGTGGATGCTGTCCTCGAGCAGGGGCGAGTGGATCGCTTCCTCGGCGGCGTCGATGGCTCGGTTGTCGCCCGCGCCGTGTCCGAGCGCCATGAGGGCGTGTCCGCCGCCGCCCATGACTTTCTTGACGTCGTTGAAGTCGAGGTTGATCTCGCCGGGGACGGTGAGCACGTCGGAGATGCCTCGGACGGCCTGGCGGAGGACGTCGTCGGCGCGGTGGAAGGCTTGGGTGACGGTGAGGCTGCGGTCGTTCTTGTCGATCAGTCGCTGGTTGGGGATGACGATCACGGTGTCGGCGACGTCGTTGAGACGATCTATGCCGTCGCGCGCGGACTCGGATCGAGGGACACCTTCGAACTCGAAGGGTCGGGTGACGACGGCGATGGTGAGGGCTCCGGCCTGGCGGGCCATTTCGGCGACGATCGGGGCTGCGCCGGTGCCGGTGCCGCCGCCCATGCCAGCGGTGATGAAGGCCATGTCGACGTCGGTGAAGAGGTTGCGAATCTCGTCGCGGCTGTTCTCTGCGGCTCGGGCGCCGCGCTCAGGGTCGCCGCCGACGCCGAGGCCATCCGACTCCGCGTCGGCGATGCGGATGACGGTCTCGGCTTTGGAGTGGGAGAGTTGCTGGTTGTCAGTGTTGACGGCGACGAACTCGACGCCGCGGATCTCGTCGGAGATCATCCGGTTGACAGCGTTGCAACCGCCGCCTCCGACTCCGACGACGGTGATTGGAGGGATGCCATCGTGTCGGGTGCTGTGGTTTCGTCGGCTCATCTGCGATTCCTCTCGTTCGTCCGTCTTGGCTGGATTCGTGTCTGTTGTGGTCTGGCGGCCACCGTCCGCAGGTTGGACGGCCGGCCTGGATGACGGTTATGAGTTCGGGCTGAAAACTCGGGCCAGGCTGGATACGCCTGAGGTCAGCGAGGACAGCATTGAGCCAGTGCCTTCGGCGTGCCGGCGCTGGGTTCCTGCCTGGTTGGTTTGCAAGGCGTCGCCGGAGTCGAGCATCCAGTCGAGCATGCCGACGGCTCCGAGGGCGTCGGGTCGGTTGAGCTTGTCGCTCAGTCCGTAGAGTTCGCCGGTTGCGGCGACTCGGGCGGGGGACTCCATCGCCTTGCTGAAGAGGAGGTCGATGCCGCCCAGCATGGCTCCGGCGCCGGTGAGGATGATGCCGCCGGCGACGGCGGACTGGAGTTGTTCCTCGGTGACGCGGTTGTTGATCATGGTGATGATCTCGCAGACGCGGGCGTAGATGATCTCGGCGACGAAAGTGGGCGTCACGGTCTGCCGGTTGCCGGCGACGGGCGAGAAGCCTCGGAGTTCGATTTCGGGCGCGGTGTCGGGCACGAGCTGGGGGATCGCCTGACCGTGGGTCTGCATGATGAGGCGGGCTTCGTCGTTGCTGCAATGCAAACCGATGGAGAGGTCGCGGGCGATGTGAGAGGCACCGATCTGGAGGGCGGAGGTGTGGGAGATTGCGCCGTCCTCGAAGGCGGTCAGCGTGGTCGTTCCGGCGTCGAGGCCAATGACGAGCGCGCCGAACTCCTTCTCGTCGCTGCGGACGGCACGCTCGGCGGCGACGACGGGTTTGGCGGCGATCAGCTCGACATCGACTCCGGCGTTCTGGACGCAGTGGGCGGCGTTCTGGATCGCGCTCTGGGAGGCGGTAACGAGGTGCATGGAAACGTCGAGGCGCTGGCCGTGCTGTCCGCGCGGGTCGAATGAGCGGCGCTCGGAGTCGACGACGTAGAAGCGGGGGATCGCGTGGAGCAGGGTGCTGGAGGCGTTGAGGGTGACAGCTCGACCGGAGTCGATGGCTCGGATCAGGTCGGTGTCGCGGATTGGCTCGCCGAATGAGGGGAGCGCGACGGCGCCTCGGTTGTTCGCGCTCTGCAGGTGGGCTCCCGAGACGGCGACGCCGACGGAGAGGATCTGGCGAGCGGATGAAGCCTCGGCCTGGTCGAGCGACTGTCGGATGGCTCCGGCGGCGCGGGAGACGTGGGTGATCTGTCCGGCTTCGATCCCGGTGGAGGGCGACTGGCCGATGCCAAGGATGTAGAGCTGGCCATTCTCGTGTCGCTCACCGACCACCGTGGTGATGACCGACGACCCGAGATCAATGGCGACGCTGGCGGTAGTCATTGGCGGCATAGCTGCTCCACGCTCACTTCTCGGTTTGCTCGGTTTGCTCGGTTTGCTCTACTGCTCGGAAATGCTTGCGGCTGAGACATCCTGGATGCGGATGCCGCGGCCGAGGTTCAATCCAATTTCGACTCGGGGACGGAGGCCGAAGCGGAGATCGGCGAAGAGCAACGGCTCTCCACGTCGATGCGCTTCGCGTTCCAGGAGATCCCAGACTGAGTACTTGTACTCGAATCCGTCGGCGCCGCCGAAGATGATGTGCCCGTGTTCGGTGAGCAGGGTGAGGCCGTCGGTGAGGGACCACTCGTAGGCGACGACGCCGGGCAAGGGCAGCGGGGCTCCGCGCTCGTGCAGCTCGTTGACCATGTCGACGGCGTTGGTGTCGACGACGGCACCGGGCTTAATCGCCGGCAACGCGGAGACCTGGGTCAGGATGGGTCCGCCGGCCGAAGGCGCGGCACCCTCGAGGACTACTCCCTCGGAGTCGATTGCCCACACTGTGTTGTTGGCCCGCCACCGGCCCCACGGCTCGCGTTCTACTATGACGACTTTTATGCCATTCGGCCAGTCCTTGGTGACGGTGACTTCTTTGACCATGGTCAAGGCGGCGACTCGCTCGCGCGCGGCGTCGAGATCGGCGGTCATGACGTGTTCGCCTTTGAGGCCGACGAGCTGTTTCACCGATGCGGTTGAGACCACGTTTGCGCCTTCGACATTGATCGAGTTGATGTCCATGAGCGGGGAGTTGAGGAGCGCCATCATCACGACGAGTGAGCAAGCCGAGAGGCTGACGGCGAAGAGGACGAGTCTGGGCCAGCGAACGCGAATGCGGTTGGGGGCCGGTAGTTGGCGGATTTGGGCGAGTTTGGCCAAGACCCGTTGCGTGCGGGTCGGCGGGAGCGGCTGGACGACTGGTTCGTCGGACACGGGTGGGTCGGTTGACGGCTGGTCGGTTGGAGGGGTGTCAGGAGAGTCACTCACGGGCGCAGCTCGCGTCCTGGCTCACGCTTGGCGGCGCGGGATAGCGACGCTTTCGTTCGTGGCGCTCGATACCGAGTTCGACGAGCCGATCGACCAGTTGGGTCAGGGGCAATCCGTCGACCTCGAACAGTCGTGGATACATCGAGGCGGAGGTGAACCCGGGAATGGTGTTGAGCTCGCCGAGCCAGACCTGGCCGTCCGGTCCGAGGAGGAAGTCGGCGCGGACCATGCCCTCAGCGCCGATTGCGCGCCAGGCCTCCAGGGAGATCTCTCGAAGCCGTTGCGTCGTCTGCGGATCGAGGTCGGCCGGGGCGATTAGCTCGGTGGCTGGGTCTTCGTACTTGGCGGTGTAGTCGTAGAAGTCTCGCTTGGTGCGGATTTCTCCGAGCGTTGAGGCGATGGGTGGGCCGTCGTTGGAGGAGCCGAGGACGCCGCATTCGATTTCTCGAGGCGAGGGCATTGCCTCTTCGATCAGTACTTCGGAGTCGCAGGCGAAGGCGGCGGTGATGGCCTCGCTGGATTCTTCGCGGCTGTTGACCCTGGTAATGCCGATGCTGGAACCGCCTCGGGAGGGCTTGACGAAGTGGGGATAGCCGAGATCGGCCGCTCGCCGAATGACTGCGGTGGGGTCGTTTCGCCAGTCGTCGCAGTTGATGGTGATCCAGGGTGCAACGGGGATACCGGACTGGCTGAGGATCTGCTTGCAGCGGGCCTTGTCCATGGCGATTGCAGATGCTCCGACGCCGGAGCCGACGTAGGGGATGTCGAGCGTTTCGAGGAATCCCTGAAGGATGCCGTCCTCGCCGGTTGAGCCGTGGATCAGAGGGAAGATGGCGTCGCAGGCGAGCAGCGCCGACGTGATGTCGGGGCTGATCGGACTTCGGTGGTTTGCCGGCTCAGGGACGATTTCGGGTGCGCCGTGATTGATGGCCGTTAGCGCGGCCTGGGACTCGTCCGCGGTGAGCCAGCGGCCTGAGGGCGAGACGGCGAAGGGGACGGGCTGCCATCGTTCCGGGTCGGCGGCGGTGATGACGGCGCGGGCGGAGCGAATGGAGATGGTGTGCTCGACTGACGCTCCGCCGAGGACGACTCCGAGAGTCTGGGGCTTACTCGCCATCGGCTGGCTCCTCGCCGATGACTGCGATCTCGGGCTGGAGACGGATTCCGAATCGCCCTTCGACTCGGTTCTGGACGTGTGCGATTAGGTCGAGGAAGTCGGTTGCTCGGGCGTTGCCGACGTCGACGTTGAGGATGTAGTTGGCGTGCAGCTCGGAGACCTGAGCGGCTCCGATCCGGTGGCCCTTGAGGCCGGCCTCGTCGATCAGTTGTCCGGCCGTGCGGGTGTCGGAGGCAGGATTCTTGAAGGTGGAGCCGAGTGATGGTCCGGTCGGAGCGTTGGTCTTGCGTAGCGCTTCGACTCGGTCGATTTCGGCGAGGCTGGCGTAGACGTCGCCGCGTTGGAGTTGGAAGGTGAGCGAGGTGGCGATGTGTCCTTGCAGCTCGCCGCTGCGGAGCTTGGAGTCTCGGTAGGCGAGGCCAAGTTCGTCAGCGGTGAAGATTTCCGATTCTCCGTTGGGGGCGATGGTGGAGATTGCGACGAGAACGTCAGAGAGGTCGGATCCGTAGGCGCCGGCGTTGGTCGGCAGACCGCCGCCGATGGCTCCGGGGATTCCGGCTGCCCACTCGAGGCCGGTGAGACCAGCGCGGGCGGTTGATCGGGCGAGGGCGGCGAACCGTGCGCCTGAGTCGACTTCGAACGTGGTCTCGCCGATCTGGCGGCAGTCCCTGGACTCGTTCTTGAGGACGACTCCGCGCAGTCCGCCGTCGCGAATCAGGACGTTGGAGCCTGCGCCGAGGATGGTGAGCGTGGTCTCGGCGCAGTGCGCTGCCCGGATCGTGTCGATGAGGGCATCGCGGTCGCGGATGACGATGAACCAGTCGGCCGGTCCGCCGACCTGGACGAAGGTGTGTCGACTGAGCGGCTCAGCGTGGAGCGCGCCCAGTTCCTGCATCAGCGCCTGGAGGATCTGCGAGCGGGTCATGATGCGTCGCCCAACCTTGAGCCGCCCAACCTAGAGAGGATGACGGGGCCGGCCGCGTCGATGTCGCCTGCGCCCATCGTGATGATCAGGTCGCCGGGTCGGGCGTTGGCTGCTGCCAGTTCGCCGCTTCGCTCGACTGATCCGGCGTAGGTCGCCGTTGGGGCAGTGATTTCATCGGCCAGTTGCTCGGAGGTCATCTCCTGGCCGGTCATGGCTCGGGCGGCGTAGGTGTCGACGGTGTAGAGGACATCGGCGTCGGCGAAACAGGTCCGGAATCCGTCGATCAGATAGGAGGTGCGGGTGTAGGTGTGGGGCTGGAAGAGGACGACGATGCGGCGATCGGGCCAGCGCTGTTTTGCGGCGGCGATGGCGGCTGAGACCTCGGTGGGGTGATGGGCGTAATCGTCGAGGACGATGATGTCGTTGGTTTCGCCGTGGAGCTGGAAGCGCCGGTTGACGCCGTTGAATGAGGAGAGTGCGTCGGCCGCGGCTGGGCCGTCGAAGCCAGCAGCCTCGAGCGCGGCGATTGCGATTGCGGCGTTCTGGCTTTGATACTCGCCGGGCTGTCTGAGAGTTCCGCAGATTGCTCTGTGGGGCGTTTTGAGGCGGTAGGCGTCATCGCCGGAGGTGACCTGGTAGTCGGCGGTGGTGCGGGAGGAACAGGTTACGATCGTGATGTCTGGTCGGGAGAGTTCCAGCCTGGCTTTGATGTCTGAGGCGAGTTGGGAATCGATGCCGACGATCAGCGTTCCATTGGGCTTCAAGGTTCCGACGTAGCGGAGGAAGGCTTCTTCCAGGGCTTGCTGGGAGCCGTAGTAGTCGAGGTGGTCGGGTTCGCAGTTGGTGAGCACAGCGACCTGGGGCGTGTAGTGGTGGAAGGCGCGGCCGTATTCGTCGGCCTCGAGGACGAGCCAGGGGTCGGTCCCTCGCTTGGCGTGGACGCAGAAGTCCGGGGCTTCGCCGCCGATCACGTAGCCGGCGTCTCGGCCGGAGGCTCGCATGGCGTGGGCGATCATTGCCGTGGTGGTGGTCTTGCCGTGCGATCCGCCGACGGTGATGACCTCACGGGGCTCGGCGATCTCGGCGAGGAGCTCGGCGCGGGTTTGCAAGGGAATACCCAATTCGATGGCTCGGGCGACCTCCGGATGGGTCTCGGGGACGGCGGTGGTGCGTACTACCTGCGTCGCCGTGGTGACGTGATGTTCGTTATGACCAATGACGATTCGCGCGCCGCGATCGCGTAAGGGTTGCAGGATGGGGGAGTCTGAGCGGTCGCAACCAGATACGACCAGGCCGTCGTCGAGCAGGATGTGCGCGAGGGCGGACATATGGATGCCGCCAATTCCGACGAAGTGGACGTTGATGGTCATCGTTACGTCACTTTGCCACAGCAACGATGACTTCGGCAATGCGTCTTGCGGCGTCGATCCGGCGGAGGTCGAGCATGGCTTCGCGCATGGATCGGAGGCGTTCCTGGTCGGCGAGCAGGCCTGTCGTCAAATCGAGCAATTGGTCGGTGATGTGGTCGTTGTCGAGGACGACGGCGCCTCCGGCGTCGGCGAGCAGGTTGGCGTTGTAGCGCTGGTGGCCTCCGGCTTCACCGATGGGCGCGAGGACGGCAGGCAGTCCGGCCGCGGGGTACTCGCCCATGACGGAGGCTCCGGCGCGGGAAACTGCGAGGTCGCAGGCGGCCATTGCGAGGGGCATCTCCTCGGACATGTAGGTGTAGAGGCGGTAGCGGGACTGCAGTTTGGGCGGCAGGTTGGTTCGCAGTTTCGAGAGGCGGTCGAAATCGTTGCGGCCGGAGATGTGGATGAGCTGGGTCTGGGAGAGCCATTGCTCGAGGTTGTCGGCGATGCAGTCGTTGATCCGCTGGGCTCCCCGGACTGCTCCGGTGACGAGCAGCGCTGGTCCTCCGTTGAGCTGGAAGTGGGCTCTCGCCATCGGTTTGTCGAGGTCTTCGAATCCGGCCCGGAGTGGGTAGCCAGTGACGGCGGCCTTGCCTTCCGGGTACCGCTCGGTTGACCGCTGATGGGTTACGCAGATCTTGTCGGCGAGGGGCGCCAGGGCTTTGAGCGTCCAGCCGGGCTCGATGTCGGGTTGGAGCAGGACGATCGGTCGACGGGCCAACCAAGCGGCGACTCCGACCGGGGCCGAGACGTAGCCGCCGGTGAGGAAGACGACGTGCGGTCGGTAGCGGAGCATCAGCGCAAGCGCGTCGAGGACGCCGGTCGCCGTTGCTCCGACGGAGAGCAGCTTGGAGAACAGGTTCCGTCCTCGGAGGGCGCGGGCGGCGATCGTGGAATAGGGCAGATCGGCTTCGACGGCGAGTTCGGACTCGACGCCGTCAGCGGTGCCTGCGAATCGGAACTCGACGGCATCGCCCTGTTCGCGCATGACCTGGCGCAGTGCATCGGCGACGGCGAAGGCGGGGAAGACGTGACCGCCGGAGCCTCCGCCCGAGAGCAGCACTCTCAGCGTTGTCATCAGGTGCCGTCTCCTCGCCCGCTGTGGAAGGGGGAAATGGGCGGCGGCTTGTTGTCGCGTTTGGGCGCGCTGTCGCGCGTCGGTGAGGCGTCGTTGAGTGGTGGATCAGCGGTCTCGGGCAGCTTGCCGCGACCGTGTCGGGAGATCGAGACAAGGATCCCGGCGGCGGCCATCGAGGCGATCAGGGCGGAGGAACCGAAGCTGAGGAATGGCAGAGGAATGCCGGTGAGGACGATCGTGCGCATTACACCGGCGACGTTGAAGAAGGCCTGGAGTGCGAACCAGGCGACGATCCCGAAGGCGAGCAGGGTGCCGAAGCGGTCCTCGGCGCGCATGCCGGCGCGGATGCCTCGGTAGATCAGGAGAGCGAAGATGCTGAGCACGATCAATGCGCCGAGCATTCCGGTTTCCTCGCCGATGATCGCGAAGACGCCGTCGGTGTGGGCTGAGGGGACATAGAAGAACTTCTGCCTTGAGGCTCCGAGTCCGACGCCTGTGAGGCCGCCGGAGCCGAGCGTCGAGACGAGGTTGATGATCTGGAATCCGGCCTCCTGGGCGACTTCCTCGGCGTTGAAGAAGGTTCGGATTCGCTCCATGCCGTATCCAGCGCCGGCGACGATGGCGAACAGCACTGCGGATCCGCCGACGAGGAGGATGAACATGTGACGGATGGCAGCGCCGGCGAGGAAGAACATGACCACGCCGGTGCAGGCGATGGCAGCGAAAGTCCCGAGATCGGGCTCGAGCATGAGCAGTCCGCCGATCACGCCGATGATCATGCAGAAGGGGGCGAGGCCGAGTGGGATGCGCTTGATCTCGTCGCCTTTGTTCGCGAGCCAGGCGGCGACGTAGATGCAGATGGCGAGCTTGGCGAACTCGGAGGGTTGCAATGCGGGCAGGGAGCCGATCTGAATCCAACGCGTGGCGCCGTTTTCTTCGTGTCCGATGCCGGGAATCAGAACCGCGGCGAGCAGCAGCAGCGAGATCCAGATGATGGGGGAGGAGAGGCGCTGCCAGATTCGGTAATCGATGCGGGCGAGGAGGACGAAGGCGGCCAGACCGATGCCGGCCCCGATCAACTGGCGGATGGCGAAGTAACGGGTGTTGCCGTGCAGTTCTTGCGAGATTGCGAAGGATGATGAGAAGACGAAGATCAGGCCGATAAAGACCAAGGCCAGCACCGATCCGACCAGGACCCAATCCGGCGGCGACGCGGAGCGCCGTAGACGGCGAATAACCCGGTGGCCGACGGTCAGGCTTTCGTCGCCGTACAGCGTCCTGGTTGCGCGAGGATTGGGCACGCGGACCTGTCCGAGGACGCTGTGCGACTCCGAGTTGGCGTCGGGGACTGCTGCCCGTCTAGTGGTCATCCGCGGACCTCCCGAGTTTCGCCCACTCTGCCACGAGCTCGCGGAAGTGTTGACCGCGCGCTTCGAAGTTTGGGTATGCGTCGAACGATGTGCCGCCCGGCGACATGAGGACCGTCTCGCAGGAGCGGGCGCTGCCAGCGGCTTGAGCGAAGGCCGACTCAAAGGCACCGGCGTTTTCGGCGTCGGCGCCCTGATCTGTTAGCCAGGAGGTCCATTGCTGGGCGGCGTCACCGAACAGGACGACTCGTCGGACGTGGCGTTTGAGTTCGTCGAGCAGCGGATCGAGCGGTAGGTTCTTGTCTCGTCCTCCCATCAGCAGGATGACGGGACCGTCGGTCGCGCGAAGTCCGGCCAAGGTTCGTTCGGGGGTTGTGGCGATGGAGTCGTTGATGAAGCGGACGCCGCCTACCTCGGCGACCAGTTCGAGTCGGTGGGGAACACCGGCGAAGGTTCGCAGGACTTCGGCTGCGATCTCATCCGGCACGCGATCGGCGACGAGCGCGAGGGCGGCCAACGCGTTGAGCAGGTTGTGCTCGCCGGGGAGCTTGATTTCATCGACCGCCATCACGGGGCGGTAGCCGTTGAGGATGTGTTCGCCGTCGCTGCGGATTGCGCAGAACCAGGGCATGGACGGTGTTCCGATTCCGAACCAGCGCTGGCTCGCGTCGGTTCGAGAGGCTGCGGCGGCTGCGAGCGGATCGTTGAAGGGAAGTACCACGGTGTCGCGCTTTGACTGGTGCTCGACGATTCGGTACTTGAGCTCCTGGTATTGGTCCCAGGTGAACTGATCGAGGTGATTGGGAGTGATGTTCGTGATCGCGGCAGTGTGAGGGCTGCGAGTGGTGCGCAGGAGCTGCGTGTGGGATAGCTCGGCGACGACCGTGTCGGTCGGTGAGATGCCGGGGAGTTGTTGCAGCAGTCCCTGGCCGACGTTGCCTCCGAGGAGACAACTGATTCCTGCCGCCTGGAGCATTTGATGGACGAGCGTGGTGGTGGTGGTCTTACCGGCGCTGCCGGTGATTCCGATTACGGGAGCCGGGCAGCGTTCGAGGAAGATCTGGGATGGACCGTAGATGGGAGTGCCGCGACGTTCGGCCTCGGCCAGCAGCGGGGCCTGGTAGTGGACTCCCTGGCTGGGGATCAGGCCGTCGATCTCGTCGAGGGTGGTGAGATCGTCGTCGGAACGCTCTGCTCGCTCTGGGTTTCGGTCGACCCTGAAGGACTGGGCGCCTTCGTACTCCAGGAATTTGAGGACATCTTGTCCCTCGATGCCGAGTCCGACGACGGCGATTCGTTGGTCTCGGAAGGATGCGGGCGCTTCGGTTGGGGTTGGCAGGGTCATTTGGGCACCTGCAATGCGAGGGCGACTCCGAGGATGCCGCCAGCGATTCCGATCAACCAGAAGCGGGTGACGATCTGGGGCTCGGACCAGCCGCTCATCTCGAAGTGATTGTGTAGTGGGGCCATGTGGAAGACGCGGCGGCCTTCGCCGGTTCGACGACGGGTCCACTTGAACCAGCCGACCTGGACGATGTCGGAGGCTGCCTCGAGGACGAAGACGATTCCGATGACGGGCAAGAGGAGCCAATGTCCGGTCATCAGGGCGATGATGGCGAGGGTTCCGCCGAGGGCCATGGCACCGGTGTCGCCCATGAAGATCTTGGCGGGATGCGCATTGAACCAGAGGAAGCCGAGGAGCGCTCCGACGGTGGTGAAGGCGAAGCGGACGAGAAAATCTTGCTCTTGGCCGACGGCGATGACTCCAAATGAGGCGATGGCGATGGCACCGGTTCCGCCGCAGAGGGTGTCGAGGCCGTCGGAGATGGCGACTGAGATGATCGTGGCGAAGACTGTGACAGCGGCAATGACGATGTAGGCGGGCCCAAGGGAGAATTGTCCGGCCCAGGGGACGTTGAGGGACTCGACGTCGAGGGCGAGATAGAGGACCAGTCCGACGGCGATGGAGAAGAGGGCGAGCAGGCCGAACTTGAGCTTCCAGGTCAGGCCGGACTGGACTCGGCCGATCAGGGTACCGAGGTCGTCGACGTAGCCGAGGATTCCTAGCGCGACGATGCCGACTAAGGGGAGCAAGATTGACCAGCGGTCTCCCTCAACGAGATTGGCAACGATTGTCAGGACGACGATGGGGATGAGGAAGATGAGCCCCCCCATCGTTGGCGTGCCAGCTTTGACTATGTGGCTGGACGGGCCTTCGTCGGAGATTGACTTGCCTTCGCTGCGTCGCTGCAGCCAACGGATGATGACCGGGCCGACGATGAGGGCGAAGATGAAGGCGATGCCCGCGGTGCCAAGTGAGAACGTGGTCATGAGGCGGCCAGGCTCTCGACGACGGTCTCGAGATGCATCGCATGCGACGCCTTGACCAAGAGGGTGTCGGCGGGTTCGAGCGAGTGGCGGAGGATGTCGGTGGCCTGATCGGCTTCGGCGACCCAACAGGCCTGGGCGTGGCCCGCTTCTCGGGCGGCATCGACGACGTCGCGGGATCGCTCGCCGACGGCGATGAGCCAATCGCAACGGTCGGCGGCGTAGGCACCGAGTCCTCGATGAGCGGACTGTTCTTCGGTTCCGAGTTCGAACATGTCGCCGAGGAGCGCGATGCGTCTCGGCTGGCAACTCGTGAGGAGATCCAACGCAGCCTGCATCGAGAGTGGGGCGGCGTTGTAGGAGTCGTCGATGATGGTGGCGCCGTTCCAGGCGGTGCGTCGGGCGAGGCGGGAGCCGGGGTTCAGGTGGGCCAGCGAGTCGGCGATTTCTCGTAGGTCGAGTCCAGCACGTAGTCCTACTGATGATGCTGCCAATGCGGTCATCGCCTGGTGAGTGCCGACCAGAGGGATGTTGATTCGGATTAGGTCGTTAGCGCGCGCGTTGTGCAGGTTGAATGTGATTCCGTCGAATCCGTTGGCGACTACGTCCGAGGCCCGGATGTCGCAGCGGGGACCGAATCCGAAGGTGAAGACGTCGGCGCTAGTGCGGTCGGCCATGCGGCGTACGCGTGGGTCGTCGCCATTGAGGATTGCGAGGCCGCTGTCGGGCAGCGACTCGGGCAACAGGCCCTTGATTCTCTCGGTGTCTGCGATCGTGCCAAAGCGCTCGAGATGTGTTGGTCCGACGTTGGTGACGATGCCTACATCGGCCCTGGCCGAGGAGACGAGCAGCTCCATCTCTTCCTGCGAATAGGGTCCAATCTCGATGACCGCCCACTCATCAGTTGGATCGATGCCGAGTAGTGCGATCGGCAGGCCGATGTATCCGTTGAAGTTACGCGGAGATTGATGGGTCCGGAATTTGCTGGACAGGAGCTGGTAGGTCGCTTCGCGGACGGTCGTCTTGCCGACGCTGCCGGTGATCCCGACGATCTGCGCGGTCATCCGATTGCGCCAGCGGCAACCTGCTTCCTGGAGGGCAACGAGCGGATCCTCGACGACGAACATTGATGATCCGCGCAGGCCTGACGCCTCGGAGACCAGGGCAGCGGATGCTCCGCGGCGTAGGGCGTCGTCGACGAACTGGTGGCCATCGAGGGTTTCTCCGCGCAGGGCGACGAACAATGAACCCGGTTGGGCCTCTCGTGAGTCGACGACGATTTCGGAGAATGGTTCAGCCGATTCGCCCGGCTGGTAGACCAGCAGATCGCCGAGTAGCTGAACGAAGTCGCGTGAGGAGATCACTCTTCTTCCTGCTCGTCTTCGTCCTGGATGTAGGTCACCGGCGAGGCGCTCTGATCTTCATCGTCAACTTCGGCCGCAAGGGCAGATTGCTCGTCGCGATCTGGCTGCTCCGTCTCGAGGCTGGGATTGGGCTTGGGCACGGTGTTCCATGCGTTGGTGTCGGCGATGTAGGCGGTCGGTGGGACGCCGAGGTAAGGCAACACTTGAGCCATTAGCTCTGAGAAGATGGGTGCGGCGACAATACCGCCGTAGATTTCGCCTTGAGGTCGGTCGATACGGACGAGGACGACCACTCGAGGATCGTCGGCGGGCGCGAATCCCGCGAAGGAGGCGAGCGATTCGCCAACGAGATAGCTGCCGGACTCGACCACGTCGGAGGTCCCGGACTTACCGGCGACGGGCCAGCCATCCACCTGGGCCGGATGTCCTAAGACGCCGTCGACGACGGCCTGCATCATCCAGGTGATGGTGGCGGCGGTTTGTCGGCTGATGGCTCGTGGACCGATGCGTGGCTCGAAGCGCTCGACGCCATCATCGGTGATCACGGATGTGACGAGTCGCGGGCGGACGGGGACGCCGCCTCGTGCGATGGTGGCGTAGGCCTGGACCATCTGAAGCGGTGTGACGGCGATGCCCTGACCGAAGGAGTCGGTTGCGAGTTGGGTGGGGGACCAGCGGATATCGGTCGAATCGATGATCACTCCACCGATTTCTCCGGGTAGGCCGGAGTGGGTCGAGTGACCGAAGCCGAACTTGTCGAGGTACTCGTAGAACGCTCGGGCGCCGAGTTGCTGGGCGACCCAGACCGATCCCGTGTTGAGCGAGCGCTGGAGCACCTGGGTCATCGTCTGCTCGCCGTGATAGGAGAGGTCGAAGCTCTTGATGGTGCGGTCCCCGATCACGACGGCGCCGGTGTCGATGAAGGTCGTGTCGGGGGCGACGATGCCTGCGTCGATCGCGGCAGCCATGGTGACGACCTTCATCGTTGAGCCGGGCTCGTAGATGTCGGAGGCGGCGCGGGATCGGAGGAGCGCCAGCGACTCGGGCTGGTCGAGGTCGATCGTCATTGGGTCGTAGGTCGGCAGGGAGGCCAGCGCGAGGATGTCGCCGTTGCGAGGGTCCATCATGATGATGTGTCCGCCCTGGGCGTTCCATTCCTGGACGGCGCGTGCCAGAGTGGCTTCGGCGAGCCACTGGAGGTTGCGATCGATGGTCAGGACCACCGAGGCTCCCTGCTGGTAGGGCAACTCGGCTCGGGGACCGAATGGGATCGGCTGACCCAAGCCGTCGACTTCCTGGACCAGTAATCCGGCCTGACCGGCGAGCACACCATCGAGTTGATACTCGAGGCCGGCGAGGCCCTGTTCGTCTCGGCCGACCAATCCAATGACGGGCGCGGCCATCGATCCTTCGATGTAGCGTCGCGACGATGTCTTGCGCACCTGGACGCCGTGCAGCGCTTCGGCGTGGATCTGGGCTCCGAGCGCGTTCGAGAGTCCGTAAGCGATCAGCGCGTCATGTCCACCATCGGCGAAGGTTTGAGCGGCGAGCGAGAGGACGACGGACTCCGGCGCGCGGAGCAGTTCGGCCAAGCGCTGCGAGGCGTCGGTGGGCTGGAATTGCGAGCGTGCCCAGAGCCGGGTGTCGACGTGGATTTCCCAGGCGTCGATCGAGGTGGCGAGGGGGAATCCGTTGCGGTCGAGGATGGCGCCGCGCGGTCCTTTGGTCTGAATGGTCCAGGTGCGGTCGGCGTTGTTCTCGTGGCGTTCGTGCTCGATCACCTGGATCATGACCAGGCGAACGACGACGACTACGGCTAGTCCGAGCAGTAGTGCGATGACCACGCGCATGCGCCAGGTGGAGACTGATTCAAATCCCCTGCCAGACGACGGACTGGCCAATGTCTTGCCCTTTCGCGGCTGCCATCTAGTCGAAGATCAGGACGTCGAAGAACGCGTTCCACACCGAGCGCCCGTTTGCACTCGTTGCATCGCCGCCTCCGGTGATCACTTGTTCGTTGGGTGGGAGAAGCCGCGCAGGCAGTGTTCTTGCGGGAGGCGACTGCTCGATTTCGAGGACTACGGTCGGGCGGGCGGGAACCATGTTGAGTCGCTCCTCGGCCTGATGCTTGATTCGGGCGAGGGAGCCAAGTTGTCCGACGTGCGCGGCGAGCGAGCGAATCTCCGAGTTCAACCTCTCGCGTTCGGCCTCGAGGGCTCGTAGCTCGGTGCCGCTCTCGGTCACGCTGGAGGTGCGGATGACCGGCAGCGTCGCGGCGATACAGAGACCGAACACAGCCAACCAGGCCCAGGCCGGCATTCGTCCGGTGTAACGCGGGCGGCGCGGGAGGATGGGTCTCGGGAGTGCGTGGAAGGAGTCACTCGCTGCTGAGGTGGGCAAGGACGCATCGAGCGTCGTGCTGGGCTTCGCCGTTGTCATTGGAACGCCGATCGCCGGCGCGAGGTTCCCCAGATCTGACGAAATCGCCGTTGCCATTGCCCAGCGCGATCGAACTCGTTACGGAAAGTAGATGCGACAGGGCACCGGAGGCGTGAATCGGACGTAAAGTTGGACACAGAAGCCCGCGATTTGGGCTTCAGCGCTCGGCAATCGTTGAGCGGATCGTGCGCGCAGACGGGGGGACGAGGTCCACGAACGCCATGGCTCAGGGCCACGCGCAACCGTGTTCCAGTGGTTTGGCGGCGGGGCTTCTCCTTCACTGTAGTGGCTGTTAGGTAGTCCCCTGCACACGATCCGCTCAACGATTGCCGAGCGTGTTCCATTCGCTCGCGACGCTCCTGTTCCCTGTTGATTCGCTGATTCTGAGGTTGCTGGTGAGGCATCAGATGGCCTCCGCAGCGCGTAGCCGTGCGCTTCGCGCACGTGGGTTTTGTTCGATCTCAGCAGCTGAGGGTCGCAGTACGCGACGAGTCAGCGTGCGAAAGGTTGGTTCAGATCCCGACGATTGGTCTCGCAGGAATTGCTTGACGATCCGGTCCTCGAGGGAGTGGAAGGCGATCACGACCAGCCGGCCGCCGATTCGCATGATGCCGCGCACCTGCGCGAGGAACGACGCGAGGCGTTCGAGCTCGCGGTTGACTTCCAAGCGAATGGCCTGGAACACGCGAGTCGCCGGGTGCATGCGGGAACCTGGCCGTATGCCGACGGCGTCGACCACAGCCTGGGCAAGTTCAGTCGTCGTCTCAATCGGTCGCTGGCCGACGATGGTTCGTGCGATCCGGCGGGAGCGACGTTCCTCGCCGTAGTCGTAGATCAGGTTGGCCAGCTCATCGGTCGGCCATTCGTTGATGATCTGGTGGGCCGTGACGGTCTGCGACCGGTCGGGCTGTCCGAGTTGCATGTCCAGCGGACCCTCGGACTGGAAAGAGAACCCTCGCTCGGGAGTATCCAATTGCAAGGAGGAGACACCGAGGTCGCAGAGCACGCCGTCGAGCGGGGTTATCTGTGCTTCTACGGCGGCTTGCGCTGTCGCATCAAGCCATGATCGACGGAGTTCGGCACGGTCGCCGATGGACTCCAAGCGTCGCGATGCCGTCGCCAAGGCGTCCGGATCAGCGTCGGTGCCGAGCAGGCGGCCGTCCGGTTTGGAAGCGTTGAGGATGGCTTGCGCGTGGCCGCCGAGTCCGACCGTGGCGTCGAGGTAGCGGCCGCCCGGCCTGACGTCGAGCATGGTCAAGGCTTCGTTCAGCATGACCGGGATGTGTTGCGACGAGGGAGTCATGAGAGATCCTCGTTGCGGTTCGATTCTTCGATGGCGTCGGCCAAGTCTTGGAGCAGTTCGGCGTAGGCGATGTCCAGTTCCGCCTGTTCCGACTGCCAGGCGTCGGTGTTCCAAATCTCGAGATAGTCGCCCATCCCGATGATCGTGGTGGCGCCGTCGAGACCTCGTTCCTCGCGCAACTGCGATGGAATCAGGATTCTTCCTTGCCGGTCCGTCTCGATGCGGCGCACTCGACCAAAGAAGTTGCGGGCCAGTCGTCGGGCCGATGGGCGGCGCTTGTCGGCGACCGTGCGGATTTCTTTCTCGGCGGCGTAGCCCTCGGGGGTGTAGAGCTCGATCTGGCCGTCCGGCCCCGGGAGCAGATATCCACCTTGCTCGAACAGTCCGCGATATGCGGACGGGATCGCCAGACGACCGCGGTCGTCCAAGCGGTGTTCGTATTCCCCGGTGAAGTCGACGGTCGCCACGTGAGAAGCCTCTGTTCCTTTCCGAGTTCACGTTATGCCGCATCTCCCACTTCGACCCATTCAGTGGGTACAAGGGCACTCTAGTGACGTAATGAGAGGGATTGCAAGACGATAATCAGGGAAATTTCGCCCAGATCCAGGAATCTCTTGAAATCTGCCCACTCGATCTGTGGAAAGTCGTCGATGGAGGCGCAGACCTCGTGGATAATGTGGAAAACTTGGCAAGGCAAACCTAGAACGACCAGATAGAACACCGCACATGTCCAATATTCCGACGGCCGCCGTGTTGACGCTCTCCGATCAGGGCGCGAAGGGTTTGCGCGAGGACACCTCGGGACCCGCGATTCGCGAGCGGCTGGCGGAACTGGGGATCACGGTCGCCGAGCACTCGATTCAGTCGGACGATCCAGATGCGATCGTGGCTCGGCTTGAGGAATGGGTGGCATCGGGGCTCGACCTGGTCGTCACAACCGGCGGTACTGGCTTTGGTCCGCGGGACAATACGCCGGAAGCGACTCGAAAGGTGATCGAACGAGACGCGCCCGGGCTGTCTGAGTTGATGCGGGCAGAGGGGCTTCGCAAGACGCCGATGGCGGCGCTGTCGCGGGGGATTTGCGGGATCGCGGGACGGACGCTGATTGTCAACCTGCCGGGATCAGAGCGGGCAGTGCGTGAGAATCTGGAGGCGCTTGCTCCTGTCCTGCCGCACGCGTTGCAATTGATTGCGGGCGACACTGAGCACTAGTCGCTAAGACTGCGCGTTCGTCGCGCCTACACTGAAGCTGATGGCTCAACGTACGCTCGCCCGAAACATCGCGACGGCGCGACAACGGCTCGCCGCCGAACACGGCACCGCGGTCAAAGACTGGGGCGGACGCCTTCCCATTGCGTTGGTTTACCCGAACAGCTACTACCTGGGTATGTCCAACCTGGGGCTGCAGACGATTTACGGGTTGCTCAATCAGCGAGCCGACATCGTCTGCGAGCGCGCTTTCTACGATCCTCCACACAAATCGGAGCGAGGAGATGATCTGTCCCTAGGTCCGGTGACGGTGGAATCGCAGCGGCCGCTGGCCGACTTTCCGGTGGTCGCTTACACGCTGACTTATGAGATTGACTACTACCACGTCGTCCGATCGCTGCAGGCAGCGCAGATTGAGCCTCTGAGCATCAATCGCGACGACGGCGACCCGCTGATCATTGCAGGCGGCGCGGCGGTGATCACTAATCCTCTGCCGCTGGCCGATTGCTTCGATGCGTTTGTGATCGGCGAAGCGGAGCCGATTCTTGAAGAACTGGTCGACACACTGAGCGAGTACGCCTACAGCCCTCGCGCCGACCAACTGGATGCGTTGGCGAAGATTCCCGGCATGTTTGTTCCTGCAGTTGGGGCCGGATCTGGTGTCGAGCGGCAATGGGTTCGCGACATTTCGACGACCGAGGCGATGTCGCTGGTGTTGACCGACGAAACCGAATTCAACCAAATGACTTTGATCGAAGCGGCGCGCGGTTGCGGTCGCGGTTGTCGCTTCTGCATTGCCGGATATGTGTTTCGCCCGCCACGCTATCGACCGTTGGAATCGCTGCTTAACCAGGTCCAAACAGGGCTGAAACGGAGCGATCGGGTTGGGCTGCTTGGCGCCGCAGTTGCCGATCATCCGCAGCTGGCTGAGCTGGCGGTAGAGGCAGATCGATTGGGCGGCCGAGTCTCTGTGTCTTCGCTGCGGGTCGACAACCTTGCGCCGGAGCTGCTTGATGTGCTGTCTCGGGGTGGAACTCGGACAGTGACGTTGGCGCCAGAGGCCGGCTCTGAACGAATGCGGCAGCGGATCAATAAGGCGGTGTCGGAAGACCAGATCATCGAGGCCGCAGACAAGGTCGGCGCGGCGGCGATGAATCGGCTGAAGTTATATTTCATGATCGGCCTGCCGGACGAAGCGGACGAAGACGTTGAGGCGATGGCGAAGCTGGGACTCGCGGTCAAGGAACGGCTGGATGCACACGGTCACGGGACCGAGCTCGTGATGTCTGTGGGGCCTCTAGTGCCCAAACCGGCGACTGCGTACCAGGAACTGGTGCAATCGGACGCCGGGCTGGTAAAGCATCGACAGCGCATCCTGCAGGAAGCCTTCCGCAAGACCGGCATTCGCCTGCGCGGAGACAGTCCGACGTGGGCGCGAATCGACGACATCTGCTCGCGCTCGGACCAGCGGTTGGCGCACGCCATTCTCGAGATGGAGGCGCCCTCAGCCCGGGAGTGGATGCGGGCTGCCGAGCAGTGGAACCTCAACGGGGCCCTGCCATGGGGCAGCGGACCGGGTCCCTGGTCGGCGGTTGAGACCGGGATCACGGCGAGATTCTTCGAACGCGAGCTGTCCAAGCACCTACGCGAGAAGGCAACCATCGCCTGTCCTCCGCCGGAGATTGGCTGCAATATGTGCGGCGTCTGCGGCGGGAATGAGATTCCCTCTTACTCGCCGACGATCGTTCCGCTGGAAGCAGTTGGACGAGAAGCCGTCGTTGGGGTCTGAGGTGTCGATCGCCGACAACCTGCGCCGAGTCAACGAACAGATTGCCAGTGCCTGCGAGCGTGCCGGGCGCGATGCTTCGGATGTCACGCTGATCGCCGTTTCCAAGACTTTTCCCGTTGACGCGATTGCCGAAGCGTGGACCGCGGGGCAACGACACTTCGGCGAGAACCGGGTGCAGGAAGGTCTGGCGAAGCTCGATCAGTTGCCAGGGCTGGGCGTCGAGGCCGATGTCCATTTGATCGGCCACTTGCAGCGCAACAAGGCTCGGCACGCCGGGAGATTTGCGTCTGTGCAGTCGGTGGACAGCGCGCGTCTGGCCGAGGCGATTTCGCGACGGCTCGACAGGGAGTTGCCGATTTTGCTCGAAGTCAATGTCGGTGAGGAAGCGAGTAAGGGGGGCTTCAAGGTTGAGGAAGTGGCAGGCGCGTTCGAGCAGATCAAGTGCCTGACGAACCTACGAGTTGACGGTCTGATGACAGTTGCGCCCGAGGTTGACGACCCTGAGGATGCCCGTCCCGTGTTTCGCAAGCTGCGCGAACTCGCTGAGCAACTCGAGCTGGCCGAGCTCAGTATGGGCATGACCAACGACTACGCTGTAGCCATCGAGGAAGGCTCCACGATGGTCAGGATTGGACGCGCCATCTTCGGCAATCGGCTGGAGGTTGGAGGATGACCAAGATCGCCGTGATCGGCGGCGGAACGATGGGCACCACGTTCATTCGGGCCGTGACCAACAGAGACCTCGTCAAGATGTCCGACCTGAGCGTTTGCGAGGTCGTGCCTGAACGCAGAGAGTGGCTGTCAACAGAGTTCGATGGCATTCACGTCCACGAAAGCCCGTTGAGCCTGCCGCCCGTTCACTCCGTCGTCTACTTGTCCGTCAAGCCTCAAGATCTCGGCGGTCTGCAGAAACTCACGCCGGCATCCTCTCCCGTGCTGATTTCGATTCTGGCCGGTTCGACGATCGCTGAGGTCCAGGCATCGACCGGGGCTGAGCGCGTAGTCCGAGCAATGCCGAATACGCCTGCTCAAATCGGCAGGGGTTTCACCGCCTGGACCGCGACCGACAGCGTGACCTCTGAAGAGCGAGCGTTGGTCAGTCGTCTGCTCGACACGATGGGTGAGCAGCTCTACGTGACCGACGAATCGGCGATCGACAAGATCACTGCCGTTTCGGGCAGTGGGCCGGCTTACGTGTTCCTGATCATCGAGGCGATGATCAATGCAGCGGTCAATATTGGCCTACGTCCGGACGATGCGCGCAGGATGGTTCTGCAAACAGTGATTGGTTCGAGCGAGTTCGCGCAGCAGACGGGTGAGCACCCGGCGGTGTTGAAAGATATGGTGACTTCACCGGGCGGCACGACGGCGGCGGGCTTGAGCGTCCTGGAACAGCGCGCCGTGCGATCTGCGCTGATCGATGCAGTCGCTGCGGCACATCAACGAGCGGAAGAACTGGGTCGTCAATGAGCGAAGTCCTCTTCATTTTGGGCACCGTGATCCAGATCTACTCGTTCATCCTGCTCGGGCGGGTGCTGATGAGCTGGATCCCGATGTTCACCAACCGACCGCTTGATCCGTACAATCCGCTGGTCAAGTTTCTGTTGGACGTGACGGAGCCGGTGCTCGCGCCACTCCGCCGTTATCTGGTCATCGGGATGATTGACCTCTCGCCGCTGGTTGCGCTGATCGGCCTGCAGATTCTGGGAAGCGCGATTCTGCGCAGCGCCTGAGACCCTCCTGCTCTTTTCGCAGAACATCCGCTTGACATTGAGTCCTGTTCATCGATAATCTGTGCTGCACGGACGTTCGCTCACCAATGCGTCCGCAGAGAAAGCGCATATTATGACACGTAGCACGACCGAAACCGGCCCGACACCCATCGTCCTGAAGCCTGAATCAGAGACGGATGTACAGGAACCGCTGCCCATGACCACCACGAATGAACCACCTCCCGCCGTCACCGAGTTGCTCGGCGACATGGAGCGCCGTTTCGGCGAAGGCGCACTAATGCGTCTCGGCGATGCCAGCACGCGCCTGACAGTCGACGGCATTCCGACCGGCGCGCTGTCGCTCGACGTGGCGCTTGGGATCGGCGGGCTGCCTCGCGGTCGAATCGTCGAGGTGTACGGTCCAGAGTCGGCCGGCAAGTCAACGGTGGCACAGCACGTGATTGCCGAGGCGCAGCGGCTTGGCGGTCAAGCTGCATATGTCGATGTCGAGCACGCACTCGATCCTGAGTTTGCCGGTCGCCTGGGAATCGACGTTTCACAGCTGCTGATCGCGCAACCGGACACGGGCGAGCAGGCGCTTGAGATCGCTGAGGCGCTGGTGCGTAGCAATGCGATTGATGTGGTCGTGGTTGACTCCGTGGCGGCCCTGGTTCCGCGAGCGGAGATCGAAGGTGAGATGGGCGATGTACAGGTCGGTTTGCAGGCGCGGCTGATGTCTCAGGCGCTGCGTAAGTTGACCGGCGTCGTTTCGCGCTCGAAGACCGTGTTGATCTTCATCAATCAGTTGCGGGAGAAGGTCGGCATTGTCTTCGGCAACCCGGAGACCACGCCCGGCGGGCGGGCGCTCAAGTTCTACTCCTCCGTACGGATCGAGTTGCGCCGCGCCGAGACGCTCAAGGACGGCCAGATGGTGATCGGCTCTCGGGTCAAAGCCAAGGTCGTCAAGAACAAAGTCGCGCCGCCCTTCCGCACTGCCGAGTTCGACCTCATGTTTACGTCCAGCGAGTACGGGATTTCCAAGACCGGATGCCTGATCGACCTGGGAACCGAACAGTCGCCCGGCACGCCCACCGGAACGCCATCCGTGATCAAGAAGCAAGGCACCTTCTACTCCTACGGCGAGACCCGGCTGGGTCAGGGCCGCGAACGGACCAAAGCGTTCCTGCGCGAGCATCCGGAGATTGCCGAGGAGATTGAATCGCGCATCCGTGAGGAGCGTGGATTGCCTGTCGCCTCATCGCTGATCGCGGAGGATGGCTCCGCCTCCTCGCCGATCGAGAAGCCTGCTCCACGGAAGAAGGGCCGCGCTCGAGCGAGTTAGCAGTCGGCAGGCTACGCAGTGATCAGTGAATCGAAAGTTCCATGACTGCGGTCCTCTCGATTAGGCCGTCTGGCTCTGTCTCCACTGTCAGTTTCGACGACGGCACCTCGTTTCGTTGCACCAGAGAGTTTGTGCAGCGATCAAACATCACTCGTGGACAAGAGATCGATCCAGTGTTCGTTGAGCGGCTGCGAGAGTCGGCTTCGTACGATCTGGCCCTGTTTCATGCGGAGCGGTTGAGTCAACGGGGTCGCTACAGCAAAAACGAGATCTTGCAACGACTGCGGCAAGCTGGCGTCGAACAGGCTGAGGCCAGGAGGGCGATTGACTCTCTTGTCGACCGAGGAGAGCTCGACGAACAGGCCGTCGCGCTGAGTGTCGCGCGGCGCAGTCTGAGGCGTTCGCTGAGTCGCGATCCGGACTTGTCGTGGAGCCGGTTCCATCAGCTGCACGCTCGCAGGCTTGCCTTGCGCGGCTTCGGCGCCGGCGAGTCCAGCGCGGCCTTGCGGCAAGCGTGGTCTGAGCTTGAACAATCGACGGTGGCGCTGCGTTGCTAACAGGCGTAACCTGAGGCTCAGCGAGAAACTGTCAGCCACTCGCCGGCTTGGAACCCGGCGATGTCATCAGAGCGAAACTCATCCCGTTAGCAGGCAACGCGATAGCAATGCCATCTCAGCTGAGTCGAGGACACTATGTGGGGAGCCCTTATGCGGCTCCTGCGCGGCGGGCCCGATCCACGTGTCGAGGCCACGCTCGAAGCCGAACGCATCGTTCAACAGGCCCGCGAAGAGGCCGATCGAGAGGCGCGTGAGCGGCAACACGAAGCGCGGGAGCAGGCGCAAGCCGAACGAGACCAAATCCTGGCCGACGTGCGTGGAGCGCGCGACGACCTACAGCGCGCGGTTGACCGACTTGACCGTCGCGAAGCGTCGCTGGAAGAGCGAGTCAAGTCGCTGGATGATCGCGACTCCAAGCTGGATCGCGACAGTCAGCGCCTGCAGCAGCGCAGTTCCGAGTTGGACGAGCGTGAGGCAGAGCACGATCGGCGACTGGAAGAGATCTCCAATCTGACCCGAGACGAAGCGCGGGGCGTGCTCTTCGAGCAGGTTGAGCGCGAGGTTTCGGATGAGGCCGGGCGTCTGGTCCGTGAGGCGGAGCAGAAGGCCAAGGATGAGGCCGAATCGAAGGCCCGCAAGATCGTGGCGACGGCGATCCAGCGGGTCGCGTCCGAGGTGACGACCGAGTCGACCGTCTCGGTTGTGCAGATCCCATCAGACGAGATGAAGGGCCGGATTATCGGCCGCGAGGGGCGCAACATCCGCGCGCTGGAATCGGCGCTCGGCTGCGACCTGATCATCGATGACACTCCCGATGTGGTCACCGTGTCGGGCTTCGATCCGGTTCGACGAGAGGTGGGGCGGCTTTCCTTGAGCCGCCTGGTCGCGGATGGTCGAATCCATCCGACTCGGATTGAGGAGACGGTCGCCAAGGCTCAGCGAGACGTGGACCGGATCATTCGCGAGTCGGGCGACGAGGCTGCCATCGAGGCGCACTGCAGCGGGTTGCCGCGCGAGATGCTGGACATCTTCGGGCGCCTGCGATTCCGGACGAGCTACGGGCAGAACCAGCTCCGGCACGCGGTTGAGACGGCTCATATCGGCGCGATGATTGCGCAGGAGATCCATGCCGACGTCGAGGTCACACGGCGCGGCTCGCTGCTGCACGACGTGGGCAAGGCGATCGACCATGAGGTCGAGGGCACGCACGCGATCATCGGGGGCGAACTGGCTCGGCGGTTCAAGATGTCGGAGGAGATTGCCCATTGCATCGAGGCGCATCACGACGAGGTCGAGTTGCGCACCGTCGAGGCGATCATCGTGCAGATGGCCGACGCCATCTCCGGCGGACGACCCGGCGCGCGACGCGAGTCGGTTGAGCGCTACATCGAGCGATTGCGGTCGCTCGAGGACATTGCGACCTCGTTCGAGGGCGTTGGCCAGGCGTATGCGATCCAGGCCGGACGCGAGGTCCGCGTGGTGGTCGACCCGCGCGAGATCGACGACCTCGGCGCGATGCGGCTGGCTCGCGATATCTCGAAGCAGATCGAGGAATCGTTGCAGTATCCGGGACAGATTCGCGTCACGGTTCTGCGCGAAACTCGCGCCGCCGAGTACGCCCGCTAGAGCGAAGTGCAGCCGATGCCTCGGCTCGACCTGCACCTGCATAGCATCCACTCCGATGGCCGGAAGTCGCCGGAGTGGGTTGTGCAACAGGCCGCCGCGAACGGCGCTGAACTCATTGCTCTGACCGACCATGACACGCTGTCGGGGGTTGCCGAGGCGCAGGCTGAGGGTCGACGGCGCAAGGTTGAGGTGGTCGCGGGGGTAGAGATTGGCGTCAACGATCCTGACCTGGGTGAACTTCACGTGCTGGGCTACTTCTCGGATGATGCGCCGCTTCATGACTTTGAAGCTCAACTGACTGCGTATCGAACTGAGCGAGAGTCTCGGGCTGAGCGGACCGTTGAACGGTTGGCCGAGCTTGGTCTCGACATCGATTTCGAGGCGGTAGCGCGACACGCCGATGGTGGCTCGATTGGACGACCGCACATCGCTCGGGCGCTGGTGGAGGCTGGCCATGTGGAGTCGGTGCAGGAGGCGTTTGATCGGTTCTTGCGTAATGATGGACCGGCGTATGTGGCTCGCACGCTGCTGAGCCTTCGGGACTCCGTTGCGATGATTCATGCGGGCGGCGGATTTGCTTCGCTGGCACATCCGACTCGGTATGACGATTCCGAACGGGCGACACTGGCGTTTGCGTCGGCGGGTGGCGACGGGTTGGAGATTTACTATCGCAACGACGGGCCTGAGGAGGTGGCGAACGGCCATCAGCTCGCCAGGCGGCTGGGGTTGGTTCCGACCGTCGGGTCCGACTTTCACGGCCTGCACCCGGACGAGTTGCGCCCAGGCAGCGTTCCGATTCCAGAACCGGCTGCGAAGCAACTGCTTGAGATCCTGAGAGGTTTGGCGAGATGACCGACCTGCAACTTCCGCTTGATGTCCGGGCGATTCAGCAGATCATTCCGCACCGTTATCCGATCCTGCTCGTGGACCGGATCGTGGAGCTGGATCCGGGGCAGCGCGCGGTTGGGTTGAAGAATGTTTCGACCAATGAGTGGTTCTTCGAGGGTCATTTTCCCGGCAATCCGATCATGCCGGGGGTGTTGATCGTTGAGGCGCTGGCTCAGACGGGGGCGGTTGCGGCGCTGTCGGCGGAGGAGTTTGCGGGCAAGCTGGGGCTGTTTGCGGGGATCGACGGCGTTCGCTTCCGGCGGCAGGTGGTGCCGGGAGATCAGCTCAGGCTTGAGGTGGAGATGGAGCGTTTGCGGCGCGGGATTGGCCGGGCGGCAGCGAGGGCGACGGTGGATGGAGAGACGGCGGCTGAGGGTCGGTTGACCTTTGCGCTGGTTGATCCGCCGGAGTAGTCGGTCAGAGCGTGATGGCGGCCCAGAGGCCGAGGACCAGGGCGACGCTGGCGACTGTTGTGATTGCAACCCAGCGCAGGTCGCCTTGGACGTAGTGGAAATCGTGCATGGCGGCGGCGGCGCGGGCTCGGCGATCGCGTCGCTCGACGGCGCCGGTTGCGCCGCCGCGCGGTCCGCCGGCCGTTCTTGCACCCCCGGCGCTTGGAGCACCGACTCTGGCGGGCTGCTGAATGTTGCCGCTGATTGAGGCTCCGACGGGGGCGTTGGCGGCGCCGGCCTGGGCTGTGGGCAAACGGTCTTCGCGGCCGCGCTGGCCTCGCCGACCCTGGGGTCGGGCCGCGCGTTGGGCTCGATTGGAGCCGCCTCGTCCTCGTCGTGAACCACGTGCCATGTGCAACCTCCGACGCTATGGTTACACGTTAGGCGCTGTTGCCGGATCCGGCCAGTGGGCGTAGACTAGTTGGACGGCCCCGTGGTGTAGCGGCCTAACACGCCACCCTGTCAAGGTGGAGAGCGGCGGTTCGAATCCGCTCGGGGTCGCCACCCAACTTATCCTTTCTCGAGTTTCTCACCTTCCTCGCCCTCAGAGGGGGAGGTCTGAATCAGCCGCCGGCGGCATCGGCGTAGGCGCGATCTTCTGGTTGATCGGGGCCGAACGTCTTGCGTTTTGCGTCCTCGAGGACGTCCAGTAGCTGTTTCAGGAAACGTTCGGGGTCTTCCTCCGCTTCGAACAGGCCCGGATCGAGCTCGTCAAGATCGTCGAGATCGGGTTGTTCAGGTTGTTCAGCGGATTTTTTCTTTGCGGGCTTCGGATTGAGCTTTTCCTGTTCTTTACGGGACGAAGCGGGTTGTGGTTGTTCAGGTTTGTTCAGTGACGTTCGGTGAGGTTCAGGCAGGTCCAAGACCCGGAGTTCCTTTTCCAGGAGTTCGTCGTCGGTGAGGTCATCGTCGGTGAGGTCATGGTCGGGGACATCTCGGGGTTCGGCGTCGGCGAGTTCGTCGGGTTCGCCGTCGAATGTGGCGCCCGCGAGTCCGGCCTGGCGCTCAAGTCCGCGGCGATGGATGTCGTTGATGGTGCGTCTGATCTCGCGGAAGAGTGAGGTGATCTCGGAGGCGCGGGCCTGGTGGATGCGGACGAGGTCGGAAGCGGAGAGCTGGTCGACCCAGGTGCGGAGGGAGCCGTTGCCGGCGGAGATGATGAACCTGTGAAAGATGTCGAGCGGGTCGTTCTCCAGCAGCGCGGTGAGTCTGGTGCGGAGCTGGTCGAGATGTTCGAGGAGCATATCGTCGGCGGCCTGCCCGGTGACGTCGCTCCAGTTGGTTTCGAGGAGCTTGAGGTCGGCGTGGACGGTGGCCGGTGAGACGTCGAGCAGCGTGGCGATGTCGCGGATGACGTAGCCCTGCTGCCTGAGCTTCTGGCACTCGAGGGCGCGTCGGCGTCGTTGCGGAGTGATGTACATGGATTGGCCTTTCCCGGCTGTGACATATTCGTTCTATAGACGGTACAGGAGTTCGGGAAGGGTGTTCGGCGTTCTGATGTGTCCTGGTTGGCAAAGGGGGTGGATCTCGAGAGGGAGGGCCCTCATCCTCTCCCAGAGGGAGAGGGGATCAAGAGGGAGCTGGGCCCCGTGTCCCCTGGTCAAGCCTGGGGCAGGCAAGCACGGGGCATCGGAGGGGTGAGCGGGTCGGAGTGGTTTACCACGTGTCGATATAGGGGCGCTTCTTTTCTCGGCGTTCGGGGGTTGGGGGGAGGCGCTTGAGGCCGTTGGCGATCCAGGTTCTGGTTTCGGCGGGGTCGATGACGTCGTCGAGGCCACCTCCGGCGGCGGCGTTGACGGCCTTGGCGTTGTCGTAGGCGCGGTTGACCATGTTCTCGTAGGTCTCGATGCGTTCCTCGGGATCCTCGATCGCGATCAGTTCCTTGCGGTAGCCGAGCTTGACCGAACCTTCGAGGTTCATTCCGGCGAACTCGGCGGTGGGCCAGGCGACGGTGAAGAAGCCGACTAGGGCACTGGCTCCGCACATGGCCTGGACGCCGAGGCCGTAGGCCTTGCGCACGACGACGCCGAAGAGCGGGACGCTGAGGTTTGCGCCGGTGTTGAACATTCGCGCGCAGTGGCGGACGAGAGCGGTGGCCTCGACGTCGGGGCCGACCATCATGCCGGGGCAGTCCATGAGGCTGAGGACGGGGATGTCGAAGGCGTCACAGAGCTGGAGGAAGCGCGCGCCTTTATCGGAGCCGTCGGAGTCGATCGCTCCGGCGAGGTGATGCGGGTTGTTGGCGATCACGCCGATCGGATGTCCCTCGACGCGGATGAAGGCGGTGATGATGCCGATGCCGAACTTCTCGCGGATCTCGAGCACCGAGCCTTCGTCGGCGATCGTGTGGATGATCTCCTTCATGTCGTAGAGGCGCAGCCGGTTCTCGGGCACGATGTGGCGCAGCCGGCGCTGATCGGGCGCGGTCCAGTCCTTGGTCGGGCCCTGGAAGTAGCTGAGGTACTGCTTGGCGACCTCGGTCGCGTGCTCTTCGTCCTCGCAGAGGATGTCGACGACGCCGTTGGGAACCTGGAAGGACATCGGCCCGACCTCCTCGGGCGTGTAGATGCCGAGTCCGCCGCCCTCGATCATGGCCGGGCCGCCCATGGCGACGGTTGAGCCCTCGGTGGCGATGATCACGTCGCAGCAGGCGAGGAGGGCTGTATTGCCAGCGAAGCAGCGTCCGTTGGTCACGCCGACGAGCGGGACGAGTCCGGAGAGCTTTGAGAACTGGGTGAAGGTGTAGGTGTCGAAGGCGACGCCGGGTCCGGTGCGGTCGTCGCCGGGTCGTCCGCCGCCGCCTTCGGTGTAGAAGACGATGGGGAAGTTGAAGCGGCGGGCCATCTCAAACATTCGGTCCTGCTTGTAGTGGTTGCGGCCGCCCTGGGTGCCGGCGAGGACGGTGTAGTCGTAGTGCACGACGATGGCGCGGGAGTCGCGCTCGTCGTCGAAGAGGTCGCGGTTGATGGTTGCTGTTCCGGCCAGGAGGCCGTCGGCAGGGGTGTTCTCGCGGAGCTGCTCGTCGGTGTTGCGCTGGTGTTGGCGGGCGACGATCAGCGGCCAGTATTCCTGGAATGAGCCCTCGTCGACGAGCTGCTCGATGTTCTCGCGGGGCATCCGATAGCCGCGGCCGCGCCGCTTGGCAACGGCGACGGGGCGGTTTTCGTCGAGGGTGTAGGCGTGTCGATCGTAGTTTTCCTGGAGGTCGGGGCGGATGAAGTCGGGATCGATCAGTTCGTCGCCGCCGATGGCTTCGACCGAGACTTCGGCCTCGAGGATGAAGACGAGGGGGAAGCCTTCGCGAATGACGTCGCCGATCGAGCAGCCGAGCGCCTTGACGATGCCGTCGCGGTCGGCGGAGACGACGTGCTCCATCTTCATCGCTTCCATGGCGACGAGGTCCTGGCCTTTGCGGACCTCCTGACCTTCCTCGACCATGATCGAGACGATGGTGCCCTGGATCGGAGCGGGCAGGCCGATCGAGCCTTCGGGGCCGGCCAGGTCGGGGGCATCCTCTTCAATGACCTGAAGCGATTGTTCCTGCTTGACTCGCTGGTCGTGCTCAAAGAGGGCGAGCGGGTCGCGCGAGTCGACTCGCGCGCCGGCGAAGCCGGTGTCGGCGGTGGGCGCCTCGGTTGAGAGGTAGCGGATTCGCTGGACGCCGTTGGTCGAGGCCAGTTCGGCCATCTGCTCGTCGACCCAGCGGGTGTGGACTCGGCCCTCGGTCAGGTCCTCGTGTTCGAGGACGTTGGTGAGGAAGGGGATGTTGGAGGCGACGCCCTCGATGCGGAACTCGGAGAGCGCTCGCAGCGAGCGGGTGACTGCGTCCTCGAACCTTGGCGTCGGTGAGTGTGCGATCACCTTGGCGAGGAGGGAGTCGAAGGAGGTCGAGGTCTGGTAGCCGACGTAGCCGAACCCGTCGGTGCGGACGCCGGGACCAGAGGGAGCCTCGTAGGCCTTGAGCGTACCGGCGGCGGGACGGACCGAGCCGTCGGCGGTGAGCGTTTCCATGTTGACGCGGGACTGGATCGCGAAGCCGCGGGGTCGGAGCCAGGACGGGTCGTCGAGGCCGAGGTCGGCGATGGTCGATCCCTGGGCGGCGCGGAGTTGGGACTGAACGAGGTCGACACCGGTGACCTGTTCGGTGACGGTGTGCTCGACCTGGAGGCGGGCGTTGGCTTCGAGGAAGTAGAACTGGTCGCCTGAATTCTCGGAGGCGTCGAGCAGGAACTCGAACGTGCCGAGCGAGGAATAGCCAACGTCGCGGGCGATTCGGACGGCGGCCTCGACGATGGCCTCGCGGGTTGACGATTCCAGGTGCGGGGCGGGAGCGATTTCGACGATCTTCTGGAATCGGCGCTGGACGGAGCATTCGCGTTCCCAGAGGTGTCCGACGTTGCCGTGGAGGTCACCGATGACCTGGACCTCGATGTGTCGGGCGCGGGGGATGAGTTGCTCGACGTAGAGCGCGCCGGAGCCGAAGGCCATCTGGGCCTCCGAGACGCAGCGCTCCCAGGCTGGTTCGAGTTCGTTGATGTCGGTGACGGCTCGCGAGCCTCGTCCGCCGCCGCCGGCGACAGCTTTGAGCATGATCGCCGCGTCCTCGCCGAGCGATTCGAAGAACTCGAGGGCTTGTTGGAGCGTGACTGCTTCGTCTGAGCCCTCGATGACGGGGACGCCGGCCTCGCGGGCGGCCTGGCGAGCGCGGACCTTGTCGCCGAACAGGTCGAGCAGATGCGGTGTGGGTCCGACGAAGGTGATGCCAGCGTCTCGGCAGGCTCGGGCGAAATCGGCGGACTCGGCAAGGAAGCCGTAGCCGGGGTGGACGGCGTCGCATCCGGTCGATTGGGCCGCCGCGAGCAGGCCGTCGATGTTGAGGTAGGCGGGGACTCCGAGGCCATCGAGCTCAACCGCCTCGTCGGCGGCGTGTACGTGGAGCGACTTCGCGTCGTCGGTGGAGTAGACCGCGACGGTGGTGATGCCCAGGTCGGAGGCGGCGCGGGCGACTCGGATCGCGATTTCTCCGCGATTGGCGATTAGCAGCTTTGACACAGAACCACTCGGCGGCATACATCACTCCAACTTCGGTCGGGACGACGCGAACAGGCTTATCGGCTGAGGCCACGATATCAGTGGCTCCCGCGTTGGCCTGGCGCCAGTCGGGCCTGGCGTCAGTCGGCTGCGGCCTGTGGTGCTCGCACGTCGTCCATCGTGCCGCTGATCCCGCGCTCGACCAACAATCGGTACTCCGCCTGAGTCACGCCGAGTTCTTGAAAGAGAACATCGAAGGTGTGCTCGCCGACGCAGGGGGAGGGTCGCAGCTCTCGGTCTTCGGGGCCGCTGAATCGCCATGGGGCTCCGGGCAGCCAGGATGGTCCGACTTCGGGGTGGTCGACGAGCTGGATGAACTCGGTGGCCAGGTAGTTGGGGTCGGGTTGGGTGAATTGTTCGTAGGGCTTGGCGACGCGGGCGGCGTCGATGCTGCGGGCGAGGAGGCGGCGCTCGATTTCTGAGGCCTCCTGCCGCTTCGTCCAGCCGGAGATGAGGTCGTCCAGCGCTTGCTCGTTTCGTTTGCGCGAGGAAGGGTTGGCAAAGCGGGGATCGTCGGCGAGGTTGGGGGTTGCCATTTCGCGGCAGAGCGCTTGCCATTCTTCGTCCGAACTGACCGAGATTGCGACCCATTCATCGTCGCCGGCGCAGGGGTAGACGTTGTGCGGGGCCCGCTGGCGATCGTGGTTGCCAAGGGGGACGGGCATACGGCCGGTGGCGTCGTATTCGGTGATGGCGTCGCCGACGACGACGCCCATTGCCTCGAGCATGGCAACGTCGATTCGTTGGGGTCCGTTGACGCGGTCTCGACGGGCGAGGGCGGCGATGATCGCGGCGGCCATGGAGTAGCCGGAGATGGAGTCGGGGTAGAGTCCGCCGGTGTTCATGCCGGGGTCGCCCTGGTATCCGTGCAGCGATGCGAGGCCGGACATCGGCTCGGTGGTGGCGCCGTTGGCCGGGTAGGAGGCGTAGGGCCCGGTGACTCCGTAGCCGGAGATTGAGGCGAGGACGACGTCCGAACGCTTTTCTGCGAGCATCTCCAGGGTGATGCCCCAGCCTTCGAGCACGCCGGGGCGGAAGTTCTCGCAGATGACATCGAAGTCGGGCATCATTCGCCAGAAGAGGTCCTTGCCCTCATCGGTGCCGAGGTCGAGGGTGATGCCGCGCTTGTTGAGGTTGACGGCGTTGTAGACGCCCTGGGTGTTCTCGGGGTGCTGGGTCTTTGATTCGTCGAGGATCGCCTTGGCGACCCAGGGTCGGAGCAAGCGCCAGATGTCGACTCGGCGCAGGGCCTCGATCTGGACGACGTCTGCTCCGAGGAAGGCGAGCAATTCGGTGCCGAAGGTGCCGCTCCAGGCCTGGGTGAAGGTGAGGATGCGGACTCCGTCGAGTGGGCCGGTGTTGGTCGGCTTGAGCAACGTGTGAGTCTGCGCCGAGGGCGGAGTCTCGCGATCTCCGGCACCGAGCGGGTCCCCGATCAAGTCGGGGACGGGTTCGCGTTCTGCAGATCCCAACACCGGCGCGGGAGACCTCAACGACCAGCTTGGCGGGGTCATTGGATGGGGGTCGCCGGAGGCTCTGATGGTTCGGCGGTCGAGCTCGGTCTCGACGACGAATCCTCGGGCGGCGAACTGCTCGTTCTTGACGAGTTCGGGGATGGTCTGCAGCACGCCTGAGATGCAGCGCAGGGCGGCGAGTCGGTGGAAGAGCGGCCATTTCTCCATCTGGGGCAGTTCGCGGGCGACGCCGGCCATGACAGCGGAGAGGTCCTTCGAATAGCGGGCGTTGCGCGCCTGAAGGTCTTCGCGGGCACCCTCGTCGGGGAGGTTGAAGAGCTCCATGGCCTCACGCCAGTTGTGCCAGTCGCCGAAGCCGAAGTTCATTCGGCCGTCGGCGGCGTCCCAGAGCGGTCCGGGTTCGCCGCGCGGGCGTCCTCCGGTTGCGCCTCGGGACCACCCGGTTCCCTGGTAGATGGCGCCGATCGTCCATGGGTAGACGGTGTGTGTCATGGCTTCGAGTTCGCGAACGTCGGCGAGCTCGGGCTGGCTGGATTCGTGTCGGCGGTGGAGGGCGGCGGTGGCGGCGACGAAGGCGGCGAGGCCACCCATGTAGCCGAACTGTCGCGAGGGCAGGGAGAGGGGCGGTTCGTCCTGGAGGGCGTTGACGTGGGCCCAGCCGCAGCGTGCGTTGAGGGTCAGGTTGCCGGCGGGCGCGTCGGCGAGTTGCCCTTCGAGTCCGAACGGGGTGACGGAGAGGTGGACGGCGTCGGATCGCATGCTCGACAGGGGCCATTGCGTGAGCGTTGTTGGTCCGTCCGTGGTGATGACGATGTCTGCAGCGGCGATCCAGGGCTGGGCCTCGGTTGGATCGGCGATGACGACTGAGCGCTTGTTCCAGTTGATGTAGGCGTGGAGGGCCGAGCGCTCAGTGCCGGGCTGGTCATCGAGGTGGGGCGCTTCGTGTCGGAGTGGGTGGCCCTGGGGCGGCTCGAGCATGATGACGTCGGCGCCGTGGTCGGCAAAGAGCCGGGCGGTGAATGCTCCGGCCATTCGTCGTGAGAGGTCGACGACGACCAGTCCCTCGTAGGCGGGAACCATCCCTGTGTCAGCCACTCGCTCGTCGCCCCTTCATTCTGCCAGTAAGCGTCACGTTATCGGATGATCGGGGAAGGCTGACCTATCCTCAGCCGACAGGTGGAGGACGATATGACCCAGGCGCAAGAGCGGTATGACGACATCATCATCGGGGCGGGATCAGCGGGTGCGGTGATTGCGGCTCGGTTGTCGGAGGATCCGAAGCGGCGGGTGTTGCTGCTTGAGGCGGGGCCGGACTACACGCGGGTTGAGGACATGCCTCGCGATTTGCTCAAGCCGTGGGTGTCGTGGCGGGACCATGACTGGGGTTTCCAGGCGAACGCTCGGCATGGGCGCGAGTTTCCTCTTCACCGGGGCAAGGTGATGGGCGGGTCGTCGGCGGTGAATGGGACGATTGCGCTGCGCGGGGTGCCGGGCGACTTTGAGTCGTGGGTTGATCTTGGATGCGACGAGTGGGGGTTTGCGGATGTGCTGCCGTACTATCGGCGGTTGGAGTCGGATCCGGAGGGCGGCGATTTTCACGGGCAGTCTGGTCCGGTGCCGATTGAGCGGGAGCCATCGGAGAACTGGCAGCCTTTGCAGCGGGCGTTCTACGACGCCTGTATCGGAGGCGGGTTTGAGGATGTGTGGGATCACAATCTGCCGGATGCGACGGGCGTTGGGCCGTGGCCACGGAATCGGAGCAATGGGAATCGGATTTCGACGAACATTGCGTATCTGCTGGGGATTCGGGATCGGGAGAACCTGACGATCCGGCACGGGGTTCTGGTCGATCGATTGAGCTTTGACGGGGAATCGGGGGCTCGGGTGAACGGCGTGGTGCTGAGCGATGGCGAAGTGATCAGTGGTGAGCGGGTCTGCGTGTCCGCCGGTTCGGCGGTATCGCCGGCGATCCTGCTGCGCAATGGGATTGGTCCGGCGGAGAAGTTGTCGCCGCACGGGATTGCTCAACGGGTACCGCTGCCGGGGGTTGGGGAGAACTTGATCGACCATTTTGGGACCGGCGTGCAGGCGTTTCCGAAGCCCGAGGTCGCGCATGACCCGGATGTGGTAACGGAGATTGGGGTTCGATACACCGCGCCCGGTTCGGACCAGTTCAACGACATGCAGCTTGCGATCTCGACGATCTGGGACGAGGAGCAGGTGCGGGGATTGACGGAGGCGCCGCGTCAGCATCCGTCGTTCGGGATCGGGGCGGTGATCCAGCGGCCGTACTCGCGCGGGTCGGTGACGTTGCGCTCCACGGATCCGTCGGAGCAGCCGCAGCTCGACATGAACTATGCGTCGCATCCGGAGGATTTGCGCCGGCTGATGGATGGGGCGCGGCTGTGCTGGGAGGTGATGCACTCGGATGCGATCATGCCGTTCGTGGAGCGGGTGATTGCGCCTCGGGCGTCGGTGATGGAGTCGGACAATGCGCTGGCGGACTACATCCGGAGGACGACATCGACTACCTGGCACATCTGCGGGACGGCGAAGATGGGTCCGTCGACCGATCCGCTGGCGGTGACCGATCAGCGGGGTCGGGTGCATCAGACCGAAAATCTGCGGGTGGCGGACGCCTCGATCATGCCGGACATCGTGAGTTGCAACACGAACCTGACGGCGATCATGATCGGCGAGCGGGTGGCGGAGTCGTTGCTGGGGGAGTGACGCTGCTGCATGCGTCACTCGCAGTAGAACGCGAAGCCGGCTTCCGAGACGGCCCAGCCGGGCGCGACCATTAGTCGCTGCACCTCGATCGCGGCGGCTGCAATCTCTGAATCCCCATCGGTCCATGGCGTCACCTTGAACAAGATCAGCCGATCTTCCACGATCCAGCGGTGCTCGACCGTGTCGACATCCAAACTGAACTGATCCAGCAGGAACGCGCTCAAGTCATCAGGCGCCTCTTCTTCGCTTGCGAGATCCAACGTAGTCACGTAGTCGAAATCGAGTTCGTAGCTCACAAACGCTTCCTCCGGGCAGAGGACTCGATCGGTGAGCCAGGCGACGTGCCCGCCAGATATCAATCCTTCGACGGTGACATGCTCATCGGGGCCTGGAACGGGGCTTACGACATCGGCTGCTTCGGGCCTAGAGGTGGTCGGCCGCCCGCCTCTTGCTTCGGATTGGCTCTGTTCTGGGCCACCGCAGGCGGTCAAGCCGAGGGAGAGGAGCGCCAGGACAGTCACGAAGGCGGCGGAGAGTTTTTGCTGGGCCGGAACCATCAGGTCGCCTTCGAAGCCCGGCGCGTCCTATGCCCCAGTACCGTCAGATCTATTGGATGGCGTCGCATGGGTAGACGGCGGCCCCTTCTCCACGACCCCAGAATGTAGAGCCATCCGACGATTCGAACTTGAATATCTCGGATGTGCTCGCCCGCGGACCCTCGCGCCCTCCAGGAGTGACAAACCACTCTTGGTGTATCAGGAGAAGCCGCCGGCTCCCGAACCATCGATACTGGTAATCTTCGTATCCGCGTTGCCCGGATTCGAATAGCTCCAAGAGCTCAACTGGCGGCTCATCACCCACGCCGAAGTCGAGCGAGATACGTCTCGAGTCAGCATCGTAGGCTGGTTCGCTATGTTCCCAGCAGAGATCCTCAATGTGGCCATACATCCGTTGCAGCAGCCGCAGCGGCGGCGTCCCTGCGACCCTCGTGGGTGGTTCCACCAGCATCGGTTTCGGCTGCGCTTCAGCCGCTTGAGGGAGCGGCTCCATAGTCGGTTGCTGAACTGACTGCGGAGATGAACCGCTGAACAAGGCCCGCAGGACCCAGAACCCTACGAACAGCCCAACGGCTACGAGTATCCAGATCCGACCGCCACGCATCACCTTTGTCGATCCTCTCGCTCAACAGGTTGGATCTGTCATCGGCTACGGCACGCTGGACTTTTGGGGTTTCCGGTAGGCCACTGCGCTGGCGACGGGAGCAAACTCTTTCGCGCCGTTCGGCGACGCTCCATTGGCAAGTGCGGCTCCGGGCTCGGTCGGCGAAGCGTCCAACGAGGTCGCCTGGACGAGGCGTTGGCGTTTGGGGACGAGGATCCAGCCGACAACTCCGGCGATGACGGCGAAGCTGATTCCGAAGAGGAAGGTTCTTCTGATTGCCTGGACGAAGGAGTCGGTGAGGGTGGCCTGGACATCGCCAAGCGTGGCGGGATCGAGGCTGGGGAGCAGGTGGTAGGCGGCTCCGATGCCGGAGGCCATGACGTCGATGTCGGCGGTTGAGAGGGGGAGGCCGGTGAGGCCGTCGCGGACTCCGGAGGCGTACATGACGGCGGCGAAGCTGCCGAGGATGGCGATCGACATGGTGCCGCCCAGCTCCTGGCCGGTGGTGGTGACGGCTGAGGCTTTGCCGGCCATGTCGACGGGGACGGCGGCCATCGAGGTGTCGGTCGTGGCGGGCATGTGCAGCGACCCGCCGATGCCGAGCCAGGCGAGCGCGAGTCCGATGATCCAGTAGGGGGTGTCGACGGCGAGGACGAGCGCGAGGATCAGGAGGCAGCCACCGCCGTGCATGGTTGGGGCCCAGAAGAGCAGGAATCGGGGGCCGATCCTGGGCAGAATGAACCCCGCGACCGGCGCGCAGACGATCATGACGACGGCGAGCGGCATGACGCGGAGGCCGCTCTCGGCGGCGGAGACCCCCTGGACGAGTTGGAAGAACTGGGGCAGGTAGAAGAGCACGCCCATCAGCGCGAACATGATGAAGAACATGCCGACCATCGCGCCGACGAAGTCTCGTTGCTTGAAGAAGCCGAGGGGGACCAGGGGCTGCTCGGTGCGGCGCTCGATGAGGATGAATGCGGAGAGCGAGAGCACCGCGACAGTGATGGTGGCGATGATGACCGGGTCGTCCCAGCCGCGCGGGATGCCCTCGATGATCGAGAAGACGAGCGCCAGCATGCCGACGGTGCCGGTCACGGCTCCAGGGACATCGAGTCGGGTGTGGAGCACTGATTTGGTCGACGGAACGATGGTCAGTGCGAGCAGCGCGAGGGCCGAAAGCGGGGCCGGGACCCAGAAGACGGCCGACCAGTCGATCTGGTCGACCAGGGTCCCGCCGAGGAACGGTCCCAGCGCCATGCCGATGCCCATCGCGCCGGCCCAGATACCGAACGCCTTGCTGCGCTCCTGACGGGGGAAGACCGCCGTCAGGGTGGACAGGGTCTGTGGCAGGACGAGCGCGCCGCCGATGCCCTGCAACCCGCGTCCGAGGATCAGCGCCTCGGTGTTGGGCGAGAAGGCCACCGCGATCGAGGCGATGGTGAACACGGTCAGACCGAGGGCCAGGATTCGACGACGACCGAAGCGGTCTCCGAGCGCGCCGGCCAGGAGGAGGAGTCCGCCAAACAGGACCAGGTAGGCGTCGACGACCCAGAGCGACTGGGATTCCGACATCTCGAAGACGCGCTTGATCGTCGGCAGCGCAGTGTTCACGATCGTCGCGTCGAGCGAGACGATGGTCTGGGAGCCGGCGAGGATCGCGAGGATGATCCAGCGTCGGCGAGCGCTGACGTTGACGGAGGCGACGTTGCCGTCGGCGGGATTCACAACATGTCCGAGTTGGCCTGAGAGAGAGGGAATGATCGATGTGTGATCATTCCGGCAGGCTACCTAAACACGTCCGGTCACTTGCCATCTTCGAGATTCCATGGGCAGGCGCGGGAATGACGGATTTTCGGTCAGGGGACGCTCGATTTCTGGGGTCGTTGGAGTGCCATTGACTTTGCGGATGGGGTGAGCTCACGGACTCCGTTGCCGGAGATGCCGTTTGCCAGTGCACCATTGCTTGCGACCGCAGCTGCCGGGGGCGGCCCACTGGGTGCCTCCACGGGTTTGCCGTCTTGCCATTGCATCTGGGTCTGACGCTGGCGCTTGGGGACGAGGATCCAGCCGACGACGCCGGAGATGAGGGCGAAGATGATGCCAAAGCGCATGGTGTCGGTGATGGCGTCGACGAAGGACTCTCGGAGGACGAGCTGGGTTGGTTGGAGGAGGGATTGATCGAGGGTCGGAAGGATCTGTTGGGCTGCTCCGATGCCGGTGGCGAGGACGTCGACTGCGTCGTCGGCGAGGCCGAGGGGCGCGAGTCCTTCGTTGACTCCGGAGGAGTAGACGGCGGCGGCGAAGGAGCCGAGGATGGCGATCGCGAGGGTTCCGCCGAGTTGGCGTCCGGCGTTGTTGACGGCGGAGGCCTTGCCGGCGAGGTCGACGGGGACGCTGGCCATGGCGGTGTCGGTGGTGGCGGGCATGTGCATGGCTCCGCCCATGCCGAGGAAGGCGAGGCCGAGGGCGATCATCCAGTAGGGGGTGTCGACGCCGAGGACGAAGCTGAAGATCAATAGTGCGCCGCCGCCATGCACGGCAGGGGCCCAGAAGAGCATGAATCGGGGTCCGAGGACCGGCAGGAGGCGAGCCGCCACCGGTGCAAAGAACATCATCATGATGGCGAGCGGCATGAGGCGGGCGCCGCTCTCGGCGGCGGACATGCCCTGGACGAGCTGGAAGAACTGGGGCATGTAGAACATGACGCCCATGAGGGCGAACATGATGAAGAACATGCCGATCATCGAGCCGGTGAAGTCTCGCTGGCGGAAGAAGGCCATCGGCAGCAGCGGCTGATCGGTGCGCCGCTCGACGATGATGAAGAGGACGGTGGAGACGATCGCGACGGCGAAGGAGCCGAGGATCAGCGGGTCGCTCCAGCCCTTCTGAATGCCCTCGATGATGGCGAAGACGATGGCGACCATGGCGATGGTGCCGGTGATGGCTCCGGGAACGTCGAGCTTGGTGTGTTGGAGGGAGCGGGACTCGGGGACAGTGGCCATGCCGAGCATGCAGAGGGCGGCGATCGGGGCGGGGACCCAGAAGACTCCGGCCCAGCCGATCGTGTCGACGAGGACGCCGCCGACGAGGGGTCCGAAGGCCATGCCGAAGCCCATGGCTCCGGCCCAGATGCCGATGGCCCGGCCGCGCTCTTCGCGGGGGAAGACGGCGGTGAGGATGGAGAGTGTCTGGGGGATGACGAGCGCGCCGCCGAGGCCCTGGAGGCCTCGTCCGACGATGAGGAAGTTGGCATCGGGCGAGAAGGCGACTCCGATGGAGGCGGCGACGAAGATGGCCATGCCAACGATCAGCATCTTGCGGCGACCGAAGCGGTCGCCGAGGGCTCCGGCGAGGAGGAGCAGGCCTCCGAAGATGACCATGTAGGCGTCGGCGACCCAGAGGGACTGGGACTCGGACATCTCGAAGGCGCGCTTGATCGCGGGCAGGGCGGTGTTGATGATCGTGGCGTCGAGCTGGACCAGCATCTGGGAGCCGGCCAGGACGAGCAGGATCGCCCAGCGTCGGCGGGATGTCGAACCCGCGGCGGAGGCGGCCGGGGCCTGAGCTGTCATGCCATGCGCCAACGCGGTTGGGCGAGATCGTCGCTGGTCTGCTCGAAGACGACTCGGACGCGGGCGCCGATCTTCATAGTGCCGCCGAGCGGGGCGTCGACGATTGCGCCCATGAGTTTGATCTCGGGCATGTCGTCGAGTTCGACCAGGGCGACCATGTAGGGTCCGAACTCTCGGAGCGCGGGATGGGCTGGATGTACGACCTCGACCCAGGACCAGACAGTTCCGGTCCCGACAGACTCTTGCCAGCCCATATTGAAGCCGTAGCAGGCGTGGCAGTTGAGTTCGGGCGGATATTGCCGGGTCTCACAGTCTGCACAGCTCTGGACGACCAGTCGACCCTCGGCGGCGGCGGCGAAGTAGCCGCCGTTGATTGAGTCATCGGGGTCGGGGGTGGTCATTCCCTCGGGGAAGAAGGGGGCATCGAGGAAATCGGTTCGTTCAGACGAAGTAGTCATATGGCGAGGGTAACGGGTAGCCGGCTAGTAGCCTGAGATTTCATGCGCCGACTGATGCTCATCGCGCTGGCGACGGTCCTGATCTGGTTCGGAGCGACCTCCCACGCATCGGCGGAGGTGCCGCTTTGCACGCTGTCCCCGGAGTTTGAGCGGGAGGTGTTGAACACCGACGCGATCGTAGGGGCTGCGGTCTACGACTTGCGAACGGGGACGATCTGGTCGGGCGGGCACTCGGGGCCGTACGCCCTGCACAGCGTGATCAAACCGCCGATCGCCTGGGCCGTCCTGAGCGACGCCTATGACAACGAGCGTGAGTTGACCAAGCTGCAGCGCGAGGCGCTGTTCTACATGGTCGCGTGGTCACAGAATGCCGACGTGACCAGGCTGCTGGCGATGATTGGCGGACTGTCGGGGCTGACCGAGTACTACGAACGCTGGGGGGTGGCTGAACTGGTCGGGCTGACGCATCGCTCGCGCTGGGGCTTGAGCCTGGCGGAGCCGGTGCACCTGGCTCGGTTGTTTGCGGCGCTGGCGATGTCGGATGCGGTGCCGTACGACGTCCGGTCGGATGGGTTCAATCTGTTGCGTTCGGTCGTCGACGCGCACAAGTGGGGAGCGACGATTCCTGAGAACGGGCTGCCTGGCTGGGAGTCGCTGATCAAGACCGGGAACTTCACGATCCCGGAGGAGAAGGATGCTGATCCGGTCGCGAAGCTTGACCCGCGCAGCTACGAGGACGAACGGGAACTGCTCGCGGACCTGCGGGAGGCAGAGGCTGAAGCGCAGGCCAAGGCTGACGAGGAGGAGGGCGAAACTCCGCTGAAGGCTCAGGCGAGTGACAAGCGTGTCCTGGTGCGGATGAACAGCGCCGCGATCTGGTTGGCGGCTCCGTGGCAGGGCGGGCAGCCTCGGTATGTGGTGACGATCATGCAGGAGAGCTTTCTGACCTGGGGTAGTTCTCGGCAGTTCCAGAACGCGATCGGCGCGATTCTGGCTCATGCGATCGCTAAGCGGGAGTCTGGGGTTTGGTCTCAGCCGAGCGCTCATTGTGTCAAGCGGGCGCTGTCGTAGAGCAGGGACTGGTGGAGGAGGCTGCGGCGAGAGGGACGGATTGGTGCGATCAAGGTGTGGTGCTCTGGGCCCCGCGTCCCCTGTTCAAGCCAGGGGCAGGCAAGCGCGGGGCATCGAAGGGGGACGGTTGTCGCTCATTCTTTCGCTCTGACTAGTTGCGGAAGATGGCGGTGGAGATCGGGGCTGAGGCGGGGCCGGCGGCGACGATGCAGGTCTGGGCGTTTTCGACAGGGTTGGCGGAGTCTCCTCGGAGCTGGCGGACGGCTTCGACGGCGAGGTTGAAGCCGTGGGTGTAGGCCTCGGAGAGATTGCCGCCGGAGGTGTTGATGGGGAATTCTCCGGCGTGGGTCGCGCCTAGGTCGGCGACATGTTTGGTTTCGAGGCGGCCACCTTCGCAGAACGGCCCGCCCTCGCCGACCTCGCAGAACTTGTGGTCCTCGAACGAGGTGAGCACCTGGCCGGTGAAGTTCTCGTAGAACTGGCCGCAGTCGATGTCCTCGGGGCCCATGCCAGCGGCCGAGTAGAGGCGGTCGACCATGGTGGTGTAGTTGGAGCTCATGAAGTCGTCGTGCCAGAAGCCGTCGACGACGTTGCCCTGTCGGTGTCCGGAGCCCTGTACCGAGGCTGAGAGGTAGACGGGGTTGTCGGTGAAGTCTCGGGCGATCTCGGCGGTGGTGAGGATCATGGCGGCTGCGCCGTCGGTCTCGAGGCAGCAATCGTAGAGGCGATACGGATCGGCGATCATGCGGGAATTCTGATGATCCTCGAGGGTGATGGGCCGCCCATTCATCACAGCCCGCGGGTTGTTTTGGGCGTGCTTGTTGGCGGCGACGGCAATCTGACCGAGTTGGGCAGAGGTGGTGCCGTACTCGTACATGTGGCGCTGCATCTTCATGGCGAGGAATTGGGCTGGGGACATCAGCCCTTGAGGGACGTTGAAGGCGTACTGGCCGCGCAGGCGTCCGCCTCGGCGGGACTGGCCGAAGCGGCCGAACTCGCCCTGGGCCAAGGCTCGGTAGACAACGACGAAGTTAGCGTAGCCAGCGACGATGCCGGCTGCGGCATTGCCGATCGCAGCGCAGACGCCGCCCCCGCCTCCGCCGTAGACCATCGAGGCGAAGGCGTAATGGGGCAGGTCGAGCGCGGTTGAGAGGCGGTTGGGATCGTTGCGGTCGGCGGAATAGGAGGAGAAGCCGTCGAGCATTCTCGGTTCGAGTCCGGCGTCGGCGCAGGCGGCGAGGATGGCTTCGAGGGCGAGGCGGAACTCCGGGCGTCCGATTCGTCCGTGCTTGGTGTACTCGGTCTCGCCGACACCGATGACGGCGACCTTGTCGCGGATGTTGCGATCGTACTCGTATGACATCTCAGCCCTCCCTCGTTGGCTGGGAGGCTACGCGATCGCGGGGCGTATCCTCAGTGCGCCAATCAACGAACGAGGAGCCAAACATGTCAGACTTTGCCAACCTTCCCTCCGCCGACCCTGCTTCCCTGGGGATTGACGCCGAGCGGCTGGCTCGGACGGATGCTCGGATGGCTCAGGCCGTTGAGAACGGCGAGGTTCCGGGCGTGACGACTGTGCTGATTCGCCATGGGCATGTCGCTCATGTGTCGACGCACGGGTATCTGGATGCCGAACGCAAGAATCCCTTGCCGATCGATGCGCTGTTCCGGATGTACTCGCAGACCAAGCCGGTGACGGCGGCACTGACGATGCAGCTTCAAGAGGAGGGCGTGTTTTACGTCGACGAGCCGATCACGAAGTGGCTGCCGGAGTTCGAGCATCGGCAGGTGCTGGCCCCGTTCGATCCGCCCAACAAGGTGCGCGGCCAGGGACTGTTGATGGGTCAGACGGTTCCGATGACCCGGCAGATCACGATTCGCGATCTGTTGACGATGACATCGGGGTTGCCGTCGTTTGGCAACATTCCGTCGGCGATGTTCCCGCTGCTGGAACCGGCCTGGAGCGGGACGGAGTTCGGGATTACGAATCCGGGTGTGGTGGATACGTCGGTGTCGGCAGAGACCCGTGTGCTGCAGATGGCGCAGCTGCCCAACGCGCGGCAGCCCGGCGCGGCGTGGGAGTATGCGGCGGACTTCGATGTCCTGACGCTGTTGCTGGAGCGCGCGACGGGGCAGAACCTGGACGAGCTCTTCCAGGAGCGGATCTTCGGTCCGCTGGGCGTCGAGGGCTGCGGCTTCTACTGTCCGCCGGAGGATGCCGACCGGCTCGTGACCAACCATCATTGGTCCGAGGACGGAGCGCTGAATCCGGTCGAGCGGCCGGAGGACTCGCACAAGGTGCGGGAGTCGCTGGGCCAGCAGATCTCCGGCAACGGACTCTATGGCGGGGTGCTGATGACGCCTGCGGCCTACACACGATTCGCCGCGATGCTGCTCAACGGCGGCGAGCTGGACGGCGCGCGGGTGCTGGGTCGGAAGACGATTGAGCTGATGACGGCCAATCACCTCGGCGCGATCTGCGGGACGGAGATCGATCTGACCGGTCCGGGATTCGGGTTTGGATTTGGCTACGCGGTGCGCGAGCGGATCGCGGGCACGGCGTATCCGGGGAGCATCGGGACATATGGCTGGGGCGGCGCTGCGGGCACGTGGTTCTTCGCAGACCCAGCCGAGAACCTGGCGGGCCTATTCTTCACCCACGTCTTCATGTACCAGTTCAACCCGGCGGCATATCTGGAGACGGACTTTGAGAAGGGTGTGTATGAGGCATTGATTTAGCATCATTCGCGTTCCGGCAGCGAGCGCCAGAGCGCCGCGGCCAGGAAGGGCAGGATGATCACCTGGCCATAGGCACCGGGCGGCGGTTTGTCGACCCTGAGAGGCTTGGATCTGCCGACCAGGATTCGTCCGATGTTGTCGAGGAGGTTGATCAGCAGGATGAGGGGGATCAGCCCTCGGTAGCGGATGAGGGCGAGCCAGGCGAGGCCGGCGAGGAGGAGTTGCTCGAGTCCCCACTGGGCGAAGATGGCGACGATGTTCTGGCCGCCTGCGACGTCGAGGTCGATGCCGGCGATTGAGGCGGCTCCGCCGTCTTTGCGGAAGACGTGGACGCAGCTTCGGAACGTGATGACGAGGGTGAGGAAGAGGTAGAACCTGGTGACCCAGGGGTCGCCTCGGTAGGTCTTGGTGTCGTCGGGGAGGATGGCGCTGAGCTGGCGCATCGAGTTAGTCTCCGATCGTCCGGGCTGGGAAGTCTTTGGCGGGGTGGGACTTGAGGACTTCTTCGTCGAGGTCGATTCCGAGGCCGGGGGTTGTGGGGAGTGCGATCTGGCTGTCTTCGACCTGGAAGGCGGGGGTGGCAGCCTCCTGGCCCCAGGGTTCGAAGTTGACGAAGTACTCGGTGATGATGAAGTTGGGCATGGTCGCGGCGGCGTTGAGGGTTGAGGCGAGGGCCATGGTGGTCGAGTTGTAGTTGTGGGGGGCGACGGCGACGAAGTAGATCTCGGCCATGGCGGCGATCTCGGTCAGCTCTTTGATCCCTCCGACGTTGGCGACGTCGGGGTTGATGATGTCGGCGGCGCGCTGCTCGAAGGCCTCGCGGAACTCGAACTTGGTGTAGAGCTCCTCGCCGGTGACCGTGGGGATGTTGATTTGCGCGGTGGCTGCGGCGAGGGCGGTCATGTTCTCGGCCCAGACGGGCTCCTCGAACCAGAACGGCTCGTATTCCTCAACCATCTTGGAGAGCCGGACGGCGTTGGACGGGCTGAGGCGGCGGTGGATTTCGAGGAGGACGTCGACGTCGGGCCCGACGGCTTCGCGGACGGCTCGGACGCGGTCTGTGGCGAGGCGGAGTTCCTTCATCCCGACGTAGCTGCGCCAGCGGCCGGGGACGGGGTCGAACTTGAGGGCGGTGAAGCCTCGCTCGACCATGGCGCGGGCGCGGGCCTGGAGTTCCTCGATGTCGTCCATCTTCGCCCAGCCGTTGGCGTAGACGCGCAGCCGGTCGCGGACGGCCCCGCCGAGGAGCTGGTGGACGGGCATGCCGGCTCGCTTGCCGGCGAGGTCCCACATGGCCTGCTCGACGCCGGAGACGGCCGAGTAGAGATCCATGGCGCCGCGACGGTTGCCGAAGTCGTTGTAGATGGCATCGGTCCAGGGTTTGATCCGGGCAGCATCCCAACCGACGATGTAGCGCCGCATGGCCTCGAGGTGCGCGGTGATCTGGATGTCGCGGTCGGACTGGGTGTAGCACTCGCCCCAGCCGTGCAGTCCGTCTGCGGTTTCGAGTCGGACGAAGCAGAGATTCTTGCCGGCGATGTAGCGGTCGGGTTGGCCGGTGTCGGGCGGGGTTGGGTGGACCAGGTAGTAGCGGAGATCGACGATGGTGGAGTCGGACATGGACGTGCTCGCAATCGATGATGAGGGGTCGGCGGTTGCCGACCCCTCTCATCATCGCGCCGTCGATCGTTGGCGGCTAGTTGCGATCACGGCGAGAGGTGGGCCAACTCCTGCTGCACTAGTGAGACGACCAGGTCGTCGAGTCTTTCGACGGTGTACTGGCCGACGTTGTGAGGGGTGGTTCCGCCCCCTCCGTAGACGATGAAGATGAAGCGTCCCATGGTGTGCTGGGCGATCTGGCGGAAGATGTACTCTCCCTGGGCGTCGAGGCCGCTGGAGGCGATGGCGAAGGTTTTGATGGCTCGGTTGTGGGCCTGCATCATCTCCTGGGCGTAGCTGTAGTCGTTGGCATAGTCGAGATGGGGCGGGGCGTCGGCGATAAGAAACATCAAGCGGATGCCTTCATCGAGTCGCCACTGTGGTTCGTGGACGGCCTCGTGTATGGCTTCGTTGAGGGACTCGGGGTTATCGCCTCCTCCGTCGGCGACGACGCTGCGGATCGTGTTGAGGAATGTGTTGGCGTCGGGCTCGAAGTCGTACACGCGGGTGACGAAGGCGTCTCCGCGATCTCGGTAGGCGACCATTCCGAAGCGGAGGTCGGGTTGCGAGGGGAGTTCGCTGATGCGCGAGGCGATCGATAGCAGCGTGTCTTTGATCTGCTCGATCTCGTCCGCCATGCTTCCGGTCGCATCGAGGAGGAAGAGGATGTCGAGGGGGACACCGTCGTACTCGGTTCGCTCGATGTCGAGGGTGATGGGCCAGTCGGTTGGTCCTCCGCGCGGCACTTCGACTTGCTGTCGGGCGCCGTCTCGTTCGACCACGACGGTGAAGCCCAGGGCATCATCGCTGGCGGCGAAGGCTCTGGGGAAGAAGAGGGTGCGTCCGTCGGCGTAGGTGTTGGCCTGGAAGAGCTGGACGTCGCCAGCGGAGACGGTGACTCGGGTGTTGGGCAGCGGGAGTCCTGCCGAGTCGGTGACAGTGATGATGTAGCGCTCGGAGATGTCGACATCGTGGACGTGGAGGAAGGCGTACTCGCTGCGGTATTGGAGGTACTCGTCCCAGCGCTCGTTGTCGTTGACTTCGCCAGCGGAGAGGGAAGGGCGTTGGACATCGCTTCCACCGGAGGAGGTTTCGGATGACGCCTCTTCGGCTTCGTCCTCCATTGCCTCTTCGGCTTGCTCGTATTCGGCTTCTTCTGCCTCTTGCTGGTACTCGGCAGCCGCTTGTTGGGCTTGTTGTTGTTCGTAAGCGACTTCCTGCTGTTGCTGCATCGCCTGCTGTTGGTAGGCGACCTCTTGCCGTTCTTGCTGTTGCTGCTCTTGCTGCTCAACCTGTGCCGCAGCCTGTGCGGCGCGGGTAGGCTGTTCGCTCTCAGCCTGTTCCGCGTCGTCGCTGCAGGCGGCGGAGAGCATGGCCGCGGCGACCGCCAGGATGATCAATGGCGGCCCGAGGATGCGAGTCCACCTCCGGGTGTTGGTTCTGGTCTGGCTCTGGTTCACGACGTGCACTGGGGTCCTCCTGACCGACTGCTGCGGATCGACAGTGAAACGACCGTCTGTCGATCCGTTGAGGAGTTAGACGCTGTAAACCACGCAATAGTTCCCGACTCGATAGTTGGTGGGGGATCTATAGATGCGGGGAGGTCGGAGGTGAGGATGGCGGTGGAGGGCTGGCGGAGGTCGAGGTCTGGGCCCCGCGTCAAGCGCGGGGCATCGGAGGGGGTGGAGAGTCGGGGCTGTTGGCGTTCGCCTATTATTTGGCCAGACTTGCGACTAGACAGTGAAATGGGGTCGTTATGGCTGGTTCTCCGACACGTGTGCATGTTGTGACGGGTGGGTTTCCTCCGGGGCAGCATGGTGGGCATGACATGGATTTTGCTCGGCTGCGGCTGCTTGACATGTTGTACTCGGACGGGAATGTCCGGGCGACGACGGGCAACGACTTCACGGATATGTGGAAGTGGTTGCCGGTGACCGATGTGTTGATCACGTACACGGCGGGTCCGTATGCGGATGATCCGCAGAATGAGATCCTGCGGGACTGGATCGGGAACGGCGGTCACTGGGTTGGTTTGCACGGCACGTCGGGCGGCAAGGCTGCGCGCATGGGCGAGGGCAAGCGGGCGATGGTGAAGATGGAGCACCACGAGACGCTGGGCGGGTTCTTCATCAACCACCCGCCGATTAAGCGCTTCACCGTCGATGTGAAGAATGTGGACTCGCCGATTCTTGAGGGTCTACCGGAGCAGTTCGACGTGATCGACGAGCCGTACATGATCGAGATCACGGATCGCCCGAACACGGACATTTTGCTGACGGCGCCGATCGGTCCGGACAACTATCCGGACTTTGGCTTCGACTACGAAGAGGACACGGCGCTTGAGGCGGACGGTGTCACCCGGGTGTTTGGCTACACGCGTGGGATTGGCGAAGGCGGCGTCTGCTACATCGCGCTTGGTCACTGCCACTCGCCGTTGACGAATTCTCAGCCGTTTGTGGAGGAGAATGCTCGGGATGAGAACGGGGAGATGCCTCGGACGCTTCGGTTTACCTGGGAGACCGAGGAGTACGGTCGGCTGTTGCAGAACACTCTGAACTGGTCGAGGGGCTGAGGGCTTCGAGTTGGGAATGATGAACGGGCGCTCCTTGCGGGCGCCCGTTCTTTGTGTCGGGTTGGTCAGCGGGCCTGGAGGGGTTGGAGGCTAGAGGGACTGTCTCTCGGTGGCGATGCTGGGTGCTCTGGGCCCCGCGTCAAGCGCGGGGCATCGAAGGTTGGAGATCGGGGGAGTGGGAGGTCTCTGTTATTCGCCGGCGAGGGGTTCGGGGAGGACTTCCAGGAGTGCTGGGAATAGTTCGGCGTCTTCTTCGATGGGGGTGGTTTCCGGTGGGGTGACGGCTCCCGGGATCCTGGGGCGTTCGGTGAAGAGAGCGTTGAAGATTGACTCGGCGTGCTCGATGAAGCCGAGGGAGCCGACTCCGTCGACGTAGATGGGTCGGCAGTCGGGGAGTTCGGCGGCGATTCGGCGTCCCATCTGGATGGGGTGGGACTCGTCGAGCATGGCGTGCCAGAGGGTGACGGGGAAGTTGACGTCTCGGAGTTCGAAGCCCCAGGGTTCGAGGTGGTGCCGGGCTTCGTCGCCGGCGGCGGCAGGTCCCTGGCGGAAGGCCTCGCGGAGGTCGGTGATGCGGTTGGTCAGGGTTGGTTCGGAGCCAAGGATTTTGCCGTCGACGGGGGGCATTCGCTTGATTTGCTCGGCGACGACGCGCTCGGGCCGCTTCTGGACGGAGCGTCCGTAGCCGCGCATCCAGAGCGAAGCGAGGCGTTGCGACTTGAGGAAGAGGGTGTAGATCAGTCTCCACTCGTAGGACATGCCTTCGAGCACGTCGCCGGAGTCGATCGCGCCGAGACCGGAGACGAGGGCGACTCGGAGAAGTCGCTCGGGCATCTGGAGGGCGCAGGCGAGGGTGTACGGGAGGCCAGCGGAGATTCCGGCGACGGAGAACCTGGGCAGTTCGAGGTAGTCGGCGAGTTGGCGGAGGTCGGAGGGCCAGTCGAGGATGGTGCGTCCGGGAAGCGGATCGGAGTAGCCGAAGCCGGGTCGCTCGGGCGCGATCAGGCGGACGCCGGCGCGGGCGGCTCCGGGCTCCATGACGGCGGCGGCGACACGGGAGGAGGGGATTCCGTGGTGGAAGAAGAGCGGCTCGCCGTTGGGGTCGCCGTACTCGGTCCAGCTCAGCGTCCGGCCGTCGGAGAGCCGGACCACGCTATGTGGCGGCTCGGGATCGTCTTCGGTGGCGCGACTGGAGACCTCGGCGGTTGTCATGTAGTCGGATCGTATCACTCGCGGCGGGGAGGGAGTGAGGAGCCCCCTCTGTCTCTACGAGACATCTCCCCGTGCTGGAAGCGGGGGAGAAAAGGGAGCGCGGCAGAGGATCAGTCCGTGGGTTCGGAGACGAGCAGTTCGGCTTCGACGTCGTCGGCGAGGTTTTCGATTAGAGGGGTTTCTCCGAGGCAGCCGTCCTCGACCTGCATGTCGAAGGCGTCGGCGAAGTAGCGGTAGGACTGGTACTGGTCGCCGTACTTCATGTGTCCGGCGGTGTGGTGGGCGGCTGAGAGCAGGAGGGTGTTGCGCATCTCGGAGGAGGTGCGGCGGTAGTCCTCGAGCATGCAGAGGCCGATCTCCTGGTTGTGGGGATCGTTGCCCTGCTTGGCGATGCCGTCGGCGAGGGTTTCGACCAGGGGGCCGTCGTCGTAGCCCTGCTTGAGGTAGTTCTCGACCCAGAAGACCGACTGGTCGGTGTCGAGGGCGAGCATGGCCTCGTTGAGTTCGCCCAAGAGCTTGCCCTGGGTCATCGGGGGCGCGTCTTCGTCCATGGAGTAGCCGGCGAAGTAGGTGGCGGCTCCGCGAGTCTTGTTGCCCTTGGAGTTGGTCACCCAGTGGGCGCACTGGTTGATGAAGTTGGCGGCGATGAAGAGCAGCTTGGTCTTGTGCGGGTGGTCGAAGTTCTCGTAGAACCAGCCGAGCATGTTGGTGTACTCGTATCCGTGCTGGGGCATCGAGAAGTTGGCGGGCAGGCCGCACTCCAGCACGACGCGGGCTGCGGCGATCTGGATGGCGTCGAGGATCGACTTGGGTGAGCGGCCCGCCTTAAGCAGGGCGACGATGTCCTCGATGTAGGACTCCTCGGGCTCGCGGATGATCGAGCGGATCAATCCTTCGGCCTCGGGCGGGGAAAGCGGGATCTGGTTCTTGAACAGTTCCCGGTCGCGGGTGGATGTCTGAGTCGCGTTGAGCGATGAGGCGGGCGGCTCTTCCTCGAGGTGGTACATCATGATCTGGCAGGCGGACTCGAAGAGCGAGTACCACCGCGGGCCGACGGCGATGTCGGGCACGCCGGCGTAGAGCACGTGGTGGGCGTTATCCCAGCCGATGGCTCGTCCGAGCTGGATGGTGGCGCGAGCGCGGAAGGACTTGTGGCCGGTGGTATAGGAGCGGTTCCAGAACATCCTGTCCTGGACGTCGATCAGGCCGGCGAACATCATCTGGCCGAGCAGTTCTTCTCGACGCTCAGGGAACTTGTCCCAGAGTCCGAGGAAGAGTGAGTACTCCTCATTGACGTTTCCGTACTGGACGAGCGTGAGCCAGTCGTTGAGGCCTTCTTCGAGTGAGCCGTCGTAGTTAGCCGGTTCCTGGTCGTCCCAGTGGGCGGCGGGCGGCGCTGGGCCGTCCGGGTACTTCTCGGGGTCGTAGGTGCGTCGGGAGTAGTGTCCGGGCATCCTGCCCTTGAGCTGGTTCCAGATGTCGAGTCCGGTCGGCACGTACCAGGCGGTCTGGGTGAGGGGGAGGAGGCGCATTTCCTCGGAGACCATGTTCTGGAGGCCGAGGGTGGCGCGGGAGGAGAGCAGGCAGTGGTCGTTGTTGACGAAGCGGACGATGCCTGAGTCGATGCGCTGGTGGTAGGGGACGTGCGTGTAGGGGGCGTGCGCGCGGATCGTCTCGGAGAGGATCTCGGTGGTCGGTCGGCCGTCCTTGATCAGGTCGAAGGCCTGATGGAGCGCTGTGGTGTTATCGCGCTCGACAATGGTCTCGCGGTAGCGGTCGTATGCGGCCGCGGTTTTGCGATCCATATAGGCGGGGGAGGAGCCACTGTCGCCGTTACCGGAAGTCTTGTGCAGGCCCATAGAGCGCTCCAGGCACTGAATACGCAATTGCTGAGGTTGCTGCGCAGTATAACGAGGGGCTTCTGAGCAAAATCAGCCCCTCGTCGCGGCGTGACTCCGAGGCTGAGTCAACCGGCGAAGAGCAAGCCAATGGGCTGGCGGCTCTCGAGCGGGAACGTGTCGTATGGGCCCCTCGGTATGTCCTATATTGCCCCTGTAGAGCAATCGCGCGGGCTTGAGCGACTTTGCGTACCTGCGCACGGACATTTCTGGAGAGGGATCCCATATGTCTGACGACCAACGAGCGCTGGTCGCCCATCTGATGCGTCGCGCCGGGGCGGGTGCGACGCCTGCCGAACTCGACGAGCTGGCGAAGCGGCCGTATGCCGACATTGTTGAAGACCTGATCAATCCGAAGCTGGCCGAGGATGACGACGACCTGGTGTTCCGGTACTTCCCGGCGCTGGCGAACTCGGACACTCCGTGGCCCTGGAGTGGTCGCTGGATCTACTGGATGGTGAACTCGGACTCGCCGCTTCGGGAGAAGATGGCGCTGTTCTGGCACCACGTGTTTGCGACGGCCTGGTTCAAGTCGGAGCACGGACCGTCGATGCCGGTTCACATCCAGATGTTCCGCGAGCATGGGCTGGCCAACATGCGGGTGATCCTGGAGGAGCTATCTCGGGACCCGCTGATGATCTTCTGGCTGGACAACAGCGAGTCGGTTGTGGGCGCTCCGAACGAGAACTATGGACGCGAGCTGCTTGAGCTGTTCTCGATGGGCGTCGGCAACTACACGGAGGACGACATCAAGGCGGCGGCGTACAGCTTCACGGGCTGGACCTTCCAACAGCCGATTCCTCTGTATCCGCACGGCGGCTACCCGGCGCGGTTTGTGTATCGCGACGACCTGCATGATCACTCGGAGAAGGAGTTCCTTGGGCACAAGGGCAACTTCAACGGCGAAGACATCATCGACATCATCGTCCAGCAGCCGGCGACCGGCCGCTTCATCGGGCGGCACCTGTACAACTTCTTCGTCAAGGACGAGCCGGGCGTGTCGGCCTGGTCGGTGACTGATCCGGGCAACCCGGAGGCCGTGGCCGAGCTGGCCTCTGCCTTCGCTGAGTCGAATGGCGACCTGCGCGCCGTGATGCGCGTGCTGTTCAACGCCGAGTGGTTCAAAGAGGCCCGCTACGAGCGCGTCAAGTGCCCGGCCGAGTGGGTCGCCGGCGCGTACAAGCTGTCCGGCAAGCTCGGGCTCCCGCAGCCCGAGATGTGGAACCTGCACATGACGATGGGCGCGATGGGTCAGAGCCTGATGGACCCGCCCTCGGTCGAGGGCTGGCACACGGGCAAGGAATGGATCGACGGCGGCACGCTGATGGAGCGGATCAACTTCGCCTCCAAGCTGGTCTCCGACCCGTCCACGCCGGGCGTGCAGGAGCTGGTTAGCCGCTTGCAGGAGCTTGGCGCCAGCAGCGCGGAGGAGCTGGTCGACGCGACGCTCGACTTCGCCGGCCCGCTGGAGGTCTCGGACACGACCCGCGAGGCGCTGCTAGACGCGGCCTCGGAGGGAGGCGAGCTTTCCTTCGACGGCGACGGGGCGGTCGAGGCGGCCGGTCAGCGCGCGGCGCAGACGCTGCGCCTGGTGCTTGCTTCGCCCGAGTACCAGTTCGCCTAGGCAAGACAGAATCGAACAGAGCCGAACGAACCCGAACGGAACGGAACACCTCAATGAGCGGCAACGGACACAGCGAGAAGAAGGATCCCGTCCTGGTCATTGTCCAGCTTTCGGGCGGCAACGACTTCATGAACACCCTGGTCCCATACAACGAGGGCCACTATTACGACGCGCGGCCGCTGGTCGGTGTGCCTCAGGAAGAGGTCATGCCGATCAATGATGAGCTGGGCTTCAACCCGGCCGCCGAGCGGATGAAGAAGATGTACGACAACGGCGACGTGGCCGTGATCCAGGGGATCGGCTATCCGAACTCGTCGCGATCGCACTTCCGCGGCATGGACATCATGCACACCTGTGAGCCGGACCGGATCTCGACTGAGGGCTGGGTGGCGAAGCTGATCCAGCGGCTCGACCCGGACTCAGAGAATCCGCTGACCGGGATCAACATCGGCCGCGGCTTGCCGCGCGCGATGGTCTCGGCCGGTGTGACGGCGACCTCGGTGGGCGACCTCGACAACTACGGCCTGATGCCCGACATCCAGGCCGAAGAGGACCGCAACCGCGATCTTGAGATCTTCAAGCGGATGTACACACCGGCGATCGGCGCGGGGATGGTGATGGACTACCTGCGCCAGACCGGGATCGACTCGCTGGCCGGTGCCGACATGCTGGCCCCGGCCCCGGGGATGTACGAATCGTCGGTCGAGTATGGCTCGAACCCAATCGCCAAGGCGCTGCGCGATGTCGCGCGGATCCACACCGCCGGGCTGGGCGCCCGCGTCTTCTACACGAACCACATCGGCTATGACACGCACTCGCACCAGCCTCCGGTTCACCCGGGTCTGCTGCGCGATATGACCGGTGCGCTGGATGACTTCCTGACCGACCTGCGCGAGCACGATGCGGCCGAGGAAGTTTCGATCCTCGTGTTCACCGAGTTCGGCCGGCGGATGAAGGACAACGGCTCGGGCACCGACCACGGTTCCGGGGGTGGCGCGTTCATCATCGGCGAGAACGTCGAGGGCGGGCTGTACGCCGAGTATCCGTCGGTCGACCCGAAGGACTGGCTGAACGGCGAAGACCTGCAGCACACGATCGACTTCCGCGGGATCTACGGCACGATGCTTGAGCAGTGGATGGGCGTCGAGCCGGAAGAGATCGTGGTTGGCGACTTCGAGCAGGTGCATCCGTTCAAGAAGACGATGCTGCCGAACTAGCGACCTCAACGATGGAGCTCCCCCGTTGGGGGAGCTGTCGCGGAGCGACTGAGGGGGCACGCTCGCGACGCGCAGAGAGCCCCCTCACCCTTCGGGAGCTCCCCCAGAGGGGGAGCCTTGGAGGTTCACAAGAGGAGGTTCCAGATGGCTTTTCCACACGCGATGTTGCGTTGCGGATATCCGTATGAGCGCGTGCTCGGCATGCGCCGGGTGACGACGTTTCCGGTTGATGTTGCAGTCGGTGATGACCGGATCTATGTGATCGGGCGGACCGAGCTTGGGGTCGGCGGGAACATTCGGATGGTCTCGCTGAAGTACGACGACGAGCTGGGCGACGACCTGACTCATGGCGACATGGGCACGATGGCCGATACCGGACACCTGTGGCCGGTCGGCATCCTGCGCACCGACGAGGGCAACCTGCACGTCCTGGACGAAGGCAACCACAACATCACGACCTATTCGCCCGAGGGCGAGAAGCTCAACCAGTGGGGCGAGCATGGGTCGGAGCCGGGACAGCTTGATCGGCCGTCGGGCTTTGCCTTTGACGCCGACGGCAACGTCTGGGTGGTCGACACGCTGAATCATCGGGTGCAGCAGTTCTCCTCGGAGGGCGAGTACATCGGCGGATTCGGCGAGGAGGGCGACGGCCCCGGGCAATTCAATATGCCGTGGGGGATCGCCTTTGACTCAGAGGGCGATGTCTACGTCTCCGACTGGCGCAACGACCGGGTGCAGAAGCTGACCTCGTCGGGCGAGCACATCATGGACTTCGGCACGCGTCCGGGATACGAAGTGCAGCGACCGTGTGGGATCGCGGTTGACGAGCACGGCGACCTGTATGTGGCCGAGCGCAACAAGCATCGCGTGGTGACGTACGACCACCGCGGTCGCTACGTCGAGTCGTTCCAGGGCGCGGCGACGCTGGGTCGGATGGGTCGCGAGTACATTCGAGCGAACCAGAAGACGCTGCGTCTGCGCGAGATGACGTCGCTGGAGGAGCAGAAGCTGCTGCGCTTCCCGCAGGGCGTTCGCTATCACGAGGGTCGGCTGTACATCTGCGACTTCGGCAGCCACCGGGTGCAGATCTTCAAGAAGGATGCTGAGGCTCTCAGCGAGCAGCAGATCATGGCCGAACTGCGGGCGCCGACCCTGTCGACGACTTAGAGCTGGAATCAACAGATCGGGCATTTGCAGATTGGGCGGGGCCGATGCCGATGGTGTTCGGCTTCGCCACGCATCGCCGGCAACAGCTCGAGGCTGAGTTTCTGCGGATCGCGGGGTCGATGCGGCAGCTTGGGGCGGAACGGTTCTGGCTGGCCGGCGACCTGGCTCGGAATGAGGTTGGGCCGGACTCCGAGCTTGAGCTGCTGATTGTCCATGAGACTGAGCGGCCGTTTCATCGGCGCTCGGACTTTTTCCAGACACATCTGCGGCCGCAGGTGGGGACGTCGTTCGTTGTCTATACGCCGGATGAGTTTGCGGAGCTGTGCGAGATCGATCGGGTGATCCTCGAGGCGACGAGCCTGAGCGATGAGGTGATCGTGTGAGCGGGCGATCGGAGGCAGATCGCTGGATGGCTCAGTCTCGGTATGACCTGGAGGCTGCTGAGCATGTGGTCGCGGGCGGGTTTCATGCGCTTGGGTGTTTTCTCTGTCAGCAGGCAGGAGAGAAGGCGGTGTCTGGATATCTGCTCGCGAGGGGGGCTGACCATGTCTGGGGGCACGCGCTGGCAGATCTCTGCGAGGATGCGATGCAGTTGGACTCGTCGTTTGATGTGATCAAGTCGGTGGCGATGTTGCTGGATAAGTACTACCTGCCGACTCGATATCCGACCGGTCTGCCGGGCGGGGTGCCTCATGAGGTTTACGATGGTGTGGATTCGGAGCGCGCGCTGGAGATTGCGCGCGATGTGATTGAGTTCGTCTCGACCAAGCTCAGTTCGCTCGATTCGACCGACCAGTGATCCAGTTCCGACACGTCCGACTGAATGAGTACCACTGCGCCATGCTGGCGGATCTGATGGCGCTGCAGGATGCTCCGGAGTCGAAGACGGTGTTTGTCGAGGATGCAGTGGCGGAGGACGGGCTGGTGTTTCGGCCGTCGTTGCGGCACTCGGGGTATCACCCGGGGGTGCTGGCCAAGCTGGCGGAACACGGACTGGTGGACCTGACCCATGTCGGGGATTCGGCGTATCGGGTCTATGTGACGCCAGTTGGTCGGGACTGTTACGACGACATGTGCGGTCTGACCTGAGCATCGTGGCGACTCAGCGGTACGAGCCGGAGCTTCCGCGAGCGTTGTCGCCTCAACGGTTGGGATGGATCCGGAAGCGGTTGTTGGATTGGTACGCGGAGCATGAGCAGCCGTTTCCCTGGCGAAACGCGAAGGATCCGTATGCAGCGCTGGTGGCGGCAGTCTGCGCTCAGCAGACGCAGATGTCGCGGGTGCTGGAAATTTACGATCGGTGGATGTCGGCGTTTCCGACGGTCCAGGCGTTAGCTGCGGCCAGTGACGCAGATGCCTTACGAGTCTGGGGCCGCGCAGGGTATCCGCGTCGGGCGATCTATCTGCGTCGCACGGCTCGGATTGTTTGCGGTGAGTATGACGGTCAGTTGCCGAAGGATCGGTCAATGCTGGAAACGCTGCCTGGGGTGGGTCCGTTTACGGCGGCGATTGTTCTGAACTTTGGTCATGGCGTTGACGCGGCGGCGGTGGATACGAACATTACACGTGTCCTAGGACGCGTGTTGTTCGGCGATTTGCAACCGGTGATTGAGACATCGGAGAGGGACATACGCTGGGCGTCGGAGCGTTTGCTACCAGATAAGCAAGCGGCTCGATGGAATCCTGCGTTGATGGATTTTGGCGCCTCGATCTGCAGTCCGCAACCGAGGTGTTCGTTGTGTCCATTGACCAGCTTGTGCGTCGCGTATAGCGAGTTCAAGTCCGGGGCACGGGCGAGCGCGGTGCGGGCGCAGCGGTCGTTCACAGGTTCACAACGTGAGCTTCGAGGCATGATCATGTCTCGATTGCGCGGCGTGGAGGGATCGTTGAGTCGCGAGGAGATTATGGCCGATGTCGTTTCGCGTGCTGGGATCAAGCGATCGCGAGTAATGTTGGCGGAGCAATCATTGCTTGAGGATGGATTGATTCGGCGAATAGATCATAAGTTGATTCTTGGATCTGATTGATTGTTGACCCAACCCAGATTGGTCTGCGTATACTAACGCTGGCTTGGGGTGGATTGGGACCCGGTAGGACTCGGTGTTCCTGTCAATGCCTCAAGCATCGGCGAAAGGAACTACATCGATGGCGGGATCCTTTGAGGAGCAGTTGAGTTCTGAGCTCAACGGCATACAGGCAGAAATCGAACGGCTTGAGAACAAGCGCCGACTGATCCAGGAGTTGCTGAGCAATGAGTCCGGGTCCGGTGCAGCGGCGGCTTCGCCGCCGCCGCGTCGTCGCGCTGCGCGACGGGCCGGAGCGGCTCCGAAGCGGACTCGGCGTCCGCGTGGTCTGATCACCGGCAAGGTTCGCGAGTTCCTGGGCAGCCAGAGCGAACCGGTGCATGCGACCGCGATCCTGCAGTACCTGGAGGAACAGGATGCTGCGCCCCAGTCCGCCAAGCCCATGCCGACGCTGCAGTCGACTTTGCAGCGGATGAAGGAGATGGGCGAGATTGAGAACGCCGGCCGGAATCGCTGGAATCTGCGATCGTCATCGGGTGGTGGCGACGCGGGCGGTTCGTCGGCGACCGTTCGCAGCGACGGCCCGCCGGTTGTGACTTCGACGACGACCTTTGGGTCGCGACCGTCGGTCAGCCAGTAGCCGCTTCCGTCCGCGCTAACGTCCGCAGTTGAGCGGATAGCATACGAGTGTTGGCCGGCCGCTGCAGCGGCCATCGATCAATGCAGGATCGGTCACCCGATCAGGGAGTCAGTTGTCATGTTGTTTGAGCTTCGTCAGTACACGATCAATGAAGGACGGCGCGAGGAGTTCGTCAAGCTGATGGAGGAACAGATCATTCCGTTCCAGACCGCGCAGGGTATGACGATCCTTGGCTCGTTCGTCTCGGAAGAGGACGAGAACACGTACGTCTGGATTCGGCGCTTCCACTCGGAGGAGGAGCGGGAGCAGCTCTACGACTCCGTCTACAACTCCGACCACTGGAAGAATGAGATCGCGCCGCAGGTCGGCGAGATGATGAGCCGGGACAGCATCTCGGTGAAGCGGCTCGAAGCGACGCCGCGTTCTCCGATTCAGTAGTTGGCGGAGTCGACTGTCCAGTCGGGCGCCGTAACGTCAGGGGCGCTTGGCGGCACCCTGTTTGAGCGTGTCGGCGAGTACTTTGTCCCGACTGATCGGGCTAGGGGCCCGTGGGCGTACGACACTTTGCATGGCAGTCCGGTTGCTGCGTTGATCGCGTTTTGCGTTGAGGAGCGAATCGCTGGCTTCGATGCGGCTGGGAACAGCGCGGTTGGGGAGCTGCAGATTGCTCGACAGACGATCGATTTGTTCAGGCCAGTTCCTTATGGGCAGCTGGTGGTTGAGGTTGAGCCGATTCGGCAGGGCAGGCGGCTTGCGGTGTTTCAGACTCGATTGAGTTGCGAGGGGAAGCTGCTCACGCAAGCGACGACGCTTTGCTTGCGGGCTGCGGCTGAATTTGGGTCGGTGGGATCAGATCACGGCGGCGAGGTTCCGGCTCCGCCGTCGGAGGCTGTGCTGAACAAGGTGGATCGTGTCGGGAACCGCTGGGTGTCGTATCCGGGGACTTTGGAGATGCGACACATTGTGCCGCCGGGCGGCGAGCAACCACCGGTTGTCTGGATTCGAGCGGATGCTCCGGTGCTGGAGGACGTTGCGCTGTCGCCGGCGGTCCGGGCGGCCAGCATCGCGGATTTTGTCTCGCCGTTTGCGAACATGCAGCCCGGTCGCAGTGGTTATGTCAACGCCGATATCACGATGCACCTGCATCGTCCGCCGGTCGGCGATTGGCACTTCCTGCGGATCGTCTCGCGCGGTGCGGCCGATGGCTTGGCGACGGCTCAGGCGGTGCTCGGCGATCAAGCTGGCGCGTACGGCGCCAGTTCTGCCGCCAGCCTGATCAATCTCTGATTCCGAATCAGGCCTAACCCGTAGCGTTTCGAATGGCAGACCGTTAATCTGCTCCCATGGCCAGTCGCATCGTTGGGATGATCTCGGTTCTCACGATCGTGGGAGTGATCGCCGCGGCGGCGGTCTTGTTGTTGTTGGCGCTTGATTCAGAGGAGCAGTCGGGACAGCAGTCGGCGAAGGTGCTGTCGGAGTCAGTTGCGCGCTCATTGCTCAGCGCCGACCTGCAGGCGCTTGAGACGGCGGACGTGGACGCGCTGATTCGGGTCAACGCGCCATCTACTGGCGAGTCGGATTCTGATGCGGCCGAGCTCACCGACATCTGGGTCTTCAACGCGCAGGCTCGGTTGGCGGGGTCGTCTGAAGGGGCACGGCAGATTTCGCGCGATGAGATCGTTCCGGCCAGGCAGTCGATGGAGCCGGACGCAGGCACGCTGGTGCAGGGGCTGCCAGATGGCAGTTACGCGGCGACAACGGCGATTCGCGGCCCGGACGGGGCCAGCGTTGGCGCAGTGCGAGTCGAATTTACGACTGATCAGATCGGCACTCACTTCGAGCTGTATCAGACCGAGTATCTGATCGGGGTGATTGTCATCCTGGTCGCGCTGGTGCTGGCTAGCTGGTTCCTGGCGAAGCGGTTGGCGCGTCCGATTGGATTGATGGTCCGAGCGGCGCGAGCGGTTGAAGATGGACGACAGCCGGAACCGGGCGTGGCGGCATCACTGCGAAACACGTCCCTGACGCGTGACGAGTACGGCGAACTCGCTGGGGTCTTCCTGGACATGGCCCGGGAAGTCGGCGCTCGGGAGATTCAGCTGAATGCGCTGGTGGAGGATCGGACGGCTGAGCTGTCGGAGAAGAACCAAGCGCTGGAGACGGCGCAGCAGGAGATTCGCAATGATCTGGAGATGGCGCATTCGGTGCAGGCGGCGCTGGTGCCTTCGGATCTGCCCGAAGACCCTCGAGCGGGCGTGGCCGCGTTTATGACGCCGGCGCTCGATGTTGGTGGGGACTTCTATGACGCCTTTATGACCGATGACGGGCGGCTGGCGTTTGCGATTGCCGATGTGTCGGGCAAGGGTGTGGCCTCGGCGCTGATGATGGCTGTCGGCCGGGCATTGCTGCGCAGCGCGGCGAATCAGCATCCCGACCCGAGCGACGCAGTGGCGTCGACCAACGACCAGCTCTGTGGGATGAATCCGAAGGAGCTGTTCATCACGGCGTTCTTCGGGGTGATTGATCTTGAACTGGGCACGCTGACGTATGTCAATGCCGGGCATGATCCGCCGTATCTGATCCGTCCGAACGAGGAACCCGAGATGATTCCGCATACCGGCGGGATTGCGCTGGGCGTGTTGCCGGAGCTGAACTACGCCGAGACGACGATTCCGCTCGATCCGGGGACTGCTCTGTACCTGTACACGGACGGGATCACCGAGGCGGAGAACGACAACGGCCAGCAGTTTGGTCGGGAGCGACTGGAAGAGAAGCTGGCAGGAACGAACGGGGCCGGACCTAAGGCTCTGATGGATGACATCCTGGGCGACCTGCGCCAGTTCACGGGCGATGCCAAACAGTTCGACGACATCACCTGTATGGCCCTTCAATTCGTCGGCGGCGCGTCGCCGGAACCGTACATTCCCGGGCGCGGGGAGACTCATCTGGCGTCGGGCTGGCGGCGGATGGTGGTCCAGCCGACACTTGAGTCCTCGTTGCCGAGGGTCGCGGCGTTTGTGGAGCGGTTCGCGGAGGCACAGGGCTTCGGGGCCACGGAGGTGTACCGGATCAATCTCGCCCTGGATGAGCTATTGACCAACACGATCGAGCACGGATTCCCGGGGCGAGAGCAAGAGGCAGACATCTCTGTGGCGATCCGGAGCGAGGGCGATAGCGTGATTGTCCGCTACGAGGACAATGGGCCGGAGTTCAATCCGCTTCAGGCGACCGAACAGGACACTGAGCTGGAGTTGGAAGAGCGTCCAATTGGGGGACTCGGGCTACAATTGATCGCGTCGACGTTCGATGATGTGAACTACGAACGAGCCGATGGACGGAACGTTACGACCTTGAGGCAGAGTCGTGCGACTCCTTCCGAGGAATCGGATTAGGCTATCCTACTGTCTGTCAGACGTGACCGAGGAGATGCGTAATGGTTGACCTGTACCCCGAATACGACGACAGCGTGTTGGTCTTGAACCCGCTCGGTCGGATCGACGGCACCAACGCCAAGGCGTTCGAAGAGGCGCTGTTGGGCCGGATCGATGCGGGAGACACTCAGATCCTGATGAACTTCGAGGGGATCAACTACATCTCCTCGGCCGGGCTGCGTGTCCTGTTGATGGCAGCAAAGCGGACCAGCCAGTCGGCTGGCCAGCTGGCGCTCTGCGCGGTCCAGGATCACATCCAGGAAGTGTTCAAGTTCTCTGGGTTCTCGGAGATCATTCCGATCCACGACGATCGACCGCAGGCGCTGAACACCTTCTAGGCCCACTCATTCGCTTCAATGCAACGTCGCCTGAACGTTTTGCCCGGTAGCCGGGCTACGTTCAGGCGACATTGTGTGTTCGGACGTTCTTAGAGTCCGAGCTCTTCTTCCAGCCTGGCGATGCTGCGGGAGATCCGGTTGACGAGTTCGTCGGCCTCTTCGAGGTTGGTCGTCAGCGGCGGGGCGAAGGGGATTGCCGCGCCGCCTCGGGCAAGGACGCCTTCGTCTCGGAGGTACTGAGTGACTCGGGCCTGGACGTTGTCGGCTTCGTCGAAGTCCTCACCCGTGGTCGGGTCCTTCTTGAGCTCAATGACCTGCATCAGCCCGATGCCTCGGGTGTGGTGAATGGTGCGGTGTTCCTCGCGCAACTGGACGAGGCGCGAGCGGACGTGCTCGCCGACGCGGGCGGAGTTCTCGACCAGGCCCTCGCGCTCGATGATATTGAGGTTGCCCAGGGCGACGGCGCAGGATACGGGGTTGGCGCCCCAGGTGATGCCGCCGATCGTGCCGTCCTTGCCGGCCTCTTCGAAGGTGCGGGCGATCTGATCGTTGACGAGCGTGGCGGCGATCGGCGAGTAGCCCGACGAAATCTGCTTGGCGGTGGTCATGATGTCGGGCTCGACATCGAAGTGGTCCATGCCGAACCACTTGCCGGTGCGTCCGAAACCGTTGATGACCTCGTCGGCGATGAGGACAATGTCGTGCTTGTCGCAGATTTCTCGGAGGGTCTGCCAGTACTTCTTGTCGGGGACCCAGCTGCCGTTGGCGGTCGAGATCGGCTCGGCGATCATGGCGGCGACGGTGCCGGGACCGGCGGCCATGATCGTGTCCTCGATGGTGCGGGCGCAGAAGACATCGCAGTCGGGGAAGGTCTTCTCGTAGGGGCAGCGGTCGCAGTTGACGTTGGGCACGTGGATTGAGCCCGGCACGAGCGGTTCGTAGGGCGCGCGCATGGAGTAGGCGGCGGCGTTGACCGAGAGCGCGCCGGCGGTCTGGCCGTGGTAGGAGCCGATCCGCGAGATGACCTTAAACTTCTCTCCGTTGCCTCGGATGTGATGGTAGTGCTTGGCGATCTTGAGGGCCGTTTCGACGGCCTCGGAACCGCCGTTGACGAAAACAGCCTTGCGGATCGTGGACGGTGAGAGCTCAAAGAGCTTGGTGGCCAGGCCGACCGCAGGCTCAGTCGCGTAAGCGAAAGTGTTCTGGTAGGCGAGGTTGGACATCTGCTCGTGGGCAATGTCGGCCAGCTCGGTGCGGCCATGTCCGACGGCGTTGAGCCAGAGTCCCGACATGGCGTCCATGTACTCCCGGCCCTGGTCGTCGTGGAGGAAGATTCCCTCGCCTTTCTGGATCACCAGCAGACCATCATCGGCTGCGAGGTCGGCGTGGGACTGGGTAGGGATCCAGAGGTGCTCCAGCGATTGCTTGCGCAGGGTTTCCTGAGTCGGGGTAGTCATACGGGGTCCTGTCGTGACTTGAGTTGTCTGGACAGGATAGGCGCACTGTCTCAAGCGCGGGCTGTGAGGCGGGACAGGAGCGACGGGGGCTTCGACTACGCCCGGTCAGCGTTGGGCGGAGGTGGGGGCGCCTCGGGCTCGGAGGTCGTAGGCCATGACGACGAGGTCCCGGAGGCGACCGCTTCGGTCCATGACCCAGCCGGGGAGGGTAGCGACGGCCTGGAAGCCGAGCGATTCGAAGACGGCCTGGGCGCTCATCTGGTCGTGCGTCATGCGGGCGGAGATGCGTTCGAGGCCGATCGAGTCGGCGATCGCGAAGATTTCCTCGGCGAGGAAGCGGCCCAGGCCCTGGCCTCGGATCTGCGAGTTGACGGTGACGCGGATTTCACCCATGTGGTCGGTCCAGCCGGCCTCGTTGTGGACCAGCGAGGCCTCACCGACGATGTCACCGGAGTCGACCGCGAGCACGGTGGTCGTGCGGTGCTCAGCAATGTTCTCCAGCCAGCGGTCGACAACGTATTCGTCGGTGATGTCCCAGGGCAGGTAGAGCAGATCATCGGTCGAGAGGGAGCGGGCGAAGGCGAGGAATCGGGCCTTGTCGGCTGGTCCCATCAGGCGCATGTCGATCTCGCGGCCTCCGCGCAGGGTGGCGCGACTCGGGTATCGCCGCGCGATCAGGGCGGCTTGGCGGGCGGATGCTTCGGTGGTCATCGATCGTCTCCCGTTTCACAGTCCTGACGCGTCGGCTGCGGTTCAGAGTTATGTGTCCGATCGCGTGCGCGCAGAGTATCACCGCGCACGCATACTTGATTGCAAACGTGATACGAAATGGGTCGTGAGGGGTCAGCTCGCGGGTGGCCGCCAGCGGGTGGTCTTGGGCTGGAGGCGAGCGCCTCGGTCGGCGGCGGAATCGATTTCCAGGGTGACATCGTCACCGGGATACATGGTGCCCTGTCGGACAACACGGGCGTAGAGCCGTGAGCGGCCTGGGTTTGTAGCCTGGTTGATCTGGTTGAAGTCCCCGTCGCGGAAGCAGTGGGAGATGATCCGGCAGGGCGCGGCATAGGAGGTGATCTCGACGATCACCTGCTCGCCGAGATGGACGCGCGCGCCGGGGACAAGCTTCTTCCAGTCGATGCCTCGAATCGTGACGTTCTCGCCGGTGGCGCCGGGCCCGATCGGGTTGCCGTCAGCGCGGAGGCTGTCGAGGATTTCAGCGGAGAAGAGGCAGACGGCGCGCTCGGTGCCTCCGTGGTGGCGCCGGTCGCGCTGACGGTCGCGGGTGAGGCCGTACTCGTTGACAACGGCCTCGGAGACGGCTCGCTTGGGGACTCCACCGGCCGAGACGTTGAGTTGTTCGATGCGTCCGCTGGTTCTGGATTTGGCCGCAGTCATGTCGCTACCCCGCTGATGCTCCTCGGACTCCGAGTTTCGTGCAGTCTAGGGAGTGTCTGCGGGGCAGCGGTGCACTCGGTGGGTTCTCACCCTAACCCTCTCCCTCAGGGAGAGGGGACTCTGTGCGCCAGTGGGCGATCATTCCGTCTACGTAGAGGACTCGGAGGGCGGTGAGGAGGCCGGGGAGGAGCTGGGCCTGCTGCTGTTGGGAGACTCCGTCGAAGAGGTCGTCGAGGAGGGAACGGACCGGGCGGCGTCCGTCGATCCGGGAGGCGAGGGCGGCGACGAGCATTGAGATTGGCGCTCCCTGCGGTCTGGCCGGGGAAGACATGACTGCTCCCCACTCGAACTGTCCATCTCCGACGACCGGCTTGCGGGCCAGGCTGATGCCCTCGGCGAGGGTGGGCACGGCGTCGAGCATGGGGCTGCGATTGGGCCATACGGAGTCGATTAGGGCTGACATCTCGGTGTCGCGGCGAGCGCGCTCGGACTCGACGGCGGCCACGCCCTCGACGAAGTCAGCGGGGGCTTCGCCCTTCTCGAGCACGACGCGTTCGTAGCCCTGCGGCGGTTGTCCGGCGACAGCGGCGATGAAGGCTTCGCGCGGGGAGACGTCGTCGGTCGTCTGGGTGATGCGGCGGGCCTCCCAGAAGTAGGAGTCGGACGTGCGGTTGGAGGCGTAGAAGAGGGCGGCCATCTCGCGGAACTGGTGGTACTGCTGCATGTAGAGCTGGGTGTAGACCTCGGCGGCGGGCTCGCGCATGTCGGGGTCGCGGAGAGCTGAGGTGACGTAGGCCGAGGCGAGGACGGCGGACGAGAGCGCGAGGTGGACGCCGGAGGAGAAGAGCGGATCGATGAAGCAAGCGGCGTCGCCGACGAGGATGTAGCCGTCGCCGACGAGACGTTGCGCGGTGTAAGACCAGTCGCGGATGACTCTGGGTTCGTCGATCATCTCGGCGTCGGCGAGCATGCTTGCGGTTCTGCCCGTCATGAACAGTTGGTTTCGATAGAACTCTTCTATCGGTTTATCGCTCAGGCGGGCGCCTCCCCATGCCGCGTCGACGACCACCCCGACGGACATGACGTCGTCGGGCAAGGGGATGGCCCAGGACCAACCGTGTTCGTAGGCCTCAATGAAGATGTTGCCCTGGTCCGGCTCGGGCAGACGTTCGGCGCCGCGGAAGTAGCTGTAGACGGCGAGGTTGCGGAAGAACTCGTCATTGGTGCGCAGATCGAGACGCGTGGCGAGGAAGCCGTTCTGTCCGCTGGCATCGACAATCCAGTCGGCTTCTACAGATTCCGTTGCGCCGTCGTTCGATTCCACCGTTAGCGTCGGAGGCTCGGCCGATTCGACGGTCGCGTCGACGACTCGCCAGCCCTGGCGGACGTTGACGCCGTTCCGCTCGGCGTTGTCGAGCAGCATCTGGTCGAAGGTTGGGCGCCAGACCTGGTAGGCGTGGGGATAAGTGGCGTTGGTCTCGGCGAAGTGCCAGGACCAGGGCTCGGGGTCGCGGCCCCAGACCATGGTCGCGCCGTACTTGGGCGTGAAGCCGGCGGCTTCGATCTCGCCGATCACGCCGAGGGTCTCGAGGATGGGGATGGAGGCGGGGAGGAGAGACTCGCCGACATGCTCGCGGGGGAAGACCTCGCGCTCGAAGAGCGTGACGTCGAAGCCCTGTCGCGCGAGGAGTGTGGCGGCGGTGGAACCGCCGGGGCCTCCTCCGATGACGATGATGCTGTCGGCCATGGGCAGAGCTTATCGAGTAGACGTCAAGAGACCCGCGCCGGGGCGCGGGTCTCTGTTGGCTGAACCGGGGGTGGGCGGGGTTAGTCGCCCGACATTGGGGCTCCGGTCTGGGTGTCGACTTCGAAGGCTCCCTTGAGGTCGAGTTCCTTGCCCATTTCACGGACGGCGGGGATGACTTCCTCGCCAAACAGCTTCAATGAGCGCATCGCGTCCTCGTGGTTCATGGCGCCGTCGCCGTCCCAGAAGAAGATGTTGCCGGGGCGCAGCTCTTCGAGGACGTGGCGGATCTTGGGGATGACAGTCTTGGGGGTACCCGTGATGATCGAGTACTTGTTGACCTGTTCCTCGTAGGTGCCGAAGGCGTCGGCGTCGACCTTGTCGGTTTCGGCGTCCTTCTCGGCGAGGGCGGCGTCGCGGTCGGACTGGCGGCCGCGGGCGGCGGCGGCGAAGGTGCTGACCGTGGGCAGGAGCTGGGTGCGAGAGGTCAGACCGGGGAGGTTCTGCAGGTTGCTGCGAACGGTGCCCTGGTTGCCCTCGAGGAACGGGTTGGCCGGGCCGCTGATGTACTTGCGTCCGGCTTCCTCGGCCAGTTCCTCGGTCTCGTCGACGTGGACCTTGAAGAGGTAGCCGTGGTGCTCGGTCGAGGCCTCGTAGCCGTTCTCGCGGGCGACCTCGTCGTAGTACTCGAACGATTTCTTGGTCGGCTCAATCTCGGTGGCGAGCATGACGTAGGGGTAGCGATGCTCGGCGCACCACTTGACCGTGTTCCTCGACATGACACCGGGGATCCAGATCTGGGGGTGCGGCTCCTGGTAGGGGCGGGCCCAGGGGTTGACGTAGCGGTACTGGTAGTGCTCGCCTTCCCAGCGGAAGGGACCCGGTGTGGACCAAGCCTTGACGACGAAGTCGTGGGCTTCCTGGAAGCGCTCCCAGTTGAAGGGGGCCTGCGAGTTGTGGGCGACGGACTCGCGGCCGGTGCCGCGAACCCAGCCGGTGACCAGTCGGCCGCGCGAGATCATGTCGATCTCGGCCAGTTCCTCGGCCAGCCACAGCGGGTCTTCCCAGATCGGCAGAACGTTGCCGAGCAAGACGATCTTGGCTCGCTTGGTGATCCGAGCGAGGATGGCCGCTTCGACGTTCATCACGCCGCCCATGCAGAAGGGCGTGGAGTGATGCTCGTTAAGCATCAAGCCGTCGAAGCCCATCTCCTCGGCGTAGACCTTCTCGTCGAGGTAGCGGTTGTAGAGCTCGGCCCCGATCCGGGGGTTGTAGTCCCCGTTGGTCATGCCGAGGTCTTCAATCTCACGCCCGGTCGCTCCGACCCAGCCTGACTCGAAGTCCTGGTAGGGACGTTCCGTGAAATAGCCAACGAACATGGTTTGGGTTCCTGTTCCACCAACTCAGCCGGGGATCAACTGGTCGGTAATTCGTTCCTCAAGATGATACGCGATTGCCGTGTGTTCCGGTCGAGGCTCAGAGGCCGGCGATGAACGAGGTGACGGCGTCAGCGGCGGCCTGCGGGTTCTCGAGCTCGACGAGATGGCCCGCGCCTTCGACGACCTGCAGCGTGCTGTTGGGCAGGCTGGCGTCGTAGACCTCGGCGACGCCGAGCGGCACGACGCGGTCGTTCTCGCCCCAGAGCAGAAGCGTGGGGGTCTCGACCTCGGAGATCAGGTGCGGCAACTGGCGGTTGAACATCCAGGGCTTCCAGGTCAGCCGCGCGGTCATCTCGCGCGAGAAGTCCCAGAGTTCCTTGAGTTCGGGCGCGGCCTCGTCGCCGAAGACTTCGGCGTAGGCCTCGTCGGAGGAGAAGCCGAGCTTCACGTACTCCTCGAACTCGTAGAAGATGACGTCGGCGATTTCGCCCTCTTCGGGCTGCACGCCGGCGGCGCCGACGAGGATGAGGCTGTCGAGGCCGTGCAGGTGCATCGAGGCGAGCTCGGCCGCGACCCAGCCGCCGAAGCCCAGGCCGAGCAGGTGGGCGTCGGTGTCGATCCCCATCTTGTGGATCGCGCTGTGCAGCAGGATCGCGATGTCTCGCGGGTGCCGCGCCCAGCCGGGTCGCTCGGACTGTCCGTACCCGGGCATGTCGAGGACGGTGACCGTGTGGTTGGCGGCGAGCTGGTCGTAGAACGGGATCCAGCCGGGCGAGCCGGTGGAGTGGTGCAGAACCACGATGTTCGGTCCGCTGCCGTCCTGCAGCGCGCTCACCTTGAGGCCGGCGACCTCGACGGCGATCTGCGAATGCGTTTCAGTCTGTGTCGTCATGCACCTTCTCCTGACAGTGATTCCCCAGGTCGTGGATGAGCGTGGGATGTGTGAATCGGTGTCGCGCCCGTTCAACGGGCGGGACAACTAGTTAGGCGCAGGCTAAGCGCCGAAGCAAACAGGAGCAACCGAGAGTCGGGTGAGGAGAGCTCGTTACGTGCGGTCGTAGCATTGGAGCGTCATGTTGGGACTGCTGCGGTTGTTGAGGCTGGCCGCGCTGCGCGAACTGCGCGGCGGCTGGCTGTTGATGCTCGCGGCTGCGTCGCTGCTGATCATTGCGGCCGGACTGGTGGCGCTGCCGCTCGTGTTCCGGGCGGCGTCGGCCGATCTGGCGTTGCGGGAGTTGATCGAACAATCGCCGCGCGGCGCAACATTCGCCGATCACGCGCGGGCGTTCCGACCGGCCGATGTGGACGACTTTGACGCTGTTGCGGAGACGGCGGCGGAGATCCGGACTCGGCACCTGGCTTCGTTTGCCGGTCTGCTGGGCGATACGCGACGAATCATGGAGACGCCGCGCAGCTTTGCCGGATTCACCCGGCTGGACAACGGGATCAACGAGTCGCTTCTGGCGTATCTGATGTCGTTCGAGCGGCTTGAGGTTCATTCGAGGCTGCAGCGCGGTGAGTGGGCAGTCGGAGCCAATGAGGCAGTGATTGGATCGGAGTTGGCTGCCGACCTCAGCCTCGATGTCGGCAGCACGGTGACGTTTAGTGACGAGCGGGTATTCGTCGTCACCGGGATCGTTGAGCCTGCTGCGGCCAATGTGTCGGGCGTGTTGGCCTTTCATTACACCGACGTGTGGTTCGACTTGCAGATCAACATCACCCAGGGCGGAGCCGAGGAGCCGTACTTCGGGCTGTTCGTCAATGAGGCGGCGCTGGAGGGATTTGGCGCACCAGTCACTCATCGGATGCGTACCGAGCTGAACTCCGATGCGCTGAACTCGGACCAAGTGGATGATGCGATCGAGGCGTTGAGCGCGTGGCAACAGCAGTTGAGTCGGCTTGAAGGCGGATCGGCCGGCACCGTGTTGCTGGGCGCGTTGCGATCGTTTGCGAGGCAGGCGCATTTCTCGGCGGGTCAATCTCTGTTGGCAGGTCTGCAGATTGCTGCGGTCGCAATGTTCGGCGTGGCGCTGGTCGGTCGGGTGATGGCGCAGCGGACTCGGGTTGATCGGGAGCGATTGGCGGCTCGTGGGGCGCGTCCGTGGCAGCAGGCTGGGGCGCAGGCGATGCTCGGTGGGATTGCTGCATTTCCGGCGGCATTCCTGGGCGCCCCGCTGGCTGCGTTTGCGCTCAGCCATGCGGGACGGCTGGAGGCGGTCGCTCGCGTGTCGGGTGGCGAGCCGTTCGATACTCGCCTGACCTGGGAGGCATGGGGACTCGCGGTCGCGGGCGCGGTGATCGCGTGGATTGCATTTGCCTCGCCGGCGTGGTTCGACGCTCGGCGGCGGGAGAACCAGCGGGTCGCCGTTGGACGGCCTCAGCGGCAATCGCTGTTTCAGCGCGCCTGGCTTGACGTCGCGCTGTTAGCGCTAGCAGCGGTGCTGTTCTTCCAGTTCGAGTCGGAGGCGTCGGGCGGAGCGCTGGCGGCGTTTGAGTCTGGTGGAATGAATCCGGTACTGATGCTGAGTCCAGGTCTACTGCTGCTGGGTGCAGCGCTGACGATCATGCGCGTGGCTCCTCGAGTCTGGAGCATCGTTGCGTCGGCACTGGCTCGCGCGCCGATTCCGTCCTGGTTGTATCTCGGTGTGCTCAATGTCTCGCGCAACCCGACGGGGCCGATGTTGTTGACCGCGTTGGTGGCATTCATTACGGCTGTGGGTTTGATTTCGGCGACGTACGCCTCGACGATTCGCACGGTCGAGCAGACGCGGATTGATTACGAGGTGGGATCGGACCTGCGCGGAGTCTCGATTGGCGGCAACCTGTCCAACTCGACGGTTGGTCGGGTGACGGAGCCGTTGGATCGGCGTGAGGGGATCGACGCGGGTGCTGCTTACCGTGGGATCGGCTCGATCGGCGGCGACCGGGACGGCAGTCGGGTAGTCCTGCTGGGGCTGCAGACCGATCGGGTCGACGAGACAGTCGCGCTGGACGAAGCGTTGTTGGGTTTGCCGCCGGACGAGTTGCTCGCTGCGATTGCTCGGGAGCCGGGTCGCGCAGGGCAGGAGTTGCCTGAGGGCGCGGAGGCGCTGACGATCAGCGTGCGGAGTGATCCTGGGAACAGCAATCTGGAACTTGCGGCCAGGCTGATCGATGGTCACGGACAGGTGCAGATGCGCCCGTTCCGAACGAATACGGCCTCGGTGGTGGACGGGGAATGGAACACGCTGCGGACCTCGCTGGCCGGTCTGACGGAGCCGGTGCGGATCGCGGCGATTGTGCTTCGGCCGCAGGCACGGGTCGTGCGGGCTCCGACTGGAACACTGTTCCTTGATGATCTGACAGCGCACATTGGCGATAGATCGGTCGGCGTTGCGTTGTTCGACGAACCGGGACCGTGGCTGACGGCGACGGGCGGGGCGGGAGAGGACCGGATCGTTTTCGAGGCTGGACGAATGGAGTATCACTGGTCGCAGCTCGAAGCGGCGGATGAGCGGATCATTGTGCGGGAGTCGCCGAACCTGCCGGTCAATGCGGCGATGGATCGGACCTCGATGGAGACTGCCGACCTGCGTGTCGGGGATGTGGTTCCGATCGTGCTGAACAATGCCAGCATTCCGGTGCGGATCACTGCGGCGGTCGACTACTTTCCCACGCTGAATCCCGCGCAGGGCGGATTCCTAGTGGCTGATTTGTTGGCGCTGCGGAGCGCGGCGTCGGTAGCCGCGGTCCAGGCAGTGCTGCCGATCACTGAGGTCTGGGCGGCTGCGCAAACGAACGCGGCACGTTTGATCGCCTCGGACTTGTTGGATTCCGTGTATCTGTCAAGCACAGTGTTGGACGCGGAGGAGCAAGTCGCGGAGGCTGAAGAGGATCCATTCCGCTCAGGAGGTGCGGCGGCGCTGTTCGTCGTGGGGTTCATTGGGCTGCTAATCGTGGGTTCGGCGGCGATGGTCTTTACGCTGGCCGCAGCCGGCGGCGAGCGAGCTCGTGAGTTTGCCCTGATGCGAACGGTCGGGGCAGGCAGCGGAGGGCTGACCTCGCAGGCGGCGGTTGAAGTTGGTCTGGTACTTGTTGCCGGGGTCGCGCTGGGATTCGGACTCGGTCGAGCCGTGGCTGATGCGCTGTTGGCGTTTCTCGATGTGACGGTCGAAGGCGTGGCGGCGGCTCCGCCGACTGCGCTGTCGATTGACTGGGTACTGGCCGGGATCGGCGTGGGTGTGGTGGTCGCCTGCGCGGTGCTGGGGACGACGGCGATTGCTCGCTGGGCGACCAGTCGTGAGGCCGCGCCGCTCCTGCGCGAGGGCACCGACTAATGGCGGAGCGGCGAGACTCGGGACCGGGTGAGACCGCACGAGAGTTGGGGCTGCTGGCGATCCGACGGATTACGTCGGCACCAAGGCTGTCGGCCGTTCTGTTGATTGGCGCATTGCTCGCGGTCGGACTGGCCAGTAGCGCGCCAATCTTCATTGAAGCGGTGCGAGACCTGGGACTACGTCAGACGCTGGCCGACGCCGATCCGGCAGAGCTGGATCTGCGCTTGGTGCTCTCAAATGTCAGGGCGGACTCCGAATCGGTAGGGGATGTCGAGACTCTGATTGCGGAGGAAGTCGACTCGGCCGCCTCATCTCTCACCGTCGGGCGGATGAAGGCGATTCGAACGGGCGGATTCATTCTTCGGGAGGAAGATCAGGAGTTCAATCCGCCGAACGCCAAGCACGCGACGTTCATTGCGCAGGCTGACCTGGCCGAAGTCTCCGAGCTGGTCTCGGGGCGATCACCCGAATCGGCATCGGGCTTGATTGAGGTGGCGGTCGAGCGGGAGCAGGCGCTGGCGTTTGGGATTGAAGTGGGGGACGAACTGCTGGCCCAGCCGTTCTGGCTAGGAGAGCAGGCTGAAACTCGGGCACGGGTGGTGGGCATCATCGCGCCCTCGCTTGATGAACGGCGTTGGTCAACGCTGGATCCCGCCTTCCTGCCTCTGGCGGCGCGGGAATCGGAGTTGAGGTTCTGGACGACCCGTGAGGGAATTCTTGGCATCCTGTCCGACCAGTCGCCGTCGCTGCGCCTGGCGCTGCTACAGCGATTCAGGACCGACCTGCGCAGCGCCTCGGCGGCTGAGGCATCGGCCGCGGCCGACGCGTTGGAGTTGATGACACGCCGACTCGCTCAGTCCGTTGAAGGGATTCAGCAGGAGTCGGCGTTGATCAACACGCTGGGCGATTTCAGTCGGCGTTTCGAGTTTGCCCAGTCGACGCTGCTGATGATCGTTCTGCAATTGGTCGGGGCTGTGCTGGTCTATGCGGTGATCGCAGCGGCAATGCTGGCCGAGCAACGGACTGAGGACACGGCCTGGTTGCGGTCGCGTGGTGCTCGACAACGCGATGTGGCGATGCTGCACGTCGTCGAAGCGGCGATCCTGACGGCGCCGGCGGTTGCGCTTGGGCCGGTGATCGGGATGGGGCTGGTCAGCCTGTTGGGCTTCGTGCCTCCATTCGATGAGGCGTTGGCGGCAACAGGCGCCGGATCGTTCCTGCCGGTTTCGCTGCCGATCGAGGCGTGGTACCTGGCGATCGGCGCGGGCGCGCTGGCGTTGCTGGCGCAGGCCGTTCCGACGTATCGGGCGACACGCCAGACGATGGTGACGACTCGGCGCGAACGGGGGCGTCCGCCGTCTTCATGGACTCAGCGAGCATTGATCGACGCAGCGGTGGCGGCGCTTGGGGCGCTGCTGATCTTCGAGCTGCAATGGGCGGGGGAACCGATTGACTCGCCGCTGGTTGGCGAGACTCGGCTGGACTGGCTGGCGGTGGCGACGCCAACGGTGCTGCTGTTTGTTGTCGGGCTGATCGTGCTGCGGCTGTTCCCTCCCGCGATGCGGGCATTGGCTCGGTTGGTTTCGCCCTGGCGATCGCTGACTTTGCTGCTGGGGACGTGGTATCTGGGTCGGACGCCAACGCATTACGGGCGGACGGTGTTGCTGCTGACGATTGCCGGCGCACTGGCCGTCTTTGCGGCATCGTTCCGCACGACGCTGGACACCTCGTACAACGATCGGGCGCTGCACGCGGCAGGCGCGTCGGTGCGGATGACGGAGCCGTTCTCGGAGATCGTTCCGTTTGAGCAGATTCAAGAGGTCGGCGGCGGATCGGTGGCGCAGATCAAGCGGATCGTGGGGGCGTTCGATGGAGATGAGGATTCCGGGCGAGTGCAGATTGCGGCGCTGGATGCGGAGACGGTGGCCGGACAACTGGAGGACCGACAGATCGAATGGGCGCTGCCACCCTCGCAATTGGCGAGCATCGGTGGAGTTCTCGCCGATGCGCCAGGCTCGGTGATTGAGGAGCTTGACGGCTTCCTGAAGCTACAAGTTGGGGTCGTGCGGTTGGAACAGGAGACGCCGATCGGGATCAAGGTGAAGGACGCGGTCGGCCGCTATTGGTGGTACCTGATCGACACATTGAGACCACAGCAAGCCCAGGCAGATGCAGAGCTCAGAACGGTCACGGGCCGGGTGACCATAGAGCCGGCTGCGTACCTGCCGCTTGAGGGTTCACGGCTGATCCAGGGTCAAAGCAGATTCCGGCCGACGGTGGTCGAGCGCCCGATTGCTCCCTTGACCTTGATCTCGCTGGACCTGGCCCTGACTCGTTCATCAGGGGAGATCCTGTTGGGTGATCTGACGTACGAGCAGCGCGGCGAGTCGCAGCTGCTGGCCGACTTCAGCTCAGGCAAGTGGGAGGCCGCGCCGCTCGAAGTGGGAGAAGAGCCGCTTGATTTCTTCACCGTGACCGACTTGGGCGTACGATATCGCTGGAACGCGATCCCTTCCTCGCTGCGAGGAATTCGCTACATCGCTGAGCGTGAACCGCTGCCGGCGCTGCTTTCGGTCGAGGCGATGAAGCAGGGTCGATTGAACATCGGGGAGACGGTTCGGCTGCGGGTCGGTCCGACGCCGATGAAGTTCGAGGTCGTTGGGTCGTTTGAGACGTTTCCCAGCTACGACCCCCAGCGCGACGATCCGCTCGTCCTGATCGATCGGGCAGCGTTCGTCGAGCGGCTGTACGGCAGTGCCGCCGCCGGCGTGGCACTGGCTGTGAGCGACGAACTCTGGGTCTCGGCGCCACTCGAGCGCTGGTCGCAGTTGCTGGTCGAGTATGAGGTGCCGTCTGCGGGTGATGGGATTTCCACGATCGAAAGTGCACGTGAGGAACTTGCCGCCGACCCGCTGATCGTCGCCTCGTGGAATGGGGTCTTCATCGGTGCGCTGGCGGCCGTGGCGATTGCGTCGGCGTTTGGATTGATCGTGCTGACGGCGGTGACCGCTCAAGCACGACGGGTGGAGTTTGCCGTCTGTCAAAGCGTCGGGATGAGTATGCGCCAGATCCTGGGCCTGATCGCCATAGAGCAGTTGATCATCATCGCGATCGGGCTGGGCGCGGGCTTGATCGTCGGAACGCAGGCCGGCGCGATCCTGCTGGATTTCTTTGCGTTGACTCCTGACGGCCGCGATGTGGTGCCGCCGTTGGCGTTCGTGATCGATTGGCCGGGAGTCGGGATCCTGTTCGGCGCACTCGCGGCGCTGTTTGCACTCAATCTCGGCGCGTTCCTCTGGTTCCTGCGCCGGATCGAGCTACATGGCGCGTTGCGGCTCGCCGCGTAGGTTCTCTAGCCCAGGCGGAACGGTGGGTAGCGGTCGGTGATGAGCAGGAAAGCGTAGGCCTCGACTCGGAGGGTCCAGCGTTCGGCGTTGAGCATGAAGGTGAACAGCGGGCGCGGGTACTGGCCGGTGAAGAGGATCGCCAACCAGGCGAGCAGGACGACGATGTTCTGGAGGACGACGAGCACCCAGATGACGATGTAGTGAGGCAGGGCGAGCAACCACTTCACGAGCGGCAGCCAGCGGTTGAGTTGGGCGGCGTCTGGGTAGTCAAGGTCGAGCTTGACGCTCTGTTCCTCGTCGGTGGATGGATATTCGTCTGTCATCAGGTTGAGATAGGCGTAGACCCGATTCTGAAAGCGAACGGCCTCGAGATTGAAGTCGAACCACCAGCGCGGATACTTCTGGCGGAACACCAGCATGAGGGCGACAGGTGTGCAGAGCGCGGGTGGGATAACGGACAGCAAGATGATGGCAGGGATCGCGAGGATTGGCCTCAGGAGCGTGGAGATGCGATCGAGTGATTGCGGATACTCGATGTCGAGTCGGGCCGGGTACCCATCATCCGTGCGCTGCATGGCGAAGCTCCCTGCTGGGTGTAATCGGAGAGGCCGGTGAGTTCAGGCTATCGATGATGGCAAGCGGTTGAGCTCGACGATTAGGGAGCGATGCCCAGCGTGCGCTGTATCTGGCGGACGTGAAAGAGCTGATGATCGGCCGCGGTGAGGGCAATTGTGCGCAGAGACATGTCGAGGACATCGCCGTCAAGTTCGATGTTGGCGGGTTCTCTCAACTGATCGGCGGACAAGTCGGTAAGCAAGCGCTCGGTGTCCTCGCGGACGCTGGTCAGTGCCCAGCGCAACTCAGGCAGCGAGGCTTCGGACTCGGTGTCCGGCAGTGTCACACCGCCGACGGGAGGGATCGGCAGTTGGGGCGCGACCTCTCGGCGGAGCAGCATGAGTTGCGGATGCAGCCAGCGCTCGGAGTGGACGACATGCAGGAGGATCTCGCGAACAGACCATTCAGCGGGTGTGAGGCGGTCGCTGAGGCGGTCGTCGGAGCATGCGTCAAGCAGAACTCGCAGCTCGTCGAAGTTTTGCTCGAGCGCAGCCTGCACATTGACGGGTGCATTTACAAAATCAACGATGATGTTTACCTCAACCTGTTCCCAGCGTGAAGGTCGTCGCGCACAGTGTCGATGAACGGCGGCGGCGGGACAACTCACTGACCAGCGAACGCAGAAGGCGGCCGGCCATATGGCCCGAGTCCGTGAGATTCCGTCCCGAGCCGCGCAGCTCGCACTCGAACCGACGATATCGACCGAGCACCGCGCTGAACTCGCCAAGGGTGCAGCGGAGTGGGACGCGAAGCAGTTCTTCGACGCGCACGAGACCTGGGAAGAGATCTGGCAGGTCGAGCGACGCTCGATTCGCAGCTTCTACCAGGGACTGATCCTGCTTGCAGCAGGTCTGCACCACTGGACCGGCACGCATCGGCCGCGCGGGGTGCGAATCAAACTGTCATCCGGAATCGAGCGCCTGGCGCCATATGCGCCGACGTATCTGGGAGTAGATGTGTCGACGATGATCGCCGATGCGGCGGCTCTGCTTCGCCAGGCTCCCGACCGACCAGCGGCGTTGGCCGACACTTCGCTGGATCATTTCCCGCCATTCCGTTGGGCTGTGACGGATGGCGGCAGGCTCGGAGCCTTGCGCGTGCGGCGACTGCGCGCGGCGGCGCAGTTGCCCACGCACGGCTCCGAGCTGGCTTCCGGCCTTGATCTGTACGCGGAGCTTTCGGAGGTTGGCGGCTCGCTGCAGCTCACACAGATGCCGCAGCCTGTGCCAACTGGCATCGCCTGTGCTCCTCCGCCCGGGTACGAGATCCAGATTCGACCAAGATCGGGTCTGACGCGGCGAGGCGTCGAGATCGGTTGGGGCACCGTCGATGCCGATTATCGCGGGGAGTTACTGGTCTCGATGTCGTTGCGCGGGCCGGCTGGACGGGGATATCGGATCGAGCATGGCGACCGAATCGCTCAGCTCGTCGTTGCACCCGTCGCGCTGACAGCGGTCGAGGAAGTGGACGAACTGGACGACACCGAGCGCGGGGCCGGTGGTTTCGGATCGACGGGCCGCTGATCGATGACGGTGGCGGCGATTGCCTCGATCGCGCTCGGTGGCGCCGCCGGATCCGTGCTGCGCTACGTGCTCAATCGATGGATCGGCCAGCCGGACGGACTACCGCTGGGCATCCTGGTCGTCAATCTCAGCGGGACGCTGGCGCTGGGACTGGTGGCGACATTGTTCCTGGAGCGAATCGGCGTGTCCGACAATCTGCGTCTGGCGATCACAGTGGGTCTGCTGGGTGGATTCACCACGTTCTCGACGATCTGGCTGGACACGTTGCACTTGCTCAATGGCGGACGATGGGCGTGGGCGCTTGCCAATCTGATGGTCTCAGCAGCGGGAGGTCTGGCTGCAGCCTGGTTGGGACAGCAGCTGGCACGCCTTTAACGCGATTGCAGCCGTGCGTGCCGCCCCGAAGCCGCAATGTGTATAGAGTGGCAACAGGCGACGGGGCGGTTGTGTCACTGATGTCCCAAATTCGATGGCTTGCACGGCGGCGCGCCGTTACATCATCTCTTGTCCTCTCTTTGCTCATTGCTAGCGCCTTCACGCTCTCCGGCTGCGGACTGTTCGGCGGTGACGACGAGACACCCCAGGTCGTCGAACCGCCGGCGAGTACAGAACAAGAATCCGATACCAGTAGCGCGACTCCCACGACGACGCAGGTGCAGGAAGACGAACAACAGAACCAACCGAGCGAAGCGGTCGCGGTGACGACCTCCCCATCGGATGAAGAGCAGGATCAGGAAGAGTCTGTTGCCGAGAGCGTCGAGACCGAAGAAGAGGTTGACCCCACGATCTACATCGTTCAGCCGGGCGACACGCTGGCACAGATCGCCAACGAACTGGGCGTCCGGATCGACGATCTGATCACGCTCAACGGAATCGTGGATCCCGACCGGATCCGTGTGGGCCAGGAGTTGAAGGTTCCGGGGGCGAAGCTGGGCGACGAACCTGATGAAGAGGAAGACGAACAGGAGGAAGCCGTCGAGGACGAGGATGAGCAGGAAGACTCGGACGAGGATCAGATTGAGCCTCCAAGCGTCGAGCTGCCGACGGTGGCGGTGCCAGCCGCGACGCCGACTCAGGTCTCGTACACGCAGTTCCCTCAGCCGGGACCGGAGCAGACGACCGACACGATTCCGGACGCACCGTCCAACTTCCTCCAGTACGGCGCGGCGGCGCTGCCCTGGCTGCATGGGATCAACACGATTGAGCCGATCATCGAACTGTTCAAGGCCTGGCCGATGCCGGCGCTGGCCGTCGGCAATGACCGGGTGGTCCTGGTTGACACGAACGCGAATGGCGAGTTCTCGGCGGCGATCGTGTACACCGATCCCAACTCGTTCGGTGCGGCGGTTCCTTTTTCCAATCTTGTTGTCTACGACCCGGTTCCCGGCGACCCGTCGAAGTACAGGATTGCCTACGACCATGCCCAGGCGTACGCGCGCGAGGTGCAGGGGATTCAGCAGTTGGCTGACATCGACACGACCGGCGATGCCGTCCGCGATCTGACGTTCCGCGAGATCACGTGCGACGCCAGCGGTTGCGTGAGCAGCTTCTACATCCTGTCCTCGACCGGCGACGGCTACCGCACGATCACGGGATCGGTGGCGCAGGTGGCCGAGGTCTCGTCGATCTCGATTGAGGATCTGACGGGCGACGGCGTTCCGGACATCGCGGTCAACGGCCTGGCCACCGATCAGTCGACCGCCGCCCGGTACACATTCGTGTTCACGGCGGATGGCGACAGTCTGGTGGAGTCGGTGCGGCTTTCGCTCGACGGTGACTCCTCGGACGAGGCTTCGGCGGACGACGACGAAGAGGACTTACTCGAGGAATAACCCTCTCAGCCGGTGTCGTCCAGATTGCCCGCTGTGAGGCGGAGGCATAGCCTCAGACTGGTCAGGCTCGCGGCGAGAGCGCGGTCATCCGACCGGCGGTCCGCTGCGTACGACGGGTGAACTGAGCGATGTCCCTGGTGCTTCGTCCATCGAGACGTTTCGGGACTCGCTCGGCACAACTCTTCTGGCGATTGCCTCTGGTCGGACGGGTACGGGTTCCGCGCAACCTCGCGCCGCTGCTGTTGGCCGGCGCTGTTGGATTGGCGGCTGGCTTCGCCGCCGTGGCGCTGACCGCGCTGGTCGACGGGCTGATCATCGTCTTCGACGAGCTTGAGTCGATCCTCGGCGACCTCGCCGGCGGCTGGACCTTGATGCTCGTGCCGGCGATCGCCGCCATCCCTGTCGCATTCATCGTTTCTCGGATCGCTTCGGAGTCGCAGGGCGCGGGTGTCCCGTATGTGATGGTCGCAGTCGAGCGGGCCGGTGGATTCGTACGGCCGATCATTGCGCCGGCCAAGTTGATCGCGACGGGATTCACGCTTGGTGGTGGCGGCGCAGCAGGACGCGAAGGTCCGATTGTCCTGATTGCGGCATCGCTGGCGTCGTCGATTGGCCGGCTGACGAGGCAGCCGTCCGACATGCTGGTGCTGATGGTCGCGGCGGCGGCGGCAGGTGGGATTGCGGCGACATTCAACACGCCGATTGCTGGCACATTCTTCGCGATGGAAGTCGTACTGCGACGGTTCAACGTGCGCAACTTCACGATCGTGGTGGTATCGGCGGTCGTGGCCAACATCGTGGCGATTGCGTTCTACGGCGACTCCGCCGGCCTCGACTTGCCTGACCTGGACATCAACAGCAACTGGGAACTGTTCCTCCACGCGATCGTCGGAGTCTCGGCCGCGATCGCCGGGATCTTGTTCGTCCGAACCCGATTCTTCACCGAAGACGTGTTTGAGTTTGTCGGCGTATCGCTGACGATTCGCCCGATCCTGGGCCTGCTGGGCGTCGGCGTCCTGGCGCTGATCGAGGCTGACATCCTTGGCTCCGGACTGGAGCAGATCCAGATCTTTGCCGAGGGTGAGATCGCGATTTCGACGCTCGCAGTCCTGATGGTGCTCAAGATGATCGCCGCCTCGCTGACGATTGGCTCGGGCGCATCGGGAGGCGCATTCGCTCCATTGCTGTTCGTCGGCGCGACGCTCGGTGCCCTGATGGGGGCCGGGTTCGAAGCGGCCCTGCCGAGCGTCGTCGGTCCCACTGGCACCTATGTGGTCGTCGGCATGGCTGCGGTCTTTGCGGCGGCGGCGCGCGCGCCGATGACGTCGTTGTTTATCGTCTTCGAACTCAGCGGTTATTCGCTGGTCTTACCTCTGATGACTGCCGTCGCGCTGGCGACGGCGATCGCCCAGTTGCTGACACGCGACACGATTTACAACGTCCGCCTGCGCCGAGCCGGACTCGATGTGCGAGAAGAGCCTGCTCCATCGCCGCTGGACGAACTCACGGTCGCGACGACGATGCGCACCGATACACCGATCGTGTCGAGGCTGGCGACGATTCAGGATCTGGCGGCGGCGATGAGCCAATCGCGAGGCAACGTCGTGGCCGTGGCCGACAATCAGAACCGGTTCATCGGACTGATCAGCGCGACGGACGTGACATCGGCGGTCGAGCGCCAGGAGCTCGATCGGCGGGCATTCGATCTGGCAGTGGTCGCGCCAATCTTCGTGCATCCCGACGACAACCTGCGCTACGCGCTGTCGTTGTTGGTCGAGCACGACATTCGCCAGTTGCCGGTGGTCGCGCGTGATGATGAGTCCCGATTGATGGGCATGCTCACCCAACGCGACGTACTGCGCGAGGTCGCACAACCGAGCGACCGCATGCCTGAACAACGTGGAGCGCCGGCGCCGGTGCGGCGGCTGGTCGGCGCTGTCGAGATCGAGTGTCGAGTAGAACCCGGCTCACGGGCCGAAGCGCTGACCGTATCCCAGCTGCCGTTGCCCGAGGCGTCGGTCATTACGGCTATCCACCGGCGCGGAGAGGTCGTGATCCCGCGTGGCAATGTACGACTCGAGACCAACGACCTGGCCGTCGTGTTGTCGGTGCCGCCAGAAGAGGGCACGGTGCGGGCACTGTTCGTCAGCCGCAGAGAGCAGTCGCGGACCAACTGGTGGTTCCTACCTCACGCTCCGACAACGCCGAATGACGACGCGCCTCAACGCTGACGCTGCGCCTAGACTCGACAGCATGCCGAGGCTCTACACACTCGCGCAGGCGCGACGATCGTTACCGGCCCTCGCGGCGGTCGTGATCGTGATGCGCAAGCGGGCGCTGCGGCTGGACGAACTGACCGCCCTCAGGTCCTCGATGCGGCGGACGACCAGCGCCGACGGAGATCCCATCGTCAGCGATGAATCTGAGATCCAGGCCGAGATCACGAAGCTCGAGGGTCAGATCGCCACGCTGATTGAACACATCCAGCAGCAGGACGTTGAAGTCAAGGACATTCGCCGGGGATTGATTGACTGGCGTGCGGAACGCGATGGGCGCGAGGTCTATCTCTGCTGGCAGTACGGCGAGCGAACGGTGAACTGGTGGCACGAACTGGCCGACGGCTTTGCCGGAAGGCAGCCGATCGTCGTCTCCGAGTGGACCTGAGGCGCCGCTCGTGCCGCATCACCGCACGCTGGCGCCGCCGGAGCAGCGCGACGGCCGAACTCCGGTCATCCACGCCGAGTTGAGGCGTCACTACGACTCGCTCTACGACCTGATGCTCAATGGACGTGCGGCGCGCGACGCTCGGCCGGTGCTCGACGTTGGAACCGGCGACGGACTGGCCCTGACCGCGATCACCCAGGGGACGCCATTGCATGGGCTCGGGATCGACGTGGCGGCGCCCGGTCAATGGCTGGGTCCTCCGGGGTGGAGTGTGATCCAGGCCGACGCTCAACGACTGCCGTTCGTCGACGACGGATTCAACTCGGCGCTGATGGTCGATGTCTACGAGTGGTTGCGGCATCCGGCGGCGACGCTGAGCGAGATCGCACGGGTGACGGATGGCCCGATTTTGATTGTGCAAACCGACTGGGAAGGGCTCTGGTTCCAGGCCGACGAGGCGGAGATTGGGCGCGACCTGGTGCGGGCGTTCACTAAGGGCGCGCCGGAGCAGCTTCGTCAGCGGATCAGGAGTTCGGCCGAAGAAGCCGGGCTCTCCGTCGAGCGTTCGTCGACGGTGTCGATCACGACCGATCGATTGGAGCAGGGCGGCCTGGCCTGGGACGTCCTGGAATCGATTCGACGGTACCTGGTGATCGAGTCGGCGCAGGTTCGGGCGCGGCGGTTCGACGACTGGCGATCGGAACTGCAACGCGCGGCCGATGAGGGACAGTTCACGATGCTGGTGCGTCGGATCGTGGCGTTGCTTGGCTCGAATGGAGGCTGACGAGGAGCTACGAGTTCCGCGGCGATGAACCGTGGCGGTGGCCTTCGCTGTGCTCGTGCTCTTCCATGTGCAGCTGCAGCTCGTCGGCCAGACGTAAGGTGTGGTGCTCGTGCGGCTCGGTCTCGTCGGTGTGGACGTCGCCTCTCGAGAAGATCGCCAGTTCTCGGCCGAAGGTGCGCCGCAGGACATCCTCGGTCAGGATGTCGGTGGGATCTCCCTGGGCGATGATGCCGCCGTCCGAGGCATTGACGCAGATCACCTCTGCGTAGTGTTCAATCACGGTCGAGAGGTCGTGCGTGGTCATGATCACCGAGGTACCCAGCTCGGTCAGGTCGCAAAGGACGTCGAAGAGCTGGTCGTCTGAGACGGCATCGAGGGCGGCGGAGGGCTCATCCAGCAGCAGGATGCGAGGCTGTCTTGCCAGAGCTCTTGCGATTAGGGCTCGCTTGCGCTGGCCGCCGGACAACTCCTGGATTTGCCGGTGCTGGAGGTCCTGGACATCCATCATCGCGAGTGCGCGGTCGACGGCGATGGCGTCATCCCGGGACTTGATCAGCCGACCGACCCGACGCTTCCAACTGAATTGGTAACGGCCCATCTCGACGAGTTCGCGGACGGTGATTGGGAAGCGCCAGTCGACGTTAGACGCCTGGGGCATGTAGCCGAGGAATGCTCTCGCGTCCTGAGGCGACTCGCCGCCAACCAGCACTTCGCCCTTCGATGGCCCAACCAGGCCGGCGATGGTCTTGAGTAGCGTGCTCTTGCCGGAGCCGTTGCCACCGATGATCCCGGTGAAAACGCCTCCGGGGATGTTGAGCGAGAGGTTCTCAAAGACGCGGTGACCGGGATAGCCAACGGTCACATCGCGGATTGCGACTTCGGCGCCCGAAACGGGGGCGATGGTCATCGGGGTCTCCAGCCAGGCGACCAGCCTGCCCTCGGCGGTCGCTGATAGCCTCAGATACATGCCCAGCGTAGTTGACGCGACCGAGACTGAGATCGATCTGGAGCGCCCGGCGCGAGAAGTGGTCTCGCTGGTGCCGTCGTTCACCGAGCTGGTCTGCTCGATGCGGTTGGGATCGCGGCTGGTCGGGGTCACGCGGTTCTGCGTTGAGCCGGCTGAGGTGGTGACGGCGATTCGCAAGGTCGGCGGGACCAAGAATCCCGATATCGAGCGGATCATCCGGCTCAATCCGCAGCTCGTACTGGCCAATCGCGAAGAGAACAATGAGGAGGACGTAGCGGCATTGCGATCGGCGGGACTCAACGTCTATGTCGGCGACGTGCGGACGGCGGAGGAGGCGCGCGAGGAGGTCGACAAGGTCGGTCGCCTGCTCGGCGGGATCTCGATGAAGACCGGCGAGGCGATCGACGAGGCGTTGGAGGAGCAACGACACGTCGCGCGAATGCGGCCTCGGGTTCGAGCGGCGGCGCTGATCTGGCGCAACCCGTACATGGCGGCGTCGGGCGACACGTACATCGGCGATCTGATGCGGCAGTGCGGGGCGATCAATGTCTGCGAGGACGCGAGCCGTGGGCGCTATCCGCGACTGTCCTTGACCGAGCTGATCGCGCTCGATCCGGAGGTCATCCTGTTGCCCTCGGAGCCATACCGGTTCCGCGAGCGCCACGCCGAGGAGCTGCTGGCGCAGCACGGGATGAGCGCCGGTCGCGATGGTCATGTTTATCTCTGCGATGGACAGAACCTGACCTGGTGGGGCATCCGTACGGCTGCGGCCATCCACGAGGTGGCTGGCCTGCTCGATCACGCGCGTGCGGGTTGGCAGGCGGAGGCGGCGATGGTTCCGGAGTTGCCGCCCGGGTTGAATCTGAATGTGACGCAGCAGGACGTGGTCGAGTAGCAGGCTGCAACCTAGAGCGGACGGCCGCTGTCGAGCATCAGCGCCCTTGCCGCGATCTGCGCCGCTAAGACGGCGGCGGTCGTGAGGTAGAGGAGACCCGTCGCGGCCATCATCGAGCGCATCCGGGCGGTCGTCCAGGCCATCCAGCCAAACAAGAGCGTAAGACCGAATCCGATCACGATTCGCAGCCAAAAGGTTGGGTCGCTGCTGAGGGAACGATCCCGACCACCGACCGGCTCATCGACCGAGACGGCCAACGACACCGCGAAGAGGATGCCCTGGATCACCACGACGATCAGAAACGCTGTGGTGATTTCAACCAGTGGCCTGGCGGGGAGTCTGGGCGTGACCAGGTACCAGTGTCCGAGCGCGAGGCCGACGGCGGAGAGTCCCAGAGCCAGCGCCCCGAAGGCGAGGCTGAGGGCGGTCAGCAACTCGGGCGATCCGGCCAGCGTGGCGGCCATCAGGCCGAGCGCGGCCAGTGAGAGCCCGCTCAGCGCCCAGCCGATGCGTCGAGCCCACAGGTCGCGATCGGTGTAGAGGGCGAAGTTGTGCAAGATCGAGAGCGCGGTCAAGGCCGCCAGCACCCAGACCAGCGCCTCGCGCGGTCCGCTGCGGACGGCGAAGCCCTCGACGATGTCGCCCTTGAGTGTGAACGCCGTCCAGAAGGCCAGTCCCAGCACGATTGGCACCATGATCGTCGTAGCGCGGACGAATCCGGGCGTCGCCTGGCCTCGGAGGTGGACGGCGTGCATCACGAGCGCGCCGCCGACGCCCAGCTCCAGCAGCAGGAGCAGCAGCGTGTATGGCAGAGCTCCCGACGCAACCAGGGAATCTGTCACCGTCGTCTACGAGCCCAGCTTCAGCAGCAAGACTTCGCGCCTCAGCCCTTCGTCGCCGATTTCCACCTGCACGCTGAGCACTCGGTAGCGATCGTCGCGCCCGCCGCGACGGAAGCGCAGCACGTCGCCCTGGCTCCACGGGTAGTCCGTCTCCATCGTGTCGAGCAGCGCCTCGCGCCGCTCGGTGAACGTGTCCGACTCCCAGAACTCCGTCAGCATCGCAACCCTCCAGCGACAGACGTACCGAATTATCGTAGCCCACGAGTCTGCCTGCTCTGTCTGCTCCGCCCGCCTCATGTGTCAGAATGTCGGGCATGAGCGATGCCGAGACCTCCCGACGCTGGTTGATGAAGGCCCTGCGCGAGGCATCGGGCGAGATGCACGAGCTGATGATGCGCGCGCTGCGCAAGTCGATGCCCGAAGCCGAGGCGCTGATCGAGCGCGCCTGGCGACACGAAACGATCGCCGCCTGGCAGCTCGGACACTTGCTGTTCCAGGACATCGATGATCTGCCGCTGCACGACTATGAGTGGCTCGAACAGCCCAACACTCCCGACTGCTACGAGCAGCTCCGCGAGTGGTACCACACGCGCGAGCAGATCTCAGGCGTGCTCTACATGATCTCTAGCTACGAGTGGGAGCAGACCGCCAATCACCGATTCCAGGGTGAGTTGGACGTGGAGTCGATTGCGCGCTCGATGCACCAGATCGATCTGGAGATCCTGAATACCCTGCGAGCCGAACTGCAGCCGACCTAGCGAGTCCGATCAGTCCGCCGGCCAACCGAGTGCCGACGCGACCTCCGACGCAGCCCGCGAGAAGTTCATCGTGTAGATATGCAGGCCGGGCGCACCAAGCTCCAGCAGTTCTCTGCCCAGATTGACCGCGACCTCGACGCCGATTTCCCGCCGCTCGGCAGAGGTTGACGCTTGCGCAAGCCGTTCCCGGATCTCAATTGGGAACTCCGTCGCGTTCAGAGCGGACATGCGCTCAATCCCGGCGACGTTGGTCGGCGGCATGATCCCGGGGATGACTGGAGTCTTGACCCCTCGGGCGTCGAGCTGATTGACGAACTGCTCGTAACAGTGGGCGCGGTAGCCGAACTGGGTCAGCGCGAAGTCTGCCTGGGCGAGCTTGGCCGCCTGGTGCTTGAGGTCTGCCTCGACCGAGGCGGCCATGGGATGACCCTCAGGGTGGGCGGCGACGGCGATGTCCCAGTCGGCTCGCTCGCGGATGAACTGTGTGAGTTCGGCGGCGGTCTCGAAGGCCTGGGTCGGCGATTCGGCGTCCTGAGGCAGATCTCCGCGCAGCGCGAGGATGTTCTCGATCCCGTCCGACTCGTAGTCGCTGATGATCTCGGCGATTTCGTCCTGCGTGTGAGCGACGCAGGTCAGATGCGGCATCGCCTCGACCCGGAATTCGTCGCGGATCGTCCGTACCCAGTCTCGGGTCGGACCGCGCGTGGTGCCGCCGGCCCCGTAGGTGACTGACATGAAGTGCGGTTGATGCCTGGAAAGTCGGGCGAGCGTCTGGCTCAGGCGCTCGGCACCGGCCTCGTCGCGGGGAGCGGAGAATTCAAAGGACAGCGTTGGACCCGCATCAAGCAGTTGCGTGATGCGGGCCATGATTGCTCAGAAGGCGCCGAGCGCTAGATGCAGGAGCGGGCCTGCGAGGCGCCCTCGCCACCCGCAGTGTCGAAGCTGGAACCGCACGCGCACGAGTGCGATGCGTTCGGGTTCGAGATCGAGAAACCCTGCTTCATCACGTCGTCGATGTAGTCGACGCGCGAGCCGGCGATCAGCGGCGCGGACTCTTCGTCGACGAGGAAGCGGACGCCGTTCTTCTCGACGACCTGGTCGCCGGTCTCGGAGTCCATCGCCAGAGCCATGCCGTACTGGTAGCCAGAGCAGCCGCCGCCGACCACGAAGACGCGTAGCGCGCCCTCGGCGAAGCCCTTGTCCTCAAGCAGGGACTTGGCCTTCTCCGCCGCCAGGTCGGAAACGTCCAGCATTTCAGTCATCTGAAAGACCATGAAGCCGTCCTCTCAACAGGATGAGTTCGTGTCTGAGCATAGCGCATCGCCGGGCTGCCAACGCGATATCCTGTTCTCACAGAGTAGGTCTGAACGATGACTCATGAAGCAGAATCGACCGTGGAAAGCACCGTAGAAGTGCCGTCGCTGGACCTCGCCGCCGATGACGAAGCTGGAACCAACTCCTTGGATGACCTCTCGCTCGAAGACCTCGTCAGAGCTTGCTTCGCCGACTTGCCGCAAAACGCCTGGGACACCCTGCCCTCTGACCTGAGCGATCAGCACGACCACTACATCTACGGAACGCCGAAGATTTCGTGAACGAGGTCTTCGTCGATACGAACTATCTCATCGCTCTCACGGTCCCCGGCGACGCCTGGTCCGAACAGGCACGACAGGCCCGGGCGAACATTCCAGACGCGCGCCTGGTCACGACCGACGAAGTCCTGATCGAGTTTCTCGCCGCTGTCTCGAGCGCCGGAGGAGCCGTGCGCGAACGGGCCGTGACATTCGTGCGGCGCGTATTGACCAATCGGAATGTGACCGTGGTGGCCCAATCGCGATCCTCCTTCTTACGTGGGCTCGACCTGTACGAGTCCCGCTCCGACAAGTCGTACAGCCTCACCGACTGCATCGCGATGACCACGATGCAGGAACGCGGCATTCAAGACATCCTGAGCGCCGACCGTGATTTCGAGCGTGAAGGCTTCACCGCCCTAATGCGCGATGCTGAGGATCGCTAGGGGGGAAGAGCGGCTGACCGCAGGTGAGGACACCGATGGCGGACTTGAATGTGGCCTGGATGCGCCTCGATCCTTCCGTTCGGTTGGATAGAGGGTGTCAATGACATACTCACCCATGCTCGTCTGTGCGTTGGAGTTGACCGAGGTGGTCAAAGCGAACAGGGTGTTTCCGCATTGGATTCGATGCCCCGCGCCCCGACGCGGGGCCCAGAGCAACGACCATCGCTCGCCGGGCGCTGTCACTCTCATCAAGGCGTCTGATAGCGGATCCGCCGCACCACAGCTCAGGCGGTTGCCCTGGTTCAGCCTGACGCGTCGACGAGCGGTGCGATGTCGCCCAGATCGATCGTCGCACGGGCAGTGTCGAGGTCATACATTCGTTGGAGGTTGAGCCAGAACTCCGGCGTGGTTCCCAGGGCTGTTGCGATTCGCAACGCGCTGTCGGCGGTGATTGAACGCCGACCGTGAACGATGTCGCTGATGCGTACCTGCGGGACTCCGATGGTCTTCGCGAGCCGGTACTGGGTGACACCCAGCTCTTCGAGCAATTCGGCGAGGTGCTCTCCGGGATGGATAGGGTCTGCGCTGGTCATGGTCTGGTCCTCAGTGGTAGTCGACAACTTCGATCTCCATCGCGCCATGCTCTGTCCAGAGGAAACAGACCCGCCACTGGTCGTTGATGCGAATGCTGTACTCGCCGGTCCGGTCGCCGCTGAGCGCCTCGAGACGATGGGAAGGAGGCAGGCGGAGATCACTCAGAGCAGCGGCGGCGATGACACGCTGAAGTCGCATCCGCGCACGCCGCTGGATGTTAGGCGGCAGTCGCCGTACGTACCTCCCTTGATAGATCTGCTCCGTGTCGCGGTTGCGGAATCGCTTCACAGGGGTCGATCATAACGCACTCCGTTAGTAACGGGAAGAGTGTCGATCACGTCCTCTCGCGTTCGCCTGCTCCTGGATCGACTACCATTAGGACATATGGCCGGCTCAAAGCGCGGGGTCGCGATTCCAACCTGGACGCCCCTGGAATCAGCCGGAACAACTCAGACGCAATCGGACGAATTGGGGACAATCCTGGACGAATCTAGCCAAATCTAGACAAACCTGAACACCTGAAGACACGATCTCCAGCGCAGGACACGACATCGCAGGCCACCCGCCAAAATTTTCGTCCTGAACAGGCCCGTCAGCATCCGGACGGCGTGAGCGTGTCGCAGGACGCAGCGCTACTCTGAGGGCATGGAACGGGCCTATTTCGACCACGCCGCGACGACGCCTCTCGACCCTCGGGTGTTGGAGGCGATGGTCCCGGCCTTGCAGCATGGCTGGGGCAATCCCTCGGGCATCTACCGCGAGGCGCAGTATGCGGCGGGGCTGCTGGACCGCGCGCGCGACGATATCGCCGGCGTGCTGGAGTGTTCGCCTTCGGAGGTGGTGCTGACCTCGGGCGGAACGGAGTCGGACAACCTGGCGATTCGCGGGGCGGCGCTGGCTCGGCAGCAGGCCGGGCGGCACCTGATCACCCAGGCGACCGAGCACCACGCGGTCCTGCACACGATGGAGCAGCTCGAGCACGAGGGCTTCGAGCTGACCGTGCTGGGCGTCGACGGCGAGGGGTTCGTCGATCCGGACGAAGTGGCGTCGTCGATGCGAGACGACACGACGGTGGTCAGCATCATGCTGGCCAACAACGAGATCGGCGCGCTGCAACCGCTGGCCGAGATCTCGCGGGCGGTGAAGGAGCGTAATCGGCGGACGATCGTGCATACAGACGCAGTCCAGGCGGCAGGCGCAGTCGATATCCGTCCCGACGTGCTGGGCGTCGACCTGATGTCGCTCACGGCGCACAAAATCTACGGCCCAAAGGGCGCAGGAGCGCTCTACGTGAAGCGTCGGACGCCGCTGCAGCCGTTGCAGCTCGGCGGCGGTCAGGAAGAGGAACGCCGGGCGGGCACGGAATCGGTGGCGCAGGCGGTCGGCCTGGCGAAAGCGCTCTCCCTGGCGGAAGAAGAACGGGCTGCACGAACCGGTCACGCGTCGGAGCTGCGCAATCGCCTGTGGCGAGAGCTAAACGAGCGCGTGCATCCGCTGCGCCTGAACGGTCCCTCCGACTGGTCGCGCCGGTTGGCGAACAACCTGAATGTGAGTTTCCCCGGCGTTGAGGGCGAGAGCATCCTCTTGCAGCTCGATCTGGACGGGTTCGCAGCGTCGTCAGGCAGCGCCTGCAGCACGGGCAGCACCGAGCCGAGCCACGTGTTATCGGCGATCGGATTGGATTCCGATACGGCGCACAGCACGCTGCGACTGAGCCTGGGCCAGTCGAACAACGAAGAGCAGATCGACCGCATCGCGCGGACGATCGAGGAGATCACGGCGCGTCTGCGCGCGTTGTCGCCGGTCTAGGGTTGGCGGGACTGGAGGAGAACGATGGTCACGGCTGAACGTCCCGAGGTAGCGGAATCCACGCCGGTCCAGGAGATCTGGGAGGCGGCGCCTCACCTGTTCCCGCTCCGACTCCAGTTGCCCGTCGGGTGGGAACTGACGGATGAGCGGTTGTTGGAGTTGGGCTCGCTGAATGAGGAATGGCACATCGAGGCAGATTGCGATGGAGGGCTGTGGATCGTGGCGCCACCAGGACCCGAAAGCAGCGAGCGGGAATCGTTCATTGTCGCGCAGTTGGTGGATTGGCGATTGGCGACCGGCCGCGGACGCACTATCGGTTCGGGAATGGTGGGGTTGCCCAACGGATGGCGGCGCGCGCCCGACGCCGCCTGGTTCAGCGACGGGCGCCTGGCCGAGATAGCCGATGACGACCGCCTGATCTGGCGAATCTGCCCCGATTTCGTGGTCGAGGTGCGCTCGGCGAGTGACAAGCTCGAAGATCAGCAGGAGAAGATGGAGATGTGGATCGCGCAGGGCGCGAGGCTGGGCTGGCTGGTCGATCCGTTCGACGCGTCCGTCTGGGTCTATCGACCTGAACAAGAGGCGGAACGGGTGGAACGGCCGGAGTCGTTGACGGCGACCGAGATCGCCGAAGACCTGACGATCGACTTCACCCGGATCTGGCCGCAGCCGGATCCAGAGCCAGAGTCCAGTTGACCTCTGTACCGAGGAAGCGGCCGATCTCCGCAAACTCGGCGTCAAGCTGCGACTGCGCCTCGTCCGGGAGCGCTTCGAACGCCGTCACCGTCACCGAGAGTTCGCGCGACCGACGCTTGCGATCCCAGGTGCCCGCGAGCCGGCCGTCGATCAGGACGCAGGAGCGGATCATGCCGCCGCCGGCGTTGATCCGCTTGAGCAGTGGGTCAAGGACTCCAAGTTCTCGCTTGGCGTATCCGAGGAGATAGGGGTCGAACGGGCCGAGGACTCGCACTGACTCAGTTGGCCTTGAAAGGATCTGTTCAATCTGCTCAGCGGACTCGGGAATCATCCACATCCGTGTGCCTTCGACGCTGACCTCTGCAAGTTCATCTGCGATTGCCTGGAATCCGCGACGGCTGTCGGCGGCTGGTAAGCCTGTCCACCAGCGAAAGTCTGCGGCGGTTGCAGGTCCGTAGGCGCTGAAGTATCGGCGGGCGAGCTCCGCGATGGGATCGACGGGCAGTGTCTGATCTTCCGGTAGCCAGTCGTCGATCAGGACGTGGGACTCTTCGCCATCCTGGTCGGCGCCGAAGCAGAGAACTCCGAGCATTGAGGCGGTGCGCAGGAGGTGTCGGGGCGCCTGGCTCTCTGCTGGGAGGCCGGCGGCAGCGAGGACTTCGGTGACTTCGGTTCGTTTGAGCGTGCCTCGCTCGGCGAGGTCGTCTCGGAAGAACCTCAGGACTCGGGCGTGGTCTTCGGGGCTGATGCCGAGATCGGCTCGGCGTTTGAGGGCTTTGGCGTCCATCGCTTCGCCGAGTAGATCGAGCATCCAGCGAAAGTCTTCGGCCGGCACCAGGTGCAGCGTCCCGCGCATGAACCAGGAGCGAACCACCGACCGCTCGACGTTTCGGGCCTGGTCGACATCGGAGGCTGTCAGTCCGACCGAGCGAGTACCCACTCCCAGCAACCAACCGAGGCGGTCCTGCGCCTGGACCGCGCCGGCCTGGCGGACCGCCGACGGAACATCGGCGGCGCGCTCGGCGCCCAGACCTTGCGCGTGGATGCGCAGTCGGCGTGCGTCGGACCAGCTCAGTTCCACGACAGCCCGTCTCCGTCCACTTGTGTCTTCTCAGGCTAGGGCGACGCGATTGCTAGGCTCACAATCGTGACTTCGCAACGACCCGACGGCTGGCAACCCGACCAGTACGCGCGCTTCCGCGCCGAGCGGGAGCAGCCGTTCTACGACCTGCTGGACCTGGTTGAGCCCGCGCCCGGCGGACGCGTGGTCGACCTGGGCTGCGGGACCGGCGTGTTGACTCGCGTCCTGCACGAGCAAACCCGGGCCGCCGAGACGGTCGGGGTTGATCGCTCGGAGTCGATGCTGCACCAGAGCGCAGAGCATGCAGGGGATGGCGTTCGATTTCAGCGCGGCGACATCGCAGAGTTCTCGGACTCCGGCCTAGATGTGGTCTTCGCCAACGCCTCGATCCAGTGGGTGCCCGACCATGCGGCGCTGCTTCCCCGTCTGGCTGCGACGCTCGGGCCGTCCGGCCAGCTCGCGGTGCAGATGCCGGCCAACGAGGATCATCCCTCGCACGCGGTCGCTCGGGAGGTGGCAACCCACTCGCCGCACGCCGAAGCGCTGGGCGGCTTCGTCTATCGACACTCGATTGAGTCGCCGGAGTGGTACGCCGAACTGTTCGCGCGGCTTGGCTTCGCCGAGCAGGACGTGCGAGTCCAGGTCTACTTACACCGACTGCCCGGACCCGAAGACGTCGTCGAGTGGGTCAAGGGCTCGCTCCTCACCGGCTACCGCGACCGGATGTCGCCGGACGACTACGAAGCCTTCCTCGCTGACTACCGGCAGCGCCTCCTCTCCCAACTCTCCGACGAGCGCCCCTTCCTCTACCCCTTCAAGCGCCTCCTCCTCTGGGGCCGGATGGGGTAGTCGTCCTCGGTAGAATGACGACATGATTGCGGCACAACCCAGGAGCAAGGTTGAGGAAGTGACGGCGCTGCTGGCGTCGCTCGGGATTGGGCCGCTGACGCTTCGGTTGCCTGCCGACTGGGAACTGTCGAACGAGAAGCTGTTGGAGCTGTGCAGCCTGAACCAGACCGTGCCGTTTGAGGTGGACGAAACGGGAGCGTTGATCTTGAACATGCCAAGCGGTCCGACCAGTGAGTGGATCGGCGTCAGATTTGTCGTGGCGCTAGACACCTGGATGGATGAAGGCGCGGGTGACCTGGCGTTTGGAGCAGGCGGGATGTTTGAGCTGCCTGATGGCAATCGCCGCGCGCCCGACGCTGCCTGGATTAGCGGAGACCGGCTAACGGGCATCAACCTCTTTGACGGCGACGTGTGGAGGGTGTCGCCCGACTTTGTCGTTGAGGTTCGTTCGCTGTCGGACAGCATTGACCGAGCTCAGGCGAAGATGGAGCTGTGGCTCCGGAACGGCGTGCGATTGGGGTGGTTGGTGGATCCATTCGATCAGCGGCTTTGGGTGTATCGCCCGGGCGCCGAGGCGGTGATGTTGGAGCGGCCGCCGAAGATGTCGGACGACGAGGTGTTGCCCGGCTTGGTGGTGGATCTGAGTCGGATCTGGCGGTCTGACACATAGAACGCCAGTACGCTATACTGGCCTACAACCAACCCTCATGAGATTCAGTGAGCCCGCCGATAGCCATTCAGAACTACTCAGACAATCCTGGACTCACCCAGAAAATCCTGCTCTCGCTCAGAGAAATCTGGACTGATCCAGACAAATCTGGACAAACCTGAACACCTGGAGGCCCAAAACCCAGCAAAACACGCCTAAATCACGACTGGTAGCTGAAAAAAACCTGCCACCGGACCGGAATTCGCCCGGTGTCAGCAGAGATTGGGACATTGGAACCTCGTGTATCCTGACCGCTGAGGCTGACGGGAGCTGGCATGGTTTCTCGGACGATTGACACTGGCGGGGCTCCGATCCCTCTGCTGGACCCGGTGACGGATGTGGAGGCCGAGCTTCGCTCTCAGCTTCTCGTTTCGACCGTGGACAAGGTGTTCGGCTGGGCGCGGCGGTCCTCTCTCTGGCCGGCGATGTTTGGGCTGGCCTGCTGCGCGATCGAGATGATTGCGACGGCAAACGCTCGCTACGACCTGGCCCGCTTCGGGGCCGAGGTCTTCCGCGCGTCGCCTCGGCAGGCCGACCTGATGATCGTGGCCGGCACGGTGACCTGGAAGATGGCGCCGCCGGTTCGGCGCATCTACCTGCAGATGGCCGAGCCCAAGTGGGTGATCTCGATGGGTTCCTGCTCGAACATCGGCGGACCGTTCGCTCACGGATACTCGACGCTGCCGGGCGTCAACAACGTCGTTCCGGTCGACGTCTACGTGCCCGGCTGCCCGCCGCGGCCCGAGTCGCTGCTGGCCGGCCTGATGCTGCTGCAGCAGGTGATCGACGATGAGCACGCGCACAACGGCCGCAAGCGCCGGCCGGAGCCGACCGGCGACTTCTCGAAGATGCTGCCCGAGGGCGACCCGATCCGGGCGGAGCTCGAATCGCTGTTCCCGCCGTTCCTGACCGCCGACGGTCAGCCGCGCGACCGCTTCACCGGCGCGCTGCCGCACGACGAGAACTACTTCACCAGCCGCTAGACTTCGAGCGCTAGAGAGACAGGCACATGGTCTTCGGCAAGGGCATCGCCAAGGGATTGATGACTGTCGTCAAGCACGTGCGCCGCGAGCCGGTCACGGTCCAGTTCCCCGAAGAGGAGCGCGACATTCCGCCGCGCGCGCGAACCAACCTGGTCTGGTTCGTGGAGCGTTGCACCGGTTGCTCAACCTGCGCCCAGAGCTGTCCCGACGGCTGCATCCTGGTCGACACCGAGCCGCGCGAGGACGGCTCGTTCCTGGTCAACCGCTACGAGATCGATTTCCGCCTCTGCATGTACTGCGGTCTCTGCACCGAGGCCTGTCCCTACGAGGCAATCCAGGTCGGCGGTTCGTACACCAACGTCGTCACGAACCCGAACAACCTCTATAAGGACAAAGAAGACCTGATCGAGCTGGCCAACGAGTACCTCGAGCAGCACAACTGGGTCTACCCGAACGGCCAGCAGGCAGTCCAGCAGACGGTCCACCCAACCGAGCGTCGGCAGCATCACTAGCCGTCAGATTCCGGGTCACCGCCGCTAGCACCTGGTCCGGGTGAGGCGGAGTTCAATCTCCAGGTCAACCTGCTCGACAACCAGAAGGTTGGCGTTCTCCTCCTCGGGCGCAGGCTCGGACTCGGCAGGATCGGTGCGGCAACCGTCAACGGCGAGCTCGACGAGATAATCGCCCGGCGCGGCGTACAGACGGAAGCTGCCATCCGGCCAGGACGCGGCACGCGCCGCGAGTTCTCCGGTCGAGGCCCGCCGTAGCTGAACCTGGTAGTCCTGGATCGATTTGCCGTCCGCATCGACGGCCGACCCGGTGAGGAGCTGTCGCAGCACGGCGCCCTGACTTCTGGAGTCGGCTCGCTGGCAGGTGGCGTGGAGCTCGAACTCGCCCAGAGTTTCGGCGACCAACCCGGCCAGGTCGGGCGCGTAATGCGTCAGGTCGAGCCGGTTGTTCTTGTGCGGATAGAACCGGCCGACCAGCCCGAACCAGGACTGGACGCCGGTGGCCCAGTACTCGGCCGTGTTGCGACCCGCGTGCGTCCCCTCCCAGGGCCCCGATGCAGCGCCTGATCGGTAGGCCGAGGCCAGGGATCTGCTAAATCCGCCGCTGGTGATGCCGCTGCGGATCGCGAAGTCGATCGCGTGGGCGAACTCATGCACCGCCACGTCGTGGCCCAGGTAGGGGTCGTCGTGGTCGCAGAGCAGGTTCTCTTCTGGAATCAGCGTCGGCGTTAACCGGTTCGGCCCCAGTCCACGGGGACCTTCGGGACCGAAGGCTTCCAGTTCGATTCGATCCCGGTACTGCCGATAGGGGGTCAAACTAAAGGTGTCTTCTGAGCGGCCGACGACCACGATGTGGACTCGGTGGCGGATCAGGGTTTCGCGGATGTCGGGCCGATTGACCAGCATCTCGTCGAAGATCGCGGCGGCGCGAAAGAGGGCTTCGTCGGTGACGTTCTCGGTTGCGATGATGGCGATGCCGTCGGCATCGAGATACTTGTCGAACGAGGCGTACCAGCGGACGTGATCGGGCGGCGGTCCGAGCCGGTAGAGGGCGCGCTCGCCGCTGGGCTGCAGCCAGTTCGATGCCGATGAGTTGTAGACCCAGAGGCCGTCGCCCCGCTGCAACTGATGCTGAGTTCCGGCCTCCTGCCGTGAACCGGCTCGATAGGTCACAAGCTCACTGCTCTGCGCGCTTGAGTAGAGGGCGTGACTGAAGGAATCGCCGATCGAGCGGACCGCCAGGTCGATGGGCGTGCCGCTCGGGCCGGTCCAGGCGACGAGGTTTGGACCAGCGCTCAGCGCGACCCATTCACCGTCGGCAACGGCGGGTTGACTCCACTCGACCGGCTCGTCGCCTGCGACGCGCACGACCAGACCCATGCCCGGCCTAATGGTCTGAAGCGAGGACTGAACGCTGCGAGCGGCAAAGTAGTATCGGCTCGACTCCGCGTCCCAGGTGTAGATCAGTTCCGCCTGCGGGATCTGGTCGAACAATTCCTGAGCGGAGACCGCGTAGCCGACCCAGCCGATCAGGTTGTCTCCGGGCTGCAGGACTCGGAGATTTGGAGAGGCCTGCTCGCCCGCCGCCAGCGCCTGGGTCAGCCACAAGGCGAGCGACAGGACGCAGGCCACGGCGATCAGGCGGGAGGCTGCTCGGCGTCGGCCGTTCTGCCAAAATGCACGCTTTGTGTTTCGCATGGTCCTCGCGGTCTGTTCGCCTGGTCGATGCCTCTACGAAATTCTAGGCGGCTGATAGACTGAGCGGCGGTTCCGCGTGCCTGTGATGGGGAGGCCTTATGGCGACGATCACGATCAATGGACAGTCGGTTGAGGCCGAGGTTGGCGCTCCGCTGGTCGAGGTCATCAAGAACGCCGGGTTCGCGATCTCCAACCTCTGCTACCTGGACGGGCTGCCCCCGTACGCGGGCTGCCGCACCTGCGCGGTCGAGGTCGAGGGCATGCGCGGACTGCCGCTGTCCTGCACGACCAATGTGATGGACGGCATGGTCGTCCGCACCGACACGCCCGAAGTGACCGAGATGCGCCAGGAAGTCCTGGCGGTAATCCTGGCCAACCACTCCGACCGCTGCCTCACCTGCCACCGGATCGAACACTGTCGCACGGGCGAAATCTGCCTGCGCGACAACGAAGTCACGCATCGCTGCGTGACCTGCTCGAAGAACTACCGCTGCGAGCTGCAGACCACGTGCGACGCCGCAGATGTCGGTCGCGCAAATGTCGAGCCGTACATCGACGAGGCTCGGACGTACTATCGACACTCACAGCCCGAGCCGGACCGGGCGAACCCGTTCTTCGAGTTCGATCCGCAGATGTGCATCATCTGTACGCGCTGTGTCCGCGCCTGCGACGATTTGCGCCACACAACGGCGATCACGCTGGCCGGGCGCGGGTTCTCGACCCGGATCGCATTCGGTGCCGGCGGACAGATCGACGAGTCGAACTGCGACTTCTGCGGCGCATGTATCGATGTCTGCCCGACGGCGACGCTGATGGAAGCGCCGAACAAGTGGGTCGCACGCCCTGACAAGTGGGTGACGACGACCTGCACCGAGTGCTCCATGGGCTGCACAATCCAGATGGGCGTGCGCGACGGGCGCGGCATCCAGGTCCGACCCGGTAACGGCAACGACGTATCCCGCTCGCAGATCTGCGTGCGCGGCCGCTTTGGCTACGACCAGACCCGAGACAAGGACCGGCTGCGCGCCGCGACGATTGGCCGTGGCGAAGATGCCTTCGAGCAGGACGGCGACGCCGTGCTCGAACATGCCGCCGAGGCAATTTCGGCGATTCTCGCCGAGCATGGTCCTTCGGCGGTCGGCATTCTTGGCTCGGGACAGTTGATGCTTGAGGAGTTGTACGCGTTGAAGACGCTGGCCACACGGCTTGGTGTGACGAACATCGATTCCTCGCTCGGCCCGGTGACCGCCGCGATCGGCGACGCGCTGAATGACGCATTTGGCTCCGAGCACCTGCCCTCGCGATTGACTTCCGTGGAGTCGGCGGACCTGATCATTGCGATCGGCGACGACATCTCCGCATCCAACAATGTGCTCGGCGTGCGGATCAAAGACGCTGTCGCCAACAACGGCGCCTCGATGGTCAGCATTTCCTCGCGACGCAACCCGCTCGCCGACTACGCGGTCGACGAGGCGCACGCGATTCACCCGCCCAACGGCGACCTCGCCGCGGTGGCGCAAGCGCTGGCTACCAATGTCGTCAAGGATCTCGACGTTCGGACCGGACTGTCGGACGTCGAGGGGCTCTCGGACGTGACCGGCAACGCCGAGGGCATTGCCCCGGCGACATCGACGATTCTGCGACGACGCGGCGGCTCGGTTGCGATCGTCGTGGCGCCGTCTCGCACGAATGCGGCGCAGGCTGGCGCGCAGGTTCGCGCGGCCGCCAATCTCGCAATTGCGCTGGCCGGTCCGGCCGACGCACCGGCCGCTCTGCATGTGCTGCCGCCCGAGGCCAACTCGGTCGGGCTGCGAGACCTTGGTGTCGCTCCTGGCGAGGGCGGGCTTGGCGCTTCGGAAATGCTCGATTCGGCGCGCGAAGGAAGTCTGAAGGCATTGATCATCGCTCGCGACAACCCGGTCATGCTCCATCCGAACCGCGCGGCGACGATTGCGGCGCTGGACAATCTGGACGCGCTCGTAGTGATCGATGAGGTCGCGACGGAGACCGTCGAGCGCGCCACGCACGTGCTTCCCGACGTATCGGCATTCGGCAAGGACGGACACATCACCAACGCCGACCGACAGATTCTGCGTCTCCGCACAGCGACCGAGGAACAGCGCAATGCCCGTCCGCTCGGGCGTTGGCTGCGCGATCTCGCCAAGCATCTCCCGGCCGTCGACACGCCGACAACCGACGAGAATGGCGAACCCGGCGAGCCGATTTCGGCGCCCGCGCAGCCACAGGGCGTGCGTGAGGCGCGGGCGGCGCTGGCCGCGCTGGACAGTCGATACTCCGTCCTGGCCGAGCCGGGTGCGACGCAGGCTCGGATGCCAATCAACGGCGCGGCAACCCAGCGCTTCCTCAGCGTGGCGAATTCCGGCGCGGCCAACGGCGACAGCTCGATGACGCTGTTGACCGGGCGTGACCTGTACAGCGACCGGCTGACTGCTGCTCGGGGCGAGGCGGATGCTGATCTACTGCATCGCGCTGATGGCGTGCAGATCAATCCAGCCGATGCTGCGGCGCTTGGGATCGAGACGGGCGCAAACGTCAGCCTGTCGGCGAATCAGGCGCAGATCATCCTGCCCGCCGAAATCACCGAGGACGTACCCGCAGGCGCGGTTTGGGCGTCGGCGCTGCATGGCGGCGGTGCGGTCCAGGCGCTGCAGTCGGCGAGCGCTGAGCGAATCGCCTCGGTTGAGGTCGCCGCCGCGGACTGAGCACAGACTCAGTCGACCGTGGTCCTGCAGGCCGCGGTGCAAGCCTCTGGCACGCGTTGCCTGTTTGTGCCCCTCGCCATACTGCGATGCTCGTCACGCGTGGGCGAATCGCGATAAGCTACACATCATCAGGATCATCTTGATGCTGATATCGGAATAGTCATTCTCCCAATCTCTCGATCCAATTCAGTCCGCTGACACTCCAAGAATCGAATTGCCATGACATTGCAGCACTCGGATCTCGTTCTCTCTCCACCTCGCGGACACTACGTCTTTGTCGATGGCCCATCGATCGACGGCACGTTGGGCCGCGTGATCGGGCAGCCGCCCGGTCCCGACACGCGGCCGGACTGGCGCCGGCTTGAGGCGTTTGTGAAGCAGCATTGTGGGCCGGCGCCATACTCGCCGACCTTCGTGTTCTGGGCGCCGGGTCAGCAGGGATTCATGCACTTCTTGCGGACATCGGGCTTCATGATCGCTCTGGGCGACCGCTTCGTGCCCGGTCAGAGTTGCGCCGAGCTGATCGAGGAGCGCATTGGTCGTTTGAATGAATTGTCAGATCCGGAGCAGAGCTGGCAGGTGATCGTCGGCACTCACAACCCGGATCTGATTTCGGCGCTTCCTGAACTGGCGAGCCAGGCCGAGCGGATCAGCGTGTTCGGCTTCACCGAGTTTCTGCCCGACGCACCTGAGCTTGAGGACCAGATCGACTTCTATGACATCGAGGACGATGCGCGCCTGTTCCGCACACCGCTGCCTCGGGTGGAGTTTGAGGATGAGTTTGACGGACCGCCCGTCGGCGAGGCGGATGTGGCCTTTCAACCGGCGCTGGTCGAGCCTCCGGCGCTTGAACGGCCGACTCCGCCGCCGACGTTTGTCCCACGTCCCAGAGGCGAGGTTCGTGAGTTTTACCTGATCGTCGATGGACGGAGCATCGAGAAGGAGCTGGGAGAAATCCTGGGCGAGAAGCCGAATCCCGGCACGCGGCCGGACTGGGGCACGGTGCTGGACTTTGCTCGCAGCCAGACGCAGTCGGCGGACGGATCGGTCAAGGCGCTGTTTGCGCATATCGCGCCGGGTCACGCAGGCTTTCGTCGGGCGCTCAAGGATCTGGGTTACACATCGAGCCCGGTCAGACCGGACGATACGCAGCCGATGCGGCCGGTAGTCGAGGAGTTCATCTGCGGGCTGCTCGGAGCGCGCGCGCTGAGTGGCGATGGGGATCAGGAGCCCGCGCCCGACATCATGGTGATCGCTCACGGTCAGGCGATCTTTGACGCGCTCAGCGACATTCCCGATCGCGGTCAACGGCTGTGCGCGCTGGGGTTCCCCGAGCGGATGCCGGCCGCCGAGTTCTACCCCAGGATCGAACAGCTTGACCTCGAGCGGGAGGCCCGGGCGTTCGGGGCGGAGTTGCCTCGCGAGTTTGGCGTCGATGTCGACAACTTCGACCCGGACGAGGAACTGTCGCGGCTGTTCTGACTCACGGGGCTAGAGGTCGAACGGCAACGCCGAGCCGATGGCGAAGGTGACTCCAGCAGCGAGGATGCCGACGAAGACGGATCGGCCAGCGGAGTAGAGCGGGTTTCTGCTGGTCACCAACGAGGTAAAGAGCCCGGCAAACGCAAGAGTGACGACGCTGGCGACGACTCCGGCGATCAGGGCCCAGTAGTCGACGTTCCAGCCGGCAGCGTGCCAGAGGAGGAAGGGGATCAAGGGAATCAGCGCTCCGAGCGAGAAGGCCGTGAATGAGCTGATCGCGGCTCGCCAGGGGTCTCCGAGTTGTTCGGGATCGAGGCCGAGTTCCTCGCGCACCATCGTGTCGACGAGGGCGTCAGGTTTGCTCGATAGCTCGGTCGCGACCTGCTCGGCTAGCTCTTCCGAGAGGCCTTTGGCTCGATAGATGCTGACCAGCTCTCGACGTTCCTCGGCAGGATCGAGCAAGACTTCATCGCGTTCCATGGCGACTTGGCGTTGAAGCACTTCAGACTGTCCGCGGACAGAAATGTACTCGCCAGCGGCCATGGAGAACGCGCCTGCGAGCCAGCCGCCGATTCCAGCGACCAGCACCGCCTCGGAGCCGATCGCCACACCAGCGACGCCTGCGATCAGAGCGAGATTAGAGACGATCCCGTCGTTGAGTCCGAACAGAGCGGCTCGGAAGGTGGAAGCTCCCGAAGCTCCAATGCCGGCGTGACCCTCACCGACGGCGCCCACTGCGCCGTGCTGGGTCCCGAGTTCAGCCAGGGTGGCGCGATGCTCGCGCTCTTCCTCGGCCAGGTCGCCGGAATCCGGATCGGAGACGTACTTCTGGATATCAATCAGTTCCTCGCGGCGAAGCTGCGAAATCACGAAGCCAAGACCCCAGATTCTCGCCTGGAAGGCCATCAGTCGCACCCTCAATGAGGGCCGATGCGTTTCGGTTGGGAACTTCTCGTCTCCGAGGAGCCGGACCCAGTGGGTGGCGTGCTCCAGTTCGGATTCCGACATCCTGCTCAGCACCTGTGCGGAGTGCGGATCGCTCATACTGGCGAGGCGGTCGTAGAGCCATGCGGCGTCCAGCTCGTCGCCGATCATCTCGCGGACTCGCTCGCGACGTTCGTCGGTCAGCGGCACATTCGCCTGGGGCGGGTCCATGGTCGTCATGAAGCCAGTGTATCCCGCGATATGAGCCATCTCCGACGATGCGCGATGATCGGAACACACAGCTACCAGACGAAATCACACGTTCAATTCGGAGCCAGCGCCATGCTCAAGTTGGGATTGCCCAAGGGATCGCTCGAGTCCCCCACTTTCGACCTCTTCCGACGCGCCGGCTTCCATGTCTCTGTCAACTCACGGTCCTACTTCCCCGAGATAGACGACGAGGGCATCACCTGCACCATGTTCCGCGCGCAGGAGATGGCCCGTTACGTCGAGGACGGCGTCGTGGACGTGGGGATCACCGGTCACGACTGGGTCGTGGAGACCGGAGCGGACGTGGTCGAAGTCGCCGAGATGACCTACAGCAAGGCGACCAGCCGACCCGCGCGCTGGGTGCTTGCGGTTCCGGCCGAGTCGCACGTGTCGGAGATCGAACAACTCCAGGGCGGTGTGATCGCGACGGAGTTGGTCCGAACGACTCGGGAGTACTTCGAGCAGCGCGGGATCGACGTGCGGGTCGAGTTCAGCTGGGGCGCAACCGAGGTCAAGGCGCGAATCATCGACGCGATCGTCGACGTGACCGAGACTGGCTCGTCGCTGCGAGCGAACAACCTGCGCGTGATCGCCGAAGTGCTGCAGAGCACGGCGCGACTGATCGCCAACAAGGACGCCTGGAACGACCCGCTGCGTCGGGAGAAGATTGAGGCAATCAACACGCTGCTGCAAGGCGCGATTGCGGCGACGACCAAAGTTGGCTTGAAGCTCAACACCCCTCGTTCAAGTTTGGAGGACGTGCTCGCCGTGATTGGCAAATTCGGCGAGCACGCCCCCACGATCAGTCCATTGATCGACGACTCATGGGTTGCGCTGGAGATTGTTCTCGATGAGCGACAAGAGCGAGAGATGATCCCCGAACTGCGCCGTGCCGGCGCCAGCGGCCTGGTCTCCTATCCCCTGAACAAGGTCATCTCTTGACGCCGGACCCCGCTCCAGCTCTCCGCTGACCAGCCACGCGCCAACCGGAGCATCCTCGGGCACGATCCAGCGCGACGTGTTAGACATTCTGACGTCTGTCGGAACGTAGGTCGCCTGGACGAGTCCGTTGCCGAGTCGCCGGGCGTAGATTCGCCCGATCTCTTCGCCGTCGTGGATAACCGGCGCTGTTCGCAGCCAGCGATTGACCGCAGCGCTGACGGGCAGCATCCGCTGCACAGGCAGCGCGCGTGCGCCGTTGGAGAGGTCGACGGCAAACTCCACCCGTCCATCTCCGAGGACGCGGGCCAGGAGCCTCGTGCCAATCACCATCTCCGGGGCGGGAGTCACGTCCGAGACCTCAGGCGTCGGAATCACCGGATTCGACGACAGATCGAGACCGGAGAGCAGGAGGTCGTGATCTTCGCTCGCAGCAACCGTGCCGCAATAGGCGCGATCGAGCATGAATCCGTAGACCGGCGACAGCTGCCGGAGCGCTTCATCGCCGAACGACAGCGAGCCGGCGTCGACCTCGCAGTCGATGCTGCCGGAGAACGCCTCAAGGGCGTCAGCAACGTCTGTGTCGCTCCAACCGTCCTCGGCATCACGCTTCATCAGGACCAGCATGGCGGCGTCGACGAGCACCGCGTCGATCTGTTCGGCAAAGGAGAGCTCAGCGTGGAGCTGCAGCGCCTCATCCGCAGAGAGAACTCGACCCGACTCGTTCAAGTCTGACCAGTCCCTGGCGAACTGATCGATTCGTCGCGCTGCAGCGCGGCCGGCGCGAACGACGACTCGCTCCGCGGTTTCGACGCTCTGGAACTCCTGCGGATCGAATCCCGCGTGGATCAGCACCTCGCTGTGCAAAGCGTTGAGCGTTGCGACCAGTGTGTCGAGCGTCGGAGCCGAGGCGTTCTCAACCTCGGAGATCGGCAGTCCACCGCGACCGACCTGCGAGAAGAGCGCATCGGCCTGCGCTCGGAGTGATTCGAGCGTGGAGCTGAAGTTGCCGATGACCTGCGTCCGGACGCCAGCGGCGTAGATGGCACGGGAAGCAATCCCAGGATCGAGTCCTTCCCCTTCCTCGTCCGACGATTCGTCAGTCTCAGTTGCCTCGGCAGCCGCCTCATCCTCTTCGGTTGCCACTGGGCTGACGTCGGTCGTGACCTCTCCGTCGTCGCCGGCGATAGCGGAGACTCGGTACTCGACGTTGTCGACGCTGACGGTGACAGGGTCGAACTCAACGCCGCTGAGCACCATGATTGGACGCGTCAGCCAGTGCCGGTCGATCCGGTCTCCTTCCTCATCAACAACAAGGGCTTCAAGCATGACGTCGGTGGGTCCGTAGCGCCAGGAGAAGGAGCCTTCGAACGGTTGAATCTGCGGCAGAGACTCGCTGCCGAACGCGCTGACCGATTCGGCCGTGTGATACGAGGCGCCGACGCCCCAGCGCTCATCGTCGCCCTCGCCCGTGCCGATTCTCGGAGTCCGCCAGTTCGAGATGTATGGCCAGCGCACTCGGATCTGCACACTGCCGTTGAGCGCCGAGAGCGAGGTGTCGCCGAGATTGCCGACGCGGTAGTTGATCTCGAACGGCATGCCAAGGACGACGCGGTCGGGCGCATCGATGGCTTCGAGCTTGATGATCGGGCCCGCTTCAGGGATGCCGATACTGAGCTCATACGGTGCTTCTTGCAGATTCTTGAGATCGCGGTCGCCCCAGTTCGTGGCTTCAATCGTGTATGTACCAGCGCCCAGCGTTCGCACGATGCGTGAGTTGAACCGCACGCCGCCGTCGTCGTCGCTGTCTAGCAAGGTCCCGGTGTCGTCGAGCAGGTAAACGTAGGAATCAGCGACCTCAGAGGTCAGGTCAATCCGCACTCGAGTCGTAGCGGCCAGCGTGAACTGATAACGCTGCGACGCGCGATCAGGACGGAACGCTGACTCGCAGCCAAAGTGCGACCAGACAGCCTCGGTGCTGAGCGAGTCTGTGAGGACACCGAGATCGACGACGTCGTGACAGCCGGTGATCACGCGGAGCGTGAGTTCAAACGAGCCGCTCTCTCGACCCGACCATCCAACGGTGCTGGCCTCGATCTGATAGCTGCCGGCCGGCAGGGTTCGTTCGATTCGCGCGTTGACTCCACCGCCCGTGTCGTCGTCGATGTCGATCAGACGTCCGTCGCCATCCTGCAGGTAGACCTGCGTGTCTCGGTCAGGTGAGGTCAGATCGATTCGCACCTCGGCCTCCTCGGCCAGCGAGAAGAGGAAGCGCTGACCCGGGCGATGATCGACAAACTGAGAGGTGTCGCACTGGTCGTTCGACCAGGAGCCGCTGGCAGTCAGGATGTCACTGAGTTCGCCGAGCTCGGTCGGTGGCGGACATTTCGCCTCGTCATCTTGGGCGCTGGCCGTCTCGAAAGCGGTAAACATCCCAATCAGGACGATCAGTGAAGTCAGGATCAGGAATCTACGCATCGGGCAATTCCAATCGACAGCTCATTATGTTCATCGCATATCGTAACCGCCGTTCCTGGAACCGCCCACGACTGGTCCGAGTGAAACGGCAGACTTGGTCGGTAGATAGTGTCGAACGCGGTGAGATTCGAAACGGCTTGCAGGTAGTCGCGAAGCAGATTCAAGGATTCTATTCATCCTCGCCAGCGGGCGGTTCGGAGTCCGCAGGCGATGGAGGATCCGCGGGCGATTCCGAATCAACGGTGGTTTCAGGATCAACCGACGCAGGTTGGGGGCGGAAGCGTTCTGGGACGTTGTGCCGAGGATCGCCGCGGCGGAAGTCGCTCCAACAGTCGATCTCCCCCTCGGTCGTGATCGCGCAGGCGGCCTGATCGCCGAAGAGTTGGACATAGGAACGGGCAGCAGTGGTCTCGCGATCGGGGCCGCCTTCGTACAGAGTCGTGAACGGGATGTCCCACGACTGGAAGCGGATCAACTCAGGAGGGCAGTACTCGACATCGGGATGGAAAAAGAAGGAGCACCAGTGGTGGGTCTGGCGGCAATGCAGCGAGCCGTCATCCGAGACGGTGCAACCCTGAGCGCCAATGACGTGGACGTTGCGGAAGATCTGGTTGTACGGCCGGGGCGGACCGGGTGCAGGCGGGGAGCCGGGTGTGAGGCACCGCACCTCGCCTTCGTCGCTGACGCCGCACAGTCCGTTGCCGCTGGATGCGATCCGAATGAAGGGCCCGGCGTCGGAGACGAACTGGTCGATCACCAGGTCGCCCCAGCAGGTCGTGCGCCCATCGGCGTCCAGAGCGCAGAACCCGCGGCCGGTGCTGATCAGATCCGTGAAGCCAGTCCCCGTCGGGGCCGAACCCCTGGACGGCGGCAAGTTCCCCCAACAGACGATTTCGCCTTCGCCGGAGCGGGCGCAGGCGTAGTGACGCCAAGGGTGGACGACGACCTGGACCAGATCGTCGCGCTCCGAGGGAAGCAGTTGCGCCAGCCCGCTCGCCGACAGGTCGGCCTCAGAATCGCGCGCTAGGACGCTCTCGACGCTGTTGCGCACGTAGGCGTAACCCGCGCCCCAACAAACGACTGTCGAGTCGACCGTGATCGCGCAGGCCTCGGTCGGCCCGAGGCTCAGGTCGGTGAACTCTCCCCCCGGCACATCACGGACGAGAGGAATGTCGAATCCCCAGCAGCTGATCTCGCCGGTGTCGGTGAGCGCGCAGGCCGCGGTCGGGCTGATCTCGATCTCGACCGGCGTCTCCGCGCGGGCGGGGACGATGAGGACAAGGGCAAGCAGCATCAAAGCGGTGAGCAGTGCCAGAATGCGAACAGCGGCACAGAGGCAGGCGGCAAAGGGCGACGGCATCAGGCCCTTCCTCGCGTTGGCTGAGGGCAAGATAGTGGAGTGCAAATCGGCGGCGGAGGGCAACAGGAGCGTCAGCAAGCGTCGGGTAGGATCGCTGCACGAGACAGCGTGATTGGAACACGAGATGGCACTGCGAACCCCCGCCGAGTACGTCGAGTCGCTGCGTGACGACCGTGAGATCTGGTATCGAGGCGAGCGCGTCGAGGACGTGACGACTCACCCGACGATCAGCAAGGCGGTCAAGCACGCCTGCATCGACTACGAAATGGCGGAGTCCGACGAGTACCGCGATCTCGCGACGTATGAAGAGGATGGCGAGAGCTACTCGGCCTACTACCGAATCCCGCGAACGACCGAGGATCTTCTCAATCGCTCCAGGCTGATCGAAGCAGCCACGGCAGAGGGCGACACGCTGGTCGTGCTGATCAAAGAGATCGGGACGGACGCACTCTTCGCGCTGCTCGCGGTGACGGCGGAGTTCGAAGATCAGACGTACTTCGAACGGGTCAAGGCCTACTACGAGTACTGCCGCGGCCACGACCTGTCGCTGGCGGTCGCCCAAACCGACGTCAAAGGCGACCGCGTGAAACGCCCGTCCCAGCAGTCTGACCCGGACATGTACCTGCGTGTAGTCGAGCGCCGGCCCGATGGCGTCGTGGTGCGCGGAGCGAAGGCGCACACGTCGGTCGTGACCAATACGAACGAAGTCATCGTCCTGCCGACCCGGGCGATGGGTCCCGAAGAGCAGGACTGGTCGATCGCGTTCGCGCTGCCGGTCAACACGCCCAACCTGCGCTTCATCGCTTCGCCATTTGGCGACGGCGCCAGTCACGAGGGTGAGCGACCGATTTCGGCTGTCCGCAAGATGATGGAGACGATCACGATCTTCGACGACGTGTTCGTGCCCAACGAGCGCATTTTCCTGGACGGCGACACGGAGGCTGCCGGCCAACTGGCGTTGACCTTCGTCGAGTACCACCGCTTCACTGCCGTCTCGTACAAGCTGCCGCTGATCGATGCGCTCGGCGGCTGCGCGGCGTTGGCCGCCGACTACAACGGGATCATCAATGTCTCCCACGTCCGCGAGAAGTTCGTCGACCTGATCCAGTACGCCGAGACGACTCGTGCGCTGCTGGAGAAGTCGGCCGATCGCTGTATTGACAAGCCGAATGGGCAGGTCGCTCCTGATCCGATGACGGTCAACATGGCCAAGTCGATCTTCGCGCACGGCTATCACGAGGCGGTCCAGCACGTGCAGGAGCTGGCCGGGGGAATCCTGGTCACCGGCCCCGGCGACGAGGACTGGGAGAGCGAGGAGTTGCGGCCGTTCCTGCAGAAGTACATGGCCGGTCGGGACGGTGTCGACGGCGCCAAGCGAATGAAGCTGCTCAACTTCATCCGTGATCTGACGTCGTCGGATTACGGCGCCTACCAGGAAGTGCTGGCGATTCACGCCGAGGGCTCGCTACAGGCCGAACGCCTGCAGATCTTCCGCGCCTTCAACGAAAACGGCGGCGCGCGGCGGGTGATGCGGCTCGCCGGTAGAATGGCTGGCGTCAGGTAACGGCCCGCCGGACCGTTCGGAAACCAAGATCATGCCGGATTTGCCGCTCTTTCCACTGCAGATCGTCGTTTTCCCCGGCGAATCCGTGCCGCTGCACATCTTCGAGCCGCGTTACCGCCAGTTGGTCAAGGACACGCTGGAGACCGGCGATCCGTTCGGCATCGTCTTGACTCGGCGCACCCGCCAGGCCGCCACACCTGAGGATCGTGAGCCAACGCATGAAGTCGGCTGCACGGTGCGCATGGAGTCGAACGAGGTTTTTCCCGACGGCCGTTTCAACATCGGCTGCATAGGTGAGCGGCGCTTCCGGATCATCGAAAAGCTGGGCGAGCGGCCCTACTGGGTCGCAAACGTCGAATACCTCGACGATCCAGGCGACGCCGAATCGACCGAGGCGTACACCGCCTACGATGCGACCGCTTCGCTATACCGGGACCATCTCGGTCTGGCGCTTGCCTTGCAGAACTCATGGCAGCGGAGCTATCGCCTGCCGAGACGCCCGAGTCCACTGGTCAACCACGTCGCCTCGAGCATTGAGGCGCCGGCCTCGGTGAAGCAGGAAGTGCTCAAGTCGGAGTCGACGGTCGAGCAGCTCAACCTGCTCAGCCGCATCCTGCGAGCCTCAAATCGACAGCTCAGTGACCGAGTGCATCTGCACCACAAACAGCGCTACGAGGGTCTCGGCGTGGGCAACTAGGCGCTGACGCCACCCACGTTTCTTCCATTGATTTCCTCGGCTACAACGCCTCGATACCGTTCTGACGCACATGCCGCGCCACTGTCAACCTCAACAACTCCGTTGGACCTTCCGCGATCCTGAGCGAGCGGCTCGTGCGATACAGGCGCTCGAGCGGGTGGCCTCGCAGAAGGGCCTGCGCGCCGTGCAGTTGAATGGCTCGATCGACGGTGCGGTGCAGACACTCTGAGGCGAGCCATTTGGCAGTAGCAACCTGCGTACCGGCGGTGGGCTCGTCGGCCTCTCGGGCTTCGGCGGCTTGATAGAGCGCAGTTCGGGCGGCGAACGTGTCGGCGACCATGTCGGCGAAGATTGCCTGGACCTGTTGTTGCTCAGCCAGAGGCTGTCCACTGCGATGCGGTCCCTCGATGCGTTTGAGGGTCGTGCGCGTCACCCAGCGAGACCAGCCGACGCAGTCGGCAGCGACGCCGAGACGCATGCTGTCGATGTTCTGCATCGCTCGAGGCAGCCCGTCCCCAACGGCGCCAAGCAGTCGAGACTCGGGCACCGGCACGGCATCAAAAGTGAATGGCGAGTGCGTGCTGCCGTCAATCGAGGCGCCGAGTTTGCCTTCGGTCACGCCCTCGGCCTCTCGGTCGACGACCAGCAGCGCGGTGCCTTCGTCGGGCACGTTCGCGACCACCACCAGCCAGTCCGAGGATGCGCCGCCGGTCACGAATCCTTTGGCGCCCGTGACCTTGAACCCATTCGAGCCGTCTTCGAGTTTCGACCGCACGGCCTGCGTGGGTTCTCGTTGCCCGTCCGATCGCAGCGCCTCCGTGAAGGCGAAGGCGGCGGTTCGCTCGCCGCGCATGACCGGCAGGTACAGCCCCTCGCGCTGCGCGTCGTTGTCGGCCAGGCGCATAATGCCCGGACCCGAGCCGAGGACGCGTGATGCGAACGGATTGCCGCTCAGCCCAAGCGCCTCCCGTGCGGCCGTCATCGTTCTTGGACCGCCGCCCAGTCCCCCGTCTGACTCCGGAACCGCGAGTTGATAGAAGCCGGCCTGATCGGAACGACGGGCAATCTCTCTGCGGAGTTCAGCTGTCGGCGATTCGGGGTCTGCGCCGTCGGTGATTGGATCGATTTCCTCGGAGATGAATGTCAGCAGGCGCGATTGTAGATCGGCCAGATCGGCCGGTAGATCGAAGTGCATCGTCGAGACTCCCGAGGCTGCGGTTGGGTGCGGTTCTACTGTGAATACCGCTAATCGGTCATCTGCGCCAATTCGAAATCCCTCAGGTCGGGTGACTGCGCCTGAGTGACGGCGACGCCCAACAGCGCGGTCTGGCCGAGCAACAGTTGGGCATTGATCAGCTCTTCGTCCGAGGCGTCGGCCCTGGCCATCAGGATCAGGCCGGCCGAGGATCGGGCAACCGTCACCGTGTCCGGATGCGAAATCGGGTCGGTCAGCAGCAGCACGTAGCCGTTGGGGCGAATCGCGCGGCTGGCGCTGCGGAGGATGAACTCCCATCTCATCAACGGCGACCATGGCGCGCCGATCAGCCAGGCTGGCGGATCGCTGTACTCGAGCTCAAACGCCGGCTGTCGGCCGTCGAGCCAGATCACGGACCGGCCTCGTGCAGCGAGCGTGCGAGCCGTCTGGATCAATGTGGCCGTGACCTGCGAGGCATCATCCAGAGGTACGAGAGCCACGATCCCGGAGAGTGGGTTGATCGCGTTGGCGAGCAGCATCGCATCGTCGCCGCGCACCCCCCGCTCCTCCGTGGCGCTCACTGATTCTCCGGACGAGGTCCGCGCGGTGCGACCGGCCGCTGCTTCGGCCTCGGCTGAAATCACGGCGAGCGGACGCAGCCCGAGTCTGCCCAGCCGTCCCAACGTCGTGCGCTGCCCTGTCACCCTGGTAGCGACGGCCCAGGCCAGAACGAGTCCGCCGGCGAGGCCCAGAGCCGACGCCCACGCCGCGGTCACCTCGGTGTTCGGCGCAGCCTTACGCGCGCCGGGTTGGACGAGGCCTAGCAGTTCGAGTCCGGACTCGTCGCCGTAGCGTGCGATCGATTCGCTGATCGCCTCGTGCGCCAGAGACAGGGCGAGCGCCTCTGCGTCCGCCTCTCGCGTGCTGCGGACCGTGACTCTGATCAGCGTGTCGGTCAGTTCGACCGACACCTGGCCCAGTTCGGGCACCCCATCCTCTGTCGCCATCATGCTGCCCGTCGCGGACGCTTGCACCGAGCTGTCCAGGACCAGTTCCGCGTACTCGGACGCGCTGCGGCCCTCCCGCGCCCACAGGTGGACATCGGCGTCCCAGGCGGCGACCGAGGTCTGCGACACGATCGCTGCGATCAACGCGCCCATCACTGCCGTCACGATCGGCAACCACCAGAGAAATCCGCTTCGCAGAGCCAGGGGATCGGTCACGAAATCGAGTGTATCCCGCGATCAAACAACCAGATTTAACTGGTACGTCAAACGCGCTGAGAGGTGCAATCCAACGGTCTACTTGACCAATGATCAGCTACCTGGCCATGATGTCAAACGGCTTCGGTAAGGGCATCGAGGGGTGCGCACTCAAGTAGCCTCGATCAATGCGCAACGGCCTCCTGCTGCTGTCCGTGACACTGATTCTCGCCGCGATCGTTGCGGCGGATTCGTCGGCGGTCCATGCGGCCGACGATCAGGTTCACCTGGACGTTCGTCTGGATCCTGCGCATCCCGACGCAGAGCAACTGCTGACTAAGGCCGGTTTCGAGATCGAGCTCGCTGTCCCCGAACTTGGTCGCTGGCAGGGCTGGATTGCTGCCGATCGGGTGGACGCATTACGCGCGGTCGAGGGTGTGACAGCGATCGAGAGTCCAAAGTATGGCTCGTTCGCTGCCGGGGACGCGTTGACGGAGGGCGATGAGGCGCTGAATGCAGGCGCCGCCCGAGCCAGATTCGATGTCGATGGCTCCGGTATCCGCGTGGCCGTGATCTCCGACGGCATCGTCGGCTTGAAGCAGGCACAGCATGCGGGTGAAGCGCCCAAACTCGCCGAAGCCGAAGCGTTCGGTGCGGGAAATCTCAATCGCGGTCAGGAAGGCACTGTGATGATTGAGATTGTTCACGACATCGCTCCCGGCGCGTCAATCTCGTTTGCCGCCGTGGCGACTGACCTCGATCACATTGCGGCCGTCATCTACTACGCCCAGCGAGTCGACATCATCGTCGACGACGTCTCCTACGCCTTCCCGGCCGATCAGCGCAGCGACGTATCCGTCAACACGACCCGCGCCCTGAGACACCCGTCGTGGCCATTGCGCCTGTATGTGACCGCGGCCGGGAACTGGGCCGAGTCGCACTGGGCCGGCGAGTGGCGCATAGGGCCTGACGGTTCGCAATTGGGACTCCCGACGCCCGGTGCGGTCCAACAGTTCAACGGCGGCGCTGGACCCAAGATGCTGTTCGGCGCAGGAAACGGCTTCGCGATTGAACCGGGCGACCTGATTCGACTGGCATTGTTCTGGGACGATCCATGGGGTCGATCCAACAACGACTACAACCTGTATCTGATGTCGAAACCCGGTACCATCCTGGCCTCAAGTGAAACGACGCAGGGGATTGGAATCGACAACCATTATCCCCGTGAACACCTTGAGTATGTCCACGAGGGTGACGCAACCGAATTGTTTGTGGTCATCCAGAACTACAACAACGACGCCGAACCCGTCGCGTTCGATCTGTTCGCCTTCCAGACATCGGGAACGCAGCTACGGCTGTATCACCGCACGCCGGCGGGCAGCATCTTGGCCCAGTCGGACGCCGAAGGAGCGCTGACAGTTGGAGCGGTAAACGTTGGTCGCGAGACGGTCGCTTCCTATTCGAGTCGCGGTCCTACCGCAAATGGCGCAGCCAAACCCGAACTCAGCGCGGTCGACCGGGTCACCGTCTCGGACAAGACGCACTTCGGCCCGCGCTTCTCCGGTTCGTCCGCGGCGGCGCCGCACGTAGCCGGAGTCGCAGCCCTGATGCTCGATGTCCAGCCCGCCCTGCTCGCTGCCGATGGCGGCAATCCGCTACTGGAGCGCCGCCTCATCCGCGACATCCTGATCGACACGGCGCAGGACATCCCGCCTGCGGGGCCGGATCCGGCCTCGGGCGCCGGCCTGGTCGACGCCGTGGCCGCGCTGGAAATGGCGAACAACGAGATCGCCGTCATCGACTCAACGGCCGACAGCGGACCGAGAACCCTCCGCGACGCGCTGGGCAGCGGCGCATCGATCATTCTGCTGCGATCGATGAGTGAGGATCGGACAATCGTCCTGCAGTCGCCGCTGCCGATGGTCGGCAGCCAGATGATCATCGACGGCACCGACTGGACGCTCGACGCATCTGGCGTCGATATCGGAATCCCGCTCGGTGATGGAGTCGAGCTATGGGGCCTGACCGTCACGGGAGCGTCAGAAGCCGGAATCGTGGTTTCAGGAGATGACTGCCACCTGACGCAGGTAACCGCCATAGGCAACCGGATCGGGATTCAGATCGAGGGAGACCACATCCTCATTCAAGGCGCGACCGTCGAGCGAGGACAATCGCATGGCATCGAGATTCTCAACGGCGCCTCAGCCTCAATCTCCGCCAGCACCTTCGAGTCAAACCGCGGCGCCGGAGTCATGATCCATCCGGCCGCCGGAGATGTCACGGTCGGACCTTCGATGGAGCCGCCCGAGCTGATCTCGGCCAGCGAAGCTCTGATTCCGATCGGCGCGCGCTCATCTCCGCCGGTACTGGCTCGCGAGGGCCTCAGCCACTCGATCCAGGGAACGGTGAGCATCGATGGCCTGCCCGCACCGGCCGGTACGAAGGTCGATCTCTATCTCGATCGTCGACTCGCCGCCTCAGTGTCGGTTGACGACATCGCCGGGTTCAGCGCTACGGCCGCTGGCCCGGGAACCGAGCTGCGATTCGCCGTCGATGGAGTCCCCCTGGACCGACGGATCAGGTTCGAGGCCGGCGCCCATACCTCGGTCACGCTGCGAGCGGTCAGCGCCAGGACGCTCGTCCCCTCGGACAGGTTCAGCGAACTACTGACCGGGACTAACCTCTTCATCAACAATCTGACCGGCATCGAGATCATGCCGGTCAACCTCCGTCGCGGCGGCGAGCGCTACGTCTGGGGCAACCGGATGCAGCGAAATCGTCTCAACGTCGATTCCAGCCTGCCGACCCCAGCGATCGAAGTGGTCTCTTGGGCCGCCTCCGGCTTGACCCTGCAAGGCACTGCCCCGGGATCGGCCGTCGCGCATCTCTACGCAGGATCAGCAGCAAATCGGAGATTCGTCGCTTCCGTGCCTGTGAACGACGGCCGATTCAGCTTCCGACACATCGATGTCGACGACACAGCAACCGACTTCACAATCATCGCCCACACGACCGAGCGCCGAGCCACCCCCGAGAGCGAAGTGCATCGCGAACCATTGTCGGGTTCAATCACAAGTATCAGCCCCGACCGGGGCTACATCGAAGGCGGTGAGACCGTACAGATCTGCGGCGAGAGGATTGCGACCGATGACCTCGCGCCCAGGGTCTGGTTCGGCAACCACGCCGCGCGCGTCGTCGTCTGGTCCGACGAGTGCGTGACGGTGACCACTCCGTCCGCCACCGCCGGCCCGACGGATGTCGCTTTGCTCCTGCGCGGTTCACGACCGGTAGTCGCAACCGATGCATTCGAGTACAGCACAGTGCGGCTGGTCCGATTGCAACAGGGCTGGAACTTCGTCGTCTGGACAGGCGCCGATACGCGAGTGACCAATGCGTTCTCCTCGTTGGCCGGCGCATCGTTCCGTGCCTACGGCTGGGACTCGGAGCAACAGGATTGGGAACTGTTCTCGACCGACCTACCGCCGCGCCTGAACACCCTGCGCACGATCAAACACGATCAACCGCTCTGGATTCTGCTGGAGTCACCAGACATTGATTGGCAGCAGCCCGCGCCCGACTAGGCAGGGGGCAGGTGATCGTTATCATCGATTCGATCTTCAACAACGAAAAACTCGACCGGAAAGGAAGTCCACATGGCCATCACCAAGTACGACGAACCGCAAGCTGGGGTGGACCTTGGTAACGCGACCGTCGTAATCGACGACACCGCGCTGAGCGACTACTTCGAGGGACTGGAACTCGATCAGCCGGCTGAACTGGCCACAGCGCCCTCGATGGTCGCAGCCAACGCCGACCTCTCCACTCGGATGCACTACGCGAACGACTTCGGCAACCTCTGGCTGCGCCAGGAATGGGAATTCCGCCAGCCGCTCAAGCCTGGCGCCTCATACGAGGCCTCGGCCCGGTCAGTCGACATCTACGAGCGCCGCGACCGCAGCGTCATCCTGACCGAAACAGTGCTCAAGGACGAGGCCGGCGACATCGCCGTGGCGATGCGCCACCACCAGTCGTTCGTGCTCTACCAGAGCGAGGGCCACGTCACGCTGCGCGACCCGTCGAAGAAGGAGGGCGCAAAGACCTACGCCTTGCCCGAGGGCGAGGCATTCGGCCCGCTGGTGCGCACGATCTCGCTGGAGATGTGCGGCTCGTTCTTCCACGGCGATCGCAACTACCACACCGACAAGCAAGCCTCAGAGGAACTCGGCTTCACCGATGTCGTGGTCGGCGGCAAGATGACGATGTCGCTGATCGGCGAACTCCTCGATCAGCGCTTCGGCGACGCCTGGAAGTCATCGGGCAAGCTGCTCGTCAAGTTCGCCAACATTGTCTGGCCGAACGAAACAGTCTCTATCAAGGGCGTGCTGCAAGGCGCAAACGAGGACGATCCCGAACGCCGCAACATCTCCTGCTGGGTCGAGAAGGACAACGGTGTAATCGCCGTCGTCGCCGAGGGCAGCCTCAAGCTCTAGGCTCCGATCGGCAGCGAAGCGCCATGTCTGCCGACGTCACCGTTTTCGTCCCAATCGGCATGAGGCCGCTCACAGGCGGAGCCAGAATCGTGTCCGCCAGCGGTCGCACGGTCGCCGAGGTCATCGCCGACCTGGAAGCGAACTTCCCCGGCTTTCACGAGTCGCTGGTAGAAAACGGCCGTCTGAGGCGAGGTCTGACAATCGCCGTCAACAGCGTCGAACAACCACTCGGTCTACTGGCCAAAGTCCCCGAGCACGCGGAAGTGCACATTCTCCCCGCAATGGCCGGGGGCTAAAGCACCACGATGAGAATCGCGATCACGCCGACGGCGACCGCTAACGCTCCGATGAAAATGGCAGTGTGTCGGTTGGCCCGTCGCTCGGCTTCCGCCTCGGCTTGTGCGAATCTCGCCTCGAACCTGGCGTCTTGTTCTCGAAATCTGGCGTCTATTCGATCGAATCTGGCGTCGACTCGCTCAAACCTGGCGTCAATTCGTTCCTCAAGTGTTTCGAGCCGTTCCGTCGTGACCACATTCTCGCTCAGTGCCTCATCGAGATCGGCGGCCAGTTCGAGGCCCTTGGCTTCATCGGTCACCTCCGCCTTGACAAAGGCGTCTCGCACTCGCCGCACGCTGATGATCGCCATGTCATCTCCTCTCAGCCATTCTAGGCCAGCGATGGGCGCGTTCACCTGCTCGAACGCACCTTGGGATCGCAGCGAATATCCTGTCTGTGAGTAACAGCCAGCCAGAGTGACGAGGAGCAGCCGATGACTACCGAAACCAAGCCCGCCACCGAGAACGGCTACCGGGTCGTCGGGACTCGACCGATTCGACCAGACGGCGTCGACAAGGTCACCGGTCGCGCTCGCTACGGGGCCGACATCAATCTCCCCGACATGCTCTACGGCCGCCTGCTGCGCTCCCCACACGCACATGCCCGAATCGTGAGCATCGACACCTCGCGCGCCGAGGCGCTGGACGGCGTCAAGTGCGTGATCACCCACGACAACCTGCCCGGCGCGACCGATGAAATCGTCGACCTGGGCGAGAGTGTGTCGCCCTACAAGTGGGTCCTGCAAAACGTGCTGGCCTCTGACAAGGCGCTCTACCAGGGCCACGCCGTGGCCGGGGTCTGCGCCACCGATCCCCATATCGCGGAGGACGCGCTGGACCTGATCGAAGTCGAGTACGAGGTATTGCCACCGGTGCTCACGGTCCACGATGCGATGGCCGAGGGCGCGCCGATTCTGCACGAGGGCATGAAGACGGTCGAGATGGTCGCGCGGTTCGTGCCCGGAGAGGGTCGCGGAGAGCGCGAAACCAACATCGCCTCGCAGCTCGAGTTTGAGAAAGGCGAACCGGCCAGGGGCTTCGAAGACGCGGACATCATCCTCGATGGCGAGTTCGAGACCGCAGCCGCTCACCAGGGCTACATCGAGCCGCAGAACGGCACCGCGCACTGGAACTCCGACGGCACGCTGACCGTCTGGGTCTCGACCCAGGGGCCGTTCGCCGTCCGCGCCACCGTCAGCAAGATGCTCGACATTCCCCTGGCCAACGTGAAGGTGATCCCAATGGAGATCGGCGGCGGATTCGGCGGCAAGTTGCCCGCCTACATGGAACCGACCGCTGCGGTGATGTCGAAGATGACCGGCCGGCCGGTCAAGATGTACATGAATCGCGAAGAGGTGCTGATCGGCACCGGCCCGACCTCCGCGACCTACGTGCGCTGCAAGATCGGCGCCAGGAACGACGGCACGATCGTCGCCGCCGAGGCCACGTTGGCCTACGAGGCCGGCGCGTTCCCGGGCTCGCCCGTTGGAGCCGGCGCGACCTGCATGTTCGCCTCCTACGACATCGAGAACATCTACGTCAACGCGCTCGATGTCGTCACGAACAAGCCCAAGTGCCAGGCCTACCGAGCGCCGGGCTCACCGCAAGGGACGTTCGCGGTTGAGTCGCTAATCGACCAGTTGGCCGAGCGGCTCGAACGCGATCCGATGGAACTGCGCGCCCAGAACACAGCGCGCGAAGGCACGCGCCGCGCCGACGGCGTGGTCATGCCGAAGATCGGCGCAGAAGAGACCATGCAGGCGGCGATGGACTCGCCGCATTATCGCTCGGAAATCGGTGTGGACGAGGACGGTCGATTGCTCGGCCGCGGCGTCGCGATGGGCTTCTGGACCAACGCCGGCATGGAGTCCGCCGCCTACGCCTCCGTCAATCAGGACGGCACGGTCAACCTCTCAGTCGGCTCGGTCGACATCGGCGGACAGCGAGCCGGTCTCGCAATGCAGTTCGCCGAGACGCTGGGCATCGACTACGACCTCGTCCGACCGCAGGTCGTCGACACCGATTCGATCGGCTTCACTCACGTCACCGGCGGCTCGCGAGTCTCGTACGCGACCGGCATCGCCGTCCACGAAGCGGCGATGGATGTGCGCCAGCAAATGGAAGCGCGCGCCGCCATGATCTGGGACGTCGACGCCGACTCGGTGTCCTACGAGGACGGTGCGCTCACCGGGCCGGACGGCAAGCAGTTCACCTTCGCAGAGCTCTGCGGCCAGATGCCGACCACCGGTGGTCAAATCCAGGGCCAGGCCGACGTGCTTCCGACCAACCCCGGTCCGGCCTACGGTTGCCACATCGTCGATGTCGCCGTCGACCAGGACACAGGCAAGGTCGATGTCCTCCGCTACTCGGCAGTCCAGGACGTCGGCACAGCCATTCACCCCGCCTACGTCGAAGGCCAGGTCCAGGGCGGCGTCGCCCAGGGCGCAGGTATGGCGCTGACCGAGGAGTACGTCTACTCCGACGCTGGGCGAATGACCAACGCCAGCCTGCTCGACTACCGAATGCCAACCGCGCTTGACCTCCCCGAGATCGAGACAATCCTGGTCGAGGTCCCCAACCCGAGCCATCCCTACGGCGTCAGGGGCGTCGGTGAGGTGCCAATCGTGCCACCGCTGGCCGCCATCGCAAACGCAATCTACGACGCCACCGGCCTGAGAATGAACTCACTCCCGGCCAGCCCAACCAAGCTCCTCGATCGCCTCCTGGACGAGTAGCCGCGAATCGGCTGAGGCCATCCACGGTTCCTGTCGAGGCGGCCCCTTGCGGGCGCCCAGCTCTTGCGACGCCCCTACGCCCCGTACTCCCGAGCCAGGCCGTCCAGCAAATCAACCATCAGGTGTGGAGCCGAGAAGAACGGCGAATGGTCCGTAGCCCACTCGGCAACCCGATCAGCCCGCCGCGCAAGGGTCCGCTGTCCCTCAGCCAGAAGCGCCTGATCCTCCGTGCAAACGACGTAGGTCGTCGTGATCTTGCTCCACGCAGTGTCGCGAGGAGCATCGCCAAGCGGAATCGCGGCCTCGTCGCGGACCAACTCACTCATGGCTCGTTCGAAATCCTCGTCCGAGCACTGGCCATAGAAGATTTGCCGGATCAGATCTTCCTGGACCGTCGTTGAGCCGTCCTCTCCCGCCTGGATCGCTCCGACCAACACTGGGTTGGCAAAGTTGTCCGGCATCGACCCGTCGATATCAGGCATGATCGCAGTCAGGTAGACTAGGTGCTTGACGTTGTCATTGCCGAGTGGCGCAGTCGTCAGCGACACGCCCCCGAATGAGTGACCAAGCGCAACGATCGGTCCTTCAACCTGATCCAACGCGGCCCGCACAATCGCTTCGTTCTCATCGGAATCGGTGACGCCTCGCAGCGTGCCACTGGCTTCGTGCATCCGGCGTCGCTCGACCGCGACCACAGGCACGCCGCGAGCTTCGAGCCCCTCGACCACCTTGTCAAAGCACCAGGGCCCATGCCAGGCGCCATGGATCAGTACGACGGTCGCGGGTGTGGTTGAGGTCGTCATGATTGTACTCCTGTCGAAAGTTAAGCCGGGAATCGATCGGTTGTCGTCGGTTCAAACTGTACGCCGAACGAGTTCAGCGCCATCGAAACAATGTGATACTGACCGACGGCAAAGACGACATCCATCAGTTGTTTCGTCGTATAGCGTTCAGTCAGCGCGCTCCACGTCTCATCGGTAATGAACGCATCAGTGTGCAACTCGTCAGCGGCACGGATCAGCGTTGCATCGAAGTCGTCCCAACCTTCGGCATCGGCCCCCAGCGTCACGTGCCGAATCTCCTCGTCGGTCAGACCGACGCCTCGACCAAATCGACTGTGTTGCCCAAACTCGTACTCAGACTGGCAGTTCCAACCAGTCCGCAGGATCAGAATCTCCCGCTCCCGAGCCGGCAGCGAGGTCTCGCGCATGACATGGTTGGAGAAGGCCTGGCGCGCCTGCGCGAGCTCCGGATACTGAGCGATCGTGCGTTGCACGTTGAGTGGCGACCGTCCCGAGGCAGCGAGAATCTCGCGCTGCTCGTCAGTCGCATCTTCGTCCGAAACGGGGTCGATTCGAGGTTCAGAGAGCCGCATCAGTCACCTGCCCGAGGCAACGGTGCATCACGCACCACCGCGCGCAGGGTAGTGCATGGTCGGAGCGGCCGGATTTGAACCGGCGACCTCTTGACCCCCAGTCAAGTGCGCTACCAAGCTGCGCCACGCTCCGACGAGGGTCAGCCTATCATCGCCAGTCAGTCAACAAGCCGCAGTTGGGATAGGATTGGGACATGGCACTCAACAAGCTCGCTTTTCACAATGTCTTGGTCCAGGAAATGGACGCGCCCTCGTCGTCCGCCGAGAAACTCGCTGACTTGGTTGATGAGTCCACCGACGATCTTGTTACGAAGCATGACCTGGCGCTCGCTCAAGCCGAGATACTGACTTCGTTTCACGAAGAGATGAACCGAATGCTCAAGTGGATGGTCGGACTGGGGTTGATCGTGGGCGGCGGGCTGATTGGCCTCCTCGCCGCTCTGGTCGCCAAGCTCTGATCACTCGTCAGCCGGTCGCTTCAACATCATCCCCGTCCGCCGACACTTCACGACTAACTCTCCCCGCTGATTGATCCCGCGATGCTCGAACATCACGACCCCCCGGTCGGGCCGACTCCGTGATTCCCGTCGTTCGATCACTTCGGTTTCGCAAGTGATCGTGTCGCCGATGAACACCGGGTTGGGAAAGGTGGTCTCGTCGAAGCCGAGGTTGCCGAGGGTCGTGCCCAGCGTCGTGTCGGCGACGCTCAGCCCAACCGCCAGACCAAGCGTGAAGATGCTGTTCACGATCCGTTGACCGAACTGCGTCCCGCCGGCGAACTCGGCATCGAGATGCAGCGGCTGCGAATTGTGCGTCAGCGCCGTGAACAGCAGGTTGTCCGCCTCGGTCACGGTGCGTGACGGCTGATGCTGGATCACCAGCCCCGGCTCCAACTCCTCGAACCACAAGCCTGGCACCTGGATACTCCGAACTAGGCGAAGCGAGCCATATCGTCGGCCGCGTACTGCGCCACGGCGTGGTCGGCGGCCGCGGTCTCACCGAGTCGCTCTAGCAGACCCTCAAGCTGCCCCGCAGGGATGGCGCAGGTCATCTCGGCGTTTGGCATCTGCGTACGCACCCGAGACAACTGACAGCCAACCGAGGCCGCCATCTCGCCGGCCTTGGCAATCGCGATGATGTGGCACTGTGGCTTGCCTTCGATCCGCAGCGCGGGGAACGCGTCGTGCAGCACCATCAGTTGTCGTCCCGTGATCCGCAGCAGGACGACATCCGGATCGGTCGGCGAATCGCCCAACGGACCGTACACGACCTCTTCCGGCGTCTCTTCGACGACGGGAATCCCCATCGCAGCCTCAGGAGTGACCCAGCCAGACTCCAGCAGCGCGCCGACATCGCCGCTCTCAAGCACGTCGCCCAGCCCCAGGAATCCATGCGTCACCGAGCCAACCGAGCAGTTGCGATGGTCGGCAGCAACGGTCGAGAACGTGCGATCCGTTGCGTGCATCCAGAAGACGCAGCCAGCCGGAACGCGCCCCGTTCGGCCGTCCTCGGTCGGCGCGGGCATCGGATTGTCGAATCCGGCGACCCCCGACGCAGAGTCGTGGAAGCTGATCGCGAGCGGCGCGTTGGCGAGTCCAAGCGCGCCTTTGAGTTGCTCGGAGAGGTCGGCCCAATTCGTCATGCGTGTGTTCCTTCCTTGGGAACCGCGCCGGGCCGTTGAAAGGCCTCGCGCAGGGTAGGCGGGAAGAGCCGCCAGTGGCTCGGCAGCATCGCCGCCGCGCAGCCAAGATAGATGACGCCGAAGATCCAGCGAATCAAGTTGTTCTCCTGGAAGAAGAACTGGCTGATCAACTGCGCCAGGAAGACGCCGAGCAGCGCGAAACCGGCCCGCGCCGTGAGCTGGCGGTCGATGATCAACATGACGCCGAAGACCGACTGCGCGGCGGTGATGAAGACCTCCGCCACCTGCGTGTCGCTCGATGTAATCCCCGACAACGCGCCGCCGCCGGCAATGTAGGCAATCGGCACCGATGCGATCAGCAGCGTCCACTGGTTGACCTTGCTGGAGATGAGCATGTTGACGCCCAACCCGGCCGAGCCTCGCCAGACCATGTAGAGCGCGGCCAAGAACTCTGGAGACTCCGACGCGAGCGGGGCGATCCATTGGATCACGAAGAACTCGCCGATGCCTACGTCGCGGCCGACGTACTCGAGTCCGTGCACGAACGGCTCGGCGGCGAGTCCGATCACGATGGCCGAGTAGACGATGCAGAAGATCACGGTCGCGCGGCGGGGCCAGACCGACAGGCGTCCAATGGCTGCGGCGGGGCCCTCCAGCTCGGGCTCGTGGACGGGTGCGCGAGCGAGCCGAATCACGTACCAGAGAAACAGCACACCGAGCACGATTGTGTCCTCGAGCGCGATGCGTCCTTTGGCGACGATCACGAACGAGTAAAGCGTGGCGACAATCAAGATGCCGATGTCGAGCGTGACGCCGCGCGGCAGTGTCAGCTCGGGTTCGGTCCCATCGTTGGGGCGGCCGCGCAGGTCTCGCCAGGCGTGACGTGCGGTAGACATGATCAGCTCGCGCAGGCCCGCCGCCTTCCAGGCGAAGAGGAAGATCACGGTCGCCCAGCCGACGCCGAGCAGCAATCGGTTTGCGCCGGTCATGTTGGCCAGCGCCAGATTGGCTTTCTCCGAGAAGCCCGCGAAGGCCACCGGATCGGATGCGTACTGGCCCGCCTCGTAGGCGAGCAGCAGGTCGACCGCGTACTCGGGTAGCACGGCGATGAAGGCGACCAGGGCCACTGCCAGCGCCGCCGGAATGTCGTGCTGCGATGCCTCCGCGCCGGAAGAGATGAGGAACGCCGCCGTCAGGATCGCCAGCCCGGAGATGGCCACCTCGGGGTACGTATCCAGTTCGATGCCACCAAGCCGGAAGACCAACGAGGGGATACCCGCCAAGACAGCCAGGATCAGCAGCGTCCACGGAGATCGAAGGTTCACTGGAACAGCGTAGACAGCAATCCGGTGAATGCCAGCGCCGACCAAGGGCAAGGATGCCGCTCAGGCGTCACCCAGCCTCGTCAACGCGTCCGACAGTACCGAGTCCCACTCCGACTCCGCCAGCCGACGAGGCGGAGTAAATCGCAGCTGCGCCGATCCAATCCTCACCTGCCGGGGAACCTTGAGACGTCGCTGCGACGAGCTAAACGACAGCCCGGGAGCCAGCCGCAGGACGACATCCTCACCCTCCGACTGGATCGACTCCGCTCCAATCCGCGAGGCCAACACCTTGAGCTTGACCGCCCCAAGCAGGTTGAGTCCTGGTTGCGGAACGGGCCCAAAGCGATCCTCCAGCTCCTGGGCGAAGTCGCCGACCTCCTCCGGCGACTCAATCGCCGCAAGCCGCTGATACAGCGTCATCCGCAGGCCGATGTCGTCGACGTACGACTCCGGCAGATATCGCGGCAATGCCAGATCGAGGTTGACCCTGGTCCCCTGCCGACGGCTGGCGGGCCGCTCGCCCGAGCGCTTCGCCTTGGCTCGCTCGACCGCCTCGCCCAGCAACTGCGTGAACAGCGTGAAGCCCACCGCCCCAATATGCCCCGACTGCTGCGCCCCGAGCAGATTCCCTGCGCCGCGGATCTCCAGGTCCTTCAGCGCGATCTGGAACCCGGCGCCAAGGTCGTCCGCCTCCATGATCGTCGCCAGACGGCGCTGCGCCACTTCCGAGAGCGAGCGATACGGCTCCGTCATCAGATAAGCGAACGCCCGCACGCTCGATCGTCCCACCCGGCCACGAAGCTGATACATCTGCGCCAGACCCAGACGCTCGGCCCGATCCAGGATGATCGTGTTCACCCGAGGAATGTCAACCCCCGACTCGATGATCGTCGAGCACACCAGCACATCCACTTCGCCGTGCGTGAACTGGTCCATGTGCTCGCGAAGCGTGTTGGCCGGCATCTGGCCGTGCGCGACAAGGAAACTCGCCTCAGGCACCAGACGCCCAAGTTCAATCGCCTCGCGATCAATCGTCCGAACCTCGTTGTGCAGGAAGTACACCTGCCCCCCGCGATCCATCTCGCGCAGGATCGCCTCGCGGATCACGCTGTCGTCGCGCTCCATCACGTAGGTGCTGATCGGCAATCGCTCCTCAGGCGGCGTCGCGATCGTCGACATGTCGCGAATGCCGGTCACCGCCTGGTGCAGCGAGCGAGGAATCGGCGTCGCCGAGAGCGTCAGCACGTCAACCTCGCGTCGCAGCTTCTTCAAACGCTCCTTGTGCTCGACCCCGAACCGTTGCTCCTCGTCGATCACCAGCAGACCCAGACTCTTGAAGCCGATATCCCGTTGCAGCAATCGGTGAGTGCCGATCACAATGTCGACCGATCCAGCCTTGAGCCCGTCTACCGTCACCTGCTGCTCGGCCGGAGTGCGCAGTCGCGACAACAACCCAATCCGAACCTGCATCGCCGCCAGCCGCTGGCGGAAGGTCTCGAAATGCTGCTGAGCCAGCACGGTCGTCGGGACAAGCACCGCCACCTGCAGCCCCGACATCACCGCCTTGAACGCCGCCCGAATCGCCACCTCCGTCTTGCCGTACCCGACATCGCCAACGATCAACCGGTCCATCGGCTTCGCCGCCTCCTGGTCCCGCCGCACCTCCTCGATCGCCCGATGTTGGTCAAGCGTCTCGACATATGGGAACGACGCCTCAAGCTCGATCTGCCACGGCGTATCCGGCTCGATCGCAATCCCCGGCTCCGTCTCCCGAGCAGCGTGAATCTCCAGCAACTCATCCGCGATCTCAGCAACCGCCCCGCGCACTCGAGCCTTCGCCCGCTGCCATTGACCCCCGCCCAGCCGAGTCAACGTCGGCGGAGCGTCGGACGGCCCAACATACGGCTGAACCCGATCCAGCTTGTCCGTCGGAACCAGCAGCCGATCCCCCTTGGCGAAGCGGATGTCCAGGTACTCCCCCTCGCGGCCGCCGATCCGCTCCTTGACGACCCCCTGGAACCGCCCGATGCCGCTATCGACATGGACAACGAAGTCCCCCGCCTTCAACGATTCCAGCAGGTGCGGATCAGCCTCCGGTGCCGACCGAGTCTTCAGCGGCCGGCGCTGCCGCTGTCGCTCGAATCCAAAGATCTCGGTGTCGCTGATCAACGTGACTAGCCGCTCGCCCGACTCAGGATCATCAAGCTGCCAACCCTCAGCAATCGCCGCGCGACCCACCGAGATCGCCTTGAGCTCAGGCCGTGACTCCGCCTCCAGCCGAGCCAGCGGCAACCCCAGGTCCGCCATCAACTCCGAGAGCCGAGCCTCCTGCAAAGAAACCAGCACATGCGCGCCCTCGCCCCGAGTCTGGCGCAGCGACTCAAACAGTTGGGTCAGCTTGCCGGCCAGACGCGGAGTCGGACGAAATGGCAGCCGTTGCTCGCCGCTGGCCAGCCGCGACAGCGATCGAACCTGCCGCCCGGGCTGCCGAAGTCGAGCCTCAACCTCCTCGCAGGTCAGCCATGGATGCGGTAACCCCGGAGGAATCCGCCCGCCCCGCTCAAGCTCCTCCCGAGCATGAACCGCCCGCTCGTCCCGCTCCTCCGACCGCGACGTGATGTCATGCGGCTCATCAACGATCACCAGCGCATCATCCGGCAGGTGCTCAAAGATCGAGCTCGGAGCCAGGAACTGCGTCCAGAAGTCCGGTCGCGATGTCGCCCCCGCGCTGCGAAGGTGTTCAAGATCAAGAGCCAGCACCCCAGCCTCGGCGTTGAGCTCAATCTCCTGATCCCCGCACCTCTCACTTGCTGACGCATCAACCGAGTCCAACAAAGCCTCAACCAGGGCCTGAGAGCTCGGACCCGGACTCCACTCCCGAGCCGGACGCAGTCCAACCTCCCCAATCACATCCGTCGACCGCTGGGTCCACGGATCAAACCGTCGGATCGATTCCACCTCATCACCGAACAGCTCAATCCGAACTGGAGCCTCGTCAGCCGGAGGCCAGAAATCAACGATCCCCCCACGAACGGCAAACGAAGCCGGTTCCACCACAATCCGCTGCCGCTCGTAGCCATTGGAATCGAGCGACCGCACAAACTCGGCCAGCTGCAGCGTCGAGCCCTGGCCAACACTCAGCGGAGCCAGCATCCTCCCCACCGTCCGCTGAGCTGCCGCATCCAGGTCCGAGACGATGATCGGCGACCCACTCCGCAACGATTCAATCGCCGAGAGCCGAGCCTCAACCACATCCGGAGCCGGACGCTGCCGCTCATACGGCGCGGTCTCACGAGCGGGAAACTGGAGCAAACGCTCTCGGTCATCCGCACAGAGCCACAGCGGAAGCGCATCGACCAGATCCGCGGCGTGCGCGGGAGTCGCAGTCAGGACCAGGACGGGCCCGCAATGCCTCGCCGCCAGCGACGCGATCACGGCCGGCTTCGCCGCATCCGGCACGCCGAGCATCGACTGTGAATCAAAGGGCTCAACCGCGCGGAGCACAGTCGGCCCCAGCCCGGCGAGCAGGCCCACCGGCCGATCATGCGGGGCGTCGTGCGGGTCGGTGGCGCTCACGCGCGCGTGCTCCGTCCGCTGCTGACTCGTCTCAGCTTAGGAGAGCGCCCGCCCGAAAACGTTATGCCAGCTTCAACTCTGCTCGGGCTCAGGTCAGGCTCAGGTCGGCGTCAGGTCTGAGTCGTCGGCACCAGCCGATGCGGCCCGATGAAGCCAATATGAATCGCGCCGGTCTTGCCCTTCGTGTCGTCGTGAAAAAACAGCCGAGGGATGTGCTGCCCGCCGCCTTCGGCAATCTTCAGATGCGCCTGCATGTGGAGGTAACCGCTGGGGTCGATGCTGCTGTCGACCAGGAACCGCCGTGTGCGGCGCAACGGACCCGAGTTCATCACCGTGTCCGACTCCTTCATCGCCAGCTTCTTCGGCGTCGCCGGCCACAAGTTGTGCTCGCTGTTCGAGTGCTCGCACCACTCCCAGAAACCACCCTGGAAGAACTCGCTCTCCTCGGCGTAGGCGTTGAGCGCACGCAGCGCCTTCCACAGTTCGCGCGCCCAGTCCGACGCTTTCTCGTCGGCGTCGAGACCGTCGATCTCTCGAAGCGCCGGGTCCGGCAGGACGATGCGCTCGCAGCGGTCGCGCGCCATCTCGATCACGCCGCCGATCGTGTACTGCGCTTCCGCCTCCGCGATCTCGTCCGACAACTCCGCTGGCGCCGGACCGCGCTCGACCAGCGCCGCGGCGTAACTCTCGCTCTTGGCGCGCAACGTGTTGACCGATTGCTCAGCCTCCGACAGCTCAGCCTCCAACTCGTCGATCCGAGCGTCGGCGGCTTGGCGATCTTCAATCAGCCGAACCCGCTCGGCCATGTGTTCCTGGCTCGACCGCTCGAGCCGTTCCAGCCGCTCATCGCGATCGGCAAGCTCCCGCTGCAACCGCGACGCTTCCTGTTCAAGCGCGCCGACGCGTTCCTCGTCCGGCGGAGCCGCGGGCTCTGGCTCGGCCAGAGTCAGCAGCCGCTCGCGGATTCGCTCAAGCTGCTCGGCGCTCCGCACGAGATCGGCGCGTATCTCTGTCGGTTCATGCCCGAGCAAGTAGACAGCTAGTTCCCGAGCCGCAGCCTCGCTCAGCCAGTCGAACGCCGGCGCGGCGAGCGCAGCCTCGATGCTGGGCGGCTCAGGCTGTTCCGGCATCGCCCGCCCCACTCTCCATGCTCTCCGTGTCGACCGTGACCCGGTTGTACAGATTCATCGCCGACTCGACCCCATGCTCCAGCATATGAACGACCGCCTCGGCCGCCCGCTGCTCGGCCTCAAACAGTAACTGGCGCTCGGAGGGCGTCGGATCGCTCAGCAGCCAATCCGCGACATCGTCCGGATGATGCGACCCCTTGCCGTCGACCATCGGCCGTCCAACACCGATCCGCACACGAGGAAAATCCAGCTCGCCAATCACCGACTTGATCGAGCGCATCCCCCGCTGCCCGGCGTCCGAGCCCGACGCTCGAATCCGAATCCGCCCCGGCTCCAGGTCAAGTTCATCAACCAGCAGAATCAGGTCGGACGGCTCAGCCCGGTACTTGTCTAGCACCGACTGCACCGCCTTCCCCGATTCGTTCATCAGCGTCCGAGGAATCACGACGGCCACCGGCCCATGAGCAGTCTCGGCCTGTGACACGCGAAATCGAGACTCCCGCTCATACTGAGGCAGCCCAAGCATCCTACGAACATGCTCCGCCGACCGCGCGCCCGCGTTATGTCGATTCTGCGAGTAATCCGGCCCCGGATTCCCCAACCCGACGATCAGCCGAGCCCCCTCAAGCGGCTTGAGTCCACGCCGTCGCAGCTTGGACAATCGGACCATCCATTTAGGATACGTGTGAGGTTACAGAGGACCTTAGCTAGAGTTGTGGGCGAGAATCTTGGCCCAATCAAGTGTGCCCTCATCGTCCGCCCACTCGGCCCGCAGCTCCTCCGCGATCTCCCCTACAGCGAGTTCCACAGAGTCAGAGAATCCGTTGGCTGCAACGGTGGTGAGTTCTTCCATCAGCCGCTGGTACAAGTCGTCTTCACCCGAAACGAGCTCCCAAAAGGCAGCACCACAGACCTTGCGGTAGTCACCTCTATCCTGATCGCCCCTCCCATAGCAGCATCCGTTCACTGGAAACACCGCGGCATTCTTGTCTCCCTGCCGAATCACCTGAACGGCTTTCCTGAAGTCATCCCGCATCTTGGCAATCTGGCTGCTATTGCCCCACGCAGGACCGGATTTGATCGAGACCAAGTAGCGGCGCTCTTCTCTGGTGAAATCGAGATCGATGCCACTGGACGATGACTTTTGCCCTCCAAAGGCCTCTGCGCACACGTCAATGGCAATGTTCTCGAGAGCCTGCCCGAACTGTGTCTCCTCGGAAGAGGAGATGGTGGCGGCAACGAGCGACTGCGCCAGCTCTTCTACATCCACAGTGTTTCTAGCCAAGAACAGATACGGGTTCTTTCTTCGCAACAGCGACTTGACGCTCAGCGACTGAATCTTCTCTAGGCGCTTTTCGTTGAACGCCGCCACGTGCTTGTGGACTATCGGGTTCAGATCAATCGCCATTGCGTCTCGCCTTTCTTCTCCGTCGGCAGACCGATTCGCTGGCGAGCGATCTCGCAGTACTCCTGGTTGACGTCAATCCCAATCGCTCTTCGCCCCTGTCGTTGCGCCGCAGCGAGCGTTGACCCTGATCCCACAAACGGATCAAGCACGATGTCATCTTCCGCCGTAAACAGCCGGATGAACCAGTCAGGCAGTTGCTCGGGGAACGCAGCGCTGTGCCCGCGGTTGGAGCACTCGGTGGCCAAGTGGAGCACGTTCGTCGGGTACGCCATGTCGCGGCCTACCCAGTTGGACACCCGTTTGCCGAAGCCGCTCTCCACACCGGATTCGTCTCGAATCTGATCGGTATCGCTGAGCTTCGCTAGCCTTCTCTCCGCCCAGTCGCCCACCGGTACCATGACGGCTTCTTGGTACATGGCGAACTTCCGCTGCTTGTTGAACTGGAGCAGTCGTTCCCACGAATCCCGAAATCGATTGGGCCACTTGCCCGGATACGAGTTCTTCTTGTGCCAAACGAACTCCTCAGTCCACAGCCATCCCGCCTGTCGCATCGCCAGAATGAGTTCCAGCACGTACGTGTGTCGCTCGCCGCGCACCGCCTTCTCCTTGATGTTCAGGATGAACGTCCCATCTGGCCGCAAAACCCGCTGGAGGCCATCAGCGAAGGGCATGAACCAATCCACGTAGTCGTCTGGATGTATCCCGCCGTACGTCCTGGATCGCTGATCAGCGTATGGCGGAGAAGTCACCACCAACTGAACGGATTCTGCAGGCAGTCGGTTGAGCAGGTCACCGGCATCCCCATGCAGGACGGCAACAGGCGACTCGCTCGTTGGTAAGGGCAAGAGATCCTCTCGAGGCGCAATGGTCACTGTGCACTCTCTCAATCGTCAGCCTTCTCAGTGCGTCGCATTTAGGCTAGCACGCATGGTCGGTCAGCGCATCTGCAACGAGTCTTGCATACTTCTCGCCCAGCGCCGTCTCCCAACGCAGATAATGCTGCATATCGGCGAACCCGCGCTGAGGACCAAACGTCAGAATGTCATTCGGCGGCGACAGCACCCCGCTCAGCCCATGCTCAATCGGCAACCCAGCATCCCGATACGCCGCCATCCCGCCAACCACGGCAGACACCGCAGACCAGCCCCGCTCAAGCAGCGTCTGAGCCGCCAACAGAGACTGTTCACCCGACTCGCAGACCACAACAATCGGAGTCGACTCCTCCGAAACCAGCCCGTCGACATCGCGTTCCAGCGTCCCCCGAGGCGCCCAGCGCGCACCCGGCGGATGCGCCTGCGCGAACTCCTGGCTCGTGCCCACATGAAGCACGACCGCATCGCCCTGCTCAAAGACCTCACCAGGCTCGACGCCCGTCACCGCCGCTCGTGCCTCCGTCAACAACGCCGGCTCACTCGCCCGAACACCACGCTCCAACGCCCGTCCCGCCGAAGTCCATGCGCCGACACCACCCTCGACAGCATAGATATGCCGATGCCCCATCTGCCGATACCACGAAGCCGTCAGCGCCGCCCGAGCAATCCCGTCGCAGGCGAACACGATCGGCGCATGATGAACAATCGCCACATCATCGCTGCGCTGAACCGCCTGCCCGCCGGGAAACCAGCGGAAGCCTGGAATGTGCCCCGCCTCGTGCTCAGCGTCCGTGCGGACATCTATGAAGTAGACGCTCTCGCTCTCCGATCGCGCGCGAAGCTCATCCAGTGCCTCCACCCCGATGATCTGCACCCCATCCTCCTCCGCGCATCGCCGCGCGTACTGCTCGGCCGCCGCCCGACCCTCAGCAGTCACCGACGGCAACGCATCGCGGTCGGCCCCAAACTCAAGCTCATGACCCGCCAGCATCCATCCCGCCGTGCCATTCTTCAGACCAACAACCTCGCGCTCCAGAGCCATCCGCTGCAACACCCGAGTCCCAATGATGCTCCGCGTCCGCCCCGCGCAGTTGACCACCACCGTCGCGTCCTCAGGAGCCTCGGCCAGAACGTCCGTAATCCGCAACGCCAACTCGCCCCCAGGCATACTTCGACCACCTGGAATGCAAGACCGCCGATACTCCTCCGGCGTCCGAGTGTCCAGGATCACCAACGAATCGCCCCGCTCAATCCGAGCATGCAGGTCGTCCGCGTCAATCTCCGGCACGTGGTGAACCACCTCGACCCGCTCGCCGAAATCCTTGCTCGGCACATTCACGCCCCACTCGGTCGGCAAATCAAGAAACGCCCATCGATTCGTCCCACCCGCCAGCACCGACACATCCCGATACCCCATCCGCTCCACCGTCGCCGCCGCAAAATGAACCAGCCGCTCATCCTCGTCGCAAAGCACAATCGAAGTCCCAAGATGCGGGACGGCCGCTGACAGCTCAAACTCCAAAACCCGCCGAGGAATCAAGCTCGCCCCCGGAATATGAGAAGTGTTGTACTCAGGAGGATCCCGAACATCAATCAGCGCAATCGGCGCATCCTCGCCAAGCCGCTGCTGGAGGTCGTCGGGAGTGATGAGAGTGGGCATGTCTTCAGCCTAAAACTTGTCGGGACCTGGCCAGATTCGTAGGGCTAGCTCAGCCAGGCGTTTCGACCGCTCTTCGATGTCAGCCATCTTCCAGGAATTCCCGCCTTGCTGGAGTACGTCCTTGTTTAGAAACAGGACACTGTGCGTATCCAACTCTCTTCGCTTGCGCCTCCAAGGACTGTTTGAGATGGAGATGTTGAGCCTTCCGGTCACGAGTGTCAGATTGCCCAAACAGTTGACAACGTAGTCTCGATACTCCTCCTCACTTGCGAAGCCTTCACGCTTCTCGCTCGTCAAAGGCCAGTGCTGTTGCCACCTGCGAGGCATTAGGTGCTCAATCTGGAGCTGTGTCGGCAATGCAAGCTGCTCTGACTTGCTCGTGCGCAGATGCTTCTCCAAGCGCTCCAACAGAAAGAAGAGGCGGTCTCGACTAAGTCGTCCATACGACCGAACGTTCACTAATGTTTCGAGGAACTCCTGATCGGTCGTCCAAGCCATTCTATAATTCGTCTGCGCGCGAAGATAGTCGACTACCATCTGCCCAACTGAGTCATCTTCGGACTTTTCGAACAGTTGACTCAGAAGGCCCAGCAGAAGCCGGTCAACACCCTGTATCTGTCGCCCCCAGAGTGTCCGCCGCACAAACCAGCTCTCAAGTGCCTGGAATGCTAGGTCGCGCTCTTGGTCAGGCACATCGTCCGTCAACAGCCATAGCACGAGCGGGGCGTCGACGCCAATGCGCAGAGCCCGGCGACTTCGCAGGTACGAGTGCCAACGTCGGTAAGGCCCCGTTTCACGTGCGTCCACGACGTCCAAGTATGCCTTCGCGCAGCGCTGCAGGTCAGCCGCGACCTCTTCAATCCCAATCTCCTGCTCGTCAACGTAGCGACGAAAGTGGCTAAAGACATCGTCCACTCTCATGTTGGTTAAAGTTCGCATAGTCAGCCAGTAGTAGAGGAACTGCTCGAACTGAGATCGAAGAAGCGCACCGAAACGTAACTCAGTCTGCCATCGACCGCCGTTGAACGGCACAAGCCACTTTCGATTGAACTCGTCTTCGTTGATGCCCTCTGCTCGGGCTTTGAAGATCATGTAGTTCCGGACCAAATCCGCCTGCAGCAGCGGCGTTCCACGTGCGTTGAGGGTCTCGAAGATCACTTGAGGTTCAGCATCGGCGTCGAGGTCAATCACGACGAGTTGAAGCATCCTAGCGAGCACGACGCTCAGTCCGGCAACTGCGGTTTCCAGTTCTGTCTGCTCTGTCAACCAGCGGGATACCTGTTCCTTGAAATAGTAGTGCGCGTCGACTATCAGCGAGTCTTCCGGCCTCGGTCCAGTGGCGTCGTTCCGCATCGCATAGCGAAACTCCTGCTGGTCATTTGCCGATGGCCAGACCTTGTATCCGGCGACCTCGTCGCCACCCGTGTCGAGTTCATCATTCAGAACCAGCCGCTGCAAACGGCGCGCCTCGAGGTCGTGCTCCTGTTGCTCGTAGACCTCTTGAACCGCATCCAGGAGAATCTGCAACGTAGTGAGCCGTTGCTGACCGTCAATGACACGGCGAATCTCGATCGTGCCCGTCGGCGTGACCTCCTGCTGAAACACCACTGCACCAAGGAAGTGTTTGGGGGCGTCGTCATCGCTGACTTGGGCCTCGCCGTTGCCGATTAGATCCAGATATTCGTCCGCAAGCCGCTCGACATCTTCCCAAAGCGGCTCCCACTGATCCTCTTCGTTCCACACATACCGCCGCTGATAGGCAGGGACGACATAGCGGACAGACCGTCCGAAGAGCTGTTCCGGGGTCCGGACGTTGGCGCTAATGGTCATGGTTAAGTACCTACACCGCCGCCAACGTGGACGCCTTCCTCAAGGCATTCGCCGCCCGCTCGAAGCTCGGGAACGTCGCAATCCCCTCCTCCTGCAGACGCTGCCTCGCCGTCAGCGCCGCCTCCTCGACATGACTCGGATGCAGCGCCGCCAGGAACGGCTTGTCTGACTCCGCCATGAACTTCTTCAGCGATCCAATCAGCCGGTCGAACTCCTCCGGTTTGTCCTGCCAGCGCCGAGCCATGAACGTCGCCGAGAGCTCCATCCCGACCGCGTCGATGTTCTCGTCCGTATTGAGAATGTCGAAGATCGTGTCGAGGTGCTTCGGATCCTGACCGATAGTCCCCGCCGCGTCCAGCGGATTGCGGTAGCTGCCGCCGATGATGTTGAAGAACTCGGCAAGCTGGGCGTAGCTCTCATCCGAGAGCGTCGGCACCTTCCAGCCGGCCTTTTCGAACGCGTCGGTCAGCACGACCGACTGACCGCCGGTCATCGCGATCAGACCCAGGCGGTTGCCTTGCGTCCGCTTGGTCAGCAGCGTCGCCTTGACCACGTCGATCATCTCGTCGAGGTTATGTACCGCGACCGCGCCGACCTGCCTGATCATTGCCTCCCAGATCGCCTGGTCGCTAGCCAGCGAGGCGGTGTGCGAGCGGATCGCGCGCCCGCCGCCCTCGGTCTGGCCGCCCTTCCAGATGATCACCGGCTTCTTCGCCGCTACCTCGCGCAGCGTCCTGAACAGGCGCTGGCCGTCGCGCGCGCCCTCGATGTACATGCCGATCACTTCGGTCTGCGGGTCGTCGGCGAGGTATTCGAGGTAGTCGGCGGCTTCGAGGATGATCCCGTTGCCGAAGCTGACCAGGGTCGAGCAATACAGCCCGTGCGCCGCGCCGGTGAGCGAGAAGTTCATCCCGTGCGTGCCCGACTGCGAGACGAAGCCAACGTTCCCCTGTACCCCCGCCGGCTGGTCGCGGTTGAAGCGCACGCCGAGTCCGGGCACGTGCAGACCCATACAGTTGGGACCAATCAGAGCAAGCCCCGAAGGCGCCGCAATCTCATAGATCTTGTCCTGCAGCTCAACCCCGATCTCCTCGCCCGTCTCGGCGAAGCCCGAGGTAAACAGCGTCACGCCCCCGACATTCGCCTCCACGCACCCCTGCACAATGAACGGCGCCACCTGCCGAGGCACCGCGCAAACGGCAAAGTCAACCTGGTCGGGAATGTCGGTCAGCGACTTGTAGTTGGGAATCCCCAACTCCTCGATCCCGGGAATCTCGTTCTCGTCGACCTGGACGCTGTAGACCGGCCCGTCGAAATCCTTCATCGAGCGCAGCCAGTTGTAGCCGCTGGCCTGCTTGTCGCCAATCACGGCGACAACCTTGGGCGCAAGCGCACGGGTCAAGCGTTCACGTGTCACGGCCATTGGAGTTCTCCTTAGGAGTCCGAGGTCAGCAAAATCCGAGCATCAACCGCGATCGCCCCATCGGGCCGAGCAAACACCGGATTCAGGTCCAGCTCCGCGATCTCAGGATGCGCCTCAGCAAACTCCGAGAGCTGGAGCAGCATCGACTCGATCGCCTCAAGATTCGCAGCCGGCTGACCGCGAACCCCCTCCAAGATCGGGAACCCCTGGATCTCACGCACCATCTCCGACGCATCCCGAGGCTCCAGCGGCACAATCCGGAACGCCACATCCTTCAGCACCTCGACGAACACGCCGCCCAGGCCGAACATCAACACCGGACCAAACTGCTGATCCTGCGTGATCCCCAGGATCACCTCCACGCCCTGCTCAGCCATCGGCTGCACCGACACCCCCTGAGCCTGCGCATCGGGAACGGCAGCAATCACCCGCTCATGGATGCGCTCACACGCAGCCCGCAGAGACTCCTCGTCGGCAACCCCCAGCTCGACGCCGCCCACATCCGTCTTGTGCGTGATCTTGTCCGAGACCACCTTCAGCGCCACCGGATAGCCAAGCTCGGCCGCATGAGCAGCCGCCTCGTCAATCGACCTGGCCAGGCGGGTCTCCGTCACACTGACTCCCGCCGAGGCCAGCAACGCCTTGGCCTCAACTTCAGACAACAGGGTGCGCTGCTCCGAGCGCGCAGCGGCAATGACATCAGCAGCCATGAACATCTCCGAAAGGACTGGGCAACACAACTGCGCGCAGAATACACGCGATCCCAAATCTCCCCTGATCCCAATCTCCCCCTCGAATCCCGATCTCCCCCTCGAGGGGGAGATGTCCCGAAGGGACAGAGGGGGTGAGAACCCCGCAAACCGACACACGCCCAACCAACTACCCGCTATTCTGTATACTCAGTTACGCAGTTGGATACTGTGGAAAACCGCTGAGGAGCAACCCATGGCCGAGGGTGACCCGTTCGAGGACTGGCTGGACATCGTCGAGGCGGCGAGAGAGCTCAACATCCACCCGCAATCCATGCGCCGACTGATCAAGCAGGGCCGTGTCCCCGCCCGCCTCTACGGAGGCAAATACCTCATCGAGCGAGACCAACTCCTCATGTTCAAGTCGAACTACGACCCCCGCCCCGGCCGAAAACGCTCCCCCCGCCTGCTATAGCTGTCTGTCGGGAACCTTCGCCGACGCTCTGGCGTCTTGTCTGATGACGGCACAAACGGCCCTCTTTGCCCGCCTGGGAGCGACTTATGCCGACACACCGGACCGCGATCCTCGTCGCCATCGCCGTCGCGGGCTTCCTCGGAGTAGTCGCCGACGGGCACGTGAACGCGCACTACTCGTATGCAGAGCAGCGAGGAAGTGAACCTCGCTCGGCGCTTGAGCGGGGAGACTGCGTGAATTCCAACAGTGCGGAGCGACGAACCTGGGACGCCTGGGAACAGGACAGCCGAAAGCTGGAGTGGCTGACTGCGGCTGGGCCGACCATGACAGGACCTGCGCCCAGCTTCAACTGTTTGCGAGTCCTCGCGTCGTGGGCGAATGGTATGGAAGTCCCGGAGTGGTGCGCGCCCCTCGGTGTTGCAAGGGTCAGTTGGACAGTACGGGATGGAACTGTTCCGCTTCGCATATCGGTCGGAAACATCATGGTTGAGGCCGAGCATCGCTTTGTGGACATTCCGTGCGAACTGATACGTGACGAGTACGCTCCCGGACCCAGATCGGAGCATCAGGTCGTCAGTTTGCAGGTTACGGTTCAAGACGCCGAAGGGCGATCAGCGAGAAGCACTTCGCCGATTGGCGTGGTTTCAGCCGCTCCATCGCAGCCGCTTGAGAGTATTGGGGTCTTGACAGGTGTCCGCGATGCCCACTTTGCGCCAAGGCCGTGGCCGTATCGGTTCTCACAAGACACACCTGGGGAGCCCGTTGGGATCGTAGCGATCGTTCGATATCGCTCGCTCGGCCGTGGCGACTGGACATACCTGACACCATTGCCTCCGCCATCGCAGAGCGGATGCGGATCCTGGTGTGCGGCGTCGCACGTCAATGATCTCCTGCCCGATACGGAGTACGAGGTTCAAGGGGCGTGGATGTGGCACAGTGCATTCGCCAGTGCGTCAACCGGCAACCGGGGTGGCTGGTGGGAGAACGAAACTGAACGCGACAACTGGTGGCGCTCCTGGACGACACCAGAATCGTTGCAGTGGTCTGCAACGATGCGCTTTCGCACCTTCGGCGACCTGAAGTTGAGCGGCGAAGCCACGTCCGACACTCTGAGAGTGACGTGGCCTGCATTGGAGGGAGTCTTCCGCGCTCTGGCATACTCACCTGACTGGCCTGGTGTTGTGTGGGCAGACCGCGACAACTCGTACCAATGGAGACGCCGCACGGAGCTGGAACAAGGCAAACCAATGTCGGCCCTCATTGGTGGCTTGCCGTCCGATACGCCGTTCGAGGTCGTAGTGCGCACAGCTCTCCCTTGGCAATTCACTCCGGCGACGCCGGCGACCATTCAGCTTCGAACTCAGCCCGGGCCCGCCGAGGGTTTCGCACGACTAGCTGATCCAAACGACTTCGACGTCCAGTTGGCGAACGACACCCTGGTAGTGGAATGGACCAAGCAGTGGCCAGTCATGTACACCAGCGTGAGCCTATCGCGTGTGCCAGTCAGTCAACACGTTCCCAGGAGAGGCGAATGGACTGGCGCGCCGACGCCGAGCGATTTCGATCCGTTTGATGAGCAGCTCAATCGACGCGTCCGGCTCGAGTTCGCTGGCTTGGCACCCGGAACTTCGTGGCGTCTGTCTATCAATCGAACTCCTGGCCATATGAGCAATCGTGGTGACCCCGCTCCATACCTCTGCATGGTCCTGGACGTTCGGCCTACTCCGGACGACCCGGGAGCACATCTGGACCATTATCTGTTCAGTGCCTGGGGGAGCGAGGCTCAAGAAATCTCCGCAAGTCACGTTGACGTCGTCAACTCCTTTTGGGAGGGTTGCAGACTCGCAGAACCGACGGGTGAATGAACCAGTGGTGATCAGGTTCGTGCGAATGCACTCCCTAATGCGCCGCCGACGCCCCCTCGATAATCTCCTCCACCACATGAGGCTCCGCCAGAGTCGTCACATCACCGACATTCTCCGGCTCGCCCTCCGCGACCTTCCGCAGAATCCGACGCATGATCTTCCCCGACCGAGTCTTCGGCAACCCACCGACGAACTGGATCTTGTCCGGCGTCGCAATCGGACTGATCTCCGCCCGCACCTGACGCTTCAGCTCGCCCGCCAGGTCCGGCCCCGGATCAAACCCGTCCTTGAGCAGCACGTAGGCGTAGATGCCTTCACCCTTGATCTCGTGCGGATATCCCACAACCGCGGCCTCGGCGCAGCCGGCGTGGCCGACCAGCGCGCCCTCGATCTCCGCAGTCCCCAGTCGGTGGCCTGAGACGTTGAGCACGTCGTCCACCCGTCCGGTCAGCCAGTAGTAGCCGTCGTGGTCGCGGAACGAGCCGTCGCCGGTGAAGTATTTGCCCGGGTACTGGATGAAGTACGTGTTGATAAACCGCTCATGGTCGCCGTAGACCGTGCGCATCATCCCCGGCCAGCTCCGAGCCAGGCACAGCAGCCCGCTCTGAGGATTACCCTCAAGCTCATTCCCGTCCGGATCGACCAGCACCGGCTCAATCCCAAAGAACGGCAGCGAGGCCGACCCTGGCTTCATGTCGTTCGCCCCGGCCAGCCCGGTCAGGACGTGCCCGCCGGTCTCGGTTTGCCAGTAGGTATCGACGATCGAGCAGCGACCCTCGCCGACCACATCAAAGTACCAGCGCCACGCCTCCGGATTGATCGGCTCGCCGACCGTGCCCAACACCCGCAGGCTGGTCCGCTCGTGAACCTTGACCCACTCGTCGCCCTCGCGCATCAGCGCCCGAATCGCGGTCGGCGCCGTGTACAGAATGTTGATCCCCAGCCGGTCGATCATGTCCCAGTAACGTCCGGCATCCGGATACGTCGGGATCGACTCGAACATCACCGACGTCGCCCCGTTCCCGAGCGGTCCGTAGACGATGTAGCTATGCCCGGTAATCCAGCCCACATCCGCCGCGCAGCAGTAGATGTCGCCCTCGCGGTAGTCGAACGTGTACCGATGGCTCAGCATCGTGAACAGCAGATAGCCCGCCTGAGTGTGCAGCACACCCTTCGGCTTCCCTGTCGACCCTGACGTGTAGAGGATGAACAGCGGATCCTCCGCGTCCATCACCTCCGGCTCGCACTCGTCCGACTGCCGGGCGACGGTCTCATGCCACCAGATGTCGCGGCCGTCCTTCATCGTCACGTCGCCGCCGGTGTGCTGATGCACCAGCACGAACTCGACGCAATCCACCCCGTTCGCGTCAAGCTGATCCATCGCCGCATCGACGTTGGCCTTGAGCGGCACCGTCCGACCGCCGCGCTTGCCCTCGTCCTGCGTGATCACCGCCTTGCACAGCGAGTCCTCCACCCGATCGGCGATCGCCGACGCCGAGAACCCACCGAAGATCACAGAATGGATCGCGCCGATCCGAGCGCACGCCAGCATCGCCGCCACAACCTCGGGCGTCATCCCCATGTAGATCGCAACCCGATCGCCCTTCCCCACGCCGCGGCTGCGCAGCTCGTTCGCCAGACGGCAGACCTCGGCGTGAAGCTCGCGGTACGTGACCGACTCGTTGTCGGCCGGCTCGTCGCCCTCCCACAGGATCGCCGTCTGGTCGCCGCGCTCCGCCAGATGCCGGTCAAGGCAGTTGACCGAAACATTGAGCTTCGCCCCCAGGAACCAGGCGATCTCCCCGGCGGCCAGGTTCTCCTCCTTCAGCGTGTGCCACGGCTCAATCAGGTCGAGGTGCGCATTCGCCATCTCCGTCCAGAACGCCTCCGGCTCATCCAGAGACCGCCGCCACAGAGCTTCATATCCCTCACGCGAAGTGACCAGAGCCCCCTCACGAACACGCAAAGGAGGCGAGTACGTCTCATTAACCGGCATCGCGGCATCAGCGGTTGTCATCGTTGGGCCTCGTCTCGTCATCAATGCAGTCCCGCAACTGCTGAAATGCTAACGTCCCAATCTCCGCTCTCCCTCATTCCCAATCTCCCCCTTGAAGGGGAGATGCCGCAGGCAGAGGGGGTGAGAACCCCGCACGCAGACCAGCGCCCCATGTGTTGCGACTTGTGCGTTACGATCCTCGGGCCAGCAATGCGCCCAGAGTCGCCAGCACCGCTGCGAAACCAATCCCGATGCCCCACATCAATAGCTTCAGTTTCGCGTCCACCTCATCCCGCAGGTCGTCGATCCGACCGTTCACCTCAGAACGCAGATCGTCGATCCGCTGGTTCATCTGAGCAAGCACATCACGCATCCCCAGCGGCTCCTCCGCATCGCCCGGTTGTTCGCTGGTCACCATGCGCGATCTCCGTCTCCGGACTCAGGCTCTATCCACATGGTAGTCCCCGACGAGGCGTCTCGCCGCCTGCCTCGCGACGCGAGGAACGGCGACACGTCCGCCCGCCCCTCAGCCGCCATCCGACCGAGCCCCCGGCACCAACCCATCCTCCGATATCGCCTCCGCCGTCATCTCCAACACCCCATACCAGAACGCCGCGTTCGATCCCGGAAAGTCGCCAATCAGTTCCCGCAGCAAACTCTGCCCGTCCGGCATATCCGCGTACGCCAACACGATCAGGTACAGCGTTTCCACAGCCTCCCGATAAATCCGCTCCACCTCCGCCTGCTCCCGCAGATCCTCCAGGTCTCGCATCTCTGACATCATGCGTTCCTTTCCTTGCCTCCTCTGCCGCCTCTAGGCGGCGCGACCAACCTGCCGCCTCTAGCGGCGCGACCAACCTTGCCGCCCCGATGTGCGGCGCGACACACTGTGCCCATTCGTTCCGACCATTCATACGATACACTAAGCCGAACATCGGTGCTCGCACAAGAGCGCCCCGGGACACACAAAGCAACGCACAGCGAAAGGCTCAATCATGCGTATCTCTCCCAGACGAAGACAGCGGGCGCTCAAGGTCCACGAGCTCCGCCAGCATGGACGCTCTCTCCGCGCCATCGGCAACGAGCTCGACATCTCCCACACCACCGTCCTCTCCGACCTCAAGCTGATCGAGACCCATTGGAGCGAGTTCGCCGAGCAATCCGCCGACGACTTCCTGCTCGAACAGTTCGGCATGCTGCAGACCCACCTCCGCCGCCTCCTGCAGCGTGACCTGCTCAGGAGCCTCGGCCACCTGTCACCCGCCGACCTCAGGAGCGTCTACCACCTACACAACGACGAACTCGGCATCGTCCTCCGCGAGACCCGGCGCATCTGCGCCCTCCTCCACGAGCGCGCCGACGCGCGCCAGCTCGACCCCGATCAAATCCCTCAGGACCTCGACTACCCCATCGACGAACTCACGGCTGCCGAAAAACCTGCCCGCCTCGCCGGTTCAGGCAACGCAAAGTCGAAGAAAACCCCATCAAACAAGCCCCGGACGAACAGATCCAGGTCGCCCAGGGAGACAACCACCCACCACGGCCTGCCAAAACTTTCCAAACCGAACCACTCCAACCGCCCAATTCCCAGCAAAACACTGAAGATCCCTGCCCTCGCCCGTCAAGAAAAAAACTCCGACCAACCAGCCAACCAACCACGCACCGACCTGACCCCCGAACAACTCCAGAAAGAAGCCGAAACCTTCCTCCAAAACCAAAGAAAGCAACTCCAAACCGCCGCAGCCGGCGCCTAACTCTCAAAAATCTCCCCCTAGGAAAAATCTCCCCCTTGAGGGGGAGATGTCCCGAAGGGACAGAGGGGGTGAAAACCCCGCACACACCCCGATCCTCCCCTGATTCCAAATCTCCCCCTCGAGGGGGAGATGCCGAAGGCAGAGGGGTGAGAACCCCGCGCGCCCCGATCTCCCTCCGAAGCAGAGATCCCACCACCAGACGCGGTGATACGATGCCCAAAAGCCCAACACCACCGGCTGAACAGTTGAGTCGAGAGGTCCCACGATGGCGCAGCAGGAACCGTTTCAGCGTATTTCTGTGGAACAGGCCGAAGAAAAACGACAGGCCGGCGTGACCCTGATCGACACGCGCGAACTCGACGAGTACCAGGACGGCCACGCCGCCGGCGCACCGCTCATGCCCCACATGTCCGTCATGACCCGCGCCGACGAACTCGAACAGATCGCCGGCGGCAAGGACCAGCCCATCATGTTCATCTGCGCCAAGGGCCAGCGCTCCGCCGTCGCCTGCGAATTCGCCGCCGCCCTCGGCTTCTCCGACCTCTACAACGTCGAGGGCGGCACCGACGCCTGGATCGCCGCCGGCCTGCCCATCGAGCATCCCGCCTAACGTGCCGCCTAGCGTGCCCCGACCCGATTCCACCACGAGCGGTCGCCGCCCATGCTGAGTGGACTGAGCGGCACCCAGCGCTACGCGCTCTTCGTCCTCGTCGTCGTCGTCGTTGTCGTCGTCTACCTCTTCGTTTCCGGCGGCCTCGAAGATTTAACCGGCGGCGGAGACGACGACCAGCAAGCCGCCGCCCAACTCAGCCAGGAACAGGCCCTCATCCCCGACGCCGTCATCCTCGGCGAGTCCGCCCGCGTCGGCGCTGTCGAAGTCACCATCCAGCGCATCACCTTCCCCGACCAGATCCGCGCCGAAGGACTTTGGCGCAGCCCCGCCGAGCGCTTCGCCGCCGTCCAGCTCACCATGACCAACCGCTCCAACCAGGCCATCGAACTCCCCCTCCACGGCCTCCAGCTCGTCACCGTCGACGGACGAGCCTACCTCGCCGACGCCGCCCTCTCCCTCGGAGCCGCCCGCGTCGCCGAAGTCACCGCCTACGCCCCGCCGCTCATCCTCCAGCCCCAGCTCACCATCACCGTCGTTGCCGTCTACGACATCCCCATCGACGCCAGCGGCCTCCAACTCAGAGTCCAGGGAGGCTGGACCGACTTCGCCCTCTTCGAATAAGCCATCTCCCCATTCCCTATCTCCCCCTCGAGGGGGAGATGTCCCGAAGGGACAGAGGGGGTGAGAACCCCGCAAACCACAAGCGCCCAGAAACCACTCCCATGACCATCCTCCACCGCGAATAGCCACAACCAGGAGCGCGCAATGCAGACAATGCCAGGTTGGTTGCAGGCACTCATGGCGACAGCCGCCGTCTGCGTGATCGTCATCACGATCACACTCATCGTGGCGCTTTCGCTCGGTGTGGGGTTCGTGAGCGGCACCTACGACGAAGTCGAACAACAACTACAAGTCGCGAGCGACAGCCTCGAGACGCTTGAAGAGTCTGTCGAGACTGCCCTGGTGCCGACGAACGAGGCAATCACCCGACTTGACCAGTCGCTCGGTGATGAGCTTCGAGAGATGTCGGACAGGATCGATGAGTTTGAAACTCGGCTGTCGGAAATCCGCGATCTTCTGAATGCGATCAATCGGCGCGATGCTGAAGCAATTGGCGAATACTGGCAGGACCGATAGCCATGACCATCCTCCTCTTCGACATCGACGGCACCCTCTCCACCTCCCAGGGCGCCGGAACCCAGGCCATGACCCGCACCTTCCAACAGCTCTGGGGCATCGACAACGCACTCAAAGGCATGAACTTCGCCGGACGCTCCGATAGCTGGATCGTCCCCACCGCCCTCGCCAATCATGGCCGCGACTGCTCCCCCGAAGACCTCGCACGCTTCATCGACCACTACGCCCCTCACCTCGGAACCGCCGTCCAGGAGCGAAACTCCCGGCTCTGCCCCGGCGTCCGACCGCTCCTCGACGCCCTCACCCACGAGGACGTCACCCTCGGCCTCGGCACCGGAAACTTCCGCCGAGCCGCCCAGGCCAAACTCAAGCCGTTCGACATCTGGGACTACTTCATCGACGGAGGCTTCGGCGACGACCACCCCGATCGAACCGAACTCCTCGCTATCGGCCTCGAACGCTTGCGCCAACACTCCACCGACGGAGCCCACACCAACGCAGACGCCGTCGTCATCGGAGACACCAGCCACGACATCGAGGCCGGCCACGCCATCGGAGCAAAAGTAGTCGCCGTCCGAACCGGCTACGCCCAACCCGGAGACCTCGACAACGCCGACGTCATCCTCGACGACCTTTCAGATCTCAGCGCATCGATGGCGGCACTCTTGGACTAAGGAGCGATCTCGCGCAATGCGGCGGAACGACCAGGCGCGGATTATCAAGCCATGGTGAACCTACTCTTCCGCATCCTCTGGGCGCTGGTCAGAATCGGATGGCTATTCCTACCGACCAGAAGAGGATGGACAGGCAGCCGAGGAGATCCGCCGACTCGCGAGCAGCTGGCCGCCAGGGAGGCAGCCGGGCGACGCAGCGCCGCACAGGTCGGAGCCTCACCCACCGACCGTGAACTGGCCCGCGCACTGTTCAGGACTTCCGACCTGCCGCCAGGCTTCGAGGAGGCATGGAGAGGCTGGACTCCGCTGGACCCCTCAGATCCAATCCTCGTCTCGGTCCAGCAGAACTGGGAGCGGCACTCAGGACGCCTCTGGCGCCGCAAGCCAACCCAGCGACTGCTGCTCGAGCTGCGCCGCTACTGGAGCGAAGACGCCGCCACCGAGGACTTGGCAACCCCACCGCAACGCGAACTGCCAGACGGAGGCCGGATGCGCGAACGACCAACCCTGGAGTCCGCAGGAATTCAAATCTTCGAGTGGACCAGCTCCGAATGGGGCCAAACCGCCGAGAGCGTCGTGGAGTTGCGCCTCCAACGAGGGACGGCAGCGGCAGTCCTGCTCGCCGCCTCCGAAGACTTGACCTCCGACTGGGAACGCTTGACGTTAGAACTGATGCAACGCATCGGAGAGCGTCTGCGATAGTCTGACCCCATGTCAACAGGTCTGATCGTCGGCATCATCATCATCGTCCTCGTCGTCGGCGTGCCCATTCTCCAGGCCATGATTCGCGGCGCTCAGCGCCGCCGGTCGCTCGCCGCCGAGGGCGTCCCCGAACTCCGAGCCGCCGGACTTCGCAATGAAGAGCTCCCCGCCGGGCTCGCTCGCCAGACCGCCGAGGCCGTCACCTCCGAGGACATCGCCCTCGCCGACGACAATCCCCAGGCCACCATCACCCAGCTCGACGACGCCGGCCGAGTCATCGGCTACCGCGAGAGCTTCCGCGACCCACGTTCACTGGGCGAGTTCATCGACTGGCTCTTGGCCCAGTCGATCTACCGCAACCGCCAGCACCGCCGCATCGAGGTCGAGCTCACCAGATACGAATCATCCGAACAGGCGGCCCAGGCGCTCGACGCCGGTCCGCTGCTGGACGTTGCCGACCCCGGAGTCTCCGTCGAAGAAGCCGGCGAGCGCCGAGGCCTGATTGCCCGCGAGTGGACCCGCTCCGAGAACGGCGACACCGTCCAGCGCATGCTCGAACTGCGCTGGGCCTCCGGAGACATCCTCGGCGTCGTCCGGGGCGACTCCGAACCATCCGGCGCACTCTCCGACGACGAGGTCGAACGCCTCGCAGCCCTGGTCAAAGGCCGCCTCGGATGAACGCCGAAGCCCGCGCCGAACTGCTAGCTCGCTACCAGGCAGCCCCAAAGCTCCTCGCCGACGCAGTCGCCGGCTCATCCATCGCCCAGCTCGACGGCGCGCCGCCCGAGCCCGGCTGGACCGCCCGCGAGAACGTCCACCACGTCTCCGACATCGCCGTCATGGGCGCCCTCCGCCTCCGCCTGATGCTGCTCGACATCGAGGTCGAGATGTGGCCAACCGACCAGGACACCATGCAGAAGCGCCTGCGCAACGACAAGCGGCCCATCGGCCCCGCCCTCAAGACGGTCGAGGGACTCGTCGAGTCCGCAGTCTCAATCCTCGGCTCACTCCGAGAAGACGAATGGACCCAGCCCCGACCCGTCCCGGTCGCCAGGTCAGCCAGCATCGAAGACTGGCTCGCCGCCAACACCCGCCACATCGAGCAGCACATCGACCAGATCCGCTACGCCCTCACCGGCACCTGTTAGCCCCGTTTAGACCTCCCCCTCTGGGGGAGGTGCCCCGTGGGGGCGGAGGGGGCCTCCCGGACCTCATGCAGCGCACCGAAACGCATAACCCATGAACGACAGACCCGCCCTGTTGGCCGCCTACCTCGAATCGACCTCCGACATTGAACTCCTCCTCGCCGAACTCTCCGAGACCCAGCTCGAATCCCGCGAGAGCCCGGACGAGTGGACCGTCCGCCAGATCGTCCACCACCTCGCCGACAACGAAGTCGCCGACGCCATGCGACTCCGCCAGATGCTCGCCCACGACTCGCCCCTGATCGTCCCCTTCGACGAGAGCCTCTTCGCAGCCAACCTCCACTACGACCGCGAAGTCGAATCCTCAGTCGCCACCTTCTTCGCCCTCCGAGCCTCCAGCGGCGCGCTCCTGGAACAAATCTCAGACCAGGACTGGTCCCGCCCCGGCCGCCACGAGGAACACGACCGCTACACGGTCGAGATCCTCGTGCAGAAGAACATCGAGCACGACGCCGCCCACCTCGCCCAGATCCAACGCGCCCTCCGCGCGGAGAGGACATCATCGTGACCCGCTCCTACTCACAACAGGATGTCGACGACCTGATCTCGAAAATGGCCATCGAGCGAGGCAACCTCATCGCCGCCGCCCAAGGACTCCGAGGCGACGACGCCGATCGAGTGCCCGTCGACGCCGTCGGCGAGGAACAGTGGACCGCCAAGGAACAACTCGCCCACCTCATGGAGATGGAACGCGGCTACATCTCATGGTGCCGAGCCGCCCTCGTCGAGAACGGCGCAGACGTCAGCAACGTCCGAGGCATCCCCGTTGACATCCCCATCGAGCACGCCCCGGACCACGAAGTCCATGAACTGCTCGACGCGCTCATCGAAGAACGCGAACGCACCAACCACTTCATCCGCTCGCTCCTGCTCCAGCAGTTCTCCAACACCGCCGTCACCCCCGGCTTCGGCGAGCTCACCGTCATGCAGTACCTCCGCTCCTTCTATCGCCACGACCGCCAGCACACCGCCCAGATCGAGGGCCGCCAGTCCGACTACCAGCCAAACTTCGCCTCCGGCAAAGAACCCAACCAACGCCAGATGCGCATCGACCAGGTAACCGCCCGTGAGCGCTGATCTCCCCGCTGATCTCCCCCTTGAGGGGGAGATGCCCCGTAGGAGCCTGCCCCGCACTTGATGCGGGGGCAGAGGGGGTGAGAGGGTCGCAAACCCTCTGCAACCCGAATCCGCATCCGATCGGGCCGAATGTAACCGCCGACCCTTGCCGCTCGGCGTACCATTGGTCGCATGTCTCGACACGACCCTCAGGCCCATCAATGGCACGACGGCCGGCGCATGGTCACCGTCTGGGTCGGTCGCGGCCAGCAGTGGGCGGGCTCCGCCCGCGATCAGGCGCAAAGAGCCAACCGGCGCTCGCGCAACCCATTCGAGCGCTTCGCCCTCTGGCTAATCGGCATCCCGCTCGGCCTCCTCGCAGCCGCGCTCGGCCTGGTCTTCATGGTCCTCGCCGCGATCATCGGAGTCGTCGTCCTCGGCTTCATGATCTGGGCCGGCATGGGCTTCGCCGGAGCGGCCATGGCCTCAAACAAGGGCCGACCCGCCCGCCTCGGCTGGCTGATGGGACTAACCCTCGGCCCGATCGGACTGTTCCTGATTCGCCGCTTGCTCTAGGCGCGAACCTTGCAATCGCCCTCTCCACTACAAACACCCAGCTTCACGCAGCGTCCGAACAACATCCTCAGGCAACGCTTCGACGGCCCGGCGAAGCTGAGTCGCAATCCTGATCGCCTGGAATCCGAACACCAGCGGATTGGCGATCTCCTCAGACGGCTGCTCGCTCGCCACACCGACCACGAAGTCGAGCGTCCTCACCGAAGCGCGATGAAACTCCGACAGGACCTCCGGCGGCTCAATCGATCGCAGCCGCTCCAGCGACGGCTCGGCCAGCTCCAGCAGGTCGCCCCAGGTCACCGACTCCGGCTCAATCAACTGCTCCGCCGAGGCAATCCCGTCCGCGCAGAAGTCCGCGTACTCCTCCACCGTCAGACGCTCACGCGAGCCGCAGCTCGCAATCACCAGCGCCGCCAGGATCAGCGAAGCAACGGCAAGCCCACGCCTCATGCAACCTCCTCATACCGCTTCACACTTCGTGACCGTCAACGCCCCGCGACCCTATTATCTTGACCGTGAAGCGGGAGGCTGTGCATGTCAGCGCCGTATCGGGTGTTCGTGACCCGCGAGTTGCCGGGCAATGGCTTCGCCGCCCTGCGCGACGACCCCGATTTCGCTCTCGACGTTTGGCCGGGAGATTTTCCCCCTTCGCGAGAAAATTTGCTCAAGCACGTCGCCGGCGTCGACGGCCTCGTCTGCCTCATCACCGACACGATCGACGCCGCCGTCCTCGACGCCGCCGGCGAGCAGCTCAAAGTCGTCTCGCAGATGGCAGTCGGAGTCGACAACGTCGATGTCGCAGCCTGCGCTGCTCGCGGCATCCCCGTCGGAAACACCCCCGGAGTACTAACCGAAACAACCGCCGACATGGCCTGGGCCCTGATCCTGTCGTCAGCCCGGCGAGTGGTCGAAGCGGCCGAGTACGTCAAGGACGGCGAATGGAAGACCTGGACGCCAACCCAGATGGCCGGCATCGATGTCCACGGCTCAACCCTCGGCATCATCGGCTTCGGCGCCATCGGACAGGCAATCGCCAGGCGAGCCCAGGGATTCGGAATGCGGGTCCTCTGCTGGAACCGCACACCTCGTCCCGACCAAGCCGCCGCAGTCGGAGCCGAGCAGTGCGGCTTTGAAGACCTGCTGTCACGGTCCGATTTCGTCTGCGTCAGCATTGCCCTGACCGACGACACCCGCAAACTGATCAACGCCGAAGCCTTCAGGCTGATGCACCCCGGAGCAATCCTGGTCAACACGGCCAGAGGACCAATCGTCGATGAAGACGCGCTGGTGACCGCGCTCCAGCAGGGTCAGATTCGAGGTGCCGGACTTGATGTGACGGCGATCGAGCCGCTCTCGATGGACTCGCCCCTGCTCACCATGGACAACGTCGTCGTGCTCCCCCACATCGGCTCCGCCTCAATGGCGACCCGAGGCAAGATGGCCGACATCGCCGTCGCCAATCTGCGCGCCGGTCTGACCGGTCAGCCGCTGCCCCATTCAGTCTCCTGGTCGGTGCGGGGCTGATGGCGGAACACGGCCGACCCGCCTGGACGCCGCAGGGCGATGAACCCGGCAACCTCTGGTTGGCCAGAGCCCTCTGGGACTCCGGCGGCATTATGTTCGGCGACTTCGACCTCGGCGCCACCCTCGGCTCCCCCGTCTACATCAACGTCCGCCGCCTGATCGCCCATCCCTGGGCCCTGCGCCGCATCGGAGACATGCTCAGCGACGAGACCCGCATGCTCGGCGGTATGCTCCGTCCCACCATCGCTCCGTTCGAGCTCATCGCCGGCGTGCCAATGGGCGGACTCCACGCCGCGACCGCCTTCTCGCTTTCGAGCAATGTGCCCATGATCTACATCCACCCGACCAGCCAGATTCGCCACGTCGCCGAGGAAATCGAAGGCGCGTACTACCCCGGCCAGACCGTGATCCTCGTCGACGACCTCATGACCCGAGGCGGTTCGCTATCGGAAACCGCCGACCTCCTCCGCTCAGCCGGACTCATGGTCCACGACGCTTTCGTCCTCATCGACCGGGGCGCAGGCGGAGTCGAGCGCCTCCGTCGAGAGGGCGTCAACGTCCACTCTCTGCTCACCCTCGAAGGCCTGCTCAACTACCTGCTCTCGCGCGACCTGATCACCGAGGCGATGTACGCCAGGTGCCTGACCTGGCTCGAAGGCGTACGGGGAAGCGACCAGTGAGCCCGTCGTGAGCCTGTTCAAGACCCTCCTCGCCTTCGTCAGTGGAGCGATCGCGGCCATCCTCTGGCTCGAGCGCCAGACATCCTCAACGCCCGCTGCGCCGACCCAGCCGATGCCAGATCAGCCGTCAAATCCAGCAAGTCCAGCGAGTCCGCCACCGCCGGCCCCCGAGCCCGAGCGAGTCGTCGAGCAGGTCGTCGTTCCCGATCCGCAACAGGCTGCCAGGATCGAAGCGCTCGAAGCCGAACTCGCCGAGCAACGCGCCATCAGAGCCTCGGAACCGGGCGACGCCCACCCAGGCGTCGACGCCATCCGCGCCGCCCGCACCCGCGCCCTCGAACTCGAACGACAGCTCTCACAGCAACAGGATCAAGACTCGCCAGGCTGGTTCGACCTCGACCCGCCCTCAGCCGACGAACTCCTCGATCGCGCAGCCGAACACCTGCCCAGGGTCGCCATCTGGACCGACCTGGACTCCATCGATCCGGCCGCGCTCTGGCAAGCCCTCGGCGCAATGCAGGAGTTCGCCGAAGCCTCGGGCGGCGCCTGGTTCGAATTCGACGGAGACTTCGCCCGCTGGTGCGCCGAAAGCGGCCACCCCCACGCCCTCGACCCCGACCAGCCCGGCGCCGACGACTCCCGCCCCACCTTCCCGGTCGACCCCAGGGTCAACCGCTCCGGCCAACAGATCGTCCCAACCTACGTCAAGCTGGGCGAGCAAAAGCTCTACTGGATCGACGACATCGCCGGCGAAACCGGCCGAATGCACATCGTCGGCCTCGCCTAAACCCCTCCCATTGACAACACCCGTTCTACTCCCTACCCTGACCAGGTGACCACACTTAACGTCCAGAACCGGACTCTCTTCCACGGCGACAACCTGCCGTTCTTGCGCGGCATCAACTCCGGCACGATTCACCTGATCGCCACCGACCCGCCCTTCAACAAGGGCCGCGACTTCCACGCGACGCCGGACTCGCTGGCGGCGGGCGCACGGTTCGAGGATCGCTGGAGCTGGGATCGGGACGTCCACCAGGACTGGATCGACGCCATCCAGGACGACTGGCCCGCCGTCTGGCAGGTCATCGAAGCCGCCCGCGCCGCCGCCGGAGAGGACATGGCCGCCTTCCTCTGCTGGCTCGGCGTCCGCCTCCTTGAAATGCACCGAGTCCTCCGCGAGGACGGCAGCCTCTACCTGCACTGTGATCCCACTGCTAGCCACTACCTGAAGGCGCTACTGGACGCGATCTTTGGACGGGCGCAGTTTCGCAATGAGATCACTTGGCAGCGAACGGAGAGCCACAACACCGCCGAGCGGTACGGAAACATCACCGACATTTTGCTCTACTACGCGAAGTCGGAGGACGAGACTTGGAATGGCGGATTTCACGACTACGAAGGCAGCAAGTACAGCGAGCAGCAACTCAAACGGTTTCGCCATGTTGACCCGGACGGTAGGCGCTATCGCCTCGAAAATCTCACGGCGCCTAGGCCGGATAGCGACTCGGGCAAGTTTGAGTGGCGAGGGACAAGACCTGGCCCGACTCGCGGTTGGGGTTATCGCCTCGAACAGTTGGAGCAATGGTGGCAAGAAGGCCGCATTCACCTGAAGAAGGATGGAACCCCGCGCACGGACGGCCTAAAGATGTATCTCGAAGATTCTGAAGGGAAGCCACTACAGAACCTGTGGACGGATGTGTCGCGCATTCCCAACACTTCAGACGAGAGAACAGGCTATCCGACCCAGAAACCGCTGGCGCTGTACGAGCGGATCATCAAAGCCTCATCTAATGAGGGAGACTTCGTCCTCGACCCATTCTGCGGCTGCGCTACCACGATCGTTGCCGCCGAGCGCTTGGAACGACGATGGATCGGCATGGACATCTGGGACAAGGCTCACGACACAGTTATCGAACGTCTGCAATCCGAAGGTTTGGCGGCGCCCGACGGCGATACGGCGGGTCGTCTTCTCACGTTTGGAAGGGTCGGATACAGCACGGTCGCTCCTGTCCGTACCGACGAAGGCGAGACCGCCGCCCCAATCCTCAAGACGAAGCAGAAGATCGCAGAGCCACCCGGATCTAAGATGTCCCGCGCAGAGATGGTCGACTTCCTCATCGACCAGAACGGCATGGTCTGTCGAGGGTGTGACCGTCAATTTGACGACCCGCTCTACCTCGAACTCGACCACAACACTCCGAGGTCGGACGGAGGCCTCAACCACATCAGCAACCGTCTCCTCCTCTGCGGCCCCTGCAACCGCATCAAGAGCAACACCCTAACCCTCAGCGGCCTTCGCAGAGAAAACGCCAAACGTGGCCGCATGGCGAAGAAGGGCGAGTGACAAACGTGGCATCCCCTAAGACCGCTTCACCTGATTTTGAGGAGCTGTTCCGTAACTTCTTCCGAAGAGCAAATGCGATGTCGACGAACACCCTCTTCTTGGAAGGGGTTCTCAAGCCTCTTTCCGTCGGAGACTGGGAATACCTAAAGCCCATGATCGGCGATCAGGTCACCATGGCTATAGATAATACGTTCTCCACGGAACTAGACCTTTCCAGCCAGTTAATCACCGGAGTGTCCATACTTCGGGCATTCGCTGCGGAGCTGTATCTAAAGGCGCTTACAGCCTCTGAAGGCAAAGATCCCTCTCGCACTCATGATTTGTTGGTCCTATTCGAAGAACTTGGGAATAGATCGCAAGGGCAGTTGGAGGAGAAGTTTCAGCGATGGTGCGACGTACAGGCTCAGCAGGGAGTTTCTTATGTTCAGATGCCCAGCTTTAGGTCAGTAATGGAGCGTAGTCGAAGTGATTTCATTCACGTGAGATATGACGAGACGTTTGAAGAGTTTGTCAACAGAATTCAGAGCGGAATGGGCAATCTCAGTGCAGCTGTGACGGTTCTCATGGCTGTTTGCGTGAACCATCCATGGGCTGCAGGTTGGCATAAGAATGTGTCGATGCTCGGAGTCGATGTTTCAGATGAGGAGGAAAGCACCTAGACAAGCCGCCTGCCCAAACCCCAGAACGATCCCCACCGCTTGATTCAGTGTGCCGCGTCGGGCGAGATCCCCGCGTCGGAGCGTGGGAGTGACGGAGCAGTGAGATGGAACAGTGGTGGGGGCGGGTTACGACGCCAGCGGATCGAGCTTGGTCACGAGTTGTTCCACCGCGGCCACGTACCTCGCGACCGTCTTCTCGTCGAGCCACTCTTCGTAGCAGTTGGTGTGCAGCTCGCCTGCGAGTCCGAATTGCTCACGCATCTGTGCGTCGCCGGTTTCATCCTCCAGCCGTCCGAGCGCTTGCCAGAGATGACGATGACTCTGGTGCCGCCAGCCCCGCGACTCGGCGGCGGCGTTGACCAGCACCGCCACTGCGCCCCACGCCTTCTCGGAAGCCTGCTTCAAATCGCCTTCAGCAAGTAGGGAGCGGGCGTGGCTGAGGTACTCCGCACTCATATCTCGGTAGTGAACGACTTGCTCGGTGGTCATGTCCTCAGCCTACCCGAACGCCAGGGCAACACCGCTCCTTGGCGCAATCCCCGTCGGGTGCCCAGCCCGCTGCCGCCTACCGCCGAGCGGCAAAGACGTGACAGCCCGGAGTATCCGCATCCGGCGCGAGCACGCCGCTGGCCGGGTGAGCGCACGTCCCCCGACCGCCCAGCGCGTCCGCCCGAGGCGGCAGCCACTCCAGGCAGTTCCCGCACTGCCTGGGCAAAGAAGTCGCCGGCTGCTCATCCAGAACCACCAGCTCACGCCGCTCACGCCGCGCCTCGCGGTTCGAGTGATACCGGCGAGGCCGCTGCCCAGGTCGGCGTCCCTTGCGGTTCCGACGCGGCACCTCAGCGCTCCTACCGACGAGCCAGCGCGTAGCGGTCGGCATTCAGCAACATCGACAGCGCCGACAGCCAGCGGTCGCGCACCACGGTGTAATCCCGTCCCGTCCGCCGATTCGGATTCCGAGGCACCCGGTGTCCATACGGCCGCCGCAGCGCATAGTGCGAGCCCACCCACTCGGTCCGCAGCGTCCGATCGGCCTGCGGAGCCCAGCGCACCCGCAGCCGGGTCCGCCGAGCCCGCTTCCGATTCGGCGGCACCCACTTGATCACCAGGTCGCGCCCCCGAGAAGGCTTCACCATGTCGACCGACGAAGCAGGAATATGCAGCAACGGACGACCGTCCTCACGCAGAAACGTAGCCCCATCGACATCCAGAATCAGATCTCCCTGCTGATCGGTAAACGGGACAGGACCAACCAGCGTCGCCGCATCGCGGCTGGGCAACGCAATTGGACGCTGGCGAGCGACGTCCGCGCCGCAGCGATGACACGCAACGCGTCCGTCAAAGGTCTCTCGGTGGCAGGCAGGACAAATCTTCATGGTGGTTCCGACCTCCCCCTCCAGGGAGAGCCCGTTCCCGCGCAGGCGGGGATGCGCCTCCGGCGTCGAGGGGGCCGCCTGCGCGAAGCCCCCTCGTACATCGCGAGAGATCGAGGTGCCTAGACCCCGACCGGCGAGCCGAACCGCTCGATCAGCTCCTCGGCCTGGCTAACCATCTGCCCAACGACCTCGGTCGCTGGGCGGATCGCCTTGATCAGGCCGGCGCCGTTGCCGGCCGGTCCACCGACCAGCTCCTCGATGTGCGCCTCGCGCGCGCCTCGGAGAGCTTCACCAACGAGCAGGCCCTGGAGCGGCATCGGCAGCGTCGGTGGCGCTTCGGGACGTTCCCAGGCCTCGGTCCAGGCGTTGTACATGTGGCGCATCGTCTTGCCCGAGTACATCCGCCCAATGCGGGTGTCCTCATCAACGGCGGCGACGAGCTTGTCCCACTGGACCTTGCGCGTCCATTCGTCGGTCTCACCGCGCTCCTCGGAGTCCTGGTATGCCTCCCAGGTGCCAAGGAATGCGGTCCCGCACCAGATCGCCTCCGCGCCCAGCGCAAGTGCCGCGAGCAGTCCGCGGCCATCCATGATCCCGCCGGCCGCGATCGTCTTGGTCGGCGCAATGGCGTCGGCCACCTGCGGGACCAGCGCGAGCGTCCCGATCCGGCCGGTGTGTCCGCCGGCTTCGGTGCCCTGTGCGACCACGGCGTCGACCTTGGCCGCAGCCACACGGCGAGCATTGCGCGTGTTGCCGACCAGACCGATGACCTTCATCCCCTGCGCGTGCGCGTCGTCGACCATCCAACCGGGATTGCCAAGACCGGAAGCGAAGACGGGGACCTGCTCGTCGAGAATGACCTCAACCTGCTGACGGAAGTAATCCTGGGTCAGCGGCGGACGGTCGAGCGGCTCCGACGGCTCGGGAATCTCAAACTCCCGCTTCAGCTGGTCAACGTAGTGGTGATGCTCGGCCGAGATCTCCAGCTCGAGGTCCTCGCGGTTACCGGAGTCCGCGATCGAGGAGGGCAGCAGCAGGTCGACACCAAACGGCTTGTCGGTCAGCGAGCGAACTTTGGCGATCATGCCGTGCAACTCGTCGGGCGTGTAGCCGGTCGCGCCGACGACACCGAGACCACCGGCCTCGGAGACCGCCGCAGCCAGGGTCGGCCCGGCAGCGCCGCCCATCCCGGCCAGGATGACCGGAATCTCGATGCCCAGCATGTCGCAGAGTTCAGTCTTAAGTGGGGAAGCCATACGCGGCCTTTCGCTGTGTGAGGAGTGTGAAGCGGATATGGACGTATGGTACCAGCGCCCACTGGTCGGCTGATTCAGAGGCTGTCTCGCGAAAAACGGGGCAGAACGGCTGAGGCCAGTGAACTTGGCAGGAGTTGACAAATGGATGGCTCGGGGACTAGTCTGATGTCTAGTCAGATAATGACTTGAGACAGGAGGTGTGATGTGAGTAGAGGTTACGTGGAGCGAGAGCCGACGCACTGGCAGGTGCAAGAGGCCAAGGCGAAGTTTAGTGCGGTCCTGGACGCCGTCGAGGAGGAAGGTCCGCAGATCGTCACCCGGCGCGGAGTTGAGACCGCAGTCATCGTCCCGATCGAGCAGTGGCGACTACTGACTCAGCATCAAACGAAGTATCGGAGCGTGAAGGAGTGGCTGTTGGCTCCCGAGGCGCGGGGCGAGATTCCACTGCCCGACCGCAAGACGTTTCGATTGCGGCCATTGCCGGACCTGTTTGAAGACTGATGTACCTGGTTGACACCTGCGTTGTCTCGGAGTTGCGCCTGATCGAGCCGCACCCTTCGGTTCTGGCCTGGTTCCGGTCAGTGCGCAGTAGTGATCTCCATCTGAGTTCGATCACGATCGCCGAGTTGCAGCGAGGAACCCAGATGGTCAGAGCCAAATATCCTCTGTTCGCCGAAGAGCTTGAGTCGTGGTTGGAAGAGGCGATGATCGGTCAATTCTCGATTCTGCCATTCGACACGGCAGCCGCGCGGGATTGGGGACGTATGGGAATCAAAGGCGATGACAAGAACTCGCTCGACGCAATGATCGCGGCGATCGCCCGGACTCGAGACCTGACGGTCGTGACCCGGAACGTAAAGGACTTCGTGCCACTCGATACCTACTGTGTCAATCCGTTCGAATATCTCGGTTGAGATGCTCCGCGGCAGTCACGTGCCCGCCGGCCCAACGATCGTGATCTCCTCGCCCAAGGCTGCCAGCCCGAGCGAGTGCTGCAACTCATCCGTCTTCCAGGCCATCACGATGCCCCCGGTGAGATCCCGATAGAGCCGCTCGAGCGGATGCCCCTTGACGTATGCGTGCGCGCCCGTCGTCTTGATGCTGATCTGAGCGACCTCTTCCGCCATCCGCCGCAGATGATGCGTCGTCTGCACTTGCATGCGGATGAACGACTGCCGATCCGCATAGGCCCGGTCGACTTCGTCCACAGCGTGGTACAGCATCGTCCGACCCGAAGCGAGCCAACTGTCCATCTCACCCAGCGCCATCTGCGCCCAGGCCTGCTGCGAGCGCAGTTCGTTCGTGCCGCCGAGCGGGCTGTTGGCCGAGGCCAGATAGCCGCGGCGCTGCTGCAGGTACTCGATCGTTTCGTCGAACATCGCCTGGGCGTTGCCCAGCCAGATCGCGCAGATGCCGAGTCCCGGCAACGCTCGACGCTGCCATTGGAGCTGCGGGATCATCTGCTCGCCCATGCGCAGAAGCGAGAGCGGCACGACGAAGCAATCGGCCCGCGCGAGCCGCAGGTCCTCAATCACCACGTCGTGCGACGCTGTGGCCCGCAGCCCCATGCCGTTCCAGTTGCCGCGGTTGGTGATCGCTTCGTTGTCCAGCTTGGGCAGCGAGATCACCAGGTCCGGCTCGGCAGGTCGTTCGATCAGCGCGCCGACCATGGCGTACTCGGCAGCGTCGGCGCCCGAGGCAAATCCTGCGCGGCCCGAAATGACGAGATCGGTTCCGTCCTCGACCGCCATGAAGCCGGTCGACGTGTTGTCCAGCTCCCGCGAGGGAATGCTGCCCGGAGCGCAGCACCAGGCGCCTGCGGCGCACGCCTTGAGCATCTGATCTCGGTGTGGGAAGGGAGGCAATGCGCTCGCGATACCGGTCACCAGCAGGTGCATGTTCACGGCGACGGCAGTGGATGCATCGCCGTACGCGAGCTCTTCAACCACCCGGACCATGGTCTCGCCGTCCGCCTCGAGACCGCCGAACGCCTCCGAAATCATCAAACCGGAAATGCCAAGCTCGGCGAGCTCATTGAAGTTGCCGATCACCAGCTCGCCGGCGCGGTCCGCCTCGGCGGCGCGTTCGCGGAAGGGACCCCGTGCGAATGCCCGGACCTGCTCAATCAACTGTTGTGAAGCTTCAGCGTCCATCTGAACTCCTGTGATCACATCGCATAAGAACGAAGCCAGCGTATCGGCCGATCTGCGCCGAGCGTTAGCATTCCGGCAGGAATCAGATTCCTCTGGGAAGGAACATGCCGATGCCGTCAATCAACACGTTGCATGGAGCAGTGGACACATCCGAGCTGGGTCGCACATTGATCCACGAACACATCGGGATCCGCTCGCCTGGAATCTCGGAAAACTGGCCCGAGCTCTGGGACGAAGCAGGTTGCGTGGCATCGGCCGACGAGAAGCTGAACGCGCTCCAACAGCGCGGAGTCAGCACCGTCGTTGATCTCTCGACCGCCGACCTCGGCCGCGACATGGGCTTCCTGCAAAAAGTCTCGCAGGTCACCTCAATCAACGTCGTGCTCTGCACCGGCATCTACTGGCTGCGCTCGATGTACTGGCGCGGACGCCCGGCCGAGATGCTGACCGAGGTGTTCGTCCGCGACATCACCGAGGGAATCGCCGGCACCAGCGTCAAAGCGAACATCATCAAGCTCGCCTCCGACGAGCAGGGCGGCGGCGTCGACCGCTACAACGAAAAGTGCCTCCGAGCAGGCGCTCGCGCACACCGCGCGACCGGCGTGCCGATCGCAACCCACAACGGACCGCCCGAACTCGGCGCGCTGCAGCAGGACGTCTTCGAGGACGAAGGCTGCGACCTCTCCCGCATCGTGATCGGCCACGTCGGCGACACCGCCGACACCGACTACCTCAAGTCGCTCATGGACCGTGGCTCCTATGTCGGCCTCGACCGCTTCGGACTGGACCAGATCCTCTCCTTCGATGATCGCGTGAACACGGTCGTCAAGCTGGCCGCCGACGGCTACACCGAGCGCATGCTGCTCGCCCACGACGCCTCATGCTGCCTCGACTGGATCCCCGACATCGACGCCATGCGCCAGGCGCAGCCCAACTGGCACTTCAACCACATCTCCGACGACGTTGTGCCAGCCTTGCTCGAACGCGGCGTCACCCAGTCGCAGGTCGACCAGATGCTGATCGGCAACCCGCGCGACCTGTTCGAGAAGCAGGGCGCGTACTAGGTGGCCCCAACTGACGTCGAGTCGGCGCTGGAGCCCGCTGACGTCCTCTCCGCAGCGAGAGCCGGATTCGCCGGGGCACCCATCGGTGACTCAGCGGGCGACGTCGCTGCACGGGCACGATTGTGGCGCGCAGGTAGTCAAATCGCTGAGGCCGATGCCTCGGCGGCAGACGGCTTAAGCGCAGCCCAAGCGGCAGGCGCCGCACTGCAGCTCGCGCTCGGAGAAGCGAGCGACCGGCCAGGCGACGCGCTCAGCATCGAGGTCGAAGCCAACCGCGAAGCCCGAACGCCCGAAGGCCTGATCGGTCTGATCCAAACACCACTCCCCGGCCACCACGGACTCATGCTGCGCGACGGCGACAACGTAGCCCGAGGCTGGCCCTTCGACGCCCTGCGCACGGAGGGTCGAACCCCCGCCTGGGTCAAACGACTCAATCGCGAAGCGCGCCATCCCGGAGCCCGCCTCGCGTCAAGCACGTCGGTCGAGGTCTTCACCACCGTCGAGGCGCTGGGAACGGTCGCTCCGACCGACGGAGAACGAATCGCCCCCCGGTCCGCCGGATTCCGAGTCGTCGACATGGCCGAAGTCCTGCCCGACCGACTCTCCGGCTCCGCGCTGCAAGCAGCAGCCTGGCTCCTCCGACACCAACGACCCGACGGCTCCTTCGCCTACGAATACGCGCCCCCGAGCCCCGGCAAGGAAGGCGGCTGGACACCGTACGACCAGCTCGTCCGACAGTGCGGATGCGCCTGGGCCATCGCGATGGTCGCCCGACTCACCCGCGACCGCAGCATCGGCGAGGCCGCAGCCCGAGCCATCAGCGGCATCCTTGAGCGCCATCTCCGCCGAGACGGTCCCGGTCGGCTCTTCTACCTCCAGGACATGTACGGCGAGGCCAAGCTCGGCGCGCCGCCACTCCTCCTCCTCGCAATCTCGGAGCTCGGAAGCTCCCTGCGAATCCCCAGAGAAACAGTCGACCAACTCACCGCCTCGCTCCTGGCCGTCCAAGCGCCCGACGGTCACTTCGGCACCAAAGCACGCGGCATGGAACTGGAAGGCTCCGAGACCTACTACGCCGGACAGATCGTCTTCGCCCTGGCCAGGCTCTACGGCATCCGCAAGCGCCCCCGGCTGAAGTCCGCTGTCGAGCGATCGCTCAAGCACTATCAAGCCCAATGGCGGGACGAGGACGAGCGCGACCTCTCCTTCACCACCTGGATGATCCAGGCCTGCGACCAATGGCACGCCCTCGTCGAGGACGACTCCGCAAGAGACTATGCCTACGAAATGGCCGACTGGGCGCTGCAGGAACAACACGGCGAGGACAGCGAAAACCCGCTCTGGGTCGGAGCATTCCAGAACACCCCAGGCATCGGCACCGCCGCCTATAGCGAGGGCATCGCCAGCGCCCTCGCCATCGCCCAGCGCGCCGGTGACGACGACCGAGCCGAGCGCTACCGAGCCGCCCTGCTCCTCAGCATGCGTTTCCTCCTCACCCTCTCCCTCGACGGACCCGAACACGCCCTCGTCGCCGGCCCCGAACACGTCGGAGCCGTCCGCTCCGCCCTCCACCGCTCCGGCCTCCGCTGCGACAACGCCCAGCACTACCTGATGTCAATGCTCCGCGCCCGCGCCTTGTGCTGGCCGGAAGACTGAGCGAAGAGGTGGAGGGAACGACCTTTGATTAACGCAGGCACCACACGGTTGGTTGGGCTACTGGCCTTGGTTTGCGCCGCGGCGCTCACACTCGTCCTGGAAACCGGCGTCGCGACCGCGGATGACGGCCAAGTCAGCTCAGCTGTAGTCTCCCTCAGTGCTGGATATCAGCACGCCTGCGCGCTCACGAGCGAGCAAGAAGTGCTGTGCTGGGGCCTCAACGGCGCGGGTCAGACAGACGTCCCTGAGGGTCGCTACCGTGCCGTCAGTGCTGGATCCTGGCATACCTGCGCACTGACCGTTGATGGTGAGGTGCGATGCTGGGGACTGGATCAACACGGGCAGTTGGATGCTCCCGTCGGACAGTTCAGCGCCGTTTCCGCCGGCTTCGACCATTCTTGCGCCATTCGCGAAGACGACCAGCGCTTGATCTGCTGGGGCGGTGGAGGGAGTCTGCACCGAATCCCCGAAGGACGCTTCCAGGCGCTCGACGCCGGTCGATCTCACAGTTGCGCCCTGGCTCTGGATACAACGATTCAATGCTGGGGAAGCAACGAACGCGGTGAGTCCGAATCGCCGAGTACCAGGTACAAACAAGTAGTAACCCTGCAAAGCAACACCTGCGGCCTGACCACGTCGGGCGCCGTTGAGTGTTGGGGCGCCGCAGTCGGCCGCGAGCCGACAGCACAGGAAGGAACCTACAAGTCGATCAGCGGTCGCTGGGGACACGTCTGCGGGATTACGTTCGAAGACGAGATCCATTGCTGGCATTTGTACAAGTACAGCGCCGACCAGGCTGGGGAGACCCTGGCGCCGGTCGGCAGATACGCCGCGGTCGCCGCCGGATACCGATTCTCCTGCGCACTGACGCAGACTGGCAAAGTTCGATGCTGGGGCGCAGAAGACTACGGTCATCATTTTGCGCCAGAGGGAACGTTCAACGAAGTGTCCGCAGGCCACTTCTTCACTTGCGGCATCGAACCCACTGGAAGTCTGGTGTGCTGGGGCGGCAAGGGGAATGCCTGGGCGGAAAGCGGACACGAGGAACGATGGAGCTCGCAACAGTTTCATCAGGTGAATGCCGGAAGCTTCCACGTGTGCGCCTTGACCGAGGAAGACCGTGCCCGATGTTGGACGAAAGTCGGCTATCACACACCCGGCATCACAGACGTGGCCCCTGGTCGCTATGCCAGCCTGGTGTCGAACTACATCACCGGCTGCGGTTTGAACGTCCAGGGTCAGGCATTCTGCTGGGGTCCCTTTGAGGATGTGAACGCAACACCCCTCGGCGAATGGAACTCGCTCTCCACCTCATACGCTGCAGCCTGCGGGATCAGACCAGACGGTCAGATTGAGTGTTGGGGCAGCGAACTCGGGACCCCGCCTGTTGGCAGCTTCGAGTCGCTCAGCCTGGGGCGAACGTTTGGCTGCGCGATAGACACCGACCATCAACTGCTCTGTTGGGGTCGTCCGTGGTTCGTTTGGAGACACGGCTGGAGCGAGACGCCAATCGGAAGCTATGCCGCAATAGACGCTGGTCCGAACGGCTACTGCGCGCTGTCGACCGACGGCGACGTGATCTGCTACGCGTCTGTACACACCACTGATCTGGGGTGTGGAGAGCGGATGCCGGGCCAGGGACTGGATGAGCATTGCAGATTCGCCCGGGGCGATTGGACCCGGGCGCCCAACCCGCCCTACATCTCAGTGACCACCGGGGCCGACCACGCTTGCGCACTCAAGGCGGACGGCGCTCTGGATTGTTGGATATTGCTGCGCAAACCGACCGCCGTCCCGGAACGCATAGTCGCGCCGCCACTGGGAAATCTGCAAGCAGAAGACGAACATGGCGACCCGGCAGGGTTACTGGAGATGGAAGTCGATGAGCCAGTCGAACGATTAGGCCGGATCGCGACGCGCCGACTCAACGACGGACGAATCGAATTCGCATTCGACCCAGCCGAAGGTGAGCGCGTGCTTCCTTCGAGCCGATTCTTCTCCGCCGATTCACCAGTTGGGCGTTGGCGGCACAGCAGTCCCGTCGTGATCGATGGTGTCGAGTGGGGTCGGATCAGCGCTCAGCGCCGCGCTGGTGGTGAGCTGGAACTCTCATTCGTCGCTGCCGACGGTACGCGAATACTCCCGCGTTCGAGGATCTTCCCGCCGTCGGCGCCTGCCGATAGATGGCTACGTTCGAACCAGTTCGATGCGGTCGGCGAGTGAGTCAGCCTGTTGCTGTCAGTCTCAATGCTAGGGACTAGCCGCCCTTGACCTCCGGCCAGACCTCCCGCCACGCCGTCTCCACCGTCTGCAGATACTGATCCACAGGAATCGACAGCTCACGGTCGTAGTTCGGCATCCCGATCCCGAGCCGAGTGATCCCCGCATCCCGCGCCGCACTCAACATTCGCAGCGTGTTCGACATGTCCGCGTCCAGCGGCGGCAACCACTGGATCGGGAACTCGTCGGGATCGCGATCATTCTTCTCCAGCTCGGCCCGCAGATCGGTGCAGAGTTGTGCGAGCTGCTCCAGGCTGCTCTGCACCGGAGCAATCCAGCCGTCCCCCAGCCGGGCCGTGCGCTCAATCGCCGGCTTCGAGAGGCCGCCGAACAGGATCGGCGGCCCGCCCGGAGTCACCGGCTTGGGCATCACCGACATCTGGTCGATGTTCACGTAGCGGCCGCTGAACGTGATCGGCTCCTCGGTCCAGCAGGCGCGCAGCACGCGGATGTACTCCTCCATCCGGCTCGGACGCTGGCGGAAGTTGGCCTGCAGCGCGTCGAACTCCTGCCACTGCCAGCCGATCCCGATGCCCAGCCGCATTCGGCCGCCCGAGAGGATGTCGATCTCCGCCGCCTGCTTGGCGACCAGCACCGGCTCGCGCTGAGGCAGGACGAGCACGTTAGTCTGCAGCGCCACCCGATTCGTGATCCCCGCCAGCCAGGCCAGTGTGGTCAACACCTCGTGCTGATGCACGTCGTCGGTGTACGGACCCGTCTGCGGACGGTCATCCCGCGCGTAGGCGTAGATCACATGGTCGGCCATCGAGATGAAATCGCACCCGATCGCCTCAACGCCCTGGGCCCAGTCGCGTAGCTCCGAGACATCCCAGTGCCAGTGCCAGGCAGGGATCTGGCAGCCAAACTCGAACTGTGCCATACAAGACTCCAAACAATGCGCGCGTTCGGTCAGGTGTATCCTAAGCGCATCCTGAGCCCTGCTGGATTGGTGCGAGGTGTGGCGTTGGACGAACGGCATGCTGGTGAAGAAGGCGTCCTCCGAAGCGATATCGCCGACGTGATCGACCGCGCCGCGGCGATGGCCGTCTACGCGTTCGCCTCGGTCACCCAGGCCGGACAGACCGAGGGGCTAAAACTACCGCCTCAGTTGGCCGAGCACCTGGCCGAGGCAACCTACGTCGACGTCCTCCGCTACTCCCTCGACGAGTGCACCTGCCCCTGTCACCAGGAGCACTAGTGGGAGCACCAGCAAGAGCACGAGTCCTCGAACGGCGCCCGCGAGGCAGGGCTAGACTGCGATTGACTACCTCAGAGCAGATTCGCGTTCACGCGACGACACGAAGGAGCACTCGATGACGACGGCAACCAAAGAATCAGTGGTGACCCCCGAGCGGTTCAAGTCGGGCATGACCTGGAACCAGTACCTGGCCTTCATCAACTCGGAAGAGAACTTCCAGCGCCTGACGCCGGGCGGCCAGCCCCGTGGCGACGCCAACGTCGAGCGCTTCGTCCGCAACATGAGCGCCTGGCAGATCTCGGAAGAGGGCCGCGAGGCGCTGCAGTCGCTGCCGCGACTGAAGATGTTGGTGCTGGGCGAGGACTGGTGCCCGGACGTGTACCGCGGCCTGCCCGTGCTCGCCGAGATCGCGGCGACCGCCGGCTGGGAGCTTCGCATCTTCGCCCGCGACGAGAACAACGACATCATGTCCGAGTTCCTCAAGGACGGCCAACACGAGTCGATCCCGACCGCCGTCCTCTACACCCTCGACCACCAGTACATCGGTCACTGGATCGAGCGCCCCGCCGTGGCCAACGAGCACATGGCCAACATGCAAAAGCTCTTCAGCCGCAAAGAGGGCGAGTCCGAGGACGACATGCGCGCCCGCATCCGCCAGGGCTACCGAGACCTCCAGTCCTCCGACGAATGGGCCTCATGGCGAGACGAAACCGTCAACGAGATCGTCGAACTGGTTCGCAGCAACTCCTAGCTCGCCAACCACGCCATTCAGTTCGACTGACCGGGCCCCTTTCTCCCCCCGCCCTGCGGGGGGAGATGCCGAAGGCAGAGGGGAGTCCTCCCATCTCTCAGTCTCCGACCTGACCGCCGAACGGGCTGTCCGCCGGCTCGTCCGGCTCCCCGTCGTTGCTGATGTCGTTGCCGATCCTCGGCGGCTGCTGCTCCAGTGATCGCATCGCACGCCAGGTGATAAGCCAGCGCTGCAGAGCAGTCAGATTCGTCAACACCGCGAGCAGCCACAAAATCGGCACAATCTGAGCCGAAAGCAGCCCGATCGCCATGATCAGCACCCGCTCAAGTCGGGTGCCCAACCCGGTGCGAATGCTGACCCCAAACTCGCCGGCCTTCGATCGCGTGTAACTCACCATCATGCTGCCGAACAGCGAGATCCCAATCAGCACAATCGCCGTCCGGTCGAACCGCTCAGCGGCGCTGTACCAGATCAACAGAGCGAACAGCAGCGCAAAGTCGGCCAGCCGGTCCGAGACGGCGTCAAAGACCGCGCCCCAGTCCGTCGCCCGACCGGTCGCCCGCGCCACCGCCCCGTCGAGCAGGTCAAAGAAGGCCGCCACGAGCATCACAATGCCGGCCTGCCAGAACTTGCCATAGGCAGCCAGCGCTCCAGCGCCGCCCATACCCAGCAGGCCAATCACCGTCAGCGCATTGGGCGTCAAACCGGTGCGAGCAACCGCTCGTCCGATCCGCTCTGAAATGTCCCGGGATATCGAGTGGGGGAGGAGAGACACGCGGTTCCCCATCTGAACCCGTCCGCAGTGGATTCACTCTACACAGAGACCACGCGCAGAGACCATGTGGGGAACAGCGTCAGTCGTAAAACAACCGTTTGCCGACAAAGAAGAGCAGGAACGCCATCGGGATCGCCGCCGCAACGATGATCACATGGTTCAGGTTGAGCCGCTCGTAGAAGGGCTTCTGCTGCGACTCGATGTACGGCCAGTTGAGCAACAGCGCCCGCTCGGCGTTCTTCGTAAACTCGCCAATCAGCCTGCTCTCCGGAATGCCGTAGACCTGCTCGATCGCCTCATAGAACGGCACGCCCTCTCCGACCGTCTCGAACAGATCAGCCAGCGCCTCAGGCCCCCAGTCCTGGATAAACCAGGCCAACATCCCCCCGGCTTGGCCGAAGTACTTGGCTTGGAACTGCCAGGTCGTCGGAACAATCTCCAGTTGCTCGACCGAGTAATACTCCTCGTGGTCGAACAGCACCACCGAGCCGGCCCGGCGCAGATAGAACCCGGGCAGCGGACCCGCCGACCAGAACCCAAGCGCGCTGCGCATCCAGAACGGAACTTGGCCTGCGTGCTCGCCAGTCGCCGCATCGATCAACGCACCGGCGACCTCACTGCGAACGCTCCCCGACGAGTTGCGAAACACATGCCGAAGCTCGGCATTCTGATCGATCCCGGACGGGTACAAGGACGTGTCGCTCGGATCCGCACCCTGAGGCCAGACAATGATCGCCAGCGGAGCGTCAACGTCGACATCAATCAGATCGCTGACCAGGTCATAAGCGCCCTGCGCATGATCGCCAAGATCGTCAGCCCGCAGTTGCCCCTGGGAATGCCACAGCGTCAGCTCGTCCCGCTCGGCAAAGCTCCACTCCAGCTCCTGAGCCTGCGCACGCCCGAACTCAGGCCAGATGAGGAACACCGAGGCCACCAGAGCTAAAACCGAGAGAAGTGCCAGGAGTCGAGTTCGGGTCACCAACTCAGGTTACGCGGGCAACAGCGATCGATATACATCGAGATGCCGTTCCGCAATCCTTCGCGCCTCAAAACGCTCAGCAGACTCCTTGCCTCGCGCAATCAGCTCCGACCGCAGTCCTCCGTCCTCAAGCAACCGAGCGAGATTCTCAGCCAGCGCGGCAGCATCCCTCGGCGGCGAAAGCAAAGCCGCACGACCCGAATCCGAAGCGACGCGATACCCCGCAATGTCCGACGCAGCAACCGGCAAACCCGCCGCCATTGCCTCAATCAGGACCAGCCCCAACGCCTCCCCGCCAATCGCCGGAAACGCCGCGCAAGTCGCGCGAGCCATCAAGCTCGGAATCTCAGAATGCTGCACCGGCCCAAGGAAGGTCGTCCGATCATCGGCAAGCCGGCGAGTCCTCTCTGACACAGGCCCGGCAACGACCAGACGAACCCGATCTGGAAGCTCCTTCATCGCCTCCAGCAACACCGACAATCCCTTACGAGGCTCATCACGCCCGACAAACAAAACCGAATCCGGCTCAGGTTCTGGCTGGACATCCCGAAACGGCGCAAGGTCGAGACACGGAAAGATGACCGAAGCCGATTCAGGAATCACTCCCCCGGCGATGTCCAACGAGACCTCGCTGGCACAAATCACCGCATCCGCCTGCCGCAGTAGCAGTCGCGACATCGCCTGAGTCCACCAATAGAACCGTCTCGCCGTCAGCTCGGCCGAATGCAGCGTCACAACCGTCGGCGCCGATCCCGGATGAAGCAGCGACAACGGACCGAACAGCGGCAACGGACCGAACAGCGGCAACATCGGCTCCTGGATGTGCAATATGTTGTGCGGTCGGTTGAGAAACCGTCGAAGCGCAACCAGGTCAAGCGGATGCCAGGACAGATCCGCCCGCGTGCCCCCCAGCGACACGCGCAACGGCCTCATCGGCGAGAACACGTGGGAATCGTGGCCAAGTCCGGTCAGCGCCTGAGACAGCGCCAGAGTATGAGTCTGCACGCCACCAGGCTGGCGAATGTCGTACGGAAGCACGTGGGCGATGCGCACGACCGCTCGCTCACCCAGAGCCAAACCGACGGCGCAGAATCGCCCGAGGCGTGGCGCTGATCCCGCGCCACTGCTGACGAAGCAGCCGTCCCGCGCCAATGTTCCGCAATCGCGGATAGTGATGAAGCTCGCCAACCGTCGTGCCGGCCTGTAGCGCCGCACGAAGCGCATCCTGTCCCTGACCGTCAAACGTGGTCACAGCCGACCCGACCTGTTCATGGAAGTGCGCATCCGAGCCGCCGGTCGTCGGCAGTCCCCAGCCCTGATTGGCCGCAATCACCCCATTCCGCCGCCAGCGAGCCGAGGGAATCGGATTCGCCGTCTCAACGGCAAGAATTGGCGGCTGATCACCAGCGCGCTCCGGGATCAGGTCACGAACCAGCCGATCGATGTCGCCGATGCTCAGCGCAATCGGCATGACCGCACATGGATGCGAGATAATCGCCACGCCGCCCTGCTTCCAGATCGCTTCCACTGTCGCCGCCGCGCTGCGAAACAACGGAATCGGCTCCTCGATCCACAGCGCCAGGATGTGTCCATGCCGACTTGTGACCTCACTGCCGACAATCACCTCGACCGGATGATTAGCCCGCGCCGCAGTCTCGCGAGCAAGCTGCCCACCACGAGTCTGGTCGTGATCGGTCACAGCAATGATGTCCACGCCCCGCCGCTGTGCAGCATCGAGAATCGTCAGCGCATCGTCCATGCCATCCGACTCCTCGGTATGGATCTGCAAGTCAGCGCGCCCAATAGATCGCTCAACCGCGGTCATGAATGCGCCTGCGCCACCTGATCCCGAGGATGAAGGTCGTCCCACGGAGTATCCCGACACGGCGCCCACGGAGACTCGGCCACCCGCCAGAGATGCGCATGCTCCTCAATAATCGGTTCAAACAACCGCGCTAGATTCGCAGTGTTCGTGCGGGTGTCCAGCGCCTGATTGCCCTTGAGCAGCAACTCGAGCGGTGGTAAGAACGTGACATCGAACTGGAGACGGTCTCTCCCAGGTCGTCGAACTGCGTACAGCGGCAGCACGTCCGCCTCCGCGCGGATCGCGAGGTCGACCGCTCCGACGGGAAATCGCGCCTGGCGACCAAAAAACGGCACGCAAGCACCCCCGCCTTGCCGGTCGCGATCCCAGAGAATGCAGACCACGCCTCCATCCCGCAGCGTTCGCAACGCCGAGGCGATCCCAGTCTGCGTCGCGGTGAGAAAGTCGACGCCCACAGCCGCACGCGCCGCGTTGACGGCCTGCAGATGACCGGGATCATCGAGCCGCTCAACCAGCGCCACCGCAGAAATGTCAAGCGCCGCCAGCGCCTTCACCGCGACCTCCGGATTAGAGATGTGTGCCGTCGTCAGCACAACCCCGCGACCCGACCGATGCGCTTCAAGCAGATGGTCAAAGCCGCTGACATGCAGGTGTTGATCGAGCACCCGCTGCGCTGAAATCGAAGGCAGAATCGCCAGGTCCACGTAGTAGCGCGCCGTCTCGGCAATGACCTCGCCCACGTCGCGGTTGAGCTGCGCCGGCGAGTGCTCAGGATGAATCCGCTGCAGATTGTTGCGAATCCGAAGCCGCCGCCGTTCAAGCAGAGGAAGAGCAAGCGAGGCGGCAGCTTCAGCAATGGCATATATCCACGACCGAGGCAGGAATCGGGCCAGCCAACCCAGGACAATCAGGGCATACGCGGTCGACATGAACCAATCTTCTCACGTCCCAAAGAAATCGCGGAACTGGTACCACTGATCCGGCGCGGCAATCAGCGGAGACTCAAACGCAGAAAGCAGTGGCCGCCCGTGTTCGTGCTCCAAGTCAAGGTAAGGAGTGAATCGAAGCGTGTGACCCTGCCGTGTGGCAGTCAGGGGAATCAGTTTCGCGTTCGTGGCCTCCGCGATGCGGTGAATCTCGATAGGAAGCTCAACCTCCCGGCCAAACAAGTGATCGATCACTGTCCGCTCATTCTGCCTCGGCGGCCGATCGAACAGAATGGCGGCGGTTCCATTGTCTCCGAGATGTTCAACGATCTGGCGGAGCCCATGGCGGCCGCTGGCAGGGGTCATTCCCAATCGAGCCCGCTGATCCTGAATCGCTCGGTTGAGAGCAGGATGTCCCAGGTCGTCGACGAGCACCATCGACGGACCGATCCGATGCGTAAAGGCGCCCCCGAGGATGTCCCAGTTACCAAAATGGATCACGGCAAAGAGGATCGGACACCGTTGGTACCACGCTTCGAGCTGTGCCCATTGGTCTGAGCAGGCGGGATCATCGCCGCCGACCGCATCGAAGCAGTCAGATGGGCTGAGCTCGTCGAGACGGACAGCATCGACCATGTACTCGCCATAGCGTCGGAACTGGGCACAGGCGAGCGAAGCGGCGTCGCCGTTCCAATCGACGTTCGCCAAGAGATGCTCGGCATTGCGACAGGCGGCATTACGTCCCCTCGACCACCCGAGGTAAACACCGCCCATCAGCCGGCGAGCAGCAGCGTAAGCGGCCGGTCGTGGCAAAGCTCGCGCTACTCGGCCCAGCGTCTGATAGCCGAGCGCGAGCGGATGCATCGTTCCTGCCTTTGCAGGAATGAGATGCTGGCAACTACTCGCCGCGAGCAAACGACTCGACAGAGTCTCGGGCGACGTCGTCAGTCCACTGCTCGGGAGGCGACTTCATGAAGTACGCCGATGGCGCCAGCAGCGGCCCCGAGACGCCGCGGTCGAGCCCAAGCTTCGCGCAACGGACCGCGTCAATCACGACACCCGCTGAATTCGGCGAGTCCCAGACCTCCAGCTTGAGCTCGAGGTTGAGCGGCACATCACCAAACGTCGTGCCCTCGATCCGGATGTGACACCACTTGCGATCCTCTAGCCAGGGAACATGGTCCGAAGGGCCAACGTGGACATCGCCCGAGGGCATCTCGTACTCGATCTGCGAGGTCACGGCGTTGGTCTTGCTGATCTTCTTCGACTCAAGCCGCTCACGCTCGAGCATGTTGTAGAAGTCGGTGTTGCCACCAAAGTTAAGCTGATAAGTCCGGTCAATCTGCACGCCGCGATCTCGGAACAGACGCGAAAGCACTCGATGGACGATCGTGGCTCCGACCTGCGACTTGATGTCATCACCAATGATCGGCGCGCCGGCGCGCCGGAATCGGTTGGCCCAGTACTCCTCGCGGGCGATGAACACCGGAATGCAGTTGACGAAGCCACAACCGGCTTCGAGCACCTGCTCCACGTACCACTTCGTCGCCTCCTCCGAGCCGACCGGCAAGTAGTTGATCACGACATCGACGTCGCGATCCTTGAGAATCTGTGCGACATCGACGGTCGAACCAGGCGCCTTGTCGATCACTTCCGACAGGTACTTGCCCAGCCCGTCGTGGGTCATGCCGCGCTCGACCGGGACGCCGAGATTGGGAACATCCGCGAACTTCACGGTGTTGTTGGGCTCGGTGAAGATCGCCTCGGAAAGGTCGAGACCAACCTTGCGCGAGTCGATATCAAAGGCGGCCACGAAGTTGAGGTCGGAAATCGAGTAGCCGCCAAGCACTGCATGCATGATGCCGGGGATCTCGTCCCCGTCCTCGGCATTCTGGTAGTGGGTTACGCCCTGCACGAGCGAGGAGGCGCAGTTGCCCACGCCGATAATCGCCACGTTGATCTTCCCGGTCGGATTGCTGACGCCGTTTGCGTCGTCTGACATGAAGAATTCCTTCCGCGTTACATGCGGTCGAGCCGGAATGCCGAGTCTGATCGGAATCTCGCGAGGAGACGACCGCCCCAGATCACATGCCGCCTGCGAGTACTGCAATGTATCAGCCGAGTTCTCAGGGTGCAGTCATTGAAGACATAGATTGTTCGCCTTTGCAAACGCGGGTCTCGCGGGAATCAATGCGCCAGACTGAAAAACATCCCCGCGGAGTACGCTAAGTCCATGCCTGATCCTCGCGAAATGATTGCGGACATGTACCTGCAGTTCGCAGAGGAGTTGGCAGACGCCTCCGGCGAGGCCATCCGGCCCTGGTTTCGCCGTCGGCTCCACGTCCAGCGCAAAGGCGACGGTTCGCCGGTCACTCAGGCAGACAAATCCGCCGAGCAGGCGATTCGAGAGCGCATCGCCGATCGCTTTCCCGACCATGGCGTAATCGGCGAGGAGTTCGGCAGTGAGCGAGCCGATGCCGAGTGGGTTTGGGTCATCGATCCGATCGATGGAACCGGTGCGTTTGTGACCGGACTGCCGACCTTTGGCACGCTGATCGGACTCATGCACGACGGCGAGCCGCTCTTGGGCGTACTTGACCAACCGATATTGAATGATCGCTGGTGCGGAGTGAATTATCCAGGGGTCGTGCGCCGAACTACACACAATTCACACCTTGTCCACACGTCCTCCACGACCGATCTGGAATCATCAGTTGGCTTCGCCACGACGCCCGACATGTTTGAGGGCAAGGCGCAACAGGCATGGACCAGCCTGTCATCAACATTTGAACGGGTCCGCTACGGTGCCGACTGCTACGCCTACGGCCTACTTGCGTCGGGATTTGTGGACATTGTGTGTGAAGCGTCGTTGAAGTCCTGGGACTACCTCGCGCTCATCCCGATCGTCATGGGCGCTGGTGGACAAATGACCGACTGGGAGGGCCAGACGCTCACGCTCGACTCAAAGGATCGCGTGGTAGCGGCGGCTACCTTGAAGCTCCATCGGGCGGCCTTAGAACGCCTTGTCGATGCGGATGGATAACCCAGCAGTGGATAGCTCGTGGAAACCTCGCGGAAATGTGGACAAATCCAACGACTCCCTCGAACAAAGCCGAGGATTCTATTGGAGATGGATCTGTGCCCAGCGATCAGCCGGCGGCGGCTGCGTCGGCCTTGACCTTGCGCAGAACCGGCAGCCCGGTGCGCGGGTTCTCGACGATCTCGTAGCCGTCAGGCACCGCATCGATCGCGCCCGGCTTCTCCGACTTGGCGAAGAAGTAAATGCGCTGCGAGTGGTGATTCCGCAGCTCGATGTCGCGCGCGTGCAGGAAGTAGGTCTCCTGGCGGCGATTGGTGGTGGAATAGGCCATGGTTGACAGCCTCCATTGAATTGATCAGGCGCCTATGCCGTTGCATCGTATATTCAAGCGACTTTTGTCCGACTTGTCAAACGCGAGCAGTTTGATCGTTACGTCGAGTACCCACAGATTGCTGGTAGGAACCGTCCTGCTGGTCGGTGCGCTCGCGCTCAGCGCCTCGGCGTGTTCTGGCGAGCGCGAACAATCGCAAACCGGCGCATTGGGTCAGGGCGATCCATGGATGCTAGCCCAACCAGATCCTTATGCCGAATGGCTGCCGATCCTGGCGACACAAGACCTCGCAGTAGGGGTCAAGCGGATTGCCTTCAGCCTCGATGGCCTGGCTGAAGATGAAGAACCGCCGACCGTTCGCGTGTCGCTCTTCGAACTGGACCAGGACCGCCAGACCCCGCGTTCCATCCAATTCGCCAGATTCATCCCCTACGACCCCGACGTGAAAATCGCGGCGCACGGGCACGCAAATGCCAGCGTCTCCGACCGATCACTCCCCATCGGCCGTGGTGTCTATGTGGTCCCGGTCCGCTTGACCTCGGCGGGACTGTGGGGCCTCCTGCTCGAGATGTCATCAAACAGAGCCAACGAGTCTGTCCGACTGCGGTTCTCCGTCCGCAATCGGCAAGCCGCTCCAGGCGTCGGAGAGCGGGCGCCGTCGGTAGACTCGCTCACCCGCGACGATGTGCCGGACCTTGCAGAGCTGACCTCGGACCCAGATCCTGAACCAGGCCTGTACGCCATGTCGATCTCCGATGCACTCACGCTTGGGCGGCCGACGATCATCGCCTTCGCGACTCCCGCCTTCTGCCATTCCAGGACCTGCGCGCCCGTCCTCGACGCTGTCAAAGAGGTATGGCGAGAGTTCTCCGCTGAAACAACTGGCATCCATGTCGAAGTATTTGAGAATCCTGACGATCCGTCGCAGTTAGTGGAAGCGGAGGCGTTCGTCGCCTGGCGACTGCCCTCCGAGCCGTGGGTCTTCGTCGTCGACGCTGGAGGCGTCATTCGTTACGCCTTCGAAGGCGCCGTCACCGAGACAGAGTTACGTTCTGCCGTCGAATGGGTCGTGCAAGACGGGGCAGAGTGAACGCTAGGCTGATCACGGAGCGAGAGCGAGGATCGGCATGGCGCTGGCAGGTTCGGAACGAGCGCAAATTCGCCAGCAGTTCGAGGCGATCGAAGGACCGCTAAAGCTCGAGTACTACCACCAGAGCCCGCGTCGGGTGATGGTCCCTGGTCGACCGGAAAAACCAAGCTGCGCATTGGCCAGGGAACTGTACGAAGAGATCGCCGAACTCTCCGACCACATCTCGCTCACCATCTACGAGCACGAGGAATCCCAGGCACAGGTCAAGCGCCGAGATATCGTCGACGTCCCCTGCGTCCTGATCCGTGGCGAACTCAACCGCCCACTGCGCTTCTACGGCGCGCCCAACGGCCACCTCCTCGTCGCGATGATCCGAGCGATGGTGCTCGCCTCGACACGACAATCCAAGCCGTCGGTCAAGATGAAGCGCATCCTCGGCAAGCTCCGCCGTCCAACGCGCCTGCGGCTGCTTGGCTCCGCCCAAGACCCGATGGCCGGACAAGCGGCGCTCGCTGCCTGCGCAGCAGCCTTGCTCTCGCCGAAACTCCAGGCCGACATCTTCGCGATCGAGGAGTTCGCTGAAATCGGCGCTCGCTCAGGCGTGACCGCTCTGCCGGCGCTCTTCATCGATGACCGCCTCTTCGCCTCCGGACTCGTCGAGCCGTTCGAGATGGTCGAGTTCATCGGTCTCTGGCAGGCCAACCCGGAGAAGGCGCAACTCAATCCGCCAACGACCCAACCAGGCTCGGCGACCGCCTGGCGACCCCCGCAACCGCCACCACAACAGCGCGAACCGGCGCCAATCGATCCCATCGCTGCAGCCGCTGGACGAGCCCGAGAGCCGGCCGCCACGCCCGAAGGCATGCGACGCACATCGGGCGGCCTCATCGTGCCGAATCGGTAGTACGCTCCAACGTGTAGGGGTGCTCCCAACAGACCGAAGCAATGGCGGAGATGTTCTGTGGCTGATGTTGACGAGTTGCGCGGCTCGCTGGAGGCGTTGTCGGAGCAGTTGAGCGACGTTCTGGAGCGTCTTTGACCTGCCGGCGGTAGAAGCTGAAGTGGCAAGCCTGGAAACGGCATCGACCGCACCTGGCTTTTGGGACGACTCCGAAAACGCCCGAACAGTGATGAAGCGGCTGGCAGCGCGACAGCGCACCGTCGAAGTCTGGCGCGGCCTGGAATCTCGCGTCGCGGACGCCGTCGAGCTACTCGAATTGGCCGACGATGACGAATTGGCCCAGGATCTCGCGACAGAAGCGGCATCCATCGGCGAAGAAATCGAGCGCCGCTCGTTCGAGCTCGCCTTCTCCGGCCCATACGACGACCGCTCCGCCGTGATCTCGATCTACGCAGGTTCCGGCGGCATCGACTCGCAGGACTGGACCGAGATGCTCCTCCGCATGTACCAGCGCTGGGCCGAGCACGCCGGATTCGACGTCGACCTCGTCGACCTGGTCGAAGGCGAAGAAGCCGGCCTCAAGTCGGCCATGCTCGAGGTCCGCGGCGAGTCCGAAGGCGGCGGGGCCTACGGCTGGCTCCGCTCCGAGCACGGAGTCCATCGGCTCGTGCGCATCTCGCCCTTCGACCAGAATCACGCGCGCCACACCTCGTTCGCCCGCGTCGAGATCATGCCCGAGACCGAAGGAGCCGCCGAGGTCGAAATCGACGACGACGACATCAAGATCGACGTCTACCGCGCCTCCGGCAACGGCGGACAAAACGTGCAGAAGAACTCAACCGCAGTACGAATCACCCACCTGCCGACCGGATTTGTCGTCAGCTGCCAGAACGAGCGCTCACTCAGGCGCAACCGCGACTCCGCGATGCGAGTCTTAGAGGCTCGCCTCCTGATGCTCGAAGAGCAGAAGCGCGAGGAAGAACGCCTCGCGATCCGCGGCGAACACATCGAGGCCGGCTGGGGCAACCAGATCAGGTCTTACGTCCTGCAGCCCTACCGAATGGTCAAGGACCTCCGCACCCAGTTCGAGACCTCCGACGCCGACCGAGTCCTCGACGGTGATATCGACAACTTCCTGCGAGCCTCGCTGCAACATCAGATCGGCCAGCAAGCTCAGCGCGAGGGAGCGGTTGCATGAGACGAGCAGGGCTGCTCCTGGCCGTCGCAGCGCTAGTCGTGCTCGGTTGGCTGTCTCTCACCATGTTCGCAACGGTCGATGCCCAGTCCGCCGAGGACGGCCCGACCGTCCAGGGCACACGATTCGAGAACTCCTGGCCAGACTCGGTCGTGGTCACAGCGCTGGTCGACAACGCCGCCGAGGTGGAGTCGGCAACTTTCCTCTACACAATCCTCCCCGAGGGCGCCCTGACCCGCGAGGCCGCCGAAATCAGCGAAGGCGACGTCACCCGCATCCGTGCCGAGTTCCCAACCCGCAACCCGCAACTCTGGATCCCCGCGGGAGCCGACTTTGAATGGCATTGGGAGTTCGTCTACGCGTCAGGCGAGACATTCGAGACCGAACCGCAAATCTGGCGTTACGAAGATCCACGCTTCGAATGGCAATCGCTCAAGGAAGGCGACCTCGAAATCGCCTGGTACCACGATCGTGGTGTCGCCGAAACGATGATGCGCGAAGGCCTGCAAGCACTCGAAGAGATATCTCCATTCCTCGGCCTGGACGAACTGATCCCAATCAAGGTCTACGTCTGGGCGAACACTGAGGATGCGCGACAGGTCGAACGGATCCAGTCAGAGCGTTTCGAGGAATCGGTCATCACCGGTGGCACGAGGGTCCTCGCCGACCTCGTGCACATCTACCAACCCTCCCGTTGGGTCGTGAGACACGAACTGACCCACGTCCTGACCAAGCTCGCCGGCGAAGGCCCCTACGGCGACCTCCCAGCCTGGTTGGATGAAGGCATGGCCACGATCGCCGAAGGCGACTGGCTCGATCGCCGCGGCGGAGCGCTCCAGTTCGCGATCAACAACGACCAGGTGCTCTCCTTGCGCAGCATGGAGTCCCCATCCAACCGGCCAGGATTCGTCGACATCTTCTACGGCCAGTCAGCCGCAATCGTGCTCTACCTGCTCCAGCAATACGGCACCGACAAGATGAACGAGCTCTTCAGCACCTTCAAGGAAGGCTCATCCGTCGAGGATGCCCTGCAACGCGTCTACGGACTAGACAGAGAAACACTCGACAACGATTGGCGAGCATCGGTTGGTCTGAGCCCCCGAGAAGTGGAAGAAGACCGATCGACCGCGATTGAGGACGAAGTCATCGCCGGACCGGAGGTCGCCGAGGACGAGCAAGCAACCAGCGAAGACGCCGAGCGACAGGCCCAGCAGTCCACCGCCGGCCAGGACGATCAGGAGCAAGAAGCGTCCCAACAAGCCGCGCAAGCGTCCGACGACGACGAACCAGAGCAATCCGCCGCCGCCCGCACCGAAGAAGAAATCGCCGAACGAACAGCAGAGATCCAGCGTCGTCAGGACCAGCGCCGGAGCGGTCCGGTCTTCGAGGTCCCAGCCCCCTTCCCCTGGGAATACCCGCTAATCGGCGTCGCCGGAGCCCTCGTGCTCCTCAGCGGCCTCTTCCTCGTCCGAGTCCTCACCCCGCGCCGCGACTAACGCTGCCATCCTCGCTCCGTTGCCCCGCGCCCCGACGCGAGGTAACGATGATTTGCAGTTGAGATTGCAGGAATCAACTACCGCTGCTGAGATATCCGAGCCGCTCGAGTCACATTGTTCAGAAGCATCGCAACCGTCATCGGACCAACACCCCCGGGAACCGGCGTAATCGCCGCAGCGACCTCCGACACTGACTCGAAATCGACATCCCCGACCAGCCGATAACCACGCCTCCTCGTCGCGTCGTCCACCCGGTTGACGCCCACATCGATCACCGTGACGCCGCTGTGGACCATCTCGGCGGTAATCGTGTTCGGCCGTCCGGTGGCAGCGACAAGAATGTCGGCTTCCTTCGTGATCGAGTGCAGGTCCATCGTGTGCGTATGACAGACAGTCACAGTCGCGTTCGCGCCCTGTCGCTTCTGAGCGAGCATCGCCGCAAGCGGCATCCCAACCAGTCGGCTGCGCCCCACGATCACCACATGCTTGCCACCCGGGTCCGCGCCCGACCGCACAAGCAACTGCTGCACCCCATGCGGAGTCGCGGGCAGAAACCGTTCGCGGCCCTGCAGAATGCGCCCTTGGTTCGCGGGGTGCAATCCGTCGACATCCTTGAGTGGATCGATCCGGTCGAGCAGCGCGTCCGAGTCGACGCCTTCCGGGACCGGCAGTTGCAGAATGATCCCGTGCACGTCTGGGTCAGCATTGAGTAGGTCAATGCGGTCGCGGATCCGGCGCTCAGTCTGCGCCGGTTCAGGATCCGCCTCGATCCGGTGAATGACGACCTTGATTCCTGTCTCCTCGCCCGCCCGCTGCTTGCCTCGCACGTACGAGGCGGAGGCAGGGTCGTCGCCAACCAGGAGCACGGCAAGGTGGGGCAGCAGCCCTCGCGCGATCATGTCCTCGACCTGCCGTGTCAGCGCCTGCCGGATCCCGGCGGCGATGGCGGCGCCATCGATGATCGTGGCTGTCATGCGATCAGGGTATGTCAGAGTCTCTACAGGAAATGTGCACTGGTTGCGCCGTTGTGGTTCACGGTCACCCTGACCAACCACGTTGATAGGCTGCGAATCGATGTTCGGCGACTTGACCTGCGGCGTTGACCTACTCCTGCTCGAGCGGTTCGAGAGCGTGCTCAATCGCCATCCCGATCGCTTCCCGCGCCGCATCCTCACCGATCGCGAGCGCGACTACTGCGGCAATCGGCTGGCCGAAATGGCCGTCCGCTTCGCCGGCAAGGAAGCCGTGATGAAATGCCTCGGCACCGGAGTCCGAGGCGTGAAGTGGAAGGAAATCGAGATCCTGGCCAACGCCCGCGGCAAGCCCGTCGTCATCCTCCACGGAGGCGCTCGCGAGCGAGCCCACGAGATTGGCCTCGAGCGGATCGAGATTAGCCTGACTCACGAAAAGAACATGGTCTGCGCATTCGCGGTGGGGCAACCAAGACTGGGAACTCGATAGGGGGAATGACGATGAAGTTACTGACCTCGGCAGAGATGCGGGAGCTGGAAGAACGAGCGGAGGCGGCCGGCGTCTCAACCGACACCTTGATGGAGAACGCCGGACTCGCGGTCGCCCAGGAAATCTGGATGCAGCTCGGCTCGCTCGAGGATCGGCGAATCGCTGTCCTGGTCGGCCCCGGCAACAACGGAGGCGACGGTCTGGTCGCCGCGCGACACCTCTTCGAGTGGGGAGCCCAGGTCCGCGCCTACGCGCTCAGAGAACGCAACGATGCTCAGTGGACGCAGACCGTCGAACTGGGCGTCCCCTGCGGCACCGTCTCCGAAGACGACAACTTCGAAGCGCTCGAGGCCTTGCTCTCCGGAGCCGAGGCGATCGTCGACGCGCTGCTGGGTACAGGTTCATCGCGACCAATCGAAGGCGATCTCGCCGAGATCATGACCCGGCTGGCAGCCATTCGATCAAGGACCGTCAAACCCAAGCTCGTCGCCGTCGACCTGCCAACCGGACTCGACGCCGACAGCGGCCGCCTCGACCCAATGGCAGTGGCAGCCGATGAGACCGTCACATTCCACGCGCCCAAGGTCGGCCTCTACATGCAACCCGGAGCGGCGGCGGCCGGTTCGGTGCAACAGGTAGACATCGGCATTCCTCCCGGCCTCGACGAAGACCTGCAAACCGAAGTCCTGGAGCGGCGCGCCGCCAAAGCGCTGCTTCCCGACCGACCGGCCAACGCTCACAAGGGAACGTTCGGACGAGTCCTGGTCATCGCCGGCTCAGCCCGCTATCCCGGAGCCGCGGTCCTTGCCGCGCGCGGAGCCTATCGAGCAGGAGCGGGACTGGTCACCATCGCCACGCCGCAATCAATCGCCTCGCAGATGGTCGCGGCTATTCCCGAAGCGACCTTCCTGCCGCTACCCGAATACGACAATGGCGTGATCTCAGGATTCGCCGCCTGGGAGATCGTCAGGGACGAACTCGAATTGGTCGATGCCGTCGTGATCGGCTGTGGCTTCGGACGCCACGACCACAGCGGAAAGTTCGTCCGCGAGTTTCTGGTCTCCCCCGAAGTCGGCGCAGTCAATGGAATCGTGGTCGATGCCGACGGACTCAACCTGCTCGGCCCGGACACGTCCGTCCTGCCAAACGCAGTCGCGCCGGTCGTGCTCACCCCGCATCCCGGCGAGATGGGCACGCTGACCGGGCTCAGCACCGAAGACGTGCAGGGCCAGCGACTGACCATCGCCCGAGAGCGAGCGACAGAGTGGAACTGCCACGTCGTACTCAAGGGCGCGAACACCGTAGTCGCGACTCCCGACAACCGAGCCCGCGTCTCCGAAGTCGCACAACCCGCTCTGGCGACCGCAGGCACCGGCGATGTCCTCAGCGGCGCGATCGGAGCCCTGATCGCACAGGGCCTCTCTCCATTCGACGCCGCGACCCTCGGCGTCTACCTCCACGGTGACGCCGGAAACCGCTCCGCGAGACTCCACGGAACCATCGGCGTCACCGCCGGAGACGTCGCTGACCAACTCGCCATGGCCTCAAGATCGCTGGCCGGCGAGGAACCAGTCGAATCCCCCTCGCTCGGAGGCTTCGGCATGGGCGGAGGAGGCGGAGACATGGGAGGCCTCGGCCAACTCGCCGGCTCCGGAGGCCTCGGCGGCGGACTCGAGGGACTCCTCGGCGGCCAGCAATGACGTTGCGCCGGATCGATCTGTAGCCTTGATCGAGGAGGCCACGACATGGTTTCAACGCCGACCAAGCCAGAATCAACGGCGCAAACCGCCGCCTCGGATACACGCCCGGCGCCGATCACTCTCAAACTTCCAGCCAAATGGAGTACGAGCAACGAAACCATGTTGACGCTCTCCAGCCTCAACGATGGCTGGCTCTTCGAATTGACTGCCGATGGAGAGTTGGTGATCATGACGGGAGTCGGCTTCCGCAGCAGTGAACGTTCATTTGAGATTGGAATCGACATCGGTCTGTGGAACCGGCAAGTGAGCGCCGGCCATGTATGCGGCGCCGACCTGTACGTTCGTCGAGAAGACTCATCGCTGCGCCTGCCCGATGTCGCCTGGATCAGCAAGGAGCGGCTGGGCAATGCCGATCCCGACGAAGGGGTCCTGGAGGTGTGTCCGGAGCTGATCGTTGAAGTCGTCTCAGTCTCCCAGAACATCGTGACGCAACAAGAAAAGATGAGGGAATGGATGGCTGCCGGAGCGTTGTTGGGCTGGCTTGTTGATCCTTATCAGGAAGTAGTCCTGGTCTACCGACCCGACACGGAGCCTGAGCAGCTCGAACGACCAGACAGCCTCAGCGGCGAAGATGTCTGCCAGGGCCTCGAAGTCAACCTGGAACGAATCTGGAAGTAACCACAGCTGAGGGGATTGCACGATGTCGCGAGTGAGCTTCAACTGCACCATGCAAGAAGGACAGATCGGCGAAGAGCTTCGAGCCGAGCTCGCCGCCGCGCTGCAGCAGATCACCCAGGACGTACTCGGCGAGTCGCCCGACGACGTCCCCGTAACCTTCTCGGATATTCCGTCCGGTTACGGCTTCCGCGGCGGCGAGCCGTCAACGACCTCGCTCGTCCGAGGCAGCATCGTCGGCGGAGTGACCCAGGAAGTTCGTGAAGACTTCATGCGGCGAATCTGCGACAGCTGGATGGAGATCAGCGGCTGCACCGTCGACGAGCTGGTCGTTTCCGCCCGCGACGTCTAAGCGTGTGAGTTAGCATGAGTTCGTACTTCGAGACGAGAGAGGAAGTCTGAGATGCCGTATTACCGTTGCGTAGTTCCCAAGGACTCGGTGCCCTACGAGCAGCGAGCAGCGGTGGCCAAGGCCTTCACCGACATCCACTGCGGCAACACCGGCGCGCCGCGCAGTTTTGTCCACGTCGTCTTCGACGAGGCCGACGACCGCTGGGCCACCCCCTACTTCCTCGACGGCGGCAACCGCGCCGGACGCTCGGAAGAGGTCAAAGCAGAGTTGCTCAGCGACCTCATGGGCGCCTTCCGCGAGATCACCGGCGTTGCCGAAGAAGACTTCAGCGGACGCATCACCGAGGGTCCCGCCAAGTGGACAATGGAGGGCGGGATGGTCCTGCCCGAGCCCGGCGAAGAGACCGAGGAGTGGTACTCCCACGGTCAGGCAGCCGCCGGCGGCTAACGCCGCGAGCGAGGCGTTCCCATGGTTTCCACACCTGAGAAACCAGTCGCGCCAGCGGAAGTGAGTTCAGCAACCTCCCCCGCTGGGCCGGAGAGGTTGGTTTTCGCGCCCGCAGACGAAGTGCGCTTGCAATTGCCTGCTCTTTGGCAAGTCGACGAGAGAGCGTTCCTGGACTTGTGTCGTCTCAATGAGACGCTGCGATTCGAAACCACCGAGGATGGGGCGCTCATCATCATGGTCGGAGAGGGATGGGACACCAGCAAACTCGGAATGCGCTTGGGCTCGCAACTTCTCGCCTGGAGCGATGACATTGGCGGCGGAGGCGTTGGGGGCGCGAGTGGCACCGTTCGGATCAGCGAAACCGTGATGACGATCCCTGATGTCTGTTGGGTCAGCGACGAGCGCGTTGCTCAACAACCCGAAGGCTACGAAGGCGTGCTGCTGGCAGCCTGTCCGGAATTCGTTATCGAGATACGTTCGGAATCTGACTCGATCGAATCCCAGCAATCCAAGATGGATCGTTGGATTCAATACGGCGTTTTGCTCGGCTGGATGGTCGATCCCCTAGACGAAACGGTCTGGGTCTACCGTCCTGATACGGAACCGGAACTGGTGAAGCGACCCGATGAACTCAGCGGCGAGGATGTCTGCGCTGGGCTCGTCGTGAACTTTGCCCGGATCTGGCAATCGAACTCGTAACGCTCTCGATTGTCAACACGTCCACGTACTACCAGACCATCTGAATCGTCGTCGTTCAGCGTTGCAACACACCGACGGGGTAGGCTGAGAACCCACTGAGCTTTGGGGGGAACCAATGGACGAGCGCATTGTGGTGACGGGGATGGGAGCGGTCACGGCGGTCGGCGCAACAGCCGAGCAAACGTGGGATTCACTCGTCTCTGGGCGCTCGGGAGTCAAGAACATCTCGATCTTCGACGCCTCACGATTGTCGGTTCGCTTCGCCGCCGAAGTCAGCGACTGGAAACCCGACGACTACATGCCGCGCAAAGACGCGCGCAGGATGGACCGCTACTCCCAGTTCGCGATCGTCGCATCCCAGGAGGCAGCGGCCAACGCCGGATTCGACAACGGATTCGACGGCTCCGACCGCGTCGGTGTCATGATTGGTACCGGCATCGGTGGCATCGCCACGACCCAGGAACAGTTCCGCATCATGGACTCGCGCGGACCCGACCGCGTCTCCCCCTTCGCCGTCCCGATGATGCTGCCCAACATGGGCTCCGGCCAGGTCTCCATCGCCCTCCAGGCGCGTGGACCAAACCTCGCGCCGATGTCCGCCTGCTCCTCCGCCGCAGACGCATTGGGTCTGGCCGCCGAAACAATCCGCCGGAACGAGGCCGATGTCATGGTCGTCGGCGGAGCCGAAGCCCCGCTCTGCGAGATGGCCGTCGCCGGCTTCGCCTCAGCCAGAGCCCTCTCAGGACGCAACGACGACCCCGAGACCGCCTCGCGACCATTCGACGCCGAGCGAGACGGCTTCGTCATGGGCGAAGGAGCGGCCGTGATGGTGCTCGAACGAGCCGATTACGCCGTCGCGCGAGGCGCCGACATCCTCGCTGAACTCTGCGGCTACGGTTCAGTCGGCGACGCCTACCACATCACCCAGCCCGCCGAAGGCGGCGACGGCGGCGTGCGAGCGATGTCTCTCGCCCTGGAGCGCTCGAGCATCCTCCCCTCCGAGGTCGACTACATCAACGCCCACGGCACCTCGACGCCGCTCAACGACAAGTTCGAGACGGTGGCAATCAAGAGCGTCTTTGGCGAGGCCGCCTACGGTGTCTCCATCTCTTCGACCAAGTCGATGACCGGTCATCTGCTCGGCGCAGCTGGTGCCGTCGAAGCGTTGGCGACCGTCGAGGCCATTCGCCGAGGCACAATCCCGCCAACGATCAACCTCAAGAACCCCGACCCCGACTGCGACCTCGACTACACGCCCAACGTTTGCCGCGAGCGCGATGTCCGAGTAGCCATCTCCAATTCAATGGGCTTCGGCGGGCACAACGCCTGCCTCGTCTTCCGCCGCTGGGGGGGCTAACCGGCAGGCCGGAGTGTCTCGTGCGCGAGCGTTCAGACGGCTGGCTCGGTCGGACCTGGCGGATCGCCGAGCCCCACGACGCCCCGCCGATCGAAGGGCTGGATGCGCCCTCATTCGTCGGACGTCTGCTCAGGCAGCGAGGCGTCGACACCGTCCCTGCCGCGCAAGAGTTTCTCAATCCCGAGTGGTACCAACCCGCTGATGCCTCGGTGCTCGGCGACTGGTCGGCGGCAATCGATCGCCTGGCGCTCGCCGCCAATCGCGGCGAGCCCGTGGCGATCTACGGCGACTACGACGTCGACGGCATCACTGGCACCGCAATCCTCACCGAAGCCCTGCGAGGGGTCGGCATCGACGCCCGGCCATTCATTCCCCACCGAGAACGAGAAGGCTATGGCCTGCAGGACGCAGCCGTCGGACAGCTCGCCGCCGAAGGCGCAAAGGTACTGATCACCGCCGACTGCGGAATCACCGCGCTCGAAGAGATCGCCGCCGCGCGAGACCAACACGGACTCGACGTCGTCGTGCTCGACCACCACGAGCCGGCAGAGGCGCTGCCCGACGCCACTGCGATCGTCACGCCCAAGCGCGCACCCAACGGACATCCACTGTCCGAGCTCTCAACCGGCGGTCTCGCCTACCGCTTCGGCCAGGCGCTCGCCGAGCGCATCTCTACCCAGCCCGCTCAAAGCCGTTGGCTCGACCTCGCCGCCATGTCAACCGTCGCCGACGTCGTCCCCCTGCGCGGCGAGAATCGCTGGATCGTGCACCAGGGACTCCGCGCCCTGGAATCAACCGACAGACCCGGCCTGCGCGCCCTGCTCAGCGGTCGTCGAGGCAACGGACCAATCGACACCGAGACCATCGGCTTCCAGCTCGCGCCCAAGATCAACGCCGCCGGCCGCCTTGACGATGCCTCGCTCGCGCTGGAGATGCTGATCGAGCGACGACCAGACCAGGCCCGCGAGCTGGCCGGCCGACTGGAATCGCTGAACGACGAGCGCCGCCGCCTGACGGCCGACGCCATGTCCGACGCCGAACAGCAGATTCGCCGTCAACTCGACCCATCCGGTCAGGCCCCGCTCGTGCTCTTCGTCGGCGGCGAGGACATTCACCACGGGATCGTCGGCATCGTCGCTGGACGCCTCGCCGATCAGTGGTCGCGCCCCGCATTCGTCTGGTCTGTGATCGACAACGAAGCCCGAGCCTCAGGTCGCAGCGCCGCCGGATTCAACCTCGTCCGCATGCTCGATTCCGCCCGCGACCTGCTGGTCCGAGGCGGCGGCCACGCCAGGGCCGCGGGGTTCTCTGCCGAACCCTCCCAGCTCGGCCCCCTCATGGCTCGCCTCAACGAGGCAGCTCAGCATCAGCTAGACGCCGGCGAGGCCGGAGCCTGGGCCGCGCTCGAGGGCCGAATGAACATCGACGCACAGGTCCCCCTCTCCGCCGTCACCCGTCAGACCGTCGGCTGGATCGAGCGCCTCGCCCCCTTTGGAGAAGGCAACCCCGCGCCGACCTTCCTCAGCAATCAAGTCGCCGTGCGCCAGGCCAAGACCGTCGGAGCCGACGGAGCCCACCTACGCCTCGACCTGGAAGGCTGGTCAGCCATCGGCTGGCGACTCGGCCAAGCCGCCGCCGAAGTCAAATCGCAAGTAGACATCGTCTGGCGCCTCCGACGAGGCCTCAGAGGCCACCCAGAACTAGAAATCATCGACCTCGCGGTCTAGGGCCTGTTCACACTGACTCTATCGTTCGTTGCCCCGCGCTCCGACGCGGGGCCCAGACCTTAATCATGGCTAGCAGCAATGCTGTTTCACCCACGTCCCAGCTTCGCGGGCGGATCTGCCTCTTCCGAAATAGCAGTCGAGCCGTTCGGAAACCTCCTCCTCATCCGTTAGCCTGAGTCGAAATCTGGCGTGTGAGCTTCGGAGGGTTTCGTCATGGCTGTTCGCAATGTGGGAGTGGTTGGGCACCAGGGAGCAGGCAAGACGACGCTAGTCGAGGCCCTGGCCTTCGCCACCGGACTGACCACGCGCTTGGGACGGGTCGAGGAAGGCAACACCATCTCGGACTACGACCCCGAGGAACAACAGCGCGGTATGTCGATCTCAACCTCGTTGGTCTCCATCGAGCACAACGGCACCCGGATCAATTTCCTCGACACCCCCGGCTACGCCGACTTCATCGGCGAAGTCGTCGCATCGGTCGCCGTCGTAGACGCCGTGATCGTCGTCGTCGACGCCTCATCAGGCGTCCAGGTCGGAACCGAGACCGTCTGGCGGATGGCCGGCAAGCGCGGCATTCCTCGCGCCGTTGTGATTTCTCGGTTGGACCGCGACAACTCCTCCTTCGAGGAAGCGCTCGACTCGGTCCAATCCATCCTCGGCTCCGAGTGCCAGCCTCTCTTCCTGCCAAACGGCGCAGAATCATCCTTCACTGAACTGATCGACGTCCTCGGCGACGAAGAAGCGGACGGGCGAGACGGACTGATCGAGCAGATCGTCGAAGCCGACGAAGACCTGATGATGCTCTACCTCGAAGATGAGGAAATCGAAGAGGACGACCTACGTTCGGCGGTCAAGACCGCAATGCTGAGCGGATCCTTGGCTCCCGTGCTCCCGATGTCAGCAGTCTCCGGCGTCGGCTCGAGCGAACTGCTCGGTCTGATCGATGGCGTACTGCCCGACCCGTCGGAAGCTCCCGCGATCGCCGATGGAATCGACGCCAACGGTGCGTCGGGCGCCTTCGTCTTCAAGACCACCGCCGACGAGTTCGTCGGAAGGCTGTCCTTCCTCCGCGTCGTCTCCGGCTCCATCGCATCCGAGGCGCATCTCGACAACGCCCAGACCGGTGAAGACGAGCGCCTTGCTGGCCTCTCAAGAGCAACCGGCAAAACGCTGTCCGGTGTGCCCGAGCTGTCCGCTGGCGACATCGGCGTCGTGACCAAGTTGCAGCACACGACAACCTTCAACACCCTGCGCGAGAAGGGCTCAGGCTTGGTGGTGCCCCCACCCGAGATGCCCGCCCCAATCTTCGCCGCTGCCGTCGAGCCAAGGACCAAGGCCGACGTCGACAAGCTCGGACCATCGCTGACCAGGCTCGTCGAAGGCGATCCCACGCTCCAGATCGAACGCGACCGCGACTCTGGCGAGATGATCCTCAGCGGCCTCAGCGAATCCCACGTCCAGCTCTCCGCTGGACGCCTGGCCAGCAAGTTCCACGTCGAGGTCGACATCAAGGATCGCCGAGTCCCCTACCGCGAAACGGTCACCGCAAAGGGCCAGGCCGAGTACCTGCACAAGAAGCAGACCGGCGGCAGCGGACAGTACGCCCGCGTCGCGCTGAGAGTCGAACCACAGCCGCGAGGCGCAGGCTTCGAGTTCAACGATGAGATCGTTGGCGGCGCCGTCCCGCGCAACTACATCCCCGCCGTCGAGAAAGGCGTCGTCGAGTCGCTACCCCGCGGCACCTTCCCCTTGACCGACCTCCGAGTCACCCTCTACGACGGCAAGCACCACGACGTCGACTCATCCGAAATGGCGTTCAAGCTCGCCGCCTCGCAGGCGCTTAAGGAGAGCGTCTCCTCGGCCCGGCCGATCCTGCTGGAGCCAATCCACTCACTCCGTATCACCGCGCCCGAATCCTCCACCGGCGACATCATCAGCGACCTCAACTCACGCCGAGCCCGCGTGCTGGGCATGGAGCAGGCCGACGATCCGCCCGACTCCACCGTCGTGGTCGCCGAGGGCCCAATGGCCGAGTTCCTCCACTACGCCACCGACCTCCGCTCCATGACCGGAGGCCGAGGAACCTTCGCCTGGCAGTTCGAGCGCTACGACCAGGTCCCCGAGCACGTCGCCCAAAAAGTCCGCCAGGACGCCGAAGCCGCCGCCGGCTAGGGACTCGCAACGGATAGGTAGCTCACGGCCATGGTCTCGACGCCAGCCAAGCCCATCGTCGAACCTTCAACGCTGTTGGAGGAGCTCAATCGTTCCCCCAACGAGTTGCCCGTGTTGCTGCGCTTCCCCGAGGACACGCCGCTGACGGACAGACTGCTCGAGCAGATCAGCCGTCTGAACAAACCTCTCCAATTTGAACGCACGGCTCAAGGAGATCTGCTGATCATGGCGGCATCCTCAATCGACTCCGATGAGATTTGCATGGAGCTTGGCAGACAACTGTCGAACTGGGCTCGCAGCGGCGTCGGAGGCGTGACCACCGGGTCGAGCGGCGGATACATCCGCGGCGACGGCCACACCGCCGCACCCGACGCTGCCTGGACCAGTCCACAGCGGCGGGCCGCAATGACCGAAGCGCAGCGCAGCAGGGCCTTTCAGCCGATCTGCCCCGACTTCGTCATCGAAGTCCGCTCCGGCAGCAACACGATCGCCAGTCAACAGCGCAAAATGGCCGCCTGGATCGCAGGCGGTACACGGCTCGGTTGGCTCGTCATACCCGAGCACGAGACCGTCTACATCTATCACGCCGACGGGACCGTTGATCTCGTCGAACAGCCCGACGCTCTCTCGGCGGAACCGGTTTGCCAGGGACTGACAATCAGCTTCGAGTATGTCTGGAACCTGGAATCGGCGCGGGAAATGGGCGACGCTACGGAGTAGGCCGCCCATTCGCTCGCATTACGCCTATTCCTCCTCAGCCTCCGCCAGCGCGCGAAGCTCATAGACCACCCGCACCCGAGACGTCACCATCTCGCTACCGCCAAACACCGGCGTCGGAGCAAACGACTCGTCTGCCATCGCTGCCTCAGCAGTCTCCCGCTCCACCCGCGTGGCGGTCAGACTGCCGACCGGACTGAGTTCCACGATTCGAACAATCTCATAACCCATGTGCGCGGCAATCGAGTCCGCAGTCGCCTGCGCATCGTCAATCGCATCCAGCAGCGCCAGCCGCTCAGCCTCCGGCCGACCGGAAGCGGTGAAACTGATTCCGTCGAAACGAACATGGTCGCCGCCGGCCGTCAGGATCGTGTCAATCAGCAACCCCGCCTGATCCACGCCGCCGATCCGTGCGACCACTTCGTTCTCGTAGCTGAATCCAAGCGAGACTCGACCCTGCTCGGTCCAGTCATGCTGCTCGTAGATGCGGATAGAAGTCGTCTGCAACTGATCGTTCGGCACGCAAAGCTGCTCAGGACTGTCGTCGTTGCAGCCCATCTGCAGAGCCGTGCGCACATCCGCGAGCGCCGTGTTCCCCGTCGAAACAGCCGTCAGCACCGACCGATCAAGCACACTGATACTGAACCGAGCCACCGTGCCGTCCCGTTCCACGCTGCGCGACGCCACACCCTCAATCGTCAGCGTCGTCAACTGCTGATCCGAGCTGGGGACCAGCTTCAGATCGTATTCCTGGTCGGCGCGCACGCTGAGTGCGCCGGCTATCAACAGCGCCGCTGCCAGCGTCAACAACACCAGCAGCCGGCCGGTCGTCAAGCGCAATGCCGTGAGCTTCATACCCTGTTCCTCTCGCTGTCCGCAGACTGAGCGGACCCGTATCTACGTTACGTCCGGATCGCTTCCGTTGTTCCGTCCAGGTTTCGCTCGAAGAACTCCAGCATCGTCGCCCAGGCCGATTCCGCCGACTCCTCGTGATGACCAACCGACATCGGCGAGAAGCGAACGAACAGAGACTGCAGCCCCCTGTACTGGTTCATGAACGAGTGCCCGGCGCCCGAGTACACGTTGACCTCATGCTCCACACCGAGTTCGTCCAGATGCCCACGCAACCGCTCGGCCTGCCCCACGAACACCCGATCCCGCTCTCCGTATCCGGCGAAGACGGGACAGATACCCTCCAGAGCCTCAACCTCCCGAGGCACGGCGCCGTAGAAATCCGCCGCCACGCCGATCGGCGACCGCGCCGCGTGCAGAATCGCGAATCCGCCGCCCAGACAGAACCCGGCCACCGCCATCCGCGACTCGTCGACATCATCGCGTTGGGCCAGCCACGCGCGCGCCGCCTCAATGTCATCGAAGGCGCGCCCCGAGCCACTGCGCAGCGCACGCATCGTCCGACGAATACAGATCGGCTTCGCCCGCGGGCCGACCGAGTAAAGATCCGGCGCCAGCGCCACATACCCGTGCTCGGCAAACCGACGCGCAATCCGACGGATGTCGTCGTTCAGTCCAAACAACTCGTGCAGGACCAGCACCCCGGGCCGTAAACCCTCGGACGATTCCGGCGACGCCAGGTATGCCGATAGATCACCATCGCCTGTCGGAATACGGACGGATTGCGTCGGCATCAGCCACCTCCAGATCTCGCGATAGCCTGCGGATGATACGGCTCGCGTGAGCCAACACTAGCGAAGGATTGGCACAGTGGCGGACTACGACACGCTCATCTACGAAGTCGCCGACAGCGTCGCGACGATCACGATCAACCGGCCCGAGGCCGCAAACTCGCTTTCGATGGAAATGTGCAAGGAGCTGCTGGACGCCTCGATCCTCGTCGACGACGACCCCGATGTTCGCGCCGTCGTCTTCCGAGGTTCCGGCCGATTCTTCTGCACCGGCGCCGACCTGCGCGGATTCCCGCCGGTCGGACCCGAAATGGCCACCTACATGAAGGAAATGACCACCTACCTGCACGCCGCAGCCTCCCGCTTCACCCGCATGGACGCCCCGCTGATCACCGCGATCAACGGCACCTGCGCCGGCGCAGGCATGAGTCTCGCCCTCATCGGCGACCTCGCCCTCGCCGGCGAGTCCTCCCGCTTCACCATGGCCTACTCACGCATCGGCCTCACGCCCGACGGCTCCTCCACCTACTTCCTCCCCCGGCTCGTCGGACTCCGACGCTCGCTCGAACTCTGCCTCACCAACCGCATGCTCTCCGCCCAGGAAGCCCTCGACTGGGGCATGATCAACCGGGTCGTCCCCGACGAGGAACTGCAGGACGCAGCTCACGCCCTGGCCGCCCAGCTCGCAGCCGGGCCCACCGAGTCCATCGGTGCAGCCAAGCGCCTCTACCACAACTCCTGGAACGAAGGCCTCGAAACCCAGATGGAGTGGGAAACCCGAGAAATCTGCGACGCCGCCCGACGCCCAGAAGCCAAAGAAGGAATGGCCGCCTTCTTCGAAAAGCGAGATCCCGTCTTCCGCTAAACCAAACAAGACCTCCTCGCTCCCCCCTCTGATCCCCTCTCCCTTCCTGTCCCCTCTCCCTTGAGGGAGAGCCTGCCCCGTGCCTGACACGGGGGGCTAGGGTGAGGGCGAAGATTCGGCAGGCTGGTCCCCTCTCCCTTGAGGGAGAGGGTTAGGGTGAGGGTGAAAGCCAAGCAAGCCAAAGCGCTCCCTCGCGAAGCAACCAAGTGACCACCCCCGACGACCCCCTCCTCGACTTCCTCCACGGAGAACTCGACCAGATCGAGCAAGCCCTCGCCTTCGATCAGCAACTCGGCCTGCCGGTCGTCCCCTTGACGGACTCCCACGCCGAGACCCTCACCTATAGCTGGTCCTACCGCTACACCTGGCAAGAAGTCGAGCGAGGCCGACGCTACGTCATCCCCCTCGACCGCGAGCGCGCGCGAACCGCCCAGCGCCCGATCATCGAGCAGATTGCCCACCTGGTCACGTCTCAGACCGAGGGCGACCCGACTGACCTCGCGCTGCCAGTCTCCGACATCCGCCGCCGAGTCAGTTTCCGCGCCGGACTCAACGCCTATTCGGTTTCCGAGTCAATCCGCGTCGGTCCACTGCAGTCCATTGCAGTTGCGAAACCCGGACCTCGTCCGCGCGATCGCGCCATCGAATGAGTAGCCTTGAATTTGCTAGCTTCTGAGCAGATTTGAGTGAACGCAGACCCTGATGAAAGCCGTCGTGATGGAAGGTGTCCGCGAGCCGCTCGTCGTCCGTGAGTTCGACGATCCGGTCATCGGTCCCAGAGATGCGCTCGTCTGAGGCGAAGCCTGCGGCGTCTGCCGCTCCGACTGGCACCTCTGGTAGGGCGACCTCTCCTGGGTCGGGGGCGAGTAATCTGTTGCTGCTCCAACTGGCGATTGCGCGCTGTGAGAGGGTTGCGGGCTATGTCCGAGCGTCGACGGCTGTTCCGCGATGGGGCATTCGCGCGACGAGGTCGGACGGAGCCGATCGACGGTCTGCTGCGGATTATGGCGCCGCACGAGTGGTTGGTGCTGTTGCTGCTTGGTTGCGCGCTCGTCGCGGTGCTGTTGTGGGCGGTGTTCGGTACGGTCGAGCGCGGACTGTCGGTGTCGTGCGCGTTGATTGACTTGCCGCAGGGGAACATTGCAGCGGTGTCGCGACTATCGATCGAGGACGCGCGTCGGGTGGAGACAGGTATGACGGCACGGATCACGTCGGACGGACTTGACGGCGCATTGGAGGGTTTGGTGGTTCAGGTCGGCGGGTTGGGCGACGCCGTGCAGTCGATGTCAGACGACGGCGACGATCGACGACCTCTGCTGTTGGTCAGGCCGCTCGAGTCGCTCGGTGACTCGTTGCAGGCTGGTGACTTGTGCGAGGTGCGGATCGTGATCGGCCGTGAGGCGCCGATTCGTTTGATTGCGGCAGGTGTGTCCGTCGTGCCGATGGGCTTGAGGTAGGTCCCGGCAATCGACGGCGACGCCGGTCGCTGACGGGTAGCATGGCAGGCACAAACTGCCTGTCAATCTCTCCAGACAGATAGCTAGGAAGGAACAGCAGATGAAAGCCGTCGTGATGGAAGGTGTCCGCGAGCCGCTCGTCGTCCGAGAGTTCGACGACCCCGTGATCGGACCCAGGGATGCGCTGGTCCGAGTCGAAGCCTGCGGCGTCTGCCGCTCCGACTGGCACCTCTGGCAGGGCGACCTCTCCTGGGTCGGCTTCGAGTTGCCCCTCCCCGTCGTGCTGGGACACGAATGGGCCGGCACCGTCGAAGCCGTCGGCGAACAGGTCGAGCACATCCGCCCCGGCCAGCGCGTACTGACCCCGTTCCACAACGGCTGCGGCAACTGCAACATCTGCCGCAACGGGCTGCCCAACATCTGCGACACCCAGGGCGGATTCGCCGGCGGATTCGCCCAGAAGGCGGCCATCTACAACGCCGACTTCAACGCGATCCCGCTGCCCGACAACGTCTCCTTCGAGGCCGGCGCCGCCATGGGCTGCCGCTTTATGACCTCCTACCACGGCGTCGCCGACCGCGGCGAAGTCTCCGGTGGAGACTGGGTTGTCGTCAACGGCTGCGGAGGCATTGGCCTCTCCGCCGTCCAGGTCGCCGCATCGCTCGGCGCCCAGGTGATAGCCGTCGACCTCGAGGAGGGCAAGCTCTCCCTCGCCCGCTCCCAGGGCGCAGTCGAGACGATCAACGCCCTCGAGTCCGATGTGCCCACCCGAGTCCGAGAGATCACCGACGGCGGCGCGGACGTCTCCGTCGACGCGCTCGGAATCAAAGCCACGATGCTCAACTCGGTCAACTCGCTGCGTAAGGGCGGCGTTCACGTCCAGATCGGCATCACCTCGGCCGACGAGGCCGGAGAAGTCGGACTGCCCATCGACTTCATCACCATGTCCGAGATTGAGTTCCGAGGCTCCCTCGGCCTGCCCAATCAGAACTACCCCTCGATGCTCAACATGGTCGCCTCGGGCAAGCTCAACCCCGAGACCATCGTCTCCGAGACGATCTCGCTAGACGAAGTCCCCGACGTAGTCGACTCAATGACCACGTTCCAGACCACAGGCTTCGTCACCATCACCGACTTCGCCTAAAGGCCGGAGACCAACCTCGCTGGAAATTTGCTCCCCCTTCTAGGGGGAGCTCCCGCGAAGCGGGTGAGGGGGTCGGATCAACGCAACCCCTCATTCGTTCCTGATGCACGGCCTCTCCACGTAGGAGCCTCTCGCCGTGAAAGGCCGAGACCATGCCCCAAGTCTGCCCCCACTGCCACTGGTCCGGCGACCGCCGATTCTGCCCCGCCTGCGGAGCCGCCCTCTGGTCTCCCGACACCGACAAAGGCGCAGCCGAGTGCACCGTCGTCCTCTCCTTCGACGTCGATGGCTCATCCGGAATGATCAACCGAGACCCGCGAGTCGAACACCGACCCTCGGCCCGATCCTTCGGCGACTACGGACCCACCGTCGCCGTCCCGCACATCCTCACCGCCCTCGCCCGCGCCAACGTCCCCGCCTCCTTCTACATCCCCGGCTGGGTCGCCGAGCGCAACCCCGCAACCGTTGAGCGGATCGCCACCGCCGGCCACGAAATCGGACACCACGGCTACCTCCACGAACCGCCCGCCACCCTCTCAGCCGAAGAAGAGGCCGAAGTCCTCGACCAGGGCAGCGAGATCCTCACGGGAATCACCGGACAGCCCGTCGCCGGCTACCGATCTCCATCCTGGGAGCTCAGCGACGTCTCCCTGCAACTCATGGCCGAGCGAGGCTTCCGCTACGACTCCTCCCTGATGGGCTCCGACGCCCCCTACTGGGTCGGCGCCGGCGAGTCGGCGCTGGTCGAGCTCCCCATCCACTGGGCGCTCGACGACTACCCCTACTTCGTCTTCGCTCCAACCGACGGCCGCCGCCTACAGGCCGCACCCGAACACGTCGAGTCCACCTGGAAAGCCGCCTTCGACGAACTCCACCGCCGAGGCGCAATCTTCACCCTCACCATGCACCCCTACATCATCGGCCGACCCGGCCGGGTCGCCATGCTGGAACGCCTCATTCAATACATGCGCTCAAAGCCAGGCGTCACCTTCTCAAGAGCAGTTGACGTCTGCAACGCATTTGCGTCCGACTGGTCCTCAGCGAAGCCGGGATGATCTCCCGCTTCCCCCTGGGGGGAAGCTGTCGCGGAGCGACTGAAGGGGGGATCGCCCCTGCAATCTCCGCCCGCCGATACGCTACCCCCATGATCCTGCCTTCTGACCGCTTCCATTGCGCCTTCGCCGCCATCGACGCGGCCAACACCGACGATCCGTTCACGCTCACCATTGAGGGTGAATCTCTGCCTAAGGAGCAGACCCACGCCGAGATGATGACGCGCTGGGCCAACGAACTCGACCCCGACGCCTCAGAAGAACTCCAACTCGCCGCCCGAGCCCATCACATCCGCCGCTGGATGATCCCGCGCTCCACCTTCCCGGCCGGCCGCACGGCCTACCTGCGCTGGCGGCGAGCCTTGCACGCAGTCCATGCCGAACTCACCGCAGCCATCCTCGAGGACTGCGGCTACCCGCGCCAATCAGTCGAGCGCGTCGCCGCCCTCGTCGCCAAGGCCGACCTCCTCCAGGCCGGCGATCGCGACGCACAGACGCTCGAGGACGCCCTCTCGCTCGTCTTCTTCGACACCCAGCTTGAACCGCTCCTCGACGACCTCGACGAGCGCCAGCTCCGTCGGGCTCTCGGCCGCACCTGGCGTAAGATGTCGCCCAACGGCCAGGCCCACGCGCGCCGACTGAACCTCTCCGAGCGCGCCGTCGAAACCCTGACCCGCCTGGTCGACGGATTCGCGGATGGGTGACGCCTCGCAGGCCCCACAAGACCGCTACACGCACGGCCACCACGAGTCGGTCGTCCAGTCCCACGCCCGCCGCCGAGCCGATGTCGAGGCCTGGTTCCTCCTGCCCCGACTCAAGCCCGGATTACGCCTGCTCGATGTCGGCTGCGGTCCCGGAACGATCACCGCCGGCCTCGCCCGAGCGGTCGCGCCCGCAGAAGTGATCGGACTCGACGCGGCGCCCGGCGTCCTTGAGCACGCCCGCGCCCACGCCTCCGAGGAGGCCGTCGACAACGTCGCCTTCGTCGCCGGCGACGTCTATCAGCTCGACTTCGCCGACGCCGAGTTCGACGTCGTCTACGCCAACCAGCTCCTCCAACACCTGGCTGATCCGGTCCGTGCCCTCAAGCAAATGCGGCGAGTCCTCAAGCCCGGCGGGCTGCTCGCCGTCCGCGACGCTGACTACGCCACCATGTCGCCTCACCCAAAATTCCCCGAGTTCCCTGACTGGAACGCGCTCTACCACCAGGTCGCCTACCACAACAACGCCGAACCCGACGCAGGCCGAACCCTCCCCGCCTGGGTCAGAGCCGCCGGCTTCCCCAACATCGAGATTCACCCAAACGTCGTAACCATGGACGGCGAAGAAGCCAGAATCTGGGGTCAAACCTGGTCGCAGCGCATCCTCTACAGCGGAATCGCCGACCAGGCCCTCGAATACGGCTACGCCGACGAGGAAGAACTACAGAGAATCTCAACCGGCTGGAAGGCCTGGGCCGAGTCCAAAGACCCCTTCTTCATGTTCACCCAGATCGCCGTCCTGGCGGTCCGCTAGTCGACAGCGGCCGTCGACACTACCCCGGTCTCATGCTGCTCGGAAGCGCGGACCGCCTCCATCGCGGCGCGATGAATGAACCCGATCGCATCCTCATCGGCGTGCCTTAGCGCTGCAAAGAGCCGCTGAGTCTCTTCCGCGCTGAATCGCACTTCAAAGCTCCACGCCATCTCATCGGCGAACTCGATCTCAGCATCCACCCAATCGTCGGGATCGTACTGCTCGAAGTCCGGATCGCTGACCACCTCACCTCGCTCCGATGTACTGGGCATATCTGGCGATGTCATTTTCCCCTGAGTGCCAGGCCGTAACCGCGACTGCGCGGCCTTGCTCATCCGGCAACTCGAAGACCATTGTAAGGATTTCTCCTCGCCGGGTACGGCCGATCGCCAGCGCGCGTGTCGGGCGAACCTGCCAGGAGCGGTCGCTGCGCTGGACCGGTCGTCGTTTCTGCTCTCGCACTAACGGCTGGCCGCGAATCGCATCCTCGATGTCTTCCTCGAAGATCCCTCGCGCGCCCGCTTTCTCGCGGGCGCTCTCCGTCCAGATCACTTCCCGAATGCTGAGCGATACCACAATCCTGGTTCGGCAATGGCGGGAATCAGGCTCAGTCGAACACCACCTCGATCAACGGCGACCCATCAACCCACTCCTGCACGTTGTCCTCGTTGATGTACTCGCTCAGCTTCTTTGCCGAGAGAAAAAACGACCGCTTCTCATCCGCATCCGTGATCGATCGAGCCACGCCATCAAGGTCGGCCTCGGTCGATTCTTTGAAGTGGAACGTAATCGCCGGATTGGCCAGCACGTTCGCGTACCACGACCGAGACCCGGGACGCCCGGTGATGTAGTACCGATCATCGACATTGTGAAACCAGATCTCGAGCCGCTTCGGTTCCCCGCTCGAGCGCCCGATCGTCGTGATGTCAATCACCAGGTCATTGGCCAGCGCCTTGGCGACGCCCGGATCGGAAGTTGAAGTCATGAGTGTTGCCCCTTCTTGCTCATCTGCAAATGCTTGCGTTCGTGCTCCAGGAACCACTCCTTCCGATGCAGCCCGCCGCCGTAGCCGCCGAGACCGCCATCGGAGCGCACGATCCGGTGGCAGGGTACGGCGATCCCGACCGGATTGCGCCCCGTCGCCGTCCCCACCGCCCGATACGCCGACGGCTTGCCCACCGCCCGAGCGATGTCCTGGTACGAAACGGTCTTGCCCGCCGGTACCTCGCGGATCGCCCGCCAGACCGCCACCTGGAAGTCGGTCCCCTGCGGATCAATCTCAATCTCCTCAATCGCCTCGACATCGCCATCGAAGTAAGCCGCAACCGCATCGCGAACCCGCAACGCCTCTGCCGACAGACCCGAATCGCCCTCCTCGTCCCCCGGCGCCAACACCGGCCGAGCCCATGTCTCAACGAACCCCGCCTCCCGCAGCGCCCCATCCGCGATCGCCAGGTACATCGTCCCCAGCGGAGTCTCGATCCAGCAGTGCTCGCTCATCGCTGTGCTCCTTCCGACTCGTGTCAGCGACAGCCTATTCCGCTCTGTCATAGAACTCAAGTACTATCATGGAGTCTGTCCACACCCGCGATACGCTGCGCTTGAGATTGGAGTCGACAGCGACATGTCCGATCGCGACAACCGAACCATCCGACTCACCGACCTCGCCCGTTGCGGCGGTTGAGGCTCCAAGTTCGGCCCCGAGGGGCTGGCTCACGTGCTGAGCCATCTCGGACCTCAGTTCCCGCCCGCCGAGCACCCCGAGCTGCTCGTCGGACTCGCCCGTCCCGACGACGCCGCCGTCTACGCCATCGACGACCAGCGCGCCCTCGTCCAGACCCTCGACTTCTTCGCCCCGCTCGTCGACGACCCCTACCAGTTCGGCGCGATCGCCGCCGCCAACGCCATGTCCGACGTCTACGCCATGGGCGGCCGAGTCCTCTTCGCGCTCAACATCGCCGCCTTCCCCGAAGACCTGCCCCCCGACATCATCGCCGACATCCTCCGAGGCGGAGCCGACAAGGTCCGCGAAGCAGGCGCAGTCATCGCCGGTGGACACACGATCATCGACGAGGAACCCAAGTACGGCCTCGCCGTCACCGGAGAAGTCGCCCGCGACATGATCCGCACGACCGGCGGTGCCCAACCGGGCGACACCATCATCCTCACCAAGGAGATCGGCACCGGAGTCCTGATCGGAGCCAACCAGCAGGGCGCGGTCTCCGATGACCACTGGAACGGCGCGCTCGCCCAGATGATGACCCTCAACCGCGACGCCGCCGAAGCCGCCTCCGACCCCGACCCAGACCTGAACTTTGCCCAGGGCGTCCACGCCATCGCCGACGTCACCGGCTTCGGACTTGCCGGACACCTCCACGAAATGGCCGAACTCAGCAACGCCGCCATCGAGATCGACCTCGGAGCAGCCCCGGCCCTCGGCGGACTCGCCGAGGCCGTCGCCGCCGGATTCGGCTCAGGCGGACAGTCCCGCAACCGGGACTACTACGGAGCCCGCCTCACCATCGACGCACAACGAGACCTCACAACCTTCGAGGAGGCCCTTCTCTACGACCCCCAGACCTCTGGAGGCCTCCTCATCGCCGCCGGAATCATCGAAGCCCCACACCTCATCCACGAACTCCAACAACGAGGAGTCACCGCAACCCCCATCGCCCGAGTCACCGAACCCATAGACGCCGGCCGCCTCACCGTCACTCCGTCTGAGACTCCCCGTGTCTGAGCATCAGACCCCCCCTTCTCAGGGAGCTGCCGCTCATTCCCCTGTTCTCCCTCCCTCTAGTGGTAGATTCCCCTCCTCTCTCTTTTCTCCCCCCTCTGGGGGGAGATGCCGAAGGCAGAGGGGGGCTCCCCATGCCTGACCACGACGCCGTAGGCACAGGAAGCCTCCCCCATGCCTGACCACAACGCCGACATGGCCGACATCGCCGTCATCGGAGCCGTCATCCTCGGACTCTCCACCGCCATGGCCCTCGCAACGAAACACGACGGCCTCCGAGTCATCGCCCTCGAACAGGAATCCGGCGTCGGCCGACACCAGAGCGGCAACAATTCCGGCGTCATCCACTCCGGCCTCTACTACCGACCCGGCTCCGCCAAGGCCCGCATGGCCGTCGCCGGCGCCGAGCGCATGTACGCCTTCTGCGACGAACACAGCATCGGAGCCGAGCGCTGCGGCAAGGTCGTCGTCGCCACCCACGAGTCCGAGCTCGACCGCATGCGAGAACTCCACCGCCGAGGCGACGCCAACGGCGTCCCCGACATCCGCGAACTCGGACCCGACGAACTGGCCGAATTCGAGCCCAACGCCGCCGGCGTCGCCGCGCTGCACATCCCCTCGACCGGCATCGCCGACTACCGAGGCGTCTGCGAGAAGTACCGCGAACTGCTCGAATCCGCCGGCGGCTCTGTGCGCCTGCGCTCCCGAGTCTCGGGCGTCCGCGTCGACCCCGACAGCGTCCGGCTCGCAACCACCACCGGAACCGTCCGCGCCAGATACGCCGTCAACTGCGCCGGACTCCAGGCCGACCGCATCGCGCGACGCGCCGGCGCGCCCGAGGCCCAGAACCTGCGCATCGTTCCCTTCCGCGGCGAGTACTACGACCTCGTCCCCGCCGCCCGACACATGCTCAACAACCTCATCTATCCCGTCCCCGACCCCGCCTTCCCCTTCCTCGGCGTCCACTTCACCCGCCGACTCGACGGCACCGTCGAGGCCGGACCCAACGCCGTCCTCGCCCTCAAGCGCGAGGGCTACCGCTGGCGCGACATCGACATCCGCGACGCCGCCGACTCCCTCTCCTGGCCCGGCTTCCTCCGCCTCGCCCGAGACCACTGGCAAACCGGCCTCGGAGAAGTCTGGCGCAGCGCCAACAAGTCCGCCTTCGTCAACGCCCTCCAACGCCTCATGCCCAACCTCGAACCCAATCAACTCGTCCGAGGAGGAGCCGGAGTCCGAGCCCAGGCCCTCCGCCGCGACGGCTCCCTCGCCGACGACTTCGAAATCGCCCACCAGAACCGCCTCATCCACATCCTCAACGCCCCCAGCCCGGGCGCCACCGCCAGCCTCCTCATCGGAGAACAAATCGCCCAAACCGCCAACTCAACCTGGCTCGGCGGCTAACAATCCTCAGTCCCCGCCGCCATGCGGGGACCCGCTCCCGATCCGACTCAACTACTCGAAGCCCGCTAAGCCCCCTTCCTGGCAAAGCGAACGAGCCGTGTTGCCAGACAGCGACTAATGCGCCGGAAACGCCACGAAGGGGACACCGCAACACAACTCTCCGCTTGTGTTTCGCGTTTCCTACACCACGCTGCCTGGCTTTCGCAGTATGTCAGATTGGTTCCTGGAGGCTTGCCGCTGAGACGGGACGGGTTTACCTTTTCTCCTGCCAGACAGCGAGAGGAAGAGCCGATGCGTCTCAAGCGAACTAATCCGATCTGTTGGACCCGGCGAAAGAGCGTCGACCCCGCATAGGCCCGGTCTTCGTTTGCCTCACCCTCTCGGTGGGGACAACCGCATCAGCCGACATGTCCGACAACATGGGTCAACCCGGCGCACAGCCGTCCAACCGCACGATCTTCACAGCGGATAATCTCCCCGTGCTTCGCGGGATCGACTCCGAAACCATCGACCTGATCTATCTGGACCCACCCTTCAACACCGGCAAGCAATGGCACGCCCCAATCGGCTCCGACGCCGAGGGCGCCTCGTTCAACGACATCTGGGCCTGGGACGATGTCGCTGAAGCAGAGGGCGAGACTCTCGCGACGAGCGTGAAGCGACAATGGCTGAACGCGCTTCACATTGAGTCACCAATCAGGGCGGTCGTAGAGACCGCCGAGGCGACCGCCGGCGAAGAGATGGGTGCCTATCTCGCGTTCATGGCAATGCGCCTGGTGGAAATGCAACGCATCCTAAAGTCCACAGGGAGCATCTATCTGCACTGCGATCCCACTGCGAGTCACTACCTCAAACTACTCATGGACGCCGTTCTCGGTCGAGACAATTTCCGCAACGAGATTACCTGGCAACGCACCACCACTCGTGGCGATGCGCAACGGTTCGCGCATATCCACGACAATATCTTGTACTATTCGAAGAGCAAAAGACGCACGTGGAACAAGCAGTATGAAGCCTATTCCGAAAGCACACTTAAACAGTTTCGTCATGAGGATGAGAATGGCAAGTATCGTGGACAGAAACTCACAATAGACTCAGGCTTGTCCGGCGGTGGCTACAAGTACGAGTTTCATGGCCACAACCGAATCTGGGGTTATCCCGCAGATCGGATGCGCGAGCTGGAGGAGGAAGGTCGTATCCACTTGCCTAGTCGTGGTGGAGTGCCAGAGCGGAAGTTCTATCTCTCGGAGGCCAAAGGACGCGCGGCGGGGGATGTGATCACGGATATAGCACCCGCGCGCAGGTCAGAGCGAACTGGCTATCCGACTCAGAAACCCCTTGCCCTCCTTGAGCGCATCATGCAAGCGTCCTCGAATGAAGGAGATATCATTCTCGACCCGTTTTGTGGGTGTGCTACCGCATGCGTCGCCGCCGAGAAACTCGGCCGGCAGTGGATCGGAGTCGATGTCTCAGAAATGGCCGCCTTGCTCTGCATCGACCGCCTCGAGAAGATGCAAAACGACACCGGTCAGACCAACTTCGGCATTCCCTACCACGACCCGATCCACCGCACCGATATCCCCGAACGTACCGATGCTTCGGCCGTCGTTGACGAGATGCCTATCGATCTAAGCCTGAGCAAGGAGATCGTGAAACAGCGCCTCTACGAAAAGCAGGACGGCCTCTGCAACGGCTGCGACCGCCACTTCACCCCAGAATTCTCCGACCTGATGGACCTCGACCACATCAAACCCAAGTCCAAGGGAGGCCTCCACACCTGGTCGAACGTGCAGCTCCTCTGTAGAACCTGCAACGTCCGCAAAGGAACCGGCACCATGGCTCAGCTTCGGAAGCGTCTCCAGCAGGAGGTGGCTTGAAGACAACGCAGCCTGCCTCTTGGGTCGATGGCAAGCCTGTTCAGAATAGATCATGGCGAGAACATCAGTGCGTGGAAGCAACGTCAGAGCTAGAGTTGGTGCGGTACATTGACGCCATTGGAGGGGTCATGGAGACTCGGCTGACGGTCCGTATCGACGGCCCAGGTGTTCAGCGGGGAAGGATCGCGCTGAAAGATCTGCAGCGGATTGTGCATCCGCTGGAACAGGCAGTGCGTGCCCTGCTGCCTGCGACCGAGCCTCCCGCCCAAAAGGGAGGCCGTGCAAAGAAACCTGAGGTGCGATTTCTGCTCTTCGGCGAGATTGGAGATGGCTCGGCTACCGCGAATCTTGAACTTGACACCAACCTCAACCAATCCCTTCCCACTCTTGACTCCGATCCGTTGCTCCGGCTCGTGGCTGGGATCCAGCACCCCGAAGAGATCCTGCCAGCCGAGGCATCTCGGCCGATCGTGCGTATGGCCGCCCATCTTCCGCCCGGAGTTGACTATGTCGAGTTGACCGTCAGCGGAACCGATACGCAGGGTAGAATCCTACGTCACGATCTTCTGCAAGCTCCAACAGCGACAACAGAACTGAGGACAGTCTCAGGTCGGTTGATCGAGGTGAATTTTGGCAGAGGCCGGGCACGCCTGCAGGTACAAGCGACAAGCCGACGACGCAAGAAGTCTGACGTCGTGCACCTTCGATTCTCCGACGAGCTAGCTGGCGACATGCAGTCTAGCGCGCGTCAATTGGTCACCATTGAAGGAGTCGCGCAGATTGATTCGTCAGACGACATTGATTGGCTTGATGTCCAGCGAGTGTTTGTAGAGTACGATGACCGTCGCGCTCTGTGGGCACCGAAGAGGTTTTCCTGGCCTGCGATAGAGGATCGACTGGAGAACGTGGACGTAGACGACTTCCTTCGCCACATTCATGGCGTCGATGAGGAAGTCGAATGATACTCGATCCAGATGCAGGGGTCGTGGCAGATACTCAAGTAATTATCTACCTGTTATCGGGAGACTTGGCTCATGCGGAATTGGCCGAACAGTATCGGCCGCACCTCCAGAATCGCCCCATTGCAATCTCATTTCAGACCCACGCGGAACTCCTTGTTGCACAGGAAGTGCAGCAGTGGGAACGAATCAGATTCCTGACTCTGATCTCTGAGCTAGAAGTTGTTCCTTGGTCCCCGGAGTTGCTTAACTACTACGTTCGCGCACGTGCAGCTGCTTACGAAGCATGGAAGAGCGGAACCGCACGAAAGATTGACGCGGCCGACGGGTGGGTGGCTGCGACCGCATTAGCGATGAATCGGCCTCTCGTTACCCATGATGACAAGCTATCGAAGAGCCCATTGAACCAGATAATCACGGAGCTGCGAGAGTAGTTTCACGCTGGACATCATCGGCGGCGCTTCGATTGTCTCCAACACCAAGACTTCGGCCACTACCTCACCAAGCACCTAATCCTCAACCACTACCGAGCCCTCGCCCACGACGACACCGCTGCCGTCATCTCCGAGCAGCTCGGCTCGCCGGACTGAACGCCCGTCACACCAGGCGCCCGACGCTCCCCGCTTCGCCGCCGTTCCCTCCGACACACCACCCCTCCAAGACGAACGTTCGTGCGTATATGATCGGCAGTGCCTGGAAACGGCCAACGACACATCGCGATTCAGGAGCGCCTCATGAACCCCGTCAACCCATCTGACATTCCCCAGCACAACCTGGCCCCACGCCGACAAATCCAGCCCGGATCTGACCTCACCCGGACAAAATCTGACCGGATCTGACCAAATCTGACATCACACAGCGAGAATTCCCAGCAATAGCCGCAAGAGCCGCGAATTTCAGCCGCAATTCTCGCCACTGTTGTGCATGCCGACCAGATCACCGTTCGGTCGACAGCCGGCAACAGGGAAAGGAACCGATGGTGAACGAGCCCTAATCGAAGCAGTCCTCAACGTCGAGCCGGCAGAAGCAGGATGACTCCACCGGCACATCAGCCCGAGCTCGAGCCAGCTCCAGCCGCTGCCGAGCCACCCCCGCCAGCTCATCCCGACCGCTCCGCTCCAGGCACTCCACGTACCCCGCCAGCGCCCAGACATTGTCCAGGTGCTGCCGAGGCCGGCTCACCGACGAGTCATACCCCAGGTCCGCCCGGTACACCTCCAGCGCCTCCTCAACTCGCCCCTGCTCCAGCAGTAGCGCCCCCAGAGCATGACGAACCGGCTGCATCCAGCCCCACGGCTCGTCGTAGTGCAAATGGTCATCCAACTCCACCGCCTGCCGCAGATGAGCGAACGCGTCGTCAAACGCCCCCTGCCGATACGCAACCTCCCCGCGCATCATCTCCTGCGCAATCGCCAATATGTCCCGACTCGGATTGTTGAACTGATACCGAGTCTCCGGCACACGCTCATACGCACGATCAAACTCCGCCGCTTCAGCCACCGCTTCATCCGTCCGCCCCAGCGTCGCCAGAGCCACCGCCCGCGCATAACGCATCGTCGCCGTCATCACGCAATACAACTCCCGGTCCTCGGGCAACGGGTGCTCCAGGATCTCCTCCCACTTGCCAAACCGAACCATCACATGCTGCTCGATCGGTACAAACGACTCCAGCCAGTCCGCCATGTTCGGCGACTCCATCCGCAGCAATGCTTCGGGGATCTCCCCCTGCATCGCCCGCGCCGTCTCAATCGCCTGACCGTACTGACCCAGGAACATCGCCCCGTAGATCTTGAAGTGATAGTTATGGCACCGATACATCGTGTAGAAGTTGAACGCCCCCCGAGCCTCCACGAACAGCCGATCGGCCCGGATCGCCCGCTCGTTCCAGTCGACGACGCTCTGGTAGTCCCCGCACAACACATCAATATGCGTTCCCATGTGCTGCAAGTGCCCCGAGTCCGGCACCAGCCCCTTCAGCCGGTCGGCGGCCCGCAACGCCTCCTGCGGAAACGGCGACATCTCCATCAGGTGGATGTACATGTGCAGCAACCCCGCATGAGGCCGATCCCCGCAATGCTCGCAATGAGCCATCGCACCCTCCAACACCTCCCGAGCCTCCACCGTGTCCGCACCCTCGGCCGGCTCGCCCGTCGCCAGGTTCCACAGCGACCACGGAGTCCGATTCATCATCGCCTCGGCAAACAACGACGCCACATCCGCATCATCCGCGTGCCGGCCGTAGACCTCACGCATCGCATCGGCGTAGTCGTTGACCCAGGGCATCATGTCCTCGATCGGTTCCCGAGACGGATACCGCCGCAGCAGAGCCGCCGTCAGGTCCCGCTCAGCCGCAGTCCCATCGCGCGCCAGCTCGGCCGCGCGCCTCGCCGAGTCGTAAGCCCGACCAAGCGCATGAACCGTCTCCGACCGCCCAAACGCCTCCCACGGCTTGTTGTAGTTCGGCCCAATCGCATACGCCAAGCCCCAGTGCCCCATGGCGCACTCCGGGTCCGCCTCAACCGCCCGCTCAAAGCAAAACACCGCCTCGTCATGGTTGAACCCATACGTCCACGCCAACCCCCGATCAAACCAGACCTGAGCCTCAGGAGAGGAAGTCGTAATCGGCCGGCTGTAAGAACCAAGATCGTAGTCGTAGGACATCAGGCCACCTTTGCTATCGCAGTCGCAGAGCATCCCGCTTGTGATCGTAGGACGCTCTGACAATGGCAATGGACACTCCAATAGATTGCACGGCTCGACCAGGACGACTTGCCCGTATCCTCCTCCCCATGACTACCAACAACCTCCGACCACCCCTCGACGGCATCACCGTCATCAACGCCGGACAAATCCTCGCCGCCCCACACTGCGCCACCATGCTCGCCGAGTTCGGCGCCGACGTGATCAAAGTCGAACGACCGGGCACCGGCGAACCCAACCACGGCACCATCTCCTACGTCCAGGAGAACCGCTCCCAGCGCGGAGTCACCTGCAACCTGGCCGACCCTCGAGGCAAGGACCTCTTCCGCAAGCTCTGCGCCCACGCCGATGTCCTGATCGAGAACTTCCGCCCCGGCACCCTCGAGAAGATGGACCTCGCCCCCGACTCACTGCGCGAGCTCAACCCCGCACTCGTCGTTACCAGAGTCTCCGGCTACGGACAGACCGGCCCCTACCGAGAGCGAGCTGGCTTCGACCGCGTCGCCCTCGGCTTCGCCGGCATGACCTATCAAACCGGCTGGGCCGACGGCCCACCCGTCCGGCCCGGCTACATGGTCGCCGACTACAGCGCCGGCGTCTTCGCCGCCATGGGCACGATGGTCGCCCTCCGCGCCCGAGACGTCAACGGCGGCCTCGGCCAGGACGTCGACGTCGCCCTCTACGAAGCCATCTGGAAGCAGTCCGGCACCCACGCCTCGCAGTTCGCGCACAGCGGACGCAACCGAGAACGCACCGGCAACTACTGGCCCGGCGTCGTCCCCGCCGAGCAATGGGAAACCGCCGACGGACACCACCTGATCATCAACGCCACCACCCAGGGCACCTTCGAGCGACTCGTCGCCGCCATGCAGCAACCCGACCTGCTCACCGATCCACGCTTCGAAATCCACCGTGACCGCCGCAAGAACCACGAGGCTATCCACGAAATTGTCGGCCAATGGATCGGCGCGCTCACCCTCGACCAGGCACAGCACCTGCTCGACAAGCACGGCGTCCCCGCCACCAGGGTCTACGCCACCTCCGACATCATGGCCAACGAGCACTACCAGGCCCGCGAACAAATCCTCGACGTCCCCTCCGAACAACACGGAGACCTCCCCCAACCCGGCATCGTCCCCCGCCTCTCCATGACCCCGGGCCGAGTCAGGCACCGAGCCCCCACCCTCGGAGAACACAACCAGGAAATCTACGGAGGTCTCCTCGGCCTCAGCGATAATGACCTGAATCAACTCTCGGCCGACGGAGTGATCTGATGACCACCGCAATCGTTGAACGCACGATCACCGCCTTCCTCGACGGAGACGACTCCATCGAGATCAACAACATCATCCACTCCACCGCCGGCGCAGCCCGCTACGGCTACACCGGACCGCTGGTCGGCGGGACGACCGTCTACTCCTGGTCGATAGCGGCATTGATCGAGGCCCTGGGCGAAACCTGGCTGGACGAAGGCTGGATCGAGTTCCAACTGCGCAAACCCGTCTACCCGGACGAAGTGATCACGACCCGAGTCGAACCCAGCGGCGGCGATGTCTCGTTCACCATGACCAAGCACACCGGCGACATCGCCGTCCGAGGCGCCGCCGGACTCGGCATCGCCGACTTCAACCCGGAAATCACGAACGCAAACGATCGCACACCTCAGCCCCAACCGTCAGACCGGCCCTTCATCTCTCGCGCCGTCGCGCCACTCGGCCAAGACCTGCCGGCAATGGAGATACCGCTCAGCGCCGCCGAAGCAGCCCGCTACGCCGACGAGAAGGCCCGCGACTCAGACCCGCTCTGGCACGGAGCCAACTCCCGCGTCCACCCCGGCTGGATCGCCCAACGAGCCAACGCATTGCTCGCCCACACCTGGCGCTACACCGCAATCCACGCCTCCAGCCAGATCCAGCACCTCGCCCCGGTCCACTCCGACCAGACCCTGCTCGTCAGCGGACGCCTCGCCTCCGGCTACGAACGCAAGGGCCACGAGTACGCCGACATCGACCTCACCATCACCGCCGAAGACGGCCGCGACCTGGTCCGCATGCGCCAACCAACCATCTACCAGGTCGCCCCCAGGACCTCCCCCCTCTAATCCCCTCTCCCTCGAGGGAGAGGGTTAGGGTGAGGGTGAATCCCCAGCCAGCCCAGGACTCCAACGTGACCACTCCAACCATCGAGCGCTCGATCATCGCCTTCCTCGACGGCGAGGACTCCATCGAGATCGACAACATCATCCACTCGACCGAAGGAGCCGCAAAGTTCGGCTTCACCGGAGCCCTGGTCGGAGGAGTCACCGTCTACTCCTGGGCCGTCCCCGCCCTGCTCGAAGCCCTCGGCGAAGACTGGCTCGACTCCGGCTGGATCGACTTCCGCCTCCGCCGACCCGTCTACCCCGGCGACCAAATCACCACCCGAGTCCACAAGACTCCCCCCCTTGGGGGGAGTGGTCACGAAGTGACCGAGGGGGGCATCGTCGAGTTCACCATGGCCAAGGCCGACGGCGAAGTCTGCATCGCCGGCACCGCCGGACTCGGCCAGGCCGACTTCTACCCCGACCTCGCCGTCGCCCGGAACCGCGTCGCCGTACCCCCGGCCGATCCGCCGACCCTCCTGACCCCCGAGAACTTGCCCATCGGCGAGGACCTACCAGCCATGGCCGTCCCCATGTCCATCGAGGATGCCGCCGAGTACGCCGACCACTTCGCCCGCGACCCGCACCCGCGCTGGCGCGGTGAGGACGCCCGACTCCACCCAGGTTGGATCGCCGGACGCTGCGTCCGCCTGACCAAGCACACTTACGAGTACCCGGCCGGAATCCATGCCGGCAGCCAGATCCAGATGCTCGCCCCCGCCATCGCCGGCCAGACGCTCGTCGTCTCCGGCCACGTCACCGACGGCTACCGACGCAAGCAGCACGAGTACTGCCTGCTCGACGTCACCATTAGCTCAGAGTCCGGCCAGGACCTCGCCCGCCTCCGCCACCGAACCATCTACCAGGTCGGCCGCGCCGACTGAACGACCAACGCCGCTCGCGACTGGGGCCTGCTTCCGAATCGATAGGAAGGCCAGTTCCAGCCGCGACGTTGCCTCGCGCGTTTGGCTCCCACGCGGAGCCCTAGAGCGGCGGTCCGAGCCAGTAGTCCGCCGACAGGTAACGCCGACGCACCGGCGCGCCGTCGAGGAAAAATCGAATCATCCCGAATCCCACAATCAGCGCGCCGCAGCCCAGCACGGCCCACTTGACCGGTCTCGTCGCTGGAGGCTTGACAAACCGCTGAACCATGTGCGGCTCGAGCAGGGCCCAGTCCGCGCTCTGCCACTCCGCCTCCCGCAGCGGCTCGGATCGAGCAGGGAGCGATCTGGGCTCCAACCGGTCCCATGCCCGGCGAGTCAAATCCGCCGATAGACGCATGTCATCGGCGCTGCTGGCGTCCAGCCGAATGATCGCGGACGGCCCCAGGTCCCCCAGTTCCACCGAACTGGTCTCGGTCGTCGCATCTGCGCTGTAACCACTCTTGCCTCCAACGACCGGCGTGCTCACGCCAAGACTCATCGGATGCGGGTAGACCCTGTTTCGCCACGGCTCCAGGACCTGCGTCCGCCCCTCCGCGTCGGTCGTATGCAGCGCGACTTCGAAGCGATCATGCTCAGCCGCCCGCACCGCGATAGCGACGGTTAGATCGTGACGCTCCTTGGCCGTCCACGCCCACGCCGCAAGGCCAATCAATGCCGCAATGAGCAGCAGCGAGATCGCGCCGCCCCGGTGAAACTGCCCCTGCCTCAGCCGTCGCGCTAGCTCATCCACCGACGCCACACGAGCCAGCTCAGACCCAACAACACCCCAAACGCCGCCGCGATATAGATGAACACTCTGGCCGCATCGATCAACGGTTGGTGATACGTCACCCGCACCGGCAGCGGAGACATGTAGAACCAGTCCTCGCTCTGCAACTCGTCCATCGTGATCGGCTCCGACCGAGGAAACCGCGTACTGTCCCACGTCCGATTCGGCTTCATCATCCGCAGACCCAGCTTCACCTCGCTGTCGCTCAGGCCCCGCATCGTCACCCGCACCTTGCTCGGAGCATTCTCCCGATCATTCGACAGCGTGACCGCCTCCGAGTAAATCGAGCGCGGACGGTTCTCCAGCGAGTAATCCAGGTCGGGCCCGTCCGCTTCATAGAAGCGCTCAACCCCAAGATGGTCCGTCTCCAGCACCCCCAGCTCAGCCCGCTGCTCATCGATACTCCGCAGCGCAATCTGCACCAGCGTGATCCGGACCGGCTTGTCGACGCTGAACGCCCAGACCCCCAGCGCCACGACCCCACCGAGGATCAACACCAGGATCCACGCCTGCCATTGGAACTGGGGCAGCTTCATCAAGCCAGCCTATCGACACATCCCCTGAGCGCTATCAGGCCCTCAACACCCCCACCCACTCGTAGACTGTTCGCATGAGGCGAAGCATTCAGGGCTGGCGGGCCAACACCTTCCTCGCCCTCGAGCACCCCCAGTTCCGCATCCTCTTTGCCGGCACGCTCTTCGCGACGCTCGCCTACATGATGATGTTCGTCGCCCAGTCCGTCGTCTCCTACGACCTCGGAGGCACCAACTCCGCCGTCGGACTCGTCAGCATGGGCACCGGCATCTCCATGCTCATCGGCTCCCCCTGGGGCGGAGTCATCGCCGACCGAGTCAACCGCAAGCACCTGATCGTCTGGGGACAGGGCGCCGGCGCCGTCATGCTCGCCCTGACCGGCGTCCTGCTCCTGCTCGACCTCGTCAACCTGCCCCTGATGTTCATCCTCACCCTCATCCTCGGCGCCACCTTCGTCTTCATGGGGCCCGCCCGCAACGCCTTCACCGCCGACATCGTCGGACCCCGGCTGATCGGCAACGCCGTCGCCCTCAACCAGCTCGCCCACAGCTGGGGCATGCCGATCGCCCCGATGATCGCCGCCCTCCTGCTCGAGTCCGCCGTCGGCGGAGGCGGCACCTACGTCGTCATGGGCATCCTCGTCTCGATCGGCGTGCTCTCCATGGCCGTCATGCCCAACAAGGGCAAGCCCGACCAGACCGAGAGCCGCAGCCCCCTCTCCGACCTCATCGCCGGCGTCCGCTACGTCACCCAGCGACCGCCCCTCCGACTCATGCTGCTGCTCTTCATGGCCACCGTCGTGATCGGATTCATGTTCCGCGTCCTCACGCCCGCCCTCCTCGAACAGCACCTCGACCGCCAGTCGACCGACATGGGCCTGATGATGACCGTCAACGGCATCGCCAGCGCCGTCCTCGCCATCGGCGTCGCCGGACTCGCCACCTCGCGCTGGTCCTGGCCCCTGATCTTCATCCTCATGGGCGTCATGGGACTCGGCTACCTCGTCATGTCCCAGGCCCAGACCTACGGAGTCGCCGTCGCCTCGATGATGCTCCTCGGACCCGGACTCCAGGGACCGACCCTGCTGCTCCAGGCCAAGATCGTGATGAACACCGAGTCCGCCTATCTCGGCCGCGTCACCGCCTTCACCATGATGTCCTGGGGCATCTCCTCCGTCAGCGGAGGCCCCGCCGGAGTCCTCGCCGACATGCTCGGCGAACGCGAAGTCCTCGTCGGAGTCGCCCTCGCCACCTTCGTCATCGTCGCCCTCGGAATCTTCGGCTGGCTCGCCATCCGCAAGCACGAAACCAGGGCCCCGCAGATCCGCCTCACCCCCGAGACCGACATCCGCGGCGCCCAACTCCAATCCAACGGCGAGGCCCCCACTCCAACCATGCCCCCGCCCCCAATGCTCCGCCCCGTCGCCCTCATGTCCGGCCAAAAACCCAACAACTGAGTCATTGCCCGCGCCTCGTCGCAATTTGCTCCCCCTCCCAGGGGGAGCTGTCGCGAAGCGACTGAGGGGGTCCCGGCGCCCGAAGCACTACCCGCCAACCACCGGCGGACCATGTGAGTGCGACTCCAACGCCAACACCCGACGCTCAATCCCCGCCAACCGATCGTCGCCACCGACCGCCAACTCCCTCACCCGATCCAGCAGAGCCTCCCAGGGAAAATCGCGCCCTGGATCTGACTTCTGCCGAGACAGCTCGCTATGCCCGACGTGATGCGTCCGATCAATCGGAATCCCGTACTTGCCACACACAAACGCCGACCACGCAGCCACCGTCTCAAACTGCCGCGACCCGACCAGGAACGTCTCACCGATCTCCCGCGCATAGCCCTCGATCTCAATCGACAGCATGCACGCGTTGTAGCTCACGAACTCGTCCCGCCACCAGCTCGGACGCGGCAGGATCAGGTCCTTGCTCCGCACCCCCTGCGCCCAGGCGAAATCCTCGTCCCGGACCATCTGGTACAGGTCCCCGTCCGAGTCCGCGTAGTAGTGCGTGCTCGCATTCGCCCGAGGATCCGCAAACCACGCCGGCGTCACCTCGTTGTCGTCCCACGGCTCCTCCGGCGTGTGATAGCAAATCGCCGCAAACCGCCGAGCCGCGCCCGAGTAGGGCCGAGACCCCGCCGAGTAGTAGTTCGACCGATGCGCCGGCCGCCAGATCACCCGAGCCCCCTCAGGCAACCCGCGAATGCCCACCAGATCCGGAGCCGTCTCAATCACCCGGCTAATCGACTTGCTCGTCATTCCGATCCTCCCGTCCCCCGACCCGTTCGGGGACCTGCTCCCGTCTCCTGTTCGCGGCTGCGCAGCACGCCATAGCCCGCCGCCACCGCCACCGCAATCGACCGAACCGCATCCGAGGCCCCCGCCCCGACTAGCCCGGTCTCCAACACCGCCCAGACGCCGATCACACCCAGCGCAATCAGCGCCCGAACACTCCCCCGAGGCAACCAGAGAGGACAGGGCTCACGCCCATCCTCCCGCTTCGGCCCCGCCAACAATTCCGTTCGCCGTTCCATCCCAATCTCCTCTCTTCTGTTCCCTTTCCGATGCCCCGCGCTCCGACGCGGGGCCCAGACCTCGACGCCCGAGCGCGCCAACAACGTCATCCTCAGCTCAGCCATCCTGTGCGGGACTCGACCCATCCCGTCCCTACCTCCGAGCGGAGACCTGCTCAAGCGCTACCCACACGCCCGCAGTCCTCCCGACCGCACCGCTCAACGCCGCGCTCCCCAGACAACGACGGAGCGGGAGCGGGTCCCCGCTCGGAGGCAGGGACGGTCAACTCAGCTCAGCCGCCCCTGACGATGAACGCCGAGACCAGCCCGATCGTCGCCAGCAGCACCGTCCCGCCGCCCAGCGCGACGTACAGCCGATCAATCCGCGCGTCGATCTGGTCCAGCCCGCTCTCGATCCGCCGCAGGTACTGCCACAGCGCCTCGGTCGCCCCTCCCGGAGGATCGACCGGACTGGGCCGCTTCGGCCGCTCCGGCGCGAAATTCGGTCGCGACATCGTTACTCCTTCCCTTCCGACGCATCGTCGACAAACGGCGAGAACGCGTCCCGCATCTCCGCCTGCTCCCGATACCGCTCCGGCAGCTCCGCAATCGACTCCGCCTCGCGCCAGCCCGACGCCCGGTGCTTCAGGTATTTGTCCGCCCGCACCGCGACCCAGCGCTCCGACGCCGGCTTCGCCCGATCCGACTCACCCGACCCATCCGGCTCCTCCGGCTGACGCATCAGCAGGTCGTAGCTCTCCAGGCTCTTCACCTCCTTGCGCACACGCTGGTACTCGGGGTGGCTCAGCAGCAGCGCCCGCTGGCCAGGCTGGACCATCGGAGCGCTCGGCCTCCTCTTCGATTCCTTCTCAGTCGCCATCTCTCCCCTTCCTCTCTGCTAATCCCCTCTCCCTCTGGGAGAGGGCTAGGGTGAGGGCCAGGCTGAGGTCTACCCCGGCCCAAATCCCGCATTGATCTCCGTCTCGAGCCACGGCGCCGCCTCGATCTCGATCGCCTCGTGCGACAGCCCCTGCTCCTCGGACGCCTCAAGCAGCAGCCGTTCGGCCTCCCGCGTGTCGTGGAACCCGCTGCCCAGCAGCGAGTGATTCTGGCCCACGTACTCGCGGCCATGCCGGTCGCGCTTCGGCTCGCGCAGATACGCCCGTTGCGCTCGCAGGCCGCGACCCAGCTGCGGCGCCGAGAAGACCTCGGAGCGCAGCCGGGAAAAATCGGCCGGCGACCACAGCCCGCGCTCGTCAAGCGGCATCGCTACACCCCATCCGCTGTGAGCTGGCAGCCATGATGCGGAAATCCCGCGATCCCCGCGTTGTAGTCCGCCATCGAGCGCAACGTCACGCCTGGCCACTCGGCCTCCTCGAAGACCGACATCTGCCAGTCCATCGAGCAGGCCCAGACCAGCGCCTGGGTGCCGAACATCGAGCAGATGTAATCGCCCGATCCGTCCGCCGCCATGTAGCCGTCGACGAACACCGCGGTCCCCATCAACGGAATCTCCGAGACGTGGAACCGACGGATCATCTGCTCCGAGATCCCAGCCGGAATCCAGTTCGATCCCGAACCGACCCCGCTCGCCCCGATGTCCTCCAGCACATGCTCGGCGACCACCGGCGAAAGCACCGTCACGATGTCCCCGCGCGGCGGACCGCCCTTCGCTCGCGCCACCGACTGCAGCACCCGCCGAGCCTCGCGCAGCTTGGCCAGCGTCAACTTCGCGCCCGTCGCGCCCACGTCGTTGTCCGTGTGCCAGTTGGCGAACTCGCCGGTCAAGTCCGTGTCGATGTCCTGCCCCTGCGTCAACGCCATCTCGTCCGACACCAGCCGGACCAAATCCTCCGACGAGTAGTTGATCGCCCGGACATGAATCCGCACATGGATCGCCCGGAACGTCGGCGAAATCGTGTTGCTCGCCAGCGTGAACCGCGACGTCGTGCTCAGCTCGTCGCCCTCGCTCGGAGTCTGAACGCTCGAAACGCTCGACACCCGAGGGATCTGAGCGCTGTTCGAACCCTTCGGCACGATCGTCTTCCGCGCCAGCGTCAACATCGGCGCCGACTGCGGCATCTGGGCAATCGTCCGCTCGACCATCGCCGAGTACGAAGCCGAGATGCTCCCCGAAAGTGTGTCAGCCATCAATCATCCCTTTCCCGTCCCCGATTCATTCGGGAACCCGTTCCTCTATTCCCAGCCCCCGATTCATTCGGGGGCCTGCTCGGTTCCCCATCAAGCCCCCGGATGCGCCGCCAACCACACCGCAAACTGAGCCCGACGCCGCTCACGCTGCGCCTCGTCCTCACTCGCGATGATCAGGTCCGCCCACGCGCTCACGCTCTCCGGCGCCAACGTCGGAGCCTGCCCATGCAACCCCTGCGTCGGCCGAGGCTGCGCCGCCTCGCTCCGCTCCTGGAACTCCCGCGTCAGCTCCGTCCGAACCGTCGCCTCCCGCTCCCGAGCCGCCCGCTCCGCGATCAGATCGCGCCAGGACCGGGCCACATCCGCCGGCTCCGTCGCCGATCCCAGCCGTTCCCGCTCCGCCTCCGACAACTCGCCAATCGCGGCGAGCATCGCCTCACGCAACACCGAATCAGCCGAACCAGCCGAATCAGCCGACCCATCCCCCACCACCGTCGTCGTTGCAGATTCCATCTGCGCCTCCAAAACAACTAAGCGCCGACGGATTAACTCCAATCGGCGCTCGGAGGCGCGCAGTCCATCGCGCTGATGTACCGAATATAGGTCCTAACCAGAAAGAACGCAAATTCGCATCTGTAACCAACGTCACACCCCCAACTTCACCTCCAATTTCACCCTCACCTCAAACACCATGATCCGACTCCCTCCCTTCCGATGCCCCGTGCCCCGACACGGGGCCCAGACCGCGATCTTCGACCGAAGCGCCAACCACATCCTCACCTCAGACACCAAGCGCGGATTCCCCACACACCCCATATATCCTGACCCAATGCTCTCCAACACCCACATCCTTGACCTCACCGACGAACCACTCGCCCTCGGCGCAAGAATGCTCGCCGACATCGGCGCCGACGTCGTCAGAGTCGAGGACGCCCGCGGCGACCACCTCCGCATGAGAGAACCCGCGATCACCGCGGACGCCTCTCGACACGAACGAGGCTGGGCACACCTCCTCTACAACGCCGGCAAGCGCTCAGTCGCCGTCGACGTCGACGATCCCGCCACCTGGACCCGCATCGAATCCCTCCTCCCGCAGTTCGACGCCCTGCTCGCGCCGCTCGAGCCAAAGGGCGCCCTCGCCGACTGGCTCGAACGCGGACGCAACAACCAGTGGTCCGCCGAGATTCCCATCGTCGACGCCGTCTTCCGACGTGGAGCCGACGAGCCCATGACCGACCTCACCGCCATGGCCGCTGGAGGACACATCGTCCTCAACGGACATCCCCAGGACCCGCCCGTCTACCCGGCCGGCAACCTCTCCCACAAGCAGGGCTCCATCGCCATGGCCGAAGCCGCCATGGCCCTGATCATGCAGCGCCGCCGAGGCGGAGACGTGGGTCGGATCACCGTCTCGCTCCAGGAAGCCGTCACCTTCACCACCCTCCAGACCGCCAGCGGCAACTGGTGGACCTGGCACGGCACATCGCCCAGCCGCCACATCCCGATCGGCTCCGGCGTCACCTTCCAGTCCCGCGACGGCCACTGGCTCTCCTTCACCATCCACCCGCCCCACTGGTACCGATTCGTCAACTGGGTCGACGAAGTCCTCGGCCTCGAGCAAGGCGAGCTGCGCGGCGAGGATTGGGACGACGAATTCTGGCGCGAGCAGCACCAGCCCGAAATCATCCCCTGGATCGACCGCCTCTGCCAGGCCCTCACCGTCACCGAACTCCACGACAAGGGCCAGGAACTCGGCCTCCTCGTCCTCCCCATCAACACCGTCGAAGAAGTAGCCGCCGACCCACACCTGATCGCCCGTGGCTACTACCAGTCCGTCGACCATCCCCACCTGGGAACCAGCCTCATCCTCCCCCGCTCCCCCATCCGAACCCGAGGAGAACAACCACGCGCCCGCCGAGCCCCCACCCTCGGCGAACACAACGATCAGATCCTGCAGACCTCCCCCTCTGGGGGAGGTGCCGCGAAGCGGCGGAGGGGGCCCGCCCCAGGGCACGCTGCTTCGCTCTTCAACGGATCACCACCACCCCCAAGACGACCCCTCGACGGCGTCCGAGTCCTCGACTTCACCTGGGCCATCGCCGGCTCCCTCGGCACCCGACTCCTCGCCGACCTCGGCGCAGAAGTCCTCAAGATCGAATCCGAATCCCGCATCGACCCCATCCGCTACCGAGGCGTCCAGCCGCCCGACCACTTCTCGATCAACACCAACGGCACCTTCAACGACTGCGCCGGCGGCAAGAAGTCCGTCACCCTCAACCTCAAGACCGAGGAAGGCATCGAGGCCGTCCGCGAACTCGCCCAACAGGCCGATCTCGTCACCTCCAACTACACCCCCTACCGGCTCGACCGCTGGGGCATCGGCTACGACGACCTCCGCCAGATCAAGCCCGACATCATCGTCTGCAACGTCGCCGTCATGGGCATCGAGGGACCCCGCGCCGAGTGGCGCTCCTACGGCAACGGGATCGTCGCCATGTGCGGACTCGCCCACCGCTCCGGATTCCCCGACCGCGCTCCCATCGGACTCGGCACCCTGCACACCGACTTCACCGTCCCCTACTACCTCGCCACCTCCGTCATGGCCGCCCTCGACCACCGAGAGCGCACCGGCGAAGGACGCTACCTCGAAATCGCCCAGTACGAGACCGCCGTCCAACTCCTCGACACCGAGCTGATCGAAGCCCTCAACGGAGGCCGCGAGCGCCCCCGCATGGGCAACCGTTCACCCTTCATGTCGCCCCACGGAGTCTTCCCCTCGGCTGGTGAAGAACGTTGGGTCGCCATCGCCTGCCGCGACGACAACGACTGGCGAAACCTCTGCCGCGTCATGGGACGCGCCGATCTCGCCTCGCGAATCGAGCTGGAGACGCTGGCTGGTCGACAGGCGCACGAGGACGAACTTGAGGCCGCCATCTCCGACTGGACTCGCAGCCGGGACGACTGGACCACCTACCGCCTGCTAATCAACGCCGGCGTCCCCGCCAGCCCCGTCGAGCGACTCGAAGACTTCTTCACCGGCCAGGACCGAGCCATGCGCGACAACTACAACCCGGCCCAATCCCCCGAAGGCCCCACCTTCCAGATCCAGCAAGAACCAATCCTCTGGGACGGCCAACGCCTCCCCGCCCGCCGAGCCCCCATCTGGAGCGAGCACACCGAGGAAGTCCTCAAGACCCTCCTCAACTACACCGAAGCCGACCTCACCCGCCTCGCCGCCGCCGGAACCCTCGGCTAGGTTTTCGCCCTACACAATCTCCGCGTCGTAATCCATCCCGATATGCCCCCGCTCCCGCAGACCCGCGATCTCCGCCTCCGAGTACCCCAACACCTCGCGATACACGTACTCGTTGTCCTCGCCCAGCGCCACCGGAGGCTTCCGAATCCCCAGCGGCGTCTCCGAGAACCTCATGAACGGACGATTGAACCGGAACGACCCCACATCGTCGAACAGGTCCAGCGACTCGTTCAGCTCCCGATGCTGCACATGGGCATCGTCATAGATCCGCGATGAATCCAGCACCGGAGCCGCCGGCACCCCATGCGACTGCAACAGGTGCATCAGCTCATAGTCGTCCTGCGTCGACGACCACTCCGAGATCCGCGCGTCCAACTCATCATGCCGCGCCAACCGGCCCGCCTCACGCCGCAGCGCAGGATCACGAGCCCACGCCGGATCGCCCATCGCCTCGCGCAGACCCATCCACTGGTCGTCATCCATCACCGAGATCGAGATCCAGCGGTCGCCCCCATCCGACCCATCCCCCTCCGACCGCGCCGGATACAAGCCGTACGGCGCGTGACCATTGACCGACCGGTTGCCAATCCGCTCCTGAACCACCCCATTCAGCGAGTAGTCCATGAACGCCTGCGCCAGCATCCCGCCGGCGCACTCGGCCTGCGCCAGCTCGATGAACTGACCCTCGCCCGTCCGCCGCCGATGCCGCAGCGCCGACATGATCGCAAACGCCGCATGAGCCCCCGCCACGTAGTCGCCCGAGAAGATCGACGTGATGTACGACGGATCGAGGTCTGGATACCCGCGCAGCAGCGTGTGACCCATCACCGACTCCAGGTGAACCCCCAGCGCCCGAGCGAACCGGTACGGCCCGTCCGATCCATACGCCGGCATCCGCAGCGCAATGATGTCCTCCCGCGCCGCCCGCAGGAAGTCGGGCCCGATGCCCAGCTTCTCCAGCGTCCCCGACGCGTTGTTCTCCACCAACGCATCCGACTTCGCCACCAGTTGCGCGAAGATCTCATGCCCCTCTTCAGTCATCAGGTCGACCGTCATCGAGTGCTTGTTGCGGAACTGCTGCACGAACGTCGGCGAGTAGTTCCACGGCCGAGGCCCCGGCTCCGCATTCGGATATCCCGCCGCCCAGCCCGCCCCAGCCTTGACCATCGCCGCCGACGGCCGAGCCTGCCCACCCCGAGTCATCGGCTGCCAGACATGAACGTTCTCAACCTTGATCACCTCCGCCCCAAGATCCGCCAGCAACGTCGTCCCAAACGTCCCCGCCCAGACCACGGTCAAATCAATCACCCGAACACCGGAAAGCGGCAACACCATGCCTGGAATGCTACCTCCTCCACTCCGATTCACCCTCCGCTAGCCGACCCACCTCCGATGCCCCGTGCTCCGCCTGCCCCGCACTTGATGCGGGGACACGGGGCCCAGACCTCGATCTCCGTGCGGAGCGCCGACGTCATCCTCACCTCAGCCTTACCCGCTCGGCCGCCGCTGATGCCGTTGTCGATGCAACAGCACGCCATCAATGATGATCGTCGACGGATATCGCCCAATCAGGTGACCAAACACGCAGCGCAGATAGTGAACCCGGCCGACCTGCGTCCCGTCGTGACACCGTATCCGCGTATAGAACGACTCCCCGCCCAGGCTGCAGCGATAAGACGGATCGACCCTGGAACTCTGCTCTTCGAGCAACTTACCCCGCTGGACCAATCCGAATACGTCGTACGCTTCGTAGAGGTCTAGCAACTCGTACTCTGGAATCTGTAGGCTGGCCCTGTAACGACGGCGTCTGGACGGCATCGATGAGTCTCTCTCAAGAAGTCCGCGACGAGCTAACTGGCCTCTTGCAAGCCTATCTGGCAGGTAGCTGCGCGATTGACGATGTCCTCGATTTCGAGGTGGAGTACTGGGGAGATGATGCCTTGCCCTCCGACGTTCAGGACGATCTAACCTTGCTCTCCCTGCGAGGCAACGAAGTGTTGATGGGAATCAGACCCCTCGATAGCTTCGAAGATGGCGTCCGCGAAATCCTGATGCGAACATCGCCACCCGCCGTTTCTGAAGCAGCCGCTGGCAGCTAGCCCACCACCCCCGCCGACCGCAACGCCGCAATCTCCCCAGCCCCAAACCCGCACTCCGACAACACCTCGTCCGTGTGCTCCCCCAGCCTCGGCGGCGGACGACGGATCGACCAGGGCGAGGCCGGCATCATGAACGGACGCCCGGGCAACTGAACCTCGCCCAGCTCCTCGTGCGACGCCGTCGCCCAGAAGCCCCGATCGCTGAAGTGCGTGTCCTCGAACAGCTCGTCGACCGAGAACAGCGGACCGCAGAGCACCTTCGCCTCCCGCGCCTCGGCCCAGATTTCCCGCTTGGTCCGCTCCAGCGCCCAGGGCAGGAAGTGCGCGTTGAACTCCTCCACCAGCTCCGGATTCAGCGCCGCGCCCGGACGCCACCATTTCTCGTCCTGCAACCACTCGGGACTGCCCAGCATTTCGTCCAGCCTCGGGACCCGGATCGCCGCGCCCGAGAACTCCACGTACCCGTCCGCGCAGGGATACACCCCCGACAACATGCCCGCCGCCGGACCCGGCGCGCGCAGCGACTTGCGCCCCGCAAACTCCCAGCCCATCGTCGCCGCGTGCCGACGGTCGACGCCGTTGAACTGCGCGTCGGCCATCGCGAAATCGACATACTGAGCAATGCCCTGCAGCTCGGCCGAGGTCAGCGCGCCCATCGCCGCCGTCGCCGCCGCCGACCCGCACTCGACCAGCGAGGCCGTGCCGAACATCTTGACCGGCTCGCGATCCTGCACGCCGATCGAGTACATCTCGCCCGCGAACCCGTACAGCACCAGGTCCGAGACGCGGTAGTCCCGATACGGCGAGTCATGCCCGAACGCCGAGATCGAGACCATTGGCAAGTCGTCGCGACGCGCCGAGATCCCCTCCCAGCCGTAGCCCAGCGAGTCCAGCCGGCCCGGCGCCAGCGACTCAACCACGATGTCCGCCCGAGCGATCAGCCGCTCCATCACCGCCTTCGCTTCGGCACGCTCGATGTCCAGCACCAACGAGCGCTTGTTCGTGTTGAAGTAGAAGAACGTCCCCGACCGCTCCGGCCCGCGCACGCCCTGGTACCACGGCCCCACCGACCGCGACGGGTCCCCGCCCGGCCGCTCCACCTTGATCACATCCGCGCCAAAGTCGGCAAACAGCTTCGTGCAGTACGGCCCCGCAATATCCTCCGTCAGGTCAAGCACGGTGACGCCGTCAAGGGGTCCTACAAGCTCAGCCATGCGGGGAGTGTAGGGGTAGCTCACCCCGACCTCGATATGCTGAGACTCGGAGACGATCATGACCCTCAGAAGCGTCCGCGCCCGCTACCGCAACGGCGTCCTCGAACCCCTCGACCCCATCGACCTGACCGAGGACGAGGAAGTCCTCCTCACCATTACCGGCCAAACTGTTCGCCCAGCGACCGACCCGGGAGGGTTGTCGAAGTCGGCCGGGGCTTGGGCCGGACAGTTCGACGACTTCGATCAGCTCATCCAGGACATCTACCAGGCCCGCATCGACGGCTCCCGCGAACCGTGAGCGCTGCGATATCGTCACACTCCCAGCTGTCATGATGAGTCGACAATGCTACCAAAGTTCCGGGGCTTACGGCTCTTCGATCTAAGACCTTGATTCCGCTCATTCACATCCTCAATCGATAACCCCAGGTGCTTGAGGATCAACATCTGCGTGACGGCTTCTACATTATAGAACGTGTCAATCATCTCTTTGCTGTCGTAGCCCAGCCGTTTGTAACTATTCTTCCCGTGAACAATGTCATGCCGCATCCTTACGATCCTTGACGCTCGCTCATTCCTGTCGGTATCTGCGCCGAAGACTTCGCCACCATAGGCCATAACATGCGCCAGCATTCGGTGTTGCTTTGTCTCAACACCTACCATACCGTGATACAATGCCTCAAATGCCATTACTCCTACGGCTAAGCGAGTGCTTACGTATGCGTTTGATCGTTCCACACTGTTACTGAAGTAGAGATCCAATGCATATTCACATCTGTCGTAAATCTCGAACCATCTGGAGACGATGGTGCTGAAGTTGGACGCGATGCTCCGATAGTCGGCGAACATGATGCTCAGGATCAACTCTTCATCTACCAGGTCCCTTGTGGGCACAACTGCCGTCGGATCTTCAGTCGCAATCAACGTCCGGTCTTCTCGTATGTCTGATGTATAAGCCAACACTGACTTCACTGCGAGATGGCGACAAGTGAGGAATGAAAGCAGATTCGCCAGATTCTGCGAAATGCGCCAGAAGTAATGAGTGCCTTCCACTGGATGCTTCGGGAACACCCAAACCTTGACACTCTTCTTGATGATTTCAGAAGGAGGCACTGCCTCTGCTACGAAGCTGGTGACCCTGTGAAACTCCATGGTGGTGCCGTCGGAGAGCAACACGCGCCGGACTTCTTGCGGTTCAATCGACAGCTCGACTCTTTCAGCAGCTTCGCCTTGAGCATGTAGAACTTCCCATGAGGATGTGCCGTAAGTTCCCCACATCCACTGCGCTAAGCCTTCGATCTCCATGACTGCAGACCGAAAGCCTGATTCTCTTGTGACAGTCATCCTGTTACCATCTTCCAACTATCTCTTTGCAGGGAATCGCCAATCGGAACGGCTTTGTCTCACGCAATCGTATGCCACGCGCGTGCTGATCCGACGCAAGCTCGCCCGAGAACCCCAGATCCACGGCGGCAAGCGATCCCGCGTCGTCTTCACCGAGAACGGGGAGCGCTCCCAACCTAGAACAGATAGACGCTGACCGCGCTATACTGACCCCATGGCAACCATGAACCCAATCCTCAGACTGCGCAGCGCCTTCCGCTCGATGGGCGCAGAACCCGAACAGGCCGACGAAGCCGCCGATGCCGTTGACAACCACAGCTACGGCCGGCAGGAGTCGGACCTCAAGTTCCAGATCCTCATGACCGAGTTCCGCCGAGAGATGGCGGAAATGAAAACCCAGCTCTTGCTCGCCATCTTCGTCGCCACCGGCTTGATCATCGCCGCCGTCGGAGTGCTGTACGCCGTCTTCGACTGAGAACGGGAGGTTAGTTGCATGGCAACCATGAACCCCGTGCTGCGTCTGCGCCAAGCGTTCCGCTCCATGGGGGCGGACGAAGAACAGGCCGACGAAGCAGCAAGCGCGATCGATGACGCCTATGTCGGTCGCCGCTTCTTCGAGGCGCGGATGGACCAGCAAAGCGCTGAGCTTCGCGCCGCGATCGCGGAGATTCGACAGGACATGGCCGAGATGCGCAACCAGATCTTGCTGGGCGTCCTCTTGATCGCCGGCGTGGCCGCCGCAGTGCTGTCGGTCGTGATCGCCGTCTTCGACTGACGCAACCACCCTCACCACCCCGACCGACGAGGCTGCCGCGGCCCCGAGGCGCGCTCGAAGACGATCACCGGCTTGGGCCCCGGCTTACGCACCGTCAGCTCGTGCATGTAGCGATCCGCGTCCATCAGGTCGTCGTTGCGCTTGCTCGGCTTCGGCGACTGCGGGCTGGAACCGTCGGCGCTCTCTGACGTGCCCGACTCCTGCGACCACTGGTACTCGCGCATCCGGATCGGGAAGTTGGCCATCGTCGGCGTGTAGTACGCGCTCGGCGGGTCGCCGTTGAGCCGCTGCTGGACCAGGCTGATCCCCCAGTTGACCGAGTCCGGCCCGCCCTTGCTCGGCAGCACCCGGTTGCGCTGCCGCTTCTGGTGGTCGATCCAGGCCGACTGCGAGCGGTCCGCGCACCAGACGATCCGGCCCAGCTTGCGCCGCCAGTGCTCCTGCCACAGCTCCAGCCGCTCGGTCACGCCGGCCCCCCGATCCTCGAACTCGCCCAGCCGGATCAGCACGTCGCGACCGCAGGGCGCGCTGCCATCCGTGATCCCCGCCACGACGCCCGCCGTGTAGTGGTCGCGCGGCGACTGCCCGCCGAAGTCGAGTCCGCCGATGTACCGCGCGAAGCTCGGCAGCGGCGCGTCCCACAGGTGCCGCGCCGGATCGAAGTGCTGGTAGATCTGCCCGTCGAAGGCGTCGAAGCGGCCCTCGATGAAGCGGTTGACCCACTCGCCCGGCTGCAACGCCCGCTGCTGCGCGGCGTAGTGCTCGGGCAGGTGCGGATTGTCCGGGATCCGCGCCGGGATGTAGACGATCCGACCGTCGGCCTCGGCGAAGGCCGCCTCGTCCAGCTCGCGCCGCGCGAACCAGCGCTCGAACCAGCCCGGCCAGGGGTTCGACGCGGCCACGAACCAGCGCTGCGGCTGGGCCGGATGCCGCAACCGCGTCAGCAGCATCCGCGCCGCCTCCTCCGAGACCTCGCCGGCCTCGTCGATCAGCACCGCCCCGTACTCCTGCGAGCCCAGCCCGGTCCACTCGGTCAGGTGCCGGAAGTTGACCGTCGAGAACTTGTTTCTGGGCCACTTGGGTAGGGCGATGTTGACGAGTGGGGTTGGAACGGATTGGGTCTTGCGGATGTAGTTGTCGGGGATGGCGTCGTAGAAAGCTTTGAGGGTAGTGGTGGAGAGGTCGGTGAAGTGTTGTCTGGCGACGAGGACGTTGTTGCCCGGGAAGGCGAGGGCGGCGTCGATGGCGAGTTCGACGATGGCGCGCGTCTTGCCGCCGCCCATGGCGCCTCCGTAGCCGAGCAGGGTGAGACTGTCCTGCGGCGCATCGAAGATCGCGTCGTAGAGTTCCTGCTGCCGGCCCGTGGGAAAAAATAAACGGAGCTTGTGGTGGAGGCTGATTGCCTCCCGGCTCGAGCGCTTCCGGGTATTAGGGCGGTTCGCCTTCCTCGTCGGCTTCATCGTCGTCATCCTCCTCCTGCTGGTCCTGCTCTTCTTGCTCGTCGCCTGCATCGGCGTCGGCTTCGGTCTGGGTGTCGGCGTCTACGTCGGCGCCGACCGGGGCCGCCTGATTTTGCCTGGGTTGTTCGAGGGACTCTGCGAGGACGGCCTCAACCTCTTCGAGGGCGTTCGAATAGCGTTGGTCGAACTCGGGGTCGGAGAAGCCGGAGGTATTGGCGCCAGTCATGCCCATGATGGAGGTCATGAGCTTGAGCGCGCCGAGGCGGACGTAGCCGGCACCATTGGCGGCGAGCTCGCTGATGGCATGGCGGATGGCTGGTTCTTCAAACGGGACTGGATCGTTTCGTTCTGACATCATCTGCTCCGTCTTCCTCTGCATCGTCTTCCTCCCCTAGAGGGGGTCGATGGTATAGGGACTGATGTTCGGATGATGTGTCGGAGATTACGGAGGTGTGGAGGGGGCGATTTCGGGTTTCCTCGGCGACCCTTCCACGCCTTCGAACGTAACGGAGATTTCGGCGTTATTGTGAAATGCCTCTCGGTGATTAGCGGTCGCAACTGCCTGCGCTATGGACGAAAACGGGAGGGTTGTGGGCAATGAAAGGGAAGAGCAATGGATCGAGGAAAGTGGTCGCAACCCGGTGTTCCGGATAAGGGTTGGTCCCTAGTCAACTTTGAGGATCTCGGAAGACCCGACGAGACGTGCCAGATGTGTGAGTCGCGAGACATTCGGTACGTCCACTACATGGAGCATCCTGAGTATCCCCACGTGCTTGGTGTGGGTCAGGTGTGCGCCTCGCACATGGAGGAGGACTACACGGCGGCTCGATCGCGCGAGAAGAAAGCGAAGAGTGTGGCTCAACGACGAGCGAATTGGATGTCGACCGAATGGAGAGAATCCAGCAAAGGAAATCACTACATCAACCGACAGGGGTTCAACATTGTGTTGTTCTCGGGATACGAGGGCTGGGCATACCGGGTAGCACGCCGTGAAACTGAGCAACAGTGGCGTTTCTTTGGCTTTAGCACGGAAGACGAAGCGAAAGCGGCGGCTTTCGAGCGATTCGTGGATCTACAAAGCTCTTAAGCGAGCCGACTCTAGACGCACGAGCCGAGTTGTGCGACTAGGCGAAATGGGCCTGGAGGGACCACATCGGCCCGGCGTCGAAGCGGGGGACTGGGAGAAGGTGGAGCGGCTCAGGTGTCTAGGGCTTGTTGGATGCCCTGTTGGCGTTTGCGTCGGGGGGCATTGATCGAGATCGGATGGGCAGGGAAACGTGGGTACTTGGGTTTCGCGCCGTCCAGGAGCTGCTCGATCGTGAAGATCTGGACCTTGGGATAGCGGTTGCCGGGTAGGCTCTCGGGCTCGTAGAAGCCTGCACCAATGGCCTCCTGATTCATGCGCGCGGTAGGTTCTTTGAGGGTGATGAAGATGCCGATCTCGGCCTCTTCGCGCTCCATGTTGCCCTTGAACGCGGCGATCATGTCTTGTCTGACCTGACCGCTATTGACTTGCACGATTATGCGTTTGGCCCTGCCTGAGTTGTCGTCGAAGAAGTTGATGTATCCATCGACACCGGCGTCGGCACCCCGATGGCTAATGGAAGGGCGGGCGTCAACAAGGTTGAGCGCCCAGTACTCGAACTGATAGCGCAGGTCGTGCATGCTCGCCATAGTGAGCCGCTCGGCTTCCTTGAGGCCGGTGGCCTTGAGGAAGCCGATTATCTTCTCTCCTTGGCCGATTCCTCGCCGGATCCGCTTGATTTCATCCCCAGTCAGCTCGACCTCAAGCGACAAAGTCCGCGGTCGGGGTCCCAGTTCAACATCAACCTCAGGTGTTTCCGGGCCAACATCCAAGTCGATGGGCTCACTCATTGCGTCCGAGTCCTTCCTCCAGGCTGATTGTAGCGACTTTTCTGGCCCCGGTTGGAGGGGAACCCGGTAACAACGTGAGACTTGCCGTAGCGGTTCGGCAACTCGAGAACGACGGTGAGTAACCGTCCCGTGTCATCTGGTCCGATCATCACGAGTCTTTCCGGCTGCATTCCTATGCGGTCGCGCCGTGGCCTCTCCTGTTGAGGGAAGTACTTGGCAGGTCCGTCAAACACCGCCAGCACATCGTCAAAACTCAATCCGTGTTCGGCTAGCTCATCCTCAGTGACCTCGTTACCAGTAAGAGCGAGCAGGCGTATCCGAGCCACGAGCGCATCCAGTTGGCGACAGTTTTGTTCGGGGTGATCATATCTGCTGGATTGGACAGTTCCGCTTTGGCCCGTTGCATTTCTTGGAACACCTTCCCAAGCGTATGAAAGGGCGGCCACTGCGGTCGCTGAGTGCGGGTCTTGAGAGCGGGCCTAGCGTCACTGATCTTGGACAATCCGGTGCGTCGGCCCCCTCCGCCTGCGGCGCCTCCCCCTGGGAGGGGGAGGTCTTGGGAGAGGAGGGTCGATAATGCACGGGATTGGAGCGCAAGCATGACTACTCCCGACCTCTCGACCGTCTCGGCGATCTCCGACTGGTACGTCGACGCCCTCGCCGAGGCCAGCCCAAACATGGCGACGGCGCTGGGCATCCCCGGCCGCGAGGCCGAGTTGACCGACTACTCGCCCGGCGGCCACGCCCAGCGCTCCGCCATCCGCCGACGGGCCGAGGCGGCGCTGCGGGCGCTGGACATCGAGTCGGAGCGCGACCGCGTGGCTCGCGATGTGATGCTGGAACGCTTCGACTACGAGGCCGAGCTGGAGGCGCAGCAAGAGCATCTGCGCTCGCTCAACATCCTCGCGTCGCCGCTGCAGAACACGCGCCAGGTCTTCGACCTGATGCCGCGCGAGACGGAGGAGGATCAGGCCAACATCGTCGAGCGGATGGGCGCGGTGCCGGAGGCGCTGGAGCGCTACCGGTCGTCGCTGGCGGCGGGCATGGACGAGGGCATCGTGGTGGCGCAGCGCCAGGTGCGGGGCACGGCCGAGCAATGTCGCGTCTGGTCGGGGCAGCCCCAGTCCTCTCTCCCCCCTTCCAGGGGGGAGATGCCGAAGGCAGAGGGGGGCTTCTTCGGGCAACTCTGCAACGACCTCGGGATCGACGGCGGGGCGAATGCTCGGGCTGCTGCCGAGGGCTACGCGGCGATGGCCGACTGGCTGGAGACGGAGTACCTGCCGCGGGCGAATCCGAAGGATCCGGTCGGGCGGGAGCGGTACCAGGCGGCCTCGCGGGGGTTCAACGGGATCGAGCTGGACCTCGACGAGACCTATCAGTGGGGCTGGGAAGAGGTCTGGCGGATCCAGTCGGAGATGGCGGAGACGGCGAATCGGATCTCGCCGGGCGCATCGGCAGCCGAGGCGATCGCGATCCTCGAGTCGGACGACGCCCGCGCAATCGAGGGCGAGGACGCCTTCCGCGAGTGGATGCAGCAGACCCAGGACGAGACGATGCAGGCGCTGCTGGGCGCCCACTTCGATATCGCCGAGCCGGTGCAGGAGATCGAGGCGATGATCGCGCCGCCGGGCGGGGCGCTGGCGATGTACTACACGGGGCCGTCGGAGGACTTCTCGCGTCCCGGCCGGACCTGGTATCCGACGGGCGGCGAGACCCGCTTCCCGCTCTGGCGCGAGCTCTCGGTCTGCTATCACGAGGGCGTGCCGGGGCATCACCTGCAGATCGGCACGACGCGCTACCTGGGCGAGGAGCTGACGCGCTATCAGCGGCTGCTGGCCGGGACGTCGGGTTATGTCGAGGGCTGGGCGCTCTACGCCGAACGCCTGATGGCGGAACTGGGCTACCTCGAGGATCCGGCCTACTACATGGGTCTGCTCAGCAGCCAGGCGCTGCGGGCCGTGCGCGTGGTGATCGACATCGGCATGCATCTGGAGCTGCCGATCCCGGAGCGCGAGGAGTACCACGGCGGCGAGACCTGGACCCCGGAGCTCGCCCTGCCCTTCCTGATCGAGCGCTCCTTCTTCCCCGAGAAGATGCTGGCCAGCGAGGTAGATCGGTACCTCGGCTGGCCGGGTCAGGCGATCTCCTACAAGGTCGGCGAGCGGGAATGGCTGGCCGCCCGCGAATCCGCCCGACAATCCCTCGGCGACGCGTTCAATCTGAAGGCGTTCCATCGAGCTGCGCTGGAACTGGGCCCGATGGGTCTGCAGCAGCTGCGGGACGAGATGTCGCGACCGAACTCCCTCTCCCCCCTTGAGGGGGGAGATGCCGCAGGCAGAGGAGGGTGAACGGGCGTAAACCTGCCTATGCTGATCACAGAGAAGGAGTAAGAGATGGGTGAGATTGTCGTAGAGATTGATCTGGAGAACGAGGACGACCGGGCTGCGGTTCGCCTTGGCTACCAAGAGGAGTCCGAGGTACGTCGGACGCGGATACGGGCCGTCGCCGACACCGGCGCGATGATGCTGGCCCTGCCTGAGGATGTGGTGGACGAGTTGGGGCTGTCGGAAGTTGGCAGTATGTCGGCCAGGTACGCGGATGGTCGGCGAGAGCTAGTGCCGGTGGCCGGTCCGTTGACGATCCAGATCGGCGATCGCTGGATGGTGACCGACTGCCTCGTCGTGCCGGTCGGCGCCGATGCGCTGATCGGGCAGATTGTGATGGAGCGGTTGGACCTGATCGCCGACTGCACGCATCAATCGCTGACGCCGCGGCCGGAGTCGCCCGATCGGCCATTGGTTCGCCTGTAGTCCCGCTGAGTGGCAGCGGAAAGGTCTCGCGGTCAGACGTCGGAGTAGGCTGGCGTTATGACTCGTCTGCTGGTTGCGTTGCTGGCTGTTGGGTTCCTCTTTGTCGCCTGTGGATCGGAGGATGCTCCCCAGCCGACGGAGACGGCGACCACGGAGCGGGCGGAACGGGAAGCGACGGTGTCGCAGCAGCAGGATCAGCAGGCGGAGGCTCAAGAGGAATCGGCGTCTGAGGCGGAAGTGGAGGTTGAGGAGGAGGAGTCCGAGGCTCAAGTCGATGAGTTGCCGGTCGATGCGGTCGGGGTTCACAAGGGGGTCCGCTCGCAGCGCAATATGCTGGGCGAGCCGGATGCGCCGGTGCTGATTGAGCACTTCGGCGACTTCACTTGAGGCGGCTGCCAGTGGTTCGCGGCCCAGGTTGAGCCGCGCATTGTCAGTGACTTTGTGGCGACCGGCATCGCCCGCTACGAGTTCCGCTACTTCGCGCATCTGGGCGACCCGGCGCTGTACGCAGCCGTGGCGGTGGCCTGCGCCGCAGAACAGGGCGCCTTCTGGCCGCTGCACGACCGCTTCATGGCCGGCGACGAGACGCTCTTCACGCCGGCGGGACTGCGCCGCCAGGTCGAGTTCGAGGGCATCGAATACGGCGCGTTCAACCAATGCCTGACCGACGGCGAGACCCTGCCCCTGGTCATCGCCTCGCGCAGCGAAGGGCAATCGCGCGGAGTGCCGGGCACCCCCACCGTGTTCGTCAACGGCGAACGGGTCGACCCGACGTTTGAGGCGATCGAAGAGGCGGTCAGGCGGGCGATCGGAGAGTAGGCTCGGAGCATGAGATTCGCACGGGGCTTGCTCGCGAGTGGGTTGGCGTTGGGCGTGCTGCTGTCGGCCTGCGGTTCCGGCGGCGGTCCCGAGCAGCAGGACGGCGAGCCGGTCTCGACCGGCACGGTGCGCAGCGAACGCGAGGGGCGCGAGGCCTCGATCATGCAGCAGCAGGAGTCGGCGGCTGAGGCAGGGCAGTCGGAGCAGGCGGAGCCGGTGGATGTCGATGCTCCCGGCGTGATCGACTTCGGACACCGCGAGGGGTTGCCGTTCACGCGCAACGTGGTCGGCGATCCGGAGGCGCCGGTGCTGATTGTCGAGTACTCGGATTTCCAGTGACCAAGCTGTCGCAACTTCGCGGCTCAGGTTGAGCCGCTGATCATGGAGGAACTGATCAGCACCGGGATCGCCCGCTACGAGTACCGGCACTTCATCATCTTCGGGGCCGCCTCGCAGTTTGCGGCGATGGCGACCGAGTGCGCCGGCGATCAGGGGGCGTGGTGGGAGTTCCACGACGCCTACCTGCTCAAGGCGCAGGCGCGCTCCTTCACTCGGGCCGGGGCGCTGGAGTTGGCCCGCGACGAGGGGCTGAACGTGGGTCGGTTCACACAGTGCATCGACAACGAGGAGCACCGCGACCGGCTCCTGCAGATGCAGCAGCAGGCGATCGCCGATGGGATCCAGGGCACGCCGACGTTCCGGATCAATGGTCAGCCGGGGGCGCGCTCGTTGGGCGGCATCATCGAGCAGGTGCTCGCAGCGGCCGAGGCGGCGGAGAACCAGGAGGGCAGTTGATGCTGACGCGAGTAAGTCGAGCAGGTGTTGTGCTGGCGGGCGTGGCACTGTCGGCGGTCCTGCTGCTGGCGGCGTGCTCGTCCGAGTCGGAGCAACCGCAGGCTGCGTCAGAGCAACCCACAGCGGCTCAGGTGCAGGATCAGCAACAGCAGCAGGAGGAGCAGTCGGCGACGGCGTACGCGGCGGGTGAGAGTGAATCGGCGGAGCAGCAGGCGGCGGCTGAGCAGCAGTCGGAGCAGACCGAACCGCCCCAGTCCGTCGAGCAGGCGCAGGAGTCTCAGGTCGAGGAAGCGTCTGCCGATGTACAAGCGGAGCAGCAGGAGGAGTCGGAGCAGGCCGAGGTGGAGCAGTCCGAAGCGGCTGAGCAAGCATCGGTCCAGGACGAGGCGGAAGATGTCGAAGAGGCGATGGTCGGGCGGATCATCGAGTCGGGACATCGGGCGGGGCTGTTCGCCAACCGCAACACGGTCGGCGACCCCGATGCTCCGATCGTGATCACGGAGTACTCGGACTTCCTTTGACCGAACTGCCGTCGATTCGCGGCTCAGGTTGAGCCGCGCGTGATTGAGGAACTGGTTCGCGCGGGCATCGCTCGGTTCGAGTACTCGCACATCATCAATCATGGTCCGCCGTCGATGCTCGGCGCGCTGGCCACGGAATGCGGTGGAGATCAGGGCGCGTGGTGGGACTTCCATGACCACTACATGAGCCAATGGGACTTCACGCGGGAGGGCGCGATTGCGTTTGCGGCGTCGTTGTCGCTGGATACCGAGGAATTCACGCAATGCCTGGACAGTGAGAAACACCTCGAACTGGTCGAGGGACAGCATCGCCAGGCGGTTGCGGACGGCTTCAATCGCACGCCGACGGTGCGGATCAATGACCGGGGCGGGGCGATCGTCGCGGATGCGCTGATCGGTCAGGTGTTGGCGCTCGCGGCAGAGCTGGAGGGGGAGGGCTGATCATGAAGAGAACACGACTGTGGTTTGGAGCGCTGGGGCTGGTCGTCTCGGCGGCGCTGCTCGCCGCTTGCGGCGGCGGTGACGGCAGCGAGCAATCGGCGGCGGAGGCTCAGCAGTCCGAACAGATTGAACAGGCTCAGCCGGAGGCTCGGGTGCAGGTGATCCGCGATCGGGCGTCCCTGGGCCGCGCCGACGCGCCTGTGGTGATCCAGGAGTACTCGGACTTCCTTTGAGGCGGCTGCCGCCGCTTCGCGACCCAGGTTGGGCCGCAAATCGAGAAAGAGCTGATCGAGACCGGACTGGCGCGGTTCGAGTACCGCCACATCATCAATCACGGGCTGCCGTCCGAGATGGCCTCGCTGGCGACCGAATGCGCCGGCGACCAGGACGCCTGGTGGGAGTTTCACGACTTCTACTTCGAGGGTCCCGGTCGCGACGCCTACACGCGGGACGGCGCAATCGCCGTGGCGGCCGACTTCGGCCTCGACACGGATCAGTTCGCCCAGTGCATCGACGATGGGGCGCACCTCGATCGGATCTACGAGCAGCACACGGACGCGGTCTCGAGGGGTCTGTCGAGCACGCCCACAATCCTGGTCAACGGCGAGCGCGGTCCAACCACGGCGGACGCGCTGATCGAACTGGTCAAGGAGCTGGCCGAGGGCTAGGGATGTAGGACCTCCCCCAGTAGGGGAGATATTGAGTCGTCCACCTTGTCCACAAATTGTGCTCATTTGCGCTTTTGAGTCGTGGATGACCTGGATTGGACTTGACTTCTTAGAACGCTTCTTCTCATACTGAGTGCAGGTACGCAGAACTGGCATTCATGTATTGAAGGAGTAGTCCGATGGTTTCTCTTGCGCACGATGCGCCGATTGCGGCCGAAGAGTCGGCGGCGGCGATCCTGGCGACGACCCTCTCGGAGGCAGATCTGAACCACATGCTGGGTCAGCTTGGCGGTGGGCGGTCGTCGGGAGGGGCGTTGAGCCGATTCTCGGCGTTGCATGAGCGGATCCGGGTTCGCGAGGCTCACCTGTACAACGCGCCGGAGGCGGATCCTCGCTTTACGTCGAAGCACCTCGAGGCCGATCCCTGGCAGACGGATTTGCCGCGTCGGACGTGGTCGCAGTTGCGGCAGCGGCTGACGGAGCATCCGTTGCGGGTGCATGTCGAGCCGCCGGATGATTCGCCGGCGGCGCGCCAGGCGGCGGACAACCTGGAGCATGTCCTGGAGCTCGGTCTGCGGCAGGTCGAGGAGCGCTCGCACCTGTCGCTGCAGGCCGACCTCGGCTACGGACAGGTCTGTCTCTGCTTCGGCGTGCTGCACTGGCAGCGGGCGGCCGATCGGTTGCCGTCGCTGCCGGCGCGCGAGCAGCGGGGCTCGCGGCCGGAGCATCCCGAGGAGCGGCGGCGCTTTCGCCGGGCGCGCTCGGAGGATGGTCCCTCGCTGCCCTGGATCGAGACCGAGGCGAGCCGCACGGACCGCGATCGGCAGCGCCAGGCGGCGGCCGGATTTCCCTGGGACGTCGAGGTGATTCGACCGGACCAGTTCGCGTTCGTCGAGGACCACGGCTCGGGCAACGGGCTGGGGCTGGCGGTCGTCGTGCGCGAGGTCGGGATGTTCGAGTATCGCGACCGCCTGCGCGAGCAGGATGGGCTGGATCTGCGGATGAGCGCAATCGCGGGCGAGCGGTCGCTGGCGATCTCACGGGCGGTGGAGGCTCCGCTGCCGGAGGAACCGTCCGGCGCGGGCTGGGGCGATCGGGTTCGGGTGGCCTCGCTGTGGACGCGGTCGGAGTACTACGAGCTGGCGGCGCTGGAAGGAACGGCGGTCGGGAATGCGCGCGGATCGGACGACAAGCTGCGGCACGAGTGGACGCTGATCAAGTCGCATCCGCATCCGTATGAGATGCCGCCGTTCGCGATCGCCGAGGCGGACACGAACGACCACCCGGACATGGTGCGTCGCTGGGAGCCGACGATGGAGGGCATCTACCGGGCCAAGCCGAGCTACGACCATGAGCGCTCGCTGGGGCGCTACCTGGCCGAGCAGACGGCGATCCCGATCTACTGGGTCCAGCTCGCCAACGGTTCGTATCAGAACGATGACGACGGCAACCGGCTCAAGCTGACGCCGGGCGCCGCCGAGACTCATGTGCTGCCCGAGGGCGCCTCGTTGCATCGCGTCGAGTTCGGCGTCGATCCGGCGTTCGTGGAGTTCCTGCGCATGTCGCACGAGGAGCTGATCTCGGCGGCCCCGGACTCGGGATCGGTGGAGCGCGGCGAGATCGGGCCGACGACCCAGCCGCACACGCTGAACCTGTTGCTGGGTTCACGCAGTCTGCAGGTGCAGCAGCTCAAGCGGGCGCAGACGAAAGCGGTCTGCGTGATGCTGCGCAACATGGCGCTGGTCATGTCGAAGCCGCTCTCGGCCGGTGGATTCGGCGCGCCGATCTGGGTCTTCGCCAAGGGCGAAAACGGACGGCTGCGGCGGCGCGAAACGGTCTGCGTCGAGCCGTCGCTGATCCCCTCGCTGGACATTGAGGTCTGGATCGACCCGTACTCGTCGGCGCAGCGGATCGCGGTGCAGGAGCACGGCCGGGCGCGGCTCAACGATCCGCTCGATCCGCTGGATCAGCGGGGCTACCTCGAGCAGTACATCGGGGAGGAGCACGCCGAGCAGGTGCTGACCCGGCACCGGCAGTGGCGCATGGAACAGGCGCGGTTCGAGCGGGAGATCAGCGAGGCTCGGGGTGATCGCGCATCAGGGTCGGGGGAGGCGTCGACGAACGGCAAGCCGCAGGTGGCGGAGTCGAGCCGGCTCTCCGGACATCTGGCTCCGCTGGGCCGCCTGACCTCGGCGGACGACGATCGCACGATCAACCCGTAACAACAGGCCCGAGACACAGGTCTGTAACGAACAACAAGAAAAACAGGACGAAGAGGAGGAGTGAATGGCGCAAACACATGAGATCCGCTGTACGAACCCGGAGTGTCCAAGCCGCAAACACCAGGAGCACGGAGCGCTCGCCTGCCGGGTGGAGGAGCACCCGGACCACATGACGATCGTCTGGAAGTGTCGGAGGTGCAAGCGAGGCCAGCGGACTCCGCTGCCGAAGCTCTAGCCCAGTCCCCTCTCCCCGAGGGAGAAGGGGTTAACTCCCGCGATCTAAGCGCAGTTCTGCGTCGGCGATGGTGTAGGAGGCGGCCAACTCGGTCGGCTGGAAGGGGATGACCGCGGGGTCGGCGGTGGTCAGGATGACCTGCTCGACCGCCGCGACGGCCTCGGCGGTTCGCTCGCGGCGGGCTGGGTCGAGCTCGCTGAAGACGTCGTCGAGCAGGAGGATCGGCGAGTCGGCGGACTGGGCGGCGAGGTAGTCGGCCTCGGCCAGGCGCATGCTGAGTGCGGCGGCTCGTTGTTGGGCTCGCGAGGCGAAGTTGGCGGCCGGACGGCCGTCGAGGTCGATCAGCAGGTCGTCCCGGTGCGGGCCGACGGAGGTCGAGCCTCGGGCGAGGTCGCGAGGGCGGGACTCGCGCAGCGTCTGCGAGTCGGCCGGCTGGTAGGTGAGGCTGAGGCTCTCGGCCGGATCGTCGGGCGCGCGCAGTCCCACGTGCCGGGCGGCGGCGAGGTCCGACAGGGTCTGGCCCGCCTCGGAGCGGGCGCTCCAGATCTGCTCGGCCGAGGACTCGAGCATCTCATCCCATTGCTGCAGCTCGGACTCGTAGGCCCGACCCTCGGCGATCAGTTTGAGCAGCGCGTTGCGCTGGCTGAGCGTGCGCTGGTAGCGGCTGAGATTGCTCGCGTGGGAGCGGTGGAGCTGTCCGATGGCGACGTCGAGGTAGCGTCGGCGGACCGAGGATGAGCCGGTGAGCAGGTCGAGGTCGAGGGTCGTGAACTGCACCGCGCGGATCGCGCCGAGCGCTTCGGCGGCTCGGCGGTTGACGCCGTTGACGCGAATCCGCTTGCTGGTCAGCGGCGCGCCCGATCGTTGGCGGCCCGCGCCGGCAGTGCCGGCGGCGCCTCCGGCGCGGGCGGCCAGCGCGATCTCGACCTCGATCGGTTCCGAGTCGGCGAGGGCCGTCGCGGCGACTCGCATGACCTGTGGCTCGTCCGCCTCCCAGCGGATCAGTTCGCCCTCGGTCTGGGCGCGGGTCGAGCGCAGCGAGGCGAGCATGTAGATGGCCTCGACCAGGTTGGATTTGCCGGCGGCGTTGGCGCCGCTGACCAGCGTGATGCCGGGTCCAAGGTCCAGCCCAAGCTCAGCCCAGGATCGGAAGTTGGAGAGTTGCAGACGCGTGATGTGCACACGTCGGAGTCTATGGCTCGGTCAGCCCCAGACGGCGATCGCGGTCATGATGGCAGCGGTCGCCGCGAGAATGACCGTGACGATGGCCGCGAACAAGCGCCACGCGAGAGCGCTCATGTCCGAGCGCAGTTGTTGCATCTCCGAGCGCAGTTGCTGTATGTCCGAGCGCAGTGCGTGGTACTCATCGCGGACATTCGCTTCCTTGGCCAATCCTTCTCGGGCTGCCTCGGCTGTCGCTTCACTCGCTTCGTCGAGCGCATCGGTCTGCTCTTCCGTGAAGCCGGTGGCGCGTAATCGTCGGCGAAGCGTGACGGGGAGGAGAGCCATGGTTGCATTGTATCCACGGTCTGATTGGCTGCACCGATCGGGGCCGTCGTGTACCATGCCCCAAACGCCTACGCGGACCTCCCCGCCAATCTCTGGAGTGTTTTGATGGCCACGATTCAGCACGATGTCCCCGGAATCAACCTCGACTGGCTGAACGTCGATACCGACCAGGGCATGGAGATCGAGACCGGACGCAAGGGTCTGACGCTGGAGACCATCAACCAGATGACCTACGGCGTCGACGACCGCGACGAAGCGCGTCAGCGCCAGTGGGCGCCGCGCGGCGCCGCCGCCGACCCGCGTTCGCCCTCGAACAGCGTCCAGCACCTGAACAAGGCGGACGTCTGGACCGAGTCGGCGATGCTGCTCTACGAAGAGGCGCTCCAGCGTCAGTGGTCTTCGGCGCGCGACATCCCCTGGGACACCATTGATGAGCTGTCGCCCGACCTCGAACACGCGATGTGCACGCTCTGCACCTTCCTGACCCAGGTCGAGTTCATCGCCGGCGACGTGCCGGGACGCTTCCTCGAGCAGATTCACCCCGAGTTCTTCGAGTCGCAGCTCTTCCTCGGCACCCAGCTGATGGACGAAGCCCGCCACCTCGACGTCTTCCGCAAGCGCACGCTGATCAACGGCGGCGGCATGTCGGGCGCGGGCCTCGGCGCGGTGCAGCTGCTGGGCTCCGACGACTTCACCGAGATGACGGCGCTGCTCCACCTCGTGGGCGAGGGCTTCGTGCAGACGCTCTTCCGCATGGGCGAGCTGATCTCGCAGAACGAGGCCGAGAAGCGCATGTTCCGGCTCTCCGCCCAGGACGAGTCGCGTCACCTCGCCTTCGGCGTCACCCACCTCAAGTACACCGTCGAGACCGAGCCCTGGCGCAAGGAAGAACTGCACCACATCCTCGACATGCAGGAAGCACTGCTGACCCAGTCGCAGCAGACATCGCTGACCACCAACCCGCTCACGGGCGAGGCGCTGGCGATTCTCTCCGGCGGCGGCATCGAGCACCTCGACGAGGGCTACAACATGGTCATGCTGATGCGCCGCAAGCAGTTCATCGAGTACGCGCACCGACTGGAAGTGATCGGGCTGGACCGCTCCGACCGCTTCGCGCCGGAGGTCCGCGCGCTGCTCGGCGAGGACAACTAGCCGACTGCTCCGTAACGCGGAGCGCAGGAACGAAACGATTCGACGGCCGCGCATCGTGCGCGGTCGTCGCTGCATTCAGGCAACGCGACAACGATTTCGGGAGTCCCCATGGAACTGTCCACCACGACCAAAGTGCGCGCCAGGAAGGCCGGTTGGTCGGATGAACTGCTCGAGCGGATTGAAGGCTCGGCGGCGACCGACCAGCAGGTTGAAAATCTGGCTCGCGGCGCGCTGAGCGAAGCGAAGATCAACGGCTGGCTGGACTTCCTCGAGAACCATCCCGACAACCCCTTCTCGGCCGCGCCGTTCAACATCTTCAAGACGCCCGCCGAGGTCGGACTCAAAGCGACGCCGGGTCCCGACGGCCTGCGACTGCGCGACATCAACATCGGCAGCTACGGCGTCGTCCCCGACCAGTGGGACCTGCCCAACGACGCGCCGCGCGGCACCGAGTCGACCGGCCAGATCATGGCCGCCGGCTACTCGATCTTCGACAAGGCCGAGGTCTGGTCGGAAAACGCGGTCGACCTCTATGAGGACGCGATCAAAGAGCGCTGGACGCCGGCGACCGAACTCGACTGGGAGAACGGTCTTGCGGACCTGCCGGAAGAGCTGGAGCGCGCCGTTGGTCAGATCTGCACCGTCTACTCCAACAACGGACTGGTTGAGCAGAAGATCATCGGCCGCTGGCTGGAGGAGATCTCCTACGGCTTCCACGAGGTCAAGCTCTTCCTGGCGACCCAGGCTTACGACGCCGGGCGCAAGGTCGAGGTGTTGCGCAAGCGCGCGCTGATCAACGGCGGCGGACTCGGGCAGGCGCCGCTGGGCCAGATCTACCGAGGCTGGTACCAGGGCCTGACCTTCACCGACATGATCATCGCGCTCGACGTGGTCTACAAGAGCTACGAAGTGGCGCTGTTCGAATCGGCGGCCGAGTGGGCCCAGACCGATGTCGAGCGTGACATCTTCGCGCGGATCGCGAACGACTCGCGCCGCCACCTGGACTACGGCCTGGGGCACCTGGAGTGGTACGCCCGCTACAAGCCCGAAGCCGACAAGCGACTGGGCATCCAGTTCCTGCGCGCCGAAGCCGCGCTGGTGCAGGAAATGCGGCTCTCGACGACCGAGCGTGAAGCGTTGATCGTCCTGATGGCCGGCGGCGTCGAGAATCTACAGGCCGGGGTCGACAAGCTGAAGACCCTCCGCCAGCGGCAGTACGACGCCTACCTGGAGAACCTGGCCTCGATCAACTTCGACCGGCCGACGGTGCATCCGGGTCTGCTGGGGCAGATCAAGGACCCGCTCGAAGGCGGGATCGTCGCAGTCCGCGCGGTGGCGCAGAACTAAGCCCCTGCTCGCTCGCCGCGTTCCAGCGCCTGGCTCCCTTCTGTACACTCGTAACCGAAGGAGCGGACTGTGGACCGGATGACGATGGCGAATGAAGCAACGCAGGGGCACGCCACGAACGAGGCGCTCAAGGCTACAGAGGCACGACTGGCAAGGCTGATCGCCGAGTCGGAAGTTCACCAGATGCGCTGGTCTTTGGCCTTGTGGGGCCTCGCAATCGCCGCGATCACGATCCTCAATAGAGTCCTTTAGGGCGAAGAGCGCCCACCCACTACGAGCATTCAGCCGCCCAGCACGGCCGATGTTGGCTCAGGACAGAGCACCCGCAAGGCTCCGGGTTCCACGTCAATTGCATAGGCGGTTGCCGGCCCGGGATCGCCGTCAATCTGGATCGGCGGCGCGTCGCGCAACGGGGTGGCTTCAAGCCGCTGGAAGGGCAGATGGCGGACGCCGGAGGCCTGCGGCAGCCAGCCAGCCAGCGTCAGCGGCGTCAAGGCGATCGCCCGCCAGGGCGCTCCCTCGATCAGCATCAAGTCCAGCGCGCCGTCCACCACGGTCGCCTTCGGGTTGATCTCGGCCCATGTCCCGATCATCCGCGTGTTGCCGGCGGTCATCATGGCTACATCGACCGTGAACGGCGCAGCGCCGTCGAGGCTGATCGACATCGGCCAGGGCCGACGGGACAGCGCTTCCTGCACCGCCGAGACGAAGTACGCGGGCTCACCGATCCAGCTCTTCAATCGCCGGCGACGCTGGCTGTGTTCAAAGCCTTCGACCGCCGCCGCGTCCAGTCCCCAACTGGCCATGAGCAGGAAGCGCTGCTCGGCGATGGAGCCGTCCTCGCGGGTCGACCAGACCTTGCCGGTGTCGATCCAGAGCGGCTCGCCCTGGATGCCGTCGAGGGCCGCGAGTTGGGCGGCGATGGCCGCCATTGGGGTCGTGGGTAGGTTGGTCTCGTAGGCCCAGACGTTGGCCGTGCCCAGCGGGACGGCGCCGAGCGCGGTGTCGGAGCCGACGGGCAGCCCCTGCAGGAGGGCCGAGAGGCTGCCGTCGCCGCCGCATCCAAAGATCGCTGCCGCGCCGGACTCGTGGGCCTGGCGCGCGGTTTCGGTCGCCTCCTCGGGCGTGCGGGTGGCGACGACATGGGCGACGCGGCCGGCCTGGTCGCAGGCGGCGAGGCAGATGGCGGTCAGGGTCCGGTGATGGAGCGCGTGTCCCGCGTTGGGGTTGATCACGAAAACGATGTCGTCGGGGTGTTGGTTCATGAGGGCAAGATACGGCGAATCAGGGGTTTGGGGGACGCGCAGTGACAGGCAGTGACTGGCGAACATCGAGACCTCCCCCAATGGTGAAGCTTGTTGATCGTCCTCTAAGCTGATCTCGATTGGAGTGAGGGTGTCATGGCGGAGCAGAAGGGTCTGGGCTGGGTTCGGTTGGACCATCTGGCGATTGCGGCGGAGGACCCGAAGGCGGCGACTCAGTTCTGGGGCAAGTTGTTTGGGCTGGAGCTGGACCACTGGACGGTCTCAAACGAGGGCGGCTTCAGGGTCTCGCAGTTTCACTTCCCCAAGCGACAGGTGGGGCTGGAGGTCATTGGGCCGTTCGACGAGTCGTCGTTCGTGCAGAAGTTCATCGACGAGCGCGGGCCGGGGATGCACCACATCACGGTCGAGGTGGAGGATGCGGATGCGGCGTGCGAGTTCGTGCGCGAGGAGATGGGCATTGAGCCGCTGAGCGAGCCGTACACCGACTTTGAGTGGAACCAGTTCTTCATTCATCCGCGCGATACGGGCGGGGTGCTGGTGCAGATTTACTCGTGGCTGCCGGGCCGCCGTCCGGCCGACTGGCCCGACTGAGTTCGATGGCTTCGCAAACCGCGCCCGCTGTGCCGCAGCCCACGTATCGGGACGGCGACTTCGTGCCGACCCGGGAGGTTCCGTTCTCGGCGGAGCTGGACGAGATGATCGCCGAGATCCGGGCGGGGAACGCTCCGAACATCGGTCGGTTCTGCGGATATTGCTGCGCTCCGATGGGAGAAACGGAAGCCTGCGGAATCTGTGGAGAGTCGACGGAGCAGACGCCGGCGGTCGACAAGATTGATCGCGACCTGGCGCAGATTTATCACGCCAAGCGCAAGCGCGAGGGGCTGTATGTACACCTCGCAGCGTGGTCGGGGATTCTGCTGGCGACCGGTCTGACGATCCTGATGATCCTCCTGCTGCCGGGCTGGACGAAGGTCTTCGCGATCATCTTCCTGGTGCTGGGCGGCTACTTCGCCGGGGTGTTCTTCGGCAACGTCCTGATTCAGGGGTTCGCCTATCGGGCCGGCCTGAAGATGTTCGCGAAGCGCTGGGCGGCGTGGCGGGCAGGCAGAATGGAAGCGCTGTAAGGGGCGTCAATCGCGCCTGCCACGCGCGAGGAGTACGATTTGCTGCGTTTCGCGCTGGCGATGGCCAAGCGGGTTCTGGGCGCGGTTCGAGATTTGCTCCCGATCTTCGCCGTGATCGTGTTCTTCCAGGCGGTCGTGCTGCAACAGCCCTTTCCCGATGTGGTCAGCGTGGCCGTCGGGCTGGTCTGCGTCGTCGCCGGACTGGCGCTCTTCATCCAGGGCCTGGAGAGCGGGCTGTTCCCGCTGGGCGAGGCGCTGGCGCAGGGCATGGCGCAGAAGGGCAGCACCTTCTGGCTGCTCGCCCTTGCCTTCAGCCTCGGCTTCGGCACCACGGTCGCGGAGCCGGCGCTGATCGCCGTGGCGTCCGAGGCGGCTGAGGTGGCGGCGAAGGCGAGGTTCATCGGCTATAGCGAGGCCGCCCAGGATCGCTACGCGCTGGAGCTGCGCATGGTGGTCGCAGTCGCGGTCGGGCTGGCGATCGTGCTGGGCGTGCTGCGCATTCTCAAGGGCTGGCCGATCCACCGCTTCATCATCGGCGGCTACGTCGTGGTCATGATCATGACGGTGTTCGCGCCGGAAGAGATCGTGGGCGTGGCCTACGACTCCGGCGGAGTCACCACGAGCACGATCACGGTCCCCCTGATCACGGCGCTGGGTGTGGGCCTCGCCTCCGCGATCCGCGGGCGCAATCCGATGCTCGACGGCTTCGGGCTGATCGCGTTCGCCAGTCTCACGCCGATGATCTGCGTGCTGGGCTACGGGATGGTGACCTGATGCTGGAGGCACTCGAGCTGTTCGGCGAGACCCTGATGTACACGCTGCGCGACGTGTCGCCGATCGTGATCATTCTCGTCGTCTTCCAGCTCGTCGTGCTGCGTCGCAAGCCGCCCAATATCGCCGGCATCGTGACTGGCTCGGTGATGGTCCTGCTGGGCCTGGCGCTGTTCCTGATCGGCCTCGACCAGGCGCTGTTCCCGATCGGCGAGACGATGGCGCGGCAGCTCACGGAGGAGGTGCGGTCGTATGTCGGCGGGGTGCGCTGGGAGGACTACTGGCTGGTCTACGTCTTCGCTGGGGCGGTCGGCTTTGCCACGACCGTGGCCGAACCCTCGCTGATCGCGGTGGGTCTAAAGGCCGAGGAGGTCTCGGGCGGTGCGGTCAAGGCCTGGGGTCTGCGGATCGCCGTGGCGATCGGGGTCGCCGCGGGCGTCGCGCTGGGTTGCTTCCGGATCGTGACCGGTACGCCGCTGCCCTGGTACATCGTGGGCGCCTACATCGTCGTGATCGTGCAGACGTACCTGGCCAGCCGCACGATCGTGCCGCTGGCCTACGACAGCGGCGGCGTCACGACCTCGACCGTGACCGTGCCGGTGGTGGCGGCCCTGGGACTCGGTCTGGCGGCCAATGTGCCGGGTCGCAGTCCGTTGATCGACGGCTTTGGACTGATCGCCTTCGCCAGTGTCTTCCCGATCATCTCGGTATTAGGCTATGCAATCAGCGCGGACTGGGTGGAACGCTGGCGCAGGCGGAAGGAGCAGCAGGAGGTGGAGCAATGAAGATGGCGCTGGTCGTCGCGCTGGTGAACGAGGACAAGACCACCGAGGTGATTGATGCGGCGCGGGAGGGCGGCGCGACGGGCGACACGATCATCAGCGGCGTGCGCGGCGAAGGTCTGCGGCCGGAGAAGACGTTCCTGGGCCTGGACCTGACGTCGCGGCGGGACATGGTGCTGTTCCTCGTGGCCGAGCAGCGGGCGCGGGACATTCTCGAGCGGATCGCGGCGGCCGGCGGCATGGATCGTGAGCACGGCGACGGCGTCGCCTTTCAGATCACGATCGAAGACGCCGTCGGGCTCTCGACGCAGTTGCCCGTGTTGATGGAAGAGGTGGACGAGACGCTATGACTGATCAACGCGACCAATCGGCGCTTCGCGTCTCCGACGTGATGCGCACGGAGCTGCACACGATCGACGGGCTGGCGACCGCGGCCGAAGCGATGGCAAAGATGAAGCGACTGCAGATCAGTTCGCTGGTCGTCAACCGCCGACACGACGACGACGAGCTGGGAATCGTCACGGTCGGCGACATGGCGCGGGAGGTGATTACGCACGATCGGGCTCCGGAGCGGGTGAACGTCTACGAGATCATGTCCAAGCCGGCGCTGACGCTGCGCGCGGGCATGCTCGCGCGCTACGCGGTGCGGTTGCTGGTCCAGTTTCGTGTGTCCCGCGCGCTGGTGATCGACAATCAAGGCGCGCCGCTCGGTCTGATCACGCTGCGCGACCTGGTGCTGGGGCTGTCGGCGGAGTAGCGCTCGACGCGACCGTGGCTTACGAGCGCGTCAGCGTCTTGCGGCGGTGAGTGACGAAGTCGTGGAGGACGTACTCGCCGAGTTCGTCGGGCTGGCTGTAGAAGACGCGGCCGCCGTTGATCCGGGCGACTCGGTCGACGAACTCCTTGAGGTAATAGCTGCGGTCGAGCATGAAGACATTGATCACAATGTCCTTCTTGGTGCAGTGGCGGACCTCCTTGAGCGTCTCGCGAATCGTGATCGGCGAGGGCGGGTAGGCGAAGTAGGAGCGTCCCTGCTCGAGGTGCGCGGTCGGCTCGCCGTCGGTGATCATGATGATCTGGCGAGTGCCGACCTTGTGCTTGGCCAGGAGTTGCTGGGCGATCAGCAGGGCGTGGTGCATGTTTGTGCCGAGCACGGTCTCGTCCCAACGGACGTAGGGGAGTTGGTCGGCCTTCAATTCGCGGGCGTAGGCGCTGAAGCCGATCAGGTAGAGCGAGTCTCGGGGGTACTGCATACGGATCAGGTTGTTGAGCGCCATGGCGACCTTCTTGGCGGCCTGGAATGAGCCGCGCAGGGCCATCGACCAGGAGAGGTCGAGCATGACGACGGTGGCGGTCTGGGTGAGGGTCTCGGAGCGGTAGACCTCGAAGTCGTCGGGAGTCAGATTGACCGGAACCTGCGGCCCGCCCTCCGGGGCGGTGCGCAGGATTGCGTTGGAGATCGTCTCTTTGAGGTTCAGATGGAAGGGGTCGCCGAACTCGTAGAGCTTGGTGTCGTCGGCTCGGTCGCCGTAGCGTCCGGTCTCGGGCACGTTGTGCTTGCCGAAGTTCTGACGCTTGAGGTTGGCGTAGATCTCGGCCAGGGCTTTCTCGCCAATGCGACGATTGCCCCGCGGGGTGAGCTCCCAGGCGTTGCCCTTCTTCTCGAGGTAGCCGGCCTCTTCGAGCAGCTCGAGTAGCTGCTTGAGTTGCTCAAGGATCTCGCGGGCCTCCTCGCCCATCAACTCCCCGAGCTGGTCGGGGTCGATGTCGTCGATGTTGCCGCCGTACTGGACGCGCTCGAGGGCGCGCTCGAGCTCGTCGAGCTGTTGCATGTCGCCCATCAGGGACATGGCGGCCTGGAGGTCGATCTCCTCCTGGCCGCGGAACGGGTACTGGTTGAGCATGTCGCGCATCGGGTAGAGCGCTTCGAGGTTCTGGGCGAGCTGGGCGAGTTCCTGATCCATACCCATGTCGCCCATGAGCTGCTGCATCATGTCGCCGAGCTGTTGGCGCATTTCGCCGGGCAGCGACGACATCAGGTTCTGCATCTGGGCGGCCTGGCGCTGCATCTGCTCGACCAGTTCGTCGAGCGACTGGGGCGGGTCGTCGCCGAACATGTCGCCCCATTTGTCCATGAACTCATCGAACCGCGGGTCCTCGCCGCGACGCTGGCGCTCCAGCATCTCGTTGAGGTCCTGCATCATCTCGCGCATCTGATCCATGTCTTCTGGAGACATGTCGGACATCATCTGGCTCATGTCCTGGAAGAAGCGATTCATCATCGACTGCTTAAGTTGCTCGAGCAGTTCCTCGTACTTTTGGCGCGCCTCGTCGTCCTCGAACTCGTACTCCTGGAGTTCCTTGACCTGACCGGCCGCGTCCTCGGGGAGTTGGTCGATCTGGTCCTGTTTGCGTTCGAGTCGCTGGCGCAGGGCCTCCTTCAGACGCTCCATTTCGTCTTCGGTGAGCGGCGAGGCCTGTTGTTGGCCGCTCTGTTGGCCAGCTTCGGACTCGCCCCCCTCACCCGCTTCGCGGGAGCTCCCCCCGTCGGGGGGAGCAAATTGATCCTGCTGATCAGTCGGCTGCTGAGGCTCAGGCCGTGGACCGACTTCGTCCAGCCGATCGTCCAGCGTGTCCCGCTCCATATCCAGGATTTCGTCGAGTTGGCGCTGGATGTCGTCGAAGACGGAGGAGAGGTCGAAGCGTTCGAGCTGCTGGCGCCGCTGCTGCCGCAATCGCTGCAGCAGGTCGCGCATGCCGTCGGTTCGGTCGCCGTCGGGCGTGCGGATACCGCGCTGCATCATGTTGCGCAGGGCTTGCTGCAGATCGCCGAAAGAGAGGAGGTCGTCGGAGAGCGACTGGAGGACGTCGTCGGCGTCGAGGGCGGGAATGTCCTGGCTGCCATCCCACTGCGAGTATCGGAATCGGGTGGGCATGGGTACTTCCTTCGGACTGTCTGGGAATCCCTGCGGTCGGGGACCCCCCCTCTGCCTTCGGCATCTCCCCCCAGAGGGGGGAGAAATGACGAGGAAGGGGCACTCACCCCACAGCGTGGGGAGGTCTCCTGCGCAGTCTAGGCGCGGTAGAAGATACTGCCGCCGACGATGTCCTTGTTGAGGCGCTTGTTCAGGTGCAATCCCTCGAACAGGAACTCGACGGCGGCTGCGAGTGAGGCGGCGTCCTCGCCGACGTTGAGCGGCTGGAGGGCTTCGTCGAGACCCTCGACTCGGCTGACGATGGTGGCGTAGTCGCCGGCTTTGAGCGCCTCGCCGACCTCGACCGCGAGTCCGGACTTGAACTGGGCGATGACGGGTTCGAGCGCCCCGAGATCGAAGTAACGGCCGAAGACGACGGCGATCGCTCCGGCGATCAGCTTCTCGATCACCTTCTCGTCGGCGCCTTCGTCAACCGTTTCGAGCTCCATCTTGCCCTGCAGCGCAGGCGCGAGATGCCAGAGGTCGCAGATACGCGGTGCGACCTGGTCCTCGCCGGCGAGGATGGCGCGGCGCATGGCGTTGGCGGTCAGGGTTTCAAAGCCGGAGATCGAGGCGCGGACGGAGACGCCGGAACGCTGCGACACGTCGGGGCTGCGTCGCGCAAGACGGACGATCTCGGCGACGATCTCGGCCATGTAGTCGGGTGTGTTCAGATTTCGTCCCGGAGCGGCCATCGGCGCCGATTCCTGGTTGACGATCTCGAGTTCGGTTTCAAGCTCGGTCGGGTAATGAGTGCGGATCTGTGCGCCGTAGCGGTCCTTGAGCGGGGTGATGATCCGGCCGCGGTTGGTGTAATCCTCGGGGTTGGCCGAGGCGACGATCAGCACGTCGAGGGGCAGCCGAACGCGGAAGCCGCGGATCTGGACGTCGCGCTCTTCCATGATGTTGAGCAAGCCGACCTGAATGCGCTCGGCGAGGTCGGGCAGCTCGTTGATGCAGAAAATGCCTCGGTTGGTGCGTGGGATCAGGCCGAAGTGGATCGTGAGCTCGTCCGAGAGGTAGCGTCCCTCGGCCACCTTGATCGGGTCGACCTCGCCGATCAGGTCGGCGATGGTGATGTCGGGGGTGGCCAGCTTCTCGCCGTAGCGATCGCCGCGCGGGACCCAGCGGATCGGGGCGTCGTCGCCGAGTTCTTCGGCTTTCTGCCGGCCCTCGAGCGAGATCGGCGCCAGCGGCTCCTCGTAGATTTCGACGCCTTCGAGGGCGGGGATCTCGTCGTCGAGGAGCTCTGTGATCGCGCGGATCATGCGGCTCTTGGCCTGTCCGCGTTCGCCGAGGAAGATCACGTCCTGCTCGGCGAGCAGGGCGTTCTCAAGCGCGGGGACAACGGTGTCCTCGTAGCCGTGGATCTCGGGGAAGAGCGGTCCACCGGCTTCGAGTCGCTTGATCAGGTTGTCGCGGATCTCTTCTCGGACGGTTCTGGGTTGGTAGCCGGATTCCTTGAGTTGCCCGACGGTGGCCGCTTTCCCGCTTACGTGTGCGCTCACATCGACTCCTGTCCGCTGCCGACCGGCTCGCTCGAACGCGATCGGCGCCACGTCACTGTGTTGAGCGCCGGGCATCGTCGAGTGCCCGCAGCGCTTCATCGCGCACGAAGCGCGGAAGCGGTCGCATCTGGCCGCCGAGTCTGAGTGTAGCGCGTGGTCCGGTGCCCACCTGTCCAATCCGGGATGCTTGCACACCGGCTTGGGACAAGTCGGTGAGGGCTTGATCGACGGCTTCGGGCGCAACCGCGGCCAGCAGGGTGCCGGAACCAAGGAGTCCGAGCGGATCAAGATCGTGCTGCTCGCAGATGGCCAGCGTCTCGGGCAACCAGATGACGGCGTCGAAGTCGAGCGTCGAGGAGAGGCCGGCTGCCTCGGCGAGCTCGAGCGCGGCGGTCGCGATGCCGCCCTCGGTGACGTCGTGCATGGCGTGGACACCCTCGATTGCTCGGAGCGTTCTTGCGGCGGTGGCGATGCTGATGCCCGGGGATTCGAGCAAGTTGGGATGGCCGAGGATGGCGGTTCCCTCAACGGCGGCGGCACCGGCCTGGATGATGGCGTCGCCGTCCTGGGCGCCGTCGGAGGGGATGATCTCGTCGAGTGGAGCGCTGCCGATCATGGTGCAGGAGATGATGATCCGTGAGACCGCGTCGGTTACCTCGGTGTGTCCGCCGATGAGGCTGATTCCGGAATCAGCGCAGGCGGACTGGAGGTCGGTGAGCAGGGTTGCCAGCTCGTCTGAGTGAATGCCGTCGGGGGTGAGGATCGTGGCCAGGAGCCATTCGGGCTCGGCTCCAACGGCGAAGATGTCGTTGGCGTTGACGGTGACCGCGAGCTTGCCCGCCTCGGCGGCGACGAAGGTGATTGGGTCGGAGGTGACGACCAGGGCGCGGTCGCCCCACTCGATGATGGCGGCGTCCTTGCCGACGCCGGGTCCCTGGATGACTCCCGTCGCAGCGGTTTGAAAGATCCTGGCCAGCAGCTCCGGCGGCGCTTTGCCGATTCCGAGGACGTCTGACTCGGGCGGGTGTCCTGAATGTGGCAAAGCGGTCATTCCCGTGTCTCTGGCCCGTGTCTTGGGCCATCAGAGGCTATGTGCGTTGCATATGCTGATGATATGAACGCGACGTTGACTGAACACGCCGGTGGGCACGACGGCGGGCATGTCGGAGGGCTGGCGTGGTCGGAAGACCCGCTGGGCCTGGAGTTGAGCGCTCTGCGGATCGACTTCGAGGGCGCTGCTCCGCAGTCGATTTCCCTACCTCGTCGCGGTCCGATCCGGTTGAGCCAGTTTGGCGACGCCGACACGCTCGGCGCTGTGCGCGAGGCACTACTCGAGGCGGAGCGCGAGCTGGGCGGTCCTTCGGTGATCCGATGGCAGGCGTATGGGTCGGGCAATATCGACGCCAGCGATGCTCGCCTGATCGATGAACCGCTGCCCTGGGGCGGCGGGCCCGGTCGGGGGATGCCGCACGCGCAGGGCGAGCTCGATCGCTGGTCGCGGGCGAACGCGGGCGAGGTGATTCCGAATGTGATGACGCCGCTGAGCTGGTCGGTGATCGCCGATGCGCTGGATCGCGGGTTTCACGCGCCTTGGGGTGATTGGTCGGAGGGTCGGCGGTTTGTCTCGCTGTACGACGGGTACGCGTACTTCAATATCGGTCTGATGATGGAGATCATCCAGAAGCGCTTGGGGCTGACGGGAGCGCATTTCCTCGAGGCGGTGGGCGGTCCGGAGGCGGCGGAAATCGTGCGGCCGGGAGGGAACGGGGAGCGTTCCACGAAGATTCAATGGATGACGATGCTGGGACAGCTTCCGGTTATGATTCGCTGGCTGCGGGATCAGGATCAGCTGCCCAAGCGATGGCCGGTCGAGCGCAAGTCATGCGAGGACGAGCGCGACCGGCTGAAGGCGCTGGATACGGCGGAGCTGACCGATCGGGAGATTTTCCGCGAACTGTCGCACTCCAGCGTCGAGAGCGAGCGTCAGACGATTTTCCTGATGCGGGCGCAGGCGGCGGTGTTCAGCGCGGCGCAGGGGTTGCTCTGGGCGACCGACCGCTGGCTGGGCTCGAACCTGCGCAACCTGGTGTTGTCGGTGCTTCAGGGGATGCCGGGCATCCGCACGCAGGAGGGCAACGACGCGCTCCGCCGAGTGGCGTACCGGGCGGCTCAGGACGAGGAGGCGGCGGCGTTCGTTCGGCGCGAGGATGCGCGGAGTCTCTGGGGCGCGGTCCATAGCGACCGCTTGCCGGAGTCGATCTCGTGGTTGCGGGACGATCTTGACGCGTTCATGGCCGAGTACGGCCATCGCGCCGCTGGCGAGCTTGAGGCGGCGGAGCCTCGCTGGGTGGAGCGACCGGAGCTGATCCTGGAGACGTTCCGCGATTACGTCCTGCACCCGGAACGGAACGATCCGGACGAAGTGCTCGGACGCCAGCGGACGGCTCGACTGGAGGCCGAGGCGGAAATCCGTGAACGGCTCTATCGGCATCCGCTGGGTCGGCTTCGCTGGCAGTTGTTCAAGGCGCAGATCACGCAGGCTCGGCGCTTGCAGCCGCTGCGCGAGAATCCGAAGTTCACCTTGCTTGAGCTCTCGCTGCAGCAGCGTCGGCTGTGGCGGGAACTGGCGAATCGCTGGATTGAGCGTGGACTGATCGACGAGCCGGACGACGTCTACTACCTGCTGTTCGAAGAGCTGGCGACGCTGACACGGCGCTCGGAGGATCCGATCATTGCGGCTCGCATGGGGAGCCGGATTCGGCGTCGGAGGCTGCAGTTTGAAGAGTGGAAGCAGTCACAACCGCCGCCGCTGCGCGATCGGTTCGGTGATCCGACGATCAGCACGAGCACCGAGTCGGCTGAGGAGCCGATCGGCGAGGTTGAAGTTGCGGAGACCACCGAGGAGGATGCGACGGAGGAACTGTTGCCGCTGACGTTGCGGGGAATTGCCGCTTCGACCGGAGCGGTCGAGGGCCGGGCACATGTGGCCGAGTCGGCTGCGACCGGTCGGGAGCTGACACCCGGGCAGATTCTGGTTGCTCGCTTCACCGATCCTGGCTGGACGCCAATTTTTCCCCTCGCTGCGGCGGTGGTGACCGAAATCGGCGGAGTACTCAGCCATGGCGCGATCGTGGCGCGAGAGTTTGGCATCCCGGCGGTGGTCAACGTGCAGAAAGCGACCCAGCATATTCGATCAGGCGACCTGCTGCGGGTTGATGGCTCCAGCGGACAGGTGACGATCGTCGAGCGGGCCTAGATCAGCGGTCGCGACGGTTCGAGCAGGTTTCTGGTCTGGCCGTCGACGAGGAGGGGCATGTAGTCCCAGCCAGCGAGGAGCAGTGGGTCGATTCCTCGCAGCGCGGTGGTGACCAGCTCGCGGTCGAGACTGTTGGCCAAGGTGATCATGGCGGCGATGCGGAAGCCGTTTGACTCGGCGAGCGCTTCCTCGGCCTCGCGCAGTGAGCGGCGCATGAGTCGCCGGACGGTGCGGCCGTCAACGACTGAGGTCGGCGGCGTGCAGATGACAATTGGCTCCTCGATGCCCTCTAGGCGTTGGATGCGCCAGGTGTCCTCGCCTTTGACGCTCGTGGCGACGCCGTCCTTGCGGATGCCGTTGGCGACGAGGACGAGGAAGTCGATCATCTGGGTGATCTTGTTCTCGTCCTCGGGCAGGCGGTGGATGTTGGACGAATCGAGCTGGTACTCGCCCATGACCTGGTTGGTGAAGCGCGCCCATTGCTGCGAGAGTCCACCGAGCACGCTCATGTACGAACCGTCGCCGCCGGTCTTGCGAACGGCGACGTCGACCTTGAACGTCACCTCGCCCTTCTGACCGGCTTCCAGTTCGCGAGCGGCGTCGGCGATCAATCCCGCAGCGTGGTCGGCGTCATCCGCCAGGGAGGCCCCAGGTGGAATCCAGAGCACAACGTCGCGCGCGCCGTAGGCGTGCAGACGCTCCTCCAGCTCCACCTTCCGAGCCACGGTCGCGCCGTCGGACTGGAGCGCCGAAAGGTCGAACAGTGGGCAGGCGGCGATAGTTCCTTCGGCGTCGTTGGCTCGGAAAGGCGTAGTCAGGGAGCTTGCTGCGGGCGGGTCGAAAGAGACATCGGAGGCGCCGCTTACGACCAGCGCGTCGCGCGTCATCGCGGCGGCGAGGAGAGTCAACTGCTGCTGAGGATCCATGGCAGGCAGCGTATCGCAGGGCGTTGTCGCTCCCGGAAGGCGATCAGAAGAGCATGCCGGCGATCGCTCCGGTCATGCAGGTGGCCATCGTCCCGGCCATGATTGACTTGAGGCCGAGCTGGGCGAGTTCGCCTCGGCGCTCGGGGACGATGGCGGCGAGTCCTCCGAGCAGGATGCCAACGCTGCCGAAGTTGGCGAAGCCGCAGACGGCGTAGGTCATGATCAGGGAGCTCTTCTCGGTCAGGGCGCCCTGGGGCAGGTTGGACATGTCGATGAAGGCGACCAGCTCGTTGAGCACGACCTTGGTGCCGAGGAGCTGGCCGGCATCGACGGCATCGGACCAGGGGATGCCCAGAAGCCAGACGACTGGCGAGAGGACCCAGCCGAAGATTCGCTGGAGGGTGAGGTCTGCGCCGTCGACCGATGGGAGGGCTCCGAGGATGATGTTGGCCAGCTCGACGAGCGCAACAAAGACGATCAGCATGCCGATGATGTAGGCGAGCAGGCGCAGCCCTTCGATTGCGCCTCGGGTAAGGGCATCGATGCCGTTGTCGTAGATCTGCTCGAACTCGACTTTCGTCTCGTCGACGGCGTCGTCGCCCCGAGGGATCAGGATGAGGGCGATCACGACGGCGGCCGGGGCGCTGATGATCGAGGCGGTGAGCAGGTGCCCGGCCGGGTCGGGGATGATGCCGTCGAGGATGACCGAGAAGAGCACGAAGACGGTGCCCGCGATGGTCGCCATGCCGCCGGTCATGACGATGAAGAGGTCGGAGCGGCTCATGTTCAGCAGGTAGGGACGGACGAGCAGGGGCGCCTCGACCATGCCGAGGAAGACGTTGGCCGCAGTCGAGAAGCTGGCAGCGCCGCTGATGTTGAGGGTCTTGCTGAGGACGAAGGCGAAGCCTCGGACGATCAACGGCAGGATCCGGTAGTGGTAGAGCACGGCCGACAACGCGCCGACGAAGATGACCAGCGGCAGCGATCGGAACGCGAAGATGAAGGCCGCGCCGGGATATGACTCCTCGAATGGGAGCGTGCCACCGCCGAGGTAGCCGAAGACGAGCGTGGTACCGGCCTCGCTGGAGCGGACCAGAGCGTCGACGCCGTCGCCGATCCACTCGAAGACGATCTGGGAGCCGGGCACTTTGAGCAGCAGCGCGGCCAGGGCGAACTGGACCAGCAATCCCGCCGCTGCGGTGCGGACCGGGAAGGCTCGTCGGTTCTCGCTCAGGGCCCAGGCAACGACGATGATCAGGATGATCCCGAGCACGGCCTGGAAGTAGAGCATTGGCTGTTTGCCTCGGCGAACAGAGCGAGGAGTGCGCTGCGCTGCGTAATCTAGCGCAGATTGCCAGACGTTAAGTCGAAGATGCGTGGTTGTTGACCGCGCCTTAGACCCTGAATCGACCCGCCTGCAAACTCCCTCCGGTCCTCTCTCTGGGAGAGGGGACCGGAGGGGGGTGACAGTTACTGCTTCAGGCAGAGAGCCAGACGGTGATGGTTGTGCCGCTGCCGAGCTTGCTGTCGGCTGTGATCTGGCCGTTGTGGGCTCTGACGATTTCTCGGGAGATGGCGAGGCCGAGGCCGGCTCCTGGTCCAGTTCTTGATTCGGGCTGCCAGAAGCGGTCGAAGAGGCGGGTCAGGTTCTCTGGTGCGATGCCTTCCCCGGTGTCGGCGACGATGATTTCCAGGCCTTCATCCCTGCTTCGTGCGGCAACCGTGACCGAACCCTCGGATGTGTGGCGCAGGGCGTTGTCGACGAGGTTGTTGAGCACCTGGACGAGGCGGTCATAGTCGGCTTCGATGGCTGGGGCGTCTGCTGAGATGTCGAGGTGGAAGTCTGTGCCTTGCTCGTTGGCTCGGGTGACGAACATCGCCTCGATATAGCTGAACAACTCCTCCAGATCGATCTTCGACTTCTGCAGTCGTGACTCGCCGGCTTCCAGGCGGGAGAGATCCAATAGCTGCTCGATCATGCGCAGCATCCGCTGGGTCTCCTCGTGCACGACGTCCAGCGACGAGGCCTGGCGCTCGGGGTCGGTGATGGTGCCGTCTCGCATGGCCTCGACGAAGCCTCGGATTGATGTGAGCGGCGTCCGCAGTTCATGGGAGACGTCGGCGATGAATCCTCGCATGGAGCGCTCGTTGTCGGAGACTCGGTCGGCCATGGCGTTGAACGCCGACGCCAGTTCTCGCACCTGGGTGGGTCCGCTCTCGGCGGCGCGCATGTCGTATTGCTCTGGGCCGAATCGGCGGACGATGCCGGTCAGCGCCTCCAGCGGTCGCATGAGTTGTCGCGACATGATCATCGCGAGGAGGACGGCGACGGCAAGTCCGGCCAGACCTGCGATCAGCAGTCGGCCGACGAACTGGCCGAACGGACCCGCGTCGTGGTGGTCGCCGAAGGTGACGGCCATCAGCAGGCCGGTGTCGACGCGACCTACCGTATCCGGAGGAACCAGTACGCGGACCAATTGCGGTCGCCATTCGCCGTCGACGTTTACTTTGGAGTCATTCCAGTCGCTGACATCGCCCTTCTTGACGATGTCCGCGTAGCTGACGCCTATGTTGTCGTCTTTGAGTCCGTCCCCCGGGGCGAATCCTTCAATCACGCGACCCTGCCCGTCGGTCAGGATCACGATCAGCCCGGCGTGCTCAGCCTGCTCGCGGATCAGGGTGACCAGTTCGTCGCGGTCGTACGTCTCGGCGCCACGGAGGATGCGCGCGATTTCGACGCTGAGAGCGTTGCCGGCGGTGCGCAGCTCGGAGCGGTCGAGGTCGTCGCGGAATCCGCCGAACAGGGAGGCGAGCACGACGCCCGGCACGACAAGCATGACCAGTACGAGACCGGCGAAGCCGGCGAAGAGCCTGATTCCGTATCCGCCGCCCAACGGCATTATTCGGATCGCATCGGTGATGTCTCTACCAGCTTGTAGCCGACTCCTCGGACGGTCTCAATCGCGACGCCCGGATCGGTCCCGTCGGGGGAGAGCTTGCGCCGCAGTTGGTTGACGTGGACGTCGACGGTTCGGGTCTCGCCGAAGTACTCGTAGCCCCAGACCTGTTCGAGGAGTTGTTCCCGAGTCAGAACGATGCCGCAGTATTCCGCAAGTTGCCGAAGCAGCTCGAACTCCTTGTTGCGCAGTTTGAGCTGCCGGCCGGAGATCGTCGCTTCATGGCGATCCCAGTCGATCCGCAGCGGGCCGACTTCGACTTGTCCTCTGGCTGCGGCATCGTGGCCGCGTCCTCCGGGCGACGATGCGCGCCGCAGGATTGCCTTGACGCGAGCGGTCAGCTCACGCGGATGGAAGGGTTTGCCCAGATAGTCGTCGGCGCCGAGTTCGAGTCCGACGATGCGATCGACATCCTCTGAGCGGGCGGTCAACATCAGGATGGGCACGTCGCGGATCGCTCCACCGTCGGCGCGCAACTCTCGAGTGACTTCGTAGCCCGATTTCTTGGGCAGCATCAGGTCGAGGACGATCAGGTCGGGTGATTCCGCGAGCGCGACCGAGAGGGCAGACTCGCCATCGTCTGCGGTGATCACGCCGAAACCTTCGCGCTCCAGGTAGAGCGAGCAGAGTTCGCGGATGTTGGCTTCGTCGTCGACGACGAGGACGGTTTGTCCGCTGCTGTCAATCGGGGCCACGGTGACCGACCCTTCACTTCGCCCCTCAGTCTCATAGTCGAGGGTACGCAGCGTCATCAGGCCCAGGTGAGGCCCTGGTCAGCGTTGAGTAAACGGGGATGAAGTGTCGCGCTGCCCGTGGGTCTACTGGGCTGGACTAGCGGGGCATGCGTGGGCGGCGCACCTTGACCATCGCGCGGCGGCGACGACGGGCGGCGCGGCGTTCGGCCTGTCGCTGCTTCTCGCGATTACTAATGAACCGGCGGCGGCGCCTGGCTTCCTGCAGCACGCCGTCGCGCTGCACCATCTTGTTGAAGCGGCGGATGAGAGCTTCCGGGCTCTCCTGCTCTTTGCGGCTCACCAGTAGCATGGGCGCTCTGTTTCTCTGATCATCTGTCTCGTCTTCTCGCGCATTCAGATCATAGGTTATCAGGACTGCTCACTGGTATCGCCTCGCCGACGAAGCCAGGTCGAGGACGAGGACCGGCCGAGTTACGCAGCCAGATCTTGTTCTCTCTTGGTCGTAGGGGTTGCCGATGCCGGACGGTTTCGGAAGGATGACCTGATCGGTCCGCTCGACCCCAGCCCCATCATCTGTCGCCTGCCCGACCGTTTCCAGTTAGACATCGTCGTCATCGGCCTGTTGCTCTTGCTGGTCATGCGTGGCATGGCTGGTATCTCCATCCGACCTGGGAGTGATCGCTGTCGGTCAGATCGTTCCAATCGTCGGTGAGCTGAGATTTGGTCTCCCGAATACGGAACGCCGTCCAACAGTCCGCCATCGAAGTCTCTTGACGCTCCTGGATGCGACCAGAATGACAGCGCGACATTTCCATCCTGTCAATGGCCGTCCCTCGGGGACGGCGAGGGTTCCCGCTTGTTAACGGGGTGACTGGTCTTTTCGGCGCTTCACCAGCAGCAGCGCGCAGCTGGTACCTGAGACAACTAGGACGACCATGGCGACCACGACCGACCACTTTGGATCGGACTCCGTGGCCTTGAGGCCACCGGTGCCCAGTTTGGGTGTGTCCGGCGGCGCGTCGGAGACTGGTGCTGTTGTCGTGGATTCGTCCGGTTCGGCGAGCGTTTCGTCAGAGACTGACGACTCTTCGAGCATGTCGTCGCCCTCGGACTCGGACTGCAACATGTCCTCTGCCTGGTCCGACTGCTCAGCGGTCGGCTCGGTTTCCTCTGCGATCTCGACCGCGTCCTGCGATCCATCGTCGATGGCGACGTTGCCGTTCGACGTGACCAGCGCGAGTTTGACCTCGATCTCGCCGCAGCCATCCGGATAGCTGAACTCGTCGGTTCGCAACTGCTCTTTGTGGCGCTGGCTGTCGATCACGTAGACGACATTGCACTCGCCAATCGGCGGGAGGTTGAAGTCCTGCTTGAAGGCGAGGAAGAAGCCGTTCTCGGGAATCATGGCGGTCTTCACCGGCTCACCGTTGAGTACCGGTGTGATCGCATCGCCCTCTTGCAGCGGCTCGCCGTCGATCGTGATGTCCTGTGCGAAGCCATAGAACTGGTAGAAGTAGTGGTCCGGTGAATCATCTTGCGGGTCGGGCTGTTGCTGGGCTCGGACACCACCAACCACGAGCAGTAGGCCCATCAGAGCAATCGATGCCGTCAGCACGTGGCGTCGGGTGCGCCCGGAACGCCAGGTGCGGCCGGTCGGCATCACTTCGTCCTTTCACATTGACCCGCAGTGCACTTCGCGGGTTGTTGGGCTGCGACTGCTCCTCCGTCTTGTCTGTTCTGTCTCTGAACTAGACCTTGCGTGGATGTAGTGAGGTGCGGATTCGTTATGAAGTGCTGTCTGTGCGCCGGCTGATGATCAGAGCAGCCGTGGTGAGACCGAACATCAAGAGCGCCGTGATTGCTGCCGCTTGCGGCCAGTTCGTCGACTGCTCGGAGGCAAGGACACCGCCGGTACCGGTGCGCGGTGGTGCGGGTCGAACGATCTGGGTTTGCTCGGAAGCGGCCGGTTCCTCGTCGTTGTCTTCAGTAGTGAGTTCGCCGCCGTTGGATGCCTCCGCCGCCGCTTCTTCCTCGTCCGCGCCAGCGTCCTCAGCCATCGAGTCCTCGGACTGCTCGGCCTGCGCGCCACCTGGTGTCGTTACGGCGAGACGGACGCGTAACTCGCAGGTCTTCCAACCCGGGTCGATGTGGTGGCCGTCGAACACGAACGTCACGTTGCAGGGTTCGTTCGTGAAGTCCTTGGAGCTGACATCGAGAATCCAGGCGCCCGCCTGATTGACTTTGGTTTGTCCGATCTCGATGTCGTCGACCATGGCCACAATCGCGGCGCCCTGGGCGAGGGGTTGGTCGTCGATCGTTACGTCGCCTGCGAAGCCGAAAAAACGGTGCGTGTCCGAGTCCTGGGCGCTGACCGTCGAGAGGCCGAACAGGGCGACCGCCAGCGTCGCCAACACCACCGCAACTCGTCGCCAACCTAGTGCGATCTGCATCAACGCGTCCTCTCGACAAGCGCTGTTTGCACTTTGCGTCCTGAGGACAAGCGCAAGCAACCGACGCATTACTCGCGCGGTTGACGCTTTACGCAGCCACAACAATCAGTACCGAGTTATCGAGTCGGCTGGCGACCGCGCTCCGATGGTAAACGCGCGGTCAGGATCAACGCGCGGCGGATCGCCGCAAGATCAGCCGCGACCGCCGATCGTGGACATCGCTGCCGGCGAGATACCGACCGGCTCAGCGTCATCGGGCAGATCGAACGGACCTGGAAGGTCGAGTTCCTTGGCCATCTCTCTGACGGCTGGGAGGACCTCTTCACCCATCAGGCGCAGCGAGCGCATCGAATCCTCGTGCGACATCGAGCCGTCGCCGTCCCAGAAGCAGATGCTGCCGGGGCGGATGAACTCGAGCACGTGGCGGATCTTGGGAATCACCGTCTTCGGCGTCCCCGAAATGATGCTGTACGACTCTTCCAGTCCGCGATACGTATCGTCGGTGTCGGCGAAACTCTCAGCGGCGTCGAGTGTGAGGCGCTTGTAGTCGTCGGGGTTTACTTCTCCCGCGCCGCGCGATTCCTCGACGTGACGCACACCGGCGGTCGGCAGGAGTCGCCGGCGGTCGATCATGCCGGGCAGATTCTGAATGTGGCGTCTGACATCGCCGCGCGAGCCCTCGAGGAAGATGTTGCCGGGACCGGTCAGGTACTTGCGGCCGACCTCTTCGGCCAGCTCCTCGGTCTCGTCGACATGGACCTTCCATAGGTAGCCGCGATGCTGCGGTCCGGCCTCGTAGCCGAACTCGGCCGCGATCTTGTCGTAGTAGGCGAAGGAATCGCGGGTCGGCGCGAGCCGGGTCGCCAGCATCACGTAGGGATAGCGTCGCTCGGCCGCCCAGGCGACTGTTCGTTGGGAGACGGCACCGGGAATCCAGATCGGCGGATGCGGCTTCTGCAGGGGCTTCGACCAGGGATTGACGTAGCGGTAGTCGTAATGCTCGCCCTCCCAGCGGAAGGGTCCGGCGTCGGTCCAGGCCTTGACCACCAGATCGTGAGCCTCCTGGTACCGCTCCCAGTTGTACGGCGACTGTGAGTTGTGAGCGAGCGACTCACGCCCCGTCCCACGGACCCAACCGGTGATCAGCCGGCCGCCCGAGATCATGTCGATCTCGGCCAGCGTCTCGGCCAGCCAGAGCGGGTCCTCCCAGATCGGCAGGATGTTGCCAAGCAGGCAGATCTTGGCCCGCTGCGTGATCCGAGCCAGGATCGCGGCCTCAACGTTCAGCACCGACCCCATGCAGAACGGAGTCGAGTGATGCTCGTTGAGGATGATGCCATCGAATCCGGCCTCCTCGGCGGCGACGGCCTCATCCAGGTAGCGGTGATAGAGATTGGCCCCAAGTACGGGGTCGTATTCATCGTTTGAAGAGTCGAGGTCGGTCAATCGTCGACCGGTCCGACCCCACCATGATGCGTCGGGATCCTGATACGGACGCTCGGTAAACCAGCCAATGAACATCATCCACTCCCAACGCCGATCAGCAACTCAGAGTCACTGCAAGGTACCGCACGCACGCTCGCCCGCCGCCTCGGCTAACAGGTACCGACTGGTTCGTCGACGCAACGGTGGCAGACCTGCGTCCGATTCGAGCAACGCAAGGAACCCAATTGCAATCTGAACGAAATGCAGGCATGGTGGTGTGGCACGCCCGGAGGGACTCGAACCCCCGACCCCCAGGTCCGAAGCCTGGTGCTCTATCCGCTGAGCTACGGGCGCACGAACTCAGCTTACCCCGCCAGATTTGTCCGGCTCGCCCGGCCCGACGGTTGCGGATTCAACGATGGCTCAACGAACGCCCAGCCAACACGCGCGATCAACCAGCGGCGCCAATCTGGGAACGGAACCATCGTCAGCGGTCTGGGATGTCGTCGCCCGCGTCGACTCCGGTGAACTGGCCACCGCCGCCGCCCTGCTGCACAATCTGCATCCCGCCGACCAGGCAGACGCCCTGGCCGCGCTGGACCGCGATGAACGCCGCCGCCTGTTGGATCGGATCGACTCGCACACCCTCGCCGAACTGCTGCCCTTCCTCACCCCGGACGAGCTCGAGCACGTCGCGCCCGATGTCGCGCTGCCCCAACTGACCGCCGCGCTCGACGAGACCACGGCGCAACTCGGCGCTGACGTGCTGCATGCCATTCCCCAGGGTGACGCCGAACTCGTCCTCGATCACCTACCCAAGGCGGGTTTGGTCGAGCCGCTGCTCCAGCACGACGATGACTCCGCCGGGGGAATCATGGCGCCCGAGCTGATGGTCCTCGGACCGCACCTCGCCGCCGAGCAGGCGCTGAACGTTCTCCGAGCCGCCGCGCCCGCGCCGACCGTCCGCGACACCGTCTACATCGTCGACACCGATGGCGTGCTGCTGGGATCGATCGGACTGCATTCCCTCGTCTTTGCCCCGCCGATGACCGCGCTGCGCGACCTGATGGAGCCGATCGGTCCGACCGTGACCACAGATATGGACCAGGAAGACGCGCTGCAGATCCTCCAGCGCTACGGATTGCACGCGCTGCCAGTCCTCGACGACGACGGACACCTCGTCGGCGTCACCACCGCCGACGACTTGATCGACATCGCGCAGCAAGAGGCCACCGAGGACATGTACCGACTCGTCGGTCTCGTCGACGACGAGGCACTGACTGCCCCGGTCACCACAGCGCTCCGCCGACGACTGCCCTGGCTGCTGCTCAATCTCGCGACGGCATTTGCCGCCGCAGCGGTCGTCGCCGCCTTCGAGAGCACGCTGGCTCGCGTCGCCGCGCTCGCGATCTTCCTGCCGATCATCGCCGGACAGGGCGGCAACGCCGGGATGCAGGTGACGACGCTCGCTGTTCGCGCGATGGCGCTGGGCGAGTTCGACCGCCACTTCACCCGACTCGTCCTGCCCCGAGAGATGATCATCGGCATCGTCTCGGGCATCGTCTTCGGACTGCTCGTCGGACTCGTCGGCTGGGCCTGGCAGGACAATCCCTGGCTCGGCGTCGCCGTCGGCGCGGCGATGCTCGGCACCATGGTCGTCGCCGGACTGTTCGGACTACTCATCCCCATCGTCCTGCGAGCGCTCGGCGCCGATCCCGCGCTCGCCGCCAGCATCTTCGTCACGACCGCCACCGACATGCTCGGCTTCCTCTTCTTCCTCGGCCTCGCCGCGCTCCTCATCCAGCGCATCGCTTGACGCGATTGACATTGCATCCGCCTGCATCCGCCTCCGTCTGCTTGGTCGGTGATACTCTGATTTGACGCGGGACTGGACCCACATGGAGTGACATGGAGAGTCCGGTGAACGCCAACGTTTCGCGTGGTGGGCGTCGCCTAGAGGCCTAAGGCGCCAGGTTGTGGCCCTGGTATTCGTGGGTTCGAATCCCACCGTCCACCCCACCGCACCACACCAACACACCGCTTCGAGGCTGTCAGACAATCCGAATGCCCCAGCGCCCACGCCCAGTACTGCATACCGCGACATCGTCCGCCCGGGCGCTCGTGCTCGTCATGATCGCGTTGGTCTCGGCAGCGCTGCTCGCGGCCGCCTGCGAGAACAGCGACGACGAGGAACGGCTCGCCGCACAAGCAATGTTCCGCAACTACCTCCTGGAGTCTGATCGAACGGCGATCGCCGATGTCCGCGTCCAGGGTCTGGTCGACGAGCTCCCGCCCAGCTTCCCAGAGCACGAAAATCTCGACCTGCTCGGCTCCGCCTTCAGCGACACGGAGACGCGCCGAGAACTGATCGTTGGCTGGCAGTCCAGCGAAGAACAAGCCGACGATCTGTTCAGCTGGTTCCGCTCAAAGCTCGACACCGATCCCTGGAGAGTCACCGCCGACCCCCAGAGAGCCGGAGTCGACTTCATCACCTTCCGCGACGCCGACAATCCCGCCTTCCGCGGAGAACTCAGAATCGCCCAGGAAGGCGACCGAGCAATCGTCGTCCTCATCGCCGTAGAAACCCTCACCGCTGACGACGGCGCCTAGGGCAGCGACAACTCACCAGCCCGAACCGCCCGAATCCAGAGCGCCGGGAACGTCCACTGCCCGGGATCCCACGCCGTCGCTATTCGCGGCCAGATCACCCGCCAGTCTTCGCCGTCCCACTGCCAAACTTGGCCGATCAGACCTGGCTGGCCAGCCTTGAAACGCTCAAGCGCCTCCAACGAATCGACGTTGTCACCGAGCCACGTGACGCTGTTGAAGCCCTGCTGCAGCGCGATCTTGTTCGGCGCTGGCACTTCTCCGCCAGCGGGCACGAAGAAATCTCGCGACGGCCGACCGTGTAGCTGCAGCCGGACCACGTCGCCTGTGACGAGGCGGTCGAGACTGCCTTGATTGCCGTCGGCATCGGCCGGGACCAGCGGCGACCAACCCTGCCATCTGCCCTCCGCAGACCGGTAGACCCAGACGGTCTGTACCCAGCGCAGGATCGGCGACATCGCCTGCTCGATGCCCATCTCAGGGCCGGTCCAGGCGAACCAGTGCACACCGTCGCTCAGCCTGACCCGCTGCGACGGGACGAACCACGGCGAGAACTCGGAGGTCGCTCCCGCCGCAGTCGAAGCTAGCGCCCTCAGTCGGCCTTCCGGAATCACCGGGGTGTAGGCTTCCCATTTACCGCTGCTGTCGGTCCGCCGACTCCTCGCCACCCGCTTTTCGCGCTGGCCGTCATGCGCATAGACGTCTACCCGACTGCCGGGTGTAGCGGTTCCGCTAATCGTCGAAAGAAAACTCGTGCCTCCCCTCTGCTCGACACTGTGGTCGAGAATTATCGGGTGGTTGAGCAATCCATTCGGTCCTCTATCCCGGTCTCCAGGATCATTGACCGACCGGCCATCGGCGCCAAGGTCGATATCGAGTCCATTGCCGCTGAACTGATTCTCGCCAAGCGAACTGCGCGAGGACGTTCCGCCCACGAACGAGTTGTCCTGCGACGACGACCCGACGACCGAGATGCCGGCCCGGTCGGCGTCGCTGATCTGGTTGTTCCGCACCTTACCGCGCACCACGCCGTCATCCAGACGAATCGCCCACTGCATCCGATCTTCGCTGTCGAATGTGACGCGCGTTGCGACTCCCGCCCCAACCGCATTCGAGTCGACCGACGGCTCCTCTGTGCCAGCCAGGCGAATCCCGAACTCGGCACCGCAGACGTGGTTGCCAAGGCCAGGCTCTCCGCCGATGCTGATCTCGGTGCCTGCGCGGACATCGATCGCCGCCACAGTCCGGCCCTGCCGTGAACCCGCAACCACGTTGCGCGTCAGGCTGACTCGGGTGGTGCTCGGATCGTCCAACACGATCCCAAACTCTCCGGCCGCGACGTAGTTGTTGCGAAGCTGAATCTCCGCAGCCCCGGCAATCACCGAAATGCCACGTTTCAGGTTCGGTCGGACGAACGCATCCGGCAACCCCGCCTCCGACGGACGAGACAGCGGGTCGCTGGGAACCAGCCCAATCCAGTTGTTCTCGATCACCGCCTCACGCGCCCCCGCCTCAATCGCGATCCCGACCCGATTCCCGGCAAACAGGTTCGCCCCGAGCGCGCCGACGCGCGCCAGCGCCGATCCCGGCCCCAGATACAAGCCCACATCGTTCTCCGCCACCGCCCCGTTGCGCCGGATACCGATCCGGTTCGAGTCGACATTCGTCTGCAACCGCGCCTCGCGCAGTTCGATCCCGGCAACCTTGCTGTTGCCAATCGTGTTGTCACGAATCGTCGCTTGAGCAGAATCGACGATGAGGATCCCGTCATCATTCGGCAACGCCGATCCGTCCGAGCCGATCCCGATCACATTGCCCTCGATCGCGGCGTCAACGCTGCCGCCGCCGCCAATCACAATCCCGTGACCAGTTCGCTGCGGAACCCCATTGCCGCCAATCCGGTTGTTGATGATCTGTGCCCCGCGAGCGCCGCCAATCACGGCGACGCCGCTCAGGTGATTCGCAGACGCTGTTCCATCGGCACGCATCCCGATCCAGTTGCCCTCGATCAGCGCCTCTGTCGCCTCCGCGCCGATGACCCCAATGCCATAGCGCTGAAATCCGCTGATCCCTAGCCCCTTGACGACACCGCGAGCAGCGCTCAGTTCAAGTCCCGCAGAGTCGCCCGCTGCAGCACCTTCCAACCAGACTCGAGGCCTCATGTCGACCGACACGTCGCCGCCCGACCCGTCAATCGTGATCCCGGCATCTGTCAGTGGCGGCAACGGAGAACGGGGACGAATCGTCATCGGCGAGGCAAAGCGAATCACATCATCGCCGGACGACGCGTTCGCTGCTTCAATCGCCCAACGGAGCGTCCCGGGGCCGGCGTCGCCGCCCGACTCCACCACCCACTCGTTCGTCGTCTGACCTGATGCCGTCAACCAAAAGGCCGCAACAGCGGCGAACGCGACGGCAACGGCGATCCAGCGCTTCACAACGTCACTCTAAGGCGGTGAGCGATGAATTCGGTCGCTAGCGGCGTCGGACGTTCTCAAGCAGCGCCGCCGAGCGCAAGACGAGATGGAAGCTGTCCCCGGGGTTGAGGGTGAAGTCGACCGCACCCGGCACATCCGCGGTGAACCACGCTTGCCACGCGCCGGTCTCAGTCCGACGCCACGCGGCCGAGACCACATCGCGGATCTCGGCGACGGCCTCGCTCACCGTCGTCTCCGACCCCTGCCAGGTCAGGTCGTTCCAGCTCGAGCGCAGCGGCACGCCCTCGCCGAGCAGGTTGGCGATGATTCCGCTGTTGTTGACCTGCGCCTTGGCGATCAGCCACGCGCGCGCCTCGGTCGACTCGGGCAGCGGACGTCCGTCGACATGCTGTAGGTCGAAAATCGCCGTCGCACGACCATTGCGGGTCACGCTGACCTGCGGGTAGACCTGCGCGCCGGCCTGGAGCACCACCGGCCACCATCGAACCTGGTACGCCCCTGACACGGGCTGACCCAGCCGATCAACCACCTCTGCGTACAGCCGATACCTGGTCGAGGACGCGAACTCTTCGATCAACACTTCGTCCACCACTGCGCGAGTGACCTCGGCGCGCATGTAGAGCGCAACCGGAGGACCGGTCACCAAGATCGTCATCTCGTCGGTCAGATCGCCACCGCCGCCGGCCCAGGCCGCGGTCAGCCTCGCCGGTCCCAGCCTGGTGTTTCGGCTGTCGAGATGGACTCGTGCGGTGCCCGAGCTGTCCGTCATCTGATACTCGCCGTCGGCGTCCGACGCCACCACCAGCCCACCCTCCGCCCGGAACACAACCCGCTCGTTGGGCACCCCTTGCCCGAGCTCATCTTGCAGCAGGGCCTGGATCGAGCCGGCGTCGCCTACCTGACCTGCCTCCATCGAGGATCCAGCGAATGAGACCAGCCGAAGCTGATGCGGCTCCCCGTAGAGCTGGAACTCCATCGTCAACGTGGCGACGCCGCTCGACGCGCTGATCGTGACGTCGCCGGGATCCGACCTGAGCCACACTGACACCTGGCCACTGCGGTTCGTGCTGACGGAGAGCGATGACGTGGCCGACCTCGCGCCACGGCGCAGCGATGCACCGGCAGGAGCCTCGACCAGATCGAAAGTGACGCCGGCCGAGGGAACTCCGATCGTCGTGACGTCCGTCGCAACCAGTCTGATCTCATGCTGCACCGATGCGTCGAGTCGCGCCCCTGCGCTGGGCCGTTCCAGCCGCAGAGATGTCGTCTCGCCGACGAAACGGATGGACACCGTATCAACCAACGACCCAACTTGAGCGCGGATGACAGTTGAACCGATCCGACCGTCTCCGACCAGGATGACCTTCGAGCCCAGGATGTTGTTACCGACGTCAAACATCTGGGCGTTAATCACTGGCGGACCACTGGCCGAACCAAAGGCGCCCAGCTCGGTCGAAAGCGTGACCCGAGTATGATCGCCGGCCGCATCTGCGGGGATTCTCACTATGATTTCGGACTCGCCGCCCCGGGCAGCGACCTCTCTCGGAAATGCCGTCACGGACAGCACCCGCTGCGAGGATGCCTCTCCAGGATTCGGCCAAGCGAACGACGCCAGTGTCGTCAGCAGCAACACGGCGAACAGAGCGGCCAACCGCACGCGCACGCGCCTCTTGGGACCGGTCATCACAGATTCAGTGTACGCATCGGCCTGTCGATGACTGAGAGGAAACGGTTGCCAGCGAGCCGAATCGGATCGGTTTTACGGTCGCTTCACGCGCCGCCCTAGACTTGCCAGACGACTTCAACCAGCCCGGATTTCCGGCTCCTCGCGAAAGGCTCCGCCATGTCCGATCACGAATCCTGGCCCGACGCCCCAACCCCGCTCGCCGACGGCGAATGGCAGGTCACCATCTGGGACATCACCGACAACGGCGTCCTCGCGATCACGCTGAACCGCCCCGAGCGTCTGAACGCGCTCTCCTATCGGCTGCTGCGCGAGTTGCAGGCGCTGGTCGACTTCGCCGCCGCCCGCCCGGACATTCGCGTCGTCACCCTGCGCGGCGCCGGTCAACAGGCGTTCTGCTCCGGCGACGACCTCTACGGCATGGAGCCAACGCCCGGCATCGACTCATCCATCACCGTCCATCATCCGTTCCTGATCTCGCTGCGTGAGTTGAAAAAGCCAGTCGTCGCGCTGGTCAACGGCTGGGCGCTGGGCCACGGCTGGGAGATCGCCTGTGCCTGCGACATCCGCCTCTGCGCCGACAACATGGAGGTCGGCGATCATCGCGCACAACGGGCCATCGGCATGAACGGTGGCACGACCTGGTTCGCACCTCGCATCATGGGCCGCGGACGCGCCCTCGAGCTACTGATGACCGGCCGACACATGTTCGCCGAGGAAGCGCTCCAATGCGGCTGGGCCAACCGAATCTGGCCGCTCGAGGACTTCGACACCGAGGCCGAGGCCTACATCGACAACCTGACCAAGCTGCCGACCCTGAACATCTCCGCCTTCAAAGAGATGATCGACTACTCCTCCGAGCACTCGCTCAAGGACAGCCTCGCCCACGAGGTCCAGGTCTCCGATCGCTACCGCTACACGGACGACGCCAACGAGGGCCGCCGAAGCTGGCGAGAAAAGCGGCCATCGGTGTTCCGGGGGTACTAGGCCCTGCCCTGATATCCTGCTCCGCAAACACCAACCACCTGGAGTGAACATGCCCAAGACCTACATTCTCGGCGGATATCAGTCCGATTTCGCCCGCAACTGGCGCAAGGAAGAGCACAACCTGCGCGACGTGATGGCCGAGGCCGTCCACGGCGCGCTCGACGCCGTCTCGATGGAACCCGGCGACATCGACACTGCCCACGTCGGCAACTTCGCCGGCGAGCTCTACTCCAAGCAGGGGCAGATGGGCGGCTTCTTCGCCGAGATCAGCCCCGACTTCGGCGGCCTGCCCACCTCCCGCCACGAAGCCGCCTGCGCCTCCGGTAGCATCTCGATCCTGATGGCCTCCGCCGAGCTCGAGGCCGAGCGCTACGGCACCGCGCTGATCCTCGGCGTCGAGCAGATGAAGACCGTCAGCCCGGTTGAGGGCGGCGACTTCCTCGGTACCGCCGGCTGGTACGAGTTCGAGGCGGAAGGCGTCGAGCTGCCGTTCCCCAAGCTGTTCGGCCGCCTCGGCGACGTCTACGACGAGCGTTACGGCCTTGAGGCTGCTCACCTCCAGCGCCTGGCCGAGCTCAACTACGAGAACGCCCAGCGCAACCCGGCCGCGCAGACCCGCAAATGGCTCGGCGACGTGCCCTCCGACCTCTCGGAAGGCAAGTACGTCGCGCCGATCACCGGTCGGTTGCTGCTTCGCGACTGCTCGCAGATCACTGACGGCGCCGCCGCGCTCGTCCTCGCCAACGAGGAGCGGGCAGCCGAGTGGGCCGAAGCTCGCGGCATCGACCTCGCCGACGTCCCAACGATCGAGGGTTGGGGACACCACACCGCCGCGCTGACCTTCGACGAGAAGATCGCGCAGGCCCAGGGCGACGAGTACGTGCTGCCGCACACTCGCCGCGCGATCACCGACGCCTACGAGCGCGCCGGCATTGACGGTCCCTCCGACCTCGACGTGATCGAGACGCACGACTGCTTCACGACCAGCCACTACATGGCGATCGACCACTTCGGCATCACCGAGCCGGGCAAGTGCTACGAAGCCATCGAGGACGGCCGGATCGACTTCAACGGCGAGATTCCGATGAACCCCTCCGGCGGGCTGATCGGCGGCGGACACCCGGTCGGCGCGACCGGCGTGCGCCAGGCGCTCGACGCCTGGAAGCAGGTCACCGGCAACGCCGGCGACTACCAGGTCGAAGGTGCCAGCCGAGCAGCCACCCTCAACATCGGCGGCTCCGGCACCACCTCAGTCTCGCTGGTCATCGGCCGCTGACGCACGCACGTACATCGCGGGAAGACAACATGTAGGGGCGGCCCTTGTGGCCGCCCTTCGCGTTTCCTGTCGAGCGGTGTGTCCCTTACCCAATCACACCCTCAGCCGACAACTCGGCCAGTTCCGCCTCCGAAAGACCCAGCCGCTCCTGTAAGACCTCTCCGGAATGCTCGCCAAGCTCCGGCGCATCACGGCGCAGCGTCGCCGGCTGGCCGTGCAGCAACACCGGGTGGGTCAGCGTCGGCAGTGGACCATAGTGCCGATGGTCGTGGTTGACCAGGTAATCATTGGCAATCACCGCCGGATCGCTGGTCAGGTCGCCGATCTGTTGCACCCGGGTGAAAATCAGATTCGGCTCGGTCAGCAGGCGCTGCTCCCACTCCGCACGCGGCGCCGATACGAACCGCTCCTCGAGCAGGGCGATTAACTCTTCGCAGTGCTCACCCATCGCCGACAGCGTCGTGAACCGATCATCGTCGACAATCTCATCCAGCCCCATCGCACGGCAGAACGAGGCCCAGTCGCGCTCAGCTTCGAGGATGCCCAGCATCAGCCACTTGTCGTCGCCGCAGCGGTACAGGTTCCAGAGCGGATTGGCGGCCTTGGCGCGGTCGAAGCGCGGCCAGAGGTCCAGCCCCTGCATCATCCCGACGCTGATCCCCCAGAACTGCAGCCACATCGTCGCCATGATGTGGGAGACCTCAATCCGCTGACCCTTGCCGCCGTTCAGCTCGCGTCCGGCGATCGCCGCCAGGCAGCCGTACGCCAGACAGGTCGCGCCCATCACATCCGCGATGCCCAGGGTGTTCCAGTTGGGCGGATCGCCCGGACCGCCGCCCGAGTACATGAACCCGCCGCGCGCCTGACCAACGGCGTCCAGCGCAGGCAAGTGGGCCTCATCGCCCTTGAAGCCATAGCCGGCCGTCGCCGCGTGAATCAGTCCCGGATTGAGCTCCGTCAGCGCCTCTGTCGACAAACCCAGCTTCTCGAATGTGCCCGGTCGATAGTTCTCGATGAACACATCAGTATCGACGATGAGATCGCGGAACAGTTCCTGTCCCCGCTCCGACTTCAGGTCCAGCGCCAGTGACCGTTTGTTTCGGTTGACCGCCTCGAACAGCGCCGAGTGTCCGTCGGGCATCATGTTGGGAATCCCAGCCACCGACTCGACAAAGCGAGCGGCATCCGGACGGCTTGGCGACTCAATTTTGATCACGTCCGCGCCGAGATCGCCCAGCATCATCCCGCCGATCGGCCCAAATCCCCAGGTCGAGCACTCCAACACCTTGATGCCATCAAGCGGACCAGCCATGGTGTGCTCCTCTCGCTCGGTCGTCGTGCGTCTCAGAGCACCACGTGCTCCTGGTGCTCGCCGAAGACATCCCGCATCGTGTTCATGATCTCCCCCAGCGTGCAGTAGCTGCGCACGGCGTCGAGCATCTGCGGCATCGAGTTGGCGCGCGGGTCGCGGCACACATTCGCCAGCGCTTGCAAGGCCGAGTCGGCCGCGTCCTGGTCGCGTTCGGCACGAGTCCGGCGCAGTCGCTCCAGGTGACGAGCCTCGCCTTGCGGGTCCATCTTCAGGATCGGAATCTCCAGCGGCTCCTCGATCTCGAAGTCGTTGACGCCTACGATCGTCCGCTCACCGCGCTCGATCTCGCGCTGGAAGCGGGCCGAGGCGTCGGCGATCTCCTTCTGGAAGTAACCGGTCTCAATCGACGAAATCACGCCGCCGAGCGCGTCGATCTGCTCGAAGTACTGGTAGACCTCACGCTCAAGATCATTAGTCAATTGCTCGACGAAGTATGAGCCGCCCAGCGGGTCGACCGTATTGATCGCGCCTGACTCGTGCATAATCACCTGCTGAGTCCGGACGGCGAGCCGAGCCGCCTTCTCCGAGGGCAGCGCCAGCGCCTCATCCATCGCGTCGGTGTGCAACGACTGCGTCCCGCCGAGCACGGCAGCCAGCGCCTGGATCGTCACGCGCAGCAGATTCACCTCGGGTTGCACATCAGTCAGCGACACACCCGCCGTCTGCGTGTGGAACCGCATCCACCACGAGCGCGGATTCTCCGCCCCGAACGTCTCACGCATCTCCCTCGCCCAGATTCGACGTGCCGCGCGGAACTTGGCGACCTCCTCGAAGAAATCGTTGTGCGAGTTGAAGAAGAACGACAGCCGTGGCGCAAACTCGTCAACGTGCAGCCCGCGCTCCTGCGCCCAGCGTACATACTCCAGCCCGTCGGCGAGCGTGAACGCCAGCTCCTGCGCCGCCGTCGAGCCCGCCTCGCGGATGTGATAGCCCGACACCGAAATCGAGTTCCAGCGCGGCATGTACTCCGACGCGAACTCGACCGTGTCGGTCACCAGCCGCATCGACGGGCGCGGCGGAAACACGAACTCATTCTGCGCGATGTACTCCTTGAGGATGTCGTTTTGCAGCGTGCCGCCGAGCTTGGAGCGATCGATCCCGCGACCCTCCGCCGCCGCGATGTACATCGCCCAGATCGGCGCGGCCGGAGAGTTGATCGTCATCGATGTCGTGATCTGATCGAGCGGCAACTGGTCCAGCAGAATCTCCATGTCGGCCAGCGACGACACGCCGACGCCGCACTTGCCGAACTCGCCCGCAGCAAGTTCGTCGTCATGGTCGTAGCCCATCAGCGTGGGCATGTCGAATGCGATCGACAGGCCCGTCTGCCCGTCGTCGAGCAGCCGCTTGAAGCGTGAGTTGGTCTCTTCAGCCGAGCCAAAGCCCGCAAACATCCGGATCGTCCACGGGCGCCCGCGATACCCGGTCGGATGGACGCCGCGAGTGAACGGATACTCGCCCGGCAATCCGAGATCGCGCTCGACGTCCCAGCCCGACTCGTCCAGCGTCGTCGCGTCGTAGAGCCGCTCGATCGCCCGTGACGACACCGTCATAAACGGACCCGGCCGCTCGCGCCCTTCCGAGTCCACACGAGCATCCCACTCCGACCGTGATTTCCGCAGAGCATCAATGGTCGCTGAATCAAGCATCGCCAACTCCCACCTGGAACCGCTCGCTATCCGTCGAGTATACGAAGGCCGCCAACGAGGCAGCCGCGCCTATCTCCGCCCAATCGTCCCAATCGCCAGACTCGCCACCAGCTCCTCATACTCCTGCTGTGTCATCGCCGGACCGATGAACCCGGGACACGCCAAGTCCCGGATCACGACCGGAGACTGGCCTTCCGCCAACTCCAGCCGAAACGGGTAGTCACGGCAGCCCTTCGGCCTGACCTCGTACGCCCCGCAACGCAGATCATCGCCGAGCAACACGCAGGCATCCTCGACCTGGCGCATCAGGATCATCGCGCCCCGCTCATCCAACACCTCGGAGACATCAACCTCACCCGCGAGCCGTGTCACTTCGTCCTCGCCGAGATCGACCCGATACGGATTGCGGCAGCACATGGCTGCGCACTCGTCGGCGATGCATCGAAACGATGGAGTGCCGGGGCGCACGACAGGATCGTCGTCCTGCCGTGCGTCTTCGGTCATGTGATCCGAGGCCTAGAGACCGCCCGCAGCGGCGCTGTCGAGCAGCATGACTCGAGTCTCCTCACGCGACCAGGGCGAGCCTTCTTCGGCCAGCAGTTCTCGCAGGCGTTCCTCGTAGAAGAACTCGTCGCCCTCGGCCGGCTCCAGCTCGTCCAGCCAGCTCGCGCTGTCGGAGTACTTGGCGAAGAACGGCTTGCCGACCCACTCAGGATCCCGTCCCTGGAGGAATCGCAGCACAATCAGCTTCTCACCCCGGAACTCGGAAACGCCGAGGATCTGGACTTTGCCCGGACCGGCCGACATCGACGGTCCGCGCACCGTCCGGGCCACTCCTGAGACCCTTGCGTACGCGCCGCGGAAGATCTCCTGGCAGTCGACCAGCGGCAACTCGAAATAGCGCTTCGCCCCGGTGTCGCGCGCGACGAACAGGTAGTAGGGCACGCAGCCGGCCTGTGTTTGCTCGGCCCACATGTCGGCGAGCAGCTGCGAGTCCGCATTGATGTGGTTGAGCAGCGGCGTCTGCGTGCGAATCTGCGCGCCGGTCTCGCGAATCCGCTTGACCGCCTCAAGCGCCACGGAGGTGCGCAGCTCGGCCGGATGGTTGAAGTGCGCCATCAACGCAAGCTGCATCCCTGCGTCCGTCACCTCGCGGAACAGATCGAGCAGGTCCTCGGCGTCGTCGTCGTAGAGGAATCGGTGCGGCCAGTAGGCGATCGCCTTCGAGCCAATCCGCACCGTGCGCAGGTTGTGGCCGGCGTCGGGCTTGGTGAGCGGCTCGATGTACTCGCGCAGCGTCTTCGTCTTCATGATCAGCGGGTCGCCGCCGGTGAAGAGGATGTCGGAGATTTCGTGATGCTCCGACAGGTAGCCGCGCAGCAACTCCCCCTCGCGCATCGCGAACTTCTTGCCCTCCAGCCCGACGAACTGCGGCCAGCGGAAGCAGAACGTGCAGTACGCGTGGCAGGTCTGACCCTGTGAGGGGAAGAACAGCGCCGTCTCGCGGTACTTGTGCTGCATCCCCGGCAGCGGCTCGTCCCGCAGGCTGGGCATGTTGTGTTCCATCTGACCCGCCGGGTGCGGATTCAGCGTCATCCGGATCTCGTCCGCCACGACCTTCAGCTCGCGCGAATTCTTGCCCGAGTCGATCGCCGCCGCCATCTTGTCGAAGTCGGCCGGCGCCAGCATGTCCTTCTGCGGGAACGTCAGCCGGAACATGCCGTCGTTGAGCGCGTCGTCCCAGTTGATCAGATGGTCGACCACATAGCGGTTCGACTTGAACGGCAGCACCCGGCCGACGACGTTGATGTTGTAGACCACCTCGTCCGGCAGCGCCTGGATCTGCTCCAGCTGCTCAAAGTTGTGCAGGTTGATCGCCTGGTAGCGCTCGGACCCAAAGTCCTGAGATTCCAGGTTGACCACGTCGTATTGATTGCTGGTCATTGTGGCATTTCCTCTCATCATCGCGGCGCGGAGGCGACCGCCAACATCGCGCGCGATTCATCGCTCACTTGCTCGATCTCACTCTAGAAGCATTCTATCCGCTGCCAATTGCGGCCGAAGTACGGTCGAAGTACGGTCGATGTCGAATGCTGAACTTGATAAAGTACATTAGTTCCGATATTATGGACGATAACCGTTTGGCCAGACCGGGCCGCAAGCAGCCACAGGAGTCGTCATGTCCTCGACCGTCGCGCCTCGCCCGGCCTGCCCGAGGAATTCGCGCAAACCTGCAACAACCATGCCGAGATTGACACAGATTGCACCCCTCGATCTCGCGATCTCCCGTAAAACACTGGAGTTTCGTGCGATCTGGCCTTCAGGAGAATTTTTTCTCCGCGGCGCGATCCATTCGCACCCGCATCGCGACGTGCTCGCCCTCGAACCGGGTCTCGTTCCCTCCCGGGATGCACCGACGTGGTCTGCCGCTGGCTGTTCAATCCGACCAAACCGAGCTGAACTGAGTTGAACAGAGCTGAACAGAGCTAAACCAGGCTGAACAAACCTGAACAACCTGAACACGCGATCCCCTGTAAAACACTGGAGATCGTGCCGGCAGAGCCTCAGAAGAAAAATCTTGCCTGAACATCTGAACACAGCCGCTCTCCGGGGAAAGCAGAGGCTGAACAGTGGCCCCGATCCTCCCAGGACGGCCCTTAGCCGTCTCGGCGAGTCAGGGTGATCAGCCCGATCTCCGGGCGGCAGTCGAAGCGCAGGGGAACGTGCGCTGTGCCGAATCCGCGGCTCACCACGACCTGCATGCCTTCGAGATCGAACACCCCCGACGGCCGGCTCCTGCTGACGAGACGAGAGTGGCGCAACGGCGCGCCCCAGCCCGGCAACCGGATCTGCCCGCCGTGCGTGTGGCCGCTGAGCACAATCGAAGGTCCGCCTTCGGCTTTGCTCGGCAGGCGGAGCGCGGCGTCCGGCGCATGAGTGAGCAGCATCGAGAAGCCCTCGGGAGGCGGAACCGCCGACTCCAGTCGAGCCATCCGCACCGAGTCGTCGCCGGCGCCGCCAAGACGCACCAACTCGCCGCCGATCTCCAGCGACCGCCACTCATTCCGCAGGACGACGATGCCGGATGCCTCCAGCCGCTCGACAAACGGCTTGGGATTGACGAATCGCCGCGGCGAGCCCAGCGCGCGGTCGACATTGAACGACAGCCACTCGTCGAACGTGCGCACCGGCTGGCAGTAGTCGTGAGCCCCCAGCGTCGCGTACACCCCGAAGGGAGCGCGCAGCTGGGTCAGCGCGTCGGCGGCCGAGTCCCAGCCCGCCGAGGTCTCGACGTAGTCGCCGGTGCAGCAGACCAGGTCGTACTCAAGCGGCCAGACCTTCTCGACAAACCGACCGACCGAGTCGCCATCCGCCGGAAAGTGCGTATCCGAGACATGCAGAATCCGCAGACCCTCGAGTCCGACCGGCAGATCCGGAATCTGCAGCCGACGCTCGGTGATTTCGACCGCCGTCGACTCCCACCAGGCATACAGCGCCGCGCCAACGCCGAGCGCGCCAGCCCAGCCGACCAGACTGGAGAGGCTCAACGCACTCAGCCGAGGATCTCATTGACCGCTGCGAAGTCCTCAGCCGTAAGCTCCCAACTCAGTGTCGCAGCGACGTTGGCCTCGATCTGCTCCGGTTTGGTCGCGCCGGCGATCACCGACGACACCGCCGGATCCGACGCCAACCAGCTCAGCGCCAGATCGAGGATCGTGTGGCCGTTGTCTTCGGCGAACCCGGTCAGGCCGTCCAGCTTGTCCCAGTTGGCCTCCGAGGTCAGCGCGCCGATCCTCGCCGGCATCGCCTGCGCCCACGCCGCCAGACGCGTGCCCTCAGGCAGATCGGCGTTTCGCGTGTACTTGCCGGTCAGGAAGCCCGAGGCCAACGGGAAGAACGGCAGTTGGCCCAGCCCGAACTCGCGGCAAGCCGGCATGATCTCCGGCTCGATCTTGCGCTCCAGCAGGCTCCACTCGTTCTGCGCCGAGACGAATCTCACAAAGCCCTTGGACCGCGCCGCCCAGTCGGCGTCGGCGATCTGCCAACCGCTGAAGTTCGAATGCCCGATGTAGCGCACCACGCCGCGGTGAACGAGATCGGACAACGCGTCCAGCGTCTCCTCGATCGGCGTCTCCGAGTCCGGCTGGTGCATCTGGTAGACGTCGATGTAGTCGGTGCCCAGACGCCTCAGCGAGCGTTCGACCGCCTTCTCGATGTAATGCCGCGATCCGCCTCTCGTGAACGGACCCTCGCCGACCGGCATCGCGAACTTGGTTGCGATCAGCACATCTTCCCGCCGAGATCCCAGCGCCCGGCCCAGGTACTCCTCCGACAGCCCGCCGCCGTAGATGTCGGCCGTGTCGAAGAAGTTGATCCCCGCGTCCAGCGCGGCATCAACGACCGTCTTCGAGCCCTCATAGTCCAGACGCATCCCAAAGTTGTTCGTGCCCAGGCCAGCCAATGACACCTGCAGACCTGAGTTGCCGAGCCGTCGATACTTCATTGCAATTCCCATTTCTCCAGCGCCCTGGGGCTGTCTCATCCAGAGCTTACGGCCTCGTCACCGCCGGTTGATGCAAGGACATCGGAAACACGGCAAAGTAGAGGAGATGCATCCCTCGCCTGGTGTCCGGCTGATCGCGTTGACCCTGCTGCTCGCGGCCCTGACCGCCGTCATGTACAACCGAGGCTCCGCGCGCGCCGAGGGCGGCGTCCCGATCCCAGCTCCCGCCGGCACCGAGTGGAGCATCGTCGCCGGCTACAACACCGGCACCCACGGCGATCATGATGGCAGCGATCCACACGCGATCGACATCGTCCGCACCGACGCCTCCACCGACTGGACTCGCGTCCTCTCGCCCGTCGACGGCGAGGTCACCTGGTTCGACCACAATGGGATCAGCATCGTCGACAGCAATGGCTACGCACACTTGCTTGTCCACATCGATCCCGATGATCACATCGAGCGAGGGCTAAGGGTCAAGGTCGGCGACCAAGTTGGCCGTGTCTTCCCGGTCGGCTACGACTACAACGGCGGCATCGCGCACATTCACTACGCAATCCACAACACATCGGGCGGCGGCTATCTCGACCGGACGATCCCTTTCACCGGCATGTACGCAATCGAGGGCCAAGAACTGCACTGGTCTGACGAGTACAACCTGCACAGCGGACGAGAGTTCACGTCGACCAACACTCAAAACTGGACCGCGCCTACCATCATCCCTTCCGAGGACGATCCAGACGCGGAGACGCCCGACACCGAAGAAGAGACGATCATCGAGCCGGAACCTGAGCCAGAGCCGGTCTGGACCATCCCGGCGGATGCGCCGATCGGCGGCTGGCACACCGTCGGCGTGCAGCGCAATACGTCGGTTGCCGGGCTTGAGAAGATGCTCGACGCCCCGCTCAGCGAGTTGGTCTTCCACGACGCTCGAGACAACACCTATCACCGCTTCGATCCGAACAATCCCGATTCCGCCGGCGTCGCCGTCCGCTCGCTCAAGGCCGGGCAAGCCGTCTGGGCGCTCGTCAATCCTGGGTCACCGTGGCTGCCCGCGCCTCCAAGCGAGCCTCGGCAGGTCACCATCCGGCTGTCCAGAGGTCCCAACCTGATCTCCTGGCAAGGGCCCGACCGTGACGTGGCCGAGGCGCTGCGCAACGTCGCCCACTTCAGCCACGCCTACCGCTACGACCCCTACACCCGGAACTGGCGCTTCTGGTCGCCCGACGCGCCCGACTTCCTCAACACGCTGGACACGCTCAAGTCAGGTGACGCGCTCTACATCGTGGTGCGCGTCGGCTCAATCTGGACCCAGTTGCCGTGATCCCCAGTCCCGGCCTCACCGTTCCCGCCCCACTGCCGAGCGGGAGCTGGAAAGGAACGAGCCCGCCGAAGCGGGCTCGTCAGGTTCACCGGGCTGGTGCCGACTAGCGCTGTAGCCAGCCGAACTGCTGCTTGCGACGCTGCGCTCCGGGCGAAATCTCGACGTTGATCAGGGTCGAGCCCTCTTGCTGGAACGAGTCGTCCAGCGCGGCCTCGAGCTCTTCTGGCGAGCGGCAGTAGTAGCCCTTGCCGCCGAAGGCTTCCATGATCTTCTCGTAATGGGCCATCGGCGTGAGCTGACCCGGGCTGAGCATGCCCGACTCGTACTCGTCCGGCAGCTCCGGAGCGCCGCCGCCGATGCCGTTGTTGTTGAAGATGATCCACGTGATCGGGAGCTTCTGCCGGACTGCGGTCTCGACCTCGCCGGGACCGAATCCGAAGGCCGCGTCGCCCTCGAGCGCAATCACGCGCTTGCCCGGATTGACGACCTGCGCGGCCAGGGCAAAGCCCGGGCCGACGCCCATCGTGCCCCAGGTGCCGGCGTCGAGACGCTTGCGTGGCTCGTACGACTGGATCACCTGGCGCGCGATCGCCATCGTGTTCTCACCCTCGGTGACGAAGACGGCGTCGCGCGGCATTCGATCCTGGATCTCCTTGAGCGGCCGATAGTAGTTCATCGGCGACTCGTTTGAGGACATCCACTCGTTCTGGTCGATCGCCTTGCGCTCGAGTTCAGCGTTGATCGAGGCGACCCACTCGGTCGTGTCTTCAAACTTCCAGGGGTTCTCATCGAGATACTCGTTGAGTTGACCCACGACGGCCTTACCGTCGCCGACGAGCGCGACCTCGGTCGGGACGTTCGTGCCGATTTCCGAAGGCTCGATGTCGAGCTGGATGATGCGCACGCCTTCCTTGAAGCGCGGCGGCTTGCCGAAGTGAAGGATCCAGTTCAGGCGAGCGCCCAGCAAAACCACGAGGTCGGCGTTGCGCAAGACGTGCGTGCGAGCGGCGGCGGCGTTGTTCGGCGCGTCGGCGGGGACGACTCCGGCGCCCATTGGCGTGGCGATCCAGGGGATGCCGGTCTTGTCGACGAACTCCTGGACTTCCTTCTCGGCGCGCGACCAGGCCATACCCTTGCCCACGATCACGAGCGGGTTGGAGGCGGTCTTGAGCGCTTCAATCGCTGCTTCTACCGATTCGGAGGAAACGGTTGGGCGTTGCGGTTCTTCGACGCGCGGGGCCCACTGGACCTCGGACTCGTCGACCATGGCGTCGATCACGTCGCCGGGCATGTCGAGATAAACGGGGCCGGGGCGGCCGTTGATGGCGGCTCGGGTGGCCTGGGCGATGAGTCGCGGGATCAGGCGGACGTCGCGGGCCTGGTCGGACCATTTCACGAATGGTCTTGCGGCTTCGACCTGGGGGGCGTCCTGGAAGTCGCCCATCTGCGAGAGGCCGATGTTGGCTGCGCCGCCGATCAGGATCATCGGCCAGCAGTTGGCCTGGGCGTTGCCGAGGGCGGAGATGACGTTGGTCATGCCCGGGCCCGAGACGACCAGCGCGGCCGACAGGTGGGTGCGCATGTAGGACGCGGCCTGGGCGGCGTAGCCGGCGGCCTGCTCGTGGCGGACGCCGATAAATGGCTTGCCTTCTTGTTGCCAGGCGATCGAGATTGGGACGACCGGGACTCCGACCAAGCCAAACATTTCCTCAACGCCCTGGGTTGCCAGGGACTTGGCGACGATTTGCGCGCCACTCAATTCAGCCACGGGAATCTCCTCTAGTGATATCGCTCACACTCTGGGCAGACTACACCACGATCAGAACGATCAAGACGAGCAGGCGGCCTCCCGATGGTTCGGGAGGCCGCCGTTGGTGGCGTCCGCGGGTGTTGGACTAGATGATGGGTTAGGCCTGATGACGGGCGCGGCGGAGGCGGTAAGCGCCGAGGCCGAGGACCAGCGTGGCGAGCAGGGCTATGGTCCCGGCGAGGGCTGCGGTGCCGGGGCCTGCGGTGGTGTCGGCGAGGCCGCCGCTGCCGGAGTCGGGGTAGCCGTTCTGCTCCATCTCGTCGTCGTCCATCATGGAGTCGTCGTCTTCGGCCATGGTGTCGTCGGACTCCATCATCTCGGAGTCTTCTTGCATCATGGAGTCGTCGTCTTCGGACATGGCGTCCTCGGACATCTCGTCGCCCTCTTCCATGAGGGCGTCGTCGTCTTCCATCACCTCATCGGCGTCGGCGTCGGCGACGGCGAGGGTGATCTGGGCCTGGTCGGCGCCGGTGCGGTTGATTTCGGGGGTGGCGGCGACGCCGTTGACCTGGAAGAGGAGGGTGGGGACCTTCTCGGCGGCGCAGGTGACGCTGAGGTGCCACTGGCCGTCGGCGGCGACGGTGGTCGCGCCGAGTTCTTCGCCTTCGGCGTCGAGGACGGTGATCACGTCGCCGGGGGTGCCGGGGCCGTAGAGGAGGAAGGGCGGGCGGGTCGGGGTCTGGGCCGAGGCCTGGGCGCTCCAGAGGGCGAAGGCGGTGAGCGCGAGGGCGGCCAGCACGAGTACGCGTACCGTGCGTCGTTTGTCGAGGTGCTTCATGCTGCAATCCTTTCCACATGCGGCCGAGATCGGCAGCGCGGGGTGATGGATTGATTGTGAAGCGGGGCGGGGGTGGTTGCCAGTCGATAATTGGTAACGGGTGATCGGTGGTTACGTTGGGGCAATGATCGGCTGCGATCGGTTGAGATCGGGGGGAGGGGCTGAAAAAAAATAAATGGGGCTTTGGAAACGCAAGGGGCGGGGTCTTTCGACCCCGCCCCTGGTTAGAGCGTGTTGCTCTGGCTGAGCGACTAGGCTCGGTTGCGGACTCGGCGGAGGCCGAGGCCGGCGATGGCTGCGACGCCGAGGGCGATCAGCAGGCCGATCAGGCCGGCGGAGACGCCACCGTTGTCAGCGATGCCGCCGGTACCCGTGTCCGGGTAGCCCACGTCTTCGCCGTCCATCATGGAGTCGTCGTCCATCATGGAGTCGTCTTCATCGAGCATCGAGTCGTCGCCCTCGTCCATCATCGAGTCGTCCGGGCAATCCTCGGCCATGGACTCGTCGCCGTCCTCCATCATGGAATCGTCTTCCATCATCGAGTCGTCGCCGTCTTCCATCATCGAGTCGTCCGGGCAGTCGACTGCGGGCTCTTCCATCACCACGACGGTCAGGTTGCTGACCTCAGTCTGGCCAGCGCCGCGGGGCGCTTGCTCGCCCTCGGCGACCTCGCCGTTGATCGAGAAGACCACGTCGTCCGCTGAGTCGCGGTCGATGTCGACGTACCAGGTGCCGTCTGCCGCGACGGTCATCGAGCCGAGCAACGTCAGGTCGTCGTCGTTCGCGTGTACACCGATGGTGTCGCCGGCGGTCGCGCCGGATCCGTAGAAGCGGTGCGGCGGTTCCTGCTGCGCGTCGGCCGAGGCCAGCGCGGCGATGGCGATTACGACACCCAGGGCAACGGTGATGAGCTTGGCCATCAATCCGAATCGTTGCATTTCAGCGTCCTTTCAAGTGGAAGCTGGATCATCAGCGGTGTTCGCCGCCCCCGCCGGAGCGAGGGCAGCGAACCGCTAGCCATGGCTAGTTGCTGATGAACAGGATGTCGCCGTACTCGACAGCGAAGTCGACCGAACCCGGAACCGCTCTGCCGTCAACCACCGAGTAGCGGACCCAGGTGGAACCGTTCCACAGGTGGATAGCGGTGGCGCCTTCGGCGCTCAGGGCGCTGAAGAGGGCGCTGGCGGTCGTCGGCGTGTTGGACAACCAGGTGACGAAGCCACTCTTGCCGGTCAGCCGCTCGGTTTCGGCGGCGACCTCAGCAGCGGCGGCTTCAGCAGCAGCGGCGGCTTCGGCGGCGGCCTCAGCAGCCTCAGCAGCGGCTGCCTCGGCGGCGATGCGGTCGCGCTCGGCCTGAGCGGCGGCTTCCTCGGCCGCGATGCGGTCGGCTTCGGCCTGGTCGGCCGCAGCCTGCTCGGCGGCAGAGGTCACCGGGATGGTCAGGCTGGCGCGATGGCTGCCGGAGATCGCCAGGACGGTGAAGTCGTCGCTGGCGTGGTACTCAGCGGTGGCGGTGCCGTCGCTGGTCAGGACATCCCGTGGGCCGAACAGGGTCGCGCCACCGGAGTGGAAGAAGCTGACCATGCCCTCGACGGGCTCACCGTCGGCGTCGGCCAGGGAGGCCAGGACGGTGACGCTGCCGGCGCTGTGGTCTTCGCCCACAACCTCAATCGAGATGCTGGCCAGGGTCGGGTCAGGCTCGGGAGCCTCCGGGGCCGGGCCGGCAGGTGCGCTCAACGCAAGGGTGGCGCGCTTGCCGCCGGCGTTGGCGATGACCAAGGCGTCGCCGGTCCTGGAAGTCACAACGAACCGCGCCGTGGCCTGACCCTTGACGATTTCGCGCTCGCCACTAGTTGCAGGCGTATTGCCATCCAGCGACGTAGCCTTCAGACCGCTTTCGGCCCAGGTGAAGGTCACGCCATCATTCGCGGAAGCAGCAATGTCATCGCTGTTCTTGAGCGAGTTCGCAACCAGGTTGCCGTTCTTGTCCCTCACGGTGGCCGTGAGCGTCACGATGTCGCCGAAGGTTGCTTCGGTCATGTCGGCCGTGAGCTCGACCGTCTCCGCGTCGCCAACGACGGTCACCGTAGTGGTCTTGGCTGTCGCGGCGCTGTCGTTGAGCAGGACGCGAATGGTGTAGTCGCCCGGTTTCGGCGTGGCCGCAGCTGCAACGTGGACTTTCATCCGCACAGCACCAGGCGCCGCGGTTGTAGCAGCAGAGGAACCGGCCTCTTCAGTGATCACCAGGTGGGTCGCGTCCCCCCCAGTGGGAACCTTTGTGACGGTCGCGGCGACAACGGCGTCAGTGATCGCACTGGTAGCGCCGCTCTTGTCCATTCCGGTCACGTCGAAGTAGACACCGGGACCGTTGGCGTTGGCAGGTGTATCACCGCTGTCGTCGGTGTCGCCGTCATCAAGCGAGCCGCTCACATCGCCTAGCGAAATCGCGGTGGCAACGCCAGAGAACCTCAGCGTGACCTTCTCCGATGACGCAGATGAACCATCGGTTCCCACGACCACCGCCCAGACGTCAACGGTTCCGGCGGTCTGCCGCGACACCGTAAAGATCATCGTCGCGTTCGAGGCCGTTGCGCCGTAAGTCTGGGACCCAGCTTCGGTCGCTGATGTGAGGGCGGCCGTCGAGTCAGCCGCAATTGGAGACGCGGCGGGATTCAATCGACCGCCCGACGCGATCAGCGTGATGGTGTTCACACCATCGTTGTTGGTCTTCTCACCGAGGCCATTGTTCACGGTCAGAACCAACACGATGTTCGTGGCGCCTGTGGCAGCATCGCCCGCTGCAGCGGTATCCGTGTCTTGCACACGGGTGGTGTCCGTCGCAACAGCATGGCTATCGCCGGCCGCATTGGTGTAACCAAACGTGATCACGGCGCTGCCAACGTCGTCGCCAATGTCGCCAACCGTAATGGTTAGCTCACCGGAAATGATGTCGGTGCCAGCGCCGTCTTCGGCGGCACCAGCGATGATGGTGTACGTGCCCGATGCGCCTTCACGCACGACGAGGGTACCTTCAGCCGCACCCGGATCGGCTGCTGTTCCGGCAAGACTGGCCTGAACGCCCGTGACAAGCACATCGGTCGTGGACTCTGCGACTCGCAGATACGTGAGGAACGTGTTGCCGGCATCATCGCCGTCGTTCATAACGAGCAACTGAATGGGATAGCTGCCGGCTTTCACCGTGTTGTCAGAGTCGCCAATGCTGATCGCGACATGCGGATGGCTGTCCGCTTGCGCTGGCTGGAGCACGACGAACAGCGCGGCGACCAGCGCGGCGAGTACCGCCAGCGCCACCGCACTTGTGCGCTTTCGCGCAAGAGTTTCAATCATTTTCTGCCCTTTCACTGGGCGGAATGGGAGAGTGGAGCCTGTTTCCACTCGCCTGGAGCGTGTGCCCGGTGGTCGACCGGGGCTGCGCTGTCTCTCTGGCCGATGGCGCCCTCGCTTTCCGTGCGGTGGAGCATGTCCCCGCGCTTCCCCGGGCTGAGCCGGGGTCTGGATGGGGACCTGCGCAGGCCCCGCCCGCACATAGTTCGCCCCAGGTATCGACTTTCCACGTGGTGATCTTCGCTGATTGGGTGGTCGGTTGGCAACCGATTATGGGGTGGTGGGTGATTGATATTACGTTGGCGTAACGAAGGGGGTGTGGTTTGGTTCTCACCCCCTCACCCGCTTCGCGGGAGCTCCCCCTCGAGGGGGAGCAAATTTGGGGGGCGGCTCGGACTTCCGACCCCCTCTGCCTGGGTTGGTGGTGGTGCGCTACGTCGGCGTGCCCCCCTCTGTCGGCGTGCCCCCCTCTGTCGCTCCGCGACATCTCCCCCCAAGGGGGGGAGAAAATTGGGAGGGGCATCAGGTTCCGAAGACGGCGTACATGAGGGCGCCGAAGACATCGGGGACTGGGGATCAGGAGAAGGCGCGGACGACGAGGGCGACGAGCAGTCCAAAGACGCCGCCGCCCCAGAGGAGGAAGCGCCGCTCCATGCGGTCGAGTCGGGCGTTGAGCTGATCGCGGAGGTCGCTGATCTCGCGCCGGACGTCGGCGATGTTGTCCCTGAGTTCCTGCTTGGTGGCCATCTCGCGAATCTGCGAGCGGAGATCGGCCAGGCCGTCCTTGAGTTCCTGGCTGCTCAAGGCGAGGCCGTCCTTGAGTTCCTGGCGGGTGGCGGTCTGGGAGATGACGCGGGTGAGGCCCAACTCGAAGGCGTAGCGGTAGGCGCGGGCCTGTTGGGTTTCCATGCCGGCCTCGACGAGGTCTTCTTCCAGCCGGTCGGACCAGGCTTCGATAGTAGGGTCGGCAGGCGGCGTGTCGGTGGTCATGGGGTCGATGATAGCGGGGCTGATCGGCGGGTTTAGCCGAAGACGGCGTACATGAGGGCGCCGAAGGTGGCGGACCACATGGCGAAGCCGAGCCAGGCGAGTCGCCACATGGTGCGTTCCATGGCGTCGATGCGGCCGGTCAAGTCGCGGCGCAGGGCTTCGATCTCCTGCTTCATCTCCTGCCGAACGAGGAGGAACTCGTCCTTCATCTCCTGGCGCAGACTGCCGATCTCTCCCTGCAGGTCGTCTCTGGTCGCCAGTTGGACGATTTCGTCGCCGAGCTTCAAGGCGGCGGTTTTGGAACTTTGCTCGGAGGCGCCGGCCTCGCGCAGGGCGTCCTCGACGGACTGTTCGAGGTCTCGGGTGGTGACCATGCGTGGTTCCTCCGGTTGGGATCAGGATAGCGCGGGGTGGCTTATCCTTTCGCCATCCAACGAGAGCGAGAGCGAAGGCGGGGCATCATGGGCAGTCTGGACGGCAAGGTGGCGGTGGTGACGGGGGGCGGACGCGGGATCGGTCGGGCGATTGCGCTGGAGATGGCTCGCTGGGGGGCGGACATCGTGGTGTCGTCGCGGACGCAGGCGCAGTTGGACTCGGTGGTGGGGGAGGTCGAGGCGATTGGGACTCGGGGGCTGGCGGTGATCGCGGATGCGCTTGATCGGGAGGCTTCGAAGGAGCCGGTTCGTGCGGCGGTGGCTGAGTTTGGGGCTTGCGACATTCTTGTCAATAATGTGGGCGGCGGCGCGCCACTGCGGGGATCGCAGGAGGCGTTTACGCACGACGACGACGTGTTCGAGGCCAACCTGGCGCTGAACCTGACGTCGGCGTACTGGACGACTCGGGAGGCGCTGCCGCATATGCGGGAGTCGGGGTATGGGCGGGTGCTGACGATTGGCTCGGGCTATGCGAAGCGCTCGGGCGGGGCGATCGCGTATACGGCGGCGAAGCATGGGCTGATTGGGCTGACTCGGGCGTTGGCGCACGATGTCGCGGCGCACGGGATTACGGTGAACTGTCTGTGTCCTGGGTGGACCAACACGGCGCTGGTCGATTGGGAGGCGATGGGCAAGGCGGCCGGCATCTCGGCCGAGGAGGCGCACGCGATGCGGGCGGCGGAGAATCTGCAGAATCGAGTGCTCGAGCCAGAGGAGCTTGGTCCAATGGCGGCGCTGTTGGCAGCGCCGGAATCGGCGGGGATCACGGGACAGGTGATCTCGGTCGACGGCGGCTACAAGGTCTAATCCAGAGTGAAGGAGAACGAGATGGCACACCAGGATCTCAATCTGGACATCCAGAACAACGTCGCGATTGTCACGCTCAACCGTCCCGAGAAGATGAACGCGATGGGGCCGCGTCTGGTCCACGAGCTGCTCGATGTGCTCGAGTCGACGCGGCATGACGACAACGTCAAGGCGATGGTGATCACGGGCTCGGGCCGAGGATTCTGCGCCGGCGCGGACGTGTCGGGCGGGGCTGAGGCGCGCAAGCTCTCGCAGGAACTCGACGAGGCGGACAGCTATCGGCGTCACAAGGAAGCGCCGATCGGCCACTACGGGGTGCTCTTCTCGACGTTGAACGATTATCCGAAGCCAATCGTGGCGGCAGTCAACGGCGCAGCCGCTGGCGCAGGCATGTCGCTCGCGCTCGCCTGCGACATCCGCCTGGCCTCGACCAACGCCCGCTTCATCAGCGCCTTTGTGCATCGAGCGATCGTGCCCGACACCGGTAGCACCTTCTATCTGCCGCAGATGCTCGGCAAGGGCCGGGCGCTGGAGCTGATGTACACGGGCGAGCCGCTGAATGCGTCGGATGCGGAGCGGTACGGTCTGACGAACCGGACGCTGGATCCGGAGTCGCTGGTGGAAGAAGCGATCGCGCTGGCGGAGAAGATCGCGCGTGGTCCGTCGCTGGCGATCGAGTTGACGAAGCGTCTGGTGAATAATCAGGCGCCGAGCTTCGATATGCAGGTGGAGCGGGAGGCGTGGGGTCTGGGGATTACGGGGGAGAGTGAGGATCGGCAGGAGGGGATCGATAGCTTCCTGGAGAAGCGTCCGGCGCAATTCAGAGGCAGATAAGATCGGGCAAGCGCGGGGTTAGCAACCCGCGCTAGGGCGGCCGTTGTGGAAAGCCACTTTCCCCCACACGACGGTCGCCTGCCCTAGCGCCATGTTAGCCGATGCAACCCGTAGCGGAGGGATTCCAATGGTCACGATCACCAATGTCAAGGTCGATGTGTTTGACTGGGAGACTCCGAACTGGCGCGTCGGATCAGGGATGCGATTCGGTGGCGCCAACCAGCTCTCCGTGCTCAGCATCGAGACCGACGCCGGCGTGACGGGGAATGCGTTTCTCTCGCGTCCGCAGTACAACGCGCAGGCGTTGATCGACATGCTCAAGCCTCGCGTGATCGGCAAGAATGCGCAGGACATCGGCCGGATCTGGGCCGACTGCTACAAGCAGAATCGGGGCGTCTCGACGGCGGCGATCGGTGCGATCGACATTGCGCTGTGGGACATCAACGGCAAGCTCGCCGATCAGCCGATTCATCGGCTGCTGGGGACGTGCAAGGACGAGGTGCCGGTGTATTCGTCGACGGCGTGGTGGGAGACGCCCGAAGAGTATGTCCAGGAGGCGCTCGAGTTTCAGTCGGACGGCTGGATCGCACACAAGATTCATCCGCACGGAGAGCCGAAGGCCGACATCAAGATCTGCCAGGCCGTGCGCGAGGCGGTCGGCGACGAGATGATCCTGATGCTCGACAGCATGTGGTCGTATCAATATGAGGACGCGGTGCGCGTGGGTCGGGCGATCGAGGATCTGGACTACTACTGGTACGAGGATCCGCTGGTCGAAGAGGACCTCTACAGCTACGTCAAGCTGCACCAGAAGCTCGACATTCCGATCATGTCGACCGAGTACGCGCCGGGTCGCTACTACGGCATGACGCAGTGGATCACCCAGTACGCGACCGACATCCTGCGCGGCGACGTCGCCGTCACCGGCGGGATCACGCCGCTTGTCAGGCTCTGCCACCTGGCCGAGGGTTTCCAGATGAAGTGCGAGATCCACCACGGCGGCAACAGCCTCAACAACGTCGCCAACCTGCACGTCACGATGGCCGTGCCCAATTGCGAGTTCTTCGAGTACTTCCCCTCGACCGGAGGTTTCCTCTACGGCCTGGTCGAGGACATCGACATGTCAGGTGGAACCGTCTCAGCGCCGACCGAGCCTGGGCTCGGCTTCGAGATCGATTGGGACCTGATCAAGAACAAGCACGTGGCGACGCTGGAGTAGCTGTCCGCAGACTCTTGCTGGGTCAGTCGTAGACGATGACGCCGCGGCCGTCTTCGCCACGCTCGAGGGCTTCGAAGGCTTCGTTGATCTCGTCCAGCGGGTACCTGCGCTGGACGATGTGATCGACCTCGATCCGGCCGCTGACGTAAGCGTCGACCAGGACCTCGAACGTGCGATGCGGTGAGGCTGAGCCGTAGTACGAACCGACCATGGTCTTCTGCTTGCGCACCATGTCGACCAGGTCGAACGAGCCGACCGCTTCGGTCGGGGCCAGGCCGACGATCACGCCCGTGCCGCCCTTGCCCAGCGACTCGAAGACCTGGTTGGCGGTGACGTCGGAGCCGAAGGTGTCGAAGGCGAAGTCGACGCCGCCGTTCGAGAGTTCCACCACGGCCGCAGCGGCATTGACGTTGCGCGCGTTGACGGTGTCGGTCGCGCCGAACTTCCTGGCGAACTCAAGCTTGTGGTCGTGGATGTCGACGGCGATGATCTTGCTCGCGTTGAGCATCTTCGCGCCCTGGATCGCGTTCAGTCCGACGCCGCCGGCGCCGATCACGGCGACGGTCATTCCGGCGCGTGCTGTTGGCTGGTTGATCACGGCGCCCACGCCGGTTGTGACCGAACAACCAATCAGTGCGGCGACTTCCATTGGGACTTGATCGGGAATCGGGAAACAGGCTTGCTGCGCGGTGACGACGTGCTCGCCGAAGACCCCGAGCTTGCCCATCTGGTAAATCTCGCGTCCGGCGTCGTCGTGCAGGCGCACCGTGCCATCGAGCAGGCGCGAGCCAGTCGCCTGGTGCAGGTCGCAAAGCTGCGGTTGTCCGCGGCGGCAGGTTGGGCACTGGCCGCATGGAGTGACAAAAGAGAGGATGCAGCGATCTCCGGGCTTGAGACTCGTGACGCCCGGACCAACTTCCTCGACCGTGCCGGCGCCCTCGTGCCCCAACACCGACGGCAGCGGGAACGCCGCCGTGCCCTCCATGATGTGATGGTCCGACGCGCAGATCCCGGCCGCGCCCATCCTTACTCGGACCTCGCCGTATTGCGGCTCGTCCTGGACCAAATCCTTGACCATCAGCGGGGTGTTCGGAGCCTCGAGTACGGCAGCGCGCATGGCAGTCCCTTCCAGATATCGCAGTTCGGCCAAGAGTAACGCAGGCTCGAGACCAGCCCCCGCTCCAGGCGGGGACTGCGGACCCTGCCCAGCCTTAGGTCACCGAAATCGGATGCGGCAGCGGCTGATTAAACAGGTATCCCTTGTCGTTGAACGGGACAGACTCCGGCTGCGTATTGCCATAGATGTCCGTGGCACGCGTCATGATCGTGTATTCGCCCGCGGACGCTCTCCAATCGATGGCGAACCGCGCCCAGCCGTACTCCAGCTGCGTTCCCTCAAACTCCGCCCGATGCCAGGTGAAACCCTGGTCTTCGCTCCACTCGACCGATGCGACGTCACCATGCGGCGAGTGCGCAAAACCCTTCAGACGATGCTCACTGCCGCTTAGCCGAGCCGGCCAGGGCAGCGCCAGCGCGCTCTTGATCGTCTGCTCGGTCACGACCCGGCCGGGTGCCTGACCCTCAGACTCGTAGCATTCGCCGGTCAGCACATAGGAGGTGGTGTTGTTGCGCGTCCACTGAGGCGTCGTCGAGACGACAATCCGTCCCAACCACTTGATCTGGGAAGCTCCGACCCAACCGGGTGCGATCGCCCGGAGTGGAAACCCGTGATCCCTGGGCAGCGATTCACCGTTCATCCGATGGGCCAGCAACGTATCCGGGTGCATGGCCTTCTCGATCGGCATCGCTCTGCGGAACCCGCCCTCCGGAGAGCCCCGATCCAGCCCCACCAGGAGCACGCTGACGGCGTCATCCTTCACGCCGGCCAGAGTCAGGACATCGGACAGCGCCACACCGGTCCAGGTGGCGGTGCCGACCGCGCCTCGGCCCCACTGCGTGCCCATGGCCGGGCGCCCCTGGAGCAGATCGAACATCACGCGATGATTGCCGGCGCACTCCAGATAGGACGTCATCGTGCGCTGGGGTAATCGGAGGATTTCTTCGAACCGCAGGGCCATCGGACGATCGATTGCGTCTCCCGCTACCCGCAGTTGCCATCCATCGATATCGACGTTGGCGCTACGGGAGTTGTTGCGGACGAAAAACTGCTCAATCGGCGTGATCGGCCCGCTCAACTGCTCCAGTCGAGCCTCCAATCCCGCGTGACCGTGATCGATGAACGGCGTCGTGTCCTTGTAGACCAGCGGTGACATCGGCATCTCCTCAACCGTTCGCTCCGGGATCGCATCGCCGCATGCGGCCAGCACAGCCGCCGTTCCTCCGGCGATCAGCAGGGCGAGGAAGCGTCGGCGGCTCAATCCCCGGCCGCGCGCGAACCGCCAGAGCGGCTCCTGTCCTTCGATTGCCGCACCGCGCATCATCTGCTTCAATCCTCCGCCACCGTTTGACCGCAGCATATGAACCCTCGACCCGGCGGAACGCGCCGCTCCAGTCGTTAGCCTGCGCCTCGGTTGGAACCGAGGGGACTGAACATGCAACGCAACGATTTCGAAGCGGTTACCAGGGCGGCCGGCGTCGAACCGACGATGTCCGACATCCAGTTCGTCGGCGACGGCGATCCCATCTATCCCTCGCCGCTGCGGCTCGCCTCTGGCACGGCTTCGATCCTGGGCAATATCGCCGGCGTCGTCGACGACATCCGCTGTCAACAGACCGGCGAGCGCATGTCGGCGCAGATCCACATGGGCCAGGCCGCCGTCGGCATCTCCTCGATGTGGGTGCTCAAGATCAACGGTCAGAACGCCCTGGAATCGATGCCCGACTCCATGGCGCCCGGACAGGGCATTTTCCCGACGCGCGACGGTCGCTATCTGTATCTGCTCAGCGGATTCCCGCACATCGCCGAGCGCACCCTGGAAGTGCTGGGCTGCACCTACGACAACACCGCCGAGTACGTCGCGGCGCACGACGCCGACAAGATGGAAGCCCGCCTGATTGCGGCGCAGCTTCCCGGCGTCGTCGTCAAGACGCCGGAAGAGTGGAATGCGCACCCGCAGGGCAAGCTGCTGGCCGACTCGCCCGCCGTGATCGTCGAGCGGATCGGGGACGCGCCGCCAATGCCAATCCCCGGCGGCGAACTGCCGCTCAACGGCGTCCGGGTGATCGACAACACCAAGGTCCTCGCCGGACCAACCATCTCACGCACCCTCGCGGCGCTCGGCGCGGATGTGCTGCACATCGGCGCGCCCGATGTCGCCGACATGCAGGCCGCGCAGGCCGATACGGGACACGGCAAACGGCGCGCCCACGTCGATTTCGACACCTCAGACGGGCGCGAGGCGCTCTGGAATCTGCTTGAGGAGGCGGACATCTTCAGCCAGTCGTACCGGGCCAAGTCGCTGGCCCGCCGAGGCCTCAGCCCCGAGGCGCTGGCCGAGCGTCGCCCCGGAATCATCTACATCTCCGAGAACGCCTACGGACAGTTCGGTCCCTGGCAGGAGAAGCGAGGCTTCGACGGCAATGTCCAGGCCGCATCGGGCATTCACCACGTCCAACAGAAGGACATGACCAGCATGATGGGCGTCGGCCCGGCCATCGCGCTCAACGACTACGGCACCGGCTACTGGGGCGCCTACGGAGCTCTCGAAGCCCTGCGCCGACGCTCGGTCGAAGGTGGAAGCTGGCACGTCAGGGTCGCTCTGGGTCAGACTGCCGCCTGGTTCCTCAGGTTGGGAACGCCGCACCAGATAGCAGACGCCGATCCCAACGAGGGCTATCGCCTGGCCGACAAGTACAGCGAAGAGGTGGAGTCGGATTACGGGACCTTGACGAGATTGAGTTTTCCGATCCAGTTCAGCGAGATTGCGCCGAGGTGGGGTCGGACGGTGAAGCCTGGCTCGCATGAGGCGGCTTGGTCGTGACGCCATCTCTCCGGCGACACCCACATCAGCCTCACGCGGAGCCACACCCAATTGCATCACGACCGCTGAGATAGCTGAGGAAGCGTCAGACCCTCGAACTCGACTTAGTCGAACATGTATACTGTCTTGGGAATGATCGGAGATAACGAGCCATGGCAGGCATTCGCGACGAGATTCAGCGCCGAGGAGTATCGCGGCTCTGTCACTTCACGCCGATCGCAAACCTGCCGTCGATCTTTGGTCGGGGCGGCGTCCACTCGGTTGTGCAGGCGCGCGAGCTCGAGATATCGCTGAGGCGAATGGATGCGGGACGATGGGACGGACAACTCGGTCATGTCTCGTTGTCCGTCCAGTTTCCCAACGCCTTTCTGATGCGCAGATACGGACATGTACCCATCCCGGGCCGCCTCACGGAGCGATGGGAACCTACCGCAGTATTGGAGATTGAACCTAACTCGGTTGACTGGACGAATGCGCTCTTCTCGCCTGTCAACGCCGCCACTGCCAGCGGCGAGTACTTGGGTGCCAGTGCGGCACATTTCCGGTCCCTGTTCGCTCGTGCTGTGCCGAATCCCAGTTGTCCACCTCGGCAGCAGCACCACCCGCCCTCTTGCCCCACCGACCTGCAAGCCGAAGTGATGATCCCAGGCGGCGTGCCGGTGGAAGCAATTCGTCGCGTCTTTGTGGAGCGAGAGCTCGATGAACAGGATGTCCGCGCCATGCGCTTGCCCGTGCCCGTAACTCGTTGGCCCGCAATCTTCTATCCGGACCGATTGAGCGCTTCGATTCGCAGGGGCGAACCGCCGACGCCACCGTAGCTGCATGGCTACGCGCTATATTGAACCCGCGACACGTGGAGGGTCTGATGGCCAAGCGCCCTGTCTTCCTACCTGAGATTCGCGACGGCGCCGTTCGCCAGGAAATGATCACGTTCGATTGGTATCCAGGCTTCAGCGTGCAACAAAAACAGCGCTCCATCCGCAGTCTCCACGATTCCGCAGCGCTGGAGTTCGGGTGGGATCCCAATTATACTCTCGAGGTATCTACGAAATCCCACCAACGGCTTGGTGTCAGTTTGAGTGCCTTCAACCTCACGCTGCCGCGCCCCAAATGGTATGCCGACCTAGTACCTGACAGTCCACATAGATTGTCGCTTGAATCGATCTATCAGGGTTCGAAGGTGTTCGCCGAAGGCCGTGGTCCACATCTCGAACTCTATCAAGCCACGCCCCGCGAGGCCAAACGATTCATGAGTGAGCACGGCCTTCGGCTCGAAGCGCCTGTGTCATTTCGTTACGGAGAGGATGAATGGCTTACCCAACCGGGCAAGACCACATTCTACGATTACATTTATCTTAAAGCACTACAGCACGCCGAAGGGCATGAAACCTTAGACCTTGGTCGACTCTCCGAAGCGAACGCATTCACAGATATCGAATTCAACCCCGAAAAGTCCCTCAACTGTCAGGCACGGTCGTGCGCACTCTATGTCGTGTTGAGTCAGCGGCATCAGCTAGAGACTGCCTTGGCAGATATTGATGCCTTTGCCGAGGTAACGAGCCACCTTGAGCAAGAGGCGACCAAGGTGCGTCAGATGCAGTTCGCTTTGTAAGAGTTCGCAACTTCTCCCTATCGCATTGCCACTTCGGGGTCCGTCGGCCGAGGAATCTCATACCACGGCTGATCGCAGAACTCCAGATCCTCGTCCGTCAGCTCGATCTCCGAATACCTCAGCGAATCCTCGATCTGCTCCGCCCTTGACGCGCCCACGATCGCCGACGTGATCCCATCCTGTGCCAGCACCCAGGCGACGGCGGCGTGGGTGATGCTGGTCTCGCGCTCGGCGAAGTAGGCCTGGAGGCGGGCGACCTGCTCGAACTGGACCTCGTGCCAGTAGCGCGCCCGGTACCTGGGGCCGGCGCTGCCGAGGGTGAATCGGGTGTCGTCGCGCAGATCCTCGGTGTTGCGGTACTTGCCGGTCAGGAAGCCTCCCGCGAGCGGGTTGTAGGCGATTATGCCGACTCCCTGGTCGCGGCAGAGCGGCAGCAGGTCGGACTCGATGTCACGCCAGAGAATGTTGTAACGCGGCTGGTCGCAGTCGAAGCGCGTGATTCCCGCCTGTTCGGAGGCGCCCAGCGCCAAAGCCAACTGCCAGGCTCGGTAGTTGGACGATCCGACGTAGCGAACCTTGCCCCAGCGCACCAGATCGTCCAGCGCCTGCATCGTCTCTTCAATCGGCACCGACCAGTCGGGCGAGTGCAGCTGATAGAGATCGATGTAGTCCGTGCCGAGCCGCCGCAGCGACTCGTCCACGGCCGAGAGGATGTGCTGCCGGGACGCCCCGCGCTGGTTCGGCGAGGGACCCATCGCGCCGACGCATTTGGTCGCTAGCACCACCTGATCGCGAGGCCGGCCCGCCAGCCAGCGTCCGACGACCGACTCGGTCGTGCCGACATCATCCGATCCCAGCGGATAGACATCCGCCGTGTCGATGAAGTTCACGCCCCCGTCAAACGCGGCGTCCATGATCTTGAACGCATCCTCGGCCTCGGTCTGGAAACCAAAGGTCATCGTTCCCAGGCAGATCTCGGACACCCGGAGCCCGGTTCGGCCCATTTGTCGGAACTTCATACTCTTGCTCCTTCCACGTTCCTTGTGTCTAGCGGAACTGAGCGATCACTTCATCGTCCAGACGCTGGAAGTACTCCGGATCGTTGTCGCCTCGGCGGCCGAACATGATCTCATCGATGCCGTAGTCGATGAACTCGCCGATTCGTTGGACGATCTTATCGGCCGTGCCGTTTAGCGTTCCGGGACCGATTCGCTCTTCCCAGGCCTTCGCCTCGGATTCGTCCCCAGTTAAGAGACACGGCATCAAGGCGGTGATCTTGATCTCCGACGGATCCCTGCCGACATCCTCGCAATGCGCGTGCAGAATGTCCACTTTCTCCTTCAGCAGCTCCACCGACATCCCGCGACCGGCCCAGCCGTCGAGGTTCAAAATGTCACCGTACATAGCGAGCGTTCTTAACGTTCGCTTCGGACCTGTGCCGCCAACCAGGATCGGAATCGGACTGTTGTAACTTCCTGGCGATAGCGGCGCATCGTCGAGTGAATAGTATTGGCCGTTGAAGGTGACTCTGGCTCCATCGTTGTGGATGATGCTGCGCAGCATCTTGCACGCTTCTTCGAAGCGATCCTGGCGCTCTCTCATTGGCGGGAAGTCCCAGCCGTAGGCCTGGTGCTCTCGCAGGAACCACGAGGCTCCGATACCGAGCGTGAAGCGCCCGTGCGAGATGTGATCGACCGAGCCGGCGATCTTGGCGACCAGACCGGGATTCCGATAGGTGTTGCCCAGCACGAGATGTCCGATGCGCAGGGTCTCGGTGGCGACTCCGACCGCTGCGGCGAGCGAGAAGGCCTCGAACGCCTCTCGGTCTTCGACCTCTTTGCCGCGGTTGGGCGGGACGAAGTGGTCGGCGAACCAGATCGAGTCGTAGCGGCCGGTGTCCATCGTCTGGGCGACCGATTTGATCTCGTCCCACGAGGTCAAATATGCGGAGACCTGGGCTCCAAACTGCACGTCCGCCATGGTTCATCTCCTTCTGCTGTCGGTGGATTCGCGAGCCAGTGTACGGCGGGCTTCGGGGATACCGCCGGTGTTACTCTGACCGCTGGCGCTCACCGGTCGCGCCTCAAGTGGACTCTGGAGCCGACAGACATGCGCGTACTCGTGATGCCCGGACTGACCCTGCCCGAAGTCAGCGAGGCGCAACTGGACACGATCCGCGCCGCGGCAGGGCCTGAGGCCGAGGTCGTCGTTGCGAACAATCGCGAGGACGCGATGGAGATGATCGCCGACGCGGAAGTGCTGTTGGGGTATCTGACTCCGGAGCTGTTTGCCGAGGCGAAGGAGCTCAAGTGGGTGCACGCGACGGCATCGGGCGTCGATGGGTACCTGTTCGACGAGTTCAAGAACGCGGACATTCCGCTAACCGGCGAGAAGGGTCTGGTCGGTCCGCATCTGGCCGACCATGCGTTTGCGCTGCTGTTGGCGCTGGCCCGCTCGCTGAAGCCGGCGATGACGCTCAAGGGCGAGGCCTGGGGCGGACGGGTCCCGATGCGGCGTGCGGCATTTGAGTTGTCGGGGCTGACGATGGGCATCGTCGGATTCGGCGGCACCGGACGCGCGATCTCCGAGCGCGCCAACGGCTTCGGCATGAACGTGCGCGCCGTCGACGCTCTGGCCGTGCGCGGCACGCCGATCGTCCCGGTCGTGGGGCACATGAACCAGCTCGACACGCTGCTGGAGAAGTCGGACGTTGTCGCGGTCTGCACGCCACTGACTGCGGAGACTCGGCACCTGTTCAACGCGGAGACCTTCGCCAAGATGAAGGCCGGCTCGGTGATCGTGAACGTCACGCGCGGCGAGATCATTGCACTCGAGGCGCTGATCGATGCGGTTGAGTCTGGTCATCTTCGCGGCGCGGCGCTTGATGTGGTGGAGGGTGAGCCTCTGCCCCAGGACCACCGGGTCTTCGAGATCGAGAACATCGTGATGACGCCGCACACGGCGGGCGCCTCGCAGCTTCGAGCGGGTCGCAATCTTGAGCGGTTCTGCGAGAACCTGCGTCGTTACCGGGGCAGTCGCGAACTCGTCGGCGAGGTCGACAAGCAGGCGGGGTTCTGATCGTTTCATCATCTCTCGATCTCGCTGCCGAACTCGAGGCCGCGCAGGAAGCTGCTCGGCGCGGCGGTGAGATTCTGCAGCGATACCGGCAGTCGGGCGCCCGCTACGGATGGAAGCAGAGCAGCGACCGTCAACCCTGGAGTGGTCGCGGCTTTAGCTACGAGGTGGTCTCGGAGGCGGATGTCGAGGTCGACGGGGCGCTTCGCGAGACGTTGCTCGGTGCGTTTCCTCAGGACGCCTGGCTCTCCGAGGAAGCTCACGACGACCGCGAGCGGCTGCTGCAGCGCCGGGTCTGGATCGTGGATCCGCTGGACGGGACGCGGGAGTTCCTGCAGGGCGTCCCAGAGTATGCCGTTTCGATTGCCCTGGCGTTCAACGGCGAGGCCGTGCTTGGCGTGGTTTACAACCCGGACGCCGACGAGATGTTCGCGGGAACGGTCGACTCAGCGGATGAGCGGTTTCAGCTTGAGACTGTTGACGCACTCTCGGAGAGCTACATGTTAGTCGGCAGGGGCGAGTGGCACTATGGCGACCTGCCTCCGGTTCCCGATGGCACGAAGGTGATGCCGGTTGGGTCGATTGCGTATCGGATGGCTCTGCTGGCGACGGGCAAGGGCTGCCTGGTGTTTACGCCGGGTCGGCGGAGCGAGTGGGATCTGGCTGCGGGGGCGGCACTACTGACCGCGGCCGGCGCGACGGTCACCGACATCGACGGGAAGCCGCTGCAGTTCAACCAGGCTGAGCCGTCAGTGAAGGGGCTGATCGCCGCGAGGGCCAGCATCCATGGGGAGGCTCGTCGGATGTGGCAGAGCTCGGGCTGGCAGATCCACTAGCCGGACGAGTAGAGCTCCAGTTCGCCGCGTTTGAGGTCATCGCCGACGAGCTTGAGGATCTTTTCGAGCTGATCGAAGTCCCATTCTCCGACGAAGGAGATGGCAGAGCCTTCGGCTCCGGCTCGGCCAGTTCGTCCGACGCGGTGAACGTAGTCCTCGGGGGTTTGAGGCAGGTCGAAGTTGACGACGTGTTGGACGTCGGGGATGTCGAGGCCGCTGGCGGCAACGTCGGTGGCGATCAAGAACTGGAGCTCACCGGAGCGGAATTGACCCATGACGCGGTCTCGCTTGCGCTGATCTCGGTCTCCGTGGATGGCGTCGGCGTTGAGGCCTCGGTCGAGCAGGCGGCGGACCAGGCGGTCGACGGTGACTTTCATGTTGCAGAAGACGAGGGTGCGGCCTGAGAGCTCGGGCAGGAGTTCTTCGACGGCGCGGATCTTGTCGCGGTCGGCGACCTCGAAGTAGCGCTGGTTGATGCCCTCGGCGGTGGCGACCTCTGGGGCGATGTGAACATGCTCGGGGTCGTGCATGAACTGGTGGATGAGGGACTTGATCGGGGTGGGGATGGTGGCGGAGAAGAGCGCGGTCTGGCGATTGTCGGGGGAGCGGCGCAGGATGCGGCGCATGTCGGGGTAGAAGCCGATGTCGAGCATGCGGTCGGCCTCGTCAAGGACGGCCATGCGGACGTGGTTGAGGCGCAGGGTGCGGCGCTCGAGGTGATCGATGACCCGGCCGGGGGTGCCGACGACGATCTGCGGTCGGCGTTCGAGGTTGGCGAAGTCGTCGGAGAGTCGGCGTCCGCCCATGAGGACGGTGGCTTCGAGGCCCTGGGCTCGGGCGAGGAAGTCGAGGACGGAACCGATTTGTTGTGCGAGTTCTCGGGTGGGAGTGAGGATGATGGCCTGGCATTCGCCGAGGTTGGGGTCGCAGATTTCGACGGCGGGGAGTCCGAAGGCGACGGTCTTACCGGTGCCGGTCTGAGCCTGGCCGACGACATCGCGGCCATTCATCAGCAAGGGGATGGACTGCTCCTGGATGGGGGTCGGCTCCTCGAACTTGAGGGCGGAGAGGGCGGCGAGCATTCGATCGGAGAGGCCGAGGGCAGCGAACGCCTGGGGCCAGTCGTCGGGTGAGACCTGGTCGAGTTCGTCCAGGGCGGGGAGCTTGTAGCCGCCGGAGAGGAGGGCTTTCTGGGTAGCGCTCTGGGGAGCGGGTGGGCCGCCGTCTGAGCGCTTGCGCCGGTTGCGTCGGCGCCGCTTCGGGGTGCGTGGAGCATCGGAGGTTGGGGCTTCGTTGCCGGCAACGGGGGGCGACTGTCCGGCGGGCCTTGCAGAGCCAAGCGTTGGCGCTGCAGTTGCCGACCTTGGGGTTCGCGCTGCAATTGCCGCGCTACTCGTTTGCGCTGCAGTTGCCGCGCGAGGCTTGCGCTTGCGGCGGCGGCGCCGTGGCCGGGCATCCGGCGGGGCGGCGCCGTTGGCGTTGTTGTTGGCGGTTGATCGTGCTGGTGGCGCCGGAGGGGAAGGGGGTGGAGTTGGGGGGGTAGGAGCAGTGGTTGTTGGTTTGCCCAATAGTCGCCGAAGAATACTCAAACGTTCCGCCACACTATGCGCACTCTTGTGCGCGGCTGAGGGCGCGACTTGCGCCGGTCATGTTGCTTATGCAGTTCAGCGTATCAGTCCGTTAGCTGGACTCCCGCGGGGAGAGCGCGACCAGCGGTATCCTGCGCGACGTTTTCTGCTGATAGTCGGCGTAGTTGGAGTACATGGCCAGGAGCCGATCCCAGACTTGCTCGCGCTCGTCACCTTCGAGCTCGGAGGCGACCATCTGCTCGGAGCCTCGGCTGGCCGACCAGACTCGGCAGTCGGGGTTGGCCACCAGGTTCTTCCACCACTCGGGGTGCTCGGAGTGTCCTCCGTAGGAGGCGACGACGATGACACGGGGGCCGTCGTCGAGGTAGAGGAGGAGGACGGCGCGCTCCTGGCCCGAGGTTCGGCCGGTGGTCCAGAGGCGGAGGGTCGGCGGGCCCTGGAAGCGGCCGCGCATGAGGGTGAAGATTGGCTGCTGGAATGCGGTGAGGGCTTTGATCAGTCGCGGTCCCATACGGCGAGGGTAGCGGAAGCGAACTGGACGGGTTGAGGCCGGCCCCTGAGGTTGCTCAGTCACACTCAGCGCCCCTCAGCGCAGCCGGGGCGGGTGGTCGGAGGCGTAGCCGCCGCGTGGGCTGTAGGTGGTCTGGTAGACGAGGTTGGTTTTGGGGATGTAGCCGAAGGGATTGTCCCAACTGACGGGGTATTGGCGACCGACCGGCTTTCGGGGAGGCGGGTTTTCGGGGAAATTCGGGGGTTCCGGGACGAATTCCTCGTCAGGGACTGGGTTTTCGTCTTCTGAGTGTCCGATTTCGTCCAGATTTGTCTGGTTTTGTCCAGATTCTTCCTGGATTTGTCCGACTGGTTCCGGCTCAGTCCTGGTGGTTCCGAGTTCGTCTGCCTTGTCTTTGTCCCACAAATGTTGGAGGCGGCGACGGGCGTCGACGCGGTCGTCCAGGTCTCTGATCGGCGGGATCGGATCGTCGCCTTCGTACAGGTCGGGGCGGCACATGGGGCAGTCAGGCGTGCACTGGTCCTGGCTGTCGCCGCCGAAGTAGCGCACGTGTCCGTCCTCGCCGGCCCAGAAGTGGCGACTGCGGGCGAGCGCGATGACGGCGGCAGCGCGCTCGGCTTCGTCCTGCTCGCGCTGTTCGCGTTCCTGTTGTTCGAGCCCGGGCAGGGCGGTGAGGAGGAGTCGGAGTTCTCGGGCGGTGGCGATGTGTTGGCGGTGTTGCTCGGGTTCGGTCTCCGGCTGAGTGAGGACGTGGACCTGGTCGGCGAGCCGGTCGGCGGCGACTGTCTGGAGGATGTGGGATCGGTGGAGCTGGAAGTCGCGGAAGTAGACGTAGACGGTTGAGCGGGAGCAGCCGAGTTGGTCGGCGATTTGCTGGGGTCGGAGTCCCTGGCAGTCGAGGTGATGGGCCTGCATGATTCGGAGGCAGCGTCGGGGGGAGGGTGGTGTTGATGTGGTTGTGGTCATGTTGGTCTCCTTTGTTTGTTGATGTACGTATGTTCTTAGTTTGTGGTGTTGGTTGGTGGTTGTCAAGTGGCGTGGGGGGTGGAGGTGAGTGGGTCTGTGTCGTGGATTGCGGTGATCGCGGTCTGGGCCCCGTGTCCCCGCATCAAGTGCGGGGCGTCGGACGGGGGCGGCGCAGCGGAGGCTGAGGTTGATTCGTGGTGTTCACCCCCTCTGCCTTCGGCATCTCCCCCCTCGAGGGGGGAGAAAAGAATCGACGCGAGCTCAGGGTCGCCGAAATGTCGACGAAACATTTGACTTGTTCACGAAATGTACGCGCAATCGGAATGACATCTGAGCGCAACTCTTGTGAAACCATTCACGCCCTTTCCGTCCATAGGTTGCGGTCAGACCGGAACTCGGGAAGGGAGGCTTTTGTGACAATTGCCCGCACGTTAGCCGGTAACGTCAGGACACCGTCAATCTCCGTTGGCGCGGTCCGCAAACCTGGACTGGGGTTGTTCCTCGGTATCCTCACCGGCCTGTTGGCCACGTTCGGCATTGCGTACGGACAGAGCGTTGAAGAGAACGCCGCCGCGCTCGCCGACATCATTCTGGCCGTCGACACGATCTGGTTCGTGATCGCCGGCATCCTCGTGTTCTTCATGCAGGCCGGCTTCGGATTGCTCGAGGCCGGGTTCGTGCGGGTCAAGAACACCGCGAACATCCTGATGAAGAACGTGCTGGACGCGTCGCTGGGCGCGGTCGTCTGGTGGGCGGTCGGCTTCGGCTTCGCCTTCGGCGGCTCGCAGGGCGGCTTCATCGGCGGAGACTCGTTCTTCCCGGCGCTGGGCGGACTGACCGAGACCGACGGCGTCTCGGAGGCGGCCGTCTTCTTCTTTCAGTGGGCGTTCGCCGCGACCGCCGCGACGATCGTCTCGGGCGCGCTGGCCGAGCGGACCAAGTTCTCGGCCTACCTGTTCTACACGGTGTTCGTGACGGGGATCATCTACCCGATCGTGATCCACTGGGGCTGGGGCGGCGGCTGGCTCGGCGACCGCGGCTTCATGGACTACGCTGGTTCAACGCTCGTCCACTCGGTCGGCGCATGGGCCGGTCTCATGGGCGCCATCCTCGTCGGACCGCGCATCGGCAAATACGTCGGCACGGAAATCCGCGCGATTCCCGGCCACAACATGACCCTCGCCACGCTGGGCATGTTCATCCTCTGGTTCGGCTGGTACGGATTCAACCCCGGCTCGACCCTGGGACTCTCGGGTGGACTCGCGACTGAGGCCGCCTGGATCGCGATCAACACCACCCTCTCGGCCGGCGCCGGCGCGATTGTCGCCGTGGCCGTCGCTAAGCTGCGCTACGGCAAAGCCGACCTCGGTCTGACCCTCAACGGCGCGCTCGCCGGACTCGTTTCGATCACCGCCGGTTGCGGCTTCGTCGAGCCGTGGGCTGCGCTGATCATCGGCGCGATCGGCGGCGGGCTGGTCGTCTTCTCGGTGGAGATGTTCGACAAGATCAGGGTCGACGACCCGGTTGGCGCGATTTCCGTGCACGGCACCTGCGGCGTCTGGGGCACACTCGCTGTTGGTTTGTTCGCGACCGCCGGCGCCGCCGAGGCCTGGGGCGCTCCCGGTCACGGGCTGTTCATGGGCGGCGGCTTCCGCGCGCTGCTCGAGCAGCTGATCGGCGTGCTGGCGATCCTCGGCTGGGTCACTGTGACGGCCGGCATCCTGTTCTTCGTCATCAAGAACACCATCGGTCTGCGCGTCCCGGAGAACGAGGAACTGGCCGGCCTCGACGTGCAGGAGCACGGCATCGGCGCCTACCCCGAGTTCCCGACGGTTGCGCCTGGCGTGGCCGTGGAGGTCTCGGCTGGCGAGGAACTGCCTGCGGCCAGTCCGGCTGGCGGCGGCGGTGGCGCTGCCGGTGGCGGCGACTGACGCCCGATACAGCCCCCCTCTGTCACTCCGTGACATCTCCCCCCGCTCTGGCGGGGGGAGAAAGGAACGGCAGCGTGACATCTCCCCCCGCTGGGGGGAGAAAGAGGAGGGGCAGGAATCGGCAGAATAGGTACAAGAAGAATCGGAAGGAACACGATCATGAAAATGGTGATCGCCATCATCCGGCCCGAGCGATTGTCGGTCGTTCGGACGGCGCTTGAGGCCATCGGGATCGTCTCGATGACCATCTCCGAAGTCCGCGGACGGGGCGCTCAGAAGGGCGTCGTGCAGGAGTTTCGCGGGCAGCAGGTGCAGGTTGACTACCTGCCCAAGATCAAGATCGAAATCGTGATCAACACGACGCCAGTCGACGACGTGATCGACGCGATTCTCGACAACGCGGCCAGCGGCCAGATCGGCGACGGCAAGATTTTCGTGCTGAACGTCGAGGACGCGGTTCGCGTGCGCACCCGTGAACGGGGCCCGGCCGCCGTCTAGCAGCCTGACACCGCTCAGGCGGTGAGGACCGACGGCCGATCCCCCTCCGCGGGGACCGGTTGGGGCGGGGGCGGCTCTTCGGAGCGGCCCCCGCTTCATGCGTTTTGAGCGGAGCCCCCTCCCGTCCCCGCATCAAGTGCGGGGCAGGCTGCTTCGTGACACCTCCCCCAGAGGGGGAGGTCTTTCGCTCTACCCTGACCTCCTTATGTCCTTGACGATTGAGATTCTTCCCGACCCGGCTGCGAATGACTTTCGCCTGGCGCAGATTGTTGCGGAACGGTCGTCGCCGCTTGAGCAGGTGAACATCCTGCATGGGTCGGCGTTGCAGCGGCTGTCGACGCAGCGGTGGTTGGCTGAGGCGAACGGCGGCGGTTTGGCCGGGGTGTATGGATTTACTCCGGTTGACCTGGCGCAGGCGGCGGCCCAGCTCGGTGAGGCGGAGGAGCGTCGGCGCTGGCCGTCAGGCGCTGATCTGGCGACGCTGCGGCGGGTCGTCGGGGCATTGCCGTTGAGCAGGCTTGATCCGGAGGCTCCCGGTGTGGCGTCGGCGTTGCTGCGGACGCTGACGGATCTGCGGGAGGCGGCGCTTTCTCCGGGCGACGTCCCGGATGGGGACTTGAGGACGGTCTTCTCGGCGTGGACGGGGGTTGTTTCCTCCTGCGATGACCGGACTTCGCGATATGAGGACGCCGTTGATCCCAGGACTCCCGATGCCGCCTTTCGTGCAGCGCTTGGTGGCGGGCCGCTGATTGTCTCGGGGATTTACGACCTGACCCGGATTCAGCGGCTGTTGTTGGCTCGACTGTCGGCGGTGGCTGATGTGCGGATGCTTCTAGTTTCACCGTTGGACGATCCTGCATCGCCGGCGCAACGGACGCTGGCGGCGCTTCGCCGGGAGTTGAATCCTCGGGTGATTCGGTCGCTGATTCCGGCGACTCCGTTGGCTCCTGATCATTACTTCAGCGTTGGTGATCCGACGGCTGAGGCGGATGAGATTGCGAGCCGGATTCTCGAGCTTGGGCGCGATGGCGTTGCGTTTCATCGGGTGGCGATCCTGCATCAGCAGGGATCACCGTCCGACGACCGGATCTGCGCTGCGCTGCAGCGGGCTGGTGTTGCCTCGTGGCGAATCGGTGGTCGGCAGCTGGCTCAGACGCCGATTGGTCATGCGGCTCTGACGGTGGCTGAGTTCTTGCTGGCGCCTGGCTCGGTTGAGCGGGGAGGCTTGCTTGACTGGGTTTCACATCGGGCATTGCGGGAACGCCCGCTGGGCATTGCACGAAGCCCAGGGCGATGGGAACGGGTCGCGCTCGACGCTGGCCTCACTCGTGGACTGCATGAGATGCGTCAGCGGTTGGATGGTTGGTTGGAGTCGGAGCCGACTGAGGATGCCGGGCATCTCGCGGCTCTCGTCGGGGACTTGAGCGAGCGGAGCGTTGAGCTTGAGGAAGCTGGGTCGTGGGCTGCTGCCGCTGATGTGCTGCTTGAGGCGTTGGAGGACTATGTCGACGATGCGGAGGGCGAGTCTGAGCTGCTGGCGGCGGTCGGCGATGTCTTTGAGCAGCTCGGGGCGAATGATGGTCTTGGCGTGGAATGGTCGGCAAGCGACGGGCTGACGGCTCTTCACCGCGCGTTCGGATCTCGGGTGGTTCGCGATCCGCGACGGCTGGTCGGCGGGGTCAACGTGGGCGCTGCGACCGGGCCGGCTCGGGGGATTCGTTATGACGCGGTCTTCGTGGCCGGGGTCGCCGAGCGGGTGTTTCCCGCTGCGGGGCGACAGGATCCGCTGCTGACCGATGAAGAGCGGGCGGCGGTCAACGCCCGTGTTCCCGACGCGCTGGCGCTGCAACGGGACCGGGCGGACAGTGATCGGCATGCGTGGGCACTTGCTCGACGTTCGGCGCGGCGGCAGTTCTCGGCGAGTTGGAGCCGGCGGAGCAGCGCCGTCGGTGGACCGGCCCGACCGTCGTCGCTGATCCTGGAGTCGGCGGGGGATTCGTCGTCCGTGGCCTCGGAAGTCGGCCTGGTCGAGAGCGGTCGGATCGAGCGGATCGAGACGTCGATCGTGACGACGACTCCGGCACAGGTGGATATCGAGTCGGAGGATTGGTCAACCATTCTCGCGACGCCGGAGGAACACAGTCTCGATCTCTCGGTGCTGACGGCTCCCGAGGTCGATATCGGCGAGCTTCTACCGGAGATCTGGCCTCAGGCTGACCCTGCCTTGCATGCTCGTCGGCAACGCAGCGCATCCGGCTTCACCGACTTTGACGGCCTGCTTAATCGCGGCGCGCTTCCTGATGATTGGCAGCCGTTGGATCGTGTCTGGTCTGCTACCGCGCTCGAGACGTATGTGACCTGTCCCTATCGCTTCTACCTGCGGCATGTCGTCGGCGTGGAAGCGGAATCGGAGTCGGAGCGACCGGATCAGCCGCAGCGCCGGAGCCTGGGCCGATTAATCCGCCGGATCTTGTCGAGTTGGGTTCGCGAGTACGAACACTTCAAGGCCGACCGCACCTGGTTCGAGTACGCCGATAGCGCCAGTTACATGAATACTGTTGCTCGTCGGATCCTCGATTCGGCAGAGGCTTCGGGCGCGCTCGGTCCGCCGGCGAGTGTGTCGACGACGCGCTCTGAAATCCTTCGCGACCTTGATCGGGCGCGTCGGCGTGAGGCAGCCGATGCTCGCGACGGCTGGAAGCCGCTTGAAGTCAATGTCGCGTTCGACGACGCGCCGATCCGCGTCGCCGGCGGGCGAACGCTGCGTCTGCGCGGGATCATCGATCGCGTCGACGTCCAGGCCAGCGGGCGTCAGCGAGCGCTGAGTTTCTTCACCGGCCGAACGCTGCCCGATGTGCGCGGTTTCGTCAACGGATCCTCGTTTCTCTCGGTGGCCAGTCTGGCCGCGTTGACCCAGCGCGGCGTCCCGATCCGAGAGGCGGAGGTTGAACACCGCTCCGTCACCAGACGAGGAAAGTTTGAGTCGCAAACGCTGAAGGGTGAGTCGTTGGCGTCGAGTGGTGGTCAGTCTGCTCGCAGCGACGGTGAGCGGTTGCGGGACACCCTGGCGCTGATCGCCGACCAGTTGGAGTCGGCAAACTTCGTCCCCTATCCAGGAAATCCGCTGCGCGACCGGCCCAACTGTCGGCGCTGTCCGTACGAATCGTCCTGTACTGCCGATGTTGGGCGTCGCTACGAGCACAAGGCTCGACAGCAGCAGGACGCTGTCCGCGAACTCGAGATCCTGCGGCGGCAACGCCTATGACGGACCATCGCGAGCCTCCGGTGGACCAGGATGTGCGCGAGCGGTTCATCAACGAGCTGGACAGATCGTTTTTTCTCGAGGCGGGCGCCGGTTCGGGCAAGACATCGGTGATCGTGGCGCGGGTCGTGAACCTGGTCCGCAATGGGCGCGCGTTGTCCGAGATCGTCGCGATCACGTTTACCGAGAAGGCGGCCGGGGAGCTGCGAGAGCGGATTCGCTCGGAACTCGCACTCGCGGGTTTGCACAGCGCCCTGCGTGATGTCGACGCGGCTCCGATTCAGACGATCCACGCGTTCGCCGCCGGCATTCTGCGGGAGCGGGCGCTCGATGCGGGACTGGATCCAGATTTCCGCGTGCTCGATCAACTGCAGGCCGATCTGCGATTCGCGCAGTCGTGGCGGTCATGGTTGTGGAGCGCCGACGGCCCCCGCGCGGCGCTGCAGCGGGCGCTGGATCTGGGGCTGGAGCTGCGTGATCTGCAGGCGGCGGCTGAGCAACTGTCGCGGAATCGTGACCTGACCGGCGACTACCGCTCGGGCGAGGCCGAGGAGGAGCAGCCAGAAGATCAGATCATGCGGGACGACGCGCTCGCGGGAGTCACCGACGAGCTGCGACGGTTCATCGACGAGGACGCTGCGCGTCGGCGGCGAGAGGGTGTGCTCACGTACGACGATTTGCTGCTGGAGGCGCGGGATTTGCTGGTTCGGTCGGCTGAGGCTCGGCGGGACCTGCGCAGCCGATATCGCTTCATCCTGATCGACGAGTTCCAGGACACCGACCCTTTGCAGGCGCAGATCGCGCTGTTGCTCGCCTCGGAGCCCGACACGGACGATTGGACGCAGGCGAGGCCGGGACCCGGTCGACTGGTGCTGGCCGGTGATCCCAAGCAGTCGATCTATCGCTTTCGCCGAGCGGACATCGATATCTATGAGCAGGTGCGGGACATCTTCGCTGCGTCAGCGGAGACCTCGGCGATTACCAGCCTGTCGGTCAACTTCCGGGCGAAACCTCAGCTCTGCCGCTGGCAGAATCGTGTGTTGGCGGGAGTGCTCAAGCCCGACACGGACTATCCGCGCGCTCAGGCGCGATGGGAAGCGACGGTCCCGGATCGGACGGATTCCGGGGCCAGTGTGGCGGTGATTCCGAGCAATCGACAGTTTGATCGGGCGCCGGAGGCTCGGGCTGCCGAGGCCGCGCTGATTGCCAATCTGATCACTCACATGCGGACGTCAGATGCGGTGATCGGCTCGCTCGATGACGACGAACGAGCTCGAACGCCGGAATACCGGGACATTGCGATTCTCGTTCGGACCCGGACCGGCGCTGATCTATACACGGCTGCACTCGATCGAGTGGGCATCCCGTATCACTTCGACAGCGGCCAGGGCTTCTACCAGCAGCCGGAGATTCGCGCGGTCGCGCATTTGCTGCAGGCTCTCGACGATCCTTCGGATGAGGCTGCTGCCGTCGCTGTGCTGAAGTCGCCGCTTGCGGCCGCTTCGGATTCGGAGTTGCTGCAACTGCGAAGCGCGATTGGGGACGGTCCGCTGCGGCTGGATCCGGAGTGCTTGCCTGAGTCGTATGAGGGTCGATTGCGCGAGCCGATTGCCGAGCTTGCGGCGCTGCGTCGCGAGCTGCCGCGATTCGGCCTGCCGGAACTGATCGATCACGTGATCCGGGCGTCGGGACTCTTGCAGGCTCAGGCGGTCGGCGCGCGACCAGCCAGTATGCGTCAGCGGCAGGCGAATCTGCGCATGCTCATCCAGCGAGCGGCCCACTTTGCCGACAATAACGACGACAGCCTGCGTCCGTTTGTGCGTTGGCTGTCGCAACGAGGGGTGCGCAGTTTGCCGGAGTCGGAGTCGGCCACGACCGAGGCGGACGACGATGCGGTGCGCGTGCTGACGATCCATCAGGCCAAGGGGCTTGAGTTTCCAATCGTGATCGTGCCGAAGCTGCAGGATCAGACGTGGTCGGGCGTGGACTTCATCGTCGACCGGCCGAACAACCGGGTCGAGTTCAAGCTGGGCGACGACCGCGAGCCGTTTCGCACGCCCGGCTACGCGGCGGCGCTGAGGCGGGATCGCGCGTACGCGGACGCCGAGGCGCGACGGATGCTCTATGTGGCTGCCACACGCGCTCGCGACTGGCTGGTCTTGCCGTCGTTCCCGGCCGACAGTCTGTCGCGGCGTGACTCGTTCCACACCTATCTCGACGAGGCTGCTCCGCACTGGCTGACTCGTGATGGCGATCGGGACACTGTGGTGCTGTCGCCGCGGACGTTCGATGCGGCGCCATCGCCGCAACCTGTGTTGCGCCTGCCTCCGTATGGGGAGCTGCGGGATCGATGGCGCGAACGTCACGACGCTGCGCTTGAGGGTGGAACGCGGTCGATCGCAACGGTTACGCCTTCACGACTCGGTCAGTCGAGTGGCGACGCAAGGTTCGATGTTGGAGTCGACGAGAGCGAGCGGGATGATGACTCGATCAATCCGTTGGACTTCGGCAGGGCGGTGCATGAAGCGCTTGAGGTGGCCGATTTCAACGACCTCGAGGTCACGCGGCGGCGGACGATCTGCATTTGCCGGCGACATCACGTCCCAGAGGCAGCGGTGCTCGTACATATCGAGCGAGCGTTGCAATCGGACTTGCTCCGACGAGCTGCTCGGTCGGAGGTGGTTCATCGGGAGCTGCCACTGACGACGATCTCCCCAGATGAGGATCGGACGACCATCGCTGAGGGCGTCGCGGACTTGCTGTTCTCTGATCAGGGTCGCTGGATCCTGGTCGACTACAAGTCGGATGAGTCGATTCCAGCCGAGCGGCAGGACAGTTACAACGAGCAGGTTCGCATGTATGCGTCGATGCTCGCGGAGGCCGGTGTGCAGGTCGGTGAAGCGTACATACTGCTGACTTCGACCGGCGAAGCGGTGGCTGTGCCGCTCGAAGAGGAACCTGCCTCCTAGTTCCGGCAGCGGGTATCGTCAGTCCGAACGTCAACCCCTCAATTTCTCTCAATGCAGGAGCCGCCGATGGCCGTCACCCCGCTCAGTCCGCAGCAGATTCGCGAAGACCTGCTGATGCGCCGGCAGAAGATCGTCTCCGAGATGGGATCGGCCGAGCGCATCGCCCGCCAGCACGCCAAGGGGCGCATGACGATCCGCGAGCGTCTGGACAAGCTCTTCGACGCCGGCAGCTTCCGCGAAATCGGCACCTTCGCCCACTCCGAGATGCACGAGGTCCGCGACCGAACGCCCGGCGACGGCAAGATCGGCGGCTGGGGCACCATCGACGGCCGACCGGCCACGGCCGTCGGCGACGACGTCACCGTGCTGCACGGCTCCTCCTCGGTCGTTGGCGGCAAGCGCATGAAGCGCATCTACGAGCAGTCGCTGAAGCAGGGCGTGCCTCACGTCTACTTCGGCGAGACCGGCGGCGCCCGTCTGCCCGACGCCCTCGGCTCAGAAGGCTTCAGCAAGATCCCGCCTGGCATCGAGTCCGCCCGCCGGCGTCGGCGCATCCCAATGGCCACCGCGATCGTCGGAGAATCCTTCGGCGGCTCCAGCTTCCACAGCGCCTACTCCGACTTCACTGTCCAGGTCCGAGGCTCCGCCCTCAACGTATCCTCGCCGCGAGTGATCGAGATCGCCACCGGCGAGATCATCTCATTGCAAGACCTGGGCGGCGTCGACATTCACCTCGACCTCACCGGTCAGATCGACCAGTCGGCCGAGTCCGAGGATGAAGCCATCGCGCTGATCAAGCAGTTCCTCTCCTACATGCCCTCCAACTGTTGGGAAACCCCGTCAATCCGCGAGGGCTACGACCACGCCGAACCCGACCCGGCCATCGCCGACCTCGTGCCCACCCGCCGGCAGCGCGCCTACGACATGCACCGCGTGATCAACCGCATCGTCGACGACGGCGAGATGCTGGAGTTCAAGCCCCGCTTCGGCCGCTCGCTGATCACCGCGCTCGCCCGGATCGGCGGTCACACAGTCGGAATCATGGCCAGCAACCCGATGTTCAACGCCGGCGCGCTCGACCCCAACACCTGCGACAAGGGCACCCAGTTCGTCTGCATGTGCGAAGCCTTCAACATTCCCACCGTCTGGTTGCAGGACGTGCCCGGCTTCATCGTCGGTTCGCAGCCCGAGCACGCCCGACTCCTGCACAAGGCGATCATGTTCATGGAAGCGCTCGGCCAGATGACCGTCCCGCGCATGACCGTCGTCCTGCGCAAGGCGTTCGGCCTCGCCTACTTCTCGCTCTCCGGCAACAGCATGGACAACTCCCTGATCACCGCCTGGCCCGGCGCCGAGATATCCTTCATGGACCCCGGAGTCGGAGTCAACGTCGTCCACGCCCGAGACATCGCCAATGCCACGGATCCCGACGCCGAACGTCAGCGTCTGGTCGACGAATGGACCCTCGGCCACGAGCCCTGGGGAGCCGCCGGGATCATGAACCTGGACGAGATCATCGACCCGGCAGATACGAGACGCTGGCTGCTCGAAAGCATCCAACGCTTCCCCGTCACCCCACCCCGCCGAGGAGAAACCAGAGAACTAGCCAGTTGGCCGACATGCGTGTGAGCAAACGCCGCAGAACACTCAGGTAGCACGGCGCTCGCGCATCCGGCGCTGCATCGCCTCCGAGGGTTTCGCCTGTTTGTGTCCCGTCTGCAGCTTGTTGCGGACTTCGCGGAGGATTCTTGGCGCTAGCCGATCTTCACGGTCAATGATGAACTCGATCACGGCATCGGGATCTCTAATCGCCAGCTCTCGCAGCGCCCAGCTCAGGGCCTTGACGTGCAGGTCGGCGCGCTCGTCGATGAAGAACTCGCAGATCTCCAGCGTCCGCCCGGCGTCGCCCTTACCCAAGTGACGCTCGTTCAGGGCGATCGTTGAGACCAAGCCGGCGCGCCGCCACCAAAAGTCTGAAGATGTCGCCCACTTGCGGACTCTCGCGTCGGTGACCTGCCCGCCTTGCCAGGCCGGACCACTGAGCTTGCGCGCGAAGTGATCGACGCTGGCCCAGCCGTCGAGCGTCCGCCCGAGTCGCTCGAGCTCTCGCCAGTTCAAGAGCGCAAACGTCGGCTTGTGCATCCAGGCCAAATCGAACGCGACCATCCTCGACTCATACGCCGGGCCATGCTCCGCTCGCCGTATCCTGCCGCTGCCTCCGTGCTCGACGAGGTGGTTGCAGATTTCCAACACATCCTCGCCCCGGGCCGATTTCAACTCTCGAGCTTCGCGTCGGGCGATCCGGCGCAAGGCCGGGGTCATCAACACCTCGGGTGAGTCGAGAATCTCGCGCAGCAGCGCTTCAGCGCGTTCACCGACCTGCACTGGCAGCGCTCCTCCCCGCGATCCTTCCGAACACGCTGCCGGCCATCAATCCTGATCCGCCGGCGTAGTTGTTGTAGAAGAGTCCACCGACGAGTTCGCCTGCGGCGTAGAGACCGGACATCGGTCGATCCTCGGTGTCCAGCACCTGTCCGCTGTTCGGATTGATCTTCAATCCACCAAACGTGAATGTGATCCCGCAGGTCACGGCGTATCCGAGGTAGGGCGGCGAATCGAACGGCAAGGCCCAGTTCGACTTGGGAGGGCTGACTCCTCGCGTGCCGACTCTGTCGAGGGTTGAGGGGTTGAAGTCGTCGACGCCGTGTTCGGGACAGGACCGGTTGTATTCATCAATTGTCTGTTGCAGGCCGTCGGCATCGACACCGAGCGATTCCGCGAGAGCTTCGATGGTGTCGGCTTGCGCCATCGTCACCTGTCGGACGTGATACTCGTCGCGGAGCAAGTGCGCAGTGCGCTGATCAAAGAGCTGGAAGGCTGCGCGCTCGGGTTGAGCGAGAATCGCTCGTCCATATTTGGCGTAGGTGTAGTTGCGCACGTCGGCGCCCTCGTCGACGAAACGGTCGCCGTCCAGATTGACGATCAGCCCGTACGGATACGAGTGCTTCTGGTAGAGGTCGGCGACGATCCGGTTGCCCGTCGCCGGGGCGTTGAGGTCCCAGGCGACCGCGTGCGCGCCCGACCAGTTGCCGAATGGCTGCGCGCCGGCGTCGATCGCCGCCTGGATCGCGTCGCCGGTGTTGAACCTGGAGCCCCGAACCTTGGCCATGTCCCAGCCCGGACCGAGGTAACGGGTTCGCATCTCGATGTTGGCCTCAAAGCCGCCGGCCGCCAGCACGACGGCGTCTGCTTCAACCTGCTCGACGGCATCGTCGGTCCACAGTTCGACCCCGCAAATCCGCCGACCGTCGCGCAGTAGGTTCACGACTTTGCAGCCGTAGCGAACGTCGATACCGACCCGTTCCGCGGCCTCGAACTCCTGGTCCGAGAGTCCCTTGCCTGCGCCGACCGCCTCGACCGTCAATCCGCCGTAGAAGACCAGCTTGCCGTCGACTTCGTTCGCCTGCCGACCGGTCATCAACGTGAACTTGACGCCTTGATCGCGGAGCCACTTCATCGTCGGAGCGGCCTCGCGGACCAGGGCCGAGGCCATGCCGTCGTCGATCAGTCCATCGGTCACTCGCGCCAGGTCATCGCGGAACTGTGCGATCTGGTAGGAGCCGACATCGACTCGATCGATCTCGGCCTCACTGAGGTCGGGGATGATCTTGAGGATGTCGTCCATGCCGTTGTAGGGAAAGCGAAACCCGCCGCCGGTGAAGTAGGTGTTGCCGCCGCGCTCGCCCTCGGGAGCCTTCTCCAACACGGTCACTTCGGCGCCGTGTTCCCTCGCCGATAGCGCTGCGCACAGCGCTGCATTGCCCGCTCCAACCACAATCACGTGCGTCACGACAACTCCTTCTTCGCCTGAACAGTCTGGATCGACTGTGAACCACCCACGCTATCTCCACCGTTGGCGCTGTTCGTCGTCGACTTCTGCCCGCGGAACAGCGGCACCATCGCGGAGATTTCGACTTCGATCGCCTCTCGGGCGACCTGGACGCCTTCAGCAGCCTTTTCGGCGACAATCCGGACGCCGCGCTGTCCGCCGAGCAGGGAGAGCAGGATCGCAGGAGCCGCGGCGGCGGTCGAGACGAGCAGCGCCGTTCGGAAGCCGTGGACGATGGCTTCTCCGCTGTCCGCGGGGACTCCGTTGTTGACGGCAAAGCTGGCGGCGACCGAGGCCATCACTGCCACGCCGACCGACGTCCCGAAGGCGTTGCCGAAGGTTCGCGCGGTCGTCTGTGAGGCCGACGCGGTTCCAAGGCGTTCAGGCGGCACCGCCGACATGATCACCGATGTGTTGGGCGAGCTGAACGTCGACGTGCCGATGCCGAGCAGCAGCATTCGCATGGCGAAATCGACGGGCGAAGTATCGGCGGTCGTGCGTGAGAGCAAGAAGAGGGACGCACAGACCATCACCATCCCCGCTGTGGTCAACGGACGCGACCCGAAGCGGTCGGATAAGCGCCCCGAGACCGGCGACCAGAGCAGCATCATCAGCGAGAGCGGCATCATCATCATCGCCGTCTCGGTTGCGGTGAATCCGCGTCCGTCCTGTAAGAGGGTAGGCACCAGATAGAAGGTGAAACTCATCCCGAAGAACTGGAGAATCGCCGCCAGGATGCCGAACGAGAATCCACGTCCTTTGAACAGCCCCAGATCGACGACCGGCGAGGCAGATCGCCGCTCGACGATGATGAACCAGACCATGAAGACCAGCCCAGCCGCGAGCACCAGGGTCACCGAGGTCGACGTGAGTCCCAGGTCTCTGGCCCTGTTGATGCCGAATGTCAGGCAGGCCAGCATTCCGAAGAGCAACACCGCGCCGGGAATGTCGAGTCCCTTGGGTCGCTGGTGACTGGGCGCATCCCTGAGATAGCGCCAGGCAAGCAGCGCAGCGATCAGGCCGAACGGCACGCGGGTCCAGAAGATCGCGCGCCAATCGAGCAGGTCGATCAGGACTCCACCGAGAATCGGTCCCGCCGCTGCTCCGGCGCCGACCGTGGACACGATCAATCCCAACCCGGTCCCGCGTTTGGACGGTGGGAAGGCGGCGGTGATAATCGCCGCGCCGTTCGCCATCGTCATTGATGCGCCGATCGCCTGCAGGATGCGGGTGCCGACGAGTTCCTCCAGCGAACCGGAAATCGAGGAGAGGAACGTGGCAATGGTGAAGACGACGAAGCCCCACGTGTAGAGCATCTTGCGGCCGTAGAGGTCGCCGAGCCGTCCCATCGTGAGCGACAGACCGGTGCTGACCACGATGAACGCCAGCGCCACCCAGATCACATCGTCCAGTGGCCGGTCGAACTCGTCCTTCATCGTCGGCAGGGCGATGTTGGTGATGGTGTTGTCCATCACACCAAGGAAGGTGCCGACACAGACCACGATCGCGGCGACCCAGTGGAAAGGAATCGGACCGAGAGAGGGTCCAGTCACGAGCGGACGGTCGTCCTGGGGCTGCCGCCCTGCAGCGCCGCGCGAGCCAGAGCCGTTCCGCTGCGCCATCGCCGCCTCTTCACCAACCCGTCGGGAGCCGTTCCAGACGCGCCGCAGGCTCAGTTTAGATGGTCAATTCGGCTGGACGAACTAACTGGGCTGCTCACACAGATCTGCCGATTCAGCGCACGTAAGAACGAAACAAGAGACTCGTTCCGACGCTCTAGAATCAGCGATATGACGACCAAGACCCATACCCTCAACGACGAACTCTCGGCGATCGACTGGTGCTACGAGCAGGGCTGGACCGACGGATTGCCGGTCGTGCCACCTGCTCGCGAGCGGGTCGAGCGATTCCTGATGGCAGCAGGTCGGCCGCCCGAGGAGATCGTCGCCCGGCACCCAGCCACCGGACGTGAATGCAGCGTGCAATCGGCGGCGGTCAATGCCGTGATGGCCGGCTGCCTGCCGCAGTACTTCCCGACGGTGCTGGCGGCGCTCGAGGGTCTCAATGAGGACGCCTACAACTTCCACGGATCGACCGCCAGCACAGGCGGCTCCGCTCCAGTGGTGGTGATTTCCGGCGACATTCGCGACGAAATCGGGATGAACGCCAGCGTCAACGTGTTTGGTCCTGGAAACCGGGCGAATGCCACCATTGGCCGCGCGATGCGGCTGGTGATCATGAACATCTTCCAGATGATCCCAGGCATCTCCGACCGCTCGACGACCGGCTGGCCTGGCAAGTACGGCTGCTGCATCGCCGAGAACATCCTCAACAGCCCCTGGGAGCCGTTGCACGAGTCGCTCGGATTTCCGCCGGAAGTCTCGACCGCCACGGTCTTCGCCGCCTCCGGCTTCTACAACGTCGAGAACCACTACACGAGCGACCCCGAGCGGCTGCTCGACACCTTCGCCGACGCCATGGCATCGCTCGGCGCGCTGACCGACGGACAGTCGCTGGTGGTGATGTCGCCCGAGCATGCGCAGATCGCCGCTTCTGGCGGAATGACGAAGCAGGACGTGCAGGAGTACCTGTTCGAGCACGCCAGCCGCGATCCGGACGAGATGCTGAGCAAGGGCAAGTGGCCGAGCGGCGTCGGCCGCGACGGCCTCTCGGAAGGCGAGCGCGGTCATGATCGGACCAAGGGCCGGTTCCATCGCGGGCGAAGCCCAGAGGATGTCCTGCTCGTGGTCGCGGGCGGCGAAGCGGGCGGACATTCGGCCTTCCTGCCATCCTGGAGCCGAGGCCGCAACTCGATCTACCAGACCAAGGCGATCGGCGTCTGCCTCGACTGCTGACAACAGAGAAAGGCCTCCCCCTCTGGGGGAGGTGTCACGGAGTGACGGAGGGGGCACCCGCTATGCCGCTCGAACTGTTCGACCCTACCGGCGAGCCCACGCCGACGGGCTACGCGGCCGCACCCCGGATGACTTCCATCGAAGGCCTCAAGGTCGGCCTCTTCTCCAACGGCAAGGTCAATGCCGACAAGCTGCTCCGCTACACAGCCGAGGTCTTCGAGCGCGAGGCTGGCTGCAAGATCGTCATCGACTCCGGCAAGCGCAATGCCAGCCGGATCGCCGAACCGCAGGTGCTGGAGCGGATCGCCAACGATGTCGATTTCCTGATCACCGCGGTCGGCGATTGAGGCTCCTGCTCAACGTGCAGTGTGCACGACGGCATCACCTTCGAGCAGACCGGCAAGCCGGGCCTGGTTCTCTGCACCCACCCATTCGACCCAACCGGCCGAATGATCGCCAAGACCCTCGGCATGCCCGATTTCCGCTACGCCCTCGTCGACCACCCAATCGGAAGCGCAGGGATAGAAGGCCTGCAAGCTCGGGCGTTGGACGCGTACGAACAGGGCCGATTGATCCTGCTGGGGGCGTAGTCGCACCTCCCTCGACGTGCTCGACTCACTCCGGGCCAATTAACTCCCGACCTATCAGCATCCGCCGAATCTCCGACGTGCCAGCACCGATTTCGAGCAGCTTCGCGTCCCGGACGTAGCGGGCGACGCGGCTTTCGCTCATGTAGCCGTAGCCGCCGTGGATTTGGACTGCTTTGTCGGCGACGCGACTCGACATCTCGGCCGAGTAGAGGATCGCCGCGGCGGCCTCCTTGTTGCTGCGGATGCCTCGCGCCGCTGCTTCCTCAACCACGTGAGCTGTCCGGTAGACGAGCCAGCGCGCCGCCTCCAGCTCGGTATACATGTCGGCCAGCATCGCCTGGATGAGTTGGAAATCGCCGATCCTCTGACCAAACTGCTTACGGTTTCGCGCGTACCCCACCGCCTCATCCAGCGCCGCCTGGGCGATGCCAAGCGGCTCGCCCGCGAGGAATGATCGCTCGACGGCGAGCCCCTGCATCATCACGCCGGCGCCCTGACCCTCACCTCGCAGGACGTTCGACGCAGGTACGATGCAATCTTCGAGAATCAACTCGGCGGTCGGAGAACCACGATGGCCGACTTTGTCGAGCACTTGTCCGACGCTGAATCCCTCGAAACTGGACTCGACAATGAACGCCGTCACACCCCGCGATCCAGCCTCAACGTCCGTCTTCGCGTAGAGCACCAGCGTGTCTGCGACCGACCCGTTGGTGATAAACATCTTCGAACCGTTTAGCCGGTACACATCACCATCGCGAACTGCTGTGGTCCTGATGCCCATGGCATCGGAACCGGCCTCTGGTTCGGTCAGGGCCAGGGCGCCGATCTGTGTGCCGTCGCAGAGTCCGGGAAGATACTGTTCCTTCTGCGATTCACTCGCATTGGTAGCAATGTTGTTGGCGCATAGGTTGGCGTGGGCTCCGTATGACAATGCGATTGATGCGCTCGCACGTGCGATCTCTTCCGTAGCAATCACGCCTGCCAGTAGCCCTGCGTTGGAGCCTCCGTATTGTTCATCGATCGTGACGCCCAGCAATCCCAGCTCTCCTAACATCGGCCAGAGATGCCTGGGAAACTGATCCTCGCGATCAATCTCGTCCGCGATTGGATCGATCTCGGCACGCGAAAAGTCTCGTACGGTTTGTTGAATTAACCGTTGCGATTCGGTCAGTTCAATCATCGCTCCCGCTCCGTTCCGTTCTGTTCGCAGCGCCAGTTCGCCCTGAGCATACAGCCCGCCATCAGATCGGCTGCTAGACTCTGCGCATGAGCACGTTGATCGAGCGCACGTCGCGGTTCGCCGAAGGGCTCGATGCCGCGCAAGGCGAATTGTTCCAGTGCAATGCCTGGGATGAACTCTGGCAGTATGCAGACTCACTTAGCGGTGAAACACCGGCGGTCTCCCCGGCTGTACATGCACACTTGCAACGAGGCGATCTGCCGGATGTTAACGATCCATTGCGGTCGATCGCCGACCGTCAAGTAGGCATTACGGAAGCGAAACTCGCAATCGCCGAGACGGGATCAGTACTACTGATCGAACCGGCGCCAATCGACCGCGCTGTGTCGTTACTTACCCGACACCTGATTGTGGGCGTGGCACGAGAGGACATTGTCGACGAGCTCAGCGACGGCTTCCGCTGGCTCGCGCAGCAGCCGCGGGCAGCCGCCTATGCCACCTTCGTCACCGGACCATCGCGCACCGCCGACATCGAGCGTTCCCTCACCATCGGCGTCCAGGGGCCGAGCCGACTGACTGTGGCGGTGCTGGGATGAGCGCCTCTACTGCTCCGTTTAGTGTCCGCTACCGACGCTCAGTCGGTGATCCTGACCTCAAGCCGCGCCTGCTCGACTTCCAACGTTCGTGGCGAGAAAGCCGCGACGCTCAGGTCCGGCGACTGGAACAACGCACCGAACGCTCCTTCGACGCACTCCGAAGAGACTTCGCCGCAGTCAAGGACGCCACGCTCGAGCGAATGGACGACTACATCGCCGAGTTCCGAGCCAATGCCGAGGCCGCAGGCGCGACTGTCGTCGAACTCTCGACCGCGGCCGAGGCCGTGAGCTACATCGCCAGCATCTGCAAGTCGAGAGGCATCGACCTCGTCGTCAAGAGCAAGTCGATGGTCTCGGAGGAGATCGAGCTCAATCATGAACTTGAACAGCAGGGGATAACCGCAATCGAGACCGACCTGGGCGAGTGGCTGCTGCAACTGGCCGAGGAACGCCCGTCGCACCTGGTCATGCCCGCGATCCATCAGAAACGACAGTACGTCGCCGAGATCCTGGGCGCGGAGCTGGGGCGCGAGTTTGATCCGGATGACATTCCAGAAATGGTCGCCAGCGCTCGCGACGGCCTGCGCCGACACTACCTCTCGGCCGGCGCCGGATTGACCGGCGCGAACGCGCTCGTCGCCGAGACCGGCAGCATCATGGTCGTGACCAACGAGGGCAACATGCGCCTGGCGACGTCGCTGCCCGACGTCCACTTCGTCACCGCTGGTATCGAGAAGTTGATCCCGACCTGGGCGGACGCCGAGCGTCAGCTCCAGCTCCTGCCGCGCTCGGCTACCGCGCAGACCTTGAGCACCTACACGACCTGCATCACCGGCGCCCAGCCGGGCAAGGAAATGCACATCATCCTGCTCGACAACGGGCGCCGCGCCATGCGCGAGCAGGACGTGATCAGTGACGCGCTGCGCTGTATCCGCTGCGGCGCCTGCGCCAATGTCTGCCCGCCCTACCAGGTCGTCGGAGGCCACACCTTCGGCCACATCTACACGGGCGCGATCGGCCTGGTCAACACGACCTTCCATCACGGCATCGAGGACGCCGCCGGACCGCAGGGCCTCTGCGTCTCATGCGGAGCCTGCGAGACCGTCTGCCCGGTCGCCATTCCACTACCGAAACAGATCCTCGAGGTCCGCCATCAAGCGCATGAGTCGGGACACGCACCACTCTGGGAACGCCTCGCGCTCAAGTTGTGGGCCAGACCGCGATTGTTCCACTACCTGATGGGCATTGGAGCGCTCGCTGCTGGCCTGGCGAGCCTGGCCGGACTGGTTCGCAATGACCATCTTCGACTGCCACTGCCCAGGAAGCTCCGCTGGCGCTCGGTCCCAACCTTGCCGCTGCGTAGCGGTCAGACGCTGGTCAAGAGCCGGGCCACTCAGGATGCGATTGCCGATTCCCCCGCATCCGGTCAAACCGTGGATCTCTTCGCGCAGTGCCTTGCCGATCGTCTCTTGCCCTCCGCCGTTGACTCGGCGGCGAAGCTGATCGAGGCCGGCGGCGGCTTGGTCAATCTGCCCGACGGTCAGCACTGTTGCGGACTGCCCGCCTTCGACGCCGGCGATTGGGGGACCGCCAGGCAAATGGCGCGCCAGACCATCGAGACGTTGGAGCAAAGCGGAAATGAAATCGTCACGCCGGCCCCGAGTTGCGTGATCGCAATGCAAGATCATTGGCCCCGCCTGTTCCGCGACGAACCCGATTGGCTGGATCGGGCCGAAGCAGTCAGCAACCGGGTGCACGATCTCGCCTCGTGGCTGGACAGCCCGGGTCGGCTCCCGGACGGCTGCCTAAGTGACGGCGCCAACGGCTCATGGACAGCCCACCGATTTTGCCAGGCATCCAACCGTGGCGATCCCGGCGCGCGCATTGACCTGCTGGTCGAGCGTCTCACCGGTGAACCAGCACTCCCGCTCGAGGAACCGGAGGTCTGCTGTGGGTTCGGCGGCCTGACCTCGCTCGCCGCTCCCGAAGTCGGCGAGGGCATCCTCGAACGCAAGCTCAACTGCGTCGCCGAATCAGGCTGCGACACGCTGATTACCAACAACCCGGGCTGCGCGATCCATCTCCGAGCCGGCGCGAACGCCGGCGGCGCCAGCCATGAGACCCTGCATTACGCCGACTTCCTCGCCGCCCGTCTGCCCAGGAATGAGTGAGGTTCCAAGATGCCAGCCGTTATTGACGTCCACGTCCACCTTTGCCGAACGCCGCAGCAGGAAGCGATCGTGTTCCCCCGTCGCGGGTTACCGCTTGAGTGGCGCTGGGCCAACGGCGACGCCTGCGGCGAGTACATGACCCGCAACGATGTCGAGGCAATCGTCGGACTGAACTACATGGTCGTGCCCGAGATGTTCGAGCAGCAGCGCGAACGGCGACCCGATGCGCTGGCGGAAGAGTTGCTGGAGATGCTGCACGACCGAGTGCGCAGCTTCAACACCTGGACCCTGGAGCGTCAGGCCGAAGACCCGCGCATTCGAACCTTCCTCTGTTGCGACATCGGCACCTGGGTGGAGACCGACCTGTTGATGGAGGAGCTGGAACGCGGTGTCGCGATGGGTGCGCGCGGGGTCAAGATGCATCCCGGTCTGGGCCGCTACTTCCCCTCGGACGAGCGAATGATGCCCCTCTACGCCCGACTGGAGGATCTCGGTCTGCCCATTCTCAGCGACACCGGGGCACTACGCGGCGGACCCGGCGACGATGTCTACGGCATGCCCGACCACTTCATCCCGGTCTTCGAGCGGTTCCCTCGGCTGCAGTTCATCATGGCCCACATGCCCGGCGCCTATTGGGATCAGCGGGTCGACATCGCCAAGCGATTCCCGCAGGTCATCTTCGACACTGCTGGAGGCTTCGACGACGGACATTTCACCTGCCGAGACGGCCGCCGAGCCTGCGCCATTGAAGACGCGGCACGCCTGATCCGCACGCTGGGTGTCGAGCGAGTCCTATTCGGCTCCGACGCACCCGGAGCCGATCAGCAGCCGCAGGTTCTGCAACTGCTTCGCAGCGGGCTCACAGACAGCGAGTTGGACAAGGTGCTGGTTGAGAATGCGCGGCCGGTTCTGGGCTTGAACTGACACCCTAGACTCGCCGCATGAGTAACCAACCCGACCGCAGTGACCTGCGCAACCTCCAGGACAAGACCGCCATTGTCGGCGTCGGCACGACCGAGTTCGGCGCCATCTATCGCGACCTTGATCCTGAGCGTTCTGCCTACGAACTCGGTCTGATCGCCTTCCGCGAAGCGCTCAAGGACGCCGGACTGAGACGCACCGATGTCGATGGTGTGATCGTCTCTCGCCTGCCGCACTACGGCCGGATGTGCGAGATGATCGGCCTGCGCCACCCCCGCTTCGTCAACGTGTTGCCCGGCGAGGGTCGGCAGTCGGGCATTGCGCTGCAGTACGCAGCGCTGGCGGTCGCCAACGGCATGGCCGACGTGGTTGCCTGCATCTATGGCAACAATGGACGCTCGGCCGGGGCGAAGTACGGCGGCGAGAACCGGGGCATCTCCACCCAGGCCATGTTCGAAGCGCCCTATGGAATGACCTCGCCCGGCGCCGTCACCTCGATGATGTTCCGACGTCACCAATACCGCTACGGCACCACGACCGAGCCGCTCGGGCACCTGGCAATCTCCAATCGAGCCAATGCAGCGCTCAATCCCAACGCCGTCATGCAGCGTCCGATCACAATGGACGACTACCACGGCGCTCGTTACATCGCCGAGCCGCTTTGCCTGCTCGACTATTGCCTGATCAACGATGGCGGCGTCTGCTTCATCGTGACCTCGGCCGAACGCGCCCGCGACCTCAAGCACACGCCGGTCTTGATTCACGCAACCTCGCAGGCCTCCGACATCACACCGGTCTACGTCGCCGACGACTTCTGGTACGAGCCGATGTCTCAGCTCGCGGATGACCTGTTTGCCATCTCCGATGCGCAGCGCGAAGACCTGGCCTTCGCCCAGCTCTACGACAACTTCACGCCGACGATGCTGTTCACGCTGGAAGGCATGGGCTTCTGCGAACCGGGCGAGGGCGGCGACTGGATTGCGCCGGAGCGGATCGGGCTGCACGGCGAACTGCCGCTCAACACCGGCGGCGGACACACCAGCGAGTCCTACATGCAGGGCTGGGCGCTGCACGTCGAGGCGGTGCGGCAGTTGCGGCAGGAGTGCGGCGACCGGCAGGTCGACGACGCGCAATTTGGCCTCTACGCCTGCGCTGCGCCGTTGGCAACTGGACACATTTTGAAGCGGGACAACTGATGACGACCGAATCGCAAGCACCAGGACTCAGCTACGAGAAACCATTGCCGCCGATGCTCGAGCTGACCAAGCCGTTCTGGGACGGCTGCCGCGAGGGTGTGCTTCAGATCCAGTTTTGCAACATCTGCGACCTGCCCTGGTTCCCACCGGCAGAAGCCTGCCCGCGATGCCTGCAGGACGACTGGGAATGGCGACCGATCTCGGGCCACGGAACAGTCTGGTCCTGGATTCGCATGTGGCAGAAGTACTTCCCCGGCTGGTCGCCCGATGAATATCCCTACACCGTGGCACTGATCAAGCTTGAAGAGGGGCCGTACATGTACTCGACGCTCGTCGAGATCGACGACAAAGATGTCAGTTGCGATCTCGCCGTTGAGGTTGACTTCCGCAAGGTCAACGACGAAATCACGCTCCCAGTCTTCCGGCCGGCGAACGGATAGCTACGACCGAGCGGCCAGTCCCGCCAGCACTTCCTCTTGATGCTCGCCCAGACCCGGCGCCGGACGCATCGTCATCGAAACCGGCGTCCCCTCGAAATCCCAGGGCGGCGCGATCTGACGCATCGTTGAACCGTCCTGCTGTTCGACATCGATGATCGCGCCAACCGCCTCCACCTGCGGATCGCGGCTCAGGCGCTCATAATCGTGCATTGGGAACGCCCAGCCGCCGTGTCGTTCGACGATTTCGATGACCTGCTCGGCGTCGAAGTTGGCGAAGCCTCGCTCCCACAGCGGCGTGAGTTCGGCCGCGTACCGGCCCGCTCCGCCGGCGCCATCCGTGCGCAGCTTCTCGTAGTCGGGATGCTCGCGCGCCCAGTCCATGCCTAGCTCATCGATCAGAGAATCAAAGAACTCTCCACGGATTCTGGCCAGGGAAAAGTAGATCGGCAGGTCTCGGCACTGATAGCCGTGATCGGGCGGCTTGACGTAGCTGTCGAGGTGGAACCCCCACCACTCGTCCGGATTCGAGAGCGCGACCCAGAGCGTCGAGCGCATCGCGATCAGGCTGCCGAACAGGGACACCTCGACCCGCTGACCGCCGGTCGGATGGCCGGGGTCGGATTCATCGCGCGCATAGAGCGCAGCGCAGATCGCCTGGATCGCGTTGTTCGCGGCGAAGACCGAACCGATGTCGCTGCCGTGCCGCACCGGCTCATTGCCCAGCACGCCGAGAGAGGACGTCGCTTCACTCGCCATCTGCGTACCGATCTCCGAAGCCGGCCGGTCGGCCCAAGGACCATTCGGTCCAAAGCCCGAGATCGCGCAATAGACCAGGCCGGGATTGTCTAGCCGGTCCCATGCGAGCTCTGGAGGCAAGCCAAACTTGTCGACGACCGTCACATCGGCTTGCGAGAGCAAGCGACGCGCGGTCTCCAGATCGTCTGCTGAGGACCAATCCAGCACGATGCCGCGCTTGTTGCGGTTGAGGGCTCGGAAGAGCGGGGAGTCATCGCCATCGCCGACATTGAGTGAAGGCGCCCAGCCGCGCGATCGATCCCCCTGCGGCGGTTCAATCTTGACGACATCCGCGCCTGCGTCCGCCAGCGACATCGCCGTGTACGGTCCGGCAACGCCCTCGGCGATCTCGACGACCCGGTACCCGTCCAGCGGACCCGCCACGCCTAGTCCCCAACCGCTGCCGGCTCATCGGCCGTTGCTCGCCGAGCAGCCAGCTCGTCGAGGATCTCGCCGGTGTGCTCGCCGGGCAAACAGGCCCCGAACCATCGAGCCGGCGTGCGAGACAACTCCCACGGAGCTCCACCGGTCCAGACCTTGCCCCAGCCCGAGGTCTCAACCTCCCGCAGGTATGCGTTTTCAATCGCCTGAGCATGATGCTGCAACGTCTCGAACGAGATCGGGTACCCGCAAGGGATGCCGGCAGCGCTCATCCGCAACATCCAGTACTGCCTGGGCCGTTGCTCGAACCCCGTCTGGAGCAGAGCAGCCAGCTCACTACGTCGCGCAACCCGCTCCCGGTTGGAACCCCAGCGAGGATCGGTCGCCAAATCATCGATCCCCTCAACCTCAGCCTCCGACTCCCGCATCACCGCGGCGAAGCGCTGCCATTCATCCTCGCCGGTGACCGAGACGCCGATCCAGTCGCCCCACTGACACTGAAACGCCTGATCGGGCGCGGTCGCGAAAGCGGCGGATCCGAGCGGCTGATGTAGTGTTTCCGTGCTCAGATACTCGGCCAGCCGTCCGCTCTGCAGGGCCATTCCGGCTCGCAACATCCCGACGTGAACGCGCTGACCCTTGCCGGTGCGCTTGCGAGCCAGCAACCCCATGATCACCGCTTGCGCGGCCACGTTGCCGGTCGTCGCGTCGATCTGGGCCATGTGTCGATACACCTCGGGCCGTCCGCCCTCGGCCCCACTGACCGACCAGAAGCCGGTGAAGTACTGAGCCTGCACATCGGCCCCCGGCTTGTCGCGCATCGGTCCGACCTCGCCCCAGCCGGTGATCGCGGTGTAGACGATGTCCGGGTTGACCGCCTTGACCTGCTCATACCCGACGCCCATGCGCTCGGCAGCGCCGGGCCGCATGTTGATCAGAAACACATCGCAAGTCTGCAACAGCTCATAAGCGGTCTGCCGATCAGACGCCGACTTCAGATCCAGAAACAGCCCGCGCTTGTTCTGGTTCCAGGTCATGTAACCGATCGAGGTGCCATTGATCGTCGGCGGCACCCCCGCTCCCAGCGTGCGCGGATCAACGGATGGCTGCTCGATGTGGATCACATCCGCGCCCAGGGCTCCAAGCTGCGTCGAGGCCCACGGACCAACCATCCACAGGGTCAGATCAAAGACACGCACGCCGTCAAGCGGTCCTGGCATTTCGGACTCCATCCACAGTCGCCCTCAGCCGACATGATAGGTCCGACAACTACCCGCCGCCCCGCTGCGCCTTCATCATGAAGCGGTCCATCAGCGACTCCAGCGCATCCTCCGTCTCGGCCGTAAAGACGAAGTAATGCTCGTCCATCTTGGTCGGCAGCCGAGGATGCATCGGCCGCTGCTCCGTCCGCCAGAGAACGGTCCAACCATCACCGGACATCGCGCCGTCAGGCCGCACGACACCGTCGGGATCGGTCTGCCCAGGAGCTGGAGGCTCAATGTCAACAGCGCCCAGTTGCTCCAGGTACTGACGCAGCAGCCAGATCGGCACAGCGCGCAGCGTGAGCTCCCTGACCGCTCGGCCCATCGCGCCATTCCCTTCGGATACTCGTGATAACTGCGTCACATTAGCTGGTTTCTGATGTATCGTTTCGCGATACCCGACGATCCGCCGACCGGTGCGGATGCGAGGTACAGGAGGAAACGATGAGCGAGCGTTCCTATTGGCAACGGATGGGCAGGAAACGGATGAGCCGCCGCGGAATTCTCCGTGCCTCGGCGCGAGCCGGCGTCGGCGCCGCCGGTCTGGCGCTGGTCGGTTGCGGCGACGACGACGATGACGGTCAGTCGGTCGCCCAGGTCCAGCAGCAACAGCAGCAGGCTCAGCAAGCTGCCCAGCAGCAGGCGATGCAGCAGCAACAGCAGCAAGCCATGCAGCAGCAGGACCAGGATCAGCAGGCCGCACAACAGGCCGCGCAGCAGCAGGCCCAGGAGCAGACCGCCGAAGAGCAGGCCGAACAGCAAGCGGCTCAGCAGCAGGCCCAGGTTTCTGAGAAGAAGTACGGCGGCTACTTCGTCGAACAGTCCGCCAACGTCTACGAAACCTACGACGCCCAGCGCACCGTCGCCTCGCCGGTGCTCCAGGTGCTGGCGCGCGTGCAGTCCAAGCTGCTGCGCTTCTCCAACCCCGACACAGGTGAACTCGTCGGCGATCTGGCCGAAACCTGGGAGACCCCCGACTCGACCACCATCGTTCTGCACCTTCGCGACGGCGTGAACTGGCACAACCAGGGTCCCGGAGCCAACCATCCGGCGGCGGCGCCCGGACGAGCCCTCACCACCGAGGACATCGTCTGGAACATCGACCGGCAGCGCAACAAGCTGCTCGAGAGCGGTGAAGAAGCCGGCAACTTCGGGCGCTCCGCCTATTGGGGCGGCGTCTCCTCGATCGACCAGGGCGACATGAGCGTCACGCTCAACCTCGTGGAGCCGGATGCGACGTTCATCCAGGGCTTCGCCAACGAGTTCAACCTGATCAACCAGCCCGAATTGGTTGGCGGGACCGAGGACCAGTACACCGAAGTCGACGCCTCCAAGGTGATTGGCACGGGACCCAACATTCTGACCCGCTGGGATCCGGGCGAAGGGATCTCCTGTGTCAAGAATCCTGACTTCTGGGATCTGCCCAACCGTCCGTTGCTCGACGGTTGGGTCTGGGTGCAGACCTTCCAGGACCCCAACGCCTACCGGATCGCGTTCGAGCAGAAGCAGGTCGACTCGATGACCGACCCCGATCCGAACACCATCTTCGCGATCCACGACGACCGCATTGACGAGACGTTCCTCACCTTCCAGGGCGTTGCCAACACGGTGGCGATCTTCACGCCGTCGAACAAGGCGCCCTGGAACGATCTGCGGCTGACTCGCGCCATCGACCTGGCGATCAACCGGCGGCAGCTCATCCAGCAGCTGCACAACGGACTCGGCAAGGTTTCGGGCCCGGTCACGTGGATGCAGGAAGCCTGGGCGATCCCGCAGGAAGACCTCGAGACCATGCCCGGTTACCGCATTGACAAGGAAGCCGACCTCGAAGAGGCTCGGGCGCTCTGGGACGCTGCCGGCGGACCGGAGCTCGGCCAGATCGATTGGGTCACCTCCGAGCTGTGGGCCTCCCGCGCTGCCTGGTCGGCGACACCGGGCATCATCGCCGAGATGTTCAACCAGGCCTTCAACACCGACCAGTTCAACGGCATCACCAAGCCGTATCTGGAGATCATCCCGTCCTGGATCGCCAAGGACTTCGATCCCTTCTTCAGTTGGATTCCCAACATCGAAATCCCCGATGCTCGAGCCGATATGATTGGCGCCTTCACCACCGGCGCTGGCTCCAACTACTGGGACATCTCCGACCCCTACATCGACGAGACCCTGATCGCGGCCAAGCAGGAGCTTGACTACGAGACCGCCTACCAGATGGTCCGCGATGTCCAGGAATACGCGATGGAGCGTGGCCAGTTCGGTCGCTCGATCTGCTACAACTACATCTACCCGTACATCGGGTACAACTACAACAAGATCGAGAAGAAGTCCGAGGAGGAAGGCTGGAACTTCCTCGCCGTGAGTCTCCAGGCGTTTGAGCACTGGCTTGACTTGGATGATCCATCGGCGGCCGACCGCCAGGCGCCGTCGCCGGTTCCGCTCTGATCCAGTTAGCCTGCGTCCGGTGAGCACCGAGTGCGCTCACCGGACGCAGTTGCTTAACCGCAGCGTTCGGACCGAACTCTCGAGCTTCAGGCGAAGCAGGCGCCTTCATGCAGGCCTACATCATCCGGCGAATCATTGGCGCGGTCTTCGTCGTCTTCCTCGTGGGCACCTTCTCGTTCTTCGCGATTCGAGTGCTGCCCGGCGATTTCGCGACCGCCTCGCTCGGACTCGACGCCGGGAGCGCCTCGGCAGACAATATCGCCCAGCGCAAAGCAGACCTTGGCCTCGATCTACCAATTGGCGAGCAGTACGCCAACTGGCTCTGGGACACCGTTCGCCTCGATCTTGGAACGTCGTTCCTGACCCAGAACAGCGTCTGGTACGAAATCGGGCGCTCGCTGCCCTATTCAATCGAACTTGGCATTCTGATCATGATCGTCGGCTTTACCGTCGCGATCCCGGTGGGGTTGATCTCCGCGATCTTCCAGGACAAAGCGCTGGACTACAGTCTGCGCGGACTGGCGATTCTCGCGCTCGCCGCGCCGGTCTTCTGGACTGCCGCGATCGCCTCACTCGTCGTGCTGCAGTGGGACCTCTTCTTGATCGACGTAATCGGCCAACCGCACCTCTGGGAGAACCCCGGCAAGGCGATCACCTGGTACCTAATCCCGATGTTCGCCGGCGGTTTCGCCGGAACCGCGACGACGATGCGCCTGTTGCGTTCGCAGATGCTTGAAGTGTTGCGCCAGGATTATGTCCGCACCGCCCGCGCAAAAGGATTGCGCGAGTCTGTGGTGATCATGCGTCACGCGCTACGCAATGCGCTGTTGCCGGTCCTCACCGTGATGGGCGTCACGATCGCCACGATCATCGGTTCACAGGTCATCCTCGAGAACATGTTCAACATCCCGGGCATCGGCAACAAAGTGCTGACTTCATTGTTCGCCCGCGACAACCCAGTCTTCCAGTCCGTCGTGCTGATCATCGCCGTCTTTACCGTGCTCACCAACCTCGTGGTCGACATCCTCTATGGAGTGATCGACCCTCGCATTCGGCTCTCGTAGAAAGGGACAAAGATGAGTCAGGTCATCGACCCCACTGTAGTCCCGCTGCGTGACCCGACGATCCTGGATCGCGCCACCGGAGGTGTGCGCGCACTCGGACGATTCCTGCGCAGCAAGCCACTGGGTGGCTCGGGGCTGATCCTTGTCGTCCTCTTCATCGCAGTCGCGCTGCTTGCTTCAGTCATTCAGCGGCACGACCCAGACGAAATCTTTGAGACACAGAACCCCGATTACAAGGCCAACCCAACCACCCTAGAGTTGGCTCGCAATCCCGACATCGGCTCGCCGGTCCTGGTTTCGCAGTTCGAGGAGCCAGGCGGTGGTCACTGGTTCGGCACCGACAAGTTCGGTCGCGACATCTGGTCGCAAGTCATTCATGGATCGCGGCTCAGCCTGATCGTCGGCTTGGGCGCGTCTGTGATCGCCGTGGTCGGCGGACTGATCATCGGGATGATCTCGGCCTACTACGCGGGCATCGTCGATCTGTTGATCCAGCGAATCGTCGACATGCTCCAGGCGATCCCGTTCCTGGTCCTCGTGCTCGTCTTCACCCAGATCACGGAGCGTTCCGTTCTGAATGTGGTCTTATGGCTCGGGGTCGCCGGCCTGGCGATTACCACGCGGCTGATTCGCTCGGCCGTGCTCCAGGTGCGCGAGAGCGAGTTCGTGCTGGCCGCGCAGGTGGTCGGAGCAAGCGACCTGCGGATCATGATCCGCCACGTCCTGCCCAACTGCGTCGCCGTGCTGATCATTGCGTTCAGCATCGGTATCGGCGCCTACATCCTGGCCGAGGCTTCGATTTCGTTCCTCGGAGCAGGACCGCAGGGCATCCCGAGTTGGGGCCAGATGGTCCAGGCCGGTCGCGGATCACTCGACCTGCATCCCTGGCAAACCGTCTTCGCCGGCGGCGCGATCATGCTGATCGTGCTCGGCTTCAACCTGCTGGGCGACGCCTTGCGTGACGTGCTCGACCCTCGCCTGCGCGGCGCCTAGGTCCGACAGCCAACACCTCGGCCAGCCGCCGGAACATGACCATGTGGATCGGCCAGAGCGCGTACCAGTAGATCAGGCCCCACACGCCTGCCGGATGAAAGTGCGCCTGGAGCTGAGCAACCGATCCTCGACCACTCCGTTCCACCGACAGCTCCAGCACCGCCGACCCGGGCAGCTTCATCTCCGCAACCAGAGTCAGGCTGCGCTCCGGCTCCACCGCAACCACGCGCCAGAAATCGAGCGGATCATCCACCCTCAGCTCGGTCGGATGTCTCCGACCACGGCGCATGCCGACGCCGCCCAGCGCCCGATCGATCGCCCCGCGAATCTTCCACAACCACGTTGCGAAGTACCAGCCGCGCTCCCCGCCGATCGAACTGATGTCGTGCCAGACCTCCTCGACCGAGCGCTGCGTCTCGACCGATTCACGTACCGACTTGTCAAACCAGGACACGTCATGTCGTTGCCGCCGATAGCGAAATCCGCCCTCGGTCCAGCGAATCGTGATCGCCGCAGCCTCCTCCGCAGCCAGCGCGTCCCGCACGGCATCGCGATAGCTCCGCTGACGAATCGGAATCAGCTCCCGCAGCGCCTCAGGGCGTTCCGAGATCAGATCGTGCTTGAGCCCATCAATCAACGGTCGGGCCACGCGCGCCGGGACCGCCGTCACCAGGTCCAGCCAGTAGGACGAAAGCCTCGGCGTGAGCACGGGCAGAGGAACGATCCGAACCCGACGCCCCACCACATCGCCAAACTGCCGGAGCAGATCGCCGTAGCTCAACGTCTCCGGGCCAACCGCGTCGTAGACGTGCGATTCCCCGTTTTCAGGAAGTCGAAGGAGCCCGACCAGGTAATCCAGCAAGTCGTCGAGCGCAATCGGCTGGCTGCGCGACCGCACCCAGCGAGGGGCCAGCATCAGCGGCAAGTGGTAGACGAGGTCGCGGATGACCTCGAACGCGGCCGATCCCGGGCCGACCACGATGCCAGCACGCAGCTCGGTGACTGGCGTTGGTCCTTCTCGCAGAATCTCACCGGTCTCGAGACGCGAAGCCAGGTGCGGCGAGGCTCCGTTCGAGGGTTGCAGACCGCCGAGATAGACAATCCGTTTCAGCCCGGCCGCCTCGGCTGCATCCCTGAAGTTGGCTGCGGCTCGACGGTCGATCTCGGAGAAGTCGCCGCCCGACGCCATCGAATGAACGAGGTAGTAGGCAACGTCGACGTCCCGAAGCGCTTCGCGCAGAGACTCCGGATCCAGCGCGTCGGCTGGCACACATTCAACGTCGTCCCAACCGCGAGCGCGCAATGCGTCAATTCGCCGCGCCGCCGCCCGAACCCGAAATCCCTCGGCCACCAGACGAGGGGCCAGGTGCCCTCCGACATATCCGCTCGCGCCCAGGATGAGGATCCGAGTCATGGATTCAGTATGCCCCGACGAGAGACCCGCGACAGCTTCAGAGTGAGTTGAAGCGGACAGCCGACTCTAGCGCAGCGGCAAAGAGTCGAGCACCCGGAACTCCGTGTAGCTCTCCGGCAGCCCTTCCGCTTCCGCTATCTGCCTCAGCCTATCGAGCGCGTCGTTCCAGCCCTGACTCCAACCTATGCGGAATTGCTCGCCGTAGATCGAGTTCGCGCCCGCTCCGTCAACCACGATTCGCTCGCCCAGGTGTTGCACCTCGCCGTACGGCAGACCATCGGCGTAACCGTCCGCCTCAACCTCGGCGTAGGCGAGCTCGTACGCCCGCATCTCCGCGCGCTCGAGGTCGTCTGCCGTGCGCAGGTTGAACGGATCGAGCGTCGCGCCAATCAGCGCGGCGACCAGCACGCCCAGCACCGTCGCGACCATCGTGTGACGCCCGATCGGGTCATAGCCCCGACGCCACCAGGAGCGCTCGCGATCCTCGCTGCCCCAGCCTTCAAGTCGGCGTCGCTGCTCGCTCATCGGCGCAACGCCTCCCACGCCTCAAACGCCGACTCCACCTCCAACTTGTCTCGCCGAGCGCGATTGAGCGCGATGTCGATCGCATCGTTCCAGGCGAAGTCATAGGCCCGCCGATACCCCTCGTCGGAGTCGCCCGACTCCAATAGCTCCGGTAACTCGAGAGCCGCTTGACCCGCGCCATCCAGCCGCCCGCGCTCGAACGCCGCCTCGTAACCGTCCAGTCGCCCTTCACGCTCCCCCCGGACCTCGGCTTTGGCGATCTCCTCCGCCGTGACCTGGTCGAGCACGGAGATCAGCCATCCAATCGCAGCCGTCACGGCCATCGCCGCCAGGAACGCGATCAGGACCTGGCGCGGCAAGTCGTAACGCCACAGTGAGCGCGCGGTTGACATTGAGTCAGCCTATCCAGCAGTCCCGGCTAGGTCGAAACTCCGGATCAGCGCGACACGTTTCGCCGCGGAGCCGCATCCAACGCTGCAAACTCGGAAGAGCCGGAGCCGATGCCCGCCTCGATCGATGCCGAGCGCATCGCGTCGAGCGCATCATCCCAACCGTCGCTCCAACCGCGCCAGAATCCATCGGCCCAGGCTGATTCACTCCGGATGCCCTCAACTGAGATCTGACGAGCAATCTCCATGATGATTTGGTCGTCCAGGGCCGCGGCGACTTCACCATCAATCGCCAGGGAATAAGCGGACTGCGCCGCCTGGTTCTTGATCTCGGCAATCCGCTCTTCCTCGCTTCCAATCACCTCGGTGGCGAGCAGGAGCGTCAACCACCCGACCACCGCCGCCGTCACAGCGCCGATCAGGAACCACGTCAGCGCCGGCCGGATTCGCTGTTCGGGCGGCAGCGGGGCGTCGGGCGAGGCCGGGTCTCGAGGCCCATATGGGGGCGGAGTCTCTGTCGACCGACCCTTCATCTCAGCAGCTCGATCCACTGAGTGTGGTCCTCGCGTTCGAGCAGTTGCGCTGGCACGCGCCGAGAAAGCGTGTCAACGGCATCGTTCCACGCATATCTGTAGGCCCGCTCGTATATCTCGTCAGGGTCGCCCTCCGCGAGTCGCCTCCTGATCTCCTCCTCAGCGCGATCTGGAGCGAGATCGTTGGCGGTTTGCTCCGCATTTCGGGCCGCGAAGTACCGACCTCTCGCCGCCCCCGAAGCCTCCGCCTCTATGCGGGCCTCGTCGTCGATCCTCGCTGGAAGCGGCGCCGCCAGCGCGGCGACGATGCCAATCAGGAGCCCGACCAGCAACAGACCAAACAGAAACGCGCGCACGTTCTGTGACAAGCGAAGAATGCCGAGTGATCGGAAGAGCCTGCCCGGAGCCATGCCTACAACGGTATGTCGGCTCCCCGCAATGAGCCGCCGGCGACGGGAGGGAAGATGTCTAGCTCACTCTCCGGGCTGACGCGGCTTTGCAGGCCGTCGATGTGGCGGATGTCCCGGCCGTCGACCATGATCGCGACGAAGCGTCGGACCGTACCGTTCTCATCGAAGAGCTGATCGTGCAGCCCCTCGTACTCGCAGGCGAGACGTTCGAGAATCCCGGAAACCGTGTCCGGTGGGTCAGGCAGATCGACGCTGCGACCGCCAACCAGCGGTCGCAGCGTCGCATAGAAGCGGATGATCATCGGCTCTCCGCGTGGAGTTAGGAGATGATCTCAAGCTCGCGCAGCTTGGCGTCGCCGACGACGCCGTCGTCCCAGCCGCGCGCCTCGTAGTACTGCTCCTTCATCTGGTCCAGTTCGCAGACGTGGCCCTCCGCCGGGCCGCTGGCCGGCTCGGTCAGGAAGCGCTCGGGCAGCGAGTCGTCGCTGCCGTCGAAGCCGGCCAGGTTGTTGAAGTGACGCTCGAGGTTGTAGATCCGCTCGCCGGCGACCATCACGTCCTCCTCGGACATCGGCAGACCGACGACGTTCTCGTAGAGCGCCGCATATTCAGGCGCGCCGACCGCAAAGGCCGAGAACTTGCACAGGTCGAGCGAGTCCGAGAAGGCGTGCAGGTCCTGGAAGATCTTCAGCAGCGGACCCTTGCCGTCCCAGTCCAGCGGGTCGGTCTTGACCGGGATGCCGAGCAGCTCGGAGGCCGGCGTGTAGCCGCGTAGGTGGCAGGCGCCTCGGTTCGAGGTCGCATAGCCGAGGCCCTCGCCCTTGATTCCGCGCGGGTCGTAGGCCGGCACTGCCTGGCCCTTGACCGTCATCGAGATCTCGGAGTGGCCCCAGGCCGCCGCGGCCTTGGCCGTGCCCTGGCCCAGCGTCTGACCGATCGAGGACGAGCCCATCGCCATCTCATCGGTCACGCGGACCATACCCGCGCCGTCGCCCCAGTCGAGCGGCGTGTCGACGTAGCCGCGCTCCGAGGCCTCCATGTACATCGAGATCACGTTGCCGATCTCAATCGCGTCCATGCCGTAGTCGTTGCACTGGTCGATGACCTTGGCGATCACGGCCGGGTCGTCGTTGCCGCAGTTCGCGCCCAGCGACCAGGCCGGCTCGTATTCGAACGACTCCATCTTGAGGCCGGCGTGCGGACCCTCGGTGATCTCGACTTCCTTCTTGCAGGCCACCGGGCAGGCGTGACAGGTCGGCTCTGCGGTCAGGTACTCGTTGCGCATCGTCTCACCGGAGACCGCGTCTGCCGCTTCCGGACTGGTCTGTGTGAGCTGTGAGTTCTTCGTGCCCAACCCGCCGATCGAGTTGACCGCGTTCATGAGCACGTTGGTGCCGAATGCGGAGAGCGCGCCCGAACCGTCCTTGAGTGTGCCGTCGTCGTTGACCGAGGACGGCGCCGTGACCGGCGATTCCATGATCAGCTTCAGGTGCGCGCCCTGCGCCTCGCGGAACTTCTGCCGAGCCTCGCCCTGTTCCGGTCGCCAGCGACCGTCGCGCGTGCCGCGCACGACTACGCACTTGAGGTTCTTCATCCCGGCGACCGCGCCGGTACCGCCGCGACCGGCCGCCCGGTCGTCCTCGTTCAGGAACGAGGCGAACAAGACACCGTTCTCGCCGGCCTGGCCGATCGACATGACCGAGACATCGGTCTTGTTGCCGCTCTCCGAGCCGAAGTGGGCCACCGTGTCGTGGATGCCCTTGCCCCAGATCTCGGAGGCGTCCTTGATCGCGACTTCGCCGCCCTCGACTTCAAGGTAAACGGGAGAGTCGGCCTTGCCGGTGATCAGCAGGGCGTCGAAACCAGCCCAGCGCAGCCGAGCCGCCGACCAACCGCCCATGTGCGAGTCGGTCACGGTGCCGGTCAACGGAGACTTGGTCACGAACGCCAGGCGTCCGGACATCGTCACCTCGGTGCCGGTCATCGGTCCGTTGACCAGAGCCAGCATGTTGTCCGGCGAGGTCGGATCCGTCTCCGCGCCGTTGTCCAACAGGTACTTCACCCCGAGTCCGCGAGCGCCGATGTACTTGCGCGCGTCGTCTTCATTGATGCCCTCGTAGGAGACCGTGCGGTCGGTCAAATTGATCCGCGCCACGCGGTCGGCAAATCCACCAAGTGCCATGATCGATCCCTTCACCAACGCTCTGGTTTGCGAGGTCAAGAGTAGCGGATTGTCAAGGCCGCCCGGTAGCATGAACCTCGGAGGAAGTTGATGCCGACGGCTTCAAGACCACGCAACGCAACTGTCCGTCCACGGTGGACTGCTGAGGAAGCCAGGCGTGAGAAGCAGGCCAACAAGGACCACTGGTCACGGCACGAGTCTGAGTTTCGCCAGCGGTTTCCCGATCATTGGATCGTCATCTACGCAGGCGACCAGGTCTCTGGGTTTAGCAGCGGCGAGAGTCTGATCCAGCACATGAACACGCTTGACGACTTCACTCGTGGATGCTCCTACTGGATTCCTCCTGCCAGCGAACGCAAGGCGCATTTCATCACAAACGCTCGTCGTCGATGACCAGGCGCATCGTTGGCTGGCTTGGCCTACTGGAACCAGGCGGCGAAGCGGACCACCCGAGCGACTTCGCGCCATTTCTCTCGGCGCGCGTCGAGTACGTCGAAGAATTCCACGACGTGGACTTCATGATTGACACTGGTTCCGACTTCACCATCCTGATGCCGACAGACGCCTACCACATCCTTGGTGACTCATTCTTCGACCTGGACTTTCGAAGTTCAGACGGCGCGATGCCGATCTTCGGTGTTGGCGATGAGGGCCTGATGGCGCTCCCGATCGAGCTCCGGCTGCTGTTGGACGACGATAGTGATGCACGAGTTGTGATTCCGGTCCGAGCCTGGATGACGGAACCTCAGCCTGACTTTCCGGCGCGAAACGGTAACTGGGCGATGCCGTCAATCTTCGGCAGAGATGCAATCTGGCCTGGCGACTTCGAGCTCAGCTACCTCGACAACACCGTCACCCTGATCCGCCCCGACGACGAGTAGCTCTATCTTCAACCCAACAGGCCGCAACAGTCATTGCCACCCTTGAGGATTCTCATGACCACTTCCGCGATCTCCGTCGAGCCGCTGACCCCCACAATCGGAGCAACCGTCCACGGCGTCGACCTCACCCAGCCGATTGATGAAGAGACCTTCCAGTTCATCCACGACGCCTGGATGGAACACCTGGTGCTCTTCTTCCGCGATCAGCCGATGGAACCGGAACAGCACCTCGCGTTCGGGCGCATGTTCGGCGACCTGCACATCCATCCGGCCGCGCCCTATGAGCACGGCAACCCCGAGCTGATGCGCATCCACACCGACAAGGACTCCTTCCGCAACAACGGCGAGCGCTGGCATTCCGACGTCTCGGCCGACGAAGAACCGCCGATGGCCTCGATCCTGCACATCCACAGCATTCCGACCAAGGGCGGCGACACCTGCTGGTCCAACATGTACGCCGCCTGGGACGGCCTCTCACCCCAGATGCAGGCCCTGCTCGAGCCGCTGACCGCGCTGCACGCCTCCGATTACTCGGGACAGTACGGCGACCACAAACCGCAGCGCGAGTCTCCGCGCGCCGTCCACCCGATCGCCCGCACCCATCCCGTCACCGGACGCAAGGCGCTGTTCGTCAACTCCAGCTTCACCAGGCGGATCGTCGAGCTCCCGCTCGAGGAGAGCAACGCCATCCTCGACTTCCTCTACGAACACGTCAAGAACGTCAACTTCCAGTGCCGCTTCAAGTGGGACGCCAACTCCGTGGCCCTGTGGGACAACCGCTGCACCCAGCACATGGCGATCTGGGACTACTACCCTGAGTCGCGAAGCGGGATCCGCGTCACGGTCAAGGGCGACAAGCCCTTCTAGCCCGACGCGCGACCTCGACGCTTCGGCGACCGGGCCGATGAGATTGAGGTGCTGTTGGCATGTTCGACATCGCACTGACTGACACCCCATACGGGTTCACGCTGGATCTGGCCATCGTCATCGCCGCCGCCTGCTGGGCGCTCTCGCTCGTGACCAAGGACTACTCCTTGATGGACCGCATGTGGTCGATCGGGCCGGCCATCTTCGTGCTGATCGTGGCCGCCGACCTCAGCTTCGAGTCCACCCGCGTCAATCTCATGATGGCGCTGGTCCTGGCCTGGGCGATTCGCCTCACGGTCAACCTGATCGTGAAGGGCGGCTTCCCGCTGGGCAACGTGGACTATCGCTGGACCTATCTCAGGAACAAGTACGGGGAAGCGAAGTTTCAGGTGCTCAACCTGACGTTCACTTCCTTCGGTCAGATGGCCATCGTCTGGATGTTCACGGCGCCCATCCACCAAGCCTGGCAGCACCCCGACCAGTCGCTGGGCTGGCTCGACTACCTCGCCGCTGTCCTCTTCCTGCTCTTCCTGGCGATCGAGGTCATCGCCGACATCCAGATGCTGCGCTTCCAGAACCACAAGAAGCGGCTGATCAGCGAGGGCGCGGAAGTCGAGCAGCCATTCATCACCACGGGCCTCTTCCGCTTCAGTCGCCACCCCAGCCACGCCTGCGAGGTCGGCATGTGGATCGTCTTCTACCTGTTCGCCATCTCAGCCGCCGACCAGTTCTGGCACTGGACCGGAATCGGTTGCGTCGTCCTCTTCCTCATGTTCCAGGGCTCAAGCCGATTCGGGGAAACGATCTCGCTCGAGCGATACCCCTCCTACGCGGATTACCGACAGGCAGTGCCGATGTACCTGCCTAATCCCCTCAGCCTCTTGAGAAACCGGGGCAACTAACACCTCGGTGAGTCTTCAACCGATGCCCCGCCCCAACCGATGCCCCGCGCTCCGACGCGGGGCCCAGAGCACCCAACAACACAAGCTGAGCAGAGTCCCTATCGCCTCAGCCATACCGATCCCAGTCCCCGCCCCCGAGCGGGGACCTGCCCCATCTGCCAACTCCGACACATCAGTACCGAACGCCTATGCCATATAGTCAACAAGAACACAAGTGCAGACGAAGGGAAGCGCAGAACCATGAACATCACCCCCAAACAACGCCGACGAGCCGTCACGACCCACTTCTACCGCCAGAAGGGACATTCCCTCAAGAACATCGCCGCCCTGCTCAAGGTCTCCGTCGCCACCGTCCGCGCCGACCTCCAACTCGTCGAGACCCACTGGAGCCAGATCGCCTCAGCCGCGGCCGACGACCTCC
>JAJDXE010000009.1 GCA_022825265.1 Dehalococcoidia bacterium
ATCCACAACGCCTGCCCGCGGTTCTCCTCGACCTCGTCGTCGTCCAGCTTCGAGAGTTCGCCGTCCAGCTTGAGCGCGTCGAGTCGTGGTTGCAGCTCGTCCCAGAGTTCCCGCAGCCGACCATCGACCTTGTAGCGGCCGACCCCACCCAGGTCGTAGCGACGTGGGTTGAAGAACTGCCCCTCCAGCAGGTTGCGCGCGGCCTCGAGCGTGGGCGGATCGCCCGGTCGCAGCCGCTTGTAGACCTCGAGCATGGCCCACTCTTTGTTGCGCTCCTCCTCCGACATGCCCGGCGCCTCTTTGGCCAGCGTCGACTCCCGGAACTGATGCGGCGCTCCATCCAGGTCGATGCCGTCCAGCATCCGCCGGATGCGTTCGTCGGTGCCAAGCTCCTTGTCAGTCAGATTTGGGTCGTCGCTGTGGTCGAGTGCGCGCAGCAGCGTCGTCACGGCGATCTTGCGCTTGCGGTCAACCTTGACCGTCAGCACGTCGCGGTTGGAGGATTCAAACTCGAGCCAGGCGCCGCGCGAGGGAATCAGCTTGGCCGCGCAGAGCGTGCGGCCCGAGGCCGAGTCGACCGAGGCGCCGAAGTAGACGCCGGGCGAGCGCACGAGCTGCGAGACGACGACGCGCTCGGCGCCGTTGATGATGAATGTCCCGGTCTCGGTCATGTGCGGCAGATGACCGAAGTAGAGCCACTGCTGCTTGCTCTCGCCGGTCTTCTTCGAGGTCAGTCCAACCTTGACCCGCAACTCACCCTGGTAGGTCTTGTCCTTCTGGCGGCACTCGAGCGGGGTCTCCTGGGGTGCGATGTACTCGTAGCCCGGCGTGCCGTCGTCTTCCCCGTCGTGCTGGAAGTAGAGCTGCATCCGGTTGCCGGTGAAGTCTTCGATCGGCGACATCTCCTCGAGCAGCTCTTTGAGCCCCTCCTGGAGGAACCAGTCGTACGAGTCGCGCAGCAGCTTGATCAGGTTCGGCAGCGGGTAGGTTTCCGGCAGCCGCGAGTAGTCGACGATCTCGTGTTCGCTCGGCTGCCCGAGGGCGGCAGACTGGTCATCAATTGGCGCCAACACCATCAGCGAGCCTCCTCAATACACTTCGCTCAGCCCCACGACCGAACGGTCGGCCCCAAGGCCAGCCTGGAGCGGCTCAGAGCGGCACAGCGAATCCAGCGGCACCAGCGGCTGCGACTCCCGATGTATGCGGCCGAAGCCGTCGGCAGTCAACGCAGCGAATGGCGCCACGGCGATTGGGCACGCCGGGGTATGGGCCGAGTCCAGCCGTTGGACGACCGTCCAGAGCCGACCAGCGCGCGACATGCGGTTGCCATGACGTTCTGGGGCATAGGTTGAAACCTCACCATATTCCCGTCATCACCCTGCGTCAATATGACGAGTGGATGGACGGCGCCCGAAGTTAGCAATCCTGCTCTGTTTTTCCTCAACTTCTCGATTAGACGAAGCTGGCTCACACGGTAGCGTGTAGCATGGACTGGGAAACGGCCTGGAGCATTGCTACGTGGGTGTCACGGATGACAGACGGCAGCGGGACGGTAGCTGGGATGCCGAAGCGATCCGTCGGCTGCGCCGCCACGCCGGCATGAGCCAGCGCGAACTGGCAGAGGAACTGAACGCCCGTCAACAGACGATCTCGGAGTGGGAGCGAGGTGAGTACAGCCCACGCGGGACGGCCGCGCGGTTGTTGACGCGGGTTGCCGAGGATGTTGAGTTTCCCTACGAGCCTAGGTCCGATGCAAGCGATCAGGTCGATCCGGATGCTGACCAGGATGACTGACCCACCGCTGAGCGAGGCAGCAGGCAGCGAACTGGCGTTGCAGCGGCGCTGGGCCGAGTCGCGCTGGCCGGCGCCCTTCCTACAGTCTCCCTACGGCGGCATGGTGCGCGTGATCTCGCCGGGGGTCTGGAACCGTGGGCCGGGGCCCGACTTCCGCGGCGCGCAGATCCTGGATGTGGAGGGCCGAGCCCGGCGTGGCGATGTTGAACTGCACCTCGAGCCTCGCGCCTGGCTGCAGCACGGCCACGCCGACGATCCGGCCTACCACGGCCTGCTGCTGCACGTCGTCGACTGGGCCGGGCGCCCGCAACATGAGCACACGCCGCCCGATATGAGGGTTCCCGACGCAACGCCTTTGCCACCGCCCGACTCAGAGAGCTCCGCGTCGGTCGAACGGCCACCTTGTGCAGACATCGTGCCGCGCGCTGGTGAAGACGCGGTCGAGGCGCGACTGTTTGCCATCGCTCGTCGCCGCTTTCTCCGCAAGATGAGCGAGCTGCAGGCACTCAACGTCCCGGCCGGACCGGGCTCGGCCGGCGATCGACGTGCCGTGATTGCGGCGGCGCGGGCCCTGGCACAGCCGCACAATAGTCGGCTCGCTGAGCAATGCGTTTGGGGAGCATTGGAACGATGCGACGCGTGGTCTGAGGTGTCGTTCGTGATCGAAGCCAACGGCTGGCGACCGGGCAGAGGGGCGCTCGGCTCGCCCGGCGGGCTGGGTCTGGTGCTATCGACACTCGTGCAGCGCTGGTCGGAGTCGCCCGAAACGCCGAGCGCGGCCTTTGAGCGGCTGGCCAGCTTGCCACTGCGGGAAGCGATCGGTCAGCTGCGCATCCCCCGCCGCCTCGGACCGACCCGCACCATCCAGCTGTTGGCCGATGCCGTCTATCCGCTCAGCGGAGCGTGGTTGCAATGGGCTCGATTGCCCGGCGCCCGCTACCAGCGGACCGATGAGCTTCGCGCCCGGCTGGACTCCGAACCCGGGGGGCACGGCGTACACGGTGTCAGCTTCGGCTGGCGGCATCCGCACACGCAGGCTCTGCTCGAACTGGAGCAGACTCGCTGCCGACAGTGGGCCTGCAGCATCTGCCCTCTGGCGGCGTTGGCCCGGCCGCTGCGCCGGCGGCTAAGAACCGGCTGAGAAGACGGCCGGTCCCGAGGTGGAGAACACGTCGATGTCGAGCGCAGCCTCCGAGCGCCGGTAGCAGGCGGCAGCGCCGATCATCGCCGCGTTGTCGGTGCAGAGACGCGGCGGCGGCACTCTGACTGGCAGCCCGATCTCGGCGCAACGCTCCCTGAGCGCTTCGCGCAACGCGCTGTTTGCGGCTACGCCGCCAGCGACGATCACGCAGGTCGCGCCCAACTCCTCGGCTGCGCGAGCGGTCTTCTCGGCCAGCACATGCGTGACCGATTCCTGGAAGCGGGCCGCCATCGCCGGCACATCAACCGGCTCTCCGGCGGCCTCGATCTTGCGTACTCGATTGAGTACTGCGGTCTTGAGCCCGGAAAAAGAAAAATCGTGAGTGCCCGGCAACCAGGCGCGCGGTAGCGGATCGAGCGCCGCAATCTGCTCGGGCGCGGCCTGCTTGGCGGCCCGCTCGATCTCCGGTCCGCCGGGGAAGGGCAAGCCGAGCAGCCGACCGACCTTGTCGAACGCCTCGCCGGCCGCATCGTCCCGAGTCTGACCGATCCGCTCGACCCGATCGTGATCTTCCATCCAGAACAGCTCAGTGTGGCCGCCCGAGACGACCAGCGCGACTAACGGGAAGGGTGGGGGTGAATCGTCCCACTCGTCACGCGCCGGTCGCAGCCAGTTGGCGTAGAGGTGGCCGGCGATGTGGTGCACCGGGATCAACGGCAGCCCGCGCGCCCAGGCAGCGGTCTTGGCCGCGTTGACGCCGACCAGCAGCGAGCCGCCCAGTCCCGGACCCTGGGTCACCGCGATCGCATCGAGCTCATCCCAGCCCAGCCCGGCCGATTCCAGCGTCGCCTGCATGACCGGCGCGAGGTTGCGCAGATGCTCGCGTCCAGCCACCTCGGGCACGACGCCGCCGTACCGCGCGTGAATCCCCGCCTGTGTGGCGACGACCGAGGCCAGCACCTCTATCCCGTCCTCGATCACGGCGCCAGCAAACTCGTCGCAAGACGATTCCAGAGCCAACACGCGAAACGTCATGGTTCACCTCGCACAGCGCGCACTCCCTCAGAAACGCGCGAGCATGTCTGTCGATCATCTGTGGATCAGACTATTCCGAGCCCTCCGGCACAGGCCAGTGCCCGTTCACTCGTGTTGGCTCATTCCTGACCGCCCGGGAGCCGCCCGACGAGGACTTCCGACGGCAGCGCGTAGATGATCTGCCCGGTCTCCTCGTTGACCCAGGCGCCGCGCAGCTCGGTCAGCTCGGGCGACTGGATCTGGCTGACCACGCCGCCGTCCGGCCCGACCGCAATCACCCGGCCCTCGCCGCGATCCACGACATAGATGAGCCCTGATTGCGCGCCCAGAGAGAGCGATGCCGGACTGAGCAAACTGCGCTCGAGATCCAGCGCCAGCGGCAGTTCCTCTTCCGCGCTGAAGCGGCGCAGCCGGCCGTCGCTGAATGCAACCAGGAACTCCACTTCACTGGATAGGTTCACCGTGGCGAGCAACTCGTTGGCATTGAGCAGGTCGGTCCGGCCGACGGCGCGGACCGGTTTGCTCAGCTCCGATCGCTCAACCGCGAAGCGCCAGACCGCGCCCCCTGCCTGATCGAGCAGATAGATGCTGCCCGCGGTCGCGGCCACGGCGTCGACCGAGCCCAGGCGCACCTGCTCGGGAATCGGGATCAGCAGCACGCCCGAGGGCGTCCAGCGGTAGAGGCGCGAGTGTGAATCGAGGATCCAGAGCGCATCCTCCAGCGTCTCATCGCCTGTTCCGTCGGCCGACTGCCAAGCGAGCGAGATTGGCGTCCCGGCGCGTAACTGACTGCCCAATCCGAGCAACTCGCCCTCGAGGAAGATCACCGAGACCGCACCGTCGGCGCTGACGCTGAACACGCGCCCGCCGGCGTCGTCAAGCACGAAGGCGCGACCACCGCCGAAACGGACGGTACCCAACGCGATCGCCGGTCCGAAGCGCGAGAGCTCGGCAATCGAGGTCAGTTCGCCTGGAGGCAACACCAGGTTGAGCTCGGCCAGCACCGCTTCAATCTCTTCGCGCAGCTGCAGTGCGTCGGCGGCCAGGGGATTGATCGCGAGCGCCGCCTCAACGTCGCTCAACGCATCTTCCAGGGCTAACGTGGCTCCCTCGGTCGTGACGGCTAGCTGCGAGGCGGCAAGCCCGTTTCGAGCTCGTTCGACGCTGGCCCGGACCTGGTCCTCATCCGATTGCAACAGCGACGGGCCGAGCAGCACTGCAGCTACCGCGCCCAACAACACCAGCATGGCGATCAGCACCAACCCTGCCCGGCGGAACGAAGCGCTCCTCGCCCGCGGATCGCGGCTGCGAATCTTGGGCCGCTCAACGGCCGGTTCACGCCGGTTCTCGAGCAGCGAGGGCAGCGCGCGCGCCAGCTCCATGATCGGACTGGTCATCGGCGGCGAAGGCGCTGTCGCCTGGGCGGTCATCGACTCAACCAAGTCCACCCGTCCAACGGCGAAGGGATTGACCGGCCAACCTACAACCTCGAGTTCGGCTGGCACCGCGGGCGTGAAGGTGACGTCCCACTGTCGCTCGCGAGAATCAGAAGGGCCAGGCGTCGGATTCTCCTCACCAACCGCCTGTTGGACCCGCTCATCGAGCGCGTAGTGTTCCTGCTCGCCCATGGACGACGAGTCCGGCGATTCATCCGGCTCCGCCTCGAACTCCACCTCTTCGTAGTCCTCGTACGACTCCTCCGCATCCTCTTCCTCGGCGACGGCGTCTGAAGGGTCGGCCAGCGTCGGCGGAGCGCCGCCGGTCAGGCTGACGACGAGACCGGCCCCGTCGCGCAATCCAACCATCGGCGCATAGAGATGGCGCAGCGTCTCATCGACCGCGAGCCGGCTCAGCGCCACCCGACGCTCAGGATCGAGCAGCGAGGCGGCATTCGAGGTCAGCAGCAACGCCCAGCCGTCGGCTGCGTCCGGCCCGGCGGCGAACTGGAGATTGAGCGGCTCGGAACTGCCGATTGGCGCCGCAACCGGATCCTCGTTGCGCGGAGCATGACGGTACAGGCTGGTTGAACGCAGACCTGCGAGCCCGGCGTCGCCGGCGAACAGCCCGGCCGACGGCCCCGCCTGACCAAGCACAGCCGGCTGATCGTCGCGCTGGATCAGGCAGGACATCCCGTACATGGCGTGCTCGGCCGGTAGGTGCTGTCGATTCCAGCCGCGCAATTCCTCGTGCGTCGTCTCGACGGCGAACTTGACCGCCCCGGTCAGCGAACGCGCCGCCGGATCAAACAGCTCGCCGATCCGGCGAACGAACTGATCCATGAAGGCGTCCGCACCGGCGGCGGCCGATTCCGCCAGGATCGACAGCCGGACCAGCCGTCCGACCTGGTCGACCTTCTCGACGAATCCGACCTGTGGCGCTTCCTCCACCGCCCGACCGGCCACGATTCGCAGTTGCGAACTCCAAACCGTCCGCGACTGCGAACCTACGGCATCGCCTGGCTGAGTCATCCACTCGTCCCGTTGATCAAGCTGACAGACCGCACGCCCAGCCACCATCGTACCCACTCTCGACATAGCGCTCAGCAGGTTGGCCGCCCTGTTACGCGGTCGGCGGTGAATTTTCCAGACCCTGCGTATACTCATATCTCACCCACCTGAAATGCTTGGACGCTTCCCAGGCACGGGGACAGCACACGATCGAGGCCGATGTCCGATTCCGACGCCGCTGCCGCTCAGCAAACCGGTCGGCAGACCAGCCAGCGAGCCGTACGCAACCAGCTCCGACGCCGGATGGCCGACGAAGCGCTCTCGTCAGCTGCCGAACAGGTCGAAGCGCTGCTGCGCGAGGCGGCGCTCGAACTGCGTCCCTTCCCACCCTTCCCAGGTGCCTTCTTCACCATGGGCGTCGAGGTTGAGCCCGACGGCGTCCGCGACAAGAACATCGGCTGTGTGATCGTGACCGAAGAAGGCACGCTGCGAGAACTTCAGCTTTCGTTCGACGACGAGGGACCGGCCGCCTTCCTCGGCGCCAACGACCCCGTCTCGATGCGCGATGAAACGCTGATTGAACTCGAAGAACTGTCTGCCCAGGATCGGCTGACCCTAGCGATCAACGGACTCGACGCCGTCAGCGACCTGCTCGAACAACAACCCGACTGACCAACGCCCCGCGGCACGCCCAGCAGAGGAGCACCACTTGAACTTCATCGCCATTGTCCTGAGGGTCCTCTTGCCCTGGGCCGCGATCCTCTGGATCTACCGGGCCTTGCAATCCCAGCAGAAGCTCGAGCGCGAACTGACTGAAGAACGTATCGACCACCTCGAGCTGCAGCTCAGCAATGAGCGCTCACGCCGCGAGCAGGCCGAGCTGATGGCTCGCCAGATCGCCCAGGCGACGGGCAGCTCGATGAACGAAACGCCAATGGCGACCGCCCCGGCGGCAGCTCCCCCATCGACGCCACCCGCTCGGCCGGCGCCGCCTCCGGCTCCTGCAGCCCGAGCACCGCAACCGCCGCCGACACCTCCGGCTCCGGCCGCAGCACCCCCACCCCCTCCGCCGCCACCTCCCGCTCCTGCTCCGACACCACCAGCAGCGACGCAATCGGCAGCTCCTCCGCCGGCCCCGCCTGCTCCGTCACCGGCTCCAGCACCTCCGGAGGCTGCCCCCGAGCCCGCACCTGCACCGCCTGCCCCGACGCCCCTTGCGGCCATGCCAACGCCCCCCGAAGATTCTGCGCCGACCATCCCGGCCGAGCGCAGCGCCGCTTCGCACCTCGACGAGGGCAACGCCTACTTCGGCGCCAGCAACTACGACGCCGCCGTCAACCAGTACGCCCGAGCCATCGAGCTGGACGCCAACTCAGCCGCGGCCTACTACAACCGGGCCAACGCATTGGTGCGCCTGGACCGCACCGAGGAAGCCGCCAACGACTACGAGCGCGCGATCGAGCTCGCGCCCGACGATCCCGACATCTATGTCAACCGTGGGCTACTCAGGCTCTTCGGCCGCGACTTCGACACGGCCGAGGCTGACTTCCGCCACGCACTGCGTCTGCGCCCAGACGACGGCGCCGCGCACACCAACCTCGGACTCACCCTGCTCTACGAGGACCGCGCCCAGGAAGCGCTGCAGTCGTTCCAGGAGGCTGTGCGGCTTGAGCCCGACCAGCCCGGCGCCCACTACGGCCTCGCATCGGCAGCGGCCAAGCTTGGTCAGGCCGACAATGCGATCGACGCACTGCGCCAGGCCACTACGCTCAACCCGCGCTACGCCGAAGCCGCCAGAACCGACGACCACTTCGACAGCCTGCGCGGCAACCAGGGCTTCGAGTCCCTCGTCAACCCGGGCGGCTAGGAGATCGTTCCTTCTACAAGCGCCATGTACCAAGCTCAGGAAGAGCGGCTGTCGGCTTGCTACTCCAATCGCACCGACCCTGACCGGCCGCCGTCCTTTTCCCGCAGCCGCACGGCGTCGATCCGCATCCCCCGATCGACAGCCTTGGCCATGTCGTAGACCGTCAGTCCGGCGACAGAGACGGCGGTCAGCGCCTCCATCTCGACTCCAGTCTTGCCCGAGCACCGCACCTCGGCTCTGATCGCCACGGACGGCGGATCATCCACCAGGCTCAGCTCGACCAGCACCTTGGTGAGCATCAGCGGATGACAGAGCGGGATCAGTTCGTGCGTCCGCTTCGCAGCCATCACACCGGCGATCTCGGCCGTAGTCAGCACATCGCCCTTCTTCAGCGCCGAGTTACGAATCAACTCCAGCGTCTCGGGCTGCATCAACACCCGCCCCTCCGCCACCGCGTGCCGCTCGGTCACATCCTTGTCGCCGACATCGACCATCCGCGCCCGGCCCTGCGCGTCGATGTGGCTCAGTTCCTGCTGTGACGCTGGATTCTGCTCAGCCGCCAATGTGCGACATCTCCACCCGATCGAGCATCGGCAAATCGTCTGTCATCGCTGCTCGCAGTTCCGAGTATCGGTCCTCGCGCACCGTCCAGATGCCAGCGATCTGCTCGTACAGTTCCTCGTCGGAGGCGCCCTCCCGCAGCGGACCGCGCAGGTCGTTCCCAGTCGAGGCGAACAAGCATGTGTAGAGCGAACCCTCAGCCGACAGACGCGCCCGTGTGCAGTCTCCGCAGAACGGCTCCGTCACCGACGTGATCACTCCGATCTCGCCGCTGCCATCCGACCAGCGCCAGCGCTTGGCGACTTCGCCCTGATAGGCAGCATCAACCGGTTCCAGTCCCTCGACCTGTTCCAGCCGCTCGATGATCTCGCGCGCCGGCACCACCTCGTCGAGCTTCCAGCCGTTGGTCGCGCCGACATCCATGTACTCGATGAATCGCACGATGTGCCCCGTGCCGCGGAAATGCCGAGCCATCTCAACGAGTCCTCCGTCGTTGACCCCCCGCTTGACCACCGCATTGATCTTGATCGGTCCCAACCCAGCCGCCGCAGCTGCATCAATCCCTTCAAGCACCCGCTCGTGCGGAAAATCGACCCCATTCATCTCCCGGCAGATCTCGGGATCGATCGAGTCCAGGCTGACCGTTACCCGATCCAGTCCGGCTAGCTTCAGGTCATCGGCCAACGTGCTGAGCCGCGACCCATTGGTCGTCAGCGCCAGATCGACTTCCGGCAGCGCCTCACGCAGCATCCGCACCAGGGTTGGCAACTCCGCCCGCACCGTCGGCTCGCCGCCGGTCAAGCGCAACTTGCGCAACCCCATCCGACCAAAGATTGAGGCCAGCCGAATGATCTCCTCGAAGCTCAGGATCGCCGTTCGAGGCAGAAACTCATATCCCGGGCCAAAGATCTCTTTCGGCATGCAGTAGGGACAACGGAAGTTGCAACGATCGGTGACCGAGATACGCAGATCGGCAAAGCGCCGACCCAGCCGATCGATCGGAGCCTCAGTGGTCTGACTCACGACGACGTACCTGACTGGTCCAGAGTCTTGGCCATGATGTCGAGCGCCCAGGCCGCGTTCGCCAGCGCACGCGCGCGATGCGAAATCTGGTTCTTCTCCGACACATCCAACTCCGCCATCCGCCGACCGTCGGGCAGCGCGAAGATGGGATCGTAGCCGAAACCCAGGTCGCCGCGCTCATCCATCGCGATCGATCCTTCCACCACGCCCTCACCCAGCCGCACGTTGGTCGTGTAGGGAAAGGCGAGGGCGATCACGCAGCGGAATCGTGCCGCTCGTTGCCGGGTTGGGACGTCAGTCAGTTCCTGCAGCAACTTCGTACGATTGGCGGCTTCATCCGCTGCCTCTCCAGCATATCGAGCGCTGTACAAGCCGGGCGCGCCGTCAAGCGCATCGACTTCCAGACCCGAATCATCCGCCAGCGCCGGCAGTCCGCACGCGTTCGAATACGCCCGCGCCTTGCGACCCGCGTTCTCGGCATACGTCTCTCCGTCCTCGACGATGGTGAAGTCCTTCAGCCCAACCTCGGCCGGAGCCACCAATTCCCATCCCGACTCGACATGAGCATCAAACAGCTCGCGAAACTCGCGAATCTTGCCGGGATTCCCAGTTGCGATCAGCAGTCGGTGAGGCACTGGTTCTCGATCCTCAGACCTCTCCCCCAGGGGAAGAATCATAAAATGACAAAGGAAGCGCTCTGTGCGGCGGGGCTGAGGCGCAACGCTCCATCTCTCCCAAAGGAGGAAGCTGTCTCGAGTTAGCCGGTGTACTCACCTTTGCGAGCCGCTGACGTCATCCGCGCCCGCTCCTGGAATGCAGCCTGCGCCGCGCCAACGTTTTCGGGCTTGCCGGCCCAGACAGAGAGCGGCGTTGCCTGCAGACCTCGACCGTAGGAGAAGCTGAGCTCCCACGGCGCCGAGGAGGACCCGGCCGCCGCCTGGTTGATCGCATTCAGATTGACCGTCGCTTCCTCGTCCGACTGACCGCCGGAGAGGAACACACAGCCCGGCACCGCCGAAGGCACCGAGTTGGCAAACACCCGCAGCGTCTCCGAGGCGACCACTTCCGCCGGGGCGCGGTCGGCCGCGCTCTTGCCCGAGAGCACCATGTTCGGTTTGAGCAGCGTCCCGGGCAGGTCCACGTTCTGGGTGGCCAGGGCGGCATAGGTCGCAAGCAAGGCCGCTTCGGTCGCAGCGGCGCAGGCGGCGATGTCGTGATCGCCGTCCATCAGCACTTCAGGCTCGACGATCGGCACCAGGCCGGCTTCCTGCGAAAGCGCCGCGAAGCGGGCCAGCGCGTGCGCATTGACGTCGAGGCAGTAGTCGGTCGGCCGATCCTCCGCGATGTCGATCACCGCTCGCCACTTGGTGAAACGGGCGCCCTGCTCGCGGTAGACATCGAGCCGCTCGCGCATCCCGTCCAGACCCTCGGTCACCTTCTCATTCGGCGAACCGGCCAGGTCTTTCGCGCCCTTGTCAACCTTGACCCCGGGGATCACGCCATTCGAGGTCAACACCTCGACTAACGACCGACCGTCGGACGCGTCCTGCGCCAGCGTCTCCTCGAACAGGATCACACCCGAGATCCAGCCGCCGATTCCCTCGGAGGTAAACAGCAACTGCCGCCAGTCACGCCGGTTGGTCTCGGTCGACTCCAGGCCGATTGTGTCGAAGCGACGCTTGATCGTCGGCGCGGATTCGTCGGCGGCGAGAATGCCGCGGCCTGGCGCGACCAGCGCTCGCGCGGTCTCATGCAATGGATTGCTCATCAGATCTTGCCTCTCGGAATCTTGGTCTGGGACCTGTCTGGTTGCTAGCGAGTATCGATCCTATTCGGCCAGTTTGGCGACGACGCGCTCGACCACATCAGCGTTGCCCACGATCAACGGGGTGCGTTGGTGCAGCAGCTCCGGCTGGACATCAAGGATGCGCTCAGTCCCGGTGGAACCAGCGCCTCCCGCCTGTTCTGCCACGTAACAGAGCGGATTCGCCTCGTATCCCAATCGCAGCTTGCCAGCCGGAGATTTGACGTCTCCCGGGTAGAGGAAAATCCCGCCCTTGAGCAGGTCGCGGTGGAAATCCGCGACCAGCGAGCCCACATAACGCAAGCCGTAGTCGTTGCGTAGTTCGGCCACCGCTGCCTGCATCTCCGGATGCCAGTTGCCCTGGTTGCCCTCGTTGACAGAGTAGGCCCCGCACTTGGCCGGAATCTGAATCTGCTCATGCGAGTGCAAGAACTCGCCCGACGCCGGGTCGAGCGTGAACCCGTCTACCCGGCCCTCGGTCGCCACGACCAGCACGGTCGACGATCCGTAGACAACATAAACGGCGCCGCACTGCTCGCGACCGGGCCGTAGCAACGTCGCGTCAGTCACCGGCGAGTCATCGACGCGATGGTAAACGGCGAAAATCGAGCCGATCGTTACGGCCACATCAATGTTTGACGACCCGTCTACCGGGTCGAACATGACGAGATAGGGATGGTCGGCGTCGTCCGAGACGAAGACTGCCTCCTCCAGCTCCTCGCAGGCCAACGCAGCGACTACGCCGCAATCGCGCAACGAGGACACAAAGGCGTCAGTGCCCGCCGCGTCCAGGACCTGCACAATCTCGCCCTGGACGTTGATTTCGCCTGTGTCGCCGAGCACACCAGCCAGCGCCGCCCGACGAGTCAGACCGTCGACCCGCTTGGCCCCGTCTGCAATCGCGCCGACCACGGTCAGAAAGCCGTCGGCCACCAGTTCAGCCGACGCCGTCCCGGCGACCACCTCGGCCAATGTCTTCAGTGAGTCGCCTGCGTCCGCCATTGGTGTCCCGCCCGCCCGTTGTTCGACATGGTGCGCGACATAGCGCAATTCTTCTTGGGCGGATCGTCGCAGCCTGACTTCGACTGATCAAGTGGGCCTGAACCAGTGGCGTACGATGAACCCATCAGGAAGCGGGACGGGCATCCACATCGCGATGGCGTACGGACCGATGTGGGTGGCTGCATCGGAGAAGAGCAGTTGAGCGGGGAGAAGTCGATGTCAGCAGCTCTCGATCCCGGCGAACCGATCGGTGATTACGCGAGCGCGGTCGACTGGCTGATGTCGTTCGCCGACTTCGAACGTGGCTCCGGACCGAGACGCTCCAAGCCCGACTTTGCCCTCGACCGGATCCGCTCGATCCTCCACCGCCTCGGCGACCCACAGTACGGCCGCACCACGATCCACGTCGCCGGGAGCAAGGGCAAGGGCTCGACTGCCGCCATCCTCGAATCGATCCTCCGCGCCGCCGGCTTCCGCACCGGCCTCTTCACTAGCCCGCACCTGCACGAGTTCACTGAGCGAATCCGCATTCTCGGCGCGCCGCTGCCAGAGGTAGAGTTCACCCGCCTGTGCGAACAGCTCCGCCACGTGATCGAGGCAGAGCAGGCAGAAGACCCCGGTCACATCAGCACCTTCGAGATCCTCACCGCGCTCAGCTTCCACGCCTTCCACGCGCACGACGTCGACGTTCAAATCGTCGAGGTCGGCCTCGGCGGCCGGCTGGACTGCACCAATGTCTTCTCCCACACCGACGCCGCTGTGATCACTTCCCTGTCACACGAACACACCGACGTCCTGGGCGACAAGATCACCGAGATCGCCTCTGAGAAGGCCGGCATCATCAGCGCCGCCTGCCGCAGCGCTGTGCTCGCCCCTCAGCGATACGCCGAGGCCGCAGATGTCGTCCGCAACGCTGCCGACGATGTGCCCGTGCCGCTGATCGACGTCGGCGCCGACTACAAAGCCGAACCGGCCGGCGTCGAGCCGTGGGGGCAGTGGTTCCGGATCGAACGCCGCAACGCCCGACCCGGCGAGCAGCCTCGCGCCATGCACCTGCTGCCGTTACTCGGTCATCATCAGATTGACAACGCGCTGACGGCGATCGCCACGATCGACGCCCTGGTCGCAGCCGGAAGCGTCGCCGTGCCTTCCGAGGCGCTGCACAAGGGACTCGCCACGGTCCGCTGGCCCGGACGCCTCGAATCCTTCGACCTCCCTGACGCATTCGCCTCCGGCGAGCCTGGCGGACCGCCCATGGTCGTGATCGATGGCGCCCACAACGCGGAATCGGTCCAACGAGCACTCGACGCCTGCCGAGACTACTTCCCACACCAGCAGCTTCACGTGATTTTCAGCGTGCTCGGCGACAAGGCCCTGCAGGACATGGCTAACGTCATTCAGACCCGTAGCGCGCACGTCTACGCGACCACCTCCGATCATCCGCGCGCTCGGCCGCCGGAACAGGTCGCCGACGCCTTCACCGACGCCGAGTGGAACGGCGACGTGGCTGTCCATCCCGACGCGCACGCCGCCCTCATTGCCGCCGGACAGCAGGCCCATTCGGACGACCTGATCCTCGTTCTCGGCTCCCTCTCCCTCGCTGCCGACGCGCGACGCTTCCTGAGCGCTCCAACGCAAACATCAATCGTCCGCCGAGCTGAGGATCCGACCGTATGACTGACGCAGCAGCTGGCACGGATCAAGCAGGACGACCACGAGTCGTGGTCACGGGGATGGGGGCGGTCTCACCCTATGGACCCGGCATCGACCTGATGTGGAACAACCTGCTCGCCGGCGAGAGCGCGATCAAACCGATCGAGAACTTCGACGTTTCCGGCTTCAGCTGCACCATCGGCGGAGAGATTCGCGATTTCGACGCCCGCGATTTCATCGACCGCAAGTCCGCGCGACGCATGGCCCGCTTCACCCAGTTTGCCGTCGCCGCCGCACGCGAGGCGATCGAGGACGCCCAACTCAATCTCGACGAGACCGATCGCAGCCGGATCGGCGTCGTGCTCGGCAACGGCGCCGGCGGTTATCCGGAGATCCAGGCCACCGCGAGCACGCTGTTCGAGCGCGGCGGCATGCGACTCGATCCGCTCTTCCTGCCCAAGGTCCTGCCCAACATGGCCGCCGCCAACATCGCCATGCAGTTCGGACTGCTCGGCTACAACACGACCGTCGTCACCGCCTGCGCAGCCGGCACCCAGGCGCTCGGCGACGCAGCCAACGTGATCCGCAACGGCCAGGCCGACATCGTCATCTCAGGCGGCACCGAAGCCGGCTTCTGCCAGCTCGGACTCGGCGGCTTCGCTGTGATGCGCGCCCTGACCACCAAGAATGAGGATCCGACCGCCGCCTCGCGTCCGTTCGACGCAGACCGCGACGGCTTCGTTCCCGGCGAGGGCGCCGGCATCATCATCCTCGAGTCGGAGGAATCGGCCCGACAACGCGGCGTCGACTACCAGGTCGAACTCGCCGGATTCGGTTCCTCCGCCGACGCCCATCACCTGGTCATGCCCGACGCCGACGGCGCCGGCCCAATCCGAGCAATCAACTGGGCCATGGAAGACGCCGATATCCAGCCTGAAGAGATCGACTACGTCAACGCCCACGGCACCTCGACACCGCTCAATGACGCCTCCGAGACGCGGGCGCTGAAGATCGCTCTGGGCGAAGCAGCCCGGACTGTGCCGATCTCGTCGACCAAGTCGATGATCGGTCACATTTTCGGCGGCGCTGGCGGCCTCGAATCAATTGCCGCCATCAGATCAATCACCGACGGCCAGATCCACCCCACGATCAACTACACCACGCCCGACCCTGACTGCGACCTCGACTACGTCCCCAATGAGTCCCGCGCCGCCGAAGTCAACACCGTGCTGAAGAACTCATTCGGCTTCGGAGGCCAGAACGCCTGCCTCGTCTTCCGACGCGCCGACGACTGAACGGTCCTACTTCCCACTGGGAAACGCCGGCCGATACCGCTCTGGGAGCATCTGATCCAGCACTCGCTCGAGCGCCATCGTGTGCGAGCAGGTCTTCGCGTCCTGGAAAAAATGACAGTCGCAGTTCCAGCCGTCGGCCCCGAGTTCGGCCGTATGCGTCGTCGAGTCGCCGCGTACGTCGCAGCGCAACGACAACACCTGGAAGCGCTCCAGTTCTTCCGCGTAAATCCGCGCCTTCTCGATCTTCGAGATGAGGCTGCTCTGCATTGCTCAACTCCCTCGAAATCGCTCCGCCGGGCGGGCAATGGTACATCCGAATGTTACAACTCCCCCATCGCTAGCCGACGATATCGAGGCCCGTCCTTCAACAGTGTCGATGCAACCAACGCAACCCCCGACACCGAGGTTGAGATGTCCAACCGCGGCGCTGCCTCGACCGTCGCACGAATCGCCGCTTGTTCCTCCGTGGTCGCCTGCCGCCGTACCCGACCGAGCGTCAGATGTGGCCGATACGCCCCACGCTCGGACTCAAATCCAATCCCGGCCAGCGCCTCGTCGAGCCGCATTCGCTGGCGTTGCAACTGTTCATAACCGCCATCCTCTTGGAGTCCGGCCCAGATCACCCGCGGCCGCCGACCGCCAAACGACCCAACGGCAACGAGATGTAGATCAAGTCGTCCCGAGCCCTCTAGTTCCGCCAGCGCACCCCTGATCTCTGGCACGCGAGCCTCGCCAACCTCGCCGAGAAAACGCAGCGTCAGGTGCATCGCCTCCCGCTTGACCCAGCGCACCGCACCCACGGGAAACCCTGGTTCGCCGCGCATCCGCTCCCCAACCGACCAAACTTCATCCAATGCCGAGGCTTCCAACACTGTTTCGACAAACAAACGCATTCGCTTCTCCCCCGGTTATCCAATCTTCCTATCTGCAATCCCAATCCACCACTAGCATGACTGTGCGCTCAAGCAGCGCCATTCCGCCAGCGAAATCCAGAGCTCTATGACCACATCGCCTGCGACCGCCGCCGACGCCGAAGCCTTACTCGATGTCTGCAAGCGGATTCGACGACACATCGTCGAGATGACCCACGCCGCGCAGTCCGGCCACCCCGGCGGCTCGCTTTCATCCACCGAGATCTTCGCCGCTCTCTATTTCGGCGGCGTCGCCCGGCACGACCCGGCCAACCCCCAGTGGGACCGCCGTGATCGCGTGATCCTCAGCAAGGGACACGCCACACCGGTCGTTTACGCCACGCTGGCCGAAGCTGGGTACTTCAGCACCGACCTGATTCCATCTTTCCGCTCATTGGGAACCGAACTCCAGGGCCACGTGGTCCGCAACAAGCCTGCCGGCGTCGAAATGTCGGGCGGTGCGCTGGGCATGGGCCTCTCCTTTGCCGTCGGCGTCGCGCTGGGACATCAGCTCAACGGTCTGCCCGACGACGAAGGACAGACCTTCGTCGTGGTCGGCGACGGCGAACTCAACGAGGGCCAGAACTGGGAGGCGATCATGTCCGCCTCGCACTTCGGCCTGCACCGGATCACCGCCATCCTCGACCGCAACCACTTCCAGAACGATGGCCCCGGCGACGAGATCATGCGCATCGACCCGGTCGGCGACAAGTGGGCCGCCTTCGGCTGGGGCGTGCAGCACGTGGATGGTCACGACGTCGAGGCCGTCCGCGACGCCTTGCTGGCCGCCCGCGCCCGCTGCGACGCCCCACAGGTCGTGATCTGCGAAACGGTCAAGGGTCGCGGCGTCTCGTTCATGGCCGAGAACCCCGCCGGCTGGCACGGCAAGGGACCGTCCGACGAACAGCTTGCCCAGGCGCTCCGCGAAATCGAGGCTGGCCTCTCATGACGACAACCTCAGCTCCGCCGCCCGCCGCGACGCGCGAAGCCTACGGCCCTGCACTGGTCAAGCTGGCCGACGCCGGCTACGACATCGTCGCGCTCGACGCCGACCTCTCCGCCTCGACTGGTGGCAACAAGCTCGCCGGGTCGTACCCCGAGCGCTGGTTCACCGTCGGCGCGGCCGAGGCCAACATGATCAGCATCGCCGCAGGACTGGCGTCGACCGGCAAAACCGTGTACGCCGCCTCATTCGCCGTCTTCATGCCCGGCCACTGCTTCGACCAGATTCGCGTCCACATCGCCCAACAGCGCATGAACGTCAAGCTGATCGCCTCCCACGGCGGCATCTCAGTCGGCGAGGACGGCGCTTCCGCCCAGGCGATCGAGGACCTCGCGCTGATGACCTCACTGCCCGGCATGAACGTCGTCGTACCGTGCGATGCCGTCGAGGCTGATGCCATGATCTGCCGCGCCGCCGAAGATCAGGAACCCTGGTACATCCGCCTCGGCCGCCCGAAGCTCCCCATTGTCTACACGGACGGCCCATCGTTCCAACTCGGCAAAGCTGATCAACTCCGGGATGGCAACGACATCACCCTGATCGCCTGCGGCCTGATGGTCGAGCCAACCCTTCGCGCCGCCGACACTCTGGCCGCCGAAGGCATTGCCGCCCGAGTGCTCAACATGGCGACCCTGAAACCGCTCGACGAAGCCACCATCATCCAGGCTGCCGACGAAACCGGCGCGATCGTCTGTGCCGAGGAGCACAACGTGATCGGCGGCCTCGGCTCGGCCGTCGCCCGAACCCTGGCCTTGCATCGACCGACCCCAATGGAGCAGGTCGGCATCAACGACACGTTCGGCCAGTCCGGTCCCTGGACGGCGCTGCTCGAGGAGTACGGCTTGACGACAGAATCAGTCGTCACCGCCGCGAAGCGGGCCATGGCGCGCAAGTAGCGCCCGGAAGCAACGCTCGGCCGGCAGATACCTTCAGCCGTCTCTCAACCACTCGGCGACCTCGGCGAGATCCTCACACCAGACCACATCGCCGTTCAGCTTCGCCGGCCTGGGACGATCATCCTCCTCGACCAGCACGGCTCGCATCCCAGCCGCGAGCGCGCCGTCGACGTCGGAGATGATCGAGTTGCCGATATGGACACAGTCGGCCGTCTCCACCCCAAGGTCCTGCGCCGCGTGCTCGAAGATGCCCGGCTCCGGCTTCCAGACCCCGACCTCACCCGAGATATACACCCCGTCGAACTGACCTTCGAGGCCGGCTCCACGAATTTTCTGCCGCTGCATCGGGCCGTTGTGAAAGTTGGTAATCAGGCCGACCGGTCCATGCCCTCTCGCCGCCGAGAGCGCCTCTGGCCATCCCTCGATCGGAGCTGCGCGATCGCTCCGCTCATTCCGGTAGACGCCGACCAGTTCCTTGAACTCATCGTCATTGACTCGCACGCCAGCAACGCCGAGCGACCGAGTCAGCCACTCCTCCGAGTGCAACCAGGTCGGCCATTGCCAGTCATTGTCCTCAAGGATGCCGCTGATCACGATCTCGATCGTGTCGGCGAACGCGGTGGCGGGCTTCTGCCAGAGACCCAGTTCGAGCATTCGAGTGCCGACCGCCGTGCGAGCCTCCCGTACCCCGGTGCGCTCGCTCACCAGCGTGCCGTCCAGGTCAAAGAAGACGGCGGCGAACCGCCCATTGAAACCGCTCACTCCGCATCCTCGTCTGCGTAGTCCTCGTCCAGGTCTTCCTCGAGCTCATCCTGGTAAATCTCGAGCGGCCAGATCGGCCAGTCCAGGAACTGCTCCGGCGGATCCTCGGTCGCGCCTTCGGGGTGCTCGACATCCGGTTCGTGATCGGGCACGTAGGTCTGCATCGGGTTCGCCTTGAACTCGATCCCGTCCTCGTGTGTCACGATGTTGGCCAGCGAGTAGCCGATCCAGGCCAGACAGCGACACTCCAGGCGGAATGAAACCGCGAAGCGACGGCGCATCAGCGCCTCCTCGCGGATGAAGTCGTGAAACTCCTCGATTTCCTCCGGCGGCAGCATCACGTCGACGTGACCGTCGAACAGCATCTGCAGCGCGTCAGCCGCTTCCTCCTCTGTCGGTTGTTCCCCCACCGCGACGTCCTCATCAGTCATCGGCCCCTCCGTCTTCCTGTGAATAGACCCCGACTTCCTGGCCGCGCCAGACCGTCACGATCAGGTCATCGCGCAATGGATCGGCGGTCAGCGCCCAGCGGTCGTCCACCTCGGCGATCACGTCCTGGATATCCTCCTCCGCCCACGACTCCGGCACGCATAGCGTGGCATAGACCAGCGGCGAGGCATAGTGCAGGTCGACCCGCGCACGCGAGCCGGCTTCATTTTCCACGACGTAGCACTCGGACTGGGCTGTGCGGCTTTCGCGCTCGTAGTGAAACATCGTCTCTCCGCCTCCCCGCGTCTTCAGGTCGCCACTAGAGGACGTGATAGAGGATCAGGTGGTCGCCGAGGACATCGTTGGCGAAATCGTTCTCGACATCGCGCCAGACGGAGTGGATGTGATTGGCCCCGTTCTGGCGATTGTCGAACTCGACCAGGAAGTTGCCGCCGTGGATCCGATAGTAATGCGGCTCCCCGCTCTGAGCCGATCCTGCCCAGGCGAAGTGCATTCCTTCGCGCCCGGCCGCGGCAATCCGGGCGTGGCGGTCGTCGGCCAGGTCGGCCGGTGCCTGATCAACGTAGAGGTCGACCAGCCGGTCGAGGACCGCTCGCTGGTCGTCGTCCATTTCCGACGCCGCCAGCCCCTCATAGGCCGGCATCACCGCGCGCGACGCATTGAACGTCAGGATGTCCCAGGGCGCCTCCGGATAGATCACCGCCCGTTCGGCCTGGTCCGCGTCAAGCGACCGCATCAAAGCAAAGGCCAGGTCCTCGCGTTGATCAAGAATCCGCAGACCTGCCTGGGGGCCGTTCCGCACCTCAGCCGGATTGGTGCCGAAAAAAAACGGGGTCAGCGAGAGCAGTCCATCGCCCCAGAGTGAGAAGTTGAGCGAGATGTGGTGTCCCTCCACGCGCCAGCCCCAGGGCGAATCCTCATTCGAGGGATCGCCGAAAATCGTCCAGTAGTAGAGCTCTGGGTCGCGCTTGAAGGTCTTCCGCCCTTCGCCGACTTCGATCTCGCCGAGGATCACCTCAAGGTCGATGATCCCCATGGCCTGCTCATACGCCCGAGCGCTCAAGCCCGCCTTCATCAGGTCCATCGCCAGTCGCCGCTGCGCATCGGTCATGTCGCGCAGCGGCAGACCATGACGATTGGTCGGCGGGTAGTACCAGAAGATGCGCTCGCCATCCATGAAGTCGTAGATCGCCGTCGCACGCTGCTCGGCGTCCAGACTGTTGGCGAAGTCGGTCGCCACTGAGCGCATCGCAGCCCCGGCAAGCGTCGGAGTAGGTCTCTCGGGCATGGTTCGTTCTCTCTCAACCGCGGCTCAGACGGGACGAATGTGCCCGTCGCCGCGAATCACCCACTTGTAGGAGGTCAGCTCGCGCAAACCCATCGGCCCGCGAGCGTGCAGCTTGCCGGTCGAAATCCCGACCTCTGCACCGAGTCCAAACTGGCCTCCGTCAGTGAACTGGGTCGAAGCGTTCACATAGACGGCCGCCGCATCGACCTCGCGCAGGAAGCGTTGCCCAAGGGCCTCGTCCGCCGTGATCACCGCTTCGGAGTGACCGCTGCCGTGCTCGGCGATATGGGCCAGCGCAGCGTCGGCATCGTCGACCACGCCGACCGCAGCGGTCAGCGAGAGAAACTCGGTGTCGAAGTCGTCGGCGCCGGCCGGATGCACGTTGGCCGATGTCTGCGCAAGCAACTCGCGAGCCCGATCGTCCGCCCGAAGCTCAACCGGGGTCGGACCATCGCCGGCCCAGCGGCGTCCCAGCTCAGACAGGAACTGCGGGGCGACCGCTTCATGGACCAGCATCACGTCGAGCGCGTTGCAGATGCTGACCCGGCGGCGCTTGGCGTTGTCGACCACTGCCAATGCCATGTCGAGGTCGGCTGCGGCATCGATGTAGGTGTGGCAGATGCCGACGCCGCCGGCGACGACCGCCATTGAGGCCTCGCGCCGGACGCGGTTGATCAGCGCCTGCCCGCCTCGAGGCACCATCAGATCGATCAGGTCGTTCAAGGCCAGCAGTTCACCGACCAACGCCCGGTCGGTGCTGCGGACCAACTGGACGGCATCTGCCGGCAGATCATTCTCTGCAAGCGCGTCGCGCAGGACATCCGCCAGGATCCGATTGGACCGCAGCGCCTCTCGGCCCCCGCGCAAGACTGACGCATTGCCCGACTTCAGGCAGATCGCGCCGATGTCAATCGTCACATTGGGCCGGGACTCGTAGACCGACGCAATCACGCCCAGCGGCACGCGGACGCGCTCGATCTCCAGACCCGAATCCGTGGTTGTGGAGTCGATCGTCTCTCCGACGGGATCGTCTAGCAGGGCGAGGTCCTCAAGCGAGACGGCGAGCGCCTCGACCCGCTCCGGGGTCAGCTTGAGGCGGTCGATCATTGCCTCGCTCAGGTGTCCGCTGGCTTCGGAGACGTCCTCCGCGTTGGCCGCGACGATCTGATCGCGGCGGTCCCGCAGCAAGTTCGCTGCAGCGTGGAGGACGGCGTTCTTCTGCTCGGTCGAGGCCCAGCCCAAGGACGGCGACGCGGCTTTGGCCGCATCGACCTGCTGTCTCAACTCGGTTGACGCATCCACCGCGCGGGTTGTCGTCATCGTGCTCTTCCCAATCCCTGGTTCGGTCGCTCGTCACTGATCGTAATCGTCGGCGGCGCTCATCGCCGCCGCCGGCGGGCGGGCGGTTTGGGCGGATCGCCGCTGCCGATAAAGCTGTATTCATCCGAGGTGACGCCGAGGCGTTCCTCGAATCCGTCGACGATCTCGATCCGCGCGCCGTCGCCGTCTTCACCGTGCGGGCGCAGGCGATACGCCCCACCGAGCGAGTGCTCGGGGTTGGAGAGGGAAGAGATCTTGCCGCGCCAGGAGCGCTCGCGGACGTCGCCGGAGCGGGTGGTCTCGATGTCGACGATGGCGAAGCACTCGGTCAGGATCGAGCCGCGCGTGGTCAACACCTCGGCCTTGAACTGCTGGCGGCGGCGCATCGTCGTCATGGAAACGCTCCAATAGATCGCAGCCTAGTCAACGCGCGCGCTGCGGTGCGAACGCCGCCGCGACCTTCGGATCCGAGCCCTGCAATCGCTTAATCACCACCGGCCAGAACAGGATCACCAGCAGCATCAACCCGATCGCCTCGATCACGACCGAGATCACCCCGCCCTGGATCCCAAACCACTCGAACATGAAGAAGACCTGCAACCCAGTCACGGGACCCATCCCGATCACCATCGAGAGAACGCCCATCACCCGGCCCCGCATCTCCGCCGGCGTCCTCGTCACCAGGAGCGCCGTCTGCATGATCGCGAAGGCGGAGAACCCGAACCCCATGCAGAAGGAAATCAGCATCGATAGCGGATACCAGGGCGACAGCACCATCCCCGTCACGCAGAGAATGAACCAGGCCGTCCCCGCGTAGTAGATCCGGCCCGACTGACCCCAGCTGCTCCACCCCGCGATCACCAGCGCGCTGAAGAACGATCCCGCCCCGACCAGCGCCTCAAGCGCGCCGATCCGCAGCTTGTCGACGCCCAATAGCTCCTGGCCGATATCGGGGAGCGCGGCGTTGTAGGCCGGGAACAACAGGTTGAACGCCAGCGTGACTCCAAGTGTCCCGAGCAGCAGCTCGCTCCGTCGGATGTAGCTAAACCCCTCGCGGATATCCCGCCAGGTCTCCCGAGCCACCTCAGCAAACCCGCTCGCGTCGTCGCCGCTGCGCAGCGGCCTCCGATAGCTCAACGTCGACGCAATCGCCGCCGAAACAATGAACGCGCACGCGGTGAACAGGTAGGCCCACTCTGCCCCCAGCTCCTGCAACAGACCCGCCCCAATCAGCGGTCCCGGAATCCGCACGATCGAGTCCGTCGACCAGTCCAGTCCCACCGCTCGCCCGACCTGGTGCGGAGGAACCACGTCCGCGATCATTGCTCGGCGAGTTGGAAACTCCACCGACCAAACCGTCCCCGCCACGAACACAAACCCCAGCAGCAGCCAGAAGTCGATCCCCTCGACCATCACGTACGCCGTCAGGGCGAAATACATCACCGACAGGATCAGCAGGGATGAGATCCAGATCTTCTTGCGATTGAACCGATCGGCCAACGCCCCAACGAACATCCCGAACAGCAGACGCGGCGCCATCCGCACCAGGAACGCCAGCGCGACGAATCCGGCGGCCTCGGCCAGGTCGCGCGCAAACAGCGTGAGCACGAGCATGTCCAACCAGCGCACCATGCCCGTGACGCCGCCAGCCGCCCAGACCCGACGAAAGTCGGGATTGGCAATCAGTCCTCGTGCGCCCTGCCGAGTTGAACCGACCCTCAGGCTCACCTCACCGCCTGGGCCCCCTGAGCCGCCTGGTGCTCACGATCGCTGCGCTTGCCGCGGTAGACCGTCAGGTCAATCGCCCGCCAGACCTCAGGCGTCACCTTGAACAACATCCGAGGCTCAGTCTGCATGTTTGCGAAGAACGCATCCACAGCGGCATCGTTCGCCGGGTCGCCCAGGCCGACATACTTCTCCGCCAGCTTGCGCGAGACCGGCCAGATATCAAACTCAGGCAACATGAACGCCTCAGCCGTGCCGTCAATCTCGACATGCTGCGACGGCGGACCGGAGGTCTCGATGCAGAACGACATCCTCGGATCATTCATCAACTGCTTGCACCACACCCGACCCAGCGTGCCGGTCAGCCAGAGCTGCCCTGTTGGCGGATTGCGCGAGGGATGTGCGTCATCCGCGATCTCGCCCTCCCACAGGAACCACAGCGGCACCGTGTACGGTCGTCCATCCTGCCGCAACGTCGCGAGCACGCCCATGTGAGGCTGCTCCATGAACTCGCGCCACGCATCCCCACGCATTCTCGGCATCTCAAGCTCCTTCCGGTTCCCTCTCCCCGAGGGAGAGGGTTGGGGTGAGGGCCCTGCGACGGTCAGCACGAGCGCCGTCATTAGAGCCCGATCGACGAAGCTCGTCGCTCAGTTCATTCCAGAGTTTGGCCCCCTGAAGAACTCGCCGACCTCTTTCCAGGGATCCGGTCGTTCTCGCTTGGGAGGGGTCGGTCCGTCCAGGTTCATCCGCATCGCTTCTGCATCTGAGACAGGCTTGAACGCTAGAACGAGTTGTTTGAGGAACCGCCACATGATCGCCTCCGCTACTCAGACTAGGCCGTCTGGGACGGCAAACCCAGCAGCTCACGCGCATCCGACGCCGACGCCACCGGCCGGCCGACCTCATCGCACAGGCTGACCGCCTCTTCCAGCAGCTCGGTGTTGGTCGGTGTGCGCTCACCCTGGTAGAAGTCCTCCAGCCCAACTCGCAGGTGTCCGCCCTGCTCCAGCGCCAGCCGCGCAAACCCCGAACCGACGCTGTCGCCGCCCAACACAGCGACCGACCACTCCAGCCCGGTCCCTTCCAGCATCGACAGATACGCATCCAGGCACGGCTCGGTCGGGAACATGCCGAAGCCCAGCGGCCCACGCTCCATCCCGCCGAAGTAGAGCTTGACCAGCGATCCCTGCGGCACCAACCCTTGCGCGTGATAGGCCAGCACGACCCGCAGGAAGCCCGGCTCAAAGATGGAGATCGACGCCCCACGCCCCATCCGCTGGCAGGTCTCGAACATGTACCGGGCGTCGCGATAGGTGTTGATGTACACGTTGTCAGTCGGCGCCGGCAGCCCATGTTCGTCGGCTGGTCCCAGTCCGACGCAACCCGGATCGATCAACCCCTGACCAAGCACACCGGCCTCGTTCAGCGCCGGCAGATGCGAGTAGCGCACTTCGATCTCAGAATCGTGCCCACCCGAACCCATCGTCGGATACAAAATCGTGTCCGGCCGCTGAGACAACACCTCGCGCCAGGCGTCGATGTACGGCTGAGGGTTGTGCCAGCCCGCCGTGGTCCGGCCGCCCGGCACGATCACCTGGTCGTCGTTGTGGTTATGCACAATCGCCGCCCCGGCGTCCACCGCCCGAACCGCGTCCACTGCGATCTCCTCCACGGATCGAGGAGAGTTCGGATTTCGAGACTTGGGCGTCCCCCCATTGATCGCAGCTTCGATCACCACCGGCTTGGACATGACACAGCCTCCATCCCGGCACGCAGTCTAGGGATCTGCGCCTCGGAGCTCCCCGGTGGAGGAGGTTTTGACCTTGCTTCCTGTAGAAATCTCAATCGGGATTTCCGATACTGCCCGCAAGTGCAAAGGACACCGCCATGCTGATCGGCTACTTCACCGAGCGCCCCTACCAGGACCCGCAAACAGGCTTCTTCGGCACCACCGGACTCGACCTCACCGACCTCGACGCCTCCAACTCCGCCTACGACCCCACCGTCGGATCCGAGCTCTATCACCGCTACCTCGACGAAAAGCTCTACGCCGAGGAGATGGGCTTCGACGCCCTGATGCTCAACGAGCACCACTCGACGCCATTCTGCATGGGCTCAGTGATGAACGTCGAGGCGGCGATCCTGGCCCGGATCACGCGTAAGGCCAAGATCGTCCTCCTCGGTAACATCCTGCCGATCTGGGAGGACCCCCTCTGGCTGGCCGAGACCCTGGCCCAGATCGACATGATCTCCGGCGGACGCCTGGTCACCGGCTGGGTCCGCGGCGGCGGTCGAGAGTCGGTCTCGCACAACGCCCAGGCCCCCTTCAACTGGGAACGCTTCCAGGAGGCCCACGACTTCGTTGTCAAGGCCTGGTCGACGCCGGGACCCTTCCGCTGGGAAGGCGAGCATTACAACTTCCGCTACGTGAACCCGTGGTCGCGGCCGATCCAGGATCCGCACCCGCAGATCTGGATTCCGGGGATCATGAGCCGCAACACGGTCAAGTGGACGGCCGAGCATCGCTACCCCTACGTCATGCTCGCCACCGACCTCGAACCGACCAAGCAGTCCTTCGCCTACTACGACGAGGTCGCCAAGGAGAACGGCTACGAGGCCGGATCGCAGCACCATGGCTACCTGTTCAAGGTCCACGTCGACGAGACCGAGGAGCTGGCCGAGGAAGCCGGCCGGCGCTACCTGCAGGGACCATCGAATCCGTTCCTCGAGGGCAACCAGGGCGTGGTCAAGTCTCATCTGCAGAACCTGCCCGGTTTGACCTCACGCACCAACGTCCTGCCCACGATCCAGAACTTCGCCGCCGCCGCCTCTCGCGGTCGCACCGCCGCCGCCGAGGCCGCCCTCGCCGCGCGCCAGGAGGAACAACCCGAGGCCTCCGACATCTTCGGCTCCTACGAGGACCAGAAGCAGCGCATGACGATCATCACGGGCACGCCGAAGACGGTGATCCCCAAGATCCGCCACGTGCTCGAATACCTCCGCCCCGGACAGATTTTCTTCTGGGACGGTGACGGAGCCATGACCCACCAGGACTCGATGCGCTCCCTCCGCCTCTTCGGCGAAGAAGTCATCCCGGCGACGCGAGAGATCGCCAAGGAACTCGACCTCAAGTCCGCCTTCGAAGTCGACACCAAGACCGGCGCAGACCTCACCGTCGCCGCCGACTAACCCAAGATGCCCAACAGCCGACCGAAACGCGTCGGAGTCTTCGGCACCGGATGGGGCACGAGAGTCTCGGTACCCGCCTTCCGCGCCGCCGGCTGGGAGGTTGCCGGTCTCTGGAGCCGCAAACCTGAGCGCGCCGCCATGATGGCCGAGCGCCTCGAGATCCCGTTCCACACTCACGAAGCCGCGGCCCTGCTGCACCGCCCTGGGATCGACGCCGTCGCCATCCACACGCCGCCGCACATGCACCTCGACCTTTGCCGCGACGCGTTCGCCGCCGGCAAGCACGTCCTCCTCGACAAACCCTTCACCATCACCATCGAGGACGCGGAAGCCCTCGCAGCGGCAGCCGAAGCATCCGACTGCAGTGCGATGGTCAACTACGAGTTCCGCTACGCCCCACTTCGACGAGAGGTCGAGCGGCTCTTGGCCGACAGAGCAATCGGCGACGTGCGTCACGCCAGCGTGACGCTGCACACCACCAACCCACTCTTGCAAATGGATCGACCCTGGCGACTCGACCCCGCCCACGGCGGCGGACTCCTGAACGAGCTTGGCTCGCACGGCATCGACCGCTTCCGCCAATGGTTCGGCGATATCACGACCGTCTCAGCCCAACTCGGCTCGATCCCGCCCCAGGGCCTGCCACCGGAATTCACCAGCGAAGACCAGATCAGTGGCCACTTCACATTCGTATCCGGCGCGACCGCAAGTCTGGACATCTGCTGGGTCTCGGATCCGCCGCTGGGCCTCAGAGTCGTGATCACCGGTTCCAAGGGCGTGATCCAGGCCATGTCACCCGGCAGCATGCTCAGCGAGGGCCAGGTCTCCATCGCCCGCGCCGGCGACGCAGCATTCACTCCCATCGAACCGCAAGAGGATGGTCTGGAGCATCTCCCGATAGACGCCGTCGGTGTCTCGGCCCGGATGATTCACGCCTTCGCCGATGGCATCGAAACCGGCGTCTCGCCTGCTCCAAACTTCCAGGACGGCCTGCAATCACAGATCGCCATCGAAGTGATGCGAACGTCAGCGTCCACCGGCCGCGTCGTGCGACTGGCTCCAGAGTGACGCGCTTCAAGCAAACGCTGGTGGACGCTAGCGCAGATCTTCCACGATCTCCGCCAGCTCGGCCATCGCCTGCATCTGCTGATCCGGCGGGACATCCCAGTTCGGCGTCCGATAGGCCGGGATGCTCAGCGCGTGCTCGAGCCCGGCATCCTCGTACTGCCCGAGCGTGTCTACGATCTCGTCCCGCGACCCGCCGACGACCGCCGGGAAGCCTCGCACGGCGTCGGCGTCCCCGTCGAGCATGACCAGCGGCCCCAGCATCGAGACCTCCAGCTCCGACATATCGCGTCCGGCGCGTTCCATCTCTTCATTGACGATCGCCAGCTCCTCCCGGATCTGGTCGGGCTCCGACGTGATCGTGTGGTAGCCCGTGCCATATCGGGCCACCCGACGCGCCGCGATCCGACCCTTGCCGCCGATCCAGATCGGCACATGCGGCTGTTGGTAACAGCCGCTCAGCCCACCCAGGTGTTCGAACTGGCGGAAATGCCCCTCATGCGAGATCGGCTCCCGGTTGACGCCATTGGTCCAGGCGCTGATCGCGATGGTCATCCACTCGTCGGTCAGCGCGCCGCGCCGCTCGAACGGCTCACCGCCCAGGCCGAGCGCCTCGAACTCCTCCTCCATCCAGCCCACGCCGATGCCAAGCAGCACCCGACCCTCAGAGAGCTGATCAATCGTCGCAATCGCTTGCGCCTGGTAGAGCGGGTCGCGGTAGGGCACAATCAGCACCGAGGTGCCGATCTGAATCTCGGATGTGCGCACCGCAACCGCCGACATCACGGCCAGCGGGTCCATGATGTCCTGGTGATAGGCGAACCCGGCCACGCCCGAGTCGTTGTAGGGATATCGCGACTTGATCGTCGCCGGCATGAAGATGTGGTCATGCACCCAGACCGAGTCGAAGCCGAGCAGCTCAGCGCGCTCGGCCACGTCGACCACATCGTTGATGTCGCCGAACTTGCCGGCCGTGCCGAAGTTGCCGATTGGAATTCCAAACTTCATCGTCGTACTCCTCGACTAGGCGAATGCCGGAAGAATCTCGTCCGAGACGAACTGCATGGAGTTCAGCACTCGTTCGACCGTGGTGTCGCCCTCGGGGCTGACCATCATCGGTGTGGCGATCAGGTGCTCCACACCGACCCGGCCGAATGCCAGCAGGTCGGATGCAATCTGGTCAGGTGACCCATGCAGCACTTCTCGATCATCCTCGTCGAGCGCCGTCGTCGACGGCCGCAGGTTCTGCAGCAACTGGATTTCCAGTTCGTCCGGGTCGCGGCGGTCGCGTTCGCAGGCGTTGCGCACGCCTTCGACCTCCACGGCCATGTGCTCGACCGTCTGGAAGGCGGCGTGGTAGCCGTCGCCGTACCGCGAGGCTCGCCGCCAGGCGTTGATCCCGTTGCCGCCGATCACGATCGGAATCGTCCCCCCGTCCTCGCGCCGCACCGGCTTGGGATAGGCGCCGACGTTGTGAAACTCGACGAACTGACCATGGAACGACGACGGTCCGGGATTCGTCCACATCTCCCGCATCGCGCGCAGGTACTCATTGGTCACCGCTCCGCGACGACGGTAATGAACCTCGGTCAGTCCGAGCGCGTCGAACTCCTCCCGCATCCAACCGACGCCTGCGCCCAGCACGATCCGCCCGCCCGAGATCTGGTCGGCGGCCGCCAGCATCTTGGCCACGACCGCAGGATGCCGGTACGGAATCACGAGCACCGAGCATCCGATCTCGACCGACTGCGTCGCCTCGGCCAGAGCGCACATCACGACCAGCGGATCGAAACATTGAATCGTCGAGGGCGCCGGGAACTCCCCGAGGTCGTTGTAGGGATAGCGGGACTCGATCTGGGTGGGTACAACGATGTGGTCATTCGTCCAGACCGAGTCGAAGCCCAAGTCCTCGGCCGCCTGGGCGACGTCGATGCAGGCGTTGGGCCCCGATTCGTCGTTGAATCCGTTCATATTGCCGACGCCGACGCCAAATCGCATGATCACCACCTGCGCTCTCGAATCAGGCCCGTGTTGTCCTTGAGTTGTTGTCCGTGAATGGTACGCCTTCGTGGATACACTGAGCGGGCGGGCCGGATGGACGGGCAGGAAGGTCGGGCAACGTGTCTGAGTGGGCTAGAGGCGATCGACCGACCGCGACCGAACAGCCAGTCACGCCGCCCACCGTGGCGCCGGTGGAAGCCGAGCCGCTGCCCATGCCCGTCATGCCCAAGGACTCGCCGCTCGCCGCCTTGCGCAGCGAGATCGGCCGGGTGATCGTCGGCCAGGAAGGTCTGGTCACCAGACTCCTCGTCGCCCTGCTCTGCGACGGCCACTGCCTCGTCGAGGGCGTGCCCGGACTGGCCAAGACCCTGACCGTTTCAACCCTGGCCGGCTGTCTCGAAGCCGGCTACGCGCGCCTGCAGTTCACGCCCGACCTGCTGCCCGCCGACTTGACCGGCTCCGAAATCTACAACGCCGCCGAATCGAAGTTCGAGGTCCGCAAGGGCCCGATCTTCACCAACGTCCTGCTCGCCGACGAGATCAACCGCGCCCCGGCCAAAGTTCAGTCGGCGCTGCTCGAGGCCATGCAGGAGCGACAGGTCTCGATCGGCGGCCAGACATTCCCGCTCCCCTCGCCCTTCCTCGTCCTGGCCACCCAGAATCCCATCGAGCAGGAGGGCACCTATCCCCTGCCCGAAGCCCAGCTCGACCGCTTCCTGCTCAACGTCCACGTCGACTACCCCGGCGAGCTGGACGAGCGCGAAGTCCTCGATCGCACCCTGACCGGCGAAATGGCCTCGGTCGATCCGGTCATGCAACTCGACGACATCCTGACCGCTCGTCAGTCGGTCGCCAACGTTCGCATGGAACCCCGATTGCGCGACTACATCGTGCAACTGGTCCGCTCGACACGTGCTCCCGGCCGGCAGGTCCGCGAACTATCGGCCTACGTCGACTTCGGCGCGTCGCCCCGCGCGACCACCGCACTGGCCATGAGCGCCCGCGCCCTGGCCTGGCTCTCCGGCCGCGACTACGCCACGCCGGACGACGTCAAGGCCATGGCGCTCGATGCCCTGCGCCATCGCATCGTGCTCAGCTACGAGGCCGAAGCCGACCAGGTAACGGCGGACGACGTGATCACGCGGCTGCTCACGACGCTGCCGATGCCCTAGGTCTGTCATGCCCCGCCTGCAACGCGTACGAACCCTGCGCGAGTGGATCGTTCCCCCCTTGCCCGAGGCGGAATCGACGACGCCCTCGTTGGACGAAGTCCGACGACAAGTGCGCCACATCGAGATTCGAGCTCGCCGCGCCCTGCGAGACGCGATCGCCGGCGAGTATCGCACCGCCTTCCGCGGCCGAGGCCTGGAGTTCGCCGAGCTGCAGCCCTACAACCCCGGCGACGACATCCGCTCGATCGATTGGAAGGCCACCGCCCGCCTGCGCACGCCCGTCGTCCGCCGATACGTGGAGGAGCGCGAGCAAACCGTCCTGATCCTGGTCGACGTCTCGGGCTCGATGAGTTACGCCGCCTCGGGCCTGTCGGTCCACGACCGCGCCGTTGAAGTCGCCGGCGTGCTCGGACTGGCCGCGGCGGCCGCGAATGACATCGTCGGAGTGGCGGCTTTCGCTACCGACGTCGTCCTCGCCGTGCCTCCCGCCAAGGGCTCGAGCCACGTCCTCCGCATCCTCCGAGACCTGCTCACCCTCAAGGCCGACGGACGCACCGAACTCGCGCGAGCGCTGCGCTACGCCGGACGCGTGATGCGCAAGCGCGGCGTCGTGATCGTGATCTCCGACTTCGTCGCCACCCATCCCGATCACATCTGGGAGCCGGCGCTCGCTCAACTCAGCCGACGCCACGACGTCGTCGCCGTCTGCCTGCGCGACGCCCGTGAGACAACCCTTGCCCAAGCGGCTGATGGCTCCATCGTCCATTGGGGCGGCGCCGAGCGAGGCGACATGCTGCTCGCCGACGGCGGCATCTCGCAAACCCAGGAGCGGGAGTTGGAATCGGAACGTCGCCGAATGCTGGCCCGGCTACGCCAGTGCGGCTGCGACGCCGTGATGATCGACACCAACGAAGACTGGATCCCCACCCTCGTCGGCCTCTTCCGTCAACGTCGGAGCAGACAGTGATTCGCGCCGGCATTGCCAGGCTGATCGTCTTGCTGATCGCCCTCGCCGCGCTCTGCAGCGTCGCGATCGCCGCCGCCGAAGAACCCGAGGTCAGCGTGGCCATCGTGCCCGACGGCATCCTGACCGTCGGCGACCCCGTCGAGGTCCAGGTCGCCATCACCCATGAACCGGGCGACCGAGTCCTGATCGACGGATCCGTCGTGCAGATGGGAGGGATGGAGCCATCGGCGCCGCTGATCACCGAGGTCAGCGAGACGCAAACGTTGGTCGTCTTCCAGACCCGCGCCTTCGGCACGGCGACCTTCGACGTCGAGCTGCCCCGCATCCCATTCCGACGAGCCGACGGAACCTTGACCGAACTCTCGCTGCGGCCGGTCTCGATCACGATCACGTCGGTGCTCGACGAGCTGTCCGAACCCCGCCCAATCACTGCGCCCGACCTGCTCCAGGGAGGCAGCCAAACCTTCACGCCCTGGATCGTGGCGATCATCGGCATCGGTCTGGGCTTCGTCGCAGCCCGAGTGCTGCGTCGACGCTACCGCCGACCCGTCGAGGTCGCCGGAAACGATGGCGCAGCCGCCATGGTCGCGCACCAAGCGTCCTTCGAAATGGACGAATCGCTCGGCGTGGCGGAACAGTGCCGCCAGTTAGCGAGTGCAGTCCGAGCGCGCCTGGGTCAGGACTGGGCGCTGCCCGCCTCGGCCCTCACCTCCGCCGAGATCGGTCCCGCGCTCGCCGCCGCCGGAGCGCCGGGCGTGGTCGTGCTTCGAGTCACCCGTCTGCTCGAAGCCTGCGACCGAGTCCAGTACGGCGGCGAGCGCCCGACGCCGGAGCGGCTCAAGGGCTACGTCCAACTCGCCGAGGCGATCTGGTCGGACGGGGAATCGTCGTGAGATTCGACGATCCGGCCCTGTTCGCGCTGTTCGCGCTGATCCTCCCCTTGCTCTGGTTGCTCCGGCGCGAGACCCGCCTGGTCAGACCCCGATACCTCCTGCCTCAGCTCTACGGCGCGCCCCCCCTGTCGAGCCGACCCAGCCGACGCATGCGCACCTTGCCCTGGCTCGGCCTGCTCCGTGTGCTCGCGCTCGCCCTGATCGTCATCGCCGCCTCTCGCCCCCAGGCGACCACCGTGGAAGCCGTCAAACCCGCCGAGGGCATCGACATCGTCCTCGTCATCGACACCTCATCCTCGATGGCCACGGCGCGGCTGGACGACGACGCCACCCGGATGGAAGGCGCCCGCCGGGTCGCCCGCAGCTTTGTCGCCCAGCGCAAGGCCAACGGCAACGACCGAATCGGCCTCGTCATGTTCCAGCGCCGAGCCCTGGTGCTCAGCCCCCTGACCCTCGATCTCGACGCCATCGACGAAATGGTCGAAGTCTCCGTCCGCAGCGGACTGATCCCCGACGGCACCGCGCTCGGCGTCGCCACGATGGAGGCGATCGACCTGCTGCGCGGCTCCGACGCCGCCTCGCGAATCGTCGTCGTCCTCACCGATGGCGAGAACAACGTGCCCGACATCACGCCCAACCAGTCGGCGGCCGTCGCCCGCGCCACCGGCGTCCGGCTCTACACGATCGGCCTGCCCTCCAACGTGCAGCAGGTCGGCGTGGGGTTCAACGAGCTCACCCTCGTCTACATGGCCGACGAGACCGGCGGCGTCTACTTCCGCGCTACCGACGCGCGCGAGTTGGCCGCCGCCTACGAGTCGATCTCCGACCTCGAGCGCGAGCGCGTCGGCGATGAAGTCTTCCTCACCACTCAGGAACTCGCACCCTGGTTCCTGTTGGCCGCAGGAGTCCTGGTCGTGATCGAGATCGCAATGCGCTCGAGCTGGTGGCGGAGGCTGCCCTGATGGCCCTCGGCTCTCCCGCGATGCTCGCCTTGCTCGCGCTGATCCCCGCCGCCGCGATCGGCTGGTGGTGGCTCTGGCGAGCGCGGCGCCTGCATCGGCTGGCCGTCGGAGCGCAAGTCGCCGGACTGCGCCAGGGTGTCTCCGCCTCGAGAACGCTCCTGATCCTGGCATTGGCCCTGATCGCAATCGCCGCCGCGCGCCCAATGTGGGACTCAGGCGAGCAGACGCTGGGACTCTCCGACTTCTCCCTGGTGGTCGCGCTGGATGTCTCCCACAGCATGGCCGCCGAGGATGTCGCCGACGGCCTGGGCGACTCGGTCAGTCGATTCACCGCGGCCAAGTCTGAGATTCGCCGGCTGATCGACGGCCGCCGCGGCGATCGGGTCGGCCTCGTGATCTACGCCGGCGACGCCTTCCTCCGCTTTCCCCTGACCCGAGACCACGAGGCCGCCCTCCAGGTGCTCGAAGCCATGCAGCCCGGAGAAGCCCTGGTCCTGCCCGGATCCAATATCGCCGCAGGCATCGAACTGGCGACCGCGACCATCCTCCGCGCCGCCGAAGAGGACGGAACCGGAGTCGTCAATGGCGCAATCGCCGTGGTCAGCGACGGCGAGGTCCACCTCGGAAACGCGGAGGCGGCGGCCCGCGCTGCGAAACAGCAGGGGCTGCAAGTCTTCGCCGTCGGAGTCGGTTCCGAGCGCGGCGCAACCATCCCGCTCGGCGAGAGCAACGAGCCCAGGCTCAACGCGACCACCGGCGCGCCCATCATCACCAGGCTGGACTCTGTGCATCTGCAACGCATCGCCTCGGCTGGCGGCGGACGCTACATCGAGCTCGACCAGCCCGGCGCCATGGCCGGCATGAACGCCGACCTCGCCGCCCTCGACCTCATCCGCGATGTCATCGTCGAGGAGACGGCGCTCGCCGAACAGTTCCAGTGGTTCGCCGGAGCGGCGGCGTTCCTCCTGCTCGGCTCGGTCGCCGCCCGAGTCTTCGGGTTCTCACCGGGCCGACGTCTGGGTCTGGCCGCAGTCGGCGCGCTGGCTGCTTCGACGCTCGTCGCCGGCGGATGCGCTGGACCCAGCGTCGAGCAATCCAATCGCGAAGGCGTCGCCCACTACGAGGCGGGCGAATACGCCGAAGCGCTCGAATCCTGGCGCGACGCCCAGCGCTTGGCCCAGCGCACGGACGCGGGCATCGACCCGCGCCTGCATCTCAACGCCGGACGCGCGCTGCATCAACTCGGAGCGTTCGAACGGGCCGAAACCGAGACGCTCGCCGCCCTCCGTTCCGAGCACGCCGCCGTCCGCGCCCTGGCCTGGTTCCACGCCGGCAACCACCGCTGGTCCAACCAGGACCTGCTCGGAGCCCGACAGGCCTACATCGAAGCCCTGCGCGAATCGCCGTCGCTGCTCGACGCCAAGATCAATCTCGAGATCATCAACAACCTGCTCGCCTCGCTCCAGGACGAGGCCGCCTCGCAGGAAGGCGGACATCCCGGCGACGATGGCCAACCGGCCGATCAATCAGGCGACCCAGGCGCGTCCCAGGCCAATCTGCAGGGAGAGGGCGGCGTCGGCGACTCCGACGAAGGACAGGCCAGCCGGCCCGGCGGCCAGGACCGGGGAGCGCCCGCGCCCGGACAGGGCTCGGGCGCGCTCCCCGTCACGCCAACCTTCGGCGAAGAGGAATCGCTGCTCGAACGACGCCAGGAAGCGATGCGAGACCTGCAGGCCGCGCTCGAAGAGCTGCCCCTCGAAAACGCCAGCCTCGAGCAGGCCCTGGCCGTCCTCGACGCCCTCCGCGCCGTGCCCGGAGAGCGCCTCGCCGCAGGCAGATTGCAGTTCGAAGGCCGTCCCCTCGACTGGTGACCCAGCCTGCCCGCGTGATCGTCGCCCGCCAAAGCCTGAAGCGGAGGTGTACACTAGCTCCGATCTACGTGATCGCCATGTGAGAGAAAACGTGAGAGAAGCAGTGACGTGCCGACCTCGAACACTCCGAAAAACGCCCCCCCCCGAACCTTCGTACTAGCTTAACGCTCCGTCTCCTCCTCGCCGGAGCGCTGATCGCCGTTGCAGCGCTGGCGCTCATCGCGCCGGATCGCGGCGCGGCCCAGTCCACCACGACGATCTGGTCCGCCACGCTGACAGCGGACGTTGATGGAACAGGCGACTACTTCGGCTGTGACAACAACGACGGTTCGCAAGACAACTGCTCTACCGCCCTGACCGAGGACGAACTCACCCTCAGCGGCACCACCTACACAATTCTGCAGCTGTTTTGGCGCAAGTCCACTGATTCCCTGGAGATCGGATTTACACCTGCCATCACCGTCCCCGGCTCCTTCACACTGATCGTGAACGGCTCTTCGCTTCTCTTCAGTAGCGCTAGTACAGGCCTTCGTTTTTCGTGGGACTACGACCCCTCCCCCGACTGGGCGGACGGCGACACTGTTGCATTGTCGATCACCCGGCCCGCCCCCTCGACGCCCACCACGTCCAATCCGACATCCGCCACAACGAGCGGCGGACGGCCGATCCAGGTCGACGGAGCCTCGATTGCCGGTTGGTCAATCGAGGAAGGCACCGAGAAGAAGAAGGTCGGCACGATCCGCTCCACCGCTGCATCGATCCCCAAGACCCGCTGGCAGATCACGGTCAACACGCTCGTCACCAGTTTCTCCTCCGGCATGTCTGTGCTGACGCCGGCGACCAACTACTTCACCGTCGCCGCCAATGGCCGGGTCAGCTACACCGGAGCCAACCCCCGAGTCTCGGGCCGCACCTACACCGGCATGGGCACCGCCCATCTCACCATCACGATCAGCGACACCAAGGAGAAGGCATCGGACGTGCGAGTCACGATTCCGATCGCGATGCAGGCGCAGCCGACGCTCACCGCGGTCGAGAGCTCGATCGGCAACTGCGCCATCATCGAAACCATCGCCGACAAGCACGTGTGCAAGATCAAGGTCGCCGAGATCGGCGACAAGCGCACCAAGTTCGTGCTCGACTCGGCCTACTCCGAGTTCTATGGAGCCATCACCGGCATCCTCACCATCGACGAAGCCACCGGCAAGCTGAGCTACGACGGCAGCGCAGTGGTCGGCTCGTCCTTCCGCTCGACCGTCAAATACCCGCACAACATCGAGCTCGAAATCACCGTCCAGGACAAGAAGAACAAGTTCGCCGAGGTCGAGCTGAGCATCGACGTCGCCGTGACACAGGTGCAACCGCCCCGCCTCACGGCGGCCGGCGCTCCCTACCGCGACTGGCAGGTTGAGGCAGGAGAGGCCGATGACGATATCGGCACGGTCTATGGCTTTCCTGTCGACGGGGACCTCGTGAAGATCGAACGCAGCGTCAAGCTGCGCTACGAGATCATCCAGGCGGTCGATCTCGACAAGGCCGGCGATGAGCGCGGGCGCGCGCTGCTGGTCGGCTCCAGGAATGCCGCATTCAAGATCGGCAAGGCCACGGGCGTCGTCAGCTACACGGGAGGGCGGATCGAGGGCGAGCAGGTCAGGATTAGGATTCAAGTGAGCGACAAGAAGAACCTGGCCCCGCCCATCGAAGTGGTGTCCTACGTGCAGGTCGATCCCCAGCCCTTGCTCACCTACAACGAGCGCAACCCCGCGCCCGCCGTCTGGCGCGGGCCAGTCCACGACGCCTGCCCCGCCAAACCTGGCTACGTCAACTTCGGCAGCGCTCCGACCATCATCGACCTGCAGGAGCCGTCGCCCGCGCCGCTGCTCGATCCGGCTGAGCGCTATGTGACCGTCCCCGCGACCTGCAACTACGTCACCGAGGAAGCGCACCGCGAACACTGCGCCGTGCCCAGCCGCTGGCGGAAAGACTTTTGCAGGGGCTGGAGTCCGCCGTACCTGACGAACTCCGAGTCGTAGCCACGCTCTCGGACGACACAGAGGCCGGGGTGACGGCTCCAGCGCTCGCGATGGATGCCTGGACGGGCCTAGTCGCCCGCCGGCGCAGGCGCGGACTCAACCTCATCCACCACCTGAGCCGCCGGCTTCACCGGAATCCGCAGACCGCAACGAATCAGACTCGTCCGCAACCGCTTCCAGATCTGAACCGTCCGCTCATGCTCTTCGTCGCTCAGCGTCTTGCGGCCAAATCGTGTCGCCGTGTAATGGTCTGCCAGATCAAGGGCCAGGTCGCCAAGCCCGAGCATCGCGTCGATCTGCCGAGCGTGCTCCTGCGGTGTCGTCGAAGGATCGGCCTGGACGCCAATCCAGCGCGCCAGTCGCGCCGTCGAGACCCAGAGCCGAGCCGTCGGCTCCAGTCCGCGTAACGAAATCCGCCAGATCAGCCAGAGCAACAGGGCCGTGGCGGCGAAGATCGAAACCCCGATCGTCGGCCCAAGCCAGTACCACTTGCTCGGCCCCTGCTCAAACTGCGGATTCTCCCCCGGCAGCGTGCCCGCGGCCAGGTACTGCAGGATGTCGTCCAGCACGACATCGGCCAGGTTCGTCCCTCCGATGCCCGGTCGCAGATCGAACCGAGGCGTGGTCAAGCGCTGCGCCGCGATCCGCCGCCCGCCGCCGACCCCGCCCGCAATCGAGGCCAGCGCCTCGTCGGCCGACGTGCCCGGCGTCGGATCGAAATCGACCCAGCCGTAGTCGGGGAAGTAGACCTCGACCCAGGCGTACGCGTCGTGGCCGCGCACGATGTAGTTCTGCGTCCGATCGTCGAAGTTGTTCACGCTCAGCACGAAGCCGGTCGCGATCCGCGCGGGAATCCCCGCCACCCGCAGCAGGATCGCCATCGACGAGGCGTGGTAGTCGTAGTACCCGCCGATCGGCCGCCCGTCGTCCTCGTTCTCGAACAGGAACCAGTAGACAGCGTCCGACTTGGCCGGTGGCAGGTCAATCTCAGTCGTCAACGGATAGAGCGGGATCGGCTCGCCGTCATCGTCGCGGACGATCTGACCGTCTTCGTCAATCGCCGGCGCAGAGCGCAGATAGGTCTCAATCGCCGACGCAATCGAGTACGGGTTGTAGCCCCGATCCTCGCGCAACGGATCGGGCCCCAGGTTGAAACTCCTCGCGATCGTATGCAGCAGCGTCGACAGGTTGGCCAACTCTTCCTCGCTGTAGTCGGGCAACTGCAGGAACGTCTCGCTGACCCAGAGCGGATAATCGTGCCCGGCCGCCGCCAGCGCCTCTTCGTTCGCCCCCGACACCGTCCCGGTGATCTGATAGGTAAAGCCGGCCCGAACTCTCCGCTGCGCCGGACGCAGCGAGAGAACGTCGGTCTCCTCCGGCACCGAGCGCAACAGCAGGCCGACCGGCGCGCCGGTCTTCGAATCGACATCGACGTCGATCAGCGTGTACTGGACCGGCACGTACGACGCGACCTCGTCCGCCGAGGGCACTTCGACCTCGTCCTCCGGATCCGCTTCGCCGGCCGCGATCCGATCGCCGATCGCCGCCAGGGCGGGTTCAAGATCGGTACCGGCGAACCGTCCGGGTTCGGCAAAGTCGACGCTGAAATCGACCGACGCCAACGTGTCGACGCGGGTGTCCTTGTTCGCGATCACCGGCGCGCCGAATGAGAACAACACCGCCGGCGACTTCTCTACCGAGATCTGAGCAGCCACCGGACGCCGATCCAGGTACTCGCTGGTCACCACCGTGCCCTCGTTGTTGACCGAGGTCTCATCGGCAGCCGAGGTGCCGCTGATCGGCTGTAGCTCTGGCACGGTGCGAGCAACGGACGGGGACTGCCGCCAACCCCGTCCCGTGTACTCGTCGTATGCAGCGCCGCGCAGCAGGCCCGGCTCCGTCGCAGCGGCGCGCATGATGATCGCATCACCCGGGTCGACGTCGCCTTGCAGGACGAGGAAGTCGTCGAACGAGTGCACCGGCACGCCGCGTCGCGAATCGATCCCGCTGAACAGGCGGCGGAAGTCATCGTTCAGCCCGTCGAACGGCTCGGCGATCGCCGTCCAGGCGTCCTCGAGCGCCTGCGATTCATCCGGACGCGGAATCGCCCGCGAGAGGCTGAGCAGAAGCACGATCGCGAGCATCGTCGCGCCGAGGAAGGAGAGCGAAATCCAGTCGGGGTAGGCAGACCCTTGCGCGCGCCAGCGATCCATCCGGCGCAGTAGCGAGGCGCGCATCAGCAGCAGCATCGAGCCGGTCAGGAAGAAGCCATAGGAGAGGTTCCACTGGCGGTCGGAGAGATAGGACACGTTGACCGCCAGCAGCGCGCCGAGCAGGATCATCGCGACCCAGGCGTTGCGCCAGCGGGCGACCGCGTATGCCCCGAGGAACGAGGCGATGAAGACGAATACGTCGGTGAAGAAGACGAAGGGCAGGTTGTCGGTCGTCAGACCGGCGCTGAAGGCCTGCTTGAACCAGTCCTGGAAGCGGAAGCCGAAGTCGGTGAAGCGATCCCAGAACAGCGGCTGGCCGCCCAGCGTCTCCATCTGGGTGATCTGAGCCATGATGATCAGGCCGCCGACGACAATGGCGATCAGCATGGCGAACGGCCAGCGCAACCACCTTACCCGTCCCAGGCCGATGGCCAGCAACACACCTACTGCCGCGGTGATCCGCAGGTCCGGCATGCCCTCAACCCAGTCGGCGATGTAAATGCTGTTCGCCGTCGAGAGCGCAACCAGCAGCAGGATGCCAAACGTGATCGTCGTTTCCAGCGCGCGTTGGGTGATCGTGAGCCGTTGCTGCTGACCCGAGATCACCAGCGTCTCACCGCCTGAGCGGCGAGCGAAGAAGCGACGCTCCGCCTCCGCGACCAGCGTCGTCGGTTCGTTGGACTCGTCGTTGCCGGGCGGTCGAACGCTCATTGCACCGGCGTCTCTTCATTCGACGCTTCGCCGGGTCCTCCAGGTCCGCCAGCGCTCCAGTCGGTCTCGGCCAGGACGGCTTCAGCCGGGACCTCTTCCATCTCCATGTTGGCCTGCGCCGCCGGCGCGCCGGCCGCTCCGTTGGTCCCGTTCGAGGGCGCATCGGCCATTGCGACGCCGGCTGCTCTACCGCCGCCGGCGATCTGTCCCACCATGACCGAAGGAATATGGTCGCCCTTGCGAATCAGGTTGACCTGCACGCCGAGCGCCCGAAGCTCAACCGCCGTCGCCGCCGCGCCCGCGCGTCCGCCCCATGACTCCAGATCGAGCATCGCCACCGCGGCCTTGACCCCCCGCTGTGTCAGCGTGCGGATCGCGCCCTGCCAGCGTGGATCGGTCGAGGCCGTAATCACGATCACCGTCGTGTGCCGACCCCAACGACGCGACTGCTGATAGAGGATCGAAGCCACCGGCACCGTCCCGACCGGCTGAGCCACCGCCAGCGATTCCAGCATCCGTCCGAAGTGCTGCGATCCGCGGTCGGGCTCGATCACGTCGAGCCGTTCCCCGAACATCATCAGCCCGACCGAGCGGTTCTGGTTGATGAACAATCGGACAACGGACGCAGCAACGGTGACGGCGGTCTCAATCGAGGCGTCGTCGCCGGTCCCAATGTGGTCCTGGTTCGATAGATCGAGGATCACCCAGAGGTGAGAAGCAGGGTCCAACTCAAAGGTCTTGACCTTCAGCGAGCCCGTCCGCAGGCTGCTCTTCCAGTGGATCCGGTTGACCGAGTCGCCGGCCTCGTAGTCGCGAATCCCCGACGCGTTCGGAGTCACATAGTGCGTCCGACGCCGGAACCGACCCTCGCCCGGCAAGTTCGCTGGCGGCGCCGAGTAACGCGGCAACTCGAGCGCTCGCGGATAGACGACCAGTCCACGCCGGTGCCCGAAGCGTAACTCGCGGTGGAAGATGTCGAACGGATCTGAACTCCGCACCGTGATCGGACCCAGGTTATAGAGCCCACGTCGATCGCACTGGGTCTGCACCCGCCAGTTGCGATGCCCGGTTCGGCCCAGCGAAGTCACAAACTGCGCGGTATGGCCGGGCAGATCGGACGTCTCCTCCACCTCCAGCCAGAGCTTCGGAATCGCCGAGTCGTTGATCACCTCAAACCGCTCGATGATCGACTCACCGGCCTGCACCCGATCACGGGAACGCGACATCCGCACGCGCACACCCTGCCCCGATGACCAGGTCCAGAGCGCCGCCAACAGCAGCCCAAAGAGCAGCGTGTAACCCAGCCGCTGCGGCAGCCAGTAATTCGAGGCGAAGCCGACGGCGAACGCCACGATCGTCAGTGTGATCACGATGCTCATCGAACGGCGCGTGCCGAACGTCGCGCGCCAGGCCCCGCCAAACACAAGGCGGAAGGGACGACTCAGGGCTGCGCCGAGGCCGCGCACGGTCTAGTCCGATCCGCAATCCGAAGAGGCGCGCCCGAAGCTGACGCGCTGGCAAGTCATGATGCAGCTCTGGCGCCCGGCACCGCCACGCGTTCGAGCACGTCGTCGATCACCGTGCGCGCGTCCTGGTTGCGAACCTGCGCCGACGGACTGAGGATGATCCGGTGTCCCAGGGCGGAATGAGCCAGCGTCTTGATGTCGTCGGGAATCACGTAGTCGCGACCGGCCAGCAAGGCCGACGCCTGCGCGCAGCGGAACAGAGCCAGCGAACCGCGAGGCGACGCCCCCAGGTACACAGCCTCATGCGAACGAGTCGCGGCAACGAGTTGCACCGCGTACTGCTTGAGCTGAGGGTCAACCCAGATATCGCGAGCCACTCGGTGAATCTCTCGAACCTCTTCCGGCGAGGTCACCGGCGCAAGCGACTCGATCGGGTGCTGTTGCTGCTGACCCTCAAGCACCGCGACCTCATCATTCGCGTCCGGATAGCCGAGGTGAATCCGCAGCAGGAACCGGTCGAGCTGCGCCTCGGGCAAGGGGAACGTGCCCTCGTACTCCACCGGATTCTGAGTCGCCATCACCATGAACGGCGGCGGCAGCGGCCGAGTCACGCCGTCGGCGGTCACCTGACGCTCCTCCATCGCCTCGAGCAATGCCGACTGCGTCTTCGGCGTCGCGCGGTTGATCTCGTCAGCGAGCACAATCTGAGAGTAGATCGGTCCCTGTCGCCACTCGAAATCCTGGGTCTTCTGGTTGTAGACCGACACGCCGGTCACGTCCGAGGGCAATAGGTCGGGCGTGAACTGGATCCGATTGAACGTGCAACCGGTCGACACGGCCAGCGCCCGGGCCAGCATCGTCTTCCCGGTCCCCGGCACATCTTCGATCAGCAGGTGGCCGTCCGCGACCAGCGCGATCACCGCCTGTCGCACCTCATGGGTCTTGCCGAGAATGACGCGCTCGACATTGGCCACAACGCTGAGGAGCACGGTTCGGGGATCGTCCATCGGGGAGTTCTCCGCTTGCAGGTTGACCGCTCACTCGTGCTCTTGGCGCCCATGGCGATGGAGCCCGACCGAGTGCGGTTACCGACATCTGGTCTGAGGGGCACTTGAGGAGAGCGTAACTCATATGTGTAAAGTGGTTGCGTCGGTATGGCGCATTCAAGCGATCATGGGCGGACAGTGCGTGACGCGGTGCAGCAGCCGGTGCAGCCCCCTGTACAACGACCTGTGCAAAGTCATCTTCGACAACCACTCCGGCTGAGCCGCCGGACGGTGCTGCGCGCCTTCGTCGGCGCCGGAGCGGGCGTCCTGCTCACCGCCTGCGGCGGCGACGACCTCGACCCCTTCGCCACCGACCGCACCCCAACGCCGCCGCCCGCCAGAGGCGGCGAACAGGCGCAGTCCCAACAGCAGGAGTCACAGGTCCAACAGGCCGCTGCGCAGACAGCCGACCAGGCCGCGCCGCCACTCGAACTGCCCGATCCGCTCGTCTACGTGATCCCCAGTCCCGCCTCGCAGGGCGAGACCGTGCTGCTCGTCATCGAAGCGCCCGGCGCCGCGACCGCCGCCATGTCCTGGCAGGGCCAGGCCTTCTCGCTCCTGCGCAAGGACGACCGTTTCCTCGGCTTCTTCGGCATCGATGCCAACGCCCCCGTCGGACCGCAGTCGCTGGGCGTCGCCGTCTGGGGACCGCGCGGCGAGCAACTGCTCTGGCAGGAGACCGTGATCGAGATCACCGCTGTCGAGTGGACGGTCGACAACATCCAGATCGACGGGCCCAACGCGGCCCTGCTCGAACCAACCATCCGCCGCGAGGATGAGTCCACCCGCCTGCCCTATCAGAGCAAGCTGACCCCTCAACTGCACTGGCTGGGCGTCTTCGATCCACCCGCCGGCGGACAGATCACCGCGCTCTACGGAGAACAGCGCTCCTTCAACGGCGGCCCGATCGCGGAGTACCACACCGGCATCGACTTCGGCGGCGAGACCGGCTCGTCCGTGGTCGCCGCCAACAGCGGAATCGTCAGCTGGGCCGGCCGCACCCGGCGCCGAGGCAACGGCATCATCCTCGACCACGGCGCCGGCGTCTTCAGCGGCTACTACCACCTCTCCGAAGTCCTGCAAAACGCGGGCACGGTCGTCGAGCAGGGAGACCTGATCGCCAGGATGGGAGCCACTGGACTGGCGACTGGCCCCCACCTCCACTGGGAAGTCGTCGTCCGCGGCGTCACTGTCAATCCGCTCCCCTGGCTCCGCCTCCTCGAGTTCCCCGACCCCCTGCAAGAACTCAACCCCGCCAACGCCCTCACCTCAACCAACCTGGCCAAGAGCTAGGCCCAGTTCATCCCAACCGATTCCCCAGCTCCCCCTTTGAGGAGGAGCTGCCGAAGGCGGAGGGGGTTGCGCTCCCCTCACCACCAACCATCCCATCTGCCAACTCCGACACATCAGTACCGAACGTCTATGCCATATAGTCAACAAGAACACAAGTGCAGACGAAGGGAAGCGCAGACCATGAACATCACCCCCAAACAACGCCGACGAGCCATCGAAGCCCACTTCTACCGCCAGAAGGGACATTCCCTCAAGAACATCGCCGCCCTGCTCAAGGTCTCCGTCGCCACCGTCCGCGCCGACCTCCAACTCGTCGAGACCCACTGGAGCCAGATCGCCTCAGCCGCGGCCGACGACCTCC